>CAVSHF010000001.1:0-53442 GCA_963727805.1 uncultured Nitrospiraceae bacterium
ATTCTCCAAGAGATGTCCCATCTTTTTCTTCTTCGTCTTTAGATAAAGAATATTCTTCTCGTTCGGGTTTGTCTCTATGGAAACCCTCTCGACAACCTTCAACCCGTAACCCTCGAGTCCAACTATTTTTTTGGGATTGTTCGTTATGAGCTTCATCTTCCTTATCCCGAGATCAACCAGTATCTGGGCACCGATGCCATAATCCCTCAAGTCCGCCTTGAATCCGAGCTGAAGATTGGCCTCCACCGTATCAAGTCCTTTGTCCTGGAGTTCATAGGCCTTAAGCTTGTTGGGCAGCCCGATGCCCCTGCCTTCCTGGCGCATATAGAGGATAACGCCCCTGCCTTCCTTCTGGATCATCTCCATTGCCTTGTGCAACTGGTCGCCACAGTCACACCGTTTGGAGCCGAAGACATCACCTGTAAGGCATTCGGAATGGACCCTGACGAGCACCTTATCTTCAGGCGTAATCGCTCCTTTGACAAGGGCGATATGAACACTTTTATCGACGAGGTTTGAGTATGCTATGGCGGTAAAATCGCCCCCGTACTTCGTCGGCATCTGCACGGTGGCGATGCGTTTAACAAAGCTTTCGGTCCTCATCCGATACTGGATAAGGTGCTTAATGGCAATGACTTTTAATGAATGGATCTTTGCGAATTCGAGCAACTGTGGCATCCGCGCCATGGTGCCGTCGTCGTTCATTATCTCGCAGATAACGCCCGCTGGATAGAGCCCGGCGAGTCTGGAGAGGTCGACGGAACCCTCGGTCTGGCCTGCTCTCTGTAAAACGCCGCCCGGCTTGCACCTCAAAGGAAAGATGTGTCCCGGACGGGCTATGTCCTCAGGTTTGGATTTAGGATTAATAGCGGTTAATATTGTTACGGCACGGTCTTGGGCTGAGATGCCGGTGGTGACGCCTTTTTTCGCCTCAATCGAAACCGTGAAAGCGGTCCCGAAGGAGGAAGTATTGTCATCCGTCATCATGGGCAGATTAAGTTCCAGGACTCGTTGAGGGGTGAGGGAAAGACAGATGAGGCCCCTTCCGTACTTAGCCATGAAATTGATGGCTTCAGGGGTGACCTTTTCAGCGGCCATGCAGAGGTCGCCCTCGTTTTCCCTGTCTTCGTCATCGACGAGAATGACCATCTTGCCCTTTTCGATATCCTCGAGTGCCTCCTCGATTGTATTTAATTTATATCTGTCCATGTGGTTCCTCCATAAGCGAAAGACCTGAATTGGCAATCGGCAGTGAATCAAAAGGGGAAAGTGAGCATTTTTTGATACCACTGAATTTCCTTTGTAAGTATAGCAGAAATAAAAAAGGTCTTTCCAGAAAACAAAAAGCTCTCCTGCCTTTTTCCCTTTCAGTAATACTGTTGTTTTTATTGAATACTACCGACGCCTACCAATGAGTTCACAGCTACGACTATAGACGATATTGTTTTCTAATTGAACGATCTGTACTGATATGTTATCATACAACAAAGCTTCAGAAGTATTTGCGATCACAAGAGGGCATAAAGACTTTGAACTTTGTGGCCTTTTTTTATTTGAGCCTTTTGAAGTTTCAGTTTGAGGGGGAGGGAGAATAAATGGCACAAGGCACTGTGAAGTGGTTCAACGACAGCAAGGGGTTTGGCTTTATTACGGCCGAAGACGGAACCGATATTTTCGTCCACCATACGTCCGTTCAGGGCAGTGGCTTTAAGAGTCTTGCCGAAGGAGACAAAGTCACCTTCGACATCGAAAAAGGACCGAAAGGGCCCAAAGCGGTCAACGTTATAAAACTGTAATCAGCAGGGAAGGGGCTTTCCTCATGGAGGGGGCTTTAATAGTTGGAGGGAAAATGAATCGCAAAATGAAGATGACGATGGCAAAGGCCGAAAGGAAGCAACAGGAAGCAGAGGCGGGCATTGTGTCCGCACTCTTCCCGGAAGTTGCAAGCGTTGTTGTTAGCATGACATATAAACAAATGGGCGTGCTTGAGCCGTTCCAGCGAACGGTTAATTTCTTCCCGAGCAGTTATGCCATTTTCATGGTAAACTGTTTAAACGAAGGGTGCGTTGGCGGAGGCTTTGATTTCACTAGGATAGTAACCACAATGGTTAGAGATCTTAAAAGTGTTTCAAGAGGAAAACTTCGGTGCAAGGGCTGCGGTCCAAACGCCGATTTTTCGAATATCGTTTACGAAATTGCTATACGCTATGTGTAGGTAGAATCGCAATCGCGACGCTGCTCTTGGCTTTGCGGTCCTTCCGAGCTTGAGGGTTTCTTTACTTCAGTTCTGAAGGTATGTATGTGCTGGGAAGCAAAGACCAATGGGCGCACTTAGGGACTTTGATCTCGAAATAGTCTGGACTATACGCTAAAGGAGGAGGCGGAGATATGATAGAGCTGAAAAAGACGGAAATTGCTGAAACCGCGTTCCGGGACGCGTCCGTGGGTGGTAGCCCGCTGAAGGAAGCATTCGAAAAAGCGAGGGACGCCACGGAGAAAAAAACGAAGGAGCTGACCGTGCTCATCGAATGCAACTTCATCGTTGAGGTGAGCCAGTCTGTGGCTACGAAGGGAGAACACGCCAAATATATTGAACGGTTTGTTAGAGGCATTCTGGCAGACAACAAGCAGATCAAGGAGGTCATCGATGTGGATGCCTTTGAGCCGGAAATGGGCGTAGAATAAACGCTGTCCCTATTCCCCTCTTTTCTTTCCTGAACAGGACTATTCGTCTAAGGCGGATGGCTCAAAACAGCGCTGTCTTGAACTTAGCCGCTTAATATTCTCTCTTATCCCGGGCGTCATTGCTTTTTGTATCAGTCTCCCGGTAATGGTATCATTATTTCCGTGAGCAATTCAGGACCAGCGAGAATCCCGTTGCATTACGGTTGGGTTATTGTCGTCGTCGGCACCCTCTGCATATTCGCATGTCTGGGGCTTGGGCGTTTTGCCCTTGGGATGCTATTGCCGTCCATGGCCACGTCCCTGAACCTCAGCTATGCAGAAATGGGTTTTATCAGCACCGGTAATTTTGTTGGCTACCTCTTCTCCGTGCTGGTCTGCGGCTTCTGGGCACTGAGAATCGGAGCGAGGAAGCTCATATTTCTTGCCCTGCTGCTCATCGGTTGTACCATGATTTTGTCTGGCATGGCACAGGGGTTTCGCTCCCTGCTCGTCATTTATACGCTCACTGGCATCGGTAGCGGGGCCGCCAACGTTCCGGTTATGGCCCTGGTTACTGCGTGGTTTACAAGCAGCGTGAGAGGGAGGGCTTCAGGCTTTGTTGTAATAGGCAGCGGCTTTGCCATAATACTTTCGGGCAAACTGATCCCGTTTATAAATGAATTGTATGGAGCAGAAGGATGGCGGATCGGTTGGTACATTCTGGGCTCTATGGTTGTTATCGTTGCTTTTCTGGCCTACATCCTTCTGAGAGACAGACCCGAGGAAAAGGGATTAAAGCCGATTGGGGGCGATCTCCTCATAATGGCGCACCCACGAGCTCACAATGGCACTGATAGGAGCATTTATAAGAAAGGGATTCTCTACCATCTGGGCTCTATCTATTTTCTTTTCGGGTACACCTATGTTATTTATGCGACGTTCATCGTTACGACCCTGGTGAAAGAGAGGGGGTTCCCTGAGGCTAGTGCAGGTAATTTCTGGGCGATCCTGGGGTTTCTAAGTCTCTTCTCGGGGCCCGTCTTTGGTGCTCTATCGGACAAGCTCGGGCGAAAAAAGGGATTCATTATAGTCTTTTCTTTGCAGATGACCTCATACCTGCTAATAGCGTCGGGACTATCCGATGTATTCCTCTATCTTTCCATAGGACTCTATGGCATTGCAGCATGGAGTATTCCATCCATTATGGCGGCTGCGGTGGGTGATTATGCCGGTCCTAAAAAGATGACGACAGCCTTTGGCCTTGTTACCTTTATCTTCGGCCTTGGCCAAATCGCAGGCCCGGCTGTGGCAGGGATGCTTGCGGAAATACAGGGGAGCTTTGCGCCAAGCTTTCTGATGGCGGCAGCCCTTGCGGGGTTGGCTATTGTACTGTCCCTCTTTTTGAGGAAACCGGAACAGCATCTGCTCAGGGCCGATGAGGCACGGCGTCCACATAAAGCATTGTGACTTAAATAAATCCAGAGTCTTTGAGCTTTGAAAGAAAACGGTAGTCCGAGCTCCCGTCTCCGGTAACAGTTTCTTCCGGCCCAACTTTGTACAGGAATTTTTCTACATACTTTGCAAGTATGTCGGGTTCAAGATTGACGGTGTCACCCACCTTCTTGAAGCCAATGGTTGTTAGCGAACTGGTATGGGGGATTATCACGAGGCTGAAAGCGTCGCTGAGGACATCGACAACGGTCAGGCTTATCCCATCTACCGACACGGAGCCTTTCTGAACGAGATATTTGAGGATATTGGCCGGCGCCTCGATCTCTATCCTCTCGGCGTTCCCCTCAGTCCTTCTCGACCTGATCCTGCCGATGCCGTCAACATGTCCTGATACAAAATGGCCGCCCATTTTCGAGTCCGGCCTGAGAGAAGGTTCAAGGTTCACCTTGTCCCCATTTTTCAGTTCACCGAGATTGGTGCTCTTGAGAGTTTCATCTGAGACATCGAAGGAGGACACATCACCTTTAACAGACGTGACGGTAAGGCAGACGCCATTGATGGCAATACTGTCGCCGAGAACGATGTCTTTAAGGATTTTGTGGCTTTTGATTGCGAGTCTGGCATTATGCGCGCGCCTGTCAAGCGCTGCAATCTCCCCGAGCTCAATTATCAATCCAGTGAACATTTTAATTTAAAATAAGACTTCCGCACTCCTCGCCTTCATTTGAGGGGTGGAGTGGTGGGGTCAATTTATCAGCTTTCCGATCCTGTCGAATCTAGGGAACGTTTTTATACTGTCCCAGGACCAGTATATGATCATAGCCTTTCCCCTTACCTGCTTTATATCCACATAGCCCCAGAACCTGCTGTCGTAACTCTGGTCCCTGTTGTCTCCCATCATAAAGAGTTTGTTTTTGGGAACGAGATAAGGGCCGAAGTTGTCCCGAGGCTCTGATTGACCCATATGCAAAGAGGTATCAGTGTGCTGAGTGAAGTTTTCTTCCATGAGCTTCCCGTTGATATATACCTTCTTGTCGATCATCTGGATGGTGTCACCTTCAACTGCAACGGTCCGTTTGATAAAATCCCGCGTTGGGTCTTCAGGGTATTTGAAGACGATAATTTCGCCCCGCTGCGGATGTCTGAGCCCCGGCATATGGAACAAGGTCACATTCGTAAAAGGGATATCTACTGGGGTACCATATACCATCTTGTTCACCAACAAGTGGTCTCCCACAAGGAGAGTCGGGATCATGGAGCCGGAGGGTATCTTAAAGGCTTGAACCGCAAAGGTTCTGATGATAAGCGCCAGGATGAGCGCTGTCCCGATAGCCCTAACATACTCCCAAATTTTTTCCGGGGTGTTTGATCTTTGTGTCTTTTTCCTTTCCATCTATTCTTTCACCTTCAAGACTGAAAGAAACGCTTCCTGGGGTATTTCAACCCGCCCAATTTGTTTCATCCTCTTCTTCCCTTCCTTTTGTTTTTCGAGGAGTTTCCTCTTTCTCGTGATATCTCCACCGTAGCATTTCGCGAGAACGTCCTTCCTGAGTGCCTTAACGCTTTCCCTTGCTATGATCTTGCCGCCGATGGAGGCCTGGATCGCGATCTCATACATCTGGCGTGGGATGACTTGTCTGAGTTTTTCCACTATTTGTCTGCCCTTATGATAAGCATTGTCTTTGTGGACAATCAAGGAAAGTGCATCCACGGACTCTCCATTGAGCAGGATATCGAGTTTGATGAGTTTCGATTCACGGTATCCAACGAATTCGTAATCCATTGAGGCGTATCCTCGTGAGAGGGATTTGAGACTATCGTAAAAGTCCCAGAGTATCTCGTTCAATGGCAGTTCATAGGCAATCGTGATCCTGTCTTTCCCAACGTAGATGAAGTCCTTCTGGGTTCCGCGCTTTGACTGGCAGAGTTCGAGCATCTGCCCGACGAATTCTTGGGGAACGAAGATCGAAACTTTTACGTAAGGCTCTTCGATGCTCTCGAAGTGATCCGGAAGGCTGCTTGGATTGTCAATCCATAACTCCTTACCGCTCATGTCCATCACTTTATAAATGACGGTAGGAGCCGTGCTGATTAGCGAGAGCTGGAACTCCCTCTCAAGCCTTTCCTTGACAATCTCCATGTGGAGAAGTCCGAGAAAACCGCACCGGAAGCCGAATCCAAGTGCGGTAGACGTCTCAGGCTCATAGTTGAATGAGGAATCGTTGAGCCGTAATTTCTCAAGGGCCATCTTGAGGTCTTCATACTGATTCGTCTCGACCGGATAAAGACCGCAAAAAACCATTGGCTTTATCTCTTTGTACCCTTCGAGTTGCATGGTAGCCGGATTGGCAGCATCAGTGATGGTATCGCCGATCTTCGTATCGGCTATTGTCTTGATGCCCGCGATTATGTAGCCGACTTCGCCCGAAGAGAGAGATGGGACCTCCTGGGGCTTTGGAGTTAAAACACCTGTCTTCATCACTTCATATTCTTTTTTAGTGGCCATAAATCGTATTCTCATCCCAGGTTTGATCCGGCCCTCGAAGACCCTGACGAGGACGATGACCCCTTGGTAATTGTCGAACCACGAGTCGAATATTAGCGCCCTCGGCGGTGCATTATCGTCACCTTTCGGTGGGGGTATCTTCTTCACTATGGCCTCGAGTATCTCTTTTATGCCGACTCCCTCTTTCGCGCTCGCGAGAATGGCTTCGGAGCAATCGATGCCGATAATGTCTTCGATCTGCTCCTTGACCCGCTCGGGTTCAGCGCTCGGCAGATCTATTTTATTGATGACCGGAATGATCTCGTGATTATGATCGAGGGCGAGGTAAGTATTCGCAAGGGTTTGGGCCTCAACGCCCTGAGTGGCATCGACAACGAGGAGACTCCCTTCGCACGATGCGAGGCTTCTCGAAACTTCATATGAGAAGTCAACATGGCCCGGGGTATCGATAAGATTCAAAATATATGCAGTGCCGTCATCCGCGGTGTAATTGAGTTTCACCGCATGTGCCTTGATGGTAATGCCCCTCTCCCTTTCGAGGTCCATAGAATCAAGGACTTGCTCCATCATCTCTCGCTGACTCAGGGCGCCGGTATGCTCGAGGATGCGGTCGGCAAGGGTTGATTTGCCGTGATCGATGTGGGCGATAATGGAAAAATTCCTTATATTTCTCGTCATATTTAATATGCCTGTCCGGTTAAATCCTCTCCGAGCATTCTTCTTCTTTTTCAAAAACGAGGGCTGCCATCCCGATTGTGCCAGCGTCATCCCCTAGCGACGAGGCGATAATCTGGACCTTCGAAAAAAGTTCAGGGAATGCCCTTTTCGAGGCCTCAGCAATCGCAGCTTCAATATAGATATTCCATGCCCCCAGCAGGCCGCCGGTAAGGATGACAGCCTCAGGGCTTGTGATATTGATCATGTTCGCGATGCCGATACCGAGGGCCTTTCCCGCATCCCGCAGTACAGACCTGGCAAGAGGATCTCCCTCAAGGGCGGCCATGTAGATGTTCTCGGCCGTTAGTTTATAGAAATTACCATTATAAGAATTCCGGAGAATACTCGGCGCTCCCTTTTCGATGGACGATATGGCACTGCCGATGATCGCCGTGGCAGAAGCATACGATTCGAGGCAGCCGAGATTTCCACAGCCGCATTGTGGCCCCGCCGTGTTGACGGTGGTATGCCCGATTTCGGCAGCAACGGGCAACAATCTGCTGTTCACGACTATACCCCCCCCAATGCCGGTGCCAAGCGTCAGCATGATGAAATTGCTAAATGTACTGCCTGCGCCGGCAACCTTCTCTCCAAACGCAGCTGCATTAGCATCATTTTCGATTCTGACGCGGACGCCATAGCGCCTATGAATCACCTCTTTCATATTGAGGCCAGAAAAGTTCTTGATGTTGGGGGATCTGAGGATCGTGCCCGAAGAGGTCTCGACGATACCGGCAACCGCGAGACCTATCCCGCAGACGGGCATGTTGCCTGGTACGTTCCCGCAGAGGCTATCGATGAGCCTGAAGAGGACCGACAGCGGTTCATCACCGGTGGTCTCCTTTAATTTCGATACGATGCGGCATTCCGCATTAACCAGGGAGACCCTGATATTCGTGCCGCCGATATCTCCTACTATGCAATAACGTTCAATCACGATAAGAATTCCCCCGCAACTTGAATAACTCAATATTATAGCAGATTACCCTCGGCTGGCATAATTTGAAGGCTGCGCGGCTGATGCAACGCCCAAATATATTGTGGTATACTAAGCACCAGCCTGACGTAGGTCTACATGATAGGCATGTCGAAAATAAAGGCGTGAGGAAGGAAAGTCATGAACAGAAAAATATTCGCCTGTGCATGTCTGTGCATTTTTCTGTTGGTTACCATAAAGAGTGTGGCATTCGCTGAGGAACTTCCAACTGTTACTGCGGTGGAGATACAAGGGTTGCGGCGAATCGAGGAAGGTGCGGTCAAAGCCAAGCTTTCACAAAAGACTGGAGCGGCTCTTTCTCAGGAAAAGACTACCGAAGACATAAAGACTATTTTTAAAATGGGCTATTTTGATGATGTGAATGTTTCTCTGGAGCCATTCGAAGGTGGAATCAAGGTAATCTATGCAGTTAAAGAAAAACCGACTATAATCAAGGTCGATTTTCAGGGCAATAAAGAATATGACGATGCGAAACTGAAAGAACATGTATCAGTGACACCCGGTGCCATTGCAGACATAACTTTGATAAACGACAACGCCGTAAAATTAAGGACCTTCTATGAAGATGAGGGGTATTATCTGGCGAAGGTGGTCCCTATTATCAATAAAACTGATGTGGGTGAGGTCGTTGTCACCTATCAAATTAACGAGAGCGACAAAGTAAAGATAAAGAAGATCATTATAGAGAACAACAAGGCTCTCTCCGCAAGCAAGATCAAAAAAGCGATGAAGACGAAGGAGAGAGGGATAATCTCTTTTATCACCGGAACGGGGTATTACAAGAAAGAAGAGATGAAGGCTAGCATAGAGCAGATCAGAGACCTCTATTACGACAACGGGTATCTTAAAATCGTTGTCGGTGAGCCTACGATCAAGCTGACGGAAAATTTGAAGGGGATGACGATCACGATTCCTGTTTCGGAAGGTGATCAATTCAAGGTGTCTTCCGTGGCGGTTGAGGGCAACAAGGTGTATTCCACAAAGGAATTGGATAAACTCATCAAGTTGAAGCCCAATAAGGTATTCAGTAAATCCGTTCTCAAGGAGGATGTAACGGCCTTGTCCGAAAAACACTCGGAAAATGGATACGCCCTTGTCTCCGTCAATCCCGACCTCAGCCCTGATGAGGAGAAAAAACAGGTCGGCGTCGTTTACAGGATTTCTGAGGGAGAGAAATACAAAATAGGGAAGATCGATATTTCGGGGAATACGAAGACGAAGGATAAGGTCATCAGGAGGGAAGTGAGGGTCGATGAAGGCGATACATTCAACAGTTCCGCTCTGAAACGAAGTTATGAACGACTGAATAATCTCAATTTCTTCGAAACGGTGGACATAGCACCTAAGCCGAGGACTGATGAAAAAGTGGTCGATCTTGACGTCAAGGTGAAGGAAAAATCAACCGGCTCTTTGAGTGTCGGCGGTGGATACAGCTCCGTCGATAAAATAATTGGCATGGTCGAACTCTCTCAGGCCAATCTTTTTGGGGCGGGGCAATTGCTTAAAGTGAGGGGCGAGCTCGGCACAAAGATGAATGACATGGAGCTTACCTTCAGGGACCCATGGTTCCTCGATAAGCCCATCGGTTTTGGCGCTACTATATACAAGAATGAAAGGGATTATCCTGATTTTCAGCGAAAGGCAGTAGGACTGGAGCTGAGCTTCGGCAAGAGATTTTGGGAATACTGGAGTGCTGGCATCGCATACAACCTGGAACAGGTGAAGGTTGCAGATGTCTCTTCAGGAGCGTCACTGATCGTGCTGGACCAGGTCGGTAAGAAAATCACGAGCGCCATAAGCCCGTCAATCACACGAGATACGAGAGACGTCTACCTCGATCCATCTCGCGGATCGCTGAATTCCATCAATACGACTTTTGCAGGTTTTGGAGGAGACAATGCCTTTATCAAGGCGGTCATTGATTCGGGATGGTTTTTCCCGGTCTTCGACGTGACAACCATTCACCTGAGGGCCCGCGCTGGCTGGATTGAGGGTATTCTGGGTAAAGCCGTTCCGCTATATGAGAATTTTTATGTCGGCGGTATTTACACGGTACGTGGGCTTGGATGGGGCATCGCTGGTCCCAAAGACCCGGCAACTGGTGAAGCCATCGGAGGCACAAAGGAACTGGTGTTCAATGCTGAATATATTTTCCCGATTATCAAGGATCTGAAAATCAAAGGGGTCATCTTTGGTGATGCGGGTAGGGCCTATGGGAGCAGTGAAACATTCGGTAGCGATCTTCGCTATACGACCGGTACCGGCGTGCGTTGGATATCTCCGTTTGGTCCTGTCAGGGTGGAATGGGGATTTAACCTGTTCCGCAGGACTGGCGAGGCTGCTAGTAAGGTAGAATTCTCATTCGGGTCGGCGTTTTAATCGGCAGGCAGGCCCGTCCTGAATGAATATATAAAGTGTGCCTCAATGGCTGACGCACACATCATAAAAACAATGGAGGGAACGATGAGGAAAATGGTATTGATGGGTGTTGCGGGGCTTTTCCTGCTATTTCTGGCAGCATCTCCTGTGCTCGCAGCTGAAGCATCGATTAAGATAGGGCTTGTCGACCTGTTTAAGGCAGTCAACGAATCGGAACAGGGGAAAAAGGCAAAGGCTGAACTCGAATCGGTTATTAAAGGGAAACAGGAAGCCCTAGAGGAAAAGGGGAAGGCCATCGAGAAATTAAAGGGTGAACTCGACAAGCAGGGGGGGGTTCTATCCGCCGAGGCTAAAAAGGGCAAAGAAGACGAAATGGAGCGGCTTACCAGGGAATATCAGAGGACTGTAGCCGATTCACAGAGTGAGGTCCGCAAGAAGGAAGGCGATCTCACCGGGACCATCGTCAAGGATTTGAGAGAAGTCGTCGCCGCAATTGCGCGTGAGGACAACTATACGCTCGTAATGGAAAATGCTGAAGGACTTATCCTTTTTGCGGACAAGGGGCTCGATATCACCGACAAGGTGATCAAGAAGTTTGATGAGTCGAAACAGAAGAGCCTAAAGAAATAAGGAGACAGAATAGATGAGTCGTTGGGTTTCCTGCCGCTCCGGTAAGGCTACCTAGCGGCTCAACTGCTTTTATAATGAAACTGCTAGACATTGCTAAATTCATAGATGGACGAGTAATCGGAGATGGCGAAATCGAAGTGTCCGGCGTGTCGGGTCTTTCTGAAGCTGGAGAGGGCGACATCACCTTTCTTTCTGAAGACAAGTTTTTACCGAAGGCAAAGGAAAGCAAAGCCGCCGCAATTATTGTTAAAGAGGCTATAACAGGACTGGATAAGCCACAAGTTGCAGTTTCAAATCCTCAGCTTGCTTTTGCGCAACTGCTGGGCCATTTTTATGTCAAATCCATCCCGTATAAGGGAATCAGCGATAAGGCGTTTGTGTCACTATCTGCCGTGATCGGTAGAAATGTGACTCTTTATCCTTTTGCCTATGTTGCCGATGGCGCGACTGTCGGCAAAAACAGTGTTATTTATCCGGGAGTATTTATCGGCGAAAAAAGTGTTATTGGTGAAGGCTGTCTTATATATTCAAACGTAACGATCCGGGAAGGGGTAACTGTGGGCAGTAGGGTGATCATCCATGCCGGTGCTGTTATTGGGGCCGACGGATTCGGATACGTATTCGATGGGCAGGAGCATCGGAAGATCCCACAGGTGGGAGGCGTCATCATAGAAGATGATGTCGAAATAGGTGCGAACACGACCATCGACAGGGCCACAACGGGAATGACGGTTATCGGCTGTGGAACGAAGATCGACAATCTGGTGCAGGTAGGTCATAACGTCAAAATCGGACGGAATGCAATCTTTGTAGCGCAAGTCGCCATTGGAGGGAGCTCGGACATTGGAGATGGGGTCATCCTCGCCGGCCAGGTAGGAGTGGCCGATCATGTAACTATCGAGGCCGGAACCATAGCCGGCGCCCAGACCGGGCTTACAGGAAAGGCGGGAAAGGTGAAAAAAGGAGTTTATGGGGGCACCCCTGCCTTGCCTATCAACGATGCCATTAAGGCTGCTATGGTATATGCCAAATTGCCTGAACTGAGGGATAAGATTCGGGAGCTTGAAGATAAAATTGAATCGTTAAGCAGGCATGAGAAAGGGCCTTAGTAGAAATCCTGCGCTGTTGCCCCGCTGCCATCTTAAATAACGTACTCATGGAGGAAAGATGATAGACATAAAAGAAATACTGACACTTCTACCTCACCGCTATCCTTTTCTGCTGGTCGACAGGGTTACCGAGCTGGTTCCTGGCGTTAAGGCCAGCGGAATCAAGAATGTGACGATCAACGAGCCCTTTTTTGCGGGACATTTCCCCAATAATCCGGTTATGCCCGGGGTATTGATTGTAGAGGCGATGGCCCAGGTGGCAGGGATTCTCGCCTTTAAATCGAGTTCTTTGGGTAGGTCAGTCTATTTCATGAGCATGGACAAAGTGAAATTCCGTAAGCCTGTAATGCCGGGAGACCAGTTACGCTTTGAAGTGATGGTCATCCACAAAAGGGAAAATGTCTGGAAATTCAGCGGTAGTGCCTTTGTCGAAGACAAGCTCGCCACAGAGGCCGAATTTACCGCTATGATGACGGACAGGGTTCTGTAGGAGGACCGATGACGAATAACATCCATAAAACAGCGATCATCAGTAAAAAAGCGCAGCTTGCAGGAGGAGTGACTATTGGCCCGTTTTGTATTATCGGAGACGGAGTTGTTATCAATAGAGGCTCCAATCTGATCTCCAACGTAGTTGCCGAGGGGGCTACTGAGATAGGTGAGAACTGTACGATTCATCCTTTTGCTACAATCGGACTGCCGCCGCAGGATCTGAAATACAAGGGTGAGCCAACCGGTGTCAAGATCGGCACGAACAACACCATCAGGGAATACACATCCATTCAGCGTGGTTCAGTGGGCGGTGACGGATTAACAACTGTGGGCGACAACAACTATATTATGGCATATTCCCATATCGCTCATGACTGTATCGTCGGCTCTTCGAATATTATGGCCAATGCCGCAACTCTTGCGGGTCACGTGCTGATGGAGGATTTTATTACCCTCGGTGGATTCGTGGCAATCCACCAGTTTACCCGCATCGGCTCCCATGCTATGATAGGCGGGCTGAGCGGGATCAACATGGATATCCCTCCGTATGCCATAGCATCAGGTACGCGGGCCAAGCTCTATGGGCTGAACGTTATAGGTATTAGCCGGCGTGGTTTTCCCGAAGAGACCGTTAAACAGTTGAAAAAAGCGTACAAGATCCTTTTTCGTGAGAAGAGAACCCTGAAGGACGCTTTGAAGAAGATAAAGACCGATTTCCCGGAAATACTGGAGATCAAGCATCTTGTTGATTTTATCGAGAAGAATACAAGAGGCATATGCAGATAGGTCTTATCGCGGGAGCGGGCGAGCTTCCGGTGATTATCGCAGAGGACGCAAGGGAACGGGGTTTCCGAGTCATAACGGTAGCACTTGAGAACCTCGCGTCGGAACAGCTAAAAGAGGTTTCCGATGAAATCAAATGGGTCAATCCTGGGAAATTCGGGGAGTTGATTGATACCCTCAAGAAGTATCATGTAAAAGAGGCGATCATGGCAGGCAAGGTCCCCAAAACCCTTATCTATAAATCGAAGATAACGCCGGACCTGAGGGCGGTGAAACTGCTCTTTTCGATTAGGGACAAGAGTGACGACGCGATCCTGAATGCGATCACCAGGGAACTTGCGAGCGAAGGAATCGAGATCATCGACACGACAAAATTTAGCCCTCATCTGTTGACGCCTGAAGGCTGTCTCACCACAAAGAGGCCTGATGACGAGGAATGGAAGGATATAGAATTCGGCTGGAAGATAGCAAAAGAGATGGGAAAGCTCGATATCGGACAGACTGTTGTAATAAAAGGGAAAGCGGTTATGGCAGTTGAGGCCATTGAAGGAACAGATGAAGCCATCCTCAGGGGAGGTAAGTGGGCTGGCGAAGGCGCTGTTATCGTTAAGGTGAGCAAGCCACATCAGGACATGCGGCTCGATGTGCCTGCTGTCGGTTCCGACACTATTAAATCGATGGAGAAAGTCAAGGCCCGGGTACTCGCCCTGGAGGCGCTAAGGAGCATGATTGTCAACAGGGAAAAAGTGATAAGGGACGCAGAGCATGCCGGCATCACCATCATCGGTATCTTGGCCGACAAGGTCCATCAGGGAAAGAGCAGACACTAACATGATGAATTATCTCGCGATAATCAAAGAAGGGGTATCAGTTGCCAATAAGAACTGGCAGCTCATTCTTGTGCAGTTTCTTTTCATGGTTCTGGGCTTTGTCAGCCTGCTTATTATCGTGGGTATTCCACTTGCTGTTGCCTTTGTCATTTTCGGACTTGATCTGACGGAGATACTGCGCCAGCGAGATCTGATTGGTGTATTTCAAGTTGCCGCTGCCATGCTCCGGAAGTCGCTTCCGATCGTCCTCTTCGTTATTCTCGGATTTATTTTATATGTTGCCTCGATCATTGCCATGTGGATATTCGCCTTCGCGGGTACTATCGGGTCTATTGCAAAGACGATACTTAACGGCCAGAAGTTCACCATGAGGTTTTTCTGGTCAGAAGCGAAAAGGCTCTTTTTCCCTGTCTTTATTTTTTCGAACATGGCAGGCTTCGGTTTTGCGGTTCTTGCCATGTTTATGGGGATCATCAGTGCGAGCGCGCAAAAGATCATCTCGATTGCCGAAACGCAGGAAGCGACCCTTGCCGTTTTCCTGAGCATATTTTTCTTTCTCGTGCTGCTGTCGGTCGGCTTGTTTCTCTTCTTTTTGACCATCGAGATGACTTTTTACGGATGTGGCTATCTGGTATTCAACCGGCCGAGGCCATTTAAAGCATTTAGGAATATTGCACGCTACTTATACAAAACTCCATCCGCGCATGTTCTGCTCGGCATCCTGACTTTAGGTTACTTGGTAGCAGGTTCTGTGGTGGTTACCATCACATCTCTTCTGGCCTTAGTTCCGATGGTGGGTACTGCCCTTGCTATGCCGTTTCAATTCCTCTCCCAAGCGGCACATGGGTATGTGAGTCTTGTTATTCTGGCGTCGATCTTTCTGTTCTATTATCGGACAGGCTATTTGCCTTCTCTACCTGAGACCAAGGGTGTTCCCGATATTTCTCAACCAGTTGACGAGCAACCTCAAGCTCCGGGTGAGAAGGCTGAGAGGCAGCTAGAGTGACCCCAAAAGTTTCTTCCCAGGCAGAGATGAGATGCTGCCTCAATGTTTTCGGATCGAAGTTCGGCAGACAGTTCCGCAACCCCGTAGATTCATAATATCCAGTATTGGCCGATCCGTTACGGGAGGGCGCTCTTAATAGAGCCGGCAGTCTTTTATGATCGATTGAGAAGGGGATTGACCCCTGCTGAAGAAAAGCGTCATTCCACCTTTTCTGGGCAGAGCCGATAATCTTCATCCCCCCACTGTTGATCTCTCCAAACGAAGTTGATGCGAAACAGAGGGGACTTTTTATGAGGTTTCTTCCTTTTTCCCGATCTCTTTTCATCGTACAGCAAAGGCCGATCAGAGCGAAGCAACGGTAAAAGGCAATGCCTAGCTTCTGGTAGGAATCCATCAGGCTTTCAGAAAATGGCTCCTCATTCCTCGAGGAAAAACTGTACGTGAGTTCGTCTCCGTGGAGAATGGCGCGCCCGCCGGTAGGCCTTCTTACTATCGGGATAGCGCAGGCGTGGCAATAATCAAAATCGATGTCGCAAATCTTTTGAAATACACCGATACTGACGGCAGGGCGAGACCACGAGTAGAGACGCAGTACGGGAGGGGAGTCTCCCTTCCTGACCGAAAGGGCCAAGGCCTCGTCAAGTGCCATGTTGAAAGCTGCCTCGCAAGGACCGGAATCGATCAGTCGCCACGACTTCACATCGATTATTTCTTCTCTTCGAGCAGGATCTTATGCTTGAGAAGGGATATTTCCTTTAATCGTCCCTCGAATGTCTTCTGTTCGCCGAAGAGGTTTCTCAGGAATATCTTGTCTCCTTCGGGAACGAGCATATCGACGCTGTCGAGATAGAGCTCTTCTTTTCCGTCTCTGTAAATATATGCGCTTGCCTCACACATCGCACTCCTCCTTTATTCTTGCGACCAGTGTATCGATCAGATGGGGAAGGGGCTCCTTCGCGCCGCCGATTATTTCGACCTGCTCCTGGTTAAGCGGCAGCAGAAACTTCTTGGCCGGCGCAGAAGCGACTGCCTCGGCCATCGTAGGTGTCAGCTCGCCGAGCATACTGTTGCCGAGGACGATGCTCAAAGGCCCCACGATCAGATCGACTCTTGGGGCGTTCCACACAATAGCGTTCTCGCCGGTCGCCCCTTTATTGGCGCGCGCTTTCAGCATCGCGGCTGTAGCCGTAGAGTTGGTTCCGATGGCGATGATCTCAACCCCCTCGCTAAACTGCTCCCTGAGGGCTTTTATGATAAAGCTCCCTATGCCGCCTCCCTGGCCGTCGATGACTGCTATCCTTTTCATAAATAAAAGTATAGATACTGATTGATGGGGGTGTCAATAAAGGACACAACCTGGCGTTGGCAAAGGGGATTATCCGCCGGTGCGTTTCGGCGTGTATCCCAGCCTCTCCAGGAAGGTCATGATCGCATCACGGTGATCGCCCTGGATTTCTATGGCAGTGTCTTTCATAGCCCCACCCGTGCCGAGGCAAGCCTTGAGCTGTTTGAGAAGGGCCTCTTTGTCTTTCGATGACTTCTGAAGCCCTTCGATCAACGTAACAGACTTTCCTCCCCGGCCCTTCCGGTCAAGGCGGAGATAGACCTTTTGATTCGCGGGAGCGATTATCTGCCGGATATCGCACTCTGCCGGCTTTTCTTTTTTGGACAGGCTCTTGTCTGTAGAATAAACGAGTCTGGTCTTCTCCGTGGGCATGTATAATTTTAGCACAAAAAGCTGCATTTCGAATGTCAAGCTGCGTTGCTCGTTACCATGATATATACTATCAATATGCACGCCCTTAAAAACAGGCTTGGCATCACGAACAAGCGTGAGCTTGAAGAAGCCGAAAACGCAGCGATGGCAACAGCATTCAATGAACTACTCAGGATGTGCGAAACACCACACCAGTTTACGTCGGCCGATATTCGGATGATCCACAAAGCATGGCTCGGCGGCATCTACGAATGGGCAGGCGAATACAGGCAGGTGGATGTGCGCAAGGGAGATATTTCATTTGCCCCCGCAAAGCAGATACCGCCACTTATGGATGCCCTCGAAAAGGGGTCTCTGCAACGGCACACTCCCTGCAACTTCAGATCGGCGAACAGGGTCACAAAGGCATTGGCGGAAGTCCATGTTGAATTAATTCTCGTCTATCCGTTTCCGGGAGGCAACGGTAGGGTAGCAAGAATCCTCGCGTCGCTCATGGCTTCACAGGCGGGCCTTCCAATACTCGATTTCACGGACATTATAGGCAAGAAGAAATGCGAATACTTTTCGGCGATTCACCGGGGACTGTACGGCGATTACAATCCTATGGACGAACTGTTCGCGCAGATCATACTCATGTCAGTGAAAGCCAGATTTCCTCGGAGATGTTAGCTTTTCGGTGATGAGAGTAGGCCCGATTGGCTTAAAATAAGTTAAACTATTCTAACAGATGATACAGCCGGCAATATCCCAAGTGATACCCGAATTCGAAAGCGAACATCGCATAGCGCGACTTCAAGCGCTCCTGACTGAGCAGGCTCTCGACGGCGCACTCTTTGTCTCCCCTGTCGATATTTACTACTTTGCCGGGACCCGCCAGAACGGGGTACTCTGGATTCCCGCCGAGGGAGCCCCTATGCTCCTAGTGCGCAAGAGCTTGATCCGTGCACTGACTGAGAGCCTTGTCTCCGACACCAGGCCTTTCCCTCCGAGTAAGGAATTCCCGGCTTTATTTAACAGTGATATTAGAAAAATAGGGCTCACTTTCGACGTTATGCCGGTACAATATTATCAGTACTATGCCGGGCTCCTTCCTGGGCGGGCGTTCGTCGATATCTCATTCCTCAATCGGGTACTCCGTTCCGTCAAATCCCCATGGGAGCAGGAACACATGCGTGAAAGCGGACGCAGACTCGCCGAAATCTTCTCGCAAATACCGGCCTTTCTGAAACGAGGCATACGCGAGATTGACCTTGCAGCCGAGATGGAATATCATCTGCGCAAGGGCTGCAGCGAAGGTGCTCTTCGTCTGAGGTCTTTTGGCCAGGAGATCATAGGCCTTTCCTCCTCGGGTGCGCGCGCCGCATATCCCGGCGGCTTCGACGGACCTGTCACTGGCCAGGGGATTTCAAGTTCCGCGCCCTACGGCCCATCAACCTGCGTCATCGAAGAAAACGTTCCGGTCATCGTCGACTACTCTGGCACCTTCAACGGGTACATGATGGACATGACCCGCATCTTCGTCTTCGGCGATCTGGATCAGACCATGAAAAAAGCATTTGCTATTGCGCTTGAGATCCAAACCTGGGTGGTTCAAAACCTGCGGGCTGAAATGATCTGCGAAGAACTTTACCTCGGCTCACTCAGGATGGCTGAGGAGTCGGGATTCGGCATGCAGTTTATGGGTAATCCTGGAGAACAGGCTAAGTTTGTGGGCCATGGCGTCGGACTTGAGCTCGATGAGTTGCCGGTACTTGCCAAGGGATTCACAGGCAAGCTGGTGGAAGGACAGGTCGTCGCAATAGAGCCGAAGTTCATATTCCCCGGTCGGGGAGTGGTGGGGATTGAGAATACCTGGCTCGTTACCGCATCGGATAGCGAGAAACTGACAGTCCTGGCAGATGATGTTGTTTATCTGTAGATATCTAACTATTTAATTGTGCCCGCCTTTTTTCTGTTTTTTCGATGCGACGATCTCATCGACGCGCTGGCGTTTGCTGTGCTTAGTCGCATCGCCCTTAGAGAGCTCGACAGGATACCGCATCTCATTAAGATCGATCTTTTCAAAGACAGCCTTTTCAATGTCCACATTCAGCTTGTCGGCAAGTCGAACCAGATAAATAAAGACATCGGCTATTTCTTCCTTAACGTGGGCCATCTCCTGTTCATCGCCGACTATCTCGACCGACTGCTTCTCGGTAAGCCACTGGAAGATTTCAAGCAATTCAGCAGCTTCGGCTGCAAGACCCATCGAGAGATTTTTGGGGGAATGGAATTGGTCCCAATTCCGTGCTGCAGCAAAAGTGGCCAGTCTTTTTTTGATTTCAGATATGTTCATTATAGGTCTCCATAAGAAAAGTGGCTATTTGAGAATAGTTAATGATACTACAAGTCGTTGCCTGAATCCATTATGACAATAGATTTCCGTTCTTATGTATTTGTCGCAAAGGAGATAATGCCTGTTGCGCTTAGCAATTGAGTTTGCTATGCTATTTCTAACTATAGTGTCTGCGTTGTAGGGGAGAAGGGATCAACTGACTCAAAAGCAAGCTTTTGGAACAAGTTGATCCCGTGCTTCATGGTATTTAACCATCTCAAAAATTTATGGACTTGAGCAGTTCTTATCAAGATGGATGACACCTGCCATTCAAATGACGAAGTGAAAGAAATTGAAAGGCTTCGGCTGAAACTAGCCCGTGCCGACATTCCCCGCCTGAATGAACTGGAAGCACTCCGCACCTCGCTAGAACAGCTTGAGCAAAGGTTTCTGGAGCGCAATGCGGAACTCGAACAAAAAAATGAAGCCCTAATCACAGAGATCGCTGAAAGAAATCGGATTGAAAACGCCCTCAAAGAAAGTGAGGAGCGTTTGCGTCGTATGGTCAATGCCGTCACCGCGTATACCTATAGCGTCGAAGTTAGAGACGGGCAGGCTGTTGAAACAATGCACAGCATGGGTTGTCTTCCTCTAACAGGGTATATGCCTGATGACTATAATGCAAACCCTTATTTGTGGCATGATATGATTCATGAGGATGATCGTCAGCTGGTCAAAAAAGCAATCAAAAAACTTCTGTCTGGGCAGGACGTCCCGTCTATCGAGCACCGTCTTATCCGTCGCGACGGAAAAGTTGTCTGGGTCAGAAACACTATGGTACCGCATCGCGATGAAACAGGTCAGGTTATTCGTTACGACGGGCTGATAGAAGATATTGCCAAACGGAAGAATATCGAGGAGGAACTTAGGGCGGCTTCGATTATTGATGATCTGACCAGACTGCACAATCGCCGAGGGTTCCTTGCGATTGCTCAGCAGCAACTCAAAATTGCGACCCGACTCAAAAGGTCGCTCCTGTTTTTTTTCATTGATCTGGACGATATGAAATTGATCAACGACAACTGTGGCCATGCAGAGGGCGATATGGCTCTGATACGGACCGCGCGGGTTTTGAAGGCATCCTTCCGTGAATCGGACATCATTGGTCGCATGGGCGGCGATGAATTTGCAGTGCTCGCGTTCGAAAGCGATAACGAAGGAAGTGCAGAACTCATTAACGGTCGTATCCAGAGCAATGTTGATGCAGAAAACCTCAGACAGCCCTCAAAATACACCCTCTCGCTGAGCATAGGCATATCTCGATATGACCCCGCCTGCAGTGCTACGGTTGAGGACCTCCTCGCAAAAGCCGATGCCCTTATGTATGACCAGAAGCAGAAAAGAAAGAAACAGATGATGCAACCCTCTTCGCAGGATGACCTGCAGACATAGAGAAGGGGAAACTGAAATAGAGGTGGTCAAATTTTGCGGGCCGTTACAATACTGCTAATAACTGTTTATTGCGTCAATAAGACGCCGTAGCGTTCCAAAGTCTTTACGGTTGAAGTCAACAATGAGGCGCGGAAGGTCCGCGATTTCCGGCTCGTCTTCTTCTTCTGGCAGAGGTCCGGATAGGTAAATGCTGCCTTGCAGGGTCAGTATATCCTGAAACTGGTTTTTCAGTGCCTCTACAGATTCCGGCTTGATACTTGACGTGAGACGTATCGCCACTTGTTTTCCGATATAGCGAAGACTATGGTAGCGGCTATAAAAACGATCAATACTTCTCAGTGCGGCAGATGGCGAATCGACGCGCTCAAACAAATAAAAATCGGAGGCCGAGATATATCCCTGCTTCATCAATTCTTCCTCGCAGAATTGGAGCCACTTCAGCCAATAAGTCCCCCCGGGTTCGTCCACAAGGACAAGCGGTACGGGATCGTGCTTTCCGGTTTGGATAAGTGTCAGGGTCTCCATTGCTTCATCAAGAGTGCCGAACCCCCCGGGGAATAGGACGATGGCGCACGCTTCTTTGAGAAAGGCTACTTTCCGGTTGAAAAAATATTTATACGTAATGGAGCGGGGGTTCCCTTCAACCACCGGATTGAGCTTCTGCTCAAATGGGAGCCGTATATTAACGGCAAAGGAATGTTCAGAACCAGCCCCCTCATTAATTGCTTGCATGATGCCGGGTCCCCCGCCGGTGATAACCATGTAACCTGCTTCAGCAAGTTCCCGACCCAGAAGTTGGGCCATCTTATAAACCAGCTCTTCAGGGCTAGTTCTCGCCGATCCGAAAACGGTCACCTTTCGCACAGTGCGATAAGGTCCGAAGACTTTGGAGGTAAAACGCATTTCCTTGAGCGTGCTGTTCATGAGCTTCAGATCGCCTTCATCGGCCTCTTCGATGCCGGCCTTTAGAGCGGCCAATATCATTTCGCGTACAATATCTGGGCAGCATACAGGACCTGCGAGCTGCATGAGATAGTCGATTTCATCATCTACCGGGCCGTTGGTTTTTGTAAAGTGAAGTTCCATAATTTCCTTTTCATGTTCATTTATTTCTTCGTGCCCCTGACTTTCTTTTTCGATAACGAGGACCACAGGCAGTCATCTCTGAACTCATCAAGTCCTGAATAAGTGCGACATATTTTCGGTCTTGTCTCGTAAATGGCGCAGCCGGTTGGTGTTAGGTGAGGGCAGGGAGTGTCAAAAACAATGAACAGTTGGTCATCGGATTTATTGATGGTGGCTCCTCGCGCTTTATAAAAATGGATAACGTCCGTCTCTGTCATTTCATAGATCGCGGGATCGATGTACACACCGACCTTCTGGCAGCATTTGCGGCATTGGATGCATAATTGCTGTTTCTTTGTGAGCTTTGAGGCCGTTGCTGGGCGCGGTCCTGAATTTTTGTTGTTCTTCATTGACCTTATTATAATAAATGTTTTTCCTTGATAGCCGAGGAAAGTGGGGCCGGACTTTCCTTCATAAAAAAAGGCCCCCTGCAGTGCAGGCGGCCTTTTGAGCTTGCATCAGTAAGTTACTGCTTTAATACGTTGATCGCCTTCGGGCCCTTCGGACCCTTTTCTGTCTCATAGCTTACGCTATCACCCTCAGCAAGGGATTTAAACCCGTTGCCTTGGATCGAAGAGTAGTGTACGAAAAGATCGTCGCCATTTTCTCCGGTAATAAATCCAAACCCTTTTGACTCATTGAACCACTTCACTTTTCCTAACGCCATTGTTGTACTGCCTCCTACTGCTAATTAAGCCATCAGAAATAAAAACGCCACAAAGCTAAAAGTCTTTGCGGCATCTCGCGACAAACACTTCTGAAACTTATAGCAATACACTAGCACAAACTGGTTACTTATGTATATAGAGAAGAATCAGTGCAGGACCGGAGAGGGGTGATAAAAAAAGGCCCCCTACGATACAGGAGGCCTTCCGAGTTTACGTCACCAGACTACTGTTTTACTACGTTGATTGCCTTTGGGCCTTTGGGGCCTTTTTCGGTATCAAAAGTTACACGATCACCCTCAGCGAGGGATTTGAAACCGTTGCCAAGAATTGCGGAATAGTGGACAAACACATCCGTACCGTCTTCGCTGGTGATGAACCCAAACCCCTTGGATTCATTGAACCACTTCACTGTGCCTTGAGCCATTGCTTTACTGCCTCCTTACGGTAAATTGAGATCTCATGATCTCAGAACGACAAAAGCCACAAAGTTAAAAGTCTTTGTGGCCACATGCGTACAAACACTTCTACAATCTAAGTTGGAGTATATCATGAAAAAATCAATAATGCAATGCCCTATTTAATGACGTCCATGCCCATATAAAGCCGCAGAACATCAGGGACAATCACCGTACCATCCTTCTGCTGGTAGTTTTCAAGGATGGCGACGAGAGTCCTGCCGATGGCAAGTCCGGATCCGTTCAGGGTATGGACATACTCGGTGCCTTTCTTGCCTTCCCTCTTGAATCGTATATTTGCCCTGCGTGCTTGAAAATCTTCGAAGTTCGAGCATGAGGAAATCTCTCGGTATTTCCCCTGTCCTGGCAGCCATACTTCGATATCATACGTTTTGGCCGAGGAAAAGCCCATGTCTCCGGTGCACAGGACTATCACCCTGTAGGGAAGGTCCAGTTTTTGAAGAATTTCTTCAGCATCAGCCGTCAATTTTTCGTGTTCGGCAGAGGAGTCCTCAGGTTTCGAGAATTTGACCAACTCTACTTTGTTGAACTGGTGTTGCCTGATTAATCCTCTCACATCCTTTCCATAGGAGCCGGCTTCCCGTCTGAAGCACGGAGTGTATGCGGTGTAATAGAGCGGCAACTGCTCTTCGCGCAGGATGTCGCCCTGGTGGATATTGGTTACCGGGACCTCCGCAGTCGGTATGAGATACAATTCGGGATCGGCGATCCTGAACAACTCCATCTCAAACTTCGGAAGCTGGCCTGTGCCGGTCATGCTCTGCTTATTGACGAGGAGCGGAGGGAATACTTCGGTGTATCCCTTCGATGTGTGAAGGTCGAGCATGAAGTTCATCAGCGCTCTTTCGAGCCTCGCGCCAGCGCCCTTCATGAGCGAAAAGCGCGCTCCGGCTATCTTCGCGCCGATTTCGAAATCGATGATGCCCAGGACCTCTGCAATATCCCAGTGATTCAGCGGCTCGAAATCAAACGCGCGAGGCTTTCCCCATCTTCTGATCTCCACATTCTCTGTCTCGTCCTTGCCGACAGGCACCGTTGGGCTGGGAATGTTGGGAATGGTGAGGAGAAAGAGGTCAGTCTTTTCTTCAATCCCTTTAAGTGTCTCGGCGATCTCTCTGATCCTGTCGGCAACTATCTTCATCTCTTTCACGAGATAGTCGGCATCCTTCTTTTCCCTCTTGAGCTTTCCGATCTCCTCGGAAACGACATTCCTTTTATTCCTCAATTCCTCGGACTCCCTGAGGAGTCTCAGTCTTTCTTCTTCAAGGGAAAGAAACTCGGAAACGTCCATCTCCGAATTCCTTTTTGCAAGGGCCGCCTTGACCACGTCAATATTCTCTCTTACAAAACGCGCATCGAGCATAAAGCCTCCAATAAAAATAACCCCTCAACTCATTAACTCTTCTTACGATATAATAAGAGTAGACATGATTAATTTCAAGATTTCGGACCTTTTTGAAGGCCTTATTACTGTTGTAAAGCCCACCGGCAAACCTATCCCGCTTAATATCGGCGAGATTGTCAAGGGTGAAGTCATGGATATCCTGCCGGCAGGAGGTGTAACGCTGAAGATCAAGGACAGCTTTATCACGGCCCGGACGGATATCCCCTTGCAGAAGAACTCCGAGGTAATGCTCAAGGTACTTGGCACTCCCTCGTCACCGAATGAATTGCGGCTCCAGTTCCTTGGACCCGCTGAAAAGGACCAAGCCACCACCCAGGCATTTAAGGGAGAAGCGGTAAATAAGTTTCTTCAGGAATTTGCCGGTGGTGGTGCAGAAAGGCTTACTTCCGAAAAGATCGAAGGACTTTTGAAGGCCCTTCCTTCAGACATCGCTGCGATGCCAAAGGAAGTAAGGCTCCAGCTCCAGAACATTCTTCAGGAAAGCCTGAGATCGACCGGCCAGAATATTCAATCGAGGCTCGACACGCTTTTCAGGGACTTACCCACAGCGCTGAAAAACCAGCCCGTTCTGCAAGGTCTCAAGCTGGAGGTGACAGTAAGTGTCGACAAGGTCTTGTCGGAAGGATTAAGGGGCCTGCTCAGGGATACCGGCGTTGCCCTAGAATCGAAGCTTAAGGCCGTTGCTGAGTTATTGCTGCAGAACCCCAAAGGCGCTGCAGATGGTCTCGAAGTTAGTCCCACTTCGACAGGCAAGAGCGCCATCGCCGGCGATATCGAACAATTGTTACCGGCTGCTGACCGTGAGTCCATAGAGAATGATCTCAAGGCCAACCTTCTTAAGCTGAAAGAGACACTTGCTGAACAGCATGCGGGGGTATCGCAAAAAGACGTGGCCGTCTTGAAAAACGCAACCTCAGACGTCGAGAGCATTCTCAAAGATATCGGAACCTTTCAGCTTCTCTCAAAAACAACGGAATCCTTCTACACATTCCTGCCTGTTAGCTGGCAGCAACTCAAGGATGGGGAGATTGCTTTTAAGCAAAATAAGGGGGGCGACTCTGCACCTTCTTTTTCATGCCGGCTCAAACTTGATCTCGACAACCTCGGGACACTTGTTATTATGGTGCTTTTCCATAACAATGAATTTTTCGTATCATTCAGGCCGGACAATGAAAACTTTAAATCATTGCTTGCCTCTCAAGTGGAGCACCTTGGCAAGCAATTCAATGGAAAGGGACTCAATCTTAAGTCCGTGCGGGTCCTTGATAAGGACGATACATCCCTTGAGCAACTCGAAAACCTGGATCAATTCAGGCAAATCGTGAGTATAAAAGCGTAAAGTATGGATAAACGAAAAAAAGTCGCTGCGCTCAAATATAAACCTAATGAAGATACAGCCCCAAAAGTTGTGGCAAAAGGGAGCGGCTGGCTTGCCGACAAGATCATCGAAGTCGCTAAGGAGAACCATATCCCTCTCAAGGAAGACCGCCAGCTTGTCGAGGTGTTGTCAGCCATAGATCTGAATCGCGAGATCCCCCCCGAACTATACAAGGCCGTAGCCGAAATTCTTGCCTTTGTCTACCGGATTACGAAAAAAGAATCTTCATCGCTTCTGTAAGCGCCCATACTATACCAACCAGCCAAAAGGTAGCCTATAACCAGCTTTTTCATCTATACTATCCGTTATGGCACTCTTCGGAGAACTTTTTCTAAGCGAGATCATCAAGAAGCCGGTTTTCGATCCCAAGGGTGAGATCATAGGCAGGGTGAAGGACGTGATTGTGGTCAAGGGATCCCCACTTCCCGAGATATCGGCGGTCATCGTTCAGCGGAAGGGACAGACTTATGTCATCAAATGGGCTGCAATAAATATCTTTAACAAGAGGATTATTTCTTCATTTCTCTACGCCGATGCCCTTGAGCCGTATTCGTATGAAGAAGACGATCTCCTGGCGGTTCGCGACATTCTGGATAAACAGATTGTCGACGCCAATGGGGCAAAGGTCGTGCGGGTAAATGACATTAAACTCGAAGGCTATAACGGAAGCGCGGTGCTCATCGCAGTCGATGTCGGCATGAGAGGTATCCTAAGGAGGCTCGGTGCTGAAAACAGCAGCGAAGAAGTCCTTAAGTTTTTCAAAACTCAACTCCCCTACAATCTAATCAGCTGGAACTATCTCCAGCCTCTCAGCACAGAGCTTAAGGCGATCGGGCTCACAGTACCAAGGCAGATGCTCTCCGAACTACACCCGGCCGATCTAGCTGAATTGATAAGTCAGGTGTCGAGGGATGAGGGAGCTAACCTTTTCAAGGACCTCGATCTTGAGACCGCCGCAGATGCACTTTCTGAATTAATGCCCGAAAGGCAGGCCGAGATTATCAACTCCATCGGGACGGAGAAAGCAGCGGATATCCTCGAAGAGATGCAGCCCGACGAAGCCGCCGACGTGCTGAGCGACCTGCCAACGGAACGGGCAAAGGAAATCCTTGAGGCGATTGACAGGGAAGAGGCGGAAGACATACAGGAACTCTTGAGCCATGAAGAGGACACGGCCGGCGGTCTCATGACCAACATCTTCATCGCCTATCCTCCCACGATTACCGTTGCCGAGGCGATAGAGAGGTTTAAAAAGGACGCAAAGGAAATAGAGTCAGTCTATTACATTTATACTATCGATGAGAACGAAAAACTGCTAGGTGTTACCTCTCTCAGGGACCTGATACTTGCCGACCCGCAGTCCCCACTTTCTGAGGTCATGGAGACGAAACTCAAGAGTGTCACTCCAGAGACGGATGATATGGTCGTGGCCGAAATCATATCGAAATACAATCTCGTGGCGCTTCCTGTAGTCGATGAGGAGGGCGTTCTCCTTGGCATTGTGAGCGTCGATGATGCTATCGATATGATCCTTCCGCCCTCGGCAAAGCGGGGCAGGAGAAAGGTATGAAGCGGTGGAAGAATTTCCTGCTCTTTTTGACCGTGATGGGGCCCGGTATCATCACGGCCAATATCGA
The DNA here is from genome assembly GCA_963727805.1 of uncultured Nitrospiraceae bacterium. GTDB lineage: Bacteria > Nitrospirota > Thermodesulfovibrionia > Thermodesulfovibrionales > Dissulfurispiraceae > Fen-1308. The sequence goes on from CAVSHF010000001.1 coordinate 27,738, forward strand.
CAACGATGCAAGCGGGATTACCACTTATTCGGTGGCTGGCGCGCGCTTCGGCTACGAACTGCTCTGGACGCTCATCCCGACGACAATCGCGCTTGTTGTGATCCAGGAGATGGTAGGAAGGATGGGCGTAATCACGGGAAAGGGCCTTGCAGATCTCATTCGCGAGAATTACGGTGTTAAGGCTGCATGTTATATGATGCTCGGACTCTTCATCGCGAATTTTGGTAACACAGTGGCAGATTTCGCCGGATGGGCCGCAAGTATGGAAATCCTCGGCATGAGCAAGTATATTATGGTACCGGTTGGCGCCCTAGCGATCTGGATTCTTGTTGCCAAAGGCAGCTATCGGTTTGTCGAGAAGGTGCTACTTCTGGCCTGTCTCATTTTTGTCGGGTATATCATCTCAGGCATGATGGCAAAGCCTGATTGGGGCGCAGTTGCCAAGAGTACGTTACTACCGCATGTAATGTGGAATGCAGAATACATCTATTTGAGCATCGGCATCATCGGCACCACGATTACGCCATGGATGCAGTTCTATCTCCAGTCGTCGATTGCTGAAAAGGGAATAAAAAAAGAGGACTACAAGGCATCGCGGCTCGATGTAATTATCGGCTGTTCCATTACGGATATTATCAGTTTTTTTATTATCGTCACCTGTGCGACAATACTTTTTCCGAACGGCATCAGGGTCAACGAGGCCTCCGAGGCCGCCCTGGCCCTCAGACCGTTTGCGGGAGACTACGCGTATCTTCTCTTCGCGGTCTCGCTTGCGAATGCCTCAATTCTTGGCGCGATCATTGTGCCCCTTGCAACTGCATATTACATTTGCGAAGCAATGGGCTGGGAGGCGGGCATAAATAAATCATTCAAGGAAGCACCGCAGTTCATGGGAATCTATACGATGATGATCATCACGGGCGCCGCTGTTGTGCTTATCCCAAATGCCCCCCTCGTCTTTCTCATGGTGCTCTCGGCGGTAGTTAACGGCCTGTTGCTGCCTTTTGTGCTTGTTTTTGTGATTCTCCTCATCAATAATGCGAAGATCATGGGAGAATACGTGAACACCAAGAGCTACAATGCTATTTCCTGGGCAACAGTCGTCGTGGTTGCCATGCTTACCGTGCTCTTTGTATTGGCGACAGTTTTCCCGATTGCATAAAGGAGGGATTGATGGTCAAGACCATTGAATGGAAGGATAATAAGGTGATGATGCTCGACCAGAGCAGGCTACCTCATGAAGTCCTTTACATCGAATGCACCGATTATCACAAGATTGCCGAAGGTATCAAAAAACTCTGGATCAGGGGAGCCCCGGCCATAGGCATTGCGGCCGCTATGGGAATTGCCCTCGGAGCTCAGGAGATCAAAGCGAATAACTTTGACGAGTTTGTGGAAGGGCTCCAGCCGATCTTCGATACGATGCTCGGCACTCGACCTACGGCGGTAAATATACACTGGGCCGTCGTCAGGATAAAGAGATACCTTCAGGAACATAACCGTGAGTCGATCGGTCGGCTCAAGCAGATGCTCATCGATGAGTCAGACAGGATACTCAGCGAAGATATTGCGGTTAACAGAGCAATCGGAGAGTGGGGAGCGGAATTTGTCAAAGATGGTGATACCATATTGACCCACTGCAATGCCGGCAGTCTTGCTACAGGAGGATACGGCACAGCAACGGCCCCGATGCTAGTTGCAAAGGAGCAGGGTAAGCGCATTCATGTGATCGCCGACGAGACGAGGCCTGTGATGCAGGGCTCGCGGCTCACTTCATGGGAGCTCATGCAATCCGGAATATCGGTAACGCTTATTACCGACAGCACGGCCGGGGCATTGATGAAGAGTGGCATGATAGATCTGGCCATCGTCGGCACGGACCGGACGACGAGAAACGGCGATGTCGCCAACAAGATCGGCACCTATACAGTTGCGGTTATGTGTCGTGAACACGAGATCCCCTTTTATGTCGCCGCCCCACTGAGCAGCGTTGATTTCGATATGTCTTCCGGCGACCTTATCCCCATAGAAGAGAGGAGCGCCGAAGAAGTCCGGTGCATCCAGGGCCATAGAGTTGCTCCTGAAGGAGTAAATGTTATAAACTTAGCCTTCGATGTGACCCCGGCAAAGTATGTTTCCGCCTTTTTTACCGAAAAAGGGGCATTCAAACCGGGAGACCTGAAAAAGCTGATGCGGGAGGATATCGATCTCAATTCGATTCGATTACGCCACACATGAGAGCTGAGGAGATTTTCAGGCATTACGCCCCAGAACTGAAGTCCGTTGAGAAGGAACTTCTATCTATTTTCAATAGTTCCGCCACCGTTATTCCCCTCATCGGCAAGCATATTATCAACAGCGGCGGAAAGAGGGTAAGGCCGCTCTTTCTCCTCATGAGTGCTGAATTGTGCAACTATCACGGAACAAGAAGGGCACAGTTGGGCGCGATCATCGAGGCGATTCATACCGCATCGCTGCTCCACGACGACGTGATCGACGGCGCCGAGACACGGCGCGGCAGGGCCGCAGCCCATACAGTTTGGGGAAACCAGGTAGTGGTTCTTGTGGGGGATTTTCTCTACTCCAACGCGCTGAGACTTGCCGTCACACAGAAAAGCCAGAAGATCATGGAGGCACTCTCGGAGGCGACAACACGCATGACTGAGGGTGAGTTGCTCCAACTTAATAAAACAGGCGATCCCGAAATCACGATGGATGAATACTTTAAAATCATCTCAGCGAAGACGGGCATTCTTATTTCGGCGGCCTGCAGAATTGGCGCTATTATCGCCGGCCAGTCCGAAGAACGAGAAAAAGCCCTTTCGCAATTTGGTCTTAAGACGGGCATAGCCTTTCAGCTTGCCGACGACATTCTTGACTATGTGGCCCAACAAAAGGATTTGGGTAAGAAGCTCGGCAAGGACCTCGAAGAGGGCAAGATCACGATGCCCCTTATCCAACTGCTTAAGGTTGCGTCGGCCTCTGAAAAGAAGGAAGTCATCAACATAATTCAGGAGACCGCCGGGACTACGAAAGGCGTCTCGTCGGCGAAGACGAAGTCCAATCTTGAAAAGATCATACTCCTTTTTACCCGCTATAATGCCATCGATGAATCTTTCAATATCGCACGGTGCCTCGTCGAAGAGGCAAAGGCCGAACTTAATGCTTTCCCTGATTCGGGGGATAAAGAGGCGATTCTCGCCATGGCTGACTATACACTCCAAAGGAAGAAATGATATGCATGTTTATGTGGAACTTGCGAAAAAGGCTGTCGAGGAATACGTAAGAAACAGAAAAGTCCTCGCCACTCCCGCCGATATTCCTCCGGAGATGCAGCGAAGGGCCGGCGTTTTCATCTGCCTGAAATCTCATGGAAGCCTGAGAGGGTGCATCGGTACCTTCCATCCCAGCAGTAACAATCTCTACGAAGAGATTGTACGGAATTCCATCTCCGCCTCGAGCGAAGACCCGCGTTTCTCCCTTGTCCGGCCTGATGAACTCGATGCTATAACATATACTGTTGATGTGCTCTCAGAGCCGGAAAAAATTAACGCTCTCTCTGAGCTCGATCCAAAGAAATATGGAATCATCGTTGCAAAAGGTTATAGAAGAGGATTGCTTCTGCCGGACCTCGAAGGGGTTGATACCTTAGAGGAACAACTCAGGATTACAAAAATGAAAGCGGGCATTATGCCCGAAGATAAAGATGTAGAGATTTACAGATTTACCGTTGACAGATACGTTTAGGCGTCAGCTATTTCTTCTGAAAGTCCCGCTTTTGCCACCGCTTTTTTGCAGGAGCACGATTTCTCCGATGGCCATTTCTTTGTCCACAGCTTTGCACATGTCGTAGATCGTGAGAGCTGCCACAACAGTCCCGGTAAGGGCCTCCATCTCAACGCCGGTCTGGCCGGTCACTTTCACCGTCGATTTTATATCAACCTTATTCTTCTTATCGTCAATTGCGAAATCTATGGCAACCGAGGTTATGCTCAGCGGATGGCACATCGGAATAAGCTCCGATGTCTTTTTGGCGGCCATAATGCCGGCCACTCTTGCAACCCCCAGGACATCACCCTTTTCAACCTTGCCATGTTTAATAAGCGTCAGGGTATCCGCCTTCATGGATATCGAACCGCTGGCTACGGCCTCTCTGACAGTTGCTTCCTTTCCGCTTACATCCACCATGCGGGCCTTTCCTGCATCATCGAAATGAGTGAGTTTCAAAGTGGCCTCCTGCTCGATATTAATAACAAAGTTTCAAACGCTCTCGATTTTGAACTCCTTGATGATCTTCCAGAGCGTCACTCGACTTATGCCTAAATGTCGCGCGGCCATAGTCCGGTTGCCGTTGAATTTTCTGAGGGCTACGATTATCCGTTCCCTGTCTCGGTAGTGCTTTGCCGGCAGCACCTGCTTGAAAGCCGGCTCGTTGTTGAGCAGATATTCCGGAAGATCGGCCAGATCGATAGTGTCGCTTTTGCACGTGATGGCTGCATATTCAAGAGTGTTAATGAGCTGTCGCACGTTGCCCGGCCAGCGAAAAGACTCAAAGGCCTCCATTGCAGCGGGGCTGAGATGCTGTATCTGCTTCCTGTTGATCATATTGATCCGATCGAGCAAATGCGATACGAGCACCGGAAGGTCCTCAGGCCTTTCCCTGAGAGGAGGGGTCTGAATGGGAATGACATTTATCCGGTAAAAGAGATCCTCCCTGAATCCGCCCGATTCCATGAGGCTGGAAAGGTCCTGATTAGTTGCGGTTATCAGCCGCACATTGACGGTGACCGTTCGGTTGTCACCCACTTTTTCGAGTTCTTTTTCCTGAATGACCCGAAGGAGCTTGACCTGCATTGCTGGTGGCATATCACCGATCTCATCAAGGAAGATACTGCCACTATGGGCGACCTCAAACCTGCCGGGACGGTCTTTAATGGCGCCGGTGAAGGCACCCCTGACATGGCCGAAGAGTTCGCTTTCGAGAAGGAATTCGTTGAGTGCCGCACAGTTGACCTTTACAAAAGGGCCTTTGCCCCTTCTGCTCAGTTTGTGAATAGCTTCGGCAACCAGTTCCTTTCCCGTGCCGCTCTCGCCTGAGATAAGCACAGGTGCTTCGCTTGACGAAGCGTTCTGTATTTGCTCATAAAGGCGTAGCATGGAAGAGCTTGTACCAAGAAGACCAAGAAAGCCGTATTCCTGCTTCAATTCGTGTTTGAGCCTTTCGATCTCGAGGTCTTTCATGTCGAGCGATGTCACGTTGGTCATCACTTCGACAGCCCCGATGACGTCGCCCCCGCTGTTTTTCAGCAGCACGGCACTCTTCAGGAGATGTATCTCCCGTCCGTCCTTAGCGCGGAGATGACAGCGCGTACCGGTCATCGAGCCCTTTTCGAAAAGCATGCATTTCTTCTGGGTTGCGCTGTCCGTCAGGTACGTACAGGCATTACCATCCAGCATGGCACATTGTTTACCAATGACATCCTCATGCCGGTAGCCGGTGATTTCCTCCGCGGCGCGGTTGAAGAAAAGGATAGTGCTACTTTTGTCGATCACCATGAGGCCGTCCGACATCGTTTCGAGGACGCCTTTCAGGAATTCCGGATTGGTAAGTAATGTTTCCATATCGTTAACGAGAAATGAATAATTAACAAATATTAACACGATCGTTAACCTCTTTACTAGCAGAAAAGTATGCTGTAGTTATTAATCAGCTGAAATTAAAATGCTTTATCGTATTAGGTCAATCAATTTTGATGCCAGAACATAGGGCATAGTATTTGCCAAATAATAGATAAAACCTATCATTAACACCGGACCTATCTGTGGAGGAATCCAAGGGGATTGTCGAGGCGAAACCTTCAGATAAATTCATACTCGACATGCGCGATAGTGAAGAAGCTGAAAGCGGTATGCTCGTCGGCGCGAAGAATATAGCTTCTCAGGACGTTGTGAAGAGGCTATCTAAGATACCGAAAGATAAGGAAGTGATCATTCCTGCACGACCGGTGTTAGGACCGAGCTTGTATATCTCACGCCGAAAGATGCCAGATGCAAGGTACGCATTTTGAACGCGATCATTGAGGTCGATCCGAACGGCAGATACGAGATTTCGAAGGAATAAAAATTTGAACGAGGACAACACCCCCATTCCCCTCTCTTAATACAAGAGGGCGGAATGGGGGTGTTAATTCCGCGGCGACCAGCCAGGGCTGGCCGCCCTGAATCCTTTTTGCGTCAAGCGCTGAACCCCTTCACCGTTGGCCCTCATAATGAATATCCCCGTCGATCCGTCGCGCGTCGACGTAAAGGCAATATACCTGCCATCAGGCGAGAAGCAGGGGTCTTCATTGTTGCCGGAATTCGTTAATTGGGTCACTCCGCTCCCGTCTGCTTTCATGGTGAAAATCTGATTCTTCCCTCCGATCATACTGGCGTAAACGATTTTATCTCCGACAGGCGACCAAGCCGGAGAAGTATTATAAGTGCCTTCGAAGGTAAGTCTTCGCACCCCGAATCCCTCCTTGTCGGAAATATATATCTGGGGGCCTCCTGAACGGTTCGATACGAAAATAATGGATGAGCCGTCAGGAGAAACAGAGGGCGACACGTCAATCCAGGGAGAGGCAATAATCTTGCGGGTTGTCATGCCGCCGATCTCACCCAGGGAGATACCGGAGTATCCATCCTTTGAAGTGGAGAAAGCGTACTTTCGGCCGTCCGGGAAAAAATTCCCAACGATACTGGTCCCTGAAAGGGACATTGTCCGCAACTCCCGCATCGAGTTCATGTCGAGCACATAGATACCCCATTTCCGATCTTTTTCAGTAGAGTAGATGAGTTTCGATCCGTCGGATGACCAACGCGGCGCAAGGATGATGCCGCCTTTAATGCCGATGGGATACATTCGCTGACCGTCCCAGTCCATCATGTATAATTGTCTTGTGCCTGATGTCAGACCGACAAAGGCGATCTTTGTCTTGAATATTCCCTGCTGCCCCGTGAGTATTTTATAAATGTCATTGGCGATGGTATGAGCGAGAAGCCTCACCAGATCGGGCTTGGCAGTGTATTCTTTTTTCAGGACTTCCCGTCCTTCGGCGACATCGTACGCGGAGATGGTCACGTTGAGGGATTGTGCGGTCGACAATGTTGCAACTCCCTTAACAACCATTTCGACGCCGAGGCCCTTCCAGCTCATGGTACTGAAGGGCTGATCCGGTCGTTCAATCTGTGCAGCGTCGACAAGGCAATCGAAAAGACCAGTAAAAGTCATGTCCGCCTTAACAATATCTGAAACCTCTTTGGCACCGACAAAAGGCTGAATAGCGATCGGAAGCTTCTTAATTCCGGTTGCCGTGATGTCGATGTATATCCTTTCAGCGCTAGAAGTCTGAACGGATAGTGCGATGATCAGAATGAAAACGATTAGAACTGCAATTCTCTTTTGCATTTATTATTCTACCTTTCAGGAGGATGTAATCTTGGGCTTATCTCCATCTCCGCAGGCGGAGGTGGGAATGGAGCGGCATCGTTTATAGCTTTGATGGCAGCCCTGTCATAAAGGGGGTTGCCGGACTTCTTCTCGAACCCCAATATGGCAACGCTTCCATTTTTTGAGATTCTGATGTTGATAATGGTGAGCAAGTCTTTGTCCATAGACTCAGGGACGTGAAAATTTTCTCGAATTTTAGTTCCGATAAGGGATATGTAGTCTGCGCCCCCGGGCGTGGCCATCCCCGATGTCTGGGCCTTTGAGCCGACAGCCCTCTTGGCTGCAAAGATGTCGACACTCTTTCTCAGGCGGGCCACAGTTTCAATCTTCTTCTTAGCTTCAAGCGCCGCAATCCTTTCATTGACATCGCTTTTCTCCTTGAGGGTCACCTTCTCGTTTATTTCAGTTGTGTGGACGTTCTTCTCTTGTGGAGGTGCGGGCACCTCAATGCTTTTTTGAACAGGTCCTGGGGAAGAGTTGTTTGATGATGTGTCGACAAGAGAGACAACGAAGGGAGCTACCTTATAGTGTTCGCCCGCATACATGACATAAATGACGGTGGCGATTACAAACAGGGAATGCAAACAGAGGGAAAACAGCAGGGAACTGTAGATCTGATCGGTTCTCATTTGAGCGAAATCTTAGGTTCTGTGACCATCCCGAGTTTCTCTATCCCCGCCTCCTTTATATCTCCCATGATCTCGACTACCGTCCCGTAGGGGACATCCTTGTCCGCTCTGAGGAATACGTTGGGATTCAGCTTGCTGATTGCGGTGAGTTTGCTTATCATGTCCGTTTTCGATATGGGCTGATCATTCAGAAAGAGCGTCCCGCCTTTTTTGACGACAATCGAAATTCGTTCTTCAGGGGGCAGGTCTTTCCCCTTGGCTTTGGGAAGATTTACATCGATACCCTGCTGCATCAGGGGGGCCGTCACCATAAATATGATCAGCAACACTAGCATGACATCGACCAGCGGGGTCACATTGATCTCTGATAAAGCAGTCCTATTACGGTTGGTCTTCATATTTAGCTGAGGATATAATCGACTAGTTCCTCGGAATAGTCCTCCATAAAGATGATTATTCGATTTACACGACTCAGGTAATAGTTGTAGGCGATGACGGCGGGGATGGCCGCTGCCAGGCCCATTGCAGTGGTAACGAGGGCCTCGGCAATGCCGGGCGCGACGACGGCGAGCGATGCCGATCCCGTAGTCCCTATCCCGGTGAAGGCGTTCATGATCCCCCACACTGTTCCGAAAAGACCGATGAAGGGAGTGGTCGTACCTGTTGTTGCAAGGAAATTAAGATATCGTTCAAGCCGAGCCGATTCGAGGGCGCTGTATCGCTTGAGCATCCTTCTCAACTCCTGTTTATCGGAATAGGTCTTCTCGGAGTAAACCGACTTGAACAGCCGAGCAAGGGGGCTCAGTTCGAATTTTTTGGAAGACGTGAAGAGGTCCCGCGGATTTTTTGTCACATTGTAAATCTTCATGAAAGTAGCGCTCTCATCGTCCGCCTTCGCAAAGAGCCGCCATTTATAGAAGATGATTGTCCATGAAGTTATCGAGAACAGCAAAAGAATAATAAGTACGCCTTTGACGACATATCCTGCCTGAAGTACCATTTGCAGCGCTGATTGTTCCATCAGACCTCCTTATAAAGAATAACTCTAGCCAAAAAAAAGGCGAAAAGTCAAATCCGCCAATGGGTTGAGGTTCAATTCATGTGACGAAGGCATAGCGCGAAAGGCATATCGGCTGATGCCGAAAGGTCAGTACATGCAGTCCAATCGACTGAGTCAGCATCAATAGTGAACGATAAGGATCGAACATGTCGTCACAATGCGGTTGTATGGTCGCTATCGGATAATGATTTGCCTGTCTGGCAGATTCCCTTTTGGATTGCAGATGGGACAGGGCTTGCGTATTGGGTTGTAGCCATTTTTGCATTTGTTGCATGGACGTATCCCTATGAAAGACGTACCGTCGCAACACGCACACTTCTCGGTGCTGTCATACCAGTAATTATTCTTGCATATAGAACATTTGGTCATACATCACACCCGTTAATAGCTTAATTTTATGATATCATAAACGACGAGACATAGGAATACAATTAAAGTTTTATTAAGATTTCTTCATTCTTATATAATGATATTAGCTGTCTGTGAGGAGATCATTTTTAAGAAGAGACCAAATTGTCCTCCAACCGCAAATCTATCTGTCCGCCGGGTTGTGATCTGCATCATTGATTTTTGAAATCTCCCTCGGTTATTCTGAAATATGGCTTTTTCAGGGATCATCAGTTCCTTTAAGAATAAAAATATCCTCATCATCGGCGATATAATCCTTGACCGATATATCTTCGGAAGGGTCAGCAGAATTTCTCCTGAGGCCCCTGTTCCGGTTGTCGATGTGATGCGGGAATCTTTTCTTCTGGGCGGCGCTGCAAACGTAGCTAATAACATCATTGCACTCGGAGGAAAGGTGACTGTTGCGGGGGTCATCGGAAAGGACCGTGCAGGAGATGTTGTAAAGGGGCTTATGACCGATAGCAATATCAATATCGAAGCCATCATCGAGGACAACCGGCCCACGACGGTGAAGGCGAGGGTGATCGCCCACAATCAACAGATCGTGAGATTCGACCGCGAAGATCGAAGAAAGCTGGAAGGAAAGAGTCTGCTCTCTTTTCTCGGGCAGATTAGGAAAATGCTTCCACTGTATGACGCGGTGATTATCTCGGACTATAAGAAAGGTGTTGTCTCGGCATCCCTCGTCAAGGAAGTCGTCAAATATGCAAAACAGAAGAAAACTTTTGTCGCTGTCGATCCCAAAGTCGGACACTTCCATCTCTATAAAAACGTCTCGCTGATAACACCGAATATTATGGAAGCATCTGAAGGCTCAGGTGTTCAGATCAAAGACGAAAAAAGCCTGCTCAAGGCGGGGGAAACGCTGCTGTCTAGGCTTTCATGCATGTCAGTCCTTATTACACGGGGAGAGGAAGGCATGAGCCTTTTTGAGTGGGGCTCCAAGGGTATGGGGGTCACCCATATTCCCACGGTTGCAAAGAAGGTCTTCGACGTTACTGGCGCCGGCGACACCGTGATTGCGACCTTCACCCTCGCATATGCCGCGGGGGCGTCTCTCCAGGACGCTGCAACGATAGCTAATCATGCCGCGGGCATTGTCGTCGGTGAAGTCGGTACTGCGGTGGCCACTCCCGACATATTGCTCCAATCTCTAGTGTCACATACTTTATAGGTTTCATGTCCAAAGCGATTGCCTTGTATTCAGGCGGACTCGATAGCACCCTCTCTGTCCTTGTCATGAAAAGACTTGGAGTGGAAGTCACGGCTGTTCAGTTTGACACCGATTTCGGATGTTCTGTTTCTCGACGTTCCGGAGGCAAGCCAACATCTCGGGTCCCTGCATTGCTGAGCTTTACCGTCGAAACGCATTACATCGGTGACAAATTCATCGAGCTTGTAAAGAATCCGAAGTTCGGCCATGGCAAGAACATGAACCCCTGCATCGACTGCAAGGCACTGATGCTGAAAGAGGCGAAGATGCTTATGGAACAAAGGGGGGCTGACTTCCTCATAACGGGTGAGGTGCTGTGGCAGCGACCGATGAGCCAGAGGGGGGACACTCTTCCTAAGATCGAGAGAGAGGCCGGTGTACGGGGCCTTGTAGTGAGACCCTTGAGCGCGAAGGTTATGAAACCGACAATTCCCGAGGAGAAGGGCCTTGTCGACCGAGAGAAGCTTTATGGTATGTCGGGTAGGTCGAGAAAGCCCCAGATGGCCCTCGCAAAAGAACTGGGATTGACCGAGTATCCCCAGCCCGCCGGTGGTTGTCTGCTTACCGATCCGATTTTTTCTTGCCGTCTCAGGGAATTGCTTGCGCGGAATTCTTCACCCTCGATGAAAGAGGTGCAACTCCTGAGGATGGGAAGGCACTTCAGGACTGAGGATGGATTCAAGATAATCGTCGGCAGGGACGAGCGGGACAATGAAAACATTCAAAAGCTTGCCGGGCCCGATGACTATCTTCTGCATGTGGCTGGTGATTACGGCAGTCCATTGGTGATAATGGAAACGGGTATTTCGGACGAAGGCCTGAATCTGGCGGCAGCGCTCTGCGCAAGATACTCGGCTGCTAGGAAGCTCCCGGTTGTGGCAGTCAATGTTTTGCGAAATAGCACGTCTTCTTTAATTGAAGCCGTACCGGCTGAAGACGCCGACTTCGGACGTTTCAGAATCCACCCGTCTGAATAAAGAGTTTCTGGAATCATACTCCAAGGAGTCCCTCCCTTTTTAGCCCAATTAATGTGTTGCCGTTTGCGTATTTCACTTCGTGTTTCTGTTTAAGGCAACCCCCCGAGCTGAACTACTCATTCTGACTATTACCATAAGGTGCATTTTAAGCATGCATATCATATTGGGATTTCAGGAAGAAATGAACGAAAGACATCGTGGGTTCAGTTCTCGTCTTTTAATCATAAGGAATGAGGCGCTGTGATTAAACACTCACAGGTCGACTATTGTCAGTACTTCCCGCCGGTGAGGGTGGCCTTGACGGCCCCGACTTTTACCTTGGTCTTGAGCAGTAACGGCAGGCGCTTCGAATCATCAGTGACCCAAATGAGAATGTCGCCCTTCCTGCTGAAGATTCCTTCGGTCAGCAATACCGGCCTGATAAGAATAGTCTTAAAGGTGCCGAGTGGTGTCTCGATTTCTTCTTTTTTTACGATTTGCACCTCGGCCTTATAGAGCTTTTTATTATCGAAAACTTCGACATAAATCGATTTCCCGACCGGAAGCGGAAGATATCTTACATAATAAAAGCATGATAGAGCATCCATCGTTGTTTCGTTGATATCGAAAACCTGCTTCTCTTTATCCAAGTAGTTATAATAGGTAGCCTTCTTTTCCTTGAAGTCGAAATAGACTTCTTTGTCCTTTTTATGTCTGCCCTCAGACGTTTTGAGCTTATAGTTGTAAGGTTTAACCGGCAGTATCTTATGTGTTTCTTTTAATAGCGAACTCACAGCGAGGTCATCGACCCTGTAGAAAACAGACACTAAGTCGGATGACACGGCGCGGGATACAAATTGAATATACGGGCCGTTCTCCAGGACCTCGAGCGATGCCGTCCCTGCTTTTATGCCGGACCACGTAAGGTCGTATTCAAGTCTTTCGGGGAGTGTATAGGCTGCGACCGTGGATGCCAATAATAAATTAATAAGAACAATAGCAGCAAAAAAATATGGTCTCGTGGTTGTCAAGTGTTCTCCTGCATGGTCTCTGTTCTTTCTGGTATAGTAATATGATGCTGGTAATTCCTGCAATAGACCTGAAAGAAGGGCGCTGCGTCAGACTGCTCCAGGGCAGGGAAAAAGATGCGACGGTTTATTCCGATGATCCGGCAGCAATGGCCATGAAATGGGAGTCGATGGGGGCAAAGCTGCTCCATGTTGTCGATCTCGACGGGGCGTTCACCGGAAGCCAGAAAAACCTTGAAAGCGTCATGAAGATAAGAAAGGCAATAAGTATCGATATCGAGGTTGGAGGTGGTATCCGGGATCTCTCGCGGATCGATCAATTGATCGAAGGGGGTATCAACAGGGTCATTCTCGGGACCGTAGCCGTAGAAAACCCGCAATTGGTGCAAGATGCCTGCGCCAAATATCCGGGCAGAGTGCTGGTAGGCATCGATGCAAAGAATGGCGATGTCGCCGTAAAAGGGTGGGTCGAAGTAACCGCGGTCAAGGCCACAGACCTAGCGGTTAGGATGCGGGATTATGGTTGTGCCGGAATAATCTATACTGACATTGCAAAGGACGGCATGCTTTCGGGGCCGAATATCGAAGCGGTCCGAGATATGGTTACTAGCCTGAATATATCGGTCATAGCATCGGGCGGCATTGCGTCTCTCGACGACATCAGGAATCTTACTCGGGTCGAGGGGCTCTGGGGTGCCATTACCGGCAAAGCAATCTATTCGGAAGCGATGGATCTTAGAGAGGCAATTAGGATTTCGGAGGAAGCGTGTTAGCAAAAAGAATAATTCCCTGTCTTGATGTCAAGGATGGAAGGGTCGTCAAAGGTGTCAGTTTTCTCAATCTCCGCGATGCGGGTGATCCTGTCGATAACGCCCTTTATTATGACAAGGAGGGTGCCGACGAGCTTGTTTTCCTCGATATAACAGCATCTCACGAAAAAAGAAAGATCATACTCGATGTTGTCGAGAAGACCGCGAATGATGTATTCATGCCGCTAACCGTGGGCGGCGGGATTCGTGTGCTCGATGATATCAGAAACCTGCTTAACGCCGGATGTGACAAAGTCTCAATTAATACGGCCGCGGTGCAGGATCCTTATTTTATAAGCCGCGCTGCTGAACGGTTCGGCACTCAGTGCATTGTTGTGGCGATAGATGCAAAGAGGGTTGTTGATGACATGAGCGAAGCCTCGGGGGAAGGATGGTTTGCCAACGCCGCTCTGAAGGATGTAGGCCTCTCACTACCTGCTCGCGGGCTTACCTGGGCGCTTTCTACTCATGGCGGACGCAAGATGAAGCTCATAGATGCAGTTAAGTGGGCAAAGAAGATGGAAGAGTTGGGCGCTGGAGAACTTCTGGTCACGAGCATGGATAGAGACGGTACAAAAGAGGGCTATGATCTTGAACTTACGCGCACGATCTCTGAAGCGGTATCAATCCCCGTTATAGCATCCGGTGGGGCAGGGAACCTCGAACATCTCTACTCAGGCTTTGTAGAGGGTAAGGCCGATGCTGTGCTTGCGGCCTCAATCTTCCACTACCGTCAATACTCTATCCATCAGGCCAAAGAATATTTGAAAACGAAGAACGTCCCGGTAAGGCTGTAGTCAGTCGCAAAACTCTGTTGCATCTATTTGGACTTTTCCATACATCCTCCTTGCTTTGATCAAACCGTAAAAAATGATATTTATTAAGAAAGTCTGCAATATATTGTGCCCGAGATACATGATTGTACTAGGATAAAGATATTTGACATGGAACATATAAAGTATTATGATAAGAATAGACAGCATTCAGAGGAGATAATATGACGGCAGCGACGAAAGATTACTACAAGATCCTGGGTGTCGACAAAGAAGCGACCCAGGAAGATCTTAAAAAAGCATACCGGAAGCTTGCTAGGAAACATCATCCCGACCTGAATCCTAACGACAAGGCATCTGAAGAGAAATTTAAGGAGATTAGCGAGGCTTATGCTGTTCTCGGGGACGAGAAGAAGCGCGCTGAATATGACAAGGGCGGCACTTTCAATTTCGAAGGGTTCGACGGTTTCAAGGGTTACGATTTTGGCGGCGGTGCGGGCAACTATACTGATGTCTTTGGCGATATCTTCGGTGGCCGTTTCACGCATGAGTCTATGTCTTCTAGAGGAGAGGATCTAATCATGGGTCTTGATCTGTCCCTCGAAGAGGCATTTACAGGAACAACTATGAACATACCGATATCGAGATCAGTCGCCTGCGAGGCATGCAGGGGAAAGGGGGCTGAGTCTTTCGAGACGTGTGCTAAATGCCATGGGACGGGCAGGGCCGAGACTGCAAGGGGATTCTTCAAAATCGCCCAAGCCTGTCACGATTGCGGCGGGACTGGGAGAAAGGCTGTATCTCTCTGCAAGAAATGCGGTGGCAGAGGGAATCTATTCGCTGAGGACACTCTTAAGGTAAAAATCCCAGCTGGCGCAGACGACGGCTCTATAATCAGGTTGAAAGGGAAGGGGAATGCGGGAAAGGGAGGCGGCCCTTCCGGAGACCTGCTTCTTGAGATCAGTATCAAGTCCCATCCCGTTTTTCAGAAGAAAGATAATGATATTCATGTCCAGATACCGGTGACATTTGGAGAGGCTGCCCTCGGTACAAAAATAGAGGTTCCGACTCTTGACGGCTCTGCAATGATGAAACTGCCGCCAGGAACGCAGGGAGGACAGCGATTTAAGCTGAGCGGGAAGGGCTATATATCAAGGTCTGGCAGGCGGGGGAATGAATACGCCGAGATCAGGATAATGGTGCCTAAGGATATTCCCGATAAGGCAAAAGAGGCCATCAAAACCATAGAAGCATTATACCCTGATCATCCGAGAAAACACTCTGGAGAGAAATAGCCATGGTGAGAAGAAAACAAGACACCGACAGGCCACTCTATCTGATAAGCGTAGTATCGAAGATGCTCGAGGTACACCCCCAGACATTGCGGATGTATGAACGAGAAGGGTTCGTCGCTCCCCACAGGATCAACCGCCAGCGTCTCTATTCGGAGAAGGATGTGGAACGTCTGAATCTCGTTATCGAGCTGACCAAGGACCTCGGCGTTAACAAGGCTGGTGTAGATATTATTTTGAGGATGCGAAACCGTCTTGAGCTGATGCACAGGGAAATAAGCGACCTAATGGGTCTGCTCGACGAAGATATAAGAAAAGAGTTTGAAAGAAGATTAAAATCCATGTTTGGTGAGCAGTGACAAGGAGGATCATTTGTTATGAGATTAGATAGACTGACGGTAAAGAGCCAGGAGGCTATGCAGGAGGCCCAAGCCTTTGCGCAGAAGAAGGGTAATCAGCAGCTCGATGTGGAGCATCTTCTGTTAGCGATCCTTCATGATAATGAAGGCATCGGTCTTCAGATATTGAACAGGATAGGCGTCGACATTGTTGCGATCCAAACTGACCTCGATAAAGAGATCGACAAATTCACAAAGGTTTCAGGTGCGACTCCCATGGGGCAGCTATATATTTCCCCGAGGCTGAATGCAGTGCTAGAGAAATCGTTCGAAGAGGCTCAGCACCTGACGGATGAATTCATCAGCATCGAGCATCTTCTCATCGCTATATTCAGCGACCACGGGCCGGCGACAGAAATTCTTAATCGTCACGGCGCAACGCGCGATAGCGTCCTCGAAGCAATGCGGGAGATCCGCGGTGTTCATAGGGTTACCGATCCGAATCCGGAAGAAAAATACCAGGCCCTGAAAAAGTATGGAAAAGACCTGACCGACCTGGCCAAAAGAGGAAAGCTGGATCCGGTCATAGGACGGGACGAAGAAATCAGGCGCGTCATTCAGGTTCTTTCGAGGAGGACAAAGAACAATCCGGTGCTCATCGGAGACCCGGGGGTTGGAAAGACGGCTATCGTCGAAGGGCTCGCCCAGCGTATCGTCGACGGAGATGTGCCCGAAACCTTACGGGACAAGCGCCTTGTGACCATCGATATCGGCGGACTGGTCGCGGGGTCAAAATATCGTGGTGAATTCGAGGAACGGCTCAAGGCTGTAATGAAAGAAATTGAGCAGGCAGAAGGCAGGGTTATTACTTTTATCGATGAACTCCATACGCTTGTTGGGGCTGGAGCTGCCGAGGGGTCCGTCGATGCGTCGAACATGCTCAAGCCTGCTCTCGCACGGGGTGAGCTCAAGTGTATCGGCGCCACTACCGTGAATGAATATCGGAAATATATAGAGAAGGACCCAGCGCTTGAAAGAAGGTTCCAACCTGTGATGGTAGGAGAGCCCTCTGTCGAGGATACGATTTCAATCCTGCGCGGGCTGAAAGAAAAATACGAAATTCATCACGGCGTCAAGATAAAGGATTCCGCACTGATAGCTGCAGCGATGCTCTCGAATCGCTATCTTACTGACAGGTTTCTTCCAGATAAGGCCATCGACCTTATTGATGAGGCTGCTGCGCGTCTCAGGATGGAAATCGATAGCATGCCGGTCGAGCTCGATGAACTTGAAAGGAAGCTGCGACAGATCGAGATCGAAAAACAGGCATTGCTCAGGGATGACTCACAGGATGCAAAAGACAAACTTGACAAGCTCGCGAAAGAGGCGGCCGAACTTCAATCCCGTCGGGATGTTTTCCGTGCACAATGGCTGAGAGAAAAAGAAGTGATCCAAAAGATCAGAGAAATAAAGGAGCAAATCGATCAGAACAAGAGCGAGTTTGAAAGGGCCGAAAGGGAAGGCGATCTGACAAAGGCTTCGGAACTAAAATACGGCAAACTTCTCGATCTCCAGCGTGCACTTGAAGCTGAAAATGTTCGGCTGAAGGATACACAGGAGAAGCGTAAGATGCTAAAGGAAGAGGTCGACGATGAGGACATCGCCGAAGTCGTCTCGAAATGGAGCGGAGTGCCGGTAACGCGGATGCTCGAAGGAGAAGTCCAGAAGCTCATCAATATGGAAGACCGTCTGAGACAACGGGTTGTCGGCCAAGATGAAGCTCTTGCCGCAGTTGCGAATGCTGTGAGGAGAGGAAGGTCTGGTCTTCAGGACCCCAACAAGCCCATTGGCTCCTTCTTATTTTTAGGGCCGACGGGTGTAGGGAAGACTGAACTCGCGAAAGCGCTTGCGGAATTTCTCTTCGACGACGAGACGGCCATGACCCGGATCGATATGTCAGAGTATCAGGAGAGGCATACTGTATCAAGGCTTCTTGGTGCGCCTCCCGGGTATGTCGGCTATGAAGAAGGTGGTCAGCTAACCGAGGCAGTTAGAAGAAGGCCATATGCGGTGGTGCTCTTCGATGAGATCGAGAAAGCCCATCCCGAGGTCTTTAACACCTTGTTGCAGCTGCTTGACGACGGTCGCCTGACTGATGGACACGGAAGGACCGTGGATTTCAGGAACACAGTGGTGATCATGACCTCCAATATCGGAAGCGTCCATATTCAGGAAATACTTGATGACCGCACGAAGAGGCCAGCCGCCTACTGGAGTGATGACAACCACAAGGCTTTGAAGGACAAGATTATGGATGATCTCAAGGCCTTCTTCAAACCCGAGTTTTTAAACAGGATCGACGAAATCGTCATCTTCAATGCCCTGAACACCACCCTGCTCAAACAGATTGTCGGCATCCAGATAGGTCGTATGAAGAAGTATCTGCATGAAAAGAAGATAGATCTGGTCCTTACCGAAGCTGCAAAAACGCATGTGGCAAAAGCCGGGTACGATCCTGTTTATGGCGCAAGACCACTTAAGAGGGCCATTCAGAACGAGATACTGAACCCTCTCGCCATGAAACTTCTCGAACACGCATTTTCGGAGGGTGATGTGATCGAGGTCGATTATGCCAACAATAAGATGGCATTTATGAAGGTGGATGTTGCGGAATTTGTTTCATAGGGCTGTTGGTCTATAAAACAGACAGCAATGAACTCTGAGGAGGAAAAGGTATGGCAATTGATAAGTGGAGTCCTTTAAAAGAGCTCGAGGACATGAGAAGAGACATGGACAGGCTTTTCGATGAATTCACAAAGCCTGGGCGGAGAAGGAGGATTTGGCCGAAATCTGAGGGCCTTGTCATCCCGAGCATCGACCTATACGACAGGAAAACTGATATCATCGTCAAGATCGAGCTGCCGGGTGTACGCAGAGAAGACATCGATCTCACCATTACCAAGGATACGCTGACGTTGAAGGGAGAGATCAAAAAGGACGATGATGTTCAGGAAGAGGATTATTCTATATCCGAGAGGATGTTCGGAAGTTTTTCCCGCACTATAGCGCTACCCTTCGAGGTCGAAAGCGAAAAGGCTCAGGCAACGATGAACAATGGACTTCTTGAGATTGTAATACCCAAACGGGAAGAGGCGCGACCCAAAGAAGTTAAGATTGAGGTCAAATAAGATATTGCTGCGTGACGAAGCCCCGAGAAACGGTTTCCGGGGCTTCGTCATTCGTTGACAAGTGGCCGGTCTTTTTGAGATAATAACAAGTTTCCTGGGTAGCTCAGCTGGCAGAGCGGGTGGCTGTTAACCACTTGGTCGGGGGTTCGAATCCCTCCCCAGGAGTCTTTCTATTATCAATTGCTATTTAGTTGCGCTAGTCCCTGCTGCATCTTCCTTTAATGCCTCGGCTATCCCGCGCTCGATTACCGGAAAAGTCTCCGAGTACCAAGCATCTCCAAAATGATTGGACAGTATATTCAATGTTCTCGGATCATCCGTCTCTATAAGGAAAAAGACCTTCACGGGGGAACTCCCTATGACTTCATACCGCTTAATCGTTTTGCATTTCTTCTCAAATATCTTCGCCTTATTCTTTAGCCATAATGCCCTTTCACGATAAATTTCGCTCCGCATAACCTCTTCTTTTGCGTCAAAGGTAGATATGTACCACATTGCAGACCTCCGTTCATTAATGAGATGTTTTTATTATACTCTTGAGTGATCTTAAACAGCCGGTGACCACTTTCCCCATGCAATGGTATTCTACATGCCTTGCTAATTAACTTATACAGCATAACGGGCTGTTTTTCAAATTTGCATACATGATCTTTCTTATGTTTCCTGCCTGCCCACATGACATGTGATAAAATGATACTATCAAGTTAGTGCAGATGAGGCGACATGTGCCTATCTATCTATTTGCTGAATGAAACCTAGTACCAAGGTAAAGTTTTCATTGAGAATAATGAAAAATAATTATAACATCAACGGGATATCTGGGCTTTCCGAGATCGAAGCATCTCGGCGACGGGCGAAGGAAGGGTATAATGAACTCCCGTCTACAAAAAAGCGAAGCGTTATTGCCATAGCGGTTGATGTAGCTTGCGAACCCATGTTCCTGCTCTTGCTCGCAGGTGGGGCTATTTATTCATTGCTTGGTGATATGCAGGAAGCACTTATGCTGTTGGGTTTCGTCTTTGTTGTCATAGGCATCACATTGTATCAGGAGCGCAAGACCGAACGGGCGCTGGAAGCGCTCAGGGACCTCTCAAGTCCGCGAGCACTGGTAATCAGGGATGGGGAGCAAAAGCGGATCCCGGGCCGTGATGTGGTGCGGGACGACATCATAATATTGGCAGAGGGCGATCGTGTGCCCGCAGATGCACTTCTTCTCTCATGCGGCAACCTTTCGGTAGATGAATCTTTGCTTACCGGGGAATCAGTTGCAGTCCGCAAAGTTGTTTGTGACGGCATTATGGCAATGCCCCGGCCCGGAGGTGAGGGCTTACCTGCAGTTTACTCGGGAACACTTGTCGTTCAAGGTTTTGGGACCGCCCGAGTCAGGGCGATCGGTATCGACACCGAGATTGGTAAAATCGGAAAGGCGTTGCAGGCAATTGAACCTGAACAGACCCCACTACAGATTGAAACCGGCCGGCTTGTCCGGACGCTCTCCATCATCGGTTTTGCTCTCTGCTCGGCGGTGGTTATTGTTTATGGGCTGACACGCGATAACTGGTTAAACGGGTTTCTGGCGGGCATAACACTTGCGATGGCGACACTCCCTGAGGAGTTCCCGATGGTCCTCACAGTTTTCCTTGCATTAGGTGCCTGGCGTATTTCCCAAAATCGGGTCCTAACGCGCAGGGTGCCTGCGGTAGAGACGCTTGGCTCGGCCTCGGTCCTGTGTGTCGACAAAACAGGCACGCTCACTCTAAATACGATGACCGTATGTAAGATTCAAACCGCCACTGGGCTGTGCAACCCAACTAGTTTGGCGACTTCACTTCCCGAGGAGTATCACGAGATTGTCGAGTTCAGTGTGCTCGCAAGTCAGACCAACCCCTTCGATCCGATGGAAAAGGCTTTCAAGGAATTTGGCAACAAGGTGATGTTCAATACCGAGCACCTTCACGACGACTGGACTCTCGTGCAGGAATACCCTTTGTCTCAGGAGTTACTGGCCATGTCCCGAGTCTGGAAAGCAATCGACAGCGATTGTTACGTTATCGCTGCCAAGGGCGCTCCGGAGGCCATTGCCGATATCTGCCATCTGAATGACACGCAAAGGCAGTGTCTCTTGGAACAGCTCGACGGCATGGCTAGGGAGGGGTTGCGAATTATAGGTGTAGCTAAAGCTGATTTCAGGGAAAGCGAACTGCCTGGCGGACAACATGACTTCACATTTGAATTCCTGGGGCTTATTGGTCTGGCGGACCCGGTGCGCCCCGGCGTTGCTGAAGCTGTTACCGATTGCTACAAAGCGGGTATAAGAGTTGTAATGATCACGGGAGATTATCCCGTTACCGCCGAGCATATAGCTGACCAGATAGGATTAAGGCGGACGAGCGGAATTATCACGGGTCCGGAACTGGACGGGATGGACGATGCGGGGCTTCAACAGCGCATTGGGGCCGTCACCATTTTTGCACGGGTAGTACCTGAACAGAAGCTGCGCATAGTGAATGCCCTCAAAGCCCACGGTGAGATTGTCGCCATGACAGGCGATGGAGTCAATGATGCCGCAGCGCTCAAGGCTGCACATATTGGCATCGCCATGGGCGGACGGGGCACAGATGTTGCCCGGGAGGCATCGGCCCTTGTTCTACTTGACGACGATTTTTCTTCCATCGTACAGGCGGTAAGAATGGGCCGGAGAATTTTTGATAATCTCAAAAAAGCTATGGCATATATCTTTGCCATACATGTGCCAATCGCGGGCATGTCGTTACTCCCTGTTTTCTTTAATTGGCCCTTGGTGTTGTTGCCAGTACATATCGTGTTTCTGGAATTAATTATCGACCCTGCATGTTCGGTCGTTTTCGAAGCGGAAAGCGAAGAGGCCGATGTGATGGGCCGTCCGCCGCGTAGACTTGACGAACCCCTATTCAATAAGACAACAGTTGTTTTTAGCTTGTTGCAGGGCCTCAGCGTCCTGGTGATCGTAGCGGCGGTATTTGTGGTAACTTTGCTAAGAGGTCAGGGGGAGCAGGATGCCCGGACTCTCAGTTTTACGACGCTTATCATCGCGAACATTGGTCTTATCCTTACAAACCGCTCGTGGTCCGGAACAATCTTGTCGACTATGCGCACACATAATGCTGCTCTTTGGTGGGTCTTGACTGGAGCACTTTTATTTTTAGGGGCCGCGCTTTACTTTCCCCTTTTGAGAAATATATTTCATTTTAGCACACTACATTTTATTGATCTGGTTATCTGTCTGGCAGCCGGAGTCATGAGTATTCTTTGGTTTGAGGGCTTTAAAATAATGAAGGGCCAACCCATACGCGTGTTGTGAAACAACAAATGCCCGTTGAAACAGACTTCTGGCTTTTACAATTAGCTGGTGTGCCTTCTCTGACAAGGATATTAATAATTCGGGGATACTTCGACAAACAATGTTGAATCGAAATTATATTGAATACTGGCTTCCGGTCATTTTTTGGATGGGCATCATTTTCTGCATGTCAACGGACGCATTCTCCTCGGACAATACATCGCAAATTATTGGGCCGATGCTGTATTTACTTTTTCCTGGAATGTCACCTGATGATGTTGCCCTTCTGCATGGGCTCATCAGGAAGGCGGGGCATGTCACCGAGTATTTTGTCTTGGGGATTTTGCTTTTTCGCGCTTTCCGCGGCGCGTCTTTGCAAATGTTGCGACTGAGATGGATAATTGCGGCTGTTGTTGTGGTGGTTGTTTATGCCCTGAGTGATGAGTTCCATCAATCGTTTGTTGCTACGAGGACCGCTTCTCTTTTCGATGCAGGCATCGACTCGATAGGTGGCATCCTCGCTCAACTTGTGATTGTCCTCTGGTATCGCCGCTGTCGAAACAGAAGGGCGATGAAAGTTGACGGTTAGATATTGACGTCTTTGAGGCGTAACGCCGATTCACTCAGTTGAACGGTTTGAAGTATTGCTCCATTTAATCCTTACTTGCTCAAGTCAGATATTATCTGGCTGCCTCAATCGCCGCTCGCGTGATCTTTGTGGGATTCGGGCCTGTCGCAACAACGAGGTTCGACTTTGCATATGCCTCACATTGAACCGTTAATAAAGTCCGGAGGTGAAGGAATTGAAAACCGATGCCGGCTATCGCAGAAGTCTTTAGGAATCCTCTGCGGTTCATGGAGCCCCTCTTGTGAAAGCTATAATTGCTGTTGTTAAAAACATAGCTCATATCACATATCCTGTCAATAACCTATCGGTTATCACGTCTATCTTATAGACTGCATATGCTCAGCAACACATGGTATAATTTCCGATGCGCTTTATTGCCGACCTGCATATCCATTCGAAATACTCACGTGCCACCAGCGGCGACATGACTCTCGAGGCAATATGGAAATGGGCACAACTAAAGGGCATTTCGGTGGTCGGTACTGGTGACTTTACACACCCAAAATGGTTTAAAGAGCTCAATGACAAGCTCGATCCCTTGGGGAACGGCCTTTTCAGGCTTAAGAAAGCCTATCGCACAGGCGATATCCACGCCTCTTGCAGAAACGAGGTATCATTCCTCCTTACTTCGGAAATAAGCTGCATTTACAGCAAGAATAAAAAAACGCGGAAGGTGCATTGCCTCGTCTTTGTTCAGGACTTTCAAAGCGCGGCCAAATTGAGCATTGCCCTTGCAAAAATAGGGAACCTTAATGCCGATGGTAGGCCTATCCTTGGCCTCGATGCAAAGGAGTTACTTAGAATAGTGCTCGATACTTCACCCGAGGCCATGCTTGTGCCAGCCCACGCCTGGACACCCCACTTTTCGGTCTTCGGCGCGGTATCGGGTTTTGATTCCCTAGAAGAGTGCTTTGAGGAACTCACTCCGAATATATGTGCCATTGAAACGGGACTTTCATCAGATCCGGCCATGAACTGGAGGCTATCCGCATTAGATGGGATAACCCTTATCTCCAATTCGGATGCCCATTCCCCGGCCAAGATGGGCCGGGAGGCTAATATTTTCGAAATTGAGATTTCTTATCCATCGATGATGGGATCCCTTAAATCAAGGAAAGGTTTTGCAGGAACTATTGAATTTTTCCCTGAAGAGGGGAAATACCATTATGATGGACACAGGCTATGTGGAGTTAGCCTGACGCCTAAAGAAACTATGAAGCACGATTTTCTCTGTCCTATGTGTGGTAAAAAGGTGACTGTCGGCGTCCTGCATCGCGTCGAGACGCTGGCTGACAGGGTTGAGGGTTTTAAACCAAAAGGGGCGCAGCCCTTCCGCTCTATCATACCCCTGCCAGAGATCATTTCGGAAACATTGAAGGTAGGCGTTAAAAGTAAGGCTGTTGATAAAGTCTATCAGAAGCTGCTTGCTACCCTCGGTAACGAATTCAGCATCCTGATAGATGCTTCTTTAGCTGATATCGAACAAGTCGGCTCAACACTTCTGCGAAAAGGCATCGCGCAAATGCGTGCTGGTAAGGTATATATTGCCCCCGGGTTTGATGGCGAATACGGAAAGATTAGAATCTTCGAGGAAATCGGCAGGGAACAGATCAAGGGGCAGGCGATGCTTTTTTGACTTTTCTCGATGCTGATTTTTTGGACGATCAGCTTTGATTTTGGAGTCGCGGCTGATGGCGTCCATGTCGTCAGTCGCGATATATTAATATTAGAGTAATGATAGCCCAATTGACCCTTGCATGGTTTTTTAGGCCGACTCAAAGAGCTGCCGAGTTCTAGTCAAATAAATGCTTAATTTCAATTGGTTAAAAATGGCTCAAAAAAGAATTGACAGGAACCACGAAAGATGTTATAATTTTATTTCAAGTTGATCTTTGAAGCTTCACTTTCTCTACAGTACCGACGGCTTATGCGAGCAGAGGGAACAATAAGAGAAAGGGATCCAGTGTAAATGTGGTGTTGGGTTAGCGGTAACATTTACTAGGACCCCACTTGGAAAAGTCTCCGCGAGTTCGGACCCAAGGTGCTGAAGGGATTTTTGTTCTTTGAAAACTAAAGGTAGGTCCTATTAATTCGAGTTTTTGAGTATTGCCAGAAAAAATTTTGAGAGTTTGATCATGGCTCAGAACGAACGCTGGCGGCGTGCCTAACACATGCAAGTCGGACGGGGTTATTATTGTAGCAATACAATGATAACTTAGTGGCGCACGGGTGAGTAACACGTAGATAATCTGCCCTAGAGTGGGGGACAACCCAGGGAAACTTGGGCTAATACCGCATAAGACCACGGACTGGGATGTTTGTGGTAAAAGGAGCAATTTGCTTTAGGATGAATCTGCGGCCTATCAGGTAGTTGGGGGGGTAGAGGCCCACCAAGCCTATGACGGGTAGCCGGTCTAAGAGGACGAACGGCCACACTGGGACTGAGACACGGCCCAGACTCCTACGGGAGGCAGCAGTGGGGAATCTTGCACAATGGGCGAAAGCCTGATGCAGCGACGCCGCGTGAAGGATGAAGGCCTTCGGGTTGTAAACTTCTTTTGCAGGGGAAGAT
>CAVSHF010000002.1:0-27829 GCA_963727805.1 uncultured Nitrospiraceae bacterium
ATGGATTGCAGGCTTGCCCCCTGTTCCTGTAACTGCCGAATGCGATTGAGCGTTTGCAAATGACTGTCATTATAAAATCCACCCCTACCCCTTCCCGCCGGCGGATCAATCAGTCCTTCCTGCACATAATACCTTATAGTTCTTCTATTTAAGCCCGTTAGAGCTGCTAAATCGTCTATTGTAAATCTTGTCCCATCCATGGCTTTATTATGACAGTGTAGCTGTCGTTATGTCAAGAGAATCTTTTTCGAGATTAGTTGGTGCAGGGATCCCAGAGTTTGAATCTTGGTTTTCCAATGCAACTTCAACTAAAACAGAATATATCATAGGGAAATGAGGGGTATTGGCAGCAGGTCAAAAAAAGCGGAAACCTATGACACCCCCTGGGGTAGACGGCCTTTTATACTAAAAACAGGACAATGGATGGCCTCTCCTCAGAACAGCTGAAACTGAGTGAAGGCGGCTCTGAAAGGCTAAACGAGGCATACGAGGAACGAGGAGGGAACATGCAGGCGACACTTACTGACCATGCAGCACTAAGGGCAGCCCAGCGGAACATTACCGAGCATGATATCGACATCATCGCAACTTATGGCAAGACGATACACTGCGGCGGCGCCGTGCACATCTTTTTAAGGGCCAAGGACTTGCCCTCAGACCTTCACGCGGATGATTCTTTCAGCAAACTCATCGGAACGACCGCCGTTATAGCTGCGGATGACATTACTGTCATAACAATCTACCGTAACCGGCATGCGCTCAGTGCAATCCGGAAAAAGAACAAATGGAACCTAAGTAGGCGTGCCCAACGTCTGCGGTACGCTGCATAGCCCCTAGAAAAGGGACAAATACGGAGGCCAATTAGAGATGATGGGGGATGTCGCAGAAGGTTACAATGCCTTGGTTGAAAAAGGAATAAAGGCAAAAAGCGAAGATGAACAACATCATCCGGGATACAAATATCAAGCAGGAGGTAAATACAATGGGAAGAATTCTCTTTAGAATGACACAAGCAGAATATGATGCTAGGCTCAAGGAAGCAAGGGAAATAAAGGCAAGAGCTCGATAAGCATAGGGCCTCATGGAAGGCTACCGTTGCCGCTGGGTTTCGCGATCTTCCTCCTTATGCTGCCTCTGACAAGACCTCAGCAGCAGGCTTGCCCCCTGTTCCTGTAACTGCCGAATGCGATTGAGCGTTTGCAAATGACTGTCATTATAAAATCCACCCCTGCCCCTTCCCGCCGGCGGATCAATCAGTCCTTCCTGCACATAATACCTTATTGTTCTTCGATTTACGCCCGTAAGAGCTGCCAAATCGTCTATTGTAAATCTTGTCCCAGCCATGGCTTTATTATGACAGTGTACTGTCGTTTTGTCAAGAGACTCTTTTTCGAGATTAGTTGGTGCAGGGATCCCAGAGTGTGAATCTTGGTTTTCCAATGCAACTTCAACTAAAACAGAACATAGGGAAATGAGGGGTATTGGTAGCAGGTCAAAAAAAGCCGAAACCTATGACACCCCCTGGGGTAGACGGCCTTTTATACTAAAAACAGGACAATGGATGGCCTCTCCTCAGAACGGATGAAACTGAGTGAAGGCTGCTGTGAAAGGCTAAACAAGGCATACGAGGAACGAGGAGGAAACATGCAGGCGACACTTACTGACCATGCAGCACTAAGGGCAGCCCAGCGGAACATTACCGAGCATGATATCGACATCATCGCAACTTATGGCAAGACGATACACTGCGGAGGCGCCGTGCATATCTTTTTAAGGGCCAAGGACTTGCCCTCAGACCTTCACTCGGATGATTCTTTCAGCAAACTCATCGGAACGACCGCCGTTATAGCTAAGGATGACATTACTGTCATAACAATCTACCGTAACCGGCATGCGCTCGGTGCAATCAGGAAAAAGAACAAATGGAACCTAAGTAGGCGTGCGCAACGTCTGCGGTACGCTGCATAGCCCCTAGAAAAGGGACAAATAAGGAGGCCAATAGAGATGATGGGGGATGTCGCAGAAGGTTACAATGCGTTGGTCGAAAAAGGAATAAAGGCAAAAAGCGAAGATGAACAACATCATCCGGGATGCAAATATCAAGCAGGAGGTAAATAAAATGGGAAGAATTCTTTTTAGAATGACACAAGCAGAATATGATGCTAGGCTCAAGGAAGCAAGGGAAATAAAGGCAAGAACTGATAAGCATAGGGCCTCATGGAAGGCTACCGTTGCCGCTGGGTTTCGCGATCTTCCTCCTTATGCTGCCTCTGAAAAGACCTCAGCAGTATTTATGAAGAGAAAGGAATGAACATCAGACTGTCGTAAACTCAATATACGAAAGAGTTTTGCTCATAATTGCAAAAACTTTGAAAAAGATAAGAGGATGTCGTTTGTGATGGTAGAAGTTAACCGAAACAAATTAAGGATAAGACAGTTAATGGCATCGACGTTCATCAAGGGATATTCCCAATTATCGGAGCATTGTTAAATTTGTGCAATCAAAGGAGGCGACGCGATGGGCTGGGTTATAGTGCTTGACGATGAAGATGACATCTATAAGAATATGAATTGCTGTACTATGGTGGGAATGACCGAGCTTCAGGATTTTATAGCCAAGCATAGAGAAGACGCTCCTACTCTTGCCGAGTGCGGGGATTATCTGTTCCTTACATCCGAGCGCAATCCCGATCTGATTGAGGAAATCAATCGCGTCCGACCGCAGGCTACCCGCAACGTCAGACCGATACTGGATAATATTAGGCGAGCCGCAAAAAAAGCGGAATACTATTTTGAGATCAGACAGTGATATTGATGGATGAGTAGTCTCATATTTAACTGAAGATGAGATGACATCAAGATGGCAAAAAGAAAGGTGGTCACCAAATGCACCAAATAATTAGGCGACTTTCCATGATGAGCGGACGGAGCTGACAATTGTAATGACGAATGAACGGGTATATACAGAAGAAGAAGAGGCCTATCTCCGGAGACTTATGTCTCACGGAACGGACCGGAAAAGGGCGGAATGGTATCTTAACCGAATGCAGACTTGGAAGGAACGAGGACTACGATAAATACACGAAATTTCACCTCTGGATGATGGGAGAAGAAACAGGGGATGAGCAGTATGATAACGCCAAGGATATCAAACAACTGAATGCGGTTCTCGAGAAAGGCAATTTTGAAATTCTCAAGAAGAATATCAGAATCCCTCTCCTGGCCCATATCCCTCATAGTTCTACGACTATCCCGGATGAAATAAGAAAGACCTTCCTGATAGGTGATGCTGCTCTCCAGAAGGAGTTGCTCCTACTAACCGACAGATACTCTGATGATATTTTCTCAAGCGCCGTCGAGTTGGGAGGAATTGCGTTCGTTTGCCGGCGAAGCAGAATGGTTGTTGATCCTGAGCGGTTCCCCGATGATAGAGACGAACCTATGTCCCGAAAAGGGATGGGGATAATCTATATGAAAACATCCGACAGTCAGACACTGAGAAAAAGGATGACTAAAGTGCAGAGGAATACACTTCTCGAGCAATATTACTTGCCTTATCGCCAGGCAATTGAGGATGAAGTGGATAAATTACTGGAGACCTACGGCAATTGCCTGATTGTAGACTGCCATTCATTTTCATCTTTGCCACTAGCCTTTGAACCAGATCAGGATCCGGACAGGCCGGACATATGCATAGGAACCGACTCGTTCCACACGCCTCCTTCACTGGTTAGAAAAGCTGAGAAATGTTTTAAAGCTGATGGATTCTCTGTCAAACTTAACAAACCTTACTCCGGAACCTACGTTCCACTCAAACACTTTGAAAAGGACAAAAGGGTGTCGTCTATACTGGTGGAAGTTAACCGAAAGCTCTACATGGAAGAAAGAAGCGGCAAAAAGTTGAGAACCTATAATAGAATCAAGGATGTGCTCAAGAAGATAATGGGAGAGTTAGCAGCTACAACATCTTACAAATCTTGACTTGCATGGGGAGAAGATTGTGAATCAGCTCCAAAAAAGCATATCGGAAATTTGCATCAAGGATCGCATGCAGGAAAAAATCCTCATAGCCCCGTCGTTTTCCGCAGGTCTTCAGATCGTCGAATCTGTAGTTAGACAGGAAACACCATGCCTGAATCTGAGGATAAAAACAATCGGATCTCTGGCACATGATTTTGTTGACACGGACTTGGCAAGTGATAACATTTCCCTTCTTCCAGATATCGCCATGCTGCTGTTCATAGAAGATATCTTCAACGAGCTCAAGCAGAAGAAACAATCCTACTTTCAGAACATGGAAGCCAAGGAAGGGATTGTGAGCGCCCTCGCCGGTGCAATTTGTGACTTGAGAATGAACGGTATCCGCAGTAATGACCTCTCTTTAGAACAGTTCGAGAGTGAGAAAAAGGGTAAAGAGCTAAAGATCATGCTCCATCGATATGAGGGATTTCTGAAAGACAAAAAATACGTGGACACCGCAGAGATTCTTGGCAGTGCTTTAAAAAAAGCTGTGAGTGGCAAAATTGTCTCGGGCGATACGCTGTATCTTGCGTTGTCGGATACATCCTTCTCTCTTTTGGAAAAGCAGCTTTTCGATGCCATGCCCGGCGCAAAGAAGGTGCTGCCTCACGATATCCCCCATGGGCTTCATGCCTTTATAGAGATACCTGCCATTCAGCGAGACTATAGATAATCCGGCCCCTGCGTCGAATATCGGACTGATGCCATGGCTATTCGAAACTGAAAAGGCTCCTGCTTCTTTTCCCGATGACACCGTCACGCTTTTTCATGCTGTGGGGAGGAGAAATGAGATAAGAGAAACTTTGAGACGGGTCCTAGCTTCGGGAGCAAAGAGCGATGAGGTTGAGATCGTATACACATCGTATGATGACTACGTGCCTCTGATCTATGGCACAGCGCAAAAGATCGGAATAGAGATTACGGTGCAGGATGGACTCCCTGTCACATTGACAAGGGTCGGACGAGCGGCATTGGGACTGATTTCGTGGATTGCCTCAGATTTTGAGGCCGTTAAGTTCAGGCAGCTCCTCACAGGGGGCTCTTTAGACTTGAAGATTGAGGCTACCAAAGAGGGCTTACTTTCTGCTTCAGCTATGGGCAGGATCATACGAGAGTCCGGCATAGGATGGAAAAAGGAGAGGTATCTGCCAATACTTGCAGAAATGGCTGAATCATATGAAACCCAAGCCAAAGAGAAGGATGAGGACGGACGAGATCGAAGCGAGTTCTACCTAAAAAAAGTGGCCAACGCAAGATTTCTAATCGAGCTAGCGAAAGAACTTCTCGAATCGATTCCGGTCGCTGATGGTAATGGTACCGTATCTGTGAGCGATCTTTGTAAGGCAATCATGATGTTTCTTGAATCCTATGCGCGTATTTCGAATGAATTGGATGGTGAAGCAAAGTCTGTTATAAAGAGTGAACTGGAAGAGACAGTGCTTCTGTCCAGTCAGAGGATGTCGCTTCATGATGCCTTGAGCAGAGTAGAAATGATGATCAGGGATACAAGTGTTGGCGCTTCAGGACCTGCACCGGGATGCCTCCATCTGTCCTCCTATAAACACGGAGGACGATCTGGAAGATCTCATACATATCTTGTGGGATGTGAATCTCAACTGCTACCGGGAGGCTCAATACAGAACCCTGTGCTGCTGGACGTCGAACTGGAGGCAATAAGCAAGGACCTTATGCTTTCTTCTGAACAGATCAAGGAAAATCTCTACCGGATGGCTGCGCTTTTGGCATCATTGAGGGGTCATGTAACGCTCTCCTTTTCTTCCTTCGATGTGCTGGATAATAGGGAGTCATTTCCGTCATCAATATTACTTCAAGTGCATAGACTTATATCAGGGACTTCGGTGGCTGACTATTCCGACATGATGGCAGCATTAGGTTCTCCAGCAGGCTACGTTCCCTCATCAGACCCGATTGACAGCCTCGATTTCTGGGTTAAGAACTATTTCGCTACTGATGGTCTGAAAAAGACCGACGCCCAAACGATCGCACTTTATCCCGGGCTTTACGAAGGAATCAGGGCAATTGTATCCAGGCAGTCCAACAAGGTGACCGAATACGATGGGAAAATTACGACGGCAGGGAGAGACCTGGACCCGCGAGTAAACAAGGATCTAGTGATGTCGGCATCGATGATCGAGAAATTGGCTACCTGCCCTTTCTCATATCTACTTTACTATGTGCTTAAGGTAAGACCATTGGAAGAAGTCACCATAAACGATGGCGAGTGGCTGGACCCTATGCAAAGGGGTCAGCTTCTGCATGAGCTGTTTTATGAATTCATGAAAGAGATTACCAAAAGGGATGAAAAGCCTTCAATGAAATTACACCCAAAGCTCATCGAACGGCTCGCGGGAAAGATCATCAAAAAATACAAAGAAGAGATCCCACCGCCTGGAGAGGTCTTCTATGAGCAAGAAAGAAAGCAACTCCTTAAAACGGCTTTGGTTTTCCTCAGGGTTGAGGAGGAGCACTGCAGGCAATGCACCCCGCTTTTCTTCGAACTTGCTTTCGGGTTCAGAGGGGGCGATCAACAGGGCTTGTGTATAAAGGAACCTATTCAAATAACCATAGGGGATGGAGAGTCAATCAGACTTAGCGGCCGCATAGACAGGGTAGATAAAATCGGTGATCACGACTATGAAATATGGGACTATAAGACAGGTGGTACTTACGACCACTCAGACGCCGCTTGTTATAGCGGTGGCAAGACCCTTCAGCACGCGCTCTATGCCGTTGCTGCTGAAATAATCCTTAGGAATACCGCAGGGGACGAGTCAGCTAGTGTAAAACGGTCGGGATATTTATTCCCCTCAGAGAAGGGTACGGGAAAACGTCTGGCGAGGTCCAGGAACGACAAGGCTCTCGGAGAAATCCTGAACTGCCTCTGCGATATCTTGAAGGACGGCTTATTTCTGCCGTCGAATGACGAGACCTCTTGCAAATACTGCGAATATACTGGTATTTGCGGTGTTTGCAACTGTGACGTTGTCGCAATGGCAAAAAGCAAGATGGAGAACAACGAAAACACCGAACTGTCGGGACTTAGGAGGGTTAAAGATTATGCCTAAGAAAGCAACATCGGCAATTACCCTTACCGACCAATCAGCGAGAGATGCCATTACGGAGCTTCTTGACAAGACCATGATGGTCGAGGCTGGGGCCGGTTCCGGCAAGACAACCTATCTTGTGAGACGAATGACAGCCCTTATAGCTGAAGGGAAAGCTGAGATCGGGAGCATCGCCGCGGTTACATTCACCAGAAAGGCTGCAGCGGAACTGAAGCAGAAATTCCAGCTTGCCCTTGAAAAGAGTTTTAAGACTTCTGATAGCTACAGGAAGGAACGAATAGGCTTAGCGCTGCAAGATCTGGAGCAGGGATTTATCGGTACCATCCACTCATTTTGCGCTCAACTACTAAGAGAGCGTCCTGTGGAGGCTGGAATAGACCCCTCCTTCATTGAAATGGACGAGACTGAAGACGGCTTAAACAGTAACACAGCTTGGGAATCATACCTTTCAAAACTGCTCTTCGAAGACGAAAAAGTGCTTTCCAGACTTTACGAGATGGATGTGACTCTCGCCGAGTTAAACGAGGCCTATCACATGCTGGTGCTATACCCTGAAGTATCAGTAGAAACAGAGGACCGTTCTCTACCAGATACCAAGAGGGCCAAGGTGGAAATCTCTAATTTCCTTGCATGTGCTGAACCGATGCTACCCGACTCTGTCCCCGAAAAAGGATGGGACCCTGTACAGGACCAGGTGATAACTCTGAGCAGGATGATGAAATCACTCGATCCTAACGAAATGAGAGATTTCTTCAGAATTATCTCGCCTCTTGAGGCTGATAAAAAAGCCATATTAAACAGATGGCCTTCTAAAGAAGCGGCAAGAAAGGTGGAGTCAATTCTATCAGATCTCAGGACAAGTATTGTCCTGCCCATGCTTACGGCATGGAGACGGTATCGTCACTCCCATCTCATGGAGATTATCAGACCTGCGGCAGATCTCTGTAAGCAGCGGCGAACTGAGGATTCGATGCTCAATTTTCAGGATCTCCTTCAATTGGCCTCCACCCTACTCCGGGACAATCCTGAAGTTAGAAAGTATTTCAAAAAGAGATTTACGCATCTTCTCGTCGATGAATTTCAGGATACAGATCCAATCCAGGCAGAGGTCATGTTTTACCTGACCGGAGCCGATACGACTGAGACAAATTGGAAAAAACTGAAGCCAGAAAACGGTTCTCTGTTCGTAGTTGGAGACCCAAAACAGTCGATATACAGGTTCAGACGGGCGGACATTGATACTTACAATCTGGTAAAGACACTTATACAGCAATCAGGGGGAGAATTAGTCGAACTGAAAAGCAACTTCAGATCCCTTCGATCGATAGGTGATTGGCTCAACCCTATTTTCGAAGCGAGGTTTCCCAAAGAGGGCACGAAGTACCAGGCGAAATTCGGCAGATTGGAAACAACAAGAATCGATAATGCTTCATGCATGTCAGGTCTACGCAAAATAACTACTCCAAAAATAGAACGGCACAAAACGGAAGAGATTGTGGAAAACGATTCTTTGAAGATAGCCTCCTGGATAAAGCATGCACTGAATGGCGGAATCAAGATAGAAAGGACAGAGGATGAAAAAGTCCTTGGTTTGACCGAAAAACCCGTACCATCAGACTTTCTGATACTTGTAAGAAATAGAAAAATGATACCGAAGTATGCCATGCGCCTAGAGGAGCTTGGGATTCCCTTCGAGGTAGCCGGTGGAAATGCATTCTCGAGCACTTATGCGCTAAATGAAATCGTCAAGATACTTAAGGCAGTAGCTGACCCTGACTCAGCTGTGGATCTGGTGGCAACCATGAGAGGGCTTTTCTTTGGGATCAGCGACGACGTTCTTTACCAGTTTAGAAAAGCAGGCGGTAGGTTCTCATTCTATTCCGAGGTGCCGGCCGGAATACCAGCGGCAATTGGCGGCGTCATCATGAGCGCATTTGAAAGACTGCAGTTGTACCGAAACTGGTCCAGAACACTTCCGCCATCAGTTGCCATTGAGAAGATCATGGAAGATGTTGGGTTAGTACCATTCCTCATCAATCAGGACATGGCTGGAAGCCGAACCGGAAACATCATGAAAGTTCTGGAATATCTCAATCGAGCCGAACTAACTGGAGATATGGAATTTCTATCAGTTGTTGAAGGCCTCGAGAAGTTGACGGCTGAAGGAGAAATGGATGAGATCGATATCTCCCACGGAGGCCGGAAAGCAGTGCGCATTATGAACCTACATAAGGCAAAGGGACTTGAGGCGCCGGTGGTCTTCATAGCCAACCCGACTGGCAAATCAAATCATCCACCCATGTTGCACATTCGGCGGGAAACTGATCAGGCTATCGGTCACTTTGTAATCTCTGTTAGATCGAATTTCCATGACAAGATCATTGCGATACCTCCGGACTGGGATAAATATGAGGCAGAAGAAAATAGCTACGGTGCCGCAGAGGAAGAACGTCTTCTCTACGTTGCTAGCACAAGAGCGAAGAATATTTTGGTCATAAGTTCCTACCCCGATAAAGCAGCTGGTAATTACTGGTCTGTTTTTGACCCTTATCTTGCGACAGTGAAAGAACTTGACGCTCCGGAGGCAGAAGCAAAAGTACTAACAACGTTCTCAGTAACAAAGAACAACTTTGATGAGGCACAGAAGTTATTTAGGCAGAACCTGGAATCTTTTGGCAGACAAACGCATTCGGTCGTGAGTGTGACATCCCTCCCAAAGGAAGGGATCGCGCTTCCATCCTGGAAGAGAACAGGACGCGGTCTTTCCTGGGGAAACGTAATACATCGAACTCTTGAAGCTATCAATAAAGGAATCACCGGCAAGGAACTTGATGTGCTGGTTACAAACCTACTTACAAGCGAAGGCCGTCCACTGGACGACAAGGCAACGGTTTTTTCAGTAATAGAGGAAATCAGGAAGTCGGAATTCTGGAAAGAAGTGGAAAAAGCAGAGAAGAAATTCATGGAAGTTCCCTTTTCCCTTAAACTAAGGCCGTCCGAACTCGGACTTAACGTTCCTAAAGGGGAATACGTGATCCTCTCAGGTGTTATCGACCTCGTGTACAAGAATCAAAAGGGTTGGACTATCGTAGATTACAAGACTGACGATGTCGGGGACAATATTCAGGATTTCGTAAAGTACTATGCTCCGCAAGTGAAGGTTTATTCCCGTTACTGGGAGGAAACATCCGGCGAAGCCGTTAGCAAAACTGGGCTGTTTTTTGTGCAGCGTAAGGAATTTATTGAAATATAAGGATTAACTTGAGCTATCTTCAATAGCATACGTGTGATCCCATTTATGTAGCCCCATTAATCACTGTTTTGAAGTCCTACGTTCAGCGATTTTAAATCTGCTGCTAAGCTTTCTCTCAGAGACAATTAGCTCAATTTTCGAGATTCCTAAAAAACCGCTAACCGTCAATATATAAGATGAAAACACTATTATGACGTCATTTCTTTGACCTCTACAATATGCACTAGCTTGGCATTCAAGAACTTACGCCAGGCACAGAAAGTGCAAATATAAGCATAGATGGAGACGCTCAATCTCAGGGAAGGAAAAGTACTTTAATTACATTGCCAAGAGGAAGAATAAATATGGAATTCTTTGGTAATCCACGAATAATAGCGGTATCTAGCGGAAAGGGCGGGGTAGGCAAGACAAATTGTGTAGCCAATCTTGCCTTGTATTTTGCAGGTATTAACAAAAAAGTACTTATTTTGGATGCCGATCTTGGATTATGCAATATAGACGTGCTCTTCGGTATAAGACATAAATACAACATCAAGCACGTCTTAACTGGCGAAAAAAGTCTGAAAGATATAATTCTGGAAGGTCCAATGGGCATTAAGATCATACCCGCCGGTTCCGGAATAAAGGAACTAACGAACATTAACAATGAGCAGCGCCAGAAACTGCTTTCAACCCTTGAGCAATATGATATTCCTGTTGACATAGTCCTTATCGACACAGGAGCTGGCGTGGCTGACAATGTTCTGTTTTTCTGCGACTGCGCTCACCAGACGATAGTCATGACGACTCCAGAACCTACCTCCATTACCGATGCTTATGCTCTAATCAAATTACTCTCGCGAAATAAACTTGAGAGACATCTCAGTCTTCTTGTTAATATGGCCAAAAGTGAACAAGAGGCTCTAGAGGCGTTCAGGCAGATAGCGTACACCGCCGAAATGTTTCTTTCTCTATCGCTAGACTACCTCGACTATCTGCCCGATGATCCAAATCTCAGGGTTGCGAGTAGAGCACAAAGAGTATTCATTTCAATGTTCCCAAACAGTAGTTTTGCAAGACGGCTAGCTCGGATTGGTGACAAGGTGATTGAATGCACCCCTTGTGTCTGCTAATATTCACTGGATGGCTATTACGCGGCAAGATCTTTAATCTTGTCGGGTACATTTGCTGCACATAGCACAAAATAAATACTGATAAAGCAGCGATATCTATGTGCAAAAAGATGTCGAAAAAGAAAGGATTGACGAACGTTATAGCTGATATTCAAGAAACCAAGGTGGGTCAAATATAAAGAGAATTTAGAATAATCTCCGGCATCATGCTCACACCCGGCGCCTCCACTGCGTCACTCGTCGGGACCTACGATCGTTGCCCCGTGAAATATTGACTCCACCTCTAAAATCACCAAATCAGCTTGTGGCCTGCTTGCCTGTGTATTCTTCAGAATGCTGTCGATAGCTCTGCGAGTTATCAAAATACAACCGAGCAAGTTCTTTTGAGGTCAAGATAAGAAGGGCTGTGCCACTTTAGTTGACTAAAACACTCACAAATCTCTTTCAATGTCACCCCTATGGCATCAGAATAGATAGAAAATGTTTTGTTCAATCACCTGAAAGTCTTCTGGCACTCCTTATATAGTTTTTCGGCTTCATCCTCGGACATTGGAACAATCGAGTTTGGGAAATAAAAATCCCTTTGCAACAGCTCCTTAATGTTACTTGTCGTAAGATAATGGAGAATCGTTCCGTCTTCGAGTTTTACTCCGCTGATAAATTGGCTCAATTTGATTGACCTTTCTTCCTCATCGAGTTCTTCATTGTGTGCATCCTTTATCGTTGCCGTTCCCTTACCCGCCGCAATGATCCCATAGCCGTTATGATACAGGAAAATGAAAGACTTGTTCATCCACTCTCCGATGATTCCTCTGCGGTCTCCATAGATCGCGGCCTTTTTATGCTTGATCATGTCCAAATATGCCTCCGGATAATGAGTCTGGCAAGTGTTGATCCAGCAATTGTATGAATTCTGAGGACAGAAAAGTTCGTTCGACAATTCGAAGTATCTCTTGCCGGCAACTTCATAGAAACGATAGAAGTATTCTTCTATGTCGACCCCAGATTTTCTCCAGTACTTGGCGATCGTTCCTGTGTATTCAGAGGATGAGTGTGATATTAAAATAGTTTTTTGTCTCTTATTGAATTCGGTTAAGTCAATCCTATATCCGTAATGCTGCTCAAATGCATCTATCAGTTCATTGTCCTGAGGAAAGCACTTCTTGAAATGATTGTTCATTTCGTTGTAACGCCAATAGGAGAAATGTTGGGCATAGCCCAATGCCTGGTAGACCTTGCCACGATCATAATGTCCATCTACCTTCAATTCGAAGACGACCAGGTCTCCGCTGCTATTCAGAGCAAATAAATCTGCTTCGCTTTGAAACGATCGTTCATTTCCAAAGACCAGATATTCAGGGAATAGGATGTCTCCGATTATCTCTTTGAGGTAGTTCTCCAGATTCTTTTCGCTCTCTCCGAGCGAATGGACAATATTCATCGCTAAAACCGGCTTAAACCCCTTGGACTTATCATCCATCTCGAATAGCATCTTTTACCCCTCCCTCCTAATAAAGACACAATATATTATCAACAAGTTTTCTATATTCTATGAGAATGTGCATGCAAGATCAAATTATAGTGCACTGCCGCCGATTCACACATATCAGTAATGCTTGAATATCGTCGATCAAAAGTAATTATTTATTTGATATTTCCCCCTCTTCAATAAACTCATTGTGTTCAGTCGTTTTTAGGAATTTTAATATATCTTTTGCGGCTTTGCCACCGATTTTTCTTATCGCCATAATGGCTTCTTCCTGTATAGATATGTCGTCGTCATACAGAGCTATCGATTGCAGAAGAGGCAGCGCCTTCTTGATTTTTCTTTTTCCGATAGCACCCAATGCCTCATAGACCAGAGTAATTTCGGAGCTTTGAAGCATTTCAAGCAACTCCTGCTCCTCATAGGCTGCCGCGTTTTTCACTCCTTCATCAAAAGCAACCGTCGTCCTTTGAACTTTCGGGTGCTGGTCAGGTACGTAAGATTCATAGTCGGCTTTGGTTGGATATTCTTTATCGTCAGTCATACTTCACTATAGAATAAATCACTGCCAGCATCCTGGCAGCGGCGAACAACTTTTCACGTCCATGAATCATCGAAAAGATATTCTTCCAATTTTATTGAATCAATAACGAGAAACGATTTATCACTTCGCAAAGAGCAACTGCCATGGTACTAGCGTCATATATGATATTATTCATAATACATTGGGCTTGATCGTTAGCGCAGCAGGAGTTGTAAGCGCCCTGGCAGGTTATTTTTCCGGAAATTATCGTATCAGCGACGACTAGTTAACAATATATTATATGGAGGTGAAACAGTGGGCATTTCTTACTTAAAACATCGCAGTTGGGCGAATTGGTCGCGCGACGAGCGTTTTTTTTGCGCAGTGCTGTTTGAGTACGCACGAAAGGACCCCGGCGCATTCGCCAGATACCTCATCACTCAGGCGCGTTGTCCTTTCGATCTGTCTAAGCGGCCTCTTAAGCTGTCGCAGGATGAGACTGGGATCTTGGATATGAAGTCTGCTTCTACCGTGACTTCCTCTGGCCATCCCAAAAGACTGCCCGCCAGGATGGGTATCCTGCAAAAAGGACATTTGACCTTTGCCTTTTTGGCGAAAAGGCTATCATCATCATAGAAGCTAAGGTATTCCAGCGATTCGAAGTTGACCAGAATCGAGATTTTGAGAATGACCGTAAACTGATCAAGCGGCTTCTCGGCTCGGATTCATTTGAGGTTTGCGTGGTTGCGCTTGCTTCCTCGAAGTACTTCTCGAACGCTAAGTCCTATGCGAAAACAGAATCTCTGAAGGTGTTCGACGCCGCTATCACGTGGTCCGATGTTGCAACACACTATGGCAGTGATAAGCTGCTCTTCCGGGCAGAGGCTCTATACAAGATGGAAAGGAACAGCTGTTAACAGACCCTGTCTAATAAGCGCGGGCAGGAGACAAGCCCGGCCTGCAACCTTTTGCCAAACATTAGTGCAGGTATACTCATTAAATCGATCTCATGCTGTCCAATATTTTCACCATCGCGAATGTATCCAATTTGCAGTAATCAAGAAGTGCCTTTCGTATTGCTAATTTTTCAGACTCCTCGGTTGATTTCTCAGTTTGAAATAAGCATCCACGGCCATACCGCCGTTTTGGATTTCACAGTCACTATATTTAAGGTCAGAGACCAATGAGGGCAGGACGTACTTAATCGAAGAGGACCCTTTCATATCCGGCTTGTAGACAACCTTTCTTCTGAAGGGTTCGGCAAAGATCTCTAATATTATCAACAATCTGCTGTAACAGTTTTTGCTTCTTGGGGAACCAATCTCCTAAAGAATTAAGAATAGTTTTTTCGAAGCTGGTATAGACGACGATGCAAGACTTCTTAGGAATAATTCGTAACAGGTTCTGCAGCAACTCTTCCCTAGAATCTATAGTCGGATCACCCAGGTACTCGAAATGCTCTGGCTCGGCGCCTTTTTTTCCTATAATATGAATCGAAAACTGGAATGGCACCTGCTGGTATGGCCTGATTCCGTCATAGGCAGGCACTGCTGTTGTATAGGTCTCAAAGTCTAGGAATACCATTGGGTGCCATAGTGAGTCCAGAAACTGTTTACATTAGTCTTATCAACTCAGGATTTTCCGTCTATATGGGCTGCAACCTGAAGCCTCTGTGAGCCATTGAGGATCTCCAGCGGTATGTCGGCCAATCTGATCGTCCCTTGCCTATATAGATCAAAAGTGTTCACTCCTCTTCCTTTTAGCGAGAACACCGAGTCTTCCGGTAAGTGTTTCAAGCAGTGACCCATAAAATCACATCCATAAGGATCCTTGCAATGCTCACCGATATCAATGACGGGTTCGGAGCCAGTAAGCATTTTCTTCATCTTTTTAATCTCTTTTTCAACCTTCTCCTGCAAACCCAATACTGCTTTTGTAACATCAACGATCGTGAATAGTTCACTAAGATTTATATCGCCGTGTCGCTCGTATTCGTTGTTGATGTGGATGACGTGCGCTTTGCCAACGGGCAGGCCCGCTTTCGACATAAGATTGTACTGGATGGCAACATTGTCCAGATACACATCTTTCACATCGGTAGATGACTTCACCTCATAGAGATTCCAGCGTCCTCTTGTCTTCTTAATGATATCGGCCCGCGCCATAACACCATCGTGTTCAATAGCCGCTTCATAAAGTATTGTGGCGCCGGATGCAAGGGCATCTTCAGTCATGCAGAGCTGCTCAGGCAACTCATAGTCGCTGCTGGTTGCCAGCACTCCGCCTGGGAAAAGTTCTTGGGCTAGTTCACCGACTTCGTGACCTTGCGAAAACCTCATCAACAGGTCTGTAGAAAGCTCATCCCTAAGTTCGGGATGGTACTTCTGCAGATAGAGGGATTTATGACATTGAAGCCCTCTAATGTAAAGGGATTTGCTCAGACCTGTCTTCTGGTGCTCGATATTTGTTTCACTCATCATATTCTCCTGATAATTCAGTATCTATTTGAATTTATTTATTCTTATTAGCTGCTGCTGTAAGCTCATTATTGAGCTCCTTTCTTAAGGACATCGGGGAAATCACCTCGACATGAGGTGACCAGCCCAAGAGCCACTTGAGCAGACCAAAGCTGTCCTTAGCCTGGAAACTTATCTCAATACTTCCGTCGGTAAGTATCTCACTCTGCTGGCCCGATACCCACTGCCTTCTCTGGATCAGTTCGACCACCCCGACGTCAAAACGCAGGACCACATCTATTTCTTCCCCATCAAGCCAGGGGCCGAACACCGGAACTGGTTGACTTGCCCCATTGTCAGTCCTTCGGGGATAGTAGCGGTTGATCATCTTTAAATCAAGTATCCGGTCCAGCGCAAGGACTCTGAACTCCTCGTTATCGTGGCAGAAACCCCGCAGATACCAGAATGAGTCAGAAAAGAAAATATAGTATGGATCTACATCTCTCCTGACTTCTTGCCCGAGGAGGATGATGCGTACAGAAGATTAACGGTCTTGCCCTCGTTGATTGCCAAGTGCAGGATTTCCAGATATTCCTTAATCTTAGGCGGAGATTTATATATAGGGAGGATAATGCTTTGTCGGGTGCTTTTCTTCTTTGACTTCAGCTTGGTTTCGAGGGATTCGAGATTCTGTTCAAGAGATGTCCCGAAATTCTTAAGAATTCCTTTGGCAAGGGCGATTGTCAACGACTCTGCATCACTTAGTTCCGGCTTGCTGATAGAAAATCCCTCTTCGAAGACGTAACTCTCCTTCTGCTTATCGTATATTATGCGAATATTGGCGCGCCTCAGGATATCAACGTACCGGAATACGCTGCGCTCGGAAATGCCGAAGTCATTCATCAGAGAGTATTTCGTCACCTTCTCTTTCCTGTCGATCTTTCGAACAATATCCAGCATCATATCGAACTTAGATGACATTTAGCCTCCTATTATCAGAAAAAGCCTCTTCCCCTTATGTTTTGCTTAATTCCTGTACTTATAATACACGTACTCACTGCCAGATGTCTGGCAGTGAGTACGTGTGATATTCGGGTGACGCATTCAAGATTGCCGGATGCATTGTGGTCCTCTTGGAACCTCCTAAAACAGCCTCCTGCTTTTCTTGAACAACATGCTTATTGGTAGGAGTGCTTCGCGCAAAATTTCTGTCATTTGCTCATTTTGTGAATCATAAGCAAGGGAAAGCAGCTTTACGTTCTGCTGAAACTGCGTGAACTGATACGGATCCAGTTTCAGCAATTGCAGCTTAATATCCGACTCGATATCTTTATCTACTTTACTGGTTATTATCCATTCATTGACCAGCGCCATTTGCATGGCATCGTTTGCAAAACTCAAATTTATATCTACATGAAAGAACGGATCAATGGTAAATGCCGGGATACGCCCGCCTGCGAAAAAGGCCAGGCCCCGGTATTGCCTGAAACTCTTGATCAGCAAATTACCGATCCACTCTGGCAGAGACGGGCGTCCCAGATAAGCGAAATGGCAGTCATCCACAACGATTATCACATCATTGGTTGCAGCTGCTCTCTCGAAAAATTCATTATTCATTTTTTTTATCTCACGATGTCCCTCCATCGAAAGAGCGCTTAGATGCATCTCCATTACATTTCGCTTTAACCGCGCGGCGGCAGCATAAGCTACTATTGAACGACGATCGGGCCTATCTCCCCAAAGCATTACCTTTAACCCTTTTACGGAGTCATCGTTGCAATCTACGGCTTCCGTTTCAAGCCTCTGTGCAATCCGGATCAGCGAATAGAATTTACGGTTAGCGAGTTCAGGCAATTTCAGGCTTTCAGGGCCATCTTTCGGCTTGATAACTTTATAATATTTTTGATCTACTCCAATTTCCATGCTCTGCAGTTTTGCCCCATATTCCAGGTCTTCATGAGTTAGCACGAGCTGATTGTTATCTCTTTCAAAAACCCTATGCAGAGCAGCGATAACAGAATTTTTTATATATCCACCTGTAAGCAAATACTTTTGTGCGAGGCTTCTGAAATCAATATCCCGGTCACAGGCTATGCGCTCCGGTATATGCACTTTCCAAAGCTTTTGCGCATTTCTTCGTCCGGAACCGGCAGCTCAATCTTTAAACTTACCCTACGATCAAATGACTTTCCAACCCTTTCGGGGTAATTAGTAGCCAATATCACCATTCCATCGCTCTCTTCGAGTTCATTGAGCAGTGTATCGTATTCAGTTGTTCGTTCATCCATGAATCGGTCGCATTCGTCAATGAATACAATGCCACTCTTTTCTTTGGCCAGTTTGAACAGCTCTTCTATTGCGTGGTCCGAATATCCGCCTGGTCGGTCAAACCTGATGCCTTGCTCTCCTTTCAGTCCGAAAAGCGGCTTTCCCATAATTCTTGAGATGGAC
Source organism: uncultured Nitrospiraceae bacterium (assembly GCA_963727805.1). Taxonomy (GTDB): domain Bacteria; phylum Nitrospirota; class Thermodesulfovibrionia; order Thermodesulfovibrionales; family Dissulfurispiraceae; genus Fen-1308. Next base: position 18,388 of record CAVSHF010000002.1, read on the forward strand.
CGGGCCAATAGGGTCTTACCTGTGCCCGGGCGACCATATACCATGATAGTCGTGCCTCGCCCGTAAGTGATCAGACGATCGATTCCGAGCTCTGAAAATCCCCGTTTTACCAAATCATGGTTTCGAATGAATAACAGAACTTTCCCCTTGATGTCGGAAGACATCACCATATTATTTAGTTCATTGTTAGCGGACATTACATCCGTCGGGGAAATAGTTTCACAATACTGATCTTCCATATGCCGGCTGCTTCCATTGCCTCCGTTGCCTCTGTCTGCTGGAATCATGATCTCTTTCTCCTATTTGGCGGAATATACGCCATCGGCGATTCCGTACTGGATGGCCTCAGCAGGTGTGAGCCAGGTATCGACATCCCTTAATAATAGCGTCTCGACTTCCTGCCGAGTCTGGATATTAGAATGGGATATATAGTGCTCAATAAGCCTCTCATGTAGAAAATCCTCCTCTTTCCTGCGCGCTATTAGTTCAGAATGGTTTCCCATGCTGATTGAGAAAAAGCGATGCGACAACAGCGATGTGCGTGGCGTAAGTATGCGATGGTCTTTGTTTCCAGACATAAAAATACCCAGAGCCATGGAAGCAACAAGTCCAAGCCCAGTAGTGTATACTGGCAGCGAAGACCATTCCATCATGTCAATAATTGCAAACCCTGCCGATATGTCCCCACCGCTTGAATTGATTATCATCTGAATGTGGTCGGCCGGGCGTTCCAGATTGATTCTGATAATATCCCGGCATATTCTTTCAGCCGCCCCGCCATCTATTCCACCAGAAATGAAAATGATTCCGTAGTCCTCTGTCGACTTTCTCGAACTCTTCTCTTGTTCCATGCTATCCCTCCTGTGTTTGTAGTGATTTATTGAGCCTCTGATACAAGATTAATCAAACCCGCTGCCACAAGCTTGGCGGTGAAAAAAAATAACTATGGCTATATCGATTCTAGCCCAGTATCGCTGGCCGCCAGGCATCTGGCAGTGCCAAATGCGATTATTTAGGCACGGATAAAGACGAGGGTCAAATAGAAAAGTAATCCTGCGCCTCTAACATTGGACACAATAATCAAGAGAATCGTCATACAAAGCTTCTGATATTAATAACTAACTAAAGGACGGCAGTGGATATGGTTGAACCGGAGACAGGCAACGTGGATTCCATTCGGGATGCAGTAAAAGATGCTTTCAAGATAGTAGAGGTTCTTCATGATATGAAAAAGTGTCACGGACTAAAGATTTTGTCGGGCTTTAAGCAACTAGATACCATCTTATCCGGGTTCTTCGTCGGCGATGTGTACGTGGTATGCGGAGAACCAGGAGTCGGCAAATCATCCTTCGTATACAGTATTGCAAGAAATCTTGCTGTAAAGATGAAGCCTCCAATAGCTTTGGCTTTATTTAGCTTAGACAAAACGCCGGATCATCTAGCTCTAAAACTTCTATGCGCTGAGGGAGAAACATCATACTGGGGAACGACGTCGGGCAATATAACAAGAGACGATTGGCCCAAACTCACTAGCGCGGCAGGACGATTGGCGCAATCTCAAATTTATATAAATTATTCCAATATTGCATCGGCGCAAGATTTAATAAAGCAGATCAGTAATCTGGTTGCTAGAAAGTCGAACATATCTCTTTTGATAATTGATTCTTTGCAAAATCTAGTGCCCGAAGACAAGGCAACGGCTTCCGAGTGCCTCAGAACTTTGAAAGAGACAGCCTTAAAACTAAGACTGCCTATTATTATCACAAGTAGTATTAATATGAAGAAATACCCGAGGAATAAAAACCCGATAGCTGCAGACCCTAATTATAGCGTGATCACAAAATATTCCGACGTAGTGCTGATATTGCGAAAAGGTGAATGCGAGACCTCACTTCCTTCCATCAAAGAGAGCCCTTCCTGCAGGTATCAGAATGCGCTGATAGCCAAGATGAAGATCGAAATAACTATCGCCCAGAAGACAAATGGCTTAACGGGGACCCTTTTTCTCGATTACATGCCTCAGCATGGCGGGTTCGAGGACATGGATGAGAGACCGGATTCGGCACCAGTAGAATGGTCTGATGCGTATTAATTGATAAATAATTTATGATTATGTCTACCTTCCTGAAATGTTCCCCGCTAAATATGCTATTCAGCATGCAAGACAAACTACCAACGTAGTCTTGAATTGGTGCGAACGTCGGCATGATCTTGCCCATTTTCTGCGGTATATTTAACTGGAGTCTATCATCATGGATGGATGTCAACATCAGTATGCATCCTTAATGCTTAATATTTCCTTTACAATACGTCAAAATAGCTTCATCCTATTTTAACCACTTACCTTCCGCGGCCTTATGTATGACTTTGTGAAGCACAGAACGATGGCACCGTTGCTCATCTTCACAGTAACAACCCACGGCAATAGGACTTCTTTTTGCTATCTCAGAGAGCAGCAGTACTGACTGACGGGCATCTGTATAAGTCGCTAACTCCTTTTCATAGAGTTCAAAGAACTTGTTCTGATTGGCCTTATCATCAAAATTCCATTTCTTAACTTTATTAAGGAGTTTTCGGCTAGGTGCAACAGTAGGGAGCCAAACATCAAAATAATCATGTTTGGCATAATCCTCCTTCTTAACCCCTCTCGGCAGGTATCGAACTGTGCCAACGCGCAAGCCCTCTCCTTCTTCTCTTGGAGTACCACATCGATATGTTTTCAGCTTCAAATTCATTCTTCAGCCCCCGTTATTTTCAGCCTTATTCATTACAGATACCTTTCACTTAGATACCGAATATACTCGCCGTGGTGAGACCGCCATTGACTCGCCAATTTAGCAATCAATTCCTGATATGTCAGCGAATGGAACTTGATTCCGTCTTGCTTTGCCACTTTCGTAAACTCTGTAATTTCATCCTGATGACATTTACCTTGTTCGCCAAGCACGTCGTACCACAGGTAAAGTAGTCGGAAACCACCCGCTCCAAATTGCCGCTTCAGACCGAGAACGTGCTTTATCAACTGCGCTGGGTGCAGATGCTTAAATTCATTGTCATCTGGTGAAATCCGTTCCGCAAAGGCTCTCAAACCAGGGATATCACTCCAAATATCACCACAGTCCAGGTACTTTTGCTTAAGTCCACCGTGACTATACGCACCGTACGCTTCAGAAAACTTACATTCGATGGCAAACCGCTTATTTTTTGCCTAGGGCTCGTTGTGGATAACGACATCTATATTAGGGATGAAATCCAAAGCTGTCGCCGATCGGGTACTTCTCCTCGAACTGAATATCGCGGGAAATCTCCGATCCCTCACGGCAAAAGCCGCACGCCGCTGAGATAATGGGAACTGCCAAGATCGATTTCCAGTACTGGAATACATTCACGCCTAATGCCGAGGATGAGTGTATAGCTTGCATTTTCCCAGGCATGCCGCAAGAACCTAGTTCGCCGCCATCTCCTTTGGAAAAGGAACTGCGCACCTCCGGAAGCAATGGTTGAAAGAGCTTGAAATCAAGGTCTGTGGTGTACGCAGGGCGACCACGATTCGCTCTGCTGCCGATGAGGTCTAAGCCCCGGTTCTTGGCCCATTCAGTTTGTTTAACCAGGATGTATTGATATCCGTTCATCGTGCTTTTATTCCGAATGTCTGCCACATAATACATTGCTTTCCCATGCAATGCTTACCCTCCCCTCCTATTATCCTCAAACATCTCTACTGGCATTGGATGCTGTAAATTCCAAACCATCTTGATAGGCCGCTCATCTTCGTATCTGACTAATTTCACAGGTCCAAGATAGGTAAACGGCACCGTGACCCCGTTCCGCTTTTTTTGGTCACGGGCAAAAACTAAGATTGTATAGTCACGATTCACATGGTGAATAAGATTCTGGCCGGTTTCAGACTGTTGAGATGTCGTTGACTGCGACTCCCAGTGTAGTAGTTCCCTGCTAATCGGGTAATCAGCATACATGGTACTCGGGGAAAACTCCTTTTCAGTCTTCTGAAAGGTTATAGCAGGGCATAGGTTTTAAATTCCGAAAAATGAAACGATCCCACACCTGTTTGCCCAGCTGTCTCTAAGGTTGCCCGGCCAAAAACCGCCTGAATCTCCTTGATCCCATAGTGGGCATGAAGTTCAAGTGGACAGGCAAAAGGCAAATCAGGTCTCCTGCCGCTAACCTCGGTTGTATCAAGCGCCCAAGCAAGTATCTCATCCAGATCGGACAAAATGGACGGATTTGTGGCTAGTCGGCGGAAGGCATCTTCAAGGGATGTTATGCCGAGATTGGTACCTTTATCTCCCCAGAGTCGGTAGTACAACATCATGACCGAGTCCCCTGCGAGTGCAATTGCCTCAGTAATAGCACCATTGGAGACTAGTTTAAGAACTTCGCGTAACAACGTGGCTTCTTTCGGCCCATTGATAAATACCGCCCGTATCAGGGTTTTCTTCAGCCTCGCCAGATCAGGGTCATCGGGTATCGAACCAAGCTGTGTCTTAGCTTTCCACCCAGACCACGTCTCACTAGCCAGAAGTACTTCCGGATCGTAATCGTGATAGCGAATGAAATTGCCAAAGGTCAGCACTTGTCCAGTTTCGCTCGTAAATGTCTGTAGCCTATCAGGCACCTGAGCGGCTAATCGGCCGAGGTTTTCCTTTATGTTCTCCAAGACGTACTGCCGCGAGAGGCGGTCAAGCTGAATGGAACAACCGGCCGGAAGATGGGGGAAATCGAGCTCCACTTCCTTGTCAATAGAATAGCGATGCCGTGGCATAAGCGCCTTGAGCTTTGTGTCGGACCGGTATCTTCGGTGCGCCTGGCCGACAAAATCGAGCACTGTAAGGCAATCTTTTCCAGGAGCATGGCGCAAGCCTCGTCCCAGCTGCTGAAGGAAGACGGTCAGGCTTTCGGTGGGTCGGAGGAAGAGAACGGTGTTCACCTCGGGCACGTCGACACCTTCACTGAGTTTGTCGACAGTGAATAGAAAAGTGAGCGTTCCGTTTTTTAGGTCGGTAAGCAAATTCTGACATTGTTCATCGTCAACCCCAGATACAAAGGCACCCGATGGGATCCTCATCTGCGTGAACTGGTTAGCCATGAAGACGGCATGTTTGATAGTGACACAGAAACCAATTCCCTTGACGGTGTTCAGGTCAGACTCATAGCGATTAAGTGCCTCCACAATGGCATTAACTCGTTGATCTGCTCGTGCACGATCCAGCACATAGACTTTCTCTAAGGCCGCGGCATCATATTTGCCATTGCGCCAGAATTGGTCCTGATTTATGGCAATCGGATCGGCAACCCCGAAATAATGGAATGGGCACAGGAGCTTCTCCTCCAACGCCTCAGGCAAGCGTATCTCAGCGGCAAAGCGATTACCAAAGTCGGCCGCTACGTTGTCGCCGTCCATACGCTCTGGTGTGGCCGTCAGACCGAGGAGTATTTTCGGGGTGAAGTTATCGAAGATTGGCCTATAGCTGTTAGCAGTACCGTGATGTGCTTCATCGACCACGATGTAGTCGTAGAAATCCTCACCGACCTGCTCCCACAAGCGTCTGCTTGTAAGCATTCCAACAGAGCAAAACAGGTGTTCGAGGCGGTTGGCCTCATAAGGACCGACTAATAGCTCACCAAAATTTTGGTCACGCAATACATTACTGAAGATCGCCTGTGCCTGCTGAAGAATCTGCTGACGGTGGGCGATGTAAAGGAGTCGAACCTGCTGTTGTTTCTTTTCGAAGAATTGCTTGAAGTCAAAGGCCGCAACAACGGTCTTGCCGGTACCGGTAGCTGCTATTACTAAGTTACGCCAGCGGCCATGCGTGTTACGCTCCCGTTCCAGTGCCTCAAGAATGCGCTCCTGAAATGGGTGAGGCCTAAGATCAAAGAAGACTGCCGGTCCATTTGTTCTGGTATTGCGAGCTCGATCAATAGCAGTTCGAAAGAGTGTCGGATTTTCGGGATCAAAAGGTACAAACTCCCGACTGTTCCAGTAGGTCTCAAACTCGATGCTAAATTTCTCTAGGATGTGCCCCATGTCCTGGGCAGTTACTTTAAGATTCCATTCTAGCCCGCTTGTAATGGCTGCATGGGACATATTGGACGATCCAATATAGGCCGTGGAGAATCCGCTGTTGCGCCTAAAGTGGTAAGCCTTGGCATGAAGCCGAGTTCGCTCGATATCATATGAGACGCGTACTTCTACATTAGGCATATGAGCTAACCATTCCACAGCCGGAGCATCGGATGCCCCCATGTAGGAGGTGGTAATGAGACGGACCGGGACATTACGATCGCGAAGATCCTCAAATGTTGATATCAATAGGCGCAGTCCTGACCATTTTATGAATGAGACCAGGATATCCACTGCATCGGCAGAACGCATCTCAGCTTGCAACTCATGTGAAAGTTGTGGTTCCTGGGGAGAGCCGGTAAAAAGACTGCTTTCCACTATCGGAGTGTGGGGGCGAGTAATGCCTGACGTACCATAATTCGGAGGAGTGATTTCCAGGAGCACCGGTTTTGCGGCAGGTACCAGTCGATGCTTTTCAAAGTGGTTCCTGACCGGCTCTTTGGCAACCTGCTCTAGAATCAGGTTGCACAGACCCAGTCGTCTTTCAGGATCAGATTCTTCTCGTAAAGCCTGCTCGAGTACCTTTGCTACGAATGACGCATACCGGGCCGGCTGCTCCTCAGGTTCGATTTTGCCAAAAACAGTCCTCAACTCCGGATGCTGGACTAGCGCATCTCGAAGGTATTCATCAAGAAGCTCCTCATATATTCCGTGAGCAAAATGCTTCATCTAGATAACCGAGACTCTGCTAGATACGATTCAATAACTGGTAGGTCAGCCTCAGCCCAATCGAGAGTGAGTAGTTCATCCGATGCTAACCAAGCCACGGCGGAATGTTCGTGAAGAATTATTTCTCCGGATTCTATAGAGCAAACAAAAGGATATAGTGTGATAGCAAAATCCGCGTAATTGTGGCTGCTATGTGGCAGGTGTTTCCCCACGCGAACACAAATGCCCAACTCCTCCACCAATTCACGCCGCAGGCACTCTTCCGCCGATTCGCCGGGATCTATCTTTCCACCAGGGAACTCCCACTTAAGTGGCAAGCTCATGATGGCACTGCGTTGTGCAGTAAGCACTTTCCCACCATTTTCTATAATAGCGCATGCGACGTGAATATGCTTCATGGCTCCTTAATGAACGTCACCACCCTCGTGTCACAAGTGGTATTAGGTCTTGGTTCTTGAGTTATTATGATTTCTCCTCGTCTTATCCGAGATCTTCCCTGCGATATTAGACTTGTTGCCATTCTGTAACACGTTACAGCTTGCTTCTATTTTTTGAGCTATTAACCACAGTCCCAACAGATTTTCACAATTATAGCATTAAAGGAATTACTTCTGACGCCACCTCAGGGCTACTATTTTTTTAATTCATCACCACTATTTATAAAAAAAAGGAATGTCCCGTTTTTTCCAGTCAAGAGGAAAAAACAGTGTCTGTTTCGTGACATACAAAGCCCGGCTCTAAACCGTCTGCAAATTGATTATGCACAATCACTTGTGGTAATAAAAAAGAGGATGTTTGGCCCGAGCGACTAGAGCTATAAGGAATAATGATAAATGGTGATTATTGATTATTCTCGAACATACTTCGAAATTATTCTGAAATCAGCTGTACCATCAAAGCGTGGCGGAAAATTCGTTCAAATACAAAATGATGATACCGAATATTTCGTTATATCGCCAAGAGATCTTTCCTGTTATCACGCCAACATAGTGGAAAGGTTCTGTCTATCAAATCATCTTGAAGGCAAGTATACCTCTAAGAAAATGGATAATTATGAGATCGCTGATCAGGATTGGTCCGTCGTCGGTGGCGGGAAATGGTCCATTGACGAGTATGAAAAGAAGCTCACTCTATTTGACGAATCTACTATATACGGGAAATTCGAAGATGCCAATCTGAGGGAAAATATTCTGCTATCGCCTCTCTTCAAAGGGTATCAGATTAGAATTATTAGATAGATGCAAATATAGTAAGGAGCTGCGATTGAAAAAGCGATGACCCACTTCTCAAGGCATCCGAAACGCAATTCAGGTTTATAGATCGATATCACTGCGAATCTTGGTGGTTAATCATTCAGTTCGGCATTTACACAGTTTGCGACGAGGTATGCTAGATAGTTATTCAATGGTTGAGAGAATAAAGGTATCCGTTTAGTGATAATATATGGCATATAATAAGGAACCATACTGCTGAGGCTTTTGTGCAAAATATGCAGGTAGACGGTTTTCAAGGATGCGATATAACAAGCGTGTTTTTAGTGAGATATGAATAAACATACAATTATATCTGTTGATTTGGCGTATCGGAATTATACTGATGTCGGAATTGCTCTACTCTCACCTAAAAATAAAGATATCGCGGTCGAGTTAGTTAAACCTGATCAGTATGAGCTAATAGGAGAACCATCGGCGACTGAGCTTGCCAAGTGCTTAACGCGATTATGTAGCGAGCGAAAATCTCAAATATTAATTCTGGACGGCCCACAGGCCTGGAAAGATCCAGACAATGGGTTAGAGCACTGCAGATGTTGTGAACGCCAATTAAACACTCAAGCAAAGACGGGGATACCATATTGCGTAAAGCCGCGAAACTATACACCTTTTGTGAGCTTTTCTATTGCAGTCTTCAATGAATTGCAAAGAAATGGTATCAGAATACTACACGGATTGAATGATTACCCTGTCAATAATGAGGTCCTGGCATTGGAATCCTATCCATTTGCGGCCTGGAAAGCTCTCACAATCAAACCCTTGCCTGCAAAATCCAAAGCGACTACTCTCGATATTAGTGATCGTTTGAAAATCCTCAAATGTATGTACTCTCTGAATATTTCTGGTTTGCCAACGCATGATGAACTGCAAGCTATTGTGATGGGAATAGCAGGGATATCATTTTTGAGAAGAAACACGGCAGAATATATATTAGTTGGCAATCCACCTATTGGGATTGACGGAATAACAAGAGAAGGCTTCATCATCGTGCCAACTAATGCTACATAATCCACAACACAGCAATGTTGGGAACCTTGGAGACATTCTAAAGCATGCAGCGCTTATTAAATTGCTGAAGCTTCTCACTCGGCACAACAAAGCCGGGTTTGCTTATATAGAAACTCATGCTTTTCTGCTGAATGCTCCGTGTCCCCACCCTACCTTGTGGCTTCAGGAAGTAAATAATGAGCTATTTCTACATGATTCCTATAAGGATTATTTAGATGCCGAGATAGCAATCATGAATGGTAAACATTACAGATGTTCTGCTGGATTAGCGGTAGATACACTGAAAGCAATGAGAATTGATAACCCATTCATTATCTTGGCTGAAAAAAATCCTGATACGAGATCCGCC
>CAVSHF010000003.1:0-2461326 GCA_963727805.1 uncultured Nitrospiraceae bacterium
TACTACTTATAATCGCGAGTCCGCTCGTCACGGTACAGATACAATGTTACGACTGGAAATCGGTGGTGACGCCGCATTCATTTAGAATTGATCAGTTAGCGTTGTTGCAACTGCTGCAGATTTCCGAAATGAACCCTTGGTTAACCATTGATCTTTATGCTGCGCTCCTATTTCCGCTCCAATGCCTCGCGCACCTTATACGCAAGATCATTCATGGAGAACGGTTTCTGCAGGAAGTACACGCCTTCGTCCAACACCCCATGATGAGCGATAACATTGGCCGTATAACCGGAAGTGAAAAGACATTTCAGTCCTGGTTTAATTTCACTGATTAATTTCACCAGTTCCCGTCCGGTCATCTTTGGCATGACGACATCTGTGATCAGCAACTGTATCTCATCGAGATGAGCTTTAAATTGACGGAGCGCTTCTCCTGGCGAGCTGGCAGTCAGCACCGTATAGCCCAACTCTTCCAACATCGCTTTGCCCACATTCAGAATCGCCGCCTCGTCCTCCACAAGCAACACTGTCTCCCCGCTTCCTTTGGGAGTTGCCGCGTTGCTTTCGGACGTTGGCTCTATACCTTCCCCCACAAACTGGGGCAGGTAGACTTTGAAAGTTGTACCCACACTGGGTTCGCTATAGACGTTGATGAATCCCTCGTTTTGCTTGACAATGCCATATACTGTGGCCAGCCCCAGTCCCGTGCCCTTTCCCACCTCCTTGGTGGTGAAGAACGGCTCGAAGAGGTGATCAATTACATCTTTGCCCATTCCTGAACCATCATCGCTCACGGCAAGCATCACGTATGCGCCACAGACAAAGCCTTTGTTAACGGCGCAATAGGGCTCATCGAAGGTGATGTTTTCTGTCTCGATAGTGACCTTGCCTACCCCGGCGATAGCGTCCCGGGCGTTTACGCACAGATTAGCCAGAAGCTGGTCAATTTGTGCAGGGTCAATCTTGACCGGCCATATATCTGTTCCCGGCATCCAGACAAGATCAATATCCTCACCTATCAGCCGCTGAAGCATCTTCATCATACCCGTCACGCAGTCGTTCAAATCCAGGACTTTCGGCGCAACGGTCTGCCTGCGAGCAAAGGCTAGCAGTTGCCGGGTGAGGTCAGCTGATCGATTAGCGGCCTCCTGAATTTCCTTAAGATGGGCATTAATTGGCTCCGCCGTATCTACTTGCATCATTGCGAGTTCCACGTGGCCAAGGATCACCCCCAACATATTGTTGAAATCGTGGGCCACACCGCCTGCCAATCGCGCCACCGACTCCATCTTCTGCGCCTGCTGCAGTTGCGCCTGGAGCGCGTTCTTTTCCTCTTCGACTTTCTTGCGATCGGTTATATCAACTCCCACGCCGAGTAAGTATTGCCTTCCATCCAATACAGTGAGTCGACCGGTGAAGAAATACGGTATTTGCTCCCCGCTTTTGGTCAGCAAAGGGGCTTCTGCAAATGCCTCTCCCTCAATAAATACGGACTGCACGCGCGAAACCATATACTGTTTATGTGCTTCTGCGAAGAAATCAACAGGGTGCATGCCGAACAAGTCTTCCCGCGAATAACCTGTCACTTCCTCGTGTTTCTTGTTCCAACGTACAAGTTTCCCTTCATCATCATACATATAAAATATTCCGGGTAGGGAATTGATGATATGATCAGAAAGGATCCTTTCTCTGGCGATAGTCTCCTCCCCCCGCTTACGTTCACCCTCCATCTTGTTAAATGCCAGAGAAAGCGTTCCGATTTCATCTTTTGTCTTTATGTTCAGGAGCCTGTCGTCACCTTTTTTTTGTGGAAGTTCCTCTATATGACGCGTGAAAAGTTCAAGAGGTGTTACTAAATATTTTACGATGTAAGAAATAATAAAAAATATTGCAATGAGCCCTATAACACTGGCCATTAATAAAGACCGTTCCATCTGTCGAATTGGACGATATGCTTCAGCTTGCGGCGTGTTTGCAGCGAGGATCCAGTTTTTTATCTTCAGCCTCTTAAAAGAAGCAACTGCCTTAATCCCGTAAGACGTTGTGGTTTCGCCTGTGCCCTCAAACCCGTCCCTTGCCATATCATAAAGCCTGTTTAAGCCACGAGGCTGAGTGACGAGAATCCTCGTTTTGTCAGGGTGCATAATCATAGTGCCGTCCGAACTATACAGATAAAGATTACCTGTCTCCCCTATTTTTACAGTGCCTATTCTCCCCAGGAAGTTGTCTCTCATAAGGTCTATATCGCCGCCTAATATTCCCTCTATTTTGCCCATGCGATCAAAAAGAGGCACCGTGAGCATGATGGCAGGATGTCTATGCTGCTGTGAGGACAGAAACGGATCAGAGATATATGGTTTTTTTGTTCTAAGGGTGTTTATAATGTACTCGCGGAAAGAAATGTCAAATCCCCTTCTGCCCTGAACATATGGTGATTCAACAAATATTTTGCCCGACGGTGTGAATAAGAAAACGTGATTGTCAAACATTATGTGCAAACTCGGCATGTTATCAAGAAATGCCTGCGCCTTTTCAGGGTGTTGCATTATGTCTGGAGGAGCAGTTTCTGCAACTGAGACAATGTGCTGTTGAGCCGCCAGAAGTTTGCTGTCAATTTCATCTGCAAGTATTGAGAGCATTCGAAATTGCTGTTGAGCGATAGTTGTTTCAATGGAATTCTTGTAGTGTGAGAAGGTTAATAAGGCAACTGATGCAAGTAGAGTAACAACAAAGGCCGAGACTATCAACGTGAATTTGGTTTTTAATTTCATAACGGAGGCTGGTTCAATGCAAGTCACCGGTTCTGTCGAAGAATGCGCGGTTCAGCCATCATCCTGACACATTCTGATTTACATTCTTTTCTATCATGAGCATTCTATTTTATATAGATTATTATATACCCTTTTGGTCAGATTGTAGTCAATAGAAACCTGTATACTCCCAGCTGAACTCTGCACTATTAAGCACGTATGAAAGGCTTAAACCTGCTTTGTGGTTTCGCGAATTAACCCCTGAGCACTTACCGCTTTCAGTGCCATAAACATTAACCACAACTTTTCAACAGTTTCGTAAAATACTTTGTTTGTGCTGGTCAATATCTTCATACTTGTAACCTTTTGATAATCTTGCTCGTCTATGATTTATAGAAGATAAAAGTGCACTGCAGGAAGTTCGTTGGAAAACTGATATGAAACTCGGTTAGATTCTGACAGAGGAACAAATGAGAGATTACCAAAATCTCTTTGAAGAAAGAAGTGAGAAGTCGCAGAAAGATGATATGCCCCATGGCAACGGTGGTCGCAGCGGAGGAGGAATGCGTGCATTCTAACGGATGTCGCTGAACTAAGGAACGCACGGGCGTTGAGGATTAGTGTGAGGAATAATATTCTTTTGACAGGGAATCCTTTGGCGGGAAAGACTGCGGTCATAAAGCAGGTGATAGAAAGAATGAACGTGCCTGCAAGCGGCTTTTATATCGAAGAAGCCAGGTCGGGTTCAAGCAGGGTCGGTTTCGTAATAAGAACCCTTGACGGCAGGGAAGGCTACCTTGCTCATCGCAATATAAAATCCGCTTGCAATATAAGAAAATACGGCGTCGATATTCGAAATATCGAGACTATCGCTGTCCCGTCCATTGTCCCCGTTAAGAAGAATATCCTTGTGCTCGACGGGATCGGGAAGATGGAATGTTTCTCTGAAGTCTTTAAAGGCGCGGTGACCAAAGCCCTTAACTCATCAAATATTGTCATAGGAACAATTGCCCTTGGAGGGGACGATTTTATCATGGATGTGAGAAGCAGGGAGGACGTGGAAATTCATGAGGTTACTCAGAATAACAGGAAATTGCTTGCCGAATTCATTCTGAGCAGCATTTCAGATCTTATGATGCATAGCGGGAAATATTTTCCGCAGAGGGATCAGCAATTGGAAAATCCTGCCGTATAAATATCAGATAACAGATCAATAGCGGAACGGCGATTTAGAGAAATATCTTATTATTTTAATTAGTTAGTTTTTTAGCTTTTGTCTTTATCATCTACCGAACCTTTCTGGCATAAGACTTGCTCCTTTTCACTCGGCGTTATAGTTGTCCCGCAAGGAGGTGAACGATATGTCCATACAGTCAATCAGCAGCAACTATCAGACTCAGATGAGCTCTGTGAGATCAGATTTCCAGAGTTTCAGCAAGAACGCTAAGGCGCTTCAGAGTGCTTTGAGTTCGGGGAACCAGGATCAGGTTACGATATCAGAGAATGCCTTGTCAGCATCGCTGGCGCAGCTTACGAGCGACTTCTCCAATAATGCGACGGCACAGTCGTCAGCGGGCAGCAGCCAGTCCCAGAGTCCGATGCAGACATTTCAAAATGACCTACAGACACTCCAGAGTGCATTGAGCTCAACGAGCAGTGGTCAGACGAGCAACGGTCAGGATACATCCTCCTCAAACACACCAGTGAACACAGCATTGAACAATGTCCTGACTGATCTTTCGAAAATGCAAAGCCACGGTCACCATCATCACCATCATGGGTCAGGTGGAGTCGGCTTAGGAAGCAGTGCCTCCAGCAGCAGTCAGTCTCAAGATCCAATGTCGACTCTCCTAAGTGATCTTCAAAACTTACAGAGTACTTTGACTTCGGGGACACAGGGCCAGACTGCTACTACAGCAGTAAACAATGTCCTAAATGACATTTTCAAATTTACACAGGGACATTCAGGCAGCGCTAGCAACAGCACGGCTATTAACATTTCAGCGTGAGATAACAAAGCGAACGTATAGAGGCGGGGGGTAAGCGATCCTCTCCGCCTCCATACAATGCATGTTGCTATCACTCGGTTGGTCTTTAATCGCTCTCATTGAAGACCGGTCGATCAATGGCCGATTATTTCAACTTGTACGCATCAGTGTAATCAGGATGCCCCACAGCAAAAAATTACTGTGAGCAGATGAGTGTGCAGCTCGATATTTCTGAATGAATGGTTACTGCACGTAACCTTCGAATGCAGGAATACTCTGTTTAAAGAAAACACCGAATCAATGTTTCTACCGGTTATCATCGATTTTGCCATCCTGTGCACAGTCGTGATTTTCAGTAGTTATCGAGAGCCGACCACCGAGAAGTTATTTTACCTTTAATCGAATATATACGCGACGGCATCGTTTATGACATCATAATCATAAGTTGAGAGACAGAATTGATGAGAATTAAAAAAACAGAGAATACACAAAAGACCATAATTAAGATAAGTGGAGTATTGTGATAAACTTGCTGCTTATTATTATATCAGCCTTTATTAGTCCTCATTGAGTCGCAATGCAACAAAGCCGGCAATGAAATTCTCAGACATTCATAAAGCGATACTGGACAGCATGGGTGAAGGGGTCTATGTCATTGACCGCGATTTGATCATACTGTACGCAAATCCTGCATCTGTTGAGCTCACAGGATATACAGCTGAAGAATCTGTCGGCCGGCCATGCTATCACATCTTTTGCGAACAATCTATCCGCTGCGAAGATATCTGTCCTCCAAAACTGGCGATGAGAGACAAGATGCCGATCCTGCACAAGGAGGCCGAGACGCGAACAAAGGAAGGCGAGATAAAGCTGACCCAGATATCATTTTCGCCCTTTTATGAAAGCGGGGGTGGAACGTGTAGCGGCGCGGTTATCGTAATTAACGACATCACAGAATTGAGAAAAGCGGAAGAAAAAATTAAGCAACAGAATATATTTCTGAACACAGTCATCGATGCCATCCCGAACCCCTTCTATGTTATCGACCCGAATAATTATCGTGTCATTATGGCCAACAAAGCGGCATATCCTGGTGGCGTACCGGAGGGAACAACCTGCCACGTACTGACACACCATAGCATGATACCCTGCAGCAGTGATGATCACCCTTGTCCCGTCAATCAAGTCATACTGACTGGCAGGCCAGTCACTATTGAGCACCTCCATTGTGATGATAGCGTTAAATGTCAGGATGTTGAGGTCCATGCATTTCCTGTTTTCAACAGCGATAATAAAATCCTACAGATTATTGAGTACAGCGTTGATATCTCCGAGCGCAAGCTGGCGGAAAAACGCCTTCAGGAATTAGCGTACTATGACCAACTTACTGGCATCCCTAACCGCACGCTGCTCTACGATCGCATCAACCGTGCCATGGTGACCGCAAAACGAGAAAATGGAAAACTGGCCCTGCTGTATCTGGATCTTGACCGATTTAAATCTGTAAATGATCAATTCGGTCATGAGGCTGGGAATATCCTTCTAAAAGAAGCGGCGCTAAGAATTCTTGCCTGTTTGCGCGAATCAGACACTGTGGGGCGCATCGAGGGGGACGAATTCGCAGTGCTCCTGCCTAGAATTGCCTCGAAGCGTGGTACGATTGCCCTCGCAGAACGGCTTATTGCTGCACTCTCACAGCCCTTTCAGTGTGCCGCTGCTGAGTGCCGGATAGGTGCAAGCATCGGCATAAGCTTATATCCTGCCGATGGCGATACTGTCGATGTCCTCTTAGAGAAAGCCGATGCCGCTATGTACTTAGCAAAGGACGAGGGCGCTACTTCTTACCGCTTTTGGGAGTGACGGTCTGAACTTTTGCTCGGCTGCTCGCCAACTCTTTTGTGATAGCGCGCTCTCTGCAGTCCGCAGGTTGTGCTGAAACTAGTCTGGTAGCTAAGGCTTGTTGCTGAACCCCAGCGACCAGGCAACCTTATTCCTCAAGGAGTCAGATCGAAGTTGTGTAATGAGGAAACAATCTACGACGGGTCAATGATAGTTTTTGTCGTAAATCACCACATTCCTGGTACCGGTAAAAGTCTGGTAGCTGGACCTATTACTAGGCTCTAGCCCCATAAGAACCGTGCTTGTAAGTTTCCCTACACACGGCTCAAGCCCTTCATAAGCTGCCTGTTGGCAACCGGTTCCACAACCTCCAACTATCAGCCATGAACTCTTCTCTATGGCGAAGGGCATGCCTCAATCAGATTCAAGCTTTCCTTCTGGTCAGTCTGTCTCTCAGGTTTGAGGTCGATCGTTCCTCAAAATAAGTTTTAAACTGAGGGTCAAAAGGATTCGCTTCGCCTCTGATTTTGATATGCCTTTTGATCGGCGTATCTGATGCACATAACAGTGACATCACCATCGGTTTCCCTTTGGAGGGTAGCTTCTCACTGTCTTCAGTCGCAAAGATCCAGTGTCTGTGACCGGTTGTCTTAAAGTATTTCTCTTTAATCCAAACAGTCCTTTTCTCTGGATGTCTGCGCTTTGCCCATTGCCATAGTGAACGCCAAATCTCACTGTCTACATGCACAAAGGCCTCCCTTGCAACGACAGACCTATGGTAATTCGCCCATCCCCTGATGATCGGGTTGAGCATTCTTATCAAATTGATCTGTTTCGTAGCCTTGTTATCCTTTATAGCATTCCTGACTTTATCCAGAAAGGCTTTCACATTCTTCTTGGACGGCTTGATCAACAGTTTGCCGTTGTATTTGCGAATGTTTACACCAAGAAAATCGAAACCTTGATCGATATGCGTGACACTGGTCTTCTCCGGAGAGAGTTCCAGTCCCCTTGCTGAGAGAAACTTCTCAACTAGGGGTTTGACTTCCTTTTCCAGCAACTCCTTGGAGTTTCCGGTAATGATAAAGTCATCGGCATACCGAACCATATGAACCTTGGATTGGTGGCGGAACTTTTTCAGTTCCGCTTCCAATCCATCGAGCGTCATATTAGCCAACGCTGGCGAGATTATCCCTCCTTGTGGAGTTCCCGCTTCTGTCGGGTAAAGGATTCTTTTGTGAATGTACCCAGCCTTTAACCACTTCAGGAGAATCTTCTTATCCATCGGGATAGTGTCGATTATCCATTCATGGGCGATATTGTCAAAGCAACCTCTGATGTCGCCTTTAAGTATCCACTTTGCAGATGTTTCTTGTGACAATATTACGAAGCATTGTCCGATAGCATCTTGAGTGGCTCTCTCCGGTCTGAACCCATATGAGTTCCTGTCCGCCGTGGTTTCCGAAATGGGTTCAAGAGCTAATAGATGCAACGCCTGCATAGCCCTGTCTTTCATCGTCGGAATCCCCAACGGACGCATCTTCATGTTGCTTTTTGGAATGTAGACTCTCCTTAACGGAAGGGGTTTATAGCCACGTCTGTTAAGGCTTTTTACTGCGTGAGATTTGCTCTGTGGGGTTGACCATAACTGCCTGTCAACTCCCGCTGTTCTTTTGCCTTGGTTCTCAGTAACCCGTTTCACGGCTAATGCCTTGCCAGAAAAAGAGCTGGTCAGTAGACGTTGCAAGACTTTCACCTTGTTCCATCTGCCTCCCTGCGTCGCCTTTACAATACGCGTTTGCAGCCTCCTTACGTTTCTGATACATTGCGCCCATTTAATATCGGGCCATTGTACAGTCCCGTAGGAGGATGCACATACAGCAACAACTGTATTCATTTGCTTTTCCTCCTTCGAAGGTTCTGTAAACTATCTTGTAAAGAAGGACCAGGTAGAAGTCTGCCTGCTTTCGCATAGGATGATGTCGCTTTCGCTCAATCCTTATCCGACCCGCTACAGGTCGGCGTTCGCTTTCTCTACCGTCCCATGCCCACACCCCCACAGGCTTCCCTTGCGGGTTGCTTTCCCTTTCGGGAGAGATATGGGTTTGACAAGTTCCGCACAAGTAACACTGACGGGTTAGACTCTGCCTTTCCTCCGATAGCTGTTATGTCCGTGTAATCCCACATCGAACGGGATTAAACCAGCTATACACCTTTTGGTTCAAGCCTGATCAGCACCTTTGGCTTGTCTGAAATCACGAAGTTTATCAGCAGTTCACCTATGTTAGTCATACCATCAAGCCCGACACCTTATCCGCCTTGGTGCTGGCAGATATCTCATTGCCTCACGGCTTTGATTAGACCTTTGCAGGTCAGGTTATCCTTTTCCTGCCCGCACTTTATTCAGGGCAGTAGACTACGCCTAACGGAATAGACGGTCCCCTAATCACAATGCTTCGTGATTCGAGACAATTACTTGTGCAACCTCATGTCGCACTCGATAACTTTCAGTAGGAGGCATTACAATCAATTCGCGGAGACTTGCATATTTCTCACCGATCAAAATCTTATGTTTTATCGGGCTTCCTCTTCAGAACTTTTAACCCATATGGACAGACTGCTGAACAAATTCCGCAGTTATGTCCTTTGTGATATTGAAAGTATTGTTCCTTTTTCCATTTATCACATACCTGAACATCCAGTATCTCTTCACGCGGCAATTCTGGATGCCATGCATTACCTTTCAATGCTTTTGCAGGACATGCCTCCACGCAGCGGGTACAACGACCGCAGAAGTTTCTCTCTATGAAGTTCCCCCGAAATGACGGACACCCCGAAAGGTTAGGTAAAATATAACCTTGGGAGGTGTCAAATGCAGGAACGTGGTAGAAGAAGGAAGTACGACAAGCAGTTCAAGGAAGAAGCAGTCAAGCTTGTAACAGAGGGTGGCAGGACAGTAGTTGATGTAGCCGGGAGTCTTGGGATCCATGAGAATCTGTTACACACATGGAAACGGCAGCACAAGGAAGATCCGGCTGGCAGCTTTCCTGGTAAGGGGCATCAGAAGACCCAGGATGAAGAGCTACGCAGACTGCAGAAAGAGAACGCCAGTTTGAAAGAGGATAAAGAAATCCTAAAAAAAGCGTTGGCCATCTTCTCAAAACACCCCAAATGAAATACTGGTTTATGGACCAGCATAGCTCCGCACATGGGGTGCAGAAGATGTGCCGGGTAATAAGAGCATCAAGGAGCGGATATTACAGGTGGAAGAAAGAGCCTCAGAGCAAAAGGCAGAAGGAAAACGAGAAGATACTATTGGAAATAAGAGAATCACATAACAACAGTGGCAGGGCCTATGGGAGTCCGAGGATAACCGATGATCTGCGTGACAAAGGGACAAAATGCGGAGAGAACAGGGTTGCACGACTTATGAAAGCTAATGGGATAGTCGGCAAAGCAAAGAAGAAATTCAAGGCGACGACGAACTCCAAGCATAATCTGCCGGTTGCGGAGAATCTTCTAGAGCAAAACTTTATGGCAGAGAGACCCAATACAAAATGGGTCGCGGATATAACTTATGTTTGGACAATGGAAGGCTGGTTATATCTGGCGGTGGTATTGGATCTTTATTCCCGTCAGGTTGTGGGATGGGCCATGAGTGATCGTCTAAAGTCAGGCTTTGTTATAGAAGCTTTGAGGCAGGCGGTAGGTCGTCGCGGTCCAGATCCAGGCTGTATATTTCATTCAGACAGAGGCGTTCAGTACGCTTGTGAGGATTTCAGAGCCGAATTAAAGGCATATGGTTTTATCCAGAGCATGAGCAGGAAGGGCAATTGTTATGACAATGCTGTTGCCGAGAGCTTCTTCCATACGCTAAAGACAGAGCATGTATATGATTACAGATATGAAACACGGGCAGAGGCACGGCAGAGTATTTTTGTATGGATCGAAATGGTCTATAATCGGAGGAGGAAGCATTCAGCACTTGGGAACCTTTCGCCGGTATCCTTTGAGCTGATGACCTTAGCAGCCTAACTTAACTGGGTGTCCGAAATATCGAGGGAAGACCACTATCGGTGGCCCGCAGGGTAGTTTCATGTCGGTGAAAACGGTTCCCAACCGAACCCATGATCCGAACGGGCGCGTGATAAGTTGGCAATGACGACCTATCCATCCCAACCCTGCCCTTGTCGCCGCTGTCTTGTGGGGAAAGTCCCCTTTGATATTAACCGTATCAGTACGAATCGAAGCCGCTAGTGGTTGGGATCTAAATCCTCTGACTTTGATTCCGGCTGCTAATGCCTCTGATAATTCTTTGATATGATTGTTCACTTTGGCATACTCATCGGCGTATGCTTGATTAGGACCGGTTGAAATGCTGACCATTATTTGTGGGTTCATTGGAATAGCAAATGAAATAGCAAAAGGGAATCTTTGGCCTGTTTCATCCCGCGGTGTCAGAAAATCCTTAAGATCTGCAGCACCCCATAGGGGAACCTCGTTCAATTCCATCCAATCGGTAAGCCACCCAGGTAGGATTGTTGAAGGCTCGGACAATTACACCCCACGTTTGCTACGCAATTTTATACTAACTCTTTGTTCTCCTGAAAGTCCGCTTGAGGTCACGATCACAAGCCGCAATGACCGCTAGCAATCTTTATAATTATAACACTGCTGCAGGAAGGACATACCAGTAAGTAGCTGCCGAGAATTGTCATATTTTTTCAGAAATCACCAATACCAGGAATTTGGTGATTTCCGGTCTAACACTCCAGAGGCTATTTGTGATAACCTCCGATCGCATAGCATTTGTTAGGGTAATATTACAGCGCACTACGGAGTCCCTTTTAAGGCCTTTGCTTTCACCTTCTCGCTGAATTTAGCCGAACTGATTATAAATCTTTCGTGGATGCCTTCGGATATTTTATCGACGCCGTCATCTGCTGTTATTGAGAAAGTGAGTTTCCGTCCTTCTACACTCTCCAATTTCACTCTGACAGTTACAGTCAACCCCGGCGGTGTCGCTGCCTCGTGAGTCAAATTGACAGCCGTACCCACGGTCTGTTCATCAGGCCAGTCTATATACGGGTTGATTGCCTGAATACAGGCCCATTCAAACAGGCCTACCATAAATCCCGTAGCAAAGACCTTAGGCATGATACTGAACTCGGTCGATTCCGGATAAAGATATGGCACGGTCTTATTCTCTTGGACCTTAAAGCTGAATTCATACAACAACCCTGGCTTTAATGAAGTGTTCGTCATGGCGTCTCCTTGCTCGTTTCATGTCTATAATTATTGAGGAGAATTGACTTATCAGGCAAATTAATTATTTATATAAACAACATTATCTATGCTAATATATAGAAAATGGAAGGAGAGAGTTATGGAGTGGCAACAGATTCTAGGGTTCTATCACGTTGCAAAACTCAAAAGCTTTACGCGGGCGGCCGAAGCAACATACAGGACGCAATCAGCGCTAACCCAACAAATCAAGTCGCTTGAGGAGGAGTTGGAATGTCAACTGTTCGAAAGAGTAGGAAAGCGAAAGATCAACCTCACTCCTCTGGGGGAAAGATTTTTCAGCTTTTCCGAATCACTTCTGAAAGAGCATGAGCGGCTTATCGCGGACATAGGGGAACAGAAGGGCCTCAAAAAAGGGCGCTTGAAGGTGGCCGCGCCATTTACGACTCTCTATCATCTTCTTCCAGATGTCATAAAAAAGTATAATCGTGAATTTCCCTGGGTAGAGCTCTCTTTGCTCGACCGTTCGCAGAGGGAAGTGGTCGAATTAGTCAAGGGCGGAGATGTCGATCTCGGTCTTGCTCTCGAAAACATTATCCCCACGGTACTCAATAAGCGTCGTTGGAAAAAAGTTGAGTCTGTTCTGCTGACGCCCTCAGGGCACCCGTTGGCGCGGGAGAAAAAGGCATCCTTAGCAAATATTGCCCAATACCCCCTCATTTTACCGCCGAAAAGCAGCAATTTAAAGCACCGCAGTAGGTTGGAGGAGCTATTTCGCAAACACAATCTCAATTACTCTGTCATCATGGAGTCCTCGAATGTTGAACTCAGTTCTCTCTATGTGGAAATGGGACTCGGTGTTTCTTTTGCATCTATCGTAAGAGAGTTGCCCATTTTCAAAAAGAGAAAGATAGAGGTTGTTTCATTGGACCATTACTTAACGGCTGAACATATATGCGTGGCTACGAGAAGAGATAAGAAGATGTACTCTTTTCAGAGTGCATTCTTGAATATGCTGTTCAGCTGACTATTAAAAGCGCTGCTACCGTCAACGGGTACAGCACAATTTCTTCGAAGATTATGATCTGGAGACAACTACTGAAAACATCAATCAGAGCCGCCAGTATCCGCAAACTGCTGATTTGCGACAATAATCTATCGTGACTGCTTCGCCAAGTGAATCCTTGAAATACGAGGAGATCTGCATCGATTAGAGTGATATACTGCACAACGGTCTAAGTCCTTGATTATCGAATCTGTAGCTGTCAAAAACTATATATTCATCTCTTTTTTTCGAGGTGCATTGTCCCAGAGTATCCTCTTTTATCTTCCGCAGCAGCCACCTCGAATTTGCAATCAAGGACCATGGTATCGGCCGCATTGTTGAGCTTGCAGATATCTGTTCTTCTCCCAGACGTCATAGTTATTTCCTCACCGGCAATTTTTACGTCTGCATCAAAATGGGCATCCTCGGACGAATACCTCGCTTTAGCTCCGTCGAATATCATAACAACAGGTTTTCCATAGCGTTTCGTTACGGCACTGTAAAAGACCCCTCTAAAGGGTAAGCGTGAAGTCCCATCCCACTTGCCCTGCAGATCCTTCAGTGTAGGATTATTAATAGGCTCCATATTTTCAGCTGGAACTGTTTCTGCGGACATAAGCGTCATGGCTAAAATAAAACTGGCGGCAATAAATAACTTCTTCATTTCTTCTCCTGTTTGTAGATTATTAATATGATCTGCCCATAGTAGTTGGTGCATATCCCGCTTGTCAACACATAGAAGCCATTTCTTCCATTCACGTGATACTCCAATATTTTGGAAATATAGAGAAACTGCTCAAGGTTAAATTGCGCACAAAATAAGAAGAGCACAGATTAGTGTTTTCGGCGCCTCTCTCTTAATGACTACACTGGCAATCGAACTCCGTGGCAGTTGCCTGGAGGAGGGTAGGTCTGGAGTTCATAATCACAACATATATGAGGAGTCACACAACTTGCCTTGTTTGCGAATGTCGCCTGACCCCTTATTTTTAAAAAATGAAGGGAGGAAAAAGTTACCTGAGTAAAACCATCGGCAAGGAAACTTTTTCCCGATTTTGCTGCAACCGGGGTTGTACTCTCCTTTCTCGTGTAACCCCGGAGATCTGACTGCCCTTTTCGGTGGAGAAGCATTTGCGGACTAGTATTTTGCATAAGAGGTTCCTCGCGCGATTCGTGTGCCATTATTCCCTGCCACAATCACAAACGACCCAAACGTCATCATTTTGACATGAGCTTATCGTTTTTTCCATTGCTTAGCTCAATGTCAAATGAGCTAACACATTTGAAAATAAGATAAAACCTACCTGTGGGGAACATTATCAGTAATTGGCACATTTTATGTATGTACTTGATATTGGATTGAAATGTGTCGCGTCCATTTTATTGACAATTGGAGCTGAATTGTGAATAACGAAGAGAAACTTAATCATGCTGCACCGATCGAAAGACTGCTCTCTATAATACGAGGCGAGTCGATCGTGGCCGAACATAAGCATCCGCCGCCACCCGAGCCTTTAACGTCAGTTGGGGAGTTTAAATCAGTATTTTCAAAAGGAAAATCGTCCAGTTCGGTGACTATAGGCATTGATATAGGATATGAATATATAAATCTAGTTAAGACGGCTAGGTCTCAACCAAGATGGGAAATTTTAGAGTATAAGAGTATCCCTATCCCTGCGCATATTGACAAAATGTCACGCGAATTCATTGAGTTCTTGAAATCGGTAGTGACGCCTTTTTGCACCGGAGCGAACAAAATCGAGACATGGGCAATCATGTCTTCAGCACAAGTTGAGGTCAGGATTATCCGTGTTCCCAATGTTTCCGGCAAGAACCTCGAAGCCGCCATCTATTGGACCCTGAAAAAGGAAACGTCCCTCGACGAAAAGAATTTTTTCTTCGACTACGCGGTCCGGGGAGAAACAGGTAATCGTCCCGGAAATAAAAAGCTCAACGTCATGTGTTATACCGTTCCTTTTGCAGAGGTGGAAAGTATAAAGAAACTCTTCTCCATTATAGGAACAGCATTGTCGGGTGTGTCAATCGTTCCGTTCGCTGTGCAGAATATTTTTCTGAATAAAGTAGTGGTTTCGGAAAAACAGACTGCTTGCCTGTTTTTCGGCAGCAATCATTCACGTATAGACCTTTACACAGAGGGGAAACTGACTCTTACCCGTAACGTCAAGACTGGAATAAGCAGTATTATCGAGCTGATGATCGAGTCTCCTAATGGCTTGACCGGCGAAGGAGGGCCACTTACCCATGAAGAAGCCCGAACAATTCTTTTTGCTTTCGCGGAGAGTGGGAATGACCTTCTTGTTTCGGTCAATGGTTTCAGTGGTGGCTCTGAGAAAATCGAGAGTATTATCGCTCCCGTACTGGAAAGGTTGGCTCGGCAAATGGAGCGGACCTTCGAGCATTTCACCTCCGTCCTCGGATATGACCGGATTGAGAAGGTTTACATCTCCTGTGCCATGCCCATTTATAAGGCCATGCTTGATTATTTCGACGCGCAGCTCGGGATTGAGTGTGCCATTTTCGATCCGCTTGAGCAAGCACTCAGGACGAGCAGCCTTGACGAACGGATTTCGTTTATTCCCGCATTCGGGATGGCCCTTTCGGACAATGCCGATACGCCCAATTTTATTTACTCTCGTAAGGATAAAAAAAAGGCAGCATATACTGCGAAATTTAACAGGCTCGTTTTGGTAGGCCTAATCGTATCGGTATTTATATGTGCGTCCGTTACAACCTGGCTGTGGCAGAGTGCTTACCAGAAGAAATCGGAATTGACCAGACTTGAGCAACAGCAAAAAGGCGAACCAGTTGTGAGCAGGGAAACGGTCCTCCAGATTGTAGCCGAGGCCGGACAAAAGCAGCAGCAATATGCGGAACTCAGCAGGAGATACAGAGCAATAGCGCTTATAGGAGAAATATCGGCCCTTACCCCGGAGTCCGTAAGCCTCACAGGGTTAAAGGTCGATTTAGCAGAGAAAACTGGAAATGAAAAGGCTGGGCAGGCTGGTTCCGGCAAGTCTGAAAATACGGCAATCGTGGAGGGAATCATCAGTGGGTATCAAGATATAGTCGAAACTACACTCGACTCATATGTTATGAAGCTGAGGTCTTCCCCGATGTTTGCCGAAGTGAGTGTTTCAAAGAGCAAGATGGACTCCGCAGGGAAAAAAGCATTTCTCGCATTTGTGCTCAATCTTAAGGTGGGGCAAGAGAAATGAAACAATTTATAAATTCCATATTTATTCCCCGGGAATGCGTGAGGAACCTGGTAATTAGCCTAGTGGCTGTGGCCGTGTTTCTCTGTGCGGCAATTATTCCAGCCTATCTAAAATGGCTTCGCCTTGACGCGCGGGTCAGCGATGTACGTAACCGGATAGAGGAACAAAAAACTTTGCTCCCGCTTTTTAATTCTCTAAAGACGACCCGGCTAGGTGGTCCTGCTACTCTTCAAGCTCCGGATAAGATTAAGCTTGATAAGTCAGGGATTGACTCTGCCCTTATGAAACTGCGGGATATTTCAGACAAGGCCGGCATGAATATTATTTCCATTCGCCCTGATTTGACGAGTACCCCGGCTTCCGCCCAGTCGGTTGTTGTAAATATGTCCCTCAGGGGGAGCTTTGAAAACTTTAGAGGGCTACTAGCCGGGTTCGGCGCGCTTCCATATGTGGAGAATATAGAAAATATTTCGATACAGCAGGGGGCATTTGGGAAGACGCTCGATTTCAAAATAAAAATATTACTAAGTGTAGCCTGAGAAAGGTAATGGGTAATAGTTCATGGAGAATAAATGCGATCGGCAATTACCTATTGCATATAACCGATGATCAATAACCTATTCACTAATAAAAGACAAACTATTATTTTAATTGTGCTGGCTATTGCTGTTTTGTATGGTCTATACGACCTGACAATAGCATCGAATGGGCGGCAAACTGCGCCGACTGTGAAGATGCGGCCCGGGGGACTGCAGTCGTTTGTAGCGCAGACAACTATGGACATCGGCAAGAATGCGCCTTCCACGTATGACATTTACGTCACAAATCGTGCCGGGAGGCGATGGGTGCGCAATCCTTTTTCAGGCCCTGCTTCACTAGTGAGTCGGGGATCGAAAGACAACGTCGACCAACAGTCTCTTTTCATATTTAACGGCTACATAGAAACGAGCGGTCGCGCGGTTGCGATTATCAACAATTCTGCATACCTGGTAGGAGACGCGCTGGACAATGAAGGATACTTTGTGAAAAAGATCTCTCCCGCCAGTGTGCGGATAGAGAACAGAAAAGAGAAAACAGAATTTGAAGTTCCTGTATCTGAATAAAGGGGGCGAAAATATGAGTGCACAGAAGGAAAATGGGGACGCATCATTATCGTTCTCTATATTGAATGCTTGTGTTTTATTTTTTGCCATTATGCTTCTTGGAGGCTGCGCGAACAGCAGGCAGGCAATTAAAGCTCCGCTTGAACAAGAGACAGAGCAATGGGACAAACTAGCAGAGACGTCAAAAGGCCATTCTCCGTCGCCAATACAAAAGACAATTAACATTTCCGATTATCGGAGGCAGATTGAACAGGAGCTTTCCACGAGCGGAGAGAAACCCCTGCCTAACCCAAAAATAAACTTAAAAATGCGGAATGCCGACATTAAATCTATATTGCGAGCGATGGCCCGGTCGATGAATGTCAACATCCTTGTGAGAGATGAAGTCAAGGGAAATACGAGCGTTGACTTTGTTGCAGTTCCATGGGACCAGGCGTTTCGGAGCCTTCTCAAGGCTTACAGTCTGACCTATGTTTGGGAAGGTGATATCCTCCGTGTCGTGAGTCTGCAGGACATTGAGGAAGCTTTTAAAGTAGAAACACTCAAAGCGAAACAAGGAGCAGAGGAACTGGCTGCACAGGCTTCTGAGCCCCTGTCCTCGGTTGTAATCCCGATAGATTATGCAGACCCCAAGGCGCTCAGGGAAAACCTTCAGGATTTCTTGACGAAGGTTCCAACCGCCGGTGCAGGAAGTCCCGGAGTTGCTGGAGTCACAGGCGCGGCTCGCGGCTCCGTGCGGGTTGATGAACACAGCAATTCGCTAATCATACAAGCAACACACCCCGATATAGAAAAAATGATAGCTGTGATAGAAAAAGTGGACAAACCCACACCACAGATTCTCATCCGGGCTAATATTGTGGAAACTACAAAGAATGTGGCTCGAGACCTCGGCATCCAGTGGGGAGGAATCATGCATACAAATAAACTGTTTGTTACGCCGGGAGGAGGTACAACCATGAGTACCAGCGGCACCGGTACTGCAGGTAGTACCAGCTCCAACACGACTGGCATCCCCGATCCAGTTACCAGCGGCGCTGTTGGCGTTGGAGCAGGCTATACCCCTTCTTCGGGTGTCGCAGGGCTGAGCGGTCAGGGGCTGGGCATCAGTTTCCCTGTTTCATCGAACGTTATACAAGCCGCAGGTGGTATCGGAGCGCTCGGACTCATGTGGGGTAAACTCAGCGGCAACATTCTAGAAACGCAGTTGCAGGCACTGCAGACTGACGGAAAGGCAAACATAATAGCGAGTCCCTCCATAACGACCCTTGATAACCAGAAAGCATTTACAGAGAGCGGCACAAAAGTGCCCTATGTGACGACGCAGTCGTCCGGCGGCACTACTACAGCAACGGTAAACTTTGTTGATGCTGTACTTAGGCTCGAAATTACCCCGCACGTTATAGGCGACAAGAACTTGAAAATGACTATTGTTGTTAAGAAAGACGACGTCGACATATCAAAAACAGTTCAGGGAAATCCTTTCATAACCAAAAAACAGACTGAAACAGTGCTGATTGTCGAAGATGGCGAAACAATTGTAATATCGGGACTCACCAGTCAAAACAAAAGCAAAACAGTTAATGGAGTGCCTGACCTTAAGGATATCCCGATTCTTGGCTGGCTCTTCAAAGGAGAATCGAAATCTGATAGCACGGATGAGATCCTTATTTTCATAACGCCTCATATTTTACCGAAACTGGCAGCGGCGGGAAAGGAATAAAAAGTGGCACACGTGGTTAATTTTTAATTATGGAATATTTCAGGATTTTGAATCTGATAAGGGAACTTGTGGAAGAGGGTAAATTAATTGTGCTTCTAATAGATGAGGGTCAGAAGCTGCCGCCTTTCCGTCTCGAAATATTACGCGAGTTCCTTCATTACGGAACTAATCACTGTAAGCTACTTCAGATCGTGATTTTCACACAAAAGCATCTCAGGGAAAAGATCGATGCATATGCCAATTTAGGCAGGCTTATATTATGGGGAGGCAGGCAGTGATTGTCAGGAAAAGATTGGGAGAGATGATGGTTGAGGCCGACCTTCTGACGCATGAACAGCTTAAGAAGGCCCTAGACGGGCAAAAGAAGGCTGGGCTGAAACTCGGTCAGTATCTTGTGCGGCAGGGCATTATCACTGAAATGCAGATATGCGACCTGCTCTGCCAGCAGATGAAGCTGAGTAAGTACCATCCGGACAAATACCCGGTTGATCTGAATCTTGCCGGCGTCATTGCCTACGACATGGCCCAGAAATACCTGGTGGCGCCGCTGCAGAAAAAAGGGCGGTTGCTAACCGTTGCGATGAGCGATGCCTCGGACATTAATGCAATGGACTCTATCGAGGTCCTGACAAACTGCGAGGTGGAGCCGGTCGTTTGCACTGAAATGGAGCTGGCGAATCTACACAGGAGCCTCTATGCTTCACAATCAGGGCTCGGAGTGGTTGTCGCCGGGATTGTCGGAATGGACGGCGCTGATGAACTCGCCTTCGAAAAGGCTGAGGAGGAAACACAGGACATCCGGGTCGAAGCGGTACAGGACATGGCGTTGCATACACCGGCAGTCATACGGCTGGTGAACTCCATTTTCTCCAACGCAATCCAGGAGCGGGCGAGCGATATTCATATCAGCCCTCAACAAATGGGGATGCAGGTCAGGTTCAGGATCGACGGAAGGCTCCAAAGCATGCCCTCGCCTCCGAAGTCGATGTTTCTGCCAGTCGTGGCTCGCATCAAAATCCTTGCGGACATGGATATCACTCAGACGAGGACCCCCCAAGACGGACGTTTCACTCTCAGGCTTGGCAGTAAGCTGATCAACGTGCGCGCCTCGTCAGTTCCCACTCTGCACGGCGAGAATATAGTCCTGAGACTTTTGGACACCAGCGCCGGAATTTTCACCCTCGACCGGCTCGGCATGTCTGCAGCGGACGCCCAGAAAATAATGGACATTATTCACAAGCCGCACGGGATGATACTGAGCTCGGGGCCCACTGGCAGCGGAAAGACCAGCACCCTGTATTCCATTCTCCAGGAGATCGATGTCCCCCACGTACATATAATCACTCTTGAAGACCCCGTGGAGTACAAGATTGAGAGCATCCGCCAGATCCAGTTGAATGCGAAGGCCGGTATGACCTTTGCAAGCGGTCTCAGGGCGATACTTCGCCAAGACCCAGATGTTATTATGGTCGGGGAAATTCGCGATGCTGAAACAGCTGCTATCGCGGCCAGAGCAGCGCAGACGGGGCACCGGCTGCTGAGCACCGTGCATACCAACGATGCCGCCGGTGTCATTTCCCGCCTCATCGATATGGGCATTGAGCCGTTTCTTATCTCTTCGGTCCTGTTGGCGACATTCGGCCAGAGGCTTGTCAGGACAATCTGCCCTTACTGCAAGGAGCCGTATACTCCTCCTGCCAAGGCCTTGGCTTCTTGGGGGCTCGACGACCGCGACAAAGACACGGTTTTCATGCACGGTAGGGGCTGCCAACAGTGCATGTATACTGGATTCAAGGGAAGGACAGGCATTTTCGAAGTCTTGGTGATAGATGAGGATATACGGGAAATGATTATGAGAAAAGCGTCGGCACACGAGATAAACCGCGAGGCGATTTCATCCGGCAGGATGAGACCCCTTAAACAGGACGCTGCTGACAAGGTCGTCAAAGGCATCACGACACTTGAAGAGGCAGAAGCAATGCTAACAACATAAAAAAATAAAAAAGGTGATGGGCAACAGATGAAAGGTAAAAAACATTCTTGGGTGTCTTCATCGGTAATAACGTCTGGCCTATTACCCGGGACCTGTAATCTATGACTTTTTCTTATGAAGCAATCGATAGCCTTGGCAAAATGGTGAAGGGGACGATTGATGCTGGTTCGGTCGACGTGGCAGAAGACACCATCGCTTCGGGTGGGTTGATACCGGTTAAGGTCAGGGTCGCAAAGGCAAAAGGCAGTTCCTTCGGCGGGCTCGGGAGAATAACCGAAAAAGTTAAACCGTATGACCTTATACTTTTCTCGAAGCAGTTCCGATCAATGTTCCGTGCAGGAATCCCTATTCTTCGTCTCCTGGAAGTAATCGAGGCACAGACCGAAAGTCTAGCATTGAAGCGCGCGGCTGCCGACATAAGGGAAGATATCAGGCAGGGCCTATCGCTCAAGGAGGCTTTGGAAAAGCACCAGTCCATCTTTTCCCCTCTTTATTGCAGCATGCTGGGTGCCGGCGAATTTAGCGGTAATGTACCCGATGTATTAGAGAGGCTGACATACATCCTGGAGCATGAGAACAGGGTAAAATCGGATATTCGCTCAGCGCTTCAGTATCCCAAGGCAGTCGTCGCCGCACTCGGGACCGCTTTTTTTATCCTCCTCACCTTTGTGATCCCCAAATTCGCTGCAGTATTCCAACAGGTAAATTTGACGCTACCGCTACCCACAAGGATCGCAATCTCCATGCACCATTTTCTTATCACGTACTGGCATATCGGCCTGGTGGCAGCCGTTGCCCTTTATTTCGGACTCAGGTCATATTTCAGGACGGAACATGGTTGCTTCGTGAAAGACTCACTGCTGCTCCGCATGCCTGCTTTCGGACCTCTGTTTGTAAAGGCTGCCATGTCGCGTTTTTCGAGCATCCTTGCCATACTGCTATCGAGCGGGGTCCCCATAATGGAAGCCATGACGATTTTGTCGGGCACTATAGGTAATTCAGCCATAGCACGCACCTTTAATTCCATCGCTGCCCAACTGGGGGAAGGAAAGGGTATCGCAGAGCCATTGGCAAATGCGAAATTCTTTACGCCGATGGTAGTAAACATGGTCGCCATAGGTGAGGAATTGGGCAACTTGGACGAAATGCTCCGGGAAATCACATCTCATTATGATGAGGAGGTGGGTCATGCAGTAAAAAGACTGTCAGATTTAATAGCACCGGTGCTGACCATTGCGCTGGCCGTGATAGTATTGTTTTTCGCATTGGCAATATTCCTGCCGATGTGGGACCTGACCAAAATGGTGAAACAGTAGGGTGGACAGGCGATAATATGACGCAAAAGGAGACGATATCAATGAAAAACATGAAGAAAATCCTCAGGAATCAGGAAGGTTTTACGCTTATTGAAATTATTGCAGTGTTGGTTATACTCGGTATTCTGGCGGCTGTGGCTATTCCAAAGTATCTTGACTTTCAAACTCAAGCTCAAACCGCCGCAATAAACGGTGCTTTGGGTGCTGCATCGTCTAATGTCGCGTTAACGTACGCTAATGCCATTGTTCAGGGATGCACCCCAGCTACCATCAGGTTTGCAGGCGGTACATGGGCGTGCGCAGGAGTTGTGCTTGCTAACGTTAACCCTGCGACTGCTGTTGGGGATT
Source organism: uncultured Nitrospiraceae bacterium (assembly GCA_963727805.1). Taxonomy (GTDB): domain Bacteria; phylum Nitrospirota; class Thermodesulfovibrionia; order Thermodesulfovibrionales; family Dissulfurispiraceae; genus Fen-1308. The sequence goes on from CAVSHF010000003.1 coordinate 22,586, forward strand.
TCACGGCCGGCTATACTTCAGCCTCAGCAACTGGAGCAAGCCCATTTACAGTACTAATTACCCTCTCCGCTGGGCCAAACTGGTTTGCAGGTTCTGGTGCGGTTAAGACTAAGAATGTGACTGTACAATAAAAATTAAAACAGCTTGATCATTTACACGAGGTGTGTCAGCGGACGGTTCTATTTCATGCGCTATCAAATACAAGTGTCCCTGTAATGCCGGAGGCATAATTCTATAATGAGAATATCTCTTCGTCATAATAATGTTAGCGGCTTCACCATTATCGAGTTGATTGCGGTACTGGCAATCATCGGTATTATTGCGGTAGTGGTGATTGCAAAGGCTATAGACACCTCCGCATATAGTGCTGTTTCAGAGGCTGAGATACTCAAGGCAAATCTTCGTTTCGCCCAGGTCAAATCGATGGGTGATGTATCGCCCGATACATGGGGAATCAATGTCAGTAGTAGCTCTTACACCCTTACCTGTATCGGAGCGAATTGTCCTGCGTCGATTCCGAACCTTCCCGGTGGCAACTCGGCAACTCATACTTTCGCCGGCGTGACTGCATCCCCAAGTACAAACATAACTTTCGATAACTGGGGAAGTCCAGGCACGACAACCTTCACAATTACCCTTACCGGCGGCTCGCAGGCACAGACTGTTACGGTGACAAAGAATACAGGGTTCATACCATGAAGACCGCAGAGCGCGGAGCCAGAGGCGTGGCCTGTTCATTCGAGGGCGGCTTTACCCTGATCGAGCTTATCATCGTTCTTGTTATCGTCGCAGTTCTTGCCACTATGCTCTATTCGTATTTCGGTTCAGCGATAACCGGCAGTGCAACTCCGGTAGCACGTCTGGGCACAGCATTAAAAGGCCAGCAAGTGATGGAGAATATCACTGCCGACTACATGGCAAATTACTCGTCGAATCTTGCAGGACTACAAAGCAATATAGGTGGAGAGGGTACGAATAGGAACAATGCTTACGGGCGATATACGGTTGTTGACAACCATTTCATGAAATGGAACAGCAATACGGATGCCCAGGTTGGCTCCAGCAACTGCCTGAAAGTGACGGTGAAGGACGGCCTCGGCGAAACACTTACGCAAATTTATACCAACGGAAATCAGACCGTTAGTTGCCAATGAAATGCGTCGAGCGTCAAGGCGAGAGCGGATTTACTCTGATCGAAACGATTGCTGCCCTCGTGATCGTAGCGATTATTGTAGCTGTCGCTGGTATGGGGATCGTCAATGTAACTAACGGCATGCTCACAGCCAAACAAAATGCGGCAACAGCACTTAAGGCGCAAGTTGCCATGATGCGGATCGAAAAGGAATTTCATATAATAACAGCTGTATCCTCGGGGAGTACGACACAGCTAAACTACACGAACAATAAAGGGGGGAGTCCCGGGAGCCATGCGCTTTTCCTGTCAGGCACTACTGTTCAGTTAGACAGTGACATGCTTGTTGATAATATATCAAGCTTTACGTTGACATATGCAGATACGTACAATGGGATATTTACGTCAACTTGGAGCCCGACGAATAAAGTTATCAATCTCAGTTTTACGTTGTCAGGTGCTGGCGGATCACATAGCACATTCATAATGCGTGTGAGGCCCGTTAATTTATGAAGGGGCTGAGTTTGGATAATCAGAAAGGGTTTCTATTAATTGGATTGATCATCACTATAGTCGTCATGTCGATAGCCGGCGCCGCAATTGTATATTTGACAACGGGATCAGCATTCACGGAACTTCTCCAGAATAACAATCTGAAGGCTTACTATCTGGCCGAATCCGGCGCCAGATATGCCACTGCCCTTATTCAATCGGATCTGAGTGGCGGTAGCACTGTGAATATGACAGCTCTCAATGCTAGCCCGACATTTAATCTTGCAACCGGAAAATTCACTCTTGTGATTGACAACTCCAACAGTTCATATATACTTCTTACATCTACGGGCATTGTTGACTCCGGGTGGCTTCAAACTAAGCGGGCCGTAACATATAAAATCAGCAATCCGGGCGGAGCGTTTTCAGAGGCAGCGATGGCAGGATTGCAAATAAGTTTGGATCACGGATCTCATATCGATAGTTACAATTCCTCAAACGGCGCTTATGGCGGTATCAACGTTTCCGCGAACGGCAATGTTTCCACGAATACTGGTGGAACCGTAACAAATAAAAACGGTTCAACTGTTAATGGCACTATAACTACTTCTTCCGTCAACCTTAATACACTTCTTGATGCAAACGGTGTTGCACACTTGGTAAATAGCGAGAATCCCGGCGGTACCTCCAGCAGCATTCAGTTGGTTAGTAATACACTAACCATACCAGCCCCGGCCACGATGAATTTAACCAACTTCTCTTTGGATCAGTCTTCCACATTGATAATACAAGGCTCTGGCGTAGTAACTATTTACTTAAATGGTAATCTGTCACTTGATCATGCCTCGATCCTAAATATTGCTTCCGGCGTGACAGTGAACATTTACATGACAGGCTTTCTTGCGCTCAACAACGGCGCAACAATGGGAGACACCTCAACGGATGTGGCATCCAGATTGACAGTTTATTCATCCGACGGCAGCGTTACACTCGATCAGAACTCTGTATTTGTCGGAGCTATATATGCCCCGTTAGCAATAGCATCACTGGATCATGGGTCTGTTGTTTATGGCGCCATCATCGCGAATCAATTATCACTCGATAATGCAGCGCAGCTTCACTATGACAAGAGTCTTAACCTGGGCGGATCAGGGGGTGGTCCCGTGCAATATTATTGATGGCACCCTTGTAAGGTTTCTACAACAGCTTGTTAAGACTTATACATGCAAGTTCGTTCTCAATATTACAGAATTTCGGAAACTTCTTGACGGTGTTAGCCCTCTTTCCTGTTTTGCAGATAAAAATCACCCCCCCTGTATGAGCAGCAGCAAGGTGCCGGTTGAAGAGGGTCGCTTAAGCATATGCCACACCTGAAACGATCAAAATCTAATATTCTGGCATAGTCAAGGCCTCTGTTTGTGTATGTCACAAGACGCAATTCCGGGAACATCTTTGTTATCTCTGTGTCGGATTTCGAGGCGATTGATTTATACTGATATTTTCGTCCTGCATCCTCCAAACATAATTCGATGTTCGCTAAATGGGTGTTCGCATTGCAATTCATTCGTAATCGGTGATATCATTTAATTAGAGATAAGTAACGTAAAAATGGGATTTTGCAAAATGGGTGGAGGCATATTATGGGATCCATTAGATTCAAACATCGGGACGGAAACTATGATATGGTAAGCGCTATTGGATTGCAGGTCTGCCTCAATCGAAGTATGGTAAAAGAGTTCTACAGACCTTCCGAGAAACGATGGGTCGATCCCTTGAAAGATCCTGTTAGAAAGAGATTTGATGCATCGATTCCAACCATATCTGATAGAAGAAAAAAGTAGGCTCCCGTGAGCCCTGGCCGTTGCATGCCTACCAGTGGATAGAATCGTCCCGGATATTTCTCCGCAAGTTTAAGAGCCATCTCATCGTCTCCCGGCAGATCTTTCGAACCTGCTGGGCCCTTATAGTAGCGCGCTATCACGATTTGTTTTGACACTCCTTTTTTGTCCATCGCCTTGATAATCGTGTCCCAATCGAACGATCCACCGAGATGCGCATGTGCATCGATAGTAGGGAATTGTGCGTCTGATGGAGATACAGTAGACATTCCACTATCAGCGGTGGGCGTAATGGTATTAATAAACACGACCCCCAACATCACTAAAACACTAATAGCCACCATTATCTTTTTCATTCTTATCCCATAAAGAATATTATCTATTATTATTTATGGTGCTCACATTTATATAATGGTCAAGAGATGAGGACTTCAGGATGGAATGTCTCAGCAATGTTCTGATTATTCAATTGCGCATTTTACGCAGAAGACGAGAATCTGATTTCGATAGTTACTTTCGGAATTAAACATATTTGCTCAGATGTTCGAGGTGTTTGTTTATGTCTTGAAGGCGATTTTATCTCATTTCTGCCCTTCATCTTTTGTCAAAATAGCACGAATTTCTTTAAAATCGGCTTCCGTAAACTCTTCCATGAATTCAATATCCTCTTGGGTCATCGTGTTCATTTCTGTCGCCGTGCTTTGTCTAGTTAGTGGATGGTTTGTTTTTGCTAACATAGTATCCCCTTCACCTCCTACGCTCAAGTTTCATAACAAAAACGTCCGACTGCAAAGATATCCGCAACAAATCAAGAACGAGTCCTATCTAGAGTCTAGCAACTAGCATGCCACACCAAAGACACACTTAACTAACTGTTAAATAAGGTTATTACATTAAATGGGTTCAATTGTCATTGTCAAATATCAGGATCAATATCCTCATTTGGGAATGTTGGGGTACATTTAGTGACTTCTCTACTGGGATAGGTCCAAACTGGCCTGATGGACACTAGGTCATCCAGTCTCGTCTTTGAGTTCATTTCACCAAGAAACCTCCATTCCTATATTTTTTGAGTCACAATGATTGCCGGATGTAATCTCTATAGTTGCCAGAAAATGACGGGATCACTTCCATGTCGAAGTCTTTGACGTAGCCATAACGATTTGTGGCTTGCCTGGTAATGATAGTCCTCAGTCCAGCGAAAGACTCATTAGTCAGTATTTCGAAAGTCAGTATTTCCAAGAAAATCAATCAGTGGCCGATCAGTCTGCGAGGCGAGTTGTATTTCTGATACCTCTCAGGTATGGTCTAACAACCAAACAGCTGTTGGTTGTTTATTTCTGTTGTAATCACTGTTGCCTTGTTATATAATTGTGGTATTAAAGCCACATTGTGTAATAATTGTCGAGGCGGGAGACTGAATGTCTTTCAATAAGAAGGAGGTCCTAGTCCTATGACGACAGCATTAGTGATTTATTCATCACAAAATGGATCGACCGAAAATATCGCCAAAAAAATTGAAGCGGGCTTAAATCGCAATGGGGTGGAAACGGATTTAGTTAACATCGACAAGGGGGGCCGCATCTCAAAACAGGATTATGATTTTTATGGCATTGGCTCACCGGTGTATATCTTTCGTCCTTCCTATAAAATCATGAACGCACTAGACGATCTGAGCTTCCTTTCCGGGAAACCGGTCTTTACCTTTGTCACATTCGGCGCGGAAATCGGAGACGGCGCAAATTGGCTGCGACGCAAGCTCGCAAGAGGAAAAACTATTGATCTCGGTCATTTTCAATGCCGAGGCAAGAACCTGTTTCCCGGCTATACCAGCAGGGGTTATTGCTTTTCATCAGACAGTCCGACCACGAAAGAACAGGATGTTGCGGAAGCCTTTGGGAGTGACATAGCCCTAAAAGTGATGTCAAAAAACTTCGGCTCGCCCTCCCGCTACGATAAACCAACGCATTTCGTTTACCGATTTGAACGATTTGTCACGAATCGTGTATTGATCAGATACTTGTATAGTTATTTCTTTAGCGCAGACAAGGCTCGCTGCAATGGATGCGGGCTTTGCGTTGAAAAATGCCCTACGCAAAATATCACTATTCAGAACGAGCAAATGCCAGTATGGGGCCACGAATGTGTACTGTGCTGCAACTGCCAGATCCAATGCCCGCAGCAGGCTGTCAATACGCCGCTATCCTGGTTCCTGTTCACGCCATTTATGTGGTACAACATTTTCAAAACGAAAAGAAGAGTGCCGTTCGCCAGGGTTCAGGTTAAGTAAGAAAAGGGGTATCTTGCCCAACATATTTTATGCTTTGAGCTTCATGCGTTCGGCCCAAACCTATAGAGTTCAAGAACAATAATTAAATAACAGGTCTTTCCATGCCGACCGCTACGGGGCGTGTGAACTCATCGTTCCTGAACCCGCTAAAGCAGTCAAGGTTGGGACCCCAAGACCGTATCCAACGGCGTGACAGCGAGCGGAAGACGTGAACGATGGCCTTGTCAACTGCTTCGGTCTGTTCCCTGCCATGCCTGTCAACCTCTCGCCTACAGCCGGAATAGGTGGTCAGTTCGCATCGGAACAGGTGGCAGGACTCGTCGGAATATTCATATTGGGCTGACTTTCAATACAGCGGAGGTTTAGTTTTCACTCTCACTAATGCAGGAAGAAATTGAGGAGTTTCTAGAATCACTGCTGTGTTCTGAATGAACACCGCGCGACACGCCCCAAGATAGATAGCATGTTTTAATCTGAAATCTTACTTCAGATGGAACGGCACTTGGTGAGGGTTAGTCGGTGCTATACGCATTCTTAACGGGGAGGGCAGACCCTTGATTACTGGTTGAAACATTGTACGATCGGCCGTATCCTCACACTGGAGATTTTAAGTAGGAACATTGTTGAAACAGGTTCTCGATGTCACCTCTGATATCAGTAACCCAAAATTGATCAGTTCTAACGTAATCTGATAATGTTAGACAGAATGCTATGACACCATCACAATTACATTCACATGATATATTTCTATTCTTTCCTTTTCTCTTTGTTTGCATGTGGGTTTTCGTTGGCTTTATCATATCTCGCTTCGGATGGAATTCGTTTGCTACAAGTTACCCTGTTCAAGCGCGACCAGCAGGCCGTGCATACAACTCTCCATTCGCCTGGTTCGGCACCATCCTGTTTAACTATCGAAGCGTCGTTCGTGTTATATTTACGGATACCGGAATTTATTTTTACGTATTCTTCTTGTTCCGGGCATTTCATTCGCCCTTTCTGGTGCCTTGGGATAGAATAAAAAGCATAGAGAGGAAGAACGGATTCTTTCGGGATCGCTACCGGATTGATATTGAAGATGCCGCCGGCGAGATTCATGTAATATTACCCTTAAGCATTGAGCCTGATTTGATAAAGTTCAAGAAAACGTCCTAAGAGGATTAAAGATGAGGATGTTATAGCACTGGTGCTATCTTGATTACCTAAAGAAATCTTGTATAAGGAGACGTATGCCTGCGGTAAAGATAATAAGTAGAAATTAGTGGCATGCTGATTATCGTGTTGATTTTAAAACAATGCTTCAAAGTCTCGCGGGCGTATAATCCCTATGTTCTGATAGTTCTTTATACCTAATAGATCGGAATCCCCCGTAACAAGATAATCAGCCCCTGCCGCTAAAGCGCAGGCGAGAATGTTATCATCATCCGAGTCTCTACAAATGTCTATAATACTAATGTCATGCTCAATAATTTTGCCAGCGGCTTCACTAACAGTTTCCATCGCTAAATCGCTTTCTTCAGGCGAGAGACGAAACTTTTTTGTCAGAATACGCCTGAGCTCGTTCATGATAAACGGGCATAAAATAAGTACGAATTCACCCACCCTCGCCCTGTGTAATAATTTCGAGCAAAGGCCTTCAGTAACAAGCGCAGCGATTAGGACATTTGTGTCGAATACGGCTATCATGATATCGATTTAAACACGTCCTCTTCGCTGATGATGCCAAGTTTCTTAGCTTTTGGCCCAAGCTTCTTCTGCACTGTCTTGAGTTTTATTTCCCATAGATATAAGCTCAGGGACTCTTTCACTATATCGCTCTTATTTCGCCCGGTAGCCTTTGAAAAACTGTCAAGCTCTCTTGATACCTTATCCGGTAAACTCACAGATAAAACAGTCCTCATATAATACCTCCTGTATTACAATCCACTACATAAGTGAATTATACTCTTGGCAGCATGGGTAAATCAACATCGCCCCTGTTGACAGACAGCGTTTCACATCAACACGATAATCAGGACGCCTGAAATCGTGTAACGAAGCGCTTCAACGGGAATGACGGAAACTACCCACGCCTCCCATGAGCATTATCAGAAATAATCATTGCCACTGCAGTATCCCTAAAAAAGAATGATTATCAGCAGTCACCATAGTCTATTCTGCGTTGCAGTGTGATATACTTTTGGCAGAAATGCCCATGTTGGATTAATAATTGTTAGAGATAAAATAAAATGATAAATAAAATGATAAATAAAATTAAAGCTAGCCGCTCAATCGCATGGTGCTATGGATGTTTCGGGCTTATGTGGATGGCGACGCTTATCATTCTAATCATATTTCCAGTACGGCATTACGGCATAGAACAACCCATGGAAATTCTTAAGGCGCTCCAAGCAGCTTCAGGCATAATCATATATTTACTTGTGATGTCATCAATAAACATTATCACGGCAATAGCCGTGTGGCGCGTAACTTCACTTTCAGAGAAAGCACAGCGTATTGTTTTGCGCATTGCCATCTTTTTCGCTGTGGCTGCAGCCATCTTCTTAATTACGACAATTGCATCTTGGTTCGTTAATAAAATGCCTGACTGGTTCAGCCCTTTTAATAATGTTTTACCAGCGGCTCTTTTCTCATTCGTATACAGCTACTTTGCTTTTGAACTGAGAAAATTACTAAGAATCTCTAACAAGCGGCTCGACCCAGACGCGACAGGACTTAACAATTACCGATGAAATCATCGATAGTCGTGTCAAAACTTCACCGAGATAGTTTTATCGCTTTCATGTCGAAGTCTTCGCGGCAGCCACATCTAGGCTCTTGACTAGCTTTCTTATAATCGAGATAATACATGGCACAGTCAATACACTTTGTTTCTAGTGGTAATGCTCAGGGATTATTGTTGGCTGCCCGTCTGTTATTTATTGGTAGTTAATCACACGAGTCTATACAATTCTATAATGAAGTGTTCTCTTATCCGAATCGAAGAAAGCCATAACATACCCTGAAAATAGTAATACGACACTAATGATTTCTGCCACAAAACGGGAAAGCGCTGAACCAAAGGGAACCGGATCATCTGATGCCATTACTATTTTAATCTTTAGTATGCGTTTTCCGACAGTCATGCAATAAAACGCTTGTATGAATTAACAGCAGCCTGGAGACTATTTATTCCGAAGCCTATCGTAGCAATAAATGCTAGCAGGGGATAGATTAATGCTACGTCCATGCCGTTCGAATAAGAAAGATGATTGGCTACTTTACCAATCCCCTTTCTACGGGACTCCTTTAAACTTTAATTTGAGACAAAGGTGGCGCTGATCGCATGCGGTGCAGTCACATTGTTAAATGTATAGCGCGTCACCGCTCCCACTGATGTGCCATCTGGTCTTCCCCCGATATTTCGGACACCCAGTTAAGTTAGGCTGCTAAAGCCATCAGCTCAAAGGATACCGGCGAAAGGTTCCCAAGTGCTGAATGCTTCCTCCTCCGATTATAGACCATTTCGATCCATACAAAAATACTCTGCCGTGCCTCTGCCCGTGTTTCATATCTGTAATCATATACATGCTCTGTCTTTAGCGTATGGAAGAAGCTCTCGGCAACAGCATTGTCATAACAATTGCCCTTCCTGCTCATGCTCTGGATAAAACCATATGCCTTTAATTCGGCTCTGAAATCCTCACAAGCGTACTGAACGCCTCTGTCTGAATGAAATATACAGCCTGGATCTGGACCGCGACGACCTACCGCCTGCCTCAAAGCTTCTATAACAAAGCCTGACTTTAGACGATCACTCATGGCCCATCCCACAACCTGACGGGAATAAAGATCCAATACCACCGCCAGATATAACCAGCCTTCCATTGTCCAAACATAAGTTATATCCGCGACCCATTTTGTATTGGGTCTCTCTGCCATAAAGTTTTGCTCTAGAAGATTCTCCGCAACCGGCAGATTATGCTTGGAGTTCGTCGTCGCCTTGAATTTCTTCTTTGCTTTGCCGACTATCCCATTAGCTCTCATAATGCGCGCCACTCGGTTTTCTCCACATTTTGCCCCGTTGTCACGCAGATCATCGGTTATCCGTGGACTCCCATAGGCCTTGCCACTGTTCTTATGCGATTCTCTTATTCCCAAAAGTATCTTCTCGTTTTCCTTCTGCCTTTTGCTCTGAGGCTCTTTCTTCCACCTGTAATATCCGCTCCTTGATGCTCTTATTTCCCGGCACATCTTCTGCACCCCATGCGAGGAGCTATGCTGGTCCATAAACCAGTATTTCATTTGGGGTGTTTTGAGAAGATGGCCAACGCTTTTTTTAGGATTTCTTTATCCTCTTTCAGACTGGCGTTCTCTTTCTGCAGTCTGCGTAGCTCTTCATCCTGGGTCTTCTGATGCCCCTTGCCAGGAAAACTGCCAGCTGGATCGTCCTTGAGCTGTCGTTTCCATGTGTGTAACAGATTCTCATGTATCCCAAGACTCCGGGCTACATCAGCTACTGTCCTGCCACCCTCTGTTACAAGCTTGACTGCTTCTTCCTTGAACTGCTTGTCGTACTTCCTTCTTCCACCACGTTCCTGCATTTGACACCTCCAAGGTTATATTGTACCTAACCTTTCGGGGTGTCCGTCATTTCGGGGGAACTTCAATCCACACTCACCGATGCTACGGAGTAGCCTGCATTGGTGGTTCCCATTGGTAAAGGCTAATCGCTTTGCCGTAAAAAATTGAAAGTATCGCGTTAGCGTGTGCAACAAAACTTGCATTGTCGAGAAGCGGACTTTACCTTAGTACACTGCCCATCAGGTCGAATTGCGGCAATTACATTTCAGCGTGTTGAGATAATTGCGAATTGTCGGTAACTGCCTCAAATAGCGCTTTGGAGTTTATGTTGAAACACACAACAGAATAAAATCTTTTTAAATCACTTCATAAAAGTAAAAAAATCACGATAAATAATAATGATGATGCTTGCTTGAGATCATTGTGATTCAAAATACGAAAACAGGAGGGCTCAACAATGGCTGCAACAAAGAAGCCGTCTAAGAAAGCCTCAAAGAAGCCTGTTAGCAAAAAGAAGTAGTTTTAAATGTGGCATCGGTTGTGAATGGGGTGGTGGAAACACCACCCCATTATTTTGTCCAAAGATATAATACAATGCAATATAAAAAACGCGATATACGTGTTGGTATTGATCACAAGAAGAATTGAAATATTATCCGGCGCTCCTGCCGGATGTCTTTTGACCATAGAACGGGATGAAATGCGCATTTACGTCAAACGACTGTCCGTCGCAACCTTTCTTCCTGAAACCAATCCTGTCAATTTTCCGCCGTGAGTGGAATATTCTTTTGGAAATTATTATCAATGAAAAGCCGTCTTCGTATTGCTTGCGTGCAGTTATCATCATTCTGGCAGATACATTTGATTGAATTTCTGGTCAATAATTTCACCAGAAACAAATCAAATCTGAGAAACCGCAGGGCGTTTGTAACAGCCACTACTTAACATTTTGGCGATAACTGTTATCACGTGCCCTTATAATTAACGTGGCCGCAACACAGTGAAGACAATCTTTTTCTAGCGGAGATATGCAAGCCCTGGAAGTCAAAAAAACCTGATCAATTTACTAACCACTTTAAGACAGGAATCCCATCGGAATAACCGCACATAAAGCTTTTTTGCAAAAAAAACTCGACGCGCCAGTACCACTCCTACTTGGTCATTTAATTATCCAGCATGTCTCTGACTTCTCGTAACAGATCCTTAGGTGACACCGGTTTAAATATGAATTTCGCATTTTTCTCTGCAAGGACTTCTTTATCAATCCTATCGGCAGTATAACCGCTCACAAATATAACTTTTATATCCAGCTTAATTCTCTTTATTTCATCATACACTTCCTTACCGCTCTTCTTAGGCATTATCATATCAAGAAGGACCAGTTGTATTACGTCCTTATTTTCGATAAACTTCTCTATCGCCTCATCCCCATCTTGAGCAAGAATGACTTTGTATCCATATTGACTAAGAATAGTTTCAGAAAGTTGTCGCAACTTCTCACTGTCCTCCGTCACCAGTATGGTCTCCGTCCCACCTGACGGCAATAATTCAACTGTTGTCTTAATCTCTTCTTCTTTTGATTCAGCCGCTGGAAGATATATTCGGAAGGTAGTGCCTTTGCCCACCTCGCTATAGACATCTATGTACCCATTGTGTTGCTTGACAATTCCGTATGCCATTGCAAGTCCAAGACCTGTACCCTTTCCAGTCTCTTTGGTTGTAAAGAAAGGTTCAAATATCTTTGCCACCGTCTCCTTGCTCATACCAACACCAGTATCCGAGACGGAAATGAGAGCAAACCTTCCCAGCCTGCCATACCCATGGGCCTGAATAAAAGAATCATCCATCTCCAAACATTCTGTGCTTAAAGTAAGTCTGCCTCCTTTCGGCATCGCATCCCTTGCATTAGTCGCAAGATTCATAAGCACCTGCTCTATCTGACCTGCGTCAACTATACATTTCACTTCGTTGCATGAAAGTACCGTGTTTATTGTAATATCTTCACCGATGACTCTAGAAAGCATTTTCTCGGAAGTCTTTACAATGGCAGTTATTAAAACCAGCTTGGAATTCATGCTCTGTTTTTTGCTGAAGGCAAGAAGGCTGTGAGTCACTTCGGCCGCTCTATGGACTGAGTCGAGTATCTGATCCATGTCATCCCTGGACGGATCGTTACTATCAAGCCTGGATTGTACCAAATATGCATACCCCATTATCGCAGACAGAATGTTGTTAAAATCGTGAGCAATTCCTCCGGCAAGTTGACCAACCGCCTCCATTTTCTGAGCCTGCCTGAGTTGGGCTTCGAGATTCTTCTGTTCAGTTATATCGATTCCTATGCTGGCTGTTCCTGTAATCTTGCCTTCCAAATCATGCAGTATGGTGTTATTCCATAATATCAAGTGTTCTTTGCCGTCGCGCGTGACGATACTATTTTCATGATGTAAAACTACCTCATCTCCTTTGATTACCGCTGCGAATACTGTTTTCATCCTTTCTCTTTCCTCGTAAGGGATGCATAGATCAATCCAGTTCCGCCCAAGCAACGCTTCTTTTTCCCAGCCAGTCAGATTCAGAAGATAATCATTGCAGAAAGTCATGTTGCCGTCACGGTCAAGCAAAATTGCCACAAGCTGGACAGTTTCAAGTAAATCCCTGAATGTTTTTTCAGCAAGGCGCAGCGCTTCTTCCGCTCTCCTGCGCTCGGTGATATCCTCTACAGTCCCTACATGACCTAAGAAGGCACCATCCGGACTATTAATGGGGGTTCCCAATGCTCGCACCCAAAGAATCCTCCCTCGCGGGGTCAACACGCGGTGCTCAACTGAAAAGAAACGCCCTGTGTTTGTAGCGCTATTGATCACCTTTGTAACTTCTTGGAGGTCTTCCGGATGGATGAGTTTGATCCAGCCCTCTCCTGTGAGTTCGGCAGCAGCCATCTCGGTAATTTGCTCCATGCTTGGGTTGCTGTAAATAATATGCCCTGCGCCGTCAGTTCTTACAATGCCGATGGGTGCAAAGTCACAGAGGGTTCGGAACAGTTCCTCACTGGCCTGCAGTGCCTTTTCCAGATTTTTGTGCTGGGTGACATCTCGCACTATTGCACAGTCATACTCGAGGCCGTTGTAGTTGAAGTATTTTGCTATTATCTCAATAGGAAATACATAGCCGTCCTTGGTTTTGTGAAGCGATTCGAATTGGAGGCTTTTTGACCGCTTTAGAGCTTCCCAGAAAGGTTGCCAAGCTTCTTTTGGGAATATCGGGTCAAAGTCGGCAACAGAGAGCGAGAGAAGTTCTTCGCGGGTATACCCCAGTTTTTCGCAGGCTACGTCATTGACATTCCATATACGACCATTCGGAGTCATCCAGAAAACCTCTTCCGCTAAGTTATCTATTGTGAAACTCTTCAATTTCAGTTCTTCTTCCACTCGCTTACGATCCGTTATGTCCTGAATGACACCAAAAACGATACGCTGTGCAGGATCATATTCAGCCAGTGAGTGAATATCGATCGTCCTGCCATTGGTTAGTGTGCGGATCTTAAATTCCACGTCATAGGTTCTGCCCTGTTCAACCAGTTCCATCAATGCCTTATCGAGCATAGGGCGATACTCGGGGAGAACCATTTTCTGCACATCGGACAATTGCCACTCTTTGCCCTCAAGGCCATAGATAATTCTGGCTCCATCGGAGCCGAGGATAACTTGTTCGTCTAGCAATAATTCCCAGTTGCCAAAATTAGCCACCTCCTCGGCCCTACGCAGACGTCGTTCGCTCTTCAACAGAACTTCCTCTGCACGTTTGCGGTCGGTGATGTTGCGGCAGAGTGTCAGAATCCGCAGAGCCCCCGAAACGCGAAGCACTGTGGCGTTGATCTCAACGTGAATAACTTGGCTTGAGGGAGTAACATAGTCAATCTCAAGGTTGCGGACGAAGCCCTTCTCGACACACTTTCGGACTTCCGCTGCGTTTCGCTCTAGATCGTGCGGGGCAGTCCATTCAAGCACGCTATGGTCAATGATATCTTCCACCTTTGGCCGACCGGTTAGCTGTGCGTATTCCTGATTAGCATCGATGACGCGGCCTTTATCGTCGAGGATCACATAACCAGTGCCCGTCGTTTCAATGAGCCGTCGATATTTGTCCTCGCTTTCCCGTAATTCCATCTCGGCGCGATCGCGTTCGGATATGTCTCGAACCAGAGATATGACGGCAGGTCGTCCATCAAAAGTAAATACGCGGCTATTGATCTCCACAGGAATGCGCCGTCCATCCTTGGCAATATGAATCTGTTTAAACAGAACGTTCTTACCGAACTCAAGCTTTCGTGTGATGGAAGCCACATCAACTCCGGAATCGGGTGCGTCGATATCGGATGGTGTCATGAACAGTAGTTCTTCCCGTGAGTAGCCCAATAGATGACATGCCACCTCGTTAACTTCGATGAAAGTGCCTTTTATCTCATCAGTCTCGACCCAGTGCACTAGCAGAGCATCCGTTATGCTGTTGAACAGCGCGTAAAACCGATCTTCGCTCTTGCCTAGATTTTTAAACTGTCTGTCTCCTGCGTTCAAATTATCCATATATGCCACCCTAAGTTTCTCTAATTAAAAAACTCTATTGGGAACAGCCGTTAAGCATTTCTTCTTCCATGACGAAACTATAGCATAAGTGGGACGTTTTGGAAAGAATATAACTGGTCAAATCAAGGGAGTTAATGACAAGGTTTTTTTTGTTGACTAATTTCGAATGAACTCATCGAAATTCCTCTACGGGCGGTCTTATCAATTGCTTGGCGAACACCACATTTCTCAGAGATGCAAATCGCTGAGTGTAACAAGGAGACACTCGACAAAACGGCATGGTAGTTTCAAGCTGAAAGTCATCGATTTTACCAGTACCAGGAATGTGGGGATTACCCAATAAAACTTTTATATCGACTGAGTCGGTAGCCTCCTTATAACACGCCTTGATCTGCATCGCTGAGGAGTGATTTATCCGCCAAGTAACAATTTGAAAGTCTGGCTGAGTATTGGGTTGCGATTAACCTAGAGGGGTCGGTTTATAAGATTAACCCACTTAAAAAATGCCCTGTGATTAACGGGCTTTTTATCACGCCCATTAATCACAGTCCAGATGGAAATAGCGATTATCCCTATACCCGGAAGCTTAAGCTTCAAAGGTATACCTGGTTCCAGCCGTATTCAAAATGAATTCATTGGGCATCGCCTTGCTGAAAGCCACAATCGCCTCAAATCCGGTACAATGGGTCGGCACGATATAGTCCGGCTTCATCGCTTTGATATCGGCTACCGTACTCTGGATAATCTCGGGTTTCGAATTGATCAGATGGAAACCACCCATGATCGCGTGGACCTTATCCGTACCGGCGCTCTTCTGCGCCTGCTTGACCGTATTGACGATCCCGGCATGCGCGCAGCCGGAAAGGACCACCAGACCTTTTCCTTTTACCTTGAAAAAGACCGCTTGCTCGCCCGGAAATGTATCGTGTTCGATCTTTTCGCCGCGCTTTATCTGAAACTTCATCGCTGTCTTCTCATAGTCGGTAACCCTCACGATGTTCCCAGTAAAAAATGCACCGGGGACGATCTCAACCGGGGTATTCACTTCTATAACCTTGAGCCCGAGCGATTCGATGTCTTCTTTCTTCAGTTGTCCAACGTCAGTGGGCTCTGTTGCGCCGGGACGGAGCTCGTATCTCCGGGCAAAAGCCTCCTCACCCACATAGAACGGCGTTCCCGCGACGATCCGCGACTGGTTCTGCCTGATGATACTGACCGCGCTCAGATAGTGGTCCCAATGACCATGGCTCAGGCTAAAGGCATTTGCCTTCCCGACATCAATCCCGAGGAGGGCTATATTGTTTAACACTCCCACGGGGTCGAGCCCGAAATCGAACATACAGGCACTGATTTTCCCGTTCACTGTTGTTTCTGTGTAGTAAGAAAGGCCGTGTTCCGCGTGAATTGATTTCCCCGGCATAGCGACGTACCGTTTCGTGATCTTGTTGTCCGGTCTATTTCTGTCATAGTAGTTGTCTGTAAGCACCCAAATCGTCAATTTATCTACTTCATTAATACCAGTTGTAGCCTCTGCTATCACGCTTTCCATCATTCTATCTCCTGCCGCGATAAGCGCACCCGTTGCTAATGAATACTTCAGGAACTCTCTACGGCTCACTCCATTATCCATAATCCACCTCCTATGTTTCTAACATCATCTTGCTCAAAACAACATGGCCGAACATACCAAAGCCTATCCTTCGGCAGCTCGGCCATCTCCTTTACAAGATCCGCCGCTTTCTGTCGTCCCTCTCACAAAGAGTTTAGTTTGTCTGGCATAGTCTCAATATAATCAAACATTAGCAGAAAACAAGTCACTTGTCCATTAATGGTTGTTATTTATGAATGCGTGAGAAGGTCGCGAGTTGGCCCACCGAATATGTTGATTGTACAAACATGGCGTCCCCAGCGTTTCCTAAAAGACTTATTTTTCGGGAAATCTAGCCCCGCAAATATCAGACTTGCTTTGACAGTTTCTACACAAACAATCTTCACTAAATGCGACATTGGTACTACAATTATAATGGCAACGTCCAGCGGAGAATTCTCACTAGATGAATCGCTCGGCAACCTGTCGACTCTTCTCTCACGGGCTATATTACTATACCATCCACTTGCTGTGTAACTATAAAATGGATAATCTTCTACCAGAAGGATAGGCTCCTTATGTGCCAACGTGACTGGGCACAGTAGGAAACGTCTGGGCTGTGACTGCTTTGCATTTTGACACGAGTCATGGATCTGTTACGTTCAGGTACTCGGAGGAGACCATGAGCTGACAGACGGCATTTTTTACAGCAATTACACGGGGGTTACATGGATCAGTCCGCAAGATCAAGAAAATCTGGAAGGGCAGGCCTACCATCGAGGAGGCGAGTGTCCATCTGAAACGGCCTTAGGCAACAACCATGTTCCTCTCTTCGACTCCTTCGCTAACTGGGTCGCAACCAACACCAAACAATGGAGGTAAGTGACAATGACTAAAATAAAAATGAAATCAACTAACCCAATGTTCCTATTTATAAGTACAGTGCTGATCACTATCGTGGTTGCGTGGACAAGCGGTGCTTTTGCTGAGATGAAATACGCGCCCGGAAAATATGAAATCGACCCCGTTCACACCCGCGTGTCGTTTATAGTTCCCCATTTTGTCATTTCCCTGGTCGAAGGTCGGTTCGACGATGTTAAGGGAGACTTTACTTTGAACGAACCGTTTTCCGCATCAAAAGCGAATGTCACGGTTCAAATCGAGTCGATCGACACTGGCGTAAAGCAACGGGACGATGATTTACGGTCAAAGAATTTCTTTGAGGTTTCAAAATACCCGACCATGACGTTTGTTGCGAAGTCGTTCAGGGGCACGCCGGATTCTTGTAAGGTAGTGGGCGTCCTTACGATCAAGGATGTCACAAAAGAAGTAACCTTTGATGGCAAGTACACTGGAGTGGTAAACGATCCCTGGGGAAACCAGCGCGCAGCGATTCAACTCACGGGTGTAATTAATCGAAGAGACTTCCATATCAACTATAGCAAATCGATGGACATTGGCCCCGAGATCGGAGACGAAGTCACGATTCGTATTTTTGCCGATGGGATCATAAAGAAAAAAGGGATCGGAGTAAAATGAAGATTAAAAGAACCAGTAGTTAGAACTACCTGTATGGAGGTTAGGCTATGTCAGAAAGCAGAAATGATGAAGCAGGCAATGGGCTGAAACTGAGTCGCCGTGATTTTATGAAAAATGCAGCTGTTAGTGCGGTTGGCACGGTGGCGTTGGCCGGACTCATGCAGAAAGAAGCATTTGCTACAGAGGCCGCTGCAACTGCACCTGCAGCTCCAGCGGCACCGGCTGGTAAGCCGGCAGCCCTGACGCTTAATGACGTTCTTAAGGCCGCCCGTGAAAAACTCTATCCATTCTGCCGCGTCTGTCCTGAGTGTGATGGTGTCGCTTGTGTCGGTGAAATACCGGGCATGGGCGGTATAGGGTCAGGTAAATCGTTCAAGAACAACTACACTTCACTGTCCAAGATTGAATTGAACATGCGTACCTTTCATGATGTAAACAAAGTAGACACCTCCGTCACCCTGTTTGGAGAAAAACTTGCTCTTCCAGTCATGTCTGCTGCTACGGGTGGTACGACATACAATATGGGGTTGAAAGGCAAGATGACCGATGCTGAGTATATTGATGGGCTGTTGGGCGGATGCAGACTTGCCGGTACGATCGGATGGGCTGCTGACGGCATTGGTGATCCGCTCGACATTTTTGAAGTGCGCCTCAAGGCGGTTCAGAAATACGAGGGCAAGGCTATCGTTACGATCAAACCGAAGACGCAGGAAGAAATCATCAAACGGATACGCCTTATTGAACAGGCCGGAGCAATTGCATTTGCAATAGATATTGATTCCGCCGGGCGCGCGGCGCGTGCTGTGCCGGGGCAAACTGTTGAGCCTAAAACGCTGAAACAGCTTCGTGAAATTGCAAGCGCCACAAAGCTACCGTTTATTATAAAGGGCGTTATGACTGTTGATGAAGCAGCGATGGCGCTCGATGCCGGAGCCTCGGGTATTGTTGTTTCGAATCATGGCGGGCGTGTTCTTGACCACACCCCTGGCACTTCAGACGTACTGCCAAAGATCGCCGATAAAGTCAAAGGTAAAACCGTGATTCTTGCCGATGGTGCTGTTAGATACGGAACTGATGTTCTGAAGATGCTTGCGCTCGGAGCTGATGCAGTTCTTGTTGGGAGGCCATTGCTTCGCGGGGCCGTCGGCGGCGGCAAGGAAGGTGTGGCTCTGATGATCAACAAGATGAAGTCAGAACTTGTCGACTCGATGGTGCTTACCGGAACGGCAAGTGCACGCAAGGTGAGCAAAAGTATTATTGCTTAGCGTGTCATGCAATGCATTGTGGCAATGAGATGCCGCTGCCTATTACTGCTGGATACCATGGGGTGAAGGTATGAAGATAACAGTTTTTATTATAATGGCGTTTCTGGTAGTTCTGGCATTCAGCAGCACGGCGCCGGCTACCGGAGACGGTAAGGCTCTGATCTATGGCGGCGCCGGACAGGGGAAGGTTATCTTTGATGGCTACGTTCACGCGTCAAAGGGCATGGTCTGCAAGGACTGCCATATGACCATCTTCCAGACGCAGAAGAAAGCGTTGATAACCATGGATGACCATAGTGCTGATAAGGCGTGCTTTGTCTGCCACAACGGCAAAAAAGCCTTTAACGACTGTGAACAATGCCACAGAAAATTCTAGAAATGAATGTGAGGATGCGCATGAGAAATAAAATAACATTTCTTCTGGTGGCTGTGCTCTTAATGGCATGGACATCTGCTGTCTGTGCTGAAACGGTTACTCTACATGGGGCTGCAAGCACGGTTGATAGCCTTATAATGCCAAACAAGGCGGCAGTTGAAAAGAAGACTGGCTATACCCTCATCGTGGAAAAAAGCAATGCCGGAAAGGGGCTTATCGACCTCGCAGACGGAAAGTGCGATGCTTCGCTTGCTTCTGCATCGCTGGATGCCATGGTCAAGGCTGCCAAGTCTGCTGGACGTGACATTGATGCATCGAGGCTTGTGCTGAGTGTGGCGGCAAGTGATGAAGTGGTGTTTATAGTGCATCTGTCTAATCCGGTGACCAAGTTGACCTGGGATCAGCTTCGTGACATTCACACCGGAAAGATCACGAACTGGAATGAGGTTGGAGGTAAGGATGCCCCGATTATTATATTTACTGACGCTGCCGCAAGCGCGACGCGTGGTCTGATCAAACAAGTGGTTATGGGCAATCAGGAGTATAGTGCTAAGGCTAATGCCTTGGATTTTGTCGAAAAGGTCAATGACATGGTTGCTACAAATGTAAACGCGATCGGCGGTCTTGGCAAGGGATTTGTGAAGCCGGATCAGGTCAAGGTTGTCGAATCCAAGAAGATTGAACGCCCGCTCGGTTTTATTACCATTGGAGAACCTTCCGGAGCAGTGAGGCAGGTTATCGAAGCATTCCGGGCAGAAGTGAACAAAAAGTAGTCATTATTAACATGTGTTGCAAAAGGCTGTGCGAACATTCGCAAGGCCTTTTTTACGTACAATCTACATAAGTCGCAGCAAATCGTGGACCGAGCGCGATGTGCCTATTCGAATTTTGGTAGCCGAATTGACTGTCAAGGATGGGGCTGGGAAGTCACGACTCTTGGAGGTGGGGATTTGTACGCGGGCATCGCGAATGGCGTCCAGACCTCCGACCATAATCGTCTTTACACTGACACGTTTGATGGTACTTCTAGCGCGTCTCCCATTGTTGCCGGCCTGCTCACTTGCACCCAGGGTACCCTAATCGGGGCTAAGCGCGCTGTTTTGACGCTGGGTGATGCACGTCAGCTCTTGCGTAGTACAGGGTCTCAACAGCAATCTGCTCCAGACAGGCCCACGACCCAGAACATCGGTTCAAGACCCAACCTAAAGACTATATTACAGTCAATAATGGGATTTAAATAGATCATTTAGGGAATTCAGCATCGTGACCTGCAAAAATGGGCAACTGGTCGGGAAGTGAATATAATGAAATATAATGCACTAGCTATAAGAATTTGACAAAAGAAAGGAGTTGTTGTCATGGCAAATTCAGTAACCATATCGGCAGTGCCAGCTAGTTTTCAAAAAATCGAGCACATCGTGGTCCTGATGCTTGAAAACCGTTCCTTCGACCATCTTTTAGGCTTTATGAATGCGAACAATCCGGACATCGTCGGCCTTAGGGGAAACGAGACCAATTATCCAGATCCGAACAATTCCGTATCACCTCAAACGGTCTGTAAGGCCACCTCTTTCATGATGCCTTTTGATCCCGGCCATGAATTTATGGATGTGCAACTTCAACTCTATGGCCCTAAGAACCCGCCGCCTTCTTCTTCGTCATCTACCCCGAATTCTCCAACCGAACCAGCGCAAATGAACGGCTTTCTTTGCAGTGCCATCTACAACGCTCAGCAACAAAAAGTCGACGCAAAAGACGCATCGCGAATAATGGAATGCTTCCAGCCGGGGCAGGTAACGGTACTTTCCGCACTCATCCAGGAATTCACCCTGTTTAATTTCTGGCATTCTTCTCTGCCGGGGCCGACTTGGCCCAACCGTTTTTTCGCGCATGCAGCAACCTCCGGCGGTCTAACCGATAGCCCTGATGATGAAAGGATTATCGAAGGATTTTCATTCCCGAATGGCACAATCTACGACAGGCTGACAGACGCAAAGAAAGCATGGCGCATCTATCATGGCGACCTGCCGCAGACTGCCGGCATCGATAGCCTGCGATTGGAATTTTTAAATCCATTCACAAAGAATTTTCGCAAGATGGATGACTTCACAGCCGATGTAAAATCGGGAGACCTGCCGGAATACACCTTCATCGAGCCAAAGTACAATACGGGCAACAATTACGTTAACGGAAATTCCATGCACCCGGTGAATGACATCAGGAATGGAGAAAGTCTTATTAAACAGGTATATGAAACCCTTCGGAATTCGGCATTGTGGGATAAGCTCATGCTCATCATCACCTTCGACGAACACGGCGGCTTCTATGATCACGTATCGCCGCCTGCTGCGGTACCGACCGGCGATGATACTCGCTACGCCAATCCGGAACACCCATTCGCTTTTGATCACCTCGGGGTGCGTGTACCGGCGGTTGTGGTTTCGGCCTACACCCAGAAGGGGGCAGTGATCGGCACAGATGCAACTAACGTCGCCACCCGCTTTGACCACACTTCTATCTTGGCCACGGTTAGTAAGCTTTTTGGCCTACGTCACCTGACCAAGCGAGACGTAAAAGCCAATACCCTCGATATTGCGCTGAACTTGGAAACGCCCCGCTTAACATCCGCCGATGCTCTTACAACCTTACCAGACACAGCATCTGATTCTGTGGTAGAACATGCTGTTACTGCACCGGTCCAACTTCCTCTGTCCGGATTCCAGCAAAATCAGTTGGCATTAGCGCATGTCTGCGACATGCAGATTTCCGACAAAACACAGCACCCGGCACTAACATCACGGTTTCAAATCATCACTTCGCAGAAAGATGCCGCAGATTACATTCAGGAAGTGGAAGACAAGATTTATTTAAGACGGTCTCAGATAACAAAATGATGTTACTGATGAGGTTGAATTCCCACATATTTATGGAGAAGTTTGTTAATTTGTGATGGTGGGCAACTAACCGTTAATGGAGATGACGCGTGTTGGGGTACATAAACATAGACTATCTCGAAGATTATAGTGCAGCTATTTGGGCGCTTGCATTTCAAAAAGCTGCATAAGGAAAAGTACAAGGAAGACGGGGTTAACAGTTAACTCAATGTTTGTCTTGCTATTTATAATTGAGAACGAACATTCATACATTGACAGGCTGTAAGTAGCTTGGTAAGCTTTGAGCAATGGGAGGGAATCGACCGCCTGAAGTCTCACGGTTGCGGCCGATTGCCCTTTTTTTGTGAAAATTGTTTTAAGTATTAAGCTTTAGGAATTTGCCGGACGGAGACTATTCGACAAGAGAGTCTCGGTGCACGGCAAGGCTGAAGGTCGTGCAATAGTTGTAATAGAAGATTGCCTGATATATGGATTCGAGCTGTTAACATCGGAGATGGAATGGTTATTGTTTCATTTAGTAACCTGATAGGTTGTTGAAAAAACAGTTCATTGCATCAACTTATAGGAGAGTGGGAAAATGGACAATTACCAGACCTTCGTGATTGTAGCCGGCGCACTCGCTAAACTCGTTGTAGTCGCCATGCTGCTTGAACGCGGACTGGCGGTCATTTTTGAGTACGAATGGTTCGTGCGTCTGACAACAAAAAAGGACGGTACGAGTCGATTCCCTGGACTAAAAGGAATCCTGGCACCCATAGCGGCCTATATCATATGCAATGAATATGATTTCGACGTTTTATTCGTTGTGTTAAATGGAACGTATCCTAAAACTGTTGACCCTCTGGGCGTCGCATTAACTAGTCTAATCGTAGCAGGTGGCAGCGCTGGCGCCATAATGATATTTCAAGGATACTTGAATCTAAGTAAGCAAGGTAGAGATGCCGCCGTTGAAGCAAAGAAGACTGCCGCAGAAGCTGATAAAGTTAATGCAGAAGCTGATAAAGCTGAAGCAGAGGCTAGAAAGAGAGCTGTGGTCTAGGGAGGATAGCAGGCAGGCAAGAACTGGATTTATGAACATCGGCCCGACTAGTCTTCACGAATCACTTGAGGCCAGGTTCATGGACAAGACTGACAAAGAAATCAAAAATTATAACAAAGGCTTCTCAATAGGGCAGGCTGCTCAGGCCCAAGACAATACTCTAGATATGCATGTGGTTTGTATAAACCAGTGCAATCGAGAAGGTTCGAAAAAGGATCGATAAGCAATTAGCGCTGAGGTGCTAGCGTGCATTTGAGAATCGAGAACTAATATCTGGAGATTTCAGGCGAAACACTAGACATGACTGGTGCAGAGGCTTTTTGTCATCCACGCGTAGCGGAGAACTACGGCCTCCGAGAGGGCTGCAACTTTTACCGACCTCTATCTCGGCCGAGGTCAAGTATGAGGAGGATACCCCATGCCAACAAATCCTAACCGTTCGACTGTCCGTGGCAGCGATCGTGTCCCCTTTCGCGGGGCGCACGCCGTCGGTCCAGTTCCTGAAGACGAGCGCTTTGAAGTGACTGTTCGAGTGCGCCGCAAAGCACCTCTCCAGAGCTTGGTGGCAGGCAGCTTCCCAGCAGACCAATTGCCTGGAGAGCGTCGCTACTTGACCCGCGACCAATACGCTACTACACATGGCGCCGATCCAGCCGACCTTGCGAAAGTCGAGGCATTTGCTCGAGCACAGGGCCTTGTAGTGGTCGAAACCAGTATAGCTAGGCGTAGCGTTTTCCTGTCGGGCATGGCTACTCAATTCGCCGCAGCATTCGGAACAACGATCGAACACTACGAACATGATGGTGGCACATACCGCGGCCGGACTGGTCCGTTAACGATTCCTGCCGATTTGGCGGATATCGTCGAGGGCGTGTTCGGAATCGATGACCGTCCAGTAGCTAGGCCGCACTTCCAGCGATATAAGCCAGCACCAAGTATCGGTTTGCAAGCTCATGTTGCTGGCAACTCGTTCACTCCGCCAGAACTAGCAAAGCTCTACAGTTTCCCGACCGGCCTGGATGGCACGGGGCAGTGTATTGCGATCATCGAACTCGACGGTGGCTATCGCTTGGACGACATTAATGCCTATTTTAAAGAGCTCGGCATACCCGTGCCCAATGTCGTGACGGTCCGGGTCGATGGTGGGCAGAATCAGCCTTCAACATCTGACAGCGCTGACACTGAAGTCATGCTCGATATAGAAGTAGCGGCCGCGATTGCACCGAAGGCGCTAATTGCCGTTTACTTCGCGCCTAACACCGATAAAGGGTTCTTGGATGCCATTACCATGGCGATGCACGACACGGACAATAAGCCATCGGTAGTCTCCATAAGTTGGGGGAGCGCAGAACAGAATTGGAGCGCGCAGGCGATGACTTCTTTCGACCAAACATTTCAGTCGGCGGCTGCTCTGGGAGTAACGGTCTGTTGTGCGTCCGGTGACAACGGCTCCGGTGATGGCGAGGCTGATGGCAAGGCGCATGTGGACTTTCCAGCGTCGAGCCCCTACGCATTGGGTTGCGGAGGCACGAAGCTTACCATAGCGGGGAACGCGATATCTAATGAGCAGGTCTGGAATGAGGGGACCAGCAGCGCCACAGGAGGCGGTGTCAGTGACTTCTTCCCTATGCCAGCTTACCAGAGTACCGCAGGCATCCCGCCGTCGGCAAACGACTCAAAGCACACGGGCCGAGGTGTTCCCGATGTCTCTGCAGACGCAGACCCAGCAACTGGCTATGACGTGCGTGTTGACGGGCAAGAGTTTGTTATTGGCGGTACCAGCGCGGTAGCTCCCTTGTGGGCTGGCTTGATCTCACTGGCTAATCAAAAGTTGGGACATCCGGTCGGATTTCTCAACCCGTTGATCTATGGATCTCTCGTTGGTGCGGGTTCCTTCCAAGACGTTATAATGGGCAACAACGGAGCATATTCCGCCAAACAGGGTTGGGACGCATGCACGGGCTGGGGGACGCCTAACGGGTCGAATCTTCTTCATGCGCTTGGAGGGTAAGGGAAGGAATCGCCTAACCAGTCGATACACATGAGCGCACGACCACGATTTTTCAGTGTTCAACGCCTCACAAGTCGCAGCGGCTCGTGAGGTGTCAGTGGGCCTATTGGGCGGTGTAAGGGTGCACATTGATAAAAGATTATATGAAAGGAGCAGGTCATGAATAACTTTGTAAAATCGGTTTGCGTTCTTTTGGTATCTGTGCTGTCGGGGTGTGCTCACTTAGACTTTGGAGATGATAAAGGGCTAGCATATTACGATGCAAAACCATACCTGTTCGTGTCAACTACAACTGAATGTGTAACCACCGCAACGATTATTGCCATGCCTGAAAGCAAGAGGGAAGTAAAATTTAAGTCCGGATATGGCTCAGCAGATTTATCAGTCAATCTAAGCAATGGGATGATTACATCGGTAAATCAAAAAACCGATACGCAAATTCCAGCGACAATTACTTCGATTGCTGGGTTAGGCACCGCTGCCGCAGGAGTTCTTAAGTCAATGGCCGCCGCCCCTGCCGCACCCGAAAAACCAGTTTGTAAACCAACAGCTACTCTTTATCCTGTGGACAATGGTGTTCCAAATATTAATGCTCCGATATCTTTTTCAGTTACGGTAGAGCCAGCGAAAAGTGGTAGTAGTAAGGACACTCACTCGGATAAGGGGCGAAGCCGAACGAGTTCCTCCAATCTCGATTAACTTTTCATTTATAACTGACTCAATGCATGGGACAACTAGCGTGCTGAAAAAAAGAAAAAGGCTACTCCCGTACGGGCGGAATTCTCGTGTCAGACATTGTTTGTTTATTTTTGGTGTTGTTATTTCCTTTATCTTTTTTTTGATTCTCAATCTCGTTAAGTTTCTGAGCTTTCTCAAGTGGCAGTTCGACTTCTTTGTAATGCAGGATTCATCTCTCATATGCTTTATTATATTCCTCATAGTCAGCGCGGATTGTAGCACCTGCAAATAACCCGTAGAATGCGGAAAGCATCAGAACAATTATACAATATGGTCTCCAGTAGCTCGCTAGGTGACGCCTGTCACAGAATCGCCGACAGTTTCAGAATATAGTTAAATAAGGGAGGCGGGTATGGCTAAAAATTCCAGAGCAATGAGTCTGTGTTGCGTTGCGAAATCGGGATTAGGAGTGGCCGTAGCCCCACTTTTTGAACTTGTATTGATTGCTACGCTGGCAGCTTCAATGGTCAGCGGTAACCAGACTCTCATCAGCGTCTTTGCTTTATGGTCCGTACTATTCACACTGCCATGCTGCGCCGCTTTCAGAGTTCTCGCAGGCGACGCAAAAGATTACAGGCAAAACAGGATAGGTGTGCCCAAAGATAGTCTCGCGCCGGTCTTGTCACACCACAGACCACTACTGCAGGGGGAATGTGTTTGATAACAAGGTATAGTTGGGTTCATGAGAGGCAGAAAACATGGCAGGAGAGACGAGAAGCTGGAATCGACCGTCACTTGAAACAGACAACATGAAAATAGATGCATTATGAAAGCTAACAGTCATCGTCACGATAATACCTCACATACCTGGGACTTTCAGGACATCTGCTCGCAACAGCTCCAATATGTTGCGAGCAGGGTCCTTCCTTTACTTGGCTATTTTTGCTTAGAACCAGGCAAGCAATGATTCCAAAGAGAGAGATAGCGAAAGAGCGTTCGAACCGGTGCTGTGACGAACGCAAGCCCTGATCAAAGGATCGTCATGAACAGTTTATAGGCTTTCGCTTGTTACAAGCATTATACCCATTATAAGCTGACCCCTTGAAACCGGTTGTAACAATTAATTTCAGAAATCATTACATTCCTGTTACTGGCGGCACCGATAGTTTTCAGGTGACATCGAGAATCGGCTCTTGAGCTGTTCCTATAATTGAGAGTGGACACTACATTGTAAGAATGCTTTGGTTTAACCTGTAATGCTCAGCGGGCGTCTCTCATTTCGTCTCCAAAAAAATTATTTGATTTGGCGTTGCAGGAGAGGGCATATATATATCAGGCTAATTTGCTTGAAGATTTACTCCGGCAACGTTTCTTAACGGAAACGCTCAGTTGGTCAACCTCAGCAACACCCCGATCCTCTCAGCGACAGTGTTTGTTTCCGATAAAATGTGTTAAAAATTGATTATGTGTTTTATTGCGCACTCTTCAGGGGTTATATGACTTAAGAAACGGTAAGTACGGCCACTTACTGACGTTGGCTATGCGGGTATTGTATCATTTGCCAATTATACCAAGCGCATTCGAGAATTTTTAAGGGCCGTATATTGCTCCCTGAAATCGAGATCTGGGCAATCGTCAGATCTTGTGCAATTATGCTGCCAAACTTGAATTCGGTCGCTCCGGAAAGATCACTTTATGCGCTAAAGTCCGCATACGCAATGTGATATGCCACTCTGCGGATTTGATCCGACAGCAATGTATTTCTCATTCAGTATGTCTGAATTAATTTGTCTATAGTCTTTCCACCTTCGATTGAACGTAGATCCTTGACAACCACTTATCTAAGTGGTAGACTTTTACATTTCCTGAAGATACTATTATCTTCGTCAGGCGCTGACCGGGCATCTGGGAGGAGTCGAGAGGCGCGTGACAACATTAACTTCTTTGATGGAGGTTTCTGTTGCACGAACGCGTTACTTTACTTCCACTCCCGACTCTTTTATCCTGCATTTCTATTCGTATTTCTTCTGGGTTATCGCGAAGGAGATTTACCCCTATATTGAACTGAAGTATGGAGGAGTTTGTATATTTTATTGAATTAAAGGAGAAGATCACAATGAAGCCACATCTTTTAATGTTTTACCTCCTACGGATTGCTTTTACCCTGGTGCTTTTGAGTCCTATTGGTGTGTGTTCTGTGCGTCATGCCAATGCCGATGGCAGTTTTATTTCCGCGCCGAACCGCGTAGACATGGTTCACGACCCGATTCGCAACATCCTCTATATCACTTCGGGAGGCCAGGTCTTACAGTACGACCTCAAGGCCCAGCAATTTCTCACCCCGTTTCAGTTGGGTGGGAATTTGAAGGGTATTGACCTTTCGCCCGACGCTAACACTCTGGCTGTAGCGGATGAAGGACAAATTGGCATATTTCTAATCACCCTTAACACCGGCGACAAACAAAGGGTTTCCTTCACTCCAGGGCAATTTGGTGAAGAAGGCACTTTTTCAGTCGCCTACGGCAACGATGGTAATATCTTGATTACAAGCTCGTTCAACGGTTCGGGATGGGTACCGCTGCGACAGTACAATCCCAGTACCGGGGCCGTAACGATTATCTCCTCGCTCATGGATATTACGCAGGACACAATGTTGAGCGCAAGTGCCGATGGCAGTATAATCGGCTTTGCAGAAAGTAACATCTCCGATGGAAGGTGGGGACGTTATAGGGTTAGTGATGGGGATTATGTTGAACGTACAGGCTATGCAGATGGTACCAGCGCATTCAACTATGAGATTGCTACGAACCGCAACGGGACGCAGTTTGCGATCCCGACATATTACGGAACATATATTTACGATTCTAATTACAACAAAATATCCACGATTGGTACATATGCAGGAACGCAACCCATTGGGTGTGTTTATCATCCAAACAAAGACATCCTCTATTGCGCAATGTCTGGAACAAATGAGTTGCTTGCCTACGAGACCTCTTGGTTTGCTCAAGTTGGGTCATATAATGTGGAATACACATTCCAGAATCCTGGCAACTTTGCCTATCAGCAAGGACGTCTAAAAATATCGCGTGACGGCTCGTTGCTCTTTGTTACTGTGGGAGGAGGAGTCCAGTATGTAGCCAATAATCCCATCTCTTATCAGCTAACTGCAAACACTACAGGCACCGGAAGCGGCATTCTCACAAGCACCACATCGTTGCTCCAGTGCTCGGGTAATACTTGCAGTGGTATGCTGGATGCACTGACAAGCGCAACTATTACCGCCACCCCTGATGCCAATTCTTTCTTTGCCGGCTGGACTGGCTGCCAGAATGCCACGAACAACCCTTGCTTGATTACGATGACTGCCGCCTCTACGGTTACCGCTACTATTAATGCCTGCAACATCACTATCACTCCTCCCTCAAACACTAGCTTTGAGTACCCCGGTGGCGGGGCTAACATAATGATCACAGCTGCAGATAGTTCGTGTGCATGGACTGCGACAAGCAGCAATCCCTCCTGGTTATCCTTAACATCGGCAAGCAATGGAAGTGGCAATGGGTCTGTGACGTTTACCGTATTAAATAATCCAAGGAGTATTAAGCGTACAGGGACTATTACCATTGCTGGGCAACAGGTCACCATCGTACAGGCTGCTTCAAAACAGTCCAAAATTGGGGTTTTTAGAAACGGTGCATGGTACATGGATTATCTGGCTACAACTTCGTGGAGCGGTTGCGATTCGGACGGTTGCTATAACTTCGGGATGGCCTCCGACATACCTGTAATTGGTAATTGGGATGGCACGGGCCCTTTACGCATGGGCGTTTTTAGGCAGGGTAAATGGTATCTCGATATAAAAGGCAATGGGATATGGGATCCCTCGGTTGACACCTCTGCCACATTCGGAATGGTTGGCGATATTCCTGTCGTTGGAGACTGGAACGGCAGTGGAAATACCAAAATCGGGGTATTTAGAAATGGAATGTGGTATCTTGATTACAATGGCAGCAATGCGTGGGAAAGTTGCGGTGCGCCAGCTAATACCGCCAAAGACGCTTGCATATCTTTTGGTATGGTTGGCGATATTCCTGTTGTTGGGGACTGGAATGGCAGTGGCGTGGCTAAGATCGGAGTATTCAGAAACGGGATGTGGTACCTTGACTACCCCGGTACGGGCACATGGGTTGGCTGTGGAGCGCCCGCTGACGTAACTAAAGATGCCTGTATACCGTTTGGCATGGCGGGTGATATCCCCGTCGTCGGAGACTGGAATGGTGACGGAAGGATAAAGATAGGAGTATTTAGGGATGGGACATGGTATCTGGACTATAATGGCAACAACACGTGGGATGGATGTGGAGCACCGGGTGACTTAACCAAAGATGCCTGCTTTACGTATGGATTCCCTACAGATATTCCTATCGCTGGACAGTGGTAAGTACTAATTTGTTCGACTTCTAAAAGAAATGGGCTCTGTGAGCTAATCAATACTTGGGATAGCCTAACTACCTTTCCCGCGAACAGCTTTCAGGTGCCGCTTTTTTTTTGCATCGCGGCATTATAAAAAGGCCACTAAAACAGAGTAATTCATCTTACAGAATTGTTGAACAACAGATCGATAGAGCTGTAAACTGAGATCTTATTTTGACTCAACACAGAAAGGGGAATTTAATGTCGCTTAGAAATGTTTATCCAAGGACTGAAAGAGCCCTTTTTTATTTAAGTCTAATATTGTTTATATTTTCGGTAGCCCCTGCATATGCAATTCTAGGAAGTATTACCGGAAAAGTTACGAATGCAGAAGGTTTAGGATTAGGGGGTGTTTATGTTTCTGAATATGAGAGTGGAAATTTTCAAGGAACTGTTATCACCGGTCTAGATGGTAGCTACACCTTAAATTCATTGCCTACTGGTAGCTACGCTATTTGCTTTACGGCGAGTAATTCTGGCTATTCAGAACAATGTTTTAACAAAAAAAATACTCAGGGTAGTGCTGACCTTGTCTCTGTTATTGCTCCAAACACTACAGCGGGAAATGATGCTGTTTTAACACCAGGTGGCAACATTTCTGGTACCGTCGTTAATTCAGCGGGTGCAGGACTTGCCGCCCTTGTGAGCGTATTCGACACTAATGACAATTGGGTCACTGCAGTCTTTGCAGGTCAGGACGGCAACTATACTATATCTAATTTGCTAACTGGGAATTACAAGGTACAGTTCTCTGTGTCTACTGTAACAGGATATTTAAGTCAGTGGTATAACAATAAACAAAATAAAGCCGATGCTGATTTTGTGTCAGTGACGCCATCCAACACTACAACGATAAATGTTGTTTTTGATTACAGAGGAGTTATCTCCGGAACTGTGACCAATGCGTACGGCATCGGTTTAGCTAACGTTTATGTTACAGCATATCAGGGTAATACAGATTTATTTTCTTCTCAATCATATACATTACAAGACGGCAGTTACTCATTAACTGGATTGATAACTGGCACCTATACTATCGAGCTATATGAAGCAGGATATATAACACAATGGTATAGCAACAAGAGCGATCAGAATAGTGCCGATATGGTTGCCGTCACAGCCCCAAATACAACATTAGTCAATGCGGTTCTGGTTCACCTTGGAAGTATTTCTGGGAGAATCACAAATGCTGCTGGAACTGGTATAGCAAATGTAACTGTAGTTGCCAATCTCGGTGGTTCTAATACCAGTTTTACTACAATAACTGCGCAGGACGGCAGCTATACTTTAAATAACCTGTTAAATGGCCATTATAGGATTCAATTCAGCCCGCAGAGTGAATCTGGCTATGTATCGCAGTGGTACAACAATAAAAGCGACCCAAATGGAGCAGATCAGATATCTGTTACTGCACCTGATACGATAACCGGAATAGACGCTGTATTGATGCCGGGCGCAATCATCTCAGGCCAAGTGACAAATGCAGGTGGAACTGGGATATCGAATGTCTGGGTATATTTGTGGGACAGCAGCGGTAATTCTACTGGGTTAGGTGTCGGGACTGGCCAAGACGGTAGTTACACAATAACAGGAGTACCTACCGGTAATTATAAAATCCAATTTGTCCCGCAATATGGTTCTGGCTATTTGAATCAATGGTACAACAGAAAAGGAGATTTTAATAGTGCGGACTTGGTTTCAATAATGGCCCCTAATACGACAACAGTAGACGCAGTGCTTTCTGCTGGCGGTACTATATCAGGCATTGTTTCCAATGCTGCAGGGAATGGAATTCCCTATGTTTTTATAGACGCATATGACAGTAACGGTAATTATTATGGAGGATACGGTACTGATTCTGCAGGCAGATACGCCATACCTCATTTACCTACCGGAAGTTACAAGGTTTATTTTAACCCATTGGCTCCCACAACAGGATATTCAAGTCAATGGTATAACAATAAGGCAGATCAACTCAGCGCCGATGTTATTAGTGTTACGGACCCTAATACTACTACTCTAAACATTATTCTGAGACCTTATCGATGGGATCTGGGGTCCTTTGATGGATCGCAGTATTCAGCTGCTTATGGAACATCAGCAGACGGCGCTGTCGTTGTCGGCGGGTTTGGATTTCAGCCCAACGCCGACTACTTTTATTCATTTCGATGGACTCAGTCTGAGGGGATGGTTAACCTAGATCATTATCAGCATCAGTGGTATTCTGTGGCTGATGGCGTATCGGCAGACGGGACCGTTATTGTAGGCATACTCACACGCGTCAATGGTTATCTTACGCGTGCCTTTCGATGGACTCAGGCTGAGGGGATGGTTGACATAGGTACAGCGCCGGGCGGGGCCAATGCGGCAGCTTATGGAGTTTCTGCAGACGGAACTGTCATAGTCGGCACGGCGGACAATGCTGCTGGCAATTGGCGTGCATTCCGATGGACTCAGGCAGGTGGCGTGACCGATCTTGGAGCATTGCCGGGCGGAGCCAATGGGATAGGTTTGGGAGTCTCTGCAGACGGAACTGTCATAGTCGGCGTGGCGGACGATAGTGCTGGCAATTTGCGTGCGTTCAGATGGACTCAGGCTGGTGGCATGGCCGATCTTGGAACATTGCCGGGCGGGGCAAATGCTGCAGCTTACGGTGTTTCTGCAGACGGATCTGTCATAGTCGGCGCGGCCGACGATAGTGCTGGCAACACGCGTGCATTCCGATGGACTCAGACCTATGGCATGGTTGACATAGGAACGATAGCAGGTGGAGGCAATGCAGCAGCTTATGGAGTTTCTGCAGACGGAACCGTCATAGTGGGCTCGACCGAAGATAGTGCCGGCAATGCAGTGGCCTTTTATTGGACTAATGCAATAGGTATGAAAACTATCGGTCAGTGGCTAGCTGACATTGGAATGGCAACTTCGACAGGAGAGTTTTCTGACGCCTACGCAATTTCTGCTGATGGCAAAACAATTGTTGGACAACTATCTAATGGACAGGCATTTCGTGTATCCATAAATAGTCTTAGCGCATACCATGCTACCGTTGCGCCAACAGGGGGCGGTAAAAGCGTGAATCTTTCCGCTGCCAATGAATCTTGGACAGCAGTGAGCAATGTTCCATGGATAACCGTTACCTCTGGTAGCAGCGGCACCGGTAACGGAACAGTACAGTATTCAGTCGCTTCCAATGCAGGTGGAGTGCGGACCGGCACGATAACGATAGCGGGTCAGACATTGACAGTGATGCAGGGGACAACCTTAACACATGCACAGATAGGGGTATTTCGCTCAGGGGCTTGGTATGTGGACCGCGATGAAACGTTTGGATGGAGCGGATGTGGTCCGGACGGATGTTACGCATATGGCATGGCGGGAGACCATGCTGTGACGGGAGACTGGGATGGAGTTGGCATCGTACGGCTGGGTGCTTTCAGAAATGGGATGTGGTATTTGGACTATAACGGAGACGGGCAGTGGAGTGGCTGCGGAACGACAGCAGATACGGATCGCTGTTACACTTACGGGATGCTAGGTGACATTCCTGTGGTAGGTGACTGGAATGGTAATGGTGTATCCAAGATAGGAGTGTTCAGAAACGGGATGTGGTATCTTGACTACTCTGGGACATACGCTGCGACTGGCACATGGGCTGGCTGTGGTGCGCCAACGGATCCGACGAAAGCTGCCTGCATAGCTTTTGGAACGGCAGGCGACATCCCGGTAGCAGGCAACTGGAACGGCAGTGCCGATGGTGAATCCAAGATAGGAGTGTTCAGAAACGGGATGTGGTATCTTGACTACTCTGGGACGTACGCTTTGACTGGCACATGGGCTGGCTGTGGTGCGCCAGCGGATCCGACGAAAGCTGCCTGCATAGCTTTTGGAACGGTCGGTGACATCCCGGTAGTTGGTGACTGGAACGGCAGTGCCGATGGTGAATCCAAGATAGGAGTGTTCAGAAACGGGACGTGGTATCTAGACTATCCCGGGACGTACTCTGCAACGAGCACGTGGCTTGGGTGTGGAGCGCCTGCGGATGGAAGCAAGGATGCGTGTGTGCCCTTTGGGATGAGTGGCGACCTGCCAGTAGTTTTGCGATAAAGATGATACGATTGTAAGGTCAGTTAAGAAGACTCTTCTTTAGATTAGCCGTTTGTGGTACTGTACCTTGGGAGTCATAATATGAAAATATCGACTCCATAGCGGATTAATAAGGTGTATTCAAAAATACTTAATGAATGATATGGTGTAATTGCGGCTTTAAGTCCGTATTCCGGAAATATTATGAACGCAACCGGTCAAGACTTTAAACAGCTATATTATTGCAGATTCCGCTTCTCCAAATGATGTCTTGTATGCGAACCGAACGACCGGAGTGAGTCGTCTGTAGTGAAATCTTTTGTGGTATAGAGAATCAGCCACTGAAGCTTTCCGGTCGTAACAACGCCCTCTGACTGATTGGCTGTACTCGCGACTTCTGTGAGCAGGTAAGCGTGTTTCGATATTTCCGTATGCATGATTAGTAGGCGAAATGAACGATAGTAGATAATCGCCCGTTGTGGAGACTTCTTGGAGTTATGAGCGGACCTCTGATAATTACCGCTTATATCCTTCGGTGTATTCTGGATACCGTCTAGCGATAATTTCTGTGAGTTCTTGTTTCAACATCTTTCTTCTTTTAAAGACGAGAAACGCCTTGTTTTACTTCTTTCCCCTCTGATAAGCGTTTTACGATCAGAGCCCCTGATTCTAGGAAACGGTTGAGGTCCTTGTGAGTGTCAACACTCTTGTCAACACATATGGAAGAAATAGGCACCTTTTGCCGAAAATAAGGGTAAATAAGAGACATGACAGAAGGTCTTAAATACAATAATACTTAGACCAATCGATTTCCTTAATATAAATTTCTAGTCATTGTTTGAGCGTATACGCTACCTTATCTTTGTCCACTGCCCGTCTTTTAGTATTTAACAGTTACGTCCTTAACGGGGGGACAATTATATTCATCATGACGCAGTGCAGGGCGGGACTTTTATTTTCAGACGTTTTTGCAGTTCCGGGGTGAGCATAGTTTCGGTCACATAAGCCATCTGTGCGAAACCATCCCTCTTTTTTATCAAGAGCCATTCCTTGATCTTCCCTGACATTTTTGCGAGCACGAAACTGCCTTTCAGTTTTTTACCCTTTAGGACAAATTCAAGCCTGCTCTCAGCAATGCTTCCGCCGGCTGGTTCGTAGTCCCCACTGTCCCAGATTACCACTGTGCCAGAACCGTATTGTCCTGCCGGAATAATCCCTTCATAGGTACCGTATTCCAACGTATGGTCCTCAACCATGATTGCCAGACGTTTATCTTTGGGATTCATCGAGGGTCCTTTCGGAATGGCCCATGATTTCAGCACTCCGTCGATCTCCAGCCTGAAATCAAAATGGAGGTGGGTTGCATGATGTTCTTGGACTACAAACATAGGCATATGCATAATTCTAATTATAACGATAACGCACGAAGTTAAATGTATACTTGCTAATGGGGATTAAACAATCTGTTCTATCCTATCGCAATTAATATGCGTTAAAGGCGGAGCAAAACACGGGTAGTTACGATTGGTATCGAGCCCGAGTTGACGTCATAGGAACGTCATAAATTTAGCGGAAAGCATAGGAATTTATGAGAATCCATAGGAAAACTCAAAACACTAAAAAAGGACTTTAAAACAGTCTGTTATATAAAAAAGCCAGGTATTTCACGCCTGCTTAAAAACCCTACTACGTCCTCTCAACGCCACGACACTCAGACAAATTGCAATTGTGCCCCTTAATGTTAAAAAATATGTGTTCAGAATAGTGGGGGGCAAGACGGTAATACTTGATTTTCTGAACATTTAATCGATAACAAATTAAGATACATTATTGCATATGGCAAGAGAGATCAGAGGAAGCTTATTGTAAATAAACAGGACTTCTGTAATGGGAATAAGGCATGGAATCTAGTAATATTAGAGTGTATGAAGAAGATGCGGACAGATGTTCAATCAAGGAGAGGATTGGCAAGTGCGTCATACTGCTTCCCCAGGCAAATTTCTGTTTGGATTGTCACTGCCTGCATATTGGTACTCACTGCCCCAACTGTTGCTCTACAAGGGTTGTAAGGCTAGTTGAGTTATTGCTTGACGTCGGAGACATTTCTGCTGAGTCGCTCAAAAGTTTAATCGATGAGAAAATTAAAGTCTAGTGCCCATATATACAATAGTGGCTATGAAGCATAGAAAGCTGGCATTCACGATTGTGGCGAGCAAGATGCCTGCAACGCCATAACACTTAGATGCTTCATAATCACGGTTGTTCGGTAGAACCGTAAACAATATGCCCTGGAAGTCTTGTCTAATTCTTGCCAACGTTATTTAGCGGAATTGGGGGCCTGCCATTGCAGAAGGGAGCGATGAATGTTGCCGACAAGTGAGGCATTGCGCACGTTCTCCTTTCTGCGGAGAGCACAACTGAGAGTGGGAAAGAGCTTGCCCACGATCTCCCCTGCCTTATCTCTGTCGTATGACCTGAAGATTTTCGTAGTTACGATAAAGGTAAAGCGGCTTATCCCTCCTACCCAGAGGGCAAGTATGCTTATATAGACTGAATGAATGAAAGCTGTCATAATATTATCGCCTCTATTCAATTCTAACGAAGATGATACGCAAAGAAAGAATGAATAAAACCGGCTTACTTCTAATAGATATTCAGCGTGATTTCTTACAGCCTTCTGGACGGATGTTTGTTGGCAAAAAACAAGCTGACAACGTTATTAAATGTGCTTTGCGCCTGATATCTTTTGCTAAGAGCAATAATGTGCAGCCTATTTTGATAGTGAATCGGTTTCCAGCCAATGATCGATTCGGAAATTTCTTCCGTCGTCATGCGGCTATTGCCGGAAGTGTGGGTGCTGAAATAGACCCAAGGATCGTATCACAGGGCTTCCCTTGTTTTACCAAAGAAACGTCTGATGCATTTTCGAATGCGGAACTTAATGATTTCTTGAGAGGACAGGGAATTACTCACCTTATTATTGTCGGTGTCTATGCGGAGGGGTGTGTGCTATCGACAGCAAAGGGCGCCATGAAACGTGGATATGAGGTAACTATTGCCTCAAATGGTGTTGAATCTAATAAAGAATGGAAGAAGCGATTGGCATTTTGGGATATTCAATGGAGAGGGGCGCATGTTGTTAGCAGTTCGGATATCCAAAGAGACTCCACCTCCTAATCATTAGGGCTGCCGATACTTGGAATTTAGTGATTCCCTGAAGAAATCATCACAAATGTATAGTGCAATTATATTGACTTGGTGGCTACAAAAGAGGGATATTATACCAAGTCAGTTCGTTACGCTGGCATTGCTCGTCACCATTCAAGCTTACGCGGAGAAAGTTTAACATGAAAGATCCAAAGTTAAATAGAGATTGGCATCACAACCACCAGATGCCTGCTAACGCCACGATGGAACAAAGGCTGGAATGGCAC
Source organism: uncultured Nitrospiraceae bacterium (assembly GCA_963727805.1). Taxonomy (GTDB): domain Bacteria; phylum Nitrospirota; class Thermodesulfovibrionia; order Thermodesulfovibrionales; family Dissulfurispiraceae; genus Fen-1308. The sequence goes on from CAVSHF010000003.1 coordinate 60,867, forward strand.
CTTGAACATGTCAAGTGCTGCGGGTGTCGGCCCATTCCTGTGAAGGTTGCTGAAGAAATAAAAAAAGGGGAATTGCCACGCATAACGCGCTCAAGAATTTTGCAGCAAGCGGCGGCCGCACACATTAGCTGGGTGTGAGGTTTATTCTACAGTGCATGTATCGAAATAAGCCTCGACTGTCATTACAATGGACTCCTTACAGGTGCGGATTTCTGTGAGGATCTGCTGCAGCGGCTAACTCCTGAGAGTCAACACTTTGGCCATATTACCAAAAATGTTGGTTGAAATTAATCGATAAACTCAGATTCTTGGGTTTTACTTAAAGTCATCGCCGCAGAGAAATGGCTCACTATACAAGATTTCAATGATAATCCTCAGTGGGTGTTAGAAGCTCACTTGTCACACTCTGTCCATGAGCCATATTTATCTTTGTACATCGAACACCGGGAAGGCTGGATGCCTGGCGCACGCTAAGGTGATAAAAAGTGACATTGTTTTTACATCACCGACTTCTGGAGTTCTTCAAGTTATATGTGCTAAGAAGAGCCTTTGAGACTCTCGAATCACCAACGAATGCTCGAACCATATCCAATAAAGCTCCATTGACTGAATTTATTATTGCATCCTTGAATTTGTATTGAGAAATTTCGAAGGCATCACTGATGCTAGTCCGTCCGACATAAATAGTCAGAGGAACGTCTGAAAGTTCAGGATGACTCGTAACTGCTATCTTCGCTTCCACGGTTCCTGTGTCTGTAAAATAATTCATAGACCGATTAGTAATTTCAAAGTTAATCCAGTATGCGGTCACTGCGCCTTCAATAACTATATCAGGCCTACCAATATCGGTTCTTATGACCTCATAACCGTCTTCTTCTAGTTGATCAACGATGGCCTGCTCTACTAATTCCGTCACTTCTCTGTCTGTTTTAATAATCAGTCCACTTCCTGATCCAATAATATTCTTATTCTCTCTCTCATCCTGAAACTGCTTGATTAGAACTGTCATTTTGCTGAATGCGCGTAATGGACTGTCCTTTGACGGCGCAGGCAGAGGGACCGGATCCACCTTTATGGTCTGGGTACATCCATTAACCATAAATATGGAGCAAAGCAGTATTAAGATCGTAACCCTTTGGAACATCATCATTGTTAACACCATCCTTCGCACCCGAGATACACATGCCGCCCTGCGTCAGAAAAACAAAAGCGGAATGACTCGCCGGACGTTTGCCAACCTCGAGGCTGTCTACTCTATTGATACCAACATACCATGTAAAATGGCCAATTTCAATAACGCATAATTATTCTAGTGAAATCTTAATCAGCACATGACCCGCCGAAAAGCAGGGGCATGGGACATCGGATATCTCAAGTGCTATTTCCTTTTTACAGCATTACATATCCTCTGTCAAGACTAAGCCAATATTAGAGAAAAACTGACCAGAATCTTTGAAACATTCTTTCCGAACTCCACAGTCAATCCATTTTGCAACTATTGTTGACTTCTTGGTGCTATCTAGAAAAGAAGCATGAGTATTTCCGCTTAAAAACAAGCGTAACTGATGTCGAAGTTCACATAGCAACTCCTCAGCGAGTACCTGACTCGAATTGAATTTTATGGGTATTTCGGGGCATTGTGGACAGTGTGTGCGAATTTCGGACCATGCCGAACACTCATTTCGGAGCAAAGCGAACACCTGTTTCGGTCTGAACGCGAACACTGATATCGGAGTCATGGCGAACACTTTTGGGTAATCCCGATATAGGTGTTCGCCATGAGACCGAAATAGAAGTGTTCAGACTACCTGACGAAATAAACATAGCCGAAGCTGGATAAATTCCACACAAATACGCCATTGTCCTTCTTCTACGAACTTTGACGAAGGAGAAGCGATGGCTAATAGGGGTATATCCATGCGGATGGTTAGAGAAATCTTAAGACTGTATTATGGGCTGCATCTTGGCAAACGACAAATAAGCCGGTCCTGCAAAGTGTCGCCGAGCACAGTAGTAGATTATGTCCAGAAGGCCCAGGATAAGGGCATTTCATGGCCACTTCCTGAGGACCTTGATGACGCAAAGCTTGAAGCTATGCTCAGTGAACGCAGTAGTCGGAAGACAGCCCTTCGTCCGCTGCCCCCAATGGAGGAGATTCATCGCGAGCTTCGCAAAAAGGGCGTCACCCTTCAACTGTTGTGGCTCGAATATAAAGAACGGCATCCTGAGGGGTATCAGTTTACGCAGTTCTGCGAGCATTATCACCGCTGGGAGAAAAACCTTGAGATAAGTTTACGGCAGGAGCATCGCGCCGGCGAGAAGATGTTCATCGACTTTGCCGGCAAAGGGATACCCATCGTCGACTCTTTCACAGGCGAGAGCACCGAAGCTCAGATCTTTGTGGCAGTCCTTGGAGCAAGCAACTATACCTATGTCGAAGCGCTCCCATCGCAGAGTCTCCCCTTCTGGATCAAGGCTCACATCAATGCTTTTGAATACTTTCACGGTGTGAGCCAAATCCTTGTCCCGGACAATATCCGAGCAGCCGTATCGAAGTCCTGCCGATACGAACCCGACCTCAACCCCGTATATCTGAGTCTGGCGCAGCACTACGGTACCGCCATTATCCCTGCACGTCCGTATAAACCAAAAGATAAGGCAAAGGTGGAAGCCGGAGTATTGCTGGTCACCCGATGGATCATTGCGGCATTGAGGAATCACACATTCTTCAGTATCGAGGAGCTTAATGCCAGCATCAGGGAACTTCTGGAACGCTTGAATACCCGGAAGTTCAGGAAACTAAACAGTACCCGCAGAGAACTCTTTGAGACCCTTGAGAGGCCGTATCTTAAGCCTTTGCCCGTTGAGCGGTATCGATACATCGACTTCAAGCGGCCAACGGTTAACATCGATTACCACGTCGACGTAGCGGATCATTACTACAGCGTTCCTTACCAGCTTCGTGGCAAAAAGTTAGAAGCCTTCCTCACTGTCGATACGGTGGAGATCTTCCACAATAACAATCGCATTGTGACTCATCAACGCAGCTTCAAAGCAAGAGGATATACGACCATTGCTGAGCACATGCCGAAAGCGCATCAGAAGCATCTTGAGTGGACTCCATCGAGGATCATCCACTGGGCGGAGCAGACCGGCGCTGCCACAGCAAAGCTTGTCGAGACCATCCTGACGACGCGACCGCATCCGGAGCAGGGATTCAAATCCTGCATAGGCCTGTTGAGACTCGGCAAGAAGTACTCGCCGGAGAGACTGGAAGCAGCCTCTATGCGGGCGGTCCATATCAAGGCTTATTCATACAAGAGCGTCAAGTCGATGCTTGAAACCGGATTCGACCGTACTCCGATCACCGAACAAAAGGAGGTGACCCCGCCCTTATATCATGACAATATCCGCGGTAAAGAGTACTTCAGTTGAAAATCGGCTCTATGGGACAGCCAATAATCGACTAAGAGGCATCGACCAAGGGGTAAGTATACCCCACAAACATACTATAAGGAGGAGACAGCGTTGAATCACACTATCGAAAAACTCTCACAGATGAAGCTCTACACAATGGCAACGGCAGTGAAGGAGCAGCTTGAAAATCCTTCCCTTAGCAAACTGAGCTTTGAGGACAGATTCTCCATGATCATAGACCGGGAGTGGACTTCCAGGGAAGACAGAAAACTCACCAGAAGACTCAAGTCGGCACGCCTGAGGACCAATGCCACTATCGAAGATATCGACTATCAGCACCCCAGGGGATTGGACAAGTCGGTCGTCAGATCCCTGGCTTCTTGTCAGTGGATCTCTTCTCACCATAACGTGATCATCACCGGGCCGACCGGCATCGGCAAGACTTACCTTGCTGAGGCATTTGCAAACAAAGCCTGCCGAGAAGGATTCACTGCTGTACAATACCGGTCAACAAGACTCTTTGAGGAACTGAGGATCGCAAAAGCTGACGGCAGTTTCTTCAAGGTCCTCGGAAGACTTGCAAAGACGGACCTCCTCGTCATTGACGACTGGGCCGTGGACCCACTGACCGAAGATGAGCGCGGCCACTTCCTGGAAGTCATGGAAGACAGATACGGACTGAAGGCGACAATCATTACCAGCCAGTATCCCGTCGCCAAATGGCATGATCGCATCGGAGAGCCTACAAAAGCCGACGCCATACTCGACAGGATCGTCCATAACTCACACAAGATAGCTTTGAAGGGAGAATCGATGAGAAAAACTAAGACAAACTTGACGAAAGGCGAACGCTCTTCGTAAGATGTTTTGGTACGGCTTCGCTATGTTTCACAAGTGTTCGCCATCCTCCGGTACGACTGTTCGCCATCACCGGAATTCGCACAGTGTGTGTAAAAGGCGGGATTTTACCCATCAGTCATTGTCTAGAAGGGTGACGCGGTAAGGCTTTTTGTGGTTGCAATTTAGTAATATATTTATCGCATTTTCTTGTAACAGAACTATGATCATGATTGGCAAATCTAATCTTACTGACTGTAGAAATATGAATTTTTCATGAACTCGGGGCAAGTGAATGTAAGGTAACGTACAGATATGGATATAGTTGAGAGATTATACTGAATGGCGGTGCCTCAAACCATTGCCTTTCGTCGCATAAAGCTTTTTATGCCTATCACTTTTCCTTGTTTTATGAAGGGCATATTGTTTTATCTTATTTATTGTATTTCTTACTGCCTTTAAATGGGAGGCATCCACCACCGCATTTTTAGGAGGAAGCATCACAGCATTGCCGGACATCATGCTTAAACCAGGATTCATTGCCTTAATTATCTCCTCAGATACTCCGGTATATCTGGAAATCTTTTTTATTGTATCGTTCTTCTGCAAAGCATACTGTCTTACAATTTCGCCAGGCTTCACATTAGAGTTAGAGAACTTCTCTATGAAATCATTAACAGTACCCTTAGGAATACGCAAAAGATACTCGCTCGTATTTAAAGGTGTGCACCACTGCTTTAATTCCGGGTTCAAGTCCCTTATTTCGTGTACTGTGGAGCCTGCGGCTTTTGCTATTGCATCAAGAGTCGCTGGGCTTGTGATAACAACCTCATCATAATCTATAGGATACTCATATTTTAAATCCGTAAATCCATATGCTTCCGGATTGGCAACGATGCGCAGTGTAGCCAGATATCCGGGCACATATTTTTTTGTTTCGTCTGGCAAGTTGACTGACTGGGAAACATCTAGATAACCCTTCAAGTTATCCCTGGACACCAAGCGCTGTATTCTATTTTCACCGACATTATAGGCTGCCATCGCTAGGTCCCATGAGCCAAACTGGTTATAAAGATCATTCAAATAATCTGATGCAGCCTGCGTTGCCCTCACAGGATCCTTTCTCTCATCACGCCAGAAATCGATATGAAGACCGTAGCGTTTGGCTGTCTCTTCAATAAATTGCCATTGTCCCACGGCTTTTGCCTTTGAACAAGCATTCGGATTAAATCCACTTTCCACTAGGGGCAGATAAGCCACATCCTCAGGCACGCCCTTATTACGCAATATCTGTTTTATTAATCCAACATACCGTGTAGACCGCTCAAGATAGGTTTGATACCTCTCTCGTATCCGACCAGTATAAATTGCTATTATCCTATCTACAGGACTAACAATCGATTCTAAATTGGACTTGCCAGCCGGTGTTTTCTGTGCTATCAGTTCCTGGATATCTTCTGTCGTCTTAAATTGAGGGACTGAAGGATTACTTATTGTTGCACTGCTATCCAGTTTTACAAGATAGCTATCCATTGCAGGTGTCAATTCCGGACATTCATTAACGTAAGCTAACGGATAAGTTGAAAATACAGGATTTGGCAGTGAGACTGAGGCTGCCGATAGAAACTGCTCATCTGCAGAGCATATTCCGACGAAGAGTAATATAAAAACCAAATAGAGATGCCTTTTCATGCCGTATAATTCAGTCCTTATCAGCTAACAACGAACGCTCAATGTATATATTACCTATTATACTAGTTTACTTTTGTGATCTTGTGTGATAATGAACACATAATTACTGCCTTGACCACACTAAAAATAGCACTGCCTGATCCCTCTTGACTAATGCCTAGTAGTGCGGACCCCTGATAATTAGCGCTTATATCCTTCGGTGTGTTCTGGATACCATGTAGCGATAATTTCTGTGAGTTATTGTTTCAACATCTTTCTTCTTTTAAAGACGAGAAACGCCTCGGTTTGCTTCTTTCCCGTCTGATAAGCGTCTTACGATTAGAGCCCCTGATTCTAGGAAAAAGAGGTGGACCCCAGAAATCGGACAGTCGTATAAGGTGTAAAATATACGATTGACTGGAGGTCGCACGGAGATGAGCAAAACAAAGAGGAACCGATATTCAGGGGAGTTCAAAGCAAAGGTAGCGCGTGAAGCAATGAGGGAGGGATCGACGATTGTAGAGATCGCATCACGGTACAATATTCACCCCAATCAGGTTAGCGAGTGGAAGAAGCAGGCTATTGAAGGGCTTGCAGATGTATTTACAGGGAAGCACGGTCGTAACGAAAACGCTCACGAGGCTCAAATCACGGAACTGCATGCCAAGATTGGGCAGTTGACAGTGGAGCGGGATTTTTTAGCGAAAGCCTTCAATCGATGAGCCGCGATCGAAGGAAAGAGATAATTGAACCGGAACACCCGAGGCTCAGCATTACGAGACAGTGCAACCTACTTCAAATCAGCCGCTCGTCGTGGTATTACGAAGCAATGGGAGAATCGGCACAGAATCTGGAGTTGATGCGCCTAATTGACGAGCAATTTCTGAAGACCCCGGAATATGGAGCCCGTCAGATGGCCCGTTATTTACGGCGGCAGGGATATTGGGTAAACAGGAAGCGGGTAAGTCGATTGATGCAGAAGATGGGGCTAATGGCGATGTATCAGAAACCCAACACGAGCAAACCGCATCCTGAGCACAAGGTCTATCCCTATCTGCTTAGAGGCTTGAACATTACGGAGCCAAACCAGGTGTGGTGCGCCGATATCAGCTTCATCCCGATGCGACGGGGATTTCTATATTTGGTGGCGATTATGGACTGGGCGAGCCGAAAGGTTTTAAGCTGGCGGCTCAGCAACACTATGGAGGCTGCTTTCTGTGTGACAGCCCTCAAAGAGGCCTTGGCCAGATACGGCAAACCAGGGATCTTCAATACCGATCAAGGCAGCCAGTTCACCAGTATTGAGTTCACACAGACGCTCCTGGATTCCGGTGTAAAGATATCAATGGACGGAAAAGGCCGCTGGGTGGATAACGTGATGGTTGAACGGCTATGGCGATCACTGAAGTATGATTGCGTTTATAGATACGCATTTGAGACCGGCAATGAAGCAAGAAATGGCATCGGCGAGTGGATCAAGCAGTATAACGAGGAGCGTCCTCATTCTTCTCTGGACGACAGGACGCCTCATGAAGCATACTGGAATCTGCCAAAGGCAGGTTGCCCGGGAAAACTGGCGGCATGATGACCGGTGGCTTCCACCTTAAATCAGCCCCAAAGCTGTCCAACCAATGGGGGCCACCTCTAAATTTGCTATTTGAAAAAACCCAATAAAAGTAAGGCAGAGCTCGGCACACTGCACAAAAAGTGTACAGCAGAATATTAAATCCTTGTAAATACTTACCTCGCCCCGTATTATGGAAAATAGACAACACATTGAAACATTTCCGTGTAAGTAAAATTATAGAACCGAAGGGGGACGTATGAAAGCAATATTACTCTTGGGAGCATGTTTTTTGTTGCTGAGTTTTGCACCAGTGAATGCAGGAGCACAAAAGGAGATTAAAAGGGGCGATAACTGGGTGCTTTATAGTGTAACAGAGAATTATTCGTTTTATTACGACAAAACGAATATTCAACAGCAATCCAATAAACATATAAGGGTATGGATAAGAGAGGAGACGGAGGACGCTGCTACAGAGGTTAAAGGAAAAAGAGATGAGGGATTGCCAACAAAAGGACATGAAATATTTTCTTATAGTCTTGTTTTATCTGAGATTGATTGCAGCAATAAACAAATAGGAGACGTATTAGTTACTGATTATGATAACAAAGATAACGTCTTAAAATCATTCGATTTTAAAGATGTAGAAATGAGACCTGTTAAGCCAGACACCATAGCGGAATCACTATATAAGGCAGTCTGTAAAGCAGAGAAAATATAATGTAACCAGAAAAGGGATAGTACATCAAACGATTATTGATAGCTTCAATATTTCTTCTGCTATTTATCCCTGCCATCTGTCTTGCAGATGCGGAAAAGATTTTCAGGGAAAACAACAAGGCAATTGTTTTTATCGTAGTTTATGATTTCTAATTTGAAATCTAATGGAAGAGGGGATAAATAGTATGTTCGGCCCGGAAAAGGCAGATATCGTGTGGCTAATGGCATCTATTAAGCTTTATTTGGATAATGAGGTTCTCAATAGTTACCGTCCCGCCGCTGATGTTGAAACTGATATCAGGTGACTAGTCTACGATCCCTGCTCTTTTTCAGACAGCAGTGCAAGATCATGCTGAGCCTGAGTGTGTCCCTGTTTTGCCGCAAGACCGTACCAAACTGCTGCCTCTTTTTCATCCTGTGCTACTCCAAGACCATTGGCATATAGCAACCCAAGGTTATAGGCGGCCTGAGTCACTCCCTGCACACCAGCGAGACGGTACCATTTAGCGGCCTCTTTATAGTCCCGCTCAACTCCCTGCCCTTTCTCATACAACAGGCCGAGGTTGTACTGCGCCTGGGGATGCCCTTGATTCGCTGCGAGCCTATACCACTTCAGAGCCTCGCTATAACTATGCCACACACCAATCCCCTTGTTATACATGACCCCGATGTTATATTGGGCTTCGGCTATCCCCTGTTCCGCCGCCATGCGATACCACTTGGCGGCCATTTTGTAGTTTTGTCTCACTCCCTCACCACTATAATACATAGACCCCACGTTGTACTGAGCATGGGCTATTCCTTCTTCAGCCGCAAGCGTATACCAACGAAACGCAATTTTGTAATCCTGTTCTACGCCTGTGCCGTTATAATACATCGAACCTAAAATATGCTGGGCTCGTCCTTCTCTCTGCTCTGCTGCCAGGCAGAGCCAATTAATAGCCTCGGTATAGTCCTGTGGAGTTCCCTGTCCTTTGGCATACATGACACCTAAGTTGTATTGAGCGTAAGGGTTGTTCTGCTCCGCGGACAGGCGATATAGCTTGAGAGCTTCGTCATAATCTGGCCGTACTCCTTGGCCCTTGCAATAAAGCGAACCAAGACTATTCTGTGCGTCAGGGTTATTTTGGTCAGCTGACTTACGATACCACCTTGCGGCTTCCTTGTAGTTCTGCTCCACCCCTTTGCCTGTCGCATACATAACACCAAGGCTATATTGAGCAGAAGCATTCCCCTGTTCGGCCTCTCTCAGAAATACATCATAAGGCGTCTTGGCATCGTCTGTTTGGGAGTTAATACTACCTGAAGGTTGAAGGAAACTAAGAGTAGACTGTGTGGAACAGCCGAACAGCAAGAAGATTGCCGCAAGGATGGGGACAATAAGCTTTGTTTGTGTTTTCATTGCAGACTCCTTTCTCCTTCAGAGGTTGCAATCGTTATGCCAACAAAATATCCTTAAATATCAGTACATGCGCCTATACTATCCAAGATAAATTTTCCTGTCTGACAGAAAAATTTTCCCGTATAATTATTTCCTTTTTTCTGACATGTTAAATAAGAGCATTTCCTTTGCTGTTCTTCTATTATTTCGTCATAGAAAGACCATCTTCTATGATTCGGGGTTTTAAGAGGTTCTTTTGGGGGCCCGCTATTGTATAAAAATATTATCTAATTGGATTACATAAGAAAATGAGAGGGTAAAACGTAGTTCGTACGGATTAATACTTGATAGAATCTAAATAGGCACTATGCTAGTTAACTTCTCTTTTTCACGGAATCATCCCAAGAGCTAAGATGACAGGTGTTAGGATAAGCGAAGCTGGTCGAGAAGAAATCAAAACTGCTGAAAGTCATTCGTGTCGCCAGCAGTTAAAATTTGGATATTTCCGAAAGTAATCGCTAGATTTGTCTGATACGATGTTATCTGTAGTATCTACGGTATACACTCCCGCCTGAGTATAATGTGCTCAATATTTGCCAAAAGCGATAAGTTCTTGATATGTCTTTCTATGCTTTATTTCCATTTCATCACACGCCCTTAAGGGCTTGCAATATTTCCTTCAAGTGGTCAATATGAAAACTCAGGTGGTAGTCTGCAATAGCCTCAATCCACATCGCCAGAGTCGGATATTCGCCCATTGGAGAATCTTTCAGCAGGGGGATATGGGCCTTTCGGGCGAGTTGCTCATCTGTCAATGACAATGTTCGGTCAGCCATTATCTTGTATTGCTGCTCAAAAACAGCAAGGAGTTCCGCCAGGGTCAGTCGTGAGCGTCTGTCTGTGAAGAAAGAATTTTCGGGCTCAATGTCAATGCGAGGGGTATTATGGTCCAGATAGGCTTGAACTGTCACGATAAAGCCTTCTCCCTCTTTCCCGCAGAGGTGAGATATGATCTCCTTAGGCGACCATCTGCCTTCGGGCGCTCTGGAAGCTGTTTTTTCATCGATCCCCTGGCATATGGTTTTGAGTACTCCCACCTTTTCATTGATCAATTTCGCCAATCTGATGCTTTCAGTTGAAGCCATTTTATCCCTCCTTGTGCGTTTACAAAACCTGATACTATCACATCTCAGTCTAAGTATATCGAAGTTATTCTTACAAGCGAAATGAGGATGTGCATACGAATAAACGAGTGGGAAGCAATAAATTCTCGAATCCGTTCGTTACGATCGGTACTCCTCTGATATTCAAAAGTGAAAAAATGTGTTTGTTCTGAGTAGCATTCCTTAGTGGTCGGTTCGCGAAACGTCTGGTAGCTAGGGTGTAACCTGGTAAAAGAAGAAAAGACCTGCAATGGCCTCATTAAGGGTGGACACCGCTGTGACATTCATAGCATCCCATAGATTGCCATTCCTTTCCGATGTCAATGGGATGCCTAAATTCCTGGCCGGTCTCCATATTCAAGGTTTCTGTCGGACCACTTTTCCCTTGTTCAAGAATTATATGACATGTATGACAATCGCTGGGAATAATCAGCCCTTCATCGCTTTTATGTTTGCCGTCATGACATCTCATGCACCCTTTGAAAATAAAATGGCCGATGTTGTTCGGGTAATCTGACCATCTTGCTTTCATCGCTGGGAAAATGTTCTTCTGAAATGCTTTTTGTGTTGCCTTAACCGCATTATTGATGTCAGTGCTTCTTTCCGAATAAAACTGAGGATAATTCTTTTGGTAGAAACCGTTCATGGCTGTAGCGATGCCGTTAACAGCATCAGCATCGGAGGCATAAGTATTTGTCATCGCCGTTACTGCCGCCAGTTTCACTTCCGGAATGGTTGCTGCTATTCCACCAGAAGATATTTCGAGGTCTATTTCGTAGTCGGGAGAATGTATATCGTGGCTCGGGCGATTATGGCAATCCATACAATCCATAACCCGTGGCAGCTCCGATGCTATTTTGTTGTTTGGCTGAGGACCGGAGGAATCGTGAAAAACCGTTACCTTACCAGTCAGTTTATCGCTTACCCTTATCCAAGGGATATCCTGTCTTCGTTCATCCGTTGCTATATATTCCACCTTTATTTCAGGATTGATATGCCAGTGGATTCCTGATTTCCTGGTTGCCAGCGGGCTACCGCTACCGACTTTGAGGAGCATGTTTATCGGCCATTTGCTGTTATTCCTATCGTATAGATAATGATCGAACCGGCGTTGCATGCCTCCGTAAAAAATGTTTGGCCAGTGGCACTGTTCACATGTTTCCCTGGCAGGCCTTAAATTGCTAACCGGTGTAGGTAAAGGGCGAGGATATATTTTGGCTAGTACCGCATAGACCTGATAAAGACCAGACAGTTTTGATTTGGCATACCAGCCCACGCCCGGTCCGATATGACATGCAACGCATTCCACCCGTGCGTGCGGAGATTGCTGATACGCTGTATACTCCGGCTTCATTACTACATGGCAAAGGCTTCCGCAAAAGGCCACTGATCCAGTAAATTGATAGGCCTGGTAAATTCCGACCGAACTCAAGAGCATGAAGAGCGATGTGCCCAGAATAAAAATTATGGTAGCTCTCATATAGTGTTTGTCGTTAAGATCTATTTGGGGCCACTTGAATGGCAGTTCCCCTCCCTTCCGCAGCTGTCGCCACCTTAGATACATGCCTAACGGGATTAGCAAAAGACCCAGCACAAGAAAGGAAGGCAGGAGCATGTAAAGGAGAATCCCTATATAGGGGCTCTTTATTCCGACGATGAAATTTATTCCGAGCAGGAACAGTATAATGAGGGACGTAACACCCGACAAGACAAATCCGACAACGCTTGTCCAGTTATGCAACAAAGACGGCAATTTCCTTTTGTCCATAATCGATTGATGATATTTCGTATGACGAGTCAAAAAGACAAGGCTTCAGCACTATTATTCGCTGTCTTTTGAGTAAACATAACATCAAACCTGCAAGATGTCAATTTTGGATGGCTCGACGAATTGACTCACATAAAATGTTACCGGAGGTAAAAACAAGAAGTATCGTTGACTCATAATGCATGTTACCGAGAAAAAGCATGCATGGATAGGGAGGTACTATGAGTCCACGATCCAAAAAAGAATATCTCGAAGCCATATATGTTCGATACAAAAGAGCTTCTCGTAAGGAGAAAGCCAGTATTCTCGATGAATTCTGCGCCGCGTGCGGCTATCACCGAAAACATGCTATACGGTTGCTTCGCACATTCAGACGATATCAGAAACCGAAGCACAAGAGGAAAGGTAAGCCTCCTGTTTACCAAAAAGAATCTATCCTGAAGCCTCTGAAGCGCATTTGGCATGCTGCAAACCTCCCTTGCTCCAAAAGACTCAAAGCGATACTTGCTCTTTGGCTGCCAAGTTATGAAAAGCGGTATGGCACTCTCTCAGAGGAGGAGAGCAAGGCACTATCTAGCATTTCCCCTTCCACGATTGACCGGCTTTTTAAGCCGATTCGGGCACGCTATAATGGGCGTGGCAGATCTACTACAAAACCAGGAACTCTTCTGCGTAAACATATCCCCATCAAAACCAATCAGTGGGACGAGTCGTGCCCTGGGTTTATGGAGGCTGATACCGTTGCTCACTGCGGCAACTCTATGGCCGGCATGTTTGCATTCACCATCGACTGCGTTGATATCGCCACCGGATGGACTGAGCAAAGAGCCGTATGGGGCAAAGGAGAAACAGATGTCCTCAAACAAATAAAAGATATTGAAAAGACTCTTCCATTTGACCTCAAAGGCTTTGACTCTGACAATGGCTCTGAGTTCTTGAACCATCACCTACTTAGACACTTCACGGAGAGAAAACAGCCAATCCAGTTTACTCGCAGCAGAGCCTATCACAAAGACGACAACTCTCACATTGAGCAGAAAAACTGGACACATGTCAGACAGTGGCTCGGCTATGAGCGTCTCGATAATCCCGATGTTGTCCCTTTGCTGAATGCCTTATATTCCACAGAATGGAGACTCTTCCACAACTTCTTTTGTCCTTCAGTGAAACTGCTCGCTAAAGAACGCATTGCCTCCAAAACCATAAAACGTTATGATATCCCTAAAACGCCTTATCAGAGGGTGATTGAATCTCCCCACGCGGAAGAGTCGGTGAAGCAAAAGTTAAAAACTCAGATGGCAACTCTTGATCCCTTTGCCCTCAGACAGGCAATAGAAGAGAAGCTAAAAGTGATATTCAAAATCTCTTCAATTTCGATGAGTCGATCTTCTTCGCTTCGGTAACATTTTTCAATGAGTCAACTGGTCGAAGGTAACCCCAGAGGGTTTACCCATGAGTATTTCCTCCCTTGAAACAAAGCGTATTTACGGTGTACGACGGCCTCTCGATTATTCTTAGTTATTAAGAATCTGATTTCGATAGTTACGTTCGGTAATGAACATTCTTGGCGAGAAGGCGGAGGCATGGGGCATCAGGTGATGTCATCTATGCATCAGATGCTCACAGAAGGTGAGATTAAACCCTAACGCACGTCCCCATTTTATCACGAGTTCGCAGCGACTCCATGTTCCGAGTCGTGCAGGCACTATTCATCAGATTGGGCAGGTACATATACTTATAGTGTTAAAGCCGGCGATAAGCGCAGGTGCAGCCGGGTCAAACAACCCTTACATCTACCGAGTGTAATCCACGGGAACCATCCGGATAACTGCGCGTGATGACACTGAAGATGGATCCGGACTCCTGCGTCTTTCCGGCCTTGTCGATCCCCCGTACCTTAAGTGTATACTTGCCCCTTTTAGCTGGCTTCCAGTCATAGCTCCACACCGCCCACGACCACTTCGAAAGCGGCTCCTTCATCGCAGCGTCATGCCAACTCGAACCGTCATCGAGGGATACCTGCACCCTGCTTATGCCATGGCGTCCCGCAAAAGCGATGCCGCCGATAACATAACTGCCGAGCGGTATCTGCTTTCCGCCCATGGGCATCAGTATCTCAGACATGGTCGGAATCACGGAACTGTCGGACCATCCCTCTTTTTCCCAATAGCCCCTGTAGTCGAAATTGACAAGTTCTATCTTCGACAGCCACTTCACATTTTTCATCCCGAAAATCCCAGGCACAATCGCCCTTACTGGATAACCGTGCTGTCTCGGCAGCAGTGTCCCGTTCATCTTGAATGCAAGAAAGACGTCCTCGGAAAACGACAGTGCGTAAGGGATGCTGTCGCTGTATCCGTCATCGGCATAGAAAACTATCTTAACGATACCCTGTTTCGGCGACGCCCTTTCGATGATCTTTTTCAGCGTCACTCCCTCCCACAAGGCGGTGCCTATAGCATCTCCGCCTACAGAATTGCCGATGCATTCCAGGGTAACGAATTCGGTCACGTCCTTCACAGCTTCCAATTCCCCGAAATTCAGGGAATATGGCTTTTCGACCATTCCCTCTATCCTCAGCCTGAAGGTGCTTGCGTCGATTTCCGGCACCTTGCTGGAGTATGTAGTGATATAGAACTCCTCATTCGGCGTGATTTCCTTCGCCGTAAATCCCATGAAGTTGACTGTGCCCTTTGTCAGCATTGCATGTTTCTGCTCTTCAGTCAGGGCGTCAGCATAATGAAAGACTCCGTCAAAAACAGAGACGCCGAACCCAAGCCCGATTGTCCCCAGACCGACTCTCCTGACAAAATCCCTTCTGCTCATATCATCTTTCATGATCAACCTCGAGATAAATTATTCTTTAATGAAAGATTATCAACATAAACAGGGCTGTCAATATTTTGCTGGTCAAGAATGTTGACCGACGCACGAGTTTGACCCTCTTTTCGTACTTATCCGCAGCAGGCTCATCTCAAATATAGTCAAGCATCGTTTACGGTTTATTTGGTTTGTATAGTTTGACAACGACTTGGGTAAAAGTGATAAAGTCACTTATAGTTTTTTTGGGGGATTTTGCGATGGTAGTGCTGTTGCGGCTGTTCGCACTGATATGTTTGTATTGCTTGATATTAGTCTCTATCGCTCATGCTCAGATTGCTGCAACTTTGAGCACGAAACATGATACCTATACAGGTATATGTCCTGCCGAGATCAAATTCAAAGGAACTATAACCTCAGAAAAGCCAGGAAAGATTCAATATAGGTTTATCAGAAGTAACGGCACATTGCTGCCTGTTGAGACCCTGGAATTCAGCACGCCGGGAGCTAAAGAAGTCGATGGATCATGGATAGCAGGAGATACAGAGACCTCCTCTTACGAAGGATGGCAGGCGATAAGAATTGTATATCCTGAAGAAGTGGAATCAAATAAGGCTCGCTTCAAAATGATTTGCGATCAAAACATGCCCGATCTGACAGTAAACATCCGCCACAGTCCCAGGACAGCAAGACCCGGCCACGAACTCGGCTCCTCCATCAAGATTAAAGTTGCTAATCACGGGAAGCTTGACTTAAAGGATGTTGCGGTGGATATCGTTCTTAAGAAAGATAATTCCTGCCCGGATTCCATGCCCAGCACAGAAGACTCAACTCATTTTTCGGATGGGGTACTGCTCAAAGGAGGACGTGAGCATGTGTCGTTAAAAGCGGGACAAAAGCAAGAGATCAAACTGAACGGAACCAACACTATACCTGCTGACACTCCGCCGGGGGACTATTACTTGTGCGCGGTGGTCAACGCGGGTCACCAGATAAAAGAGAGTAACAAAACGATCAATTGTGCATGCAGTCCAATTAAAATCACCACGGCCGTAGACAAACCAGATCTCATTATTGATCGCATAAGCTTCAAGATCGGAGAGAAATGCGCGCCCAACTATCCTATTTATATATTTGAGGTGACAGTGAAGAATATCGGCACTGCTCCATCTCCGTCATTGCCGAATGCAACACTCGTGCAGGTAATAGACATCGGCAGCAGATGGGGAAACGGGGCCACCTTAAACTCCTTACCGCCCGGGGGAACGCAGACAGTCTTTATTCCCGTGTATTATTTCACTGAAGACCCGGCCCATATGACTAAGGTGGTCCCGCATCCTTTCAGGGCGGTTGTTGACCCCTTTAATCTCATAGAAGAGTCCAATAAGAAAAACAATACCTCTGATATAATCTACCTCGATCCCGGACTAATATGCCATGAATGATGGAGCCTCAGATAGCGGCAATCGAGATATCTCGGTAAATAGTCATGAGTGTTCCGGTATGCAAAGTGACATCATTTGGAGTATGAGGTTTAAATATTACCGTGGCTTGCAGATGCTCTATAATCATGGCATTCGAGCTTGCAACTATATAGTTGAGCTTTCTCCTACCACTGTCCGAGATCGCGACCTAAATAATTCACGACCATCTTGATGGTGTCGATAGCTCTTGTTTATTTTCAGTCTGCTGTATGAAAGAAAAGAAAAAAATAAAGGGCATTACCAACAGATTGAGGCCGGGGGGTACGGACGCCGAAGATAAAAAACAGAATGTTTGGCTGAAGCTATTCATTCTTGCGCTGATTTTGATCGGGCTTTCATGGGGAATATACGTGACTGGCATCTGGGACTTCTTTATGAGCCGGGAGCGAATAATAGCATTTCTTGATTCGCTCGGTTCGTTTGCATTTTTAGGCTTTATTGTTTTGCAGGCATCACAGGTCGTTGTGGCTCCTATCCCCGGCGATGTAACCGGTTTGATTGGTGGCTATCTCTATGGCCCAGTGATAGGGACAGCCCTCTCAACGGTTGGCTTGACTCTTGGCTCCTATATTGCCTTTGCACTATCGCGTCGCTTCGGACAGCCCTTTATAGACAGGTTTGTACCGAAAGTCGCAATGAATCGGTTCGCATACCTGCTCCACCATAAGGGAGCATTCCTTGTTTTTATCCTGTTCCTAATTCCCGGAACGCCTAAGGATTATCTGTGCTATATCCTTGGTCTCGGGCACCTTACAACCATGGAATTTTTGATTATTGGCGGAACCGGAAGATTGTTCGGAACAATTCTTCTCAGCTTTGGCGGTACTTATTTGAGAGAAGAACATTACCTGAACTTCTTCATCCTTACGGCGGTTGCAATAGTAGTCGTGCTTATTGCGATGCTCTTCAAGCAACGCATTGAACGTATTCTGAGGGTATTGCATATCATGGACTACAAGAAGCGAAGAACTAAACGATCCTCTAAATGAGGAGATGTGAGAACGCGCTTGTATTTCTGTCTACTGGTCTTTTAATGGCATACCGTCTCAGGTGCTATGATGTTGCCATACGAAAGGTCTCAGAAAAGACCGGATTGGAGGAATGATGAAAAGATATGCAATTCTGGTTATTCTACTGCTTGCCTCTATGATTCTTGGTGGTTGCATCGGTACCGTAGCTGTTATGATGGAAAAAAAGCAGGTGGCCGAATTGCCTGTGGTCAATTATAAATTACGGGCGAACTATATAGCCTATGCGCCGACTGGGGTTTATATATCCGATTTTAGATTGCGTGAGCTCTGGTTTGGTTCAAAAATCAAGGTCGAAGATCTGATGCTTTCTGATTTCATTAAAGAGAAAATGGCAGGACGGTCCGGTGTCGTTAAGGATAAGGGATCCGCAGTACAGACAGTTACTATCACTAGTACTGAGAGTGATGCGCAATTTACTACCTTCTTGATGGGACCGTGGGCAAAGATGATACTTAATGCCGATATAATAGGTAGAGATGGGAAAATACGCAGGGTCGAGGTCACTAGACGTTGTCGCATGGTGGCCGATAAGATACAGGTTTTTACCCAGGAACAGACGACCCAAGTGATAAGAAACACAGCTGACGCCCTTGTCATAGCTTTAATAGATAGTAAGGATAACGTTGCCGTAGGGAAGGATATGGAATGTCTTGCTGATGGCAGGACGAGGGTGATTGACAGGTAAGATTCATCCAGAATAAGAAAGTATTACTGGGAGCAATGGAATGACCCTCATAAATTCCCAAATCTTTTTGCCCCAAGCGAGTAGACCAGGGCCAGCCTTCGCGATAGCAGCACTTACCTCCAACCAGTATTCTCGGAAGTATCAGGGTTCTTGATAGCATCAAGATTGGGGCGGGAGAATCTCTCTGGCTGTTTATTCCTTGGGAAGAACACCTCATTTCTCAGCGAGTGAGATTAGGGTGTGTTATAAGGAGACAATCAACGACGCGTCAATGATAGATTTATTCGGAAATCATCACATTTCTGGCACTGGCGGCACTGATTGTTTTCAGTGGGCACTAACAAACCTGGCGATGTCCGCCGGTCTTGGTTACCGGAAGAAATATTGAGAAAACGTCCCGATCTGTTCGGTCATTATTATTATAAACAGCGTTGGAGCGGGTTCTCGATGGAGCACCATTCAAACAATCCTCCCTCCAGAGGCACTTCATCTGACCACATGCACGCACATAGGGAGTTGCGAAACACTCGGAATTGCCTTCAGCATTTTTGGATATATCTGATAAGTTGCCGTTCATCAGTTTTACCTCTTTCAACCCCTGCTTGCTTGCAATTTTCCTGACGTCTTGAATATTCAAGTTTGACCTCCTTTGCACGGATTGGTCAGCTCATGGCCTAAATGTAATATACATCAATTAGCATATATCATTGAGTCAGGCGATACTACTATAATGTGCCATGCAATGTGTTAGAATTACGTAAAGATAGCCTCACCTGTGGAGGGGGGCAATAATGACCATACTGAGATTTCCACCGACTCAAAATTGCGATGCTATATGCAAACTTATTATTTTTGTCGCATATGTCGGAGAAGGATTTATAGCATGCTCCATCTCACTTGAGGCATTGCGGGATCACTTTGAGGGCGATATCCACAAACCGCTTGAAACTTTCATTTGTAATCGTCCCGCAATCGAGCACATTGCCGAACGCCTCATTGCTCGGCGACGTTTTGAAGCTGACGGCTCGGTGCTGATTAGCACTGCAGACTGTTAATTTCTGGCGAGAATGCTGAGGCGGTGGTTATCAGGTGGAACTTTGGGGCGACAGATCTTCACAGAAATTATCGCTGGTTGGTATCCTGAATACACTGAAGTATTCTACCCGAAATATAGTCCAACTGGTATTGATTATGTCCCGTTCAAGACATGTTAGAGAAATTATAAGGACGCGAAGTACTCCCTTAAAAAAACTCTTGCGATCCTCTCCGGCCGTTTCTTTCACCAAAAAGTACGTAAAAACCAATGACCGAGAATAATGCTCATTACCTGTTGATGTCAAAGAAACGTCATAAAAACGTCATAAAGTTAGCGGAAAACATAGGAATTTATGGGAATCCATAGGAAAACTCAAAACACATAAATGTGTATTAAAAACAGTCTGATATGCAAAATATATAGGCATTTCAAACCTGCTTAAAAACCCTAGCTACGTCCTCTCAAGGTTAAGACACGGGGGATTATAGGGACTCAAAATTTATGACACGCCGTGCAGAATTCAAATCCGCCATTTCGCTCCTGGAATAATAAGTTAGGAAAATCTGCGGCATGAGGGTTATGACATGAAGCGCATGACAATTCCTTCCCGGGATGTAAGGGATCCGGTTTGCCACGGACAGGATGGCCACCGCCTGAGACCCCCGAAACAACATGGACTCCTGTAGCTTTCTCTTCATGGCAAGCAAGACAGAGATCCGTGGTCTGTTTGCGCAGGAAGAAATCATTATCAGAAGCGTGCGGGTTGTGGCACACGCTGCACATTCCCATCGAAAAAGGACCATGTAAGAATTTTTTGTCCCTCCATGTCACCGCCGCATCGCTGTGACAAGAGTAACAAAGGCTTTGCTCTGGGTTGGATACGCTGTACTTGTGACCTTTTATAGTGCTTCTATGACATATAGTGCATTCCCATACTGATGCCGGACCATGGACAAATTTGAAATCCAAAAGATTCTTGTGACACCCGATGCACGGGGACGGACTTCTATCCTGTTCTTTATTTGCTCTTTTTTGCCCGAAATCATGGCAGAATGTGCATTTACTTTCCCGCTCGCGAGTGTGAAATTTGTAAGGGCGAAATGCGTCGGGAGCGCTACTATTGTTTCCTGATAGCGGTGAATGATAGAAAAGCGTAATCTTCTGTGCTTCAGCTGGCTCATCCTTTCTGAAGCCCTTTATGGTGATGGTGTTCAATCCTTCCTTCAATTTAATCACCTTGCAAACGTTTCTGTTGATCTTCTCAATAGAAGGCAAGTCGCTGTTGTTAACGCTGAGTCGTATTGCATCTACCGTACCATCCGTTACAATGACAATGCTTACAAGCTTACTTTCAATGATCGACTGATCAGGCGGCAGCAAAATAGTCAACTGACTGACTTTCCCCTGGGCCCCAAATACAGGACTCAAAAGACAGAGCACAAATATGAATAGAATGGAAAAGGATCTCATTCTCTTATAATCAATTCAAGGGCTTTCTTGTATGCCAATGCTGCTTGTTGGAGCATTCCATTCTCTTCACAGACTCGCCCTTTGTAGATATATACTTTAGGATCGAGAGGATTCAGTTGAATCGCATCATCAAAAACCTTAAAAGCTTCATCTGATTTGCCTTCTTTCGCATAGACCGAGCCCAAATAGTAATAGCATGGAGGATATGTCCCCCTCTGACGCAACGCTTTCTCTATTAAGGCCTTCCCTTCGTCCAACCTACCGCCGTTGATCAATAATAGAGCAAGTTCACATAAAGCAATTTGGTTGCCTGGCTCAAGTGTAAGAGCTTGCTCAAACAATCCCCTTGCAAGAGACGTATCATTCTTCTGCTGGTAAAATTTACCAAGACCAAGGTACGGAGCCACAAATTTCGGATCGGATTCGATCGCCTTCTTGAACCACATCTCTGCAGTATCAGCCGAACTTCTTGACGTCATCGCATTCTTACCCATGTTGAAAGACCTCACCGCCTTCTTATCAGGCTTGTAGGCCGCGTTTCCCGCTACTATATCAACGGGCTTCTTCCCATCCAGAGTGGAAGATATGAAGTCAACCATTTCTTCTGACCCCACAAGTGGAAACCCCGAAAGTTCGTATCTTATAACACGCTCTTTATCAAGCACCACCGTCGATGGGACAGCTATTACTCCGTAATCATGAAATGTCATTAACCCGGAATCGATTAAAACAGGGTAACTTATCTTAAGGGTTGCGACTTTCAATCGTATCTCGCTTATTGCCTGTTCCGATGATTTTTGACCGTCTACATTAATAGCAATTACGGCGAGACCCGCAGATCTATATTTTTGATAAAGTTTTTCCAGCATTAAGAGAGCTTTTTCTGAATTCGAACTCCACGTAGACCAGAAGACTATTACTGTAAGTTTTTGTGCAATGAGTCCGGAGAGAGCCTTTGGCTCTCCGGATATGCTCTTCAACGAAAATGAGGGAGCCTCCATCCCAACCTGAAGGCCCTGGAGTGTAGCCCCTGACGGTATAATGAAAAACAACTGTCCAATGACAAAAATAGTGGCAGACAAAACTACGGTTCGAAGGAATTTCATCATTATCACTTTCTGCCCTTCTCGTATTTATTAATACCCTCGCGGTACTCAGAGAGAGCTTTTTCCAAATTCCCCATTCTTTCATATATCAGGCCGAGTTCGTAATGAACTTTTACAGGGTCAGGATTCAGGATCAATGCATCCTTCAATATAATCTCAGCCCCCTTCAAGTCGCCCTTCTGCGCGAGGGCAATTCCCTTACCGGTTTTAGCCGAATATGAACGGGGCATGCGCTGTAATGCTTCTTTAAACTCCTTCATGGCTTCATCATTAGAGCCTATCTTAAGAAGAAGGAATCCCAGCCGGACGCGACATTCAACCAAGGAGGGATCTGATTTGACTCGTTCCCGGAGTCCTTCGATAGCATTATCAAGGCTGTCTTCAGCACTAATCCTGATGGCTTCCTTCTCGCAGAGATCTCCTGCCGACCTGCCAGCAGTGATATCCTGCCCATGGGCAACCATAGCACTCATCAAAAGCATGATCACAATGAGTGAGGATACGATAAAACTCATCACAGTTGTGCGTACCTTTCCTTTCTCAATTAATCATTTCCGCAATGATTCAGAATTTAATCTGTTTGCAATCTCTTTGTCTCGATCGTACTTGAATAATTGATGACACCCCGGAGCACACTGGCCACCGGTCTTCGTCTTGATAAAGTTGATCGGAACAAACCAAGTGCCAAATGCTACGGAATCCCGAATATGTCTAGGGTTATTTGTCGCGTGAGCGTCATGACAAGCCCGGCAGGTTCTACCTTTTTGCTTATTGACATGGACGAAGTGAAGGTTCTCATTCCCATTTCTGAACCCCGTCATTGTTGTTGTCTTTTCGTCACTGGCAAGAGACTTTTCATGGCACATAAAACACAACTTATAATTATTAATATTGTACGGGGCATAAAATACCGGAGGGAAAGGCTCTCGCAATAGCCTAAAATATTTTGAGCCATGTGGGTTGTGGCAGCTCGAACAGTCGTTTTCCCTTATAGGGCCATGCTTATCAGAATTCTTGCTCAGGAGCGTCTTCATATCAGCCACTTTGTAAGATTCCTTGGTGTATTCTCGGTCATGGCAGGTCAGGCAAAGATTGCCTGGCTGCATCAGAAGCAGCTTCCCGTAATTGGAATAGTGCGGATTATGACAGGCAAGGCATTTCTTTCCCATTTCCACAGCGCCGTGCTTGACCGTAACATCTGCCAGCTCTTGCTTCTTTGCGTCGTGGCAATTCAGACAGAGATCTTTTTCTGGGTCAGCAGAAAACATATATTTGTATGCTCCGCTATGCGGATTATGACATGTTACACAGCCGGCGTCCACGGGGGGATGGACCAACTTGCTTTTCTTGTACTCATCCGCCATATCTGAATGACAGGAAAAACAGAGGTTATTTCCCTCAGCTACCAGAATTTTCTTAAATGCGCTCTGGTGAGGTTCATGGCAGGCCCTGCAGTCGCCAACCGACACGGGTCCATGAACGAATTTGCCATTCGCTATTTTCTTATCATGACACTTGAAGCAGAGATTAGATCCCTCCTGTTTAAGCTGGAATTTATTGGGTGATTGATGTGGATCATGGCACTGCGTGCATTTGCCCTCACCTACGGGCCGATGCACCGAATTCTGCGTATTGAGCTTGGCGTGACAGTTATAACAGAGGTCAGCTATATCCTTAATCTGCTCAAACTTATGCTTAGAGACCGGTTTATGACAGAAAGCACAGTCACCAGTTGCAACGGGGCCGTGTACAAACTTGTCCTTCCCTAAACTGCTATGACATTTGTCCGTTATGCACGAATCCTTATTTGCAGTCTCGGCACAAATGCCATGTCTGACTCCTCCGAAGGCAAGAGGAAAGAGCAACCAGGCACCAGTCAACACAGCTAATATGAAAAATCGAAATGTATTTCTCCTCATTTTATCTATCCTCCCAAGGGAAATAACCATATGAATTTTCTTACATCATAACCGATATCTCACAGTCCACACAATGGGCAATAAATATCGGCTATCTGCTGAACCTATTGAAAAGTCTACATATAAGATATAATTATCCCTGACAGATTTATCTTGTCGCCATTCTCAGTGGTAACGATCGGACAGCGGAGGATGTCATGTTGGTCAGTGTGGATGGATAATTCTGATAAGAGACGATCAATATATATCGGGGTTCAAACAATGACCAAAGATTGGAAAGCAATATCAGAGGCCAAATTATTACTGATCGGGCATGATCCAAGGCTTCAAGAGTCTGACACAATATCCGAATATGCTCTATTTGTGATTATTCTTGCACGCCGAAGCCATTATGGCCTACCCCCTTTGAACCGGTAAAGATGTAAAGTAGCATATTGCACTTTCGCCCCACCTCGCGGAGGGGTTTGTTATGAACAATATTGAGGACAAAAAGTCTTCCCCTCTCGACATGCAAGTACTTCATTGAAGAGATATCTCTTTCTTTGCCGAAGAGACCTCAAAAAGTCCGGTTTTGGGAAGGCCGAATCGCTTCGACAATGAACTAGGATATGGGAGATAGTTCAAGTTAGCCTGCAGAAATAATTTGCCTTTGAAATCTGTGGGGATTCTGAAATAAAACGTTTCTTTTCGGATCTCTGCTGCATTCAACCGATTATCAAAGATTATTTTCACCGCATCGTAAAAAGACAGGGTCTGTTTTCCTGCTTTATCTACAAAGACTGCATGATAGATTCGGCTCCCTCTCGGTATATCTTCGCCTAAAATCTCCCGATCGAACGGTCCTCTCCCTGCGACATCGTATGTATCGGCTCCCGTCGTAACTGCCGGGATAGAGATTTTTTTATTCCCGCTGAAAGCCACCAGTTCTAGCCACATTTGTCTGAGTTCTTTACTACCCGATGGCATCTTGTGTCCTGTCATTGAATTATCAACAAGAACGTGGATTATTATTTCATCACCGGGAGACAAAACCGGCTTTTCTGCCTCCATTATCAGTGAGATCGTCAACGCATTAGAAATCTGGGTTCTGGAATGAGCCCCTGGGAAACGGTGTGTATAAAGGGTTGAACGGTATTTTGCGCCAACACCAGACGTGCCGGAAGGATTAGCTGCCCACCCTGACCCGTAAATGGGTTTCCCTTCTTGTAGGAAACCTTTGAGATTCATGTGGCAGTCCTGACATTGAATACCCTTAGCCGAAAAGTCGCTGTTCTTCCACTCTGTAAAGGTAGATTTTACTTCAAGACCATAATGGTTAACCGCATTATGGCAGATACCACAAAACTCACTTTTCGTCTGCAGTTCGGAATAGACATGGTGCCAATTATTTGCTTCCTTAAGGGGACCTAACTTGCGTTCGATATTAGGATCCGATATGAAATTTCCGTTTTCCGGCACCTTTCCATCATACCCCTTTATGGTATGACAAAAATCACAGGCAACTCCGGACAGATCAGTATCTACTTGGTCTTTCGAAGTGATGAGTGCTTTGCGTTTGATTGAATCCACAGGGGAATGACACGCTATGCAATGTTTTGCCTCATAAACAACCCCCGGGTCTTTTTCAGCCTGGGGAAGAATTTCATTAAAGTATTGGGCTTGAAAAAGGGGGTCTGAAAAGGCTTTCGCATGCTGAGATTCAGAATACTGATCGAAGATGGTGTCGTGACAGTTCTGGCATGTTAGGGCTGGCAGATAATCTTTAGACCTTCCAGGGGAGTCTCCCAGCGGTTGAGCAGCCGACGTTACAATACAACAGAAAGCGCAAAGCCAAATCGTCAGAATCATCAAGGTTCTCATTTTAGTGGCTCCTTACTGCATGATCTCCTCAAGCACGCCGGGTGATTGAAGTCGTCTTTATAAGAACAGCATAGCTATCATTGCCACCTCCGTCAAATCCATTGATTCAATGATACAATAAGGGTATTACAATTTTAGCCTAATTTTTAATATCTCAACTGCGATCTCCGTCGAGAAGTATCGGGTCTGAGTTGACGTCATAAAAACGTCATACATTTAGCAGAAAACAACGGAATCTATAGGAATCCATAGGAAAACTCACAACACTAAAAAAGGTTATTAAACCAGTCTGTTATGTAAAATATTTAGGTATTTCAAGCCTCATTAAAAAACCTATCTACGTCCGCTCAAGGCTAAGACACGAGTTCGACTCCTGTTGGGACTACCACTAAAAATCAAGGAGTTAGCCAACAACTCCTGTTTTATTTTCACGTCAGGTATCCAAAATGTCGCACATCCAAATAAGCCACTGCTTTTCTCAAATTATCTACGGATAAATGTGCATAGCGTTTTGTTATCCGTAAGTCCTTATAAGAGAGCAGAAGTATTAATCGTGTGCAAATTTACAGCACCAGCTTGCCTCAGGTAGCTGACGTAGGTGTGGCATAGGTCATGCCAGTGGAAAATTTGGATACCAGCGACTGTCAACACCTTCTTGAACGCACGTTGTACATTTACTGTGTGGATGGGCTTGCCGTTGAGAAGGAATACATTACCAGACGGCACAGCAACATCCCTGAGTTTCAATAATGTGCTGTACGCCTTCTCAGTGGGAGGTACAGAGTATCTGGTGTTTTATAATTTCCATAGATTGTAAGACTCGCGGGCTTAAAAGACCCCTCCAATTCCTTGCTGCTAAAGGAGGGTTACATATGGTCCGTTGTTGTTAAAGTGATAATGTGCTATAGTTGCAGAAAGATGTAAATAGGAATTTTGTATATGAATTGTTAAGGATAGATGAACGACAAAGGGACAGAGTGATTATGTTTGATTACCACAGCAATCGGTAATAGATACTCTGTCGAATTCAAATATCAGCTGTTTTTAGTAACAAATACTGGTCAAGAAATCCAGACTTTGTCCAAATTGAGGAGAGAGGCATGAAAGGTCAGGACTGGCTTTTAAAGGCGATATTTTCAGAGGCTGTTAAACTTGATGACATTTCGTTTTTCAGAGAACTATTAAAGGAAGAGACATCCGACAAAAAAATCCGGCTTCAGATGGTGAAAAGAATGATTGACAATTCAGAAGGAATGAAAAGGTACATTTATCAGGAAAAATCTATAACCCTTATGACGATGCTCGCAAGTGAGATTCACTGGCATCTCATATTTGCGGTGAACAGAAGACATGTCGGCGACAAGAAGGCACTTGTCGGATGGAATGGAAAATACAGCAGTATATTTAAAAAGAGCTTGGATAATTTAAAGAAAAGTCTGTTTGACCTTCGCGGAAAGTGGAAATACGGTGACCCGAATTCGGATGAAATCATTGAAGCTATGAATATGCTTGAAGATTCCGCAGAGGGAATATTGGAGGAAATAGAAGCCTATAAGACCCGAAAATCAGATGATTAATCTGATGTTGTGGTTACCTCATGGCCTGGCAGACGATATCATTTAGCTCCACACCTTGCAAGTTTTTGAAAACAAACGTGACCTGTTGCCGTTAGGTTCTCACAGGCTATCGAAAAAGCTTATCCTGAATACACTGATGGGGACAAACGAAAAGTGTATCAGTGGTCGTTTCAACAATTCACCAAGAAATGCCATTACCATGGGACCTGTTAAAATCACCGTCTATAATGCTCTCAACAATCCCTCCACGCGATAATCAAAGTTCTTCCGCTGTAACACTAAAACGTCGGGGTAGGCATTGTGCCCCAGCCGGTTTCCTTCGGCAGATCCTTAAAAGTGAGGATAGTCAGATTATGGATATCCACGTCCACCATAAACTGAGGGACCCTTGTAGAGTTTATTGAGAAGAAATCGTATGGTTCATTGATTGTCCCATCTGAAACCCTCAGGAAAACCAGTCTTCTAACTACTCCGTGGTTCAAATCATGCGATGCATGATTAAGGACAGAATGGTGTCCCGACAAGTGACTGAAAGGGTGAAGTATCCAATCGATAAATCTGCTTATAGTAACGTGTCTATGGTAAAGTCGCCACTCATCTCCCGTATCTGCAATGAGTCCCTGCATAATGTAATCCACGGGCATGAAATAGACAAGATACTTTTCATTATCTTTCATTTTCGTCTTCACCCCGGTCATCGAGAGGATATCATTCATTCTATGTTCCATCTTTTGCGTGTCATCCGAAAGGAGCGCAAGTGCAACTACGTTTGGACTTGTCCAGAGGGGAAGGTGCTCTAATGTATAGTACCTTAGAGCAAAGGCACCTCCGATTGTAAATACGACAATCAGAACAAACAGTGCAATTTTCCCCATGACGCCTTCAGGAATTAAACGTCTTTCGATCTTCTTTGGCAGGAACATGCCTGTTCTTTCCATATACGATTCGTAAGTCTCCGGATGCCCTTTCAGCATTCTCCTTTCTTCGTCTTTAGAAAGGAAATAATAAATCACTATCATGATAAGCCAGAGAGGAATTACGAGGAATCTCGGCCATAGAACGGAAAGACCGATGCCCGCCATGGCCAGTCCGACGTATTGGGGGTGCCTCACAATGGAATAGAAACCTTTTAAGGCGGTACCCTTCTTCAGGAATTTATGCGTATATACTTGCAATGCGCAAATGATAAACACAGTCGCACCCGACACAAAAAGAACTGAACCCATTATTCGTATGAACTTCAGGAAATCATCTGGCGGTATGACCATATGCGGAAGGAAGAAAGCGCTCAGCCATTTAGTGGCGGGATACTTTGTGGTTTCAAGAAGAAATGGGTTGAACACTGAATAGAAAAATCCGGCGAACGGACTTATCATTATCAGGATTTCAAACCCGACAATAAAGTAAAGCACGATTGCGCTATTTAAAATTGCCTTAGTCTTGTTCATTGCAGAACCCCCTTAAAGTGTCTACACGAAGCTTTTTATTGAAAAAACTCAACAAGCCTTCAGACGAGAAAAAAATATGTTAATGTGATCACGTTTATTGCCAGATGGATTCCTGAATGGCTCCAACTACAATTACCGGCAGCTAAACAAAAAGATAGCAGGTCGGAGGCTTAAGAGGAGGGTCTGACAATACTTCCAGAATAGGATCGGAAACAAATGGAATGTCGGAGTGCAGCGATGCAGGGGTTTGTGGCACAGTTACTGGGTTGCTCACATGAAAAACAAAGGCCGGATGAACGTGAGACGACTCTTTGCCGCTATCCTCCCGGCTCGATGGGTATGAGTGTTTGTGCTCCTTCATCGGGCTGCTATGGGAGACATGGTAAGAGATGAAGGCTGATTTAGCCGCCCATCCGTGTGGGCAGGTATTCTGAATGCCGATTGCAATTACCAGGGCTGCTATCAATGCGCGAATCGACAGGGTTAACACTTTAACCTCCTTTAACGCTGGATCAAAAAGCATTCCGAACTTCCAACTAAAACTGTAATATATTATAACAGCAATGGACAAGGCGTTATCTGCAGCGGCCTTGGCCGACGGATGGCTTGACACCGAATGATGCCACCCCTGAAATCTGATTTCATCAACCACCCGCGACGGATAACGGCCATTTCCTTTATGAAAGCCAATATGGCCGGTATTGCCCAACCTGGAGCAAGCAGTGATAAGCGTTTTTACGGAAAGGTGATTCATTATTTAATGAAATACTGCGATATATACCTTAATGCCAAAAAACATATGATGATGCCCAGGATTAGCTTAATATACTTTTGGGGGACGAACTTCTGGCACCTAGCACCAAGATATATACCTATAAAACCACCGACGCCAAATAGAAATCCAAGAGGCCAGTCAGGCATGGTAGAGACACCGCAGGAGATGGGTGCGAGTGCATAAAAAGCGACACCTGCGAAAGATGTAATAAAAGTTCCCATGAGTGCAGCACCAGCAATCGTGTATACTGGCAGGTGAAATACAGCTACACAGAACGGCGCGATGATCGCCCCTCCGCCTATGCCGTACGTGCCTCCGATAATGCCTACAATAAATGCGAGCACGAACATGCCGATCGTGCTGTAGGAGAAGCGTTCGCCCCAGAACTCATATTCAATCCTGGTAAATGAGACAGATATCGTCTTTACCAAAGCATCCTTTGGAAGTCCCGCCGCAACTTTTGACTTCTGCTGTTTCCTGATCTCCTCAGCTCGCTCCTTGAATTTCTTCTCAAGGGCCTTATTTGCTGCGCCTTTTCCCTTGGCTTTGCCCGTGAATTCATACAGGAGTCTTGTTCCAATGTAAAGTAAGATGCAGCCGACAAACAACTTGAAAGCTCTCGGATCAGGCAGACAGAGCACCCGGATGTAATAGCCAAGAAAAACACCAGGAAGCGTGCCGAGGATCACTACCCAAGTGAGGGGCCATGCCATCCGGCCTTCTTTGAGGAAGCGATAAATGCCGCTGGGGATAGCTACTATATTGAAAATAAAGTTGGTCCCACTTACCGAAGGACTCGTAAAATGCAGGAAACTCATCTGAAAGGGCAGCAGCAGAAAAGCACCAGATACTCCGCCCATCGAGGTAAAAAATGATACTATCAGGGCCACAATCGGAGGGATAAGAACGTTGGTAGTTACTCCAGACACCGGGAACGTATAATTCAGAAACTCGAACATTGGCATCCCCCTTTCAGCAGAATGGCATGAGGCACAGAAAAGAGTGCGTTTTCCGCTTGAGGAGTTTGCATCTTCGGCCTCCTATGTGAGCTTGGAATTGACAGCACTGACACGATTTATATAATATTAGTGCTAGTATATCAGGACTCTTCATGGGTGTCAAGGCAGTTTTCCTGATGAGTCGATCAAGACAAAATGCGTTTCTCTGTGAGGGATAATTGAAGACCAAAGGAAAATCAACCAAGATATTGTCGGCGGTGGAAAGGCCGCCCCGCAAACGCATTATTTCCACTATTGAAGCGGACCAATTTCTGGATACAGTCGGACTCAACAGGATGGAGCAATCTTTTCGCGGATGGGTGAATGTATCACTTCGCGCAGACGTACGCCTCGCTCGCCGGCGCATTTTGCTCATCTTTCTGTTGATACGTTACACTGGAGCCAAGCTGAATGAGGTGTCACGCCTTGACCCGTTTCACGATATCGACCATGAGAGACAATCCATCTTCTTTCGTAACGCCACCAGCGTAGAGCAAAGCGCTAGGGAAGTCCAGATCTCCGAAGCCCTTTCCCGGGAGATTAGCTCCATGCTTGACGATCCTGATTTCGCGGCGTCGATACGTGAAACTTTCAGCATAGACCCCGCCTTTGTGCGACGAAAATTCTACGAGCGGGCACAGGCGTGCGGGCTCCCGAAACGGCTGGGAGGTCCGGAGATGATCCGGAAAGCCCGGGGCACTGAACTGATGCAGGGCAACGTGCCCCTACCGGCTGTCCAGAAGATGTTGGGACATTCGACACCCAACCTTACGTCTTCCTATATATCGTTCTCCGAAGAGGAGATTAGACAAGTAACGAGATATTTCATGGAAAAGGAATCATCCCGAAAGACAAGTGCACGAAACTTCTTTTTTGGAAAGATCCAGGTAATTAAACGCGGCGATATACAGAGTCAGGTAGAGTTGGTCACAGTTGAGGGTTATCAGATCACCACAATAATCACCAATGACAGCATGGGGCGACTCGGTTTGAAAGTAGGGAACCTGATAACGGCCGAAGTGAAAGCGCCATGGGTCATTTTGCAAAAAGGTGGTATAGAGCCTGAAAGTTCAGCAGACAATAGATTCAAGGGTATCGTAGAAAAGGTCAGCAACGGAGCGGTCAACACGGAGTACGTTGTGCGCATATCAGATCGAATTGAGCTATGCTCTGTTGTCAGCACAGAAAGCAGCGAGCTACTCGATCTTAAGAAGGGCGATACTATTTGGGTCCTATTCAATTGTTATTCAGTGGTATTGCATGTTGATTGAAGAACAGTTGCTTATGCCATAAGTTCGGTAGGCGGTACAGCTTATTGCGTTAGTGATGGGTCCCAAATAGAATTATTGCAGCGGAGAGACACGAACAGCTCCGCTCTCGAGCTGGTAGAAACGTTGAGCAATAAGCCGTATCCCTAAAAATGCTGATTATAAGTCGCACACGATGGCGGGCGCTAGCAATATGTCGGTTGCATGTTACGTCGTGTAGTCTTCTAGTAATAAGACGTGATTCCTCGCTTCGGCAAGATTCGATCAGTTTACGCCAGCTCTACTCATAATTGAGAGGTGCACACGCCAAGATGAAGACGCTATGTTCCAAAATATAATTCATACGGGCTAACTCTTAACACTTCCCGCAGACAGATCCCAGGTCCTTGCCGCGACGGAATTTCTCAAGCCTTTCTTTGTCCTTCTGAACTCCTTCCCCATTGGCCCTCTCTAGTACGGAAATCACCAGAAATCTTCTGAAGATATCTGATTCGTCGAGACGATAATGAATCCATTTACCGTGTTTTGTGTCCTTTACCAAGCCCGCATCCTTCAGTGTTGCAAGATGGAAGGAGACCTTCGGCTGAACAATATCAAGAGCGGCAACGATTTCGCAAACGCAAAGTTCACCATGTTCGAGAAGTTTGAGTATCCTGAGTCTCGTCTCGTCGGTAAGGGCCTTAAAAACTTGTATCATATCCTGCATTCTCTTTGAAAACCTCCGCAATGATCGTATAATCTTAGATATATTTAAATATATCATAATTATTCAGGCTTTACGAACAAGCGACAAATAATGTCAAGTAATCATTGGTTATAGCTGACGTCAGAGGTATTGACAAGAATTTATCATATATATGAAAGTATATGTGACATCATTGAGACCTAACTGATTAAAAAAAGGTGAGGGGCTTCAAAAGGATTGTAATTGTATTACTATTGAGATGTTGTTATGCTCCATTCTCATGGTCAAAAGTGGGAGGCAATGATATGGGCTACAATGAAGAAAGACGGGCAATGCTTTGGGAGATAAAGTAATTTAATGAGCACAGTTACGAAGAAAATGTCCTTTCTTGACCGCTTTCTAACCCTATGGATATTTGCAGCGATGATCCTGGGTGTCGGCATCGGTTATTTCATCCCCGGTGTGGAGGGACTGATCAACAGCTTTCAGGTCGGCACAACCAATATTCCAATTGCGATCGGCCTGATTCTAATGATGTACCCTCCTCTTGCGAAGGTGAAATATGAGGAATTGGGGGAGGTATTCAAAAACAAAAAAGTCTTGGGACTTTCCCTTGTGCAGAACTGGATTATCGGTCCGATACTGATGTTTCTACTGGCGATAATCTTCCTTCAGGATTATCCGGAATATATGGTAGGCCTCATCATGATCGGCCTTGCCAGATGTATTGCCATGGTCATCGTCTGGAACGACCTGGCATGCGGAGATCCTGAATACGCCGCCGGACTGGTCGCCTTCAATTCGATCTTTCAGGTGCTCTTCTTCTCGGTCTACGCATATATCTTCATCACAGTCCTTCCGTCTTGGTTCGGACTCAAAGGTGCCGTTGTGCATGTGACGATAGGTCAGATAGCAGAAAGCGTCTTTATATACCTCGGCATACCTTTTCTGGCTGGTATGCTGACCCGGTTCACACTGCTCAGGATCAAGAGTCGACAGTGGTATGAAAGCAAATTCATTCCGAGAATAAGCCCATTTACGCTTATATTCCTCCTCTTCACAATTATCGTTATGTTTTCGCTAAAGGGAAATTATATTGTCAGACTTCCTATGGATGTGGTTCATATTGCAATACCGCTGCTGATTTATTTTGTCATCATGTTTCTTGTTTCGTTCTATCTGGGCAGAAAGATAGGGGCGGATTATGCGAAGACCGCGACGCTTTCATTTACCGCGGCTAGCAATAATTTTGAGCTCGCCATCGCAGTTGCTGTAGCAGTCTTCGGGATAAATTCCGGCGCAGCATTTGCAGCGGTCATAGGGCCTCTCGTCGAAGTACCAGCTCTGATAGGACTCGTGAATGTAGCCCTCTATTTTCAAAGGAAATATTTTTCGGACCAATTCTGTGGGGTGGCCGACGTTAAGCCTCATTCGTAACTTAAGACCAGAACAAATGATGTGGTTTAAGATCCACATCGAGAAAAAACTGATAACAATACATCCGGGAGGCATGCAATGGAGAAGAGACGTGTGTTGTTTGTATGCATTCATAACAGTGCCCGCAGTCAGATGGCACAGGCATTTCTAAACATGTTAGCGGGCGATCGCTTTTTAGCTGAGAGCGCGGGCCTTGAGGCTGGCACATTGAATCCCCTTGCAATAGAGGCGATGGCCGAGGTCGGCATTGACATCTCAGGGAATACTACTCGGCGAGCGTTCGATTTACTAAAGAGTGGCCAGCGTTACAATTATGTGATAACAGTTTGTGATGCAGCTAATTCTCAGAAATGCCCGATATTCCCCAATACCTTGCAATACCTTAACTGGAGTTTTCCTGATCCTGCTCAATTGCAAGGTACCCATGGGGAGAAAATGAATGAAGTTAGAAAGATTCGCGATGCCATCAAAGAGAAGCTGCAGGCATGGATATCAGCGCCAGAAGAAGATCGCGGTACCGGAGCAAATATTCCACCTTTTAAGGTCGGAATGTAAAGTAAGTTATTAATATATACATCTATGGCAGAACTTAAACTTATATCTATCAATAAGAAGTCATTCAGTGACGCTCCATCTGCGGTTACTACGCCAGGTGCCATTTGAGACGCTAAGGTATGCTGCCCCGGCGGGGCGGATCGTAAAGAGCCATGGATAGCCGGATTTGTCGAGTCAGACAGCGGCAGCATCCCGCGAGTCTCGACTGACATAACCCGGACGGACAAATGGGAGCACTTGAAGTGTCGGACAAGCTCCTTCAGAAATAATTATACTGTCATTCCGGGATTGTATGCTGTTGGAAACCCCGACGCTGACTCAGACGTCATAGTTACCGCAAATTACAAATACAGTTTTGATGTAGTCCGCGGCGTACTAAAAAGACTCAATCTGTGGATCCTCGTCCTTGATACAAAGGGTATCAATGTCTGGTGTGCTGCTGGTAAGGGGACATTCGGGACGGAGGAATTGGTTAATCAGATTAATATTAAAAGGTTGACACAGGTCGTGAACCATAAAAGGGTCATAGTACCGCAGCTTGGCGCAGTCGGAGTAAGCGGATACAAGGTGTCAAAGGCAACGGGATTCAAGGTGTATTTCGGTCCCGTACGTGCTAAAGATATCCGAAGTTTCATAGAAGCAGGGTACAAGGCAGGACCCGAAATGCGCATGATCCATTTTCCGTTTAGGGATAGGCTGGTTCTTACTCCAATGGAAATAAATCCTGCAATGAAAAAGTTCCCTCTCTTTGCGCTGATCGTGCTGCTTATATTCGGACTGCAGCCTCAAGGGATTCTTTTTAAAGATGCCTTGCAAGGGGGACTGCCATTTCTTGCCATGGGCCTGGCAGCAATCATGTCGGGCGCATTTATGACGCCTGTCCTGCTGCCCTTAATTCCCTTCCGATCTTTTGCTGTAAAAGGCTGGATTGCAGGAATGGCCACAATGTTCGTTATGATAAAAACTACAGCAATCCTTGAAGATGCGAACGCCCTGCTTTTTGTACTGGCATACATCTTTTTCCCAATGTTCTCTTCTTACTGGGCGCTTCAATTCACAGGATCAACAACATACACAAGTATGGCCGGTGTGAAAAAGGAGATGAAGATCGCCATTCCTGTTTACATAGGGTCACTTGTAGTGACAGGTATTTTGGCGATACTATACAAAATGAATCAATGGGGGGTGCTGTGAAATATTTGCTTGATGTTTCGACACTTGAACTGATTTGTGAAAGTTGCAAAGGTTGCGGCACCTGCGTCGATGTTTGCCCTCACGGAGTCCTTGCCATGAACAATAAAAAAGCTATCATAATTGACAGGGATAAGTGTATGGAATGCGGAGCATGCATGAACAACTGCTCCTTTGGTGCCCTTCATGTGAATAAAGGAGTTGGCTGTGCCGCGGCTATTATCAACAGTATGATATACGGAGGCGAACCTTCCTGCGATTGCAGCGGGGATTCAAAAAGCACAAAGTGCTGCTGAAGGGTGGGTAATATCATGAAGTGTTGCTAATCGTTGGAGGTAGCGATCCGGGAATCAGCGCGGCCTTGCGCGCCAGGGAGCTTGCTCTGTAGATATCACTGTTGTCGTGGCCACTATCAGTCAGAAGTTGTCAAAAGAATCAACAATCTAAGTTTCACGGCTACCAATTGGCAGTCCGTGGGATCTGGTCCAAATGAGAGCCCAAAAATGTGAAGCGAGTAGTGTAATCGTTCTTTTGTAAAACTGAACTACGGTAAAAAAAAGCACTTTCTCAGATTGTGAAAAGCAATAAATTTGCATTCTTTTATTCAGGTATTGTCAGATACGCATCTCTCATCAGCCAAAGAGTCTCCATGCGGTACATGTGCCAGTAATCATGCATCAGAATATGTCTAGCCAGAATGTAGAGTGAATAGTGCTCATATTCAGGGTGGGTTGCAACCTTTTGCCACGTAATATAATTTGCGCCATCAAGTAGTTCTAGTTCTTTATTGCGGTAGTGCGCAAACTGTTCGAGGGCAGCGTTCGTGTCAATACGAGGAGGTAAAACAGACCCGCCCTTGCTATTGCCGGGAATGTGCGGGATAAACTCTGGATGATCCTCATTCATAAATCGTTGAAAGCGCTCTAACAGCATCGGCTGTACTTGAGCCAAGTGGCTGACATGTTCTGCGATCGTCCAGAAACCTTCCCCTCGTCGCAGGTGCATTTTGTCGTGTGGAATCGCTTTGACAAATTCAGACAATATCTTGGGTGTTCGTCTCAGGCTTTCTAATAAGTCTCTTATGTCTTGCATGTTTTTTATCCCTCGCCTTCGTTCTCACTCCGAAAGAAACTATAGCATAAATCTCTGTTAGTAGTGAAAATGAAGGCTTCAGTCGTATGCCTTTTGGATTTATTGATACCAGACAGACAACACCTGCTTTTTAACACTGGGGATGATGGTCGCTCGGAACGCGGAGGCCTTGTCCTTGATGACGGTAAATATGTGATAGAAAATTCGGATTATTGTCATAAATATAGTGAGTGTACAAGGGTCTGGAAATTAGGTGCTTTGTCACTTGGCAGATGACTTCAACAGCAGCACTGCTCTGTGATAAAATTGTGATAGAACGCATCATAATCATTAGATTCTATGGAATTAATAGCATCAATGAAAATCACACGAATCGCTAAAAAATAGGTAGTTTGCTCAAACTACCCGCCAGAAGCCTATCGACGTATTTGTACTGAAAAGTCCTCTCAACGCTACGATACTTAGCCCAGATAATTCATAAATAATCGGCAAAAAAATAGCCAACGTCCTTTGAACCTTGGTATTATTGAAGGTGCGAGCAACAAAAACCCAAGAAAGGACATTGGCTACTATGACAAAGTGTAACACAGAACAGCTTGGATTTTCATTCCTGCGGAAGCGCAAACTGACGGTGGATTTTGGAGGCGGAGAGATCACATCTGACTCCGGACTTCTGCTTGTCAGGCAGGCCGATCAAGCATTGGGACTCTTGAAAGGATTGGCGAGCTGCATCACAGACCGGCGGGATTGTCGGTACACAGATCATGACTTGTTGACTCTTCTGAGACAGCGAATATATCAGATAGTGGCAGGCTATGAAGACTGCAATGACGCGAACTTTCTGAGGAAAGATCCCGCATTGAAAGCAGCTTGCGGCAGGATGCCAAGCGACAAGGAACTGGGATCGCAGCCTACACTGTCGAGGTTGGAGAACACCGTAACCCAAGAAGATCTTTATCGGATGGGGCAGTGGTTTGTTGATCTGTATGTCCGTCGCAACCGGAAGCGTAAGCCAAAGCGAATCATCATTGATGTCGACGGCACCGACGATCCTACATATGGGGACCAACAGCTCACCTTTTTTCACGGCTACTATGATCAGTATATGTATCATCCTTTGTTGGTCTATGATGCTGATACAGGAGAGATGATCACAGCAGTATTGAGGGCAGGCAATCGACACGCAAGTTATGGCGTGGTTTCAATCTTGAAGCGGATAGTGGCGAGGCTCCAGGCAGCGTTTCCCAATGCTGAGATCATCATACGAGGTGACGCGGGGTTTGCGATCCCGGCCTTATATGAGTACTGCGAGAAAGAAAAGCTGAGTTATGTAATCGGCCTTATTCGCAACGACGTACTGGAGCGAATGATCGAAAGACTTCTTGAGAAGGTACAATCTCTCCACGAAAAGACAGGACAGAAGCAACGACTCTTTGCAGAGGGTTTTTATCAGGCACAGAGCTGGGAAAAAGAACGCCGAGTAATCATGAAGGCCGAATGGCTGCCGCAGGGACCAAACCGTCGGTTTGTGGTGACGAATCTTTCTATGGAGGCCAAACAACTCTACGAGTTCTACACAGAGCGCGGTGGCACTTGCGAGGTGCGCATTGATGAATTCAAAAACGGGCTGAAGGCGGATCGGTTAAGTTGCCATCGTTTTGCTGCCAATCAGTTCAGGCTTTTTCTGCACATGGCTGCATATTGGCTCGTACTGCGGCTCAGACAAGCGCTTGCTGAAACAGAGTTCTCATCGATGCAGATTCAGCAGCTCAGGACAAGGATCTTAAAGATCGGCGGCCAAGTAGTTCAGACAGCCAGACGGGTATGGTTCCGCCTGGCGAGCGGCTATCCTTGGAAAGACATCTTTGCCTTGGCATATCGACGACTTGCCGCTGATACCTGCTGAAATTTCCCGAAGCCCAAAAGCACAGTAAAGTTCCAACGGGTGAAGTGCGCTCAAAACAGGGCTGCAGTGTCCCATACATCGTATTGCATGCGACCACAAGCCTCTCGTCACCTCAAAAAGTTGACTGACAATCCATTCTACCGTGCTCTCAGCGATGAAACAGCTTCAATTCGGCTCAGTTCTGAAAATTTATGAATTAACTGGGTTAGACGCGTTTTGATTGTGGTTGTTCGGTTGCATAGAAAACAATATGGAATAGGAAAGAAACTGTTATTTTCGAACTGCCGTGTTAGGCGAGACATTCTTCCTCAAATGAACGCCTGCTATTCGCTGTCAAGAATGTTTATATCCTTCTGGCATTCAACGTTTATTGGGTCTGCCTATGCACCTCGAACAAATTTCGATTTGTAGTCTGTGAATTATTCTCTAGCGGATTAGAGAGACTCCCAGTCTCCCTAATAACCCTCAAGGGCAAGGCATGCATTCATCCCACCCAGCAAGCCGCTGGGCATTCTGCAAAGGCTTTCGGTAATTAATCGACTGACCTTAGGTTCTTTTGTTGCAACACATCAGCCTGATCTGTTGCAAATAAGAATAGCGATGCAATTAATGCAACATATGCTCACGTGATATCCCAATCTATTCCATATATATCAATATGATGTATTTCGGCATGATATATGCAAAATAAACACCATCAATGTCGCAATGCACAATGAAAGGAGATCATCATGATAGGCTTTGCCAACAGGATTGAAAATTTATTTGTCGCTATTACTTTTGCCCAGGCTGGTGAATTTGAGACAGCTAGGGAGTATATGAGAGTAGAAGACCGCCCTCGTCAGATTGACCGGGTTATTCCCTCCGTTAGACCAAGACTAGAGGTAAGGGCCCCTGGCTTAAAAAGGAAGTAAAATACGATAGGCCCAATCAAATGCTGACGGACTTGCTTTCGGGACTGCTCTAGCTGATGGAAAAGATGGGATAAACAGAAGGAGAAGGACAATGGCAACGAAAATAGTTATAGGGCAAAAATGCGGCAAGGTGCTTCTGAAACAGTTCGTCAATATTCGTACAGCATACTATGATAAAAAGTGGAAAAAACCTGATCAATACCTCACTTGGATCCTAGACCAGCTGAGCCTTCAGCCGCTATCTTGTGAGCAAGAGACTCTGGCTGCTGACATAAAGGAGGGGTTCCCGAACGTATATAAAGATTGGGCGAAGAGGGGAGTTAGTGATACTCCTGCCCAAATACTAACTTGCAAACAACTGCTGCGTATGATAAAAGAGGTCTCAGAAGCTGGGGCCACACGGCAGCGTCAAGAGGATCTGTCAACGGAAGTCTCGCAAAACGCAATCAGATAAGATTCAGGCCGGGGATGGCGTCAAAGCATCCCTATTGCAGCGCTTTTCTCGAGCCACAATTCTACATAAGCATCAGGATGTTTAGTCCTTCGGGTAGAAACTTCATAATTTATAAGCCCGGATGGAGTCTGGAGTACCAGCAATGCCCCGCTGCTAATTTTTATGCGGCAGAAGGAATTAGCCGCTTTTCTGACATATAAAAATGTTTTATTGAAGGTGTTTTCGCCAAAATGGTGAACAATAGTACGTGGTGAAAGACCCAATATCTGGAGAAAGAGTCATGTTGCAACACTACTCAACTTGTTTCTTTCCGCATCTAAGCAACACTGTGCGGCATCGTCATTTTGAGGATTTTAATCACCAATTCTCATTTCTGCTGCAAGGGTTAACAGGCTAATAACACTATGGGCAATGGCATGATGAAAATACGAGAGTTCGTCTATTTGTTCATAATATTATTTATTATTATCGGTTTTCAGGCCGCAAACGGCGAGGTGATCAAAATGAATGGATTTCAAATAACAAGTCCTGTTTTTGAGAACAACGGCTTTATTCCAACAAAATATACGTGTGATGGAGCGGATATCAATCCGCAGCTTGTGATTGCTAATGTTCCAGCAGGGACTAAATCGCTGGCATTGATTGTTGACGACCCTGATGCGCCGGCGGGTACATGGGTACATTGGGTTGTCTGGAATATCGGTCCGCAAACGCATGAAATAAAGCAAAACTCAGTTCCGAATGGCGCGAACCAAGGCCTCAACGATTTCCGCAAACGCAGTTATGGAGGTCCATGCCCACCATCTGGAACGCATCGGTATTTCTTTAAACTCTATGCGCTAGACACTATGCTCACGCTGGATTTCAATGCGACAAAGGCACACGTTGAAAAAGCCATGCGAGAACACATCATCGCGGAAACTCGGATTGTTGGCTTGTACAAGAGAAGCTAATCTGGCTTTTTGCTCCCTATTAGGTTTACACCTGCTCTTACTATCAAGGCACGCGGATCTCTAACCTATAATATGTGCCTCACATATTTAGAAA
Source organism: uncultured Nitrospiraceae bacterium (assembly GCA_963727805.1). Classification (GTDB taxonomy): domain Bacteria; phylum Nitrospirota; class Thermodesulfovibrionia; order Thermodesulfovibrionales; family Dissulfurispiraceae; genus Fen-1308. Next base: position 102,146 of record CAVSHF010000003.1, read on the forward strand.
AACAGCTAATACTGGAGATCATTTTCATCTGATAAATCTAGATTGCCGTCGGTATCAGAAAGTTGGTGATTTCTTCCGGTACAAACATGGCGTCCTACTATTTTCAAGGCGGCCTTCATTGTCCTATGGAAGCAGCTGCTATAGCACTCATTTTGCATTTCTAGATTACCTTTCATCCTAACGTTATGCGTCTTGCACTTATAGGTGGTTCAACCCGGATTTGTGGCTACCAGAAAGGCGGCGCATGCAGCTATTCATCTGTTGTCGTGTTCAACAGACTTGCGATAATCAAACAGGTACAGTTTTCTCATAATATTACGATAATAACTAGAGGAGCAGATGTTCGGGTATGCAAATTGTTGAGGCGTCCTGAATTGTAGAATCGCACTGATTGAGGATGGCGCGAATTTAGTATGTGGCTAGACACTGTTGCACAATGCTGCCATCACCGACCAATTTGCATAGACGTATGTGCAACTGTCTCCGCATTAGGAACCGCTTAGGAGCTTTTTGAATCGATAACATATAATCGTCCGTAGGGCTTAAAAAGCGTGGGTCTGGGCTGGTAGTAACTGAAATATGTGACACCTAAAATTCATTGTAAGGGGATATCGTGAGAAAAAAAATAGAGGATGTCCTGAGAGAACAGGGGCTACTCTCAAACGAGCAACTTGAAAATGCAATTGAGCACCAGAAGATTACCAGAAAAAATCTGGGGGAAACTCTCGTCACTCTCAACTATGCTACAAAAGAACAAGTAGTCGAAGCCTTGGCTGAGGCGTTTTCTCTGCCAATAATCGTCTTCGCGAATAATATAGACATAGTACTACGTCAGGAACTCAAGACTATCATACCAAAGAAGATGGCCAAGGAGAAGATTATCTTCCCGCTTGAGAAGACCGATTCCACTCTTGTGCTGGTCATGGCTAACCCCATGGATTACAGCACGATAGACGACATATCGTTCAACACCAAGCTTAGGATATCCACGATGATCTCCTACGAAAGCGCAATTCTCGAAGCAATAGAACATTATTATGAAGAAGGAGCGAGTAGTCTCGGACTTCTTGACAATTACAGCTCGAATATCAGCGCCGACATCGACGCCGAAAACGAAGTCCAGTTCTTCTCTGAGGCGCAAAAAGTAGAAGAAACTGACTCCAATATAGAGTCGCTGTACTCAAAGAGCAAGGCTCCCCCAATCGTTAAACTGGTTGCCATGATGATCGCAGAGGCTATCAAGATGAGTGCCAGCGACATCCATATCGAGCCCCAGCGCGGCATGATACAGGTGCGGTTCAGGGTCGATGGAGACCTTAGGAATATCTTCACATATGAACGGAATATACACGACTCTGTCATATCCCGCATCAAAATCATCTCAAATTTGGACATTACCAACCGCCGTCTGCCGCAGGACGGTGGTAGCCATGTCATGCTCAAAGGTAAGGAGATCGACCTCAGGATATCCACGATACCCTCCATATACGGAGAAAAGATAGTCATCAGGCTACTTGAGCAAAGTTCAGGCGTCGTCACACTACAGGGGCTTGGCATGCCTGAGGCTATGAGAAACTCGATTTCCAGCATTCTGAGGCGTCCGCAGGGTATGCTCATCGTTACAGGACCGACAGGGAGCGGCAAAACAACTACCCTTTATGCCGCACTTAATCATATGCGGTCGGAGACCAGGAATATTGTGACAATCGAAGACCCTGTTGAGTACAAAGTCGATGGCATTACACAGATACAGGTGAAGGACGATATCGGAAGAACCTTTGCCAATATCCTAAGGTCCGTTCTACGGCAAGACCCTGACGTAATTAAGGTGGGCGAGATTCGTGATGCCGAAACAGCAGAAATTGCCATGAGAGCATCCATGACAGGGCATCTGGTGCTGACGACTCTCCATACTAACAGTACTGCCGCGACGATAACGCGCCTCATCGATATGGGCGTAGCTCCTTATCTGCTTGGCTCATCTCTTAGCGCAATACTGGCACAGCGCCTTGTTAAGAAGATATGTCCATATTGCAAGGTTGAGTTGCCGGTATCCGATGAGCTTCTGGCACTTATGGAAGGATTCGAATTGCCTGAGATAACGAGGCATTACAAAGGAGAGGGTTGCCAGCATTGTTACAAAACAGGCTATCTCGGGAGAACGGCAGTTTATGAGTACCTCCCTGTTAGCCTCGGCGTTAAGACGCTGCTCTTCAAAGATGCATCGGAGATAACTATAGCTAGGGTTGCCAAGCAGGAAGGCGTTAAACTTTTGTTCGTCGATGCATGGGAAAAGGTCGGGCAGGGTATCACTACTGCCGAGGATGTATTGGCGAAGATCCCTTTTGAAGAGGGACTGGTTAGCAAGCTACCCCAGACCTCTCGTGGAGCGGTAGAACTCGTGGAAGCAGTCATTTTGTCATAGCTGAACAGCAAGGATTAAAATGCAGAAAAGAAACAAAATGGTAATGTACAGTAAGGGAAACAAGATTAATAATGAAGGTTGAGGCTGCCAACCACGGAGCTCAGCCCTAGTCCGCGAACGGTGGTTCAGTGCTGGCGCGTGTGTACACCGCTTCTAAGGGATTCGATTAATATTCGATCAGAGCTGGCTATTTTTATGCCAAATACTGCGGGTGTCGCCCCATTCCCGTGAAGGTTGCTGAAGAAATGAAAAAAAGGGGAATTACCAGTCAGTAACACTCACCGACAAGCAATTTCTCATGGGAGAAAAGGATGGTAAGTCCGTCACCCTTGCGGGTGTGCTTCGCTTGCTTCGCTCGGGCAGTGATCGACTGCCGGTTATCATTTTGATACATGGCTCGGAAGGAATCCAGATGACTCAGGTGTCGCCTTGTCGATAACGAACATACGGAAGGAGCTGCCCACCACAGATACTATAGCTTGGTGGAATATCGCATTTATCAGCCGTACAGATCAAGGCGCTGGTGCAAGAGACACTCGACGAAGCGGCGACGATAGTTTTTTTTGGACATCATCATATTCATGGCACTGGCGGCACTGGAGTTCTTAGGTGCAGGCCATATTTTCACGAAAAGAGCTTCGGTGTCGACATCTCCAATGCCGCCTATGCTCTGGATGCTACGGCTATCGATCTCTGCCTGTCGGTCGATGCGGCAAGCAGGTCGATAATAAGTTAATGTTCTTCTGCCAGATAAAGAGAGGGAGATTCGGGGGGAGCATTCTTTGTAGTAATTGTCAAAAAAGGTATCGAGCGGTCTTATGATTACTCGTTAGCCACAATAACAGATAAAGAAGCCATTATTAGCGGTCAGGTAGCGTAATGAGGGGTAAAGAATGACAAAATCGGTTTATTCGTTGAGAAATGCTATAGAATTACGATGATGTTGGCGGAGAAAAATGGCTGACCGCCGAGCCGCTTAATAGGAGGAGTTTTTATGGAAGGCAAATTTATTAAAATCGCTCAAGAGATTTTAAGAGTCGCAGCAGACGGTGGCCTGAGACAGGATCAGATTCTTGCTATTGTTGGTCGTGAAGCCGAAGGCAAAATTAATTGCTATCCCGGCGATGCCGTGCATAAATGTTTTCCGACGGCGGTATTTGTCGCTCTGGAGGGCAAGCTAAAGAGCGGCCGGTGTCACTACAATTTTGAAAGGAGCCTGAAGGCTATGGTGAAGCATGTGCTTGGCGCATGTCCCAATGTTACAAGAGATGTCGTGCTGATTACCGATTCGTGGTGGGCTCCTATTTTTGAGACGTGGCAGGCGAATCTAAATACAATGATTCAAAGTGGTATTAATGTGGAGATATATATCATATTGTATCCGAATATAATTAACCAACTAGGCATATTATGACGCACCACAATATTTGATTAGCCGAAAGGGAAGAATCATATTAGAATGTTAAGGCCGCTTTAAACGGAAAGAAGCGCTCGCTTAATGTGCTTGCTGAGTGAAACATGATCACCTGAATGCATCCTTTGTGATTTCAGTCACCGACTCGGGTCATCTAACTGTGTCAATATTTACTTGAGAATCAGGATTGAGGAGCTTAAAGGAATCACCCACTTCGAGTGATTCGCAGCGACACTAATGTGGAAGAAGGCTGACGATGGAAAAATATGGGTATCCAATTAATAGCTATGAAACGTGATTGGGAACTGATCAGAGAAATACTCACACGGCTTGAGAAAACTCAGTCGTCCAAGGCATGTCTCCGTTCTGACGAGCTGTCTGATTACGATGCTGATGATGTTGCGTACCAAATGAAAATGCTGATCCAAGCGGGGCTAATAGAGGGACTACGCGGTTGCAGGCACTGCACTGCCTACAGCCTCACATGGGAAGGACATGAATTCCTTGATACGGTAAGGTCAAAGCCTATATGGGATAGTGCGACAATAATGCTTCAAGAGAAGGGCATCGAGATGTCCATCGATGCCTTCAAAACAGCCGCAAGAATCGCTATCGGAGGCATATTTGGGGAGCGACAGTGAATTGCAGCCTCCACAACCATAGCCACACATTCCCTTATTTCACATCCTTGTAACAGGCAGCATTTATGTTTACCATGACTGTCAACAATTCTTGACCAGATTTCTCCTAGACACTTTTTCACATCTGTAGTCCTAAACATGTTGATTTGAGCTCGCGTGTAACTCCTTATACTGTTCGGCCTCAGAAAACGAACTGCGGGAGCATTGTATTTCTGGTAATCCATCATCAGGTGATCTGGGAAACAGGCAAGATACACTTGTCAATGTTCACATATAGATAATTGCTTCACCTTCTACTACTCACTTCTGCAGTGTCGCCAGAAATGATTTTTTTCAAAAGAAAATGTCGTCATCCTGGAATCAGCTTTTGCTGTGGTTGAGCTAAGATTGATCAATACTTTAGAAAAAAGGAAGCCAAAGGGCAGCGTAATTCCGTTCCGCAAATATATGTTTGCGGAACCGCTCTCAATCCCCCTTACCAATGTAAAGAAGAATAGGGGGGGATGCGGCAACAGGCCTGATATCAAAGGCAATGCTTTGAACTTATAACCCCGGGCCACAGGTCTAAAGCATCTCTATATCACCACAAAAGATCTGCAGATCCCCATATCCGGGATGGACATACTGAACTCGGCAACTGCCTGCCGGGTTTTCTATTCGACTATTTTCGATGAGGGATCCATCTTATTATTCTTTATTGCGGACACCATAGCGCGAGCGAAAAAAACTGTCGAATTCTTCATCGACCGTTTGAATTCCATGTTTATCCAAAAAATACCTTCTTTCCTCATTCGCCGCATTTAGGGGCTGTATTGCGAATGTGTTGAATTGATTGATGATCTCATTAGTTTTGTCATCCTTGATGTAGAGATAGTGGGTCGTTTTCTGGTTCACAACGATAAACAAGTGAACCGCGTAATCAACCAAATATGCGTGTGTCACCTCTTTTGCAGACAGGGCGTTCTGCATATGCCTCTTTACGTCGTTCGCTTTCGTCTCATACATTTGAGATGGACCTCCTTCCACAAAATACGTGCTAATTACAATTTATGCTTTTTCAAGGATTCTGCAAACCGTTGCTCCTTGTCCATACAATGTCCTCTAGTGGGTGCATGCGACAGGGAGAAACGGGCCTGAGTATTTGCATTTGCACTGTGCGGCGAATCTATGCCTGCCTAGCGAGTGGAGTTCCGTGAGGATTTGATATTACTTCTCGCCTGATAATCAGCACTTTTCGCCTCTTGAGTCGGACGCGAAATTCTGGTAACAACCTGGCTTCCCAGGCTTATCTTCTGATCTTTGATCATTTCTTCCTAGCATTCGCTTTTTTCACAGGCTCGTCAAACAGACTCGGACGATAATATCTGGCTAGAGCACCACACCTATTGCGCTTCGGGCAGTTCTGCTCGCAGGCAACTACATAGCGTGTAGATCCCTTAATTGGACATATAATCTTATCGTTTGGGTTATTCATATCGGTGGCGTCCCGTCCAATACCTACGCTGATAGGCTAAAGGTCAATTTGCTTCTTTGATCTCTTTTTGCCTATTACTTTTTCAATCGGCTCAACCCCAAAACGGAGGTCGTTTATCTTGATTGCATCAACAATATCCTCAGCCACAGTTTCAAAATTCTCTGACGCTTCCGGCAAGTAGAGCCACTTCTTCAGGACCGGATGCTGAACGATGTCACTAAAATCTTTCAGGATACTGGCGTGAAATTGATGGTCAGTCGGGATTAATAGCCCCTTCCACGGTTCTTTTCCTGACGATAATAGCAAGGACAGGCGACCATGGAGATAAACAGCAAGACACCCAAACATGTTTTTTTCCAAATAGCTCCGTTCTTCCTCAATGGATTCAACAACCCAACGGAGGGGGGGGGCTTTCTTTTTATGTCGGGTAACCATATCGGGTCAAGATTATTGCACAAGGTTCTCCAAATATCCTAGTGTCAATTGTCTATTTCACGTAAGCAAAACATACCTATATGATAATTGTTGCAAAAAACAAGAGGTAGATGGCACCTATGCCCCCTACCTCACTTTTTAAAGGTTGCCAGAAACGCCTGGTAACCGCTTTGGTTAGCCGACGACGTTAAAACTTCTTATTTGCTTCATTTCCGTCAGCTAACTTGGGGCTGTTTATCGCAGCCTCTTTGCCTCTTTCGAGACTCCTTTCTCCCGTATCAAACGCTCTATCTGGAGAAAGGCTTAGAGAGAGTTCCTCTCCCTCTAATTTATTATACCCTGCAATGCGTCTATGGTAGACAACAGCTCTTCTACCGGAGGAGTTTCGACTGATGTTTTAGGCTTCCCTCTTGTATCTGAGGGTTTGTTCGCCACATCTGACACCCACTCCCTTACACTTAATTGTTCCTTTGTCTTGCCATAGAACCAATTGCCAGCTCTAATTAATCTTAGTTTAGCTCTAGATTTGTGGGTTGTCAAGACAAATTATAGTTACGGCTGGAAAATAACGCTGTATATTCAATAAATTAACCAATGCCTTCCATATCTTAAAGTTCAATCGGAGTTTTATGAGATATTATTTGATTTGTATAATGACCGAAGGTAGTTCCTTCAAAAAACTCTCCGACGCAATCAGTGACATTTCTCTCACGATATATGAAAGGATCAGCCGTTACTGGAGTCCAGCAGGGAAAGAGCCCATGGCATGCAAGCAGTTCCTCTGGATATATCTATAGCAGAGCAGGGCAAAAAATCTTCTCCGCCTTTGTCTATTCGGGATTATCTTAGGAAAAGGATCCACTTGATAATACTCAGATTACTCATTACAATCTATCAATGATGGTAAGATAAATTTCACTTCATCTTTTGGAGGGTACTTTAATGAAAAGAAATTTGGGAGCAATGAATTGCCTTTACCCTATGCCAATCACGCTAGTAGGTGCGACTGTAAACGGAAAACCGAATTTTCTCACAGTCGCCCATGTGGGCATTATGAACCATGCGCAGCCAACATACATATCCGTAGGGTTGGGGAAGATGCATTATACGAATGCGGGGATTAAGGAAAACCGCACTTTCAGCGTGAATATTCCCTCCGAAGATATGGTAGTAGAAACAGATTTCTGCGGTATCGTTTCGGGTAAACAGACTGATAAGAGCACATTGTTTGAACTATTTGCCGGTGAACTCAAGACTGCTCCCATGATTACAAAATGTCCCGTTAATATTGAGTGTCGGCTTTATAATACCATCGATTTTCCTACCCACGATGTATTCATCGGTGAAATCGTGGCAGCCTACTGCAATGAAGACGTTATTCGCGACGGCACGGTTGATCTGATCAAAGTAAAGCCTATGCTCTTCGACATGGGGAGGAAAAGCTACTGGAAGCTCGGGGAACCTTTCGCACAGTGCTGGCATGTCGGGAAGCAACTTAACCCCAAGTAACTTTTCGTATGCAGTACTGTGTCTAACTTTATCAACCTTCCAGAAAGATCACTCAATGATGTACTGGCAATTATTATGCTGATTTAAGATTAAAAGTCTTGGGTGACAGTTGGAGGAAGGACGATCATACAAAGAGGTGGCCCCCATTGGTTGGACAGCTTTGGGGCTGATTTAAGGTGGAAGCCACCGGTCATCATGCCGCCAGTTTTCCCGGGCAACCTGCCTTTGGCAGATTCCAGTATGCTTCATGAGGCGTCCTGTCGTCCAGAGAAGAATGAGGACGCTCCTCGTTATACTGCTTGATCCACTCGCCGATGCCATTTCTTGCTTCATTGCCGGTCTCAAATGCGTATCTATAAACGCAATCATACTTCAGTGATCGCCATAGCCGTTCAACCATCACGTTATCCACCCAGCGGCCTTTTCCGTCCATTGATATCTTTACACCGGAATCCAGGAGCGTCTGTGTGAACTCAATACTGGTGAACTGGCTGCCTTGATCGGTATTGAAGATCCCTGGTTTGCCGTATCTGGCCAAGGCCTCTTTGAGGGCTGTCACACAGAAAGCAGCTTCCATAGTGTTGCTGAGCCGCCAGCTTAAAACCTTTCGGCTCGCCCAGTCCATAATCGCCACCAAATATAGAAATCCCCGTCGCATCGGGATGAAGCTGATATCGGCGCACCACACCTGGTTTGGCTCCGTAATGTTCAAGCCTCTAAGCAGATAGGGATAGACCTTGTGCTCAGGATGCGGTTTGCTCGTGTTGGGTTTCTGGTACATCGCCATTAGCCCCATCTTCTGCATCAATCGACTTACCCGCTTCCTGTTTACCCAATATCCCTGCCGCCGTAAATAGCGCGCCATCTGACGGGCTCCATATTCCGGGGTCTTCAGAAATTGCTCGTCAATTAGGCGCATCAACTCCAGATTCTGTGCCGATTCTCCCATTGCTTCGTAATACCACGACGAGCGGCTGATTTGAAGTAGGTTGCACTGTCTCGTAATGCTGAGCCTCGGGTGTTCCGGTTCAATTATCTCTTTCCTTCGATCGCGGCTCATCGATTGAAGGCTTTCGCTAAAAAATCCCGCTCCACTGTCAACTGCCCAATCTTGGCATGCAGTTCCGTGATTTGAGCCTCGTGAGCGTTTTCGTTACGACCGTGCTTCCCTGTAAATACATCTGCAAGCCCTTCAATAGCCTGCTTCTTCCACTCGCTAACCTGATTGGGGTGAATATTGTACCGTGATGCGATCTCTACAATCGTCGATCCCTCCCTCATTGCTTCACGCGCTACCTTTGCTTTGAACTCCCCTGAATATCGGTTCCTCTTTGTTTTGCTCATCTCAGTGCGACCTCCAGTCAATCGTATATTTTACACCTTATACGACTGTCCGATTTCTGGGGTCCACCTCTCAATTTAAGTTGCCAATTCAGAGATTTTTTTAGTGTGTACTTGGGCATAACTGCTTTTGTTGGACTAGTGGGCAGAAGATCGACAGTATCAGGTCACCTGGAACCTAATGCTCGCCAGCTATCTTATTTGATGGAAACAAAGTTAGGAGATTCCCTAGTGGACATGACTCCGGTAAAGTCTCTACCGACTGCGTCATCAACTGCGCCTATTTTCCTAAAAACGTCATTAAACCATTCGAGATAATCATCAACCAGATCGACAGATGAGACAGATGATGCAAACACTTCTATTCTGCTTCTTCCCACTATTTTTTCGAATATCTTACTGCCCGACCCTACATGCATAAGCATTCCGCCACTGTCCAAGCTCCTGTAAAGCCTCGTGTGATTATGAAACTTGCTAAATAAGAATAAATTGGAGAAATACGCTGATCCAATTGGGTCAAAAAATGTAGCAATACTTTGGTTTTCCAGCCATGATTGTTGCTGCATGATTTCGGAACGATTAGCAACTTGGAGGAAGCACTCCATATGCGAACGAATTGATTTCAAAACATCATCTATATTGGTGATTTCTTGCGCAGTGTCAATATATACATGATCATGTACATTGCCTGCGATACCAAGCGCAACAGTGCCGCGAGCAGTTAAAAAAATGCTCTGTGCTTCAGGGTTCTTTAAAGTGACACCTTCAGAGACCGTAACTTTGCCACATTTTATGGTTATTGGTCTATCAAATGCCGCTTTTTTATCACTCAGTAAGATTGAAAAATCTTTGTGCAATAAATTAATTATAAAGTGCACACTTGTCCCTTTCCTGCAATCTTTCCGAGAAAGTTGCAACGAAGATCATTCATGATTAATTCACACATGAGGACTCTCTCATTAATATAACATTGCTAAGCTGATGAAAAATACCCGATGAACATCAATAAGTTAACTAACCATGTCTTCAAGACGGAATTTGCGCAGAAGCTGTTCGAGCGTGGAGCTCGCATATGAATCGACTTATAGGGTAGGGCGATAAGGCTTAATCTTTTGTGCGTTCTTCCTCTCTTGCAAGCCGTTCATAGCCGCGGGCATAGGGTCCATAGATTTTGAGCCACATCTGCCTCAAACGCTTGTACCGTGGAGTCTTCTTCAGCTCCTCTGATGATGGCGGATTCCATTCCTTCTCGGGCTTCAATTGTTTGTTGGGTAGTGTCGCGGCCAACTTCTTGCATTGCTTTGAGTTTCGTTCTGCTATCTGAGCATCAGACATAAAATCATCCGGTCTCATTGAAGGCTTGGACAGGAATACGGCTCCGAAAAGCTTCCAAGCAGTATCTTTAAGCAGGAGCTCATCTCCTGGTCTTGCTCCGTCCCACTCAGGTTCCGGCTTTGGATTTGTTTTTGGTCTGCCGCCTTTCTTCCCGTTCTCCTTGGCTGCGGCCACCTTTTTGGGGCTGCGCGATCGCCCGCCACGGCGCCCCAGCAATCGAGCGACTCGCTTGACATTCCATTCGTCCCGAGCATCAAGAAGAAATGCGTCAAATTCGTACAGCTCCTGCTCAGATTCGGCACTACCCGCTGTCAGATCGGACCTGCGTGCATCCACCTCAGCGCCTGCCGGGGCGGTTGACATCTCGCACAAGACAGTCACTTCGGGATAGCGTTCTTCTAGTCTTGCCTGCAAGAATTCCTGCTCATCAGGGGACTCCGCGAATAGCTTTCCAGATATCATATCGATCATTATACCCTATCGCTTAGGTTATAAGCTAGAAATATATAAACCCAATAGCTTTGGATATTATGCAGAAGTGACTCCTTACATCAATACCTGAAGGGGAGTATAGGAAAAAAATTTAGGTCCGGGAGGGTGAAATGATATGTCAACGGCGTTAGTGGGGATCTGCGACACAATCATATTACAATCAGCGTTTAGCAAGTTGGCGGTCGCTAAATTCAGGCGGAACGTCTGGGAAAGGACATTAGATGTTGTAAACACGATGACAATAAATAGTCATAAACTACTAAAATAGCCTAAGATAGCTTGAAATAATAAGAATCGAGGCATACTATGTGTGGACGATTTGACCTGCATTCCGATCCAGCCGTAATATTGAAAATGTTCAAAATAGATCATTTCGCGATCGAGTACCAGCCTAGCTATAATATTCCGCCGTCTCGCCAAATAGTTGTAGTTAAGGACGATGGACAGAGGAAGCTTCTTCAGTGCAGATGGGGCTTCCTTCCTTCTTGGGCCAAGGATACGAAAATTGGGTTCAACATGATAAACGCCAAAGCGGAGACGGTAGCCGACAAGCAAGCGTTCAAGGATACATTTCGGCGGCAGAGGTGCCTTGTAGTCGCAGACGGTTTTTTCGAATGGCGCCACGAGGGCAAGCTACGGATACCTGTATACATCCGTCTCAAGTCTCAAAGGCCGATGGGATTTGCCGGCCTTTACAATACCTGGAAATCACCGGACGGTGACGCGATTTGTACCTGCAGTATTATTACAACTGAAGCTAACGAGCTGTTGAGCCCGATCCATGGCAGGATGCCAGCTATAATCCCTGAGGATAAATTTGATCTCTGGTTGGACCCCAATATCAGCGACAAGGATAGACTGATGCCACTACTAAGACCATATTCTCCTGATGAAATGGAGTACTCCGAAGTCTCGTCAGTAATCAACAAGCCTGAGAATGATACGCCGGAAGTCATTATGCCGGTTAAGCCGTAGTCATTGTGCCAATGTATCACTCAAGCACCCTAAATTAGTTTCACCGGGAAGCCATGTGATACCGACGCTACGTAATAATTTTATTCAAATCCATGCAAAAACATAAAAAGACATACAAAGACAAGAAATGGGACAAAGGCCTGATAATATTAGCTTTGAGGCAAATTACTGGGGTATTTCAAAGATATACTTTGCTTATTCCCTGCGTCATCAAGACAAACAAAGGTCACGTTTGTGGAGAATACTCTTTCTTCCTTGCCAGCTTTTGAGGCTTCGTTAAATACATTCACGGTGTATTGAACTGAAGTGTTGCCAGTTCTTACTTTTTCTGCGAGGAATCTGAGGATAGTGCCTTCTTTTATGCTTTTTCGAAATTCGACCTTATCCATTCCGATGGTAACAAACTGGCATTCCGGAAAGTCCAGACTCGCAGCTATCCAAGCCAATTCATCAACCCATTTCAATAGGTAGCCGCCGAACAAGTAACCAAATTGATTAAGATGTTGAGGAAGAACTAATTTGTAATTTTCCATAGATTATAGTGCCACATTCAATCCGTAAAGTGCATCATGCATCCTTCCAAATGACCTCCATATTCTTAACGAGGAGGCTTGATATTATGAGCTTTAAGGTAATTTACTGAGGTATTTTAAAGCCTTCGAAAAACCGCGCCTCATAACTCTCAGCTTGAGACACCGGATTTCCGATTAACTCCAAAAAAGCAAAAAATATGTTACGATGGCATCGTCTTGATCTAATTTCGACTTAGCCCCGATTCTCTATCAATATATCTGCCAACAACCTGAAATAATCGTGCTGCACGATCTTCCTCTAATTCCTTGGTGTGGCAACTTGCCCTGCACTGGTTCCCATCTGTCATGACCGATCAACTATCGGCACTACACACCTCAAGACCCTCCATACCCTATTGTGATTTGTTCTCCTTCAACAATTACGGGTACTTTCCTGATGCCCTTTGTAAGCAAGAGCATTTCGTCCAATTTGTTTGAATCGTCTTTCACATTGACATATTCTGCCCTGTTTGCGTAAACCAACCTGGCTTTATCTGTATAAGGTCAGCCAGCCTTCCCATAGATAATGATTTTATGTGTCATATTATACCTCCTAATTAAATGATAACATGGGCACTTGGTCTTCATTGTTTAACAGATTATGATTTCCACATCATCTGTATAATTTATTTTGTATGTCGCGATGATGCCCCTTTCGGGCCAGTAGTGGGCGGGAAGGGGGATGATAGTTGCATGGAATGTGCAAGTAAAATAACTATTTCACTACATGCCGTTTAAAAATGATTAACAATTCTATTCGGACAACATCCGGAGTTTCTTGTGCATGTAAAATCACCCTTACGGGGATAGCCCCAGGGATGTGTCGCATTAAAAAGACTATGTTACTAAGACGACTCTAAGTAAGTATACAGTCAGCGATGTATGAAGTCCCGACAATGAAGGATTCGGGAATTACAGTGTGCTCCTTTTGATGACTGTCTTAGTATCTGCCTTTAGTCTCCAGTGGCTTAATATCCTGTGGTTTAGTATCCTGTGGTTGGGAGCACCCTGATAGACACTCCTCATTCTTTTTCTCGCAGTATGCTGTGCGTTCCTGTCGTTGGTCAGGATCCATTGCGGGTGTGTTTTCAAGACAGCCGACCGTGTATGACTCACAGGTTACGACACATTCGTCAGTGTGGGCCAGTAATTGAAAAGGGACTAGGAACATCACGAGGAGACAGATAAATAGCGTAAGGCCACATATAAACTTTGTCTTCATTGTTAATCCCTCTCTTTAAATGTTAGTTTCGGAAACTAATACCTGTAAAGTCAAACCGGTATTGTCCCTGAATGATTCTGATCAACACCACAATGAGTGCGATAACAAGCAGCATATGAATGGATCCATTAAGCTGGTAGCCACTCACAAGCTTCCACAGCCAGAGTATCGTGAGTACTACAGAAATATTACGAAGTATTTATTCTCCTCTTTCCGGCAATAAGGTGCCCAATTGTATAATGCTATTTATTAAATTGTACTATCCTTTGAGGAAATACCAAGAAATGATTCAAACTCATAAGTGTTCGTTTAAAAATCATATAGATTCAACTGGTTACGATTTGCCATGGTATTTGACGACATTCAATTTTCTTGAAATGCTTGCTGCACAGCAAAATGCCGAACAATAATGATTGCTTATTAGTCCGATGATCGAGATAAAAGCATTACCATTGATTTCGTGCTGGCTCTTTGGATTAAATGTTTTTGCAGAAGATTCTGTTCCTCTGTAAAATACTTGAGATAAGTTCTGTAAGGCAAGGTGCTGTTGTGATAGCAAAGATTTCTGAAAGATGCAAGCAAACTCTTCAGGCGATAGTGCGTCTATGGCGACAGGTACCGCGGCGTGTTCAGGGACTCCTGTTGGTCGGACTTTCGCTGGTGGCAGTTGTAATCTCTGCCACCTTGGCTTTTCTTGGCAATCATCAACGCGCCATTATCGAGAATGATGTGCACCGTCATTTCCAGATGGTCAACAGTTTGAGTGATGTTCTCACCTTGATGGTTGATGCTGAAACCGGGATGCGCGGCTATCTTTTGACGCAGCGTGATGAGTTCCTGCAACCTTATGAGACCGCGACGCAGAATCTTCCCATTGCGATGGCAAATCTGCGCACATTAGCTGATGCGGATCCGGAACCAAAGCCACGCCTTGATAAACGGCTGCGGCTGAATCAATTACAACTACTGATTGATCGGCAAATGTCCGATCTTGCGACGCAGAAACAGTATATTGCTGCGCCGCAAGCAATATACAAGGATATATATAGCAGTCTCGCACATGCCAAACAGGTGATGGATGCAATACGCTACATTTTGAGCGCAATGCAAGCTGAGGAAGGACGTCAACTGAGCGAGCGTATCGAACGGACTAATGCCATCCGCCACCGTGACTACTTAGCTGTTTTTCTTGCTCTCATTGTGGCAGTGGGAACGCGCCTCATTGCGTGGCTTCTCTTCACAACAGATCGCGACACAGCACGGCAATCGAAAAGGTGAACAAAACATCGGTAATCCTGTTCGTGAGATCACAGGAGCATTAGGCTGGGTATTCAATATTTAACGGGAGATTTGTACTCTTATCATTACTTCTCCTCCGATTCTTTTTTCCCCGATTCATCCTTTTTCGGAGTTACATCTATTTCAGTAGGATCAGACATACCCTTTTTGAAATTCTTAATGCTTTCTCCGATTCCTTTTGTTAGTTCGGGCAATTTCTTAGCACCAAAAAGAATAACCACAATTCCAAGTGCTATTAATAAGTCTTGTGTACCTAACATTATTCACCTCCAGGATAATTGATTCAATTCTACTACCATGATACTTGTATTAAAACGGAACAACAATAGGACAAATAACACAAGACTGCTGATGTTGAATTCTTAGTTAAACATTTTTGAGGCAAGATAATCTGGCGCATAAACCACAACGGTTCTCTTGCCCTGAGCCGTTACACTTATTCATCATTTATACGGCAATCTGCAATTGTGGCCAGAAGCACACAGACTAAGTCTACAGTTATCTTAGATTAACAGTTGGCTCTGCAATAATCGCCAAACTGATTCAAGGAAATATATAGGCTCTCCTCGCCCGGACTTTGATGCCGTGAGTGAATTATTGCAGAAACATGCCATCTGCCTGTTAGTATAATAGCTCAAAGTGAAAACATCCTTACGGCGTTTACAGATCAGAGATCTTCAGATACATCCGCCATTGCTTCTGGCGCCAATGGCCGGCCTTACCCATAGCGCGCTCCGGCAGATCATTTCCGGTTTCGGCGGAGTCGGTCTTTTATCAACAGAGATGCTTTCAGCAAAAAGGCTGCCGACCGAAGATCCGACGATTTCTCCTTTTCTGATAAGGACTGTCATGGAAAGGCCGCTTTCTTATCAGTTGCTGATCTCAGCAGTCAGAGATATGGCGCCAGCCATAAAGGCCCTGCATAAGCTTGAGGCTAATGCGATTGATCTGAACATGGGCTGCCCGGCTGCCACGGTGCGCAAACTCGGAGCAGGCTGTATTCTCATGGAACAACCAGAGAAGGTGCGCCTGCTGGTGTCAGAGGCAAGGAAACTTACTGCACTGCCGCTTACCGCAAAGATCCGGCTCGGGATTGAACTCAATGAAGAGAAGTTAAAGTCCTTTTGCGCCATGCTCGAAGGCGAGGGAGTTGATATGCTCACTGTGCATGCGCGGCTCAAAGATGAGCCTTTTGCAAGAAGGCCGAGATGGGAATGGCTTGCCAAAGTGAAGGGATGGATCAGGATACCGGTGATTGCCAATGGCGGCGTATTCTCTGTACAGGATGCGGAAGATTGTCTGCGCGTCTCAGGTGCCGACGGTCTGATGCTCGGCCGTGGTGCGGCTATTAAACCATGGCTATTTGCCGAGATCGCAAGAGATACTTATGGCCATAAAATTGCGGTGCCGGCAGTCTCTCTGCCCGCGATTTATGGTAACTTTATCGATCTCCTCAATGAGCTTTTCGGGCCTCAAAGGCGGCTCGGCAGGCTTAAGGAGTTCACTCATTATTTTGCAAAAAACTATAAATTCGGTCACCGTTTGGCATCCAGGGTTCAAGGCAGCCGTACTATGGAGGAGGCAATAGAAAGGGCCGCTATTTTTTTTGAAGTTAACAGAGAATGCAACTGATACTGTGGTAAGAGCAGCTACAATATGTTGAGACGGAAGAGTCTTGATCTGTTTTCGACTTGGCCGCGCCTGCCTGAGAACATAATTGTTAACAACTTGAAATAATCGCGCCGCACGATCTTTTCTCTATTTCCGCTAATTACTTTTAACCGAACTTAAACAAAAAGGGCTTGCGATCAAAACTTATCTTGCGCTTCGATTCTACGCACTCATTTTACAAAACTGTCTCTCTTCTCCAAAATCGCGCGATGAACTTACTTTTTAAACTACAACAGTGGGTACTAGCTGCTTACGTATGCTTCCAAGTCAGATCTTATTGCTTCAACGAACCTATCAAAGATTATCGTTGTTACTTTTCGTCCATCTTTTGATAAAGTTCGAAACATGCTTTCGCGAATAGATTTATCTATTTCGATTTGTATCCCTTTCCCGTTTATGCCTCTATTGCATATATTATTTTTATGCTCACCTGCCAAGGGTTTTGGCGGACAGATTTCTACTTTGAAACCAGCCCCCCTCAAGCTTTGCGCAATCCTTTTCCTTTCAGCCAAAGCGAGACCCCCTATAAGTACCCAGTTTGGATAACCGCGGCAGCCATGAATAGCCACGACTATTTGTGAAGCCTGAGCTATCCTGTAGGCCCTGTCTTCATCAAAATGGTCACTTGCAATATGCAGCCTCTTGTTGCCTTGTGGCTTTAAGCCTTCGAGAGTATAAAACGAAAACCTATCACTTGCTATTGCCTTTGCTATTTCTGTAGTGCCGGGTTCAATCCCGCCACCATGCGGTGCGATAACTGCAATATCCGATTCGCGAGGAAAGCATTGAATGGTGTAATCGAGGTCCTCCTTTTCTTCCTGCCGCAAATGGCGAAAGTTGATATATTCCTTGATGCTCATGTTTTAATCTCCTGCAGATATTATAATGCACATGGACAACGTCTCGGCAAAAAGCGGTGTCCGCTCGTTAAAGAAAATCTGTTACAACTGATGTTGAAGGCGAACTCGAAAAGAGGATAGCCTTCTGATTTTTTCCATTAGAGGGAAATATGCATTTGGAGAACAGGTGTTTTTATGAGGAGTTTCAGGTACTTTTTGAGTCGACCCCTGAGAATTTTCGTTCATGATCTGCAGTATGTTCAAACTACCCATTTGCCAGGACTTCTTCTATGTTAAAAAAGCAAGAATTCTCTTCGATTCAGTTGGCGCCCTAAAGTCTGGTTACATTTTAGAATCAGTCGTCATGTTTCCACCCAGTATTGTTATTTGGTTTTGTCCGGATGAAAAGCGTTCGAGGTCGTAGCAAACGGAAATTAACACATGACGTTTTGAGACAGCATGATGACATTGAGGGCTATGGTGGAATATTTCCTCTCCAAACCTTGATAATCTGGTATTTCGCTGTTTGTGAGGATTCCCACCAATAATTCTCCCCGCGTCTTATATGCTGACGATAGTCTGGTAGCCATTGAGAATCCGATTTTGATGATAATTTTCGGGGACCCGCTCGCCGTTCGGGCGCTGAACATTAACGGACGATTAATAGCTCAATCGGTTGCTCTTCGAACGCGCAGGCCTTCGTATCATGTTCGTTCGTTATGTTTTGAAGCTCCGTAAAGAGCGCATCGATCCGTGCCTTATTATCGCGCACGGTCTGAGACAGTTTCTTGATCATCAGGGCCTCGTCCCTGCCCGCTACCCCAAGAAGCCGTTGCGTTTCCTGCTCCACGTTAAACTCAAGCTTCGTGATCTCCGCCTCAAGGTCCACGATTCGGCTCTTGAGGGGTCCGAGGACTTTTGATTTATCGGAAGTGACGGCGCTTTGCAATTTTTTTGCGGTTTTTCTGTTTTCGTTCTTGTCGGCACCGTTCCGCTTCCCTTTCGCTTTCTTCACACGACCCCCCCCCTCGTCCTGCCACCCGATGCGTTCGAGGAAGTCGAAGTAGGTGCCTTCGAAGACGTTCACCTCGTCATTGTCGTACACGA
This sequence comes from uncultured Nitrospiraceae bacterium, assembly GCA_963727805.1. Lineage (GTDB taxonomy): Bacteria > Nitrospirota > Thermodesulfovibrionia > Thermodesulfovibrionales > Dissulfurispiraceae > Fen-1308. Next base: position 120,897 of record CAVSHF010000003.1, read on the forward strand.
TCAGCTTGGTCGCGACGGCCTCCAGAATCATCTCACTGTGCGTCACGATGATAACGGCGCCGTCGAAAGCTTCAATCGCCTCAATCAGCGAGTCAATAGACTCCATGTCCAGGTGGTTTGTGGGCTCGTCGAGGATCAGCATGTTGGCCGGAGAGATCAGGAGCTTGCCGAGCAGTACGCGGCTCTTTTCACCTCCAGAAAGCACACTCACCTTCTTGAGCGCGTTGTCGCCATTGAACATCATGAGCCCACAGATGGAGCGGGATTCGCCATGGGCGTGGTCCGGATGAGCGTCCATGATTTCCTGGAGCGCGGTCTTGTCGTTCTGCAGGCGACTGATATTGGTCTGGCCGAAATAAGCGATTCTCGTATTCGGGTGGGGTCTTATGTCTCCACTTGACGGGGACATCTCTCCTGCAAGCAGGTTCAGAAGCGTAGTCTTCCCTTTGCCGTTCTTTCCGATGACGGCAATGCGGTCCTTTTTACCCACGGCAAAGCTCAGACTATCAATGAGCTTCGGGCCGTCCTCAGAAAATGAAAAGGACAAGTCTTCCACTGTCATCAACCATTTAGCTTCAAACGGGGCGGACCGGAACTTGAAGTCAAGCGATTTGATCTCGCCGAGCTTGTCGAGCCGTTCGTGTTTCGTAAGCTCTTTAATCCGGGACTGGACCGCGCTGGCCTTGGTTGCCTGGGCTCGAAAGCGATTAATAAACTGCTCCACTTCCTTGCGTTTTTTCTCGCCGTTCTGGCGCGTCTTTTCATGGATCTCTTCTTCTAGGAGAACTTGGTCGTATAGCTTCTGCGTATTGCCGGGGACCTTTCGCATCTTGCAGCGGTGGATGATCATCGTATGCGTCGTGACACTGTCCATAAACTCGCGGTCATGCGTTATGATGATCATCTCGTTCCGCCAGGCGCGCAAAAATTGCGTGAGCCAGCGAACCGAGACGATGTCGAGGTAGTTTGTGGGCTCGTCGAGGAGCAGGAGATTCGGCTCCGATACAAGTACCTTGGCAAGGTTCAGCCGCACCTGGTACCCGCCGGACAACGACGACGGAGACTGGTCGAAGTCGTCGTTAGTGAATCCAAGGCCGTGGAGAATGGCCTCGGCCTTGTAAGTTTCGTCGATGTGGTCCTCGTTTTTCGAGAGGGCGAGGCAGGCCTCCTGAAGCACCGTGTTTTCGGTGAAGTGGATGTGTTGGGACAGATGGCCGATAGTGTACCCCGAAGGTACCGTGATCGTGCCGGCGTCCTGGCGTGCTTCGCCGAGGATCATGCGAAAGAGCGTTGATTTGCCGTGGCCGTTCCGGCCCACAAGGCCCACGCGTTCGCGCGGATTAACGGTAAAGCCGACGCCGTCAAACAGCACCTGCTTGCCATAAGATTTTTCGATATTCGCGACCTGGAGCATTCTTTAGACCTTCCTTCAAAAAAATATGCAAAATTACAACCTTATATCATAACGCAGCAGGGCAGTTAAGGTAAATGTTTATTATAGATACCGATAGCAAACAGGGACATGTTTAGGGAGAGTAGTGGTCACGATACTGGAAGAAAGCTAGTGTAGCAAGCCATGTCTCTGCAGTGATGACTCTAAGATTCTATGATAGATTGTGAGCCCCCCTGGATATTCTACATGTAGGGAAACACACGGAAAGGAGGCTCACAATGAGAACAGATTACCAAAAGATAGGCAGTTTAGCAACGTGCCAGGCTTAGGTCACTAGATCGGCAAAGTTTTTAGCTTGGAGTTTCGCCCCCTTGACGATTGTCTTAAGGAAGGATGAGTTGAGCGTCTGGGTTGCCATGAGCCCGTTCACCGGTGCTGACTTTTCGATTGCGCCTATGACGCGGCTTAAGGCCCGGTGGCTAAGCCGTCCGGGATCGTCGAACAGTAGATTCGCTAGTTTGCCCCGTTCGATGGCCATCATCACACGCTGGTCGAAGACGGTCTCGGGCACCAGCGTCCGCTGCGGTCTAGATTTCATTGATGCCGCCCCATTTTTGCAGACTGTGGCGCAGACGCCGCATCCGAGACACACCTGTTCATCTCGCACGGCCTGCTTCGTCACCTGAGCGCCGCTGGTATTGTTCTCAATGCTGATTGCTCCGATCGGACAGGCCTTGGCGCACTTGCCGCATCCCTTGCATTTCGAACCGTCCACATCCATGATGAAGTTTGACGTAATGATAGCAGGACGCGAATCCACTGCCTTGATCCCTTTCATAACATGACAGCAGCAGCCGCAGCAGTTACAGATGAATGTCACCTTGTTTTGAACATTATCCCCGGTCTGTGCGAGGCCCGCCTCCTTGGATTTAGCCAGAACTGTCATTGCTTCTGTTTTCGTTACGGAACGGGCTATCCCGTTTCGAATCAGATAATCTGCGGCGTAGTTGAAAGTCAAGCACACTTCCTGCGGCTTGCCGCATGCTCGACCCATGTGTTGGGCTGTATGGTGACACTGGCAGATTCCGACGGCGAGCGCGGACGCCGATTGCACTATCTGGGAGGCCCGTTCCCAGTCGAGCACTTCAGTGAAGGTGCCCTGGGGAATAACTTCCTCCCGGACTAGTGACCGAAACAGTTGGGTCCTGCCTTCAAAATTGGCCCTTTGGAAGCTATGGTCGTATTCTGTGAAATATTCTTCGAACAGACTAGCCAACTCCTTCATCGGCATATCGGGCCGCACCCGCATGAATGTCATTTCGAAGAAGCCGAGCACCACTGGCAGCAAGGTGAAATAACGCTGCCCGTTGTTCTCGATATCGACCACCAGCCCTCGTTTCGCCATATCCGTCAGCTTTGCATTAAGATCATCCTGAGGAACACGGAGGTCCTTCGCTAGGGCGTCAAGAGAAGTGAGATTGTGGGGGAGTTTTCTCGCCAACTCCGCGTCCTCAGGGGAGAAAAGGATGCTCAATATCTTCATGAGGGTGGGCGACTCGGTCGCTCCCTGAACCTTTTCGGCTAAGCGCTTCTGAAGGAGTCGGTATGAGTGTGCTGATCCGGTAATATGTCCCATGATATTCTCCTTTCACTACGCTTCGATTGAGGAGTGCAGTTTTCGCGACACTTTCGAACCTAATAGCTTGAGAAGTCTTATTTGAAAACATTTGACCGCAAAAATACAACAAATATTTTCCATGTCCAAACTTCTGATGTTGCAGTTTACGCTAGCATTCTGTAACTCTATACCCGAGATTCATCCATTGTCATTATTAATCTCTAATTCAAATATACACCTTTTGGGGGATTTTAGAACCGGAATGCGTACTGAGTATTTGCCAGGTTAGCTTGATAATTTCCTAGAACGAAATCTTCAGCGTTATGACCACAGTCGTAAGCGCGCGAGAAAGTGATTAACACCCTGTCCGGCTTCGGCCAACTCCTGATCATTTCCAGTTAAAACAAAGCGTCTTCACTGTGTCGGGCGATCTCTCGATCATAAGTGGAACGTCACAGTGGAAGGTCCTCGATGTCACCTCCTACCCAAGAATGCTGCCGGTATCGGGAATTTGGAGAGATCCGCAAACATGTTGCGAAAGAACAGCAGATAAAACAGGCATGCTGTATTCCCTTGGCCTTGTTAATGACCCTCAAGTCCGCCCTGTGCTTGCTTTTAGGAGCAATGCGCCAGTATGGCGAAAGCTCAAATTGTTAAAACGACTCTTTGCCCGCCCGTAGGCGGGCAAGCGGCAAGCTATGTATGATTGCATGAACTAAGAAATTCACCGATGAAGAGATAGAAGAACTTTGAGGTCCAAGGCCAGGTCGCGTGAGCGCGACCGGCTAGGACAGGGATAGTAACTACTTTTTTGACTTTTTAATCGGTTTTGCCTTTTCGGCCGGGAGGAACTCCATGATAGAAATTTTGAAAGCTTTTGATATTTGCTCCAGCCTTTCAACGCTAATACTGCCCGAGGCCTTCTCGTATTTCTGTATTTGCTGATACGAAACGCCGACTAATGCTGCAAGACGCATTTGCGACATACTCCGATCCTTCCGTAGCTCACGAATTCTTTCGCCGATTATTGCATTGATTGATTTTCTCGCCATGTAGCCCCCCCTTGGAAAATAGAATAATTCGATATAGAATACCATAATGGCATCAACACCGAGCAATATCCGTTAATAGTGTCTCAATCGGGCTTGCAACATGGTAGCTTCTCAACGACCCTAATCCCATAACGTATATATCGCTACAATCTGAAAACATGCCGACAACAGAAAATATATTTGTAGAGTATATTCCCTCGCAATAACCGTTGGCAACATAAAATCATCGCTATCTTTAGCATAGGAACTAGCAAAAAAAGGAAGTAGTATTTACCGACTGGTTAAGTCGGTAGATACTACTTCCATGACTCTGAAAAGCATCCCAATTCGTGATCGCTTTAACTACGATGTTCAAGGTCACTGCGGTTACAGTTCTTTTCCCGTCAGAACCTCTGCGATCTAAGTCATTGCACCCTTAGGGGTCGTGCTACCCAAACATCCAGAACCTTCAGAAGCAGTGAGCTGGGAATCATCAAACTAAGCGTTCCCTTTTTGTCCGTTTATTACCGGCCTCTTTGTTCATCTCGTCCTTCGTGGCCCTCACCATGCCCCCCGCGCTCATGTTCGCCTTGTTCTTCGCGCTTAAGCTCGCCATGACCTTCGCGGCCTTGCTCACCTCGCTTGTCCCAATGCTTTTCTTTCTCCCATTTTTTCCAGTTCTTTTGTACGTCTCCGTAGTGTATCCGTTCATGTCCAGGCGATAGACGATGCCGATAGTCCTGTGGCAATGCTCTCAATCCACTTGGAATACTCCTCGACTCTATGTTACGCCACGGCCCTTTATAGTCCTTCGATCTGTACCAGTGCCCTTCATAAGGACGCCACCAGTAGCCTTGGAAAAACAAAACGTCCGTATCAATGTCCGGAACCATATAAACGTATGTTCCAGGTATCACAACCACGTCAGGCGGAGCAGCAAACTGGATGGCGGGCAGAGTGATATTCACATTTACCCCTGCCTCACTTTGGGTTGCAGCTGCTGTTAGGACTAATAGCACTGCACCAATAACCAATAAACACGACATTCTAATTTTACTTGTCATTTTTCTCTCCTGGCTATAAATGTTTATACTCTTCTTGACCCCTTTCTCATCAAAAGGCCTCCTAGTCCTTCGCTCTATCTAATCAGTGGTCGACCGATGGTCTGAAGGCATGGATTCCCAACCGCCGCCCAGTGTCTTGTAGAGTGTGATTAGATCAATTGTGACATTGCGCTCACTTTGAACTAACGCGTCTTCAGAGGCGTAAAGCGAACGCTGAGCATTGAGAACATTTAAAAAATCAATCTGCCCCTCGGTGTAAAGCTGTAAGGATAAGTCCACAGCCTTTCGGTTGGCAATCACAGCATCATTGAGCGCCTTGCGGTGCTCCTGCTCATTCTTAAATGCAATCAAAGCATTCTCGACATCCTGAAATGCTGCTAGGACTGTCTTCTGGTACGTGATAAATGCCTGGTCACGTATCGCCTCCTGCAAACGCACGTTAGATATAACAGCCCCGCCCTGAAGAAGCAGCCAATTTACCGACGGACCGAAAGAGAACGAGCGGCCGGCATCGGACCACCAGGTGCGAAGCAGATTACTATGCCAGTCAACCGTGCCAGTCAGCGAAAAAGACGGAAAAAGCTGTGCTACGGCTACACCAATCTGTGCAGTAGCGGCGTGGAGCTGCGCCTCGGACTCGCGGATGTCAGGCCGACGGCGCAACAGTTCCGACGGCAAACCGACAGGGATTTTAGCAGGCACCATGGGAAGGCTGGCTGCAGGTGATAATTTCTCGAGCAAAGCCGCAGGCGGCTGTGCCAACAGCACACTCAGAGCATAAATAGATTGCTGTGCAGCCGTTTCAAAGACCGGTATCTGAGATTCTGTCATAGCAACATCAGAGTCTGCGTTGGCAGTATCGAGTGCGCTAGCGAAACCAACGTCCAGCCGTTTATGTGTAATGTCGGCAGTATGTCGTTGGGATTTAAGATTGTTTTGCGCGATCACAATCTCCTGCTGATAACCGCGGAGCTGGACGTAATTAAGCGCCACTTCAGCAATGAGGCTGATCTGGACGTCCCGTATGTTCTCGATTGCCGCCTGAACATTGGCTTGGGCCGATTCGACACTGCGACGTATGCCGCCGAACAGGTCAAGTTCCCACACAGCATCCAACCCGGCCTGATAAAGATCTTGTTGTAGATTATCGGGCACAGTCCCTGCTGCATGCATTCGCTGGTAACTGCCTGATGCTGCAACAGACGGCCACAGGCCCCCAATAGTTATGCCACGCGTGGCACGAGCCTGGCGCAAGCGTACCACAGCAATCTGCAAGTCGAGGTTAGTCTTAACCGCTTCCTCAACCAGTTCATTCAATATGGGATCGTTGATCTGCCTCCACCACTGAGTAATGTCAGCGGGTTGTGCAGTGGCTACAGACGGTTGAGCTGTGGGAATCGTTGACACCCCGGCCCATGCAGAGGGGCCCACAGTTGGCTGCGGGCGGTGGTATTCCGGCCCGACTATGCATCCACCGATCATCACCGCGGCCAAACCGGCGACAATCAAGATTGCAACAGAATGCCATTGTTTATCCACACTCATCCTTGCGCCTCACTCATACCTAAGAGCATCGATAGGATCAAGCCGAGAAGCTTTCCATGCCGGATAGAAACCAAATATGACCCCTACGCTGGCCGACACGACTACTGAAACCACGATAGCACCAACCGAAGCTGCTGTCGGCCAATGCAGCACCGACGTTACGATATACGAAGCGCTGCGTCCCAGTATTATACCCATAGTGCCACCTATGAGACACAGAACTACAGCCTCTGTTAAAAACTGCCGCAGAATGTCGGACGGCGCCGCACCAACAGCCATGCGCAAGCCAATCTCGCGTGTTCGTTCAGTGACTGAAACGAGCATGATGTTCATGATGCCGATACCGCCCACAACGAGAGATATCATTGCAACGCATAATAGAAGTTTGGTTATCAACTCCGTCGTCGAACTCATCGCCTTGGTAATCTCAGTCATGTCGCGTATGTTGAAATCATCCGAATCCGACAGCAGAAGGTGATGCCGTTCGCGAAGCAGCAAAGTCATCTGCTGCATAGCAGAAGGAATCTGGCTGGCAGACCGGGCGGCAGTCAGTATCTGGTCCACGTTGGTAAACCGGATAGGCTGTGGCGTGTCAGCTTGCTCTGTAGAAGAGGCAACCGGGTAGAGGTTCTGTTGGAGATTGGGATATATCTGATTGAGCGTATTGACCTCGTTGCTGTTCGCAGTATTCGTATTGCTCTGATTGGCAGCGGAAAGCGACGATGCCACCACGCGGTATTTAATTGTTGTCCAAGGCGCTAATAGAATATCGTCCTGATCCATACCCATCATGTTCGCACCCTTTGCACGCAATACACCAACGACCTTGAACGCCACATTCCGAATCCGGATTTCTTTTCCTATGGGGGATTCTTCTCCGAACAACTGTCTTACGATTGTCCGACCGATTATGCAAACTTTATTTACATTGCGGACATCGTGCTCGGTGAACGCTTCACCATTTTCCAGATCAGTCCAGTCCCGAATGTCAAGGAATGCAGGTGTAGTGCCATACAGATAAGTCGGGACATAGTTGCGGTTGCCGAATACCAACTGTGTCCGGGCACGCACTATAGGTGCCACACTGCGGACAGCGGGGCACTCTTCGACAATCGCATCCGCATCTTGCGGAGTCAAAGTCATTAGGCTGCCAAATCCGAAATTGATGCCGCCGGTATTGGCGGCCCCTGGAATGACCACAAGCGTGTTGGCTCCCATGCTGGCCATGGTACGTTGAATAGCGATGGACGCGCCGTTGCCTATCTCCGTCATCGTGATGACCGCCGCGACACCTATGACTATGCCAAGCGTAGTAAGCATTGTCCGCATGACATTGCGTCTAAGGGCATTGAGGGACGTTTTGAGGATGCCATACCAATTCATACGTTATCCCCAGGTTCTCATATACCGAGACTTTGTCCTATCAGTCCGTCCTTGATGTGAACGGTCCGCCTTGCATGTTGCGCGACGCCCGGATCGTGGGTGACAATGAGGATAGTAATGTCATCGGAGCTGTTAAGCCGTTGCAACATCTGCAAGAGTTCCTCGTTCGTGCGTGAATCAAGGTTACCAGTGGGCTCATCGGCAAGGAGGACCTGCGGATGGTTGATCAGCGCCCGTGCGATAGCCACCCGTTGCTGCTGGCCGCCTGATAGCTGAGACGGTAGGTGATGAAGGCGATCAGCCAAACCCACTTTTTCAAGCAACTCGGCAGCGCGCTGCTTCTTTTGATTCTCAGTGAGGTTCTCCCTTGCATAGATCAAGGGCATCATGACGTTCTCCAACGCCGTTGTGCGGGGCAGCAGATTGAAAGTTTGGAAGACGAAGCCGATCATGCGGTTTCGTAGCCTTGCCCGTTCACTCGCATTAAGCTTTGAAATCTCCCTGCCATCTAGCCAGTACACGCCTCCACTTGGGCGGTCCAAGCAGCCGATTATATTCATCAGTGTACTTTTGCCGGAGCCGCTTGAGCCCATCAATGCCACAAATTCGCCGCGTGATACGTTCAACGACACTCCCATAAGCACTGGCAGGTCGACTTCGCCTAGACGGTAAGTCTTGCGAATATCGCGCAATTCGATCAGATCCATAACGTTCTCAGCGCTTTCCCCGACCCATTTGAGGTGTGAATGGATTCCGTTCCGCTCCGGGACCAACCTTGCTTTCAGCCGTCGCTTCTCCGACAACTACCTGTAGTCCTTCGGCCAAATCCCTGTCTTCGACCTCGGTTACTGTGCCGTCAGTCATCCCAACGATAACATGAATAGGCTTTACAAATTTGCCTTGCTCTACCCAAATAGTCCCTCTGATATGCGTCGCGCTGTCATCGCCATGCACTCTTTCCCTCTCTGACCCCGATGGCCCGGCATGAGTGCGGTCTTTGTGCTTGGCTTCCGGTGAGATCTGGCTTGGTAGAGGGGACCAGCGCAACGCTGCATTTGGAACTAGCAGTACGCCGTCCCTGCGGCCGATCTTGAACTTTGCATTGGCGGTCAGGTAGGGCAACAATTTACCATCCTCGTTTTTTGTGTTAACCTCAACAGTATACGTAACAACATTCTGCGTCATAGTAGCGTTAAGTCTGATCTTGCCGACCTGTCCATGGAATACCCGGTTAGGCAACGCGTCCACAGTAAAAGTCACAGGCTGCTCTATCGAAATGAAGCCGATATCGGCTTCATTAACCGAAAGCCAAACCTGAATGTGCTTTAAGTCTTTCGCAATAAGAAACAGGCTCGTGGCAGACATACTCGATACAACAGTCTGGCCAATATTTACTCGCCGGTCAATAATCACACCTCTGACCGGCGACTTGATGGTACAGTAACCCAGGTTCACCTGCGCACTGTCGAGGCCTGCCTTCGCTTGCTCCACTGATGCCTTCGTTTGCTCTACTGATGCCTCAGCGGCTGCCAGATTGGCCTTGCCGACCTCATAATTGGCCTGATATTGGTCATAAGCGCTTTTCGCCAGCGCTTCGGATGGTCCGAGTCTCTGAGCCCTGTCCCAGTCTTGCTGTGCCTGGAGTAATTTCGCCTTCATCTGTAGAACATTCGCATCTGCGCTGATCTTGTTGGCCTTTGCCTGCTGCAACTGAGCTCTGGCAGCTTTTACAGTAGCCGCATAAAGCGAGTCATCGATTTTCGCCAAGACTGTGCCGGCTTCAACAGGTGAACCGTAATCGATCATCTTCTCATATTTGTCTTTACCAAAGGTGCTAATAATGCCAGAAATCTGTGCGCCTACATCCACCACTTCCTCCGGTTCAACTGTCCCCGTTGCGCTGATAGTGGCCTCAAGGTTCCCCCGTTTAACCGCTACCGTGCTAAAATTCGGCGATTTGTCACCTTTGGTGCTAAACCACCACGCACCCGCACTGATCATGGATAGTACTATAGCTATAAGAATTACGGTTCGAATTGTTAGTCGCATGCGCATATGCATAGTAACAAGACGTCAGAGAAAGGATAAAGGTTACAACCGGCGAGAAAAACATGTTTTAAGAAAGTACACAAGGTTGTCACAGGTGAACGTTGTTTGAGTTGAGACTAGATTGATGATGAAAAAGAATATGCTGATCTATTGCGTTTGCGGCGGCCAGTTGGCAGGATGACATGTTCTTACTTCTACCTTGGCATGATTCTGTTTGCTATTGTAATATATCTTGGAATTAAGGGAATAGGAAGGTCTATGTGAAAAGAGGCAAGCCGTAAGATACGTTATTTTCAAGAGGAAGACAATCGGTTACTGCCGGTGCGAGGTATCGCGCCGAATCAACGACACTAATAACGGCATGAAATTACAAAAATCAAAGCCGCGATAAAAAACGATTCTGAACGACTGATTCGAGAAACTACGCCGGTGATTGCCAGTTAACACAAAGCGTCCTTCCAGTATTGGGCGCACTCTTGATTTTAAGGAGTAGTAAATTCTACTACTCCTTTTTTGGAGCATAACTAGATATTCTGATATTCTCCAATGACTGGTTAATAAGATGAAGGGCTGAAAGGAGAGGATGATGACTAAGAGTGAACAAGCGGTTTCGCTATTTATGGAAGGCTATAACTGTGCGCAGTCAGTTCTGTTCTCTTTTTGTGATGATTTGAAGATAGACAAGGACAAAGCTTTAAAAATAGCGTGCGGATTTGGAGCAGGCATGGGTAGGAAAGAGGAAGTTTGTGGTGCCGTGACTGGTGGGATAATTGTAATTGGAGCTAAATATGGCAGGGGAGAGAATGATGATCGATCTAGCACAGAAAGGACCTATGCAAAAACAAGAGAACTCATGGACCAATTTGCTGAGAGACATGGCACCTTCATTTGCCGTAAATTGTTGAACGGTTGTGAGTTAACGACAGAAGAAGGTTATAAACAGTTTAAAGATAACGACCTCATTAACAAGACATGTAAACTATGCGTTCAAAGCGTGGTTGAGATTCTTGAAGGTATTATGTAATAGGGATCATTAAAAAAAATGCACGAAACGGCTTTTATCTTACAACTACATATTATTGGAGATGGCCGTTCTGAATATGATGCAGTGTACAAACAGAATTCCTCAGGTGGCTGCTCTCAAGTCTACCAAGTAATCGTTCGTGGACTCAGTATCGCAAATTTGATAATTGCCAATTGAACTATTATAAACGCATTGAGTCTTTTTCAACACAAGGGAATAAAAAAAGTATTAATATATTCTTTGTTAGAAAAATTGGGTCGCAAGTTATATGCCGACCCGATTTTGATTTATTGAGCAATTGCCCTGAATGCCATTCTAGAGCCTTGAATTTCAAGAGGGATGTCAGATTATTCTCTGCACCCTTAGGACTTCAGTGCCCTGACTACTGTACCTTGTACTCCTTCAAGATCACGCCATTGCCCTTGATGATAGTTTTTGCTGCTGGAGCGTACCAATAGGTTTTGTTTGCATATGTACTAGCCGTAACCCCTTTCGCATTAGTTCCACGTGTGCATTCAACTTTATAAGCCCAGAAAGTTCCTGCCGGCACCGTGATTTGTTCGTAGGCTTCCACATGGTACTTCGCCGTCATCGGCCAGGACTTAGCATATAGTATGCCTTCATAGTCGTAACTCCAAGACTTGCCAACCTTTAAAGGGAATTGCAAGATAGGGCCGGGGAATCCTTTCGACTTGCCCGTAATAAGGGTAAGAAACTTATCCTTCTTAAAGGGAGTCGATCCGTTCTTGAGAAAATTATAGACATCTCCCTCCTGCGAAACGAAGGTTATGCGGAAGTCTGCTGCTGCTTCAGCATTGTCATCCTGGGCCTGCTCACCTTGATCTTTCATGAAGACCCAGTAGTCGCCAGCCGCGTATTTCGGCTGATCAGCTATTGGAGCTGGAGAGTCAGCTGCTTTCAAGGTGTTCCATGGGGAAAAAACTGTCAGAATGAGGGTGAAAAGAACGATGACTTTCTTCATTTTAAACTCCTTGCTGTTTGATTCTGACCTAATAATCCCAGAATACTCATTCTGGATTAATTACTTCGGTTTAGTGGTCACCCAAAATGTACAAACACGATTGCTCAAATGCTACCATAACGATATCATTATTACAACTTTTTATGTTACCAAAGCCATGCCAGAATGCCCCGCGCCTTGGCGCGTGGGATGAATGGCATCCTTGCCGGAGGGTTATAAGGGGGACTGGAAGTTCCCCTTATCCTCTGAGGTTCTGGCGTAGTCCAGAACCTACACAGCGGTCTTCCGCTGTGTTATAGATGCCCCGTGGCTAGCAGGCTGTCCGACAATTATCGAAATTAGAGACAAATGACGGATGCCTCGCCATCCTGAAAACATAACGGGGCTATCTGCTTTATACATAGTATCTCCAGCAAAAGCTTCCTTGGCGTATGGCAGTAGTTGCCCTCTTTCGGAGGCTTTCCTCTTCCCTTCAGGCATTCCCATATCTTTTTCAGATTTACTGCCGTACAGGCAAGGTTAAATTCCGACCTTACCGAATTAATTCCTCTCGTCAGAAATGTTCGCAATCCTTTGTTCTCCTTGATATCGCCGATCACAGGTTCAACAATCTGTTGTCTAAGCTTATATATATATCTTGCTGCAGGCGTTTTCATTTTTTCAGTCATCGCATTGCAGTGAACTTCGTGAGGGAACACCTTCAGAGAGCGTATGCCGTCCTTCTGTTTGGTACACAGTCGCTGATGCTCACATCCCAAGCATCTCTGACCACGATAGACTCTCACCATCTTGTCCCTCTGTCTGTCAAAATGTTCGCCCAAGAATGTTAGCGGGTGATCAGCAGGACAAATATACTCATCCCTTTGTTTATTGTATGTAAAGTTCTTCTTGTCGTATGGGTTGTTTGCCCGCGTCCCACTATTGTCAGGCATGTATGCATCTATCTTCCTGTCCGATAGAAATGCAATGTTCTCACCGCTAAAATATCCAGAATCAAAACTCCAAATAATACTATCAGCAATTCCGCCAAGATTCTCTGTGGTTTGTATAACCTGAGGTTGCAACTGGCTGACATCTGCAGCATTCTGCCCCACGTCACTAGCCAAAATGAACCCACCCTTATCCACTGTCACCTGAGGATTATAAGAAAGCTCTATCCTGCCTTTCTTATTTTTCATAAAACGACTATCAGGATCTGTCGTGCTTACCTGCTTTAGCCCTTCCTCATTAACTTTGTCTTGAGCTCCTTGAAGACCTTCTCTGAGTCGACCTATAAAAACATGCCCTTCTTCTTTAGCCCTCTTAACATAGTACTGTGCAGCTTTCTGAACAAGTTTTTTGCCCTGCCGGGACAGTTGGTCGCTACCCCGTAGTTCACCGAACTGCCGATCCTCACTCTCATCAATCTCTGCCCACTCCTGAAGCTCACCATCGACAAAGCTTCTCAGAACCGCCAACTCCTCTTTTGTTAATACTCGCCTGTTTGATGCATTTGCCTTCACTTTGGTTCCATCTGTCGACAGATGCGACAAATCCAACAATCCTTCCTCTTTGGCAAAACTAACTGTGTGCTTGAAGACTTCCTTTAGTAGATCAGGGTTGTTCTTTCTGAAATCGCTGATAGTCCTGAAGTCAGGAGTCAGCTTCTCCGCCAAATATATATACACCACGTTCTCTCTGGCATTGCGTGCCAGTCGACGAGATGAGCGCACCCTGTCCAGAACTCCCATGATCAGCAACTTCACCAGCATTTTTGGATGATATGCCGGATGTCCGGCACCTGAATAGCGGATATCGAAGCAACCATAATCCAGGGAGTCAACCAATCCTTCAATGAGAAAACAAATATGATCTTCGGGTATCATATCTTCTAAACTCGGCGGCAGTAGCCAGGATTGCCCTCCATACGACTCAATGTATGCCATCGGGTGTACTCCTTGATATCGTTCTTAAATATATTCTACCACCGGATAACTTGATAATTGTCGGACAGCCTGCTAGCCACGGGGAGTGTCACTTGGTCGCCCATCATTTGTAGGTCTACAATGTCGGAGGTGTTATCCTTCGAAGGGTTAACAGTTGCCGTTACAAACGTCGTGCAATAAGCCTTATCTCTTAAATGCGCATTATAAGTACCAGACATCCTGATTTTGAGTGTTACTTTCGGACACTAACGTCCAGGCTGAGTTGCCCAAGGTGTTGTATCAGCTGCACATAGCATTATCAGATTCTCCCTGGAACAGGACTGCTCTTTTCGGTTATCATCCCTTCATAAGATATTCACGCCAGGGCTTCCAATAGTATTTTTTCCATCCGAGCTTTACATCCTCGTAGTCATGGTCAGCAACGTTAACATGCACAAGTTCTATGCGGCCCTCATTCCCCGCAGGCCAAAAGCTAAGAACCAGTATGGAATCAATATCTTCATGCTTCCAGTGAGCTGCACGCCATGATTGTACAATCAGATGTTTCGACACGACATGAAGCATCTTACCCTCAATCATCCCATCAAAAGCATTAAATGGTGAACCGGGCCTCGAACTTACCATTACTTTACCGCCAGTAAAAGCCTCATGAAGTTTCGAATCAAGGTACATGTCAAAAAGTCTTTCATAGGAAGCAGGTAGAGTCACAGACTGTTTGATTGTCGATGGCATTATTTTTTCTCCAAAATATGTAAGTCCAATTTTAGCTTCTTGGATTTTCGCCCATGGCGATAAAGTCTTTTCCGGTGCAAATAAAGTCTACAGAATTTCTGGGGAGGTTTCAAGTAAGAAACGATTTCGGATTGATGTAAGAGGTAATCTTTTCAGAGAGAACTTTCTCTGGTAGCACTCAATTATGTATGCCAGCAACAGACAAGATCTCACAGCAATCATCGCGGGAGAGTATACTGAATACACTGATGGGTAAAAATGGAATTACTCATGGGTCGACTCTGGCTTCCACCAAATGTTCACCGCCGCGTGGGACTCTCGCCGACTATTTATTGCCGTTACAAATCGACATTATTCGGATAGCAGAAGGCGCCGATAGAGAGGGGAATCCTTCCTGTAACGTTCATGCCGGCGATTTGCTATAATCTGCTTAGTACCATCATTAATTTATAAGCCTTTCAAAGCGACAAAGAGGACATCGCAGATGGAAACAGTGGATGACCGCAAAACGGAGTTTTTTCATGATTAGAGCCTGGGGTATCGGGTTCATGATATTGTTTATTGCAGATACGATGGTAGCCGTAGCTACTCTAATCAATTTTCATCCACGAGTTTTAATGCTTCTCGTGCGGATATCGCCTCTTGTTGCATCATTTGTAGCAGCTTATCTTGCCCCGCGCAATAAATTTCTCCTTGGAATGTCATTGGCAATCCCTACGGCCATTTTGGGTCTTGTGGTGACTATTGTATACCAATTATTTGGCAAGGCAGTAGACTTCGCTGGCTTTGACGGGGGATTAATCCTTCTTTCAGTGTCACTGGCTTATGGCTTTATACTTTGTTCATTGGGTGGCGTAGCTGGTTACTTTATGGCTAGCATAATCGCAATAGTGAGAAAGAATAAAGGTGATTAAAAAGTTTAAATCTCTTGTATACATACGACATTGCAAAAAGGAGCCCAAAATCAAAACAGCCCATCTGTCTGCTATCGGATAATTATAGAATCGTTAAGATCAGTTACGCTGGGTTAACCCGCCCATTATGATGTTTTACTCTCACAAAATCAATTGAAGAATCCTTCGATGCTTGCCAAACATTATAAGATATAAAAGGGAGAAAGATCGGCTAACTCACCGCCGAAGTAATGGCACCGGTAGGGCATTTTAGCTCACAAGTAAGACATAGAAGGCAACTACGTCCCCATCTTGGCAGTCCATTATTTCTCTCTCTAATATTGTGGGTGGGGCACAATTTACTACAAAGTCCACAAGAATTACATTTTTTTTGCTTACATTAAATAACCGACTGTAAATTTGCTCAATCATCCACCGATTGGTCAAAAAACGCTCCAGACGGTAGATAAAAGGAGCAGGTTTATCAGTTGTAGGAGGATCGCCCTTCATGGCAGTAAGGTTATCGACTATTCTTTCCCCAAAAGTTACTGCCTCAGTTAGTTCTTTCTCCGTCGGATGTTTTGTAGAGAAAAGATATCCTCGTTGAAGATAGCCCAAAAAATAATTGGCGCCATAGCAACTAAGGTAGCCAAGTTCTTGTGCACCCTTCTGAAGCATCGATCGCCGAATGCGGTCACCCGCGTCAAAAGAATATGTTCCATGCAGTAAAAAAACAAAAAACTTCTGACCATTCAAGCTGGGTAAGCTCTCGATGTAATCCCTTACTATAGAAGGAGGACGAAAATAATATACGGGCGACCCTATGCCCAATAAGTCATATTTCGTAACATCGATTGATGTGCGGTCCATCAAATTGATGAGATCAACCTGGCATTGTTTTGCTTCAAGACCGGCGGCAATTTGTTTAGCTACCAGGGCAGTTGTTCCTCCCTGCTAGAAATAGACGATAGCGATGTTTGGCATCTTAATTTTCCTTTCCTACGTCTTTGGCGTTTGATGGGCTAAAAAGAAGATGGGGTATTGATGCCCCACACTACTGTTCAAAGTCATTGTCTCGTGTTAATTCAAAAATCTCCTTCAGATGATTTAGACTTATTAGAACATCATACGACTTATATACATACAAGTATCACAGAACGAGTTGTCAGTCAAGCATAAACATGTGCGTCCAGTTTTCTCTGTCCGAAGATTTTGACTGTTCATTTTCACTTTGGAGTATGTGGTAACGACGGCTGTTCTGCAGCAGATTCCATTCCTTGGGCAACTTCTCTAATTATCCCCATTTTGACATATATCGGTCGCACCTTCTCCCTGATATTAGGGAGATGTCTGGCAAACATGACCGCTCCGACAAGACAGCATGCAGCGCCGAGCAGAAGTGTTTCGCGGGGGCCGATAATGCCCGCCATTGTCCCAGCTCCGAAACTACCAAACGGAGCCATCCCAATGAAAGCTACAGTGAAGAAACTCATGACACGACCTCTCTTGTCTTCTTCGAGTATAGTCTGGAGTATAGTATTGCAGGACGCGACCAACGTCATTACCCCGAACCCGGCCACCACGAGGGATACCAGAGAGAGCGTGATGCTACTCGATACTGCAAAAACAGCTATCCCTACAGCGAACAAAACTGCGGCAAGAACAATTAGCCTGCCAAGCCCGAGGACACTCTTGCGCGAGGCGAGGTAGAGGGTACCAGCAAAAGCACCGCATCCAGCCGCTGTCATGAGAAACCCGAAGGTATGAGCACCACCGTGGAGAACTTCCTTTGCGAAGACGGGTACCAGAACCGCATATGGCATCCCCGTCAGGCTTACCAAGGCTATCAGTAACAGGATGCTCCTGATAGGGCCAAATCCGAAGGCGTAGTTGAAGCCTTCTCGAAGTTCATGAAAGACGTTCCGCCGCTGCTCCAAGTGCTGCGGGGTGGGCGCAAGACGCATGGCGATGAGCGCCACCAATACCGCCAGGTAGCTGGCGCTGTTCAAAATGAAACAAACGCCTTCACCGACCGAAGCGACTAACAGTCCGGCAATGGTAGGTCCGATAAGTCGGGCACCATTTACCATAGAAGAATTCAGGGCAATAGCGTTGCCGAGGTCTTCTTGGTGAGAGATCATCTCGACGACAAAGGACTGCCGTATGGGGATATCAAAGGCATTGACGACGCCGAGAAAAAAGCTTAGCACGACAATATGCCAGACTTGGACAGTCCCAAAGAGGACATCGCCCGCCAGTAGCGCCGCTTGAAGCATGGCTAAGGCTTGGGTAGCAATCAGCAGGTGTCGTCGATTCCAACGGTCGGCAAGTACTCCAGAGACGGGAGCGAGCAGAAAAGTGGGGATTTGACTGGTGAAGCCGACAACTCCCAGCAGGAAGGCAGAACCGGTTAAACGGTATACCAACCAACTCATGGCAACCTGCTGCATCCATGTGCCAACCAGAGAAACACTTTGCCCAGCAACAAAGAGCCGGTAGTTTCTGGAGCGCAACGCCCGCAGCAGGGTTTTTATCCCGTTAAGGTTTATCATAGAGGTCGATGCTATTTATTTAATATTCTTTACGATTGATTTTTTAACCTATGGCAGACGGGTCGGCAACTTCTCTATTTTTGTCAAGTTAAGAATAACGGGCACGTCCACAAGTTCATAACTATAAATTCTGACGCATTCCCTGGTTTTATTTAGTCACTCTTATTCTTCCCGCTTAAAAATCTCTCTTTTATGACAATATATATCACTGGAAACTGTCCGTGGCTGCAGACCGCTTGAGCAATGCTTTTATATTTGTCGCTGTCCTCTATCAGGGCTGCCCCAATATTTGCAGTATGAACTCGAACGGCCACCGTGCGCCCCGGCCACATAGCTAATAGCGCGAAATATCAAGACATCAGAATGCCGCCATCCCTTCAAACCTTCAGGTGCATCTCGGTGAATATTATTTGAATACTGGTTAAACGGCTTTATGCACTTCAACATACTGCGCTGCGGCCAGCGCAGCTATACAACCATCGGCGGCAGCAATTACTATTTGATTTGCAAATTTATGTCTCAGGTCACCGACTGCAAATATTCCAGGAACATTCGTTGCACATTTCTCATCAGTGATTACAAAGCCCCGCTCATCCGTTCTTACTGCGGGGGGGATCAATTTGTTGTTCGGAGTGTAACCGATAAAAATAAAGACCCCGTCCGTCTGCAATTCTCCCCTTTCTCCGGTCTCGGTATTTTTAAATAAGACAAAATCGACTGTGTTCCCATTTCCCTTGATTTCCGTAAGAATGGTGTTCCATATTATTTCGATCCGGGGATCACTCATCAGTCGACTTTGAAGTATTTTACTTGCGCGCAGCGAATTTCCCCTGTGTACGAGGTACACTCTCCTTGTCAGTCTTGACAGATACAATGCCTCCTCGACGGCTGTGTCTCCACCGCCTACAACAACAACAGTCTTATCTCTGAAAAAAAATCCGTCACAGGTGGCACAGTAGGAAACCCCAATCCCGAGGTATTCCGCTTCTCCAGGGATGCCGAGCTTTCGTACAGAACCGCCCGCTGCAAGAATCAGCGCTATAGTATTAATCAGCTCGCCATTGGCAAGCTGGATCGACTGAAGGTCCGATTCAACACTTACAGCGTCAACTTCTTGCTGGATAACACGCAGGTCATAGGACTGGGTATGATGAACAAGTTTCTCTGTAAGATCAAAGCCAGTTATGCCCTCCATTCCTGGGTAGTTATCAACCTCCTTTGATATGGCGATTTGACCACCGATCAATCCTTTCTCGAAGAGGACCGTTTTCAATGCTGCTCTTTTGCAATAGAGCCCGGCTGTGAGCCCGGCAGGCCCTCCTCCCACAATAACTACGTCATAAATTTCTTTAATCGTCATGTTTGATGCCTCTTATTAAACTAGTATATCAAAGTCTTAATGGTCGGCCCAAAGAAAGACGTATCGACCAGCTGACTGTCAAATTGCTATCCAAGTCAGATGCAGTGCATTATTCCTGGTCGTCATAGCAGATGCACAGCATTATTACTGACGTCATAGCGGTCTCATGTAGTCCAGTACGCTCGATGATGCTACTGCTGTTGTGTATGTTCTCGTATCTTTTTTGGGGGAAGCTCACATTTGCTTATTAAAATACCCTGTGCTTTCTACCACGGGAATTTCATGTTGTCGGGTGCAGGGCGTCAGAACGAAGCGAAGACCCTTACCGACCCACAGGGTTAATGCCCTGTAGTGTCGTGACTTTGGTTACTTGATGTATAAAAAGCAATGCAATAATTAGCGAGGACGAGTGTGTAATGTTTTTTGCCTGGATGTAACAGGCAGGACAATGCAGAACCCTAAGCCTATTGTCCCGGGAAAATTGTGAATAGATGATCCCTAGAGACACCCACACGAATTATCGGAAATTCACCGACCTCTTGTTACTCCCTGCCTTGCGGCTTCGGTCTCCATTGCGTTTTCGCTATCCATCCCTCAGTTGACGTTTCAATACGATCGAAACGTGCTACATATGGCTTGATATCCAACAGGGGGGTCTTGTCCAGCACATCGATCCCTTCGACCAACAGGGTATTGCTGTCTCTCTCTCTCAGCCTTACAATTGACATCCCGATACTGTTCGGCCTGCACGGATGCCTCGAAGCGAAAACGCCATGCGGTTCATCGTCAAGGAATGTCGGCCGCACCAACTCAATCTCACCCGCTCTGTCGAGATGATATAGCAGATATATGTGAGAAAAGCCTTCGATGTCTTTCAAGCCCGCCGCGTACTCCGCAAATACCTCCACGCGGCCTAGTGCGTCCGGCGCGTAAAGAGATTGAATCGGACATTCGTCTTTGGACTTGTATGGAGTATAGATGATGCCGATTGGTTCTATTATCACAGAGTTAGCATTGCATTGCCCATGTGCCATGTAAAACGGCGATTATTAAGTCTCCGGGAACATTGACCCGAATCTGATCCATCGATCGTATCACTGATAGCACGATCTGCCTTTTCTTATTCTTGCTGCTTTATTCTTTTCGCTACTCTATTCCATGATTTTGTAATAAGAAAGCTTTCATCCATATTATTAATCATACGGACGAACTTGTTTATGGGCATGGCTAAAGTCAGCATCTCTTTTGGCACAAAAGGTCTAGCTGACACATCAAACATTCCCAAGACAGCCCGAGGCCTAGCCGAGTCCTTTTCGAGGTAGGGATATTGCACAATTGTACCGCATCCCGCAGAAAACGGGCAAAAAACGCCGTTCGGGTCCACCTCATCGTAGTTGGCTAGAGTGAAGAGGCCTGAAAGAACATCCGGAGTTGCAAAAAAAATAGACGCTGCCGGATTATCTGATTCCTCAAGCAGGTCAAGCCTTTTGAAAACGATATACCTTGCTGGCGCCACAAACTTTGGCATTTTGCTCATCATATCTCTTACGAGTTGAGGAGTTTTCTTGTACCGCTCGCCTTCGAGTTTGCCCGGCAGACCACACGATAGGAAATATTCGAAATTAGGCATTATTTGATCGGTGAATCCCAGATATCTTTTGCCTCCAGCACAACCGATCGAACCGGCTTCAAAGCAAAGCGAAGTGCCTCTTCTTACTCTTGACAGCACTCCAATAATGCACTGGTGTGCAGATGGAGGAGGAACCAGTTCTGCACCGCTTTCATAATCAGTGTAATAAAAGATAATTGGCAGTTCGGCGCCGGCAAAATATTTGTTCCATAACTCAACAAACTTCGCTTTTAGCTTGGCATCCATCAGAGCTCCTCTATTCCGCACATATTATTACGCACCTGAAGGTCAGGAACCTCTTCTCCCAGAAATTGTGTTCAACAGCACCAGTGAAATTCTCGCTATTATAACAGGTCGTACGGTTCATAAGCAGAACGTAGTCAATCATTGTTACGATCGGACACGAATGGTCTTACTGAAATGTCACTGATGGTTAGCAGGGTCAACACCTCATTTTTCATCGATGCGGATCGCTTTGTGCTACAAGAATTCAGTCGACGAAGCGACCATAATAGATTTTTTCGGTGATCACTAAATTCTTGGTACTGGTAAAATCGATGACTCTCAGGTGTTGTCATTTCGGCGACAGATTCGCACAGTAATTGATACGACGGAGGATAATTAGCGCTCTGTGAGATACAAGCGTTAATTGTTACAGAGGCAGAATAGTAAACTAATCGTAGTCGGCAAGAAACAAGATTTTATCCCGCAGATTCTCACTAAGCTTGAGCGTTAAAATTGGCGTCGATGCTTATTAATGTTAAAGAGTTAAGGGCATATTTCATTGTAAAGCAACTTGTCACCCCCCCCTGAGATGACCGACCATTGAGACGCCTGAACACTCTGGTCTGTCAAGATACGCATCTTTTTTGACTTGCAGTCTATCTCGTAAAGATACTGCGCTCCGTTAGATTTAGCCATGACTTTAACGGTATTTGAGGGTGTATGTTCTATGCTCCCAGTGTCATAGGAAAACTGATTGTGATAAGTATCTTCCTGAAGTGTTTTCCAAACGGCCTTATCGTCAGTGGTGCAGCCCGATGATAGTATAAGGCAGACAAGACAAAATATTGCTGCACCCAAAGGTTGACGTTGTCTCATTTTCGATCCCTCCTTGATACAATCACGTTAATGATCAGTAAAAATACCGACTGAGCTCTTACCCCATTGTCCCGCTGATTATGGGTTCGAGCGTGACAAGCATTTCCCGAAATACTCATTTTGGGCTATTTACCTTTTTAGCTGATTTACAGGTGTAAATTGCCAAGTTATACCAAATTATATAAGTGCAGATCACCAGAAAAAAGGTAACCCCTGCTACAAACGAGTGCTAAGCCATGGTTATACGGCAACTAGCATATTTGACTAGATGGCTAAATGTTGGTTTTCAGGTAATTATCAGATGTTGTTTTTCGACTCCGCAGTAATTGACATTCTTGACGGTATAGTCAAAGACGCCAGGGAGGATATCAAAACGGGCCTTCTTAACCACCCTGTCCTGCAGAGGTAAAGCAGACTAGTGATAGTACTGCACCTCTCCTCTAGCACAGTGAAGAGGGAATCTTAAGAACAGCAGTTTCGTTTTTATGCTGTAAGCGGTGAGGATACAGAGAGATCAGAATACCGCTGTAACTCCTGACTTTAAAGGAAGCTATAAACAATCTGATCGATAGAGCAATTAAGAGTTCAAAAAGCAACCAGACTATAGCGACATCGCTGCTTGGCATTACGCGCTAGGCGCACTACAAACAACTGGAAATAAAACATTAGCAATTGTTTTCGTTTACGAGTCAGTTGTCCAGTAGTATTATCTGTATATCCATGACATTCGTACCGGTCGGTCCAGTGATAAGTAAATCACCTGTCCTACTGAAAAAAGTATACGAATCATTGTTCTGGAGATACTCCCATGCATCGAGACAGGCCGCTGCTGCTTTTGCGACAGTTTGACCATCCACAAACGCTCCTGCCGCGTCGGTCGCTCCATCGGTGCCGTCGGTGCCTGCGGAGAGAAAAGTAATACCCGAAAGTCCTTTTATTTCTATTCCGAAAACAAGGGCAAGTTCCGTATTCCTTCCTCCCTTGCCGTTTCCTCTAACCGTAACAGTTGTTTCTCCCCCGGAGATAAGGCATGCCTTATCTCCGGAATTCAATGTTTTTTTAAAAGCAATCGCTTTTCTTGCAAGCTCCCGGCCAACGACTGACGCTTCACCTCTTAATTCGTTCGAAATGACCGTCGTTTTGTATTCCAATAACTCTGCGGCCTTTCTGGCTGCATCCGTTGCTATTTTGTTGCTTCCAATAACGATGTTTCTTACATTCTGAAAAACTGGATCGTCATGCTTCGGCGTTTCAGGTATAAGCCCACGTATACCTTTACCGATCACTTCCCCAACACTTGCCGGTAATCTATCTTCCAGCTTAAATTTCCGGATCACATTGTACGCATCATTATAAGTTGTTTTATCGGGCGCTGTGGGACCCGATGCAATCATATCCATTCTGTCTCCTATAACGTCAGAGAGTAGCAGTGATATAATTGCTGCCGGTTGGGCTGCTTCAGCTAGCCTGCCTCCTTTAACCGCAGAAATGTGCTTTCTCACTGTGTTAAGCTCATAAATATCGGCCCCGGCCTTAAGAAGCAGGCTGGTGACATCCTGTTTATCAGCCAGGCTGATGCCTCTGTAAGGCGCGACGAGAAGAGCAGATCCTCCTCCTGATATAAGACAAATCACGAGGGTATTTTTATCCGCCTCTTTGAGCACCCCCACAATTTTCTTTGCGGCTTTCAGTCCGTTTTCATCAGGCAGTGGGTGCCCAGCTTCATAGGTTATAATTTTGCTATTTCGGTCCCCCGACATAGAATGACCATATTTTGTCACTATTATTCCGCCGGCAAGCAAGTCTCCGAGATTGGCTTCGATTGCTTTTGACATGAGCGAAGCCCCTTTGCCGAAACCTATGACGATAAGTTTCCTGAAATTACCGCTCTTGTATGCCGAGCTAATCGTATCGGTGTACGAAGCCACTGCTTTAAAAGGGTCCACTGCCAGAAGCGATTTACTGAAAATCTCTCTAATGATAAGCCTGGGGCTTTCGCCTGCCATTATCATACGTTCCGTCTTCAGAACCCGGGAACAAACAGCGGGATCACATAAGGCCCTTCAGGGATAACGGCCACACGGCGATCTCCCTGTATCTTCACGCTCTCGGTGACAGTGGCCAACGGTGATTCGATCACGGTGACTCCTGTAAGTATCTGCTGCTCTTTTGTCAATCCCTCGGCATAGAGAAAAATATTAGCCCTTTTCATGGCCTTGACCTGCATCTCCGTCTGCCATTCATCGATAGCCGCGTACTTTTTCTCAATGATTCCACGGAGAAACATTTCCGGTCCTTCGTCAGTAAGGCACACTTGCGCTTCAGCATACTCGGGCGACCCAATTCCCTCGGAACATGCAGAGACAATGATAAGGTCACCGCCCGTCTCAAGTATATCGAGGGCACCCACCATTCCCTTGACTGTCTGGTAATAAGTCTTATCTAGCGGGTAACCCGCAGCACTGGTCACGACGGTCTTGAATCTTGTCTTAAGTCGGATCTCCGCATAGGGCCGCACGAATGAGACCGCTTCAAGGTGGCTCTTTTCGATTTCGCCGAAGTTGACAAAGGATATCCGGCGGTCCTCATCGATGATGGTATTGACAGCCAGGCACCTTCCCACCATTTGCACTATCTCTATCTGAGCAGCGTGTAGAGGGTTTCCTTCGATAATACAGTTTGTAGCCCTGCAATCCTCCAGAACCCGAGCACAGTGGAACTCACGTATTGTCTTTTCATGTGCAATGCCCGGGGCGACAATTTTTCTTCCGCCGGAGTAACCTGCCATAAAATGGGGCTCCACAAGCCCGACGACAATACGGAGATCAGACTGGATAAATCGGCGATCCAGCCTGGCCTCTATGCCGCCCGATGTAGTCCCTATGTATTGATGATCATCATCCCGCCGCGCAAAATGGTTGGCGACGGTCACGGTGTCGAGTACCCAGTCGCTTCCGACCAGTTCACGAAGCTCATCCCCTTCATTAGGCCTGTGGAGACCCGTTGCAACAAGAACAGTGATCGCATTAGGGGCCATTCCAGCATCGATAAGCTCTTTTATCAAGGGCGGGAGAATAAGGTCGTTCGGTACAGGCCGCGTAATATCGCAGATGAGGATGCAGCAACTGCGGCAGCCCTTCGCTTCTTCACAGAGCGTTTTGCCGTTCACCGGATTCGCAAACGCAGCCTTGATAGCTCCCTCAGAGTCTTTGAGGAAAGGCATGGCTTTTTTTTGGATCAGCGTCACATCAATATCCTCCGGAAGGTCAAGAGACAGTCCGGTTTTACCATATTTCATATTAATATTCATGTCCGATCCTCCATTCACATACCGAGGTATGCCTGTCTAACGTGATCGCTCTTCAGCAATTCCTGCCCTTGCCCCTCCATGACTATGCGGCCTGTTTGAAGAACGTAGGCGCGGGCGGAAATCTCGAGGGCTTCATAGACATTCTGTTCGACAAGCAAAACAGTGACGCCCCGGGCATTGATCTCCTTGACAATCCCGAAGATCTCCGAGACCAGTTTTGGGCCCAGTCCCAGTGATGGCTCATCCAGTATCAGCAGGGTAGGGTTGGACATCAGTCCCCGTGCAATGGCTAGTTCCTGCTGCTCTCCGCCGCTGAATGTATCGGCGCGCTGCCCCTTCCGCTCCTTCAATATAGGAAACAGATTGAAGACGCTTTGCAGATGCTTTTCGACATCAGCCTTGGACCGGACGGCATAGGCCCCTAACATGAGATTGTCCAGAACGGACAGCCGACCAAAGAGCTTCCTGCCCTCAGGGACCATGGAGATGCCCATTTTTACTATATCAAAAGGCTGGGTCGTATGAATCGGGGCATTCTTGAATAGAATTTCCCCTTGTCGCGGATGAATTAGACCCGCAATGGTCTTAACTACGGTGGATTTTCCGGCACCATTGGAACCGATGAGGCTGACGATCTCTCCTTCGTTGATCCTGAAAGAAATGTCCTGAACAGCCAGAAGTCCTTTATAGCCCGCGGATATATTATTTAAGGAGAGCACAGTACTTTTCCCCTAGATAGGCTTGAATGACTTCTCGGTCCGAGCACACTTCTTTTGGCGTGCCTTCCATGATTTTTTTACCGCTGTTCAGGACAACGACACGGTCGGATATCTGCATGACGGCCTCCATCACATGCTCAACTATGACCAGTGTAATTCCTAAGTTCCTGATTTTCCTGATGAGATCAATTATCTCTCGCAACTCGACTTTAGTGAGTCCGGCCATGGATTCGTCCAGCATGAGCAAACGCGGCTGAGTGGCCAACGCCATAGAGACCTCCAGCCTCTTTTTATCAGCAATGGTCAGCTCAGTCCCAAGGGAATCCCTTTTTTCATAGAGACCCGTGAAAGTCAGTATCTCGCCAGCCTTTTCCATGGCCGGGTTGATCCGTCGATAACGCAACAGCGCACCCGTCGTAACGTTTTCGAGGACCGTCATTTCGCTGATCACCTCTACAATCTGAAAAGTGCGTGCGATACCAAGGTTGCAGACTTTGTCGGGCCGCATGCGCGTTATATCCTTGCCGTAGAAGGAGACGTTCCCGCTGTCCGGCTTGTAGAAGCCGGTAACGCAATTGAACAGGGTGGATTTCCCGGCCCCGTTGGGACCGATAACGCTGACGATTTCCCCTTCTTCAACAAAGAAGTGGATATCGTTGTTTGCCGCGAGACCGCCGAACCGCTTCGACAACCCGGCGACTTTCAAACAGATCGCTTTGTTCATTTCAGTTTCCTGCCTAGCCTAGAAAAAAGCTTCCAGACCCCTTCGGGGTAGTACATGGAAATCAGCGTGATCAATAACCCGTATATCAGCATGTCCACGCCTGTTCCCTTGTACCCAAGGGTAACACGGGTGTATTCTGATGCAGGTATCAAAATAGCCGCTCCGATCACTGGACCCATTATACTGCCCGCCCCTCCAAGCATCGAAATGAGAACAATCTGGATAGACGTAGCGAGAAGCATGACGCTCCCGGGATCGATGTAAAGAATATATTGAGCGTAAAATGTGCCGGCCATGGCACTCAGAAAAGCGCTTATCATAATAGCCATGAGACGGTACAAAACAACATTAACACCCAGGACTTCCGCAATTTTATGACTCTCCTTGATAGCGCGGAAATAGTAGCCCATTTTAGAGGTGGCTATGAAATAACAAACAGCCAGGGAAACTAGAAGAAAGGCAAGCATGATATAGTAATAAGGAAGTTTTGAAGAGTTGAACAGGAAATTAGCGAAGGACTCGTCCTGCATGGGCAAGGACAGTCCTTCTGCAGCACCCACTATTTGCCAGTTGTTGAAGACAATCCTGACTATTTCTGCAAATGCAATACTAGCTATCGCAAAATAGTGGCCCCTTAGGTTGGAACAGGGATATCCGATACCTGCCGCCACCAAAGCAGCGGCGCAGCCCCCTGCGATGAGTCCTATCCACGGGTTAACCCCATGGGCGATCGACAAATAGGAAGAAGTATAAGCGCCTATGCCGAAAAAAGCCGCCTGCCCGAAAGAAAACATACCGGCATAGCCGCCCATGATGTTCCACGCGACTCCCAGCATGCCAAACATGTACACGAGGATCATTACATGAATATGAAAGGACTCGCGGACAACGAGAGGAAACACAATGAGCAGCAAAAGTACGACGACTCCCGCAATACTTTGTCGACTTGCGAATTTGCGCATGCGTTACCAGCCCAGCAGACCCTGCGGCCTTATCCAGATTGTTATGAGATATATCATGAAAACAATGGCGTATTTATAAGATGGGTCAAAGAAAAAGCCGCCTAATGTCTGAGCCAAACCCACGAGTATTCCGGCAATAAATGCCCCCTCAATGCTGCCGAACCCGCCGAGTGCCACGACACAAAAAGCGATAGTCCCAAACAAGCCTCCTACCTGAGGATAAACGTAGTAATACGTGGAAAGGAAGCCCCCTGCCATTCCGACAAGGGCCGCACCAATTCCGAAAGAGAGCGAGTTGATGCGCTCGGTATTAATCCCCATGAGAAGGGCCGCCTCGCGGTCCATCTCCGTTGCCAGAATCGCCTTGCCGGTTCTTGTCCTCTGCAGGAAAAAAAACATGCAGACAGAGGCGATTACGCTGCCGACGGAGGCTGCAACTTTAGGGATGCTCAGGGCTATGCCTCCGATGTGCCACGTACCTTGTAGTATTGTGGCAGGCAAAAGCCGAAAATCAGGAGTCCAGAAATAAACGGCCAGATTGGAGATAAAGATACTCACTCCGAAGGTCACTACCAACTGGGCCAGCATGGGACCCCGCATCACCTTGCTTACAATGAAGCGGTAAATCAGCAAGCCCATGATAAACATGCCTACAAAACATATTGGAATGGAAAAGATCGGGTCGATGCCGTATAAGGTAAAGAGCCAGAAGGAGGTAAACATGCCAAGCATCAGGAATTCGCCGTGGGCGAAATTCACGATATTCATGACACCCCAGATAAGCGTCAAGCCTATGGCGATCAGTGAATACATCAAGCCGATTAATAAACCATCGGCAAGCTGCTGAAGCAATTGATCAGGCATGGAGCCGTTCCGCTCCTACTTTCTTCCTTCCCATGCAGGAAACGGCCAGACTACCGCCTTCGAAGCTGAATCAAAAGGCCAAATCGTTACATATTCCTGATTGAGTATCTGCACAAGCGTTCCCCGCGCGTAGATGTTCTGGTGTGATTGCGGGTCGAACTTGATTCCCTTCCATGGGTAGATAGTGTGGTTGCCGGGGATATCAGTATCTTGCAGAGCTTTCACGATGGCTTCCGGAGCTGTGGACTTCGCCCGGTTGATGGCCTCGGCAAGGACAAATGGGGCCATAAAGCTCCGGGCGGCATTTTCACTCATGTCTATGCCATATTTCTTTCTGAAAAGTTCGTTGACCTTGGCCACGAGTGGTTTTTTCTTGGCAAGATCGAGCGCAAAAGTCGACCGGACAATCATGTAGTTGCCATCAGCTTTTATTGCCGCCAGGTAGCCCGGCTCGATATAACCCGCCATAGTCATAATGCCTTTAGGTTGAAAGCCTTTTTCCTTAAAAGTTCTGGTAAAGAGAATGGCATCTGTCACATACGAAGCATGCATCAGCACGTCCGGCTTGCTTACGATTAGCTTGCTCACCTCGCTGGACACGTCTGTTGCGTTGGCTGGGTAAGCTATATCAGCAACAACTTTATAGCCGAATTCGGCGGCATATTTTTTGTATGCCTTGCCGGCATTGGAGCCGAATTCAGTATTTTCGTAAAGGACAGCGACATTATGAACCGCCTGTCCGGTCTTCTTTTCAAGGTCCTTCAGGAACTGGAACTGGTCCCGGGCAAAAATATCGTCGTGGGGGCTAACCCTGAAAAAGTACTTGTATCCCCTTTCCGTAAGTGTAGGAGATGAAGAATCGGAGCATACGTATGGAATTCTCAGCCTTTCGGTAATCTGGCTGGCAGTTTTCGTTACGGCACTCTGGTAGGCCCCGATCATGGCAACTACCTTTTCCGAGGTGATCAGCCTTTCGGCCTCGGACATGCCGTTTTTCGGGTCCCCTTTGGTATCGGCATATACAATTTCGATTTTTGCACCACCCAAGTTCGGCAGCCCCGCACTCTCCGCCAAGGGAAGATCAAGACTGTATTTCCCGTTAATAATATCCACCGCCAGATCGACTCCCCTCCTGCAATCCAGACCAGTTGAGGCGATATTGCCAGTCAGGGGATAGACTGCGCCGATTTTGATGACCTGCTGCTGTGATTGCGCGGAAACGGAAAAAACTAAGATCAGCAACAACGATAATGCGACGGACAAAACTCTGATAGACTTATTCGATGCCATCACACTCTTCCTCCTACTCGTATTTTTCATTTCCAACCCTATACGTTTCACAGGATTTTGGCAGAAATAGTTGAACTGTCTCGAACAGAGAAATTAAAAGGTTGCCTACTGTCGGAATCTCTTTCATCGATAAGAAA
This sequence comes from uncultured Nitrospiraceae bacterium, assembly GCA_963727805.1. Taxonomy (GTDB): domain Bacteria; phylum Nitrospirota; class Thermodesulfovibrionia; order Thermodesulfovibrionales; family Dissulfurispiraceae; genus Fen-1308. The sequence continues at coordinate 151,185 of CAVSHF010000003.1, forward strand.
ATAACAATAAACGCATCAAAATACAATGGCGTGAATTAACAAAACTGGACAGATTATGGGGTTGCCAAAGTTCCGCACGAGTAACACTAATGGGTTAGACCCTGCCCGTCATCCGATAGCTGTCATGTCCCTGCCCCCATTTTAGAGGAGATTAACCGGCTATTTACCTTTAGGATCTGTAGCCAGGGTTCAGTAATAAACTCCTGATTGCAGGCATGACTCGATGCCTCTTGTTCACTGAGTCCCTCCGTGGGTCAGTGGAAACTTTTCCCGGTTGACAAAGAACAACACAATGATAACATTGAAGTATACCAATTTAGAAAGGACAATAAATGATGATAATTTCAGTGTTAGGGTTAGGCATTATCGGAAGCGCCTGGGCGAAAAATCTGATCTCAGATGGCCATGCCGTGCGATGCTGGAACCGGACGCCTAAAGATTTCCCCAACTTTTACGCATCCATTCAGGAAGCGGTAGAAGGAGCGAAGGTGATCTTTATCGTCGTCGCCGATCCTCCGGCAGTGCAGTCCGTTCTGGATAAGATTCAACCCAAGCTTGGCAGCGGAGTATTGGTGATCCAATCAAGCACAATTTCCGCCAAATGGACTCGACTCTTTGCCGAACAGGTGCAGCGGACAGGCGCATTGTTTTTAGAAGCGCCCTTCACAGGAAGCAAACTTGCAGCGGAGCGGCGTCAAACCGTTTATTATCTGGGTGGTGTACCGGAAGTCGTCGATAAGGCGCGCCCAGTTCTCGAACCTATATCTAGTGCCATCCTCCATATCGGACCGCTAGGTTCCGCCAGTTCGCTGAAGCTTGCGATGAACTTGAACATTGCCGGCGTCGCCCAAGCTTTGTGCGAGAGCCTGTCTTTGTGCCGGGCGGCGGGAATCCCAGATGAAGTCTATTTCAATGCACTTGCGCGAAATGCTTCCCGTTCGGGAGTTTCGGATCTCAAAGAACCTAAGCTGCGTCAGCGCGATTACACCCCGCAGTTTTCACTCAAGCACATGGCGAAAGATCTTCGCCTGGCATTGGAGACCGCTGCCGATCTCGCATTGTCACTCGAACAAACCGGACATCTTAAAAAAATCTACGACCAGGGAATGTCAGCCGGGTGGGCGGATGATGACTTCATCGGACTCATGCGGCTCCTGGATGAAAAACCATGAGGTTTGATTTATGTCTGCCTAAGGGTAGCACGGATATAATGGGTAGGGCTTGCATTACTGCCCTTCAGTTGCAAAGCCAAGATTCATAGAGTGAAAATAAAGAGTACATTTCAGGTACTGTAAACACTGAGAAATATTAACGGCATTCCTCATTACCGTATGGGCTCACAAGTCTGCGAACTGCAAATGGAAATGATTATATTGCAACGCAATAGGAACTCGTTATACAGTTACTAATGGAGTTGAAAATAGTGCCTCCTACGTGCACTATAATAGAGACGATTAATCCAAATAAAAGTTTAATGGAGGCGATCATGGCAACAGCGAAGAAGTCTAAGCAGCTGAGCATCGAGATGCCGAACAGAGTGGGATTGCTCGCGGCAGTCGGTACCACACTTTCAAAGGCTAAGGTCAACATCGAAGCCCTCTGCGCATACGAGATGGCAGGCACGGCCTATTTCATGCTGATTATTACCGAGCCGGCGAAGGGAAAGAAGGCGCTTGCAACTCTGGGCGGCAACATAACCCTCGACGATGTGATCACCGTCGAGATCCCAAACAAGAGAGGAGCGATCGAAAAAGTCGCCGGGAAGATCGCGGAAGTCGGGATCGACATCGTATACATATACGGCACCGCAGGCAACTGCAGGAACCCTCTTTGCGTCATAAAGACGACCGATGACAAGAAGGCTTTGAAGGCCCTTAACAAGTAGGACTCTATACTGCTGTTAAGGCATTATCTTGACGGCAAGACGGAGAGGATTACCGGTGGTGCTGGTAGAAAAGGTGATAATCGCGATGCCTCGACGGGTTGAGCGGCCTAATGGCCGTATCCCTGCGAAGGCATATGACTATCAGCTCAGGTGTTTATTGACTAATTTTGTCATCTCAAACATCGAGACCTGGTGCTTCCCGTCGAATACGGCCAAAAGATTCTCATCTGCATTGATATTTCTCTTGTTCTTTGCATCCTGAAGATTATTTTTCTTTATATATTCCCAGAGCTTCTTGGTTATAACTGTCCTTGGAAGTGGCTCATTACCCACTATCTTTGCCAACGCCTCACTCGGCTTCATAGCCTTCATAAATGCCGGATTAGGGGCTCTATATTTTGAATCTTTCCTTTCCGATTCTTTCATTATTATTCTCCTTATGTTTGTAGATTTAACGTCTGAATTCCTTTATTTCAGAACGTAGGTCTTCTAAAAGTATACACAAATCCAGCCCAAAAGTGAGATATTCTATATTGAGCGGGCAGAACGTATTCGATCAGTGCTAGATCGGAAGCGTAAGGTTCTCCTGTCTGTCCCCGGCGAGAGATCGCAGCCGACCCTCAGACTGGACTACGCTTAGTTTACTATTCTGCCTCTGTAACAATTAACGCTTGTATCTCGCAGAGCGTGAATTATCCTCCGTCGTATCAATTTCTGTGCGAATCTGTCGCCGAAATGACAACACCTGAGAGTCTTCAGTGGTGGTAGAAACACAAATTTGATGGTTACTGAAATAATATGACAATTCCGTGCACTCGACGGCCGAGATATCCTTCCCGTGAGTCACACAAACAGAACATGATATAATTATCAGTAGGAAAAGTAGTAACAGGAGGAGTGTTATCCAGATGATGAATACCATGAACGAAATATTAGACTACAAATATCCGCGAATGCGCCTTTGACACCAGCAATGCCTGAGCGACGCATTAGATTGACGCCGAATGAAACATATTCGTCACGACGATAAAATTCTCGATTAACGGAGGTGGTTATGCCGGTAGCTGATTACAAGATCTATTGTCAGATGCTCGATAGGGCGCGGGGGCAACACTTTGCCTACCCCGCCATCAACGTGACATCGCTCACGACTGCAAATGCTGTTCTCGAGGGCCTTGCCGAAAGCAAGAGCGACGGCATCATCCAGGTCTCGACTGGCGGCGGAGCCTTTGCGTCGGGATCTTCCTTAAAGGACATGGCTCTTGGGGCAATCTCGATTGCCGAACATGTGCATCGCGCGGCGGAACGCTATCCGGTCTATGTCGCCCTCCATACAGACCACTGTCAGGCGGACAAACTGGACAAGTTTGTCATTCCTCTTGTGGAGGAGACCGAAAGGCGGAGGGCAGCGGGCAGGTCTAACCTCTTCAACAGCCATATGTTCGATGGAAGCGCCCTGCCGCTCAAAGAGAACCTCGATATTTCAATCAAGCTACTGGAACGCTTCCATAGAAATGAACTCATCCTCGAGATCGAAGCCGGGGTTGTCGGCGGAGAGGAGGACGGCGTGAAGGGTGAGGCAGGTGTGAAGCTCTACACGACATCTGAGGACACCCTTGAGGTTGCTCGGCAGTTGAATGCCATCAAGGGCGCTCGGTATCTCCTTGCTGCGACTTTCGGCAATGTCCATGGCGTCTACAAGCCCGGCCACGTCAAGCTTAAGCCCTCAATCCTGAAGGACTGCCAGGATGCCGTTGCGAAGGAGTACGGTGAAAAGGCGCGTTTTTATCTTGTCTTTCACGGCGGCTCAGGCTCGGAACTGCGAGACATTCATGAGGCGATCGATTACGGTGTCGTCAAGATGAATGTGGACACCGACACCCAGTATGCCTTCACCCGTTTGATCGCTAACCATATGCTGAAGAACTACAATGGCGTTCTTAAGGTGGATGGAGAGATGGGGGACAAGAAGGCCTATGATCCCCGAACATACCTCGCCCTGGCCGAATCTGCCATGGCAGAGCGGGTCAAACAGGCGGTGAGCGATCTACGGGCTGTCGGAACCACTATGTTTAAAAAATAGTACAACTCATATGGATAACAGATCTCTATTTCACGATTCATCTTCTCCGCAGTTAAAGATTGCGTATGTGGGGTACTATCGGAAATATAGTTCCCTTGGATGTTAACTGCTTCTAATCGTCTGCACTCGAGAAACATAATAAAAAAAACCAAGATATTCACTTGGACCAAGGACGCAGACACATCTTTGACGAAGTTGAAAAATGTAAAGAACTGTTAGGGACAGGTCACAAGTTGCTGATATGACCCGTTTTACAGCTATAGCAAGTTGTGGGTGAAGACAGTCGGAATCCAGGCCAGCCCTCTTTACTCATGTCTTGGGAAAGCACATTCTTACCGGTGGGTTGCATTACAGCGATCGTTTTGTCCCAAATGAGAGTTTCTCAAAAGATCCGGCTGTCAGAGGTCTTATTCCCCAGCACTGAACAACACCACGATTGAATGTGGTTGTACGAGATACTTACGGGCCTGCACAACCGGCGCGTCATCCCATTCTAGGATGTCCTCCGGCGATTCAAGAAAAGTATCTATGCACCGTCTCCACTGGTTCGCCGCAGTGGGCGGGATTTCAAACTGAAGAGGTTCTGTATAGGCATGCATCATCACATGGGTCTGCAGGTTCTTTGCACTGTTAAAGGCAGTAAAGGCAAGACTATGAGAGTATTCTGCCCAATCAGGGTTATCAAGCCTGACGCCATGCCATTTGACCTGTGCCTGAGCAAGAAGTTCGTTCAGGCTCAGGTCGTCATCCCCTTCGGGGTTCAGGCGGCGCAGCCTGAAAGCGATCAGTTCTTTAACAAAACGGTGGAGGCCCTTATGCTTGTCACACAGGCTCCAGTCAAACCAGCTCAGTTCATTGTCCTGGCAGTAGGCATTGTTGTTGCCGAGCTGGGTCCGTCTTGTTTCATCCCCCATCAGAAGCATGGGTGTGCCAAGGGCAATGAGGTTAAGCGTAAGAAAGTTTTTTATCTGCATACATCGTAACTTCTCAACCCCAGGGTCATCGGTTGGACCTTCAAAGCCGCAGTTCCAGCTCAGGTTATTGTCATTGCCATCCCGGTTTCTTTCCCCGTTTGCGAGGTTGTACTTTTCAGAGTACGTAACGAGGTCGTTCAAGGTAAATCCATCATGACAGGTAACGAAATTTATGCTCTGCTCTGATTCAAGTTCTTCATGGCCGAATATGTCCGGGCTGGCAAGCAGGCGGGCTGAGAGTTTTGAGACAGAGCCGTCGTCCCCTCTCACGAAGCTCCTGATATCGTCCCGGAACTTCCCGTTCCATTCCTTCCAGCTGTCGCTTATGAAAGAGCCGAGTTGATAGAGGCCACCCGCGTCCCATGCCTCAGCAATAAGTTTTATCCCGGCAAGCACGGGGTCTGTCTCTATATCAAGTAAAAGAGGCGGCTTTGCTAGCGGCCTGCCCTTCTCATCCCGTGAGAGTATAGACGCCAGGTCAAACCTGAACCCATCCACATGCATTACCTGCACCCAGTAGCGGAGGCTATCAAGGATCATCCTCCTAACGATAGTCTGGTTTGTGTTAAGGGTATTGCCGGTCCCGGAATAGTCGGCATAACGTGTCTGATCAGTCTCGAGCATGTAATAGACGCTGTTTTCAAGGCCGCGCCAGCACAGTATAGGCCCTGTATGATCGCCCTCGGCAGTGTGATTATAAACCACATCCAAAATGACCTCTATACCTGCCCTGTGCAGGGCCTTTACCATATCGCGGAATTCATTAAACGGCCCAAGATGGTCCTTCCGTGAGCTGTAACCCCGATGCGGTGCAAAGAATGAGATCGGACAATATCCCCAGTAATTGACAAGCCCCTGGGGGCAGTCCTGTGGGTCAAACTGGAAGACCGGCAGCAGTTCAACCGCAGTAACACCGAGGTCCTTCAGATACGGGATTTTCTGAGTTATGCCAGCGTATGTCCCCCTTTTTCGGGCTGAACGCCCGAATTTTGATGCTTGGTAAAGCCTGCGACATGCACCTCGTAGATGACTGTTTTTGAAAAGGGTCTCCTGAGGGGTCTGTCGTTCTCCCAGTTATAGCCTCGGAGGTCTATAGCGATACTCTTCATCGCCGTGGCACAGTTATCCCCCGGCAGGCTCGCCTTTAAGCGGTCATAGCCATCAGGCACGGCCACCGCTTTTGCGTAAGGATCAAGAAGAACCTTTTCAGGGTCGAACCTGAACCCCTTGCTCTGTTCTGAGGGCCCGTATGCTCGGTAACCATATATCTGCCCGTGTCCGATCCCTCCAACAAACACATGCCAGTAGTGGTAAGTATTGTTAGTTTTCGGACAGAGACGGATGACCTGGGACGGCCTCATGTCATCGGCATTATCAAAAAGTAGGAGTTCTATCGCAGTGGCGCTTTTTGAAAAAACGCTGAAGTTGGCTCCGTCAGGATAGACTACGGAGCCAAGCGGATAACTGCTGCCACTGGCTGTATTTGCGGGCATATTCATTCAGTCTTTGGATCCTTTTGCAAGCTAATGTTGAAAAGCTCTAATGTTTTTAAAGAGTAACATAAACTGAAATTAATTTGCGTCTGCCCATAAGAGTCTCTTGCAAAAGTATGTTTGGTGCTTCCCTTTAGCCCTGACGCTTTAGGAGTGCTATGGGCATTAAGGATAAACTCGATATTGTCGCAGTTCAATTGCTGCAACGCGCATGCCGCAATTACTAGGTCTGCAGTGGAAGAGTTTTTCCTGCCTTTCTTGATTCACGGGCGAAGCTTGTTGACGTCTGCCGGGCAGCCGAAGTCGTCTGCAGGCAAGTACATATTTCTCCTCACTGTATACTTTTCCGGTGTGTGCTACAATAAATTCTACTTGGTAGATGCCAAGGGAAATATAGTACTATGAATAATAAAGCTGCGGATGATCTTATCAGCATTGCCGGCCGGTTTACGACAATCGGTACAGTCACAGCCGTTCAGTCCTTCGGGAACGGCAATATCAACGACACGTTCCTCGTGACACTCGATTCCGGAAAAGAACGACGCTTTATTCTCCAGCGCCTCAATACACGTGTTTTCAACCGTCCAGAGCTGGTTATGCAAAACATACGCACTGCCACCGAACATATCCATACGCGGTTGTTGAGTGTTCTACTGGACGAGGGCCGACGCTGGAAGACTCCATGCGTGCTTCTTTCCCGTGACGGGCAAGACAACTGGATCGACGCACAAGGCTCGTTCTGGCGTGCAATCAGTTTTATAGAGGACTCTGAGACATTCGATACCATCCAGAGCATATCGCATGCGGAGGAGGTTGGGTTTGCGCTCGGGATGTTTCATAAACTCGTCAGCGACCTGCCGTCCGAAATGCTTTCAGATACGCTGGAAGGGTTCCACATTGCGCCCCGCTATCTCTTGCACTTTGACGAAGTCTTGAGAGGAAATCAGCCTGGCAGTTCGCTGGAAATAGGATATTGCCTTCAGTTCATCGACAAGTGGCGGTTACGCGCGGACGTGCTCGAAGAGGCAAAAGCACGCGGCGATCTTCGCATCCTAACAATGCACGGCGATCCCAAGATCAACAATGTTATGATAGACACCGCAACGCAGCAGGCCGTCGGTATGGTCGATCTCGATACAGTCAAGCCCGGACTCGTACATTATGACATCGGCGACTGTCTCCGTTCCGCGTGCAATCCTCTGGGTGAGGAGATCGAGCACTGGGAGACGGTCCGCTTCGAGCCTGATCTCTGCCGGGCCATTCTGCGCGGTTATCTCCCCCAGGCACGAAGCTTTCTCGCGGCAGATGACTATGAATATCTGTTTGATGCGGTCCGCCTCATCGCATTCGAGCTCGGCCTGCGCTTCTTCACTGACTATCTGGAAGGCGATGTCTATTTCAAGTCGAGGTACGAAGGTCAAAATCTGCTAAGGGCACTCATTCAGTTCAGGCTTGCCGAGAGCATCGAATCGCAGGAGACAGCCATCCGCGCCATCATCAGCGAATTTAGATGAATCAACTGACCTCTTCCCGCAGATATTCCTCTCGGATCTTCCCGTCCCCTGTATATTGGACAGACAATAAAAGGCAATGCATTTTGCCATCGACTTCGGATGTTATGAGCGTATTATGCAGCTACAGGTGATTGCTTGAGAGAAGAGAGTTTCAATATGATATCGAAAAACTTGATTCCGATCCCCATTGTGTGAGAATTGCCCATTATATTTCTAGCCCTTTCTATAATGGAATGATTCCCCTCGCAAGGTCGCTTTTCATTTTCAAGAAAACCTATAACGTATTAGGTGAGATGAGAAGTATATTCCTTTATTCGATTGTCTCAATTAATGTGACAGAGAGGTGACTCAATTTTCCCGTAATAGCAAATTGCTTGGGAGGGGGTATCGCTGATATGGTTTATGTTCGATAAACTCCTGTGTCTAGGTCAGCCTATCGGTGATTCTGCATACGTTTTAATTGCACAGAGGCGGTATTCATAGCCTGTTTTGTATCTGCGTCAACAGGGATAAAGGCGATTAGACTCTGCCACGTAGAAATGGCATCCTGAAGAAAACCACTTCTATATTCCTGGAGCCCCTTTTTAAACAATTGACTTCTGCACTCTTGAATCCTCTCCCGCAAATATTCTCTATTAAAGGGTAGTTGCTGGGGGATGTCTTTAAAGTATTTATAGTTGCGGAGAAGAACCGCGTAACTTTTTCCTGCAATGGAATAATCATTACTCGCAAAGGCCCTGTCGGCGGCATTTATTATGGTACGAATGGTCTTGACGTACTGATCGAGGAGACTCTTTTTTGTTTGGTGTTTATGGTAAGTGTTTCTGTAAAGATCTAACGCGTTCTGATAATCACCCTTGGCCATAAGTACAGTTGCTTCAGACTGTAAATGGCTCTCTTCTGTATTACTGAGATCGGCATCATTGCGACTCTGCTCAACATCAGCCTTCTTCTCATGCGTGCAAGAAAGAAGGAGAAGGAGAAGGATGACACTGCACACAAAGTTTACCTGTATGAAATGTCGTTTTACCATGTTATGTGTGTCACCTGTTGTGACAATGAAGGGTAGTTGTTTTCCACAAGTGATATGAAGGTATCTATGAGGTGAGGATTGAACTGTCTCCCTGATGAATCGATCAACTCCTGCAGGGCCTCTCCTCGAGAACGAGCCTTCCTGTAGGGTCTTTCGGAAGTCATTGCATCATAGGCATCGGCAATCGAGATTATCGCTGCAAAAAGCGGTATCCCTTCTCCGATCAACCTGTCGGGGTAACCCTGTCCGTTGAACCATTCGTGATGGTGCCTGACAGGAGCCATGTATTTGTGAAGGGAAGGTGCTCTTGAGAGAATGTCAGTTCCATAGTCTGGATGCAACATTATCTCTGCGTATTCAGCGGCATTAAGCTTAGTGGTCTTTCTCAGGATGGCATCGGGGATCTTGATCTTGCCGACGTCATGGAGAAGGCAGGCTATTTCCAGATCTGCAAGCTCTTCTTTATTAAGTCCTATTTCTCTTGCAAGCCACAGTGATAACTGTGCAACACGCACGGAGTGACCGTGTGTATATGGATCCCGAGCATCTATCGCCGCTGCAACTACCTTCACCATGGAGACATAAGACTCCTCAAGATCCCGTGCATATTCATTGAGCCTGTCGCGCTGTTGGCTGATCAAGCCAGTCATCTCATTGAAATTTTTGGTCAGGATTCCCAATTCATCCCTCGAATAGATTCTGAGAGGCTTGTTCTGATTTCCATTCTTGAATTTCTCTATCCCGGCAGAAAGCGCTTTAATCGGTCTGGTCATTGTTGATGACAACGCAATACAAGCAACAGTGCCACAGATTAAAATCATGCCGAACACAGCCAATATTCTGTTCCGGGCGGCTATCTGTGCAGTATCGAGCGAGGATCTGTTTATGCCCAGTACTACTAGGCCAAGTTGATGATTCATAAAATATATTGGGCAGGTCACCTCGAACAAAACCCCGGACGAGCCTTTCACCTCCCTGATTAACAATCCCTGGTCAATCGCCTTGATTATCTTACCTTCTGACTGCTCGATCTTTTTCCCTCCCATGTTAATATCACTGTGCACCACCGCCCTCATATTTGGGTCAAGAATCATTATATATTCAACATCACTGTTAGTACTCTTTGATTTATAAACGATATTATCAAGTCCCAACAGATCATTGGACATAAGGCTGTATGCTCCGACAGCCGCAATGTTCCTGCTCAGCGACGAAGCTCGTTTCGTAATCTCATCCAGCATGGATTCTTGCATGATTTCAACAGTTGCAACATAAGAAGCTGCCGTTGTCAACCCCAGAAGCGTAAGTACAAGAACACATACTTTCGATCGCAGAGATGTGAAGGACAATTTCATGCTGAAGTGCATTCTCTCTATATGTGCCCGCAGTAACAGAAGGCGTGGCAAAGTAATTGTCTTCAGGAATTTTAGGGCTACAGTATTTGAGGCCATGTCGTTACCTAATCTCTTAAATATGCTTTCGTCAATCCATTTATTGCTATGAATCAGCCAAAGGCTACTCATCCTGTCCTAAGGAAGTTTTTATAAACTCGATACCTATTGAGTTATCTTTATCGTTTCGCCAGACGATTTTCCCGGAAGCTGAGGGATCAACCACATGAATTATTGATCCGACTCCCAGTTTGATTTTGCACGATAATTTCATTCCTGATTCTGATGCATCAATTATTACAGCACCGAATTTGCGTTTGCAAAAGACAAACTCCATTGCTGCACAAGCATGGATGGGAGCCTCCTTGCGCCTGCCCATGAATGCAACGATACTTGTCCTTGTTTTCCGAGTATGATAAGCGCTAAAGGAATTTTGAAACATGATGCCTCTCTGTTTTTTATAAACTTTTATTCCTTAACTGCAGAGAATGATTACTGAGCCATAAATGCGATCAGCAGAAGAGATAAAAAATTCATCTTAATCGCAAATCTATGACGTCTCTATACTTAAATTATAGTTGAACTTGATCTCATAATTATGGCTCCCACAGCGTAAAAACAGGAATTTACTGCTTTGGTGATAATGATCACAAAAAGTGTGGATGGCATTAAATTACGTTTTAGCGATTAATTTTGGAGATTATCATTTCTGCGGTAATCGCGGGAAGAAGGATTTTCAGGTTGTGATCCACAGAAGGTGAACGGAGATGATTTTGAGGACGCAGGTGTTATCATCTTCAATCAATGAAAATGCTGTTTCGCTCTTTCCTGCTCAGCAGTCGATGCAGGTTTCTTCCGGAATTTCACGCAGGAGCAAAGGAAGTCCTAAAAACATTCGACGGAAGGCCGAATGCCCGATTTCGGGGAGATTCGTAAAGTTACGGAACAAAATCTTTAATAATGAAGAAATGAGGCCGGTGTCATGTACTGTGAGGATCTGATACTGCGATGAACACCTCCTTCAATTGCAGGAGTGAGGATTTCAAAGGAAATCTGTCGGTAGCAGATAAGTCTGCGAGATGTGTTGTCTTTCTTGACATCCCGATTCAGACTGGATCCCTCGCCGATATAATTGGACCCATCTTAAATAGCCAGATTTTGGCTTTGTAGGATGAATGACACCAGTCTATACGCTGTGCGGCATACGTTCTACGAATTTCGGATCATCGCGGCCACTGATTTCGGAATGATCGCGATCATTTTTTATTTAAGCAATTCCCTCAGGTGGAGGTGTGGCTTTAAATGCGACGGTGGCCGGGATGGAAATCTATCTTTGCCGTGCAGCGCTTGTTATAAGATAGCAATAGTCCACGTCACTAAATAGTGGATGCCTATGTTGCCCTCAATCAGATATTACGGGTTCCAAAGATACATGAACTGAACACCCGAAAAAAGCAGCAGTCCATCGGCATTTATCGAAATCAGATTTACGGTTGAGCCGGGCGACTCAGCCTGATATCCGGAATAGATATTAGACTTGTATGTCTTGGGTCTGATATAGGTGGCAATTCTGGCCTGCTCGATATGCAAAGAAATTTTCATGGCATCGACCGCTTCGTCCAGATAAGCTACCTGATCGATAAGATTTGCCTGAAGAGCATCCTGTGCCGTAAGTATGCGTCCATCAGCCAATATCTTTATCTGAGGCATGGTGAGATACCTCTGCCTGTTTGAATGGACCACGTCCACGAATTGGGCATAGAACTGGTCAATTATATCCTGTAGCATCTTCTGCTCTTCTGGCGTGCTCGCGCGGAAAGGAGACCAGAAATCTTTTTTTGGGGCCGATTTGTATGTCTCCTCCGATACTCCTATCTTTGATAGAAGGTCCCCTACGTTAGTCTTCATTGCCACAACGCCTATACTTCCGATGACGGAAGAACGGCTTGCAATAATCCGGTCGGCAGAGGCCGCTACGTAAAAGGCTCCCGACGCACCGACCTCCATTACATAAGCATAAACAGGCACCCTTTTTTTCTGCCTGAAGCTCATGACCTCATGGTAGATGGCGTCGCTGGCGGCAACAGTCCCTCCCGGAGAATTAATCCTGATTATCACGCCTACTACATCTGGGTCCTCAACGGCCTTGTGCAACGCTTCTCTGAAAAAGGCGACCTTCGACGACCTCTTTAGAATAAGACCTTCTTTCTCCTCCTTGAAGGAGATTATGCCATCGAGATCGATCAGCAGTATTTTGGGATTGCCCGTGCCTTCGAGAATCTGCTCTTCAAGCGGCTTCGCCTCGGGCAGGAGGGATACATTCAAGCCGGTGCAGCCCGAAAGGATCAGTATCGCGAGGATAAACAAAAGCATGATTTTATTCATATCGACCTCCTGGCAGCGATGCATACTATGCCTCTGCTCAAATTATATCAACGAAAGGCATTATTCACGATTCAGTAAAGTGGGGCTTGCTCCTATAGTAAGAATGCGCAGGTCATATGCGAGCATTAACTTTATGACCGCGCATGACGGATGAGTTGGAATTGCAGCGCTGAGGGCCAACAGACAACCCTAAACTCATCAAACTACGCGAACGCCAGAAGCGCAATTTTATTGCGAACCTCTTTATCTCTCAGTGGGTGGCCATGCTGCTGCGGGAGATGAGTCGGAACGGTCCCAGCAAGGCAACAACACATATTGCTAGGATAAGGAAATATTGTTGAGCTGGCTCATGAGGGAAATATAAGTCAGTGCTATATTCAGTTTATTAGCCTTGCCCCTCCCGTGCAATTAATAAACTTCGCATTCCTGATGCTAGGTATAGGTGGAGATACTTATTATGCACTTCTCATGCTTATCCAAAAAACATTCTGGGCGATCTATCAGCAGTCTACAATGCTTATGTATGCGCAGACGTAGCCAACTTGAGACTAAGAATTCATAATAATTTCAAGTAAAATGTATAAAACAGTACTATTCTTTCACCGGCAAAACGTGAATTGCCTTGATGATAAGCTGCACCTGATCGCCTTTTTTCATCTTCAGGGCTTCAAGCGATTCTGTTGTGAGTACTGATGCCATTTCGGCGGGTATTGTCACATCAAACTTCACCAGGGACATGATATCGCCCTTCTTGACCGACTTAACCTTTGCCGATAGGGTATTCCTTGCTCCGTACTTCATAGCAACCTCCTTGTGAAGAGTATCATGCATATTAGCATATTGGTCCATGTCTGAGTAAAATCTAATGGATCGGATAAAGAAATCGCTGAAAGCGTGATCATAGTATTATTAAGATAAACGAATGTAATTTATTTTATAAACATTATTCAATAATTCATTATTGTCTAAGGGAAAGAAAGCAGCAAATCAATCGCTTCACTGTCAGATTCCAGGGTTACGTAACCGTTCTTTGTCGTGGATCGCACTTCACAGGGAACTGCTTTGAAACTTGGATATCCTGATATTGGATCCTTTAATTCCGGCGGGATGATTGAATTGACATGAGCCGCAGGCCATGCGCCGACCTGGTGGCTTCCCCCGCCACCCGACGGCGCATGAACTGTGCCTTCGCAGATATCAGAAGTTAATTTGGCCGTTAGCGATATACTGCCGTATTCCGTCATGAGTATTACAACATCTCCGCACTCAATCCCTCTTTTTGTGGCATCAGAAGTGTTTATTTCGAGAACCAGATCGTTCTCTTCTGCAAGTTCCGGGCGGTCCAGATATTGTGAATTGAACCTCGATTTCGCGCGCGCGCCAGTAGTCAGCATTAATTGCATGCCATCGCAATCGTCACACTGATAGGGATGAACATACACCGGCAAAGGATCGTAACCGTATCGCTTCAGCAAAGTAGATTCAAATTCGAATTTGCCCGATGGTGTCGGAAACCCTGGCTTGCCATCTGTTCGAAGGTTCCCAGATTTGTGTTTTCCGAACCTACTTTGAGGAAGACGCAAATCGACGGCGTGGTTTTCATATAATCTCTTCAAATACTCGGAATTCACACCGAAGGCCTTTCCCCTGCATTCCCTTCCGGACTTCGGGAACATATCGCCGTAACCGAGCCTGTCGGCAATATCAGCCAGAATTGCGGAATCACTCCTCGCCTCACCGACTGGATTTATTACTTTGTGGCGGAGACGGACATGTTTCCGATATGTCTGATATGAATTAATCTCATAATATGTTGCGGCCGGCAGGATGACGTCGGCCCATTTCGATTCAGCAGTCATGAATCTGTCAATAACTACCATGAAGTCGAGCTTTTCGTACACACGCTGCCATGTGTCCGGATCTGTATGAGAGAGAAACGGTGAGCCTCCAATCAGGAGGAAACTACGCACTGGGTATGGATCATCATAAAGTACTGCAGCAGCCAAACCTGAAATATGTGCCTTACCTGTCAGGGCATAAAAGAGAGGATGGTCACTTGCTCCGAGAGCTGGGCTTTCAGCGTCTACTATATTTTCACGAATAGTATGATGAGGATATTCATTTATGGAAAGGCCTCCTTCCGAATCTATGCTTCCAAGAAGCGCCATTAGTGAGTAAATCGCCCGACCTGTCTGAGTGCCGCTCGGCGCGTATTCAATGCCGCTATAAAAATCTACCGTGACACGGGCAGACCTAACGATCATGGTTGCAAGTTCGGTGATGACAGCTGCGTCGATGCCGCATATGGCACCGGCTACCTCCGGACTGAAGGTTGCTGCATATTCCCGAAGCGGTTCAAATCCGCTTGTCCACTGGGACACGAACTCTTTATCGTACCAATTCCCGGTGATGATAAAATTTATCAGTGCCAGCGTGAGTGCGCCATCAGTACCCGGACGTACGGGAATCCATAGATCCGCATTTTTAGCCAAACTGTTGCGTCTCGGATCGATTACAACAAGACGGGCACCACGCGCCATCGCTGACTTAATACGTCGTTTCTTATCGGGAAGCCCGTCTTTAAGCGGGTTGGTTCCCCAGATAATAATAACATCGGCATTGTCGATATCTGGGCTGATATGAGACCCATGAATACCCAAAGTTGTGACCGGTGCGAGTATGCGGGATGAGACATAACATAACGACCCACAATCCATATCGTTAGGGGAGCCGAATGGGGCAAGCATCTTTCCGTAAAAGTCAGTCACAGAATCTTCCAGTGTTCCGGCGCCCATATAACTTGCTACAGCCCTGGCTCCATGAATATCTTTGATGTTTATTAGATTTTTGGCTATTTTGTGGAGGGCCTCATCCCACGTTGCCCGTCTGAATGCTGCGGTGCCTTTAGGTCCGGTGCGAATCAGGGGTGTCTTTATGCGGTCGGGAGAATAGATTATCTGCGGAGCAAGCATACCTCGCTTGCAGAGATTGCCGTATGAAGGGTTGGCATCCGGCTTGACCGATATGAGCTTCCCGTCTGAAACTGAAACACAGACCCAGCACCCTTCGGGGCACAGTCCGCAGATCGCTGGCCATTGCCGAATTTCCTTCATAAGTCCACAACAGCCAAGCTGATTGATACTGTGTCAGGTATAACTGGACGGAAAAGAACTGTCATGGATAATGTCTCAGGATCGAAATGTCTGCTTTGCAATGCGCACATAGACCTAACTTTAAGATACATTGCTACTATATATCAAATAGTATTTGTCTATATAATTACGGCGATTAATAGGATATTAGATAGTGAAATTTGCTAATGATATGACGAAAATGACGCGCACTTCACATGGTTATCCAAAAAATGATCCTGTGCGAATTAAAGTGAAGTGAATGGGCGGTTACTTCGGCACGCTCTTTTGGGAGAGCTTCCCTCCCGTCCGCAGGTCTTTTCCGTACAGCATAATATAATGGACATTGGGCCCGGTCAGACCGTCGGAGGAATTGATGTAAATCTTCTCTAAAACGGCAGGCCGGCCATTGATGGTGACCTCAGCACGGATGGCATTCCCCGCTTTTCTTACGATGATGTGCTCCTTAGGAGCGGCCATCAAGGTCATTTTATAACCGTTTACTGACAGGTCAGGCTTAATGTCAAAGCCGTAGCCCTTCTCTTTCTCCATCCAGTTGAGTGCCTCTCTGCGACCATCTTCAGCGAGCATGATCCAGTAAGCGCTCACCGGTTCCTTGGGGTCCAGCTTGCCATCGGAGGTGAGCCGGGCGTCGTAATGCACGACGTTGGCATTCTTGCTATGTTCGATAGTGAACAGTGACTGAGTTTTATCCCGGGCCTCGGTCTGTGCAGTAGCCTTCTTAGAGGCCTCAGCGGAAGCTGGTTTCCTTTCCTCGGGCGTTGCCCAGCTAACAAAGGAAAATGAGACGATCAGCAATGCGGGAACGACTAACCAACCTATTGTTTTTTTCATGGGACCTCCTTCCTGGATGAGGGTTTAACCACAAACCACTTTGTCGAGGTGATCTTTATTGTTCTCCTGTTGGACTGCACACTGCTGCAAATGGTTGTGGATGACTCAGCCTTTGAAATAACGGTGGCGATAGCCAGATTGATCCCGGCGTATACCTGGCAACTAAGCAGAGTCCGTTTCGATAGGCTTATGCCAAAAAAACGTTTTGTCATAGCGCCGAATGAATAGGCATGTCTGTTCAGTCGGGCGAACCTTTTAAGGAGCTTGTTACCAAAGTCATGCCCCTGAGTTAATGGGAAGTGTATCACATTTGCGTAAGTATAATTCTATTTTACAATACTTCAAAAGGCGCTGGGATAGTAAGGGGAGTGGTGATTTGCAATGAAACCAAACATTCCCAAGAAGACACAATGGCCCGCTGCCAATTCTTATGCAGAGTATAAATGAAATTCGTTAATTTATTCCCTTTATCCTTCTGTGCGGTGTTTATCTTAAGGTTCTTCTTGAGAATGATGAGATAAGGGAAAGCCTCTCCAACCGATTTCGGTTCATCATGGTTGACGAATACCAGGATACAAATTCAATTCAGGGTGACATCGCATATCAACTGGCCCGGAATCACGGCAATATTGTGGTGGTCGGTGACGATGCCCAGAGTATATACGGCTTTAGAGGGGCTACTCATCAAAACATCATGGCGTTTCCCGATAAGTTCGAGGGGTGTCGGATAATCAAGCTCGAAGAAAACTATCGCAGCGCCCAGACTATCCTCGATGTCGCCAATACCGTACTTGAAAACATGAAACACAAGTACTCAAAATGCCTCGTATCCATCAGGAAGAAACAGGGGCATAAACCACAGCTTCTCTTCCTCCGCGATTCCCATGAAGAGGCCGAATGGGTCGCCGACAGAATAAAGAAACAGATGGACCAAGGGATTTCCCTCGGTCATCAGTGCATCCTTTTCAGGTCGATGTACCTCTCGATTGCGGTCCAGTCTGAGCTGAGCGAGAGAAACATTCCTTACGAAACCTATGGAGGGCTCAAGTTTTACGAAACTGCTCATGTCAAAGACCTGATGGCCCACCTCAAAGTGATATCAAACCCCAAGGATGAACTATCATGGAATAGGGCGCTGATACTTATCGAAAGAATAGGGGCCAAGACGGCTGACTCTCTTACCGATGAAATAGTCAAGTATGCGTCTCTTCCGGAAATAATAGGGCATGTCCTCTCAAAGCATGTCAGGAAGCAGAGCCACGGAGAAGGGCTATCAAAACTGAGGGCAGCACTGGACATTATAGATTAGGAGAAAGAGGATGTTGGCGACAAATTCGAAGTCATTATGGATTACTACAGACCGATATTGAAGGACAGATTCGACGACTGGCACTTGGGGCTAAACGACCTTGAGGCATTAAGGCAGATAGCAGCTAGATACAATTCGTTGGAAGAATTGCTTGAGGATTTCGGCATAGAACCTCCGGAGAGAGGGGTCTGGCGGATCGAACCTGAGACAAAAGAAGAGGGGATGCCTCTCGTGCTCTCTACGATCCACTCTGCAAAGGGTCTCGAATGGGACTGCGTATTCCTGATGGGGCTCATTGACCGCGTTCTTCCAGGACTTTTTCCCTTGACGACGAGGAATCGATTGAGGAGGAGCAGCGACTGTTCTATGTCGCTATAACCAGAGCAAAGAACAGGCTCTTTCTGACCTTGCATCATGAAGGGAAAAGGGGGGAATTACCCAGTTCAATAAGATGTCGCGGTTCGTCGACACTCCAGGACTTTTGTCGCTGCTTGAAACAAAGAATGCCTCAAATACAAAGTCTCGCGAGAAGCGGAGGTAAGTGTCGTGATGGCAAAAATCTACGACAAAAAAACCTTCTGCACAAGATCATGGATAATTACAAATGATGAACATTAAGGCAAGTCTCTTTCGTAGACTTTTGACATACTCCCCGCCCTAAAGAGACGGGGATTCTGGGTATCGACAGCCACAGCCTGCCGAAGCAGGTCTTACGCAGCCTCCTCCCTGAGGCGATGTCCCGCCTCATACTTCCCTGCCGCAAAGAGTCGCAACCCTTCACGGTGAATATTTACTGATGCATTGGCATCACGGTCATGCTGAATCCCGCATGAAGGACATATCCATTGCCGATCCTTTAACCCCAGCCCTTCATGAATGTGTCCGCAGTGTGAGTAGATCTTGGAGCTCGGGTAGTACCTGCCTACCTCCACTATGGCACATCCGTACTTCAGGCCCTGCCACTTGAGTATCGTGACGAAATCACCCCAGGCAAGGTCTGAGACCTTGCGTCCCCACAGGGCCTTCATCCCCTGCAGACTCAAATCCTCGATACAGAGCACATCGTAAGTCTTGGCAAGCTTGGCAGCAGTCTGGACTGCCAATCCCTCCGCATGCTTGCAATTCTGCGGTACAGCCTGGCTAGAGCAAGTCTCGCTCGTCTCCGACCGTTACTGCCTTTCTTTTTCCTGCTGACATTGCCACAGGACTTCCTGAGTTGTTTGATCTGCTTCATTAGCGGGTGGGGAGCTGAGATCGTAGTCTTGTCTGAAAGGGTCACAAACGTTGTAAGCCCAAAGTCCAGACCTGCGGTGTTACCCGTCACAGTCTGCCTGGCAACGATTGCTTCGTTCAGAACTGAAAATACTATCCAGTAATCCCCAACTGCGTCACGGACGATTGAGACAGTCTTAATCTGGCCTTCCATCGGACGTGAGTTGTGGAATTTGTACGAACAGCGCCCTATCTGAATATGGTTGTCATCGAGCAGCTTCCATCCAGCTTGTTTGAGGGTGAAGGATTTGTACTTGACCCTCTTTTTGAACTTGGGCGGAGCGACTCTGCGGCCAATACGAGTCTTGCACCATGAGAAAAATCGCTGGTAACTCCTGTCGATTCTCTCGATCACGTCCTGCACTGACTGGGAACCAAGCAATTGCCACTCTGGTCTTACATGCTTTCTCATCAACGCAATCCGATGCTTCAGACGTGACGCAGACAGGTGTTTGCCGAACATCCGGAAGTCCCGACGGTGCAGGGCTATGCAGTGATTCCATATCTGGCAGGCAACGATGCGTTGCCGGTCCAGACGCTTGTTTCTGTCAGCTGCGTAGAGCTTGTATCTGTAGGCTTGACGCATCATTACCTCCTATAGTATCATTTGGTCTGTGAATAATTCAACAGACTTGAGACATGGTAGACACTGTGTATTCCATATGCACGTACACTTGGTCTTTGTTGCCAAATACCGCCGTAAGGTATTTACTCCAGCGGTTATTGCTACCCTGCAAACAGTCTTCGCAAAAATATGCGAAGACTTTGAAGCAGCACTGGTTGAATGTGATGGAGACTACGACCATGTGCACTTGCTGATCAATTACCCTCCCAAGACCTCCGTATCTAGGTTGGTTAACAGTCTCAAGGGGGCATCCTCACGCAGACTAAAAACCAAACACCCCGGACTGAAGAGATTCTACTGGAAGGGGACTCTTTGGTCTCCCAGCTACTTCGCCGCCAGCTGCGGCGGAGCACCAATCTCTATTATCCGGCAATACATCGAAAATCAATAACTGCCACGACACGGCTTATATCTTCGCCGTGAACAGACAGGGTTTTACGCCGCCCCCTGATAAAAAGGCAGAGCATCAGAGTAATATGTGCGGGAGATATGATCTTCATTCTGAGCCACCTGTGATCCTGAGAGAGATCAGGATTGACCACTTCGCCATCGATTCTAATCCCGGTTTCAACATCGCGCCCACGCGTAAAATACTTATAGTCAAGGATGAGAGGAAGAAACATTGATATGTACATTGCACTTACTAATCGATAGCAAAATAAGAAGTGACAAGATTATTACGATAGCGATATGCTGTCTCAATAATGCTCTTGAGTTTTGATGCAGCAATGGTTGATAATTCAACATTCTTGCAGGATTAATTTACTGGCTCACAAACAAGTGTTTTAGAGATAGGAAAGGAGGACAATAACCGTAGAGAATTCTACATATGGCGAGGTTGTGTTTTAATCTGGGCCGCCATGAGAAATGATGACGCGGATAAAGGAGATTCGGATGGTAAAGAAGATACGGTCGATCAATCCCTTCACCGGGGACGTGATGAATGAGTTCCAACTTATGTCCCCAAGACAAATCAATGATGAAATCGCTCTTTCGCGGAAGGCGTGTTCAGTGTGGAAAACCACGCCGGTGGAAGAACGGACGGGTTACATAAAGCGGCTCGCCGGGCAGCTTAGAGTTGAGAAAAGGATATATGCAGAGCTGATGACCAAGGAGATGGGCAAGCCTATTCGGGAATCGCTTGCCGAGGTCGAAAAATGTGCGTGGCTGTGCGACTACTATTCAGAGGCAGCTTCACAGTTCCTCAAAAAAGAGTACATCAAGACTGAGGCGGTGAAAAGTTACGTAACATTCGAGCCCCTCGGCATCGTGCTTGCGATCATGCCCTGGAATTTCCCGTTCTGGCAGGCCTTTAGGTTTGGCATCCCAGCAATCTGCGCCGGTAACGTTGTTGTTCTTAAGCACGCATCCAATGTGCCGATGTGCGCGCTCGCCATTGAAGAGGCATTCAAAAAGGCCGGTTTCCCAGACCATGTTTTCACTACGCTTCTCATAGACGCAAAGGGTGCAAATAAACTTATCGATCAGGATAAGGTCGATGCGGTGTCACTTACGGGAAGCAATAAGGCTGGGATGGAAGTTGGAGCCCGGGCTGGGGCCAGGATAAAGAAGATTGTACTGGAACTTGGAGGTTCTGATCCGTTCATTGTGCTGGCCGATGCGGATGTCGAAAAGGCTGCTAGGATGGCGGTTAGCGCCCGGATGATCAACGCCGGCCAAAGCTGTATTGCGGCAAAACGCTTCATCATTCACGAAAAGATTGCCAATGAGTTCAAAACTATATTTTCCGGTCGCCTCAGGGAGATTAAGATTGGCGATCCTATGGACGATTCGACCGATATGGGACCTCTTGCCAGGCCTGACATAGTTACAATCCTTAACGAACAGCTCAAGGATGCAAGGGAGAAGGGCGCTGAAGTTATGCAGCCCGGACACGCCTTCAGCAGGGGTTTTTTCTTTGCGCCCTGCGCTGTATATAATCCAACGAAGGACATGAAAGTTCTGACCGACGAGGTCTTCGGCCCGATCGCGCCAGTCATTGTTGTGAAGGATGAGGACGAGGCAGTCGGGCTCGCAAACGACACGGAATACGGCCTCGGCGCATCCATCTGGTGCAGAAACATCGAGAGGGCGGAGAGGATCGCCGTTCGGCTTGAGGTTGGAACAGTAGCGATCAATGACATGGTTAAGTCCGATCCTCGCCTGCCCTTCGGCGGTGTGAAAAAATCCGGGATTGGCAGAGAGCTGTCTCACTACGGGCTGAAGGAATTCGTGAATATCAAGAGCGTTGTGGTGAAAGAGTAATGATGTAGGCATCCGTTCTGTTCGTAAGGCAACTTGAAGAAGAGGGTGTGGAGTACGTCTTCGGCTGGCCTGTGGAAGAAAATCTTAACTTCCTCGAATCCTTCTTCACCTCATCGATTACCCTGCTATGAAAAGGTGTGGAAATATGATAACACAAAAAAACTTGACTGAAATCGACAAAATCGGCTTAATTTTGTCACATTTTCAATTTATTGTGGTAGACTTGTTGCTGAAAAAGACAGCTTGGTCTAATAATTGTGAGTAGACAAATATGGAACACTATATCTCAGAAGTAACTCGAAGAGCGATCATTGATCACCTCACAATCTCTGGACTCAAATGGAGTGGCAGACTGCAAGAAGACGAATTCCTTGGTCGTCTTTATGATTTGATCTCTATGCCCTCGACAGATCGCCGAGTTTGGAATGTAGCTAGTGAAATTATCCAGCACCGGGTGATTTGGAATGACTGGACTGATGATTGGGTATTAACCGATCCTCGCTTTAACTTGCTATATGAATCCGATGAACGATTCCTGCGATTTCTATGCGAAACAGTTCATCCAGTGGTGCGGCCTAATACATACGAGGCTCTATACTTAGTAGACTATTATAACGACAAACTTATAAGGGACGGCTGGCGGATAGTTGAGGTGAAGCTCATTTCAGGGAAACCAATCTTCAATCATCAGCAGGCAGATGAGGCATCCATGATGGGGTCGGCCCTTGACAATTGACATGGCGAATTGTTGTTCACAACCGAACAGAGATGCGATAAAACAGAGCTAAGCGGAAACTGAAAACATCGAGCCCAGGGAGTACAAAGTGCCATTGTGGCAGTGCCAGCAAACAGTAGCAGGCTGACGGCAAAATCGCTGTAGGTGGCCACTCTATGACGGCCACTGCATTAGTTGCTTGAAGTATACACATAACCTTAGGCATATGAAACAATGCCACTTTCATGCCGAAGTCTATGGACATGGCTGTTCCAACAAGCAGTTAGTCAGTAATTTGTGATGTTATTGATGGCCTTCAGTTGAAAATCAGCATCTTCCCAAATTTTGTGGATTGAATCTTCCCCTATGCTTTTCCAGTATTGACCAGTCGGTGCATAAATGTGGGACTGGGTCGTAAATCGATATTTGAGGACGATACGTTCAACGTCCTGTCCAACATAAATACGTCCTTTAAGCCCGGAATCAAAGAAGGGAAATTCCAACTTATATCTCCACAATAAAAGACCGTCCCTATAGATCGTCAAAAGATCTGAATAAGCCTGCACGAGATCCTTTTCTCGCCGCGTAGTCGTCTGGTCTTTTAGCTCTGCAATTTCGATAGAAAGCTCTTGTATGCGATCCGCAACCTGTTGGTAAGAGGCTCCTGCATCAATCGAGGCTTTTACGCCCTGAGCCGTGGCGCTTATTTTCCTATATTTGTTTTTATCTATCCCAGGTTCCGATGAGCATGCTCCATTAAAAAAACAGACGATGAACAGCATTATTAAGAGGTAGTGACGTTTCTCCATATTAATTTTCACTCCAAAAACGATAGCAACAATATATAAATATATGATAGCTGCTATCCCTTTTTTTATTCGGATAGATTGCCACTTGGCGTCCGATTAGCACAACGTGCAACAATTTTCTTGTCGTTTGGGTCCGGGGAAAATAGATCAGATTTGCTGAGGTGATATCCATATTTGTGTTCCTTTGTCACGTTTGCAGGGGACCCCGAAATTCCTTTCGTCTGGGATTGTGAGGAACAGCCGTCAAATCTGCCTCTATTTCGATCTTACCATTGCTGATTGAAATCTGCACAATTATATCACGATTTCATCGGAGTGCTACAGGAAGAAAATTAGATTTTATCAGATAGCGCACATCGCTATGGATGATGGAGATATCCACCTGTGGCTAGCCGACTTCGAAAAGCCTCTTGCGTTTTTCATTTCAGTGTTTGTGACCCGCTGGGCTTATGCACAGCAGCAATCGGAGATCTCTCTTTGATAGTGTACGCTTATCTGACGACTTATATGCTTTTTTAATAAAGTTAGATGGGTTCTAAAATAAGATTGCCCGATAAAATGCCCACATTGACGCATACTTGCCTTCCCTGCGTTCCGGGTCAAAACGATAAAGGGCATATATTACTCCTAGCGATATCCCACACAATATTATCAGATCGGGCATTGTATCAGTGCACTCCTTTCTCGTTGCGGCTTTAGTAATCTTCTTTCTTGTGAGGATGTTCTAGTCTAGCAAAGAAACGCACCATTGTATCTTATGTAATATTATAACCCCTTATGATTAGAGAAACTATCAGTATATTGCTGATTATGTTGTAATACTTTATTGCAATAGCTTGGAAGTGTTCATCTGACAGTGATCCTGTCCAGAGTGTAAAAGAAGTCAATGAATGAAATTATACTGGACAGCGCTTAAAGGAAGCAGCTAAGGCACGGGGTGAGGCAGAAACAATATTAAGTCGTTAAGAAATCTGAAGGGGAAACACTTAGCCAAAAGCTGCTAGGCGAGGCCCTCGCGAATCAGCTTAAGGCAATTATCGTTGGACTCCAGTCTTCGCCGGAAGATTTTTCAGAAGAGCATACCTGACACAATATTGTGATACTTTAAAGTCGATCGGAGAGGTTGGGAAGAGCAACACGATATTCATCCCACATGGTCCTGCAGCGGGCGGGGACTTATCGCTCACATCCGCAATGCCATGCTGGCTGGCAAACGCGGCAACAATCACGTCGGCTTAAAACAAGAGCCAAAGGGGGAGTAATTCAGAGTGCCCGCCCGGAGAGTTGCCTGCTAAGTTAGAGCGGATAGAACAAGTTGGCCTGAGGAAATGTCCACAGTTCAATTGCTAGCAGTTCAATCCCTCAACATTGAGGAATTCAAATGGGGAATAGTGAGGACAAGAAAAAATTGGGGGACTTGAGATGAGTGGCGAACTACTGGGGAAATGGGACTCGCTTTGTTGTCTGAGATATAATGATATGATTAACCAAAGAGGTACATGATGAAAACTATCGTCTTACTTTTTGTCATCGCAATAACAACACAAGCATTAGGTGCGGAAAGAGGTTACAAAGACTGGACGAACGCGAATAAGAATGAGTCCTTCCATATTGATAATTAGGGTACAACAAAACAGCAATCTCCTGATATTGATCCCTTAGTGAATAGAGCAAATGAACTAATGGATGGTAATCACTGTGACAAGGGCAGATGCCCCGAGCTTCATGATATAACATGGAAACTTCAAACCTTCTGGCTTAACGCTAGCTATGACGATCGCAAGAGAATAGATTCTGTTAGGATCGCTACTGAAAAATGTTGTGGGAAGCTTTAAGTAGTAGAAAGCGTCAAAGTGGCTGTATAAACCCGATATGGCATTTTCATTCCGCTCTGGTTTTTTTTAGCAATTTTATCAATCGTTTCAATGACGGAGTGGCAACCTCAAATATAGTTAGTGACCAATGTTTTGGGCCAAAATTGCAGGCCAATGGTGGTTCAGTGTTTCATGCGGGCTACAAAACAGACCTAGCACTGTCAACACTTTTGTCAAAACATGTCGAAGAAATAGACACTATTTATTAGAAATCAACGGAAGTAAAAGAGATAGCAGAAGACACATAACAATATGATAAATAAATGTAATTAGCCCGGCACTTCTATAAACAGGACATTTCTACTTTGCCGAAAAGAGGACATTTCTAAATTGCCTTGACACTACAGTGTATAAAATAATAGTGCATAAAATAATAGTTGACATCATAGCTCAAGTATTATATAATTAAATCAGAGAGAGGGAACTCTCTCTACACCTTTCTCCAAGTAGGGGTGTTTGATACGGGAGAAGGGAGCTTCGAAAGAGGCTGAAGGGGCTGCATTAGACAGTCCCTGGTTAGCTGAGGGGAATGTAGTTATGGATGGTAGTCGTATCCATCAGCTAACCGAAGAGGTTGCCAGAAGTTTTCTGGCACCCTTTAAAAAGTGAGGTAGGCGGCTTAAGTGCCATCTACCTCTTGTTTTTTGTAATGCGTCATCTGTTGTTGATTCTATTTATGTCACATTAAGGGGTTAGATGATTTAAACGCCGTTAAGTGGTGAATTGTGACCCATGAGAATAATCCGCTGCACATGCAATAACAATGATAAACATTAAACTGATAGTGCTTCTTATAGCCATACTTATAATATTGATTCTGATTCTTTCCGGCCGCAATCTCCAAAGGAACATGCTTTACTATCCGAGCACGCATTTGCCCTCACAAGCCTCTCTCTCAGCTTATAATATGCAATTCTGGCCTTCCGACTCGAACAACTATCGCGGGTTCATTAGTACGGTGCAAGCTAACAAGTCAAAGGGAACGATAGTAGTTTTCCATGGAAATGCTGGCACGGCAGCGGACAGAATATATTATGTGAAAGCATTGACCTATCTCGGATATCGAGTGATACTCGCGGAATATCCTGGATATGGAGCGCGAAAGGGGGAGTTGGGAGAAGAGTCTTTTGTGCATGACGCTAAAGAGACCCTGCAACTAGTTTCCGAAAAATATGGGGGTCCGATATTTCTATTAGGAGAATCGCTCGGCTGCGGCGTTGCTGCGGCGATTGCGAAGGAATCGCCCACAAAGATTGATGGAATAATACTCATCACTCCGTGGGATACGTTGCTATCCGTAAGCCATGAAAAGTTTCCCTGGCTTCCTGTTTGGCTATTTATGCGGGATAAGTATGATACAATTGGCAATCTGAAAGCCTATCCGGGAAGAAGTGCAATAATTGCAGCTGAACGGGATGAAGTGATCCCAATACAACACGCACAGGCACTATTTAGATCACTGTCAGGCTCCCATAAGATGTACACAATCAAAGGGGCAGGTCATAACGATTGGCCGGGAATGGTGGACCTCGAATGGTGGCGGGAGATAACGGATTTCGTTCAAGGCAGGGTAATGTGAGTTTTGCGGGTCAGCTAGGTTTATATGCTGATTTCGGCACTTCAATAAATGCATATCAGTATTTGTCCTACACAAGAGCTTATATTTACCCTACAATAAAATCAGTTTATTCCTGATAAAAAGTCCCCATCTAAAGAGTTAAAATATATACCAATGAAACTGAGAAGGACAAATCTGCTTTCCGTCCAGACAAGATGGATATTATTTATCATTGGCATTCTCACAAGTTTAATATTTGTTTTTATTGTGAGCTTCCACGATTATTTGCCTGAACATCCCCCTCATTACCTCCTTCTTGCTGAGGATAAACTCAAGCAGTTGTTCAAATCAGTGCCCGTAAAAGATAAGGAAATTGTAAAATCACATAGTTTTTTTCTTATTCAAACAGAATATGACTCATCCCAGGCTGCTGCCCATCGATACTCAGCTTCAAATAGGATTGTCGTTCCAAATAGCAATAAACAGTTCGCGGGATCCCTTTCTCTCTCCGCTAATCTCTCGCCTCCTGCAGCCTAATTCTCTCTTCACCGAATAAGATCGTCATTACGAATGTCTATAAGAAGGGACATGTTGAAAGGATAGATTTGCAGACTTTAACTGTGTCTTTGTTTAGAACGTGGATTTGATCAATGGAGGTATGTATGTTTACCGTAAAAGTCAGTAAGCCAGTGGTTCGCACAGCCGGCTTTATTAATAAACCGCGTGAAATCAATGTATCGAGAAATACTCGCAATATTCTTGTTGTGGATGCCGACCGCAATGTACTTAAACAGATTTCGCAAAGTTTTGCCATCTGCGCAAAACACTATAACATTTTAACAGCCCACAATGGACGGGAGGCAGTGGAAACACTGCAATCAAATCCGGTAGATATTCTGCTTACTGACTTGCATGTGGCGGCCATTAATGGTTTTTCGCTAATGGATTACACGAGATTCTATTATCCTGCCACACGGATATTTGTTATGTCGGAAGGTGACCCATCAACAATAAAAAACATTGTGAGTAATTTGGGAATTTGTGGATACATAAGCAAACCCTATCGGATTGAAATGATTTATAGCGTTTTAAGAATCTAAGTTATCGATAAGAAACGTAACGCCTAATTGCTGGACATTACTCTTGGCCGCTTTAAGTGATAGGGGAAAAGAGGCAAACTGGAAAAAAGGCCTGTACGATTAACCCTCTAGTGCCTAACCCATTGATAATATCCTTTTTTGCTTATAACTTTTTAAAATGGCGGGCAAGGTTGCATACCTGTTTTAGCCCATAAAATACTTTTCAGGAGGTAAGCATCATGTCGACACTTGTGCATTTTGAGATCCCGGCGGATGATATCCGCAGGGCAAAAGATTTCTATACCAAGCTCTTTGGCTGGGGCATCGAAGAAATAAAGGGCACGGACTACTGGATGATTACAACAAGCGGCGAGTGCCCCGTTAATGGTGGAATTATGAAAAGGCAGAGCCCGCAGCAAGGGATAACAAATTATGTGGACGTTATTTCCGTTGCAGACCATACACTTCAGGTAGAACAGCTCGGCGGCAAAATAATAGTCCCGAAAACCGCGGTTCCCGGCATGGGATATTTTGTTGTCTGCCTCGACACTGAAAATAATCCCTTTGGCCTATGGGAGGGGAATAAAGACGCAAAGTAAAATTAAATTGTCCTCGGCGAGCTAGGAGAAGACGGTAACGCTAGAAAGGTGCCGACCGCTGATATCCGTCTTATTCCCCACGTCATTTACTGGTCGTTAATGTGCAAAAGATGGGGCTTAGAAATATTCTATTGATGACTGCCTCTTCGCAACATCAACACTTGTGATTACATACTTACATCATGTATTAAGATTGTACTTTTCAAGAAGTATGAAATAAAGGCAGCGTCTACCGCAATTTTTAATACTCTGTATTTTGGACAGCAGCTTGTTGTTTCGCGGAGTAGAAGCCATCACTTTTGTCATAATCTCATTATCAGATTTCTCTTCACTGACCTTTCCGTGAGGAATAAGCATTCCACCAGGCTGCATATCATTTTTTATGTTTTTCGCAAATGTCGCAATGTCATGAGGGGTACATATTACCGCAACAGGTCCGACTTTTAAATCGCTGCACATAGTTGAACATCGAGGGCGTCAATAATGCTGACAGTGGCAGTAATCCCCCTTGTTTCATATCTAACTCACTCTCTCTCCGTTTTCATTAAACTGTATTTGTATCCCGGCATATCATGGATACGTGCAGCATAAATTGCGGGAACGGGCGCTTCGTCGCAATAATTCATGTCCCGGTCATTTTGCATTTGTGGATATACACAACATGACCCTCGACTTTCCATTCTCCATATGAAGCACGTGATCGACAGTACGACAGGTGTGATTATCAAAAGCCACCACAGTAGATCATTGTACATTTTTCATCCCCCTTTTGATTGAGGCAATGCTGGCCATGTACTCAACTCATCCTAAAAATAGCCATGAAAGCCCCTTATAATTGTCTTTTAATTCAATTATCTCAAAACGACATCAATAATAATAGCCATAAAATGAGGAAGGTGAGGGTTTGGTGACATTAATCACCAACAGCAATGGTCTGTATCTGACCGATTGGCAATTGCCAGCAATTCACAGATATGTCCTCTTTTATGCATGATAATTGATATCACATTATTATCGGCAAAATATATATTTTCTAAAGTCCCTATATTTTCAGCCCAAAGAGGTTGTCATGTATCAAGAACTACCCTGCAGTTAAGGAATATCAATATCACGGTTTTCAGAACGATGTTTTAGATCCGGACTGCATAAATAAGTCCTTGAAATTAATTCAGATTATCATAGGTCAGTACATTTCAAAAATTTGGGCGTACATCGTTTTTCGTCCCAAAATCACACATCGGCCGCCTGAAATTATCTGGTAGGATTCCGTTCTGGTCAGCTGGAAAACAGGCAAGATTTCTGCTGTAAATGAGTACCTATAGTTAAATCATGCACCAAATAACCCAGAGTCTGAAGAAAATGCCGATCTAAGCTTACAGATGCAAGTTGCCTTACGTACTGGCGCAGGGGGCGTGGCTCAAACTGACCTCACCATCATAGCTTCCCCTGAGTGAAATGAAACTTGTGCAGAGCCCGATGTACAACCGGAGCCAGCAGAACTCCCGCGACAACGATGACGACCAACCCGCAATAAAGAGCGTATAGACCGGCAAAGAGCTTTCCACCGAATGTCAGTGGTGTGTTCACGGGCCCCATTCCTCCCAATAGCATTGCTGCATTGAGAAACGCGTCGATCCAGCTAAGCCCTTCAATGGCATGATAGCCGAGCATACCGATGGCTAGCGAAATCAGTACAAGAGACGCCCCGACGGCAGTGCTACGGGCAAGGCGTGCCATAAACTCTCGACGTGAAAGAAGCGGTTCTGACTTGTGCTCAAACATTGGCCACTGTGAGTCTCAATGTATTTGCTTTCTTAAGATTATTTTTATGCAAGTGCTGCCTTTTGATGATTATTATAATAATAGGGGGGTAAGCAGTCAATGAAGGACATCTATTCTGAGGTCATCTTCTTAATTTTCATGCGGATTAATGCTGTCCATCAACAATTAATCAGAGGGTGGCGTAAATCCCCGTCATTGAAGGCGGGGATTTAAAATCGTGCCGTCTGTCTTTTATGTTAGTCAAATTCAATAAGATGAACGAAAGTTCACTGTGCTATTATGTGAGCATGCTAGTGTGCAAGTGTTACAGATACAGATTGAAGACGCGGCTGCACATGATAAAGATTTGTATTGTGGATCAGCAAAATTATGCCCCTTGCCATTTCGTTCACTTTACATGTGAAGTCGATTATCGTCCATGCATTTTCAATGAATGAGGCTAGTGTAGCTACATAACAAATGTCACACTGGGGGCAGGTACCTTATCGCTCTGCCCTCCTGCCAGGACTAATAACCGGATTGCGGATTGTACCAATTCGCTCGATCTCGATCTCAACAATGTCACCAGCCTTGAGAAAGATAGGCGGTTGCCGCTTGAACCCCACCCCCGAGGGGGTCCCGGTAGCAATAAGATCGCCTGGTCGCAGGGTCATCAGTGAGCTCAGGAAAGCAATTGTCCGCGCTACTGAGAAGATCATATCTCGTGTGTTACCATTCTGCAGCGTGACACCATTCACGCGTGTGAATATCTGTAAGTTCTGCGGATCGGAAATATCAGAGACTGGAGCGATCCCTGGGCCCATTGGAGCGAAAGTATCAGGCACCTTTCCTGCCATCCATTGACTGCTTTGCATTTGAAGGTCACGGGCACTGACGTCATTCATGATGGTGTAGCCGGCAACACAGGTGAGCGCCTCGCTTTCGGACACCTCCTTGCATCTTCTGCCAATAACGACTGCAAGTTCACCCTCGTAGTCAATCTGCGTGCTGACACGGGGCAATACAATGGGACTGGTCGGCCCACATAAGGCATTGCGGAATTTAGCAAAAATTGGCGGAAACATGGACGTACTCATCTGCACTTCCATAGCGTGCTCATGGTAATTCAGCCCCAGGCAAATGATCTTTTCAGGATCAGGAACAGGAGGGCCAAGTTCGACCTTTTCGAGAGGGATAAGCTGCTCACTTTTCATCTGAAAGGCATCTCGTGCCTGTTCAAGCAATTGATTAATAGTGGAGGCTCCTGCTTCGAGAAGAGCGCGTACGGTTGACGGGTAGACTGCGGGATTCAGTGTAGCAGCATCCAGAAGAACGGAATCGGATAGGATTCCTGCTCGCCATAAACCGTGTGATCGATAACTCACAATGTACATAGATACTCCTTAAGGCATTAATGATGGCCGCTTGAAATATGGATCATTATACCATGCTTGTTAGGCTCATATATCAGGAAGTAATTTGCAAACATGCCCCCGTTTGACTTGGACTTATTTTGACATATTATTGTGATGCATGAAGTAGGGCGGGACGTGCCCATGTAACGCCTGCGGAGAGAAGGGCCGCTACTGTATCGACTCTGTCGATGCAAAAGTCCAATCATTGAACAGAAAGCTCTCGCGTCTCGGTAGTCTTGAGATGCATGGGAATTTATTACCGTGACTAAGTCACATGCTTAAAAGCACTGTCGACGGCAGCTTCCGCTGTATCTGCTTTTATAATTCCCTGGAGCTCCCAAGTGTTAATCCCGATGACGGGCTTTCCCATTTTGAGCGCAAAGGCTAGCTCTGAGAGTGTTCCGTACTCGCCCCCGATGGCGATCAAGGCATCAGACGTGCGGATGATTATAATGTTTCGACCTTCTCCGAATCCAGTTGCGACAGGCACATCAATGTATTGATTTGCCATTTCTTTTGTTGCCTGCGGCAGAATCCCGATGGTGGTGCCCCCTGCGGCCTTCGCTCCGCGAGCCGCACCCTCCATAACACCTCCGAGACCTCCGCAGACCAGAAGGGCCTCGCGGGTAGCGATCAATCTGCCGACTTCTTCTGCAATACCGGTCAAAGAGGCATCGGCCCTTCCTGAACCGATTACTCCGATAATTCGTTTGGTCATATCCTCTTCCCCTTCTTTAAGCGGTCTTATTAACAGGCTATTCTAACATGCAGACACACAGATGATCATGCGAGGGACAAGGAGATCTAATGCGCTTAAAGAAAGGTACCTATGATATGTTGAATGGGATTCTCGCATGATAGGAGGAAGGAGTGAATCACACCTAAAAAGGTCTTAATAATTGTGACGGGCCAGTGAGGCCTTGCAAGTTATTGCAGCCATATCCCTTTAATAGCACTAAGGATTTCCAGTTAAATAGAATAGCCCGTCTTCCAGGAATTGAGATGATCTGAAACGCTTTCGAAAGCTTCTCGATATTGGACATAATAACGGGGAGCGGCCGTGCTTAAGCCTGGATACTCTTTGGCAGAACAAAGAACAAATTGACGTCCTGTTTTATAACACCTTCTACCGGAGCCTATCCCCCATGTCGAACAACGATGCGTTGCTTCTTTTATCGACAATTCAGATTCTTAAAACGCTATAAATCATTTCAATCCGGTATGGTTTGCTTATGTATCCACTAATTCCCAAATCACTCAACTTGTTTTTTATTTCCGATGAGTCACCTTCTGACATAACGAATATTTGTGCACTAGGATAATATAATCTAGTGAGGTCTATGAGTGAATAACCACTCGCGGCCGCCATATGAAAGTCGGTAAGCAGGATATCTACCTGAAATGATTGCAGTATTTCTACCGCTTCCAATCCATTTGAGGCTGTCAAAATGTTGTAGTGCTTTGCACAGATGGCGAAACTTTGAGAAAGCTGCTTTAACACAGTGCGGTCGGCATCCACAACAAGAATATTGCTGCTATTTCTCGATACGTGGACTTCACATGGTTGATTATTAAATTCGAGTGCGTGATCTATGGACTGACTCACGTTTGCGATAAACATATATGCCTCCATTGATTAGATCAACACTCAAACACAAAGACGCCGCTAAACTATGCAAAATATATTCTAAATTATGTTGAGTGATAATCTTTAATTACAAAAGTTGAGTCCTGCCCTGTTTTCCTCGACCCAGACTACTCTGGCCTTTGTCTTGGGGTCTGCAATATGCACTGTTTCTCCCTGCCGCAGCTTTGCACTTGATACGAGACCCAACCCACGCTCGCTAAGATCAACTATTTTACATGTCCATCTATGCCCAAACGCATTAGAGCATTCAGTAGTATAGTTGCATTTAAGTCTTGGCCAACGTCTGGTTTCTCCTTCGCGTAAGTGGTCTAAATAATTTTCGAGTGTACCCATTCTATATACACCCCCCGTTATAATATTGACAGAGCCGGCACTAGGACCGTCAAATGTGTAAGATGTGAATCATAGTCTGATGCAGCAGACTTATAAGCCGTTGACATGACTATAAGAAGCAATTCGATGTGTATTTGTGCTTTTAATATCAAGCAGTTCAGCATTCGCATTACCTCCGTCCTTTATATAAGCAATTTACATGCCACATTTGACAATGATTTGGATTCGGGGAGGGATCCCCTGACAGCTCCAGAGCAATTATTGACGTCTATTATGTAGAAAAAGTATCAATATATAACATATTATCAATGAGATATAAGATGATAATGTATCCTAGCCACAACTTAAAACTGTTCTATGTGGTTCAACTTGACGGACACGGTTGCCTGAGGCATGCGATAGAATATTGACAGTATGATGTGCATTTATTACTAAAACGATTCACAAGTGCCTGAAAAGCGGAAGAGTTGATAAAATATCGATAGGTCAAGTCAATAGCAAGTCTTGCAATCGTTCAGATAACGCAGATCGCACGTATTCATTGAAAGTTTTTATCCCTAGATTCACAATCGCTAGGCTTATTGCACATCGCGTAGAATTTTGGCCCGTGCATACTAAGACTAACTGATTTCACAACCATGTGTTGAGAAAATTAGCAGATGGATGGAAGGTTCTCAAGCACGAATACTTGGATTCTGTTGCTTGCGATTGAAACGCGTAATCGCAAGTCATCTATTCTGAGTTTCTTTCAGCAAAAAAGCGCATGAGAAATTCCGCATCTTTTGGGGGTAAATCGAACTTTAAACAAGCATCGCCGATTAATTTAGTCAGACTCATGTTAGGATCACCGAGACGTTCATCGGATATCCACTTAACTGCCCTTCGCAACTGCTCTCCCTCAGGAAGAATACTCATATATCATCCTTTCAAGACTTTATTTGTTGGCTGTCAGTTAGTCAGTCCAATTTTACTGTTAATCAAGATCAAAGTTGTACAGGGTTCCGTAAGCAACGTCGTCTCTCATAATTACCATTGTGCCAAACTTTTTCCCTTTTCCGACGAGGCAATTCATAAATTGTCCGATGATCCGATCCTTTTCCTTTATCTCGATTCCTGCCCCGTCTTTTACTTTTTTATTCTCACTAGGTTAATCATTTATAGCCCTTCTGTGCAGGTCTTCTTGTCTTGTTGACTATCAACCCATAGTCATAGAGTCAGTCTACCTTAACGTCACATGTCTGACGGTTTCATGCAATGTGTTTCGGGCGACCGGAATAATGCAGGATCTCATTTCTGACCGTAGCATTACTGCCCATCTGCCACCTCAGCGTCTTGGGATACAAACAAAACCTCTTCGCGCAGCATTCCCTATCTTGACGAAATCTCATTTTTCTGTTGCCTGATTAATTGCCTTTTTTGTTTCAGCATTTCGCGCATCATTCTGATTCAGCGCGCTATCGACTGAGCGACGGATTGCAGCACCATCATACCCTACAACGCCAGCCGCTTCAAGACTGCGGGAATCAGCCCTGCCAGGCGCAGCCGGAGATGCGGATTCTGAATTCGATGCCTTGGGCTTATCGGCGCTACAGTTGATCACGAAGACTGTTACACATGATAGAAACGCTGCTAATACTTTCATTTCGAGCTTCCTCTGGGGATCACATAGGTACAATACTTTGTCTTTATAAGGCTCATTTACTGCCTCTCATCATCGAGTTTTTTGGGATGTTGTTCTGATGCAATTTTTATGATCTCTTCAGGAACTGTACATCTGTCATATGCGTTGAGCAAGAGATGCACGGATCATAGGCACGGACGAGCATTTCGACATGTTGGGTAATCTCATCTTCGCTCAGGTCGATAATCTGAGGTACCAGTTGCCGCATATCATGTTCGATATTATTAAGGTTCTGATTGGTAGGAATAATGCAATTTGCATCGGTGATTATCCCCTTGTCATCTATTGCATAATTATGGAAAAGAAGGCCTCGCGGCACTTCGACGGCACCCACTCCATTGCCTGCCCTGACAGGTATGTTTTCGCGTTCATTCACGCCTACTGTGATTACCTCTTCATGATTAATGCCGCTTGCCGTCAGTTCTTCAATGATGTAAATAGCATTCTTTACGCAATGGACTGATTCGACTAATTGGGCGACTGTATTGAGAAACGGATTTATGCATTTTGGCTTTAACCCGACGGCCAAAGCCGCTTCTTTAGCTGAAGGATGCAGTTTGTCATAGTTCAGGTTA
Source organism: uncultured Nitrospiraceae bacterium (assembly GCA_963727805.1). Taxonomy (GTDB): domain Bacteria; phylum Nitrospirota; class Thermodesulfovibrionia; order Thermodesulfovibrionales; family Dissulfurispiraceae; genus Fen-1308. The sequence continues at coordinate 187,447 of CAVSHF010000003.1, forward strand.
ATCCTCGCCAAAGCACCAACAGCGTATGATTCCCTGCTGAGCCTCGTATGCTTGGCCGATGAATGGGGAACGATAAATTCATTAGTGATCTTTCTGTAGTCTTTTTTGTCCATTTTTACGCCATCCGTTGAGGCAATGGTTCCTGACAGAAAAGGATATTCGTCGGTATTGTTTGACAGTGCAACATATTCCGTGTCCCGTTCAAACTCAGGGAACGTAAGGGATGAGATCAGTTCAACGGTCGCATCCATATCAGCCTGCAGAGTAATCATCTTATTAAGCATAGATTCCAAATCTTGCTTTCCGGGAAGCTTTGTGAATCCCCCGATGATTGCTGATATAGGATGGACGTGCCTACCAACTAGTATTTCGCAGGCTTCATTGCAGACCTGTTTCATCCTGAGGGCCCTCCGAACAACTTCTGCATGACTTTCCATTAGCGGAAGGAAGCTCTTAACGCGTAACAGGTCAGGCACCGCAAGGAAATAGATGTGCAGGATATGGCTATCAAGTATTTCATAATGGAGCAGGAGTTTTCTGAGCTTTATCGTTTGTACCGTGGGTGTTATGCCGAGTGCATCCTCTGCAGCCTGGATAGAAGCGAGGGTATGGCCGCAGGCGCAAATACCGCAAATCCTGCTCGTTATGTGCTGAGCCTCAAAGATGGAACGGCCCCTGAGCATTCCTTCAAAAAAGCGCGGTGCTTCAACAATGTCAAGTCGGCATGTCTCCAGCCTGCCCTCTTGAACCTTTAGGATGATCTTCCCATGGCCTTCCACCCTAGTGATATACCCTGTCGAGATATTGACATTCTTATTTGCCACGTTATCGCAACTCCCTGCATGTATTGTACATGTCCATTTTATGCACTATCAGTTCAACCGGCACCGCATATTTGCTGAGCACGTCACGTGCACCCCGCTCATTGGGATTACTGATCATGCCGCGGCAGCCATAGCAAATGTTACCGTTATTGACACACCACGAGTTGCAGCCTGCCCTAGTAATCGGTCCCAGACAGCTCACACCCTTATCATACATACACACATTCTCATTCAGTTTGCATTCTATGCAGACAGGGTAGTCAGGAACTGCATACGGTATCCCCTGCATGACGGCTTTTAAGACGGTCAGGACCTCCGGGATATAGACAGGACAACCATTGATAAAATAATCGACCTTGACCACCTGATGGACAGCTCTCGTCATGTCGGTCGGGAACAATTTAAAACGCTCTCCGTATACGTACTGGCCAATCTCGGCAAGATTGAAAGTATTTTTCATGCCGTTAACACCGCCGATGGTAGCGCAGGAGCCATAAGCAATAAGGATCCTCGATTTTTTTCTTATCTCGTTTATCCGTTCAACTGCGTGTTCGTCGGTAATACTTCCCTCTATTATCGCGATATCCAGATCGCCATCCCATGTTTCCGACAGGACCTCTCGGAACTCAACGATCTCAAGCATCCCCAGCATATCAACAACGATATCTCCCATATTGGTCACCTGCAGCTGGCATCCTTCACAGCAGGCAAAGTCGAAAAAGGCGGTTTTGGGTTTCTTCATCTTAAAGGGCCTCGCTTAGGTTCTTGATCCTATCATAGAAGAAGACCGGTCCATCCTTGCAGCAATAAAGGTGCTGAAACTGGCACCGGCCGCATTTACCCACTCCACATTTCATATGCCGTTCGAATGACATCATTATGCGGTTTTCCGGGATGTGCTTTGCCAGGAGTTCCTTTATCACGAAATGGTACATTACCGGAGGACCCACCACTACTGCTACAGTTCTATCCGGTTCGATATCAACCCCTGGTATGAGTGTGGTAATGACTCCCACATTGCCAGCCCAATCAGGCGGTGCCCGATCTATTGTGCAGGCGAAATGAACATCAGACCGCCGTGTCCATGTGGCAATGTCATTTTTGAACAGCATATCCTGGGGGGACTTACATCCAAGGAGTATATGCATTTTCCCGAAGTCTCGGCGGTTATCGATGACATAATTAATCAATGAGCGCAAAGGGGCTATCCCCAATCCTCCGGCAATGACCAGCAGATCATTACCCCTGAGCACCCTCAGCGGAAAACCATTACCATAAGGTCCCCTTATACTGATCTCATCTCCCTCCCTAAGTGTATGCAGGTGTGTTGTCACCTTTCCTGCCGCCCGGACACAAAGATCAAAAGATTCTTTTCCATTTGGTGCAGATGCGATTGAAATGGGTGATTCACCGATACCCAAGAGGGAGACCATGATAAACTGCCCAGGCTCGTGGTTAAGTGACTGACCGGATGATAAAGCGAGTTGGAACAATTTCTCAGTCTCCCCCGTTTGTTCAACACGGAGGATTCTGGCTTGCCTGACCATATAATAAGAATTTTCTATAACCAGCCTTTCCATATCTTCGCTTCACTTTCCTTGACTAATGCCTGAATAGTTTCTTTAAGCCTTATGGAGGCCATGCAAGTCCTGCTGCACCTTCCGCATCCCGTACAAAAAAACCTTCCATATCGGTCTAAAGGATACCTGAACTTACGGTAATAACGGTGCCGTTGTCGAGCAGAGCGCTCCTTGCGGAAATTTTCTCCTCCAGCAACCTTGGCGAAAGGTTCAAGCTGGCAGGAGTCCCAGACGCGGTAACGCCTGCCTGAGGTGAGGTTCAGGTCAATCTCATCCCGTATATCGAAACAATAACAAGTAGGACAAACCGTTGTGCAGTTCCCGCAGGCCAGACAGCGTTCCTGAAGATCTTTCCATACAGTGCTCCCGAAAGACCGGTCGAAAAGATCGGAGATCTTTTTTGGTGTAATAGCAAGTTCATTCCTGAAGACGGCCTTCTTGTTCTCTCTCAGGTCTGTCAAAGCCAACAGGTGCAAATCATTCGCTTTGATAAACATAGCGGTTTTTCCAACAATATCTTCACCACGCTGTGTAGCGATATGAACTATAAAATAATCACCCAGATCACTAAAAAACAAATCATAGCCGCCTGTCGGCAGATAGGTGTTCATTGATGCACAGTTGGCGTACTCATCGCAATATATGTTGCATTCAAGGCCAATTATATCTATATGCTTCTTGCGGAGCAGATAATGATAGTCCTTTGGACTCTCTGAGAATATCATGTTAAGACACTGGATGGCAGCAAGATCGCACGTATGGACTCCGAAGAGCGTGATTACTTCAAGGTCCGCTATTGCCTCAACAACTGATCTCTCACCAAGATCGAATTCCAGAAGGGTCTCCCGTTGTGGCATAAAGTATTTCTTGGGCGGTAGGATGGTCGGGACATAGGGTATTGAGATTGCCCCAGCCGACACAACAGTTTCGAAGGAATAACTACCCCATCCCTTTGAGACCGGCGCAACCACCTTGCTGAAACCAGCCAGCTTTGCAATAAAATCGTCCATGCGATCTTTATTTAGTATCACATAGCTCATATCAAGCCGTTTTTTCTATCTGCATTAACACACATATATAAACATTGTACCTCAAATATCACTTCCTGTGAAGGCAATCAGACAAATAAAAGGATTCACCATTGCAGATGAGTCCACACAGGTCAAATCTAGCAATGTCACATGGGTGTAATGGTCCTCAATCCTTACCAGTGGAATGGTTGATGCAGTGATCCTTACAGTCGATATAGGGCCGCCGGTGCATAGTTGTACCTGATGTAAATATATTTTAACTGGAAGCTTTAAAACGAAACAAAATCTGAACCCAGTAACTGCATAGATTGTTCTATATTCATCGAACTCACCGTTCGGATTCAGGACGGAACGGATAAATTGACTGCCTGATATCATGTCATCGGGTTAAATCGGCTAAATTATCCTCAAACAGCATCTGTCCTTTAATCTCGTTAATCCGCAGTGAACAGACATGGATCCCATTTCGAATTAAGAGTTATCCTGTTGCAACAGTCGGACCGTAGGCATTATGAACACAGGGATGTTTGTAGTGCTCCGTTTTGTAATAATCAAGCAGTCTTTTTACCAGAAGGTGAGGATTCTTGCCATATATTATTTTGGCGCCCGTTCTCTTTTTTATGATTTTGACAATATTCTTTATTGCGGAGGTAATGCCTCCAGTCCCGATAAGAACACCTATCAACTTACCCTCATCATAGGCTATCGAGAATTCTCCTAGTGTGCCAGAACGTCCACCGATTATGATAACCACATCAGAGCTTCTTATATTTACAACCTCTCTTCCCATAAGCCCGCTTCCCGTAAATATGAGTACATCATGATACTCAAGAGGTGAATGGTATTTATGTAAATGCTCCCATTCGCTCAAGGCTGGTGAAATGCCAACGACGATGCCGCCCGCCTCATGCGCCCCTCTGGCTGACTCCAGTGGCAACCCCGGACATGCTCCGGTGATGGTTACGCACTCGTTTTGCGCGATGGCACGGCCTAGTTCATATGCGATATTTTTTTGACTTTTCGAGAGGGTGCCTGTTGCGGATCCCATGACACCAATTTTTAATTTCATATTTTGCCTCCCAACCGTTAATTTTCATACCCATTCGTCTCTGACTTTAGTTCACTTATCCTGTAACGACGATGAAACTTACGGTCATAGTCTGCTGAGTGTTTTGTCTAAGGTCGATGCGTGCATGACCCCATCTGCTGCGGTCGAAGACTTCTGTCCCATTTTAATTTCGGACAGTCCACGATGTGCTAACTCTTCAGAGACTTTATCCTGAACCACAACAGTCTATTACTTGAAAGTGTGGCACGGGCGAATGTTCTTTCAGCAACAATGCTGTTATGATCCGACTTTTTTGAAATCGATGTATCCTCGTTCAACGTCCGTGGAGACCAGTTGCACGCGAATACGATGACCGACGTCGGCGCCTTGGAATCCATGGACCAGCCTGCCTTCAACAGGTATGGTCAGAAGTCGGGCCCATGTGCCTTTCTCGGAAGCCCCTGTAACGATAGCATCAAACTTCTCACCGATTCTTGATTCGAGCAGAAGCGCGGCTGCGGACTTATCGACCTGCCGTTCAACTTTTTTGACGGCATTCTCCTCCTCGGTGCAATGTTTCGCAAGCATTTCAAGGTCATGATTACTATAAGGCAGGGTCTTCCCTCCGAGCGCAGCTTTTAGCAAGCGTTGGGTGATAAGATCAGGATATCGGCGGTTCGGAGCTGTGGAATGGGTATAGTCATTGACAGCGAGAGCAAAGTGACCTGTGGCGGTTTCTCCAGGAACCTCTGCAATATATTCGCCGGGTCCCATAAGTTTAATAATAGCAAGTGATAGATCAGGGAATCTGAGCGGGTCGGCAGCTTTCTGCTTTGTTAAGAATTCCTGAAGTGCCACGGCATTTGGTGTCCCGGGCAGCATGAACCCGTGCTCAGAAGCAATCTCGACAATCCGATCCCATCGCTTGGGAGTGCGCACGACACGTCGGATGTTTGGGACGTTTTTGGATGAAAGATACCGCGCTATGACACCGTTTGCCGCTATCATGAAGTCCTCAATAATATCTTTTGCGCGGTTCGTCCTCTCTATTTGGAGTTCGCGAATTTCATAGTCATCAAAAATCGTTTTTGTCTTAATCGTCTCAAAACTTAATGCACCGTGCACATGCCGGAAATTCTTCATACTTTGTGCTGCACGATCTTGCAGGCGGAGATTCTCATCAAGTCCCTTTACCGCAGCGATGGAGTCAGGAATCGGGCCATTCCCTTCAAGCCACGCTGCGACGCTATTATAGGCAAGCTTTGCATAATTACGCACGATTGCCCGATAGATATCGGAGCTCTGCAAGGTGCCGTCCGCCGCAATCACCATTTCTGCGACAAGAGCGAGTCGATCTTCGCTGAAGTTGAGGGATGTAAGGCCGGTGGAAAGTTTTTCGGGTAGCATGGGGAATATTTGAGCTGCAGTATAAATAGAAGTCGTGTTATGGCGCGCATGAGTATCGATTGACGAGCCAGTCCGCACGAGTGAGTCCACATCGGCCACGGCCACGAATATCTTCACATTGTTGCCGGATGCCGACCCGGCAACGGTTAACTGATCCAAGTCACGGGAGTCATCGTTGTCAATGGAAGCCCATACAAGAGTTTTCAGGTCGCAAATCTGATCATCGTTTACTGCTGCAGGAGCCTGGATTGTGGCAAGCTCAGCTAGTGCTTCTACGGAAAAGTCGGGGAGCAGACCTCTTTCAAGCATAACCCTGTGGGCGATTCTCTCGAGAATAGTGCGGTGCCTTCTATCGGTCTCGTTCATGGGTTCTCTCTCCCTTTTTTAAAATGTTTAAGTTTGCTTGAAAGCATGCCTTATCGACAACCACCACTGCCGCAAACCAATCGAGAGTCAGTCAGGATCATTTATCTCCATTTATTTTGATTTTACCAAGCTTATCGGTCTTTTGACCGTCATAAGCTTCAAAACGGTGTCGCCCAGCTCAAGATATGCGACTTCTTCCGGCGGAAATGCCTTAACTTTGATCTGATTCCTAACTTTAACCCCAGACTCCGGTATAAAAGGATAGGGCTCTATCAAAAGCTTGCGGAATTGCCTCGATTTGATCAATCTACTTGAACATATAAATTCCTTCTGGATCATACATTGGTACAGATACTATTTATATTACTATCTCCTTTAGTCGACGCAAAGTGTATTCATACGCATGGCGCTTTGATCTATTAGCAAGATTCAACTTTGCCCAGGTTACCAATATCGCAACACATTGTTATAAAAGCAGTTAGTTTGATCATGATCGGGTCAACATTGCCCGCCGATACTGGGTCAAAATTCTACACCTGTTTACATGTAATGCTATGAGAATATCACGACTCTGTACATAAGTAAGCATTAATCTGCATTGGGTTTCTTGATAACCATGATGACATACTTCTATAATAAACTCATACGAATTATCTAAACCCTTAGAGTGATCAGAGTGCAGCTTATCGGCATCGACAATTTAGGTTGTAAGCTTGAAAATATAATCTCGGACTGGACCAGTTTCCGGGGAGCAGTCAAGTGTTAGAATATTTTCATCAGAAATGGCACTCTATGCGGGAGTAGGTTCTTGTGATTAAGACAATCAAAACGAAAAGCCTCAGGGTAGGCATGCATGTCATCATCCCCGCGTCATGGTTAAACCATCCATTTATAAAAAACCGTTTTGTTATTAAATCGCGAGATCAAATACAAAAAATAATCGACAGCGGATTCGATGAGGTCAAGATAGAATTTTCAAAGAGCGTTCCAACAGTCGAATCTAAAACTGTGGGTCATAAATACAAAAGTTTGCTTCCACCTGATAGATGGGAACCTGGGAAACTCGTTCCTCCCGAGATGCTTCAGGCTATTCATGACAGAAACCTTCCGCCTGACAAAAAAGCCCGCATCATATACAAGTCCAGTATCGAACTGTTGGCGAAATTGTTTGAGGATCCACGGGCCGAAAATATACAGGAAGCCAAGCAAGGAGCGTCCGAGATAGTCGACCTGGTGCTCTCGCAGGAAGAGACATCCCAATATCTTCTCAGGATAACCTCCCATGATATTTATACCTATACACATTCGGTCAAGGTGGGATTTCTCGCAATATTGCTCTCAAAGCATCTATTCAAAAAATCAGATGCTCATAATATGCATGAACTAGGGGCCAGCTTTTTCCTTCATGACTTGGGCAAAGTGCGAGTCGACCCTGCGATAATCCGCAAACAGGGCAGACTGACTAGACAAGAGATGGATATTATGAAGAGGCACCCATACCATGGGTTCAAGATACTTCAGGAGGCCGATCAGTTATCGAAGGAATGCGCCATTATTACCATGCAGCACCACGAACGGGACGATGGCACTGGATATCCGATGGGCCTCAAGGGCGAGCGAATCCATATCTACGGACGCATTTGCTGTATTGCCGATGTGTACGATGCGCTGACCGGTGAGCGTTCATACAAGCCGAAACTGACTCCTTTTGAGGCCCTGAAAGTAATGAAGGAAGAAATGCTGAATCATTTCCACAGAGATATTTTCGAGCAATTCGTACTGCTATTTACAGATACGGGAGTCAAGCGTACCTGACGCATCAGTTAGGTTCAAATGGAGTAGTTCTGCACATTTCAGACAGAGACAGCAGATATGAACTAATTGTCGGCGCATAAAGAACTCAGAAGCACCGTGAAAGATAGCCTCGAAGAAGAAAAGACAAGAGCTTTCACTTTTTTTAGAAAGCTAATGACATGAATGTTGCGAGATTTATTTGGGAACCCCATAGTCGGCAACATTGCTCAAGTGCATGACTGCACATAAAGGCCTCTCTATCTGGGGAATGCCGCCAAGTTTAAATTTCCATGTAAAGTTAAAAGTCTGGAATCTCAGTTCTTAATGTTACTCCCTACTCCAATCGCGTTTGTGCCCATCAACTTCCCGACGGCGGAATGGGGCATCCCAACTTTGCCAGCCTTCTGTTTTGAGACTTAAGAATGTTTCCTGTAAATCCATGTATTATCCCTTCCAGCCTCACAGGGGCATCTCCTTAATTTAAATGGAGGAGCGAAGAACGGTTAAGCAATCGCTGTAAGTGCATCTTCGATGATTCCCTTGAAAAGCGGAATCTTGTATCCATTGTGCTCCAGAGGTTGAGCGTCACTTACGGCTGCGGCGCCTGCTTTTCTGGCGTTCTCAGAATCCAGTATCTTTCCTTTGATGGCGTCCTCAGCCTCTTTAGAGCGCCAAGGAACAGGAGCTGCAGCAGCCAATACTATCCTGGCATCAGCCACAACAGCTCCTTTGAGTTGCAGTGCAATGGCAACTCCTGCAATAGCAAAATCCCACGAACGGCGGCCCCTCACCTTGCGGTAGCAACTCCTCATTCCCTGAGCGGGAGGAGACAGCATTATTTCAGTCACGATCTCACCTGGTTCGAGGATGGTCTCCTGCATTACGTCCTGTGCCGGCAAAACGAAGAAATTGCTGACGGGGATACGTCTGCTTCCACTGGGACCTGCAGTATGCACTGTCGCGCCATATGCCATGAGTGCCGGGGCCGTGTCGGAAGGATGCACAATATAACAGCCCTGTCCGCCCAGGATGCAGTGGTAATGGTTCTCACCGGCGACCGCAAAGCAGCGGTCTCCTCCTTTTCTGAGGCATTGGAATTCCCCCCGGTAGTACCAGCACCGCGGTTTCTGGCAGAGATTACCCCCGAGCGTTCCCTGGTTGCGAAGCTGAGGACTCGAGGCCGCGGCTGCACCTTGGGCAAGCGCGGGATATCGCTGATTGACGGTAGGGCTTTCGGCGATCTCGGTCAGGGTTGCGAGAGCACCTATACGTAGACCTTCATTGGTTTCCTTAATGCCTTTCAAGTCCTTCAAAGCGCTGATGCTGACAACGCTTTTCAGACTAAAAACGTTATCGCGAATGCATCCCAGAAGATCTGTCCCTCCTGCATGAATTCTCGCTCCTTCGCCAGAGAGGTGAGTGATGGCATCCTTGAGAGAGTTTGCCCTTATGTAGGTGAATTCGGGTATCATGACCTCATCCCTCCTTCCTGCGTGAGGCCAAGGCATTGCATAGCCGCAGAGGATTGATAGGTGTGCCTGTGATGCGGACCCCGACCGCATTGTAAACCGCATTGGCGATTGCCGCTGCAGTGGGGATAGTGACAGGCTCACCGAGACCCTTGGCGCCCGTGGTATTAGCCTCAACATCCTTCGTTTCAATCGGCAGTGAAATTATGCTGGTGGGAACATCCATAGCCGTGGGTATCTTGTAGTCGTGCCAGTTTCTGTTAACCATCTTGCCGGTCTGGTTCCGGTCGAGTATTCTTTCCTCTGTGAGGCCGAACCCGATTCCCATGGTGATGCCGCCGAAGACCTGATTGTCAAATGTCAGCCGGTCCATGACGCGGCCGCTGTCGTGTGCGCCGAGGAAGCGGAGGACCTTGATCTCTCCAGTCAGTGTGTTCACCTCTACTTCGCAGAACTGCGCAGCGAATGGATTGACCACCTTTCCCTCCGGATTCGGTCCGCGATAGCCGACCCCAACTATGAGGCCGCGTTTCTTTAGTCCGGTAATATTCTTGATCATCAACTGCTGTGCCGGGTCTTTCCGAGAGACGACCGCATCGTTACTAAGTGTTAGAGATGATAGTTCCATTTTGAGATCATCAGCAGCAAGGGCAAGCAGCTGTTGTTTGACATGGATCGCTGCTGCCCTGACTGCCGGCGATTCTGTGGCAACGGTTTTGCTGCCTCCGCTCGGCGTGGCATATTGCGTTGTCCCCGTGTCGGCATGCTCGATCTGGATTACGTCTGGTTTCACACCCAGCTCTTCAGAAACGACCATAGCCATGACTGTCTTTGTCCCTGTGCCTATATCACTTGCGCCCATGTTCAAGCTGACACTTCCGTCGGAAAATAGTTTTACGATGATGGTCGAGGGAGGTCCTCCTCCTCCAGCGATCCATAGTGCAGCGGCCATCCCGACACCTCTGCGAAGATGGCTATCTGCTTTTTGTTCTGCAGTCGTCTTTCTTGCCTCGTACCAGCCGAAAGTCTTCGCTCCTTCGATGAGGCATTGACGCAATCCGGTCGTCGTATATGGTGGATTACCGGGCCGCGCCTGGCTGAACAGCGGAATGTTCTGCAGTCGCAGGTCCACGGGGTCTATCCCTATTCTGTCCGCTAGCGCATCAAGCATCTGCTCGAGCGCCCATGAACATTGTGGATGGCCAGGGGCGCGGAAAGGGCGCGCGGGTCCGGCGTTGATGTAGACATCAGTCGTTTCAGTCCTTATGTTAGGACAACTGTAGAGGTCTCTCACCAGCCAGTCCACGAGGTTCGTGCCTCCGGCGGAATAGGCGCCTCCGGTGGCGATGACTGAGTAGTTGAGGGCTGTGAGAGTACCGTCGCGCTTTACTCCAGCTTTGAGCTGCATTGAAGCAGGGGGTCGGTTCCCGGCAGCAAGCAAGGTCTCCTCGCGGGTCATGAAAAGCTTGACGGGGCGTGCGGTTTTCCGGGCTAATACTGCGGCGATAATAGTGAATTTGTCGGCCCGTAATTTACTGCCGAATCCGCCTCCCATGTAATGGCCGATAACGCGGACCTTCGAAAGGGGTAGTCTCATGATTTCAGCGACCATTGCCTGTATGGAATAGACACCCTGAGTCGATTGCCATATGCTGAGGCGGTCCCCATCCCATTGTGCCACGCAGCCGTGCAATTCTATCGGTGTATGCAATTCAGACTCGCTTCGGTAACTCTCCTCAATGACCACATCCGCATCGGCAAAACCCTTTTCGGTATCTCCCCGTGAATATGTGTCGGTCTTCAATTTGTTTCCGTCAGTGTGAATGAGCGGCGCATCTGCGGCAAGGGCTTTAGTCTCGTCTGCAACAAAGGGCAGGATGTTGTAAGTCACCTTTAGTGAACGGATGGCATCCCGCGCCTGATAAATGGTGTCGGCGGCGACTGCGGCTATTTCCTCCCCCTCGAATCTGCAATGGTCATCAAATAGTTTGGTTTTAACTTCTGGGGCATAGGGCCACGACAAATCGGCCTCGGGAGAAGATCCCGTGATGATCGCCCTCACCCCCGGCATTTTTTCGGCGGCTGATGTATCTATCCTCTGAATGATACAATGGGGATAAGGGCTGCGGAGGATAGCCACGTAAAGCATGTTGGGTAGTACGATATCGGATGGGTAAACGGCGTTGCCACTCACTCTCTCATAAGCATCCACCCTGGGGAGGGGCTTACCGACGACTTCGGTCTTCTTCCATGGCTTTGGATTTTTATCAGGTAAAGGGGTTTCGGGAACAGGAATGTCCCTCAGGTGATAGAATCCGCGATCGGTGTCGTTCATGATGCACCTCCGCGTTTAAGTTCTCCTGCTTTTTTTGCGGCTTTGAATATATTGATGTATGCCCCGCAGCGGCAAAGATTTCCGCTCACTCCATCCCTTATTTCGTCGAGGGAAGGATTGGGCGTCTTGCGAAGCAGACCTTCAACGGCCATTATCTGTCCCGGTGTGCAGTAGCCGCACTGAAATGCATCATGTTCGACAAATGCCTCCTGAACCGAACCCAGCTTCTCACCATGCATGAGACCCTCGAGGGTCGTTATTTCCATACCTTCGGCTTCCACCGCCAGAGTCATACAGGCATAACGTGGTATATTATTGATTAGCACGGTGCAGGCCCCGCACTCGCCCCGTTCGCAGCCAACCTTGGTTCCGGTCAACCCCAGCTCTTCGCGGAGGACATGGAGCAAAGACCACCGTGGCTCTATGAGGAGGTGATACTCATGGCTGTTGATTTTCAGGTTTATCTCGAGTGCCTCTCCAGACTTTATGACAGCTGCCGAGGCATCTTTTCCCCCTGCTAGATTCCCCGAAGCTGCGACGGCGACAGCGCCTATCCCAAGAGAGGCGAGGAATTGCCGCCGGGTCACTCCTTTGCCGCACTCATTAGCGCTGCCCCTGCAACCTTTTGTGTCCTGTTTCTCGCTCATAATGCGCTCCTTGCATACTTAGGACTTCTTCAGGTCTCCGGCGCGGACTAGCAGGGCTCAGGTGCGTTTCCAGCCGCGACAAAGACCGCATTCGCTACTGCCGCAACGATGGGCGGAACTCCGGCCTCGTCCGGCTTCCATGTCATAAAAATAGTGTAACCAATAGTGTACCAACTGTAAATGATATCCTCTCCGGTATAAATGCCAAGGATTCCCGACTCAAGCTGCGAGTCGAGACCTTGGTTCCTGCTTCATCGAGCATTCTTGAAGACCAGCATCTCCACAGGCTAACAGGGCGAGTCTCGCTCGTAGCATATTCTTTGCCGCTTCCCAAAATAACCGTTAAATTCAGAGTTGATGAGGAATGCAACTTTAGTTGAGAAGAAATGGGATGAAGGAGAATGACTCACTTAACGAGCAACCGTCCAGCTTTTATAAATAGTAGGTAAAATGAAATTTGTTCCGTGCAAAGATATCGGTGTGGCTGGCCTAAGAATACAAACTGAGAAACGCACATTTTAGGTATTCTGTCTCGGGTACAGAGAGAAGGACGGGATGGTCTCTTCCCTGGGAGCGGTATCCGATAAGCCTGAACTGCCTGCTCGCATCTTTAGCCGAATCCCTGAGCATATCGAGAAAGACTGCTTTTTCTATGTGATAAGAACAAGAGGAAGTGGCGAGGATGCCATCTTCTTTAAGGAGATTCATGGCAAGGGTATTTATTTCGCGATAGCCTTTTAGCCCCTCTTTAATCTTTAGCCTGCTCTTCACAAAAGCGGGGGGATCGAGTACGATGAAGTCATAACTGCTTCCGACTTCGAGTTCCTCTTTCAGAAAGGTAAAGACATCGGCCTTTTTATATTTACACTCCTTTTCTAGTCCATTGCGCGCTGCATTTGATTTGACTTGTGAAAGCGCCATTTCTGAAGCGTCGACAAAGGTGACTGATAGCCCCTTAGCCGCAAGCTGCAATCCCCACGCACCCGAATAGCAAAAGAGATCGAGGCCCTTTCCTTGGTGAATAAGTTCTTTGAATGCCAGCCTGTTCTCACGTTGATCGAGAAAGAAACCGGTTTTCTGACCTGCCAGAGGATCGATCTCAAAGGAAAGCGCGCCTTCACGAATGATCGGCAAAGCATCAGCAGTACCCTTCACAACCTCTGTGGACAGCGGAAGGCCTTCGAGAACTCTGCTCTGGCTGTCATTTCTTAAAACAATGACTGAAGGCGCCAGGATATCGTCAAAAAGTCCAATGATGGTATCTCTGAACTGTTCCATTCCCAATGTCAAAAACTGAAGAACAAGGCACTCGCCGTATTTATCTGCGATCAATCCGGGGAGCAAGTCCCCCTCACTGAAGATCACCCTGAATGAATCGCTTTTTATCCCGACACGTTCCCTGTAATAAAGTGCATCATATATCCTTTTTCTGAAGAACTTCGCATCGATATCCTCTCTTTTGCGTGTCAGGAGCCTTACGGCTATCAGTGAATTCGGGTTGATATAGCCGATGCCGATAAACTCTTTTTTCATGTCAAAGACTTCGACTAGAGAGGCCGGTTCATGGTTTTTGGGACTGGTGGCGAGTTCATTCGAAAAAATCCAATTGTGTCCTGCGAGGATCCTGCTTGTACGCCTGAGAAGTATCTTATCCATCATTCATTATATAATAAGAATAAGGGGAAAAGTATGACGCAAGGATAAGAAAATGGAACGGAAGAGCGAGACGATTGAAGAAATCATAAATTTCCTTTCTAAGTACCTTCACGGAAAGGCAAAAGCACTTAAGTTTGCGCTCATCACTTTTTTTTCGAGGGGGCATCTGCTCGTCGAGGACTTGCCCGGGCTTGGGAAAACGACCCTTGCCATTGCGATCACAAAGGCCCTTGGCCTGAGCTTCGGCAGGATTCAATGTACGAGTGATCTCCTGCCGACTGATATCACCGGCCTTTCCATCTACAATAAAAACACCGGAACCTTCGAATTTCACCAGGGGCCGGTTTTCAACAACATTGTCCTCGTCGATGAGATCAACAGGGCAACGCCCAAGACACAGAGCGCGCTCCTTGAGGCGATGGGAGAGAAACAGACGACAATCGAAGGCAAGACCTACAAGCTTGCGAAACCGTTTTTCGTGATTGCAACCCAGAACCCGGTCGAACAGTTCGGCACTTTCCCACTCCCTGAATCACAGCTCGACCGTTTCACTATGAAGATCAGTATTGGCTACGCATCGAGGCAATCTGAAAAAGAAATACTAAGGGGTGGCAGCAAGCGCGAGGATCTCTATTCCATCGAGCCGATGATGACGATTGAAGAGGTGATAGAACTGCAGAACGAGATCAAGGAAACGGTGTATTTGTCGGATAGAGTCCTCGAATATATCCTCGATATTGTCGAGGCGACGCGAAGCAATAAATACATTCTCGCTGGAATATCGACGAGGGGCGTGTTGGCGATCAACTCTACAGCCAAGACCAAGGCCTATTTCAGCGGTAGGGACTATGTGATCCCGGAGGACATCAAGGAGCTTTCCGAATTCACCATTCCCCACAGACTGATATTCAGGGAAGAATATGAACATGTTGACAAGAAGGAGATCATAAAATCGATTATCGACGGCATACCAGTCCCGGTGTAATAAGGATAACGAAGGCCGGCTGGATTTATATAGTCTGCACAATTTTCCTCGGCTTCTCGGCGGTCAATACAGGCAATAATCTCATCTATCTCATCGTCTCTGTCCTCCTCAGTTTCATGGGGATTTCCGGTTTTTTTGGCAGGAGAAACATCATGCGGGTCCGTGTAGAGCTCGAAGTTCCTGACGAGATATATGCTGGGACAGTTATGCCGGTTAAGGTCATACTCTCCAATGACAAGCGATTTATGCCATCATTCTTGATCAGGCTGAAGGTGGATGATTCGGAAACGCTTTTCCCAGTGATCGACAAGGCGGCAAGGATTGCTGGGATTGCACACATTGCTTTTCCCGAACGGGGCAGACATCAAATCGATCATTGTTACATCTCTTCAGTCTTTCCCTTCAATTTCTTTACCCGCTTCAGGCGGCTCGACACCGATGTAGATGTTATCGTCTTTCCTGCACCGAAGAAATGCTCCCTCCAAAGTCTCTTTGCCGGGGAAAAGAGCTCGAGGGGAGACAGGACCTTTGACAGGAGCGGTTTTGAGGCCGAGATACTCTCGATTAGGAATTACCGATATGGTGATCCTCAAAAATACATACACTGGAAGGCGAGCGCCCGGACTGGTGAACTTAAAACAAAAGAACTCTCTTCGCTTTCTCACCGTCCTCTTATCATTGACTTTGACGAGGTTGTGATCGGCGACCTTGAAGAAAGGATTTCATGCATAACTTACGTGATCGTCAGGAGTTACCGTTTGAATATACCGGTAGGCATTAAAATCGCCGGAAAGGTCTTCAAGCCTTTCGCAGAAGATTCGACCGATTTCGGCAAGGCGAGATTAGGGAAAATCGTCATGCTCACCGAGCTTGCCCTCTATGGAAAGGGATAATTATGGCAAGCAATAGTGGCGGGTATGCGGTGCGGATAGGGACCGCTCTGAATGGTCTTACGTACGTTGCCGGCCTCATCAGTTTCCTGTCGGTCGTCAGGTATGTCGGGATTTTTTTCTCTCTTGCCTTTCTTGGCCTTTTCGCTTCGGCCTTCTACTTCGACTATCGCAAGAGATATGCTGTCCCCCGGAGTATCCTTAATGCAGTGCTTGTTGTTTTTATTATACTTAATTCCTTTAGAATTACCCGTGATGATTTTGTGACCCCCGTAGTGGAAACGTTGCTGATACTTATTGCCATCAAATTAATCGAAGATAAAAAGACCAGGGACTATATGCAGATCTATGCCATCGCTACTTTTTTGCTTGCGGGATCTGCGCTATTGACTCTTGACCTGCAGTTTTTGATCAACCTTCTAATCCTCTCATTCCTGCTGCCACTCTGTGTTGTGCTCCTGACCTTTTATTCACAGGATGACGGCATGATACTTACCCATAAGAACCTTTCGATGATAGTGTCGAAGGCCCTCCTCATCCCACTAGTTTCGATACCCATGACGGCCCTTATGTTCATCATCCTGCCGCGGACCGGTTATCCTCTTTTGAACTTCCTCAGCAGGGGTGGTGCAAGTGCCGGATTCACCGATAATGTAAAACTCGGCGACATCTCCAACATCCAGGGAAACGCGACGGTCATTTTGAGGATCGAAATGGAGAAGATTGATGATGCGGCGCTCTATTGGCGTGGTATTGTGCTCGACTATTTTGACGGTACTTCGTGGAGAAGCCTCAACCAGGAACCGAGACACGATGGGCGATTCGGCCTCGCAGGCAGGAGGGTGACTCAGACCGTATATCTTGAGCCCTATGAAAATAGGTATCTCTTTGCACTGGATAAGCCTGTATTTGTTAATTTCAGGGATGCAGCGATCTTAAATGACCTGACCACAGCCGCGCGCAAGAATATCGAGAGGCGGATAAAATATAGCGCCGTTTCATTGCTTTCGGAAGTTATCGCACAGGATAACGTAGATAAGAAGAGATATCTTCAGTTGCCAAACAGAGATTTCGGTAAGGTGGAGACGCTCGTTCAATCATTGGCGCCAGGCAAAAGCAAGGAAACACTCGCACGAGCTATCCTACACTATCTGAGACAAGGTCAGTTTGTCTACTCACTCAAAAATTTGCCGATAACGGATAAGCCACTGGAGGATTTTCTTTTTGCATACAAATACGGTAATTGCGAATATTTCGCTTCCTCGATGGCTGTAATGCTAAGGCTCGCTGGGGTCCCCGCTCGTCTGGTAGGCGGTTACCGAGGAGGCTACTATAATGGTTTTGGGGGCTATTACCTTGTCACACAGAATAATGCCCATGTATGGGTCGAGGCCTATTTCGACGGAAAGGGCTGGCTAAGGATGGACCCGACGCCCGGCAGCATCGGTCCCCTTAGCGGTATCGGCCGGGAGGGCTTTTTATTTAGGATCAGATTATTTCTCGACTCGCTCAACTATTACTGGAATGCCATGGTTATCGGCTATGATCTGAACAAGCAGATAAAACTCCTCATCTCGTTCAAGAATGTGTTTCAAAGGCCGAAGATAGATCTGTCTGCGTTGAAGAATTATGCCGTAGGTGCCTTATTTGTTTTCCTCAGCCTCATTGCCACAGGGGCGGCCCTGTATGTGGGAATGAAAAGGAAGCTGAGGGAGATGCAACTTATGGATAACTTTATGAAAAAAATGAGAAAGTATGGCTATGATCGGGCAAGATCGGATGGGCTTCATGAGTTTTTAAAAAAGGTCGACGATCCCAAAATAAGAGAAAAAGCCCATGAGTTTGTTGATGAATTCGAGGGCCTCTTTTACCGGGACAGGAAAATGACAAAGGATAATGTGGCCCGTTTGAGGCAACTTCTGGATGATCTGTGATGAGGGTGTTTTTTTGAGGACATTTGTTGTAAAATTACACTATTATAACCAATCTGCATCGAGGGGAGGTTTCAATGACCGACGAAGAGATTGTAGAAGCGCTGAAGAAGGACAACGAAGATTTTAAGAAGCTTTATCAGGAGCACAGGGAATTAAACGCACTGCTGGATGATTTGAACAAGAAACACTATCTCACCCCCGAGGAAGAATTTGAGAAGAAGAGGATGCAGAAGGAGAAACTTGCCAGAAAGGACCGGATTGCCGAACTCGTCCGGGACTACAAAAAGAACCACAATAATTAGTGTTTGTCCATAAACAGAGCGTATTTGTCATTCCTGCAAACGGAGCAAGTCGGGAATGACGACTTCATAAGAGAGTTTTTTCTGCGGCTTAAGCCGATCCAAAACTATAAGGGGATATTGTCTTTATGAGAAGAAGCGATACGATCAAATGCGGACTCGAGCGGATGCCTCACCGGGCGCTCCTCTATGCCACCGGCATACCCAAGAGCGAAATGGGCAAGCCCTTTATCGGGGTCGCTACCAGTTTTACTGATTTAATTCCCGGCCACATTGGGATGCGTGACCTGGAAAGATTTATCGAAAAGGGGGTACACACCGGAGGGGGCTATCCCTTCTTCTTTGGAATCCCCGGGATTTGTGACGGTATCGCTATGGGGCACAAGGGAATGCACTATTCTCTGGCCTCCAGGGAATTGATCGCTGACATGGTCGAGACCGTGGCCGAGGCGCACCGGCTTGACGGACTCGTACTCCTTACGAACTGCGATAAAATTACTCCTGGAATGCTCATGGCAGCAGCCAGGCTGAACATCCCGAGCATCGTGGTAACAGCCGGGCCAATGCTCGGCGGACGCTACAAAGGACGCCGCCTTAACCTTACCAGTGATACCTTTGAGGCAGTTGGTAAATTCAAAAAGGGTTTGATTAAGGAGGAGGAGCTTCAGGGCATGGAGATGTGCGCCTGTCCAGGTGGCGGATCGTGCCAGGGCATGTATACTGCCAACACGATGGCGTGCGTGACTGAGGCCCTCGGAATGAGCTTGCCCGGTTGTGCCACTGCGCCGGCAGTTCTGGCGCAGAAAAAGAGGATTGCCTTTGACAGCGGAATGAGGATTGTGGATCTCATCAAGAAGAATATCACGCCGCGGAAAATCATGACAAAAAGGGCCTTTGAAAACGCCATCAGAGTCGACCTGGCTCTTGGGGGTTCCACTAATACCGCGCTGCACATCCCTGCCATAGCCCATGACGCAAAAGTTAATCTTCCGCTTGAAGTCTTTGACGAGATCAGCAGAAAGACTCCGCATATCACCAATATGATTCCCGGCGGTCAGTACTACATGGAGGACTTGGATGCTGCTGGAGGAATACCCGCGGTCATGAAAAGTCTTATCGAGATGATGAATGACAATCCGACCGTTTCAGGATCAGGGATTCTGCAAATAGCTGGGGAGGCTCAAGTCTTCGATGAGGATGTTATAAGGCCGGTGACAAAGGCCTTCCACAAAGAAGGCGGCATAGCCGTGCTAAAGGGAAATCTCGCTCCCGACGGCGCCGTAGTCAAGCAGACCGCTGTCAGTAAGAACATGATGAAATTTGAAGGCAGTGCAAAGGTCTTCGACTCCGAAGAAGTCGCAATGCAGGCGATCATGGCCGGTGAAATGAAGGCCGGAGACGTCATGATCATCAGGTATGAGGGACCCAAGGGCGGACCCGGAATGAGGGAGATGCTCTCTCCTACCTCGGCGATTGCGGGAATGGGTCTCTCTGAATCGGTTGCGCTGATTACCGACGGCCGTTTTTCAGGAGGAACCCGCGGCCCGTGCATTGGCCACGTTTCCCCTGAGGCGATGGAAGGCGGACCGATTGCGGTTGTGAAGAATGGAGACAGGATCAGCATTGATATCCCCAAGAGAAAGATTGAAGTCCTGATTTCCGACCAGGAAATAAAAGACAGGCTTGCGGCCTGGCAAAAGCCCCAGCCGAAGATAAAGCACGGATATCTTTCCCGATATGCAAAACTGGTCAGTTCGGCCGCCAGTGGCGCTATAATGCTCGATTAATAAGGTTTTTCCGTGGTACTATAATTGCTCAAAAGCGGGCGTAACTCAGTGGTAGAGTGCTAGCTTCCCAAGCTGGAAGTCGCGGGTTCGAATCCCGTCGCCCGCTCCATTTGATAAGGGACGCTTATTTTGTACAGCCTGATATTTAGATTGCCTTATCTTCCCCACAGGGTCAATCGTCCGTCGAAAAGCGGCTAATTCTATAGGAGCTTACTAAAAGGGATCTATGGATGACCGATAACAGTACTTATTCACTGCTGGCAATCTTTCGTGAGTTGAACGATAAGGAATTCAGGAAAAAGCTTGCTTTGTTTCCCGAAGACCTTAGGTATTATGTCGTTCTTGCAGGAGGCATAGTCGGGACCGAGTTGTCAAAAAGAGTACAGGAGACACCGAAAGCCGTGGTCGAAGAGGGCGGAGCCTTCGTGTCCGATATGCTTAATATCGCAACTCCCGGCGAGGACCAGGTATTCAAAGGTATTCTTGAAGCATATCTTGTAGCGACCCTCAGAGATGAGCTCAGATTCTGCTGCATGAACTGCAGGGAGTTTGAGAAATGCCTGGATATCGGACAGTTACAACTGGGAGAGCTTTTTCAGAGACGTATAAACGGTGAAGAAACACAGGAATTGAAAGATGCAATATCTTCCCAGATCACTGAAGCCCTTTCCAGAACCCCGTATATTGACGTCGAAGACGCGTATGGACGATGCGGGAAGTTTGTACACCAATATAGCGTTGCAAGCATAGGTGAGGTCTTCGGCCGATATTCCGACATCACTGCTACGCTTGAGCAAAAGTACGGCATTGACCGCAGGACTGTGCTACATCAGATGGTTTCAGTCAATATGGAATTCTGTGAGAAGAGCAATAACAATCTGGGAACAGATGAGTAGAATCCTCCTTATCCGCTGAATAACAAAACATAGGAGATCGTGTTTCAGAACCGATGGAGTATGGGCAAGCAATCCGTCAAACATAAGCCTGTTTTTGGGGCACTCGACATACTCAAGTACATTGGCCCGGGATTTCTTGTGACGGTGGGTTTTATAGATCCTGGTAACTGGGCTTCGAACATCGCAGCCGGTTCGCTCTATGGATATCGTCTCCTATGGATAGTTACACTTTCCACTCTGATGCTAATTCTGCTCCAGCACAACGCCGCGCATCTTGGAATCGCTACTGGGTTTTGTTTGTCCGAAGCCTCTACCCGATTCATGTCAAAATGGAGCAGCAGGATATTTCTGTTTAGTGCAGTCTTCGCCGCGGTATCTACTGCTCTTGCCGAGATACTCGGTGCGTCAATCGGCCTTCAGATGCTCCTTGGCATTCCTCTATCCGTTGGCGCGGTATTTTCAGCACTTTTCGCCGCTTTCATGCTCCTTTCAAACAGGTATCGGAACCTCGAAAAGTTGATAATTGGTTTTGTCTCCCTCATAGGCATTGCTTTTCTTTTCGAGCTAAGTCTGGTGAGAACAGTGTGGAGTGATGCGATCAGGGATTGGGTGGTTCCTTCATTCCCAGCAGGTTCTTTGCCTATTATTATGAGCGTACTCGGCGCAGTTGTGATGCCTCATAACATATTTCTGCATTCCGAGATCATCCAGAGCAGGCAGTGGAACCTGCAGGGGGATGCAATAATAAAGAGGCAGCTCAGGTTTGAATTCATGGATACCCTTTCAGCCATGACGATCGGGTGGGCCATCAACAGCGCAATGGTCCTCGTTGCCGCATCGGTCTTTTATGCCAACGGGGTTACTGTTGAAGAGCTTCCACAGGCCCAGGCTATCCTCAAACCATTGCTCGGAAATGCAGCAGCAACGGTCTTTGCCTTAGCCCTGATATTTGCCGGTCTTTCATCATCAGTTACCGCAGCTATGGCAGGTGGGAGCATATATGCCGGCATTTTCATGGAGCCCTATGATCCCGCTGATAATCACTCGCGTGTAGGAGTTCTCGTGACCTTAATCGGCGCTCTTGTCATTGTTTTCTTTATCGGCGATCCCTTCAAGGGCATCATCTGGAGCCAGATTATCCTCAGTATCCAGCTCCCGCTCACCATCTTTTCGCTGCTGTTTTTGACGTCTTCCCGAAAGGTGATGGGTAAGTTCGCCAATTCGCTGAGGGACAACATCCTTCTCTGGGCCACCGGAGCAGTCGTAATCTTTTTTAATGTGATGCTACTCCTACAGTACGTGTAGTTCTGTTAACAGGCCGTATGCTGCAGATGGCTGAGTGAAAGGGACCTGAACTTCTAGAGCATCCGTTTAACCTCAGGATTGATCCGAATATGAATAATGATTTTATTGTCACTGAGACTGTAATCGATATAAAGCACGTCGGAAGTGCCATACGTTGTTGGATAATGCAGCGCCCTCATTTCAAAGCCGACAACCCTATCATATTCGTCCCGAATGCAGGCGAGCAGACTGCGATGGAACGAACTGTGAGTACTCACAAACGCCTCAGCACGGGCAATCGCTTCCGTTGCGGGAATCCCTTTCAAAATTTTAAAATTAAACCCCGGGGTATAAGGGGTGAAGGTGATGCGGTCATCCTCGCGATCAAGAAATGCGACATTAGCAATCTGTTGGGGCCATGATCCGCTGTATAAAATAAGGGTGAAGATGCCGAGCACCTGTCAGCATTTGCGAGTTCGGGTTTGAGACTCATCTTCCGGCTAGGTGCTTTATATTTCCGCTTTTAGAACCTGATGATTCAATTATATCGTCCATCCAGTCTGCCGCGTGATATCATTGATATGGATATTATACTGGTAAGAGGAGATAGGGTCATTATTTGAATCTACAGGTTTGTTTCAATCCAGAGTCAGATAACCCGGCGTGCCAAAATTGAGACAGCAGAACAATCTATTAGGTGAAAGTTCTATTCAAGAATCTTGTGATGAGCCTGAGTTGCCTGCTGCCGAGCGAATAAATGACAGAGTCTCAGACGATAGACCGATCTGAAAGAAGGGGATTAAAGATGATGAATTAAAGAGATTTTGCAGGGATGTAGTGTAAAATGTAAACTGTCTATTAATAATTGATCGTCGACAGGAGTTGAACATACATGAAAAGAAAGGCAGACTATATCCGCATATGATGGAAAATACCGAAACGCCCGAGCATACGGAAAAAGAACCTAATCAGGTTAGGGAAGAGTCAATGGAGGGCGCACCGGCGCCACGTGCCAAATCACATCGGCGGAGACCAAGGGCCTGGAGAGGAAAACGGAAACAATCCGAACAAGCGCCTCTTGAATCTGGTGATACTGCTGCGGTTACTGTACAACCGGAAGTGCCTGTACCCACCGTGCATGGCGAGATATCAGAGAGTAGCGAGAAGGGCTCCGCTGAAACAGTTGTTGCGGGAGAGCAGGGGGACCCATCAGCGGAAGTCCGGAGTAAGTCGCGTCGTCGGCGCCGGAGGCCCCGGAAAGGTAAGAGACCCGAGACAACCGAAGCTCTTGGTGAACAGGAAGCAACGACTGAAAAGCCGCCAAAGGATCGGACCAGACGCATCCTCATTAATGCGCGCTACGCTGAGGAAAAACGTGTGGCTATAGTGGAAGGCCATACCCTTGCGGACTTTTACGTTGAAGTCGCCGCTCGCGAACATCTAAAGGGTAATATCTACAAAGGGGTGGTCTCCTCAGTGATGCCTGGGCTGCAGGCAGCTTTCATCGACTTTGGTCAGAAGAAGCACGGTTTTCTGCAATTTCGAGAGGTTATGCCCGAGCTCGTTCAGACTAAAAAAGAAGATAATCAGGAGGGTAAGCGACGGGTAGAGGGTGCCCTCGTCAAAGGGCAGGAAATACTCGTCCAGGTAGAAAAGGACGAACATGGTACCAAGGGGGCGAGCCTTACGAGTTATATTTCCATCCCCGGACGTTATATTGTCATGATGCCTGGGCAGAAGAGGGTGGGAATATCCCGCAAGATAGAGAACCGCGAAGATCGGGATCGTCTCAAAGAAACCTTCAACTCACTCAAGCTCCCAAAAGATATGGGGTTTATCCTAAGGACAGCATGCAGCGACTCCCTTGAAAAAGAACTTAACGAGGACCTGAAATATCTAACTAAGCTCTGGGATCGGATCAAGACCGATGCCGGGAAAGCAACAGCGCCAGCGCTCATATACAAAGAGCAGGATATTGCTATGAGGACTGTGCGTGATTATTTGACCACGGACGTGGTCGAAATCCTTATCGACGACCAGCCAACCTTCAACACCACAAAGGCTTTTCTGCGGAAGATTATGCCGTGGCGCAAGGTCAATATAACACAATACAAGGACAAGACGCCTCTCTTTGCATTGTACAACACCGAGGCGCAAATTGCCGGTCTCTCTCATCGCACGGTGGGCCTGCCGTCCAAGGGATACCTTGTCTTCGACAAAGCAGAAGCACTTACCGCCATAGACGTTAATTCCGGCAGGAGTCGCAAGGAAGACAACGTTGAGTCGACGGCCCTGATGACTAATCTTGAAGCAGTTGAAGAGGTAGCACGGCAGCTCAGACTCCGCGACATCGGCGGTCTCGTTGTTATTGACTTTATCGACATGGAATCCAGCAAGAACCGAAGACTCGTGGAAACGCGGATGAGGGAAGCCATGAGCACGGATAAGGCTAGTACCGAGATTGCCGGCCTGTCGAAGTTCTGCATCCTGGAGATGACCCGGGAACGCTTCCGGCTTGCATATGCGGAAGCCATCTCACGAGAGTGCCCGGTCTGCGACGGGATAGGGTCAGTGAATTCTGACGAATTTGTTGCACTTTCGGCTGTGCGCGAACTGCATGCCCTTGCGGCAGCAGGTGATGCCAAGGCAATTACCTGCCGCCTTCCCGTCGAGAGTATGAACATCCTCATTAACACCAGAAAGCGGGAACTCGTGGCTTTGGAGCAGGATTACGGCATCACTATCACTATCGAGGCTGATCCATCCGCATCGGTTGGCCGGTACGTGATGGAGGTCCAGAAACTGAAATAGCAAAGAGGAGAAAGTAGCTTGTTGCGTTTGATAATGCTGATATTATCAATCTTCATTCTTCAATTTTCCTTTTGATTTGATCTTTCCTTTGCCATTGCTCGTGCCATCGTAAAGATCGCACCAGTCGTTTCAGGGCATGGAATGCCTTTGATCCGGGAGCTCTAGTGTTTTATCCTGAACTTTAGGAGCTTTCGCATATGGGCCAACTCTTCTTTAATGACCTTCTCGATTGCTTTTTCGCGGTCAAAAGATGTCATATCCTTCAGCTCCGAAAAAAACACTACCGAATCTTTCTCAAAAGCAAGGGCCATATCAAGGACGTCTTCAAAGGACTTCAGTGTCTCCAGACGGCTTCTGATCGTATTCCGGTTAGCCAGTGAATGGGAAGCGCAGAAATCCTTCATATAGGCACTAAATTCACCTGCATAGCTTTCCTCAGCCTCAAAGGTGTCAGCTGACTTCGCCATATCTATGAAGAGCTTCTCATGTTTAGCCTCTTCCTGTGCTAGGTATTTGAAAAGGTCGACGATTTTCGGATCACCGAATTTTTTTGATGCCTCGGTATAAAACTCAAACCCGTTCTGCTCAATATACACAGCAAAATCGAGAACTTCTTTCACCTCAAACAAGAATCCCATAGTATCACCCCTTTAGAATTATATAAAAAACTTTTGCTGCATTACATTTCATCAAATTATAATAGAAGAGCCATTCTAACGCAACAACGCAACCTTGTCATAACTGCACGATCATCTTTTTGTTGTACATAGTATATAACAGTGCTCCGCTATTTCATAGTTTGATAAAACAAACATATCATGCAATACAGGGCGTCAAGTGAGCCATAACTATAAGAGGGTCGATAATTTCTCCATATCCAAGATCTTTAATTATAATGTTGTCACGAAACGAAGGGTGGACATAAAACTACGATTAAGAAAAATATAAATTTCTGTTGACCTTTTTTTCTTTCTATGTCAGAATTATGACATGGGCAACGACCAACCTCCATGTCACCCTAAAGTCCCACCAATAATCGGTGCTTCGTCTATCATTAAACGTATTTATAATTTAATTTCAAAAGTTTCCCAATCGAACAGTACCGTTCTTGTGCTTGGGGAAAGCGGCACCGGCAAAGAGTTGGTTGCTAAAACAA
Source organism: uncultured Nitrospiraceae bacterium (assembly GCA_963727805.1). Lineage (GTDB taxonomy): Bacteria > Nitrospirota > Thermodesulfovibrionia > Thermodesulfovibrionales > Dissulfurispiraceae > Fen-1308. The sequence goes on from CAVSHF010000003.1 coordinate 213,646, forward strand.
TCCACTACTACAGCAATCGGGCGGAGAAACCTTTTGTACCCGTCAATTGCGGTGCTATCCCTGCTGAGTTGCTTGAATCGGAACTCTTCGGTCACGAAAAGGGCGCCTTCACGGGCGCCATAGCATCAAGGGTCGGCAGATTCGAGCTTGCAGACGGCGGTACGGTTTTCCTTGATGAGATAGGCGAGATGTCATCTATGCTCCAAGTGAAACTCCTCAGAGTGCTTCAGGAGAGGTCCTTTGAGAGGATCGGTGGAAGTAAGACAGTCAATGTCGATGTGAGGGTGATTTCGGCGACGAACCAGAATCTCGAAGAAGCAGTGAAGACGGGCAGATTCAGGGAAGACCTTTATTACCGGATCAATGTCATACCCATCGAAATCCCGCCCCTGCGCGACAGGACAGAAGATCTGCCGCTGCTTTGCGATTTTTTCATGGAAAAGCATGCGAACCGTTTCCAGAGGAAGCCACTCAGGATTTCGGATGAAGCACTGAAGACGTTCATGAGCTATGACTGGCCAGGCAATGTGAGGGAACTCGAAAATACTCTCGAAAGACTGCTTGTGCTCAAGGATGACGACGTAGTCACCCCTTATGACCTTGCTGAAAAGATGACGGGCAAAAGGCTTCCCGATCTTCCTGCAATCGATGGTATTGAAGATGATCCTGACGCTAATCCTTTTGTCCAGGGTATCGACCTCAATGCGGCGTTGATCGAATACGAAAAAAGGCTTCTGCTGCATGCCCTGCAGCTTCATGGGAGCGTAAAAAGCCAGGCTGCAAAATATCTCAATATCAACCGTACTACGCTCATCGAGAAGATGAAGAGGCTTGGCCTGTAGTTTGAGATCATGCGCACGATGTCCCATCACTCCAGTCATGAAATTGACTAAAACACCCTTTCCGTTCTTGCCCTCGAACGCTCTATTATGGAAAAACCCATAATATCAGTGAGTTATAGATAGTGGCATATTTTTTTCAATACATATTAAAAACGGTAGTGCGTTGTGGAGGACCTGTGTGAAAAAGGGGCTCTCTGTCGTTCTTTTTTTATCGATTTTATTTTCATTTGCCGGTAGAGTCTTGTCGGCTCCAGGTGATGCATTATTTACCGCCGACGCAACATTGACTGCGAAACAATATCAGCAGGCTAAGGAACTCTATCGCGGGGTCTTCCTGAATTACAAGGAAGGGCCTGAAGCAGCCCGCGCGCTGCTTGGTATTGCAAAGGCCGACTATCAACTGAAAAATTATTACGAGTCGGGTATCAACCTGAAACGCTTTTTTAAATTATATCCAACGTCTCCATTGGCCGATGAAGCCCATCTGATCTGGGGATTGGACCTACTGAATATTCAGAAATACAAGGAGGCCGAAGAACAACTCGACGGGGTGAAAGGTGCTTTGCTGGAGAAGGCTGATATTGCAAAGTCAGAGTTGGCGCTTATCCGTGGAGAAACCGAGAAGGCGGAACAGCTTCTTTCTAAAATCGATCGGAAAACGTATGAAGAAAATAACAGGGTGCTGTATCTGAGGGCCATGGTCCTCAGCAGGCAGGGAAAGCATGAGACGGCCATACAGACAATAAACAGAATATCCGATCAGGCCTTAAAAGAAGAGAACATCGCAGTAAGCAAGGCGATTATTTATTACAACGCTCGAAGGTACATTGATGCCAAAGACATGCTTAGTGCCATCGTGAAAGCACCTTCATCACGAATAGAGGCGATACAGGCCAAAAGAACCCTTTTTCAGATTTATGATGTCGAAAATAATCAGGACGAGGCTCTCAAGTTGGCAATCGATCTCATGAATTATGAATCAACCGACGAGCTGAAAATGAAGATAGTGTCGATCTACGAGAAGAAGGGAGACCTCGACAGCTCTTTTCGCTATCTCACTTATCTCAGGGACAAAAAGACGCTCTCAGAAGAGATCGAAAAAAGGTTTAAGAAACTCATCGAAGAAAAAAATCCTAAGGCCAACGAGTATGTGCTGAACTATTTTATTTATCTCGGTCCAGACAGCCCCTACACCATAGAACTCGCACGATATCTGCAGGAGAAGGGCAGCCAGGAACAAGCGAAACGACTTCTCCAAAAAGCTACACGAGGGAAAAATGGCGCCGAGGCTTCGGTTGCCCTGACTGAGATGCTCATAGTTGATAAGAAATTTTCAGAAGCCAAAAAAGTGGTTACTCCCATAACGACCGATACTAAATATTCCGGGCAGGCCTCTTTCCTCCTGGCTCAATTGCTCGAAAGAGAGGGGAACCTCAAAGAGGCGGCGGAATATCGAGCGAGGGCAATTAAAGCTCTGGAATCACAGAAGGATTATTCCCGGGTGGGAGATCTTTATCTTCGATCTGGCAAAAATGCGGAGGCACTCAAGAATTATCTTCGGGCTGCTGATAAGAGTGATACAGTTTCGATGGTCAAGGCGGCCGATATATATTATCTTTCAGGTAAACACGAGAAGGCAAAGGCATATTACAAAAAGGCGCTTGATAGCGGTATAAAAGACCCCGGGAGCCGCCAATGGGCTGATTACCAGTATGGCAAGCTAGCGAAGGATAACGAGTATATGAAAAAGGCGAAGGAAGGGGGCGGGACGGTAGCTGAAGCTGCCGACCTGATGAGCACCGGAAATTAAAGGTCAGGGACAAAGACCGGTTATGGAAAAGAACGATCAGGACATAGGACTTTTAACGAAGGCGATCGAAAGCATCAATTCGGTCTCCTCAACACTCATGCAGTATTACCAAACCCTCGAAGATAAGGTCAAGGTGCTGACCGAAGAGGTAGAGCAGAAAAAGCAGCTCCTCGACAGTATTCTGGACAGCATCGATGTGGGGGTTATTTTTTTCGACAAAGATGGCGTCATCAGGCTTATGAATAACGCTGCAGAAGGCCTTCTCGGGACTGGTTCTGGTACAATAGTAGGAGGGACTTCCCTTCATGCCGAGATTAACGACGAGATGGTAATTCCTGAAAAAGGAAATCCTTTTCATGCCCTTGTTTCGAGTTCCGAGGTCAAGGGCGGGAGCGACGGTAACACGATTGGCAAAGTATTGATCTTCAAGGACATCACGAGGCTGAAGCGTCTCGAGGCTGAAAATGAGAGAAATCGCAGGCTCTCTGCGATGGGTGAGCTCGTCATGAAAATAGCCCACGAAATACGCAACCCACTGGGGAGCATCGAACTCTTTGCGGATCTCCTTGCGACCGATCTTAAAGGGACCGACCAGGTCGATTATGCCCGGCGCATATCGAATTCCGTGCGCTCTCTGGTCAACACCTTGGACAACATGCTCAGATTTTCAGGGGAGATCAGGCCTAAGATGGAATTCAGTTGCGTTAACGAGATCGTCAGGGACACCTGCGACGAATTTAGAGAGGTTCTTGCAAGTGGGGGGATTGAGCTCGATCTTATCGATGATGTCAAATATTCACTGTATCTTGACAAAGGACTTATTCGTCAGGCCTTGATAAATATTCTTTTGAATTCTGTCCATTCCATGCCAGAAGGTGGTACTATGCGGGTAAGTATTGTGCAAGAAAAAGGTTCAGACGATGTCCAGATAAGCATCAGGGACTGCGGCTCCGGTATGGATGAAGAGACGCGGGTTAGGCTGTTTGAACCCTTTTTTTCCACAAAGGATAGAGGAACCGGCCTTGGCATGTCCATAACCCTTGGCATTATCACTGCGCACAAAGGACGTATAAACGTGGACAGTTTCCCTGGAAAGGGGACTGAATTCATTATTTTGCTTCCACTCGAAAAACGAGTCGAAAAAAGAACATGATAAAAAGGATAATATGAAATCGGTTTTGATTGTTGATGACGAGATCGACATGGCAACGGCCTTGAAGGAGGCAATGAAGCGTTTCGGCTTCAATCCGACGGTCTATCATAATCCCGTTGAAGTCCTTGCTAAAGAAAATATTGCCGACTATGCTCTAGTCATTACCGACATGAAGATGCCGAAGATGAATGGTATCGAGTTTCTGCAGGAGATACGCAAGAAGGGACTCTTCGTGCCTGTCATTGTCATTACAGGATACGGAACGGTCGAAAGCGCGGTTGATGCGATGAAGCTTGGTGCGACCGATTACATTATGAAGCCGGTTTCTCTCGACTCGCTGAAAAGGATTATCGACAGGATACTTCCCCTCGATGACAGCGATCTTGTCGCCGAGTCTCCGGTTATGAAAAACCTCATGTCGATTATAAGAGAGGTAGCGAAGAGCGACATCACGGTGCTCCTCACCGGCGAGAGCGGCACGGGTAAGGAAATTATCGCGAGAACGTTGCATAAATATAGCAGTAGGAACCTAAAGTCTTTTGTAGCGGTCAACTGCGCCGCCATATCGGAGAGTCTCCTCGAATCTGAGTTGTTTGGCCACGAAAAAGGATCATTCACCGGCGCCATCGAGAGGAGACTCGGGAAGTTTGAGCTTGCCAACGGCGGGACCTTACTTCTCGACGAAGTCAGCGAGATGGCGTACCCGCTTCAAGCGAAGCTCCTGAGGGCCATCCAGGAGCGCGAGATTGACCGGATCGGGGGCAAGACCCCAGTCAAGCTTGATGTCAGGATCATCGCCACAACGAACAAGGACCTAATGGGTGAGGTGAAGAAGGGCAGTTTCAGGGAAGACCTCTATTACCGCCTGAATGTCTTTCCGGTGAGAATCCCTACGTTAAGAGAGAGGCCTGATGATATCATCCCTATGGCTGAGTTCTTTCTTCAGAGGCTATCGCAGAAGATGGGAAAAGTTTTCATCCTGTCGGACGATTTCAGGCAATATCTTCTCGGGAGGGAATGGGCAGGAAATGTGCGGGAGCTCGAAAATTTTATGTATAGGACTGCGGTAATATCGGCTTCTGATACGCTCATGCGACCTGACGAAAGCGGCATGTCAGTGGGCGGACAGGCCCTGCCGGCTCATGCGGCGAAGGGCGGTAGGATTAAGGACGTCGAAAGAGACCTGATCATAAAGACCCTCAAGGAGACTGGCAATAATAGGACAAAGGCCGCTGAGGTGCTGGGGGTAAGCGTCAGGACAATCAGAAACAAGCTTAAAGACTACAAAATAGCGGAAGATGAAATAAAAGGGACATAGTTGTAGACTTAGGTATACAACTTGCATGAATAATGGTGGAGAAGGAATCTTTTCCGACCCTTTTAAATTGCGGAGGAGCACAATGCCGGACACTACATTTAAAATGCTTGAAAATATTATGGACGTTGCCTCTTTCAGGCAGAAGATACTGTCTTCCAACATTGCCAACGCCGATACTCCTGGGTACAAGGCCAGGGACGTTTCTTTTCAAACCGAGCTCAACAAAGCCCTAAGCGGGTCGATAGGGAGCTACGACGTTTATGAGACAGTACCCACGATGGTCAGCAGGGATGGCAACACGGTCAGTGCTGATTTGGAGATGACGAAGGTGGCTGAAAACCAGCTTCTTTATAATAGTGCCGCACAAATTTTAACTATGAAATTCAGGATGATGAAAGACGTTGCGAAAGCAGGAGGCCAATAATGGATGAAATGTTTCTCCCCCTCAAAGTGAGCGCTACGGCCCTAGAGGCGCAGAAAGTCAGGCTGAATGTTATCGCGTCTAACATTGCTAACGCCTCTTCGACGCAGACACCTCAAGGCGGCCCATACCGGCGAAAGGATGTGTTCTTCAAGACGTATATGTATGATCAAAACTCAGCCGGGGTAGAAGTTCCCCGGATTGTCGAGGACGAGAGCCCATTTAGAACGGTATTCGATCCGTCCCATCCCGATGCGGATAAAAACGGTAATGTCTCTTACCCGAATATCAATGTCCTGACGGAAATGGTCAATTTAATGACGGCGCAGAGGTCGTATGAGGCCAATCTGACCATGATAGCCTCTTATAAAGACATGTATATGAGGACACTCGATATCCTGAAAGTATAAGAAGGGGCGCGGCTTGCCGTGTCCGTTAGTAAAGAAATAGAGCAAATCGTGGAGAGGCGCAGGAGGAAGCGATGGATGAAATAAAAATCATAGGAGATGTCAGCCAAAGTATAGCCGACGTAAAACCGACGGGGAAAAAGCCGGGAGTTTCCTTCGAGGATGCGATCAAGGAAGCACTCAAGGATGTTTCACAGATCCAGAATGATGCTGAGCAGGCCATCGCGGGTTTTGCGAATGGAGAGGTCAAGGATATACAGACCGTTGTAGTTGCTATGGAAAAGGCGGACCTGTCGCTCCAGACGCTCCTGTCGGTGAGGAACAGGCTCATAAGCGCCTATCAACAGATTTCGAGCATGCAGGTGTAATGCAAAATCTGAGCTGAAGGGGAGAGAATGGCACTTAAAGATATTGTCGATCAATTTATAGCATGGCCGTTAAAGAACAAGTTAGCCCTTTTTTCGGTCATAGCCCTCTGCGTTGCGATCATCTCGGGAACGGTGATGTGGAGCCAGAAAATCGACTATCAGGTCCTTTTCAGCAACATCACACAAGAAGATGCAGGGCAGGTAATAGCTAAGCTAAAGGAGATGAAAGTCCCGTACCAGGTTGAAGGTAACGCGATCTCCGTTCCCTCCGAAAAAGTCTATGAACTCAGACTCGAACTTGCGTCACAGGGCATACCCCAGGGAGGGGGTATTGGTTTTGAGATTTTCGATAAAAATCAGTTCGGCGTCACCGAATTCGTCCAGAGGCTCAATTATGTAAGGGCACTCCAGGGAGAACTTGCTCGTACCGTCCGGCAGCTCTCTGAGGTTGACCAGGCACGGGTCCATATAGCAATTCCCGAAAGATCCATCTTTTCTGACAAGGAAGAAAAGCCTACCGCTTCGGTGGTCCTTAAGCTCAAGGCAGGCAGGGCGCTCAACCAGGGCCAGATTGGCGGTATCGTCCATCTTGTTGCAAGCAGTGTGGAAGGACTTCCTCCCCAGAACGTCACCGTGATCGACAATATGGGCAATCTTCTTTCGAAACCTTCTGACGGCAGCGATATGGTCGCCGATGCGAAACAGCTGGAATACCAGAAGAGTGTTGACCACGATTATGAATCAAAACTCCAGAGCATGCTCGAAGGCATTATCGGAAAGGGAAAGGCGATCGTCAGGGTTTCGACAAAGCTTGACTTCTCTAAGGTCGAGCGCACTGAAGAGAAGTTCGATCCCGATACCACTGCAGTAAAGAGCGAAACCAGAAGCCAGGAAAAGAACGTTGGTTCTGCTCAGGGCGGCATCCCGGGCGTTGCATCAAACCAACCGGGGCAGCAACCGGCATCCTCTACCGCTACTCCTTCGGCGTCACAGAAACAGACCGAAAGCATTAATTATGAAGTCAGTCGAGTGGTAAGCAAGATAGTTGAACCTCGCGGAGTTGTCAAGAGTGTTTCGGTTGCCGTGCTCGTTGACGGAACCTACCAAAAGGGTCAGGGTACGCAAAAAGGCACTTTTGTCGCCAGGAACGAGCAGGAGATGAAGAAGTACGACGATATCGTGAAGGCCGCCATCGGTTTTGACAAGAGCCGGGGGGATCAGGTGATCGTCGAGAATGTGCCTTTCGAGACCGCCGCATTTGAGGAAGCAGGCGCCGAGAAAACAGACTACCTGAGATTCGCTCTCCCGTATGTGAAGTATATTGCTATGTTTGTAGTCGTTATGTTACTCGTTGTTTTTGTCATCAAGCCTTTACTGAAGACCCTTAGTGCCCCTATGACTTACAGAATGCAGGAAGGTTTACCGAGGCAGGGTATGCCTGGAGCGCTGGGAGTCGGTCCGATGTCGATGCCGGGGCCGGTGACACCTGAAGAAGCATCAAAGGATAGGGCTCTTGGCATAGTTACGGGCAACCCGAAACAAGCTGCCAACGTCGTCAAGGAATGGCTGCAGGAATAGACGCATGAGAAAGCTTTCAGGGGTTGAAAAAGCCGCCGCTTTTCTGTCGCTCATCGGCGAGGAGGCAGCAACTCAAATATTCAAGCACCTTGATCCGCTTGACCTGGCGCGTGTTATTCCTATGATGGCTAAGGTCAAAATCCCGCCCGAACTTGCTGATGTGGTCCTGAAGGACTTCTGCGAAAAAACGGGCAGCGTGATGCGCGGGGTCGATGAAGAGTATATCAAGGATGTGCTCGTCAAGGCCTTTGGCCAAGAGTCGGCGAAAAAACTTATAGATAAGATCGAAAGCGGTGCAAGCGCCTTTGATGTGCTTAGGTGGCTTGATACGGGCGCCATTGCCAATATGCTCTCGCGGGAACATCCGCAGACGATCGCCATCATTCTTGCCCATCTAGAACCGACTCAGGCAGCGGAGGTAATGGGTAAGCTCCCCGAAAACCTTAAAATCGACGTCTCGCTGAGGATAGCGAGCCTTGACCAGATATCCCCAACAATCCTCAATGACCTCGAGGATGTTCTCCAATCGCAGCTCCAGAGTTATACGAGGGGCAAGAAGATCGGCGGCATCAGAACCGTTTCCGAGATACTGAACCAGATGGACAGGGCCTCGGAAGATTTGATCCTGAAGAATATCGAAGAGAAAGACCAGATACTAGCTGATGAAATAAGAAAGCTGATGTTCACCTTTGATGACCTCATTATGATCGAGGACAAGGGCATCCAGATGGTGCTCAAGGAGATCACAACCGACGATCTTTCCCTGGCCTTGAAGATGGCTGCCGACGAACTAAAGGCAAAAATCTTCAAGAATATGTCCCAGAGGGCAGTGCAGATACTCAAGGAAGAGATTGAGGCCAAGGGCGCAGTAAAGGTGTCGGATGTCGAAAAAGCCCAGATGAATATCGTAAGGGTGGCCCGAAGACTCGAAGAGGAAGGAAAGCTCGTAATAGGAGGAAAGGGTGGCGAAGAACTCATCGGCTGATCAAAAGAATAGCGAAAATATCCGTCGTTATATTCCTGCCCGATTCGATAAATCTTTTTCAGAATCAGATATGGGAGTCGAAGAAAAGCGCAAAGACGAACTCAGAAAATCCGAGTCCTCGGGTTTTGAAAAAGGCTATGCAGAAGGCCTCGCGCGCGGGATTAAAGAAGGGCAGAAAGAGGTCCGCGAGAGGCTCGGAAGACTCGAATCCGTGATCAGGGAGCTTCAAGGTGTAAAGGAACGAAAGATCGAGGAACTTCTCCCGGAGATCGTAGATCTGTCTCTCGATATTGCAAGAAAGATCATCCACAGGAAAATTGAGCAAGACCGTGAGATTATCGTCTCTGTCGTGCGCGAAGCAATACACAGACTGGGCAGGGAGGAAAAGATGATTATCAGGGTAAATCCCGCCGATTACGACACCATGATTTCGAATATGGAGATGCTCAGGGAAGAGACGAGACTCAGGGACGTCACCGTTGAGCCTTCAACATCAGTTTCTCCGGGAGGGTGCTCCATCGAGACGCCTTCGGGGGAAGTGGATGCTAGGATCGAAGAGCAGATGAGGGAAATGCGCAATGCAATCACCACAGCACTTGATAGCTAAATGCAAGGATTTAGTTAAGGAAACAGACCCGATAAAGGTCTACGGCCGGGTCGACAAGGGCGTTGGACTTGTAATCGAAGGCCTCGGACCGAGGGCCAATATCGGTGATGTCTGCTTTATTCAGCCGAGTGACTTGTTGAAGGATTCATTTGTAGAAGCGGAAGTTATCGGATTCAGAGAAGACCGGATTCTCCTTATGCCGCTTCAGGAAATGCGTGGTATAGGTCCCGGGTCTCGTATAATTGCCAAGGGAAGACAAAGGTATGTGAGGGTTGGCGAAGAACTTCTTGGCAGGGTCCTCGATGGCCTCGGCAACCCGATGGACGGCAAGGGACATATAAACGGTCAGCTATATCCTATTTACCAGGAGCCGATCAATCCCCTTTCGAGAAGGCGTATTTTAACGCCACTCGACCTCGGAATCAGGGCAATCAACTCGCTGCTTACTTGTGGGAAGGGCCAAAGGATAGGGATCATGGCCGGTAGCGGGGTGGGTAAGAGTGTTTTACTTGGTATGATGGCGCGAAATACTGAAGCGGATGTCAATGTTATCGCACTAATCGGCGAACGCGGCAGGGAGGTCAGGGAGTTTCTCGAAAAAGACCTCGGCGAGGAAGGTCTCAAACGGTCAGTCCTTGTCGTAGCGACATCCGATACTTCCCCGCTTGTAAGGCTCAGGGGTGCTTTTCTCGCGATCGCTGTGGCGGAATATTTCAGGTCCCTTGGCAAAGATGTCCTTTTTATGATGGACTCGCTCACTAGATTTGCCATGGCGCAGAGAGAGATCGGCCTGGCCGCAGGGGAGCCGCCGACCACCAAGGGGTATCCTCCTTCGGCATTCAATTTGCTGCCAAAGCTTCTTGAGCGGGCCGGAAATAGTGATGGTCAAGGGACGATCACCGGACTCTTTACGGTCCTCGTTGAAAGCGACGATATGAACGATCCCATCGCCGATGCGGCCAGGGCCATCCTTGACGGGCACATTATCCTTTCACGTGAGATGGCCAACCACAATCATTACCCGGCGATTGACGTGCTTCAGAGCATAAGCAGGCTGATGAAAGATATTGTTGATGATGAACAAAAGCTCAATGTCGAAAAGGTGCTCGATGTCATGGCTACGTATAAGCGCTACGAAGATGTCATTACCATAGGAGCCTACAAGGAAGGGACAAATCCGAAGCTCGATTTCGCCATCCGGATGATGGGGAAAATACGGCCCTTTCTGAAGCAAGATGTCTCCGAGAAAGTGACCTTCGACGAAGCGATGAAGCAACTGCGTGATATCTTCAAGGAGGCCTCATGAAGACCCCGCTTGAAAACCTGCTTTCGCTGAAACGGTGGGAAGAGGATGAGGCTAAGAACCTGGTTGCATGGGCGAAGAAAGACCTCGATATAGAGGAAAAACGTCTTGCCGGACTTGAGGAGAATTTCAGCATCCTTCGCAAAAAAATGCAGTATCCTGAAAAGGATGCAGTTACTATCGACGAGATAAAGAAGATGAACGAGCATATGGAGCACTTATTTGGTCTTCTCCAGCGTCAGAAAGAGACTATTGTTGCGAGCGAAAAGAGACTCGATGAGGCAATGAACATCCTCGCTGAGGCCGCCAAGGATCGTAAAACCTATGAAACAGTCGATGAAAGACATAAAGAAGCCGAAAGACATGAACTGACAAAAAAGGAGCAGAAAGGGATGGATGAACATGCTGTCATGAGGTACAAAAAGCACTATGGCCAATAAAGTCAACAGCAGGTTTATATTGAGAGCGTCTGTTGCCATTCTCATACTTTCGCTTTCCTTTTCCCCGGTTCTCTCCACATCTGCCCAGGAAAAGAAACAGGAACTGAAAGGCACACCTACCGCTTCCTCAATAGAAGAGGAGAGACTCAAGATACTCAAGGCCGACCTGCAAGCTCAAATCGATCAACTTAAAAAATTGAAGCAGGAATATGAAGAGATGCGCAAGGGACTTGAAGGTAAGAAGCATGAGCAGATCACGAAAGTAGTAAAAATGTTTGAGGCCATGCCGCCCGAAGAAGCTGCGAAAACAATCGAAAAGCTCGATGACGACACGGCAGTCCAGATCCTAACCTCCCTCAAGGCAAAGTCTGCGGGTAAAGTTCTTGCTCAGATTGAACCGGCCAGGGCGGCTGTCCTTTCAAAAAAGGCCCTCCTCAAAGCCAAATAGTCCTTTAGGAAAATACTTCCCATCACAGGAAAATAATTCCCTGTTCCCTCCAGCGACTTATGCAGTTTATTAAAGACGGCCCGAATACCAGTGGCTTCTAAGCCTGGGGATGAATGGGCGTCAGTAGCATAGTCCGTTCTTATGGATGGAGCGATTCTCCCTAGAAGCCACGGACTCTAGTCCATGGAGCCTCATTAACAAATACCTCAAATAGAGGGTATCTGACTTCTGAGTTTCTTCATGGCACAACTATTGCTCTTATCCCTCCATAACCCAAAGGAGGTCTACATGATTCCAGGTGTAATACCTGCATCACAGGTACCGGAAAGCCAGTCCACAGCTATGTCTTCGGGCGCCCCGGATAAAGGATTTATTTCGATTCTCAAATCTTCTGTTCAGAAATCCGGCAAGACGGAGAACGATGATAAGCCCACATGTTTGCAAGAGGCCGCCTCAAAGAATGCAACCCTTACCAACAAGACCCTTGACTCAACAGATACGCCTGTTTCGCAGAACAAAGCCGAAGCACAGCAGTCACAGGACCCAGCGGAGGTCCTTCGTCAACTGATCATGCAGATGACCGTTATCGCCCAGCAGATGATTACGGCTCCAGTGATCAGAGATGCTTCCACCACGACAAGTGTCATGGCATCTGAAAGCGCACAGGTGATGCAAACACCACAGGCTCTGCCACAGTTACTCGGAAATATTGCGGGAACGCCTGCAACTGAACAGGAGGCAAATAATCCGGGAATCTTTTTGAAACCGCTTACTGAGAATATTCCCGATATTGCCGATGTTAAGGGCTTAATAATGAATGCAGCAAATAAGCCTCAGCAGGGCACCGCGGTCAATATGGTATTGGGAGAAGGTGATTCTACAAAGGTGGAAACCGGGGCCGAGCTGAAAGCCTTCAATATGGGTGGAAAGGACGCGGCGGTCATATCCAAGGCATCGGAATCATTCGATGATAGTTTCTTACAATTGAAGATAGAGACAAGTGCAGGCCAGGCATCGGCAGACAGGAATTCGTCCCAGGATGCCTCAGGATTCTGCGCCCAGACTCTCCAGACCCAGCCGCCTTCCAATCATGGCGGATCTGCCTCACAAGAGGTTGTTCCCGTGAGCAAGTTGACATCGGTCGACGAAGTCATTTCAAAGGCAGTTGACGCTGGGCAAAAAAACCTAATTATCAGGATTGATCCTCCCGACCTCGGGAACGTTCAGATAAGGCTCAGCTTCGACAATGGGGTTCTGAAAGCTGATGTGAAGGTCGATTCCACTGCAGTGAAAGATTCGTTTAATCTTGCGTTGCCCCAGATCAAGACATCCCTTGAAAATTCGGGGATAAAGGTGAGTGAATTTAATGTGGACGTCAGGGAAGACCAATACAGCAATGGGCAAGGAAGTAATAACCAGGGACAGCAGCAAAGGCAGGGCAGGGGATTGAAGAACAGTTTCTCTGACTTCTTTGCATAGACAGGAGGTAGAAAGTATGAGCATTTTAGCCATCGGCAACGCAGCTTTGAGCTCCCTTTACGCGGCGAGCAACCAGGCCAGTACCAGTGGCAGTAACAGTACCAGTGGCAGTACCAGTACCAGTAGCAGTACCAGTAGCAGTACCAGTGGCACCGGCGGGTTGGGGGAGAGCGATTTTCTCAGTCTGCTTGTCGCACAGCTAAAAAACCAGGATCCTCTTAACCCGATGAGTGACACGGACTTCATAGCCCAGCTGGCTAATTTCAGCAGTCTACAGCAGATGACCAGTGTCAATACAAACGTAAGCAGTTTACTGCAGCAGCAAGGTATTTCCAACGCTACTGCTATGCTCGGCAAGCAGGTGCAGACATCGGACGGCAAGAGCGGTATTGTGACCCAGGTAAGTATGGATAGCGGGCAGGCTTCAATTTATGTGGGCACCAACAAGTATTCGTTAAGCGACATCACATCTATCCAAAATGCAACAACAGCATGAAAAGGAGGTAAAAATATCATGTCTATAGGATCGGCACTTTTCACCGGTGTAAGCGGGCTTAATGCAATGGGGCAGGAGCTATCCGTAATCGGCAATAATATCGCCAACGTCAATACGGTCGGATATAAGGGGAGTTCGATGAACTTCGGCGACATCCTGAGCCAGACCCTTACGGGACTGTCAGGCACATCTCAGATAGGCCGAGGGGTTGCGGTGAACGGGGTAACGCCCGATTTCTCGCAAGGGACCTTTCAGACAACTTCTAACAGTCTTGACCTTGCTATTGACGGAGATGGTTTCTTTATGGTCAACAACAGCGGGGCGACTGAATTCACGAGAGCGGGCAATTTCCAGCTGGACAAGAACGGCAATGTCACGACTCCGTCCGGAGCAATACTTCAAGGTTATCTGGCTAACGCCACAGGGACTGTGACCGGGCAGATAGGGAATCTCCAGATTCTCGCGACGCAGAGCCCGGCGTTGCCTTCCGCTAATGGCTCCGTCGTGGTCAACCTTAACGCCGGCGATAGCCCCCCAACGGCTCCTTGGGTTGATCCCACCGGAGGCACTACAGCGCCGGCAGCCACTACATATAATTACTCAACATCTGATACAGTATACGATTCGCTAGGAGCTGCGCATCAGGTGAATATTTATTTCGCAAATACGGCACCTGGGGCATGGACGGCGAATTACGTCTATCAGGATAACACCGGTACATTCCAGCAGGCTGGAACCCAGGCCATGACGTTTGGGCCGACGGGGACGCTCGCCACCGGACCAACTAGCACTCAGGCTTTTAACTGGGGCAACGGCTCGAATCCTGGATCCATAAAATTCGATCTCACAGGAACAACCCAATACGGCTCGGCTTTTTCGATTACCAGTATCGGTCAGGACGGGTACGCATCCGGGACAATGAGTAATCTCACCATTGATCAGACAGGAGTAGTTACCGGCACATTTACTAACGGGCAGACCAGAACCCTTGCTCAGGTTTGCTTAGCAAAATTCGAAGCCCCCACTGAATTAACAAGCATGGGTGACAATATGTACGCCCAGTCCAGCAGTTCCGGACAGCCAATCGTTGGAGCACCGCAGACATCGGGATTGGGCAGAACATTGTCGAGCAGCTTGGAGATGAGCAACGTAGACCTCGCCACTGAGTTTACGAACCTGATTTCAGCTCAGAGGGGTTTCCAGGCCAATACGAAAATCATCACGACGACAGATGAACTGCTGAACGACCTCATCTCGATCAAACAGTAAAGTAAGAGTTATTTGTTTGACGGTTGGGTGGGATTATAGCCCGCTCAACCGTCATCTTCTTGACCCCATCCTGATAAAATCATAATAAATCAATTAGATATACACTGGCACAATCCGTGCTAAAATGCTGTCATACATCCCTATACGTATGTCTTGAAAACATTCCGGCTTGAGGAGGATTGTATGGCAGATAAAGAACCTGATGAGGAGCAAGAGCCCTCTGAAGAAACCGGCGCGAAAAAAGGCAAGAAAAAGATGATGATGATCATCATCATCGCGGCGGTGGCTGTAGCCCTAGCGGCCGGCGGCTTCTTCCTGGTGCCGAAGTTTCTCGGAGGTAAGGAAAAGAAAGAGGACACAAAGACCGAAGAAGGAGCAATGTTTACCCTCGATCCTTTTGTCGTAAATCTTAATGACCCGGGAGGACCTAAATTCCTCAAGGTCTCACTGCAACTGGAGCTTGCCGGGCCTGCTTTAATGGAAAAAGCGAAACAGAAGTCTCCGCAATTGAGGGATGCAGTTATTACCCTTCTTACGAGTAAATCATCAGAGTCGCTCTTCCCGCCTGAGGGAAAGCTCCAGCTCAAAGACGAGATCAATGCACGTATGAACCAAATACTGGGGGCCAATTCGGTCAAGAACGTCTATCTCACCGATTTTGTCATGCAGTAGGGAGAAAAGGAATGGATGAAATCCTCTCTCAGGAAGAAGTCGATGCCTTGCTCAAGGGCATACAAGAAGGGGAGGTCGAGACCGAAAAGGGTATCGAACCTGCTGGCGTAAAGTCTTACGATTTCACAGGACAGGAAAAGATCGTCAGGGGCAGGATGCCGTCGCTCGACATCGCCAATGAGAGGCTTGCGAGGAATTTCAGACTTTCGCTCTCCGCTGCAATTCGGAGGATGGTGGACATCACCAACGTCAATGTGACGATCACTAAATTCTACGATTTCATGCGCGGCGTTCCATTTCCGTCGAGCATTAATATCTTCAAGATGGAGCCGCTTCGGGGCTTCGGCCTCCTTGTTTTCGACGCCCAGATGATCTTCAGCCTCATCGAATTCTTTTTCGGGGGTACGGGGAAGAGCTATTACAAACCGGAAGGTCGTGAGTTCACCCCCATTGAGCAGAAGATCATCCACAAGGTAGTTATGATATTTTTCGATGATATGGAGGAGGCTTGGAGGGCCATCTATCCGATGAAGCCTGTCTACGTGCGCGCTGAGATGAACCCCCAGTTCGTGAATATCGTCACTCCGGTCGATGTTGTAATAAAGGTCGAGTTTGTCCTTGAAGTGGAAGGGAAGCAGTGCAAGGCATTCCTTTGTATCCCTTACGGGACTGTCGAGCCTATCAAAGAGAAGCTCTACAGCGCCTTCTCGGCCGACCGTGATGAGCTCGATATGAAATGGCTGGACAGATTGAAAGAAAGGCTTAAGGAAATTCCCGTAGTCGTCTCCGGAGTACTTGGCAAGGTGATGCTCGATGTGAATAGAGTAGTTGATTTGAAGGTTAATGATCTAATTGTTCTAGACCGCCGGGTCGATGATGATATCGATATCCTGGTCGAAGGGTACCCGAAATTCAAGGGTACATTTGGTATTTTCCGGGGTTCTTACGGGTTAAAAGTGAACAGGGATCTGTAACGTTTAAAGTTATCCGTATTGGAAGAAGAGGAGAGAGACAATGGCAGACGAAGTGAAAGATCTGGAAATGCAGGAAATCGAGGACCCGGGGAAGCAGGTCCAGGGAATGTCGAAGGACATCAATTTTATCCTGGACATCCCGCTAGAAGTGACTGTTGTCATCGGAAGGACCAAGATTCTTGTGCAGGAACTGCTCCAGCTCGGTCAAGGGTCAGTGGTCGCACTTGAGAAGCTTGCCGGAGAGCCCATGGAGGTCTACGTTAATGACCGACTTATCGGAAGAGGCGAGGTGGTCGTGGTGAATGAGCGGTTCGGCGTCAGGCTAACCGACATTATCAGCCCAGCGGAAAGGGTGAGGCAGCTCCGGTGACCTGGAGAATTCAAAATTCAATGAACATGGTAAGGGGGAAGTGAAGTGGGTTTCGAATTGATCAAAGCTGTCATGGCACTCCTGACACTCCTTGGAGGGCTGTATCTTCTCCTCAGATTTCTGCGAGGAAGGATCATGCCTAAAAAGGGGATCATCGAAATGGTCCACTATCAGCCTTTCGGTCCCAAAAAAGGTGTTGCGATAGTCAAGATTGTAAAAGACTATGTTGCCCTCGGCATTGCTGATGAGAATATTTCGCTCCTCGGAAAACTGAATCCCGCAGACGTGGAAGCATCCATGAAGCTGATGGAAGATAAACCCGCAGCTGCCCCCTTTGACATCAGGGGACTTTTTGGCGGAAAACTAAAGCGGTTTTTCCCGGTCATCGTGGCAGCAGTTTTAATACTGCCATCTATGACGTTTGCTCAGACGCCCTCTGCTGCGGCCCCTGCTGTATCTCCGGGCTTCTTTGGGCTTACCACACCTATCGAACTTCTCTTTTTTTTGACGATCATCGCTTTCTTGCCGGCAATCCTCGTCATGACGACCTGTTTCACGAGGATCGTCATAGTACTCTCTTTTTTGAGGCAGGCACTCGGAACGCCGCAGGTGCCCCCTACCCAGGTAATTATCGGTCTATCTCTATTCATTACCTTTTTTGTCATGTCTCCTGTTTTTGATACTATTTATACGAATGCGTATATTCCTTATACAAAGAAAGAGATCAAGTCTGACGAGGCCCTTGCGAAGGCTTCCGATCCGTTGAAAGAATTCATGCTCAAGCAGACGAGGGAAAAGGACCTCGCACTCTTCCTGAAGATGTCCAAGGCCGAGAGACCTGCCAAGCCTATGGATTTGCCCATGAGGGTAGTAGTCCCCGCTTTTTCGATTGGAGAGCTGAAGCGTGCTTTCGAAATAGGATTTCTTATTTATTTGCCCTTTCTGGTCATCGATATGGTTGTTGCCAGCGTGTTGCTCTCGATGGGCATGATGATGCTACCGCCGGTAATGGTATCAATGCCCTTCAAGATCCTTCTGTTTGTGCTCGTTGACGGATGGGGACTTCTTATAGGATCGCTAATAGAGGGTTTCCGATGACGACGGAACTGCTCAACCAGATGTCGCGGCAGACGTTTGAGACGGTGCTTCTCGTAGGGGGACCGGTGCTCGTGGTAAGTCTGGTCGTAGGAGTTCTGATCAGCATCTTCCAGGCAATTACGCAACTGCAGGAAGTGACTCTTACGTTTGTCCCCAAGATCATCGCGGTATTCCTGACGCTGCTCCTGACGTTGCCGTGGACGGTAAAGGTCCTTGTCGGCTTTACCAGAGGCATTTATGAAAATATACCGCTCTATGTCAAATAGTCATGTGAAATGATATGGAATTCTACAACTTAATAACTATATATGCCGACAAGTTCATTCCGATCTTCATCAGGGTGATGGTGATGATTGCCTTCATCCCTTTTATCGGGACAACGACGACTCCGGTAATCGTGCGAACAGGACTCGGACTTGCCCTTACCCTGCTTCTCGCGCCGATCGTCAATGTGAACCTCGATAATCCACTGAAGGCAGTATTCGAGGCCTTTTTCATAGGTTCGGCACTGGGCCTGATGGTGAGGATTGTCCTTGGGGCGATAGAGACGGCCGGACAGTGGATGAGCATTTCAATGGGAATCGGCGTGGCCTCTGTCTTCAACCCGCAATTCGGGGAAGTCCTCGGCCCGCTAAGCCTTTTTTACAGCCTTATGGGCATGGGACTCTTTTTCATCCTCGATATTCATCATTTTTTCATAGAGGCGATAGTGCTCAGTTTTGACGTCACGTCGGTAAATTATCCGGGCATATTCGCCGCGGTGCTGAAGCTGAATGCCCTCTTCTTCCCTCTCGCGTTCAAGATCGCTGCCCCTATCTTTCTTGTACAGGTTCTCGTTAATCTGTCAATGGGATTCCTTTCGAGGGCGATGCCGCAGGCAAATATATTCTTTGTTAGTTTTCCGCTCCTTATCGGCGTTGGCATCATTTTCATGGCGCTTACACTGGGGCTTACGTTCATGGTGATGGCCAAATCTTTTATACACGTTAAAGATGCGATGATGATACTGGTGCGATAACATGCCCGAACAGTTTGAAGAAAAAACCGAACAAGCAACGCCACGACGGCGTGAAAAGGCGCGGGAAAAAGGTGATGTTCCCAAAAGCAGGGAACTCACTTCGCTCTTTCCGGTCTGGACCATCTTCCTCTATTTGCTCTTCGGCGGGGCACTCTTTTCGTCGCTTCTGAACTACCTCAGGAGTTCACTTCATCGGGGTGTTACGATGCAGTTCACGGAAACGACAGTGATGGATATCTTCCGGGCTGACACCATACAGATAGGCATGGTTATGATGCCGCTGTTTATATTAATCCTTCTTGGTGTCCTGATTGTCCATTTTCTGCAGACGGGGTTTTTTCTCAGTACTGTGCCCCTGAGCCCTGATCTTTCGAAGCTTAATCCTCTGCAGGGGATCAAGCGGATATTTAGTATCAATACGATTTATGAAACCGTCAAGGGTCTTTTTAAAGTGACCATCCTCGGTACAATACTTTATCTGATATTGAAAAAAGAAGTCTTTAATATTCCGCTTCTCGTTGACATGGACATCGTCAACGTCGGTAATTTTTCATTTGCACAGATAAAGAAGCTTGTGATGATCTCGGCACTCGTCCTGACCGTTTTTGCCGCTATCGATTTCGCTTTTCAGCGCTGGCAATACTCGCGTAATTTGAGGATGACCAAGCAAGAGATCAGAGAAGAGCAGAAAGAAGTGGAAGGCTCGCCGATGATAAAGGCGCGCATAAGGAGTATTCAAAGAGAGATGGCACGCCGGAGGATGATGCAGGAAGTCCCACGGGCCGATGTGGTAATCACCAACCCGACACATTTTGCGGTCGCTCTCAGATATGATCTCAAAAAGAAGGCAGCACCACAGGTTGTTGCGAAAGGGGCCAATCTCATAGCAGGAAAGATAAAGGAAATTGCCAAACAGAGCGGCGTGCCGGTCGTCGAAGACAAGCCGCTTGCGCGGGCGCTCTATACTCTTGATGTCAATCAGGAGATACCGGAGGCTTTCTATAAAGCGGTGGCGGCGATACTCGCCCATGTGTATAAGATGAAGGGGAAGGGAATTACGGGATAAGCCATGCTCGAAAACTTGCAGAAAAAAAGCGATCTGTTACTGGCTGCGGGAATCATGATCATACTCGGTCTGATGATCATTCCGATTCCGCCCATGCTACTCGACATTTCCCTCTCGTTCAGCATAACCTTTGCAATTGTGGTCATTCTCGTCACATCGTATATATCGAGACCCCTCGACTTTTCGGTCTTCCCGTCAGTGCTCCTTATCGCGACCTTGCTCAGGCTTTCGTTGAATATAGCCTCTACGAGGCTAATACTCACTCACGGCGATACTGGCACCCAGGCTGCGGGTAAGGTGATCCAGTCCTTTGGAGAGTTCGTGATCGGGGGAAATTTTGTCGTTGGGTTCGTCGTTTTCATGATTCTGGTTCTTATCAATTTTGTAGTCATTACGAAGGGGTCCGGCAGAATCGCAGAGGTATCAGCACGGTTTACTCTCGATGCGATGCCAGGCAAACAAATGAGCATCGATGCCGATTTAAACGCCGGTCTCATCGACGAAACAGAAGCCAGAAGGCGCAGGCAGGACATCAGCAGGGAAGCAGATTTCTACGGTGCCATGGATGGAGCGAGCAAGTTCATACGTGGAGACGCGATCGCAGGTATCATTATCATGATCATCAATATTATCGGTGGATTTCTTATCGGTGTTCTCCAGAAGGGCATGCCCGTATCAGATGCGGTGCAGACGTATACAATCCTGACGGTTGGAGAGGGCCTTGTGGCCCAGATACCCGCGCTCATTACCTCGACGGCGGCAGGTATCGTGGTATCGAGGGCTGCGACAGAAGCCAATCTCGGCGCTGAATTTGCGAAGCAGCTATTGGGAAATCCAAGGGCCCTCGCCTCTGCGGCAGGAGTTCTTGGCGTTCTCGGTCTAATACCGGGACTGCCGCATGTTCCGTTCCTGATGATCGCGGCAATCACGGGAACTGGTGCCTATTTCGTCAATCAAAGCATAAGAAAGGAAGAGGAGGCTGCGGCACCGGCACAGGTACAAGCGGTCAAGCCAGTCGAGGACCTCGAAGCCTTGCTTCCGCTGGATCCGTTTACCCTCGAGATCGGGTATGGTCTTATCCCGCTCGTCGAAGCTGGCGCTCCACTGTTGGCAAGGATCAAGGCAATCAGGAAGCAGATGGTTTCGGATATGGGGTTTATTGTCCCTCCCGTCCATATCAAGGACAATCTTTCGCTGAAACCGACGGCCTATTCAATTCTTATCAAAGGGGTTGAGGTCGCATCGGGAGAGGTAATTCTGAAAAAATATCTTGCTATCTCGCCGGGTACGGAGAAGGAGAAGATCGAAGGCATTCCCGCGAAAGACCCCGCCTTCGGCCTCGCGGCGAGCTGGATAGATGAAAAGGATGTCGAAAGAGCGCAACTCTCCGGGTATACCGTCGTGGATGTCCCGTCGGTTATTACAACCCATTTGACCGAAGTGATAAAGAACTATTCCCATGAACTGCTCGGCAAGCAGGACGTCCAGAAACTGCTCGATGCCCTTACAAAAACGCATCCAAAAGTAGTTGAAGACCTTATCCCCGCTCTGCTGAACCTGGGCGTCGTTCAAAGAGTCCTCCAGAACCTCATGAAAGAGCGGATATCGATTCGAGACCTACAGACGATACTTGAAACGCTTTCGGATTATGCCTCAATGACAAAGGATGCGGACCTGCTCACCGAGTATGTCAGACAGTCGCTGGCAAGGAGTATCACCAAGCAGATTCAGAACCCTGACGGTTCAGTGTCCGTAATCGTCATCGACCCCCAGGCAGAGCGTACCATGGTCGAGGCAGTACAGACGGGTCCGCAGGGCACCCAGTATTTTAACTTGGACCCCTTGATGACAGAAAAAATCGTCGCGAGCATGAAAGAGAATTTCGAAAGTGGCCTGATAAAGGGTTACCAGCCCGTAGTGCTCTGCTCGCCCGCCACAAGGAGGTTCGTCAAGAAGATGGCTGAAAGGATCTCAACCGCACTCATTGTGGTCTCACATTCAGAGATTGCACCCAATACAAAGGTTTATTCAATAGGAACGATAAAGATTGATTAAGGAAATGAGTTGCAGGAGGACAAGGGATGAAGATTAAAAAGTTCGTCGGTAAAAACTTTAAAGAAGCCCTCGAAATGGTCAAGAAGGAACTCGGCGCCGATGCGATCATCCTTTCGAGCAGAACCATGAAAACGGGCCCACTTGGCCTGCTGAAAAAAGAGACGGTGGAAGTGACAGCTGCTCTTGACGAAACAGCTGTTGAAGAGGCGTTTCGTCAAGAAACAGCATTGGATGGATCCTTCACTTTGAGTGAGGACATTTTACGCGAAATACGCAGTCTGAGGGATGAAATCAGTTTTCTTAAGGAGACACTGAGACCTGTTGTCCCGACACTAAGAATCGGTAAGGACAAAAAAGGCCTTTATAATATGCTGATCAAGCAAGGGGTTGATTCACAGTTCGCCATGGTGCTCCTCGAAAAGTCGGGTGAGACCGTCGGGAGCCTTATGAGTGCAATAAAGCAGGAGGTCAAGGTGAGGAGGCTCATCCCTTCGGAAGAGCGGGGCTACATGTTTTTCGGACCGCCTGGCATCGGGAAGACGACAACGATGTCCAAAGTCGCTCACATGCTTTCATCGCATAGGCGGCAGGTCAGTCTGGTATCGCTTGATTCTCAGAGAATTGGTTCTATTGCCTACCTGAAAGAACTCTCGCGTCAGTTGAAGTGTGATCTGAAGCTTGTTAAAAGCGTGAATGAACTTCCGAAGATCATCTATAAAGAATCTGAAAGGGGGGCAGTTCTCGTTGATACCCCGGGGAGTGAATACGGTCAAATACTTAGACAGACAAAGGAAGTCTTTTCCTCAGGATTCCCCCTGAACAAATGTTTTCTGATGGATGCTTCCATGGATATAGTATCGACGATGAAACTTTGGCAGCAGGCCGTTCCTTATGCCATAGATACTATTGGCTTCACGCGACTCGACCTTGCGACGCAATACGGCAATCTCTACAATTTGTCGACGTTGACGGGACGTCCGTTATCATTCGTGACCGATGGCCCCGATGTCCCTGAAGATATAAGGGTCCCGACGCCCGATTACATCGCTGGCCTCATCACGGGAGGCATCTGTGAAAACTAACGGGCCAAGGATTATAGCGGTTTCGAGTGGTAAAGGTGGGGTAGGAAAGACGAACTTCGTGGCCAACCTGGCTCTGTACTTTGCGGGTATGAACAAAAAAGTGCTCATCATGGACGCCGATCTCGGATTGAGTAACATAGATGTACTTCTGGGAATAACACCGCGATATAATCTCAAACATGTGCTCAACGGGTCGAAGAGCATGAAGGAGATCATCGCCGAGGGACCTATGGGCATACAGATCATCCCTGCTAGTTCCGGGGTCAGGCAACTTACTAGGCTTACCGATACCCAGAGGCTGAAACTGCTCTCGGAACTTGACCAATTTGAAATCCCGGTGGACATCTTTCTTATCGACACGGGGGCTGGGATATCTGATAATGTACTTTTCTTCTGCAGCTCTGCCCAGGAAACGATAGTAGTAGTGACGCCCGAGCCTACTTCGATTGCCGACGCCTACGCCCTGATCAAGGTGCTCTCCCGTGATTTTGGGGACAAATATTTCAGGATTCTGGTTAATACGGCGAGAAGTGACAAAGAGGCCTTCGAGACCTTCAGAAAGATTGCCCTTGTAACCGACAGATTTTTGTCGCTTTCGTTAGATTACTTGGGATATCTGCCATATGAACCGACCGTCAAGGACGCAATTATCGCCCAAAAAGGATATATTTCTATGTATCCCAACAGCAACTTTGCGAAGAAACTAGCTACCGTGGCGAACAAGGTACTCGATGACCCTGTCGGAGAGGTGAAAGGAGGCATTCAATTCTTTTTGAAGCAGGCGTTGCGGGTTGGCTGATAGTACTGATGGGTTTTCTAGTAGAATAGAAGAAGTAAAAAATGGTATCTAACTTTAACCGGAGGCGAATGCTTTGCCCATGGTAGACTCATATACAGCAGCGGGACTGCCGGGACCGCCCGACCAACGAGAAGAGATAGTTCGCCAATTTTTGCCAAGGGTAAAATATTATGCGCATAAATACGCCTTTGGGTTGCCGCCTGAACTGGAGGTCGAGGATCTTGTGTCCGCCGGAATCGTCGGTCTTCTCGAAGCCGTCAACAGGTTCAATCCAGCCATGAACACTACGCTAAGCACCTTTGCCGATTTCAGGATCAGGGGTGCTATTATCGATGAGATACGCTCCATGCAGTGGGCCTCGAAAGATGTTAAGAAAAAGATCGAGGAGGTCAGGCATACGTATGAAGAAATCGAAAAGAATTTGCACCGAAGCGCTACTGATGAGGAAGTTGCTGAAAAGCTTAAGATTAGCATAGTTGAACTCCATAAAATATTAGCAACTGTTAACACTGTAAGGATGGTACGTCTCGAAGATCTAGGCTTAAATCGAGATGGCGAGACGCTTGACATTCTTGAATGCATTTCAGCCGAAGGTAAAAAAGACGTGCTCGACGAGCTTGGCATGAGGGAACTTCAGACGACCCTTGGAAAGGTGATTGATGAACTCCCTGAGAAGGAACGCCTGGTTCTGACACTTTACTATTACGAAGAACTCAATATGAAAGAAATAGGGCGCGTTCTTAATGTCAGCGAATCGAGGGTATGCCAACTCCATGGCAAGGCACTCCTTAAGCTCAGGAAAAAAATGGATGAATTTAAGGACTGAATTCTTGTAATATACGTAGTCTATATTCCGTGTTGTTTTTTAAATGATAATTTGCCATCAGATCTGTACGCGATGAGGGGGGAGATGAATGATCAGGAACATTAAAAAGGTCATAGAAAAACTCAGCGCGGGGGATCCATCTGTACGCAGAAAGGCAGCTGAGGACCTCGCCGAGGGCGATGAAAGAGGAATCTACCCGCTGATAAAAGCATTGAGTGATGAAAATACAGGGGTTCAGGATGCGGCGATGAGGTCGCTAATTGCTTTTGGAGGCGAGATCGTAGCATATATGGTGCTCCCTCTGCTGCGCGAAAGTTCTTACCTGAGAAATACCGGCCTGATTATTTTGAAACAGCTGGGAGCTGTATCGGTATCTTTACTTTATCCGCTTCTCAAGGACAAAGATCATGATATCAGAAAATTCGCCATTGATCTTCTCAGCGAGATACAGACTGATGTCGACGCATCACAAATCATCCGGTCTCTTGAAGATGAGAATGCTAACGTAAGGGCCGCGGCGGCAAAGGCCCTTGGGGACCTTGGCTATCGTAATGCGATATCGCAGCTCATGGAATGCCTCAACGATGAAGAATGGGTCTGCTTTTATGCACTTCAATCTCTGGGAGACCTGAAGGCACTAGAGGCGGCATCTGCCATCGCGGCGCTCCTTTTAAGCCCTTCCGAAGTCGTCCGTTTTTCTGCCATCGAAACAATGGGCCGACTGGGTTCTCCGGCGGCATTACCTGCTCTGATGTCCTATCTGCCGAAAGCCTCCGATGACGAGGAGCTTGTGGTTGTTAAGAGCGTCATACAGATCGGGGCGACCCCGGATATGACTGAACTAACAGAACATATCGTCAATTTATTTCTCAAAGGCGACTGGGAAGACAAAGGGATCGCTCTTGAGGGGTTTAGCGCGCTTAAATGCAGAGAGGCTATCGCTCTGCTAGTAGAGACGGCGGGGCACCTCGATCCCTTTAACCCTGACAGCGATGAGAAAACTGCCCTTCTTAAACGGGCTATTCTTACTATAGACGGCGAGGATGAGTTGCTCAAGATGCTCGACTCCCCCGATCTGAAATACCGCGGCAAATCTTTTGTGATCAATATCCTTGGCGAAATGAAAAGCAAAAAGGCGGCAGGCAGGCTTTCAGGGTATCTGAAAGATGTCAGCAGGGATTTGAGGCGGGTATCGGCGGAAGCTCTCGGAGAGATCGGTGAAGCCTCTGCTGTCGAGGAACTGATGGAAGCTTCCCAGTCGGATGCGGACGCCCATGTCAGGCGCTCGGCAATCGAGGCCCTCGGAACTATTGGCTCCAAAGAAGCCTATAAAGTCTTGAAAGGGCTGCTGGAGGTCGAAAGATATCCTGACTTGCTCGAAAAGATAGTCGAGTCCCTGATGAAGATAGATCGGGAGGCGTTGCTGGCTGACATTGCCGGATATAACAGCACCATACGGCAGATTATTGCCCGTTCGGCAAGCGATCTTAAAACGCTGTTCATCCTTACTGAAGATAGTGATTCCCGGGTGAAGATTTCGGCAATAAACGGACTCGGCCGTATCGGCTCGCCCGAGGCGATTGATCAAATCATCGCCTTCCTCAGCCATGATGATCCTGAAATCAGAAAAGCCTCGGTTGTATCGCTTGGTGATGTGCATAGATGCTCGGATGAGTTGTTTCAGGCCCTTGGTGATACCGATCCCCGGGTTCGCTTTTATGCGGTGAAGTCGGTGGCATCTGCGTGCGATGCGGAAGCAGCTATCGGTAAAATATCGGGAATGTTGAACGACACCTATATCCCGGTAATCATGGCGTCCATCGACGCGATTCGGGATATAGGGGGCAGGGAGGCTTTTGAGGTGCTGTCCGCCCACGAAGAGCATCAGAATGTCGATGTTCGGGCAAAGATAAGGGAGGTGCTCGACGCTCTATGACTCCTCTTATTCTAACTGACGAAATCTTCCGGCATATTAGGGATTTTATTTATGAAAAAAGCGGTATTTTTATCCCTGACAACAAGAAATATTTTATTGAGAATCGGCTGGGCAAAAAAATTCAGGAAAAAAATCTTAAGGGTTATGAGGATTATCTCTATATTCTGAAATTTGGCGGTGACAGGAATGAGCTGACCACTCTCTTCGATCTTGTCACTACGAATGAAACATTTTTTTTCAGGGAACCTCAGCAATTCGACGTTTTCAGCGGAGACCTTATGGCGCGAATTATTACTGAGAACACCAAGGCAGGCCGGAAGGATATTCGCGTGTGGTCAGCGGCCAGTTCTACGGGAGAGGAACCCTATACTATCGGCATGGTGCTCCTCGAAAAAAGCGAAACTGTCGGGATGAGAAAAGAGATCTATGCTTCGGATATCAGTGAATCTGTATTGAGTTCGGCGAGAGCCGCCGTTTATGGATCTTATGCAATCAGGAATATTCCCGAAAACTATATGAAAAAATATTTTACGAATACCAACCAGCAGTATCAGCTTGCTGCCTCTGTCAAGTCCCTGGTTAAGCTTATGAAGGTCAATCTTATTGATGATAAAGACAGCAAAGCGATTAGAGGGATGGATGTTGTATTCTGCAGGAATGTGCTGATCTATTTTGATGAAAAAGCCAAGCAGAAGGCGGTCTCGCAGCTTTATGACTCGTTGCGGCCAAATGGCTATCTGTTCGTTGGAACGTCGGAAAGTCTTCATAATATAACGAGAGCTTTTAAGCCGACGGTTATCAATAAGGTTATCGTTTATCAAAAAATGTAAAGATACATAAGTATTGATTGAGGAGCCAAGGTATGAAAATTCTCGTGGTTGATGACGACAAAACGACTCGGAAGTTGCTGAATCTTTTTCTAAAGGCAAAAGGATATGAAGTCGTGACCGCCGAAAATGGGCTTGATGCGATGGAAAAATTGGGGACGGAGAGTATCAATCTTGTCGTCACCGATATGAACATGCCCTATATGGACGGGATTGAACTTACGAAAAACCTTAGAAATGATGAAAACTGGAAGAATATTCCGATTGTCATGGTGACGACCGAAGCGGATGAAGATGAGCGGAGAAAGGCTATGGATGCCGGGGTGGATGATTATCTGGTCAAGCCTGCTAATGCGGAACAGATAACCGACAGTATAAAAAGAATATTGAAAAAGCTCTTCAAGGGAGCGTGATGATGTTTAATTTAAAGATCAAAGTTCTTGTAGTAGACGATTTCCCGACGATGAGAAGGATTGTGAAGAATCTTCTCAAGCAACTCGGTTTCGAAAACATTGACGAAGCCGAAGATGGAGCTCAGGCACTCGGCAAGCTTAAAGCAGGCGGCTATGGCTTGGTCGTATCGGACTGGAATATGCCGGTGATGGAAGGCATCGACCTGCTCAAGCATGTGCGGGAGGATGAAGCGCTTAAGACGATGCCTTTTCTTATGGTTACAGCGGAGGCTGAAAAGGACAAAGTGATAACGGCAATCAAGGCAGGTGTGGACAATTATGTAGTCAAACCTTTTACTGCCGAGGTTTTGAAAGAAAAGCTTGAAAAAATTGCAGATAAAAGACCATCTTTGAAAGCCGGGGGATAATATGGCCGACGAGATGGAAGAAATTATAAGCGAGTTTGTCACCGAGGCAGAGGAGACGCTCGAAAAGATCGACCCGATGTTCGTTGATCTCGAGACGAGAGGGTACGATAAGGAAATTCTTAACGAGATATTCCGGGGTATGCATACTCTGAAGGGCGCTGCTGGCTTCCTCGGATTTCAGCCCATCGTTGATGTCGCCCACAGAGCCGAGAGTATCATGAAAAGGCTTCGCGACGGCGATATGACCCTCACACGGAATATAATGGATTCTATCCTTAAAAGTGTCGATATGCTGCGCCTCCTTATCGTTCATATCAGCGCAAAGGACAATGTCGAGGAGCACATCGCACCGCTTCTGCAGGAACTTGACTCGGTGATCATTTCTCAGGCAGAACCGGCAATAGGGATCGACCTCGAAACTGAGGCAGAGGTTGCACCCGAAATGCAGGTGCCGGCTGAAGAATTTACTGAAGTTGGACCCGACAGAGCGGAAACTCCTCCATCTTCGTCCACACGAGAATCTGCCGCTCCGGCCGCGGCCGAAGAGCAGGTACAGCAGGTAAGTAAAGAGAGGGAGGTCGTATCGACCCTGAGGGTTGATATAAGTAGGATCGACAAGGTAATGGATCTCGCGGGAGAGATTGTGCTCGCCCGGAATCGGCTCCTCAACCTGGCAATGAAGCTTGAACTCTCCCATTCCGGTGACGAAAATGTTGAAAGTCTCCTCGAGACGACGAGTTTTCTGGACAGGGTGACCTCTGACCTGCAGCTTGCCGTCATGAAGATCAGGATGCAGCCCATACAAAAGGTTTTTTCCCGATTCCCTCGCATGGTCAGGGATCTCTCAAGGAACATTGGCAAGGAGATTGACCTGGAGATATTCGGAGAGGAGACCGAGGTAGACAAGAGCGTTAACGAAAATATCGGTGATCCCCTCATCCACATTGTTAGGAACTCGGTTGATCACGGTATTGAATTTGCAGAAGAACGAGAGAACAAGGGAAAGCACCGCAAGGGAAGGATCATTATAAGCGCTTATCAGAAGGGCACTCAGATCGTCATCGAGGTGTCGGATGATGGTAAAGGGATAGATGTCGAAGCTGTAAAGCGGAAGGCCCTTAAACAAGGTATTGTTACTGAAGAAGAAATCGCCAAGATGCCTGATGAAACGGCAATCAACCTCATCTTCCTGCCTGGTTTCTCAACAAAAGAGGTGTCGACGGAATTGAGCGGTCGCGGTGTGGGCATGGATGTTGTGAAGACGAATGTCAGCAAACTCAACGGCTATGTCGAGGTAGTGACCAAGAAGGACCAGGGAAGCACCTTTAGAATAAGTCTTCCCCTGACACTGGCCATCATTCAGGCGATGATGGTCAGAATCGGCAACGAATACTACGCTCTCCCACAGTCGATGATTGAAGAGACGCTAAGGGTCAAAAACAGCGATATCAAGGACGTAGGGGGGCAGCGCGTTCTCACCATTCGGGGTAAGGTCCTGCCGGTTTTCAGTATGTCCGAAACCCTCGGTGTGAGGGCTAGGGGGGAGAAGCGGCATGACAATAGTTACGTCCTTGTAGCTTCAGTTGCGGAAAGACGGTTTTGCATTACTGTCGATGAATTGCTCGGTCAGGAAGAGATTGTAATCAAGACAATCAACGGGGTCGACTCGGAAGAATGCGGCATCCTTGGCGCAACTATAACCGGTGATGGGAAGGTTGTACTCATCCTTGATCTCGCTATCACAGCGAGGAAAATATTTATCTCCAAGGCAGGTAAAAAGGCCTAGAGGATTTTGCAGAGGAATGCAAGGAGGATAGATGCAATTTATCGGTTTTATGATGAACGGTAGTGAATATACAATTCCTATATTGAAAGTGCAGGAGATCGTCAACCTGCCTCACGTGACCAAGCTGCCGCAGGCCCCCGATTATCTTGAGGGCGTTACGAATCTGCGGGGGAAGATAATTCCGATCATCAATCTGAAAAAAATGGTTGGGCTTCAAAGCGAGAGCGCCGGAGAAAAAGTGATCGTCATTTCGAGCGGACGGATCACCTTTGGAGTCCTCGTTGACGGTATCACCGGGGTCGTATCGATCGAGGAGAGTGAGATTGAGCCGGCGGCGAATTTCATGAATACCCAGATTGAGCAGATAGAGGGAGTGGCCCGTATCAATGACAGGCTAATTGTCCTGCTCGATACCAAAAAGCTTATTCCTCTTGAGGATGTCGGGCTGTTCGAAGACAATGTCTTTGAGGTGACCGACACGGGGGATAATAAGGTCGAGGTTGTGAGAACCGTTCAAGGGATGGGCGGACAGATACTGGTAAAAGAGGTGGTTGATGCCAAGGACTATTTTGAAAAAAATAGCCCTCCTCCGGGCGATCCACGCAATGAAATATATGGTAAGGTCATGGAATTCATGGACGCCGTTGCAACCCAGGACTTTGAAAAAGCCGATGGATTAATTCAGAGCATTGCATCTAGCCAGGGGCAGACTGGTCAGGTCGATCTTTTCAAGCAGGTCGGCAAAGTAACCCGGAAACTCCATGATTCGATCAAGAGTTTCAAGGAGGCACTTGATCCACGGCTGAAGGACATGGCGATGACGGATATGCCGAGTGCTATCGATAAATTGCAATTCGTGATTGAAAAGACTGAGGATGCGGCAAATAAGACGATGGGCATAGTGGAAAAATACATCCTGTTCATGGACGACCTTTCCATGCACATCCGCAATATCAAGGAGCCTCAGGAGTCGGTCGAATACCTGAAAAAATTCAAAAATGGCCTCGAAGATGATCTAACGGAGATCTTGACAACGCAATCGTTTCAGGACCTGACGGGTCAGACTCTGAAAAAAGTGATTACCCTGGTGGGTGATATCGAAGAGGAGCTTGTGGGCCTGATTGCAAGTTTCGGTTTTAAAACAGAGAGCAGGGGGAAAGCTGAAGCGGTTGCCGCTGAAAACGTATCTCAGGAAGGAGTAGATGACCTGTTAAAGGACTTCGGTTTTTAGAATATTCTCATTTACTGGGGTCATAAGCAAAACGAGGTAAAACAATGGTTAAAATTCTCATCGTCGATGACTCTGCCTTTATGAGAAATGCTCTCACGAGCATGCTTTCTACTGATCCTGAAATATCAATTGTCGGGACTGCCCGGGACGGTATGGAGGCTATTGATAAAATTGCGAGCCTGAAGCCTGATGTCGTTACGATGGATGTTGAAATGCCTCGGATGGATGGTATCACGGCATTGAAGCATATTATGATGAAGACCCCCGTGCCTGTTATCATGGTGAGTTCTCTGACGACCGACGGGGCGAAAGTTACCCTTGATGCCCTTGACTTGGGTGCCGTTGATTTTATACCTAAAAATCTTTCCGATCTGTCGGTAAATATCGTTAAGATCAAGGAAGTCCTACTCGACAAGATAAAACAGATAGCGAAAAGGGGACCCATGAGAAGGCCGGTCAGGCCGATCGATAAAGCTTCTATCGAATCGAAAGTGCGCGAAATGCACCTGGCCATGCCCCAGAGGGCGACTGGAGAACGAAAGACCAGCGTCGTCGCCATCGGCACATCGACCGGCGGTCCCAGGGCACTCCAAGAGATTATAACGCTTCTCCCAAAAGATTTTTCGGTACCGATCGTGATAGCCCAGCATATGCCTCCGAGTTTTACCGGACCCTTTGCTGAGAGACTTAACCAACTGAGTAAAATCGAAGTGAGGGAGGCTTCGGAAGGGGATCTATTGAAACCGGGCCTTGTCCTTATCGCGCCTGGACGTGGACACATGAAAGTTGTGAAGAAACGCACTCTCGAAACGGTTGTGACGATATCTGAAAACAGGGAAGAATTTACCTACCGGCCTTCAGTTGACGCACTAGTGTCATCTATAGCAGAATGCTATCCGGGGAGGGCGCTTGGGGTTATTCTGACCGGAATGGGGAACGACGGATTGAAGGGCATGACTGAGTTGAAAAAGACCGGTGGCAGGATCTTCGCGCAGAATGAACAGACGTGTGTCGTCTATGGTATGCCAAAGGCGGTGGTCGATGCCGGTATCGCGGACAAAGTCCTTTCTCTTGAGGAGATGGCAGGCGAAATCATAAATGCCGTATAATATGTGATGAGTGCTGCATAGCGTGTAAAAATCCTGAAGATGCCAGTAGAAGGAATATAATAGAGGGGGGTAAGCAAAATGCAGAGTGATTTGGAAAAGATTATACTTGATACTATAGACATCCCGAGTCTTCCCACGGTTGCGGTTAAGGCTCTCGAACTTATCAACTCCGACAGTTCTTCAATTGACGAACTGGAAAAGATCATTTCCAGAGATCAGTCTTTTTCGGCCCGCTTGCTCAGGATCGCCAATTCCCCTTATTACGGCATGAACCGCCGCATCGATACCATTTCGAGCGGTGTCATGCTCATCGGGTTTAATACCATGAAGTCGCTGGTGGTTGCGGCATCACTGAAAGATATGCATCGCAAATTTGGCCTCTTTGAGCAGAAACTTTGGGAGCACAGTCTCGGTGTTTCCGTCGCATCTTCCCTGCTTGCCAGAGTGTCGAAACTGGCACAGCCTGAAGAAGCCCTTGTGGCGGGCCTTATCCATGATGTCGGAAAGACGATACTCAACAACAGCATTCCCGACAAATATGCCCTAATCACGCAGAAAGTATATGAGGAGGGTACGCAGTATAAGGATGTGGAGACGGAACTGCTGGGATATACTCATTGCGATGTGGGCGGATTGATTGCACGCAAATGGAAGCTTCCGAAAAACCTCGAGATTGTAATTCAATATCACCATTCCGAAACGCTCCCCACTTTTGAAGATAGCTCCTTTGAATCGCTCTGCCAGATAGTCAATGTTGCCGACTCTATCTGCCTGAGTCAGTCTATAGGAATGAAAGGTCCTGAGAATATTAAGGTGCACTATTCTAATCTCGGGTTTGGAGAGGCTGGATATAACAAGGTTCTTGATCTGTTTAAAACGACATACGCGGAGCAGAAAGCAGCGCTTATGGCGTAACAATCAGCGGGGAATTATCACGATATGGCTTCGTGCAATTGTGAGTTGATAAAGTATTTGTTATTTTGCCCGATAGAAAAGTATGGCTGATGATAACGGCTTGAAACAGATTTATGGAATCCCTGGCGTAATCGGGATTCGTCCGGGCTATGTGTTTGCCAAGATGCGACCCAGGAAGAGGCAGGAAAAGAAAAAGAAGGAATTTGCCGAAGAGTTTAGGAAAGCCTCTGTAGAGCCGGAAGAGGAAGAACAAAAAGGAATCGACATAGAGGTATAAAGTTCCCACCGAGGAAAAATTTTCCATGTAGCTTGTTCGTCGGAGAAGCAAATTTCAGTCAGAAATCAATAAATACTAAGACGGCCATTCGTAAGAACATGATCCCTTGTTCACGGCCCTCCACAAGTAGTTGAATATACAGTTATTTGGAGCCGTTTTAGTAATAGACATCAGCCGCTAAATGTTGCACGTTTCGTTCTGATTGCCTTTCAGCTAATTCCTTTTTCAAGCCCTCCTCCTAAAAATCGTTTCAGGCATCAATATTGCTTTATTACTTTTCAGTAGAATGGAGGAGCCGGCATGTATAGAGGGATTTATGTTGCAATGACAGGTTCGACGCTCAAGTTGACGGAGCTTGACAACATCGCTAACAACATTTCCAATGTCAACACACACGGATATAAAAGAACATCTTTCGCAACACGTCTGTATCCTCTTACTGAAGGTCTTGCCCAAACTCAACCATCGGTGTATCCTGATGCCCGGGCAATGGCAAGCAATGGGAAACTTATAATTGACCATATGCAGGGGACTATACAGAACACGGGTACTGCCACAGATCTGTCTATCAGTGGTGATGGCTACTTTGTTTTAGATGTGAAAGGAACGCAAAATTTTACGCGCAACGGTTCATTCACTATTGACAAGGATGGGTTCCTCGTCAGCAGTGATGGATACAAGGTCCTTGGCATGACAGACAAACCGATCAATCTGGGCAAAGAAACAAAGGCTGCTCCTGTCATAGCTGCTGACGGGACCGTCTCCGTCGAAGATAACCCTGTAGGGCAAATTAAGATCGTTAAGATTAAAGACGCTCAAAACATGTCAAATTCACTGTTTTCCGGAAAGAGTGATGGACCTGCCAAGGGTGAGATTAAACAGGGTACCATCGAACGATCTAACGTCAATCCCATGCAGGAGCTTGTGGCTATGATTACAGCCCAGAGGAGTTTCGACTCGATTCAGCAGGTGATAAAAACTTTCGATCAGCTTGCCTCAAGGGCAAACACTGAAATAGCGAAGGTCTGAGCATCAATGGTAATTAAAAAAGTGGAATTTAAAAAGGAGGTCTCGAAATGATCAGGGCGCTTTTCACTGCAGCAAGCGGTATGTCAGCCCAGCAGATGAATGTGGATGTAATCTCAAACAATATAGCCAATGTCAACACTATAGGTTTTAAGGGTAGCAGGCCGAATTTCCAAGATCTTTTTTCACAGACTACGTCAGCTCCAGGGACCGCAGCAACGCAAAGCACGACAATCCCAACAGGGATGCAATTAGGGCTTGGCGTCAGACCAGCGTCCATTGGTAAGCTGTTTACTCAAGGCGATTATAGCTCGACAGGCAACTCCCTCGATCTCGCCATTCAGGGGCAAGGATTCTTCCAGGTGACAATGCCTGATGGGACAATTAATTACACAAGAGCCGGCAATTTCAATATGGATAAAGATGGAAGAATCGTCACCTCTGACGGCAACCCACTTGAACCTGCAATCACTATCCCTGCCAACTCGACGAGTATCACTGTTGGGACCGATGGGACCGTGTCAGTCGTGCAGGCAGGCAGTACGGCGCCTGTGCAGGTCGGAACAATTGAACTCGCTAATTTTATGAACCCGGCCGGGCTTCAGGCCAACGGCCAAAATCTGTTCGTCAATACGGAAGCATCGGGGGATGCACAGACGAGCACTCCGGGCCTTCAGGGGCTGGGAACCATAAGTCAGGGGTTTCTTGAAAGTTCTAACGTCAACATTGTACAGGAATTGGCAAACCTCATCACTGCCCAGAGAGCCTTCGAGATGAACTCAAAGGCCGTACAAACAGCAGACCAGATGCTCCAGAACATCAACTCAATGAAACAATAACGATATGAAAAGCTATCATCCTACAATAAAAATTCTTGTGCTAGCTTTAAGTCTTAGCCTTTGTGCCAGTGTGTGGGCGGGGACTGATGCTCTGTTTGACAAGGTACAAACTGCGGTTAAAGCAAACTTGGCCAGTTCAGTGTCTGAAAAGGCTGAACTCGAGGAGCTTAGGATAATTAAAGGAGCCGAGTATTTCGGAAGTCCCTCGCACGACATGACCATCCAGAACATTTACATGGATGGGTACAGCGGCAAAAACAAGGTTATTTATGCCATCTACTTAAGAGACAGTTTATCGCAAACAGTAAACGTTGTCGTTGAGGCTTCATACGATGTTTTTGCCGATGTTTTTATGACAGCAAGACATTTGGTGAAAGGCGATGTGCTAACTCCGGATGACTACTATACGGTAAGACAGAAGCTTTCAAAACTCCCTGTAGGAGCGATAACTGATAAAAACGAAGTTGAAGGGAAAATCCTCAAGGTTTCTCTCACAGACGGCGTTATTCTGAGGTCAAACGTTGTTCTTTCTTCCTTGATGATGAAGAGAGGCAAAAAAGTGAACGTCCTTGTAGAGGGCGAAAATATTGTGATATCAGCAAAAGGGACTCTCCGCAGTGATACCGAAGTTGGAGACACTACAAATGTTCTTTGCGACCTGACAAAAAAAGAAATAAGTGGTGTGCTTGTGTCGTCGACACTGGTGAAGGTGAAGATATGAAAAATATCGTCCGTTATGCAGCCTGTGGCATTTTACTTGTTTCCCTTATCGGCTGTTCTGGGCTAAAGGATGCGAGAGAAATAAAAGCCGGGACCATGCCGGTCAAGTACATAGCCAACAAGGAAACCGAGCCGGCTGTTTCTGATGGATCACTTTGGCGTGACACCGCATCGTTATATGAGGACAGAAAGGCACGGAGGGTCAATGACCTGCTGACCATCCTCATTACGGAGAATGCGACAGCCACCAACACGGCTTCCACTGATGCAAACCGCAGTTCAACCGCCAACTATGCCATTGCCAATCTGTTCGGTGCAAATACTGACTTCGGTATTCAAGGATTACCTCTTATTCAGAAAATGTACCCCGGGTTAAAGTTTACCCCAAGCGCTTCAGGCAGTTCGACATCTGCCTTTGCAGGTAAGGGCGATACAGCCAGGAAGGGAACCCTGACAGCTACCATTACTGCAAAGGTGGTAGAAGTTCTTCCTAATTCAAACATGGTAATCGAGTCACGCAAGGAAGTCATTGTCAATAATGATAAACAGATCATTGTTATACGAGGGATAGTTCGGCCTGAGGACATATCAACTGCCAATACGGTCATATCAGCAAATGTGGGCGATGCACAGATATACCTTGTGGGAGACGGCGTGCTTGACGATAAACAGTCTCAGGGTTGGCTAGTGCGTGCCCTGGACTCTGTTTGGCCTTTTTAAGGGGAACGAGGTGGAACGGATGAATAGGGGTGAGATGACTGACATCTGGAACAAAGCGGTGGGCGTAGTGACGGAGATCTATTATGTTGCAGAAAAATACCCTGATAAAGAGCTGCCTGGATTCGCCAATCGCATGAAGAAGACAGCCTGCTTTATGGCCAACAGTATGGCCGAGGGAGCTTCTAAGAAAAACTTGGCAGATATCTTGCAATGTATTTCGGGATCGCAGAGAGCCGCGGCTGAACTGGCAAGGCAATTGCATAAAGCATCGAGCGTGAAGCATCTCGAAACAAAAGAGAAATTAATGGGAGAAATTGACGGAATATCCGACGCACTCCGCAAACTCTCATCCGGACGGAGGGTGAAAGACGAGGCATGAAAAAAACACTGGTGGCACTTCTTCTGGCATTACTCATGATATTTTTTATGGCTTCCGTTGTTTTAGCTGAACGTGTCAAGGATATAGCATCGTTTTCGGGTATCAGGGAAAACGAGATAATCGGCTACGGGCTTGTTGTCGGACTTAACCAGACGGGAGACAAAGACGGCACTTACATTTATCAGCCTTTTGCCAATATGCTCAACAAGATGGGCATCAACGTTACCCAGGCTGACTTAAAGACCAAGACAAAGAACATTGCCGCAGTTATTGTCACCGCAAAACTGCCGACGATGGTAAGACCGGGGTCAACTGTCGATGTTCAGGTCTCTTCAATCGGTGATGCCAAGAGCCTTCAGGGCGGCACGCTGCTAATGGCCCCGCTTAAAGGCCCCGACGGTAATGTCTATGCTGTTGCTCAAGGGCCTATTTCGATAGGGGGCTTCTCTGCGGGTGGTGGGGGTACGACAACCGTTAAAAATCATCCGACTGTAGGGATGATCCCAAACGGCGCTATCGTCGAAAAAGAAGTTCCAGTACAGATGAACAGGAAAAGCAGGCTTGAGCTGCTTCTTGCTACTCAGGACGTAACGACGGCTATGCGGATTGCGGACAAAATCAATGCACAGTTCCAGGGGGGCATCGCCAAAGCGGAAACCCCGTCACTGGTGGCTCTGAGCATCCCGCAAGAATATTCAGATAGGGTTATTGATTTTATGTCAAAAGTAGAACTCATAGAGGTGCAAGTAGATATGCCTGCCAAGGTCATCGTTAACGAGCGTACGGGCACCGTGGTAATAGGAGAGAATGTAAGGATTAGCCCCATTGCTCTTGCTCACGGCGGTCTTACGATCGAGATCAAGACAGAATACCAGGTTTCACAGCCGCAGTCTTTCGCACCCAAGAAGGCAGAAACTGTGGTTGTCCCCAAAACCGAGGTTAAGGCTGAAGAAAAGAAGGGGACGCTCATGGAAGTTAAGGGAACTACCGTCGGGGAACTAATCAAAGCGTTAAATGCGCTTGGAGTTACCCCGAGAGACCTTGTTGCGATAATGCAGGCCATAAAGGCTTCCGGTAATCTGAAAGCCGAACTGGTGTTAATGTGATGGCAACGATGACTGGAATAACGTCACAAGCAGTGCTCCCGGCCAATCTCTTGATGGACTCTGGAAGAATTGCCGGGTTGGATAAAAACATGGATCCTCAGAAAGCAGCTAAACAGGTGGAACAGGTCTTTCTCGGAGAGTTAATCAAAGTCATGTTCGACAATACTGAAGTCGGCAAAGGCCAAATGGTGTCAGGCTATATGCCCATCGTTGCGTCGGAGGTTGCCAAAGCACTTTCAGCCCGGGGCATAGGGTTTCACGAGTTTTTGATGAGAAGTCCACAATTCAGTAACATGGTGACAAAAAATCAGACAACAGATAAGACTGACAAAAGAGCTGACAACAACGCAGCGGTGGATAAGACGGTTGGAGAATTAAAGATGCCTGTGCGCGGAGGTATTACTTCTGCTTACGGGGCGGTTTCCAGGGCAAAGTGAGTTGGGGGCGTCGCGGTTGACCCCACTGGCAAGTACTGTTAATTTTTTCCAGGAACCTCCGATAACTAAGTATAATACTATGGCCATAGGATTATACGAATAGGAGGACATGAAAATGAGGATCACAGACAAGGCAGACGTCGGCGGGGTCAACTTTCAAAAGCCAGAGAAAACAAAGGATAAGGCAAGCGAAGGGGCGTCCGGAGAAGTCACATCGAAGGACGACCAGATAAGCCTATCGGGCGCAGCCAAGGAGATTGGCAGGCTGCAAGCAGAAGTGAGCAAGCTGCCCGATGTCCGTACCGACAAGGTGGAAGAACTTAAAAGTGCAATTAATTCGGGCACTTACAATGTGAAGGGGGATGCCATAGCCGGCAAATTATTGAAAAATGCAATCATCGACGAACTTATATGAAGAACTGATCGCTGTACTGGAACGAGAGTTTGACCTCTGTTCCGATTTGGTAGCACTGCTGCAGAAGGAAAAGGATGTGATCGCGGGCCTTGACACCGTGGCCCTCGATGGACATCTCAGGGACAAGGAACTTGTTACCGCCAAGATTCAGGTGCTTGAAGACTCTAGAGAGAGGATCCTGCAATCACTTGGATTCACTGACAAGACGCTTTCCGAAGTGGCTGCATCTGCTGAACCGAATTATAAAGAACGCCTTTCCTTTATTGCATCCAAATTCAAATCCATTGCAAACAGCATAAAGGAATTGAATACCCTGAACAGTCTGTTGATAGACAAATCGCTTTTTTACATCAAAAGCTCCCGTAATTTCCTGAGTACTTTTGGTATCAATCCCAAGCAACGCGTTTCCATGGAGGCATGACGATGTCTATGCTCGGCATTTTGAACATCGGGACCAGCGCACTTCTTGCTGCACAGAGTGCCATGAACACTACATCAAACAATGTGGCCAACGCATCGACTCCCGGCTATACACGCCAGGAAGTGGAGTTGTCGAGTGTCCCGTCTGGACTAACAGGCCTCACAGGGTCAAGTGGAAATGGGGTAACTGTTACAGATGTCAAGAGGCTCTATGACTCCTTTACTACCCTGCAGTTAAGAACTGAGGAGTCCAACTCATCTTATTGGAGCACCTATTCAAATTATGCCAGCTCCATAGAAAATGTATTCAACGAAACCTCTACTACCGGGATAGGCCCTGCCATCAGCAACTTTTTCAATGACTGGCAGCAAGTTGCGCAGAATCCGCAGGGCACTGCTGAAAGGACTACACTTCTCAGCGATGCACAGTACCTGAGTTCACGTATCAGTGGCGCGTATAATAATCTTGCAAACCAGCAAGCACAGATTTATCAAAATAGCCAAGACCTGGTGACACAGGTCAATAATATCTCACAACAGATTAATGGCCTTAACGGAAAAATCGTCTCCGCTCCAGGAGACCTCGGGCTGCAAGACCAGAGGGATTCATTGGTAGAGCAGCTCAACCAGATCACTCGCGTGACTACCGTCGAAGACAGCAGTGGCAGATATAATGTTTATGTAGGGGGGACGGCACTTGTTGATGCTTCCGGTTCACATGATATGTCGGTTGCCCTGGATGGCAATAATGCCATGCAATTTAGCGTCGGCGCTACTAATATCAACAGCCAGATGACGACCGGCGGTCAACTCAATGCCAACCTCGTTGCACGGGATACTACCATAGCGGGCTATATCACACAGCTTAATACATTTGCGACCGACTTCAGCAACACTATCAATGCCCAGCAAGCTGCGGGCTTTGATTTAAACGGCACGGCAGGCGCAAATTTATTCACCACGCCCTCAGCCCAGTTTGCCGCGCGGGATATGAGTGTGGCTATCACCGACCCGAATAAGATTGCGGCATC
Source organism: uncultured Nitrospiraceae bacterium (assembly GCA_963727805.1). Classification (GTDB taxonomy): domain Bacteria; phylum Nitrospirota; class Thermodesulfovibrionia; order Thermodesulfovibrionales; family Dissulfurispiraceae; genus Fen-1308. Next base: position 254,524 of record CAVSHF010000003.1, read on the forward strand.
GGCGACTGCAGCCGGGGTACCTGGCGATAATCAGAATGCTCAGGCTATCGCAAACCTTGCGGATTCGGCATTTATGTCGGGCAGCACTCCCACTGATTATTACAGCAATATTGTCTCTGCCGCTGGCACAGATGCCCAGTCGGCAAATACGTATGTATCATTTGAGACATCCCTGGTGAATCAGCTGCAAACACAGAGACAGTCAACATCGGGAGTAAGTCTCGACCAGGAGGCGGCTAACCTGGTTCAGTATGAGAAATCCTACGAGGCGGCGGCAAAGATTATCAGTATGGGCAGTGATCTTCTGGACACTATTATCGGGATGGTCAGTACAAGTACCAGTTAAGGAGGTAATACGTGAGAATTACAACACAGATGCTCTATTCGCAATTTAACTATAACCTTCAAAATAGCATGAATGCCGTTTATCAAACTGACGAACAGATTGCAAGCGGACAAAAATTGAACACCCCTTCAGATGATCCTTCCGCGGTATCGGATATCATCTCTGGCAAGGCAGAGTTAAGTTCCATTGCAGGGTACCAGGATGCGATTACCAGCGCCAACCTGTTGCTGAATGCTACCAATACGGCTCTTGGGAGCCTGAGCACGCTTATTTCAAGCGCTCAACAGGCAGGCCAGAGTGCTTTGTCAGCATCGGCATCTGATATGGGTACCTATGCATCCATGGTTGGCAATCTGATTCAGAGCACCATAGGAATCGCCAATACAAAGGTTGGGGACAAGTATATTTTTTCGGGATTCGCAACTGACAAGCCTGCAGTCGATAGTTCAGGCCTGCTGCAGGGTACATCGGACCTCATCTCGATGCAGATCAATACCGGGACTTCGGTCAAGGTGAATGTTACGGCTGCAGGCCTGATTTCATCTGCTGCCCCCCTGGACAACACTACTATCATCGGGGCAATGACAGCCCTCCAGACAGCTATTCAGGCTAACAATCAGGCAAACATCCAGTCCGCGCTGACAGCTCTTGGCAATCTCTCATCGACCGTTCTTGCCAAGCAATCCGATGTGGGTACGAGATTGAATATGACCAATCAGGAAAGTCAGGTTCTCACCGCAACGGATACGGATGTCACCAACGATGTGTCCGACAAGCTAATGCTTTCCACAGTTGATATTGCCAGGCTCTCTGCACTTTCGCAGCAGCAGCAGACTGCGTTGTCGAGCTTAAGGACTATCACCAACGGTGCCCTTAATACAAGTCTTTTTGATTTCTTGAAATGAGATAAGACTGCCGAAGTCCAACAGAAAGGAAGGCATTAGCCTTCCTTTTTTTGTTTTCATACTATCTATTGGTTAGGAGAAATGGTGCATCGGCGGAATTTTGAGTTTTTGGTGCTATTTCCAAAAGAGGCTTTGATTACAATCGGTGGTAGCAGCCGCGGTTTGTGTCTGAGCACTCACAGGTTCAAGTGGGGAATATCAAGCCTTGATGCTCACCGAAATTTGCAACATTTTATCTGCATATCGAGACGTCATAAGTCGCGTTTTGAGAATGTCTTTGCTGATGGATCACCGATTCATGATTGGAAGTATTTTTTTCGGCATCGGTAGTACTCTGGTTCAGCCTCACCTTGACGTTTCCTCTTTCATTCTGACAATCAGAGAATCAATTGGATCGATGCTATCGCAGGCAGTATTGTCCCCTGCGAGCACCATGTTCTTAGTGCTTCCTATGACCATCTCGAGGTTATTCTTATTTTGCTTTGGGAGTTATTATGCTGGTATGACTTGGCTGCAGACTCGGCCTCTTGTGGTGGTTTGACTGCACTTGTCGTGAGATTGGATGCTGCAGCATTTTGTGCTTCGTTGCTGATTGTTACCTTGTCAGCGGCAGCATGATGCTTTGCATGGGCCTTGTGGGTTTTCGCGTGGTTATGGGTTATATTGGTGACTTGCGATGCCGGCTCGGTTGCGCCTGCAGCCGAATTGACGACTCCTGTGATTCTGTTGTCTACCATAGCCATAAATTATCCCCTTCATGCGCATTAATTGTTATTACCGAGTTTGTGTCTATCGCCCCTGCAGTCCGGCGGCAATATTGAGGTTGATGTTCACGAGGATGTTCAGCTTCTCTTTGGCGGGGGTGATCATAATGTCCACCGTATGTCTGTTGATGAAGGCGGAGAGTCTCAGAATGTTTATTCTGATTTCACCTGGAAGCTGACAAGCATCATTGGCAACCTCGGTTTGAAATATTGTCCAGACTCTTTGGTTTAATTTGAGCGCATCTGACAGGCGCGTCCTGATGTCCGGATGGTCCCATGTGTCGATGCAGTCATTCAGTTTGAGTGCACACTTTGTTAATACGTCAGATTCGGTATCCCTGCCGCTGACTGTTGCTGTGTGGACTGTCTTGTATGCGTTTATTTGCTTGTTACACGCCATGGCTCGCACTGATAGCCTCCTCTAATAATTTATTTTCCATTTCGATAAGTGTTTTTATTTGCGTTAGCGCTTTATAGTATTTTTGATCCATTACCAGTTTGGTTATTATATTGATCGGTCCAACCAGACTCGGAGCAGCCTTCATTATTTCCATTATTTGAGACGAATATGAAGTGGAATATCGATCCAAATTGTCGGAATCGATATACATGAGCTGGACCGTAAAATACAGGTTTTTGCACGGTGTATTTGCATCTTGCGGCCTAATGATCTCCTTTTCTCTTAAGATGCTCACTTTGTTTTCGAATACCAGCTCACATCGTCTTGTCCCGCCGTTTGTGATCACCGCTCCGCTGACAATACATTTCTCGCCTGGCTTCAACTCAATTTTTAATGGCATTTTCTATGCCCTCCTTGGAACAATATTCTATTGTTTTAGACTTTGATATTTAAAAGCGACCCGGGTTTTGCCGGTTCGGTGGATAATTGGTGGTTATCATTCAGAGTATCTTTCAGCTTGTATAGATTGTCAAGAGCTTTCGAGACTTCTATATCTGTTGCATTGGGCGGCAGCGTATTGCCGGGGGACACTATTTTCTTGATATTATGGTCTATAGGTGACGTCTTGATGTCTTCCTGTAGTCCCTTAATTCTCTTGATTAATGCTGGTCTTTGCGGATGCCCAGCTGGGAAGAAAGGCGGAAAAGAGTCAATTAATTCCTTCAGTTGGTTCTGTATATAATTTACACCTTGCAATATTGATGTTACATCAGCTGCTGTTGTACTGCCTGTATTTGATGTATCAGCTTGGAAAAAAGAATTTGTTGTTCTGTTTGTGGTCGCATCACTATTCATCCCGTCGCTTCGGGTTATGGCCTGAGAATATTGACTTGTCTGTACGCCGCTGATATCCATGTTTTTTTAAGCCCCGATGATATAAAGTGGGGGGGAAATCCCCCCCTTAGCTCAGTTATACAAAAAACGTAATCCTATCCGAACAGTTTCAGTACTGACTGTGCCGACTGAGACGCAAGGCTCAGTGCCGTTGTGCCAAGTGACTGCCTGGTCTGGAGCATCAGCATGTTCGCGCCTTCCTGATTAGTGTCTGCGAGTGTAAGGTTATCTGAGCCAGTCTGAAGCACGTTCATGATGCCAGTTGAAAAGCTCTGTCTCGTCTGTATGATTGAAAGGCTGCTGGAAAGTGTTTGAGCCGTGCCTTGCAACGTTGTGATAGCAGCCGAGGCTGCGGCATTAGCGCCAGCTAGAGCGGTCCAACCGGTAACTCCGGTATCGCCGGCTGTATATGCAGTGATAAGTCCGAGAGTAGTGCTTGTCGTTGCCGCGGCAGGCGTAACAGTTAATTTGTCAGCCGCGCCAGACCCGAAAGTAACCGTAAGCGTATTGGCGGCGAGCAGGTTTGTTCCCTGGAATCCGGAATCCCCTGACATTTGGTCGATCTGATCCAAAACTGTTTTATACTGGGTTTCCAGATTAAACTGAGCCGTCTTGTCAGAGGTGGCTAAGGCCGATTGTACTAACGACTGAGCCTGCTGAGTCAATGATTGAATACTGGTGATACCCTGGTTGGCAGCCTGGATAGTCTGAATACCATTGCTCATGCCGTCGTTGTAGGACGCGAGCTGATTAGCCTGATTCAGCATATTCTGAGATGCAAAGTACTCAAGCGGGTTATCCAGGGCTGAATTGACTTTCTTGCCTGTTGCCAAGTGCTGCTGAGTGGTTTGTGTTAGATTGGCGGTGTTCTGAAGTGCTACGAGGTTGGCCCTCATGCCTGCTGTTAAAGAAATGTCTCCGATGCTCATGGTATATCTCCTCTGATGGGAATATTTACCTGCCTTCTGGCAGGCTTCGCGGCATTTGCTTCTTTACTTCCGTTTCTTGCTTCCCCCTTCCTTCATTTCCTTTAATATAGTTTTCGACGGTGTCAGGAAAAACTTTAGCGTATTTTCACAAAAAAATTTCATTATGCAATTTGTGACATTCCGCTGTATTCATTGGCCTTCGAGTCCATGACGTTCCCGTAGACGTCTTTTCCGCCGAACCTGAACATGATGTGCTCCGGGTCAATGGTGCCATTGCCGCTGGTGTTTTGAGTAATACTGAATTGTACTGTAGCAGTCTGTGTGACTGAATTATAGGAAACGCCAAGAGGTATCGGAGAAATAGTTGCCTCAGTGGGGTTTATCGTCATCCCGAAATTATAAGCCCCACCCGGATCCGAGCCTGTAGAGCGGCTAATCTGCCAGTTCATAACGTTTTGTACGGAACTGGGATCCATGTTGTTACTGAATACAAAGTTCATAGACTCTATCTTTATAGTATTAGGTTGTGAATATGCCGGGTCCATTGTTGACAGTTGGGTATTAGGCCCAAGCGCTGGATTGAATCCAGAACTGTAAACAGTCACTATTTTGGGATCCGTGTGTTGGGTAATATATGCTTGGAGCAGAGTCTCAGCAGCTTTGCTGGTTGTTGAAGAATTTGTTGAATTACTGCTTGCCGTAGATGTTGCCGACGATGAATCCGTTGTGGAAGAATCGGCCATAGCAGTAAGTACTTTCATTTGATCATTGGCAGCACTTAAGTTTTTCATGTCCACATAAGTTTCCCCAAGCTCCAGAAGTGAGTTGCTATCTTTGGGGCTGATGTCTAGTGCCTTACCAAGTTCGTTTATAGCCGCACTATAGTTGCCCATCTTATGGTAAAGCTGTCCAAGAGCAGAATACCCGCTGGAATCATTCGGGGTCAGCTGCACTACCATTTTGAATTGGGTTTCTGCGGCTGTGTAATTGCCTGCTGCCATATACGCCTGCCCCAGCGAGTAATTATCTGATGAGGTTCCGGGATTCTCCGCTACGGCTTTAGAGTAAGCCTTGATTGCGTCAGTGTAATCTTTCTGGCCATAATATACATCTCCTAAGGCACAATCTATCGTGTCACTTTGCGGAAAGACCTCTTGCGCTTGCTTAAAGAGCTTGATGGCCGCATCATTATTCCCTTGTTTCTGATAGATTCCAGCCAGTAATTGATACGCCTGCACCGAATTGTCAGAATATGGTGACAGTCCTATAGATAATTTATAATCCGTTATTGCCTCTTGCGTATTTCCGCTTTGTTGCGCATTAGTACCATTGGATAGAGCGGAAGCCGCGATGTTGTCTATCATGTCTTGCGTGGGAGCTGTGGATGAAAACAGATCGTCCACCTGCATGTTTTGCTTGTTTTGGTCACTTGACGCGCCGACGCTTGTAGATAAGCCTATGCCTATTGACGGTGTTAACCAGATATCCGACATTAATTTCCCCTCGTTACTATTCGGATATAAACAACGCTTTTCATACAGTAATTATCGGTACATAAGACTGAAACTTTAGGCTTGCACAAAGATAATAATATGCAGCCGCATAAGTATAAGGCGCTATAACGAGCTTGTGATTTTGAAAAAAATGTCTTAAAGTGTTATTTTATCAAGTGTTAGAGCTAAACACTTGCGGATATTTATATGAAAAGGAGGATTCTCGCCACCTATGAAACGCGTGCCGATGACGCCTGAAGGCTATCAGAAGATGAAAGAAGAGCTCGACAGGCTCCTTAAAGTAGATAGACCAAAGAATATTAGGGATATTGCCGAGGCGAGGGCCCACGGCGACCTTTCCGAAAATGCGGAATACCATGCCGCCAGGGAGAAGCAATCATTTTTGGAGGGACGGATCCAGGAACTCCAGGCTAATATCTCAATGGCTGAGGTAATAGACGCCTCGAAGATAAACCAGTCAAGGGTTGCCTTCGGCGCGAAGGTCAAGGTTTTCGATGTTGAAGCCGATGAAGAATACGTATTTACTATCGTGGGGACTGAAGAAGCCAATGTGAAGAGCGGCAAGATATCTATTACCTCGCCTGTTGCACGCGCTTTAATCGGCAAGGAGGTCGGTGACGTTGCCGTTGTTAAGGCCCCTGCCAGGACTATTGAATACGAGGTCGTCGAGATAACCTTTGAGTAGAATTTTTGACGCCACAGTTGTTGACAATACCTCCATCAGCAACTTTTTCAAAATCATTTCTATGCGTCCGCTTTCTGAAATTAACATCCCTGAAGCGGGCCAGTTTTTTATGCTTCAGACCGGCAAGACGTATGATCCCCTCTTAAAAAGACCCTTCAGTCTTTTTAGATATCAGAACGGGATTCTGCAATTCCTCTATCGGATACGGGGAAAGGGCACCATGTGCATAGCGGACATAAAGGCGGGTGAAGTGGTGCAAATCCTTGGTCCCCTCGGTAATGCATATCCGGTCCCCGCGGGAGATTTTATCGTCGTTTCGGGAGGCATCGGAATAGCATCCATCTTTTCACTTCTGCAAAAGTCCCCTAATAAGGCTTATCTATTCTACGGCGCGCGAAATTGCGACGAACTGCTCATGCTTGACGAAGCGAAGGCATTGGCCAAAGACGTTTACATAACCACCGATGATGGAACGGTGGGCAAGAAAGGGCTGATAACCGGACCATTAAAAGAGCATATGGAGTCTGCTGAGTTTACAGAGAAACCTCTACCTATTTATACGTGCGGCCCAACCCCTATGTTAAAAGAGATCGCCCGGATCCTTAGGGGCAGAGGGTTAACCTGCTATGCTTCGCTGGAAGAAGTCATGGCGTGCGGAGTGGGGGCTTGCCTTGGCTGTGTGACCAAAACGATATCGGGGTATAAGAGGGTGTGCAAGGAAGGACCGGTATTCAATATCGAGGATATCGTATGGGAATAGAGAAAAAAAGAATAAAGAGTAAAGAGCAAACGATAAAGAACAAAGAAGTCGGTAAAAGTGAGCCGAATCTCTCGGTGCAAATTGCAGGGTTAAAGCTCAGGAATCCTGTAATGACTGCGTCGGGCACGTTCGGGTACGGTGAAGAATATGCTGAATTTGTCGATTTGAACAGGCTCGGCGCTATTGTTGTTAAAGGACTTTCTATTGTTCCCAAGATGGGGAATCCTGCACCAAGGATTGTCGAAACCCCTTCGGGCATGCTGAATGCGATAGGTTTGCAAAACATCGGGATCCAAGCTTTTATCAAGGGGAAACTTCCATTTTTGAGGCAATTCGATACCCCAGTCATTGTAAATTTCTTTGGGGACAGCATCGATGAATTCGTTCAGGCTGCCGAGCAATTGAGCAATACTGAAGGCATCCACGGGCTAGAGATGAACATTTCCTGCCCGAATAAGCAGGCGGGCTGGTGCATATTCGGCACGGACCCGAAAATAATGAGCGAGGTAGTATCAGCGGTAAGAAAGAGGACAAATCTCCCCCTGATCGTGAAGCTTTCTCCCAATGTTACTGATATCGGGGCGATGGCGAAGGTTGCAGAAAATGCTGGCGCTGATGCAGTGTCTCTCATAAACACGATTACCGGCATGGCCATAGATATCAGGCGGCGCAGGCCGGTTCTGGCCAATGTAACCGGAGGGCTATCGGGTCCTGCTGTCAAACCTATAGCGGTCAGAATGGTTTGGGAGGCCCGCAAAGCCGTAAAGATACCAATTATAGGATTGGGCGGGATCATGAGCACAGGTGATGCCCTCGAATTTCTCATTGCCGGCGCAGCAGCCATTGCAGTGGGTACCGCCAACTTCATTAATCCGCTTGCAACGATACAAATCATCGATGGAATCAAGAGGTTTCTTGAAGAGGAAGGGCTTACTGATATCAATCATCTCATCGGATGTCTAAAAGTTTAGTGTCGAGGCAACGCAATGGGAGACGATGGTGGCCATCCTGAAATGTCACACATAATAACCCTCACTACGGACTTCGGCTATAAAGATCCTTTTACTGCCGAGATGAAAGGTGTCATACTTTCTATCAAATATTCGTCTATCATCGTTGATATTACCCATGGAATCGAACCCTTTAACATCCTCGAAGCGGCATTTGTCATTGGATCGTCATTCAAATATTTCCCCTCAGGTACTGTGCACATCGTCATTGTCGATCCCGGCGTCGGTTCTGATCGAAGATCGATCATCATCGAAGCAGGCGACCACTTTTTTGTGGGGCCAGATAATGGAGTATTTTCTGCTATTTTGCAGGGAGCGTCATCGACAAAATGTATCCACATCGCAAATCAAGCATATATGCTTACAAAGGAGAGCCCGACGTTTCAGGGAAGGGACATATTTGCGCCTGTTGCGGCATGGCTTTTGAAAGGCATAAGTCCTTCAGACGTAGGTCCTGAAATTTCCGATCCCACGGTGATTATAATTCCCCGGCCTTCTAAGACTAGTGAAGGGCTTTCAGGTGAGGTAATTTATCTTGATCAGTTTGGAAATGCCATCACTAACATCACTGCAGGCGACCTTGAACCGCTTGGTAATGGTTATGCGGTACAGATCAAGGAAAGCCATTTCGTTCCGGTAAATCACTATGCTCAATCCTCTCCCGGCAGCTTATGTTGTCTTGTCAACAGTTCGGGTCATCTCGAGATCTTCACCTCCCGCAATAATGCGTCACGGCTGTTCCGAATTGGAAAGGGCGACGCCGTTTTCGTCCGACCGGTAATGGCTTGAGCTAACAGCCACGTTTAAGTGCACATCTTAAAACTCAGAAGTGTTGCTGAATACTTGACATAAACAGTCTGGTATTATAAATTAATATATGCTGAGATTATCTACAAAGGGGCAATACGGGGTGCGGGCCATGTTTGAGATTGCTCGTGGTTTCCCTGATAAACCTGTCACCATCAGAAAGATATCTGAGAGGCAAGACGTATCAGTAGCTTATCTGGAACAGATACTCAACAGGCTTCGCAAGGCTGGTCTCATTAAAAGCGTCAAGGGTCCGGGAGGCGGATATCTTCTGAGTAAGAATCCCGTTGAAATAAGCATAGCCGCTATCCTGAAAGAACTCGAAGGCCCGGTAGCTATTACGTCCTGTTTGAATCCGCTAGAGGGCTGCGTTCGGGTGGATTCATGTGTGACGCACCTGCTTTGGAAGGCCCTTGGGGAACAGGTCGAAGCCTTTCTGCAGACGATTACGCTTCGTAATCTCGTTGCTGGAGAATTTACTAAAAAGAAGGCGATACATAGTTGACATATTTGCTCAACTACTTTACCCTGTTAATATGAAATTCGTTCATAACGTAAAAGCTGATGTGACAGCGGACATTGTTTATATGATGTGTCCTATGCATTTGCTTAAACTTGACGAAATGATAAAGGAGCTTGATTTCGGCCAGGTCCTCCAAGTCCTTACTGACTACGATGGTGCCCTTGAAGACATACCGCAGTGGTGCGAGAGAACCGGCAACGAATTTATCGGCATGGATGAGAGCGAAGATTTCTACCGGTTCTATATAAGGAAGACAGCCAAAGCCTAGAAAGTCGTATCACGACCAACTTTTTCTGCTCTTAAATGGGGAAAGTTGACAGGTTGTGATGGGTAGAAAAGGAGATAATATGAAAAAATGCTATTTTGACCACGCAGCGACAGACCCGTTGCATCCGGCGGTTTTAGAGGCTATGATGCCCTATTTGAAGGAGGAGTTCGGCAATGCTCTTAGCGTCTATGATCTTGGCACGAGGGCGAGAGACGCTATAGAGAACGCGCGGCAGGAAGTTGCGGGACTGATCAATGCCAAGCCATCGGGTATTATATTTACCTCCAGCGGTGTCGAAGCTAACAATACTGCCCTCAGGGGCATCGCTCTGGCCAACCAGGCAAAGGGAAAACATATCATCGTCTCCAAGGCAGAACATCATTCGATCCTTAACAGCGCGCGCTTCTTGGAAAAGAGCGGGTTTGTTGTAACCTACCTGCCGGTCGATAAATACGGCCTTGTCGATCCCGAAGTAGTAGCGAATTCGATCACTAAAGAAACGATCCTTATTTCAGTTACTCATGCGAGCCGGGAAATCGGCACGATAGAACCTATAAAAGCTATAGCGGCAATTGCAAAAGAAAGAAATATCGTTTTTCATGCGGATGCCGTCGCGACCACGGGGAACATCCCCTTAGATGTCGACGAGCTCGGGGTCGATCTGCTGAGCATGACAGCACATCAATTCTACGGACCGAAGGGGGTTGGGGCCCTCTATGTACGTGAAGGGATGCGCCTTGTCCCGCTTATATATGGAGGTATACAGGAAGGCGGAAGAAGAGCCGGCACAGAAAATGTGGCAGCCATCGTCGGCATGGGGAAAGCTGCTGCTCTTGCGCGTTCTGATATGGCCTCCCGAATGGAGCACTGCGTAAAATTACGGAATGCATTGATTGAGGGTGTTTTAAAAATTCCCCGTGTTTACCTGACAGGGCATCCCGAGAACAGGCTCCCTAACCATGCGAGCTTCGTGGTCGAGTACATCGAAGGAGAGGCGATGCTCCTCATGCTTTCAATGAAGGGTATTTACGCCGCCAGCGGATCGGCATGCTCGTCAAAAGCGCTGAAATCCTCTCCAGTGTTGATGTCGCTTGGTATACCGTCAGCACTGGCGCAGGGTTCCATTGTATTCACCCTTGGAACTGACAATTCCCAAGAGGATGTAGCATACTTCCTTAATGAGTTCCCTGTTATAATTAAAAGGTTGCGGGAGATGTCTCCCTTTGCGAAAGGGTGGGGCGATGAAGGTCAGGGCGATAAATGTTACGTAGGAGGATAAGGCGATGTATTCTGAAAAAGTGATGGACCATTTCATGAATCCGAGGAATGTCGGCGAAATGCCGGATGCAGACGGTGTTGGCATGGAAGGCAATCCCACGTGTGGCGACGCCATGCAGATATTCATAAAGGTTGAAAATGATCGGATTGTTGATGCTAAGTTCAAGACCTTCGGCTGCGGTGCTGCTATAGCCGTCAGCAGTATGGTTACCGAAATGGTGAAGGGCAAGACCCTCGACGAAGCCCTGAGCATGTCGAAAGAAGCCGTTGCTGCGGAGTTGGGAGGCTTGCCTCCGCAGAAGATGCATTGTTCAAATCTGGGAGCTGATGCACTCAAAAAGGCTATTGAAGATTACCGGAGTAAGAAAAAATCTTGACAAATCTTGGCCATCGCTCTAAAATTTGACAAAGCCTAATTATCAGTGAAAGGGGCCGAAAATGGCATATAAGCTCTTGTTGGCGGATGACAGTCAGACCATTCAAAAAGTAGTGGAGCTTGTCCTCAATCCTGAGGGATTCGATATCATGGCTTATGACGATGGTCAAGAGGCAGTGAAGGCCCTTGAATCTATGATGCCTGATATAGTTCTGGCTGATATCGAAATGCCAAAATTGAACGGCTATCAATTATGTGAGAAAATCAAGGGAGATGCAGCAACACTTCATGTCCCTGTCATCCTTCTGGCCGGTGCGTTTGAACCCTTCGATGAAGACTATGCGAAGTCAGTCGGTGCCGATGATTTCATTCTGAAGCCATTCGAGTCTCACGAATTGATAAGCAAAGTCAAATCCCTCATCAGCCAGCAAGAGACATTGGGAATATCTCCACGGGCGAGTGCGGAGAGCATGACCGCCGAGACATCAAAAATACCGGAGTTCGAGCCGGTTGCAGCAGCGCCCGTACAGGAAACAGAATGGGCAGAAAGCTTCACTTTTGACCAGGAAGAAGAGTTTGCGCTACCCTTAGAAAAAGATGTTATGGTAACACTTTCTCCAGGAGTGAAGGCATTTGATGAGGAACTCATGGAGAGCTTTCAGGCAATTGAAGATGAGAGCAAAGCAGCATCTGGCGTTGCGGCTGGAGGCGAATCGAAGGAAATCTCCATAGAAGAGATATCGAAGATGGTGAAAGAAGCTATGGGGGAACCGATATCGTCCCTGGCGGAACAGGAACCCTCAGCACCACGAGGGAAAATCACTCCCGTTGGGATTTCGGAGATGAGCACGACGGCTATTGATGATCTCGTTCAGGATTCTGTACACTATCAGACTGGCACTTTGAAAAGCGTCGTCGACACGGCAGTCAGGGAAAGAATCCAAGAAATTCTTCCGTCGATTCTTAAGGATTCTGTTGAACGGGCGGTATCCGACACGGTCCCGAATCTGCTTGAGGAGGCGTTGCGGGCATCGCTGAAGGAGATAACCGGTTTTCTTCATACCGCGATCAACGACGAAATAAAGAAGGTAGTTCCCGATCTTGCGGAATCAATCATCAAGCGGGAAATCGAGAAGATAACTTCCGAGCTTGCTTAGCAGGCCCGTTTGCTAACCTCCAGAAGAGCCGATATATTCCTGCCCCTCGTCAAAATACGATTAAAGATAATAAGTTAATGCGATAATAAATATAACGGGAACAGCATGAATGAACTGAAAAAGAGTTACACTCCTGACGAAATTGAAGACAAGTGGTACAGTCTTTGGGAAAAGCAAGAATATTTCAGACCTGATCCGGAAGCTGAGGGAGCTGCTTTCAGTATCGTTATACCGCCTCCAAATGTTACCGGGTCGCTGCATATGGGCCATGCGCTGAATGCAACACTGCAGGACATCCTTTCACGGTGGAACCGGATGCGGGGTAATAAGGTTTTGTGGCTTCCCGGCATGGATCATGCGGGCATAGCGACACAGAATATTGTCGAGAAAGAGCTAGCCAAAGAGGGACTGGACCGTCATAAGCTTGGGAGGGACCAATTTATTGAGAGGGTCTGGAAGTGGAAGGGCGAGTATGGCGGTAGGATTATCCATCAGCTCAAGAAGCTTGGGGCCTCCTGCGACTGGTCGAAGGAACGCTTCACCCTCGACGAAGGTTTGTCGAAGGCTGTACGGGAGGTTTTTGTCAGACTCTTTGAAGAGAGTCTTATCTACCGCGATAGCAGGCTTATTAATTGGTGCCCGCGCTGCCATACGGCGCTTTCCGACTTAGAAGTGGAATATGAGGACATCGAGGGGAAATTATATTATTTAAAATATCCGCTGGCGGATGGCCTGCACTCTCTTACTGTTGCCACGACAAGGCCCGAAACTATGCTTGGAGATACTGCCGTTGCCGTCCATCCCGAAGATGAAAGATATCGGCGTTTTATCAATAAGGTTGTTGATCTCCCCCTCACCGGCAGGAAGGTTCCCGTCATCGCCGATACCATGGTCGATCCAACTTTTGGAACAGGTGCAGTGAAAGTAACGCCCGCACATGACTTCAACGATGAAGCTACGGGCAAACGACACAACCTTTCTTTCATCAGCGTCATAAATGAGGACGGTCGTATGAGCGCGGATGCCGGAGATCGGTATAACGGTCTTGATCGTTACGCTGGCAGAAAAAAAGTGCTTGAAGACCTTAAGGAACTCGATCTATTGGAAGGGGAAAAGAAGCATCGCCATTCCGTAGGACATTGCTACCGTTGCAAAACAGTAATAGAACCGCTGCTTACGATTCAATGGTATGTGCGTGTCGAGTCTCTGGCCGCGGAGGCTGTGAAAGCGGTAGAAAATAAAAACATTAGCATCATACCCGATTCGTGGGAGAACAACTACTTCGCTTGGATGAGGGACATAAATGACTGGTGCATATCGCGCCAGATCTGGTGGGGGCACCGAATACCCGTTTGGTACTGTCCTGATTGCAAGACTGCCGAGGGGATCTCCCAAGGTGACCTGATAGAGCATATCTTCTTCGAGCCGATAACGGTTTCAGACCGAATTGCGATTCAATCAGGCACGTATTCTGAACTGAGGCGATTAGGACTGTCCAAAGATGAAATAGTTAATAACTCCAAGATAGTCCGGGTCCCCAAAAATGTGAGATCGGTATGCAGTAGAGAGGATATCGAAACGTGTCCTGAATGCGGCGGCGAGGTTATCCGGGATCCCGATGTGCTCGACACTTGGTTCTCGTCGGCTCTCTGGCCTTTTTCTACTTTGGGATGGCCTGAGCAAACTGAGGACCTTTCGACTTTTTATCCGACGAGCGTGCTTGTCACTGGGTTCGATATCCTTTTCTTCTGGGTTGCGCGTATGGTTATGATGGGGCTCAAATTTATGGGGAAAGTGCCCTTCAGGGATGTTTATATTCACGCCCTTGTCCGTGATGCGAAAGGCCAGAAGATGAGCAAATCGAAAGGTAACGTCATCGACCCTCTTATAATGATAGACAAGTACGGGGCCGATGCATTCAGGTTTTCACTTGCCGCATTTGCTGCCCAAGGAAGAGATGTGCGTTTTTCCGAAGAACGAGTCGAGGGCTATCGCTACTTCATTAATAAACTCTGGAACGCGTCGAAATTTATGCTTGTCTACAAAGCGGCATGGACAAGGCAGTCGGTGAGCGTCGGGGATACTCGACTCGATCTTGGGAGCAGATGGATACTGAGTAGGCTTGCGGCAGCGACTGAGGAGGTGCACAGGAACCTCGAAATCTACCGATTTAACGATGCGGCGAATGCGGTATATCAGTTCCTGTGGCATGAATTCTGCGACTGGTATCTGGAAATGTCGAAGCCCCTTCTTTACAATGAGGAAAAAACAGAGCGGATCGGGGTCATCAACTGCCTCTACTTTGTCTTCGAGAAGGTTCTTCAGCTTCTCCATCCATTCATGCCGTTTGTGACCGAAGAGTTGTGGAGCACGGTCCTTGAAAAGGAAGGGAGCATTATGATGTCTCGCTTTGGCGATGCCCCGATGAGGGATATTGATGCTGAGCAAAAAATGGGTTATATGATCGATGCGGTAACGGGAATACGGAGTATCAGAGGGGAGTTGAATATCTCACCTTCTGTTGAGGTTAGGGCCGCTATCAGGACAGACTCGCGAGATGTTGAGACGCTCTTCAGTGAGAATATTGAAATATTTAAGAAGATGGCGAGATGCAAAGAGCTGCAGATTGGTCGCGATATAAAGCGGCCCAAGGGTTCGGCTATTGCTGTTATGAATGAAATGGATATCTATATTCCCATGGAAGGACTCCTTGATGTCGGAGCTGAAATAGCACGACTTCAAAAAGAGATCGCCAAAGTGGAAAGCTCGCTTGTGTTTATCAATAAGAAGCTACAGAACGGTGATTATATGAATAATGCGCCGAAAGAGGTTGTCGAAAAAGAACGGGCGAAGTTCGATGATCTCGTACAGAAGGAGCAGAAGATCGAAGAGAACCTGAAACTTCTGCGGTCGATTGACCATGAATAAAGGGGGTGTGCCATGGAAAAATATGTAGTGGATATGGAAGGTAAAGACTTCGACCTTGTCGAGGCTGAATTCATTAATATACGGCAGAGTACGATCAGGGCCGTGGAGGGTGGGCATATCGAACTGCAGCAGGTCGGTGCCTTGAGCATTGACGGTGAACGAATAGAGGTTACCCAAGGCGCTTCGCTGTTGATGAGAGGGACGAATCTATCCCTAAACCAGAGTGTTGGGGTCGTCACAGCCGGCAATGAAACTACCCTGAATTTTTCATGCACCCCCATTTCCGTCTCGGTTGAGGAAGCGACTGCCAACAGGTGCGCGGTGGGTATAATGGCTGCAAAAAATATGACCTCCAAGAACAGCGCTTCAATTTTAATGATAGGACAAAATATTAGCGGCGATGTGACCACGCTTCTGGACTGGCGTTCAGCCCTTGCTATCGGAGCAGTCGCCGGAGGAATCTTCGGACTTTTTTCACTCCTCAAGCAGAGATAGGTGTTCCCTTCTATCACAGGGATGGGATATTAAACAATGTGGATTAGAGCCAAAGATGTCGTCCGCTCTGCCCTCGAAGAAGACCTTGGGCATGGGGATATCACTTCGTCTCTAATAATTGGTGACGAGAAAGCGAACGCACATATTATCGCCAAGGAAGCCTTTATCCTCGCGGGGATGCCGTTCCTCGCCGAGGTTTTTGATAGCATTGCCAGAGAAGTGAAGATAGATCTCCTTTTTGCCGAAGGCGCACATGTGAAGAAAGGAGATATCCTTGCGCGGCTTTCGGGATTGGCAAAAAGCCTCCTCGCCGGAGAGCGGGTTGCGCTTAACATCCTCCAGCACCTATCAGGTATCGCCACGACCACGGGCAACTTTGTCGAAAAGGTAAAGGACCTACCGGTACGGATTGTCGATACGAGAAAGACGACGCCGGGCATGAGACTGCTGGAAAAATACGCAGTTACAGTCGGAGGCGGAGCGAACCATCGTTTTGGACTCTATGACGGCATTTTGATCAAGGATAATCACATTAAAATTGCCGGAGGGGTAAAACAGGCGATAGGACTCACAAAAAAGGCACCTCATCTCCTTAAAATCGAGGTCGAAGTCAAAGATATGGATGAGCTGAAGGCGGCACTTGATGCGGGAGCTGATGTCATCATGCTCGATAACATGTCCGTCGTGGACATGCAGACGGCCGTGAAAATCGCTCGTGCTTGCAATAATAATATTCTCCTTGAAGCCTCGGGGAATGTGAATCTGCAGAATGTTAGAGATATAGCTGAAACGGGAGTCGATATTATTTCCGTTGGCGCGATTACTCATTCCGCCAGGGCTGTGGACATTAGCATGAAAATAATCGATACTCACTAACATGGAGAGAAAATGACGAGACTGACCTATAAGAAAGCGGGGGTGGATGTCGAGGAAGGTGACCGTTTTGTCAAACTCATTTCCCCCATCGTCAAAAAGACCTTCAGGCCTGAAGTAATGACCGATATAGGGTCTTTTGGGGCGCTCTTCGCCCTCAAGAAATATCAGAATCCTGTCCTTGTGAGCGGCACGGACGGGGTCGGCACGAAACTGAAGATAGCCTTCATGACCGGCCGGCATGACACGGTTGGTATCGATCTAGTAGCTATGTGCGTCAACGACATTTTAACGTCGGGAGCCGAACCTCTTTTCTTCCTCGATTATTTTGCCACCGGGAAGCTGCGTTCGGATAAGGCAAAGGCTGTAGTAAGCGGCATTGCCGCGGGATGCCGGGAAGCGGGCTGTGCTCTCATTGGTGGGGAGACGGCTGAGATGCCAGGTTTCTATAAGCAAGATGAATATGACCTCGCCGGTTTTTCTGTCGGGGTTGTCGAAAAGAAAGGGATAATTGACGGATCGGCAATAAAAGAGGGTGATGCACTCATAGGGATCGCATCGAGTGGTCTTCATAGCAATGGGTATTCACTGGCGAGGAAAGTCTTTTTTGAGAAGGAACGTTTGAAAATCGGCAGTTATGTCCCCGAGTTGCAGTCCACCGTCGGCGAAGAGCTGCTAAAGCCGACACGCATCTATGTTAAAGTTTTTCAGTCTGTCAAAGAAAAATATCATGTCAAAGGCATGGCCCATATCACCGGAGGGGGGATTCCCGGCAACCTTCCGAGGATATTCAACAAGAAACTTACGGCGATCATTCAAGACGGCTCGTGGCCCGTACCGCCTGTTTTCGAACTTATCCGAAAGCTTGGTCGTGTGCCGGTTGCGGACATGAGAAAGACCTTTAACATGGGAGTCGGATATGTTATAGTAGTTGAGGGCAAGAGCGCCAGCTCTGCTGTTACCTTGTTGAACAAATACGGTTATCCAGCTTATCTTATCGGTACCATCGAGAAAGGAGGTCGAGAAAGAATACGCTATGTATAAGTTCAAAAGATTCATAAAGAAGCTCTTCACTCCCGTTTCGATCATGATGGTCCCTCATGACAGCAAGAAAACGATCAACATCAAGGTCCCCTCCATCGGCATTGGCATCTCGATTATTTTATGGTTTATCGGGTCAATGTATATGATTTCAATTGCTATCGATGCATTCGAATACCAGAGAATGAAGAGCACACTAAATTACTATACCGCACAGTTCACCGAGCTGAAATCGACCATGGTTATGCTGAAGAGCGCTGAGACGCAATTCAAAAGCATTTTATCACGAGGTGGCAAGACTGAGATACTCGAGCATATTGATACAAAAACAGCCACGTCGGACACCGGCTCGCTCGACATGGAGGAACTGAAAGAGCAGATTAAAAAGACCGCCGAATCTGTGGCGTCGATACAGGCATATCTGAAGGAACAAAGGGATATTTATGTCTCGACCCCGACCGGGTGGCCTGTTGCCGGAGCGATTACGTCACCCTTTGGTGAAAGGGATGCACCCTTTGGGGGAGGCAAGCAGTTTCATACGGGTATTGATATTTCAGTCCCATCGGGCACGCCCGTTAAGGCGACCGCCGACGGAGTCATCAGCTTTGCAGGATGGAATGCGGGCAGCGGCAATCTCGTGGTCGTTGAACATGGTGCCGGATATTCGACTTTGTATGCCCATAACGGTTCAATTGCCGTGAAGGTCGGGCAGCGGATCAAGAGGGGAGATATCATCTCCTATTCCGGCTCAACAGGTAATTCAACGGGCCCTCATGTGCATTACGAAGTATGGCAACAAGGCAGGGCCGTGAATCCGAAGGGATTCCTGGAGGTCGCACGTGATGTTTCAAAAGAAAAACGATAAACTGGAGTCGTTCATAGGCGTCAATTCCGAATTTAAGGGAGACATCACCGTTCCCGGGACGCTGAGGATTGACGGAAAGATAACCGGAAATGTCACCGCCGGATGGATCATTGTGGGTGAGAAGGCCTTTATCAAGGGCGATCTTTTTGCAACCGGGATTGTGGTGGGAGGGCGGGTTGAAGGAACGATTAAGGCGGATGATATTGTCGAACTTAAGCCAACTGCTCATCTTTATGGCGATATCATTTCATCGAAGCTTGCCATTGCCGAAGGAGGCATTTTTATGGGACGCTCAGTCACCCAGGGTAGCGAAGCGAAGCTTATAGATTTTTCGGGAGAAGGGGCATAAATAGGCCTCCCGATGAATGAAGAAGATATTTCTCGAGAGCCGTTCTCGTGAAGACGCGTTGACACTTGTGGCCAGTCGGCTCGATGCTATCGGAATCGGCCGGCTTTCTGAAGAGATAATCCCCTCCTCATTTGCACTCGGCAGAATCACAGCAGCACCTGTCTTTGCACGCTATTCCTCGCCTTTTTACCATTCGGCAGCTATGGACGGTTATGCTGTAAGGTTTGCCGAAACCCTTACCGCCTCGGAAACCTCACCAGCAGTTCTAAAAGTCGGTGTGCAGGCACTTCCTGTCGATACGGGCGATCCCATGCCCGAGGGCTTCGATGCGGTCATTATGATAGAGGATGTTAACCGTTCTGAAGACATGCTTGAAATATACGCCTCAGTTACACCCTACCAGAACGTGAGGCCGATAGGCGAAGATATCGTTGCAACTGAGCTGATCGTCTCTGAAAACCATGTCCTGCGGCCCGTTGACATAGGAGCGCTGCTTGCTAGCGGCCACATAGAGATAGCGGTTGTCAAGAAACCGAAGATAGCTGTCATCCCGACGGGCACGGAGCTTGTCGAGCCAGCAATAGTGAAGAATCGACCTCCGGTCCCGCCCGAGATCATCGAATATAATTCGGCAATGCTTTCAGGACTCGCTTCCGAATTGGGTGGCGATACGGTCCGCTATCCGATCATTAGTGACGATTTCGAGAAGATCAAGGAGGCCATTGTAGAGGCATCTAGGACAGCGGACATCGTGCTTGTAAATGCCGGATCGGGTAGGGGCTCCGAGGACTATACCTCAGCAGCCATTGCTGACGTTGGCGAGCTCCTTATCAACAGTGTCACGATAAAGCCTGGTAAGCCATTTATTGCAGGAATTGTCAATAACACGCCGGTTTTCGGCATCCCCGGCTATCCGGTATCGGCTTTTGTGACCTTTCGTCTATTTGTGAAACCCCTGATTGAGCGTCTTTGTGCAGTACCGATGAAAAAGGATGAAACTATCCGGGCCACGCTTTCGAGACAAATTGCATCATCTTTGGGTGTCGATGAGTTTGTTCGTGTTAAGGTTGGAGTCGTAGGCGACAAATACATTGCGACTCCTGCGGGAAGAGGAGCTGGGTTGCTTATGTCGGTAGTGCGTGCCGACGGTATGATGACGGTTCCCGCAAGCTCCGAGGGAATTGCCGTAGGCAAGGAAGTCGAGGTCGAACTCTTCAGGAGTAAGGATGAGCTAATAAATACGATCGTATGCATCGGAAGTCATGACAACTCCCTCGACGTTCTCGCAAACGCCATAAAAAAGAACTACCCAGGGTTTGGGCTCTCATCTGCACATGTAGGATCAATGGGTGGCCTTATGGCCCTCAAAAAAGGTGAAGCCCATATGGCGGGCACCCATCTTCTTGACGAGGAATCAGGTGAATATAATATTCCCAGCATTATAAAACATTTGCCCGACAGAAAGATTGTTCTCATCAATCTTGTCTACCGCCTGCAAGGATTGCTTGTGAGAAAGGGGAATCCTAAAAAGGTTAAGGGATTTCAGGACCTCATCCGGGATGATATTGTTTTCATCAACAGACAGGGAGGGTCAGGTACGAGACTGCTTCTCGATAAATATCTCAGGGACCTTTGCATTGACCCCTTGCATATAAAAGGATATGAACGGGATGAATATACTCACATGGCTGTAGCATCGGCAGTCCTTACGGGACTTGCCGATACGGGACTTGCCGTCTATTCTTCAGCAAAAGCTTTGAACCTTGATTTCATACCTGTAGCCGAGGAGCGTTACGATATTGCGATCCCCGCCGAGTTTATGGAGACAGAAAAAATTCGGATACTTCTCAGGATTATTAGGAAGAATAAGGAATTCATAGAGACCGTGTTATCCCTTGGCGGATATGATACAAAAGACATGGGCAAAGTTCTGTTCGCCAATTGATGAAAAAATGATCGCCTTGGCATTCCCTCTGGAAATCGTTTTAAAGAAACCCTCAGACTTGGATAAGAAGGCTGACAGGGAAAGATTACTTGACGCCATTTCCCAAACCCTTGTGAGTTCTTTACCTCTCGATATAGACCTGGATGTACTTAGGCGGGTTCCTGCCCTGATGAGGGAACAGGATTTTTTCCTCCAAGTCGTGATCGCGTTATTAAGGGCGAGGCTCGAAGTAGTCGCTGCAGGGCAGGCCGCATGTTACGGAATTGCCATCGACCTTGGGACCACGAATCTGGTCGCATCATTCTTCGACATGAAGACATTCAACAAAATTGATTTAAGAGAAACAGTCAACCCCCAGACCTCAATCGCCTCGGATGTGCTCTCCAGGATCCATGAATCCATGAAGGGTAGAGGTGAAGAGCTGCATCGACTTATGATAGAGGGAGTTAATGAACTAGTCGGGCAGTTATGCGTGGCGAATGGTGTCGATAGTCGGGATATTTTTGCCCTCACAGTTGCGGGGAATACCATAATGACCCATTATTTTCTTAACCTGCCAGTAGAGAATATTCCAATGGCGCCTTACATTCCAGTGGCGCACACGCCGGGGTTCATCCGTCCGTCGCAATTGGGAATTGCCATTAATCCCAAAGCTGTCGCCTATGTATTTCCCAATGCCGGGAGCTACGTAGGTGGAGATATTTTTTCGGGCATTTTAGCTTCAGGCCTCTATCGGAATAGGGAACCTTCTCTTCTAATCGATGTGGGTACTAATGTCGAGATTGTTCTGGGCTGTAACGAATGGATCATTGTCGGGGCCGGTGCGGCAGGTCCCGCCTTGGAGGGGGACATTGCGGGCATAGGAATGCGGGCTGAAGAAGGGGCTATCTATGAAATCGAGATTGAAACGGCGGCCGATGCACAGGGAAAACCGTGTGAACTGAAATATAAGACTGTTGGTGGCAGCGGACCCTCGGGCATTTGCGGATCGGGCATGATCGAACTTGTTTCGGAACTTTTCAGAAATGGCATAATCGATCAACGGGGGAAATTCACCACTTTATCGGGCAGGTCGGGACGTGTTATAGAGTGGGAAGGCAATCGAGGATTTGTTATCCATGACGGGGGTGGAAGAAAGCTCCTGATCAAGGAGACTGAGATCGATAATTTCCTAAGGTCGAAGGCGGCACTTTTTACATCGATCCATATACTCATAAAATCGGTAGGACTAAGCTTTAGCGACTTGCAGAAGGTTTATGTCTGTGGCGCCTTCGGAGCCCATATTAATGTCGATAAGGCTATCAGCATCGGCATGCTTCCGGATATCGACCGAGAGAGATTCATTATTCTCGGCAACTCTTCACTAGCAGGGACGGAAAAGCTCCTTGGCGACAGAGGCTTGCTCCCCGAAATCGACCGGATATCATCACTTATTACCTACCGGGAAATGAATACGGATGGCGATTTCCTCAGAGAGTTTCCGGCTGCGATGTTCCTGCCACATACGGACCCCGAGGTTCTTAAGGCGAAATCTTACTGAGGCTATCCGACGCCGTTATTTCGGCGATTGCCGCTTCAGGTGCTTGTAGAGGACGCTTTGCTCCGATAAAGCGCTTTACGTAATAGGGGGTATCCAGATTGTCGATCTGCACCTTCTTTGCTCTCGACGAGGCATGAATAAACATATTGTTGCCGATGTAAATCCCGACATGCGAAGGGAAAGATGCATAGGTCCGGAAAAAGAGCAGATCGCCGCTTTGCAACTCTGCCCTGTTGATCTCCTCACCCACCTTGTACTGCTCTCGTGCGCTCCGTGGAAGGGGTTGGCCGACGAAACCGTAGACCTTTTGTACAAAGGATGAGCAATCAAGCCCAAAGATCCCGTTGCCGCCGAACTTATAAGGAAGGTTTTGCATTTTTTTTGCGAAGAGCAGAAGGCGATCAGTAGCCGACAGAGTCGATAGTTCATCTGATTGGGACAATGCCTTTACTTCTTCAATTTTATCCGAAACATTAACACGCTTACTCATCTTGTCTGATTCAGGGGCCTTTTCTTCTTTATCCGAAGACTTGCCAACGATCAGCTGCCTACCGGTTTTAAGCTTATTGCTTGTCATATGATTAAGTAGTTTTAATTCTCGCACTGACAGGCCATATTTCTTAGCGATATTAGCAGGGGTTTCTCCCTTCTTGACAGTGTGGTATTCTCTGTCCCCGCTGTCGGCGGAACTACTATTCTTTTGAGGTGCCGGCTCGTTCTCCGTCGTCTGCAATGCCCTTTCAGTTGAATTTGTTTTGACCGTTTTTGCAGTTTTATCGGTTTTTGAAGACTTCTTCGAAGGGATAATCAATTTCTTCCCAATAGACAGATCATCAGAGTCGAGATGGTTGGTCTCCCTTAATTCATTGACCGGGACTTTGAACTTTTTTGCTATTTTAGCAAGATTGTCTCCCCTTTTAACCTTATAATGGGTATTGGCTTCCGCCATGGTCAGCATGCACAGGGACACAATCACGGCGATTAAAGCGGTATAGATAAAGCTTCTTTTATAAGAATATCTATGCATTGGCTATCTCCGCATCTTCAAGATTTATCCGGGGAAAAAATACGCCGGATATCATGCAGCTTCGGTATTAAAAAAATCGTGTATCGCTGGCAACTCGGTCAGATTCTTGAGTCCGAAATAGTGCAAGAATTCATTCGTTGTAGCATATAAAAAAGGCCTGCCAGGAGACTCTTTTTTCCCGACGATTTTAATGAGCCGCTTATCAAGCAGACTTTTGACCGCTGCATCGGAATTCACGCCTCTTAACTGGTCTATCTCGACTTTCGTAATGGGCTGTTTATACGCGATAATCGAGAGAGTTTCGAGCGCAGGCTGTGAAATTTTGTTTGAGACATGGATATTCTTAAGTCGCCTAATCCATGAGGCCAACTCTGGGTCAGTGAGCATTTCGTAGCCGTCAGCGATTTCTGCAATAACGATTCCGGAATCTCTTCCCCTGTATTCAGCTATCAGCTCTCTCATTATATCCATGATGTCATGCTCGGTCACCGAAGTGGCCTTTGATATGGCGCCTACTGTAAGTGGCTCTCCGCTCGCAAAAAGCATTGCCTCAATAATGGCCTTGTTTCGGTTCGGAGCCACCGGTAAGTTTCGGGAATCGTCAGGAGCAGGCGCAACTATGGAATCGACATTTTCCATGTTGGGTAAAAGTATACCAGATGAAGCAATAAATTGCAAAATAATGTTATATTTACAAATTAATATATATGAAATGAAGGAGCGGCGGGTGAGAAACACATTGATAATGATAGCGAATAAAATCAACGGGACCGGAGTTGCGGCCCTTTTCTTAACGTTCTTTTTCTTTATTGTCTCTTTCTCGAGCGGAAACAATGTCTTTGCCTTTGGTCAAGGTGGATGTGAAGGGGAATGCAATACATGTCACGCTCTTAGTAAAACGGAAGCGAGTGATATTATGAAGAAGCTGAAAATTCCTGCCCCGAACGTGCGCGATATCCGTATGAGTCCTATCAAGGGCCTTTGGGAGGTTACCGTTGATTCGCAGGGCAAGAGCGGACTTTTTTATATTGCCTTTTCGAAAAATTACATCGTACAGGGACAGATTGTCGAAGTGTCAACCGGGGTTGATAAAACGAAAGAACAGTACCAAATTATGCAGGATAGCAGAAAAATAGACATTTCTAAAATATCTCTGACGAATGCCCTCGTACTAGGAGACAGGAAGGCCAAAAAACGGGTAATCGTCTTCACCGATCCTGATTGCCCCTTCTGCGGGCGTCTTCATGATGAGATGAGGAAGGTGGTCGAAAAGCGTAAGGACATCGCATTCTATATCAGGCTTTTCCCGCTTGTAAAACTCCATCCCGATTCGTATTGGAAATCTAAAAGCATTGTCTGCAACAAGTCCCTCCAGATGCTCGAAGATAATTTTGCGAAAAGACCAATACAGCGTACTGAATGCAGCACGAAAGAAGTCGACGATACCCTGAAGGTAGCTGAACGCCTTGGTATTACTGGGACTCCAACATTAATAATGCCTAACGGAAAAATGCGCTCGGGGGCGATGAGTGCCGATCAATTGATCGATCTTGCAGACGGCAAAAAGTAAGGAGTACGGGTCCAAAGGAGAACAAAGCTGAGTTATTCATCTTCGTTAATATTTTTTTCGCTTATCTTTCTTTTTGCTGCCCTTGTCATTTTCGTTGTTTTATTACCAAAGCTACTTATGAAAAAACAACCACAGACCCCCAAAAAAAGCCAAGCTGATATCATTACTGAGTCATTTCAGGTGCTTGGCAACGAATTGAAGTCCCTCAAGGAGCAACTTATCCTGAAGGAGAGGTTGGCGACCCTCGGGGAGGTATCGGCTGGAATAGCCCACGAATTCAGGAATCCTATGGCTGTCATCATAGGCTATGCAAAACTTCTTTTAAAGAGTCTCGAAGAAACGGATCATAGAAGACAAATTGTTCAGGCCATCATAAAAGAGATTGATACTATGAACCGGGTGATGGAGGAGCTGCTGAAATTTTCGAAATCCGAGCCTATTGATAAAACGGATGTCGATCTTGTAAGGATGCTCGGCGAAGTAGTGCACGAGGCTGTAAGGCCCGAATCAATAGTGTTTAATTGTACCGGGATATTTATAGTGAAAGCCGATGAGACCCTTCTTAAGCAAGCAGTGAAGAACCTCCTGAATAATGCCCTCTATGCCGGAGAAAATGCATGGCTGGTATTGAAAGAGGGACACTTGTCAGGGGAAAAAGGTGTATTTATCGAGGTGTCGGATAACGGGAAAGGGGTTTCTACCGATGAAGCAAAGAAAATATTTTATCCCTTTTATTCAACAAAACAAGATGGGCTCGGCATCGGTCTCTCGCTTGTGCAGAAAATAGCGATGGCGCATGGGGGGGCTGTGGATGTTACAAGCACCGAAGGGAAAGGCGGTCTTTTCCGGTTTTTTCTGCCATATTGAATGGGCAAAGCAATGGATACAGTCCTTATCATAGACGATAAAAAAAGCATGGTGGACATGCTTTCGAAGACCTTCCAGTCTGAAGGTTTTTCAGTCCTCGCCGCTAATAGTGTGCGAGAGGGAAAGAAGCTGATTCAGCAAGGCGAAATGGATATCGTCGTGACAGATCTGAGACTTCCCGATGGAGACGGTATTGAGGTCCTCAAAACCGTTAAAGAGGCTTCGCAACTTATCCCTGTTGTTCTTATGACTGCCCATGGAAGCATTGAGATTGCAGTTAGGGCTGTTAAGGACGGGGCCTACGATTTTCTCACCAAGCCCTTTGACCCAGAGCATTTACTTATAATTGTCCAACGCGCTTTGGCCGAAAGCGCATCGCGAAAAGAAAATCTCATCCTCAAAAAGGAATTTTCGAGATTCCTCGATATGCCGGACATTATCGGTGTCAGCAAGGCTTGGGATCAGGTACTGGCAAAGGTCCATAAGGTCGCTCCTATGAAAACAACGGTTCTTGTTCTAGGCGAGAGCGGCACAGGCAAGGAACTAGTCGCCCGGTCAATCCATCATCTCAGCCCGAGGGCGCGGGAGCCCTTCATTGCCGTCAATTGCGCCGCAATTCCGAAGGACCTGATCGAAAACGAATTATTCGGTCACGAAAAAGGGGCGTTCACGGGCGCACAAGACATAAAACCGGGAAGGTTCGAACTCGCCGACAAGGGCACAATCTTTCTTGATGAAATAGGCGACATGGAGATGTCTCTTCAATCAAAGCTCCTGAGAGTCCTCCAGGAAAGGGAAATTGAACGCGTCGGGGGTACCAAGCCGATCAAGGTTGATCTCAGGGTTATCGCCGCCAGCAACAAGAACCTGAGAAAGGAAGTCACAGAAGAACGCTTTAGGGAAGACCTTTTTTACCGGCTGAATGTTTTTCCTGTCGTTGTTCCGCCTCTCCGTGAAAGGGTAGAGGATATCATCCCGCTGACGAAGCACTTCATCGCTCTATTTTCACGAGATATGAATAAACAGGAACCTGCGTTGTCCGGCGAGGCAGAAAAGCTGCTCATGGATTATGACTGGAAGGGCAACGTGCGAGAACTCAAGAATGTTGTTGAAAGAGCTATTATCATGTGCGATAGCCATACCCTATTAAGTGGCCATTTCAATATTGCTGAGGTGCGCAGCGATAGAGCTGCGCCCGATGCTTCCCTGCGTGCAGTATCGGGAATTGCCATTCGATCAGCTGAAAAGGCGAGGATCGAAGACGCATTGCGAAAGACCGGCTGGAATAAAAGCCGAGCAGCAGAGATTCTTCAGGTGAGTTATAAGACATTGCTGACCAAGATCAAGGACTATGAGATTGCAGGGAAGCCTTAAGTCTGCCTTAGAATCGGGTATTATGTAATTAATTACATAAAAAATATGTAACGCATTACATAATTGATTAAGTCAGATATTCAAAAATCCTGAAAATACAATGCTGATTAGCTTCCCCCGCCTTGGCATTATACTTGCTTTAATCAATTCACATATGCGTAATAATACACTATCAAATAGCCAAATGGGATTTAGTCTTGTTGAAATGCTCATTGCACTTGCGATTGTTACGATTCTCAGCGCCATAGCTATCCCTATGTTTAGCGGGTTTGTAGACAATCGAGATCTTAAATCGGCCGCTAGAGACATTGCTGGGGATATTTTTGAAACGAAACAGAGGGCGATAAGTTCAGGTAACTTTTTTAGAATGGATTTTGATGTTGCTAATAACAGTTACACTATTAAAGAGTGTGATGCCAATAATAGCGATGCTAGTTGTGTAGTGCAAAATACTAAGACTCCATCGGCTTTCAGGAATGATGTTCAAATTACAAATGCTACATTCAGTGGCGCGGTGCCAACACGGATAACTTTCCAGCCAAGGGGGACAGTTGACACTGGTGCCGGTGCTAGCAATGCCGGCGTAGTGCTAACAAACGGAAGAACATCAAGTGCGACCGTATCAGTAAACTTAACGGGGAGAACATATGTTACCTGGATTCTGCAGTAACAGAGGTTTTGGCATGATTGATTCTGTTATGGCGCTTTGCATTACCCTTATAGGGATTGCCGGGCTGCTGTCAATCATGCCGATAGGATGGGGACTTGCAGGGAAATCGGATATGCGCACCATGGCCTCCGAAATATTGCAACGCGAACTTGAAAACATGGAGATGCTTGTCATGAATCCGTGCAATACTATTGTAGTCGGGCCTATTGCTGACGAAACGGTTTATTCAAGTGGGTCTTCTGGTGCGGAGGCCGGCAATCACAGCTTTACTGTCCAGAGGGCGATTGCACAATTAGGTACCGGGTGGCAGATACAGGTTACAGTAATATGGCCGGGAACATCGACAGGCATTGTTGAAAGCCGCCTGGTAATCAAGCAACCCGATTACAGTGATAGCCTGAACTGTCTATCGGGTACGCGTCTCTTGAGCTTTTAGTTATAGGGGGCCTGCGAGGATATGATGCGCGATAAAATGAACGATTTGATTGGAAATGCAAAAGGGTTCACTCTTATCGAAGTCCTTCTTGCTATGGTTATAGGTACCATAATATTGGCTGCAATCTACATGGCCACTATGGAAGGGCATAGGGCCTCCACCGGTATCGAACAGAAGATTGCAGTTCAAGAGGATGTGAGGGCTGCGCTTGACATTATGGCTATGGAAATAGGGATGGCTTCTTACAATCCTACAAGATCGAAAAATTTGTGGCGTGCGGCCGATTGTGGAACTGTCGCTAATGCATATAAAGGAATACAGACGGCTGCCAATTTTGCAAATTCGATTACGATAGAAGCGGATCTCAATGCAAATGGCCTGATTGCTGAACCTAATGAAGTTGTCACGTATACTTTAGATACAGTTAATCAGCGGATTACAAGAGAAGCTAATTGTGGTGGGGCACAGTCCTTTATTGGTGACGTAACAGCGGCATCTAACAGGCAACGGAACGTAAAAGTTGTAAATAGTGCCCTCATTCCGCCGATACCGATGTTCAGATACTACGATAGTGCAGGTAATGAGATTGTGGCCGCAAGCCTGCCGATCAACATTCCGCAGATTCGGCGGATAGACATTACTATTGCGGTAATTGCCGCCGACCCTGATATTCAGGGCCAGACGCGTCAAATAATTCATACTACAAGCGTGATCCCGAGAAATCATGCTGTAACAACTTTGTAGGCAAAGGGGCGTTTCATGAATTTATTTAAGAAGTCAAAAATGCATGATGAACGTGGATTTGCCTTTATTGCCGCATTACTTGCCATGCTGATTATGGTTTCTCTCGGTGTATTAATATTCACGCTGACCACCAGAGACGTGAGAGTCACCGTCAAACTTATGGGGGAGAAAAAAGCCTTCTCGGGAGCTGAGCATGGCATTCATTGGTTGATGCAGCAATACGTTCCTGGCATAGTTTTAGGAAATCCCGCTAATGCGTGCCCTGGGAATGGCGGTTTTTTCCAAGTCTCTTCTGGCGTCGGTGTCGGCGATCCTTCTACGTGTTTTAGTTTTGTACAGCCCATTCAGCCCACATCTGGAGGAAGTTCAATGATTCCTCTTGCAGGGTATTCCAATACCGGGGTAGCTACTTTTGGGTTAACGCCTGCTGATTCAGGAGTTACAGGATTCAATACTGCATATATGAGTCAGATTAGTATAGATGTGGGATTAGGTTATGGACCTGTTGGTGGTGCTGAAGGTCCGACGTATCAATAATCGTCGAAAATTGGAGAGATGATATGTTGAAAATAAAAATTATAGCGATAATTACAGTTTTTTCCTGCAGTATTCTTTATTGCCCGGTTGTATCCACTGCCATTATGAAGACGGGAGGAGGGGGGGCTAACAGCGATCGTGGGGAGGGCGCCCCTTCTTCAAATTCAAATGGGATGACTAGGGTCACTTCATTTGTAAAAACGATAGACAGTAACACTATCGTTCTTGAGGATAACAGGAGCTTTAGTCTTTCCGGAGTCCAGGTCATCAACAAGAAAGCGGCCAACAAGACTTCGGGGAAAACAGTAGTCGAGATGCTGTTTATCAATAATGCCTTGAAACAAGTTGTCATTCATTAATACAAGGGGGATCAAATGAAAATAAAATGGTTCGTAATTTCTATCGCGGCGATCTCTCTCTTTTTGTCAGCTTCGGTTAATGCCGATGAATCTGATATATTCATGTCGCAGATACAACCTAACGTTTTATTCATACTCGATAACTCCAATAGTATGGATGAGGACTTTTACGGAAATGCACTTGGTTCGTACGCAACTGGCAGCAAGTCAGTCGAAGCCAGAAGGTCACTTATCAATATTGTCAACGCTTATGTAAATAACATGAGACTGGGACTGATGGCCTATCAGCTGCCGTCAGCTTCCAAAATGTACATTCATAATTCAGGATATTTTATATCGTATGATCCCAGATCATACTGTCCAAAACCTCCGTCCGACTGCACCAACTATTGCATAACTGGGAATATCGCAAGTAAAAATGCTTGTCAAACATCATGTCAGGCGCAAAATTCATTGTTTGATGCAACATACGGATTTAATGGAACTGATGGAGATGAAATCATTCAATTGCCTATCGGCAACGCGCTCAGGACCGCCTATTGTCCGCTGGTATATCCCAAAACGGTTAGTTTACCAAACCCGTCTGATATGACCCACAATATTTATTACGCTCAAGCCCTGCCGTTTTATGATTCGGGGAATGACGGAATCGCATTTCTGTATTCACCGGGGTACAATGCGCTGACGCAGTCAAACGGGGCAGGTCAAGGTCCGTATAATGTGTACGATATTTGGATAAATAAAACCGGGACCTCTGATGGATCCGATACGTTAGCTAATGGATATTTGAACTATTGGTTTGCTACGGGGCTGGTACCAACCGATTCTGATGTGGCGATAGGGTATTATAATTTCGGTCGAAGACTGTTCTGGGCTTATGTGGGGCCGACATGGTTTGCAAACAGCTCTCCGGGCGGGGGATACCTTCACGTGGCCGGTAATACCAATAATCAGTCCACTAATACTCAATTGAATGCCCTGCTTGCAAAGCTCGCGATGCACGAAAACGATCAGGCAGGTTATATGAGTTGCTCCAATACGGGCAATCCCAATAGTTGTCCGTATATCGTAAACGCGGGTCTGACGCCAACTGCCGGCACTTTGCAGTCAGCAATAAATGACTTTCAAGGGGTGAGCGGGTACACTAGTCCGATAACTGACCACTGCCAACAGAATTTCGTCGTTTACGCAACCGATGGCTTGCCCAGTAACGATGAAAGCGGCAACTCCGGCAGTGCCAGTTCGCTCATGCCCGCTGTGTTATCCAAAATAACGGCTCTGAGGTCCGTCTCTAAAAGCATAAGCGGCACATCATATAATTTTGACATTAATACCTATGTCTTGGGCATGGGGCTGACAGACTCGGATAAAGTCCTGTTGGATCAAATGGCAGTAGCAGGGGGGGCTGACGTCGGTGGGCATGCTTATTATGCGGACAATTCCGACCAGCTTACCACGAATCTCAATAATGTGCTAGCTAATATCATAGAGAGGGCATTTTCGTTCACTACAACTTCTGTGGCGTCTTCTCGTTTTGCGGATGAGAATTATCTCTATGAGGCATCGTTCGAACCTGTCAATTTCAATTCTTTCTGGAAGGGTCATCTGCAAAAATACCAAATTAATACTGACGGCTCAATTGGATCTATGGTATGGGATGCGGGCAGCGTCCTGCAATCTCAATTGGCATCATCTCGAAACATTCTGACGTATGAGTCAGGCACTATTCAGGCATTTAACACAGGCAATATCACGCGAACGGATTTGGGTGTGTCAACTGATGCCCAAAGAGATGCAATTGTCGGTTATGTCCGTGGCGACCCAACGTATAATCCCGACAACTGGAAATTGGGTGATATATTTCATTCGAATATAATCTCGGTAGGCACTCCGTCGAGTTATTGGAATGACACCCGAGATCACAATGTTTCGAGCGGCATGAACGCCTTTACACAGTTCAGAGCGAACAATCAAAGAACCACTGCAAATGGAAAGAGAATTGTGTTGGCAGGTGCTAACGACGGACAGTTCCATTCCTTCCGTGCATCTGATGGTGTGGAAATGTGGAGTTTTATCCCGCCTAATTTCTTGCCAAAATTGTCATATCTGGCACATTCAAGCAATCCCACGACGCTTACTCATCAGTATTTTGCCGACGGACCGGTAGTTGTTTCTGATGCATGGTTTGGAAGCGGAGATGGTACTTCTAAAAATGTGAGCGATTGGCAAACGCTTGCTGTCTTCTCAGTGGGAAGGAACGATGCTATATATGACGACACAGTAGCATCTAATTCAACGAAATATTGGAGTTCCTCTCCAACTTGCGATGCAGGCTTAAGCGATACTTATAATTCAACTACTGCCCCATATTATTGCGGTTATTACGCCTTTAACTTCACGAATACGCTCAGCCCGGTTTCAAAGTGGCGACTCAATACGATCAATCCGAACGGTGCGGCTCTTGCCCCCTATTTAGGGGAACCATGGGGCAAGATGGCGATTGGAAAGGTAATTATTTCAGGTAATGAAAAATGGGTTGGCTTCATCGGTGGTGGTTACAATTATTGCCCTGGTAGCACGGCCTGCACCGACAATCGAGGCAAAGGCTTTTACGTTGTCGATCTTAGTAACGGATCTATTCTGTGGAGTTATACGGGAACGACATATAGCATTGCTGCCTCGCCGGCAACTGTCGATTACGATAACGATGGGTTCATAGATACAGTTTATGTCGGAGACATGGGTGGTAACATATGGAGATTCAACTTCTGCACTAGTGCTCAGGCATCAGGGGTGGGAGGGTGCGATACGTCTGGCTGGAGCGGCGGCAAACTATACGCCGCGCCAAACGGAGAGGCCCCGATCTATACGTCCGTCACGGGTGCGAAAGATTCTAATGGCACCCAATGGATATATTGGGGAACGGGAGATAAGGTGAATCCCAAGTCAAGCAGTGGAGGACGGTTGTACGGCGTTATGGACACCGATCGGTCATCGACTTATCATATTGGTGACTTGAAAGATATTACTTCTACGACATTTGTCAGTGGAAGCGACAATCAAAAGGGTTGGTATATCAATCTTTCGGGTACTGGGGAAAAATCACTCGCTGATCCTGTCATCTTCGCTCAAGTCCTATATTTCTCCACCTATACACCATATCTTGGAACAGATCAATGTATGGCGGCCGGAACAGGGACATTGTACGCAATCAATTACTTATCCGGAGGTGCAGTGATTGGGACTGGCAGACAGATTGACACAGGCGTAGGCCTGGCGACATCACCTCTTATTTCTACGAAACCTGGAGGCGCTGGTGTGGATTTATATATAACATTCAGTGGCGGAGGTGCTTCCGGGGCTTCAACGGATGAACAGATAAAGCATAGAAATGATATACCTACCGATCCAGTTACCAATAGACTATTATATTGGAAAGACAAAAGAGTGCAGTAATGCCATTGAGTAAGGACGGACAAAAGAGAAAGTTTGTCGTTTATGTGAGCGCAATAGCAATCATAGGTGGTTTGTTATTCGCCGCATATTGGGCAGTGAAAAATACTGGACTGTCATCTGACAATCGCCCGGAAGCAGGTAACAAGGGATTCTTTAAAGAAATTCCAGAGCAGCAATCAAGAAACGGTGCTGCTGCTATTCAGCAGCAGCAAACCGGGATACACTCTCTAATTGAAGGGCTGATTTTTAATCCTGTGCGGCCCACTGTTCTGGATGCTTTGAAGGTGGAAGTACAGGTCCGTGTTCCTAAAGAGGGAAAGCTGTCATATGAGTATCAGTGGCAATTAAATGGCAAGCCGGTTGGGGGAGTCAGCGGTGCTACCTTTCCGGCCGGTCTTGCCAAGAAAAATGATAGAGTTACCATAACGGTTGTCCCTTCAGTCGATGGCGTCGCATACAAAGAGTTCAGTTACAGTATTACTAAGAATATCTATAATGCCGCGCCATCTTTACTATTAAACACAGAAACAAGAAAGACCGGTGATATCATAGAGCTTCAGCTTATAGGCAGCGACCCTGATGGGGATAAAATCACCTATGCTCTGGAGGAACCATTTCTTGAAGGGATGTCTATTGATAAGGTGACCGGGAAAATTATTTGGAAGCCAACGAAAATAGGAGTCGGAACATACCGTTTCGGTGCATCGGCGACCGACTCTGATGGATCAAAGACAACTAAAACCCTTGAGTTTAGTCTGGACGTAAAATAGATCAGTATTCCTCGTACATATTCATTTTCCCCGTGCCCTATCGAATTAAATTCTGCATCCTCCCCGTATTATTTTGCAACTTAAATTAAAGAACGTGTTGTCAGTAATCAAATAAGAAGGACGTCTATATAGCATAAAAGTATATAGGATTCCTTCAGGTTACGTGAAACAATTTTTTATGTGTGATTAGCATCACCTAGCAAGCAAATTGTATCCTTTTTGTGCGTTATTGCACAGTTTTAATTGTTTATTTGAAGTACAATTGAAAAAGATATCAGTTAGAAATATTTTGTAATTTTAGAGAGCGCGTCAAAGAAAAGATGTCAAATCAAAGATATTGCAAAGCATATTGGATACGAAAAAATCGAGAGCTTTTATGGAGGAGACGATTATGTCTATTATAAAGGTCTTGATTGTCTGGTGTATGCTAAGCTGTCTTTTATTGATCGCACTTCCGGCTCTGGCAGGAGAGGAGGTCGTGTCCACAATAGTTCAGGTGAACGACTATTCAAGGGCCGTATACGAGGCTATAAAAAAATACGGATTTGAATTGAAGGAACCCGTGCCTGTGAGGCTGGTGGATGAAAAAACACTTTTGGAAGCGTCAAAGACATCCGGATCTGCTGGACTTACGCGACTTGAGTATCAGCTCGTGCCCGGAGGCAAGAACTTGGTATCCAGCGAAATACTTATCCTGAGCGGTTTTTCAGTCCCGATATTCCAGAGGCATTTGGCTAAGGAATTGTGCCATGTCTGGATCCATCAGCAGGGCAATCATGAGCTGCATAGGATATTCGAAGAGGGCAGCTGCGAAGCGATTTCCTTTATCGCGGTCTATGAAATTGGATCACCAGAAGCTGCCATGATAATGCGGTCGATAGAACATAATCCTGATGCAATCTATGGAGTTGGATTTAGGTCAGTCAGAGACTATATAAGACAGCATGGGATGGCAGATTGGCGTGACATGATAGCTGGACATAATATATATGTTTGGGCTGAAAATGCTTTCCCTGAGACACCTGCTGAGACTCCGCGCATCGATCCCGTGAGCATCGTATCCGTCGAAGGCGATTCAACGATCAGCAATGCGCACAACATTTTGTTGCCCCAGTCCAATAATAGAGCTTCTGTGGATATAGTTCCCGATTCGACAATCAAGAGATATACTACGATTGTTTTTACTCTTATTGAAGAACCCAGCTCACGGTTTAATATAAAGATGAGTATCATACTTACATCGTTTCTAATCTTAACGATCGCGTTTCTTGTTATAATATTTGCGCGTTATTTAGCATGTCGTACCTGAATATGTTTTTTTGTAGCATATGAGCCTAAGAGATAAGTAGGTAACCAATTAATTTGGCCGACGCTTTTAATGACAATTGGATCCAAATGCAAACCTTAACTTCCAGATAAGAAGTCCTCTTCGACGAGATGGGGATGAATTGCCAGTGTTTGTGTGGGCTGACAATCTTATTGTCGGTCGCCAAGGGAAGACAATACAGCGAGAGAGTTTCTCGGACGAATCTCTCTCACAGGATTCCTAAGATCGCTATTCATGAGATACCTCGGGTACCCACGGTAGCTGCTATCGGCAATAGTTACCCTTTAGAAGGCCGACCTCTACCCCGGTCTGCTTGCGTTATTTTCGAGAAAAGGAACCAAGGGTTTATCGGTAGATGAAAAGAAGCCAGTCGGGGGATCTTCTGGGAGAAGCGATAGACTTACTGAAGGAATATGGGAAGAATTAGGTGAGACCGTGGTTACACCCCAGCGAAACTAATGCGCTGCTTCCCTGTATTTATCGGCTAAATGCTTGATACGTTCCAAGTGTATCGAGAGCCCGGTCGAACCCTGAAGCTTTCTATCCATTTCTACTGCTGAATCAATTGCCTCACAAAGCGTGTCAAAGATACTTTCTCGATCGAGGTATAAATGTGAAGTCGTTGTATGGTCGATCATGATCCCTCGCTGCTAAAGCACGACTTCGAAGATCTGAGTCGCGCGCCTTTCATATCCAGCGCAAGGTTTTTGATTTTGTTTTCTTGTGGGATCTGCAGCCACAGTAATCCATCTTTCTTCGGAACTGCGGTAAAACATTTTGATCTTTTTGCAATCGATGCCGAGTTGGAGGATAAAAACAGGAATCGTATCGCATGTATTATCGTGGTATACAACTCTTATGATCATATTGTCTCGCTCCCCATGTTAATCTCTTCTTATTATCATCATAACTCTCTTGGTATCACAAGGGAATACCTAAAAAAAGGATATTGCCTCTTTGGTGATGGACATCACAAAAGATGTTATTAATTCCACCAGGGATATAACTGGAGCATATCGCCGTTGATAATAAAAAAACTGCAAGCCAAGTGATCGCACTCTTACTGAAGAAATACGGGGAGTGGAGATTAGAAAGGGAGACAGCTTCATTGAATCAGATGAGAGTCTATTAAATAAAATATGGCACTCCTTGTGGAGTGGAATCCCATCTCAACTCGGCCCCCGGAAACAATGGTAGAAGTAATCAGACCATTTGCTCCGAGTACGGCGCTTTTGAGCTTGCAACTCCATGAAATAGAAATGTTACAATCGAATCCGAACTTTTAAAGAAGCGACAGGCACGCTGGGAAAATCACTTGATGACAAAATCATAGCGTCTATGTCTGGAATGAGGTACACAGAAATACCTCTTCACATGAGGATATATACAGGACAGGCTAGAGCTTTGTCCTGCGACGCTCAGTACTATTTCCGATAACATCGTTACCCGTGATAAGGGAATGCCAGGGGCGGCCTCTTGAGAAAATCATTGCCTTCGTATGGATGGAATGCATTCATGACAAAGCGCGCGAGGAGGGTGAGATCGTAGTCAAAGCTGTCTACATGATTTTGGGCTTGAATCTTAAGGGGATCAGGGACGACATAGGAATTTACATCTCCAACAGCCGATGAGCTAGCTTGTTGCTGCAGGTTTGGACTGACCTGTCAAACCGTAGACAGTCTTAAAGGGTTCGACTTAGCGATAAAGACCATATTTCCCGTCGGAATCGTTGCGGTGTATTAATTTGACTCAGATTAAACGAGGATCCTTCGGTGCTAGTGGCATCGATTAGGGACAAACTCGGAGACCAGCCCTGCCATTTGCGACCCAGACGACTACGGCCTTTGTCTTGGGGTCGGCAATGCTCACCCTTTCTCCTTTGCGTAGTACTGCAGTCGAGACAATACCCAACCCGCGGCCACTGATATCGATTATTTTGCATGTACATCGATTCCCGAGTGAATCATGGCATTCAGTAATATAATTGCATTTAAGCCTAGACCAGGACCGTTCTTCTTTTATCTGAAATTCCTGCATTAGTTCTCTTCTTTATCTCTGCTGTTTTGTCTTAAAAATCTTCAGCGCAATTTTATTTGACTACCGGTCATGATTGTCGCAGTCTTCCACCCTTCTTAATTCATGGGGAGTAGGGTAGCTTATACCAAAAAGATCTATGACAAGCCTCCCTGTTGGAATTGTAGGAGTTCGCAAATCTTCCCATTCAGATCGATGATCTCTTGCTTTATTTTACGTATCTGAGCCTTTGTGATATATCCCATCTGTTCGGTTAAGACGAGAGTCTTTAGAACCTCTTCGAGGCAATTGAGTGCCCTATAAAAATGGTCCTTCCCATCCTTTATATTTTTCATCATAAACCCCTCGGCGAGGTAGGATGGAATGGAAAAGGTCATCTTTCTTAAGCTACTCCCAATATCGCAGGAACCTAATGAAGAGACACGATCAGTAATCTTTTGTATTGCATCGGCAAGTTCTGATCCTTTCTGCCATATCTTAAAATTATCAAGACGATTCTTGGGCATGTTCCAAATCTCTCCTATATACAGATTTGACTCCCAAAGAAACCAACGTGAATTCGATTCTCAATCCAATCCACTTTCAGCCTTTCATAAAATCATAGAGTCAGTTCATTAAGATTCAATGAAAATTAGATTAAGTTTTCTTCATTTCCGGTTCATGCATTGCTGTCTTGTTCGAGTATACTGCGCAGATAGAGGAACCCGACGAACTCTGGCGGATCTTTGATGAACCTTTTTAAGATGTCTTGCAACCCCGTACGATACCGCAGGATATCATTGAAAAACAAAATAAAAACGGAAGCATTTTGACCGCTCGGGCATTTTTATGGTAGATAAGAGACTAATATCTTCGAGGTCAAGAACATACCGGAGAGCAAATGAGTATAGTACGGTCATTTGCAGCAAGTGATAAAGGGTTGGTCCGCAGCGAGAATGAGGACTCATATGTGCTCCATATCCCCGATGACGCGCGCATACTCCAACGCAAAGGAATCCTAGCTGTTGTCGCTGACGGTGTCGGTGGAGGACCTGCCGGCAAGTTGGCAAGCTCAATGGCGGTGGAAATCGTGAAGGACCTGTATTATCGTCTCACCGGTGAGGATAATTCAGCGTCCCTCCGGGATTCCCTGCAGTTTGCAAACACAGAAATATATAAAGCCGGCCAGCAGAACCCTGGACTGCGGGAGATGGCGACAACCTGTACAGCCTTTGTATTACGGAACCATGAAGGATTCATGAGTCATGCTGGCGACAGCAGAGCTTATCTTCTTCGTAAAAAGGAATTAATCCAGATTTCAGAAGACCATACTCTCGTGAACGAGCTTGTAAAAGAAGGCATTATCTCGCCGGAGGAAGGAAGAAAACATCCACAGAGAAACATTATTCTGAGGGCGCTCGGGACTGTACGCCATATTGAGCCAGATTTGCGGCGGGTTGACCTGGAGGAGAACGATGCCCTGCTGCTGTGCAGCGACGGTCTTCACGGCTATGTATCCGACGAAGAAATATCTTCGCTTTTGTTAACTAACCCTATCGAAGAGGCGGGACGCAAGCTTATCGGTCTAGCCCTTGCAAAGGGAGGCCCCGATAATATAACGGTTTTGCTGTTGAATGTGTGAGCGTGGCTGTTATGTCCTTCCACGACCCATTACCGAGTCAGTGGGAAGAATGTAGTCGTGATGCTTATTTTCAGAAATACACATTTCTGCATTTATCGCCGGACGAATGACTCGGAAATGAAATCCGCGGCCGGAGAGAGTCATTCTCCGCGGATATTCCTTGGTGGATGTTTCAATAGCAAAGTGCTACTTACTATCCGCATTTAAGCAGTATAGACATCATTGTAACATTTCCTTCTCCTACAAAGGCTTTATGAAGGTGCTATAATTGTGCGTGTTTCAAATGGATGCAGACTGACTCTGGGGTCATCCGTACTGAGTCTGTCAACGGCCAACACCCAGATTTGTGAAGAGAATAATATTGGAGATTATTTGGGAAACCTCTCGGCAGGAAGCTCAGCGCACAGCGTGCTTCTTCGTCTTGGTCCACTTGAGAGTACAATTACTGTTTCTTCTCTGAAGTGGACGGTGTCAATAAATGCCTTTACCGCCATATCATTTTTTATCTGTTCACTATTCTTATAAGATATCCCACCTCGCTATGAATCAATAAAAGACAATTTATTCTATCCTGGGGAAGTTTTTATAAACTCGATACCTATTGAGCTATCTTCATCGTTTCGCCAGACGATTTTTCCGGAAACTGCGGGATCAACCAGATGAATTATTGATCCGACTCCCAGTTTGATTTCGCACGATAATTTCATTCCTGATTCTGATGCATCAATTATTACAGCACCGAATTTGCGTTTGCAAAAGACAAACTCCGTTGTTTCACAAGCATGAATGCGAGCCTCCTTGCGCCTGCTCAGGAATGTAACTATAGTTGTCTTTGTTTTCCGAGTATGATAAGAGCTAAAGGAATTTTTAAACATAACGCCTCCCCGTTTTTTATAAACTTTTCTTCCTTAAATGCAGAGAGTGATTACTGAGCCATAAATGCGAGCAACAGAAGAGATAAATAATTCATAGTGGTCGCAAATCTATGACGTCTCCATACTTAAATTATAGTTGAACTTGATCTCATAATCATGGCTTCCACAGCCTAAAAATGAGCAATCTATAGATATGGTGATAATGATCACAAATAACCGGGAATGCTATTTTCGCTATTAAATGTGACATATTTGCTGTTCTGGCGCGACTGTAACGCATGTTACAATTATCACTTCAGCCTTGATTTAAGAGCAACGACAAGACCAACGGTAGGATTGACAATCATTGCATTTCTGTTATTCTTTAACAGGTATTCTAACAGGTCATTAGACATTCTCATTCCTCATTTATGGTTTGTAGCAACCCGTTCGCTTTGTAGCGGAAAGAAAGGAGCCTCATTCGGTAGGGAATATAACCGGCAACTCCTGCTGCAACAAATTAGAGGAGACAGACCATGAGCAAACAAAAAAGGGTGAGTAGTCCGATCTACGCTTTATTCCCCACTGAGCTCGAGGGATTCGAATCCTTGGCTGAGTTGGCGCTGGACATGCACTGGTATTGGAATCATTCTGCTGATGCTGTATGGAAACAGCTTGATCCCGCACTATGGGAACTCACTTATAACCCATGGGTTGTCCTGCAAACGGTTTCGCGCGAGCATCTCCGCCGAGTGTTGAGTGATCCCGCTTTCCGCAAAAAGGTGGCTGATCTGTTGCGGGTGAGCCATAAAGCAGCAGCGACGCCTGCATGGTTTCAGCAAGATCATTCTGGGGCACTACTGACCTCTGTCGCATATTTCAGTATGGAGTTCATGTTGAGTGAAGCCCTCCCCATTTATTCAGGCGGGCTTGGCAATGTAGCCGGAGACCAACTCAAAACCGCAAGCGATCTGGGTGTTCCAGTTGTCGGCGTGGGGTTGCTCTACCAACAAGGTTATTTTCACCAAGTGATAGACAATGATGGAGCACAGCAAGCCCTCTTTCCATACAACGATCCCGGTCAATTACCGATAACGCCGGTACGCAAACCAAACGGAGAGTGGCTGAGGCTGGAGCTTGCGTTGCCCGGTTACTCTGTCTGGTTACGGGCCTGGCAGGTCCAGGTCGGCCGGGTGAAGCTGTACCTGCTGGATAGCAATGACCCGGCGAACTTCCCGGCTCGCCGGGGGATTACTAGTGAACTATACGGAGGCGGGCCGGAGTTGCGTCTCAATCAAGAACTCGTGCTCGGGATTGGGGGTTGGCGCCTGCTCAAGGCGCTCGGCATTAAGCCCGAAGTTTGCCATCTGAACGAAGGGCACGCCGCGTTTGCCGTATTGGAACGTGTCCAGACCTTTATGGAGGAGACAGGACAGCCCTTCGAAGTTGCGCTAACTGCCACGCGAGCAGGCAACGTCTTTACGACTCACACGGCGGTGGCTGCAGGTTTTGATCGATTCGCTCCATCGCTCATCGAACAGTACCTCGGTTCGTATGCCCATAACAACCTCGGTATCTCACTCAACGATTTGCTTGCCATGGGCCGCCAGAACCCGAGAGACCCTTATGAACCTTTCAACATGGCATACCTGGCAGTACGAGGGAGCGGGGCGGTCAATGGGGTAAGCCGCCTGCACGGGGAGGTGAGCAGGCATCTCTTTGAGCCTCTTTATCCTAACTGGCCACAAATCGAAGTGCCGGTCGGATACGTTACGAACGGGGTCCACATGTCGAGTTGGGATTCGGAAGAAGCTGACGCTTTATGGACGGGAACATGCGGAAAGAGTCGCTGGCATGGAACGCTGGAAACCCTGGAAGAGGACATGCGCATGCTTCCAGACTCTAGGCTTTGGGAGTGTCGCACTTCTGCTCGGGAGTCTCTGATTGACTATGTGCGCGAGCGGCTTTCCAGACAACTGGAAGCGGCAGGCGCCTCAACCGAGGAGGTTGAGGGTGCAAAGCATATTTTTGACGGCAATACATTGACGCTTGGCTTTGCACGCCGCTTTGCTTCATACAAGAGGCCAAACCTGCTGCTGCATGATCCAGAGCGGCTTCTTCACATCCTCACTAATCCTCAGCGTCCCGTGCAACTCATTATCGCCGGAAAGGCCCATCCGTCAGACCAGACGGGGCAGGCCCTGATTCAGGGATGGACACACTTCATCCGGCAGACCGAGGCAGCCAACCA
Source organism: uncultured Nitrospiraceae bacterium (assembly GCA_963727805.1). Taxonomy (GTDB): domain Bacteria; phylum Nitrospirota; class Thermodesulfovibrionia; order Thermodesulfovibrionales; family Dissulfurispiraceae; genus Fen-1308. The sequence goes on from CAVSHF010000003.1 coordinate 297,073, forward strand.
TGTGATCTTTCTGAGCGATTACGACATGCTTCTGACAGGACAACTGGTGCAGGGGGTGGATGTCTGGATCAATACACCGCGACGGCCTTGGGAGGCCTGCGGGACGAGCGGCATGAAAGTGCTCGTCAATGGAGGTATCAATCTTTCGGAGTTGGACGGCTGGTGGGCGGAAGCCTACACACCTGAAGTAGGGTGGGCGTTAGGCGATGGTAAGGAACACGGTGATGATCCGGCCTGGGATACTGTTGAAGCCGACGCGCTCTACGCATTGCTCGAAAGAGAGGTGATTCCTGAGTTTTATAACCGCGACCAAAAAGGCATTCCTGTGGCCTGGGTCGCGCGAATCCGTGAGAGCATGGCGCGACTGACACCACGCTTTTCAGCCAACCGCGCTGTGCGGGAATACACCGAGAAGTACTATATTCCTGCTGCTACTGCATACAGCGAGCGCGCTGCTGATAAGGGGGCAATAAGCGCGAGGATGGTGAGTTGGCTGCAGGCTGTGGAACAGGACTGGTCAAATCTACATTTCGGCCTTATGAACGTAGCGAGTGACAGGGGGAAACATGTATTTGAGGTTCAGGTTTATTTAGGCGACCTTGACCCAAGTAGTGTACGCGTAGAACTTTATGCTGAAGGAGTGAACGGCGACGACCCGGTGCGACAAGAGATGGCACGCGACGGACAATTGGTGGGCGCGAGCGGCTTCATCTATAGCGTAGAGTTACCTGCGACTCGTCCGGCCACGGACTATACCGCGCGAGTGATACCGTACCATCTCGGTGCGAAGGTTCCGCTCGAGGCGGCTCGAATCCTGTGGCAGCGGTGATTCGATTGCAAACGAATCCAAGCCAAAGGTACATTTCACACTGAACGGCTAAAAGTTGATGCTTATGGTCCCATCTCATGCATGCATCCAGACAATCAACGGCGACTCGTCGAGCATCAAGTTCGCCTTGTTCCAGGTAGAAACCTCGTTGCAGTTGGTTCTTGAGGGCAGGATTGAGCAGACTGGGATGCTGGCGCCCAACTTTGTGGGAAAGGCTTGAACAAGGCCGATAACCTCTCGCGGCCGGTGGCTGCGCCGGACCGCAAGCGGTTTTCTGCGGAAATACTCAATTGAAAAGAACGCTCGAAGGATGGGTTAGAAAGAAAGGCGATATTGAGTAGTCTTATAGGTTGTTAAAATAATTATTATTTGACCTTTGGATGCACCTTTAACTGATCATAGCCCTTTTTCACTTAGCGTCTATTTGCATTTTCTTAGTGATCTTTTCTTTATACATAACTTTGTCTGCCACTGATAGTAATTCATTTACATCGCAGTTAGGTACAGAATCACAGGTAACTAGTCCTATGCTTACAGATAATGTGTAAGGTCGCCCCATCTGTCCATTGAAGTTCTTTGTGTTTTCTCGAACACGCTTAATCATTTGACGAGAATCCGGACCATCTTCATCAAACGTTATGATTGCGAATTCATCGCCCCCTATGCGAGCAACTATATCTGACTGACGAAACGTTTGTCTGAGGATACTTGACATGTCCATTAATGATTTATCACCTTCTTTGTGACCAAGATTATCGTTAATCCATTTCATATTATCTATATCAAGGTAGATCATCCATAATACTTTCTTGAATCGCGCGGCCATCTCTAACTGTTTTTTTGCGAGCACCAAAAAACCACGCCTATTATAAAGACCTGTCAGTTCGTCAGTAATGGATATTGATTTGAGTTCTTGAATCAGACGCTGTCGTTCAATAGAATAGCGTATTGAGCGTACAAGACGATCTTTGTCAATCTGTCCCTTTATCAAATAGTCCTGAGCCCCAGATTTAACAGCCACGAGCGCAAGTTCTTCATCGTCGAAACCAGACAGTACGATAATCGGCATCTCCGGATTTTGCTCAATTAGTTTGAATAGTGTGGCGAGTCCATGACTGTCTGGCAGGTTAAGATCAGTAAGGATTACATCTATACTCTTATCGTCAAGATGTTTGATTGCCGCTAAAAGGCGATCAACGCATGTGATATCTATCTTAGTATATGGCACATCAGCCAAAATATCTCTAATAAACATTGTATCTGCGGGATCGTCTTCAATTAATAATAGTGTAATATTTTCCACATCTTTCTCGGTATGTATAATCTGTCTCTACCATTCTATCATTACTTTCTTGATCATCAAAATCTGATGTTTCTAAACTTAGGCTTTTTTGTGTGCCGATTAGTCCTCTGCAAGCATGTGAGCCGACGATAAATTTAAATTCCTTGCTAATAGGTGATCATCATTGTTCTCTTTTTTATCGAATTGAAGAATCTGATGGTCCATAACTTTGTGCGTCTATTTAGTCAGCTTGTAAACTTATACTATCAATTAGTGTTATCACAGAGGTGGCCCCCATTGGTTGGACAGCTTTGGGGCTGATTTAAGGTGGAAGCCACCGGTCATCATGCCGCCAGTTTTCCCGGGCAACCTGCCTTTGGCAGATTCCAGTATGCTTCATGAGGCGTCCTGTCGTCCAGAGAAGAATGAGGACGCTCCTCGTTATACTGCTTGATCCACTCGCCGATGCCATTTCTTGCTTCATTGCCGGTCTCAAATGCGTATCTATAAACGCAATCATACTTCAGTGATCGCCATAGCCGTTCAACCATCACGTTATCCACCCAGCGGCCTTTTCCGTCCATTGATATCTTTACACCGGAATCCAGGAGCGTCTGTGTGAACTCAATACTGGTGAACTGGCTGCCTTGATCGGTATTGAAGATCCCTGGTTTGCCGTATCTGGCCAAGGCCTCTTTGAGGGCTGTCACACAGAAAGCAGCTTCCATAGTGTTGCTGAGCCGCCAGCTTAAAACCTTTCGGCTCGCCCAGTCCATAATCGCCACCAAATATAGAAATCCCCGTCGCATCGGGATGAAGCTGATATCGGCGCACCACACCTGGTTTGGCTCCGTAATGTTCAAGCCTCTAAGCAGATAGGGATAGACCTTGTGCTCAGGATGCGGTTTGCTCGTGTTGGGTTTCTGGTACATCGCCATTAGCCCCATCTTCTGCATCAATCGACTTACCCGCTTCCTGTTTACCCAATATCCCTGCCGCCGTAAATAGCGCGCCATCTGACGGGCTCCATATTCCGGGGTCTTCAGAAATTGCTCGTCAATTAGGCGCATCAACTCCAGATTCTGTGCCGATTCTCCCATTGCTTCGTAATACCACGACGAGCGGCTGATTTGAAGTAGGTTGCACTGTCTCGTAATGCTGAGCCTCGGGTGTTCCGGTTCAATTATCTCTTTCCTTCGATCGCGGCTCATCGATTGAAGGCTTTCGCTAAAAAATCCCGCTCCACTGTCAACTGCCCAATCTTGGCATGCAGTTCCGTGATTTGAGCCTCGTGAGCGTTTTCGTTACGACCGTGCTTCCCTGTAAATACATCTGCAAGCCCTTCAATAGCCTGCTTCTTCCACTCGCTAACCTGATTGGGGTGAATATTGTACCGTGATGCGATCTCTACAATCGTCGATCCCTCCCTCATTGCTTCACGCGCTACCTTTGCTTTGAACTCCCCTGAATATCGGTTCCTCTTTGTTTTGCTCATCTCAGTGCGACCTCCAGTCAATCGTATATTTTACACCTTATACGACTGTCCGATTTCTGGGGTCCACCTCTCACTATATCAACGCAAGCAGGGAATTAAGTGTAAAAACCTATAGGCTTGTAGGGGAATGCCCTACATGAAAATCAGTTAAAATCTGATATAACCTGTATCTCTAAGTTCTTATAATATAATTAATCCTAACCCTCCCTTGCAGTGCAGGCTGCGGTTCTCATCATAATCGCAGCCTGTTTGTTTTTTGGCGGTAATCTGTTATACATCTATAGCTATCGGAAGTAGCGAGACATAACTTACCTTCTGTTAATTCATGTCTTTGGGATCGAATATAGCGTTAGGGTAGCAACCCTGTTTCCACCGCAGCAAGCAGTAATGGCATGCATTGGGGATGCAGAATCTATCTTGATATTTGCTACTGGTGAGTGAAAAGGTGTGCGGAATAAGCGTTTTTAAAAATAACCTCGGGGAACGAATCGTTGGTATTCAAGCAGTTAACAAGATGACTAATCGTCAGATTGCGGCAAGAAGTCCGAAGGTGCTTTGACAAATCACAGACCGTCGCAGATATCCTGATCACTTCACTTCTAAAAAGGCAAATATTTTCAGCCCTTCTGTTGTCAGCCCTTCTTGGCCATTTCCTGAAAACAGGATACCATTATATAAAAACCGACTGATTACGATGCTGGGACTTCAGTTGCCGGAAAGGAGCTTACTAGGATTTGGACGATCTTCATGATACTACTGATACTGTGGCTATCGGGGCTAGTGAGAAGTTACACGATGGGCGGATTCATCCATAATTTGCTTTTCCCGCGGTCATTGTGCTGGTAGCAGGCCGCTTCCAAAGGCGATAACCTTCTCCCGGAGAAGGTTATGTTACATATTGCGTTGCAATCGGATGATTGCACATCTAAAGACAGGAGGAAAGGGATGAAGAAGGTTATTTTGTTGACAGTATTAATGGTTTTTGGGTTGGTCTTGTTATCGGGGTCTGCAGCAACCGCGGGCGAGACAGTGGGTGAATACATAGATGACTCAACGATGCATACGCAAGCTACTGCGATAGTAGTTAAAGACCCGGATGCTCACTATTTCAAGATCGGGGTGACGGTTACACAGGGAGAAGTTGTGCTTACTGGCTTCGTGAACAGTAGAGAAACCGAGGAACGGCTCATCACAAAAATCAGGGAAATTAGGGGCATTAAATCCATTAAGAGCCTTTTGAAGGTGGAACAGCCGAAGGACCCGCCAAAGGAACAAGCAAAGTAAAAGGATTGAGGGCTCGGATTACTAAATATGAGGAATACCATAAAACACAGCATGAAGACCAAGGCGGAAGTGCAAGCTTCGTGAAGAGAAAGGATAATCTCAACGAGATCGCCAGGAAACTTGGCAACTATCCCAAGTTGGAAGCCAAAGGCAAAGTCGAGAAAATAGCCAGCAAAGTTCAAGGAAAGATCGGACGAGCCGAGATGGGCATAGAGAAGTAAGAGGGTAGTATAGCAGAGTGAAAAAAGCATGCTCTGGAGATCAAGACTGCCTATTACGACGCGACATCGAGGTTCAAAGGAGAGGAGCCGTTAGGTGCGTCCATCAAGCGGTCGATGTCCTTAATTATTATTCATGTATTCGCAAATTGAGAGGCCTTCGGGCCGAGTCACTGGCAAACCCGGAAATTGACACCGCAAAGGCGGAAGAAGGGGTTTCCAGATGAGAATCAAATAAGGAGATGACAAAATGAAAAAGTTAGCTTTAGGGATAATACTTTTGGCGTTGGCAATTGTCGTTCCTATTCCAACAATGGCAGGGGTAGATATAAGTATTGGATTCCCTCTGCCACCACCCATCGTATTTCAGGCACCTCCGGATGTGATAGTCATGCCCGATACGAGCGGTGTTTATGTCGTTCCTTCAATAGATACAGACATGTTTTTCTGGAATGGCTGGTGGTGGCGTCCATGGGAGGGTCGTTGGTATCGCTCATATTATTATAACCGGGGTTGGGGTTATTATAACGCTGTTCCAAGTTTTTATTTTGATGTTGACCCAGGTTGGAGAGGCTACTATAGAGACCATAATTGGTACGGTCACCGTTGGAACTATGAACGGATTCCTAACCGAGAACTTCAACAGAACTGGAAGAGTTGGGATAGCAATCGACACTGGGAAAAGCAAGGAACCTGGGGCGTCCAGGGCTATCAACCTAGACCTCAACAACAGATACAGGACCTAAGACATCAAAGGCAAGAGCAATATCAAAAGAGACCTGAGGTTCAGCGACATCAGCAACAGATACAGGAGCAACAAAGACAAAAGCAGCAAAGACAACCACAGGTTCAGAAACCTCAGGGTCAGCAACAGCTACAGGAACAACAAAGACAAAAGCAGCAAAGACAACCACAGGTTCAGAAACCTCAGGGTCAGCAACAGCTACAAGAACAACAAAGACAAAAGCAGCAAAGACAACCACAGGTTCAGAAATCTCAGGGTCAGCAACAGCTACAGGAACAACAAAGACAAAAGCAGCAAAAACAACCACAGGTTCAGAAACCTCAGGGTCAGCAACAGCTACAAGAACAACAAAGACAAAAGCAGCAAAAACAACCACAGGTTCAAAAACCTCAGGGCCAGCAACGTCAGGAGGAATCACAACATCAGCAGTCTCAAGGAAAGCCTGAGGGTGGGGAGGCAGAACACAGACGGTAGAGCCAAGAAGTTTAAAAACGTTGCGATCGATAGTATCTGTCAGCGAGGAGGAGACGGTCAGGCCGTTCAAGAAAGTGAACAGGTTAGCAGCCGTGGGCTATATCAGCATGGACTTGAGGCGAAGTTGGGTAGCGTGGGCGCTCATATCCAAGCTTACGAGGCTCTTCACGCGCAACAGGCTTACTCTATACGACGGCCCAATGTTGGTGCTTCGCTCATATACTGTTGCCGAGTTGGTCGCGGTGGCTGACAGGGCTGGCTTTGTGGACCGCAGGGTGGTAAAGGAGCCGTTTTAGTTCATGGTATCAACAGGGAAGGCGTAGAATGAAAAAAATTAGTTTGTCGGTTGCGACCAACTTTGACGACAGGCTCCTTGACGCCATTTCCGGGTATCCTGTAGAGGAGGTCTTCGAGAAGCTTCCCGCTATCTTCTGGGAAGCGGCTGTGGCGGCGCGATCCCGAATATGCAGCTAGCCGATGTTCTCGTTAAGCAGGCAGATGGAGGAGCAATCGTCAGCGTCTCGGTCGAGATCTGCAGCGCCACTTTCCAGATCGCCGACGATATGAGCCTGATCATCTCCAATACGCTTTTCGGTGACGGAGAAGCTGCGGCCGTCCTGCGCCAACAAGAGGGTGGTCTTGAAGTAGTCGATACCACTAGATTATGTTCCGGAAGATCGTGAATACATCCGCTACATACACAAAAATGGGTAGCTTCATAACCAACTTTCCGTACGCCTTCATAGCCACGTCAGAAAGGCAGCGGCGCAGGGGGTGAATAATCTTCTTACACGTCGCTCGTTAGGAATAGCCGACAGTCCCCACTGGGCGCTGCATACCGGCAGTGAGAAAATCATCAATTCGATAAGGGACGAAATCGGACTCCCGGAGGCGCAGTTAGCTGCTACCAGAAGCATACTTTCCGCTTACGGGAATATGTCATCCCCGACAGTATTCTTCGTACTGAACAAGCTTATTGAAGCCGGAATGAAAAAAGGTGACCTTTGCATGATGGTCACGTTTGGTGCCGGATTGTCGACCCATGCTTGCTTGCTGAGAAAAGTCTGATGTGTCACAGACCATGTTGCATGACACCCCGTCTAGCTTATAAAGAGTTGGCTAAACTTGACCAAGAGGTCCTGTTGGCTTGAAAACGTTCCCCGTTCGGAAGATTCGGCCTAATCCGTATCTGGGCTGTATTAACGGCCGGGTTTGCATTCTTTCTTGCCTTACTTACACTCTTTGTGTCCCTGTTTCTCCTAGCGCTTCCCTTGCGTATTTGCTGCCCGTAATGGATGTGTTTTCCCGTCTTGAAGCGATCCAGAAATTCTTTGGAACCCAAGATACAGAGGCAGGGATGTCGAGATGCCCACGATTTCACGGCTTATGGTTGGTCTATAATCCGGGGTGAGGGGACAATTAGGGCCAACGGACAAATTTTCAGACAGTGTCCTAACAGCACTCACCGTAAGAATACGTTACCAGACACATTGACGCATACATCATCTACATAGTCAAAATCATGAAAGCACCCTATGCAATCGCCCCTGCAGTCTTTTAGGATGGCGTTGCAGGTCGCCGATGCAGATCGCCATTCAAATACAGTAGCAGTCCCTATGAGTGAATTGCCTTTATAACAAGATACCGGCATATTCTCATCGGCACACGTCCAGCTCGTTACACAGAAAAGCACTATGACACATAAAAAGAAGGTTCCAATCAGTGATAAAAGTCTTTTTTGTAACATGTTACTCTTCACTATCGCCTCCTTTTGATAGAACTCTGGGGTACCACATTCATTTCCCCTTCTGTTTGGTCTTGTCCAAATTCAGTTTCTCCGCGCATCCGGGAGAGAGTGCAGGGTTGTGTTCTTCAAGACACCTGGCAATGCGCCCCTCACCTGGCTCGACGCCCCTACAAAACTTCTCGATATCGTTTGTGCACGCCCGTTTCGCTTCATCTAGTCTCCTTTGGCGTTCCTGGAGTTTGTCATTGCAGAGAGATGACAATTGTCCCTCGTGCTTCTTCAAACAAGTTGTGATCCTTCCGCCGCCTGGCTTCAGATCTTTACAGAAGTTTGCAATATCCTCTGTGCAGGGACGCGTCTCTTGAGCAAAAACAGGCAATGTCCTCCAGGCGCTCCAAATAAATATGATTAGAACTAAAGTGACCAGTGTGACGATTGTTCTTGGCATGGCATCACTCTCCTTCATTTTCCTCACCATAACGCAGCTATATTTGTCCCATGTTGGCAAGGCAATTAACTTTATCAAAATATATCAGACATTTGGCCACTAGTCAATCTCATGTATAGTAAGAATATTCATAGTCAAATATCTCATTGACCACTATGACCCTTTTAGCTGTGCCAGATTCCCTGCGAAATAAGGGTTGTCCGACAGTAAGCTGACTGCGTCACTATGCCGCAGGTGATACTTTCGCTCCAAGCTTGATAAAGAGTCGATAAAACTCTTTGTCAGGACACGAAGGATATTTGCATGAGACATGTAGAGTGGAAGGGCAGTAACAAGAGAACTTCTCTTGCTGAGGTTCCGCGGGGCGTTCACATCCGCATGCATGTTACTGTGACAAAACTGACACTCAAAAACAGATTGAGACTTACGGTTATTCTTGTCCACATACCCGCATACTGAGCATTGCTGAGAAGTGTATGCGGGATTCTCATATCTGGTGACAATCCCGAATTCTTCTTCCAGCGACTTCAATTTGGCAACAATACAGGACTTGCCAAAGCGGGATAGCAGCCGATTCATTCTCTTTGAGAGATTGGGGTTACGAAAGTCCAACTTCTCGACGACTATCTCTGCGGGAAGATATATCTCTTTGATACGGTTGAACAACCTGTTGATCTCGTTCTTCAGATAATCCCTCAATTCAGAGACTCTGTGGTCGTACCTCGGGCTCCGCACCGGCAACCCCTGCCGCTGCCTGTTTGCGGCAAGCGGGGTGATGCGATTGTCGTAATACAGGAGCCGACACATAAAGTCCCTGCCAAACAGGTCCCCCTTATCAGTTGCCATTGCCGTGACAAGACCGATGTCCACGCATATCTTGTCAATCGCTGGGACATAGTCATTCTTGTGATCGGGTACGTCTTTGATGAAGCTTATGGATATCTCGTTTTTGTCATTGAGGTTCACCTGACAGAACTTCTTCTGCCTGCCGGCAATGCCATCGAAATACGCATTGGACTCCACAGGCATATAGACGGGCTTGCCCTTCTCCAAAGTGGAAAGCCGCACCCAGTAGTCAAAAGCACTTGCGTTGCCGGGTGCCCTTTCTGAAATCACCGCCACCTTGTTATCGAGATTCATATTGATGTGTTGAAACGAAGGTTTGCGGTGCTTGGACAGGATGTGGTTGAATATTTTACGGGAGAGCTTCAGGTCCTCTGATAGCAGAGTAAGCCCTTGTTTGGCTGTATACACGTATTCTTTGTTGTTGGACTGTTTACCTTTGCCCCTTCTGGAGATCAATACCATCGAGAAAGGGTACTTGTTGTACCACAACCCGTACTTGTTAATGGGGAACATCCGGTGTTTACTGTCATCCCTAAGGGTGCTTCGATGAATATGAAAAACAAAATCGTTCTGCCTATTGGTAATGAAGGAATCCAGTGCCCCAACCACCTGATACTGACAGGTCTGCTTGAAGCGCTCAGATAGTAGTGTTTCAATACGCTTGATGTCACATTGCTTATTGAAGGGTTGAGCAGACTCATAGAAGCAACGCCACTGATCCCACGCAATAAGACTGGCAGTGTCCCGATAAGCCCGTATCGTCTGGATGACCTTCACCTGCTTGCCTTTGTTGGCAAGATGTTTTAGCTTATATGTCTTGTCCATCAACGCTGTGCTGCTTGCCAGCTGTCAATTCCTGTATGATCTTTTCCGTTTTTCTCTTGCAACGTCTCTGACCATAAAGTCTGGCACAGAAGGAGGTAATAATGCACACCAGATCCTGAAGCAGATCCTCCTTGCAATTGTCTGCTTCGTTGACTACCTGGATGTCGCGCCCATCGGCATTCAGCAGGGTCTTGTACCCGGTGAACCCGAACCGCGTAAACCTGTCTTTGTGCTCCACAACGATAATCCTTACCGTCCGATCCTGTAGCAAAGACAGCCATTGCTTACGGGTGTCGTTGATACCGGACCCTACTTCGGTTATAACCCTGCTCACTTTGTATCCCTTTGCAGCACAGTAATCCAAAAGACGGCGCTTCTGTGATTCCAGGTCGCTCTTGTTTTCAGAACAAGAGACCCGACAGTAAACGCCAACTGCCTGTTCCGAACCCTGGGACTCTTCTTCGCGGACAATAACCGTCCCCGTGGGCAGCTTGTAGGCATTGAGCTTACCGTCTTTGAATAGCCGCCATGCCGTCTGATAGCTGATGCCTAATTGCTTTGCGTATGTCGATAATTTCATGATTTATTATACTATATATGATGACAATTGTCTATAGTCAGTGCAGAAACTCAACAAGGAAATGCTGTACGGGATATATGCCATTCACCGGACCACATCTATTCTTTGACGTGCGCTGGCATGACGCCAGGATCAACCCCCAGTTCCTGCTTGAGGATCCAGCTAAGATCCGAGCAGTGAGCCCATAACCTGCATAACAGTTCCCTAGCGAGCCAAGCCCTACTTAATCAGCTTGTCAGATGCTATTTTGCCCGTCATCGTGCTCACAAATTATTTAATAAGTGCCTGATTGTTCCCCGATAGGAGTGTTTACGGACGAGCAGCCCAGATCAGCTTTTCATTCTTTGTCTCATAGATATTAGTCTCAGCAAATGCATACTCTTCTCTGACCATATACGCCGGCTGATGGAAATAGTCAAAGTAAGGCCCCCAACCGTAGTAATAGTTTGGGACGACATACACTTCTCCTGGGACATAGCTCTAAACCGTTTTCTTATCGATCATTCTTGTCACGAGCACTGCATCTGCCCCCGTCCTTCTGATTTCTGTCATGAGAACAGCTTTCTTGTCTAAATCATCTATCGGCATCAACGTATAACTGGCTAAAGCATCGACCCCTCCCGACTTCATTTGTCACACGAACTCGTCCTCTAAGAAATTCCTGATAGAAGTCTGCCTAAATGCTCCTGCGACCACGATTTTCCGGATTGTTTTATGAAAGCTCTCATCTTTCCATACAGTAGTCAGCTTCGTCGTAGCGCATGAGGTAAAAAGAAAGATACTGATGGCGATGTTGCAATAAGTGAATATCCTGCTTTTATTATTCATGACCTGCCTTCTCAGTGATGAGAGTTCGTTATTGCCCAAATCTGTTTCGCAGGACAAAACTTTCCCACAATATAGCCTAACTAATTTCTTTTTAGCATGAAAGTATCCGCAATGCCAGACGAATGCATAGCATCGTGGGGTTATTGTCCATCTTACATTTGTTTCCATTATGGTCATTTAGTTCGGATTATATAAGTAAAAACATATACATCTTTAGCGGAATTTAGTATGTTGACCGCAGGGGGAAAGTGATATTTTATCGTTGCAATTCTGAAGTCTCAAATTGGGCTCCTCGCAATCAAATGTATTGATACTCGGGACACACAGCATTTTGGCCCTGCTATCTTTTCTCGCAGTTTCTGCTTACACTTTATAGAAATAAGCTCAGACAGGAGAGAAATATGAAGGTTTACATATCCTACGGCGCGATGGGCCTATCTATTTTGCTGCTCATGCTTGGTTTTGCGTGGGGAGAAAAGACTCTATTCACGAAACATTTCCAGAATACGCTCTTCGACGTCACCGAACATGCTCTGTATAGCGTGGAAATCCTTCTTGACGACCAAGAGTATAAGATCGGGAAGAACGTTATCGGTATGGTGATCCATAATGCCCATGATGCGGATGTTACGGGCGCAGAGATCACGTTTGTCCTGAAGGATCTCGTCGCTGGTAAGAATTTTCCTGTGTCATCGAAGATAACGGATAAGGGAAACGGGCTTTACATTGTCTCAGGGCTTGATCTCCAGAAAGAAGGCAAGTGGGAACTCACGATAACGGTAAAAAAAGACCGCATCGAAGATTTCGTGAAGTTCGTTCTTCCCGATGCCCTTAAGGCGCGTGTGCCGAGGGGTAAGTATTCTCCATAGGGTTAATGGAATCGGCCACTTGCCGTGTCTCTTCTTGCGATTTGTGCCGGGATGTGGGAGTAAGAGAGTTCTTTTGCACCAGTCTATAATCTTGGCTTTTTGTCGAAGTTAATAGTCCTGGTGAGTAGGTAACAGTGACAAGTGTCATCGGGAATACGTACTGAAAATTTAGTACTCCTATGATGCGATGCGTTGTGGCATGCTCTCGTTGACTATCCCCATTTGGTTAATAGTTGTTGTATGTAATGCCTTCCCCATAGCTGATGTTGGAGGTTTTGACCATGTATACAAATACGGACATCAGACCTTTTGAGAATTGTCTTCCATTGGATGGGTATCATTGTCAGACGAATTCTTTGGCTAAGATATTTCATCATTACCATCATCCCTTGTCAGAGGATATGATTCTTGGCATCGGAGCAGGAATGGGATTTATTTATTGGAAAATGAAAATGAGATCAAGCGTCTATGTCTTTATTGGGGGACGTGGAAATATTAAGGATTTCTTTAATGATTTAGGCAAGAGGACAGGCGTAAAAATGCGTGTAGTTACCACAACTAGCTCAAAAAGTGCTGAAGCTTCTCTTTTGGAACGACTCGAAAGAAGAGAACCTGTGATGCTATTCGGTGACATGGGTTTTTTGCCGTGGTTTGATCTTCCTCAAGAGTACCATTTTGGCGGGCATACGTTTGTTATCTGTGGTTATGATGGGAACAATGGTGTGTTGGCGTCTGATTTAGAGCAAAAAGCTGCTAATCTTAAGAAAGGTTTTTATTGCCCAATTACTTTGGAACAATTAAGCAAAGCAAGGAGTTCAACTTACAAGCCTTTTCCGCCAAGAAACGCATATCTTGAGTTCGATTTCAGCACATATCATCAGCCAGAAGTAAAAGAGATATATGCAGCCATCAAACAAACCAGTGAAACAATGCTGAATCCGCCAATAAAGAATATTGGTGTCAAAGGCATGCGGCACACCGCGAAGGAACTATTGAAGTGGCCTGAGATGTTCGAAGAAAATGACTTACGGATGAACCTATTCAGCATTTACATTTTTGTTGAAATTGGAGGCACCGGAGGGGGTTGCTTTCGTTATATGTATTCCAGGTTTTTAGAAGAATTTGCAAAGATCACGAAGAACGATGAGTTACTCATATCAGCAGAGAGATTTCGAAAAGCGGGTGAAATATTTTCTGAGATAGGGCTTTTATTTAAAGAAGCAAAGAAGGCAGATGATCTGGACAAAAGAATAGGAAAGGCAAGCGACATGTTTCATGCCGTTGCAGACGTAGAAGAGAATGCCTATACAGTGTTGGCGAAAAGCGTCCAGTCGTAATGCGGCAGAAGACTGCATATAACGAGATCGCTTTTCGTTTATCAAGATTTTGAAAGAAATGTGTCACTTTCAAGAGAAGGCTATCTCGGGAAAAGTTTCTCTGGATACTTCAAGCTAAAGGAAGTATATGCAGATAGATGACTGTAATCAAAGCCGCTGTAATCTAGCATGCGTGAGTGATACAGTCGGGATTTAAGTGTTAAGGTTATTGGAAACTGCATGGTTTACGTTTAGAAATGTGATTTCTATAAGGCATGTGTGCGGTAGGGAAGAGCATTTCACTCGGGTATGGTGGGGGTAACTGTTACCTCACCTAATATGCATTCTTCAAGAATGCATATTGGATATGTCTTTCTTCATCTACTTTTTGACACTCATACCCTTTGTTGATAGTATGTCAATACGGTGATGTTGTCAAGATTATATAATACGTATTTGCCTGAACAAATCGTTTCGTTTCACCCAACGCCTGGAAACAGATTGTCATATATGTTGGCTCAAGGTTGTATCTATCAGCACTCAGGTATAAGGCAAACCACAAAAAATAAGTTTCTAATAGTCGGTATCCATAAACAGTTTCACAGCGAAGGAAATTCCATGCCCCGGATAAGAACAGGAACCTGTAAACTCCTGATGCGCAGAGTCGCGGGCGCCGGACATGTATGGCCATGATGCCGCCCCATAAATCGGACGCGCCGCCACCAAAAGATAGTCCCGTCCGAGCGGGAGTCGTGCGCTTTGAGCTCTCACCCTCGACCATTATCACCATGGTTCTCGTTGTCGCCGGATTGTGGGTAATGATCCGACTCCTGCCGGTTGTTCTCGTACTCGTTACGGCTCTCAGCATCGTCGGCGCGCTGAGCCCGGTGGTCCAGTGGCTCGAAACGCGGCGTCTGCGAAGGGGATTAAGCATCGCGATCGTTTTCTTGACGCTCCTGGTAATCACCCTTCTTGTTGTCACCCTGACGATCCCGGCGCTCCTGGCCGAAGTGACGAGCCTTATCGATCAAGAGCCTGTGCTGCGCGCGTCTCGTGGCCCGTCTCGCCAATTCTCCTCTGACAGCCCCCCTCGCAGAGTCTCTGCGCACTATTCAATACGGTGTGCTGATGAAATCTTCCGCTGAGCTGGCATTCACTTTTTCGACACGCGCTATTGAGGTCTTTGCGTACAGCTTGGGCTCCATCTTTCTGGCGCTTTATATGATGATCGACAGGGATCGCCTACGCGGAGGTCTTTTCGCAATCGTGCCACGCTCTCACCATATCCGTCTCTCTCGCGTCATGATGAATCTGGAGACGATCGTAGGCGGCTATATCCGTGGACAGGTCATAACCTGCGTGCTCATGGCTGTCTTCACTTTCATCCTGCTGACGGTATGTGGTGTCTCGAATGCCTTGGCGATCGCAGTGTTCGGCGGTATCGCGGACGTGCTACCGTATATCGGCATTTTCCTCACGATGGGCCCTGCAGTAGTGGCAGCGCTGGCCCAAGGCCCGACCGTCACCGTGCTCGTGCTAGTGCTGCTGCTGGCTTATGAGGAGTTCGAAAGCCGGGTGCTCGTGCCCGTAGTCTACGGTCGCGCACTGCGCCTCCCGTCCTCCGTCGTGCTTTTTTCGCTCATCGCCGGTGCAACGCTGCTGGGAATCATGGGAGCGCTCCTCGCACTCCCAGTCGCTGCGGCAATACTAATGCTGATCGAGGAACTGCGCGTAGAGCTACCAGGCGAGATAGAACTCAGTGAGGATGCGGAGTTGCGAAAGAGGGACGATCGAGGCGAACAGGAGTACGAGCGTCGCACGGAAGGCATGCCGGCCGAGCAGGCTGCCGCCGTTGCTGTAGAAATGTCACATGATCGAAGAAAGGAAGAAGTCGCCCCCCATGGGTCTCCGGAGGCGTCCTCTCATGACGAGAAGCGCGTTTGAGACGCCTATGGCAAATTAGGATGGATTGCAGGAATTTTCCTCACCATTTACTCAGCTTTTCTGACCATGCTCGTTTTAGCTGTTCTTTCGCAGGAAGTTTTTATAATTAAAAAGAAAAGGTAGAGTAATATCTCTTGCTCTGGCCTTCTTAAACCTTACAAAACAATGAGTCAAATGGTAGGCATGAGGGGTATCGCATCCCTGACCTCTACCGCGTCAAGGCATTTTCCCATTTCTCTGTATGTACCAGTCTTTACTAATCCCCTGAAATTCATAACCATTTATCTTCAGACAGGCATCAGGTTTTACCTGTGTCATTAGCACAAAATCAGCATACTCCCCTTTCTTTATCTGGAGGGGTAAATAGTCCAGGACTAGATAGAAGTGTAACCACAAGAGCATTGAAATGTGGACCTAACTTATGCGCAGGGAACGCTTGACTCCCGTATCTGTAAATAGCAGTACGAATTGCTCGAAAATATCTCTGTGGAAATGATTCAGCATTTCTTCCTTCATTACTTTCAGGGCCTCAAAAGGAGTCAGTTTCGGCTTGTATGAACGCTCACCGGTCAGCGCATCGTACACATCGGCAATACAGCAAATGCGTCCGTAGATATGGATTCGCTCGCCCTTGAGGCCCATCGGATATCCAGTGCCATCGTCCCGTTCGTGGTGCTGCATGGTAATAATGGCGCATTCCTTCGATAACTGATCGGCCTCCTGAAGTATCTTGAACCCATGGTATGGGTGCCTCTTCATAATATCCATCTCTTGTCTAGTCAGTCTGCCCTGTTTGCGGATTATCGCAGGGTCGACTCGCACTTTGCCCAAGTCATGAAGGAAAAAGCTGGCCGCAAGTTCATGCATATCATGAGCATCCGATCTTTTGAACAGACGCTTTGAGAGCAATATTGCGAGAAATCCCACCTTGACCGAATGTGTATAGGTATAAATATCATGGGAGGTTATCCTGAGAAGATATTGGGATGTCTCTTCCTGCGAGAGTACCAGGTCGACTATCTCTGCCGTTCCTTGCTTGGCTTCCTGTATATTTTCGGCCCGTGGATCATCAAACAGTTTCTCCAAAAGTTCGACACTGGACTTGTATATAATGTGGGCTTTTTTCGCAGGCGGAAGGTTTCTGTCATGAATAGCCTGAAGAATCTCGGGAGGGACGAGTTTTCCAGGTTCCCATCTCTCAGGTGGAAACAAACTTTTGTATTTATGACCCACAGTTTTAGATTCGACTGTTGGAACGCTCTTTGAAAATTCTATCTTGACCTCATCGAATCCGCTGTCGATTATTTTTTGCATTTCATCTCGCGATTTAATAACAGAACGGTTTTTTAAAATGCATGGTTTAACCAAAAGGCAGGGAGATGACATGCATGCCTACCTTAATCCCCCCCGTGTCTCATATGCTGACGATAAAGATTACAAATAGCAATATACAAGGTCAAAATAAAATTATGAGGCTATGATTGAACACCCAGTTCCGAAATCCTAGTCAAGAATTGTGTTGAAAGTAACTGTAAACACTTCCCTGTATTGGTCAGCCAGGTGCTTGATGTGTTCCAGGTGTAACGAGAGTCTTGTTGAACCCTGAAGCTTCTTATCTATGTCTGCTGCCGAATCGATTGCCTCAAGCAGTGCCCTTAAAATACTCTTATGATCGAGAGTTAAATGTGTATGTGTAGGCATAGTGTGATCAGTCATGATTCAATCCTTCTTTGCGGGCGTTTGATCTACTCTGTCAAGGAAGGTGTTGGAAAGATTTGCGGTGCCCGTCTTTCAGGTCCAGCATGCGGAGCCAAATGATGCCCCCGCTTTCTTATGGGATCTGCACCAACGGCGATCCACCTTTTCTCAGAATAGCGATAAAACGTTTTGATCTTGCAGATGTCGATAAGGCGCTGCAGAGAGATCTCGGAAATCATGTCATAAACATTATTGCTGTACTGGACTCTTATGATCACTTTGCCCTCTCCCCAGAGTAGAATCTAATTGTCAGTATCATAACTGTATTTGTATCAGAAGGGAAGACTCAAAATGATGAGATTGCGAATTTGGTGACGTCCATCACAAAAAATGTCAGTCGAGGCTGGTCGCACTGTTGGCGTACACTTGGTGAGCTTTTTTGATAGACCTCGCAAACGCGCGTTCTACCGTAAGAAGTCAATGCAAAAGCAAAGAAAAAGCCGAGACATTTTTACTGTCGCGGCTTTTTGAGAATCTAACAATATCAACGAGATAAATGGTAGGCACGAGGGGTATCGAACCCCTGACCTCTACCGTGTCAAGGTAGCGCTCTCCCACTGAGCTACGCGCCTGATCGAAATGTGGATGCTTATTTAAACCAAAACAGGCCTATTTTGTCAATTATGGAATGCCAGCTGGGCGTTTAGGCAATAATTATCTTCAGACTATGAACTATTCATATGCACTACACAGTTAAAATGACTGTGTTAGTATGGTTTCTTTGTAAGATGCATCGAAAAAAAACAGAAATTCCTGTTTTTTTGTGGTCCACGGCGTCTCAGAATGCAAGGAGTGAGAGACTCGACAATGCACGTGCTGCTGTATTACTGTTGTTCTTCTCATTATCTATTTGCAGTCGCTGAATATGATGCTGCAATCGAGGCGTACAATAATGGAAGCTATATAAAAGATTGCCGTACGTTCCTTTCCATGGTTGATCAGGGTCAAGCAACCGCACAATATACTGCTGAGGGTCCCTTAAAAGAAGAACGAAAGCTTTTGTATGTGGTCGAAAAACGGTGAAGCAAGGTATGGCACTGGTGCAATTCAAGGTGGCCATTATGCTTGTGAATGGATAGGGAATTGCAGAAGAAGCAGAAGTGATCAAATCTTTTCTCAAGGCATCAGAACATGGGCTGGTGCTTTATATCTCGATGGACAGGGTGAGGAAAAGAGTCGCTTAAAAGCATTGAAGTTACACTTGATCAAGTTGTGAAAGTAGACCTGGCAAAGATTGCAAATGGTTTCGCAGGCAAATAAATTTCTTCGCAATTTCATTCGGAAATAGTTTTTATTATAATCTCTGGGTTGACTATTGAATCCCTCTTCATCCATGTGTACACTGATAAAGTCTGCTGTCAAAAGAAATACCTGGCGAAAAGGAGATATCTGCATGATTAAAATTCTTATCGCTGACGATCATACCATCGTTCGTGAGGGGTTAAAGCAAATCCTTATGGAGACGAACGATATGGTGGTGGCTGCTGAAGCAGGCAACGGTCAGGAAGTACTCGATAAAATCTGGAAGGATGATTTTGACGTGGTTGTTCTCGATATCGCAATGCCTGGCAGGAGCGGACTCGATGTACTTAAGGAACTGAAGGGTTACAAGCAGAGGCTGCCTGTGCTCGTTTTGAGTATGTACCCAGAAGATCAATATGCTCTGCGGGTACTGAGAGCTGGTGCTGATGGATATCTTACAAAAGAGAGCGCCCCGAATGAATTGATAACGGCGATAAGGAAAGTATGTTCGGGTAAGAAATACATAAGTCCTTTTCTGGCGGAGAAGCTTGCTTTCGGACTTGAGGCGGATACTGCGAAGCCACCCCATGAACTTCTTTCTGACCGAGAGTATCAGGTAATGTGCCGGATTGCCTCCGGCAAAACGGTCAAAGAAATTGGCGATGAATTATCACTGAGCGTCAAGACTATTAGCACGTATCGTGCCCGCATTCTCGAAAAGATGGGAATGAAGAACAATGCAGAATTGACACATTATGCGATCCAGAATCACCTTGTAGATTAACACTGCACAATGTAAGACAGAGACCGATGAAAAAATCAGTACTTTGGCGACATAAAAAAAGGACTTTGTCTGATATCACTACCGTCTAATTTACACGTAAAATTTTAATTATGAGCAGTTCTCTTTCATGGGCGAATACTAACAACCCTGCGTCTTATTAAGTATGGAGGAGGCTATGGAAAAGAGCAAACAGACGACGGAACTTGCAAAACGCGAAACTACCAAGATGTTGTCCCCCTTTTCAGAAATGGAACGCATGATGGCGGATTTTATGCGAAGACCTTTCTCTATGTTTCCTGCAATGTGGCCAAGAATGGAAATTATTGAGGAGGAAATGATTCCCGCCGTCGATATTTATGAAGAGGGCGATTCTGTTGTAGCAAAGGTGGAATTGCCCGGAATGAATAAAGAGGATATCAGTGTTGAAATCAACAACGGCATACTGAAAATAGCCGGGGAGAAGAAGCGGGAAGAAAAGGTGGAAAAGAAAAACTATTATCGTATCGAGCGTTCATCGGGTTCCTTTGAGAGGCGTATCAGTCTGCCTGTCGAGACCCAGGCTGACAAGGCTAAGGCGACGTTTAAAGATGGCGTGCTACAGATCAAGATCCCAAAGAGCGAAGAAGCGAAGAAAAAAGAAAATAAAATAAATATTGAGTGAGACCCACGGCGAAAACTTAAAACCAAAGAATTTTGCATCATAATTCTCAGAACCCCTCCGAAGCACGTCGGTCTCCCCCCAAAAAAGCCGGCGTGCTTTTTTTGTCTCCGATTCAGACTTTTGGAAGTGTTCTTTATCGCGGTTGACTATCGGCTATAATATAAAGGAAGATATGGCGGCAACTTACAAATCAATCATGGAACTGTTACATACCTTGCAGTGTGCACAGGCAATAAATGTACGGTGCGTGTGCGTTCATAGATATCAGCTTATCCACGAAGGTTAGCGATAGAACATCTCGTCCTTGACTGCCTTAATGCGGAGACGTATACTGAGAAATAGATTATTCAATCTCTAATGGCAATATTAAAGAAAAAGACCGAAGGTACAGCGGACCAAAAGTGGGGCCTTTCAAATAAATTCACGGACCCCTCATGGCGCATTGGACTCGCCTTTCTCCTTGTTTTTATAGTAATTTATCTAACAAACTATTTTTTTGTTCCCAAAGAATCCCCTCGCTACGATGTTTCGTACACTCATTTTATGCAGCAGCTTGAAATCGACAATATTAAGTCTGTGACTATAGACAGGCTTATACTCAGGGGAGAGTTTAAGAAGACAGTATCTCTGCCAAATCCGCCACAGAAAGAACCAATTTCAGTCCTTGATTTTCAGACTTACTTGCCCTCATTTCAAGGTGAGGGACTTATCCAGAAACTTCAAGAAAAGAATGTGATGATCACGATTAAACCCGAAGAAAAGCCATCAGCCATAGGACAGTTTTTAATGGCCGTGCTACCCTGGATACTAATAATTGGCATATGGATATTCATTATGCGGCGGTCACAACAACTCCAGGGTGGTCCCGGAGGCCTTTTTTCCTTTGGTACCAGTAAGGCGAAGCTGTACGACTCCACAAAACCACGGGTGACGTTCACAGACGTGGCGGGGATGGATAATGTCAAGCTTGAACTCAGAGAGACTATCGAGTTTCTGAAAGATCCCGCGAAGTTCAGGACTCTTGGTGCGAAAGTGCCTAAGGGGGTTCTTCTTGTAGGACCTCCTGGAACTGGCAAGACGCTTCTTGCCCGGGCAACAGCAGGAGAGGCCGGCGTGGCTTTTTATAGCATAAGCGCTTCGGAGTTTATCGAGATGTTCGTCGGTGTGGGGGCGTCGCGTGTGAGGGACATGTTCAAAAAGGCGAGAGCAACCCAGCCCAGCATCATATTTATCGATGAGATCGATGCCGTAGGACGAACCAGGGGAACTGGACTTGGGGGAGGGCACGATGAGCGGGAGCAAACCCTCAACCAGTTATTGAGCGAGATGGATGGTTTTGAGCCCCATGAAGAGGTAATTATCATTGCGGCCACCAACAGGCCTGATGTGCTTGATCCTGCCTTGCTCAGGCCGGGAAGGTTTGACCGCCGTATCGTTATAGACCGTCCGGGCTGGAAGGAGAGAAAATCGATACTGGAAATCCACGTAAGAGGAAAAGTACTATCGGATGATGTTGATCTCGATGTTGTCGCGAAGGGAACTCCTGGGCTGACCGGTGCTGACCTTGAAAATCTAGCCAACGAGGCTGCTCTTATCGCAGTCAGAAGAAACAAGTTAAAGGTCGACATGGTTGATTTCGAAGAGGCGCGGGACATCATCCTGATGGGATCAGTAAGGGAAGATACGATCAGTGATCTGGAGAAGAAGATCACTGCCTACCACGAAGCTGGCCATGCGATTGTCGCCTCATTTCTTTCTAACACTGATCCTATACATAAAATAAGCATCATCCCAAGGGGCATGGCAATGGGGGTGACGCAACTACTTCCTGAGGAAGATAGGCATTATTATCCGAAGAGCTATCTTGTAAACCGCTTGGTCGTAGCGCTTGGCGGTAGAGTTGCCGAGAAGATCATCTTCAATGATATGAGCAGCGGAGCACAAAGCGACCTCAAGGAGGCTTCGCTGCTTGCTGAAAAAATGGTCGCACAGTGGGGAATGAGCGATAAGATCGGCCCCGTGAACCTCGGGCGGGGAGAAGATCATCCTTTCCTGGGAATGGAACTTGCTCAGCCAAAGCGCTATAGCGAGGAAATGGCGTGGAGGCTCGATCAGGAGATACAAAGATTGATGCTTGACGCAGAATCAAAGGCCTTCGAAGTCGTTAGCCGGAACAAAACGGCCCTTATCAGTCTTGCTGAAAATCTACTGAAAGAGGAAACACTTGATAAGGCAGCAGTTGATAGGATTATCAAAGAATCTGGGCAACCCGATGAAGTCTCTTCACCAAGTGTAACCCCAAATCCTTGATAAAAGATCATTATCGTGGTAGAATTTTAAAATGAACGTGTTTTTTATATCCCTCGCATTCCTCCTAGTTAGTCTCAACGTATATGCCGACATGTATCAGGCTACAACCGAGGAGGGGAACGTATTTTATACGAATGTGCCGGCTTTGGGGTCAAACGTAGTCATTAAAGAAAAAGCGACATGTACCAAGAGTGATGGCAAATACGCTAAGAAGAAGTATACTGCCGGCAGCGAGTTTCATAACATCGCCGAAGAAAAGGCGAAGAAGCACAACGTTGATCCAAACCTTGTTAAGGCGGTTATTAAAGCCGAGTCAAACTGGAATCCGCAAGCTGTTTCTCACAAAGGTGCGGTCGGAATGATGCAGCTCATGCCCAAGACGGCAAGCGATCTGGGAGTCGGTAATCGTTACAATCCCGAGGAGAACATCGAGGGCGGCGTTAAATATCTCAGGCATCTTCTCGACAGATTCAACGGTAGCCTTACTCTGGCACTAGCTGCTTATAATGCAGGGCCGGCGCGTGTCGAGAAGGACAAAAGAGTTCCCTCCATCCCGGAAACGGTCGATTACGTGAAACGGGTGATGAATGATTATTCCGGAGGACCTGGATGGCTTTCAAGCGGCACCGGAAGTGCTAAAATAAGGACGGTTGTTCTGGAGGATGGAACGGTCCTTTTTACCAATGCGTCTGCTACCGGCCACTCTTACCCGACCAATTAATTCTTGACAAGGGGTTTTGATGTCCGATGAACTCTTTTTCTTAAGAGAAGAAATAGGAGCGCTTAAGAAAAAGCGCAATGCTATAATCCTCGCCCATAATTATCAGCGGGACGAAGTACAGGAAATCGCAGATTATACTGGAGACTCTCTCGAACTTTCGAGGACTGCGGCAGCGATCGATTGCGAGACGATCGTCTTTTGCGGCGTCCATTTCATGGCTGAGAGCGCGTCTATTCTTTCTCCCAATAAGGTCGTTCTTCTGCCTGAGCCCGAGGCGACCTGCCCGATGGCAGAAATGATCGAAGTGGAATCGGTCAGAAGGGTCTGGAAGACCTTTCCCGGTTATGACGT
This sequence comes from uncultured Nitrospiraceae bacterium, assembly GCA_963727805.1. GTDB lineage: Bacteria > Nitrospirota > Thermodesulfovibrionia > Thermodesulfovibrionales > Dissulfurispiraceae > Fen-1308. The sequence continues at coordinate 320,630 of CAVSHF010000003.1, forward strand.
CCAGCCGACATTTCTCTTTCCCCATGAGTTTACGCTTAATGACATGAAAGCCCAGTATCCTGGAGTCCCTGTCGTGGCCTATGTTAATACAACAGCTGAGGTGAAGGCTGAAAGCGATATTTGCTGCACTTCGGCGAATGTCGTGCAGGTTATCGAGTCTCTTCCTGACGAGAGGGTGATTTGCATTCCCGACAGGAATCTATCGCTGTGGGCACAGAAGAATACGCAAAAACAGATTATCGCATGGGATGGATTTTGCCACGTGCACGACAGGGTGACCCGGGAAGATGTTGTCAACGCCCGGAAGCTTTATCCTGGCGCGCTCCTAATGGCGCACCCCGAGTGCAGGATTGAGGTGCTTGAGCTTGCCGACCATGTGACGAGCACATCGGGAATGCTAAGGTTTGCCCACGCGTCTGAAGCCAAGGAATTCGTTGTCGGCACAGAACTGGGCCTGTTATACCGGCTTAAACGTGAGAATCCCGATAAGGTATTTCACCCACTTCGGAAAGACATGCTATGCCCGAATATGAAAAAAACGACCCTTAAGAGCGTGCTACGAGCGCTGGACAGGATGGAACAGGTTATCAAAGTGCCAGAAGAGATCAGGATTCTCGCAAAGAGGGCACTCGACAGAATGCTCGCAATCAAATAAATCTGGCGTCCATTCTTTAAGCGTGCCTATAATCAATCCACTCACAGAACAAATCACTCGACGAATAACATCGGAGGGACCGCTGTCTTTCGAGGACTTCATGGAAATGGCCCTCTATTTTCCGGGGCTCGGATACTACACAAAAGAAGCGACCATTATAGGAAGAGCAGGAGATTTTTACACTAGTCCTCATTTGCATCCACTGTTTGGAGCCATGATAGGCAAACAGATGGAAGAGATGTGGAATCTACTTGACAGGCCAGCGGAATTCTATGTCATCGAGATGGGAGCCGGGTTAGGTTATCTGGCAAAAGACATGATGGAATATCTTAAGGTGCGCGAAATTTATGAAAGCCTTCACTATGTGATTGTGGAGCTGAATCCGTCGGTCAAAATCAGTCAGGGTTTGCTGCTTAAAGAATTCGCCGGCAAGATAAAATGGTCTGACCAGTTAACGGATATCGGGCCGATTACAGGTTGCTTTCTTTCAAACGAGCTGCTCGATGCCTTTCCTGTCAGGCTGGTTGAGATGGAGAACAGCCTTCAAGAGATTTATGTTTCGGTCAACAGTAAAAATGAATTTACTGAGATAAAGAAGCCTTGCCGTCATGAGATCAAGAAATATTTCAAGGAATTTGCTATTGATATGCCTTCGGTGATGGAGAGCGGCTACAGGACCGAGGTCAATCTTAGGATTAAGGAATGGCTTCGGGAAATTAGCGAAATACTTGAACGCGGTTTTGTCCTAACCGTTGACTACGGTTATTCCGCCGAGGATTATTACAGTCGGGAGAGAAACAGGGGGACGCTTCTCTGTTATCACCAGCACCAGGTTATCGAAAATTCTTACATCAATATCGGTAACCAGGACATGACGGCCCATATCAATTTTTCTGCATTAAAAAAATGGGGAGAGGAACAAGACCTGAGCACTATTGGCTTTGCGCCTCAGGGGAGCTATCTCATCTCTCTCGGCATCGACGAGGTTATGGCCAATATGCCTGAATTGATCAGCGACGTTCTGGATATCCCAAAAATCAAAGGACTGCTTCTTCCCCAAGGCATGGGAGAATCTCACAAGGTAATGGTCCAATATAAAGGCAGAGAGGAAGTGCAGCTTCGGGGCTTCGCTCTGCGGAATCGGATGAAATATCTATAGTCTGTTGAACTTAGCACATGGCGAGCCTCGTGTGCCTGCGACGAGCTTCTAGCCTGTATATTTCTTAAGTTTTTCGATACTCTTTAACACGCGCTCGGGCGTATGGGCTTCAATAGTATAAATGCAATCTCTATCGTTAAGACGCGAAAAAAAATGGTCGAAATTGAAGGTGCCATCGCCTATGGGATGATGCTGGTCCGCGCTCCCATCATTGTCGTGGAGGTGGAGTTCCACAATATATTCACCAAGGTCGTCCAGCCATTTGTCGAGAGATACGGTCGAGAAAAGATTGCAGTGTCCGGTATCAAAACAGATGCCGAAATATTCAGAAGACATCGCTTCCATTAACACCCTCAGATTCGTTGGTTCGTCCTCGAAGATATTCTCAACTGCGATCTTGCAGCCCAATGATTCAGCACGTTCTGCGAGGGGCTTCCAGAATTCAAGGCTCTTGCGGAGCCAGAGATCGATGCTGAGACTATATTTCCATTTTTCATATCCTGAATGACCAACTACCGCCACCGGTCTCAGAATTTCAGCAATTTCTACGATCTGGTTGAACCTCGATACGGTTGCTTCCCTGACTTTAGAGTCAACTGCTGCCGGCGAAAGATCCATGAACGGTGCGTGAATGCTGAGACAGGGGTTATGATTGAGGGCGCTCTGCAGGTTGTAAAGAAGAGCATAATCAAGTCCATCGAGGATATCGGAACTGAAATAGATCTCCAGATTAAATCTCTTCTGAAGGATAAAATCCATGTATCTTCCGATCTTATCGAAGGGCACATGCACGTGGGGAAAGGTCACTATTTTGCGGCGACCTCCTCTTTTTTCGGCTCAGTCTTGGCATCAGTCGTGGTTTCGGTTTTTTTATCTTGCGCCTTCGCCTCCGAAGGCTTCTTTGCCGATTTGTCTTCCTCTCCTTTTTTGGGAGCCGCATAGTCGGTTGCATACCATCCTGTTCCTTTTAAGACGAAGGAAGTATTGGAAATCAACTTCTTAACCTTGCTGCCGCAGTCAGGGCATAAGGCCAATGGGGCATCGCTGAATTTCTGCATTATTTCATGGGTTTTCCCACATTTCACACATCCATATTCATAAATGGGCATATGGTTCCTCCTTGGTGATGAACTCCTTAATAGTATAATAGACCTCTACGGTTTCGGTCAATGAAACCATTATTATTATTGACATATTTTGTGTTTTTCTGGTTAAATACTAATCTAATTCATTCGGGGGTGTGATTGATATGTACGCAATAATAGAGACTGGCGGAGAACAGCTCAGGGTGTCAGCCGGAGATGTTGTATCCGTTGAAAAGGTTGACGGAGACGCCAATACCGAGATAACCTTGGACAAGGTGCTGATGGTAGAGAAGGATGGCAATACAGTCTTCGGCAGACCGTACGTTCAAGGGGTAACAGTAAAAGCAGAGATTGTGCAGACAGCAAGGACTCCGAAGGTCCTGGTAATGAAGCATCAATCAAAAAAGGCGACTAAAAAGGTCACGGGTCACCGGCAGTATTTTACTACTTTGAAGATCAAAGAGATCATCGGAGGATAGAATGGCACATAAAAAAGGCGTTGGAAGCACACGGAACGGCCGCGACAGCGAGTCCCAGCGGCTTGGCATAAAAAGGTACGGAGGACAGTTGGTCCGCGCCGGTAATATACTTGTCAGGCAGAGGGGAACGAAATTTCATCCCGGCACGAATGTCGGCAAGGGATCTGATGATACCCTTTTTGCCCTTGTTGATGGCGTGGTCAAGTTCGAGAGAAAAGACAAGGAGAGGCTTAAGGTAAGCGTATACGCAATGGAGCCTGCAGTATTAGGCGCATAATTAACCGAGCTCTTAAGGAGAAAATGGAAGGCGGTCTGTTAAGGCGGACTGCCTTTTTTGTTTATGCAATTTGTTGATTACGTAAAGATATATATCAAGGCCGGAGACGGCGGCAGAGGCTGCGTGAGCTTCCGAAGGGAGAAGTTTGTCCCAAAGGGAGGACCCAATGGGGGAGATGGCGGCAGAGGTGGGCATGTCATCATCAGAGCCACTACAGAGTTGAACACGCTGCTCGACCAGCGGTATCACAAGGAATATAAAGCGGACCGTGGCGAACACGGAAAAGGCAGCAATAAACACGGGAAGAATGGAGAGGATAAGACCATCCTCGTACCCGTTGGAACCCTGATTAAAGATGCGGAGAGCGGCGAAATCATAGCCGACCTTGACACAGAGAATGCGGAGGTTATGGCGGCCAAGTCAGGAAGGGGAGGACTCGGCAATGCCCACTTCGCCACGGCAACACGGCAAGCTCCGAAATTTGCCCAGCCAGGAGAAGAAGGTGAAGAAAAGTGGCTTGTCCTCGAGCTTAAGCTCTTGGCAGATGTTGGCCTTATCGGTCTTCCGAACGCCGGCAAATCAACCCTCATCTCGGTTATCTCTGCTTCAAAGCCGAAGATCGCCGACTATCCGTTTACGACAATTGTACCGAATCTGGGAGTTGTAAAATTCAGAGAACACAGAAGTTTTGTGGTTGCTGATATCCCTGGTCTCATCGAGGGGGCACACAACGGTGCCGGCTTGGGATTCCAGTTTCTTCGGCATGTGGAACGGACTTCGATGCTCCTCCATCTTGTGGATATATCCGATATAGCGCAAAGCGATCCAATTGAGGATTTTGAAAAGATAAACAAGGAATTAGTATTATACAGTCCTGAACTCCTGAAGAAACCTATGTCGGTTGTAGGAACCAAGCTTGACCTTGCCTATGATCAGACAAGGCTTAGGCTTCTTGAAGAATATTGCCGGGATCATGGATTTGATTTCTTTAAAATATCCGCTGTTGCCGGCGAAGGAATCGATAAACTTATGATGCACCTTGTCCAGAAAGTTGAAGGCATAAGGACATGAGCCGAATAGTCGTCAAAATCGGCAGCAATATATTAACTGAGTCGACGGGGCGTCTGAATTACAAAAGGATCCACGCAATCGCTCATGATGTTTCCCTTGTGTGTGGGGCTGGCTATGAAGTCGTGGTCGTTTCATCGGGCGCCATAGCTGCTGGCATGGAAAAGATGGGACTTACAGAAAAGCCAAGGGAGATTGTGTTAAAGCAGGCGGCCGCTGCAGCAGGCCAATCGTCGCTTATGAGGGCATATGAAAGGAGTTTTGGACGGCATAACAAGAAAGTCGCCCAGGTCCTGCTTACACGTGGAGTTGTGTCAGTCAGGCCTACTTACCTTAATTCCAGAAATACCCTTACCACATTGCTTTCTTATGGATTGGTCCCGATTGTTAATGAGAATGATACGGTCGCTACTGACGAGATCAAATTCGGCGACAACGATCAACTCGCGGCGATTGTGGCAGGCCTTATCGAAGCTGACAGGCTGATAATACTCTCTGATGTTGAAGGCCTTTACTCATCCGATCCGAAGAAAGACCCTACTGCACGGATAATCCCTTTTGTCCGTGAGGTGACTCCTGAACTTGAAGCGATTGCTGGTGGTGCCGGAAGCAAGCTCGGTACGGGGGGGATGTACTCGAAGTTGCTGGCAGCCAAGAAGGCAACGTCTTTCGGCATCTGCGTCAATATTGTGAGCGGGAAACAAAGGGGGCTGATCCTCTCTCTCATGAGTGGACACCATCATGGGACCGAATTTATTTCTAAAAAAAGAGGCATGACGTCTAGGAAGGGGTGGATTGCCTACGCTATGAGTCCAAAAGGTACACTTACTCTTGATGATGGTGCGGTAAGTGCAATCCTGAAGGGCGGGAAAAGCCTATTGCCTTCCGGAATTATCAGGATCGATGGCTCTTTCGTGAACAATGAAGCAGTCTTCTGCGCTGATCCGGCAGGCAACAGGATCGCTAAAGGTATTGTCAATTATTCATCCGTTGACCTTGAAAAGATCAAGGGCAGGAAGACATCTGAGATTGAGAAAATCCTCGGCACGAAACATGAAGACGAGATTATCCATCGCGACAACCTTGTAGTTCTCCATAAAGTATGAAAAACCGTTTGAGAGTTCAAGAGTCATGAGTTGGCAAATCTTGAATCGGCAAGCCACGTAACTCCTAAAAGTCCGCAACTCGTTAGGACAGCTTTGAAAAGTCTGCGATCTGCAATCCGAGGCCCTGAATGATTTTTATTATGGAGAGGCGGTTCTGCTTTATTGCTTCGTCCTTATCCATGATGAGCACCTTGTCAAAAAACAAATTCACCGGCTCTTTGAGCGTCATCAGAATTTTGATCGCCTCGGATGATTCGTTTCTTGCAAGCAATGAAGAAATTTGAGGTGCTGCAGTTTCTATCGCGGCGTGAAGAGATTTTTCCTCTTCCTGGACCAACAGGTTTCTGTTCACCGCCGGAACATCGACTTTCGGGGCTATATTATTGATCCTCTTAATGATGAGCAGGAATCCTTCGCATTCGGCATCTCCTTTGAGCTGCTTCAGGGCATCCAATCTGTCTCTGATAATATAAAACGGCATTTTTCTCACGAACGGGACTACTGCTGATATTACGTCTGAGGTATAACCGGCAGCTTGGAATATTGGATCGAAGCGTTGTTCGAAGAACCGTACGATGCTATTGATTACGCCATCGGTGTCATGGATAGAATAAGGTTTTAAAGCCATCTCCAGTACTTCATTCAATGCGACAGGATATCGCTTATCAACAAGGATCAATATTACCCCTATTGTCTGCCGCCGCAAGGCAAAAGGATCTTCGGTACCAGTGGGGACCAATCCGAGCATAAAGAAGGATGCAATGGTATCAAGTTTGTCAGCAAGGCTCACAATAGCTCCAGTATGGGTTTCAGGGAGTTGGTCACCGGAATATTTGGGTAGGTATTGTTCCTTCAGTGCCTGAGCAATTTCCTTTTTATAGCCTTCGTTTGTTGCATAATATCCGCCCATAATGCCCTGCAGCTCCGGGAATTCCCGTACGACACCGGATATGAGATCTGCCTTTGATAAAAGCGCGGCTGTATGGATGTCTTCCTTTCGCTCAGGGTGGCATTTGTCTGCCAGAAAGTCCGCAATTGCTGCAACGCGAATGCTCTTGTCATGAGTGCTGCCAAGCCGGTCATGGAAGATAACCTTCTTTAGTCTTTCGAGCCTCTCTAAAAGAGAGACTTTCTTGTCCTCTTCATAATAGAAGCGTGCATCCTCGAAACGCGCTTTAATGACCTTTTCAGCGCCCTTCTTCACCGTTTTATCGTTTTCCTGACGCGTATTACTTACTACAATAAAATAGTTGGTGAGGCCTCCCCTCCCGTTTGCGAGTGCAAAATACTTCTGGTGGTCCTTCATGACGGTTATCAGAAGTTCGCCGGGCAGGTCCAGATAATCCTGCGAGAAGGTGCCGAGCACCGGCATCGGATATTCGACAAGAAATGTGACATGATTCAGGAGGCCCTCATCCTCGATTATTGAGGCGCTGACCGATGAGGCAAGTTTCTGCGAGGCTTCAGATATGATTTTCTTTCTTTCCACAGGATCGATTATGACGAAATTATTCCTGAGCAAATTGATGTATGTCTTGGAATCTTTTATCTCAAAGGAAGCAGGGGAGAGGAAGCGGTGGCCCCGGGTAATATTGCCGCTCTTGATGCCTTCAATTATGAACTGAACTTTCTGATTGTCATAAAGCGCGAAGAGCCAGTGAATAGGACGGACAAATCTGAAGTCACCGTCACCCCAGCGCATGGCTTTTGGAAAGTGAAGGGATTCGAGCAGCTGCGTCATTAGATCAGGAAGTACTTCTGCAGTCTTGAGCGAGCTCTCTTTAATCGTTGCGACGACATACCGACCCTTGCCCTTCTCCTTGACCGAGATATCACTGATCGCTATCCCCTGGGATCTTGCGAAGGCATCGGCAGCCCGTGTCGGCCGGCCTTCTTTATCAAAGGCAACGTTCTCAGGAGGGCCCCATACTTCCTTTTCGGTAGCAGTCTGTGAACGGTCCAGTTCAGCAAAAAGAGACAATCGGCGAGGGGTAGAATACGTCTTCAGAGAACCGAAGCTGAGACGATATTCATTGAAGAGTTTTTCTGCATTTTCTTTCAATTGCATCATTGCATCAGGTAAGAAGCGGGCGGGGATCTCCTCAGTCCCGATTTCGAATATCAAGAGAGGGAGTGTCGGTACTGCATAAGGATACATGTTATCTGTCATATCACCTCTGCAGAAGCGGGAAGTTCATCGATTCACGCTGTTTCAAAAAAGCCTCAGCGCACGTTTTTGCGAGTGCTCTCACACGAGTGATATAGCCGGTGCGCTCCGTGACTGAAATGACTCCCCGTGCATCGAGAAGGTTGAAGGTATGTGAGCTTTTGAGACAAAATTCGTACGCAGGAAGAACAAGGCCGAGGTCATTCAGCCTTTTCGATTCCCTTTCATAAGAGTCAAATTGGGATACCAGCAACTCGGTATTTGCATAATCGAAATTGAACTTCGAAAATTCGATTTCATCCTGTTTGTGGATCTCACCGTATTTGATACCCTTGCACCACTCGATATCGAATACATTATCTATCTCCTGAAGATACATAGCGATCCGTTCAAGTCCGTAGGTTATCTCCGTAGAAACGGGCTTGAGGTCGATACCACCGACTTGCTGAAAATAGGTAAATTGCGTTATCTCCATTCCGTCCAGCCACACTTCCCATCCGAGACCCCAGGCGCCGAGAGTCGGCGACTCCCAGTCGTCTTCGACAAAACGTATATCGTGTCGCAAAGCCTCTATGCCGAGCAGAGCAAGGCTATCGAGATAAAGTTCCTGGCTTTCAAGAGGAGATGGCTTAAGAATTACCTGATATTGATAATAGTGCTGAAGCCTATTCGGATTTTCGCCGTACCTGCCGTCGGTCGGCCTTCTGCAGGGCTCTACATAAGCAGTCTTCCACGGTTCAGGACCGAGGACTCTAAAAAAAGTAGCCGGATGAAACGTGCCCGCTCCAACTTCGAGATCATAAGGTTGAAGGATCACGCACCCCTTTCTGGCCCAGTAGTCGTTTAGACGAGCTATTAATTCTTGGAAGTACATGGAATATAAATAAAATATATCATTATCGAGGGATTATATTATCTGAATTCCTGACACTTTGTCAAACTTCTCGGCGAGTTTTATCGTCCCCCATGAGAAATAATGTGAAAAAGCGTTGATGGACATGGAGGATATTGATATTCATCAATCAAGCAGAGGTTGCATGATGCTTGACACATCATTTATTTCTGTATAATTTATGAGCTAACTTACTCTTTAAACTTAATAACTGTATAAGCTCGAGAAGTTTTCGGTGAGGTGGACTTATAAGTTCTGGTAACAGGCGCTGCTGACTGTTTTATTCTGCTTGTTACGTACTATGCCTGTGATGACGATAAGAAGCATATCCTTCAATTCCTTCCTTTTTATCCATGTTGAAGGTATACTAAGGTATATATTTCATATATATCCTCTCGGAATTTCGAGACTAATACTTCTTTTTGGAGATGGCAATCATGAATTTCGATGATTTTCAACTGAGCAAAGAGACACATAAGGCCATTACCAAGCTTGGCTTTGAGGAACCGACGCCAATACAGGTCACCGCTATCCCGGCAATCATGAAAGGAATGGATGTAATCGGGCAGGCGCAGACCGGCACAGGAAAGACCGCAGCCTTCGGTATTCCTATCATCGAGATGTTTCAGCGTGCCAAAAAGCCCTATGCACTTATCCTGGAGCCGACAAGGGAACTGGCGGTGCAGGTGGCTGAGGAGATCAGTAACATAAGTCTATTTAAGAAGATCCAGGTCCTGCCTGTGTACGGCGGCAAATCGATCGATACTCAGATTAGGGCCTTTAGGCGCGGCGTAGATATTGTTGTAGGAACACCGGGCCGAATTATGGACCATATGAACAGGAAAACCTTTTCCCTTTCAGATTTGAAGATTGTCGTGCTTGACGAAGCGGATGAGATGCTTGACATGGGGTTTATCGACGATATTGAAACGATTCTCAAACAGACCCCGCCTGAAAGACAGACGCTTCTCTTTTCGGCGACGATGCCGGAGGTGATCCTCACCATTGCGAAAAAATACATGAAGAAACCTGAAAAGATCAGGGTAAACCCAGGGAGTATGATTGTTCCCAAGATAAAGCAGGTTTTTTACGAAGTCAGAAATGAAGATAAACTCAAAGCCCTGGCGCGACTCCTCGACGTAGAGGACCCCTCTCTAGCTATTGTCTTTTGCCATACTAAACGGGATGTTGACGAAGTAAGTCAGAAGCTTCAGCATATGGGATATAACGCAGATGCGCTTCACGGAGATTATTCTCAGGCACGGCGAGAAGAGGTGATGGGAAAATTCAGGAAGGGTCAGATAGAAATCCTCGTCGCCACCGATGTTGCGGCGCGCGGACTTGATATACAAAATGTATCACACGTTATCAATTTCAGCATTCCACAGAACCCAGAAAACTATATCCACCGAATCGGCAGGACGGGTAGGGCCGGGAAAGCGGGGATTGCCATAACTCTCGTTACCCCGCGGGAGTACACCTTTCTGAGACAAATCGAAAGAAAAGCACAAACGGTGATCGGCAGGCAAAAGCTACCCTCTCTCCAGGAAGCCATCGGTGCGCAGACGAAAAATATCGAGAATTCTATTGGATCTATCATTCAGGAAAACAGACATTCTGGATATGCCGGGATGATCAAGAGCCTTTCTGAGCGGTTCAGCTTCGCTGATATCGCCGCTGCTTCTCTCTTTGCGGCCTATGGTGAACTACCGGGAGAAATGCCCTCGCATGAGCGAGAAGAAACAACGGGAGGCAGGGTTAGACTCTTTATGACCATAGGTAGAATGGACAAGATCAATGTGACTGATATTGTCCATTCAATCGCCGCAGAGGCCAAGATTCCACAAAGGAAGATCGTTAACGTACGCGTACTTGACAAGTTCACTTTTGTCGAGGTGCCGGAAGAGCTTGCGGATGGTATAATAGGTTCTCTGAACGACATGGTCCTGAAGGGAAGAAAGGTAAGAGTTGCGGAAGCTCGAAAATGATGGATATCTTGACAGTCGTTAGATATCCGAACGGAATGGGTGTATGCTGTGAGCGGCTCCTATATTAGGAAGCCGAAAATGAGATAACGCGAAAGGTCACCACTTCAAAATGAGAATACTGCTGGTTGAAGATGAAAAGGGAGTCGCAAAGTTTGTTAAAAAAGGTCTCGAAGAAGAGCACTATACTGTAGATCATGAAGTAAACGGAAAAGAAGCTCTCAATTATATAGCGGCCAATCAGTATGACCTTATCATTCTTGATATAATGCTCCCGGGAATGAATGGGATCGACATTTGCAGAAACATTCGATCAGAGGGGATACAGACTCCGGTAATGATGCTTACTGCACGCGAGTCGGTCGGTGACAAGGTCCAGGCCCTCGACAGCGGCGCCGACGATTACCTTACAAAACCCTTTTCTTTTGATGAATTACTTGCACGGATACGGGCGCTTCTGAGAAGGAAAAAGGATTCGATGCCGGAACTGACTGCTGGAAAATTGCGCCTCGATGTGGCAGCCCGCAAAGTTTTTATCGGGGAGCAGGAGGCAATCATCAGTCCAAAGGAATTTGCCATCCTGCAATATCTCCTCAGGAACAAGGGGCGAGTGGTTTCGCGTACCCAGATCCTTGAGAATATCTGGGGATATGACTTTAATCCATCCACCAATGTGGTCGATGTTCATATTAAGACCTTACGTGAGAAAATAGGTCAGTTCATGCAAATCAATATTATTCGAAGTGTCAGAGGCGTCGGATATACCATAGACGTTGAGAATGAATGATGCTCCTGTCCGCATGAAATTATTTTCATATAAACTTTATTGAGATTTAATCTGTTGACATTAAGATAAAATAATGTGCATCGATAGCCGGGGCGATTGCGGGAACCTGACGAAATGATTAAACCAACACAAAAAAGACTTACTATCATATTTACAACCATCATCGTTGTCTTTAATGCCCTCATTCTGGCGATCACCTTTGAGACCCTTAATCGCAGCATGATCAAAAGTTTGAAGAGCCATATTAACAATGATGTGAGGGATGAATTTGTTGCTTATGTGAGGACTGGTGACTTTAATACTCTCGAAAGCATGAGGGAAGACGAAGTGTTTCAGGTATACAACAAAGATGGGCTTATGGTGAGCGGCACGGTTAAATTTCGCAGTTTTGATCTTGCTGTCGATCGTCAATTACTAGCGGCGGCCTTTTCGGGCAAGCAAGAATATAGCACCGAAAAATATGGCGGTCACCGGTACTTGGTGTCATATATACCAATTAACGAAAGGTATGCTGGCAGGGTGTCATTGGCACTCACGGAGTTGGTTGGATATGAAAGAAATTTCTGGAGTCTTGTTATGCTAATGCTTCCGATCATGTTGGTTGTGTCATACTTTGTCAGTAGGTATTTGGTTCGTCAGGCCATGAAACCTATTGCCGATGTTTTCACCTTTCAGGAGAACTTCTCCTCAAATGTCACACATGAACTTCGCTCACCGTTGGCTTCCCTCAAGGGAAACCTTGAAGTTGCCCTGAGGAAGGAAAGAAACGCAGATGAATACAGGGAGACCCTGCGATTGGGGCTGAAAGAGGTGAATCGCATCGTCGACCTGATCAACAACCTTTACATGCTTGCTTCATCAAAGTTCAAACCCCTTGATCTTCTGAAGAAGGAGGCTAATATCAGCGAGATGATCGAGGAAATAGTTGAAGCGCGCAAGCCCGATATTCTTGCGAAACAAATTGAATTGGACTTGGCAGGTATAAGCACGGTTACGTGTATGTGCGACCAAGGTCTCATGAGGCGGGCTATCGATAACCTCATCGATAATGCGATAAAGTATACCCCGAATGGGGGTAAAATAAAGATCGGACTGGCAAAAAAGGAAAATTGCTTTAATTTCACCATCTCAAATACCTGCGAGAACATTAACAGGGATGAGATCGTGAACTTTTTTGAGCCTTTTTATCGGGGCGAGAACGCAATCAGTCGCAGTATTGATGGGAAGGGTCTAGGTCTGTATATTGCGCGTTATATCATTCGCTCGCATGGCGGAGATATAACCATCAAGACCTCCGAAGACAACGTCTGCACGTTCGAAATATCGCGCTGCGGCAATTAGCGTTTTCGCGTGTTTTCGTTGACAACCTTGAATATTATATTATATATTTAAATAACCCTGGGGGAGGTATTAACCTGAGAGTTTCCCGATTTGGGAAAGACCCCTGAACCTGATCCGGATAATTCCGGCGTAGGAAACGGGATAGCGAGAGGCAATCAGCCTCTATTCCATCCAGGGATAGAGGTTTTTTTATTTCCGGAGAGGAGCTATGAACCTTAAAGTGAATGGCGAAGAGCGACAGTCTGAAAAACGGACGTTGGCCGAACTTCTTGAAGAGTTGGAAATCATGCCCGAGCGGGTTGCTGTCGAGGTCAACCTGAAGATCATAAAAAAAGCCGACCATGACAGGTATCAATTAAGTGAAGGGGATGTCATTGAGATAGTGAATTTTGTCGGCGGCGGATGAGTGCCGGACTACGCGCCTTTTAAAAAGTATGGGCGAGGAGGGGGCAAGCGAGCCCACGATAATTGGAGGGGATATGCAAAAGGATAAGTTTGTCATCAGAGACATTGAGTTTAAGTCGCGTTTCTGGATTGGCACAGGCAAGTACAGGGACTTCGAAGAGACTACCAGGGTCATCGAGGCTTCGGGGGCTGATGTCGTTACGGTCGCCGTCCGAAGGATCAATATAACTGATAGGAACTCACCCAATCTTCTCGATTTTATCGATCCGAAGAAATTTAAGATACTTCCCAATACAGCCGGATGTTACAATGTTGAAGACGCCCTGAGATATTCGCGCCTCGCCAGGGAGTCCGGGGTGTCTGATATGATTAAGCTCGAGGTGATAGGCGATGAAAAGACCTTATTCCCTGATACGATAGGTCTTTTAAAGGCCACCGAGATCCTCGCGAAAGAGGGGTTCATTGTATTTCCTTATACAAATGATGATCCCATAATGGCAAAAAGGCTTGAAGATGCCGGTGCCGCTGCGGTTATGCCACTTGGTGCGCCAATTGGTTCGGGTTTGGGCATCCGCAACCCATACAACATTAAGATAATTCTTGAAGGTGCGAATGTCCCCGTGATTGTCGATGCAGGAGTTGGCACTGCTTCTGACGCGGCCATAGCAATGGAGCTTGGATGTGACGCTGTACTGATAAACACCGCCGTCGCTGGAGCGAAAAACCCGGTGTCAATGGCAGAGGCTATAAAATATGCGGTCTGGGCCGGGAGACTAGCTTATAAAGCTGGACGAATACCCAGAAAGCTTTATGCCACAGCGAGCAGTCCACTTGAAGGAATGCTTTAGGATAACATTTAAAAGTGATTGAATTTAGGTTGTATTTGATAACCGACAGAAGGCTTTTCTCTGCGGAGCATGACTTCACAAGAGCAGTTGAAGAGGCGCTTTCCGCAGGGGTTCGTGCGGTGCAACTGAGGGAGAAAGACCTTCCGACAAGGGATCTGCTTGAAATGGCAGAAAGGTTTAGGGAGATAACAGGGCGTTATAATGCGAAGCTATTTATTAATGACAGGCTCGATATCGCATTAAGCGTCGAGGCTGATGGCGTCCATCTTGGACAATCGGGCATTCCTGTCCCTGCGGTGAGGGACGTCGTGAAGAATAAGTTATTGATCGGTTGTTCAGCGCATTCGATAAGAGAAGCGTTAGAAGCAGAAGGGGGGGGCACCGATTTTATCACCTTCGGGCCGCTTTTTCATACACCGTCAAAGCTGAAGTATGGAGAACCGCTTGGCTTGGAGGCACTGCGCGAGCTCAGTAAAAAGATTACCGTGCCGATTTTCGGTATTGGCGGAATAAAATCAGACAATATCAAAGATGTACTCGACGCTGGGGCAACAGGAGTAGCCCTGATAAGAGGCATCCTTGAAGGGCCCACCGGTCTAAATAGATCGGCTTCGGCCAGCGAGTATTTGACAAAGGTTGGTGAACTAAGATGACCAGGATTGAACAGGCCCTGAAGGGGATCCTCACGCAAGAAATGAAGGTGGTCGCTGCAGACGAAGGAATTGCTGCTGAAAAACTAGCCTCCGATATCGGGCAGGGAGTGTCTGTTATAACTCGTAATATTCGACATGATATTAGGCCACTTGGGATAGGAAAGGGGCTTAGCACCAAAATCAATGCGAATATTGGAACTTCGAAAGATAGGATATCCTTCGATGAAGAGCTCCGGAAGCTGGAGGTCCTAGTTGAATACGGAGCTGATGCAGTGATGGATCTTTCCACTGGTGGTGCGATCAGGGATTTACGGAAAACGCTGATTGCCAAGTCTCCTATTGCCGTTGGGACGGTACCGATCTACGATGCTATTGTGCGCACTGTTGAGCGCTATGGATCGATAGCAAAAATGACGGTCGATGAACTTTTTGAGGTTATAGAAGACCATGCCAAAGACGGCGTTGATTTTGTAACGGTACACTGCGGGGTAACCTTAAAAGCGATAGAGCGTCTCCGTGAAGACAGACGTATTCTCGATGTGGTAAGCAGGGGAGGGGCATTCCTACTTGAATGGATGATTTATAACGAAAGGGAAAACCCGTTATTTGAACAGTACGAAAGGCTCATTGAAATCGCTAAGAAATATGATGTTACTCTGAGCCTGGGTGACGGGTTCAGGCCGGGATGCATTGCCGACGCTACCGATAGAAGCCAGCTCGAAGAACTGATTACACTAGGGGAGTTGCGGGACAGAGCACTCGCTGCTGGTGTGCAATCTATCATTGAAGGGCCGGGACATGTTCCTTTGAATCAGGTTGAGCTGAATATCAAACTTCAGAAAGAAATCTGCAAAGGGGCACCTTTCTATGTACTTGGGCCGTTGGTGACCGATATTGCTATGGGCTATGATCACATTGCTGCTGCTATCGGGGGAGCTATAGCTGGGGCGGCAGGTGCTGATTTTCTCTGTTATGTTACCCCGGCAGAGCACATTCGTCTTCCCAATATCGAAGACGTCAGGGAAGGGGTAATCGCATCCAAGATAGCTGGTCATGCTGCAGACATCGCAAAAGGTATACCGAGTGCAATGGAGAAGGATAGGCAGATGGCCCAATGCCGAAAGAACCTCGACTGGGAGGGGCAGATATCTCACAGCTTCAATCCTGCCAGGGTGAGGGCATGGAGGGGAGAGGTGCCGCCGTCAGTCTCAGAGGTGTGCAGTATGTGCGGAGAGTTCTGTGCTATCAAGACGGTGGAGAGGGCGCTCCAGAGAAAATAGATCATATCCATTGCCTTGGCCGCTCGCGCTCCCTTGAGAGCTCAGGCATAGCTTTTAGGTACCGGCCACTTCGACATGTTATTGAATTGTCAGGATTCTTTGAAGAATCTGAGCCAGTCATCGAACTGCTTCAACTTATCCTCGCCGTAGCGAACGACCATTTCCCTGACCTGCGCAATCGGGCGCTCAACGGTGAGGGTTGTTTTATCTTTTGAATAGAACTTATCAGCGAAACAGATGATTTGCTCTTCGAGACTTAACGGTATCATATCACGCCTCGGCAAAGGGAAACCGTTAATGTCGATATCTTCGACCGTCAACCCGATGCCGACGTGCCTTTCACACACAAGAGCGTGGGCATCCAAGCCCTCTCTTTCGAGAAGCTCCCGACCCAGATATCCATGTGAGATATAGGGTTGTGTACCGAAGCATCCTATCTT
Organism: uncultured Nitrospiraceae bacterium; assembly: GCA_963727805.1. Taxonomy (GTDB): domain Bacteria; phylum Nitrospirota; class Thermodesulfovibrionia; order Thermodesulfovibrionales; family Dissulfurispiraceae; genus Fen-1308. The sequence goes on from CAVSHF010000003.1 coordinate 337,257, forward strand.
GGGAAGGTTGGTATTGAATATGCCTATATCATGTAACAAGGCCGCCTCTTCAATAAAGCCTAAGTCGGGATCCAGACCGTGCATGCGCTTGGCGACTTCGATGGCTTTCCGGGCGACAGCCTTCCCATGTTCTATCAGGAAAAAATAAGCCTCCGATCCGGGTTCGTAATACTTCTCTATTATCATAATCACGTCCATAAATTATTATAACAATACGGCTGCAAACCGGTCATTCCTTCATCGACACTGTTGTAATAAGCATATTTTGACTATATACTCCAAAAAGATATCCCTATTAGCTAATATTTTTACTGATAATTTGGGAGAGATGTGGAACTTACCGAAAATGCGCTGAAGGTTTTGAGGGCACGTTACCTTCTGAAAGACCCGGCTGGAAACGTGATCGAGACGCCAGATGAAATGTTCAGGCGCATGGCCCAAAATATCGCTGCGGCGGAAAATCTATACAGTGGAGATGCAGCTCTGTGGGAGAAGAAATTCTTCGATATTCTCTCTTCCCTTAAATTCTTGCCGAACTCACCCACTATCATGAACGCAGGCAAATCGATGGGGCAACTAGCTGCCTGTTTCGTTCTTCCAGTAGAGGACTCGATGAAGAGTATTTTCGATACCCTGAAGAACGCAGCCCTGATCCTTCAGAGCGGCGGCGGCACGGGATTTTCCTTCTCTAAATTGAGGCCGAAATCTGACATCGTAAAATCCACGGGAGGGGTTGCCAGTGGACCTGTCTCTTTTATGAAGATATATAATGCAGCGACGGACGTCATAAAGCAGGGCGGGGCGCGGAGGGGAGCTAACATGGGCATCCTGAGGGTAGACCACCCGGATATCCTTGAGTTCATAAGGCTGAAGAGAAAGAGCGGAGAGCTGAATAATTTTAATCTTTCGGTAGCTGTAACCGATGCCTTTATGCGGGCTGTGAACGATGATACTTTTTATGAACTGGTTAATCCCAGGTCTGCAAGGGCTACAAGCCGGGTAAAGGCGCGTGATGTTTTTAATGAGATTGTCGAGTCAGCGTGGTTGACTGGCGATCCCGGTCTTGTCTTCATTGACAGAATAAACAAGTCAAATCCGACGCCCCATATGGGTCAGTTTGACAGCACCAACCCGTGCGGTGAACAGCCGCTCCTGCCTTTCGAGGCGTGCATTCTTGGTTCTCTAAATCTTTCGAAGTACGTCGTGGGCGAAGAGATCGATTATGTATCTCTGGGAAATGATACGGTAACAGCAGTTAGGTTTCTTGATAATGCCATCGATGTAAATGTCTATCCGTTGCATGAGATAGAAAAGATGCATAAGGGCAATAGAAAGATAGGACTGGGCGTAATGGGCTGGGCTGATATGCTTATTATGCTGGGGCTGACGTATAATCAGAAAAAATCTTATGACCTCGCCCGTAAGGTAATGCATTTTGTAAGTGAACAGGCGAAGGTAGCCTCTGTACATCTCGCAGAGGAGCGTGGAGTATTTCCGAATTTCAAGGGTTCTATTTATGATGTTCCAGGCATGCCAAGGGTTAGAAATGCGACCCTTACAACAATAGCCCCTACAGGGACCCTTTCTATTATCGCCGGTTGTTCCAGTGGTATCGAACCGCTTTTTGCGGTTGCATACAAAAGACTCGTCCTCGATTCTCACCTCTTCGAAGTACATCGTATATTCATAGAGATGGCCAAGCAGGAGGGTTATTATTCAGATGCAATCATGAGCCGGGTCTATAAAAAAGGTAACCTTAAGGGGATAAAGGAAATACCGCTAAAAATTCGGAGGCTTTTCAGGACAGCCCTTGAAATACCGCCGGAGGACCACCTTGAAATGCAAGCAGCCTTTCAGGAAAACATCGACAACGCAGTATCGAAAACGATAAACATGCCCAACAACTCTAAGAGGGGGGATGTCGCAAGAATATACATTCTCGCCTATGAAAAGGGGCTTAAGGGAATCACGATTTTTCGCTATGGGTCAAAATTGGGCACAATGGTCAGGTTTCCGGACGTCGATTGAGGGCCAGAAGAATCCGATCATATTTACCGAACGTTTAGTAGAATCATGTTATTATAATGTCGCTGACCGCCGTTCATACTGCTTCGATTTCTAGCATGATGGGAGGACCTATATGATACTCGGTGTCAATGTTGACCATGTCGCCACTGTTCGGCAGGCCCGCCGGGGCCTTGAGCCTGATCCGGTAACGGCTGCGGCACTTGCTCTTCTTGGAGGGGCCGACGGAATCACCGTGCATTTGAGGGAAGACAGACGGCATATTCAGGATAGAGATGTAAAGATGCTACGAGAAACTGTTACATGTGAATTGAATCTCGAAATGGCAGCCACGCAAGAGATGGTGCGCATTGCCCTTGAGGTCAGACCGGAAATGGTAACTCTGGTTCCCGAAAAGAGGCTTGAGCTTACGACCGAGGGCGGTCTCGATGTCATCGGACAAAAAGAGCATATCAGGGAAACCGTTACGAAGCTGCATGAGGCCGGGATTCCGGTCAGTCTCTTCATCAATCCAAACATCCTGGATGTCGATGTCTCGAAGGAAACTGGTGCAGACATGATCGAACTCCATACCGGTCTTTATGCCAATGCAATAGGTGTAAGGGCAAATGATGAACTCCACAGGGTTATTGAAGCTGTAAAAATCGCAGGGGACCTTGGCCTTTCGGTTAACGCCGGACACGGCCTCAATTATGTGAATGTCCGTGGAATTGCTTCGATAGAAGGCCTCAGGGGCTTATATATAGGCCACAGCATTGTATCGAGGGCTGTGCTTGTTGGTATCGAACGTTCAGTAAGAGAGATGAAATATCTGATTGAGAAGTGCAGATGATCTGCGGCATAGGCACGGACATCTCTGAGATTAGGCGTATGCGAGAAGCGGTCGATAAATGGGGAAGGAAGTTCCTCAAGCGTATTTTCAGTGACAAGGAAATCGACTACTGTTACTCCAGGCGAGATCCTTACCCTCACCTATCGGCCCGCTTCGCCGCCAAAGAAGCGACGGTTAAGGCGTTGTCATGCGTAGCAAAGGACCGTCATATATATGTTGGCGATATTGAGGTGCTCAACGAGACCTCCGGCAGGCCTTACATTATTCTTGGTGATGATATGAAGGGTATAGTCGGCAACATCATCCTTCATCTAACTATTTCTCACGAGAGAAACTACGCCTTGGCGACAGTCATTGCTGAGCAGCTTGATTGATCGTCCTGTCTTAATCCGGCTGCCTCTAGAGCTTGCTGCTATATGCTTGAAATAATGGCGAAATAAAGGGTATAATTTTAATTCAGTTTTGAGATTTCGGCAGAAGGGGAGGTTTTCTGTGAATTGTATTGTTTGTATAAAACAGGTGCCTGATACCGCTGAGGTGCGGATAAATCCAGAGACCAATACGCTCATCAGGGAAGGTGTTCCGAGTATCATAAATCCCTTTGATCTCCATGCTGTCGAGGCAGCCCTTCAGGTCCGCGAAAAGGTCGGAGGAAAGGTTACCGTTATTACTATGGGACCACCTCAGGCCGAAGATGCTCTCAGGGAAGCGGTTTCGATGGGCGTTGACGAAGTCAGGCTCATATCCGACAGGGCCTTTGCCGGTTCAGATACTTGGGCTACATCATATACTCTTTCAAAAGCAATTGAGAAACTTGGATTCGATATCATATTTTGCGGAAAGCAGGCTATCGATGGGGACACTGCTCAGGTAGGTCCGGAAATAGCGGAATTCCTTAATATCCCGCACATAGCTTATGTAAAGAAGGTCGAAGATATAGGCGCAAGTTCCGTCAAGGTTCATCGCCTTATGGACGATGGATATGATGTTGTGGAATCGACAGTGCCGGTGCTTCTCACCGTGGTCAAGGAGATTAATACGCCACGTCTTCCTTCATTAAAGGGAAAGATGGCTGCTAAGAAGGCGATAATCACAAAGATGGATGCCCATGCTATTGGAGCAGAGGAAGAGAATCTCGGACTAAAAGGGTCACCGACCCAGGTGAAGAACATTTTTGCTCCTCAATCGAAGGTTAACAGAAAGGCCCTTGAAGGGACCCTTGAACAGCAGGTGGATGCGCTGCTCGAAGAGTTGAGGAGAATGAAATGCGTATAATTATCAGAACTGAAAAGTGCTCTGGTTGTGGCGAATGCGTTAGTTCGTGCCCATATACCGCTATAGAGATAAAAGATAACAAGGCTTCTATTAACGAATATTGCAACTTCTGCAGCACCTGCCTTAATGTCTGCCCCGAAGGCGCCATCGTCGAGATTGCAGAGGAAGGGGATGTAAAGGAAACAGCTGATCTTTCGTCCTATAAGGGTGTCTGGACTTTTGCTGAGCAGAGGGAAGGTAAGCTAGCTTCGGTGGCGTTGGAACTTCTGGGAGAGGGTCGAAAGCTAGCCGATCAGCGAAAGGCAGAGCTTTCAGCGGTCCTTTTCGGTGCAGATGAACACGAGGCGCAGGAGTTGATCAAATGGGGTGCCGACAAAGTATATCATGTAGCTGATCCTGCCCTCACGAGGTTCAATGACGAACCGTATTCTCAGCTTCTCATCAGGCTTGTCAGACAGTATAAACCCGAGATTGTCCTGGCCGGTGCGACTGCGATAGGCCGATCATTTGTTCCGAGGGTTGCTGGAAAATTGAAGACAGGATTAACGGCGGATTGTACTGCACTTGAAATTGATGAGGATTCCGGAAATCTCTTACAGATAAGGCCGGCGTTCGGTGGCAATATTATGGCCACTATCCTTTGCCCTAATTACAGACCTCAGATCGCTACGGTCAGGCCGAGGGTCATGAAAAAGGGCATCTATGATCCTGCTAGAAATGGAAAGATAATATCAGTTTCTGCAGACGGTATCACTTCAAGGACAAAGGTACTTGAAGTCGTGCAGGAGACTTCCGAATGTATGGTAAATCTTCAGGATGCTGAGATAATAGTCTCCGGCGGCAGAGGACTTGGCGACACGAAGGGATTTGAACTTATCAGAGAACTTGCTGAGCTCCTGGGTGGAGCTGTCGGTGCCTCGCGCGCTGCTGTCGACGAGGGATGGATACCTTATCGGCATCAGGTGGGACAGACGGGCAAGACTGTCTGCCCGAAGATCTATATCGCCTGCGGAATTTCAGGTGCTGTACAGCACCTCGTTGGCATGCAATCTTCTGATATTATCATTGCCATCAACAAGAACGCGGAGGCTCCTATTTTTAATGTGGCGACTTATGGCATAGTTGGAGATATTTATGAAGTGCTTCCAATGATGATCAGGAAATTAAAAGAGGGCAAGGCATAGATGGAGATCCCTTTTGTATTTCCGGGACAGGGTTCGCAATATGTAGGGATGGGTAAGGAGCTCTGGGATCATTTTGACGAAGTAAAAAGGCTTTACGACCAAGCCTCAAAAAACCTCGGGTACGATGTCGCGGACCTCAGTTTCAACGGGCCGGTCGAAGAGCTGAACAAAACATTTCGGACGCAACCCTGCCTGCTCGTTGTGAGTGTTGCGGCTTTCATCGCGCTGGGGCTGAAGAACGTTACGCCATCCGCTGTCGCGGGACATAGTCTTGGTGAGTATTCTGCCCTTGTTGCAGCGGGAAGTCTGTCGTTTGCCGATGCAGTAAAGATCACGGAGATCCGGGGTTCTATCATGCAGGAAGCGGTCCCAGAAGGAAAGGGACTTATGGCTGCTATCCTCGGGCTTGACAGGAGCGCCCTCGATGGTTTGTGCCTCAGCGTGGATGAGGGATACGTAAGGGTAGCCAATTACAACTGTCCAGGGCAGATTGTCGTTTCAGGGGAAAAGGTGGCAGTTGAAGCCCTAATTGTCAAGGCCAAAGTTGCCGGCGCAAAAAGGGCATTGCCGCTTGCGGTGAGCGTTCCTTCTCACTGCGCGTTGATGGAAGAAGCCGGGAAAAAATTTGAGGCGATGCTGAAAGGCTTCGAGATCAGGGATACCATGCTTCCTTTTGTGAATAATGTAGATGCTAGGTTTATTTCGGATGCGGAAGTAATAAGGAAATCTCTCGTTCGACAACTCAGTCAGTCGGTCCTCTGGGAGGACTGCATAAAAACGATTGCGATGAAGGGCATGATGACATTCGTCGAAGTCGGTCCCGGCAAGATTCTATCGGGCTTGATAAAGAGGATAGCGACGGGGGCAAGGACCTTCAACGTCGAAAATATAGAAAGCTTGAATACAACAGTCGATGAATTGTAAAGGGGAAGTATGATCATTGACGTGCGAGGATTGCACCATCCCGACCATTTGAGGGAATTCAGGAAGCATCTTGAAGGATTCTGTACTGTTCACGAAGAAGTCGAGGTGCTATTGGATAATAACCGGGAAGACCGTAAAAAAATCGAGATGTTCGTACGATCGTGCAGGGGAAAGTATACAGTATTGGATGAGGGAGACCATCTGCGGATGAAGATCGAAGCTTACTTCAGCCTTTGCGGATGAGCAGTACGGCAGAGTATGCGGTCTGAATATGATGACAGAGATACAAACTATGGAGGAACAAACAGTGGAGAAAACACTCTCGATTATAAAACCCGATGGGGTCAAGAAGAATGTCATAGGCGAAGTATTAAGCAGGTTTGAAAGGAGCGCTCTCAAGATAGCTGCTCTGAAAAAGATAGCATTGTCCAAGGAAGAAGCAAAGGCGTTTTACTCAGTTCATAAAGAGAGGCCTTTTTACGATAGCCTCACAACGTTTATGTCTGAGGGACCAGTGGTAGTCTTGGTGCTCGAAGGCGACAATGCGATATCGAGAGTCAGGGAAATCATGGGTGCTACCAATCCAGCCAATGCGGCCCCTGGCACGATTAGGAAAGACTTCGCCGAAAGTGTGGAGCGAAATGTTGTCCATGGCTCCGATTCTCCTGAATCAGCGGCGGTGGAAATACCTTTCTTTTTCTCGAATCTTGAAATACACTAACGATTAGGATCATGCAGCGTCCGCGTGCCGCATTGTGCCTTGCCTTGGTATTCCAAGCGAGTAATATATGGTATAATTTCTACAATAGCAATGGAAGTGTTTTTTTGAACCATTGCCCTCTGACTATGAATGTTTTTATTGAGTTCCAGCAGGTTACCACCCATACTCGAAGCTTGCTGATATTGGAATGAACGTATCCCCGAATTTACTGCAATGCCAAAATGCACCCCAAAAATAATAACTCGCGATAGCGCTGACGAATTCAGCTACAAAAGTTTCTTTGTGAATGCCGTCGAAGGACTATTTCAGTCTACTATGAGCGGAAAATTCATTACTGTTAACCCTGCACTAGCAAAAATGCTCGGCTATGACGGACCCGAAGACATGATCTCCATGCTGCAGGACCTGAAATCTCAGCTCTATGTTAATCCTGCTGACCGTGATCGCCTTGTTGCCATTCTCAAAGAAAAAGGTGCGGTAACCGATTTTGAGACCCAGTTCAGATGCAAGGACGGCAACAGCAAGTGGATTAATCTGGCGGTCCGCGAGGTGCGCGGGGCAGATGGAAAGCTTTGTTATATTGAGGGTCTGAACATTGACATTACGGCGAGGAAGTGTGCTGAAATGGCGCTTAGGGAGAGTGAACAGAAATTTCGACGCACTTTTGATCAAGCCCCGATCGGAGCTGCAATTGTTAATCTAAAATTTTCCTTCATACGAGTAAATAAAGTACTTTGTGATATTACCGGCTATTCTGAGGAAGAGCTTTTGTCAAAAAAAATTATCGATATTATCCATCCCGATGACATTCCTATCGGGTTGGGTTATGCTAACAAGCTTCTGAGTGGTGAAATAGATTCATATGAAAATGATAGGCGATTTATCCATAAAAACGGTGGTGTTAGATGGGTGACGATTTCAATGCGTTGCCTTAAGGACCATCTCGGCAACCCTCATTATTTGCTGCCGATGATCCAGGACATCACCTCGCGTAAAAATGTCCTCGATACCCTAGCAGCCACTAAAGAGAGACTTCAGCATAGCGAATCAATATATCGGGCTATAGTTGAAGATCAGATTGAACAGGTTTGCCGGTATAAGCGCGGTGGAACGCTTACGTTTGTAAACGATGCTTATGCCGATTTTTTTCAGAAGAATAAGGATGAACTCATAGGGATGGTATTTACCCTGAATATGCCCGATGAGGACCTTCAACAGTTCGAGAAGCATTTGAGGAAGCTGACACCTTTCAGGCCGGTAGCTGAGATGGAACATCGGGTTATATTACCGGATGGACAGATGCGTTGGGTCCATCGCTCAATCCGGCCGTTTTTCGACAAGGACGGCTGTATCACTGAATACCAGGTAGTTGGTCGCGATGTCACCGATAAAGTGGTGGCCGAACAGGAAATTCAAAGAATTTCCGATGAAAAGGAGCAGTATCGATTGAACCTGGAGGCCGTCTTCAGCAGTATACCTGATGCAGTCTTAACTGTGGACAAAGATATGCGTATTATTCATATTAATAAAGCGATGAGCAATATTTGCTGCATCAGCCATGAATTAGTTTCTGGCAAATCTATTAAGGATTTTTCGGGGTCTTGTGACCGATCCTGTTTTCACATTTTATTCAAAACCCTACAGACAAAAGAGCCGGTTATTGAGTATCGTCTTGAGTGTCTGACGAGCAATCCGGGAAAAGTGTTCATAATTAATTCATCTCCGCTCAGGGACCAGGAAAACCAGTTCATGGGGGCTGTTTTAGTCATTCGAGATATCACACGGCTGGCAAACCTCGAAAAACAGATTGCGGACCCTACAGGCTACAAGAACATAATCGGGAAAAGCCGAGCAATGCAGGAAGTCTATCGCGTCCTGGACCTTCTCACCGATGTGGAAACCACAGTACTTATCACAGGGGAATCGGGGACAGGCAAGGAACTGACTGCCGAAGCATTGCATTATGGCGGTCCGAGGGCAAAGCGCCCCCTTATCAAGGTTAACTGCGCGGCCCTTGCGGAAAACCTCCTTGAGAGTGAACTTTTCGGACATGTTCGCGGAGCATTCACGGGTGCAATCAAGGACAAAGTGGGCCGTTTCGAGGCCGCCGAAGGCGGGACCCTTTTTCTCGATGAAATCGGTGACATCCCTTTGAGCACCCAGCTCAAGCTTCTTCGCGTTCTTGAGCGAAAGGAGTATGAACGTGTCGGGGATTCGCGGACACTGAAAGCAGACGTAAGAGTAGTTACAGCTACCAATGTGGATCTGCAAAAAAAAATTAGGCAGGGACTCTTTCGTGAAGATCTCTACTACCGACTTAAGGTCATGGGTATCCATCTGCCACCGCTGCGTGAGCGTGAGCAGGATATTCCGCTTTTGTGCCAGCATTTTATAAATCAATTAAACTTGGACTATGAAAAAAGGATTTTTCGCGTCTCAGATGAGGTCATGAAACTTTTCATGGACTACAAATGGCCGGGCAATGTCCGAGAGTTGCGCCACACGCTGGAACACGCATTTATATTGTGCCCGGCAGGAGATATCGGACCACAGCATCTCCCCAGGGACTTTGCTAGTGACCAATCTGAGCGCAAGGAAGAGGTCAAACAAAAAACAAAGGTCAGCCGGGCGTCTATAATTGAGACTTTGTCCCGGAATGGCGGCAATAAAGCCAAAGCCGCTCGTCAACTTGGAATAGATCGACGGACTCTATATCGTAATTTAGAAAAAAAATAACATTATCCTTATTTTTGACAAATATGTAGCACAGTGAGGCGCCACATATGTGGCTTGGCGCACTTAAAATGCCACACAATCGCACATCTATTAATTCCATCATTCATGGATAAAAATGCATGAGTGGTTCCACCTAATTGAAATAACTATATTATTTGGACTGAAGTGATAATCGCGAATGATGGCACAAGTATTGCTCGTAATATGATCATCACAGTGAAGAGTGCTTGTCATGTGAGAACTTTTAGGGAGGGTATTGGTGGGAAAAAAGAAAACACCTTATATCCGGGATAACCGTGAGGAGGAATATCGATGCATTTCTTGAACAGTTCGGTCGGCAGAAAGATAGTGATGGCGATTACGGGACTTATGCTACTTGGATTCCTTGTCATTCATCTCTGTGGTAATTCCCTGATTTACATTGGCTGGATTAACGCCTACGGTGAACGCCTGCACAGTATGCCGCCCCTGGTGTGGGGCTTCCGGCTGTTTATGCTCGGCGTGTTTATACTGCACGTCTTTTTCGGTATTCAGTTGACACTAGAAAATAATTCGGCGAGACCTCAGGCATACTCTGTGAAAAAGAACCTACGAGCATCGTTCAGCGGCAGGACCATGATATGGACAGGACTGTTGATAGCAGCTTTTCTCATCTACCATCTGCTTCACTTCACTGCACGTATGACTAATCCCGAGATATCAACAGGTATTGACGCTATGGGCAGACTCGATGTCTTTAAGATGGTGGTGCTAAGCTTTAATAACCCAGCAATCTCTGGGGCGTATATAGCTGCAATGATCGTCCTGGCGCTTCATCTAACCCACGGTATACAGAGCTTTGTGCAGACTTTCGGCCTTAATAATGATAAGACGATTCCGGTTGTCGAAAAGGTTGGTACCGGGGCTGCCTTTATCCTGTTCTTGGGGTATGCGGCAATCCCAATCGTTATCATATTAGGCTTTTTGAATTATAAAGGATAGGGGGATAACGTGATACTTGACGGAAAATGTCCATCAGGTCCGCTTGCACAGAAATGGGAAAAGCATTGCCGAGAGATGAAGCTGGTAAGTCCCGCCAACAAAAGAAAGTATAGGATCATTGTTGTTGGGACCGGTCTTGCGGGCGCCTCTGCGGCCGCATCACTTGGGGAACTCGGCTACAACGTCGAATCCTTCTGCTATCAGGACAGCCCGCGCAGGGCTCACAGCATCGCTGCACAGGGCGGTATCAATGCGGCGAAGAATTATCCTAATGACGGCGATAGCATTTACCGCCTCTTTTATGACACGATCAAGGGAGGCGACTTCAGGTCACGCGAGGCTAACGTCTACCGGCTTGCAACGATCAGCAATAATATTATTGACCAATGCGTAGCACAAGGAGTCCCATTTGCAAGGGATTACGCTGGCTATCTCGATCTTCGTTCATTCGGGGGCACTCAGGTTTCGCGCACGTTCTATGCTCGGGGGCAGACGGGCCAGCAATTGCTTCTAGGGGCTTATTCGGCTCTTTCCCGCCAGATAAAGGCAGGGACTGTAACGCTTCATCCCCGCACTGAAATGCTCGACCTCGTAGTGGTCGACAGTGAGGCAAAGGGAATCACAGTGAGGGACATGGTCACTGGAAAAATAAGTTGTTATGCCGCCGATGCCGTCTGTCTTTGCACAGGTGGTTACGTAAATGTCTACTATCTGTCTACGAATGCCCAGGGTTGCAACGTGACAGCTAACTACCGCGCTTACAAGAAGGGCGCTTTCTTTGCAAACCCTTGCTATACGCAGATTCATCCGACATGCATCCCTGTCACGGGCGAACATCAGTCCAAGCTGACCCTGATGTCGGAGTCCTTGAGAAACGACGGCAGAGTGTGGGTCCCCAAGATAAAGGGTGATAAACGATTGCCCCATGAAGTCCCGGAAACTGAGAGGGACTACTACCTTGAGCGTAAATACCCGAGCTTCGGCAATCTTGCGCCACGTGACATATCTTCCCGCTCAGCCAAAGAAGTTTGTGATGAAGGTCGCGGGGTCGGCCCCGGCGGTCAGGGAGTTTATCTCGACTTTGCCGATGCCATCAAGCGCCTTGGCGAAGACACGATCCGTCAGCGCTACGGTAACCTCTTTGAAATGTACGAGCGTATTACCGATGAAAACGCTTATAAACAGCCGATGCGCATCTATCCCGCCCTTCATTATGCGATGGGCGGTCTTTGGGTCGACTATAATCTTCAAAGCAATCTCCAGGGTCTTTTTGTCTTGGGAGAGGCCAATTTTTCAGATCACGGGGCCAACCGCCTCGGAGCAAGTGCGCTTATGCAGGGTCTTGGAGACGGCTATTTCGTCATCCCTTACACAATAGCTCATTATCTGGCACAGACGAAGCCCGGCAAGGTGAGCATAGACCATCCGGAGTTCAAAAAGTCTATGGTGGATGTCATTGAACTTACAAGGAAGCTGCTTTCTATAAACGGCAAGAAGACGGTGAAGGAATTCCACCGCGAACTAGGCAAAGTCATGTGGGAAAATGTAGGAATGGCGCGCAGTGAAGAGAGTCTGAAAAAAGCAATCACGCTTATCCCCGAAATTCGTTCAGATTTCTGGAGGAATGTAAAAGTGACCGGCAGCGGGGCCGAATTAAACCAAGAACTCGAAAAAGCCGGACGTGTAGCTGACTTTCTCGAATTCGGGGAGTTACTGGCACGGGACGCACTTAGCCGCAACGAGTCATGCGGCGGTCACTTCCGGGTTGAGTATCAGATGCCTGACGGCGAGGCTAAACGCGACGACGGAAATTACTGCTATGTCGCCGCTTGGGAATTTAAAGGTGGCGATAAAGAGCCGGAGCTTCATAAAGAGCCCCTCGTATTCGAAGACGTCAATCTTGGCGTAAGGAGTTATAAATAATGGACCTTACCCTATTTGTATGGCGCCAAAAAGGCCCAGATAAACCTGGAAAGCTTGAAGAGTATAAAGCGAAGGATGTCAGTCCCGATATGTCTTTCCTCGAAATGCTCGATGAAGTCAACGAAGGACTGATCAAGGAAGGCAAGGAGCCAATAGTTTTCGACCATGATTGCCGCGAAGGCATCTGCGGGACTTGTTCGCAGGTCATTAACGGCATCCCTCATGGACCTCAGGAAAGGACCACCGTCTGCCAGCTGCATATGAGGAAATTCAGGGATGGAGATACGATCTATATAGAGCCCTGGAGGGCAAAAGCCTTCCCGATCATTAAGGATTTGATCGTCGATCGTAGCGCGCTTGACAGGATAATCCAGGCCGGAGGATTCATTTCGGTACACACCGGGGGCGTTGCCGATGCCAATGCGATCCTCATACCCAAGCCTTATGCCGATGTCGCGATGGATGCGGCTGAGTGTATAGGCTGTGGTGCTTGCGTCGCGGCCTGCCCGAACGGTTCTGCAATGCTCTTTACGGCTGCAAAGGTTACGCAGCTTGCCATGCTACCACAGGGAAGGGTCGAGGCCGCAAAACGTGTTTGCCTGATGACGGAAGCAATGCTCAAAGAAGGCTTCGGCAACTGTACCAACCATTATGAATGCCAAGCGGCATGCCCCAAAGGCATAAAGGTTTCGTTCATAGCAAAACTGAACAGGGAGTTTATAAAGGCACAAGTGTCATAGTGGCCGTTCTATGACGCGCTATGCCTTTTTATTGAGTAGGGATGAACGGCTCGTATCACAATAAAACTTTAGGAGGGATTCTGGTGGGAAAGGTAGAGAAACCGGCAGGCGTTAAGAAGAAGAGATTCTATAGCTCGCTTTTGTTTCAAGTATCTGTGGGTATTGTAATAGGTGTGACTCTCGGCTTCGTATACCCCGATTTTGCTAAGCAGTTAAAGCCGCTCGGCATAGGCTTCATTAAATTGATCAAGATGATGATTGGGCCCATCATCTTCGGAACCGTTGTAGTTGGCATAGCCAAGATGGGCGATATGAAAAAGGTCGGCAGAGTCGGTGTTAAGGCACTTATCTATTTTGAAGTGATTACGACCATAGCCTTAGCAATAGGACTTGTTGCAGTCAATGTCATCCAACCTGGAACTGGTCTGAATGCCGATCCTAAGGCGATGGACATGAAGGGCATTTCCGCCTTTACCACCGGGGCCAAAAGCTTGACCACTGTTGACTTTCTTCTGAACATAATTCCCACTTCGGTAGTAGATGCCTTTGCCAAAGGAGAGATCCTGCAGATTCTCCTCTTCTCCTGTATATTCGGAGCATCACTTGCCGCAATGGGAGACAAGGGTAAGCCCGTTGTTCATTTCATCGATGAAGTAACCCATGGTTTGTTCAAAGGCATCGGCTATATTATGAGGCTAGCCCCCATCGGTGCCGGCGGCGCTATGGCATTTGCCATCGGTAGTTTCGGCTCTGCTACGCTCTCAACACTTGGAATGCTACTTGTCAGTGTTTATGGTACCGCTATCTTCTTTGTTGTTGTTATTCTTGGCAGCGTCTGCAAATTGGCTGGGTTCAGCCTACTGAAGCTCTGGCTATATATCAAGGAAGAGTTCTTCATCGTCATGGGAACATCCTCCTCTGAAACAGTGCTACCGCGAATTATGGTAAAGCTTGAGAATGCAGGCATTCAAAAGTCCGTTGTGGGTCTTGTCATCCCTACGGGGTATACCTTCAATCTTGACGGGACGAGCATTTACCTGACAATGGCGGCAATCTTTATTGCACAGGCATTCAATGTTGATCTTAGATGGACACAGCAGCTAACTATTCTGGTTATTATGCTTTTGACCTCCAAGGGAGCTGCAGCCGTTGCTGGAGGCGGATTTATATGTTTGGCTGCGACACTGTCTGCAATGGATACACAGATTCCGGTGGCTGGTCTGGCTTTGCTGCTTGGAGTAGACTGGTTTATGGCAACATGCAGGGCGCTGACCAACCTAGTCGGCAACTGCGTCGCTGGTGTAGTTGTGGCGAAATGGGAAGACTCCATCGATTTTGCAAGATTCAAACGTGTCTTGAACAACGAGACAATTGTTGAGGCTGAAGCGCCTGAAGAAGAAATGATTGAGCGCGACGAAAAAGAGTGGGCGTCTAAAAAGGTCTGAAAAACAGGAGCCTGTTTTGTGGTTAAGAGACAAAGTCAAAGGAGAGCGTAATGCGCCTAGTTAAAGCCGGCGACATCAAGGCAAAAGTGGCTCAAATGTGTATAGATACGAACCGCTACCTTCCGGAGGATGTGCTTAAGCGATTAGAGGAGTGTGCGGCAAAGGAAACGTCACCGACTGCGGTCGAAATCTTTCGCCAACTTAAGGAAAACGCGGCACTAGCTGCGGAGACTGGTCTTCCTCTCTGTCAGGACTGCGGCTTGGCGGTCTTCTTCGTAGAGATCGGCGAGGATGTAAAGATTGAGGGTGGCAATTTAAAAGAATCCATCACCGGGGGGATGGTGCAGGGTTACAAAGACGGTTACCTGCGCAAGTCATCCTGCGATCCATTTACCCGCAAGAACACCGGCAACAATGCCCCAGCAATCATCCACGTAGACCTAGTGCCCGGCGACAGGTTGAAATTATGGATGATGGCAAAAGGCGGAGGAAGCGAGAACATGTCACGTGTGGTTCTGCTCGCTCCTGCTGAAGGCTGGGCAGGTATCAAAAAGTTTGTTGTGAACAGGGTTGCAGAGGCAGGGTCCAACCCGTGCCCACCGGTTATTATCGGCGTCGGCATAGGAGGTAACTTTGAGATGGCTCCCCTCATGGCCAAAAAGGCCCTTCTTCGGCCTCTTGGTGATTCTCATCCAGATCCAGCCATTGCAATACAGGAAGCAGAACTTTTGGACGAAATCAACAAACTCGGTATCGGACCTATGGGCCTTGGTGGCGTGACGACGTGCCTGGACGTTAAGATCGCTGCTGCACCTTGCCACCTGGCCAGCCTGCCGCTTGCGGTCAATGTCCAGTGCCATTCTGCGAGGCATAAGGAGGTGGAACTATAATGGCGACTGAACACAGACTGACAACCCCTCTGAGTGACGCAGATGTCATGCAACTGAAAACAGGAGATGTTGTTTTTATAACCGGCACCATTTATACGGGACGTGATGCAGCACACAAGCGCATGTTCGAGGCCCTGGATAAAGGTGATGTACTGCCATTCAACGTCAAGGGGGCGCTGATCTATTACGTAGGTCCAGCCCCTGCGCCACCCGGACGTCCTATTGGATCCTGCGGACCGACTACGAGCTACCGGATGGATACATACGCTCCCAGGTTACATAGTCTCGGTTTGAAGGGGACAATCGGGAAGGGCAAGCGTAACGATGCGGTTAAAGATGCCATGAAAAAGTATAAAGCGGTCTATCTTGCAGCTACAGGTGGCGCCGGGGCTCTTCTGTCTCTTTGCGTGCAGGAAGCCAGGGTCGTCGCCTACGAAGACCTTGGCCCCGAAGCTGTTATGGAACTGAAGGTGAAGGATTTCCCGTTGCTTGTTATTAATGATGCTTTTGGCGGCGAGTTGTACGTGCAACCGAAACTCCAGGTGCTGGAACGCTAAGGGACTCAAGAAATACAGAAAACTGATCGACAGAAGGAGGAAACACAATGGCTCTGTACACTAAAGAAGAAGCCTTAACGTATCACAGCACTTTTCCGCAAGGTAAGGTGGAGGTAGTCCCGGTCAAGCCCTGCATAACCCAGAAGCATTTATCCATGGCCTACTCGCCAGGCGTGGCAGAGGCTTGCCGCTCAATTGCGGCTGACCCGGCCGACGTCTACAAGTACACCAACAAAGGGAACCTGGTCGCCGTTGTTTCAAACGGGACTGCAATCCTTGGGCTTGGCAATCTTGGTCCATTGGCCGCCAAACCGGTTATGGAGGGCAAGGGAGTTTTATTCAAGACCTTTGCCGATATAGACGTATATGACATCAATCTCGATGCCAAAGACCCCGATTTGATCATAAGTGTTTGCAAGGCGCTTGAACCGACCTTCGGAGGCATCAACTTGGAGGACATCAAGGCACCGGAATGTTTCTACATAGAAGAAAAGTTGAAGAAGGAGATGAACATACCGGTGTTTCATGACGACCAGCACGGAACCGCTATTATCTCCGGAGCAGGCCTGATCAATGCAATGGAGATATCCGGAAAGAAGGTTGAAAACCTGAGGGTTGTGGTCTCGGGCGCCGGCGCGGCAGGTATCGCATGCTGCAAGTTCTACGTATCTTTGGGCGTTCCCCTCGAAAACATTGCGATGTTTGATAGTAAAGGTCATATTCATGCAGGCCGTACCGACCTCAACGAGCAGAAACGCTATTTTGCCACAAAGAACAAATATGATTCTCTTGCAGATGCGTTCAAGAGCGCTGATATGTTCCTTGGTCTCTCACAGGCGAATCTGGTGTCCCCCGAGATGGTCAAGAGCATGAACAAGAACCCGATCATTTTTGCCATGGCCAACCCCGATCCTGAAATACCATACGCCGAAGCCAGGGCAGCACGTCCTGACCTTATCATGGGCACCGGCCGTTCGGATTTTCCGAACCAGGTGAACAACGTATCGGGCTTCCCGTATATTTTCCGCGGCGCTCTTGATGTAAGGGCTACATCAATCAATGAGGAGATGAAGCTAGCGGCTGCAAGGTCACTGGCTGCGTTAGCAAAGGAGCCCGTCCCTCAAGAGATGCTGGATGCATATAAGGTGAAGAAGCTGAGCTTCGGGATCGACTATGTAATTCCCAAGGCGCTCGATACCCGCATGCTCGTGTGGGAAGCGCCTGCAGTGGCCAAGGCTGCCATGGATACCGGCGTGGCACAGATCAAGATCGATCTGGAGCAGTATAAGAAGGACCTGCGCAAAAGGCTCGACAATTCCCAAAAGCGCATTATCGAGTATGTCAAATCCTATAACTTTAACTTTTAGGTCGATTTAAATAGCTGTTCTCCCCCTGGCAACGCTGTTGCCAGGGCTGGATCTCTTCAAGCTCGTATGGGGCGCTGCTACGTCATTGTATTAACAATTCATTATATTGAGAATCCGCTAATCAATTGAGATTTGAAAAATATACAATCCAATAGGGTAAAAAAGTCGCAATCATTGCTAATCATACTGATTTACCACACACCCTGCATATTTTATATCGCAATGTTAACTATTTTAAATTTCATGTCTCAATCCAATAAAAGTTGCTGGCTAGGCAGTGGAATCTCTATTGAACAGAGAACGCTATGCCTCTAGAAAAGCTTTATTCATGTGTTAAGAAAAAAAAGCTGGAAGAGGGGATCGCGTATATTATTACCGGGGATAAGCATCTTATCGAAGCGCAGATTTATCACGATGTGATAGTGCATGTCAAATCCCGTACGCTCTCGCATGAACACATAATCGACTCATTGCTCTTCGACAACATTAGTGAGGTCACTGAATCTCCATCAAGTATCAATCTTGATGATATTCAACCCGCGATGATTGCAAGGACATTTCATGTGTGCTCCCCATTTGTCTTGACTGCCGATGATACGGTGGCGCAAAGGCTTTTGAGCTTAATGCGGCTACTGGGATATTTGGTCAAATCAGGTGCCGACGGTAATGCTGCATTTGATGTCGTCGCCGCAGCAATTTCTGGAGCTTATCCCAAATTCTCCTTGGAAAGCGCGATGATCAAGAAAAGGATTGATAATTTTTCGAATGAGTTTCTCATCGCTTACCCATTTCTTAACAGTGAACCGCTCCCCACTGACGGTCGCCTTATTCCTGGATGGGTTTTCAATAAGATAACGATACCGGACGGTCTATTTAAGGACATCTATATTTATTTCATATTTCTTGGCGAGATATTCGAGCCTGTATTCAGGACCACTGTCAAGAAGGAATCCGGATTTGGAGCTAAAGTTGGGCACGCCAGGATGTCGCGGGCCATTTACAGCGTCGCAGCAAAAAGCAAATCAGTCATCATATTCAAAGGGACGTCGAAAGCGGGCGAATTGAATCTTCTGTGCCACGCAGAAAAGAAAATGGGCATACTCATAACGAAGACTGATTTGGATAAGCTCAGTATTAGAGATGGAGACACGGTAAGTCTTATTTTCAAGACAAAATAGGGGGCTGAGAGAATGGATTTCACTACTTTATTAAACCTTGGTCTGAGCTTGACGATTGTTTTCCTGGCCATCAAAAGGTATCTTCAATCGGAAGTCAAGGCTTTTGCATTTATCGGCATCGGTTTTTTTATGTTTGCCATATCGCATTTTTCTTTACTCATGGGATGGGGATCTTATAAAACTCTCTTGTCGATTATACGGGCCGCGGGCTATATCTTAGTTGTCATCGGATTAATTTTTTAACTTCCAGGACAAGAAGCCTCTCTTGCGTATCTCTTTAACGGGCAGATATAATAGCTAAAATATAAAACAAGGGAAAAGCTATGGCATACAAGGATTTAAGGGAGTTCCTCAATATACTTGAAACGAATGGAGAGCTCCACCGGATCAAAGTCGAAGTTGACCCCATTCTCGAAATATCGGCTATCACTGACCGCATGTGTAAAAGTGCAGGTGGCGGGAAAGCCCTTTTTTTTGAAAAGGTAAAGGGGTCGTCGCATCCGGTGGTTACGAATATCTTCGGTTCTTTTAAAAGGATGTGTCTTTCCCTTGGTATTGGACACCTGGACGATGTTGCGCAAAGGATCGAAGAACTGCTGAACCAGGCTCCTCCGAAGACACTCATTGAGAAGCTCTCGATGCTACCGAAGCTATTCGAATTTTCCAGGTATCTCCCCAAAACGGTCAGGAATGCTCCATGCCAGGAAGTGATAGAGAAGGACGCTCCTGATTTGAGCAAATTCCCCATTCTTAAATGTTGGCCCGATGATGGACAGCCCTCGGATGAAGGAAGGTTTATTACGCTCCCTATGGTCTTCACCAGAGACCCTGATACGGGCAGGCCTAACTGCGGCATGTACAGGATTCATGTCTATGATAAGAAGACCACTGGCATGCACTGGCATATCCATAAGGACGGAGCTAGGCATTATGATAAATACAAGGCACTGAATCAAAGGATGCCCGCTGCAATAGCTATTGGAAGCGATCCTGCTGTGATATATGCTGCTACAGCCCCGCTTCCTGAGGCAGTTGATGAAATGCTATTTGCAGGCTTCCTCCGGAAAGAGCCGGTTGAGATGGTCAAGTGCATCACTTCTGACATCGAGGTGCCGGCAAACAGTGAACTCGTGATAGAAGGTTATCTCGATCCTAGCGAAACGCGTCTTGAAGGACCCTTTGGTGACCATACGGGATTTTATTCCGCTGCCGATTACTACCCTGTATTCCATATAACCTGCATTTCTCACAGAAAAGATATGATTTATCCTGCAACGATAGTTGGCAAACCGCCCATGGAAGACTGTTATATGGGTAAGGCGACAGAGAGAATATTCTTGCCGCTTATGAAGCTCGATTTCTCTGAGATTAAGGATATCAACCTCCCTATGGAGGGGGTATTCCATAATGCTTGTCTCATATCGATCAGAAAGAGCTATCCGGGTCAGGCAAAAAAGGTTATACACGGTCTATGGGGCAAGGGGCAGATGATGTTCGCCAAACTCTTGATTGTCGTCGACGAGGATGTGGACGTACAGGATATTTCCTATACGGCCTGGCGTGTGCTGAATAATGTTGACTGGAAGAGAGATGTTGTTATTGCGGAAGGTCCTCTTGATGACCTCGATCATGCAGCCAGTTTCCCGCGCTACGGCGCCAAGATGGGAATCGATGCAACCCGCAAAACACGGGAAGAAGGCATGATGAGGGAATGGCCGCAGGAACTGTTCATGTCGGAAGAGATTAGGCGTCATGTGGATAAGAGATGGAAAGAGTATGGATTCTAGTTTGTAAAGTAAGCAATGGATAAAGACCTGCAGACAGCTACCGAGAGCGATATTTTTTTTATGAGACGTGCCTTGAGACTCGCCGAAAAAGCGAAGGGGATGACGAGCCCTAATCCGCTGGTGGGAGCAGTCTTAGTCAAAAACGGCAGGATCATTGCGGAGGACTTTCATAAGAAGGCGGGGGAACTTCATGCCGAGGCACTGGTCCTAGCGAAAGCGCAGGAAAGAGCCAAAAACGCTACACTTTACGTGACTCTTGAGCCTTGCTGCCATACCGACAAGAGGACACCTCCCTGCACTTTCGCGATTATCAATGCAGGTATTAAAAAAGTTTTCGTCACCATGAAAGACCCCAATCCTAAGGTATTTGGGAAAGGCATACAGGAACTTCGCAATCACGGTATAACAGTGGTTGAAGGTGTTCTCGAAGGGCAGGCGAGAAAGCTCAATGAAGTTTATTATAAATATATCAAAACGAAGAGGCCATTTGTCATTTTAAAAACGGCCATGACCCTCGATGGAAAGATCGCTACTCCCGAAGGACAATCAAAATGGATAACAGGTGACAGAGCGCGAGCTTTTGTTCACCGTCTACGATGTGGTGTCGACGCCGTGATGACCGCTGTTGGCACCGTAAAGGCTGACAATCCGGAACTGACCGCCCGCCTCAAATGCAGCAGACAACCTTTAAGGATCATCATCGACCCTGATCTCGAAACGCCGCTCGATTATAAAGTCTGTAAAACGCCTCCCTGTACTATTTTTGTGACACGGCATCGACAACAGGAGAATCAAAAGAAAGCGGAGCTTCACGAAAGGGGTATTCAATTTGTTGAATATGAAGGTCGCAAGGTCGATCTGTCATGGCTGATGGAACACCTGGGCAAAATGGGTATTACATCGGTACTAATAGAAGCAGGGTCTTCCTTTAATGCCAGTGCTTTGACAGCGGGAGTTGTTGATAAAGTCATATTCTTCATAGCCCCAAAGATTATCTGCGGAAGGGCTTCTATTCAGGTAGTTGGTGGTGAATCTTTTTTTAAACTCGAAGATGCTCTGAATATGTCGGACGTCACCGTCAGAAAGGTCGGCGAGGACATCATGGTTGAGGGATATATTACGCATTCCACGGCTTAGAGGGTATTTCGAGTGCCTTCAAACGTGCCTGCCGATTATTTAAAATAAATATTCTGTTCGATCAAAAGCCGCGTTATATCGGCAGCGAGAATTGCCGGGCTGTATAAAAAACCCTGGAATTCGTCGCAGCCCTGCTCGCTAAGCATGCGGAATTGCTCTTCTGTCTCCACCCCTTCCGCAACAACTTTCAGTTTCAGCGAATGGGCGAGCGCGATAATTGCTTTCACGATTTCGGCGGTGTCTGAGCTTATTGTCATATCTTTGATGAGGTCTTGGGCGATATTCAGTGCATCTATCGGAAAACGTCTGAGATGACTAAGAGATGAATATCCTGTTCCGAAATTATCGACCGATATTTTTATGCCTATGGCTTTAAGTTTATTTAAAATTGCAGTCGTTGCGTCAACGTCATGCATAAGGGCATTCTCGGTAATCTCGAGATTGACGCAGCAGGGGTCGAGCCCTATTTCCCCAACTATTCTTTTTACATCGGAGACCAATTCGTTCTGCTTGAACTCAAGGACCGAGAGATTGACAGAAACGCATGAGGACAAACCGGCTTTTTTCCATGACATAGCCTGACCGCATGCGCTGCGGAAAACCCATTCTCCCATCGGAACGTTAACCCCAATTTCCTCAGCAATCGAGATGACTTGTGCTACGGGTATGTCCAGGATATCGCTGGGATGCCAGCGCAGCAACGCTTCCGCTCCGACGATTCTGCCACTACTGATCTCGTATCTCGGCTGGTAATGTAGTATGAATTCATTATCATTCAATGCCTTTTTGATCCGATTTTCGATGGATAGGCGGTCTTTAATGTGGATATTCATGGATTCATCAAAAAACTGAAAGTTATTTCTCCCCCTGATTTTTGCGTGATACATAGCGGTATCGGCGTTACGTATGAGGATATCAATGTCTTCTCCGTCGAGAGGATAAAAGGCAATCCCGATGCTGGCGGTGATGAACAGTTCTTGGGCAGAGATTAAAAAGGGCTTGGAGAGTTCTTCGAGTATGCGATAGGCGACTTTAGCGACATCTTCAGGCTTCTTGATATCAGTGAGCAGAAGCGTAAATTCATCCCCGCCCATACGGGCTACCAGGTCTCCAATGTCCTCGTTGCCGATATGGGCAACCATATCGCTACGGCGCATGCCGCTTATGATCCTGTCGGCGATGGCCTGCAGCAGGAGATCACCTATCTTGTGACCGAGGGTGTCATTAATTAGCTTAAACCGGTCTAGATCGAGAAAAAGGACTGCGCAGAGTTTTCTCGTTTGTCCTGCTGCTGCGAGTGAGTGGGCAAGATGCTCTCTGAAAAGATTCATGTTCGGCAGGCGTGTGAGCGAATCGTGATACGCCATATATCGGATATGGTTCTCGGCAGTTGTTCGTTTTGTTATATCGCGCATAAGCATAAGTACCTCATTCTCGCCGCATACGACAATGCGAGCCTCGAAATACCGGTCGGTGCTACCCACGGAGATGTGGTATTCGAATGTCTGGTGTTCGCGTGTTTCACGCGCCATGTCCATCGCTTCCCTGACCTTATCTGCAAGTTCCTGCCGGAATACTTCAGTCACGTGCTTCCCAATCACCTCTTCCGGTCGAACGAGTAAGTCAATATCCAGCCCTGCCTTGCAATCGAGAAATAGGCCTTGCCGGTCGATTTGGAACATTGAATCCGGAATTGCATTAATAAGTGCCCTGTTTTTTATCTCGCTCCTTACCAGGTTATCGAAGGTTTCACTCGCCCTCAGCATATACAGGAGTCGGTGTCCGAGGATTGTCCAGTTGATAGGCTTTGTCATAAAATCGGTGCCGCCAGCGTCAAAAGCGCGCTCAATCGATTCGATATCGTTCCGTCCGGTAATCATCAGGACAGGGATACGCTCTCCCCCAGACATTTTTCTCAATTCGGAACAGACGCTTATCCCATCCATCCCCGGCAATATGAAATCGAGGATCACTATATCGGGTTTTCGCGTTTTAAGAAAAGATAGGGCTTTAAGGCCATCTTTGGCCTCTTCTACGGAAAACCCCGAAAGTTCCAGCGTAGCGCGGGCTATGTCGCGTATGGCCGCGTCATCATCCACGATAAGTACGGTAGGTTTCTTGAATGTCATGTGACCGATTGTCATACGCGCTCCTATCTGATCTTATCACACTCCAGTAGAGAATCTGAAAAATACGAGAGGGTGTTTCTTGCTTGACCGTGAGGCTTCTCCGGCTTCAATGTTTGCGGCAATCTAGGCGGTAATCATGTACAATACGTTTAGATGATCCATTATCTCTATATCCATATTCCCTTCTGCCTTAAGAAATGCATTTACTGCGATTTTTACTCAGTGCCTGATAGTGTTCCACTCATTGAGGCTTATGTTGAGGCACTCTGCAAGGAGATCGATATGAGGGGCAACCAGATTAACGTGCTTGAGGCTATTTATATAGGTGGCGGAACACCCTCTCTTCTTAAGGAAAAAGATATTGCAAAAATAATGGGCAAGCTGAAAGGAGAGTGGCGCTTAAGCAGTAAAGTGGAAATTACCTCCGAGGTTAATCCTGGCACCCTGTCCGACAAAGGTATTAAGGCCATGCTCGATTCAGGCATAAACAGAATCAGCATCGGGGTTCAATCGCTTGATGACAAAGCATTAAGGCTTCTCGGCAGAATGCATGACGCCGCCGATGCCATAAGAGCACTCCGTGATGCACAAAGAGGAGGCTTTAGAAACATTTCAGTTGATCTAATCTATGGAATACCAGGACAGGATAACAAGAGTTGGAAAACAACTCTGGACGAGATTGCTCGTCTCCGTCCCGAACATGTCTCTACTTATGAACTGACCCCCGAAAAAGACACTCTCCTTCATGAGCAATTGGAGAAGGACAACCTTTGTTTGCCTGATGAGAATACTGTAGCCGAAATGTACTATAGTGCAATTGATACGCTTGAAGCCTGCGGCTATGGACATTATGAGATATCCAATTTTGCACTTCCCGGTTATGAATGCCGCAATAATCTTAATTACTGGGATAGGGGTGAATACATTGGCATAGGTGCGGGTGCGCATTCTTTTCGCAATGGTATGAGGTTCGCCAATGTTGGTGACGTGGAAAGCTATATGAATGCGATAAATGAAGACAGGCTTCCAGTGACCGAAGAGATGGTCCTTACTCCGCAGGATACGGTTAAAGAAACACTTTTCCTCGGCTTAAGAAAGAAGGAAGGAATTGAGCTCAGTGAAATGCCAGCTGAAACGGTAGAAAAGATGAAAGAGACCCTGGGGAATCTTGTTCTCCAGGATCTAATCGAGCCTTCTGACAATCGCATTAAACTGACGCGAAAAGGACTCCTCCTCTGTAACGAAGTTATTGTCCGGCTAATGTTATGTATTGAACGAAGCCGCCTCGCATGACAAGCAGAAGGACGTCATCTTTTTGAGATATCTTCGAGGTCGCCTCCTTGAATGCAATTAGGCTGTCCACAGGCTTCTTATTGACTTCCATAACGATATCTCCCCTCTTTAGAACGCCGAGGGCACGGCTCTCTTCGTCGACATTCATGACGACGACTCCCTGAATGTCGCGGGTGATCCCCAACTGCTGTAAGATGTCAGCGTTCAGATCCTGCACTGTTACACCCTTTAAGGCATTGTTACTTTCTGTCAGTGGAGCGGCCACGGTCTCAGTGGGTAATTCGGTGATCACTACAGGTAGGATTAGTGGGCTGCCGTCTCTGAAGATCTTTATCTCGACCATCTTTCCCGGTTTTGAAGAGGCAACCAGATTTTTTAACTGAAAGGGGTTATCAAGGTCCTTATTGTCGAAGCCGACTATGACATCGCCTCTTTTAATACCTCCTTTATCGGCAGGCCCCCCTTCGGTGACATCGACAACCAGAATCCCCTTGTCGTGTTTCATTCGGAATTGCTTTGCGAGATTTGCGGTAAGCGGTTGTACCTGGACACCCAAGTAGCCCCGTACGACCTTGCCCTGGCTAATAATGCTGTCCATGACGTTTTTCGCCATACTGGACGGGATTGCAAAGCCTATGCCCTGATTGCCGCCAGACGTGCTGAATATGGCGTCATTGATGCCGATCAATTCCCCTCTTGAATTAATCAGTGCTCCACCCGAATTGCCCGGATTGATTGAGGCGTCGGTCTGGATGAAGTCTTCATAGTCGACGAGTCCCATACCTGCCCTACCGGTGGCACTCACAATCCCCATGGTAACGGTCTGGTTGAGACCGTAAGGGTTCCCTATTGCAATAACGACCGCGCCAGTCCTGAGTTTGTCAGAATCACCCCAGGCAACAGTAGGAAGGTTCTCGGCGGTGATCTTGATAATGGCGATATCTGTCCGTGAATCGAGACCAACTATCTTTCCCTTGAACTCCCGGCTGTCATTTAGCCTTACGACGATGTCTTCGGCGCCTTCAATCACATGATTGCACGTTACGATATATCCGTCTGGGGTTGCGATAACACCTGAACCGAGGCTGAAGACCTTCTGTTTTTGGGTTCGGCCTTCTCCAAAAAATTTTCTGAATAGGGGATCGTCAAATGGAAGACGCGGTGTTTTGACAGTCTTGGAGGTCGAGATATTTACGACAGCCGGGTTGACTCTCTCCGATACTCTGGACATAGCATCTCCGAGTTGAGAAAGAATGTCAGATGACACATCCGGATCAGGAGTAGCCGCGAACAGCGTCTGCGGCAGTAACAGACAGGCTGCCAGAATGAAAGATGCAGTGAGCAATAGAAGGTTTTTTATCCGAGGCCTGGAAAAATTCATTTGATCCTCCTTGAATCAATACTTCATGGGTCTGATCTCCAATCTCATTACCCTGTTTGTATTATCGTCAACTTTGAATCGATCGTCAACTCGATACCCGATTACCCATGCAATAGCATTATTATTTATGAGAAGGGGAACGATATCCCGTTCTTCGCGTGGTATCTTCTTGTCCACAAAAAAGTCCTGGATCTTTTTTCGTTTCCCAAAACCAAGAGGATAGAAGAAATCTCCTGTCTTTCTTGGGCGTATCTCAAGTGGAAATGAGAGCTTGTCAGCATCGAGACAGGCAAACCGCTTGCCGTCTCCCAGATCATTGTCGGGATTTTTTTCGGAAATTGAAAGACGCAACACCAGTGAGGCCTCCTTCAGGATGATCTCTCCAGGCTCGTTGATAATATATTCAGTGAGCCTCTCCGGCTTTTCCGAAGTCAGTGTCAGGGTCGCATAGCCCTTGATCGCCCGGATGGAATGAGGCAGGTATATCCGATTTCCTGAACGCCCTGACTTGATCAATTTAATAAGGTCCTCAATATGATCGAGCCCGAGGCCCCGAAGTTTCTTCGTTTCAGCAAGGGAGCGTCTTAGAACCCTCCTCAACAGTACTGTATCCATATATTCCAAAGGACCAAGAAATAATTCAATGGATGAGTCCGATTTCCTGCTTATAAGTTTCATCAAGGTCTTCGTAACAAGTAAGTCAAAATAGCGTTCTTCATCCCTGATAATGTTCGTTGTCCTCAGGACAGCCTGAAGGAAATCCCTGTTGATATTCTTGAAAGCGGGTATGATGAAATGCCTGATTCTGTTTCTGAGATAATCGTCCTTTTGGTTGGAAGAATCGGTCATATAACTGATGTTGAATTCAGAGAGGAATTCCTCGATCTCTTTGCGCTCTGTTTCGATAAGCGGCCTTATAATGCGACTGCGGACAGGCGGAATACCCGAAAGCCCCGCGGGACCTGAGCCCCTTATGAGATGCATCAAAAGAGTCTCTGCCTGGTCGTCTGCATTATGAGCAAGTGCGATTTTATTCGCTCCGGTTTCCGCCGCAATATCTTGGAGTGCTTTATACCTGAGTTCCCGCGCAGCTTCCTGTTTATTTATTCCTTCATTGGCGGCATAAGATTTGGGGTCGATTGTTCTGACGGTGAAGTTGATATTCCTTTCGCCGCATAATTTCTCACAGAAATGCACTTCTGACGGTATTTCTTCAAGCCTGAGGCCATGGTCGATATATGCAGCTGAGATTTCGATGCCCCAGTAATCTCTTAAATTAAGGAGAGTGGTCAGTAAGCATACGGAATCCGCCCCTCCCGAAAGTCCGACTAGAATATTATCGCCGCGGGAGATCATGGAGTGCTTTATAATGGTGTCTTTCACTTCATCGGCAAGACGTTTTTTCATCTGGATATCTTATCACACGCACTTTGCCTTTACAATTTTTCACCCGAGTTGATATTATATAGGTTACTTTGGAGAGGTGGCCGAGTCGGTCGAAGGCAGCCGCCTGCTAAGCGGTTGTAGGGGTAACACCTTACCTAGGGTTCGAATCCCTACCTCTCCGCCATTTTATGTGTATGTATATACACATCTATCGAAGGGGGATCTCATGAACAAAAAGTCGATTCTCATATTTGTTGCTGTCTGCATGCTTCTTTCCTTGGGGGCATGTCAGAAGAAAGAGGAGCAACCAGTGCCCAAGGCGACGAGTCCGTCTCCAATGGCACAGCCATCCGATCTTAACCAGCCGATGCCTCCGCAGGGTCCAATGACCGCTCCACATGGAGATATGGGGAAGAAAGAGCAGAAAACGGTGCAAGTGCCCGAAGATATAAAAAAGAGCTGGGGTAAGGTAAAGCTGGTGTTTACTGATAAGGCAGCCAAGAAGTCAAAGGAATATATTGTGGACGTCGGTTCAGAGTTAGTAATTCCAGGTACCGACCTGAAGATCGCTGTCGGGGAGTTTTTACCGGATTTCAAGATCATAGGGACGACCATCACCTCGGGAAGTAATGAGCCTAACAATCCTGGGGTCCGAGTCGAGATATTCGAAAAGGGGAAAAGCATTTTCAAGGGCTGGCTCTATTCGAAATTCCCCGATATGCATCCGTTCGAGCATGATAAGTATGGGCTTAATCTGAAAGAAGGCATCAGGAAATAGAGTAGAATTTGTGTCTACGTTAATTCCGCTTGGCAGAGCGCCAAAAAGTCGCGAAGAACGGCAAACACTGATTTCTGAACAGGTTGCACACGAAGAACGTATTGCCAATATGGGGCTTGCCCATGTCAAAAAGGCTATTGTCGATTATCTTCTGTCGGAGAAGGGCTACAGTGCAGAAGACCTCGAAGTCGAGAGGGAATTTCGCATAGAACTGGGCGACGCGGTATTTACCGTTAAATCAGATATTGTCCTCAAAGTGGAGGGCAGGATATTTCTCCTTGTTAAATGCGCCATGACCTCACCCGAGTCATGGGAGAGATATACTGTTGCCATGTGCCGGGTGGCCTGCAATGAGGCAATACCTTTCTGTCTTGTAACCGACGGAGAGTACGCAGGCCTCATCGATGTCAGAACAGGGAAATCTGTGTCGGAAAGATTTGAACAACTGCCTTCGAAACAGGAAGCCCTTCGGGCAGCCCGTGATGTTTCCTCCTCACCTTTTGCATGTGAAAAGGCAGAAAAGGAAAAGAGGATTCTATTTGCATTCGAAGGTCTGGGCTGTACAGCTGCCAAAGATGGCCAATAAACGTATCGAAGCAAGAATGATCTTGGCCGCCTCACACATTTGAGTAATAGCAATTCCATTGTGAAGTCGGTGTCCGTAAAAAAGGAAACCCGCAGAATAAATCTGCGGGTTTCCTTTTTTTACAAATCGAAGCTGATATCTATATTTTAAAGTTAAGCTGCCACCTGAAGAATAGGGCATCATGCGTGCTGGATTGGTAAAAGCTCCCTGGAACGAAATATTCTAGTTGCAGCATTCCGTCCACATTCTTACAGAAAGTGTGATTTAGAATTGCCGTAGGCAGGCTTCCTCTAACCTTGCCCTGGTTGGTATACTCCGTAGAGCTAAGAGCATAAGTACCTGTTGAAGGGGTAGAGTCGGGGGCGGTGATATATTGGTATGTCATAGTAAGGCTTGTCTTTTCTGCTATATTCACTTTCCCTTTAATCATGTAGATGACCATGTTTGTCCAGTATCCGGGAACTGGACCGCTATATTTCTTGACCGTCTCATTGATAAGCGTGTAGATATATAACTCATTCCAATACGGGTTTCTTGAAAAAAGAGGATCCCAAGCTGTTCGTTTGCTGGGATCTTTCGGGTTGTCGCCCGAGAGATACACTACTCCGAGATCGAATTCAGGCTTGCCGGGAGTCTTTTCAAATTTGTAACCGCCGAATGCGTAGCCGCCGAGGCCCGTCCTGGTTGCGCCGGTCTGGCCGGTCGGGATGCCGTCATAGTGGCCGACCTGGCGGGCTAGTTCAGCCTTGGCCCTCCAGCCATCAGCAGTGAATGTCGCACGGCCTCCAAAGGTATTGAGTGTCAGGTTAGGGTTATTGACTCCGGCAGAAATAAAGCCTCGCTCTGTTTTGCGAATTAAATATGGATCGAAGGTAAAATACTGTCCGAGCTTGTTCCTGCTATAAATCATAATAGCCTGTTCATCCGAGGTAGTAAGCAGTTTTTTGTTATCCACATAAAGCGAATTACCGGTGATTGCCGGATGGAGAGATGGCATGAAGGTATCCGTTTCAGGGTCGTCGATGTATACTAAATCGACGCTGTTGTCCGGACTTATATTTAGCCTAGCCTTTGCTGCATTGAAGTAGAAGGTTCTCGATCCGTCACCGGGCGTACCATCCGTAAGAAGGAACCCTTCGCCATAAATGTCGGACGGACTCAGGAAATCCTGCCTGCCTATCCTTACGTCCAGCTTGCCGTTCAACAGTTTCTTGCCGCTGACGTAGAGATTGTCGACTATGACTTCATCTGGATCCAAATATTGACCGAGATTGGATCTGTCGTGCCAGGTTCCGTTATCAGCAGGGTGATACGGTCCGAGATAGTACTTCGGCTCAGTAGTAATCCTCGTGAAGAAATCGAGGTACTGACCGATATCGGCCCTGCCCCATAAAGACAATCTATACCGAAAGAAATCGCGATCTTTTTGAGTCGTCGGGTTTGTGTTCAAGGATACTACATCATCCCAAATTTCCTGGCGCACCCTCAAAGATGCGCCGACCGTGGCGCTGACATCACTGTCCCAAACATGTTCAACAGTATGTTCAGCATAAACCGATGAAGCAAACAGGAGCATAAATGCAAAAAGAAGCAACACACGTGATACCATTTTTCCTACCATGTTCTCTTTTCTCCTTTCCATAATATGGTTTGATTTGAACATTAGAAGCTAAAAGCTCCTTTTCTCGATTACCCTTTTTGCTTTTCCCTCAAACCGTTCAAGCGACTTGCCTTCAACAAGTTTGACCTCGACGGTTATACCGAGCTCGGAGGCAAGCCGGGTCTTGATAAGATCTATAAACTTGCGTTGTTCTCTCATCGAGTCAAAAAAAATAGACTCGGACACTTCAACAAGGACAGTCAGTTCGTCGACTGATCCTTTCCTGTCGACAATAATCTGGTAATGAGGTTCGGTCCCCTCAATCTCGGAGAGGACTGCTTCGACTTGTGAAGGGAAGACATTTGCACCTTTGATTTTAATCATGTCGTCCGTTCTTCCTGTCACCTTGCCCATCCTTACGAATGTTCTGCCGCAGGTGCAGGGTTCGACCATTAACGTAGTGAGGTCTCTTGTCCTGAATCTGATGACTGGAAACGCCTCTTTTGTGAGAGTGGTAATAACGAGTTCACCTGTTTTCCCCGTGGGAACCGGTTCGAGAGTTTCGGGATCAACGACCTCAACAAGAAAATGATCTTCGTTGATATGAAGACTGTTGCGCTCAAGGCACTCTCCTGCCACACCCGGTCCCATGACTTCGCTGAGGCCGTAATTATCTGTTGCGATAATCTTGAGTTTCTCCTGCAGCTGCAGTCGCATGGCCTCAGACCATGGTTCGGCTCCGAACAGGCCGTACTTCAGAGAAAGTGAGTTGACGTTGATTCCTAATTCAATGATGGTGTCGGCTATCGAAAGAGCGAAGGTCGGAGTACAAATGAGAGCAGTCGTCTTAAAATCCTGTAGTAGCTTAATCTGTCTTTTTGTATCACCGCTTGAAATAGGGATGACGGAGGCCCCGAGGCGTTCTGCTCCGTAATGCAGGCCGAATGCTCCGGTGAAGAGTCCGTAATCGAAAGCAATTTGGACGATATCATTTTGTGTAACGCCGCCCGCAGTGAGAATCCTTGCCACAAGATCTGACCAGTTCTTGAGATCGTTTTTAGTATAGCCCACGACTGTCGGCATGCCGGTTGTACCGGATGACGCTTGAATTCTGACCACCTCTCTCAAAGGGACTGCAAACATGCCGTACGGATAACTGTTCCGTAGGTCTTCCTTGGTGGTGAATGGGAGTTTCATCAGGTCTTCAAGGGAGCGAAAATCATCAGGATCAATGCCCAGTTCATCGAATTTTCTCTTGTAGAAGGGCACATTCATATAAACTCTGGAAAGCGTCGACTGAAGTCTCTCAAGCTGTAACTGTTCCAGATCTTCTCTCTTCATGCATTCTCTCACCGCTTCCCAGTACATTTGACACCTCCGATTTTGATCAAGAGTTCCATCGCTCAGCTAATGGAAGAGGAAAGCCTTCATATTTTAAAACCTGGCATCGAGGTCTCTCCCAAGATATGCCCTTTGTACATCCCGGTTCAGCATAAGGTCTTCCGCAGGTCCTTCCAATAGTATTCTTCCCGTTTCAAGGACGTAGCCTGTATCGGCTATCTGCAAGGCACTCTTAGCATTTTGTTCAACGAGGAGTACTGTCAGGCCATACTTGTTCCTCAGTTCGACGACGTACCGTAATATTTCTTTGACAATTATCGGCGCAAGTCCCATACTCGGCTCGTCCAGTAAGAGAAGTTTGGGCTTAGCCATTAATGCACGACCGATTGCAAGCATCTGCTGTTCTCCGCCCGATAGGGTGCCTGCGAGTTGCTTTCTCCGTTCCTTCAGGACGGGGAACATGACATAAATTTGCTCCAGATCAGACTTGAAAACAGACCGGCTTCTTAATGAATAGCGCGGGTAGGCCCCAAGGAGCAAGTTATCCTCTACACTCAGCGGCTTAAATACCAATCCTCTTTCGGGGACATGAGATACTCCCATTTTGACTATCCTATCCGAGCTTTGTTTCAGGATATCGGTCTCATTAAAAAAAATGCTTCCGCCGCCGGACTTCAGCAAGCCTGAAATCGTACGTAGAAGTGTGGTCTTGCCTGCGCCATTTGCACCGATGAGTGCGACAATCTCACCGCTACTGACGTGAAGAGATACCCTCTTGAGAGCATGAATCTTTCCATAAAAGACGTCGACATTTTTTAGTTTCAGCATTCTACTCTTCTTCAGTCCCTAGGTACGCCGCAATTACGGCCTGATTCTTCTGGACCTCTGACGGGGTTCCCTTTGCGATAACCTCCCCGAAATTAAGTACGGTGATCCGGTTGCTGATCCGCATAACGAGGTCCATATCGTGTTCAACAAGTAGTATTGTTATTTTTTTTTCGTCCCGTATTCTGCAAATCATTTCACCAAGACTACGCGTTTCTTTTATGTTCAGTCCTGCTGCCGGCTCGTCCAGCAAGAGAAGGTCCGGTTCTGTAGCCAGTGCCCTGCCGATTTCGAGTATTCTCTGCTCACCGAGAGGAAGACTGGAGGACAGCTCATCCTTTCTGCTGCTTAACCCTATATAATCGAGTATTTCTAAACTAAGATTCCGGTTCTGTCTCTCTTCTCTGACAACATAGGGCAACCTTAACCCCGACGATATAAAACCGGCCCTTGTCTTTGGATATCTTCCGACCATGATGTTCTCAAGGACTGTCATATCCCCGAATAACTCTACTTGTTGAAATGTCCTCGATATGCCGGCTCTGGCAATCTTCGTGGATGGGAGCGTGCTGATGCTCGTACCTAAAAACGATATGTCTCCTGTATCCGGCGGGAAAATGCCGCTGATGATATTGAGAAGGGTCGTCTTCCCGGCACCGTTGGGACCAATGAGAGCACTGATGGTGCGCTCCTTTACGCTGAAATGGACATCTTTGAGGGCAACAAGACCTCCAAAACTCTTGCCTATGGCCTTAATGTCCAGCAATTTCAGGCCTCCTGAGTTTGTTAATCCGCTCGATTAAGAGAGGAACGAGTCCTTTTCTGAAGAACATCAGAGAGAGTGTCAGGACTAGTCCATACACGAGCACATCGAATTCCTCAAAGCTTCTAAGGAGTTCAGGCAAGATTGTAATAAGCACTGAGCCGATGACTGCACCCCACAGATTTGTAATTCCGCCGATCACGGCCATCATTAAGACTAAAATAGAATAAAAGAGAGTAAAGCTGCTCGGGCTGATAAACGTCACATAATGCGCGTACAGGCTGCCGGCAAGAGAGGCGTACACCGCACTCAGGATAAAGACCTTTATTTTAAGCGCGGTCACGTCTAATCCCATTGCCCTGCTTGCCAATTCACTCCCATGTAGCGCCCTCAGCGCTCTTCCGGCTCTCGAATTAATAAGGTTAAAGGAGAATAAAAGAACGAGCGCTACGCAGCCCCAGACCAGGTAGAAATAACTCCTTGTTGAGTCGAACGTCAATCCAAGTATAGCGAAATGGGGAATATCGCCAAACCCTGACGGTCCTCCAGGTCCCCATTCATTTAGGATGATGTTGATTATTTCACCAAAGCTGAGGGTTGCCACCGCTAGATAATGACCTTTCAGCCGTAAAGATGGGATGGCTAATAATACAGCGGCGAAGGCGGCAACGATCATCGCCGACAAGACAGATATAATAACAGGAAGACCATACTGCTGGCTCAGCACCGCGGAAACATAGGCGCCGATGCCGTAAAACCCAGCCTGCCCTAGAGAGACCTGGCCGGCATACCCCATAAGAACGCATAACCCGATTGCTACTAGCGCATTTATTCCCGAAAACACCCCAACCGTTATCACATAGGTGCTCCCTGACAGGATTGGCAACAACATAACTATGCAGATAAATATCAGGAAGGTTATTGTGTTGCCCCTAGTCAAATCTAAAATCTCCTAAGCCGATCGGCAGCGCTGCTGCCGAGTATGCCGGCTGGTTTTAAGAAGAGGACTAACAAAAGGATGATAAGCGCCACGGCGTCCTTTAATCCTGAATGGAGGTATCCGGCAGTCATCGATTCGAGGATGCCGATGCTGAACCCTCCGATTACGGCGCCCCTGCCCCTGCCGAGTCCGCCCATGATCGCCGCACAGAACCCCTTTACCGCAAGCATGGGGCCCTTATCATATTCCATGAGGGTTATCGGGGTAATGGCTATCCCGCCGATAGCACCCACTACAGCACTCAGGACAAATGATATCATTACCATCCTGGACACATTAATGCCGACTAGTTGCGCGGCGGTAGTATCTACGGCACACGCCCTCATTGCCTTTCCGATGATAGTCTTGTTGTAAAACAAAAACAATAGGATAATACTAAGGGCCGTAATCCCAATCACCCAGAGCGTTTGCTGCTGGATAATGGCCCCCCCAATATTCAAAGGCTCTCCTTCCGTGAAGGCCGGATATCCATAAGGGTCTTTGCCGAATCCGAACGCTAGAATTCCCCGTAAAACAATTGAGACCGCGATAGTAATCATGATCATCAGCAAAAGGTCTGTCGTTTTCAAGGGTTTAATTGTAAGCCTTTCCATCAGGAGTCCGATAATTCCGGAGGTGAGTATGGTGAGTGTAATTGCGATGAGAAAAGGCAGTTTGAGGGATTCTAAAAAAAAGCACATCATAAGCCCACCGATGACGACAAACTCTCCCTGGGCCAGATTAATAATTGAAGTGGCGTTGTATATGATGTTGAACCCCATGCCGACAAGGGCATAGACAGCGCCGACAGTGAGACCAGAAAAAAGGAATTGCAGGAAAACCGTCAACAACGCATTTCTCTCCTCATCCTTAAAATTAGGAAATAAAATCGCTCTTCAAGAGAAAGCATATAGTTGACGAGATCGGGAGTGGGCTTCCCGATCTCGTCAACATTTATTTTACGAGTGCCCAGTCGCCGTTCCTGACAACGACCATCTCAAAGGCATCCTTGTCCAAGCCGCAGTGGTCTTTCGGAGACATATTGAATATGCCGCCTGTGGCAGGCCACTTCCTTATATTTGTTTCAATATAATCCCTGATTTTATTTTTGTCGGGACCGACCTTTTTGAGGGCCTCCACAATCATCATGAATGAGTCATGCGCGTGTCCGCCGAAAGTCCCCGGTTCACTTTTGAAACGTGCTTCATAATCCTGGGCAAACTTTTTCAGAACGGCCTTCTGAGGGTGTTTATCTGGGAGCTTGTCCCACACGACCAGTCTCCCGAGAGGTGAGATCACGCCCTCTGCTGCCTTCCCTGCAAGCTCTATATTTTTCTTAATCCCCCAACCATGGCTTTGGAAGAGAGGAATACCCATCTTCAGTGCATACCAGTTTTTAGTCACAATCACCTGACCGGGCCCAACAGACCAGTTGATTATTGCCTGTGCGCCTGCTGCCTTAACCTTGGTAAGCTGGGTGGTCATGTCGGAATCCTTGGGGCCATAGCGCTCGTCGGCAACGATTGTGATACCATATTTGGGCGCCATCTCATAGAGGGCTTTTTTCCCGGCATCCCCGAACCCGGTGGTGATGGTTAGAACACCCACCTTAGAAATGCCGTGGTTCTTCATATAGGCATATAGTGCTTCAGCCACACTAAAATCGTACTGGGCGACTTTAAAGATCCACTTGCGCTCGCTCACCGGCTGTGTAATTCCTGCACCCGTCGCGCAGGAGATAAGCGGGGTCTTTGCGCCGTTCATGATAGGGACAAGAGCCATCGATTCCCCGGTAGTTGAGGGTCCTATTATTGCGAGAACATTGTCCCTTTCGAGCAGTTTCTTAGCCGAAAGGACAGCTTGTGTTTCATCGCTCTTGGAGTCCTCGAAAATGACTTCAAGAGGATGCCCGCTCACTCCGCCAGCCTTGTTGATCTGGTCCTGAAGCATTATAATCGCATTCTTCTCTGGTTCACCTAGAAAGGAGGCAGCGCCGGTAACAGAAAAAATAACACCAATCTTATAAGGTTCCTTTGCCTGACATGTTGAAAAGAGTGAAAAGGCAAAAGTGAAAAGCGACAAGAAACACAATATGTTGATCGTTGACCGTTTCATGGTTCTCCTTTTCAAACAGGTTATTTCTGATACCCGTCTATTTTATCAACTCCCAGTCACCGTTTTTGACGACGACCATCTCAAAAGCGTCTTTGTCCAAGCCGCAGTGGTCTTTTGGTGACATATTGAAGGTCCCACCTGTTCCCACCCATTTATTGATCTTCGTCTCGATATACTGCCTGACCTTGTTCTTGTCAGGCCCGACCTTTTTAAGGGCCTCTGCGACCATCATAAGAGCATCATATGCGTAACCGCCAAAGGAGTCGGGCTCACTCTGATATCGCGCTTTATAATCCTGGACGTATTTTATCAGAATAGCCTTCTGAGGGTGTTTATCAGGGAGTTTGTCCCATACCACGAGCCTACCGAGCGGGGATATTACCCCCTCCGCAGCCTTCCCTGCAAGCTCTATGTTTTTCTTGCTTCCCCATCCGTGGCTGTGAAAGAGGGGGATCCCCATCTTCAATGCATACCAATTTTTTGTCACGATGACCTGACCAGGCCCAATAGACCAGTTGATCACCGCCTGCGCGCCGGCTGCCTTGACCTTGGTAAGTTGGGTGGTCATGTCGGAATCCTTAGGACCATAGCGTTCATCTGCGACAATCGTGATCCCATATTTTGGGGCCATTTCATGGAGTGCCTTTTTGCCGGCATCACCAAAGCCTGTTGAAACACTAAGAATGCCCACCTTGAAAATACCGTGTTTTTTCATGTAGGCATAGATGGACTCAGCAGCACTGAAATCGTACTGCGGTGTCTTGAATATCCAGTATCGCTCGTTAACCGGTTGTGTAATACCTGCTCCTGCTGCACAGGAAATCAGAGGGGTCTTGGCATTGTTCATAATGGGAACGAGGGCCATCGATTCTCCCGTGGTTGAAGGCCCGATGATCGCAAGAACATTATCGGAAGTGAGAAGTTTTTTTGCGGCTAGAACGGCCTGCGTTTCGTCGCTCTTGGAGTCTTCGATAATGACTTCAATAGGATGACCGTTTATTCCACCGGTCTTGTTGATCTGGTCCTTCAGCAGTAGGATGGTATTCTTTTCGGGCTCTCCCAGGAAAGAGGCAGCTCCTGTCACAGATAAGACGGCGCCGATCTTATAAGGTTCCTTTGCCTGGCATGTTGAGGCAATAAAAAAGACACCCGTTAATACTAAAAGGAAAACAGCTGCTATCTGCCTTTGTCTCAGGCCCATCTTTGCCCTCCCTCATGAGCAGAATTTACGGAACAGCTGCAGGAAGACCGCTGCCCCCATACAGCGGTTTTCATTATACAACATGGCGCACAATTGAGCAAAGCCGACTTCTAAACAAGAGTGACAAAAGTCCTTTAAGAAATGCAGAATACGATTTATTGTAGTGAAGGCATCGGGTATGATACAATTTCGGAATATTTTTGTGATGTGCTTAAGGCCGGAGCTTGGTCCGCAGCCATAGAAAAAAGACGGGGGATTAATGGCTATAACGAGCGTACTTTTTGCCGGGGTTGGAGGGCAGGGGATCATACTGGCCAGCACGATCCTTGCCAGATGTGCTTTTCATCAGGGGTTGATAGTAAAACAGAGCGAACTTCATGGCATGGCCCAGAGGGGTGGAAGTGTGATTAGCCATGTCCGCTTCGGGGAGGAGGTTTATTCTCCATTAATCCCAAAGGGCAGGGCTGATTTTCTAGTGGCCCTTGAGGAACTCGAAGGACTCCGTTATAATTTTTATTTGAAGAAGGGAGGTACTGTCATCCTGAATAAAAAGCGAGTGTTTCCTCCTACCGCGGATCCATTGAAGAACCCCTATCCGGAAGATGTCATGCAAAAGCTTCAAGAGCAGGGCTTCCGGGTAATTACTATCGATGCACTGGAGATCGCAAAAAGTCTTCAGAACCCCAAGGTTGAAAATGTCATAATTGTGGGGTCACTTTCTACGTACATCTCATTCCCGCTCACAGCTTGGGAGAACGCTGTAAGAGAATCGGTCCCTCTTAAAACGGTTGAGATTAATATCGAAGCCTTTGAAAAAGGCCGCGCATATACGGCGGTATAAATGAAGACCCCTGAAAATATCATGACAATCTCGTACTGGCAAAAACCGGAGGAGACGATCACTCGTGATGCCCTCGAATCATTTCAGCTTGAAAAACTAAGAGAGACTCTCCGTCATGTCTATGCGAATGTTCCTTTTTACCGGGCACGCTGTGATGAAGCAGGTCTCGATCCTGAAAAAATTAGCAGCCTCGACGATATAAAAAGGCTTCCCTTTACGACGAGTGACGATCTGCGACTGAATTATCCCTACGGCCTTCTCGCGGTGCCGAAGGATGACGTAGTGCGGGTGCATACGTCGAGCGGCACGACGGGAAAGCCGAAGGCCCTTTTTTTTTCGAAGGGAGATATAGAGCGCTCGGCAAATCTTATCGCGCGATGTCTTGTAATGACGGGAACCGGGAAGGGCGATACTCTTCAGAACATGATGACTTATGGACTATTTACCGGAGCTCTGGTAATGCATTACGGCGCTGAAAGAGTAGGGGCTCTTGTTATTCCTGCTGGTCCCGGGAACACTGACCGCCAGATATCTCTTATGCGCGATTTCGAGACGACTGCCGTCCATATAACTCCTAGCTATGCGCTCTATCTCGCGAGTGTTCTCCAGAAGAAGGGAATCGACCCTGGAAAGGACTTAAATCTTAGGCGGGCGTACATGGGAGCCGAACCTTATTCAGAAGAGACAAGAAAAAAAATCGAATATCTATTCGGCATAGATGTTTATAATTCCTACGGGTTGACTGAAATGAATGGCCCTGGTGTGGCCTTCGAATGCCCATATAAAAACGGTATGCATCTTTGGGAAGACCATTTTCTGGTCGAAATCATCAATCCAGAAACCGGAGAGATCCTCGATGAGGGCAGGGAAGGCGAACTTGTTATTAGCTCATTGCGCCGCGAGGCTATGCCTCTGATAAGATACCGGACAAGGGATATTACAAAAATTATGAGCGACACTTGTGCGTGCGGCCGCACCCACCGAAGAATTTCGCGTATCATGGGAAGGTCGGATGATATGTTTGTTGTCAAGGGGGTAAATATTTTCCCTCAGCAGATTGAGCAGGTTCTGATGGGAATTAAAGGTGTCGCCCAGAATTACCAGATTGTACTGGAATCATTGGATCAGCTGACTATCAAAGTCGAGATATCAAAAGACCTATTTGACGGGAGCATTGATCATCTCCTGAAACTGCAGGCTGTGATAACCGCCAAGGTCAGGGCTGAAATATTAGTGAAGCCCACGATCGAACTCCTCGAACCGGGAGCACTCCCGGTGAGCGAAGGTAAGGCTAAGAGAGTGCTTGACATTAGGACGATGTAATCCGTCCTTACTTCTCCATTTCAATCATGGGGAGGATGACTGGGGTTAAAGGAGCCACTATGGATAAAGTAATGCAGGTTTCGGTGTTTTCGGAAAATAGGCCCGGCAGAATCGAAAAAATAACAGGGATATTCGCCGATGAGGGAATTAACATCCTCGCCATCTCGATCACAAGCACCAATGGTTTCGGCATCATCAAACTGCTTGTCGATAAATTCGATCTCGCTTACGATAAACTGAAAGAGAACGGCTTTACTGTGACACTGAACGAAGTCCTTGCCATTGAGATGAGGGACAGTCCAGGCGGACTTCATGAAGTATCTCAGATTCTGACGAAAAATCAAATCAACATAGAAAACGCTTATGTCTATGTGGTTGAGTCCAGGGCGAGAGCATTTCTGTTGATAGAGGTTAAAGACATAGACAAAGCGAAAGAAATCTTGTCTAAAGAAGACCTGAAGTTCTTCAGGTATGATGAATTCAAACGAAGATAAAGGGGTGTAAGATGATCTGGAACAGACAGGCAGAGTGCATGCCGGATAAGGAGAGACAAAAACTCCAGCTCGCAAGACTGAAGGAAACGGTCCGCAGGGCCTATGAGAATATCCCATATTATAAAAAGCGTTTTGATGAACTGAAACTAAAACCGACGGATATTAAAACACTGAAGGACATTTCAAAGCTGCCGTTTACGACAAAGACG
Source organism: uncultured Nitrospiraceae bacterium (assembly GCA_963727805.1). Lineage (GTDB taxonomy): Bacteria > Nitrospirota > Thermodesulfovibrionia > Thermodesulfovibrionales > Dissulfurispiraceae > Fen-1308. The sequence continues at coordinate 378,203 of CAVSHF010000003.1, forward strand.
GATCTTAGAGAAGGCTATCCTTTTGGAATGTTCGCAGTTCCGATGAAAGATATCGTCGAGGTCCATACCTCTTCAGGTACGACCGGGAAGCCCGTTGTTGCCGGATATACGCGCGGGGATATTGATACTTGGAGCGAGGTTGTAGCCAGGTGTCTTACCATGGCTGGGGCGACGAATGAGGACATAATACAGAACGGCTATGGATACGGCCTCTTTACCGGTGGTATGGGTTTGCATTACGGGGCACATAAAATCGGGGCAACAGTGGTACCGATTTCGGCGGGCAATACGAAGCGACAGATTGACATCATGCAGGACTTCGGCACGACGGTTATAACCTGCACGCCCTCCTATGCACTCTATCTGGCTGAGGCGGCTGGAGAAGATGGGGTGGACAGGAAAAAGATAAAGCTGAAAGCAGGGTGCTTTGGTGCTGAGGTTTGGACTGAAAAGATGAGGGAAGAGATCGAACAACGGTTCCGCATTCTGGCGTTGAATATCTACGGCCTCACCGAGATCATTGGTCCTGGCGTCGCTCACGAATGCGATCAAAAATCGGGTCTCCACATTTTTGAAGACCACTTTTTCCCAGAAATCGTATCTCCTGAAACACTCGAACCTCTTCCGGACGGCGAACGGGGAGAATTGGTGTTCACAACTCTCACACGTGAAGGTATGCCTATGATCAGGTTTCGCACTAGGGACATCACAACATTACGAAAGGAACCCTGCAAATGTGGACGGACCGTAGTGAGAATGGACCGCATAACCGGACGCAGCGATGACATGCTGAAGATAAGGGGCGTGTTGATCTTTCCTTCACAGATAGAAAAGGCACTCCTCGAGGTTAAAGGCATCGAGCCGCAGTATCAGATTATCGTTACCCGGCCGCGCCATTTGGACGAGATTGAGGTGCAGGTTGAGATCTCGAAGAAGATGTTCTCTGACGAGGTCAAGCACATAGAGGAGTTCCGAAGAAAGATTGAGGCACACATTGAAAAATCGGTCGGACTTAGGGTAAGGGTAACGCTCGTGGAGCCGAAGAGCCTGCCGAGAAGCGAAGGAAAGGCCAAGAGAGTCTTCGACAAACGCCAACTTTAAAGGAGATCACCATGAAACTGAAACAGATATCGATTTTTCTGGAAAATAGGAAAGGCCGGCTTTGGGAGGCCCTTGACGCACTTGCCCAGGCCAAGATAAATATCAGGGCACTTTCGATAGCCGACACCTCAGAGTTCGGCATTTTGCGACTGATCGTTCCCGATCCCGATAAAGCAAAAAAAGTTTTGGATAAAGGCAATTTCACGGTTAAGGAGAACAATGTTGTCGCCGTGGAGGTCGCTGACAAGCCTGGTGGTCTTTCAGAGGTGCTCAAGGTGCTGAGCGACGCTGACATCAACGTGGAATATCTCTACGCCTTTGTCCAGAAGAGCGGCGAGAAGGCAGTCGTCGTCCTGCGAACAGAAAATACCGACGCGGGAATTAAGGCGTTGAAGGCAGGGGGAATCGCCATCCTCTCGGCTGACCAGGTTTACGCGTTATAGAACCTTAAGAAAGTCCCCGAGCGAACTCAGCTCTTTTCTCGATCCGGCTTACTATAAATGCGCTGTGAAGAATGAGGGAAGACTAGGGTAGACCCTTCGGAGTATTCCGCGTCTTCTTTTAATAACTCGGCGATCCCGCGTTCTATTACGGGGAAAGTGTGTGCGTCCCATGCATCGCCAAAATGGTTGGAAAGAAGATTCAATGTTCTTGGGTCGTCCGTTTCGATAATAAAAAAAACCTTCAGGGGAGAACTCCCTATGACTTCATAGCGTTTAATAGTCTTACATCTCTTTTTAAATAACTTTTCTCTATCTTTCAGCCACGATCCTCTTTCACGATAGATTTCTTTTCTGGTCACATTATCTTTGGCACTAAGAATAGAAACGAACCACATTTTTGACCTCCATTCATTAATTACGCGTTGACGAAGGCGTTCATACGTAACACCGCATGCTTGTCAATCCTCAGCTTGACTGGGCATACAGAACCTATCTAAATCACTCTATTCTCACCGTCGCATGAACCGATATAAAGAAACGCGACGAAATTTGTGGATGTCTACTAACCCACTACTATTTTATAACTATAACTAATTTTCGCTGATCCTTCAAGCGTAGCCTTTACTGAGCAGTATTTATCCATGGAAAGATCGACCGCCTTTTTGACGGCATCCTCGGAAATATTCTTGCCGGTAATGATAAATTCAAGCTGGATCGATGTATACTTCTGCGGATGCGATTCAGCCTTCTCCCCGCTGACATTTACTGCGATATCTATCACTTCCTGCCGCTTTTTCTTTAAAACTGAAATAACATCCATTCCTGAACAGCCCCCGATGCCGACAAGAAGCAGTTCCATGGGAGTCATTCCCGTCCTGACCATTCCCGCTTCCGGGCTAGCATCCAACACAATCGCATGACCGGATCCTGATTCACCCACGAACTGAAATCCTTCAACCCATTTCACTTTGGCTGTTAGCATTGTTGTCTCCTCTTGTCTTAAGTCAATCATAAAATTGTAGAGGCTGGCCTGCCCCTGCCCAATAAGTGGGCAGCAAACGGTTCCTCAGCTATGGATTGGTCAACTGAAGTCTCTGAATACCGCTTGCCTTTCCGCTCGCTTCATCCACCTCGATGACGACTGCCGATAATATCGCCTTGCCCTCGGCAACATCAAATCTTCTCGGCATGTGTGTGAGAAATCTCTCTATGACCTGATCTTTCTCAATTCCGATGACCCCCCAAAGCGGCCCGGTCATGCCGACATCCGATATGTATGCTGTACCGCCAGGAAGAATCCTTTCGTCGGCAGTCTGAACATGGGTGTGAGTGCCGATGACAGCACTCACCTGTCCGTCTACGTAGTACCCAAACGCGAGTTTTTCTGAGGTAGCCTCGGCATGGAAGTCGATGATGACGATCTTCGCCGATTCATGAATATCTGCCAACGCGGCTTTGGTAGACCTGAAAGGGCAGTCGAAGGTATTCATGAAAACCCTGCCCGAGACGTTCACCACGGCAACAGGACACTTCTTTCGTGATGAAAAGACGATGCTACCTGACCCTGGAACACCAGGCGGATAATTGAGCGGTCTCAGGATACGGTGCTCCTTTGCAAGATAGGGAAGGGCTTCTTTCTTGTCCCAAACATGGTTGCCGGTCGTGATAATGTCGATGCCGTAAAAGAAGAGTTCTGATGCAGTAGATTCGGTAATGCCGAAGCCGCCGGCAGCGTTCTCTCCATTGGCCACGACAACATCTATTTTGTACCGGCTGACAAGATTGGGGAGGAGGGCCTTTACGGCCTGCCTCCCCGGCTTTCCAACTATATCACCTATAAACAGGATCTTCATGAGAAAATGAGAACGGATTGCGATCTGCCGGTCACAGGCACTCCCTCCGATTATTTTGCATAATCGACGTGGCGTGATTCTCTGATAACGGTCACCTTTATCTGTCCGGGATAGGTGAGCTCAGACTCAATCTTCTTTCCCAGGTCTCTTGCCATGATAGTACACATCTCATCGTTTACGGCTTCCGGCTTAACGATGATGCGGATTTCTCTTCCCGCCTGAATGGCGTAACATTTTTCGACACCGGCAAAAGACATAGCCATTTCTTCGAGTTTTTCAAGACGCTTGAGGTAAAGTTCGATACTTTCCCTTCTAACGCCCGGACGGGCCGCTGAAAGGGCATCACCGGCCGCTACAAGGGCTGATTCGACCCAGCGCGCCTCGACATCTCCGTGGTGTGCAAGAATTGCGTTGATTACTGCCTCGGATTCACCATATTTCTTTGCGAGAAAGCCGCCGATTTCCTGGTGAGAGCCCTCCATCTCGTGATCCACAGCCTTACCTATGTCATGAAGCAGCCCGCCGCGCTTGGCAAGCTTCGTATCGACGCCGAGTTCCCCGGCCATCATGCCAGCAAGGAAGGCGACCTCCTTTGAGTGCTGCAACACGTTTTGTCCATAAGATGTCCTGTATTTCAGTCTTCCGATGATCCGGATAATATCCGGATGCACACCTGAAATGCCGAGTTCGAAGACTGCTTTTTCACCCTCTTCTCTGATCGTGGACTCAACCTCTTTTTTCACCTTTTCGACGACTTCCTCAATTCGAGCGGGATGTATCCTCCCGTCTGTCACCAGTCTCCCGAGAGAGAGTCGTGCAATCTCTCTTCTTACGGGATCATGGGCTGATAGAGTTACCAGTTCAGGGGTATCGTCGACGATGATATCCACGCCGGTTGCGGCCTCAAAGGCCCGGATGTTCCGTCCCTCACGGCCGATAATCCGTCCCTTCATTTCATCACCGGGAAGGCTTACGGCTGATACCGTAGCGTCTGCAACATAATCGGCGGCATATCGCTGTATGGCGAAACTAATGATTTCGTTCGCTTTCTTTTCTGCATTCTCTTTTGCCTCATCCTCGATTTTCTTGATCAGCTTCGCGGCCTCAAACCGGGACTCTTCCTCGATTCTTCTGAAAAGTTCCTGCTTTGCCTCTTCAGAACGCATACTCGCAATCCGCTCGAGTACCTGAGTCTGTTCCTTGACAAGTAGTCCGATCTGGTTCTCCTTATCGGTTACGGCCCGCTCCCTCGTACCAAACTCCCGCTCTTTTCGGGATAAATCATTTTCTTTTCTCTCGAGTTGATCGATCTTCTTCTCGAGTGATTCCTCTTTTTGTCTGAGTCTCTTGTCGAGGTGATTCAGTTCCTTAGTTCGTTCGCGTATTTCTCTTTCAGCCTCTGCCTTTGCCTGGTAAACAGCATCCTTTACCGAAACGGCAGCGTCTTTCCTAATAACCTCGGCTTCTCTCTTTGCCTCTTCAAGCTGGTGTTCACGCTCTTTTTCTAGAGTGTGTTGTTGTGCCTTCAACGTTTTCTTGTAATAGACAAAGAACGCGAGACCGCTCAGTACTCCGGCAACGACAGCGACCAGGATGTACGTAATCGTGTAGGGCATGGTTTGCTTCCTCCTCTATAGAATGAAAAAGAGGCATGAGTAGATGACATTGCGAACGGGATAATCAACTTTCAGTGTCGCCATCAAACGGTGCCTCTCTTTTACAGTGCGATCTTACATGCGAGCACGCAAGTTCTGCCGATGTCGAGATGCTTGATGTTGTTGGACAGTGAAAGAAGAAGTGCTAAGGGGAAAGGCGCTTGAGGCCTTCACGGAAAGGGGCAAGGGCAGGACATATCGGAATTAACGTCGATCGTCCATAAAGCTTCGATATCTCTCTATTTTTAACGCCTTTTTTCAAGACCCCACTCCTGTATATCTTCTTTGTCTAAGTAGCTGTCCACTGCATCAATGACATTTCATCATCTATGATTAAAACTGCTCATTATCTTATGATGATTTTATTAGCCCACCCTGCCGTGTAGCGAAAAATCAGATCCCCGTTATTATAAGTGGGTGCCGTGAGAGCATCTTAGGCTTTCTCCTCAGGGGAGACGTGCACACCGAATACCCAACGTTGGCTCCCTAAAGATCTAACTTGCCGGGATCAACTCTTTCACTTAATCACGCACAGGGCAGGCAAGCTCTGTATAGTTAGTTATACCAAAAAAATACCTTTCTAGGCAACTATAATGTTAAGCGTAAGTTGATGCGGAGCCGCCGGGAGTTGCGGGTAATAAATAAATATGTATACTAATCATAAAATAATTACAGCTGAGGGGGTCATGATGAAGATCAACAAAATACTTTTCCCGACCGATTTTACCGAGGGAGCGCTTTCGGCGTTACCCTACGCTGTTGACCTAGCTAAAGCCTACAATGCAAAACTCTATCTCCTTCACGTTATCTATGATATGAGTGCTTCGACTGGTTTGCATGTTCCTCATGCTTCCCTTGATGCAATGTACGAAGAGATGCAAAAGGGCGCGGAAAAAGAAATCGAAAAAGTCGGCGCCGAGATGAGAGTAGAATTGAAGAATGTTGAAACTCAGGTAGTCAGAGGGGTCCCCTATGAGGAGATTCGCAGATTCGCCCGCGAAAACGGAATGGATTTGATTATTATGGGCACCCACGGCAGAAGCGGGTTCGATAGAATAGTCTTTGGCAGTACCGCAGAAAAAGTAGTGAGGAACGCAGTGTGCCCAGTGCTGACCATCAGAACCCAGAAAGCTAAGTGATTAAGTAAAGATTAATAACTAAAAGCTAACGTTAAAAGCCAAATCTGGCGGTTTCCTCAAATTTGGCTTTTATGTATTACAGGACGACAGATGGAGCGAGGCCGATGACAAAAATCATGACTGCGCTGATAAAGAGGGCTGCCCCCAGTCCTAGAGAGGGCATGATTTCAACAGTCTCGCCAAGGGGCTTCATGTACATATTCATGATGATCCTGAGGTAGAAATAAGCCGAGATGGCACTGAAGATTACCGCTATAACAACCAGCCACGTATATCCCGCATTGATTGCAGCCATGAATATATAGAACTTGCCGATAAAGCCCGCCGTAGGAGGAATTCCCGTAAGAGAAAACATAAAGACGAGCATCAGGGCGGCGGCAAAAGGATGACTCTTTGAGAGGCCGTTATAGTCAGCTATGTTTTCGCCTTTTTCCAGAAGAATAACAATGGCAAAGGCCCCCATGTTCATGAAGGTGTACACAAGAAGATATAGCATCATTGCGCTCATGGCCTCATTAGTACCTGCTATGATCGCCAGAAGTATATACCCGGCATGCGCTATGGAAGAATATGCAAGCATCCTCTTGATGTTGGTCTGGGCAATTGCAAGGATATTGCCAACGGCCATGGTTAGTATTGCAATGATAATGAGGATCGTCGTCCAGTATGGTTCAAAGACCGGGAAGGCGGTAAAAAAGACCCTTCCCAAAACTGCGAAGGCTGCAGCCTTCGCTGCAGTGGACATGAAAGCGGTAATCGACGTAGGCGCGCCTTCATAAACATCGGGTGCCCACATGTGGAAAGGGACTGCGGAAATCTTGAATGAAAAAGCTACGATGATCAGCACCATGCTCAACATAAGGGCTGGAGTGGCCTGAGTGGTTCTAATGTAGTCCGCAACTCGATATATGTCAGTGGTTGTCGTCAACCCGTATAAAAGCGAAATACCGTACAGAAGAAGAGCCGTTGAGAAGGCGCCGAGAAGGAAATATTTCATGGCAGCCTCGCTAGAGCGAGGATCCTGCTTTTTTATTCCGCAAAGTATGTAGAGGCTTAGCGACATGAGTTCAAGACCCAAAAAAACAATAATAAGGTCTCTGGCCGATGCCATGAGCATCATCCCTGTTGCCGAAAAGAGCAAAAGGCTGTAATACTCACCGAAATCGGCATGTTCCGTTTGGAGATATCTCAAAGAGATCAGGATTGTCAGGATAAGACTTATGAGAATGATTGCCTTAAAATAGATACTGTATGTATCGCTGATAAACATGCCGCCGAAGGCCTCGCCGCGGAAGGAAGGCAGGAGGTAGATGGTGACAGCAGCGACGATGATGCCTATATATCCGAGAGGTCTTTTATTTTCGGCGATAAGCTCCATGAGGAGTAAAAGAGTCGCAGCAACGATCATGATAATCTCGGGGATAACTGGTGTCAGATCGGGATAGGGAATGTTCATTTTACCACCTCGATGATCTGTTGGGCGATATTGGCCTGGCCTGCGCTGTTAAGTCGAGCTAACAGGTTCTGTACTGATACATCCATGAACCCAAGGAAAGTGTTGGGATATACACCTATCCAGAAGACAAGAATAACAAGCGGGAGTACCGTAAGGATTTCTCGTGTACCGATGTCTCGGAAGCCGTGACCGAGAAGTCCCGGGTTCGTATCGACGAAAAAGATATTCTGATAAAGCCAGAGCATATAAGCCGCACCGATTATAACACCGGTGGCTGCGAAGACACCCAGGACTTTTGATGCCGTGAATCCCCCTAAAAGGATCAGAAACTCACCGATAAAGCCATTTGTTCCGGGCAGTCCTATGGAAGCCAATGTAAAGATCATGAATATTGCGGAATAAACCGGCAAAAGTGACGCAGCACCGCCGTAATCGGCTATACGCCGTGTATGGGTCCGTTCATAGACGATACCGACGAGTAAGAACAAACCGCCGGTTACGATTCCGTGGTTGATCATCTGAAGTATGCCACCCTGGACGCCCTGCGTATTCATAGCGAAGATACCAAGGGTTACAAACCCCATATGGCTAACCGAGCTGTAGGCTATCAAACGCTTCAAGTCTGTTTGTCCCAGACAAATGATGGCACCGTATATGATTGCTATTACCGAAAGGACCATCATCGCCGGCGCGAGGGCCTTCGAAGCCTCCGGGAACATTGGTAAATTGAATCGCAGAAATCCGTAAGCGCCCATTTTTATAAGAATTCCTGCAAGGATGACGCTGCCCGCAGTCGGTGCTTCGGTATGCGCATCGGGCAGCCAGGTATGGACAGGAAACATTGGGACCTTTACGGCAAAGGCAGAAAAGAAGGCCCAAAAAAGAATCATCTGGAGATGAAAGGGATAATCTGTCGACATCATTCGAAGCATGTCGAAGGACCGGTCTGTTGCGAAATAGAGCACGATAATACCGACGAGCATCAATACGCTTCCGACCAAGGTGAAGAGGAAAAACTTGATGGCTGCATATATCCTGTTCGGTCCTCCCCAGACGCCGACGATAAGATACATCGGTATAAGCATTGCCTCCCAGAAGATGTAGAAAAGAAAGAGATCGAGGCTGCAAAAGACACCGATCATTGAACCCTCGATGATAAGCAGGGCTGCATAGAACTCCTTGGTCCGGTCCTGGATACTTGTCCATGAGACGGTAACGCAAAGTATGGTTAGCAGGGCTGACAGGAGAATGAACAACACGCTTATGCCGTCGACTCCGATATAGTACTCACTCGACCATGCCGGGATCCACGAATACCGTTCGACGAACTGCATCTTTGCGGTGGTCTTGTCAAAATTGGTATAGAGAGGAAGGCTCAGCAAAAATGTCGTGCAACTAACGATGAGCGCTGTCCACCGGATAAGTGTCTCGTGCTGACGGTTTGAAAGGATAATACAAAAAGCACCGAGGATAGGCAGAAAGATCAGTGTTGAAAGCACGGGATAGTTAAGGGCCTGTGCTAATTCAGCCCCCGCAAAGATCAGCAGGGCGAGCATCGGAATCATGGCCGCAGTTCTCATGAGAGGATGGTTTGATGTGGGCGCTTCAGTTGCTGCGGGGTGGCTCGCATGCCCCATATTTAATAATTCCTCCTATGATCGTTCAATTTCAATATGTCTAACATATTACTTGGTGACCAGTATGAGTACCAGCGTCAGAAAAAAGAAAAAGCCAACGCACATTCCGATCGCATAATGCTGCAGATTTCCGGTCTGGATCTTCCTCAGATTCTCACCGAAAACCGCAATCCATCTTGGGACACCATTTACGATTCCTTCGATAATCTTCCCGTCGGTGACGGCTACAAGGATATTGGTTGCCATCCACATGACAGGTCGCACAATAATGAAATCATAGAGCTCATCGACATAATATTTGTTCCATAATACCGTATAGACCGCCTTGAACTTCGATCCAAGGATTTTGGGCAGTTCGGGCTGCCACAGGTAAAATAGCATCGATGTGAGAATTCCGCCGACGGCGACGGCAACTGAGATTCCCATGACCATCCATTCTTCAGAGTGCGAACCGTGTACGTGCGGATGGCCAACTGCCTTCTCGAGAAAATGGGCAACCCAGTTGTTTCCGCCGAGAAGCGGAGATACGCCGATCCAACCGGCAGCGACTGCCCCAACACCTAGAATTAGAAGGGGAACTGTCATTGACGAAGGAGATTCATGCAGATGGTGTTCGAGTTCGCGACCGCCACGGAACGAGCCGAAAAATGCTAGCCATATTATCCTGAAGCTATAGAATGCTGTAATGCCTGCCACCAGCGTGCCCATTACCCATACGATCTTGCCTACCGTCCCTCCGTTATAGGCAAGCCATAGTATCTCGTCTTTGCTGAAGAAACCTGCAAGGCCCGGAATGCCGGCAATGCTGAGAGATGCTATCAGGAATGTCCAGAAGGTCAGCGGCATATACTTTCGAAGACCGCCCATTTTCTGGATGTCGAGTTCTCCCTGCATTGCATGCATCACGCTGCCCGCTCCAAGGAAGAGCAGGGCCTTGAAAAAGGCATGTGTATAGAGATGAAAAACACCTGCTCCATAAGCGCCAACACCGCATGCAAGAAACATATACCCGAGCTGGCTGCACGTTGAATAGGCTATGATTCTCTTGATATCGTTTTGGACGAGTGCGATGGTTGCGGCAAAGAGGCTTGTAACTGCCCCGGTAATTGCTACAACAGCCATGGCCGTGGGCGAAAGATTGAATAGCGGACTGAAACGCGCCACCATAAATACACCTGCCGTTACCATCGTCGCTGCATGGATGAGTGCGCTGACCGGTGTAGGACCTTCCATCGCATCGGGCAACCACACGTGAAGCGGTATCTGTGCCGATTTGCCCGCAGCCCCGCAGAACAGAAGCAAGGCGATAAGAGTTATAAGGTCAACATTAAAGCCGAGCAGACTAATGGTCTGGCCCTGAAGCGTACCAACCTTGGCGAAGATATCGGAATACTGTATGGAGCCGATAAAAAGAAAGAGCATAAAGACACCGAGGCCAAACCCGAAATCGCCGAAACGGTTGACGATGAAGGCCTTTTTCCCGGCATCTGCAGCACTTTTCTTCTCATACCAAAAGCCGATCAGGAAATAGGAACAGAGGCCCACCGCCTCCCATCCGAAATAGAGCTGAAGAAGGTTGTTACCCATGACGAGCATGAGCATCGAGAACGTGAAGAGACTGAGATAGGAGAAGAAACGGTAAAATCCGGTGTCTCCGTGCATATAGCCGACAGAGTAAATATGCACCAGGAGGCTTACCGTAGTTACAACGATAAGCATTATGGCGCTGAGTTGATCAATAAGGAAGCCGACGCTTACTTTGAACGAGCCTGAAAGTACCCAGGTATAGACATCATAGTTCTGAGTCTTACCGCTTACGACTTCGAAAAAGGTAACCACTGAAATAAGAAATGATCCAAAGACCGCCAGGATTGCTATCCAAGCGGCACGATCTTTAATCAGAAACTTTCCGAATATGATATTAATGGTAAAGGCTGCCAGTGGAAGAAGTGGGATGAGTACATATTTATCCATTATCCGGGCCTTATCCTTTCATTTCGGTGATTTCAGTGGTATGGACGGCGCCCTTGTTCCTGACAAGAACAACGAGTATAGCCAGACCTATTGCAGCCTCTGCCGCGGCCACGGTGATGATAAAAATCGCGAATATCTGCCCCCTCAAGTCCTGCAGATAGTGGCTAAAGGCCACAAGACTGATATTAGTGGCATTCAGCATAAGTTCAACACAGATGAGCATGATGATGAGGTTCCTCCTGATCATGAACCCGATCGCGCCGATCACGAAGATCACTGCGCTCAATCCTATATACCATTCGAGAGGTACCATTATACGCTCCTATTTTTTCTTGGCGAGCACCATGGCTCCCACGATTGCTATAAGTAAAATAAGTGATGCTATCTCGAAGGGAAAAAGGTATTCGGTGTATAACACCTTTCCCAGGATTTTGGTATTGGTTTCGCTCTTGATCGCCTCGATTGAGTACTGCCCGATAGGACCTTTTACAAAGTTCATGGTTGTAAAGAAAACGAGGAGCAGAAGGGACAGTCCCAAGGCGAGGCTGATCGGCCATTCCTCGATAAAGGGCTCGTAAGCAACTTCCCACTTGAGGTTCAGCATCGTGATAACAAAGAGGAATAGTACGAGAATAGCACCCGCATAAAGGACTACTTGAACAGCGGCCAGAAATTCGGCATTCAAAAAGAGGTAGAGGGCTGCGATATGGAAGAAGAGCGCCATCATGAACAAAACGCTATGAATTGGGTTCTTCCTTGTTATCACGAGAACGGACAAAATCGTCATCGATATAGCGAAATACGCAAAGATAATCACCGACAGCATATTAGGCATTCTCCTTGCTCTGAGTTATTTCTGCTGGTTTCTCTTCCGGCTTCTGCACTGCCGGTTTATGTTCTTCAGGTTTTTTCTCTTCCGGTGCCGCAGGTACTGCCCTAAGAGGGATCGGTGCTTGTTCCCTTTTTGCCTTCGGCATCTTGGAGATATCTACACCTTCTGGTCTCCAGAATTTGTTCCAGTATTCATCGGCATCAAGTTTCGCGACAAAATCATCCCAGTTCTTGAGCATTTTTTCTTTGTTAAAGTAAATATCATCCTTGGATGTTGAGACGTACGCATAATCTTCGGTCAGCGTGAGGGCGCATACGGGACAGACCTCGACACAATATCCGCAATAGATACACCTGAGTGCTTCGATGTCGTACTGTTCAAGGAATGGCTTGTTGTTCGCATCCCGGCCCTTCTTGATGTAAATGCATTGCGATGGACATATGTTCGAGCATTTCATGCACATTATGCATTTCTCTTTGCCGGTCTTGGGATTTCTCACAAAGGCATGTTTTCCTCTGAACCCAGGGTAAATCTTTCTTTTTTCTTCAGGGTACTGTATCGTGACAGGTTTGGAGAACATCATCTTCAGGGTGAGTGTCATCCCCTTTATAGTGTCTATGAACAATGCTCGCCTGATGATGTCCTTCGCTGTCACAGTCACATCCCCTTAACTGATATATTTGACGATTGCGGTTATTACTATGTTCACGAGGGAAAGGGGGATTAGCACTTTCCATCCCAGGCTCATGAGGTGGTCATACCTGAAGCGCGGCACTGTAGCTCTTACCCAATAGTAAAGAAATAGATGACAGTAGACTTTAAGAAGGAACCATACGACCCCCGGAACAAAAGAGAGGAAGGGGAACGTTGTCATTATTATCGGAGGAAGTGTCCAGCCGCCCCAGAAGCAGGTTACGGCGATACAGGACATGACGATCATAGCCGTGTATTCCCCCATGAAGAAAAGGGCGAATCGCATTCCGCTGTACTCGACGAAATAGCCCGCGACGAGCTCGCTTTCGGCCTCGGGAAGATCGAAGGGGGTCCTGTTCGTTTCTGCGAAGGCACAAATCATAAAGATGATATACGCGAAAAATTGAGGAATGATATACATGCCGTACCAGTGCTTCTGCTGGGCCTCAACAATCTCTACAAGATTGAGCGTTCCTGAAAGGATCATTATCCCGACCAGGCTCAGGGCAAGCGCGATTTCGTAGCTGACGACTTGGGCTGCGGACCGAAGACCGCCGAGGAACGCATATTTTGAATTCGACGACCAGCCCGACATGATGATTCCATAAGCGCCCAGCGATGACATGGCGAAGAGGTAAAGCAGGCCAACATTAATGTTGGCGATAATGAACCAGTTGCAAAAAGGGATCACGGCGAGAGCGCTGACAGCTGCGAAGATGGAAATCATTGGAGCGAGCTGAAAGACTACCTTGTCTCCGCTGCTCGGTATGATGTCCTCTTTAAAGAAGAGTTTGACCCCGTCGGCAATGGGCTGGAGAAGGCCATGGAATCCCGTTTTCATCGGGCCCAGGCGCACCTGCATATGACCGATGATCTTTCTTTCCCACCATGTGGAATAGGCAACGTGGAGCATTGCCGCGGAGAAAACGACGACAATTTGTACGAGCGTGAAAACTATCTGCACGTAGATATTCGTCTTTTGTATCCCCAGAAACCCGTAAAAGGAACTAATAATATCCATTATTCATCACCTGCTTTACCTGTCACACTCTCCGAGCACGATATCTATCGTCCCGATGTTCGCGATAACGTCTGCAACAAGCGAACCTTCACACAATTTAGGCAGTACCGAAGCATGTACAAAGGATGGTGATCTGATCTTCATCCGGTAAGGTCGGCCCGATCCGTCGCCGACTATATAAAACCCGAGTTCGCCTTTCGGCACTTCAATTGCGGCGTACATCTCGTCAAAAGGTTCCTGCGGTTCCTGCTCTTCTACCTCGCCTGGAAGGAGTTCACCCATGGGATGTCCCGGTATGATGCGCGGTTTGCCTGCAAGCAAATCATACGCCGGAGCTTCAGGGGCTAGGACAAGTCCACCGGGCAGTTTGTCAAGGCACTGACGGATAATTTTGACAGACTCTCTGAATTCGATCATCCGGCATCGGTATCTGTCATATACATCGCAGTTAGTGCCAACGGGGACATCAAACTCGACCTGATCATAAGCATCGTAAGGTGCAAATTTCCTTACATCATAAGGAACTCCTGAACCTCTGAGGGTAGGGCCAGTCAAGCCCCAGTTGATAGCGTCCTCAGCGGATATAACGCCTACGCCCTTAGTCCTCTGGAGCCAGATCGGGTTCTGATCGATCAGGGTCTCATATTCAAGAATTCTTTTGGGAAAATCATCGATAAATTTGTAACAGCTGTCGATAAATTCCTGATTGATATCACAACGCACGCCTCCGATCCTCGGATAGGTGACTGTCAATCGTGCCCCGCACGTCATCTCGTAAAGGTCGAGGATCCATTCCCTGTCTCTCATCCCATAGAGGAAAACTGTCATAGCGCCGATATCGAGGGCATGGGTCGCGATCCAGACAATATGGTTAGAGATCCTTGTCAGTTCTCCCATGATCGTCCTAATATATTTGGCCCTTTCAGGAATTTCTATACCGAGGAGCTTCTCTACCGCCACGCAAAAACCTATATTATTTGACATGCTGGAAACATAATCGAGCCTGTCAGTGAGGGGAAGGGCCATCGGATAAGTCCTGTTTTCGGCGAGCTTTTCGGTCCCCCGGTGGAGGTAACCAACATGCGGCGTGCAGCGAACTACTGTCTCACCGTCAAGTTCGAGGACCAGGCGCAGGACGCCATGGGTAGCGGGATGCTGAGGTCCCATGTTTATAGAAAGTTCTTTCTTCTTTAAAACCATTCAGCGCACCTCATAAATCTTGTTTCTTTGGGCAGTTTCGATGACCTCTTTGAAGCCATTCCACTCTTTTTCACCGAGGTCGCTCTTTATGGGGTAATCCTTCCGTAACGGATAGCCCTCCCAATCATCGGGCATGAGAACTCTTCGCAGATCGGGATGATTCTTAAAGGTGATTCCGAACATATCGTAGCACTCCCGCTCATGCCAGTTGGCGCCAGCCCATATCCCGACTACACTGTCGATCGAGCAATCACTCTCAGTAACGAAAGCTTTTATCCTAATTTGATGGTTGTGTTTGATTGAAAAAAGATTGTATACCACTTCGAATCGATGATCTTTTCTGCCGAGGTAATCGACTCCGCAGAGATCTGCAAGATAGTCGAAGGAAAGATCTGGGGAATCATGCAGATAGGACATTATCTCAAAGATACGTTCTTTTTTGACTAAAACAGAAAACTGATCACGGAAGGCTAAAATCTCTATAACTTCCGAGTGAAATTGTGACTTTACGATTTCAGCTATTTCCTGAGGTGACATGTTATCTCCACCTGCTCCATTTGAAATGTTCTTTGCTTATCAATTCCTGCAGCTTGATAAGGCCGTCGATAAGGGCTTCAGGTCTCGGCGGGCATCCGGGAATAAAGACGTCTACCGGCAATATAGTATCAACTCCCTGGACTGTACTATAAGTATTGTAAATCCCACCACTGCATGCACAGCTTCCCATCGCGATCACATATCGCGGCTCGGGCATCTGATCATAAACCATTCTGACTACAGGGGCCATCTTTTTTGTCAATGTACCGGCTATAATTATGGCATCGGACTGTCTCGGCGAGCCTCTGAAAACAACTCCGAAACGGTCAAGATCATAATGTGAAGCCCCGGTTGCCATCATCTCGATAGCGCAGCAAGCAAGGCCGAAGGTCATAGGCCATATAGACGATTTGCGTCCCCAGTTCACGAGTTTATCCACGGAGGCAATAATGGTATTGGCGCCGGGGATTACCTTAATCCCTTCCTCTACTTCAATAAGGGTAGTAGTGCCGTCAATGATCATTGCAATACCTCTTAATTACCATTGGAATGCCTCCTTCTTCCACGCATAGACGTATCCTACCAGAAGGATAACCATGAAAAGCATCATTTCGATCAATGCATAAAGACCGATTTTGTCGAACACCAAGGCCCATGGATAAAGAAACACAGCTTCAACGTCGAATACTACAAAGAGCATTGCGATAATATAGAATTTTATGCTGAAACGTTCCCTGGGTTCCCCAACAGGTGGGTTGCCTGATTCGTAGATCTGAAGTTTTTCCTTGTAAGGTCGCCTGAGGCGCATGATACTTCCGACAAGGATAACTCCGCCGGAGAAAATAATAGAGAAAAGCATGATGAGCAGTACAGGAAGATATTCTGTCGGTATGTACGATCCGGGCATAACCATCATTCAATTTCCTTTAATAAAAATTTACTGGGTCATCCAAATTCGTGAGGCCTATAATGATTATTTTAAGTGGGGATTGTCAAGGAAATCCGAGGTTCGCAGCAATTGAAATAATTTATAACTGGATAAGCTGAATTAAGATGTGGTAAAAACATTGATACTTATAGTTGTATCCCATTGCGAGGTATCTATGTTTTTTACTTGTCTTCGACCGACCGGCCACCTTCGGGCTAATAGGATTAACCTATGGCGAAGGAGCAGTGCAAAACGATGGGAGCAGGGTGCTTGACCTGAGGTTTGAGAATATCAGGATATTCCTATTGGTCGAGACCGGGGAAGATCGAAGGTCTTACATCGATAGGCTTTTCGGGCCTGATGCCCGGATCGACAATCTTTCTTTTTTCTTTATCACTGATTGAACGGCTCTCACGGGTTTTAGCATTGCGCTCTTCGTTTTTTTCGATAGTGGTTCTGGGAGGTGGTGCCGGCGTAACCGAGGGTGGAATGATCGGCAGGGGTTGCGGCTGCTCCACTTTGGCAGGTTCAGATGTCTGTGACGGAGCGGTAGAAGCCTGTTGGAGTGCAGGTTTGTGGCTCGAAAGCAGTATTATGCTTATTCTCCTATTTCTGGCATCCCTGGGATCATCCTTGACAAGGAGTTCGGTATCCGCATAGCCGACCACTCTTGCGATCCTATCGGAATTTATTCCATCGTTTTCAAGTTCTTTCCGAGCAGCAGAAGCCCTGCCCGTCGAGAGTTCCCAGTTGGTCATGCCGCTTCCTTTAAAAGGGGCTGAATCGGTATGCCCTTCGACGGCAATCCTGTTGTTCGTATCTTTTATATTTCCAGCGACCACGCTGAGAATCTCTTTGCATTTATCATTAGGTGTAGAGCTGCCGGAAAGGAACATGGGGCGTTTCTCAAGGTCGACGATTTGTATTCTCACACCTCCTTCAACAACATCAAGAAGTACCTGGTCCTTAAGTTTATTCAATTTCTCGTCGATAGCGACCTTGAGTTTTTCTTTGAGGTCCTCAGCGGTCATCTCTCCGGTAACGATGTCCTGGGCGCTCGTCTTAATCTCTTTTTGAATGCTGGCGGACTGTTCCATAAAGGAACGTCCCGACTGCTGAAAAACGTTAAAATTTCTGAAATAATCTGCCAGGACGGCTTTTTTTTCCGGAGTGACCATTGAGATTAGCCAGAGGAGCAGGAAAAATGCCATCATCGCAGTCACAAAATCGGCGTAGGCGACCTTCCAGCTCCCGCCGTGGGATTCAGCGTGGCCCTTCTTGACTTTCTTAACTACGATGGTTTTTGACTTATCAGCCATTATTTCTTCATAGCCCGGAGGGCGTCTTCTACTTCGATGAATGACGGTTTTTCATGTCCTGGGATGGCCCGTCTTGCAAACTCGACTGCGATCTGCGGCGCAGCGCCGCCAATGAATGACACGAGGCCCACTTTAAGGACATTAAGGTAGTCTTTATCTTCACTGATTACCTGCTCAAGGTTTCTGGCAAGGGGACCCACGAAGCCGTAACAGAGCAAAACGCCCAGAAACGTTCCTACGAGGGCCGCACCGATGCTGTGGCCCAAGACTTCCGGCGGTTCCTTCATTTTGCCCATAGTGAGGACGACACCAAGGACCGCTGCAACGATACCGAGTCCCGGGAGGGCATCTGCAACATTGTTAAGGCTTTTAGCCGGTGCAACTCCCTCTTCGTGGTGAGCATCCAGTTCATTGTCGAGTATGGATTCGAGCTCATAGGAAGATATGCTTGTGGTCATAACAGTCCGCAGAGTATCAGTTACTAGATTTACTGCATGATGGTTTTTCAGGAAATTGGGATGGTTGCTGAATATCTTACTCTCTTCGGGGCTGTCGACATCGGCTTCGATGGAGACGAGACCTTCCTTGCGGATTTTTGAGAATATTTCGCTCAACATCAAGAGAGAATCCATGTAATCAGCCTTTGAATAGCTTTTACCTGTTAGCGCCTTGACAATGCTTTTTATGATATTAATTATGACTTTAAGAGGGGAGGCAATAACCAAAGCACCGATGGATGCCCCCCCGATGATGACCAGTTCAGCTGGCTGGAAGAGGACCGAGAGGTTGCCGTGTTCCATCAGATAGCCGCCGATAACACTTGCTAGAACGATTATTGAACCAATGATGATAAACATGTCGGCCCTGTCTTAGCCCCGTTTTTTTCGCAGGATGTCCCGCTGGGTTTTGAAGACAAATTTGACGATATGATCCCTAATTTCGTCATCAATGGTGACGAACTTGACTGCAGTATGATACAGACCATTCGTGGCCCGAGCATCGACTACCTCGCCGTAAATATATAAGGTATAGACCGGGGTTATGGGGAGCATTATTTTCATCTCAAGGATGTTGCCACTTTGATATTTTTCGGCCGAATCAAAACACAAGCCTCCTCCACTGATGTTGACCTTTCTCTGGGAGATGATCGGAACCTTTTCATTTTGATCGGCAAGGGCGCTGATGATGGCGTCAAGCTTGGCATTTATCATCTTGAGCCATTCCGCCAGTAAAATATCCTCTACTTCTGGAGGTATCTGGTATTCCGGCAGGCTTGCTTCTCCGGCGATAAAAGACCTTATATTCTGACGCTCTTCGGTAGAGATGAGTCGAACTTCGAGCGGAATTACCGCATCGACTCTGGAAAACTCTCTTAAATTTTTTTCGCTGGAATCTGCCATATTTCCCCTTTCTTTGTTAATTATAACACCTGGAATTATTTTGGTTATAGTATAGAGAAGATCCCGTTATCTTATTGAAACGGGTGCCAGGACAATCTCTACCCGCCTGTTTTTTGCCCGTCCTTCATCTGTAGCGCTCGAAGCGAGCGGTTTGTATTCACCATATCCTGCTATGATAAACCTGTTGGGATCAAGCTCGTGCTGCAGGAAAAGATTGAGCACACTGGCAGCCCGGGCTGTCGAAAGCTCCCAGTTTGATGCATATTTGCCGCCCGAAATCGGCACGTTGTCGGTGTGACCCTCGATCACGATCCTGCCCGGGTTTTTCTTAAGGATTTCGGCGAGATTAGCAAGGGCAGAAGCCATTTTATCCTTGATATCAGCGGAGCCGGACATAAAGGCCGTGTCGTTTGACAAAGTGACAACTATTCCCCTCGGATCACTTTTTACATTGATGCCCTCGATACTTGCAACAGTCTTGCTGATTTCAGCCATAAGCGGCTTTTTGCTCTCTCCCACGCCCGAAATAGGACGCTCGATGACATTAAATGCTTGGCGCAGAGAGGTCGAGAATTGCCCGATCTTTTCCTTGTCCACCGTTGAAAGCGCGTAGAGAGCTGCAAAAAAAGTGAACATCAGAGTCAAAAAATCGGCGTAAGATATGAGCCACCGATCGAGCTGTTCGTGATCTTCTTGCCGTCTCTTCCGTCTTTTCATAGATTCCTCACGAGGTTGTATTCAATTACAGGCCAACTCCTGATTCGCCTCTCTCTCGTTCTTCAAGGAAGGCATTAAGCTTCGCCCTGAGGAAAAAAGGGTTAATGCCGCTTTCGACGCCGAGGACTCCTTCAACGATAAGATCCATCATGTAGATATCTTCATTCATGCGGCTGATGATTCTTTTCGAGATGGGAAGCAGAACGAGGTTCGCCGAGCCGACCCCGTATATTGTAGCGACAAACGCAACGGAAATGCCGGAGCCGATCTTTGACGGCTCGGCGACGTTGCTCATCACCTGGATAAGCCCCAGTACCGCGCCGAGTATACCAATAGTGGGTGCATATCCCCCCGCGGATTCAAATACTTTAGCGGCTCTCCTCATCTTTGTTTCATAGGTGGCTATCTCCTGATCGAGGATGTCTCTGATCATTTTTGGGGGCATGCCGTCAACTACGAGATTGAGACCTTTTCTCAAAAAAGCGTTTTCGATCTGCATTATCTGTGGCTGCAGTGCAATCAGGCCCATGCGCCTGGCCTGAACGAGGATGTTAACAGAGTCTTCAATGATCAGAAGTGGATTGCGTTCCTCCCGTGAAAAGACTGTGCCAAGAGATATTACGGCAGTCCTGAGGTCCCTGAGCGGATAGCTCAGCATGGTTGCGCCCGCGGTTCCTCCAAAGACAATCATGGCAGCTGCGACCTGGATGAGATGGGCCGTCGTGCCGCCCTCAACAAGATTGCCGACGACGATTGCTCCCAAACCGATGATCAGGCCTAATAAGGCAATAATATCCATTATTCTCTTGATCCTTCAATAAGGTGCTCTGATTGGATAGGCCCTTGAGGAGTCATTAATGAACTGGCATGAAAAAGCATTACTCATTATAAGCGTTGTATGGGTAATTATCAAGATATCAGCATGATTATTATCGATAAATAAGTGTCGACTATTACTCGTGTATGTTTACAGCTTAAAAGTAAGATACCCCGACAGAAGTATCATCAACCCTCCGACGAGGGTTGCGATACCGACCGCTTCGTGGAGGAACATCATACCGAGGATTATCACGCAGATCGGTTCTAGATAGCCAAGGATTGAAGCGGTATAGGCCGTCACATCCTTCATGCCCCTGAAATAGAGAACTGGTGCGATTATTGAATGGATGATGCCCATCACCACAAAAGCCCACCATGCAGAAAGAAAATTATGTGGTATTTCTATGAAGGGCAGAAGGATGAGAACTATGATCATGTTCTGGAAAAAGGTCATGACCACGGGGTCAAAGGAAGGGGAGAGGATTCTGAGTATGATTATCAGGACGCCATAGGCGAGACCTGATAAGAGCCCAGCCATGATGCCGGCGATGTTCTTATCTCCCGCGAAGAAGAGACTACCAATCTGATCAGCCGAGACTCCCAGCATGATCCAGAGGCCGGCAGTTGCTGTAATAACAGAAACGGCGGCTCCAAATGATATCTTCTCCTTCAAGAAAAGTGGGGCAAGCAGGGCGACAAATATCGGTGCAGTATAGTGAGTCAGCACGGCATTCGCGACAGAGGTATTTTGGTATGCAAAATAGAAGCAAAAGGTATTGATTAGACTCACCGGTCCTAGCACGAGAAGGCTCGACAATGGACGAATACTGTGCAACGAGGCCCTCCGTTGCCGCTTGAAAAAAGAGAGGCCGATAAGAGCCGAGGAGATTAAGCAGGAAAAAAAAATGAGTGTCGATACGGGCATACCGGAAAACCTTATGATGATCCCGATGAAGCTCCACAGAAAGATAGCGAGGAGTATCCAGATCATGGCCGGGCCGGTGGAGCGGAAAAATGTTGCAAATTCGCTGACATTCTCATCATAATTAATCTATTAGGTCAGAACGAAAAATGCAATGCCGTAGATTTCAGCTGATGTAATATTCTGGTGGTGTAACATAAAACTGTGAGAACATGAGTACAAAATTCAGAACTATCGAAAGTAAAGGATACCTTCCTATCGCTTCCAACAGACTTATTGTCGGAACAAAGCTACCCTGTAATTTATATATGAAGGAAGGGGGGATATTCCGGATTCTTTTTGATAGCAACACCGATTATACCAAGATAACCCAGGAGTTTCTGATAGATCGGGGATTTAAGGAGCTTTACATTTCGGACGAAGACAAGGAACTCTTTGACGCATATGTGTCAAAAAACATTGATGACGGCACATCCGTACTCGATAGCCCAAAGGCTTTCAAAGATTACACCTTCCGCAAGGATAAATATTACCAGATCGATAAACACATGCTTGTCCTGGGGACAGATGTTCCGTTCTGTATTTATGCGATGAAGAATTATGACTATTCTCTTGTACTACATGCTACTTCCGGCCTCCCGGGGAAGATTGATGAGAAGGTGTTGTCCCTTCCCGGCGATGTGCTAATCTCTCAAGCAGATATCCCCCTCTACAATGAATATCTCAATTCTGTCCTTCGGTCACCCAACCTAAGCGGCAAAGACATTGAACGTATGAAGGCGCTTGTTGTCAAAGAGAATTCAAAGATTATTGTGAAAGACTTGTTCGAAAACCCGAGGAGCGGTGAGAAAATCCAGGAAGTACAGGGTGTCGTCAATACTATGATCGATAGTATCATAGCGAACAAGGACACTATTCACGATCTTCTGTCGCTCAGGGGGTTTGATTATTACACGTACACTCATTCGGTAAATGTGGGTGTTTTATCGGTAGGCCTTGGCGTAGCGATTAATCTTGAGAAAGATGACATCGAAAAACTTGGCATGGGAGCAATGCTCCACGATATAGGGAAAAGCGCCATCCCTTCGGAAATTCTTAACAAACAGGGAAAGCTTGATGACAGGGAATTCTTCATCATTCAGAGCCATGTGTATGAAGGCGAGAAGCTTCTGAAGGAGAACAGCCGATTGCCTCATGAATCACTTCCGGCCGTTATTCAGCATCATGAAAAAATAAGCGGGAGGGGGTACCCCGCGCGTCTTGCTGAAAAGGAGATCATGCTCTTCGGCAGGATAACCGCTATCGCGGACTGCTACGATGCCATGACAACTACGCGGCCATACCGGCAGGCACTCACACCTTTTTACGCACTTGCGACTATTGCCAAAGAGACCGGCAATTATGATCCTGAGATCCTCAGGGTCTTTATCAAAATGCTTGGAAAACTCTGATTATGGATCTGTTCAACGCGGAACCTGATCCCGGCCATGAACAGAGTGGAGGTGGCCATGCGGAGCCTCTTGCTTTTCGCATGAGCCCGCGTACGCTCGATGAATATGTGGGACAGGAACATATAATAGGCAAAGACAAGCTCCTGAGAAGGGCTATCAAGGCAGATAGAATAACGTCGCTGATTCTCTACGGGCCTCCGGGGACCGGCAAGACGGCCCTTGCTAAGGTGATTGCGGCCAGGACACAATCGCGCTTCGAATGGCTCAATGCCGCGACTGCCGGACTCGATGATTTGCGTAAGGTAATACACTCCTCCAGAAACCGCAAAGCTAAAGGTATACGCACGATTCTATTTCTCGATGAGATTCACCGATTCAATAAGCTTCAACAGGATGCGCTCTTGCCCGATGTTGAAGAGGGCAATATTATTCTTGTCGCGGCAACCGTGGAGAATCCCTTTTTCTACGTAAATTCGGCGCTGCTCTCGCGGAGCCAGGTTTTCGAGCTAAAGCATCTGACATCCAGTGATATTATGAAAATACTTAGCAACGCCTTGAATGACCGGGAGCGGGGTCTGGGCAAAATGAACATAGTTGCCGAAGATGACGCGCTTATGCATATTGCGAAGATGTCCGACGGAGATGGCCGAAAGGCTCTTTCAGCTCTCGAGATAGCTGCGCTTACGACTCAACCTGATGCCGGTGGCGTAATAAGGATAACTATTGGTGTTGCTGAGGATTCGATTCAGAAGAAAGTTATCGTTTACGATAAAAAGGGTGACCAGCATTACGACACGATCTCGGCTTTCATAAAAAGCATGAGGGGATCGGACCCTGATGCGGCCGTGTATTATCTTGCAAAGATGATTTATGCGGGCGAAGACCCTCGGTTTATCGCGCGGAGGATTGTGATCTGCGCATCAGAGGATGTTGGAAACGCCGACCCGATGGCCCTTGTTGTTGCAACCTCTGCCTTGCGTGCTGTCGAGTTCATTGGTATGCCGGAAGCCCGGATTCCTCTTGCTCAGGCGACAACGTACATAGCAGTGGCCCCCAAGAGCAACGCTTCATACAAGGCTATTGATGCTGCCCTTGAGGACATAAAGTCTGAAGAGACTATGGAAGTCCCCGATCATCTCAAGTCCAGCAGCTACTCCGGCGCCAAACAATTAGGGCACGGAGAAGGCTATAAATATCCGCATGCATTTGGCGGACACGTCGAGCAGGAATACCTTCCTCAGAAAAGGAAGTATTACACTCCATAGGTCGCTCCTTCATTAGTTCTTCATAGTTCCTTTGCTAATCTATAAGTAAGTAAGTAAGGAGGTACTATATGCTTATAATTGACAATTTGAGCAGACAAAATAGAAGCATTCCTGCTATAGATGCCGGGGCTCCAAAGCTCATTGAGACGGCCACCTTTGCCTTGGGTTGATTCTGGGGACCTGACTCCCAGTTCGGGAGTATCCATGGAGTTATTCGTACAAGGGTGGGGTATGCAGGCGGCACGAAAAAGAAACCAACTTACCATAGTCTCGGTGATCATTCAGAAGCTCTGCAACTCGATTATGATCCTTCGATCATAACGTTTGCGGAGCTGCTTGACCTGTTCTGGGCAAGCCACTTTCCTACAGAGAGGTCCTGGTCGCGCCAGTATATGACGGCCGTTTTTTTTCACGATGTAGCGCAAAGACAGCGAATCTCCGAGACCATGGAGCGCGAGGCAGCTGCGCTGAAACGCGAAATCAGAACGCTTGTTCTTCCGGCTGATACCTTTTCTATCGCCGAGGATTATCACCAGAAGCATGCCCTTCAGCGGGATTATGACATCTTGACCGAATTCAAACGGATATACCCGGACTTCAGACATATTATGAATTCGACAGCCGCTGCCCGGGTAAATGGGATTCTAGGAGGCTATGGAAGGCTCTCTGTGCATAAGGATGAAATCGAAAGCTATGGCTTGTCGGCAAAGGCGAGAAACTGTCTCATGGGGTATCTTAAAGAGTAATCTGCAAGTCGTAGATGCATGATAAAAAATTTGAAGATCGAAAGATTTGAGTGCTCAATGAAGCAGAAACTAAGGTCCCGACTTGCGGCTTGAGTCGAGAATCCCTGGCATTTGTGCCGGGGAGGATGTCAAGGCTTCTCTCGTTGACGCATCAATATGTTATACAACAAATTGTTATGGAATACATGTTGAACAGTCTGAAAGCTTAGCGTCTTCTTGATCGACTTGCGAGACGCAGCTATTGCTGCGCCCCTCTCTGGATATGGAATAGATGCAAATGGATCCGGTTAGTGCCTGAAAGCCCGTTGGCCGGTGAATACCATCGTAACTTTAGGATTCGCTTCGTTGCATGCCTCGATGGATTCGCAGTCCCGCTCCGAGCCGCCGGGCTGCACAATGGCTCTGATACCCTCCTTGATACCTACATCGACGCCGTCGCGGAAGGGGAAAAAGGCGTCCGACACCATCGTAGAGCCTATGAGGCCGCCTTTATTCTGTTTCGTCTCCGCGTCGATCTCCCGCAAGGCCGCACTGTTGCGCTTACCCTGTGCAGCTTCGAGTTCGAATGATTTGTAGGGCACCCCATACTTTTTAAAACAGAGGGCATCGGCATATTTTGTATAGGCCTTGAATACAGCAATCTCGGCTACGCCTACACGGTCCTGCTCGCCGGTGCCGATACCCGCGGTTACGCCATCCTTGACATAAATCACCGAGTTTGATGTAATCCCCTGCTCGACATTCCAACCAAAAAGCATATCGTCATACTCCTCGGATGTGGGCTGGCGCTCGATAGAGTATTCTTTCCCTTTGCAAACAGTTTTTGCGGGAAGGAAATCATCCCTCGTTCCGATGCGATTCACGGGCGACTGCTGTACGATGATACCCCCGTCGATCAACGACTTGAAGTCCACGAATCTGAGCGTGCGATGCTTTTCGAGTTTCTTGATACCATCTATCCTTACAATACGGAGGTTCTTACGCTTCGCAAGGATATCAAAGACACCATCCTCATAATCGGGTGCCCCGACAACTTCCAGATAGTTGTTCTCCACCATCTCAGCGGTGGTCTTATCCATAGGTCGGTTCACGACCAGGCATCCGCCGAAGGCAGCAATACGATCAGCCATATTCGCTTTGTTATAAGCGTCGGCAACATTCTTCCCGCACGCGACGCCGCAAGGGTTATTGTGCTTCATAATTGCTGCTGCCGGCCGTTCAGCAAGGAACTTGAGAATGTTCAGCGCATTGTCGAGGTCCGTCAGGTTTGTTTTGCCAGGGTGTTTGCCTGCCTGAAGCATGTCCTCTTCGTTAATGCGGCTGACAAGCCCGTTGCCGACGTCAATATACTTGCAGTTGCCGAGTACAAGATTTCCGCTGATCAGCTCGTACAGAGCGGCCTGCTGATCGGGGTTCTCGCCGTAACGAAGACCTTTTTCGATGAGGTCGCCCGTTTTGTCGTCGGCTATCTTCCAGGTGCGCTTGCGATAGGAGAGGACCTGCCCACCGAAGCTGATTGTGATCTGTGCGGGGAAGTCATCATCCATAATAGTCTTGTACATCTTTTTTAAGTCGGCCATGGCATCCTCCGAAATTTATAGTCTGCAGTAATAATACCAGAGGCCGTTGCATATTCGGAAGCGATTATTAATACGCAATTAAAATTCGGATCTTGGCTTTCCTAGTTGAGATAGGTTGACCCTTTCTTTCTGCGCACAATAAAATAAAGCATGTGTGAATTCTGTACGAAACATGGAGATGGCAAGGTCTGGTATAAAAATGCCGCCAATTACGCCACTGATCTGCTGGCGGATATAAAGCGCCGGAAATACATCGAAGAATTTCTCAGGTCGACCATAGAGGATGGGTTTAAGACCCTCGGAAGACTCGAAACCCTCTTCATGAAGAAGGGACGCCTTCCCGCAACCGTAATCAGGGCGCTTGAAGAAAAAGCCAAGGCCGAGCATTTTGGTCAAGTCCTTCCGATCGAAGAGATACGCGAGGTAGTGCTCAAGGCTGAGAGCGTTGTCAGGATGCCCTGCGCTTGCCGCTGGACAATGACACGGAAAGAAGAGAGGTGCTGCTATGCAGTAAGCTACAGCCCAGCTGCATGGTACAAGGGATTCGATATGAGCTATTTCGGCAAGACATCGGATGAAGGCCTGGAATCTGTTCGGTCGGATGAGGCTATTAAGCAGATGGAGGCAATGGAAGAGCACGGCGCCATACATTCTATTTGGACCATGATTACGCCATTTATTGGTGCGGTATGCAATTGCACGGCACATGATTGCATTGCGCTGCGAACTCTTTCAGGCATAGGGGCTCACACGATAGCGAGGGCCGAACATCAAGCGGTTGTTGATAGGGAATTGTGTGAGGGGTGTGGTCTCTGCTTCGAGCGCTGTCAGTTCGAGGCGATCGGCAGCGAAATGGAAGCAGGCAAGGGTATCGCTGTTATCGATGCAGAGAAATGTTATGGCTGCGGATTGTGTCGACGTGCCTGTGCACCTCAAGCAATTTCACTCATACCGAGATAATCTGCAATGTTTCAACTTAACGACAGATTAAAAAATGATACGGTTGAAATAGGCAGGCTGGAATTGTCGCTGCTTTTGCTGATAAATGAACGTTCACTGCCATGGGTTATACTTGTTCCCGAAAGGGACGGGATTAAAGAAATCGATGAGTTGTCGGCTGATGATCGAATTTTACTCATCGAAGAGATAGCCTGTGTGTCACAAGTAATTCGCCATTTGTATTACCCTGACAAGATCAATGTGGGCGCTCTCGGAAACGTTGTCCAGCAATTACATGTGCATGTCATCGGAAGATTTGTGACGGACCGCGCTTGGCCCGGACCGATATGGGGAATAGGGCAGATGCAAGCATACCATATTGATGAGCTGGATAAAGTCTTGGCGCAGATTCG
This sequence comes from uncultured Nitrospiraceae bacterium, assembly GCA_963727805.1. Lineage (GTDB taxonomy): Bacteria > Nitrospirota > Thermodesulfovibrionia > Thermodesulfovibrionales > Dissulfurispiraceae > Fen-1308. The sequence continues at coordinate 406,243 of CAVSHF010000003.1, forward strand.
AACCGCTTTGAACGGGAGATTAAAATGAGATCTTCTCTGCTGTTTTCAGCGACGTTCTGTCTCTGTATAATCCTTGCACTGGCGGTATCACTCCTATACGCCCAATCCGATCTTTCTGTGGATGAAAGAGTTGCCATTGTCGAGAAGAAGATCGAAGGAGGGGTTGTTCGGGCAGACCTTATAAGAAACGAATATTCTAGGCTTAAACCGAGGCTGGCAGTGGTGAAATACAAGAGGGCAAAGATTAAAAAAGATGGGGTAACAAAACAGGCATACAAGGACCTCGATTGCTACCTGTATGGACTCGAAAAGGACAGGACAGATTGCTCAACAGTTTAAAGAGACGATAGCCAGGGATGATACAGGCAAACAACATATCGAAGTCATACGGCAAACAGGTTATTTTTGACGAAGTTGGTTTTACCATCAATCCGGGCGAACGCGTCGGACTCGTTGGTAGGAATGGGTATGGCAAGACGACTCTCTTTAAGATGATCATTGGAGAGGAGCACCCCGATGCAGGCGCCATCAGCATACCCAATAATTATGTCCTCGGATACTTATCTCAGCATCTCTCTTTTGCTGCCGATACGATTTTAAAGGAAGGAAGCCTTAGCCTGAGGGCTGATGAAGATGGAAAGGATGAATTGTATCGGGTCAAGACAGTCCTTCTTGGCCTCGGGTTCACCACCGAAGATTTCGACCGAAGCCCTCAGGAGCTTTCCGGAGGATTCCAGGTCCGGTTAAGCCTCGCAAAGGTGCTGCTCGGCGAACCCGACCTGTTAATGCTTGACGAACCGACCAACTACCTCGATATCCTCTCGATCCGCTGGCTGAAGGAGTTCCTACGGAACTGGAAGCACGAAATGATAATTATCACTCATGATCGTGACTTCATGGATAGCGTTACGACCCATACCATGGGAATCCATCGGTGCAAGATACGGAAAATCCCCGGAACGACTGAGAAGCTTTACAGCCAACTTCTGATGGAAGAAGAGATGTACGAGAGGACCCGGATGAACGACGAAAAAAAGCGTGCCGAGATAGAGAAATTTATCAGCCGATTCAGGGCTCAGGCGACCAAGGCCAGAGCAGTCCAGTCTAAGATCAAGGCTCTGGGGAAAAAAGATAGGATGCAACAACTCGAAGAGGCGAAGACACTCGATTTTGCTTTCCCTTATGAGCCTTTTGAGGGCAGGTGGCTGATGACATGCCATGAACTCTCCTTTTCATATTCAAGGGAAGAGAACCCTCTGATCAATGGTTTCAGTATTTCTGTTGGCCGTAATGATCGGATAGCCATTATCGGAAAGAACGGCAAGGGGAAAACGACCCTCTTAAATCTGCTTGCCGGTGAACTGATGCCTGATGAAGGAGAGATTGTCCACAATCAGAAAACACGAACAGGCTATTTTGGACAGACCAATATCGACCGGCTCGATCCCGGCAAAACGGTCGAACAAGAGATACTCGACGTCCATCCTGACTATAACCGGCGGGCCGCCCGTACGATTTGCGGCATCATGCTTTTCGAGGGAGACGATGCGTTGAAAAAGATCAATGTGCTCTCCGGAGGTGAAAAGAGCCGTGTCATGCTCGCTAAAATCCTTGTAAGCCCATCTAACCTCCTGCTTCTGGACGAGCCTACGAACCATCTCGATATGGAATCGGTCGATTCTTTGGTCGAAGCTCTGGATGCATATGAAGGAGCGGTGATCATCGTCACTCACAGCGAGATGATTCTCAACAGCCTTGTGAGCCGGCTAATAATCTTTGATGATGACAAGGTGACGGTTTTTGAAGGGACATATGAAGATTTTCTCAGCAGAGTAGGCTGGAAGAGCGAAGTAGCTGAAGCCGTGCCGTCCGAAGGTGGCAATGAACGAGGCAAAGGGTTGGACCGAAGAGAGGCTAGACGTTTGAGGGCTGAACTTGTCAATGAACGCTCGAAGGCCCTCGGGACACTCCAGACCCGGATACAAGAAGCTGAAGAGTCCATCATAACCCATGAAAAAAGCATCGAACGCGATACGGAGGAACTTATCAAGGCCTCTGAAAAGGGCGATTGGCAATCGATCCAGAGGCTGTCAAGAGCCATCCACGATGCTAAAGAGGAAATCGAGCGTCTCTTTGGCGAGCTTGAGGTTCTGACAGAAAGATATTCGGGCCGGACAAAGGAATTTGAAGAGCGTCTTGCGGGGCTTGGCCAGCTCTAATGCCCGTGTCAGAATAATACCTACAGCCGTCCAGCCCAAATCTTACGTTAAAATCAGTGCTTGGCTGATACCAATTTTATGATGTCAACCGCTATATTGAGAGTGTAATTTCGAGTCAAGGAGGTCTATTATGGGTGTAAAGGCACTCGCAGAGGCGATCATACTCCAGGCAGCAGAGGATTTTCTGAAGGAAGACCGGCAGGAGGAGGATGTGCTATTTTTCGGCGGTGAGGGATTCAGGCTATGCTCTGAAATGGCCGGGATGGACCACACAGAAAAATGCGCCTTTCTTGACGTCATCAGAGCATCAGCCCCCGTCCGCTATCCAGAGAAGAAAAAGAGCATGTCAAGGGGAAGTCAGAGGGTATTGCATATTTAACGATGCGGCAATGGAGAGGTTGAAAAAGGCCCTCCTTGCTTCTGCCTCGAGCTATTTTATGTTCTCTGCCGGATAGTCCGCTTCTTTGCGAGCTTTGATTCCGCCCGGATAAAGATAGACTGCGGCTGCATTTCGCAAATCGGCAGTAAAATACAATGCCTTTTTTTTGTGTGGAACGTTATATACTTCTTTGCGGTTTATTGGCAATCAGGCGCTAAGCGACACTTTTTGTGAGTTTGAGGCTCATTGAACTGACATATGGATTACATTGATATCTGTTTGGATTCGGTCAGGACATGCTCGAAAAAGAGCGTATACGCAGCGGGCAGTGACCGTTTCTTATGGGTTATGACATAGAAATTCCTTTTCATCTGCACATCTGCAAGTTCGATTTCCTTCAGTATTTTATATTTCAGCTCATCCCTGACCGAAAGGCGCGAAAGAATCGAAATTCCCATTCCCGCTTTGACTGCCTGCTTTATTGAATCGGTTGAGCCGAATAATCCTACAATATTCATAGTGTCGATGTTCAGACCTTTGCTGCTGAAAATTCTCTCGATCTCTTTTCTTGTCCCCGACCCTTCTTCGCGCAGGACCATGGGGAGTGAAACGATTTCCTGAAATTTGATAGTCTCTTTTTTAGCGGAGTGAGGCGCTGTAACGATGATCAGTTCATCCTCGATGAGAGGAGTATATGTTATCTGGGAATTAATAAGTTTTGCACCCACAATGCCGATGAGTATTTCATGCGCCAGGACCTTTCGGACAATCTCTTTCGAATCGGCAATTATTATCTGAAATGAAATGGAGGGATATTTTTTTCTGAATGTAGCCATGACTGGCGGTAACAGATAAGTACCGGGAATAGTGCTTGCCCCGATGACGAGTTCTCCTGCAGGCTCTTTCTTGAACTGGCTGATTACCTCTTTCACAGCATCAGCCTTTTCGATGATCTCGATAGCATGTCCAAATAACGCTTCAGCTTCCTTTGTCGGGAGGATGGACCGTCCCAAACGATCGAATAACCGACATCCGAATTCATCCTCGAGTGTCTTGATATGGTCGCTGATGGTGGGCTGTGTAAGATAGAGTTCTTCAGAAGCCCGTGAAAAGCTTCTATTCCGGAAAACGGACACAAAGATTCTGAGTTGATGTATATCCATAGAACAAATTATAGCATATCATGATGTTTCTATTGGGCTAATCCATAGTGCAGCAGTCAGGACCTTTTGACCACCTGTCGTCTGACCTGATAAACTGGGTATATGAAAGTCTGTGAAATCTTTGCGAGTATTCAGGGAGAGTCAACATATGCGGGTCTCCCTTGCATATTTGTCAGAATGACGGGTTGCAACCTCAGGTGTAAATACTGTGATACTACATATGCCTATGATCAAGGATCTGAAATGACTGTGCAAGAGATAATCGATGCTGTGCGCTGTTTCGGTTTTAACCTCGTCGAGATTACCGGAGGTGAACCTTTGCTGCAAAGAGATACTGGCGCTCTCATCTCATTGCTTCTCAATATGAAGTTCAAGGTTATGATCGAAACAAATGGCAGTGCGAATATCGGAGATATTGACCGGAGAGCGATCATCATCATGGATGTAAAAACCCCGGGAAGTGGCATGTCTGGTAGTGTGCGCATTGAGAATATAGCTCTTCTAAAGAAAAGTGATGAACTGAAATTCGTGATCACTGACAAGGTGGATTATGATTGGGCTCGTGCGATGGTTAGACAATTTAGTTTGTCCGAAAAATGCACAGTTCTTTTTTCGCCGGTCTACGGAAAGCTCGAACCACTGGAGCTTTCCAAATGGATTATCGCTGATAAACTGCCCGTAAGAATAAACCTTCAGCTCCACAAGTATATCTACAGTCCCGACCAAAGAGGCGTCTGATTACTTATTGGTGATTCGATGCCGCAAGAACCCTGATCTGTAACGTTCACTAGAAATTGAGTTTGACAATATAGGAAAAACTCGTTAACATAATAAATAGAAATCATTTCTATTTATGAATGAAATCGTGATGTATGAAAGAAAATAAGTATACCGATTTTCTCAAACAACTCCAGCTGAAAGCAACCCCGAGAAGGGTGGCTGTGCTGACTATCCTTGCAGGGGAGCAAGCCTATGCCGGTCCAGAGGAGATATGGAAGAAGATGAAGACAAAATTTAACAGGATTGGCCTCCCGACGGTCTATCGTATCCTTGAGGAATTATCGGATAAGGGTGTTATCACAAAGATTATTCATCCAAGTCGGCAACTCTTCTATTATTACTGTGGCAATGCCGGGCACCATCATCATTTCATCTGCGTTTCGTGCAGGAAGGTCGAAGATGTGAATTTCTGCGCTACAGGGGCGATTGAAAACGAGGTTACAAGAAATCTGAAAGGTAAGGTTCTCTCCCATATACTACAGATTAATGGCCTTTGCGAGCCCTGCTCAAAAAAAGAAGGCTGTGAATGAACATTAAAATAATAGCAATTCCGCTGCTCGTTTCTCTCTTGATAGTCACCTGCATATCTTGCGGGAAAGATGCAAAGTCTCCTGAAGCAGGTGCACATAAACTCAAGGTCGTCGTGAGTCTGTATCCGCTATATGACTTTGTTCGAAATATCGGCAAGGATAAAGTGGATGTCGAACTGCTTCTTCCACCCGGTGTCGAACCACACAGTTTTGAGCCTAATCCCGCTGATATTCTCCATCTCAATCACGCTGATATTTTCGTTTATACGAATAAATATATGGAACCTTGGGTGGAAGACATTATTAGAGGGATGGACAGCGGAAAGATGCTCATCCTCGATTCAAGCAGAGGGGTCCTTTTTACGGAAGAGAGAGACGATGGCGAAGAAGGACACCACAGCAAAGAGAAGCGAGGACATGTGGGAATGGACCCTCACATATGGCTCGACCTTGGCAATGCGATGATGATGGTTGACACAGTCCGGGACGGGTTTATTCAAAAGGATCCTGCGAACCAAGATTATTACCAAAAAAATGCCGCTCAATACAAAATAGTGCTTCAGGGACTAGATATGAAATTCAGGAAGGGACTCAGCAGTTGCAAAAAAAGAGTGTTTATCAACGGCGGACATTTTGCCTTCGAATATCTTGCCCGCAGATATGGACTTACTTATGTATCGGCCTATGGCATCTCTCCGGATGCAGAACCGACTCCAGGGCAGCTGGTAAAAATAAGCAGGATGGTCAGGAAGGAGGGTTTGAAGTACCTCTTTTACGAAGAACTGCTCACTCCTCGAGTGGCCGAAATGTTAGCTCGCGAAACGGGCGTACAGCTTCTCTTTCTTCACGGAGCGCATAATATCAGCAAGGAGGAATTTGTCCGAGGGGTCACTTTTGTTGAGTTGATGGAAAAGAACCTGGAAAATCTGGAAACGGGGCTTCAATGCCGGTAAAATGATCAATATCGAAAAATTATCTTACAGTTACAATTCAATCGAAGTCTTGAGCAATATCTCTTGCGATATTGATGAAGGAGATTATATCGGCCTCGTCGGTCCGAACGGTTCAGGTAAATCGACACTCATAAAATTGATATTGGGGCTGTTGATGCCGACTTCCGGCCGTGTGAGGCTTTTGGGACATCCGTCATCTGAATTTAAATGCCGCGAGGCAATAGGCTATCTGCCGCAGAAGATGAGCTTTTTCAATCCCTATTTTCCTTCTACTGTCAAGGAAATTGTTGCATTGGGGTTAGTATCGAGGAAGAAATTCCCCAAGCGGCTCAATGCCGCCGACGAGAAAACGATCGACAGGACACTCGAGATACTGAATATAGCGGATATCGGGCACAAGATGATAGGAGACCTCTCGGGAGGCCAGCAACAAAGGGTCTTTATCGCACGAGCGCTCGTCAACAAGCCGGAACTCCTGTTTCTTGACGAGCCGACCACCGCGCTCGATCCCGAAACACGGGAAAACTTTTTCGAGGTCCTAAGCGATCTGAACCGTAACAATAAAGTTACGGTGGTGCTGGTGACTCATGATATCGGAACCATCGGCAAATATGCTTCGAAGCTCTTATATATAGATAGAGGAGTAATATTTTATGGCAGTTTCGATGAATTTTGCCTGTCCGGCGATATGACAAGATTTTTTGGAGCATCATCGCAGCATCTCATCTGTCACAGGCATGAATAATATCACGATTATGAGTTACTTTTGGGGATTGGATGTCGATTATAGAATATCTTGATTATGGATTCATTCAGAGGGCGATAATTTCAGGAGCGTTCATAGCGGTACTCTGCTCCACTCTCGGCGTTCTACTTGTGCTACGTCGGCTTTCCCTCATCGGCGACGGTCTTGCTCATGTGACGTTTGGGAGCGTAGCCCTCGGCCTGTTGTTCAGGGTTTATCCCCTCTACATCTCTCTCCCAGTTGTAATGGCGAGTTCGCTTGGTATTTTAAAACTGATGGAACGGGCGCGGATCTTCGGGGACGCGGCAATCGGCATACTGTCAGCCCTTGGAATTGCAGGGGGTATTCTGGCGGCGAGTCTTGCCGGAGGGTTTAATGTGGACCTCTTCAGTTACCTGTTCGGGAATATATTATCTATCAGCGTTCAGGAGGTCTATACATCAATCTGTCTTTCGGTGATAGTGCTGTCAGTCATTGTATTTAATTATCACGATATATTTTCAATAACGTTTGACGAAGAGTTCGCAAAGGCAAGCGGCATCAATGTGAACAGAATCAATACCATGATCGTGCTCTTTACAGCGATTACCGTAGTCCTTACCATGAAAGTAGTCGGCATCATGCTTACATCCGCCCTTTTGATATTTCCGGCGGTCACCGCTTTTCAGGTAGCCCGCGGGTTCAAATACGCACTCTTGATTGCCGCTACTGTTGCGCTCTCTTCGGTCATTAGCGGCATTTTCTTGTCCCTGCTTTTCAATCTTCCGACGGGGGCATCGATAGTTAGCGTCAATTTCATTTTTTTTGCTCTTGCCTTCATTTGCAAAAGCTCTTTTGGCGATAGTAGGGGCCACCGGGCTTGATGGCAAAAGGAAATAATTGTGATAGAAGTTAATACTCTCTCAAAATCATACGGTTTGATAAAGGCAGTCGATGGAGTTTCGTTTGCCATCCCCGATGGCGAGGTCTTCGGGCTGCTCGGTCCCAATGGTGCCGGCAAAACAACCATAATCAGAATGCTGACGACCCTGACGAAGCCCGATGGTGGCTGGTGCCGCATTGACGGTATTGACGTTGTATCCCAACCAATTGAGGTCAAGAAGCTGATAGGGGTTGTGCCGCAAGAAAATAACCTTGATCGGGAACTTACAGCATACGAAAACCTGTATATTTATTCTATGTTTCACAATGTCGAAGACAAGGAAGCAAAAATTGATAAGGCATTGAGAATCGTGGGGCTCGGGGAGCGGCGTGATTCTTTGGCTCACCACTTTTCCGGAGGCATGCAGCGGAGACTGCTTCTTGCCCGAGCGCTCCTTCCAGACCCGAAGGTCCTTTTTCTGGATGAGCCGTCTATTGGCCTCGATCCCCAGATCAGAAGGCAGATGTGGGATGTTATAAGGAAGACGCGAATAGAGGGACGGACGGTAGTGCTCACAACACATTACATTGAAGAAGCAGAGTTGCTGTGTGACAGGGTTGGCATTCTGGCGAAAGGCCATCTCGTTGTTCTTGACACTCCTGCACAGCTCAAGGCCTGCGTGGGCGAATATATTGTCGAGCTGATCGATCAGGAAGGTAAGCTGGTGCAACAAATTTGCAAGACCCGCGAGGAAGCTCACGAGGTCGCAAAGGGCATGGCTGACGGAGTCACGGTGAGAAAGTCGAATCTTGAGGATGTCTTCATTAAGCTAACAGGGGAACGCATAGAATGAGGTCTGCACTGCAATGGTATCCGATTTTTCTCAGGGAGATGCTTCTTTTCAAGCGGAAGCTTTTGCGCCTTGGCTATCTCTTTTCAGCTATGGTCGTCCCTATCATCTATCTCATTGTCTTCGGTTTTGGCCTCGGTAAAAGCGTGCACATCGGCGGAGGTGATTACCTTTTTTTTCTTATCCCGGGCCTCGTGGCAATGAGCTCAATGAACAACTCCTACAACTGGGTTTCTAGCGCCCTCAATCTGAACAGGATTTATTTCAAGACCTTCCAGGTATTTGTCCAGGCGCCAATACGGTCTTCATCGATCATGATAGGGGAGGTCCTTGCGGGAATGGTCAAGGGTCTTTTTGCGTCTCTTCTGATTATTGCCGTGGGGGTGGTAGCAACATCTGCGACATTTATCACAGCCCCATTCCTCTTGGCACTCCTCATAAACTGCTTTCTGTTTTCGAATCTTGGAGTGATCACCGGAATGGTCTCCAAATCTCATGAAGACACGGCGACCTATACAAACTTTTTCATTATGCCAATGGCTTTCTTTAGCGGGACTTTTTTCCCTGTGGATCGCATGCCGGTAGCGGTCAAATATGTAATGTATATCGTGCCCCTGACGCATACGAATATTCTGATACGGAAGGCATCATTCGATTATGAGGGGGCCATTTCAATGGCTGTGCTTGTCCTCTATGCCGCAGCCTTTTTCGCCTACGGCACCCATCTGATCAGGAAGTACAGCGAATGATTCCCTACCTATATAAATCAATTAGTTGCAGAGGCGTCCCTTTCATTGGATTCACTTTTTCGCTTCCGCCCGAATCGTCAGGGTCATTCCCAAAGCTGATATTTACCGGATCACCGTTGAGTTTATTCTCGCTGATGATATAAGAAAAAAGAAAGTGAAGCCGATCACATTGATCAAGAGTTAAAGCCTCAAAGTGGATCACCTCACAACTAACGATTCGCTATTCCGAAAGATTAAATCAGAGTAAGACCTCTTATCTGTGCGAACATATACCCTATTTAATTCTGTCTGGTACACAATTAGTGGAAATCGGTGTAATTGGTACTACTGACCTGACTGGCACTATATCATCAGGTATTGTTTTTTGTGTTGATAAAAGAAGTCAACACTTTCAAGAAACCTAAACTCAGTCGAAATATAATCGGAAATGAATGCCTTCGGAAAAACCCTGTAACATTTGTTTCTTCCCTCTAAAAAAAGTTTTGGCGATGAGAGTATTGTTGTTTTTGCTGATTGGAGGCGAGATGTCATAAAATGAGTCCAACACAGAAATCATTGCGACGACGCTATTGTCTGACGTGTTAATAATAGCAACACTATGGTCGCCGTTATTAGCCGCATATATAAGGGATCCATGAGGTTGCATCGCTGAGCCAAAAGGGGCATTTCCGCAGTAAGAGTTGTCCTGTTATTGTTCGTTGGAGTAGCCTGGAGCAAGTTATATGCACATACCTCTTTAGTTGTCGACTACGCGTTTTATCACTTACACAGCCACACTTGGATGGTCCTCCGCCATGAAGCGAAGATCTAAAGACCCATGTTTCTATATTATATATGTCCTTTGCCATTGACTTGTGCGTAAAATCTATTTCATTTATCCGAGATTAAAGTAATGTTTATGGGCGTCGATAACAATGTTGCGTAGGTGCTGCGTAAAAATAAGGATCTGTGACTGTCAGGTGATCTATACCACTTAGGAGGGTGGACACGACAGCAGAGCAGGTCTAGGTGCCCTGATAAGCATGAAGGGAGAATGGTCATGAGAAAAAAAAGACAACTGTCATATTGTATCCGCCGCGAGGCGGGTAGTGTTTATTTTAATAATAATAAATTGTCTTAGAATTAAGGAGACATTTTGAAAAAGAACTTGATGATAGTGCTGGTCTGTATAACGCTGATGGCAGCGAGCAGCGCAGACTCTGCCACAAATCCCGGTTCGATAGGACATGCCGCGTTTCCAGGGGCGCCGGCTCCCGTTGGAGAAGTGCTTTACGGCGACTGGAACGGTGACGGAACTATAAAGGTCGGTATTTTCTCCAATGGCAACTGGTATCTTGACTACCCGGGAACGGGAGTATGGGTGGGTTGCGGAACAACGGCGACGACCGACCGGTGTTATGAGGGCACCTTCGGTGCGGCCGGAGACATCCCTGTAGTCGGTGACTGGAATGGAGATGGCAGGACCAAGATCGGGATTTTTCGCAATGGCAATTGGTATCTTGACTACCCGGGAACGGGAGTATGGGTGGGTTGCGGAACAACGGCGACGACCGACCGGTGTTATGAGGGCACCTTCGGTGCGGCCGGAGACATCCCTGTAGTCGGTGACTGGACCGGAGATGGAATTACTAAGATAGGCGTCTACCGGGATTCAGCCAAGGCGTGGTACCTCGATATGAACGGCGATGGTATTTGGGATAATGCCGATAGAGGAGTAGCTGGATCCTTCACCTTTAACAGCCTGTATGCACAGAGAGGAGCGCAGGGCGTGAAGGGCGATACCGGTGCTGCTGGTCCGGCTGGTGCTCAGGGTATTCAGGGTCTTACTGGTCTCACCGGCCCTGCTGGTGCTGACGGAGCAGTCGGCGCTGCTGGTCCAGCTGGTGCTCAGGGTATTCAGGGTCTTACTGGTCTCACCGGCCCTGCTGGCGCTGACGGAGCAGTCGGTGCTGCTGGTCCAGCTGGTGCTCAGGGCGACACAGGCGATACCGGTGCCCCCGGTCTTGTTTGGAAAGGCACATGGGATGTTGCCGCCACTTATTTAACCGGTCAAGCTGTTGTTTATAACAGTGCCAGCTATATAAGTCTGGCTGATGCCAATATTGCCAATGTTCCTGACGCAGCAGCTTCTCTATTCTGGCAGATGCTTGCAGCGCAGGGCGTGAAGGGCGATACCGGTGCTGCTGGTCCGGCTGGTGCTCAGGGTATTCAGGGTCTTACTGGTCTCACCGGCCCTGCTGGTGCTGACGGAGCAGTCGGCGCTGCTGGTCCGGCTGGTGCTCAGGGTATTCAGGGTCTTACTGGTCTCACCGGCCCTGCTGGCGCTGACGGAGCAGTCGGTGCTGCTGGTCCAGCTGGTGCTCAGGGCGACACAGGCGATACCGGCGCACCCGGTCTTGTTTGGAAAGGCACATGGGATGTTGCCGCCACTTATATAACCGGTCAAGCTGTTGTTTATAACAGTGCCAGCTATATAAGTCTGGCTGATGCCAATATTGCCAATGTTCCTGACGCAGCAGCTTCTCTATTCTGGCAGATGCTTACAGCGCAGGGCGTGAAGGGCGATACCGGTGCTGCTGGTCCGGCTGGTGCTCAGGGTATTCAGGGTCTTACTGGTCTCACCGGCCCTGCTGGTGCTGACGGAGCAGTCGGCGCTGCTGGTCCGGCTGGTGCTCAGGGTATTCAGGGTCTTACTGGTCTCACCGGCCCTGCTGGCGCTGACGGAGCAGTCGGTGCTGCTGGTCCAGCTGGTGCTCAGGGCGACACAGGCGATACCGGCGCACCCGGTCTTGTTTGGAAAGGCACATGGGATGTTGCCACCACTTATATAACCGGTCAAGCTGTTGTTTATAACAGTGCCAGCTATATAAGTCTGGCTGATGCCAATATTGCCAATGTTCCTGACGCAGCAGCTTCTCTATTCTGGCAGATGCTTGCAGCGCAGGGCGTGAAGGGCGATACCGGTGCTGCTGGTCCGGCTGGTGCTCAGGGTATTCAGGGTCTTACTGGTCTCACCGGCCCTGCTGGTGCTGACGGAGCAGTCGGCGCTGCTGGTCCGGCTGGTGCTCAGGGTATTCAGGGTCTTACTGGTCTCACCGGCCCTGCTGGTGCTGACGGAGCAGTCGGTGCTGCTGGTCCAGCTGGTGCTCAGGGCGACACAGGCGATACCGGCGCACCCGGTCTTGTTTGGAAAGGCACATGGGATGTTGCCACCACTTATATAACCGGTCAAGCTGTTGTTTATAACAGTGCCAGCTATATAAGTCTGGCTGATGCCAATATTGCCAATGTTCCTGACGCAGCAGCTTCTCTATTCTGGCAGATGCTTGCAGCGCAGGGCGTGAAGGGCGATACCGGTGCTGCTGGTCCGGCTGGTGCTCAGGGTATTCAGGGTCTTACTGGTCTCACCGGCCCTGCTGGTGCTGACGGAGCAGTCGGCGCTGCTGGTCCAGCTGGTGCTCAGGGTATTCAGGGTCTTACTGGTCTCACCGGCCCTGCTGGCGCTGACGGAGCAGTCGGTGCTGCTGGTCCAGCTGGTGCTCAGGGCGACACAGGCGATACCGGCGCACCCGGTCTTGTTTGGAAAGGCACATGGGATGTTGCCGCCACTTATTTAACCGGTCAAGCTGTTGTTTATAACAGTGCCAGCTATATAAGTCTGGCTGATGCCAATATTGCCAATGTTCCTGACGCAGCAGCTTCTCTATTCTGGCAGATGCTTGCAGCGCAGGGCGTGAAGGGCGATACCGGTGCTGCTGGTCCGGCTGGTGCTCAGGGTATTCAGGGTCTTACTGGTCTCACCGGCCCTGCTGGTGCTGACGGAGCAGTCGGCGCTGCTGGTCCGGCTGGTGCTCAGGGTATTCAGGGTCTTACTGGTCTCACCGGCCCTGCTGGCGCTGACGGAGCAGTCGGTGCTGCTGGTCCAGCTGGTGCTCAGGGCGACACAGGCGATACCGGCGCACCCGGTCTTGTTTGGAAAGGCACATGGGATGTTGCCACCACTTATATAACCGGTCAAGCTGTTGTTTATAACAGTGCCAGCTATATAAGTCTGGCTGATGCCAATATTGCCAATGTTCCTGACGCAGCAGCTTCTCTATTCTGGCAGATGCTTGCAGCGCAGGGCGTGAAGGGCGATACCGGTGCTGCTGGTCCGGCTGGTGCTCAGGGTATTCAGGGTCTTACTGGTCTCACCGGTCCTGCTGGTGCTGACGGAGCAGTCGGCGCTGCTGGTCCGGCTGGTGCTCAGGGTATTCAGGGTCTTACTGGTCTCACCGGCCCTGCTGGCGCTGACGGAGCAGTCGGTGCTGCTGGTCCAGCTGGTGCTCAGGGCGACACAGGCGATACCGGCGCACCCGGTCTTGTTTGGAAAGGCACATGGGATGTTGCCACCACTTATATAACCGGTCAAGCTGTTGTTTATAACAGTGCCAGCTATATAAGTCTGGCTGATGCCAATATTGCCAATGTTCCTGACGCAGCAGCTTCTCTATTCTGGCAGATGCTTGCAGCGCAGGGCGTGAAGGGCGATACCGGTGCTGCTGGTCCAGCTGGTGCTCAGGGTATTCAGGGTCTTACTGGTCTCACCGGCCCTGCTGGTGCTGACGGAGCAGTCGGCGCTGCTGGTCCAGCTGGTGCTCAGGGTATTCAGGGTCTTACTGGTCTCACCGGCCCTGCTGGCGCTGACGGAGCAGTCGGTGCTGCTGGTCCAGCTGGTGCTCAGGGCGACACAGGCGATACCGGTGCACCCGGTCTTGTTTGGAAAGGCACATGGGATGTTGCCGCCACTTATATAACCGGTCAAGCTGTTGTTTATAACAGTGCCAGCTATATAAGTCTGGCTGATGCCAATATTGCCAATGTTCCTGACGCAGCAGCTTCTCTATTCTGGCAGATGCTTGCAGCGCAGGGCGTGAAGGGCGATACCGGTGCTGCTGGTCCGGCTGGTGCTCAGGGTATTCAGGGTCTTACTGGTCTCACCGGCCCTGCTGGTGCTGACGGAGCAGTCGGCGCTGCTGGTCCGGCTGGTGCTCAGGGCGACACAGGCGATACCGGTCTTCAGGGCATTCCCGGTGTTTCCAACATTGTGACATTGACTGAGAATGTCAATATGCCGGCCGATACAGCAGATATTGGCAGGGTGTTCAAGAAAGCCGTAGGCATAACCATCACAGGGGTTTCTTGCATAGCGCTAGGCGCCGGTGCAGTCATTGACGTAGATGTGCAGAAGTGTGATGCTAATTTTGTGACCTGCAACACCATTTTATCGGCCCCTATTCACTGCTCGAACGCGCACAATACAGGGACTGTCGCATTTGGGACCATAACAAGCAGTCAGTACGTTAGTATAGTTACTAGCGGCAGATCTAATCTTGTTTTATTGGATGTCAACATGGACTATCAATAAATCAAATGAGCCGAGGAACCGATAATCATTAATTGAAGAAGTCTTCGTAATAACCTTTACTACAGATACCTTTCGAGGGGGCGGGGCATACCCGCCCCCTATTTAATCAAAGCTGGATTATGTCACGCCAAGACGAAAAAGTGAACACAAGGTTCAGTTTCATTAGGTATCTATCGATTCTAAGAGCTACGGCGAGTGAACAAATAAGTTGCACATAGCAGAATTTATGCTTACAATTTGAAGACAATTAGTGGCCACTGGAGCTCAGGCTTTCGTGTTTCACCACATCGATATCCGCCTGAATATTCTTTACCGCATTGGTAAGCTCATTGTATAAAGCCGATGCGCGACCGTCCTTGGAATGAGCAGAAATTACGGCTTCTCTGGCAAGCGTGTGGATTTTCTCATGTGCCCTCGCCAGTTTGTTGAAGCTTTCAAGATGTCCGAGCATCGTACGGCCCTCATGGTCATACCATTTGGCGAATGTGCAATTATGCGCATCGGGTAATTGAGCTGCATCGAACATTTTATTGCCGTTCACGCAATCCCCAACTTTATACATGAACGACCTGATATCTCCCTTGGCGACATCAAGCATGGCCGCCACACTTCCTACAGTCTTAAATCCGGCAAAAGACTTTTTCAGATCGACGACTACGGTCACAATCCTGTCTGTTCCTTTCAGTACGCTTGAGGCCATCTGCTCTGTCTCATTTGCTATCGCGGCAGTAACCTCGATGTTCCTTGCTACTTCCTCGGAAGCTGAAGATTGTTCAACCACTGCCGTGGCGATCTGTGTTATCTTATCGTTGACATTCATAACAGCTTCCGACATGGCCTCAAGAGAACTCATGACTTCTTTGATGGCTTCGTCGGCTTTAGTCACCTCTGTTGCTGTCTCGCTCATTCTCTTTGTAGTCTTACTCGATTCATTCTGCACGGACTGTATCTCTGATGTGATCTCCCCCGTAGCTTTAATTGTTTTTTCCGCAAGCTTTCTTACCTCATCCGCCACTACCGCAAAGCCTCTACCTTGTTCCCCGGCTCGAGCGGCTTCAATGGCTGCATTCAGGGCAAGCAGGTTGGTCTGGTCAGCTATCTCTTTTATCACATTGACAATGTCGCCTATGTCACTTGCCTTGCTGTTAAGCTTGTCAATCATCTCGGCAAGGCCTACCGTTGAAACATGCACTCGATTGACAGTCTGGACTGCCTCACCGGCTATTTCCTTCCCTCTGTTTGCCATATCGGCTGCTTCAGCCGAGGTTTCTGATGCGGAGGAAGCATTCTTTGCTATATCGTTTATTGTCTGGCTCATTTCTTCAGCAGATGCTGCTATTTGATGGGCCTGGGAAGATTGCTTCTTGGCGCCTTCCGTCATATCATTTGCACTGTCTTTTAATAGTCCCGACGTTGTGACTACCTGTCCCGTGGAGCGTATCATGCTTTCGACCATCTGCCCATAAGCATCAAGAACCTTGTTGATGTCTATGGCGAGCATGCCTATCTCGTCTGTGCCCTTTACATTAAGTCTCCCCGTCAAATCTCCGCTCCCTTCAGAAAGGGACGATGAAAAACCCTGCATCAACTTACCATACTCCTTGACAGGTCCCGAGATGAAGCCACCACCTACTATAAAGGTTGTTGCTGTTACGACAATAGAAATGACAACCAGCAATAACCCAATCCCCATCAATATTTTCCAGACTGTCTTCGATACATCATCCACATAGACACCGGATCCGACAATCCATCCCCAAGGCTTGTAGAGCTTGACAAACGATATCTTCGGTAAGGGTTTCTCTCCCTCCGATTTCGGCCATACATAACCGACAAAACCCTCTCCTTTTTCCTTACACACCTTTGCCATTTCCGAAAAGAATGATTTACCGTCACGGTCTTTAAAGTCGGAAAGATTCTTGCCGTCCAAATCCGGCCTTGTGGGATGCATAATCATTTTAGGTTCGAGATCGTTGATCCATATGTAACCGTCATTCCCACCTTCTTTCCCGACCCTGATATGGCTGATTCTTTCCTTGGCCCTTTTTTGGGCCTCTTCAAGTGTAAATTCACCTTTGGACGCACGCTGATCATATTCTTCAAGAAGGCTATATGCCACGCTGGAGACATCAGCAGCATTTTTCTTTTTCTCGTCCATCAGCTTGGAATTTGTTACAGGCAGCACATAGAATAATACCCCGACCATAACAAGTCCGATAGCAAGAATCGGCATGAAGGATATCTTCCAGAATATCGGAAGATTTCGAAACTTAATCAGATCCTTTAGATTAACTGACATTAAATTCACTCCCAAAATTATTTTTATGCTGCCCCCTAAGGCAGTCTATTTTAATAAAAGCTTAGGCAATTGTCAAAAAATACAATTTTGCTAAGCGGATTCGAAGAAGACAAGGCTGATGTTATTGACCTGAAAGAAAAATTATAATGTCCGATTCAAAATTATCACTCATATGACCACTGCCGAGGGCTCTCCTGATATCGTCCATTTCCCAGAAGGCTACCTCCTCAATCTCTTCCGGATTAAACGGGAAAGGCCCGTTATGGACACACTGATACGTGAAAACAAGTTCGCTTTCATCAGGGCCGGTAAAGATATGCGAATAAAGAGGCTTTATGATATCGGAGGCGATGCCGAGTTCCTCATCCATTTCCCTGAGAGCAGCAGCCATCAAATCTTCTCCGGGGGAGACGTGCCCGCCGACCGATGTATCCCATTTCCCAGGTGCGACATCTTTCTTCATCGAACGCTTCTGAAGAAGCAATTGACCCGCATCATTGAAAACGAGAACGTGCACGACCTTATGAAGAAGTGAGGGGTCCTCGTGCACCTCGGAACGCTTTCTGAGGCCGATGGTCCTCCCTTCAATGTCGACGATTTCGATCACTTCTTCCTGCATAAGGATAGAATATCAAAAGGACGGTTGGGACGTAAAGGAATATGCTAGAATATCAACCAGTGAAAGATACGTGTAAAAAAATTTCAAAGATTATTGCGACCCTTTTTTTTATAGGATACATGCCATTCGCTCCCGGCACCTTTGGAACCCTTGCAGGGATGCTGTTTATTTGGCTTCTGAAGCCGAGCTTTCCATGGCAGTTTGCTCTAGTGATCGCTACTCTGATTATAGGCATCATAACATCGGGTATTGCCGAAAATGCTTTCGGCGAGAAGGACAGTAGACATATCGTGATCGATGAATTTGTGGGCTACCTATGCTCTGTTATTTTACTGCCATTGACTCCGGCCTATATGCTTGCCGCCTTCTTTTTGTTCCGGTTTTTCGATATTCTAAAGCCGCCGCCGATACACCTGCTCGAGAGAATTAGCGGCGGCATTGGTGTCATGTGCGACGATGTTGCTGCAGGCATTGCTACAAATGTGATATTACAGATCGTCAGATTGGCTGCAGCATGTGCCTGAAATACTTCTGTATATGAGGTCCTTTATCGCCATCGATATCCCTACTGCCATAAAATCGTCGATCGACGGTGTAATCAGGACTGTCTCAGGCGATGCAAGAGGCATACGATGGGTCTCTACGGAAAATATCCATTTGACGCTCAAATTTCTTGGTGATGTGAGTGATGATCTCGTCCCTGACATAGAAAATAGACTAAAGCTGATAGGGAAACATTATCAGTCTTTCAGTATTGGTATCCGAGGAGCCGGCGCATTCCCCAATTTCAAGAACCCCAATGTGTTGTGGCTCGGTGTCGAAGTATCGGACCGGCTTGGGGCACTTTTCAGGGATATTGAGGCAACTCTTTCGGAAATAGGCTTTGAGAAGGATAGCAGGAGATTCTCGCCTCATCTCACCATAGCAAGAGTGAAGGACAGACACAACATTGCCCCTGTGCTTAATGAATTGTCTACATATAAAGATGCTTTTTTTGGTACTATAGAGATACGTGAATTTCTGCTCATGAAGAGCGTCTTGAAGCCGTCAGGCGCAGAGTATTCAAAGACGGCTATTATTAAGCTCAATATCGCGTGATATCACATAAGGAGGCACATTAATGAACAAAGACAAACTTAAGGCCCTCGAAATGGCCATTTCACAGATTGAAAGAAGTTTTGGAAAAGGCTCGATCATGCGGCTTGGTTCGGGAGAGGTCGCCGAAGGGATACAGGCGATACCTACCGGATCGGTGACCCTCGATATTGCAACAGGAATCGGCGGGTTCCCGAGGGGCAGGGTAATTGAGATATACGGTCCCGAGTCTTCCGGCAAAACGACACTCGCTCTTAACGCAATTGCGCAGGCGCAGAAGGCAGGCGGTGTAGCTGCCTTCATAGATGCAGAGCATGCCCTCGACGTGACTTACGCCTCCAAGCTTGGCGTCAACACAGACGATCTCCTGGTGTCACAGCCAGATACCGGTGAACAGGCCCTTGAGGTGACAGAGACACTGGTGAGAAGTGGTGCCATTGACATCGTTGTCATTGATTCAGTTGCAGCACTCGTGCCCAAGGCAGAGATTGAAGGCGAGATGGGCGACTCGCACATGGGTCTTCAGGCAAGGTTAATGAGCCAGGCGCTGAGGAAGCTCACTGCTGCAATATCAAAGTCACTAACCACGGTCATCTTTATCAACCAGATCAGGATGAAGATAGGAGTCATGTTCGGCAATCCAGAAACGACTACGGGCGGGAACGCGCTTAAGTTCTATTCCTCGATGAGGCTTGATATCAGAAAGATTGACAGTCTGAAAGATGGGCAGGAGACCATCGGAGGAAGGGTGAGGGTGAAGATTGTGAAGAACAAGGTTGCCCCGCCCTTCAGACAGGCTGAATTCGACATTTATTTTAACGAAGGAATATCGAGAGTCGGAGAGATCATCGACCTCGGCGTCGAAAAGAATATCATCGAGAAATCCGGCGCATGGTACAGCTACAGTGGCACCAGGATCGGCCAGGGACGGGAGAATGTCAGGGAATACCTTAAGAGCAATCCTTTAATCGCCAAAGAGATCGAGCTGAAGATTTTCGAGGCTTATGGGCTAAAGACCACCACAACGGTCGAAGCGAAGAGCGAGACTAAATAGACGGTCTTCGGTCGGCAAGACAGAATTGAAAAGTCCTGACGACAATTTCCATAAGGCCTTGCAGTACGCCTTTCTGCTTCTACGATATAGAGACAGGAGTGAAAGAGAAATCATCGAGAGGCTTAACAAAAAAGGATTCACAGAAGAGGCAGGCATAAAGGCAGCAAATTATTTAAAAGACAGAGGCTTTATTAATGATGCACGGTATGCGGAATCCCTCAAGAGGATAGCTATCGAGCAAAAGCACCTTGGCAGGAGAGGGGTCGTTCACTATCTGCTTTCGAAAGGGATTTCCGATGAAATTGTCGAAGGTATTTCAGGTGATGATGAAGAATACTTTGATACTGCCGAAAAACTAGTCGCAAGAAAAATGAGACAACTGAAGGGTTTGGATGACAGTGTCATAAAAAGGCGGCTTTGGGGAGCGCTCTTGAGAAAAGGTTACTCTTCGGATATTATCAAAAAAGTGCTGAGAACTCATATCAGTGACGACGAGTGTGAATTTTAATATTAGATGGCTGATGGGAGGATAACAAAGATGATAAAACTGCTTTTATCAGTAGTTAGTCTTGCAGCAGCATTTACTCTGGGTTGCGCTACTTCCAACATCAGGTTCACGCAGGATGAGATCAAGGAGTATCCTGTCGAGATGCAGGAGCATATCATAAAGGCAGAGGTTGTGCCAGGTATGATACCGAGCCAGGTGAGGTATGCTTGGGGTGCGCCTGATGAGGTGAAACTATCGACGATGCCTGACGGCAGACCTCAGGAACAATGGGTTTATTCGTCTGCGTTCGGCATTTTTAAGAGAAAACTCACTTTTATCGATGGTAAGCTGACATCGATCGTGAGTTCAGAGCCGGGAAGTGTGAAGTAGGAGAGGACATATGAAAGGTTCCGACATCAGAAATACCTTTCTTGAGTTTTTCGAATCGAAAGGTCACCAAACAGTCAAAAGCTCATCGCTCATCCCGAGGAATGATCCGACACTGCTCTTCACCAATGCCGGCATGGTCCAGTTTAAGTCAGTTTTCTTGGGGGAGGAAAAGCGGCAGTATGTGCGGGCTACTAGTTCTCAGAAGTGCATGAGGGCGGGTGGTAAGCATAGCGACCTCGAAAATGTGGGTCATACAGCCCGGCACCATACCTTTTTTGAGATGCTCGGAAACTTCTCCTTTGGAGATTATTTCAAAAGGGATGCAATCCTTTTTGCATGGGAACTCCTGACTGAAAAATTCAAACTGCCGAAGGATAAATTATGGGCGACTGTATACCAAGATGACGATGATGCAGCGCGTTTGTGGCCTGAACTTACCGGCATCCCGCCCGAGAGGGTTGTCAGGCTTGGTGCCAAGGATAATTTCTGGCAGATGGGTGATACGGGCCCCTGCGGGCCCTGCTCGGAGATCATCATCGATCAAGGAGAAGCGATAGGATGCGGAAAACCGGACTGCAAAGTCGGATGCGACTGCGACCGATATCTTGAACTCTGGAACCTCGTCTTCATGCAGTTCAACAGGGACGAAGCGGGCAAGCTTACCCCTCTTCCGAAACCGAGCATCGATACTGGCATGGGTCTTGAGCGTCTCGCTGCTGTGCTCCAGGGGAAAAGAAATAATTTTGACACCGACCTTTTTGCCCCCATCATCGCCTCTATAAGTGCAATGTCAGGAGTCGCTTACGGGAAGAATTCGGAATTGGACGTTTCGATGAGGGTCATAGCCGACCATCTCAGATCCGTCTGTTTTCTGCTTTCCGAAGGACTTATGCCCTCCAATGAGGGAAGGGGATATGTTATGAGGCGCATCATTAGAAGAGCGGCAAGACACGCAAAATTGCTGGGTTTCGAAGAGCCTGTACTTTTCAAGATGATGGGATCTGTTGCCGAGGCCATGGGAGACATCTATCCCGAACTTATTCAGGAGAGGGATAGATCATCGAAAGTGCTCCTCTTTGAAGAGGAACGTTTTACGAAGACCCTCGATCAGGGCATGAGGCTTCTGGATGATGCTGTCTTCAAGATGAAACAGGCAGACGGGAAGGTTATCCCCGGTGACGTGCTTTTCAAACTTTATGATACGTTTGGATTCCCCCTTGATCTTGCTCGCGATATGGCGATGGACCACCATCTGCATATTGATGAGGAGGGTTTCAACCGCGAGATGCACTTGCAACGAGAAAGGGCGCGTGCATCGTGGGTCGGGGAAGAGGACGCCATCGCATCGATTTATAAGGAGCTCAAGTCCGAAATTGGAGAGACTGTCTTTGTCGGATACGATTCACTTGAATCTGAATCGGTTATTAAAGCCATCCTTAGAGACGGCAAGGTCGTCAACGAAGCATCGGCTGGTGATGCGGTAGAACTATTTCTTGATCGCACTCCTTTTTATGGCGAGTCCGGGGGACAACTCGGCGATAGTGGAACAATATATTGTGGCACCACGGAGCTATCTGTAAGGGATACAAAAAAAGAAGCGGGCCTACACTCCCACTTTGTCACTATACAGAATGGCAGTATCAAGGTCTGGGATAAAGTAACGTGTGTTGTCGACAAGGACGCCAGAATGGCTATTGCAAGGAACCATACAGCCACGCATATCCTTCACACTGCACTGAGAACTGTCCTCGGTGAGCATGTCAAACAGGCTGGATCATATGTCTCTCCCGAAAGACTTCGATTTGACTTCTCACATTTCTATCAGGTTGAGAAGGGTGAACTTGATACCATTGAGGACATCGTCAACGCCGAGGTCCTCGAAAACAAACCAATCGATACTGAGATATCTGATATACAGACGGCCCTCAAGACCGGTGTGATAGCACTCTTTGGGGAAAAATACGGTGAAGAGGTAAGGGTGGTAAAGGTGCCGGGATTCAGCTCGGAACTATGCGGCGGAACACACTGTCGTATGACTGGCGAAATCGGGCTTTTTACGATCATCTCCGAAGGGAGTGTTGCTTCTGGCATCAGACGGATTGAGGCATTTACTGGGAAGGCTGCCTATGAATATCTGAGGGAGAAGCGGGACGATCTTAAACGGATAGGAGATGTCCTCAAGACTGATCAGCCAGTTGAAAGACTGGAGAAGGTAATGGCTGATCTCAAAGAGAAGGACAGGGAGATTGAGACTCTTAAGGGCAAACTCTCTTCCCATAGCTCCTCTTCACTTCTTGAGCTCGCGAAAGAGGTGGACGGCGTAAGGGTCCTGTCTTGCCGTGTCGACAACCTTGAACAAAAGGATTTGAGGGTACTCGCTGACAATGTCAGGGACCGGCTCGGCTCAGGGATTATCGTCCTAGCCTCCGCAAAAGACGAACAAGCCTCTATCGTAGCCATGGTTACCAAAGACCTTACTCGGCAATATAGTGCTGGTGAGATATTGAAGAATATCGCAGCCCTTGCGGGTGGCAGAGGTGGCGGCAAGCCCGATATGGCTCAGGGAGGTACAAAAGAGCTCGACAAGCTGGATGGCGCCCTTGAATCAGTATATTCCTTGGTTAAAAAGAAGTGATCGAAATGCGGGTCTGGTCGTATATACAGTAGTTTCTGACGCTTTTATCGCACTCCAGCGTAAATCCGCATTGCGGTTTTTAGTATGCTGCATTTCTTTTGACATTCTGCTGTTCGTTTTGATCATTTAGTTCGGCTTTCTATCATATATCACCTTTATGATTGAACCACTTGACAAGCGATCAAAAAAGGAGTAAATTAGTCTCAATTAGTTCGTGAACAGAATCTTACCGCAAGGAGGAGTAACTAATGGACGCATTGATGTTAAGCAGGCTGCAGTTTGCCGTTACTGCGGGGTTCCATTTCATCTTCGTGCCGCTTACCCTTGGCCTTTCTCTGCTGATCGCCTTTATGGAGTCGAAGTACGTCCGCACGGGCGATGAAATGTATTTAAGAATGACAAAATTCTGGGGCAAACTCTTTCTCATCAATTTTGCCCTCGGCATCGTTACGGGCATTACGCTGGAATTTCAGTTCGGTATGAACTGGGCCGAGTATTCGAAGTATGTAGGCGATATCTTTGGGGCGCCACTTGCTATCGAGGCGACACTGGCCTTTTTCCTTGAATCCACATTCATCGGGCTCTGGATATTTGGCTGGAACAGGATTTCCAAGAAGCTTCATGCGGCATCGATCTGGATCGTCGCGATCGCCGCAAATTTATCGGCGCTCTGGATCCTTCTCGCAAATGGTTGGATGCAGAAGCCTGTCGGATATCTGCTTCGCAACGGAAGGGCTGAAATGGTGGATTTCGGTGCATTGGTAACAAACAGCTATGGTTGGTCGAAGTTCTTCCACACCGTCCTGTCCGGTTACGTAGCAGCGGCATTTTTCGTGATGGGTATTTCTGCATATCATATCCTGCGGAAGAACGAACTTCCCTTTTTCAAAGCTTCGTTCAGGATGGCCGCATTTTTTGGGTTGTTGACGTCTCTTTTTGTCTTTGTTGCCGGCGATTTTCACGGACGCGAAGTCGCAGAGACGCAGCCGACAAAGCTTGCGGCCATGGAAGCGGTCTGGGAGACGCAGAAGGCAGCTCCGTTTCATCTCCTGGCCTTTCCTGATACGCAGAATGAGAAGAACTCCGTCGAAGCTATCGCCATTCCCAAAATGCTGAGCTATCTCTCCTATCACGATGGGAATGCGGAGATCAAGGGACTCAAGGAATTTCCGGCAGAAATGAGACCTCCTGTGTTGGCGACATTCTTAAGCTTCAGGGTCATGGTGGCACTGGGAATGCTCTTTATACTTCTCGCAGTTATGGCTTGGCTGGTTTCGAGAAAAGATGCCCTTGAATCCAATCCGCTGCTGTTAAAGATCATGCTCTATGCGATCCCGCTTCCATATATTGCAATCCAGCTTGGATGGATCGTCGCGGAGGTAGGGCGGCAACCTTGGATCGTCTATGGATTGTTGAAGACTTCTGATGCGGTTTCAAAGTCCATAACACCCGGGCAGGTCATACTGTCTCTTGCAGGATTTACTCTTCTTTACGGGTTTCTGGCCATTGTTGATATCTATCTACTTTTCAAGAATGCCAAAAAGGGGCCTGAAGAGGAGCCGTCTGTAATCGTGAAACGACCGGGAGTTGTGCCGGCAAAACAGGAGGCATAATATGGAATTCCAGATCATATGGTTTGTTTTATGGTCAGTCTTGTGGGCTGTTTATTTCATGCTGGACGGGTTTGATTTAGGAGCAGGCATCCTACAGCGCTTCCTCGCAAAGAACGAGTCAGAGAGGCGCGCAATAGTCAGCAGTATGGGGCCTGTCTGGGACGGTAATGAAGTCTGGCTACTGACGGCCGGAGGAGCTACATTTGCGGCCTTTCCGACAACCTATGCGCTGATGTTTAGTTATCTCTACACTGCATTGTTACTCATTCTCTTTGCTCTGATACTAAGAGGGGTGGCCATGGAGTTGAGAGGAAAAGAAGATAGTGAGAGGTGGCGCAGCAATTGGGACTTCGCCTTGCTGGTCGGCAGTTTTCTGCCGGCTCTTCTTTTCGGCGTCGCCTTTGGAAACATCTTTGAGGGTCTGCCGATGGATGCCGAAGGATATCACGGCACCCTTTTCACCCTTCTGAACCCTTACGGCCTGCTTACTGGGGTTTTCTTTGTCCTCCTGTTTATCATGCACGGAGCCCTCTTCATTTCCGTGAAGACGTCGGAAGATCTCAGCCAAAGGGCAGTGAGGTTTGCGAACAAGGCTTGGTATCCGCTTCTGGTCGTGGCCGTGTTGTTTCTCATCTACACAGAATTTGCCACGAAGCTGTATGATAATTTCGTCGGGTCGCCCGTCCTGTTCGTAGTGCCGCTCTTAGCCGTGGTGTCACTCTTAGGAATCAAAGCTTTCGCGGCCAAAGGGAGTGCTCTGAAAGCTTTTATGGCTTCTTGCCTGACCATACTGACGGTAACATTCACCGGAGTGATAGGTCTATTCCCGAACCTGATCCCGTCGAATCTCGATACGCGCTATAGTCTGACGATTTTCAACTCTTCTTCGAGTCCCTATACGCTCAAGATCATGACCGCTGTTGCGTTAATTTTCGTGCCGATTGTCATAGTGTATCAGGTCTGGAATTACCGAATATTCAAACAGAAGATCAATCCCTCGGAAATGCTGAAGAAAGGGGAATCCTACTGAGCGGGATGTAGTGGAATGCTGAGTATCAAACGTGAAACTGATTATGCCATACGCTGTGTTTATTATCTTTCGGGAAAGCCTGATAAGGTGATCATGGTAGACGAGATAGCTCGCGAAATGTGTATCCCTAAAAGCTTTCTATCAAAGATACTGCAGAAGCTGGCAAGATCGAAAATCGTGAAATCATATGTCGGCGTCAAGGGCGGGTTTATTCTTGCAGAGAATCCCGGCGATATTACCCTGTATGATGTCATTGTCTCTGTTGAAGGACCTGTGGCCATGAACAGATGTACTGTTAAAAAGAAGGAATGCGCCCTGAGCAGCAAGTGTAATGTCCATCCCATCTGGGTTTTGGTGAGGCATGATGTTGAGCAGCTACTTAGGGAAAAGAACTTTGGTGATATCGGATAAGAGTTACTGCTAAAAATAAAAAGGCGGCACTTCTTAATACCGCCTTCTCAATGCTTCTTGTTTTATGTGGGGGCGTATCGCGATGCGCCCCTATTTCTTTTTTGCCGCCTCTTTGATAAGCGCCTGCCCGATGACATTCCTCTGGATCTGGTTTGTCCCCTCGTAGATCTGCAGTATCTTGGCATCTCTCATCATCTTCTCGACAGGATATTCCTTCATATAACCCGAACCGCCCATGACCTGGAGCGCGTTGGTTGTCACGCGCATGCCGAGGTCGGTCGCGTAGGTCTTGGCTATGGCCGACTCCTTCGATACCTCCCTGGCTCCGCTGTCGATGAAACGTGAAACAGCATAGATGAGCGCTCTCGCCGCTTCGATCTCGATCGCCATGTCGGCGAGCATATGCTGAATGGCCTGGAAGCTGATTATGGGGTGCCCGAACTGGACTCGCTGACGGGCGAACTTGACCGCTTCATCAAAGGCACCCTGTGCGACACCGAGACCCTGGGCGCCGACGCCTGTCCTGGACGAGTCAAGAGTCTTCATCGCAACAATGAAGCCCATGCCCTCTTTTCCGAGGAGGTTATCTTTGGGAATTCTGCAATTATCAAAGATAAGCTCGGTTGTAGCCGAGCAGCGGATTCCCATTTTGTTCTCCTTCTTGCCGAAGGTGAAGCCAGGGGTGCCCTTCTCGACAATGAATGCTGAGGCTCCGCGGGGACCTTTAGACTTATCGGTAATTGTGATAATCGTATAGATGTCAGCCACACCGCCGTTAGTGATCCACTGCTTCGTGCCGTTGAGGACATACTCATCCCCATCGGGCCTGGCTGTGGTCTGTATTCCTCCTGCATCGCTGCCCGCATTGGCCTCAGTAAGACCGAAGGCGACGAGTCTCTTGCCGGCGGCGATATCGGGAAGGTATTTTTTCTTTTGAGCATCGCTGCCGAACAGCAGGATTGGGAAAGTACCGAGCGCATTTGCGGCATATGAGGTTGACACGCCCACACATGCCCTTGAAAGTTCCTCAACAGCGATGCAGAGTTCGAGGCACCCTTTACCAAGGCCGCCGTACTCTTCCGGAATAAAAAGGCCGAGCATGTCAGACTGGGCCAGCACTTTGATAATCTCATAAGGGAACTCACCGGTTTCGTCGAGTTCGGCCCTGACGGGAACGATCTTCTCCTCGGCGATCTGGCGTGCAAGATCCCGTATCATTTCTTGTTCTTCATTCAAAAAATAGTCCATAAAAATCCTCCCGTTGCATCTTCACTTGTAGTGGACATTTATCCGCTGATATCGATATCTCCTGCGAGGAGATGAGAGGTACCTATATTACCATAAAAATGGAGGTCATCACCAATCAAAAGGATATTCTTAAAGAGTTGCAGAATGTTGCCGGAAATCAAAGCCTCTTTGACGGGATGAACGATGTCACCGTTTTCAATCCAGAGACCGGAAACACCAACAGAATACTCTCCCGAAATGGGGTTCGCCGTATGCATGCCCATCGTCTCGGTCACATAGATTCCCTTGCTTATCGATTTCATAAGACCGGAAAGGCTTTTTGCATATTCATCAGAGGTGGCCACAATAAATAGGTTGGTAGGACCGACCGTAGGAAGTCCTGCAAATCCGCCCCTCACCGCATTTCCAGTCGAGATCGTATGGTCTTTTCTCGACGTGTATGTATTGTAAAGATATCCCTTGAGGACGCCTTTTTCGATAAGGGTCTTCTGCGTCGTCGCAACGCCTTCATCGTCCGCGGGGCGACTGCCCAACTTGCCCCGTAGGAGGCCGCTGTCAATGAGGTCAAGCCGTGAGCTGATTATCGTTTCCCCGATCTTTCCCGCGAGCATAGATTTCTTTTTCTGAACGGCTTCCGAAGAGAGGGCAGACGACAGAATGCCAAGGAATTCGGCAGCTACGGAAGAATCCAGGAGAACGAACCCTTTCGTAGGAGAAATCTTCTCTGCCCCAAGGAGTTGCAGTGCTCTGCCCGCTGCGTTTCGTCCAATCTCTTCAAAAGAAATATCCTTCAGAAAACGGCTTCCCTGATATTCCCATCCCATCTGGCTTTCATCGCTTTCTTCTGCAATTGCCATTATGTGGGCGGAACATGACGTAGATGAAAAATCGAGATTGACACCCCGAGAGTTGATGATCCGCGTGTGTCCGATGCCGAAACTACCGGAAGCGCTCCGTGTTTTCCTTATTCTGCGGTCATTCATGAGCGCAGCACGCTCCATTGAAACGATCATGTCGATGGCATCCTTTTCATGTAAAGATGCAACCGAACTGTCATAGACAACAACCTCGGACAAGGCGCTTCTGGCGGGAAGGCCACTATATTCATCAGGCTCCGTGAATTGGGAGGCTTCTACGGCGTTCCTGGCGACTGAATGGATATCGGCCGGATTGGTTGAATAAGAGAAGCCAAGCCGCCTATCTTTGAATACACGCACTGAATAACCAATCGAGTCGGACCTTTCTAAAGTATCGATTAGCTGGTTCTTTACTTCGATGCTTAGGTACTTTGACCCTCGCACATAGACTTCAGCCTCGTCAGCACCCTCCTGTAGCGCATGCTGCAGGAGTTCATCGGCAAAGTGGGCTTCAGAAGCAGGATGGTTCTTCATTCTTCAGTATAGGTCGCAGAAGCTGTGTCGGATTCCCAGACCGTCACGGACTTCAGCCTTACCTCATATCCCGCGGCTTTCTCTTTCAGTGAATTAAAAATCCATCGGGCAATGTTTTCTGAAGAGGGATTGATATCGGTAAAGGGAGCCAGGGAGTTTAGGCAAGTATGATCGATAGGGCCAACGATCTCGTTGGTGATTCGCTTGAGTTCGGTAAAGTCCATAGCCAGACCTATGTCGTTCAGGTTCTGCGAAGAAACACAGACCTGCACCTTCCAGCTATGGCCATGGAGGTTTTCGCATCTTCCCATATATCCCCGGAGTTGATGCGCGGAGGCGAATTTCATTTCAATCATTAAAGTATACATAGCATGTCCTTTAGCCGGGGATATCAAGTCTTCTTTTTAAAAATGGCGATATAAGGGAGGTTCCTGAACCGGTCCTCGTAATCGAGTCCGTAGCCGACAAAAAATTCATTGGGGATATCGAAGCCGATATAATCGAGGTGTACCTCCACGACCCGGCGCTCTTTTTTATTGAGAAATGCGCAGATCTTTAAACTTTCGGGGTTCCTTGTTAGTATCCTTTCGCGGAGAAAATTGAGTGATATACCGGTGTCGATGATATCATCGATGAGGAGGACATTCTTGCCCTTGAGGTCTTCTTTGATATCGTAATGCACTTTCACTTCACCCGTGGACGTCGTTCTTATATAACTCGACGCCACGATGAAATCGATCGTGACCGGTTGCTGGATAGCCCTGACAAGGTCGGAAAAGAACATGAAGGAACCCTTGAGGATACCCACGGCAACAATCTCTTTACCCAGGTAATCGCGGGAGATACTTTCTGCCAGTTCAGCGACCTTGCTCTGGATCTGCTCCGTGGTAAAAAAAGGTTTTCCAATGATCATAGGGAGAGCCTCCGTTTCAAACTTTAGATTATATATAATACTTCTATATTGTTTCCAATCTCAACATAGCAAAAGAAATAGGGTCGAGACCTACCTTGCACTTGCAATGCCATGCAGGCATCTAATCATTTTTGGTAGTATAAGAGTACAATTTAATGTTTTGGAGGAATCCTTGAAGAAAAACAGAATATCTTTATATAAAGTTATCGCTTTATTGGTTTTAACTATCGTCAGCATGGTCTCGTGTGTGCAGAGGGAAGTTATTCAGCCACAGCGCGAGCCTGCAAAGATTGCCGTGGTTCTCGGGGGGGGCGCCGCGCGTGGGTTCGCGCACATCGGAGTGCTGAAGATACTCGAATCGAATAAGATCCCGATTAATATGATTATCGGTACCAGCGCCGGCAGCTTTGTCGGAAGCCTTTATGCTTATGGACTCAACGCGTTCCAGATTCAGAAGATTTCTCTGGACATTGAACGGGGGGACATTGCCGACTTCACGATCCCCGACAACGGGTTCATTAAAGGGGATTTGCTTGAAGATTATGTGAACAGGATGCTCCGAAATACGCTCATGGAAAAGCTCAGGATTCCTTTCTATGCGGTTGCAACGGATATACAGACGGGAAAGGAAATGGTTTTTGGCAGCGGCAACACCGGTAAGGCAGTGCGGGCGAGTTGTGCGATTCCAGGTGTGTTCAATCCTGTACGAATCGGCGATAGAATGTATGTGGATGGCAGCGTCGTCAGTCCGGTGGCCGTAGACGCAGCGAAAAGACTCGGTGCCGATGTTGTCATCGCCATCGATATTTCATCCGAGCTCGCCACAACCCAGCCCTCGGGTACTATCGAGACCATTCTCCAGTCGATCAATATCATGAGTTCGAAGATATCGGTGACTCAACTCTCTAGGGCTGATGTTGTTATAAGGCCGGCGGTGGGGCAAATCGGTTCTGCTGATTTCACCAAGAGACATGAGGCGATTCTTGAGGGTGAAAAAGCAGCCTTACAGTCGCTACCGAAGATTCAGGAAATTGTGGCGCAGCTAAAGCGGGAAGGGAGATTATAAGCGATGAGGATAAAATGTGACTACTGCTCAATCATCTCAATTACTATTCCTTCAGAATCACAAATCAATAGAATCTTCAAGGTCTTTGATCATAATCTCCTGTTCTGATATAACTTCCTTAACCACGTCGCCGATCGTTATGATACCCTTAATTTGTTTGTCGTCAAAAACAGGCAAGTGACGAATGTGTTTTGATGTCATTAACGCCATGCATTCATCAAGGGTATTTTCCGGTTTAACGTAGAATACGTCTCGAGTCATCAGTTCGCTGACATTTGTATCCTTGGAAGATTTTCCCTTGAGGATCACCTTTCTTGCATAATCACGTTCCGAAAATACTCCAACAAGTTTTTCATTCTCAAAGACTAATACAGCTCCGATATTCTTCTCAGCCATCACTTCGAGAGCTTCATATGCCGTCGTCGTGGGAGATACTGACCAGATTTCACTACCTCGGCCTTTTAATATATCTTTGACAGTTTTCACGGATGCCATATCACCATTCCTCCTTCATGAATAGTATCAAATAAATAGAGCCATGCATTTCCCAATGTCCATTGGTTAGGCCAGATGCTATTACGTTTTGGTCATCCTTAACAATTACCAAAACGCATGCATGTTGCCTTTTATCTGTATGGGTTTATTTAAAGATATATTGCCCTGATATGCTTACTCAAGAGCTCTTTCTACTTAGAGCTTCAACTGGTCCTTTAAGCTTGCCCATTGCTTCCGGAGGCTTGCTCATCAGATCCTTACCCCGATCTTAGTATGTTTGTTTCTTCGGGGATGTTGTCTCAGAAACTTTTATTTCGCAATTGTAATTAAAGCATATCTTACTTTTCTCCAATTGTATAGTATTTTAAATATTATAAGGCTGTGGTGCATAAGAGAGCATCGTCAATCATTGGAAGGTGATCTATGTGAATCTTAACTTTGTTGTCTAGGGGGGTGATCGTTATTACGTAAATCTTGCTGTTGCAAAAAGAAACCAATAACCAGGTTTCTTATAATATTATAAAAACGCCGGGGCATTTCTTACATCCTTTACCTGCATCTATAAAGTTATGAGAGCCTGTTGATTAGGCAATTCCCCATGTTGTATTCGTCAAGATAATATATTAAACTTAAGCAGGAGGATGCGATGGGTACTTCCTCAAAAATGTTTCTTAATGCAACAGACGGCGGAGCTGGTCTCTTCTCCTGCCATAATCAATTCATATTCGTCTTTTCGACTCGCTTTCATCGACTGAAACGTGGCCCAACAGTATTAAGCAGTATGAATAAGACTTATTGGTATGCGTAATGTCATCCGGGGAATCTGTCACCAATAGCAAGAGAGATCTCGTCATAAACATGGGACCGCAGCACCCGGCTACCCATGGTGTGCTCAGGCTTATCCTGGACCTCGAAGGAGAGATGGTCTTAAAATGCACACCCTGTATCGGTTACCTGCATCGCGGTACCGAGAAACTGGCAGAGAACCTAACCTATCTCTCGGCCTTGCCTCTCATGGACAGACTCGACTACCTCGCAAGCATTCTGACCACTCAGGGATACTGCCTTGCCGTGGAGCGTCTCCTGGGGTTCGAACCACCCGTGAGGGCCAAGTATATCAGGACCATGGTCGCCGAAATGGCCCGGATATCGAGCCACCTGCTCTGGTTGGCAACCCATGCCCTCGACATTGGTGCAATGACCGTCTTCTTTTACACCTTCAGAGAGCGGGAGCGGATTCTCGACCTGTTCGAGATCCTCAGCGGGGCACGGCTGACGACAAGCTATCCTAGAATCGGTGGGGTGAAAAGCGATGTTTCGCAGGAATTCCTTGACAGCCTTTACTCATTCACAGAGGATTTCCCCGGGAAGATCGTGGAGTATGAGACACTTATCGACCAGAACCCGATTTGGCTTAAAAGAACCAAGGGTGTGGGCGTCATCTCTGCCGAGGAGGCGATCAACTGGGGATTAAGCGGACCCATTTTGCGGGCTTCCGGGGTGCCCTATGACGTAAGGAAGTTCTCCCCGTACGATGCCTATGATCAGGTCGACTTCGATGTGCCCGTCGGCAGCAACTGTGATGTGTACGACAGGTACCGATGCAGGATGCTCGAAATGAGACAATCAAACCGGATAATCGCTCAATGTATAGAAAAACTTCCTGTCGGACCCATATTGACGCCGGATATGCCTAAATACATCCTGCCGCCGAAGGATGATATCCTGACAAGCATGGAGGCTATGGTTCATCATTTCGTGCTTGTCACCAAGGGGCCTATCAGTGCGGCAGCAGGTGAGATATACTCAGCGGTTGAGGCCCCCAAGGGAGAATTGGGATTTTTCCTTGTCAGCGATGGCACCGGGAAACCTTACCGGATGAGGATACGCGCACCGTCTTTTGTTCATGCATCGATCTTGCCGAAATTGTGCGAAGGCGGCCTTCTCGCCGATGTCATCGCGAACATCGGGAGTGTTGATATTGTACTGGGGGAATGTGACCGGTAATAGTGTTATTAACGCAAAGCCTGACCATTTGATTGGGTGACTGAGAAATGACATTCCGCAAGCTGGCAAGGACTATCTTACATCTGGACTTTCTTAAAGCGATGTCGCTTACCTTCATGAGTTTGTTCAGTAAGCCGATCACCAGACAATATCCTTCAGAGAAGAGACCGGTAGCATCAGGGTTCCGGGGTCTCCACGCCCTCACCCGGGACTTTGTCACAGGCGAAGCTAGATGTGTGGGCTGCGGGCTCTGTTCCGCCATTTGTCCATCGCAGTGCATTCACATTTACACTAGTGAGGGACCGGATAACAAGAAAATAGTAGAGCGCTATGAGATAGAAGTCCTGAGGTGTGTCTATTGCTGCTTGTGCGTGGAGGCATGTCCTTATACTGCTATAGCACTGACGGAGCATTATGAATACGTAGCTTTCAGCCGGCAGGCACTCTACATGACGAAAGACCGCCTGCTGGACAATTATGACTCATACATGGGGCGTGAGAAGGATGAGCACTATTTCAGGCTTTTCTGGCATCCGCGCAGGACGGACTTTATAACTCCTCTGGACCAGGCAGTATTTCGAAGGCGCCCGTAGAGTGCTTTCACCATGAAGAGGGTGGTGCTCTCCCTTTACCGACATGGAAGCTAACAGTAGTGATACTGCATGTAATCAGTTGCAAGGAGGTTCGCCGTGACAGGATATGTATCTACAGACATAATATTGGCTGCAATTGTCACACTTGTGGTCGCAGCGGTTGCCTCTGTTCTCATAATTCGGGACTATGCCTTAAAGTATAGGCAGGCTGTAGAGCGGGGCAAAAAAATATCAAAAAAAACAACTGCAAAGCAAATGTTACCGATTGTAGGCAGCCATGTGAAGTTTCAGGATGAGACTGGTGTGGATTGTGATGCCGTTGTCATTGCCATTCACAATCCTAAAATGTTCACTCTGGCTGTTACAGGTAGTGACAATACGGACAGAACCCAATATTTCAGGGACATTGAAAAAGATGCTTTCACAGCACACGGCAACATGCACCCGCTATACGGCTTCAACTATGGATATACTGAGGAGGGGCTGAGATCATATGGTGTCACCGAAGAATATAATGAACTGCTCCACTATAGTCACATCAATTGATTCTGAGAGTATAGGGCCTCCGCATCAGAGGGATACGGAAAAGGCAGGATCTGCTTTGCTGGAGCGAAAACAATGAGTTCTAAAATCCTAGTGGTCGATGACAGGTTGATCGCACTGAGCGGGCTCAAAGGCGTGCTGGCGCCGGAAGGGTATACTGTGGATAGCTCCCATGCAAAGAGTGAGGCCGCAGTCATGCTGGAGGGGACACGGTATGACCTTGTCATCACAGATCTTGATCCGGCCGCCAGAGAGAGCATCGAGTTTCTCAGACATTTGAGAAACACTTCGCCGGAAGCGCGTGTTGTTCTCATGGCGAAGTCGCCGTCGCGGGAGCAAATCAGAAAGGCGCTGGCACAGAAAATCGAGTTCTATCTCCCCTACAATTCTCCGCCATCCCTGATGCGCAAGACTATCAGCCGTGCCCTCCGGAAGGCGGTGGGAAGACATGTCGACATACCTCCCAAGGAGGAATGGGACCCGGAAATCCTGCGGAAGTTGGATGACATCATTGCGCGCAACAAGAAGAAAGCCGGCAGCCTGATCCCCGTGCTCCAGATGGCACAGGAGATAACCGGGTATCTGCCTCCGTCAATACTCAAGCATATCGCAAAGGGCATGCGAATACCGGAGAGCGAAATACACGGAGTGGTCTCTTTCTATTCGTTCTTCACCATGAAGCCCCGGGGCAGACACAATATCCGCGTCTGTCTTGGGACCGCATGCTATGTTAAGGCCGCTGAGGAGATCATCAGAAACCTGAGCGAAGGGCTGCAGGTAGAGGTTGGGGGTATGACCGCGGACAAGAAGTTCTCGCTGGAGACCGTGCGATGCCTCGGCGCCTGCGGGCTCGCACCCGTAGTTGTGGTGGACAAAGATACTCATGGGTTCATAAACCCCGTCAAGGCACTGGACATAGTGAAGGATTATGAATAATGCTGCGGTGGGGAGACCATTGGGTCCCGCCTTTGGCACTCGGTTTCGTACGAATTAAAGGAGGTTGTAATGTCCCGTCTTACCCTCGATAGTTTCAAAAGTCTGGCGGAATCATTGCGCAGGGAACGGCTCGAGGGCGGTGCTCAACACTATCGCGCGAGCATCATGCTCTGCGGCGGGACCGGATGTATTGCCGGGGGCAGCGTCAAGATCAGGGACACCTTCAATGCTGAACTCAAGAACAAAGGCCTTGCGAAC
Source organism: uncultured Nitrospiraceae bacterium (assembly GCA_963727805.1). Taxonomy (GTDB): domain Bacteria; phylum Nitrospirota; class Thermodesulfovibrionia; order Thermodesulfovibrionales; family Dissulfurispiraceae; genus Fen-1308. The sequence continues at coordinate 441,963 of CAVSHF010000003.1, forward strand.
GACATCAACGTCGTTCTTACCGGATGCAATGGTTTTTGCGCTCAGGGGCCGGTGCTCACCATCCAGCCCGACGATACTTTTTACGAGAAAGTTACCGTGGGAGATGTTCCGACCATTGTGGAAGAACACTTTATAAACAATAATCCTGTGGCACGCCTTATGTACAAAGACCCTATCAGCAAACAGTCCATTCCGCGTGCGCAGGATATCCCTTTCTTCAGCCACCAGATCCTCAGGGCTCTTAGAAACAAAGGCCTCATAGACCCCGAAAAAATAGAGGACTACATAGCGAGGGATGGCTACCTGGCAGCCGCCAAGGCCCTCTTTGAAATGACCCCTGATGAGATAATTGCAGAGATCAAACGCTCGGGGTTGCGCGGTCGGGGTGGCGCCGGCTTCCCAACAGGGCTTAAGTGGGAAGAAGCAGCACGAGTAAAAGCCGGCCTGAAATATATCCTCTGTAATGGAGACGAAGGGGATCCTGGCGCGTTTATGGACAGGAGCATTATGGAGGGTGACCCACATGTTGTCCTTGAAGGCATGATCATCGGGGCCAGGGCAATCGGTTCTCACAAGGGGTACATCTATGTTAGGGCCGAATATCCTCTTGCGGTAAACCATCTGCAGGTCGCTCTTGATCAGGCGAATGAGTACGGACTCCTGGGTACCGACATCCTGGGGTCGGGCTTCGACCTCGATATAGAAATTTACCAGGGTGCGGGAGCCTTCGTCTGTGGGGAGTCAACGGCCCTGATGACATCCATCGAAGGCAAACGCGGCATGCCCCGAACAAAGCCGCCCCAGTCTGTCGAACAAGGGCTCTTCGGCAAGCCCTCCGTGCTTAATAACGTCGAAACATTCGCCAACGTGCCGCTTATCGTACTTCATGGTGCCGAGTGGTTCAGGAGCCTCGGATCCGAAAAGTCGACGGGCACAAAGGTATTTGCCCTGAGTGGGGCAGTGAACAACATCGGACTCATAGAAGTCCCGATGGGGACCCCACTCAGGCAAATTATATTCGATATCGGCGGCGGCATTCCAAAGCGCAGAAAGTTCAAGGCCGTGCAGCTTGGCGGTCCTTCAGGCGGCTGTATCCCGGAGCAACTTCTCGACACCCCAGTTACGTTCGAAGACATTGTAAAAACAGGCGCCATTATGGGCTCCGGTGGCATGGTAGTGATGGACGACCTCAATTGCATGGTAAGCGTCGCCAAGTTTTTTCTTGAGTTCACTGCAGACGAGTCCTGCGGCAAATGTACCCCTTGCAGGATCGGAACGACGGTGCTTTATGAGCTGCTCACAGAGATCACCGAGGGAAGAGGCAAAGAAGGCGACATCGAACTTATCGATGACCTTTCAAAGGACATCATTGCTTCTTCGCTGTGTGGTCTCGGTCAGAGCGCGCCCAATCCGGTACTGACCACCATTCAGTATTTCAGAGACGAATTCGACGCGCATATCAGACAAAAGTGGTGTCCCACCGGCGTATGCAAGGAACTCTGCACTTTCTATATTACCCGTGAGACGTGTACGGGCTGTGGCGCCTGTTCGAGGGTCTGCCCCAAAAAGGCGATTTCAGGAGAAAAAAAGAAGCCGCATCATATCGCGCAGGAACTTTGTATCCAATGCCGTTCCTGTTATTTGGCATGCCGTTTCAATTCCATAAAAATTGGCCCACGTAGTATGAGGGATGAATTGGCGGCGCAGGGCATTCCTGAAGAGATAGCCGGCGCGACTGCCGCCGGGAAGGAGTGAATGCCATGTTAGAACTCACCATAGACAACCAAAAAGTTGGGGTAGAGCCGGGGACAACCATTCTTGAAGCTGCCCTGCGGCATGGCATCTATATTCCGAATCTCTGCTACGATCCTAGATTGAAACCCTACGGCGGATGCAGGTTGTGCCTTGTCGAAGTGCAGGGGCAGAGGAAGCTTATCGCGTCCTGTGCGACACCAGTCAAAGCGGAAATGGTCGTGCTTACCAACACACCGAAGATCGCCAAGGTCAGAAAAACGCTCCTCGAATTGCTGCTGCTCCATCATCCCCTTGATTGTCCTGTCTGTGACAAGGCAGGCGAATGCAAACTGCAGGACCTTGTCTTTCTGTATGGCGCGTCTCAAAGCAGATTTTCTGCCGTACGAAGACAGGAGACTGGGCTGATTGATTCCCCTCTTATTGCCCGGACAATGAGCCGGTGCATTCTTTGCGGCAAGTGTGTAAAGCTGTGCCATGATCATCAGGGTGCCCGGGCGGTGAACTTCATCGGCCGGGGATTCAAAACAAAGGTGAGCCCTGCCTTCGAGGAGACACTTGATTGCGATTTCTGCGGACAGTGCATCGACGCCTGCCCGGTGGGGGCCCTTGGCAGCGGCGCGTATCGATCTCGGTCACGGAGTTGGTACGAAGAAGAGCACGCAACAATTTGTCCCTATTGCGGGTGCGGCTGTACGACTCACCTATTCATCAGAGAGGGAAGGATCATGCGCGCGCGGGGCAAACCGGGCACCGGAATCAACGATGGAGACCTTTGCGCCAAGGGCAGGTTCGGCTTTGATTTTATCTATGGTGAGACTAGGCTCACTACGCCACTTATCAAGAAAGACGGGAAGCATACGCCAGCAAGTTGGGAAGAAGCCCTCACCTACATAGCGAAAAAGCTCGACACCATTACCCAGGAGCACGGCCCTTCGGCAATCGGGGCACTGGGTTCACCGCGCTGCACTATGGAAGACAACTACATGCTTCAGCGTTTCATGCGCCAGGTAATCGGCAGTGACAATATCGATTCAATCGCCCGGTTTGGTCATGCTACTGTACAGATGGCCATAAATCAAATCCTCGGCGTTAGATTCCATCCCATTATTTGGGACGCGCCCCAGAAGGCCGATCTCATACTCGTACTGGAATCAGACATCACTTCGATGCTTCCGGTTTGGGGACTCAATTTCATCAGGGCAAAGAACCATGAGGCGACACTCATCGTAGCCGATGCGCTCGACACCAAGCTGGCGAAGAACAGTTCACAGTGGTTGCAAATACGCCCCGGTTCCGGCGAGTATCTTCTCAAGGGCATGATGAAGATATTGATCGACGAACGGGAACCGCTGCGGCGGCAGGCTGCGGAACTGCCGAATTTTGACACCTTCATCGATAGCATCGAAAAGTTTACTCCTTCGTTCGTCTCCTCACTGACCGGATTGACCGAACAGGAAATAACGGACCTGGCGAGAGTCTATGCCGACTCAGAAAGGCGGCTGCTGGCCCTAACCCTGGGACCGTCAGAAAACAAGAAGGGTCTTAACACCCTTCGTTCTGCGGCAAACCTTGTCCTGCTTATGGGGGACGACCCTGCCACCCTGCAGATACCGGCTGAACTATGCAACACTCTTGGAATGTGGGCCATGGGAATACATCCACTCGCAGACGGTAAGGATGCTTACGATATGCTGTACAAGGGTAGACTTGAGGCCCTTTACATTATGGGAGAAAATCCCCTTGTAACCTTCAAGAATTCTGAATTGGTGGAACTTAATCTGAGGGGCCTCGAGATGCTTGTTGTCCAGGACATCAATTACACGGATACGGCGCGACTTGGCGATGTCATTTTGCCCGCATGCAGCTGGGGTGAGAAGGATGGGACATTTATGAATGCCACAGGACATGTTCAGGAAATGCGGCGCTTACTGCCCCAAACAGGACGTTCTCTTCCCGATTGGCAGATTTTCAGGGACCTCGCACGGGTTATGAACAATGATCTGTCCAGCATCGAACTAGAGCAGATCAAGGAAGATGTCGGCAGGCTTGTTACGGAATTCAGACAATCAGCGGTGAATTCTCCGGCTCTTTATCCGGTCCGTGACCGTCCGCGAGAGGTCCCCGACGAGGACTATCCGCTGATTCTCGTGACTTCCGATCTGCCGCAGCATTCCGGCACACTGTCGGTGGAGTCGAGAAACCTCGGAAGCGCTCACTCCGATGCATATTTAAGAATCAATCCCGCCGATGCGGTGAAATATAACGTGTCTGATGACGATTTTGTGCGTCTGAGCTCGAGAAGGGGAGAGGTATACGTCAAAGCAAGAATCACATCTGACGTCATGGAAGGAATGGTTTTCGCCCCCATCCATTTCCCCCATGTAAGGATAAACAGTGTAACTCATGTGGCCATGTATGGCGAGGCGCCGTTGGATGCGGTGAGGGTCGATCCTCTTGACTAGAATTTATCAGTCTGAGAACAGCAGATTTCCATTTTATTGAATAATAAGATCTCAACAGTCACTGTCGCGTGCTCTATTGTCATTGTTCCGAAGATCGTTGAAATTCTGGGACTGGAAGAGTAGTCGCAATTGTATCCGCCGGAAACCCTGAAAGATATGTCGTCCACCGGATTCGGATTGTTCTCGGCAAAATCTATCCTAGTCAATGAGGCCCCATTATAGCGACTTGCAAGTAAAACTTCCTGTGACGCATATGATTTCCGATAAGTATCTTCATAGTTCGCTATCGAGTTGGGGCTGTGAGGAGATGACGCAAATACCTTCACCTCCACACTTTCCATCCATTGAATCAATCGTGATTTTCCGGTACAAACATGGCATACCTACTTTTTTTCTAGACCGTTTAATTTTTCTTGGTCGTATCGAGAACCTGCCTCTGTGAAGAGGATTATTTATGTCACCCCAAACGGCTTAATCAATACTTTGAGTGAAAGCCTGGGTGATTATCTAGAGAAATCTTTCTATCCTGATTTGACAGAATCCTTTCAGGATTCCATTGCTAAGATTTAAGGGCACTTAGAATCTTGCTTTTCTATTTCATAAAAGGTCCATAATATGTGTAAAAACAAATTTCGTATATTACAGGCGCCTGTTCACGAAACACTTCTTTTATGAACAGAGAGGATTCTCTTGTTCATGAACTTCGCGATTTCCCGTAAAGACCTAGAGGGATCGATCTCATAGGTCTCAATTATCTTCATTTTATCGATCGGCGCGAGGCCCAAGCATTTTTTTTACAATGCAGCTTTTTTATGGAAAATGTTAATTTATACAAATCAGGAAATTAAGAGAAAATGTGAAACGGCAGATCATGGAAAGAGAGGTTGTCGTGGCCATTATCGGCGGAAGACTCGATTTTGGTACTTGGGAACAGATATTTTACGGCGAGTTCGATGAAGGGAGAAGAAAAGGGTGTTGCTTAAGATAATCCCATGAGGAGTTTCCGGAAAGAATTATGGTTCAATGTGCCCGTAAGGCGGGCATTTATCAATATAACCAATGAAGTTGAAGAATGCCTTAAGGAAAGCGCTGTCAAGGAGGGAATTGTCCTTGTTAATGCGATGCATATTACGGCATCTGTTTTTATCAACGACGATGAATCAGGCCTCCATCACGACTATGATGTATGGCTTGAAAAACTCGCTCCACATGAACCCGTTTCTCAATACCGTCACAATGTTGGCGAGGACAATGCCGATGCGCATATGAAACGGCAGATCATGGGAAGAGAGGTCGTCGTGGCGATTACCGGCGGAAGACTCGATTTTGGTACCTGGGAACAGATATTTTACGGCGAGTTCGATGGAGGGAGAAGAAAGAGGGTGTTGGTTAAGATAATTGGGGAATGAATTGGTCGTCGGGCTGGATATAACGCAAGCCCAAGGTTACATTGCCATAACGTTTCCTGTTTCCATAAGAGATAGTCGAATACAATTCACATATCAATAGAGATTGCTGACTTTACCAAATTCTTGTTACATGACTGAATGCAAAGGAGTCCAATTTGCTGGATCAGCAGTTGCGGCAGCTTGAAAAGCAGTTTCTTCAAGAGGGCGGCTTCACCGAAAAGCTCTATCAGATGCGACAGAGCACACGTAAAGTAAAATGAACAAGATCACTCGTTTCTATCACTGTTATTCCCATGGATAAATCCGTCTTAGAAAAAGACACAGATATTCTCTTCCCCCATTTCACTGTTCTGAAAGCCTCAGCGGGGTCGGGCAAGACATACGCTCTTTCGCACCGTTTCGTCCAGTATCTCCTGTCCGAGAGCATTCCAAAAAATCGTTTGCGGAATATCGTTGCTATGACATTCTCGAACAATGCGGCAAAGGAGATGCGGGAGCGCATTCTCCTATGGCTGAAACTGCTTGCCTTGGGCGATGAAAAGACGCTTATGCAGATATCTAGCCTAGTTTCACTATCGAAGGAGGCTCTGCAAAATAAGGCAAGTCGCGTGCTTGAGGAGATTCTCGAACAATATGCCGACTTCCAGGTCAGGACAATCGATAGTTTCATGACGACGATATTCAAAGCGTCCGCCGTGGATTTCGGATATAATCCCGAGTTCGATATTCTGATGGACAACGCTGCAACAACTGAATATGCTTTTCATCGTTTTTTGCGGTGGGTTGCGCAAGAGTCTGATGACGCCGGATTGATAGAAACGATGGTTAGCCGCATCATGGGACAAAAACGCAGTGATGCTGCTTATCTCTGGGATCCATCTGAAAATCTTCTGGATGAAATCAAACAGCTTTCTCGGACTATTGCAGCGCGCGGAAAGCGGCTCGTTTCCCACGATGCTGCCGACAGTCTCAGGGAGTATGAGTTAAATATAAAGAAGTGTGTTGAGGTGATCGATGCTGCAGTGCGGGTCTCCGGCCTCGAAGTCAGCCGTTCCTCGGCATACGCTAGATCTGACATGCCAGCTTTGGTGCGCGAAGGGAGGTTTTCCGACCTTGTCGGCAAGAAGCTCGCACTATTGCCAGTGAACAAGCCAAAACGAAAAGAGCCCGGCTTTGCCGAAGCTTATGAAGAGATCCACGGTGTGTGGAAGACGCTGCAGGAAAACGTGCATCGCTATACTGTATTGGTTGCTATATCTTTTTATCGTCCATATGTCTCGGTTTTCAAGGCATTCGAGCAGACGATCGAGGATGTCAAGCGCAAGCAGAGCGTAATTTTCATCGAGGACATTAACCGCTGTCTTGCAACGTATCTCGACCAATACATTGTTCCGGATATTTATTTCAGGCTAGGTGAGACTATCAATCACTTTTTCCTCGATGAATTCCAGGACACGTCGCCGATCCAATGGAAGAACCTGTATCCTCTGCTCGAGAATGCGCTTGCGGAGAGAGGGAGCGTATTTGTAGTCGGCGATACTAAGCAGGCAATCTACGGCTTCCGGGATGCGGACTATCGAATCATGAAGAATGCGGAGGATGAAAATCCTTTCCCTTCCGCCGCACACAACGTCCGCGAGCTCGAGATGAATTATCGGAGCTGTCCCGAAATTCTCGCCTTCAACGATCGCATATTCAAGCAGGATCTTGCCCGGAATGAGGATTTGGGCAGTGTAGCGGAGGAGAGCGGTCTGACGAAGTATATACAGCATCCGAATCCCGAATGCGGGATGCCAGGCCATGTGGAACTGCATTGTGTCGATATGACCGATGACGGGCATGCTGAGAAGGAAAAGCTGTGTGAGATTATCAAGTCGCTCGAGATGCGGCGGTATCGATATAGCGATATCGCAATACTGACTCATCGCAACGAAGACGCTGTGCGCATAACCGCCTGGCTTAATGAGCAGCAAATACCTTTCATATCGTTCAGTAGCCTCGATATCCGTCGGCGAAAGTTGACGGGCGAGATCGTGGCGCTGCTCCGATTCTTGGAATCTCCGACCGACAACCTTCCTTTTGCGGCCTTTCTGCTCGGAGATATCTTTTCAAGGACGCTTGCGGGCATTTCCAAATCCGACCAGCCAGATTTTCATGCCTTCCTCTTTGAATGCAGACAAAGCGGGCATCTCTATAAGGCATTTCAGGAGCGCTTTGGCGATCTGTGGGAGCATTATTTCTCGAGGCTTTTCCGCTCATCCGGATATTTCCCGCTGTATGACCTTGTGACACAGGTGTTTCATGTTTTCAGGCTTTTCGAGATATTTGCCGAAGAAGAGGCCACGCTGATCAAGCTTCTCGAAATAGTGAAAGATTTTGAAGGGCAGGGCTTCAACAGCCTCGGAGACTTTCTGCGTTTCGCCGAAAGCGAAGATGCATCTGCGGCTGAATGGCACATGAATGTCCCGACCACGCAGGATGCGGTAAAGGTGATGACAATTCATAAAGCCAAGGGGCTCGGTTTCCCGGTGGCTATCATGATGCTTTTTGAGCACCGTCCACAGGGATTAGGCTATATTGTGAAGGAGGATAAAGAGACTTTTTCACTCTTGAAGATCACGAAAGATATGGCACAGCTTGACGAAGGGCTGAATGAGCTCTATCAGGCTGCAACCCAGAAAGAGCTTATCAACAGCTTGAACAGCCTGTATGTCGGATTTACCAGGCCAGAGGAAGAGCTTTATGTGATCGGCGTGACGCGCAAGAGGGAGCAGCTGGCTTATCCTCTGTCTCTTCTGCCATTCACCACATATCTCCACTGCAAAGCTCCTGAGCGGCCCGCACCGGACAAGCCGCAAGTCCGGAATTATGTCCAGCTCATGCATCGTCATGCTGAGATTGTATTTCCTTCTCCAGCTGAAAGGGTGCTGAATCTCAGTGAGAAGCGGCGCGGTGATGTGATTCACTCCATTCTTGCCGGCATACGCCATTTGGACGGGGAGCTGGAGACTACTCTGGAACATGCCATTAAACAGGCTGCAGAAAGGTTTGTTTCTTTGAAGTCGGAAGACTTTCTGCTTGATGATGTTTGCAATACGCTCGCGATATTTCTGCGACATCGGGCGATTGCACCATACTTTCAGCAGCAGCCGGGCAGGACGGCTTGGAACGAGCAGGAGCTTGTCGATGAAGGAGGCCGTCTTTTTCGCGTCGACCGCCTGGTGGTGGATCCGGAAGAGATTACGGTTATCGATTACAAGACCGGTAGCGAAGAGAGTGCCGAAGAGCGACATCTTCCGCAGATGCGTAACTACCTGCGCATTGTGCACGGACTTTATCCCGGTCGTCTGGTGTCCGGCATCGTCGCATATGTCGACCTCCTGAAAGTGAGGAGGACTTCATGAAGGCCCGCCTGCTTTCTCCCCGCGCATCTCTCGTAGATGCGATCTCTGCGGAGCTCGATCACGAAGGAAGAGATTTCTCGATGAACCTCGTCGTCTTTCCTGGCAAACGCCCCGCGCATTTTTTACGCAAGACTATTGCTGGTCGCGCAGGCGGCAGTTTTGTGCCGCCTGTCATCCTTTCGATGGACGACTTTATTGATCGAGCCTTCCTGTCGATCGACGAACGCACAAAGTTAACCCCGCTTGATGCGGTAGCGCTGCTGCACGATATTCACTGCAGCATTGATGAACGAATCGGCGGAGAAGGATTTAGGACTCTCGATGCATTTTTCTCGATCGGGCTTAAGCTTTACGGCGATCTTGAAGAATTCCTCATCGAACATATCTCCGTCAGACACCTTCGCGAGTTGGGTATTACGCCGATAGAGGCTATGCCGAAACCTTCTCTGCAGAGGGTTTCATCGTTCGAGATATTTTACGAGCGTTTTTATCAGAAGATTAATGAGGAATGCCTCTCGACCCGCTCTGTCCGCTATCGCACCGTGGCGGAACGGGTCGAAGTTACTAATATTAGAAATTTCAGGAAAATCATATTTGCCGGATTCTTTGCGCTAACCGCTACAGAAAAAGAGATCTTTAATAAACTTTATAATTTAGAAAACACACTCTTTTTCTTTCAGGATGGCCCGTATATCCGGGGAATGCTTGAGCAGCTCGGGATCGTTGTTGAAGAGACGAATGTGGATGTCGGTATGCCGACGGTCGTCTTTACTGAAAGTCCGGATACGCACGGCCAGGTCTTCGCTATCGCGGACATGATAGCGGCGTTGCGAGATGCAGGCGGGCTCGACGAGAAGAGCACTGTTGTGCTACCTTTGGCAGAGACTCTCTTTCCGCTCCTGCGCCACGGGTTGCCCGATTTCGATGACAGGGATTTTAATATCTCGCTCGGCTATCCACTGATCCGCACGCCGCTCTTCGGCTTTCTCCATGCCCTGATGGAACTGATAGCGGCTGCTGAAGGGGCGCGAATTTACATACCGGCCTATCTCGCGTTCGTACTCCATCCTTATACAAAAAACATTTACTTCGGTGGCCGAGCCGAGACGACCCGCATCATCTTTCATGCAATCGGGGAGTATTATGCCCGTCATACGGCAAAGACCTTCGTTGCGCTTGAAGAAATCGAGTCAGATGGCCGCCTCTTCAGTCTGATAATGGAGCGCCTGCCGGACGTTGATAATCATATCACGGCAGGCAATATACGGGATCACCTTGCCGGCATTCATCATCAGACGATTCGGCCTTTTCTCGATCCGGTTAACGTGCGCGATTTCAGCCAAAAGTGCATAGCTCTCCTCACATATATAGCAGAGCAGAGCACGGCGCAGCTGCATCCGCTCTTCTCGCCTTTTTGTGAGGCATTCATCGAGTCGCTCGACGCTATCGCGCAGTCCCTGCTCGGGACCAGGCGGTTCGAGGAAAGGAGTAATTATTTTACGTTCTTTAGACGTTATCTGAAAACTCGGTACGCGCCGTTCGAGGGGACACCGTTGCGGGGACTTCAGGTGCTTGGCCTGCTCGAAACTCGTAATATCCGCTTCGATCGCGTATTTCTTCTGGATGCGAACGAGGATGTCCTGCCGGACACGAAGCGCGAGGATTCGCTCTTGCCGGGCAGAGCGCGAGAACTCCTCGGCCTGCCGACCTATCGCGAACGTGACAAGCTTGCCGCATACTATTTCGATGTACTCGTGAAGGGCGCGCAGGAAGTTTCCATTTTCTTTGTCGAAAATAACAGGGAAGAGAAATCCCGCTTTGTCGAAAAGATCCTGTGGGATCTGCAGCGGCGCGATCGGACGACCAAAAGCAGAGACTATGTCCACTCATTGCAGTATGGCGTTCATCTTGAAAACCACGTGCCTCAGCCCGTTCCGAAGAATGCTGAGATTGCAGACTTTCTCAGCTCTTTCTCATATAGCGCGACAGCGCTCGATACCTATCTTGCCTGTCCTCTCAGGTTTTACTACCACTTCGTCCTCAGGGTCGCCGAGCGGTCCGAAGTTGCGGGTAGGATCGAACGAACCGATATCGGCAATCTTGTGCATACTGCACTTGCAGAATATTTTGGAGCGAGGCTAGGACGTCCTCTAACCGAGCACGATCTTAGTCCTAATGAAATGACGGACCGTGTTCGCGGCATTGTTGAGCATTCATTTGGAGTTGAGCTGTCCGGCAGGGGCTATCTTCTAATGAGGCAGGTGCAAAGGAGGCTCGGTGAGTTTCTAACGCTATACTGCAGGCCGCTTGTTCATGAAATGCCGGTGGCGATGATTGAAGTCGAAAGAAAAATCAAAGCGCCGTTTCGGGGATTCTTATTGAACGGCAAAATCGATGCGGTGCAGAAGAGACGCGACCGGACGTTTATCATTGACTACAAGACTTCCGCGAGCCGGAATGCGCTCAGGACTTTATTTAGCCGCCTTGATCCGGAACAGCGCGATACATGGTCTGCAATCGGTTCTCTCCAGTTGCCGGTTTATCGCATTCTCTATGCACACGAAAAAAAAACCGGGAGAGCGGGGATCGACGCCCTGTTTTTACTTCTTGGCATGACGCAAGTCAACGGAGAAATCGAGGTCCCACTTTTCCCGAAAGAAGGCGTAGACTCCGAAATCTTGTCCGCCATGCTCGATGAAGTGATGTTCCAGCTGCTCTCGGAGATTACTGATCCTTCGATGCCGTTCTATCCGACTGTAGACCGGAAGAAGAACTGCCCGATCTGCGATTATACTTGCATCTGTGGCACTCAATGGGTATCTAGATAGGCCCTTTACTCCCTTTGCGTTGCCCCTTTGTCATGGTGCGTGTTAAACTCTAACAAGCCGAATGCGGCGTGGAGGTGTCTATGGGAATCCTGCAACCGACGCTGATGACCTTTGTCTTTCTCGTTATTCTGGCAGTTTATGTTCTTTCGAGCGCTATCAAGGTTCTAAAGGAGTATGAGAGGGGTGTTGTCTTCAGGCTTGGAAGAATCATACCGGTGAAGGGTCCCGGTCTTGTGCTCATATGGCCTATCATCGACAAGCTTGTTAAGGTGAGCTTACGTACTGTTACTATGGATGTCCCTCCACAGGACATTATCACGAAAGATAATATAACGGTCAAAGTGAACGCTGTTCTTTACTTCCGCCCCGTTGACCCAGTCAAGGCCATAACGGAGGTCGAAGATTTTTACTATGCTACATCACAGATATCACAGACCTCTTTGAGGAGCATTCTCGGCCGGAGCCAGCTCGATGACTTGCTTGCCAAAAGGGATGAACTGAGTGCGGAGCTTCAGAAGGTGATCGATGCACAGACCGAGCCGTGGGGTGTAAAGGTATCGGCTGTCGAGGTTAAAAATGTGGATCTTCCCCAAGAAATGCTGCGGGCCATTGCGCGACAGGCAGAAGCAGAGAGGGAACGGCGAGCAAAGGTAATCCATGCCGAGGGCGAATTCCAAGCATCCCAAAAACTTGCTGACGCCGCTAAAATTATCTCATCTGAACCTGCTACTCTTCAACTCAGGTTCCTGCAAACACTTACTGAAATCGCAACCGAAAAGAATTCGACGATAATTTTCCCAGTGCCGATCGATTTGATCGCACCTTTTCTTAAGCAGTACGTAAAAGAGAAATAGATCATAGCGCCGGATGCGAGTGGGGTAAGTAACATTACGGAGCAAGAGAAAGCCAGACGGCGGGGATGGCTCAGGCTTTTCTTCCTTTTATTAATCGTGGGCGGATTAACATTCGTCCTCTATCAAACGGGGGTGATCTCCTTTTTCCTTAATGAAAAGGAGATGCTCCATTTCATTGATTCTCTTGGACCACTAGGTTTAGTTGGATTCATAGCTCTTCAGGTGCTACAGGTGGTACTTGCGCCTATTCCCGGAGAGGTTACGGGCCTTATAGGGGGGTATCTGTATGGTCCCGTGATGGGTGTTGTATGGTCGACAATCGGGTTGACCCTGGGGTCCTATATAGCTTTCGCTCTCGGCAGGATTCTTGGTCGGCCCTTTGTCGAAAAATTCATAGATAAGTCAATTCTGAAAAAGTTCGACTATCTTCTCCATCATAAAGGGGCATTTCTCATCTTCCTTCTTTTCCTCATTCCCGGCACGCCCAAGGATTATCTCTGCTATATACTGGGTCTTGGTCATCTATCGACGATGGAATTCCTTGTCATCGGCGGCGTCGGGCGGCTTTTCGGCACTATTCTTCTTACGGTGGGGGGAGATTTTATAAGACACCAGCAATACAGGGAGTTCTCAATCCTTGCGGGTATCACCATTATTGTGATCCTTCTAGCAATGATGTTTAAAGGGAAGCTTGAGAGGTTCTTCAGGATATGGCATATCACTTCTTATAAGAAGAGAAAGACAAAACCGATCGCAAAGCCGGAGAATCGGCGTTCAAGATCAAAACCTGCGTCATTGCAGGAAAAGAAGTAGAGGCATTACCACTTTATCAGGGCCGAGCCCCAGGTAAGTCCCGCACCAAAGGCCTCAAGCAGGATATAGTCCCCTGTCCTTATTCTTCCCATATTTAAGGCCTCAACCATCGCAATGGGAATGGAAGCGGCAGAAGTGTTCCCATACTTTTCGATATTGATCATGACCTTATCCATGGGCAATCCGAGCCTTTTGGCGGTAGCCTGGATGATCCGCAGATTCGCCTGGTGGGGAATGAGGAGTGCAAGCTGGGATGCCTTGATATTGTTCTTTTCCAAGGTCTCGAGTGCGATACTTTCAAGTGTCTTGACCGCCACCTTAAAGGTTTCATTCCCTTTCATATTGATATAGTGGAGCCGCTTGCTGATCGTTTCTTTCGAACAGGGAAGCCTCGATCCTCCGGCTGGCACTGTGATGTAGTCCCACAGACTGCCGTCCGAATGGATGTGGGTAGACATGATTCCGCTGTCATCCGTTGAGGGTTCAATGATTGCCGCTCCGGCACCGTCCCCAAAGAGAACGCAGGTCCCTCTGTCCTCCCAATCGGTAAACCGTGAGAGAGTCTCAACACCGACGAGAAGTATTCTTTCCCGTGCTTCTGATTTTATGAAGCTCTCTGCTATGGAGAGACCGTATATAAAGCCGGAGCACGCAGCAGCGATATCAAATGCAGCGGCATTTATGGCATTGAGGCGATTTTGAAGCAGGCATGCAGTAGATGGGAAGGGCATATCACCCGAAACAGACGCTACGATGATCATATCAAGGTCTTTCGCCTTAACCCCCGCCTTCTTAAGAGCAATCAGGGAAGCCTCATAGGCGAGGTCAGACGTAGCCTGGTTTTTCAGCGCAATTCTCCGCTCTCTTATACCCGTCCTCTCGATGATCCATTCGTCGGAGGTATCGACCTTTTTTTCAAGATCGCGATTAGTGATCGTGTTTTCGGGAACATATGAGCCTATGGAAACAATCTTCGCTTTTGGCATATGCGTTTTATCCCTTTTCATGGGAATCATTTAATGTCGTTGCGATAGTCTCATGCACGCGCTGTCGAGACATTTCTGCTGCAACCCGTATTGCATGTTTAAGTGCGCGTGCCGAAGAGCGTCCATGGCTGATAATGCAGGTGCCGTTGATTCCAAGGAGTGGAGCCCCGCCGTATTCGTCATAGTCGGTCCTCTTCTTGAAATTTCTGATAGCGGGCTTGATCATAAGATAACCGATTTTTCCCGTAGCGACATTGGCGATCTCACGCTTGAGCATTTTCAGAACCGTCTCGGCAAGGCCTTCGCTTGTCTTAAGGACAATGTTCCCTATGAAGCCATCGCATACAATGACGTTAGCGCGACCTGCAAAAACATCCTTCCCCTCGATATTGCCGATAAAGTTGAGGCCCTTCCTGCCCTTCAAAAGCTTGAAAGACTCTTTCGTAAGTTCATTGCCTTTCGTATCCTCCTCTCCGATGCTGAGAAGGGCAACCCTGGGAGATGCGTCGTTGAAAATGGCCTTGTAATAGGCATTGCCCATGTAAGCGAACTGGAGGAGATTTTCGGGTTTGCAATCTACATTTGCTCCGGCATCAATAAGAACGAAGGAGCCCGTAAGTGAGGGCATTATGGCGGCTATCGCCGGCCTGTCGACCCCTGGCACCTTTCCCAGCAGAAAGAGGGCCATCGCCATTGCTACGCCGGAATGTCCAGCGCTCACTGCGGCATCGGCCTGTCCATTTTTTACCAGTTCTACAGCCTTGCGGATTGAAGAGTCCTTCTTCTTCCGTAAGACAGTCACCGGTGATTCGTCCATGCCGGCGATTTCAGAGGCATGAAAAATGGATATCCTGTTGGCGGGATATCGCTTGTCCTTGAGGGCTTCGTTTAATCGATCTCTGTCTCCAACGAGGATTACCTCAACGTCGTACTCACTTACCGCTTCGATGGCCCCCGCGACAGTCACATCAGGAGCGAAATCCCCTCCCATGGCATCGAGGGCAATCTTCATAGTTACTTGGAGACTACCTCAATAATTGTCTTGCCATTATAGGTACCGCAGCTTAAGCAGGCCTTATGGGGTACTTTCTTTTCCTTGCATTCAGGGCACTCAACCAAAGCGGGCTGCTGACCCTTCCAGTTCGCCCTCCTTTTGTCTCTTCTCGATCTTGAGTGTCGGTGTGTTGGATTTGCCATTGTGTTACTCCTTTTCCTTTTTTAATTTTTTTAAAACTTCAAAACGGGAATCAATCTCCTTGGTCTTGCAGCCGCAGCCAGACAGATTCAGATCCGTGCCGCATTGGGGGCAGAAGCCCCGGCAATCAGGAGAGCAGAGAGGTTTCATAGGAAGATTCAGTATAAGTTGTTCCCTTAGGAGGTCATCCATTTCCAGTGTGTCTCCAGTATAGAAGACCGTATCGAGTTCATCGCTCTTGAGCTGGTGTTGCTCACCTCTCACGATTTCTGTGGTCGGACGGTAGACGACATTAAACTGGGAAGCGATGCGATCGGTGAAATTCTTCAGACAGCGCGAACATTGGAGCTCAACATCGCCGTTCAGTACCCCCTTTGCGATGACTTCAGGTAATACTTTGTCCAATCTCAACACTGCTTTTATAGGCGATACTATCTTGACGGCATCCGACTGGATGTCATTATTCAAGTCGAGTTCGAGCCCCTCGTCGGGTATTTCCGTTATGACAATTTTCATAAGTGTTTACAATGGGAGTTATTATTATAATTTCTAAATCAGAGGCTTGTCAACGCAATCGCATGAAGGTCAAGCGCCGTTTAATGGACAATGAGCAGTTAAGGGGTCTGTGACCCTTGACTTTTTGACAATGTTGGGGGAATTGTGGTATAAATTATTGCCTTTAATGATAGCCCTGTGAGGCTAAAAAGGTAAGGAGAGTACATGACCAAATATTACAATAATGGGCCTTCCCCGGAAACGAGGAGAAGGCTTTTTTTATGATATCATGATCAAAGAACTCCTGAGCAAACAGGACATCGAGCGGATTATTTCACGGATAGCCCACGAGATCATCGAAAAAAACAAGGGACCTGAGAAGATATGTCTCGTTGGAATCCAACGGGGCGGCGTGCATCTTGCGAGGCGTCTTGCGATAAAGATAACGGCTATCGAAGGTGTTGAGGTACCTGTCGGCTCGCTTGATATCTCGCTCTACCGTGACGACATCAGTATCAGAAAAAAACATCCTGTTGTCAGAAGGACTGATATTCCTTTCGATATTTCCGAGAAAGTCATTATCCTTATTGACGATGTTCTCTTCACAGGGCGATCGATCAGGGCGGCGTTGGATGCTCTAATGGATTTCGGAAGACCGGCGCAGATACAACTCGCGGTCATCATTGACCGGGGGCATAGGGAACTACCGATTAGGGCCGATTATGTTGGAAAGAATATCCCGACGGCTAAAAATGAAAACATCGAAGTCCAACTGGAAGAAGAGGCGGTAGAAGAGAAGGTTATCCTGATCAGCGGAGAATAGGTGAATATGCCGAAAGACCTCGTAAGCATGAAAGATATCTCGAGGGAAGAGACGGAATCAATAATCGATACGGCACTCTCTTTCAAGGATGTCCTCAGGCGTGACATCAAGAAAGTCCCTGCCTTGAGAGGCAAAACCGTGGTAAACCTGTTTTTCGAGCCTTCCACGAGGACTAAGACATCCTTCGAGCTCGCGGAAAAGCGGTTGAGCACAGACGTAATAAATTTCTCAGTCAGCAGTAGCAGCGTCGTCAAAGGGGAGAGCCTGCTCGACACTGTCAGGACCATAGAGGCATATGGGATCGACTATCTTGTCATCCGTCATGCCTCTTCTGGAGTCCCTCATTTTATTTCGCGCATTACGAAAGCTTCCGTGGTTAATGCTGGTGACGGCATTAATGAACATCCGACTCAGGCACTCCTCGACGCGGTGACAATGAAGGAGAAAAAGGGCACCATCGCGGGACTTGAGGTGGCCATCGTCGGGGATATCCTGCACAGCAGGGTCGCAAGGTCCAATGTCTATTGCCTCATGAAACTCGGTGCCCGCGTGAGGCTTGTCGGGCCACCAACGCTGATTCCGCTCAACCCCCCGTCAGGCGTAAAGGTTTTTTATAATATGGACGAAGGGATTAGAGGGGCAGACGTCGTAATGATGCTTCGTATCCAACTTGAAAGGATGGGGAAGAGTTTTTTCCCCTCCATAAAGGAATTTTTCAAATATTGGGGGCTGAGTGCCGAAAGGCTTGCCATTGCAAACAAAGATGCGCTCGTCATGCACCCGGGACCGATGAACCGCGGCATCGAGATCGCATCCGATGTGGCAGACTGCCCTCAGTCCGTAATACTTGAGCAGGTCACAAACGGCATCGCAGTCAGGATGGCAGTCATATATATGCTTCAGGCCTAGTGGAATGGAAAAGAGAATTCGTATTAAGAATGGACGTATCATCGATCCCTCCCGCGGAATAGACGGGTATGGGGACCTCGTAATTGAAGATGGCATAATATCCGAAGTCATCATCAAGCAAGCAGAAGCGCCGAAAAAATATCTTTCTGCTGTTGGTGATGGCAGTGTTATCGATGCACGGGGAATGCTTGTATTGCCCGGACTGGTGGATATGCACACTCATTTAAGGGAGCCCGGCTTTGAATACAAGGAGACAATAAAAACGGGGACTATGGCCGGGATCAGGGGCGGCTTCACTTCCCTATGCCCGATGCCCAATACCAATCCGGTGAACGATAATCCGACAGTCGCGGCATTTATCATCAAGAAAGCGATGGGGGAAGGGCATTGCTCGGTCTTTCCCATAGGGGCAATTACCAAGGGACAGCAAGGGCAGGAACTGGCCGAGATGGGGCTTATGCAGGAGACGGGCTGTGTTGCTTTTTCAGACGATGGAAGGCCGATAATGAACAGTCTTGTCATGAGAAGGGCACTCGAATATTCCAAGGCCTTCACCTTCCCGCTTATTGCCCACTGCGAAGATCTCTATCTAAGCGATGGTGGAGTCATGAATGAAGGCGCACTATCAACATATCTTGGACTGATGGGTATCCCTGCCGCAGCAGAAGAGGTGATGGTTGCACGGGATATAATGCTCGCACGACTGACAGGAGGAAAGCTCCATATTGCTCATGTGTCGACAAGAGGGTCAGTCGAACTTGTCAGGCGTGCCAAGAGTGAAGGGGCCAGTGTTACTGCGGAGACATGCCCCCACTATTTTTCGATCACCGAGCGGGCTGTCGCAGGGTTCAATACCAATGCTAAGGTGAATCCTCCCCTGAGGACGGACGATGACATCGCTGCTGTCAAGGAGGGCCTGAAGGATGGGACTATCGAGGTAATTGCAACCGATCATGCCCCTCATCATAGCGACGAAAAGATACTTGAGTTCGATAAGGCGCCATCGGGCATATCCGGCTTGGAAACAGCCTTGGGGCTTAGTCTTGCGCTTGTTGATGAAGGAATACTTACCCTTCATCAGTTAATACAAAAGATGACCATTAATCCATCGAAGATAATGGGCATCAATAGGGGGACCCTGAAGGTGGGCTCTGTCGCGGATGTGGTAATTCTCGATACAAAAAAAGAGTTTGTCGTCAATCCTGCTAACTTTGCATCAAAGGGTAAAAATACGCCCTTTAGCGGATGGACCCTGAAAGGACAACCTGCGATTGTCATTACAAAAGGAAGGATTTATGACTTTTCGGAGAAGGGCCAATGAACAAAGCGATGTTAGTACTTTCGGATGGTACGGTATTTGAAGGGAACAGCTTTGGCGCTCGGGGCGAGACGGTCGGTGAAGTAGTTTTCAATACCTCGATGGCAGGATATCAGGAGATACTGACCGATCCTTCGTACAGGGGCCAGATCGTTACCATGACCTACCCACAGATGGGCAACTACGGCGTCAACGAAGAGGATATTGAATCTCTCGGCGGGCCGAAGGTTAACGGATTTATCGTAAAGGAGTATCTCGAATTTGCTAGTAACTGGCGCTCTTCATCGTCGCTCGGTGACTACCTTATCAAGAATCATATCGTCGGGATCGAGGGACTCGACACGAGGGCGCTGACGCGTCATCTGCGCAATCACGGCGCACAGATGGGTATCATATCATCGGTTGGGGTTGATTCGAAACCGCTTATGTTGCTTGAAAAGGTGAGGACCCATCCTGGCATATCGGCTCACGATCTCGTCAGGGAAGTCACCTCTCCGGATGATTATGAATGGACGGAGGGATGCTGGAAGTGGTGCGCCATAGAAAGGGACATTCCGCGTTATAGAGTGACTGTTTATGATTTCGGGGTGAAGTTCAATATCCTGAGGAACCTTGTCGAGGCGGGCTTCATGGTATCGGTTGTCTCCGCTCAGACGCCAGCTGAGGCTGTGCTCGAAGATAATCCCGACGGTATTATTTTAAGTAACGGCCCCGGCGATCCCGAAACAGTCACCTATGCGATCGATAATGCCAAGAAAATTATAGGCAAGAAGCCGGTTTTCGGCATTTGCCTTGGTCACCAGATACTGGGCCTCGCCATGGGTGGCAGAACTTACAAGCTTAAATTCGGCCATCACGGAGGCAATCATCCGGTAAAAGACCTGCTCACCGGAAGGGTCGAAATAACCGCGCAGAATCACAATTATTGTGTCGATATTAGCAGCCTGCACGGGCAGGCCCGTCTCACCCACAGGAACCTCTATGATGGCACCGAAGAAGGCATGCAGCATGTCGAACTGCCACTGATTTCGGTTCAGCACCATCCTGAGGCGGCGCCGGGTCCCAATGATTCTTCGCACCTCTTCAAGAGGTTCCGGCAGATGATAGAGAGCAGGGGCGATTCGTGAATTACCCCCGCAGATAATTATTTCTTCAGGAGAGACATGCCGAAAAGAACAGACATTAAAAAGATACTTTTGATCGGCTCAGGACCGATTGTCATAGGACAAGCCTGCGAATTCGATTATTCAGGCGCACAGGCATGCAAAGCGCTGCGTGAAGAGGGATACAGTGTTGTCCTCGTCAACTCCAACCCTGCAACTATCATGACCGACCCGGATATGGCGGATGCGACGTACATCGAGCCCCTGTCGGTCGAGATACTAGAACTCATCATTAAAAAGGAAAGGCCTGATGCACTCTTGCCTACTATGGGAGGGCAGACTGCCCTGAATCTAACTGTTGAACTTGCAGAATCAGGCATCATCGACAAATACAGCGTCGAGTTAATCGGCGCGAAATTGCCTGCCATCAAAAAAGCCGAGGACAGGGAGCTCTTCAAAGAGGCCATGAAAAATATCGGTATCGATGTGCCCAGAAGCGCACCTGTTACCTCCCTTAAAGAAGGACTTAAGGCTGTCGCAGACATCGGGTTTCCTGTCATCCTGAGACCCGCCTTTACTCTTGGTGGTACCGGCGGCGGTATAGCTTACAACATCGAGGAATACAGGGAACTGCTTGAACGTGCCTTGAAGTTGAGTCCTGTGCAGCAGGTACTGATTGAAGAGTCTGTCATCGGGTGGAAAGAGTATGAACTCGAGGTGATGCGTGATAGCATGGACAACGTTGTCATCATCTGCTCCATCGAGAATTTCGATCCTATGGGCGTTCATACCGGCGATTCGATTACGGTGGCTCCTGCCCAGACGCTTACTGACAAGGAATATCAGAGGATGCGCGATTCCGCTATCGAAATCATTCGTGAGATCGGGGTCGACACCGGCGGTTCGAATATACAGTTCGCCCTGAATCCGAAAAATGGCAAGATGGTTATCATCGAGATGAACCCGCGGGTTTCGAGAAGCTCTGCCTTAGCGAGCAAGGCAACCGGCTTTCCTATCGCCAAGATTGCGGCAAAACTGGCCGTCGGATATACCTTGGATGAAATAAAGAATGACATTACGCGAGAGACGCCCGCATCCTTTGAGCCGTCGATTGATTATATCGTTACAAAAATCCCGCGATTCACCTTTGAGAAATTTCCCGAGGCCGACCCGACTTTGACAATTCAGATGAAGTCTGTGGGCGAAGTCATGTCTATAGGAAGGACCTTCAAGGAGTCCCTGCAGAAAGCGCTGAGGAGCCTCGAGATTGGGTCTGCAGGTTTCGAGCCCTTGCGCGGCTTGCCGGCGTTAAGCGAGATCAAAGCCAAACTGAAGACCCCGAATGCGGATCGTATATGGTACATCGCCCACGCGATGCGGCAGGGTATGAGTATCGAAGAGCTTTACGAGCTGACATGGATTGACCCATGGTTCCTGAATAATATACGGCAAATTATCGAAATGGAAGGGAATATCCGTGAATCGTTCCCGTCGGCTGTGGCGGATAATGAAACACGGACACGGCTTACCTGCTTGTTGAGGACCGCAAAAGAATACGGTTTTTCCGATAAGAGGATCTCCGAACTTGCAGGGAAAAACGAAATCGAAATCAGGCACCTGAGAAAAGAATTGGGGCTGAAGCCGGTATACAAGCTGGTCGACACTTGTGCAGCTGAGTTTGAGGCGTTCACGCCGTATCTCTATTCTACTTACGAAAGACCATTCTACACGGTAAACGAAGCAGGCATTCAGGCTGCCATAACTGAATGTGATGCCAATCCGACGGATCGACAAAAGATTGTCATCCTCGGTTCAGGCCCGAATAGGATCGGACAGGGCATTGAATTCGACTACTGTTGTGTACAAGCTGTATTTGGTCTCAAAGAGATAGGCTATGAGACGATCATGGTCAACTGCAATCCCGAAACGGTCAGTACCGACTACGATACTTCGGACAGGCTCTATTTTGAGCCACTGACCATAGAAGATGTCATGAACATCATCGACCTCGAAAAGCCAAAAGGGGTTATCGTTCAATTTGGAGGTCAGACTCCGCTGAAACTTGCGGTGCCTCTTGAAAGGGAGGGAGTAACGATACTGGGAACATCTCCGGACTCAATCGACAGGGCAGAAAACAGAAAGAGATTCAAGGAAGTTCTCCATAAATTAAATCTCAGACAGCCTGAAAGCGGCACGGCGATGTCGATTGAAGAGGCAATCTCGGTAGCCGAGAGGATCGGCTATCCCGTGATGGTGCGGCCTTCCTATGTTCTTGGCGGTAGGGCGATGGAGATCGTTTACGATGTACAATCTCTCATCAATTATATGGCAAGAAATTTCAGAGCATCGCCCGATCATCCGATCCTGGTTGATAAATATCTTGAAGACGCCATTGAGATCGATGTAGACGCTATTTCGGATGGTGTGGATGTCGTCATCGGCGGGGTGATGGAACATATTGAAGAGGCCGGAATTCATTCCGGAGACTCCGCATGCTCTATACCGCCATATTCACTTTCTGATGAAATCGTAGAAGGAATCAGAATTCAGACAAAGGCCCTCGCAATGGAGCTTGAGGTGAAAGGTCTTATGAATGTGCAGTTTGCTGTGAAGGACAACGAGATATACATTCTTGAGGTCAATCCGCGGGCATCTCGCACCATCCCGTATGTGAGCAAGGCAACAGGTGTTTCGCTGGCACGTCTAGCCGCCCAGGTCATAGCGGGAAAAACTTTGAAGGAACTTGGACTAACTGGTGAGAAAAGTATCAAACACGTTGCAGTAAAGGAGGCAGTCTTCCCCTTTGACCGTTTCCCCGGGGTTGATACAATACTCGGACCAGAGATGAAATCTACGGGTGAGGTGATGGGGATTGACGATGAGTTTGGCCTTGCGTATGCAAAGGCGCAGGCTGCATCTAATAATAAAATCCCTACCAAGGGCAAGATATTCCTGAGTGTAAAGGACAAGGACAAGTACCATACAGTCGAGATAGCGCGGAAGCTAAGGGAACTGGGTTTCAAGCTTGTCGCCACAAGGGGGACAGCGGCATATCTTGATGCTCACGGGATAGAAGTTGAGAGTATCAATAAAGTCATGGAGGGGAGGCCGCATGTGGTCGACCTGATCAAGAACAAAGAGATCCATTTTGTTATCAATACTGTTACTGGTTCCCAGGCCCAGAAGGACTCCTTCTCCATCCGGAGGAGTGCGTTGCAATACAGAATACCGTATACCACGACTATTTCGAGCGCAAAGGCGGTCGTTATGGCCATCGAATCGCTACTCAAACGGGAGTTAAAGATTAAATCGATTCAAGAATACCATAATAGTCGTTATAATTGAATAGAGCATGAAACTATCAGACCGAACGATTTACCCACTTACCAGTGACTTCTATAGGGAGGGAGGTTTCTATGGCATCCATTAAGAGAATTGGCATCATTACGAGCGGTGGCGACTGCGGCGGCCTCAACGCTGTTATTAAAGGTGTTTCGAGAGAGGCGTTTGCGCTCGGTATCGAGACGGTAGTAATTCCTAACGGCTACGCGGGATTATACAATCTTGTCAATCTCGAAAACGTTGTGTTTCTTAATGCCGAAAGAGTGAGCAAAATTGAGGCGTCTCTTGCAGGTTCCGAGGCGGGTCATTCACGCGTAAAGATCAGCAAGATTGCCGACCCGAAAAAGTACGACCGGATTAAAGACGGACTGAAAAAGTTTAATATAGACGCCCTTGTCATCAGCGGCGGCGATGACACCGGTAGTGTAGTGGTGGATCTTTCAGCACAGGGGATTCCGTGCGTTCATGTGCCGAAGACGATGGATCTCGATCTCCAGTCGTACAGCGTTGGCGGCGACTCGGCCATCAATCGGATATCAATCTTTACTAGAGACCTGAAGACCACCGGTTTGAGCCACAACCGTGTTGTCATCGTCGAGGTTTTCGGAAGGTATTCGGGTCACACAGCTCTTCGAGGAGGCATCGGAGCCGAAGCGGATTGTATATTGATCCCTGAAATACCAGTTGATTTCGATATCGTCTATGATCATATGAAAACCACGTATATCGGCCGGGTAAAGAGGAGCGATGTTAAGGCCGGTACGTATATTATCGTCGTCGCGGAAGGCATTACGAATGCAAGTGGAGAGATGCTGTACGATGAAACTGCCGGCGTCGATGCATTCGGCCACAAGAAACTTGCCGGGTCGGGCAAGTTTGTAAGGCAGCAACTTGAAAAACGCTTAAAAAGCGATCCTGAAATTACCCAGTTCATGAAAGATACCGGCATGTACGCTCCTGGTGTATATGAAGTGCCCGAAGTTAGAGAAGTTGTGCCCGGGCATCTCGTGCGCTGCGGCGATTCTTCCGCGTATGACGTAAATTTCGGCTATAAGACCGGAGCTGCCGCGGTCTGCCTTCTTCTTGAAGGAAAAACCGGCAATACAGTAGTCAACGTCGATGGCCGAAAGATTTACTTCGAAGCCACCTCGGAGCTTATCAAGAGAAGGGGAGTTGATATAAGCGAGATCGCCCTTTATGAGAGCCTCGGCTTTAGTTTCGGAAGAAAGCCTGAAAAATTCAACAGTATTTTTGAGGAAGTCACGGGAGCCGTACCGAGGCATCTGTAATAGATCGATACACGTAACAAGGCGGCATCCCTATGGGATGCCGCCTTGTTACGTGCTTTTTAAAATTGTTATTCCCACTTGTCTGTTTTCCTCCTTCATAACTCAAAATCCTGCCGGTATGGATTGGCCCAGTCAAGCTTCTGTTTCCAAATTCAGCAGTCATCTGACATAATGGCATTATATGAATGGAAAGATACGACTTGGTATAAGTTCCTGTCTTCTTGGTGGAAAAGTGCGTTATGACGGTGGTCACAAACTCGACCATTTTCTGAGAGATACTCTTGGCAATTATGTGGATTGGGTGCCCGTATGCCCCGAGGTCGAAATGGGCCTGTCGGTCCCCAGAGATGCAATGAGGCTTATCGGCACGCCTGAGGCTCCGCGACTAAAGACAATCAGGACAGGAAAGGATTACACTGATCGAATGTTGAAATGGGCCATGACAAGACTTGATCAAATCGAAAAGGAGGACCTCTGTGGTTTTGTCTTTAAGAGTCGATCTCCAAGTTCGGGTATGAAGGCTGTGAAAATCTATGACGAATCGGGAGTTCCGAGAAACAAGGGAACGGGCATTTTTGCAGGGGCTTTTATGGAACGATTTCCACTGCTGCCGGTTGAAGACGAGGGGCGTCTTAACGATCCGGCGTTGCGCGAGAATTTCATCGAACGGATATTTGTGTATCGACGATGGAAGGACTTCCTCAAGTCGACCGGCTCGATTGCACAATTGATAACGTTTCATACCAAGCATAAATTATTGATACTTTCTCATAGTACAAAACATTATTCAATTCTTGGAAAGCTTGTTGCAGATGCGAAGAGATACAAAACCAACGAGATAAGAACATACTATTTGACGTATCTAATGGAAGGCCTCAGGCTGACAGCAACCAGCAGGAAGAATACGGATGTCCTTCAGCATATGATGGGATATTTTAAGGATCGGCTGACGTCAGATGAAAAAGAGGAACTTAGCGAAACAATCGAGAAATATCATGCGGGATTCGTCCCACTCATCGTACCGTTGACGCTTCTTACGCACTATGTTCGCAAATTCGATGAGCCTTATCTGAAAGGGCAGTATTATCTAAGGCCTCACCCCGCTGAACTTATGCTTCGCAATCATGTTTAAGGGAGATGCGGGTCGGGTATCATTAATCTTCAATAATACAATCAACTCCTGAGCTATTTTCGAACAAATGCAAAGGTCGCGGCACCTGTATCGAAGTCTGCACGCACGGAGTTCTAGCTATGAGTGGGAAAAGAGCATGCATCGTTGACAGAGATAATTGCATGGAATGCGGGGCATGCATGACTAATTGTGGAGTCGGCGCCCTTCATGACCAGCATGATCAGCGATGGCGAACCCCTCCCGCGATTGCAGAGCAGATACTTAAAAAACAGGCGCTGCTGAACAGGCGCGCCAAACTACATGCTGTTTAAAACCTTTTCTTTCAAATCCTGAAACGAACGACGCCAGGATTCAGAGAGGGCCGTGACCGCGAGGACTTTTTCAATGGCCTCGATATCCCTCGTATCATGATAATAAACGCAGTTGGTAAATGAGATGGTAATTCCGCGAGTATCCCTCTCCTTAAGGTCCAGCGCATTTCCTGTCTTGATAACTCCCTCTTCCAAAACTCTGAAATAAAAGCCGGTACGTCCAGAATTTACGACAAGTTTTGCCATGTCGCTTCTCCCATACCGTGCGGCAAGAGTAGAGCATGGCTGCCGGGGTTGGCTTACCTGCACTACGGCTGTCCCAAGTTGAAAGATGTCGCCAATGCATATGACATCTTCGTGCAATGCTGAAATCGAGAGGTTCTCTCCAAATGGAGAAGGAGGCAATGAAATACCAAGAATTTTCTCCCAATAAGGGAAGTGGTCGATACTATAGACGCACAAGGCTTTATCATATCCACCGTGGTGCGTGAGGTCGCCGACGCCGTCGCCTTCAAGCCCAAGTTTTGAGAGAAAAAGAGGGTCGGACGTCGGAAGTTTACAGATGCCTGTTATAATCTCCTTGCCGAAGAATTTCTCTTTAATGGGAAGGCCAATGTTCAGTGCTTTAACAAACATAATACATACTATATTCTATTGAGCATGTTACAGCAAGAGCAAAATAGCCATCATCTGGAGAATGAGAACTTAAATTTTCTAATATTATTACATTTGGGTGGACTATAGTAGAATATATACTATGGAATTAGACCTCGAAACGCTTTTAACAGAATCTGTGAGAATCCATGGCCATCTCTGTCCCGGACAGGTACTTGGCGTCAGGATGTCCGTGCTTGGCCTTAAAAAGAGTGGCATCGGTGACCCCAAGGGCAAAGACCGGAAGGGCCTGATTGTCTTTGTGGAAATGGATCGCTGCGCAACTGACGCCATTCAGTCCGTCACGGGATGCAGCCTCGGACATCGCACGATGAAGTTTTTGGATTACGGAAAGATGGCTGCAACATTTATCAACCTCAAGAGTGGTAAAGCCATAAGGATAGTCGCCAGAGAAGAAGCACGAGACAGGGCCAAGGAATGTTTCCCTGGTCATGAGAATAAATATGCAGCGCAACTCGAGGCATATAAAGTGATGTCCAATGAAGCTCTCTTTGATTGGCAAGAAGTGGAGGTTACGTTAGATCCTTATGACATGCCCGGAAGACCGTTGAACAGAGTGAGGTGCGAACAGTGCGGAGAATTCGTCCAGGATATGAGAGAAGTTCACCTGAACGATAAGGTATTATGCAAGCCCTGTGTAGTTGGCAGATATTATAAGAGAATCGACGATAATGAAAAGGAATCTTTTTTATTGCCGTGCGCTATGCATAAAAGTCATAACGAACCGAAAAGATATTGCGGAATGAAGATTAAGTCAAAGATCTGGATAGACATTGAAGGAGAGCCTGTATTCGGCAAGGGTCGCCGTCATCTCCTCGAAGCAATCGACAAGTATGGATCGATCAACCAAGCTGCGCGAATGGTAAATATTTCCTACAAAAAGGCGTGGAGTTATATTAAGGCTATGGAAGAGCGTCTTGGAATAAGTCTCGTTGAATGCCGGACCGGGGGAAAGAGCGGAGGCGGCGCGAGCCTTACCGATGAAGCTCGGGAGTTCCTGAAAAGATACGGGACGCTCGAGAAAGGCATAAACGAGTTTGTGGATGAGCGTTTTAAGAAGACTTTTAACTGCGGTTCATAAGGAGGAAAATTATGTGCGAATCTCATAGCAATGTGCCGAAACAGAAATGCGGTATCAAGACTATCCCTGTAACTGATGCAGTTGGTATGGCACTTGCCCATGACGTTACCGAGATCCGCAGCGGAGAATTCAAGGGGAGAGCCTATAGAAAGGGACATATCGTCAAGAGTGAAGATATATGCCATTTGCAGAGGCTCGGGAAAGAGAACCTCTTTGTACTTAGTATCGGCGACGACGAGATGCATGAGGATGAGGCCGCTCGGACGATTGCAGAGGCTCTGATGGGGGATGGAGTCATGATACAAGGAGAGCCGAAGGAAGGAAAAATCAATATCGTTGCAAACCGGGATGGCCTTCTTAAAGTCGACAGGGAAGCGCTGCTACGTTTTAACTTGATGGGCGATGTCATGTGTGCCACTCTGCATGATAATCTGCCGGTAAAAAAAGGACAGATCGTTGCCGGAACCCGTGCCGTTCCTCTGGTGATTAAACGTGATGTTGTGGAAAAGGCTGTTTTAGCTGCACATAACACGATTGAGGTCAGGGAAATGCGGAGGCCAAGGGTTGGAGTGGTCATTACTGGTAACGAGGTTTACTACGGTAGGATCAAGGACGGATTCGCTCCCATTATCGAAAAGAAGATCAAAGACTTAAACGGACAGATCATAGGTATCTACTATGCTCCGGATGATGAGAAGATGATCGAGGATAGACTGACCGAACTTATTGACGCAGGCGCTGATCTTCTCATAACGACAGGTGGAATGTCTGTCGATCCTGATGACGTTACGAGATTCGCCATAACTAAATTAGGTGTCGCTGATATGACTTACGGTTCCGCTGTGCTGCCGGGAGCAATGTTTCTTGTGGCCTATCTGGAACGGAAGCCGGAAGGCAGAAGCTCGGCGACGGAAGAAAAAGAAAATAGAAAGAATGCCCGACAAAGAAGGTATTGTCCGAAACATATTCCTATCCTCGGCATCCCTGCGTGTGGGATGTACCATAAGACGACAGTATTGGACCTCATCCTTCCAAGGATCCTTGCCGGTGAAAAGATTGGCAGGAGAGAGCTGTCTGATCTCGGCCACGGTGGGCTTTGCATGAACTGCAGTGAATGCCGGTATCCTGCGTGCTCGTTTGGCAAGGGATAGATTTGACAGGAGAGGTCTTTTTTGTTATTCTCATTCAATTATGAAGAAATGCTTTTGCCTCTTCGTACCCTTGCTGCTATCCATTTTTCTCAGTCCTGCAGAAGCATTTGACATTAAGGGATTACAGCCCGTTCCTCCCTATGGGGTTTTTTCGACGTTCAGTGCTGAATCATTAAAGCAGAACCAGGTTGGAGTGAGCCTTGAACTGGAACGATCGGTGCACCCTGATTTCTACCGAACCACGCTGAAAGGATCATACGGCCTGCACGATTCCTTCGAGGTCCTATTTTCGGTGCCTTATGTGAGCATTAATAGGGACGGTAGCGATGGGTTAGAGGATGTTAGTTTCGGAGTTAAGCACAGACTGCTTGACGAAGCCGATTATTGGCCTGCCATCGCTTATCTCTTGACCGTTTCCGCTCCTATGGAAAATGAAAGCATTTCGACGAACGGTAGAGTGGGTGGCGGCCTGATCTTCACTAAAAAAATCGGTCCCTTAAAGGGGCATCTGAATTTGTTGTATTTAAAGCCGGAGAGAAATGATCTAAATGACGAATATGATGTTAACATCGGCACGGAGTTGGCCGTTACTCACAACATGACACTCCTCGCTGAAATTGTAGGGAGAAAGGATTTTTATAAGGATAAGCTGGATTTTCTCGAATGGAAGCTTGGATACCGTATCGCAAACAGCGACAATATTTTCACCACGATAGGGGCCGGTTTTAATATAAAAGACAGGACCCCCGAATTACGGCTGCTTTTTTCCGTGAGTGCCCTCCTCCCTTTCAAGAAAACCAAGACTCAAAAGGTCTATGAAGAGTAGTTTGTGATATAATATAGATCTATGTTTGATCTTGGTATTTCGGAACTCGTTGTAATTTTTGTTGTAGCTCTCCTAGTTTTCGGACCTGAAAAGTTACCGGAAATTGCGCGATCGATGGGAAAGGGCTTAGGGGAACTTAAAAAGGCGCTAGATGGAGTCAAGACGCAGATAAACTCAGAATTGCACGAGGTAAGGGATATCAAGGAGTTGAAGGACCTTGACCCGATCGCTCTCAAGAATGAATTATTCAAAAACGAAGAACTCTTCAAGATTGAAGAAGAGACAGCGCCTCCTCCGCCGCAGAAAGCTGAAGAGATAAAAGAAGTGCCCCCTGAACCCGTTCAGGTTAAAGACGATGAGAAGAGCGGACATCCCCCGAATCAGTCAAATGATCAACTCAACGTTCGGCAGGAACGTAAGGGGACAGAGTAAATGGCAGATGGGAAAATGCCCCTCGTTGCCCACCTGCAAGACCTCAGAAAGAGGATAATCATATCCTTAATCGCCCTCTTGGCGGCCTTTGTTGTTGCATTCAATTATTCGGAAGAAATCTTCGGTATCCTTATGTTCCCACTCAGGTATTCCCTCGATTTCTCGGTTACCGGGATGTACGCCCAATTTGTCCCGACAGATAAACTCCATTCTACGAAACTCGTGTTTCTGGAACCTGCCGAGGCGTTCTGGATGAACATGAAGGTTGCTCTTGTAGCGGCCCTAGTTTTCTCGTTGCCGATTATTTTTCTCCAGCTATGGAAGTTCGTATCTCCGGGACTCCAGCAGAACGAAAAGAAATATGTGTTTCCTTTCGTCATTTCAGCTACCAGTCTTTTTATTGTTGGAGGTTCATTCTGTTTCGTCATTGTTCTGCCGTTTGCTCTGAGCTTTCTGCTTTCCTACAAGGTTGGGGATTTCCTCATGCCGATGCTTTCTGTCGGCAAGTATGTCGATTTTTGCCTGAAATTCATCCTTGCTTTCGGTGCGATTTTTGAACTTCCGATTATCCTGATTTTCCTTACGAGAATTGGGCTGGTAACTACGGAAACCCTTAAACGTAACAGAAAAATGGCTATTGTCCTGGCTTTTGTTGCCGGAGCTATACTAACGCCGACGCCAGATGCCTTCAATCAGACCCTCATGGCAATCCCGATCATACTGCTTTATGAACTCGGCATAATGCTCTCGGTTTTTTTTGCAAAGAGAAAAGCGCATGGCCCAGGGTAGAAATTTTAAAGCTATAGCATCTGATATTACTGAGGGGTTTGTTACGATCAACCCCATTTACCTCAAGCCCTTTGACGCGGAGTCTCTCAAGATGCTATACGAGACAATACAGCGGAAGCAGAATGAGATGAGGGCTGAACCCTTTCCTTACGGAAATGTCGAGTTGATAAGAAAGAGGAACCTCAGACTGCAGAGGGTCTACAATGCCCAGATGCTAATTAAAAATTATGCCCGTGAGCGGCGCATCAAGATAGTTTAGGAGAAAATGTGAAGTTAGCTATAATAGGATTGTCGAATTCAGGAAAAACAACCGTTTTTAATGCCCTGACGGGCCAGAATATCGAAACAACGCTTTATGCCACTGTGGCGGGAGAACCCCATTTTGGCGTTGTCAAGGTGCCTGACCAGAGAATTCAAAAACTCGCCGAAATATACAAGCCTAAGAAGGTCACCCCGGCCACAGTAGAATATGTCGATTATATCGGCCTTACCAAGGGTGATATGGTCCAGAACGGCAAGGTTTTTGATCTCATCAGGGATGCAGATGCTGTCGTCCATGTTGTGAGGGCGTTTGCCGATCAGGTAGTTTCCCATCCGTTGAGCAGCATCGATCCTTTGCGAGATATTGAAACGGTCGAACTTGAATTCATCTTTGGAGACCTTGAGTTCGTCGATAAGCGACTTGCCAGGATGGAAGAGGGTGCTAAAAAAGGTAAGAAACCTAACGAGTCAGAAAAAAAACTCATGCTTAAATGCAAGGCGGCACTCGAAAAGGAAATACCCCTAAGGAATATTGACTTTGACGATGAGGAGCAGAAGGCCATGAAGCCCCTTCAATTCGCATCGACAAAACCTGAGATTATCGTTTTAAATGTGGGTGAAGAAGATCTTGCGTCTTCCAGGGCGAAAGAGGTTCTGGCGAACGCAGACGAGTTCATCAGGAATAAAGGTCTTTCGATGACAACCAGGGTTGTGACACTCTGTGGAAAGATCGAGATGGAGATAGCTCAGCTCACTTTGGATGAGGCAAGGGCATTTCTCGAGGACCTTGGGATTGAAGAGCCTGCCCTCTATAAACTGATAAGGGAGTCGTACACCCTTCTGGGGTTGATTTCTTTTCTTACCGCAGGCGAGGACGAAGTGAGAGCCTGGACCATCACAAAAGGCATGCATGCTCAAAAGGCTGCGGGCAAGATCCACTCGGATATCGAGAGAGGCTTCATACGTGCCGAACTGGTAAGCTATGACGACTTTATGGCCGACGGTAGTATGAGTGCAGCTCGTGATAAAGGTCATCTAAGACTTGAAGGCAAGACCTACGAAGTCAAGGATGGCGATATAATAAACTTCAGGTTTAACGTGTAAGGACCAGCGAAACCCAGCGTATATCGTCATAATATCTTTCTCTGAACGTTAACCCTTCTTTTTCCATTGCGGCGATCACTTCATCCTCCTGGCCGATAATCATGCCTGAGAGAAGAACAATACCCTTGTTTTTCAGTCGTGATGAAATTTCAGGAGCAATGGCGATAAGGATCTCCGACATCAGGTTCGCTGCTATCATATCGTAGGTCCCTTTTGCAACAGATATCGTGCCTTCAAGAATCGTCATGTTTGTCAACACGTTAAGGTTGACATTGCGTTTCGCTGCATCGATGGCAAGGGGATCGATATCGACGCCAACGACTTCCCTGAACCCGAGCTTTGCTGCTCCAATTGCAAGAATGCCCGTGCCTGTGCCCACATCCAGAAAATGCTCTTTAAGACCTTCCCTAGCAAGTCGTTCGATGAGTTCAAGACATGTTTTTGTGGTGATATGATGGCCTGTGCCGAAGGCCATGCCTGGATCAATGAGCAGATTAACGCGGCCAAATCTTGATATCTCCCACGGTGGGATTATGGAAAGAGTTTCGCCGACGTCGATTGGCTGAAACTTTTTTTTCCACGATTCATTCCAATCACGTTCTGAAAGGTAGACATAGCCGAACGAAAAATCATGCATAAGACCCGAATCTTTCAGAATTGTCTTGAAGGAGGCGAAATCATCGATCAGCTTCTTTATGCCCCGATGATCAGGGAAATATATCAAGAGATAATTTTGGGTTTCCACAACTCCCAGACTGCCCGATTCATAGGCCATATTGATGATTGCATCTCTCGATTCATCCGGGATTTCGATGTTGAATTCGTAATACCCCATTTTCTCCCTCTGTAGTAAACTAATATTGTGTAATATAACTTTTGGAAGATGACGCTGACAAATGAAGCTTAGGATACTCCTCGTCAATCCATGGATCTACGACTTCGCCGCTTACAATTTATGGGCGCAGCCGCTCGGACTTTTCAAAGTCGCTGAATTCCTCAGCGCCTTCGATGTAGAACTCTCGTTCATCGACTGCACCGACTCTTTTGGGTCGCGGCATTACAGCACGGGAAGTTATCGGAGTGAAATAGTCCCGAAACCATCGGTACTAGTGGAAGTACCGAGATACTATAAAAGATACGGCATAAGTATTGATGATTTTGCGGCCCGCCTTAAGTCTAAGGGGCATTGCGATATGGTGCTCATGACTTCGACTATGAGCTACTGGTATCCAGGAGTTCAAAAGGCGATTGAGATTATTAGAGAGGAACAAGGTTTATTACCTATAATACTGGGTGGCATTTATGCCACGCTCTACCATGAACATGCATCAGCACTATCAGGAGCTGATTTTGTTTTCAAGGGACCTTTGCATAATGGCCTGCTCTTTGCGCTTTCGACTTTCGGGTTCAAACTTAAGAAGAAAAGAGAGCAGATTCCCTACTATCGCCTCGGCCTTCATGACCGTTTCGAATATGCTCCACTGATGACTTCGGCGGGGTGTCCTTTCAGGTGCTCTTACTGCGCCTCCTCTCTTCTTGCGGATAAATATGAACGATATCCAAATGCTGTTGTTGTGCGGGATATCGTAGAACTGTCGAACATGGGTGTCCGTGATTTCGCTTTTTATGATGATGCTCTGCTTATTGATCCGGACCTAAATATCAAGCCTTTGCTCAGGCATATTATCGCATTGGGACGTCCAATCCGCTTGCATACACCCAATGGTATGCATGCGAAGTATATCGATGCCGAACTTGCACCCTTGATGAAAAAGGCCGGTTTCCGGACAATACGGTTGGGCCTGGAGACTGTCAACGCAGACCTCCAGCGTGTCTCGGGCGCTAAGGTGTGCAATGACGATTTGGAAAAAGCGATAACTCTGCTCAGGGAAGCAGAATTCACTAAGAGAGAGATTGGTGTCTATATTATGTATGGACTCCCTGGGCAGAGACTTTCCGATGTGAAGGAAAGCATCACTTTTTTAAAAAGACTCGGTGTCCGTATCAATCTCAATGAATTCACGCCGATCAAGGGAACTCAAAGCTGGAATGAGTTGATAACTCATAGAATAATAACGGATGATCTCGATCCACTCCTCTCCAATAACACGATTTTTCCGCAGCTTTATTCCGGGTATGATCGGGATGTCATCGATGCTATGAAGCTCGATGTGAAAGATTACAATGCAAAGGAGGACGGGAATATTTTCATTGACTAAAAAGTGCAGTTCTGCTAATTTAAGAATAACTTTCGACGGGCGATGGAGTTCGCCTTTAACCGTCCTCTGAGGACTGATAACTCCTACTCTCATCTTGAAGGGTAGGAGTTTTTTTCTGCCCACTACTGAGACGACATGAGGAGGCTGCATCATGTATGAAGTATGGGGTACAGCTGCACTCTGGTTAGGTCTTGCCCTTCTTGCAACACTCTTATCGATCTGGCTTCGCATTGCAACGGCATTGTCCGAAATCATTGTTGGAACGGTCGCTCAGCTTCTTATCGGGGCTCTGATAGGAACTACGCTCGGCTCTGATCAGCCGTGGATCAAGTTTCTCTCTGGTACTGGAGCCATTGTTCTTACCTTCCTGGCCGGCTCAGAACTAGATCCCGTAATTTTTCGTGCCAAGTGGAAAGAGGCAACCGCTATCGGCTTTATCTCTTTCCTGGCGCCCTTTCTCGGTTGCACGGCAGCAGCGTTCTACGTGCTTGATTGGACCGTTCGCTCAAGCTGGCTGGCAGGAGTTGCACTGTCAACAACATCGGTGGCTGTGGTGTATGCGGTCATGCTTGAGCTTGGACTGAACAAAACAGAGTTTGGCAAGACAATTCTTGCCGCCTGTTTTGTGACCGACCTCGGTACTGTTGTTGCTCTCGGTCTCATCTTTGCCCCGTTTACTATAAAAACTGTAATATTCATAGTGGTAAGCGTTTTTGTTTTCACGCTATTACCCTATGTTACGCCGCGATTCTTTAAGAAATACGGGAACAGGCCCTCTGAACTCGAAGCGAAATATCTTCTCCTGATCTTGTTCGGTATGGGTTCCCTGGCTGCCTGGTCCGAAAGCGAAGCCGTGTTACCGGCCTATATCATAGGCATGGTTCTGGCCGGAACTGTCGGGAGGGATCACATCCTGGTCCGTCGTTTGAGGACCCTCACCTTCGGCCTGCTGACGCCTTTCTATTTTATTAGGGCCGGCTCATACGTCTCCATTTCCGCTGTTATCATGGCGCCATTTGCGCTATTCGTACTTTTTGGTTCCAAGATGATTACCAAGATCCTCGGCATATACCCTGTAACCAAAGGCTATAAATATGCCCAGAAAGAGGGGATTTATACAACGCTTCTCATGTCCACGGGTTTAACATTCGGATCTATATCGGCTTTGTTTGGACTTACTCATGGTATCATTGATCAGCGGCAATACTCCCTGTTAATCGTGGCTGTCATTGCGAGCGCAGTTGTTCCTACCATAATTGCGAATGCTTTTTTTATTCCCAAGTATTTGTTGTCTACAAGGGACGATGCTGCCAACAAGATA
Source organism: uncultured Nitrospiraceae bacterium (assembly GCA_963727805.1). Taxonomy (GTDB): domain Bacteria; phylum Nitrospirota; class Thermodesulfovibrionia; order Thermodesulfovibrionales; family Dissulfurispiraceae; genus Fen-1308. The sequence continues at coordinate 478,250 of CAVSHF010000003.1, forward strand.
AAATCAGAGGGAGCGTCACGGGATGACCATTAAGAAGAGGAGGATACCACAGTGAAGAAAATACTCATTGCTTTTGACGGATCAGAGCAGTCGTATCAGGCATTTGACTTTGCGCTCGACATGGCAAAAATGTGTCCCGGCGCCGCGATCAATATCTTCGTACTGTCGGTTTTGCAACCGCCAGAGCTCATCGAACTCGTTGAAATGGATGCTCTCATCGAAAATGCTACTGAACATTATGAAGAGCTTTTTAAAGTCCTTCGGGAACGGGCAAAAAAGCGCGATATCGACATCAACACTGAAATCGCGATCGGCCATCCAGCGGACCAGATCGTCCGGTATGCCACCGAACATGGATGTGATATGATTATAGTCGGTCAGCGTGGAAAATCCAAGATCGAGAGCTGGTTGCTCGGATCGGTCTCAAAGCGAGTTGCAACCCACTCGCTTTGCACTGTTATCATTGTTAAGTGATCGCATGGAGATGGTTCGAAACGGGCTTATTGTCGGCATCGGAGGATTTATTGGCGCTATTGTCCGATATGCGCTCGCAATGTGGATTGGCCAGACATGGGGACGGTCTTTTCCCCTCGGGACCTTTGTGATTAATGTAAGCGGCAGTTTTCTGATCGGTTTGCTCATGACATTGTTTGCCGAACGATATACAGTTGATCCTGCGTGGCGTCTTCTTTTCGTTGTCGGATTTCTTGGCGCGTATACTACCTTCTCGACGTTTGAATATGAGACTGGTAAACTCATAAAAGACAGTGAATGGCTTTTTGCGGCAATGAATGTCATTTTAAGTGTAGTTCTGGGTTTTGTAGCACTAAAATTCGGCGAAGTGCTTGCCAAAATCATATAGGAGAGAAAGCCATGGTGAAGACAGGTCCTGCAAAAAAACTGACTATCTATGTCGATGAGGTCGACAAGATTGGGGGGAAGCCTGTTTATGAGGTGTTGCTGGATATATTCTTTAAAAAGAAGATAGCCGGCGTCAGCGTCTTTAGGGGCGTTGCAGGGTATGGGAGCGACGGGGTTTTCCACACTTCAAAGCTGCTCGAACTTTCAACCTCACTACCCGTCAAACTTGAGGTAGTCGATTCATCAGTGAATATCGATGGGATTATACCTCATGTTTTAGATATCGTTGAAAAGGGACTCATCGAAGTGAGCGACACCTATGTCGTTAAATGCTGCGAGAAGAAACCGTAACGTTTACGCTAAGGTGATATGAATTTCGAAAAAGGTGCTGGCCGTAGGAAAGGATGCATATATGTCGAGAATCAGATTTGAGAGCAGTCAGTCAAAAGTAATCCTTCTGAATCCTTTTAATGGTTTTGTTGAAGAAACTCATACTGTAGAAGTGCGAAAGGACCCCCTGCTGGGCGGCAACAGTGTCTATAACCCGAGGCTGAAAGATAAAGTCAAATTTTTTTTTGGTGACTGCGATGCCGGGCTGATAAATGAATTGGTAGACGATAGCACAAAGACATGCATCTTCTGCGGTGAGAAGCTTGAGAGGAATACCCCCAGATATCCGCGAAGTCTCGTTTCTGAGGGGCGTATCAGAATCGGCGAGGCTGTACTGTTTCCAAACCTCTTTCCGGTAGGCAAGTACCATTCCGTTATCACCCTGAGCAAGGCTCATTTCCTCAAACTTCCCGAATTCTCGTCTGAACTTATAGGTGACGGGTTTAGGGCAGCTCAACGCTTCGTTAAGACTGTCTACAACCGCGATCAGGAGGCATCGTTCGTTACTGTAAATGCTAATTATCTCTTCCCGGCAGGTGCCACCTTGGTCCACCCTCATCTGCAGATGCTGATCACGCCGACAGCCTATTCGTATCATGAACGGCTTATTCAGGCATGCCGTTCTTATTATCAGGAAACCCACTCAGAATACTATCCCGATCTGATCGAACAAGAAAAAGGTATCGGCTCGAGATATATAACGCAAAGTGGAGGATGGCACTGGATTACTGCATTTTCTCCAATGGGGATTAATGAAATTGTTGCTGTGCATGAAAAGGAGCACGATTTCGGGGTTCTGTCTGATTCCGACTTGATAAATCTTGCATCTGGTGTCTCCAAAGTATTGGCTCTTTATGATAGCCTCGGTCATCTAAGTTTTAACTATTCCATCTATTCGGCAAGAGATCCTTTTTCAGGAGAAGGATTTCGTTGCATTCTGAAAATTATCAGCAGGCAAAACCTCTATCCCAATTATAGAAATGATGATTATTTTCTGCAAAAGCTGCTCCATACGGAATTGATCATAAATCTTCCCGAAGAATTAGCCATGAAGTCGCAGAAGTTTTTTAAGGAGACTTAAGATGTTTGACCTTGATATACCCGGCTTTGGACATATCAAACTCAGATACTTCGTATCAGACTTTACGGGAACCCTGTCTGTGGATGGAAAGCTCCTGCCTGGCGTGAGGGAAGGACTATCCCAGATCGCAAAACTCCTCACGGTGCATGTGCTAACCGCCGATACATTCGGCAAGGCGAGGGCTGCACTCGAAGGCGTGTCATGCGAGATGCATATACTTGAAGGCGCAGCTCTTGATAGACAGAAAGAAGAATTTGTCCATAAGCTCGGGGCGGAGGGTGTCATTGCGCTTGGTAACGGCAATAATGACAGGAAAATGCTCAAGGCCGCAAAGATAGGAATTGCAGTCTGTCTTGATGAGGGGTGCTCGATAGATGCTCTTATTTCTGCCGACATTTTTGTAAAATCGCCGGTTGACGCTTTTGATCTTGTATTACATCACAAAAGGCTTAAAGCGACGTTGCGTTATTGATAAATATTCAGCAAACAATTGCTTCAAACAAAAGTGAAGCCTGTATTCTAGAATTGTCGATTCACAATTACAATTAGCAGAAAATCTCAGGCTGATATTTTAGTGCGCGGTCTATAACTATCTTTCTCTCCATATCTGAGCTGGAATGTGGTCTCTGACTGTCTTTTTGAGTCGCAAACGGTTTAGATAAGTGAAAGGTGCTTTTGATATCTTCGACTTGCCAGAGATCGTCCTTTCCGGTTCGAAGACGAGATCAAGAAGATGGGCAACAGGCGTGTATTTCCCAAGAAAATTCACGCAACCGGCGCAATAGGTGAGGATCATTTTTCCGTCAGCTTCTTTTTGTCTCCGGGAAGACCATTTCCCAGCTAGCTCGGGCGATACAAATTCGACTGCTCCGCCCTCTCCGCAGCAGAGGGTTTTTCCCTGGTGATGCTGCATCTCTACAAGCTTGATGCCTTTTTCCGCTATGATTTGTCGGACCGCGGTATAAATCGGAACATGATGTCTAACCGTGCATGGGTCATGTATGGTGAGAATGCCGGAAATAGAAGGAGTTCTGGGTAGTCCCTTTTCGGCTAGGACTTCATAAACCGTTTGAACTGAAAGACCTTTACCATATTCAGCAAATATCGTATAACAGCTCGGACAAGCGACAATGATATTGCTGACCCCATTTTCTATCAGAAACGTGTTCATCTCACCAAACATAGCTTCGAAATGATGCTGGTGGCCCAGATCGTGAGATGGTTTGGTGCAACAGTCAAGTACAATTCCGAGGGATGCATCAATATTCCTCATGTGTTTATAGAGCTTCATTACCATGTGGGACCGTGTCCCCGACAGTGTACAACCAGGGAAAAAGATGGTATCGCATTTCTCTGGAAGCGCATAATAGGTATATCGCTTCGACGTTCCTCTGCTTTCATAATCCAGTAATCGTGAATGCTCCGGGAAATCGTAAACTCCGCGCCAGACCTTTTCTCGCCTCATTTCGAGGAACATTTTTGATGGATCGATATTGACTGGACAGACAGCTTCACAGAGCCCGCATAGGCTGCATTCAAAAGGAATTGACTGGTGCCGCTTATCAGTGGGTTGATAGGCGCTAGCTATTTTTTTTGGAAAACCATATTTCTGTAAAAAACCGCACTCGGCCTGGCACTCCCCACATTCAATACATTTTTGGGCTATCTCAGCAGTGGCCGACAGTGAAGAGCGATTCATATCTTTTCCCCGAGATGCTTTCACCTTTTATTTTGACATAAGCATTCCGACCTCTTTCCATGGGGCATAAAGAGTGTGGAAGATACTTGGATCAACAAGTTTGATCAATTTCCGGTACGCTCTATAATCCGACTTTCTTTATTACAATAGACAACTTTTTTCGGTAATCCGTAGGATATTGACGCGACAATATGAACTGGAATATTAATTGCCAATAGAATATGTACTTCATTGAACTCCCTGCGTTCTTTTATATCGACGAGGACGTACTCTCCCTTATCCTCTTTCAGCAAGCTGTCCATTTGAGCAGGACTTAACATAGTTGTCTCGATATTTTTGCTGTAATTGGGGAGTGCAACAATACAAGGTCCTTCTCTTCCCTAACATGATCCTTCAATATAGTCCATGATATTTTTATATCCTGTAACTTCCAACTTGTGCCTGAGCTTCTTACTCTTACCACTTTTGATGCCACTGCAGTAAATCACTAGCAGGTCATGTCTGTCAGTCGGAAGTTTTGATGCGTCATTTTTAAACTTATCTTCGGCATGTTGATCGCATCCCTATCCGCATGATTCTATATAATTCTTATCCCATGGGTTGCACTGCCCACTGCTTCACCAATCTTAACAGCAGTTTCAACACCCGCATTTTTTAATTTATTAACTAGCTCTTCAGCCTGAGATCCTGGAACAGCCAGCAGGAGCCCTCCAGATGTCTGAGGGTCGAAGAGCAGTTCCTCCTTCTCCTTTGATAGTTTCGTGACGATTTCAAGATAGCCTTCAGAAAGTCTCCTGTTTGCTTTGTTGCTTCCTGTCGTTTCACCTTTACGGTACATATTAAGCGCATGCGGATAAAAGGGGAACTCTTTACCAAAAAGGTTAATTTGCACTCCGCTACCCATTGCCATTTCCAATGAGTGTCCAACAATACCAAATCCGGTTATGTCAGTACATGAATGAACATCAAAATTCAATGCTATATCTAAAGTTTTCCCATTCAGTTCAGCTACTTGAGGCAGGATAGGTTCCAGTTCCCTAAAAGAAAGTTTTTTTGATCGGCATGCATTAAATAAAACCCCTGTCCCTAATGGTTTTGTGAGAATAAGGGCATCACCTTCCTTGGCTCCGCAATTCGTCAATATCCTATCTGGATGGACGATTCCTGTGACAGCCAGGCCATATTTGGGCTCATTATCATCGACTGAATGTCCGCCAGCCATGGAAGCTCCCGACTCCATGACTTTGTCATTGCCACCACGAAGTATCTCTCTTAAAACTCCTTTATCGAGTATTTTTGAGGGAAACATGACGAGATTCAGGGCTGTAAGGGGCTTGCCACCCATAGCATAGATGTCAGATAAAGAATTTGCTGCGGCGATTTGTCCAAACCAGTAAGGATCATCGACCGGGGGTGTAATGAAATCCACGGTACTGATGAAAGCTATCTCACTGGTGAGGCGGTACACAGCTGCATCATCCGAAGTGTTGAAACCAACTAAGAGGTTGGGATCCTGAGAAGGACTGAGTGCTTTCAGTGCGTCCGACAGATCTGACGGACCAATTTTAGCCGCTCAGCCACACGTGCGAGAGAGTCCGGTTAATGTTTTTTTTTGGAAGAATTTCATGATTTGTTAGAGGTGGCCCCCATTGGTTGGACAGCTTTGGGGCTGATTTAAGGTGGAAGCCACCGGTCATCATGCCGCCAGTTTTCCCGGGCAACCTGCCTTTGGCAGATTCCAGTATGCTTCATGAGGCGTCCTGTCGTCCAGAGAAGAATGAGGACGCTCCTCGTTATACTGCTTGATCCACTCGCCGATGCCATTTCTTGCTTCATTGCCGGTCTCAAATGCGTATCTATAAACGCAATCATACTTCAGTGATCGCCATAGCCGTTCAACCATCACGTTATCCACCCAGCGGCCTTTTCCGTCCATTGATATCTTTACACCGGAATCCAGGAGCGTCTGTGTGAACTCAATACTGGTGAACTGGCTGCCTTGATCGGTATTGAAGATCCCTGGTTTGCCGTATCTGGCCAAGGCCTCTTTGAGGGCTGTCACACAGAAAGCAGCTTCCATAGTGTTGCTGAGCCGCCAGCTTAAAACCTTTCGGCTCGCCCAGTCCATAATCGCCACCAAATATAGAAATCCCCGTCGCATCGGGATGAAGCTGATATCGGCGCACCACACCTGGTTTGGCTCCGTAATGTTCAAGCCTCTAAGCAGATAGGGATAGACCTTGTGCTCAGGATGCGGTTTGCTCGTGTTGGGTTTCTGGTACATCGCCATTAGCCCCATCTTCTGCATCAATCGACTTACCCGCTTCCTGTTTACCCAATATCCCTGCCGCCGTAAATAGCGCGCCATCTGACGGGCTCCATATTCCGGGGTCTTCAGAAATTGCTCGTCAATTAGGCGCATCAACTCCAGATTCTGTGCCGATTCTCCCATTGCTTCGTAATACCACGACGAGCGGCTGATTTGAAGTAGGTTGCACTGTCTCGTAATGCTGAGCCTCGGGTGTTCCGGTTCAATTATCTCTTTCCTTCGATCGCGGCTCATCGATTGAAGGCTTTCGCTAAAAAATCCCGCTCCACTGTCAACTGCCCAATCTTGGCATGCAGTTCCGTGATTTGAGCCTCGTGAGCGTTTTCGTTACGACCGTGCTTCCCTGTAAATACATCTGCAAGCCCTTCAATAGCCTGCTTCTTCCACTCGCTAACCTGATTGGGGTGAATATTGTACCGTGATGCGATCTCTACAATCGTCGATCCCTCCCTCATTGCTTCACGCGCTACCTTTGCTTTGAACTCCCCTGAATATCGGTTCCTCTTTGTTTTGCTCATCTCAGTGCGACCTCCAGTCAATCGTATATTTTACACCTTATACGACTGTCCGATTTCTGGGGTCCACCTCTGTTAGAAGCCAAACATCTGTAGAGCGAAGTGAGCCCGTGACGAAGTTCTCTATCTGTAACCATACTTTAATACTAGCCTCCCCCCCTTTTTCAGTCAAATAGGTACTATCGATGGAGGAAGTAGATTCTATCGCTCAAATCTATTCAACAGAGCCGGAAAGTAATGGTTTTATATAAATCAAATGCGCTGCAGGTTAGTAATGCTTGATGGCACTGGTGACAAATGGGTGAGCTGCCTTGATGGCAAAACTCCCCTTAATGTGGCATGCACGCCTAGCATGGATTATCCCGCCTCCACAGGGATCAATGGACTGTATCGTAGTCTGGCGCAGGGCATTCCAATATCAAACGAAACCGCTCATTTTGTAATCTTCGGTGACTGGATCGAGGACTTTTCGTGAAGGGGTGTTATTGAAGCAATAGGTGAGCGAATTCCGGTTAAAAAAAATGATAGTTTAATAGATCTTCACCATCTGAACGATACATCATCACACACTCTCTTGCCTTAACAAAAACATAACTGTATATTAGATACTCACAATACATCATCTACAATGATGACAATCGGCTATGTGTTTGGCATTGAGGCCCAGAGGAGGTATGTTGGACTTTCTGAACGTGACCTTTCCTATATCAGGGGTGACGACAAATATTCTCTTCCCTCCGCTTGTAGCTATGGTCGTCTCTTTTTTCACTTCGATGGGTGGAGTGTCCGGCGCCTTTCTTCTTCTGCCCTTCCAGATGAGTTTTCTCCACTATACAAGCCCGTCGGTAAGCGGAACCAACTTCATTTTCAACATCGTTGCTATCCCGAGCGGTGTCTATCGTTACCTCAAAGAAGGACGCATGGCATGGCCCCTCACATGGGTAGTTATCCTTGGCACACTGCCGGGCGTTTTCCTGGGATATTATATAAGGGTACTCTATTTACCTAATCCGTCAGTATTCAAAATGTTTGCAGGCTGTGTCCTGCTTTACATAGGCATGCGGCTGCTCTATGAGTTTGCGGGGAAGACACAGGCAAAAAACGCTGGTTCAAAAGCTCTTGAAAAGAAGTTTAAGGAACGGGCCGAGGAAATGAGAAAACAACAGAAGTCTAGGATCGCTGCCGGTCTTCCTTTAGAAGCGGTAGTAAGAACCATATCAGTCTCATTCACGAGGATTGAGTACGAATTCTGGGGCGAACGGTTTTCGTATAGTACAATTGGAATGTTCATACTCGCTTTTGTTGTGGGCATTATCGGGGGAACTTACGGCATTGGCGGAGGGGCGATCATCGCACCATTCTGCGTAGCCGTGTTCCATCTGCCGGTATACACTATCGCCGGTGCTGCTCTTATGGGAACATTTATCACTTCTCTCGCTGGGGTCACATTTTATTCACTCGCCCCCGTTGCATCCGGTGTTTCTACAGTTCCGGACTGGGCGCTCGGAATTCTTTTTGGTGCCGGTGGTTTTATCGGAATTTATCTTGGCGCGCGGTTCCAGAAATTTGTTCCACAGAGGCAAATTAAATTGATCCTCGGTGTGATCATTGTTTCCCTGGCCCTTCGCTATATCTCGCAGTTCTTTCTTGGCTGAATCGACTTACAGCCCTTCCAAGGCCAGTCCTCAGGCTATCTTTATGGAAAAGTTATCGCAAATATGATATCGTAAGAGTTCATATCGTTACTGACTTCCAGATGTAAAAGGGGTAATGAGCCATGAAAATGACTGGTGCAGAGATTATCATCGAATGCCTTAAGAGGGAAGGAGTCAAGCATATTTTTGGGTACCCTGGAGGGGTTGTCTTGAATATCTTTGACCTTCTCTATGATGACAAGGATCTGAAGCTTATCCTTACGAGACACGAGCAGGGTGCCGTTCATGCAGCTGACGGTTATGCACGTGCTACAGGCAGACCTGGTGTCGTCCTGGTAACATCCGGGCCTGGTGCTACCAATACCGTGACTGGTATAGCTACAGCGTCCATGGATTCTGTACCAATCGTGGTATTGACAGGGCAGGTTCCTGCACTCCTAATCGGCAGCGACGCATTCCAGGAAGCCGATATTGTAGGCATTACAAGGTCGTGCAGCAAACATAATTATCTTGCCAATGATGTGAATGAGCTTTCGAAATTGATACGTGAAGCCTTTCATATTGCAAAAAGCGGCAGGCCGGGTCCCGTATTGATAGACCTCCCGAGAGACGTTACTGCCGGCAAGGCTGAATTTGCCTGGCCCGAAAAGGTCTTCATCAGAAGCTACAATCCAACGCTGGAAGGAAATAAATGGATGATTGAAAGGGCTGCCCACGAGATCGCTAAGGCAAAGAAGCCCGTCATCATCTCGGGTGGTGGATGCATCATTTCGGAAGCTGCTAACGAATTGAGAGAACTTGCGGAGCACACGAAAATTCCAGTAGCCATGACGCTTATGGGGCTCGGGAGCTTTCCCGGCACGAACCCGCTTTCGCTCGGCATGCTCGGCATGCACGGAACCTATTACGCGAACAAAAGCGTGCAGGATTCGGACCTTCTCATCGCCATCGGTATGAGATTTGACGACAGGGTAACCGGTAAGATTGATGGGTTTGCGCCGCATGCAAAGATCATTCATATAGACATCGACCCAACGTCGATAAGAAAAAATGTACGTGTTGATATCCCAGTTGTTGGAGATGTCAGGAGGGTCCTGATCCAGCTGAACAAGGTATTGAAAGAAGATGTTGATGAACCTTGGGCGGAGGTCCGGAAGTCTTGGCTCAAGCAGATCAATGACTGGAAAAAAGAGCGGCCTATGTCATATACGTTCAACGAAGAGGTGATCAAGCCCCAGTTCGTAATAGAGAAAATATACGAGCTGACCAAAGGGGATGCTATCATTACCACCGAAGTTGGTCAGAACCAGATGTGGGCGGCGCAGTTCTACAAATTCGATAAGCCGAGGAGACTTCTTACTTCCGGCGGCCTTGGTACTATGGGATACGGGTTCCCCGCTGCTATAGGTGCGCAGCTTGCACATCCCGAAAAGATGGTAATCGACATAGCGGGCGACGGTAGCATCCAGATGAACATCCAGGAACTTGCGACGGCGGTAATATATAAATTACCCGTTAAAGTGGCTATTCTGAACAACCATTTCCTTGGTATGGTAAGGCAGTGGCAGGAGCTTTTCTTTAATGAAAGATATTCATCCAGTAATCTCGATGTAGTGCCGGATTTCGTAGCGCTGGCCCAGGCATATGGAGCAGTCGGACTGAGGGCGACAAAGCCGAGCGAGGTCGAGCCAGTTCTGAGGGAGGCTTTTAAGGTAAAAAAGACTGTCTTTATGGACTTTATCATCGACTGGAAAGAGAAGGTCTATCCGATGGTGCCGGCGGGGGCCACGATAGACACCATGCTCTTCGAGGAAAAAGAAAAGAAGCCTGAAAGAAAGCTTAGGGCCGTCAAGTAAGGGAGGGGAAGATGAGACATACGATTTCCGTTCTTGTTGAAAACAAATTCGGGGTACTCTCAAGGGTTGCAGCCCTCTTCAGCGGCAGGGGATACAATATTGAAAGCATCTCTGTTGGTGAGACTATCGACCCCCAGATTTCGATAATGACCATAGTGACTGCAGGAGATGACTGGATTGTCGAGCAGATCACCAAACAACTTAATAAACTCATCGATGTCATCAAGCTGGTCGATCTGACCGAACTTGACCATGTCGAACGGGAAATGATCCTCATCAAGGTTACACCTCGGAAGGAAAACAGGATTGAAGTCCTGCGAACGGCTGAGATATTCAGGGGGAGGGTCGTCGATTCGAGCCAGGATACGTATACTATCGAGGTTACCGGAAACGAAAAGAAGATACAGGCCTTCATAGAGCTGATGAGACCAATGGGGATCAAGGAATTTGTGAGGACCGGGAAAATTGCCATTTCGAGGGAAATATTCAAGAAGACCAAATAGAAACGGCTCTGATTATTCAGTTAGCCTCATGAATGCGGGATAGGAGATTCATGAACAAAATAAATTTGCTTAACGTGACAAGACGGTTCATTCACTCTTATTGAACACACTGGAAGATGATATAATTGATTCTATGGACTGCCGATTACGCGGGTACAATAAGCTACCTGTCGTTCACCACATAGACCCTGCCGGGGACGCTCTCTTGACAGTTACTGTATCAATTTCCGTAAGTCGGGGCCGAAACACTTACCAGCCAGTTCTTGCTGATGTTGCTGAAAGGAGAAGGGGATTGTCCCCTCATTTGCCATTATGCTACTCCCAATAGTACTTATAGCTATATTCATCATTATCAATGGATTCTTTGCGGCCTCTGAAATCGCAGTTGTCACATCGCGGCGAACTCGTATCAAGCAGTTAGTGGAACAAGAGAGAAGAAATGCGAAGATTCTACATAGCTTGAGAGAAGAGCCGGACCGTTTCTTAGCGACAATCCAGATCGGAGTTACCTTGACAGGCGCTCTGGCTTCTGCTATAGGCGGCGCGGTAGCGGTCAAAGTGCTAAAGCCGGTGATAAACGAAATACCGATTGCGATAGTCTCTGCATCGAGTGAAGCCATTTCGATAGGGATCGCCGTAGTCATAATAACCTTTTTCTCTCTTATCTTCGGAGAGCTTATTCCCAAGTCGATAGCCCTTGCCAATCCGGAAGGTATCGCTCTTCATGTGGCTCCCATTATCAGAAGGTTTTCTATTTTCGCCACGCTGTTTGTGAATATCCTGACTGCGACAAGCAATTTTATATTGAAACCCTTCGGGAAAAGGGCATTTACGAAAAGGGCCTATGTTTCAGAAGAAGAGGTTAAGCTGCTTATCGAAGAAGGAGGCGAACAGGGTGTCTTCGAGCCCGAAGAAAAAGAACTCATACACAGCGTGTTTGAATTTACAGACACCTTTGTTAGGGAAGTAATGATCCCTGCCCCGAGAATGGTAACGATAGGAATCAGAATGTTAATCGACGAAGTGAAAAATATTATTTCCGAGGAGAAGTTTTCGCGTTATCCTATAATCGGAAAAGACATAAATGATATCAGAGGCATTCTTTACGCGAAGGACTTTTATAATCTGCTCTCAACGTTCGGAACGGTCGATGTGCGAAAGATAGTTAAGCCCCCACTCTTTGTTCCCGAAACGATGAAGATAAGCATCCTCCTCAGGGATATGCAGAAAAAAAGGATCCATATGGCTATAGCCATAGACGAGTATGGGGCTGTTTCGGGGCTTGTCACGCTGGAAGATCTCCTTGAGGAAATCGTCGGGGAGATCAGGGACGAATATGATATCGAAAGCCCAGTCATTCGTTTGAGTGACGGGACTTTGATTATTGACGCCTCGATCAGCCTTAGAGACCTCAACGAGGATTACGACCTCGATATCCCCGAATCTCCTGGATATGAAACACTCGGTGGTTTTATCGTTACAGATCTTCAGAGAATACCTCAAACGGGTGACACAATCGAAACCGATGGCAAGAGATTGCGAGTTATACAGATGGTGGGGCAGCGCATCGCCAAGGTCAAACTTGAAATAATCGATGTAACGTTAAAAGCGGAGAAGGCCGAAAAGGAAGAGAACCCTGAAAAAGAAGGACTCTTGCAATAGCGCGTCTTCAGTGCTATATTTTTATTGATAACAGAAAAGGAGGATTTGATGGAAAAGTGGAAGTGTTCGGTTTGCGGATATGTTTATGATCCTGTATACGGTGATCCCGATAATGGTGTCAGTGCGGGAACGGCCTTTGAAAAAGTACCCGAAGACTGGGTATGCCCTGTCTGCGGAGCTGGGAAAGATTTATTCGAAAAAGAATAGGGGAATAACGTTATGAATTCCGTAGAAATAGCCCTCAAAATGGAATTGGATGCAATTGAATTTTATACAAAATGCGCTGAAAAAACCAATAGCCCTATCGGCAAGAAAATGTTCCTGAGCATCGCCGATGATGAACGTCATCATGTCGCTTGTGCCAACAAGGTTGTCCGGGGCTTGGCGTTCGAACCATCTAAAACCACGCCTAAGCAAAACATTAAGACGATATTCGAGAAGAATAAGAAGGCTATTTCGCATAAAGTCACTGCGACGACAGATGACTTGGAGGCCTTGACAATAGCCATGCAGATGGAAAAGGACGGGGTCGAATTTTACAGGAAGGCAGCCGCCGAGGCCTCGACACCTGAGGAAAAGGCCCTGTTCGAATGCCTTATCAAGGATGAGGAGGAACATTACGCTATTTTCGAGAACAGTTACTCCCTACTGTCAGATACGAGCAACTGGTTCATGTGGGATGAGCACGCCATTTATGAGGGCTGAAATCCCTGGGTATACACAGATTATCCCCACCTCATTCCTTCTCTTTTTTAGGAGAAGGATGGGTGGGGTTATCTATCGATTATTTTAGTCCTAATACGTCCTGCATATCATACAAGCCGGGCTTCTTGTTACTGACCCAGAGTGCGGCCCTGAGAGCACCCCTTGCAAAGGTGTCCCTGCTGGATGCCTTATGCGTGATCTCAATTCTCTCACCGAGACCTCCGAAGAGGACCGTGTGATCTCCCACTATATCGCCGGCCCTGATTGTCTGGATGCCAATTTCTTTTTGAGTCCTTTCGCCGATAAGACCCTTTCTTGCATAAACTGCGACATCGTTTAAATCTCTTCCCACGGCCTCGGCAATAACCTGCGCCATTTTAAGAGCAGTACCACTTGGAGCGTCTTTTTTCATCCGGTGATGCGCTTCGACAATCTCGATGTCGTAATCGTCTCCGAGGACTCTTGATACGTCCTTTAAAACTTTCAGCAGAACATTGACTCCAACGCTCATATTTGGGGCAAAAACGACCGGAATTTCCGTAGAGTATTTTTTTATAGTCTCAATCTCTGCCGGAGTAAGGCCCGTTGTACCGATTACCATCGCTTTCTTATTTGAGGCGGCGATCCGAATGTTATTTAAAGTCGATGCAGGTATTGTGAAATCAATGAGAACATCGCCTCTGTCAACGACCGTCTCGACATTATCGGCAAGAAACACGCTGCACTCTCCACAGCCCGTCAGGAGACCAATGTCCTTTCCGATACCCGCATGCCCTTTTCTCTCAAAAGCAGCAGCGAGTTGAAGTTGTGAATGGTCCAGCGAGAGGGCGACGATCCTGCTCCCCATCCTTCCTGTTGCCCCAGCTACGATTATCTTCGTCATACATCCTCCTCAGGTATTATTAATTTCCTCTTCAGGTGCTGTATCTATTTCGGCCTCATCTCCCGGTATTCTATAATCTTCCAGTGCCCATTTGCCGAGGTCTATCAGCTTGCACCTTTCGGAGCAGAAAGGCCTCCAAGGGTTTTCCTTCCAAGTGGTCTTATTTTTACAAACGGGACAAGATATGATCATTGCTATCTCCTCATTTCTTGACGGAATTGATCCGGTCAATCGGTCCATCCGACATAACTATGCTGCCGGGATCCTATATCGTGTGTCAATAATGATTGATAGTGTTGATCTCATGCACGTCATAGCTTTGACCTGAGAAACCTTCCTGTAAATGAGTCGTTATTTTTTGCAACTTCTTCCGGTGTTCCAGTGGCAACGATCCGTCCCCCTTCATCTCCGCCTTCGGGGCCGAGATCTATGAGATAATCCGCAGACTTGATAATATCGAGGTCGTGTTCGATAACAATAACGGTATTGCCCATATCAACTAGCCTGTTAATGACCCCCAAGAGCTTCTGGATATCCACGAAGTGCAGGCCGGTTGTAGGCTCATCGAGAATATAAAGTGTCTTTCCCGTAGCCCGCTTACCGAGTTCTCTGGAAATCTTGAGCCGCTGGGCCTCACCGCCAGAAAGGGTCGTTGCAGGTTGCCCAAGCTTCAGATATCCCAGACCTACCTCATCGAGAACGGCAAGCCTCTGTTTAAGAGGTGGGATGACCGAGAAAAAATCGAGTGCTTCTGATACCGTCATCTCCAGAACATCAGCAACATTCTTATTCTTGTAAGTGACACCCATAGTTTCGCGGTTGTATCTCCTCCCCTTACAGACGTCACAAGTGACATAGACATTAGGGAGAAAATGCATCTCGATCTTTTTCTGTCCGTCTCCCTGGCACGCCTCGCACCTGCCGCCGGAGACATTGAAACTGAAACGGGAAGGGGAGTAGCCCCTGGCTCTTGATTCTGGAATCTGGGCGAAGAGATTTCTGATATGCGTGAAAATGCCAGTATATGTGGCCGGGTTGGAACGCGGTGTTCTTCCTAGAGGCGACTGATCGATTGAAATCGCCTTGTCCAGCTTCTCGATTCCCTCGATTCTCCTGAATTTTCCGGCGATCAGACTCCCCTTGTAAAGCAGGTTAACCAGAGTTTTATGAAGAATCTCGAGGATCAGAGTGCTCTTGCCGGATCCGGAAACGCCAGTGATACACAAAAAAATCCCCAGGGGAATAATGACGTCTATATTCTTCAGGTTGAATTCCGAAGCCCCGATAATCTTGAGAAATTCTTTGGATTTTCTTCTCTTGTGAGGCAGTGGTATCTTCAGTTCGCCGCTCAAGTATTTACCGGTAATTGACGAGTCGATGTGTGTAATGGCGGCTGCGGTCCCCGTTGCGATTACCCATCCGCCATTGCTGCCTGCCCCCGGCCCCATATCTATGATATGATCGGACCACCGGATAGTATCCTCGTCATGCTCCACGATGACTACTGTGTTCCCTGCATCCCTGATTTCCGAAAGGCTTTCGAGAAGCTTTGTGCAGTCCTTAGGGTGGAGGCCGATACTCGGCTCATCTAGAACATAGAGGACGCCGGTGAGTGATGAGCCTAACTGAGTTGCGAGTCTGATGCGTTGAGCTTCACCCCCGGAAAGGGTGAGCGAGGGTCGGTCAAGAGCGATATATCCAAGTCCGACGCGGTTCAGGAAAGAAAGTCGCTCCTTAACCTCTTTCAAAATCCTTTTAGCGATGGATATTTCCCGCTCAGAAAGGCTTAATGAGAGATTTTCTATATAGACAAAAGCATCCTTGACGGACATCATCGAAAACTCTCCGATGTCGATACCGTGCATCTTCACATTAAGAGCCTCTTTTCTCAACCTCTTTCCGGCGCAGGTTTTGCAAGGAGTCATATGAGTAAGCTCAATTACATCTGGGCCTTCAAGGGAGAAGTCCTGATCGAGAGATTCACGCTTCTCCATTGAAACAAGACTTTCAAAGCCAAGGCCGCTGCATTTTTGGCAGGCGCCATATTTGCTGTTGAAGGAAAAGAGCCGTGGTTCGATCTCAGGATAGCTGATTCCACATTTTAAACAGGCAAGCGTTCTGCTGAACAGAACATCTTTGTTCTCATCAATAATATTGATGATGACCGTATCGGCATACTTCAGGGAAGTGTCTATGGCATGCCTTAGTTGCTTCTCTATGGAATGCTTAATAATGAAGCGGTCTATCACAATCTCTATGGTATGTCTGAGGGTCTTTCTCAGGGAGACGTCTCTCGTCAAATCCACCATCTTTCCATCAATCCGGGCTCTGACAAAGCCTTCCATCCTCATCTGCTGAAGTTCCTTCTTATACTCCCCTTTCCGCTCCCGCACGATGGGTGCGAATATCTGGATCTTTGTCCCGAGAGGGAGAGTAAGGATGGATCTCAGGATGTTATGGATATCCTGTGTGGTGATAAGTGAACCGCAATTGTAGCAGTAAGGAGTCCCTATCCTCGTGAAAAGGACGCGCATATAATCGTAAATCTCGGTAATCGTTCCCACCGTCGAGCGGGGGCTCTTGCTGACAGTTTTTTGGTTGATGGCGATGGATGGAGAAAGGCCTTCTATGTAATCGACCTCAGGTTTCTGCATCTGCTCCAGAAACTGCCGTGCATAGGCGGACAGGCTTTCAACATATCTTCTCTGCCCTTCCGCATATATCGTATCAATCGCAAGGGAGGACTTTCCAGAGCCTGATGGGCCCGTAATAACGGTGATCTTATCCCTCGGGATTGTTACATTGATATTCTTGAGGTTGTGTTCCCGCGCACCCTTTATGATAATGGAATCCTGCATGATCGCCGCCTGGTAATAAATATATCCCTGTACTATAACTCAAACAATCGAAGTTCGTCAGCAGCGCTAGCAATCCTCCAGAAAAAAGGCCTCCGGAGAGTCTCCGGAGGCCTTCGGAAGTGTTGTGAAGCTATGTTTAAAAGAGTCCCGAGACTTTGCCTGTCGCGGTATCCACATCGATCCTTCTGAAAGCCGGGTTGGAACTCGTTCCAGGCATGAGGCTAATGGTACCTGCGCAAGGACAAAGGAATTTGGCCCCTGAGTATATCAACACATCTCTGATAGGCAGCGTCCAGCCCTTTGGCACGCCCTTGACAACAGGGTCGTGGGTAAGGCTTAGATGGGTTTTGACCATCATTGTGGCAAAGTCAGCATACTTGGGATCTTCTTCCAGCATCTTGGCTTTGGCTTCAGCTTCGGGTAACCAGGAGACGCCGTCGGCTCCGTACACTTCCTTCGCTATGAGAGCAACGCGGTCGCGCAGCTTCATCTCGAGCGGGTAGAGGAATTTGAAGTCGTTTTTCTCATTACAGGCGTCGATGACCGCATCAGCGAGTTCCAGTGCTCCCTCGCCACCTTTAAGCCAATGCTGGGATTCAGCGCAACGGGCACCGGCTGCTGCTGCTGCCTTCTTGACGGCGGCCACTTCGGCATCTGTATCGGTATAAAAACGGTTGACGCAAACGACTGGGTTTATGCCGGACTTGCGAATGACACCGATCATATGGACCATATTGACGCAACCTTTTTCGACCAGACCCACATTCTCCTTAGTGTACTCTTCGGGTAGGGCCTTGCCGGCTACGACCTTGGGACCACCGCCGTGCATTTTCAGGGCGCGAACAGTAGTGGTGAGGACCGATACGTGGGGTTTTAGACCACTAAAGCGACATTTCACGTTCCAGAATTTTTCAAAGCCGATGTCGGCCGCAAAGCCAGACTCGGTTACATGGTAGTCGAACAGCTTCAGGCCGACTCTGTCAGCGATGATAGATGACTGGCCTACGGCGATGTTAGCAAAAGGTCCGGCATGAACGAAGCAGGGATTGTATTCAGCCGTACACATAAGGGTGGGGTTGATCGTGTTGCGCATGAACGCAGCCATGGCATTGCCGACTTCCAAATCTCCCGTCGTAACAGGTTTGCCGGTTTTGTCGAAGGCAACGGTAATGTTGTTCAGGCGCTGTTTCAGGTCAGCAAGGTCTTTGGCAACGGAGAGGATAGCCATACACTCCGACCCAACGGCTATACCGAACTTCGACTGCATCATGAAGCCGTCCGTGCGTCCGCCGATACCAATGATGATGTTTCTCAAGGCTTGCGCACAGAAGTCCATTATCCACCCCATCTCCACACGAGTAGGGTCCACATCGAGTCGCCTCATCTTGGTAAGACGCTTGAGCTGCTCATCGTTGTAGTTACGTTCATGTTGCATCCGCGACGTAAGGGCCACCATGGCCAAGTTGTGGGCATTCATAATATCATTGATATCGCCGGTAAGCCCAAGTGAGAACTCAGTCATGGGAATCAGCAGGGAGTTACCGCCGCCCGCCGCAGTGCCCTTGACGTTCATCGTCGGACCGCCAGAAGGCTGGCGCAGTGCTCCGCCTACGTTAACACCCCGCTTACCTAAGCCTTCCATCAAACCGCAGGATGTTGTGCTTTTACCTTCGCCCAGAGGGGTGGGGGTAATTGCTGTGACTTCGATGTATTTTCCGTCGGCCTTGTCCTTAAGACGGTTGATGACCTTCAGAAAGTCTATCTTTGACAACCTTCCCATAGGTAGCATTTCGTCTTTCTTCAGTCCAAGACGTTCACCCCACTGCTCAGGGGTGGGCATCTTCTTTTCCGCTTCCTCGGAAATCTGCCAGTCAGCTAACTTCGTTGCATCAAATGGCATATAAAACCTCCTGCAGAGCTAATTTTAGTGCAAATAAAAATATAGCTCCTAAATCAAAGATCAAGGAGCTTAATTAACAAGTCTGGTAAGGCAAAACAATCCGACATTCATAGTGCCGGAGCCATTCCTGTTACTTTACTGAAGCGCTTGATAAACAAACGCTTTCTTCGTGTTTGTGCAATTTTTCTATTCTCACGGCACATACCTTAAATTCGGGTATCTTGACAATAGGATCGAGGGCATCGTTCGTCAGCACATTTGCCGCAGCTTCGTGATAGTGCATAGGAATAAAGATGAGACCTTCAGTTACGCGACGAGTGACCCGGGCTTTAATATCAATACTTCCACGTCTCGATGTTACCTTAATTGTATCGCCATCTTTGATACACAATTTTTCTGAATCGCTAGGATTGATCTCGACGTAGGGTTCTCCTGCATGCTTTTCGATGGATTTCACCTTCCTCGTCATCGACCCGGTGTGATACTGGTAGAGATTTCTTCCAGTTGTCAAGACATACGGATACTCCTGATCTGTCAACTCTGCGGGGGACTTAAAGATGAGGGGAGTGAAGGGCGCTTTACCCCTGGGGAATCCTGCTTTATAGAGATAAGGAGTCCCTGGATGGTCAATGGTAGGGCAAGGCCACTGAATGCCTGCTTTATCAATACGACTATAGGTTATCCCTGCAATATTCGGCCAGACTTGTCCAAATTCTATCAGCACATCTTCGGGAGAATCATATTTCATAGTGTAGCCGAGCCTATTGGAAATTTCCATAATAATCGAGAGATCTCCGCGGGCTTCACCAGGGGGGGCGACAGCCTTTCTGACACGCTGAACTTTTCTTTCGGTGTTCGAAAACGTGCCATCTTTTTCCGCAAAGCATGTTGAAGGCAGAACTACATCAGCCAACTGAGCGGTTTCAGTCATAAATATATCCTGAACGACGAGGAATTCTAGGTTCTTCAGCGCCTTTAGGGTATGATTCATGTTCGGGTCACTGATTACCGGATTCTCACCCATGATATACATCGCTTTTAACTTTCCCTCATGCGCGGCCGGGATCATCTCGGTTGATGTCATCCCTTTAGCCGCCGACAGGGTAACGCCCCAAGCCTTCTCAAATTTCTCTCGCACTTCGGGAAGGTCAATTCTCTGATATCCAGGAAAGACATTCGGCAGACATGCAGCATCCGAAGCACCCTGGACGTTGTTCTGGCCTCTTAGTGGGTTGATGCCCGTCGATTCCTTACCGATATTGCCAGTGAGAAGGGCAAGATTCGCCGTAGCGCTCACATTGTCGAAACCGGTTGTATGCTGCGTGATCCCCATAGTGTAAAAAATCCCGGCCTTGCGAGATCCGCCGTATATTTTTGCTGCCTTGATGATATTGGTTTTCGGAACACCCGTAATGCTCTCTACGTATTCTGGTGTAAATTCCTCAATGGATTTCTTATATTCGTCAAATCCTTCAGAATGTTCATTAATGAATTCCTTGTCGTAGAGACCTTCTTTCACGATTATATGGGCGATGCCATTCAGAAGCGCCACATCCGTGCCAGGTCTTAGATTCAGGAAAACTTCTGCAAATCTCACCATCGGGACCTTTCTGGGATCAGCAATGATTATCTTTGCTCCCTTACGGTATGCTTTGATCATCCAATTGGCGATTACCGGATGGGTTTCCTTGGTGTTTGAGCCGATAATAAAGATCACCTCGGCATTTTCGATCTCGGCGATTGAATTGGTCATTGCTCCCGACCCAAATATGGCGGCCAGACTGGCCACCGTTGGGCTGTGTCAGAGACGGGCGCAATGGTCCACATTATTGGTACCAATTGCGCTTCGGATCAGTTTCTGAAAGAGATAATTCTCTTCATTTGTGCAACGTGCTGATGAGAGGCCTCCAATTGAGTCGGGCCCGAATTCTTTTTTAATTTCATTTAGACGTGATGCCACATAATCGAGTGCATAATCCCAGGACACCTCTTCAAATGTTCCATTTTTCTTGACGAGAGGTTTGGTCAGTCGTTCTGGGCTGTTCACAAATCCATACCCGAAACGTCCTTTGACACAAAGCCATCCCTCATTCCATGTATCGGGCCTTGAGGTGACGCGTATTATTTTATCATTTCTGACATTCAGAGTGATATTACAGCCCACTCCACAGAACGTGCAGACCGTATCGACTTCCTTTACATCCTTTTGCCGCCCTTGCAGTGACCACATCTTCCCGGTCAAAGCTCCAGTAGGACAGACCGAGACACACTGGCCACAGAATTCGCAATTGAGGTCCTCTTCATAGGGTGGGCAGATCTTTGATTTGAAGCCCCGGTACGTGAAATCAATAGCGCCTACACCTTGTATTTCGTCACACGCTTTGACGCATCTGCCACAGAGAATGCATTTCTCCATATCCCTTTCGAGGAAGGGATTGCCATCGCGCTGCGCATAGACTCTCCGCTCACCTTCAACAGCAGAACCCTTGGCTCCATAAAAATAGGCGAGTTCCTGGAGTGCACAGTCGCCTGCTTTTTCACAGAGCATACAGTCATTCGGGTGGTCGGAAAGGATCAGTTCCAAAACAGACTTCCTGAGCTGTTCAATCTGTGGGGTCAAGGTCGTCACTTCCATTCCGTCCGTCACCGGCGTTGTGCATGATGTGACCGCGCGGGGAATGCCTTTGATCTCGACGACACAAAGCCTGCATCCGCCAAAGGGGGTGAGTTTCGGATGATGACATAAAGTAGGAATTGATATATCGAGAATTCTTGCAGCTTCGAGTACGGTAGCCCCCTGAGGGACCTGCGTAGTCTTGCCATCTATCGTTATTTTCAGCATGAGTTACTCCCTAGCAACGGATTTGAATTTGCAGACATCAAAGCACCCGCCGCATTTGACACACAATTCCTGATTGATCTCATGCGGCTTCTTCTTCTCCCCAGTTATCGCAGCCGAGGGACAGGCCCGCTTGCAGGCGCCGCACCCTGTACAAGTCTTTTCAAGTATCGAATATACGAGAAGATCCTTGCAAACCTTCGCGGGACATTTTTTGTCACGAATATGGGCTTCATACTCATCCCTGAAATAGTTAATCGTACTTAAAACCGGGTTGGGTGCTGTCTGCCCGAGACCGCAGAGAGAAGCGGATTTGATGTCTTTACTCAAGCCTTCGAGAAGTTCGATATCGCCCTCTCTCCCTTGTCCCTTGGTGATCCGCTCAAGAATTTCGAGGAGCCGTTTCGTGCCGATCCTGCACGGCACGCACTTACCACATGACTCCAGCTGCGTAAAAGCAAGGAAGTATTTTGCAATATTGACCATGCAATTGTCTTCGTCGAGGACTATCATTCCGCCCGAGCCGACGATCGATCCCACTTTTGCGAGGGATTCGTAGTCGACATTAATATCGAGCATGCTTGCAGGAATGCATCCACCTGAAGGTCCGCCGGTCTGGACCGCCTTGAGAGCCTTGCCGCCTTCGATGCCTCCGCCGATATCGTATATGATTTCTCTAAGTGTTATGCCCATTGGCACTTCGATAAGGCCGGTGTTCTTGACCTTTCCGGTCAATGCAAAAACCTTCGTACCTTTCGATTTTTCCGTGCCATAAGACGCATACCAAGCAGCGCCTTTGTTAAGAATGTAAGCAATATTTGCCAAAGTCTCGACATTATTAATGACAGTCGGTTTGCCCCAGAGTCCACAGAAAACGGGGAAGGGTGGTTTAGGCCGAGGCATTCCACGCTGTCCTTCAATGGAGGCAATGAGGGCTGTTTCTTCTCCGCACACAAAGGCACCGGCGCCGAGTTTTAGTTTTATATCGAAATTGAAGCCGGTACCCATTATGTTCTTCCCGAGAAATCCTTTTCCTTTCGATTCTTTAATTGCCTGAGAAAGTCTTTCTACGGCAAGCGGATACTCGGCCCTGACATAAACATATCCCTTGTCGGCACCGATCGCGAAAGCACCAATAATCATACCCTCGACCACAGCATGGGGGTTGCCTTCCAGTACAGCCCTGTCCATAAAAGCTCCAGGGTCTCCTTCATCGGCATTACAGATGATATATTTCTGGGATGATGGTACTTTGCGGCATGTTTCCCATTTCACACCAGTCGGGAATCCTGCACCACCACGGCCTCTCAGACCAGAACGTGTCAGTTCATCAGTAATATCAGCAGGGCTCATTGTCTTAAGGGCCTTTTCAGTAGCCTTGTACCCACCGTTGGAAATATAGGACTCGAGGCTTTCCGGATCTACGATACCACAATCAGAGAGGACTACTTTGATCTGTTTCTTATAGAAATTATCATACTCTTCATCAGCCAGCCAATCTGAAACAGGCTTGCCGTTTATAATATGCTCATCGACAATACGCTCAACCATATCAGCTTTGACATACTGGTATGTTGTTTTTTTGTCATTAATGAATACATCCACAAGAACATCTTTTGAACATAAACCGAGGCAGCCGACCTTATGAGTAGAGCACCTATCTTTAATTTCTGCCGATATCTTGGCCTGGCCAAGGTGTTTCTCAAATGCCGAAAGCACCTCGCCACCTCCGGAGGCTATGCCACCCGGACCCATGCAAACTCTAATTGATAAATTTTGTATTGTTTCTTTAGGTATTGTTTTTTTAGGCATCGTCTTTTTTCAACTCTTTCTTGAGGGACCTGATCTCCCTGGTGAGTGCATCGGGGGTCGTTTTTCCTACCATTTTTCCGTTAACAACAACAACAGGCGCCATGCTGCATGTGCCGAGGCAGGCAAGCTTTTCGACTGTAAACAGCCGATCTTCCGTGGTATCCTGATCTGTTTCGAGCTTTAGTTCTCTCTTAATGGCATTGACCAGACGTTCGGCGCCCCTGACATGACAGGCCGTACCACAGCATGCTGTGATGATATTTTTACCTCTTGGTTTGAGATGAAACTGGGCGTAAAACGTGGCGATGCCAAAGAACCGGCTTGCCGGCACATCGAGCTCACTCGCATACCAGAATACCGCTTCGCGTGGGACATAACCGAAAGACTCTTGAGTGTCCTGCAGGAGGGTAATAAGATTGCCTTCGGATTCCTTATATTTCCTGAGTAGACCTGTTAGAATTTCTTGCATAGGACGAAATATAGCACATCCAGCACTTCGAAATCAAAAAAAATTAATTAAATATTTTAATTTGATTATAATAAGGCACTTTCTGCATTGGATTCGCCATGGACAAGCGCGGCGCTGCCCCATGAGGCTTGATCAATCTCCTTATAATTGCATTATCGCAAAGTGATATTGATCATAACGATGCCAATTTGATTGTATCAAAGATGTTGTATGCACACACTTAAGAGTAGCAGTATATCATCTGACAAAAGTTTAAAAGACCGAGCCATAAATTTTTATTATTGACGGCATCGTGATATAATGTTACTTCGTTTTTTACGTTAAAAATAGGACCTTGCGAACTGAAGAAAGGACCATCCAGGGTTTTGATCCCTGCTCTCTATGAACCAGAACCTATCGACTACGCTCTGCAATAAGGCCTCTGAACTGATCAGGCAAGGGGATGACGGTTTCTCTCTCGTCGATCAATTGACGAAATCCGTGGACGATGTCGTTGTGTCTTCCTATGTGTCAACAATGCAAGACATTGCCTCTCCGGATTCTACCGAACTGGCCCTACTTTCGGTTGGAGGATACGGACGTAGGGAGATAATGCCGTATTCCGATGTCGATATCATGCTTCTCGCCAGAAGCGATAATAAAAGTGTCAAAGAGGCGGCACAGGCCGTGCTTTACCGGCTGTGGGACCAGGGGCTTAACATCAGCCATTCATTCAGAACACTAAAGGGATGTGTCGATGAGGCAATGAGAGAGTTGCATACGCGCACTGCACTTCTGGACTGCCGTTTCCTTGCCGGAAATGAAGCGCTCTTCGACGAGTTTAAACGGGATGTATATCAAAAACTTTTGTTCAAAGCTCAAAAGAACTTCACTGGGGAAGTAATCAGAGAAATCGATCGGAGACACAAGGCATCAGGTGATTCGCTTTATCTACTGGAGCCCAACGTCAAGGAAGGCAGGGGTGGGCTAAGGGACGTTCATGCAATCTCGTGGCTCTCACGGTCTGAACTTAAGATCAGTACAATCGAGGGATACGAGCAGTTTATGACGGCATCACAATTCAGGGAATTTCTTTCAGCATATCGATTTTTATTGAAAGTTCGTGCAGGCATTCATATCATTTCTGCGAGAAAGAACGATATCCTATCCGCCGAACTTCACGATGAAGTTGCTACTCTTCTTGGATTCAGGGACACCTCAAGATTCTTTGCCTCAGAAATCATGATGAGAATCTTATACCATCGGTCAAGGGCTGTAGTTGATGCCCTGGCGAAGGTAATCAACTTGTGCGGGAAGAGATATTTCCATTTTCCCGCACCGTTCATGGTTAGGAAGATTACAGACGACTTTTATCTGTCGAGAAATGAGATTATTGTAAAGAACCATGAGCTGTTCGCTGAACCTGCCAAGATAATCGAGGCATTTCATATCTACTCTGTAACCGGAAAGGAGTTCAGTTATCAGGTTGAAGAACTGCTCAAGAGCCGAGCTTTTTTGATCACTAATCCGGACCTCACGTTACAACCGTCAGTTCATTATTTCTGGGAAATCCTTAAGGGCGGAAGAGTCTTTGAAACACTCCGAAAAATGCATGATACCGGTGTTCTCGGCCGATTCATTCCTGAATTCGGCAGACTGCGGCACCTCATTATCCTCGAATCTTTCCACAAGTATACGGTAGATGAGCATACTCTTCTCGCCATAAGAAATATAGAACGACTCAAGGATACAAGACAGGCGAAACTCAAGTATCTTGCTGATATACTGAAGAAAGTAAAACAGGAAGTCCTCTACTTGGCGATACTCCTGCACGACATAGGAAAGGGAGTATCTAGGAAACATCAGGAGGCGGGCTACATAATAATTAAGGGCATTCTTGAACGGCTTCTTGTGGAACATGGAGATAGGCAGAAAATAGAGTTTCTTGTTGCAAACCATATCTTTCTTGCGAAGCTTGCTATGACACGTGATGTCGATGCTCCAGAAACAGTTACCCAGCTTGCTGAGGCAGTCGGTGACGAGAAGAATCTTGATGCTCTGTACCTGATGACCTATGCCGACATGAGTGCTGTAAATTCCTCATTCTGGAATGAGTGGAAGGCTTCGATACTGCATGAACTTTTTAGCAAGACGTGCGACCATCTCAAGGGGATTGCTCATGATCCTTATCTATTGCTTGATGACCGGCTCATGCTCTTTGCCCAGGAAATGCCGGAAAGATATCTGATATCAACCACAGTTGACGAAATGCGTGCCGATTATGCATTGACTGAACAAGCGAAGAAAGAAAGCCCCGTCGTCTCTATTAAGGAAAGGGGCGACAGTACAGCGGAAATCACAGTCGTTACATATGGAATGCCAAGGCTCTTCTCAAAGATTGTCGGGATTTTAAGTTCGCGCGGCCTGAACATCGTGCGCGCAAGACTCTTTACAGGGAAACAGGGAATGGTGGTTCGCAAAATCGTAGTATCGAACTGGGCACAGCTTTTCTGGGAGGGAATGGAAGCTAGTATCCTGGCAGATCTAAAAAAGGCGATTCTCCTCGATGAACTACTCATTCCCGAACCGACGGCATTCGGAGAAGCAAAAAACCCTGCGAAGCGGTTTGAGTTCTTTCTGGAGATCGAAAATGAGACATCGGACCAGTATACGCTCCTCGAAGTTATGCTGCCCGATAAAATAGGACTTTTACATGCTATTACGATTCGTTTGTATATCTATAATATTGATATACTATCGGCAGTGATCAATACCGATGACGGTACAGCCCATGACGTTTTTTATCTGCAGAAGCATGGCGGCAAACTTGGCCTTGAAGACTGTTTGCAGATACTGAATGGACTGCGAGCAGTCGAGACGGACGCCGTGTAGGGAGTTTCTGACTTTGTTGATAAAGAAAAAGACAGCATACCTATCGATTTTTGTCTTTGTGGCGGGGCTCCTTTTCTTCGCCGCAAGAGGCCCCTATGTCTCGAATGCCCTGAAGAAGCTCATCCTGCCTGAACTCGAACTTATGACTGGTAGAAAGGTAATTGCGGGTAGGATTTATATCAATATTTTCCCATTGTTCGTTGAAATGAAGGATGTGACCGTTTTTGATGAAGAAGGGTCAAAGCTGCTTGATGTTGAGAGGGTCAAAGGATATGTGTCACTGACAGGCTTTTTCGCTAAAGAGATGGTCATCAAGAGACTCGTCATAAGAAATGTTGATACTCAGCTCAAAAAAGCGGAGATTGAGGAGATTATTGAAAACGTAAAAAAGTATCTTGCTATAGAAAGAAAAGATGTTTTAAAGGTCACTATCCATTCGGTTGTCCTCGACAACGCGCACCTTAATCTGCACGATGGCGAAAAGAGTATCTCGACGAAGGGAACCGATGCGGAAGTTTTGCTGGTCGGAAAGCCTTCAGTCGCCATGTCCTTGCGGGAGATTAAAGTGATTATTCCCGGGATGCCGGTGTTGTCCGGCTCTGTGGAAACGCTCTTTACAATGCTGAAGGACACGATCGATATAAAAAGACTGAAAGTCGATGCCTACGGTTCAAAAATTATAAGCTCGGGTGGCATCGGCACGCGCCCTTTCTCTGGCGAACTTAAAGCAGAGACGGACCTGTTGTCAAACTCATTTAAAAAATTATTTGGTCTTAAGAATAGGGGTGATGGCAGGATATCAATCTCCGGGATCGTGAAGGCGCGAAGCTTTATTGCACTTAAAGACATTTATCTTGATCTTAAACTGAAAGGGGACCTTTATCTCGAAACACTCATGGAACTATTGAAGGTAAAGGAACAACTTGAGGGGCACGTTACACTGAACGGTAATATTAAAGGAGTCCTGAATGACCTGCATGCGACTGTGAGCGCGAAACTTGAAAATGGTAATCTCTTTAGTGTGAAGCTTGAAAAGCTCGATTGTAATATCAATTACAAAGACAAGGCGATGAAATTTACCGATGCTAGAGCTTCCCTTTATGGAGGCACCGCAACTGCTGAGGCCATGATTGCGCTTCCGGTAGTCAATTACTATAACTTCAAGGTACATGCGGAGAGGGTGAGCAGTAAGGGAGTTTTCGAATTAATCAAGTGGGATCCCGGCATTGCAGAAGGAAAGGTCGACGGTGAAATTGCCTCCGAAGGCAGCACCTTCAACCCGCACGGCAGTTTTTCATATAGGAGATCAGCTGTCGGCAAAGACGTTCTTGAGCGAATTACTGCAATTGATGGAAACTTCAACATGTCTGAAAATATCGTGTCTCTACCCAATTTGACCGTGTCAACTGGTGTTTCATCGGTCTCTGCAGGGGGATCGGTCAACCTTCAGAAAAATACGCTCCTTTTCCGAGGAAGTGGGACTACGTCAAATATATATGACCTTTCCTATCCTTATTTTACGGCATTATCTGGTCCAGGAATATTTACAGCTGTATTATCTGGAGTTACTGCAGATCCAATCCTCGACCTGCAAGTCAAATCGGGTGATATGAAATTCCTGTCAAGTAACATGAACATGCCAAATTTATTTCGAGCGCATATTGTCTCCTTCAGTAACATGGAAGCCTCTGTAAGTTATAAGAAAGATCTTCTCACGGTTAAGGAGTTCAATGCAGTATCATCCGGAATGACCATCAAAACGAGTGGGAAGATAAGCTTTGAAGGTGCTAAGCACCTTTTTGATATCATTTCTCCTCACCATGACTTACAAATCAGTTTTGATAAGGGAGACCTTAAGGAACTTGCAGCCCTGTTCCAGGGAGCACCGCCCTTGAAGGGGACTTTCAATACGAGTTTCAGCCTTATTGGCCCCGGAGAAAAGGCTAGAGCGGAAGGACCAGTCCACGCCTCGAACATTATTATTGCCGACCGGTATGCCCTAGACGTAGCCGATTCTGTCGTCTCATTTGAAAAGGGAGAGTTTAACATCAAATCCTTATCGTTGAAGAAAGGCCCAGTAATCCTGAATGCAAAGGGGATGGTTACTCTGGATAAACGGTATGTCGTTTCTGCATCAGCAAAGAACCTTGATATTTATGATTTAATTCCCGGTTTATGGCAGGACAAATTAAAAGAACGGAATGTTAAAACTCTTGATTTGAATGATGTTTCAATTAATGGAAAAGGCACTTTTGGAAATCCATTCATCGAACTTGAAGGAACACTAAAATACCAGGATCCTGACAGAGAACAGTCATCAGGGTCGGGAAGGATAAGGGCTGAACTTCGAGGGGAAAATATTTCACTCACCGGAAGTTTTATGGACGGAAAGATCAAGCTTCAAAGCGCAGCAAAGATCGATGGTGCGATACCATGGCACGCTGATATAGAATTACTCTCGGCACGTTCTGACTTCCTGATCGCCGGGTTTTTGAAAGATATACCTGAAGACCTGCTTATTAATCTAAAGGGAAATATTCGGCTTTGGGGTGACAGGAATACCATCAATGGCTCGGTTGTGCTTGATAAGGCCTATATTTATGGATACGGCTACGGTTTTACAAACTACAGGCCAATAGAGATAAAACTTCAGGACATGGTGCTGTCAGTGCAATCGTTTGCGCTGAAAAGCGAAGCTGCTGAGGTTCAGCTGAAGGGAAACGTTCACATTGGAAAAAGCTTTAATTTAACTATTGAAGGGGCATCGTCTCTCGGGCCACTCAGGGCGCTATCACGAAATATCGATGTCCTCAAGGGGGATGCATCCTTTTCTCTTGCTCTCTCCGGAGATTGGAACCGTCCGAGAATGGATGGTAAAATGGATATTGCCAACGGCGCTTTCGGACTTAAAAGCATACCGCAGAGGCTTACATCTGTAACCGCACATATATACGCCGATGAAGACCGGATAATTATTGAAGAGGCGAAAGGTAAGATCTCGGGCGGGGACATAGTTTTTCATGGCACTGTGTACCTGGACCGTTTCTCCCTGAAAAGGTTTATTGTCGAATCGAATTTGAGTAATGTCACAGTATCCGTGTCGAGAAATTTCTGGGTCAATTTTGACGGAAACGTTTCATATCAGGGATCTCTTCAAGCCCAAAACGCCACCGGTGATATCAACATAAAAAAGGCTCGCTACACAGAACGCCTAGATTGGAAGAGTTGGCTTCTGCAGGCACGCAAACAGGAACGCCCAAAATTGGAAGCCTTTAAGTTTAGCCAGACTGGACTTAATATGCGGGTGAGCGGACAGAATCTTTCAATCGATAATAATGTGGCGAGGGCAACTATGAAGATGGACCTGCTCCTGAGGGGTACCATTGGTCAGCCCGTTCTGCTCGGAAGATTCGAAACCATCAACGGTATCGTTTATTTCAGGAACAATGAATTTTCTCTCGTCAAGGGAGTCGTCGACTTCGCTAATCCTAATGAAATCAGTCCCTACTTTGACGTTCTTGCTGAGACCCGAATAAAAAATTACACCATAAGGTTCTCATTGGACGGCTACATCGATCAATTCAATCTATCGCTTTCAGCGAGTCCCACACTCGAAGAAAGTGACATCTTCAGTCTTCTTGCTGTGGGAGATGTCGGTAAGAATTTGAAGGGACTAGAGGGCGGTATCGGTGCTGCAGAAGCAACTTCATTTCTGACTGGCAAACTGCAGGATGTTGCAGAAGAGCGACTGAAGACTATAACTGGAGTCGACCGGCTCCAGATCGATCCATCTATTTCAAGGACTACAGGCACTGCATCTCCACGTGTAACTTTATCCAAAAGACTGATCGGAGAACGTCTTTATGCAACATACAGTGCATCAGCTGATGTCAAGGATGGACAGATAATAAAATTGGAGTATCTGTTGAGTAAAACCACTTCTCTCGTCGGGGTGAGAGATTCGCAAGGCGGCATCGGTGCCGACATCAAATTCCGTTTCGAGTTCAAATAGGTGGATATGAGTAGGTATGTAGATGCTCGCATGGCTAAGATAAAAATAGCTACATTCTTAATAGTATTTTTCCTGGCATCTATTGCTTTTTCCGAAGGAAGACTCGAGACATCACATGCGATAAAGAAAATTGAAGTTATCGGCCTTCGATCTATCAGCACCGATGAACTTCTCTATCTCCTCGACCTGCAGGAAGGAGCGGCCCTAGATCCGGCATTATTGCGTGTGGGTATCAAGCGCGCCTTCCTCAAAGACATTTTCAAAGATATCATTGTGGAGAGTTCAAGTCCGGAGGATGGCGTTATCACGGTGACCGTTAGGGAAAAAGGCATCATCAAATCGATAGATATCCAGGGAAACAATTATTTATCTAGCAGATTCATCCGGAAAAATCTTTCTATCAAGAAAGGTGAAAGGATCAATGAGAGAAAGCTGGCAAACAGTGTCGTTGCACTCGATGACCTCTTTCTCAAAAAAGGTTTTCCCGACTGCAAGATTACTTATACTCTGAGTGAATTGCAGCGTAATAATGTCGCCATTACCATGGTGATTAATGAAGGAGAACCTCTCCTTGTTAGGGAAATTAGGATTTCTGGGAGTCTGGAAGATGACAAGAACTCCGTATCAAAACGACTGAAGCTTGCAGTAGGTGATGTCTTCGATCGAACATCCGTGGACCAGACTATTGAGAAGATAAAGACAGACTACAAAAATAGAGATCATATCGCCATCCAAGCTGATTACACATTTGAAAATGGGGTACTTGATATCCGTTTTGACCCGGGCAAGAAGATGACGGTCGAATTCGATGGAAACAGCGCAATAGGCTCAAGATCCTTAAAAAAGGAAATTCCTTTCTATGAGCTTGATGAATTCAGTGATGATCTTCTTGAAGAGACCGTTGCAAGAATCGTCGGTCTTTACCATGGAGAAGGGTTCCCGAATGCCCAGATCGCACCGGTCGTCACGGCTGGTGATAGAAATATCATCGTAAAGTTTTATATCCACGAAGGAGATCGATACCGCATAGATAAAATTGAATTTGAGGGAGCAATCATACCTGTGGATAAACTGAAGAATGTTATAGGGTTACAAACGGGGGGGTACTATAATCCCGATGTTGTAACGCCTGACAGCGATAATTTGCGAGAATTTTACCATTCCCTGGGATATCTTTACGTGAATATTCAGGAGCCTGAGGTTTCGATTAGAGATAACAAGGCTTCGATTACTTTCAGGATTACGGAAGGCATTCAGGTGATGGTATCTTCAATAAACATAAAGAACAACAAAATCATATCGGAGGATGAGATACTTCGCGGCATTCCCCTGAAAAATGGGAACCCCTATAATGAAATCGACATCCTCGCTTCTCGGATCAAGATACAGAATTTATATCGAAATAGAGGTTTTCTTTCCTCTATCGTTACGATTGAGAGGGAGATTTCCAACGATAAGGCCGCTGTAACCTTCAGCATACAGGAAGGAAGTGAGTTATTCTTCGGTAAGAGCGTTGTTATAGGGAATGAAGATACCAGGAGAGAAGTTGTATTAAGGAGTCTTCTTCATAAGGAAAGAGAACCCTTCAATTACTCACTTCTGCTGGGGGAAAGGCAGAGACTATACAGGACAGGCCTGTTTACGGATGTGGAGGAGGTACCTTGGCAGCTGATAGACCATACAAAAGACGTCCTGTACAAGATACATGAAGGGGATGCGGGTTATGTTGAGTTCGGAGGTGGTTATGGAGAATATGAAAAATTCAGGGGTTTTCTAGACATCGGCTATAAGAACCTATTCGGCATGAACCGACAGCTTTCATTCAGGACCGAACTCAGTACGTTGACCAGGAGGTTTATACTCCAATATTTTGAGCCGTGGTTCCTTAACCGGGAGCTCGGATTCAGGGCGCAGATCCTTAGTGAGTACAAGAAGGATTTGAACATAGATACACGAGATGTCAATTATCGGTTACAACGGGAAACGGCGACGGCAGGAGTGGAAAAAAAGTTGAATGATAGGGTCAAGGGACAAATATATTATGAACTCGACAATGTCAGAACCTACGACGTGCAACCTGATATAGTTCTGACTCATGAGGATGTTGGGACACTCCTTATAAGTGGTGTCAAAGCCGGATTAATCTATGACAGCCGGGACAATCCGGTCAATCCGCGCAATGGGATTCTCGGCGGTCTTACATACAAAGTTGCCACTGCCTTATTGTTTTCAGAGACTAACTTCAACAAACTTCAGATGTATGCGAACAAGTATATTGCTCTAAGCAAAAATATTGTTCTTGCGTTATCATTGAGAGGTGGTGTGGCGAAAGGCTTCTCTCATACGACCGAGCTCCCCCTTGTTGAGCGTTTCTTCCTCGGAGGCCGGACGACGGTGCGTGGTTATTCCCAGGATACACTAGGACCAAAAGGTTCAGACAACAATCCCACTGGAGGTAATGCGTTCTTAATGGGAAATCTGGAGTTTCGCTTCGACATCTGGAAGGGCTTCGGCCTCGTTACTTTTGTCGATAGTGGCAATGTTTGGCAGAAGGCCGAGCAGGTAACTCTAGGTGACATTAAATATACGACTGGGTTAGGCTTGAGATACAACACACCGGTCGGACCCTTAAGCCTTGATTACGGATATAAGCTGAACAGGGGAACAGGCGAAAGCAAAGGAGAGATACATTTCAGTGTCGGACAGTCATTCTAAGGATATGCATTTAACTACGTTCGTAGATAAAGAAAAGTCAGTATGGGGATCAGGGATATTCGTGTGTATTCTTTTTATCCAGCTGATTCTGCAGTTGATTGTTGTTCCCTTTTGCCCTGCTGGACTAATCGACAGGGTTATCGCGTATGTCGACGATCAAGCGATTACCTATTCTGAGTTCAGAGAAAAATTCGAGAGCATGAGGCAGGTTGTTCCAGATATATCCGAAGAAGAAGCTGTTAATTCCATGATCAATACCCTTCTTCTCCTCGATCAGGCGCGGAAGATGAGATTCGAGGCTGCGTCTGATGATGATCTTGTAAAAGAATATGTCGATATAAAGATTAAATCGAGGGTCTTCATTAAGGAGGATACGTTAAAGGAATACTACAATACTCACAAAGGGGAATTCGGGGAAAAGGATTTCCTGGCTGTCCATGACACGATAGAAAAATATCTATTGGAGGTTGAGACGAACAAACAGCTCAAAGAACACCTAGAAGAATTGAGAAGCAAGTCGAATATAGTGATCCAGCTTAGAGATAAGTGATGACTGCGTGCTCATCGCATTCGGGGAACTTGTGACATTTGAGGCAGTCCCCCCAAATTTTCTGTGGGAGCTTGGCTTTGTCGATGTCTATAAACCCATTCTTCTTGAAAAACTCGGGTTGATATGTAAGGGCAAAGACTCGCTTGATGCCGAGGTCCTTAGCTTCCTTCAAACATCTCTTTACAAGTAACCTGCCTATGCCTGCCCCCTGGGATTCCTTAAGGACCGCTAAAGATCTTATTTCCGCAAGGTCCTCCCATAAAATACGAAGAGCGCAGACCCCCACAATATCCCCCGCATCCTCATAGACGACAAAATCCCTGAGGCTTTCATAGATCTCGTTAAGGGCCCTGGGGAGCATCTCCTCTTTCCGGGCGAAATCGTTAACCAGTCGCTGAATTTTTTTTGAATCAGGAATGACCGCTTTGCGAATCTTTGGCAAGCTCGTATCCTTTAATGAGAATTTTCTTATTGATTTCAAGAAAATTCTTTCTGCGTGAAGGAGTAATCTCGGTAAGAGCGGATAGAAGCGATTCTTTGTTCACCAGGTTCGACAGAGCGGCAAATGAACCGATGAGGGCCATATTTGCGGACCCCTTGTTTTTTAAAGCAGCGGCTATTTCGCTTGCCGGTACGGGGATTGAGATAATATCATTCATCGGTCGTGGAGGGCGCATCATCGAAGAATCATAAATCCTAGTACCGCCCTTGACAAGTCTCTCTGAGAATTTATTGCAGGATGCGTCATTCATGACAATCAGGAGATCCGCATTCTTCACGACGGGTGAACCGATCATCTCGTCGGACACGATGACGGTACAGCTCGCCGTACCACCCCGCATCTCGGCGCCATATGACGGAAACCATGTGACTTCCTTGTTGTCATACATCGCTGCGCACGTAATCAGTTTTCCCAGAAAAAGGATTCCCTGACCCCCAGAGCCCGCGATTATGATCCGTTTTTCCATGTGTCCTTAAAAATACCCGGTTTATATACTTT
Organism: uncultured Nitrospiraceae bacterium; assembly: GCA_963727805.1. GTDB lineage: Bacteria > Nitrospirota > Thermodesulfovibrionia > Thermodesulfovibrionales > Dissulfurispiraceae > Fen-1308. The sequence goes on from CAVSHF010000003.1 coordinate 513,415, forward strand.
CATCATACTATTTCTAATCCATTCGAGAGACTCTAGTGGTGCAAGCCCCCAATCCGTCGGGCAAGGTGAAAGAATCTCGACGAGGCCAAATCCTTTACGTTCTATTTGGTATCTGAAGGCCTTTTTGATCATCTTTCTTGTCTGTATTATGTTTTGATAAGAGTCTACCGAGCATCTCGCGATAAACGAAACGCCTTCTATCGTCGCCAGCATTTCTGCCACATGAAGGGGGTAGCCCGTAAGACTCACGTCACGTCCCTTTGGCGTTGTTGTAGTCTTTTGAAGGGGGAGTGTCGTTGGAGCCATTTGACCGCCAGTCATGCCATAAGTAGCGTTGTTAATAAAGAAAACAGTAATGTTGTCACCCCTGTTCGCAGCGTGGACGATCTCACCGGTACCTATTGCCGCAAGATCTCCATCTCCTTGATATGAAAAGACAATTGTGTCGGGTAGGGTGCGTTTCATGCCTGACGCAGCCGCGGGTGGTCTTCCGTGCGCTACTTCGATCATGTCAAAATCAAAATAATCATAGGCGAAAACTGCACAGCCGACCGGAGCAATTCCTATAATCTTTTCACGAAGCTCCAGATCGTCGATGACTTCGGCGATCAATCGATGAACTATGCTATGTCCACATCCAGGGCAGTAGCGGAAGGTGACATTTTTTAAACTCTTCGGTTTTTCGTATATTTTTCGCATAAAGTTAATTATACCATATAGCGGTCTAGTGAAGGATTTGCAGCATCACTGGAAATCGCCCGCCTCAAAAAGAACCCCTTCCATAAGACCGTAGTCACTTACTATCAGTTCCTGAGCATGGAGTAATTCCATTATCGTCATTATGATCATTGTTCCAGATATTATAATATCCGCTCTTTCGTATTCCAGTCCAGGAATGCAGCAGCGTTCTTGCATTGGGAGGGCGATAAGCTTTTCAAACATCGATTCAATTGCATCATAGGAGAGAGCCTGTCCATGCACTTTGTCTCCATCATACGATGTCAGGCTAAGATACATAGAGGCGAGGGTGGCAGGAGTGCCTCCTGTAGCAATGAGGCAGCAAGACTGAGAAAAATATCGGTCCTGAATGGAAGATAATACTGGATTGAATTCAGCTCTCAAATATTTTTTAATATCGTTTAAATCTGAATGAGATGGAGGGTCATACTTAATAAATAGCTCGAACAAATTAACTCCCCCGACTGGAATGCTTGCTTTTGTGCATTGGTCATTGGAACCGATCAATTCTGTACTACCACCACCTACGTCAATTATGATTGAACACGGGGAACTGAACAGAGTTTTCTGTCCCTGTATGCCTTTAAGAGTCAGTTCAGCCTCTTTATCACCAGAGATAACCGTCACCTCAATTCCTGTTTTTTCTTTAATTGTTCGTAAGAAAGCACTGCTATCTTGTGCATCTCTAAGCGCACTTGTGCCGATGGCTATAATTTGCCCGACATTGAATTCATCACATTTAACTTTGAACTTGCTAATGGTTCTAATTGATAATTCTATACTATCATGATTAAGAACGTGCGTCTTACGAAGATCTTTTCCGAGACGTGTGACTTCACGATCAGATGACATTCTTACAAGCCTACCTGACCTAACGCAGCCAATCAGCAGCCTTAGGGTATTAGTTCCTATATCAATAACTGCTAGGGGCTTGGAACATAGGCTATGTCCTATAGTAAATGGCAAGGATTTCCTTGATCGCATTATCGAGCGAAACCTTTTTCGCTTCGCCCGTGCGTCGTATTTTTATCTCAATTTGGTTATCTTTCAATGCTTTTTCGCCGATTATTACCTGTATAGGGATTCCAATGAGGTCCGCATCTTTAAACTTTACCCCCGGGCGGACATCTCGATCATCAATAAGCACATCCATACTTTCTCCGGTTGAACTGTTGTATATTTCACACAGTTCCCTGTACAGACCCTCCGCCACCTCCACCGTTTTTGGGTCGCTCATATTAAGCGGCGTGACTTGCATATCAAAGGGTGATATGCTCCTCGGCCAGATAATCCCGTTCTTATCATTGTTCTGCTCGATTGCAGCTGCCGCTATTCTGGCTGGGCCGATACCGTAACTTCCCATGATCATTGGATTTTCCTTCCCGTTCTTATCAAGAAAGACTGCACCCAGCGGTGTCGAATATTTCGTCCCCAGTTTGAAAATGTTACCGATTTCAATGACTTTCTCACTTCTGAGACTTCCACCACATTTAAAACACAGATCATCAGCTTTGGCTACCTGTATATCTTGCCATTCAACGTCGAAATGAACTCCTGGTTTAACACCTTTTATGTGATATTCTGATTTATTAGCCCCCGCGACATAAGATCCCTCCTTTAGGGAGAAGTCTGCCAACGTTCTAACACTATGACCCTCCGGCCCTATGAAGCCTGCTTCAACTTTAAGAATTTCCCGGATTTCATCCTTTGTTGCATGTCTAAACTCACCTATGATTCTGTTCAATTTCTTTTCATGAAGATCATGATCACCCCTAATAAGAGCTAAAATCGGGCCATCGGAACTCATTATCAGAAGACTTTTAATGAAATATGCAGAGGAAATGCCCAGATAAGCAGTGACCTCCACAATAGTTCTTTTTCCTGGAGTAGCAATTTCTTCACGATCAAATGTCATAATATCAACAGGAGATGCTATGGAACGTGCCACTTCGACATTGGCAGTGTAGCCACATTTATCGCATAGAACTATTTCATCCTCGCCTGCCGGGGTGGGGGCCATATACTCATGGGCTGTAGCACCTGCACCACCCATCATTCCGGGATCCGACTCGACCTGATAATATTTCAGCCCGCTTCGTTTGAAGATCGAGTGGTAGGCTTTGGCATGGAGCTGATAGCTGATTTCCAGGCCGTCTTCATCTGCATCGAAACTGTAACTGTCCTTCATCACAAACTCTCGAGTCCTTAAAACTCCGCCTCTTGGCCTAGCCTCATCTCTGAGCTTAGTCTGAATCTGATACCAGATCTGAGGTAATTCTTTGTAGGATTTTATTTCTTTTGCAGCAACCCAAGCCATAATTTCTTCGTGGGTCATCCCTAGACACATATCTCGACCAAATCGGTCTTTCAATCGGAACATCTCGTCACCAATAGAATACCAGCGACCCGTCTGTTGCCAGATGTCAGCAGGATGCAAGACGGGCATCGATATCTCCTGAGCTCCGATTTTTTCCATTTCCTCTTTAAGTATGCGATTTACTTTATTTAAAACCCTCCATCCTAAAGGAAGAAATATATAGAGCCCGGCAGCTAATTGGCGGACATAACCGGCCCGCAACATCAAAAGCTGACATACGGCAGTCACATCAGATGGTGCTTCACGCATGGTAGGGATGAAAAGTTTCGTATATCGCATATAATCCTCCTGGATAGGGACGGGGAATCGATTAGTTAACTAGATGAATATATCATTTGATTAACAGAATTTACAAACTAAGCTCTTGAATATATTATTGAATGGATATTGCAGCAAAGATCCTTGAAACTCAAGCGATAAAGATTTACGATTTAACATAATATATCTTATCGGACTCTTTCAATAAACAATTAATGTTAAAAACCTGTTACAATAAGTGCTCAAACTAAAGACCGAACATCTACTGATAAGACTTCCTTAGGCGGTGTACAAGTAATGTGCATGGGAAAAAGCGTTATTTGTCTTGAGGTTCGGAACTAGTTATGGGACTTGCTAGGCCATATTCGTTCTCAATCCCCGTAAGCCTAATTCCGACAAGCCTTCCGGGGACCTGAAAATCATTTCGAGGGAGCAAAACCTTAATATAGTTCGATGTTGTGCCGCTCATCACACTTTCTCCGATTGTCTCGACGATAATTTGATGATCGAGGCCAATATTTTTAGTAATAAATGCTTGCTTTTTAATCTTACTAGTCTCTCTCAACTGTTTAGCCCGCATTCTTTTAATCGGCCCGGGGACCTGAAACCTCATAGATGAAGCTTTTGTTCCGGGCCGAGCAGAATATGGGAATACATGAAGATAGGAAAAATCCATCATATCAATCATATTTATCGTATTTTGAAAAAGGGAATCACTTTCTCCAGGAAAACCCAGAATTACATCGGTACCTAGAGCTATATTATTGTAATGTTTCATAATTCTCTCAATGCCTTTCAAAAAATCACCCGCCGTATAAGTCCTATGCATAAGTTGAAGTATGGTATCGTCACCGCTCTGAAGTGGAATGTGTATATGCTTGCAAATACGATCATCGCCAAATATACCGAGCAGATCATCTGTAATTTCATTAATTTCTATGGAACTCAGTCTAATTCTGCCGATTGACGACTTAAGCAATAGAATTTCAAGTAATTTAGTAAGATTACATGCAGGACTTAAATCCTTTCCGTACATACCAAGATGAATTCCGCTAAGCACTATCTCTTCAAATCCAAATGACTCATATCGTAGGACTTCTTCAAGTACTTCTTCAGGCCTGATGCTAGAGGATCTTCCTCGTGCACGCGGTATTATGCAATAGCTGCACTCATTATTACATCCATCTTGCACCTTAATTACCGGGCGATGTCGCTCACTTTGAGACATAGTTAATGTAGCGGCTGATATATTAGGAGTTATCATATTGATAATACTATTTTTATCTCTATTACTTACGACATTTATAGTTTTTTTCTCATCCTTAAGAAATGCGCTATTCAATTCTGCATAACATCCTGTAACGAAGACTTCAGCATTGGTCTTGAGCGCTCTCGAAATCAATTGCCTAGATTGATAATCAGCCTTTGCCGTTACACTACAAGTATTGATGATGCAAATGTCGGCATCAACGGCTGAATCTACCGTCTGATGCCCAGCAGCATTCAAAATCTGTTCAATGTGAGAGGTTTCTGCCTGATTCGTGCGGCATCCAAGTGTAAAAAAAGCTATTCTCATGATTTGTGAAGCATTCCTTCAAGTGAATGTCTCTTAGCCTTAATTATCTTGACCTTTACAATATCTGAAAGTATTACAGAATCAACGAAAGGAAAGTTGACAATCTTATTTGTACGTGTCCGTCCAGTGAAGACCCGTCCTCTTCCATTTGTAGCCACCGATTCAATAAGGACTTCCTGTATTGTGCCTGCGATCGCCTTATTCTTCCTATCGGTTATTGCGTTTTGGACATCGATGATTTCATAAAGTCGTTGAGATTTTAGATTCTCATCAATGTGACCAGTGAAAGTCGATGCCTTTGTCTCGGGCCGGGGAGAATAATTAAATGCGAAGATTCCATCAAAGGCAATTTCCTTAAGTGCCCGTATTGTGGAAACGTGATCCTCATCCGACTCTTGCGGAAACCCGGTGATAATATCAGTCGTTATGGAGATATCGGGCATTATTTTGCGTAAAATATCGATCTTCTCTATATAATCTTCGCAAGTATATTTTCTATTCATGAGTTTGAGTATATGCGAAGAACCCGATTGAAGCGGAAGATGGATATGTTCGCAGACTTTCTCAATATCGCGCATCGCATAAATGAGATCGATCGAGAAATCTTTTGGATGCGAAGTAATAAATCTGATTCTTTCTATCCCACTTATCCCATTGATATGCTGAAGAAGTCCTGTAAAATCAAGTTCGCTCCGGTACGAATTTACGTTCTGGCCAAGAAGCGTTATCTCTTTGAAGCCTTCATGAGAAAGCCCTTGAATTTCATGCAATATCTTTTCACTTGGCCTGCTTCTCTCCCGTCCTCTCGTATAGGGAACGACGCAATAGCTGCAGAAATTATCGCAGCCGTACATTATGGTGACCCACGCTTTAATTCGGTCCTTTCTGTCGACGCAGAAGTCAGTATCAGCAAGCAAGGGGTTTTCGGCACAGGCGATGCCATGCCCCTGAATTGTACTAATCTTATTAATCAGATGAAGATTTTGCGGGCCGATGACATAATCGACATAAGGAGTCCGATGCAGAATCTTATCCCCCTCCTGCTGGGCAATACATCCTGCAACCGCTATTTTCAAGTCGGGGTTTCTCTTTTTAAGATTCTTAAACCTTCCGAGTCTGCTGAAGAATTTTTGCTCTGCCTTTTCGCGGATGCTGCAGGTGTTGAAAACTATCAGGTCGGCATTCCGGGGATCATCAGTTTCTGTATATCCCTCAGCTTTGAGAATGCCAGACATTTTTTCAGAGTCGTGGACATTCATCTGGCAACCGAAAGTCTCTATATAATATACCTTTTTCATCGCTATGCTCTCTCCTCAGGATGAGATGAGAGTGAACGGTCGCCAGCTATAGTAGCATCGGAATAATATTTTACATATTTCTTAAGGATATTCTTGATCACACCAGCATCGTTAATCGGGCCTTCAGAGAGTATCGTCTTTAACTCATCAAGGAGTTTTTCGATCTCATCGAGATTGCGGGTTTCACTGTTTTGGGCTATGAAGACCTTTTCATGCCTGCTCGCCATGGTGCCTTCCTCAGCGGTAAGCATTTCCTCAAATAATTTCTCGCCGGGCCTGAGACCTGTGAAAGCGATATCGATGTCAACGTAAGGCTCCATACCGTGAAGACGGATCAGTTCCTCGGCAAGGGTGACGATCTTGACTGGATCTCCCATATCTAGCACGAGGACCTCGCCCCCCTTCCCTATGGTTGATGCCTGAAGGACGAGAGATACAGCTTCCGGGATAGTCATGAAATAACGGCGCATCTCCCGGTGAGTTACCGTAAGCGGACCACCGTGTTTAAGCTGTTCGAGGAAAATTGGTAAGACGCTCCCTCGACTGCCAAGCACATTTCCGAAGCGTACAGATACAAATTCTGCTTTACCTGCTGATTGGGTAAAAGCCTGGCATATATATTCAGCGATCCGTTTGGACGCACCCATAATGCTCGTCGGCCGTATTGCTTTATCCGTCGAAATGAATATAAACTTCGAAACTCCATAACGGACAGAGGCTTTGGCCAGGGCATAGGTGCCGAAGATGTTGACCTTTATGGCTTCTTTAGGATTGTATTCCATCATGGGCACATGTTTGTATGCTGCCGCATGGAAGACGATATTGGGCTTGAAAGATTTAAATATTTCGTCAAGCCGACTTTCATCCCTGATATCGCCGATAATGAAATGACACTTGTCCTCAATATGTGGGAGTGCCCGGTTGATCTTCAGGGACATGGAATGCAACTCGGTTTCGTCAATGTCAAAAAGAACTACATTCCCCGGTTCAAAAGAGCATACTTGCATCACTATCTCTGAGCCGATTGAGCCCCCTGCTCCTGTGATAAGCACTGACTTACCACTAATAAAATTACTAATATCAGCATGATCGACTGTAATAGACTGTCGTCCGATAAGGTCTTCTATACGTATTTCCTCAAGATTCTTGAGATTGATATCGGGACGATGAAAATCGTAGATTCTTGGTACGATTTTTACGGTTTGCAGGCCGCATCCCTTTGCAGAATGATAAATTTCCCTTAGTGTCTTATGATTAAGAGACGGTATAGCGATAATGACCGCTTCTGCGTGATACTTTGCAATCACCTGTTTTAACAAATTGGTCGTGCCGAGCACCTTAACTCCGCGTATGTACCCCCCCACCTTTATATTATCGTCATCAAGGATGCCAATCGGGTAAAATTCCGTATGCCCCCTCTGTTCGATGTCTCTCAGGATCATTTCCCCTGTCCGGCCTGCGCCGACGATGATCGTCCTTCTCCCCATTTTGCCTTTGGCCCTGCTCAGTACTTTATCTACATAAAGACGCTTGGAAATCCTCAACCCCGAAAGGAGCATAGTACTTACTAATGCATCGATGAAAAATATACTTCTCGGAAATCCCACAATATATGGCAGAGGCAAAAAAGCGAGATGAGGACCAAAGGGGATCAGAATCACAACCATTAGCAAAGATTCAGCCGCGGCAGCCGCAACATATATCCTGTTCAATTCAGTGATGCCTACATACCGCCAGGTCATTTTGTAATAGCCAAATAAGCAAAAAAGCGCCAGCTTTATGACCAAAAAGAATGGAAGTGCCTTGAAAAACATGGCTTTGTAGATGTCGGGAATGGCGAACTCGAAGCGCATAAGAAAAGCGCAATAGAGAGACAAAACGATGATAACAAGATCGCAGAAGACGAAAAAAGACGTTCGCTTGATTTGGCTCGGTTTCAGGAGCTTTTTCAGGACATCTATCATAACGATAATTTAGTGACTAACGCCTTCTTTATTAAGGACCTTGAAGCAGGTCTTGAAAATAATGCGTATGTCGAAAAGAAAGCTCTGATGACGACGATAGAAATCGTCGAAATCCACCTTCACCGGGATCGGAAGCTCATCTCTTCCATTTACCTGCGCCCAGCCCGTCAGACCAGGGACGAGTTCATGAACTCCTTTTTCTGTGCGCAGCTTGATTAAATCACTCTGATTATACAAAGCAGGTCTTGGTCCGACGAAGCTCATGTCTCCCTTCAAAATATTTAAAAGCTGAGGGAGTTCGTCGAGGCTGGTCTTTCTCAACAGTTTACCAATCGACGTCATATATTGTTCGGGATTATTCAGGAGGTGTGTGGCTACAGGGGGAGTATTTATTTTCATGGTGCGGTATTTATACATTTTAAATATCGAGTTTTTCCGGCCTATTCTATCTGATATATATAAAATGGGACCCTTTGATGATAATTTTATGGCAATCCCGATTATCAGACAAGGGATTATAAGTATAATCAATAGTATAACAGACAGAATAATATCAAATGAACGTTTAGCCGACATACACTACTTGCTCAGCAGATACTCCGAAACCATGGACTTGATGCCGTCATTCACTGACTGACAAGGGCGCCAGCCAGTCATGCTTCGGAATAAAGTGGAATCGACTACGAGAGATTCTGTGAGTCTTCCTATCATAGGACGCAAAGCAGGGATCATCGCGCCAATAATTGAAAAGGCTTTCCCGGGGATGTTGATCAAATGCGGGTTTCGGTTCATAGCTCCGGCGATCAGCTTTATAAGCTCTGAAGTCGACAGGTCCTCACCATCACTAATAAGAAAAGTCTGTGCGGCGCATTCCGTGTTGGTAGCCGACATAAGAAGGACGTCGACAAGATTATCCAGTGAGATAAAGCTGCGTTTGTTACTAATTCCTCCAAATGGCAGTGGGTAGCCGCGGTCGATATATCTCAGTAATTTCAGCATGTTACCTCTTACCCCCGGACCGTATGCAAGCGGTGGTCTCATAATCACCATTTCAAGTCCGGTCCGCGATGATATGTCGTGAAGTGCCTCTTCAGCCTCCCACTTGGAGATGGAATAAGCATCTTGGGGGGATGGGCTATCGGTTTCGCGAAAGGGATTCGCCCCACTGCTTTCGCCGTTAACCTTTGCGGTGCTGACATACACGAATCTTTTAACGCCGGCTTGGACCGCCATCAAGGCCAAATGCCGAGAACCTTCAACATTTATGCGACGATATTCCGCAAGTGGATGCTTCAATGATTCGTTCATGACATGGACGCGGGCGGCAAGATGAATGATGACATCCATACCCTTGAGGGCCGCCGACCAATCCGTAAACGGACCAATATCATTAACAACAGCAAAATCCAGACCCCCCGGGAGGCGAGACTTCACAATTTGTTTGAGTACGGCCCTGACCGAATATCCTTTCTCTGCCGCAGTGTGGCAAAGTTTACTGCCGACAAAACCATTTGCACCCGTAACCAGTAATGTATTCACTCGACAACCAATTTTCTTCCGGTTAGTCGCCAATAGAACATCTGGGAAAAAAAGCGTATCATGCTGGCGAGATGCCACTTCAGATATCTCAAATTGCGATGGCTTTCGTGTCGTGCATCATGGATTATGGAAACTGAAGGGCACAGAAGAACTTTGTATCCCGCAAGCCACAATCGGGCACAGATGTCTACGTCCTCATAATAGAGAAAATAGTTTTCATCGAATCCTCCGATCTTTTTATAAGCAGCAGCAGGGAAAAGCATAAACATGCCGGCAACCCAATCCGGTGAAAAGCATTCTTCACCAATTTTGTACTCAAGCGCTTCACCTAATCCACACAGCTTCGAGAGTATCCTTAAGGGATTAGGAAAACGCCTGGCGGTCTTCTCAACTACTCCTGCAGGATTAGCAACCAATGGAGCTACAACTCCTGTTCTTTCGTTGCCGCAGCACTCAATCAAGGTAGGCAAGGGATCGGAGGTCAATTTGATATCGGGGTTTAAGATGCAGAAAAATGATCCCTTGGCATATTTGAATGCAGCGTTATGATTCGCGCCAAATCCTCTGGGGTTATCGTTCTGCATAACGCGAATCGGGAAGTTATATTTATCGCAGTTGAAGGAAAGTGTCTCCGGAATATTTATTGTCAATAATACTTCTACATTGTTACAATGCCCGTTAATATCGTCCAAAAGGTCTTTTATAAACGAGCTTTGAGAATGGCTCACAATCGAAAGGCTGACTAGCGGTTGGGCATTCATAATTTAAATTCAGACATCGACTTTGGCTATTTGTTAAAGATGTACCATCATATGCTAATTTGTCAGTCCTTACGCTTGCGGGATTTAATGAAAAATCGCAACAATGGTTTTAGACTATTCTTGTAAAAGCCATACGCTGATCGAAGAAGAGTCCCGACAAGAGGATGCTTATAGGATATTGATCGATAAACATCTATTACATAGATTTGCCAGCCTAATTCTTTAGAATATTCAACTACTTGATTAAGCGTCATTGGCAACGAAATATCGTTCAGCTTTCGCCTGGCAACATCATAATAGTCATCGAGCTTTTCTTGTCGCTTTGTTGCAGTTTCAATTTTTGCTGGGACTCTGTACAGGGAGGTTGTTTTATTGATAAGGAGAAAATCGTGCACTAGAGAATAACGAATCCAGAGATGCCAATCCTCAAGATTTTCGAGCCCAACGTCGAAACCGCCGTACTGATCATACAACGCCTTTTTAAATAAAATTGATTGTATAGGGATATAATTCTTATACCATAAAAGAGGCCGTGAGAATTTTTGCCTATAGAATATCTGCCTACTATGTTCAATGTATTTTAATGGGGAATAAGATAATATTTCAGTTCCGACTTCATATGCTAGCGCGTATACCGCTCCAATGTCATTTCTCGAATAAAGTTCATTAACAAGAACTTCAAAGTGATCAGCAAATAAGAGATCATCATCATCAAGAAAAGCCAAATAATCTCCTTTTGAGTATTCCAATCCTGTGTTTCCCGCAATGCATCTTCCGGCTTTTTGTATGCTAATATACTGAACAGATGCTAAAAGCTTGTTTTCCTTCAATTCCTCTGCAAACGGCCGGGCCTCTTCTGTGCCGTCTTCAACAATAACAAGTTCTATATTGGGGTATGTCTGGTTAAGAATCGATTGTACAGCCTCTCTGAGTATTGACTCGCGTCCTTTATATGTGCGAACTATAACACTTACAAGTGGCGGGCAATCGAGGTTTTTCTTGAATTCGTAAAAAGCACCATCCCGAGCCTCTTCATAGTCCCATCTCATAAAGGAAAACTTCAGGCTGCTTTTCTTTCTGGTCAAGAGGAAATATGGCGCTTTCACTATCAGATTGGACGTTACTTTTAACAACCCCTTCAACTTATTTTCTACAGGATATGGCATCACCCAAAGTGTCGGAAACATGACAAATAATCCTAGTACTGTTGTCACATTTCCATAACGTAGCCTGAGCAGAGCATTCGCTAGAATGTTGCCAAAAAATTGAGTTGGTTTGAGTTCACGCGGTTTCGAATAACAATAATGCCAGCATACGGCTTTGGGGCAATAACGAAGTCTGTAGCCGCGATCACGCAATCTATATGAGATTTCGACATCTTCGCCATACATGAATAAATGTGCCTCATAGCCCCCTATGGCAACAATTGCCTCCCTTCGAAAAAGAACACAGGCGCTGGAGGACCAGGTGGTTTCCAATGTGACAGGATTATACAACTTAGGATGTTCATATGGTTTTTGGCGAAATTCCCAGCACGCTACGTCATCTGCATCCACTTGAGCAATTCGGACTGCATTTGCAATAGCGTCAGCATCAAAGGCTATGTCGACATTCGAAACAAGAAAATACGGAGATGCGCACAATGCAATATTTGCATTGTGTCCAGCCCCAAATCCGATATTTCCGGATGCCGAAATCTCAAATGAAGCAAATTGTTTTGAGCACGTGAGCTTTTGATGATCAATTTTTTGCACTGTATCGTCAACTGAGCCATTGTCATGTATCAATACATTTATTCGATCAATTGGATATTCCTGTAACAATAAACTCGAGAAAAATATTTCAATCCACTCAGAGGAGTTGAAAGTAACTATAGATAGATCTACAAAAGGGTACGAACAGGTTTTCATATCATTCTTTGGTTGTCACTTGTGAAATGCGTTCTCAGCTTCAAAACGTCAGTGCAATTACGGGAAGCCGAAGTAGCGCTTTACTGCGATCGTTCCTCTCCCACCTTTGCGGGTATAGGCAAGTCGTTCTCTTGTGGAGATAATCTGTCGACTTTAGTGCCACGGAGTATCCCCGGAAGGGCAAGCGATGAATTAGCGAAAGATATCATCTGCTTTAGTTTTAAAGTAGGGTTTTCCACAAAGTGCCACGAAAGAATCGCGAGGATCAATGTTATGCAAAATGACATAGCAATAAACGCTGAGACGCCGATTCCAGGGCCATACGAGTTCATTATAATTTGCTGCACGGGAAAAGCAAAAACATAGATACCATATGAAAAGTCACCGAATCTGCCAAAATTGTGCAGTCTTCCAATCTTCATATATGCAAAGTGAATGACCAAATATGGGAGCGCAAGCTGTGTGACAATGGGTCCATATGGAGTATGAAATGAAGCGATCACTAGAACGATTAAACAGAAGAATACGTCGTTTCGCAGCGATATCTTCCGCTTGAAAAGGTACATGGCGGAACCGGCAAAAAAATACGCGCCCAGCTTAAAAAATTGAAGGACAGGGATTATCCCGAGTACAACATACTTACTTATTTCCGTGGCTTTGAGATAACAGAGCACGAAAACAATCACTACATAAAGAATAAATCGTGTGGACAGAAGTCGTGTAAGACCAAAAGCAAAAACCAACAAATACATGACAAATTCCACTGGCAGCGTCCAAAGAGAGCCATTGACAGCGTTCGGAAACGGATTGGAAGCGAAAAGACCCGGCAGGTTATAGTGAGGAGATAGAATGATGTTTTTCAAATAGTTCCACGTCAACGGACTCCTGAAATAGTCTCGCAGATCAATATTCGTAAATAATGGCCCAATAACGAAGATAGCAAGGAGCGCAGTTACGGTCAGAGCAGGAAAGAGACGGAGGGCTCGTTTCCAAAAAAAGTGCAACCAATTTTTGGAGTTTAAGTACGATCCGCTGACCAGATAGCCGCTTATTATGAAGAAAATTGCTACGGCCACTCCACCGCCAGTCTCAAACCCTGTCAATCTTACCATGGGTTCTTCTGCATTCCGCCCTGAAAGCGCATAGCAGTGACTGAACAGCACAAGAGTAGCTGCTGCGAAACGCAGGAAATCAAAACTGTTTCGGTGGTCTGGGTTACTCACCTGCTTTCTCATAATAAAATTTTCCCTGACATCTTTTACCTCGTTTAGCAATCGACCAACGTTTCACTTATTATAATATCATTTAGGTCAATAACGTGTCAGAAATAAAAACAGCTTGCTCTTCAAGTTATATAATGCATCGAGCTAGTGTGATTTCGCCAAATCAAAGAACCGCGATTGAGACTCCAAGTGATTATAGGTAAATATAATTTTAACAGGTGGAAAAGTCCAATCCAGACAACTTGTAATCAGTGGCTTCGTCTGAGCCAGATGCTGCCCCCTCCTCCAAGTTTTGGGAAGCGGGGGAATACGCTTTTAACTTCCTCAAGGTGATACATTGCCATAAAATAGGATGCCCAGATAACTTCGAAACTGTCATTAAACTGAAGAAATGCCCTAAGCAAATACTGCTCATTCCAGTTTCGCCCCTCGTCGATAACCCATTTCTTATCATATTCCTGCGGTAAAAAGATATCATGAATGTGAATCATTACTCCCGGTTTCAATCGCGGAATAATCTCAAAAAAAAGATAATTAACATCGCTGCCAGCTTTTGTTACGTGAGAGGAATCGATAAACAAAATATCACCCTTGCCTAACTTCTCAAAAAATACAATAGGCAGATCCTCAACCTTACTGACAATCAGTTTGGTGATACCATCGACACCATCAAGCAAAAATTGACGCGGGAACGGCTCGATGCATGTTAAGTCCATACGGCGTCCCAGTAATCGTCGATTCAGATCCGCTGCGATGAGAGAGGAAAATCCGCTGCCGATCTCAATCATATGTGCTGGTTTGTAATGGGCAAGAATTGTAAAAAGCACTTCAGCATCTAAAACGGGGAATTGATCGTTCGAATAATAATAGAGGGCAGGATCCGCGGGAGGATTTACAGGATAATCAATAAAGCTGACATAGGGGGCCAGATTTCTCAGCAATAAAAGTTGTTCCTGTTCATTGAAGCGAATGCCCGGCATTTCCCTGGCAGTATGCCAGATGAGCGTTTCTCGTCGGCGCATGTCATTAGGGTCAACGAACGGGGAATAGAAATGACCCAATGGGAAAAGATGCTTAATGCCGTCCGTCTTGCACATCATAATCCGTCGCAACCAAGATTTTAAATAGTAGAGATTCAATTGCATGCTTGCCCTCGCTGAAAACATTTCGAAGATATTTTCCAGTGGATCATTATGTTATTATTGCCTTTTTGCTCGGGATAGTAATTTCAAAATGTTACATCTCATTTTCCAAGTGCGGGTATTTTTCATATTCTCTATTTCCGTCTCTAATTGCTTAGTTTTCACGTCCAACTCATCAACTGCACTGATCATCCTCTTCTCGTATTCCCGCAGATAGTGTACACGCATAAAATCAATCTGATCACGTCTCAAAAGATGATTTGCTCTCTTCAACAAGATCCCAAGACCATAAGACTGCAAAAAATCGACGACTTCGTATTCCTTTCTTAATTCGCTCAAGAGACGGAAGACGCCGAAGTCCCGCTCATAGACGGCCGTGTCATGAAGCAGAATAATACCATCAGATTTGACTTTCTTTGACCATGTATCATAATCATGCTTAACCGCATCATAAGTATGCAATCCATCGATATGTAATATATCTATTGAGTTATCTTCGAACTGGGATACCGCATCGTCAAAGGTTTTCTGAATCAGTTTACAATTCAAACCACTGTAACATGAATTGACGATTTTCCTGACGCCGTCAAGAATGTCGCTCTCATAGAAACCGGAATGTTTGTCACCCTGCCAAGTATCGATAGCATATAGTTCCGTATCAAGAAAACCGTCTTTAACTGCCTGGCAAAAGGAAAAAAATGAAGTTCCTTTATACGTTCCAAGTTCGACAATTCGCTGCGGTTTTATATTTCGAACGAGATCATAGGCAAAACACTTATGTCCTGCCCAGGCATACGTGATGTCATTGAAAAAGGTTTCATATTCAAATACGGGGGAGTGATAAGCCCAGGTCTCATTCGCGGAGGTTAAATCAGAAAAAGAAAATTTACTTACGATTCCCTCCATGATCAATTGTGCGGCCCTATCTTCTCGGAGAATCAGCAAGTCATATTCTTGATCCAGTGTGCCTTTTTTGTAGCTCTCATACCATCTTCGCCAGTGGAAACATATCCGTTGGCTAAGCTTTTGATTGCGATCACACGAACTGCCCCCATATATGACTTTTTGCGTAAAGTGTTGATAACTTCTTATTGGAAAGTGATAAATTGTAATGTCTCTGGATAAGCCTTTTTTCATGAATCCATTATCGACGACATCGTGATTTCCCGCCAACACTTCAAATAATCCATCGGTTGTTCTAAAAATCACCTTCTGGGGGTATTTAAATAAATAGAGATTTTCACGCAACGAATCTATTTCGAGGTCCGAGGTAGTAAATGGCTTTACAACTGCGTAAATAGCATCTCCGGGAAAGCTTTCTTGTTTACTGCGGTCTGCTAGCAGTACATTTACGAAAGGAACAGAAAGGACATTATTGGCAGTTGTTGAAATCTCATTTTTCAAATTTCCAGATCGGGGAAACCAAAATTCATCTGCATCACAATGAATCATATACTCAGCATTGAATTTCTTGTGTGCAATTTCTGCCATCCTGTTGACCCAATGTGCCTGTGCGTAATTCTGTTGCGGTTCCAAGATCAGATGGAGGTTGCCTTTTTGTTTGTACTCTTCCAGAATCTCAATCGTACCATCAATAGATCCGTTGTCCGTCGCAATAATATAGTCAACACCGTGGTTTAAATGGAACTCGATGTTATGTCGAATGATATCCGCTTCATCTCGAACGAGAAGTGTCATTACTAATTTTTTTGAATTATTGTGAATGCTTCCCATTTTTCACCTCAAAATAACTGCCATTGAAAGTACCCAGATCCTCTGAATTTTGATCGGTTCTACTATCCATCTCACTTTTAACGTTTTACTATATAATATATCCGATGTTCGCTCTGTTCTATCCTGTCGGACAATTTATTAATTGACAAATAATCGTGAACGGCCCTGGAGCATCCATCCCAGAAGTAATAATCATCAAGAATGATTACTCCACCCTTTGCCACTTTAGGATACAAACTGTTTAAACAATCAAAAGTAGATTCGTACCAATCACCGTCTAACCGCAACACAGCTATTTCACTTGTAAAGGTATAGTGCCTTAGTGTGTCGGAAAACCACCCCTTTACAATGTCCACCTCATGCGCATGCGATAACTCCATAGCTCTTTTTGCGAAGTCAATATCAGCTTTACAGTTCTCATAGTAGAGCGGAGCCTCTTTATTTTTTTGCCATGCCACAGCTGCAGCCCCATCGATTTCTTGAGCCTCCGGTAATCCTTCAAAACTGTCAAAAAGAATATATGCTCGTTCATCTCCTAACATGTCGGCAATCCCGGCTATCATACCGCCGCGCCATACACCGCACTCCACGATACATCCTGGAACAGCAAACTTTCTGCAAAGATCCAAATTCCCCAAATAGATAGATTCAGGAATCATGGTAAATTCTCTGTATTTTGAGTAAATAGCCCTATATTGGCGCAGCAGTAACTGTCGTTGAAGAATTTCTTTAATAGTTTGTAGTAATAGCATTGCCCTTCCCTATGATCCTCTCTCTGACGATCTTAAACGGTGAAAGCAATATCAATGTCGAAAAATCGTCATCTCAGGGTACTACTTCAGATACACGGCCGGAAAAGCAGGCAGAATGTACCTTTGAATTTTTATTCACTTATAATTTATCAGTGCTCCATTTAAGTTTAGGAGCAACGACTCCTGGCAACTTTACTGACGAGATAGCACCACCTTGCCTCGCACTATGTATTACGAAGTCAAGAACTTCTGTTCCCGGAGCTAATATCCTTATGCCCGGGACTCCAACTGTCGCAAATATTTTAACTATATATCGTCCCTTATTTAATAAGTAGGAAGGAATCGTGCATATTGTCCGATGAACACCAATAGTGGTTAGTTCATCCCTTTGATTTTGATCGGTAGATGAAAATGCAACGATGCCCTCCGAATTGATAATTTCCAAATAAAAAGACATTCCGATAACGTTATCAAGCATGTTATATGTAATTTCTATGTTTATCGGGTTTTCAGCATCAAACCGCGAATGTGCATGACTTTCTGTGCCTACAAGTCTGACTGAAATCAACTTCAGCTCGCTCCCGCCCGGAGCTTCTTCAACATTGGGCCAGTGTATCTCGCCACTATGAGATAATTTATCGATGCTTGAAAGCATATAAAGATCTACAACTTTTGAGCTTGTGTCATGAGTCAACAATCTACCTTGTGAAAGCAGTAATGCCACATTGCAAAGTGTTTTGACAGCGCCAAGATTATGACTAACAAACAATATGGTTTTCCCTAGTTTTCCGATATCTTCCATTTTGCTAAGGCATTTTTTTTGAAACTGTGCATCTCCAACTGCAAGCACTTCATCCACAATCAAGATTTCTGGTTCAAGATGTGCTGCGACGGCGAATGCAAGTCGAACGTACATCCCTGATGAATAGCGCTTTACCGGGGTGTCGAGAAACTTCTCGACCTCGGCGAAAGAAACGATCTCGTCGAACTTTCTGTTGATTTCGGCCTTTGTCATGCCAAGAATTGCTCCATTCAGGTAAATGTTTTCTCGACCAGTTAGCTCAGGATGAAAACCAGTACCGACTTCCAAAAGGCTTGCTATCCTTCCTCTGACCTTCAAGCACCCTTTAGTCGGAGCTGTAACACGAGAGAGAATTTTTAAGAGTGTTGATTTTCCAGCCCCGTTCCCTCCAATTATACCGACTGCCTCTCCCTGCTTCACTTCGAATGAAACGTCTCGAAGAGCCAAGAAACGGCCATTTTCAGAAGATCTAGCCTGAGTACCGAGAGGAGAGATTATTGAGTTCGGGTCTTCCCTGCCTCGTATTCTAGCCCACCAACTCTGTAAATCCCGGTAAAGAGCGCGATGGCTAATGGTACCAAGCCTGTATTCCTTGTATAAATTCTCGACACTAATTACGACATCGCTCATTAAACGGTATCCATGAAAGTTTTTTCGACACGACTAAAAAGGACTATGCCTAAGACCAAGACCAGTACAGTTATGCCAAGACTGATGCCCCACTGCCAATAATGAATTGTTCCGGTTCCTAAAAAGGCACAGCGAAATATCTCCATAACCGCTGCGACAGGGTTCAGCGCATATATCCATTGCCACTTTAGCGGAATTTGAGACATCGGATAAACCACAGGAGTTGCGTACATCCACAGTTGCACGCCAAAGCCTACAACAAAGGTGAAATCCCTATACCTAGTGGTCAATGAAGAAATCAAGATGCCAAATCCCAGACCAAGGGCAGCCATCTGCAACAACAGAAAGGGTGTGACAAGAATCCACTTGGTAAAATAAATATGAGCTCCTCGGCTATAAAAAAACACCCAAAATATCAAAAAAAGGCTCAACTGGATCGCAAAAGTCATCATGTTAGTGATAACTATTGAAAGTGGAACCGCAAGACGTGGAAAATATACCTTGCCAAATATTGCCGCGTTAGCGTTAAACGTATCAGATGTTTTAGTGAAACAGCTTGCAAAGTACTGCCAAACAACTATTCCCGATAGATAAAACAGAACTGGAGGTAACCCGTCAGTGGGTATGCTCGCGATAAAGCTGAAGACAATGGTAAAGACGAGCGTAGAGAACAGGGGCTGCAATAAAAACCAGAGAGGCCCGAGAATGGTTTGCTTATATATGGCGACAAAATCACGCCGCACAAACAGCATTACTAAGTCGCGATATCTCCATAAGTCGATAAGATGAATATCGATCCATCCGCTTTTTGGACGGATTATCATTGTCCAGGGCTCTTTTTCTATATCCACCCGAATCTTACCCCTTTAATATGCGGTACATTACAGCACGTCTATCGTAATATTTGCGAGGCATTATCATGATTACGGACATCGAGTTTTGAAGCT
The DNA here is from genome assembly GCA_963727805.1 of uncultured Nitrospiraceae bacterium. Classification (GTDB taxonomy): domain Bacteria; phylum Nitrospirota; class Thermodesulfovibrionia; order Thermodesulfovibrionales; family Dissulfurispiraceae; genus Fen-1308. The sequence goes on from CAVSHF010000003.1 coordinate 533,066, forward strand.
GTGATGATGTCGGTAATGTTCTTGCAGATAACGACTAGTGAAATCGAACTGAAATTCTCCAGGCGCAAAAAATTATAGACCGCTCCTCAATTTCCTCTGAATGAGCCTATCAATTGCCCATTTCTGCCTGTGATAAGCATGTTATTCCCATGGCCCAAACATGAAATTATTATCAGCATCCCGCAATAGAGGATGTAATCTATCCTTGGCCGAAAGGACGGGTTCGGAAAGTGGCCACCTGATATTGATTTCCGGATCGTTCCAGACAATCCCACGATCGTCAGCAAGGGAGTATTCGTTCGTGCATTTGTACATAACTTCAGCTACATTGCTTGTTACCTGAAATCCATGGGCGAAGCCCGGCGGTACATACAGTATATTATGGTTTTCTTCCGTAAGTTCCACCCCTACCCATTTACCATAGGATGGTGATCCTTTTCTGATATCAACCGCTACATCGAAAATATTTCCCTTTATGCATGTGACAAGCTTGCCTTGGGCGGTGGGGGTCTTCTGGTAATGCAAACCTCGCAGTACCCCTCTAGTCGATCGGGAATAGTTGTCTTGAACCAGGTGATCCTGTATCCCTGCATGTGCGAAATCAGAGTGTTTGTACAACTCCAAAAAAAAGCCGCGCTCATCGCCGAATATCTTCGGATGTATCAAGACAACAGAAGGTATTTTAAGCATTGTAAATTCAAAAGGCATTCGGCACCTCCACTCGTGTCCATGACTCGCAAACGATTGCAGAAGCATCATTCACTTTATTCACTGCTCCGCCCTCTCGGTCACAGTTCATAGTATAATGAATATGCCAAGACGGCCTGAATAAACACAAAAATTTATTATAAAGCTTCTACGCTGGAAGCATCTACCTGAATTGACACCCCTTGACGCAGTATGTCGACTGAAAGTACAAGGTGATGCATCCCCTTCCGTTCAATAAGGAGTCCCTCAACTCCTTTCAGCGGTCCGCTTTTGATCTTGACCCTATTGCCTTCTTTAAGGTACGGATGGGGATCAAGAGTCTCTTTGCTTTCTACAAGCCTTTTTAGAGCAAGGACCTGATCATCCGGAACAGGCTCTGGGTCCGCTGGTGTTAGCCCTATAAAACGGACCACTCCCGGTGTTTTCAAGACGCTGAGTTTCTCGCTGTTATTCTTCCTGATGCGGACAAAGAGATACCCAGGGAACAGAGGAAAAGCAACGAGTTTCTTTCTGTCTTTCCAATGTCTCAGTCGCTCAACAACGGGGAGAAAGTCCTCTATTCCCGATTTCATAAGCCTCTCCGTCACTATAAATTCATGACGTGACCGGACATGCACTGCGTACCAATGCATTTCTTCAGAAATCATATTTTCCTGTTCATCATGCATGATCACGAGAGATAAAATACCTTTTTATTCGTTATACCCGTCTGCTGTATAGCAGCAATAATTTTGTCGTCGATGGATGAAACCAGGATTGCGTCATAATCAAGACCAGTTATATCGCTGACGGTATAAACATGATATCCGAAAAATCCGTTGTCGATTTTATTTTCAGAGACAACTCCGACTATCGTCAGCGGAAGACCGCGAGTCGATATATAACAAAGCTCGGCAATCTCGCCGTCTCCCCAAAGCAGTATACTCTTAATGTCGTCAGCCAGCATCCTGGCATAGATTCGCTCAATAGTGATACGGATTCCCCTGAAGTACTTGATAGAATGGCCCATATAGTTATAGGTGAGTCGTGCTTTTTCGGTAAAGCCTTGAGGCGTAATTATGTATTTGATCCTGTTCTTTGGAAGTGTCTTTACCTTGATATGACCTTTTTTATAAAGCCTTTTGATGTATGAATTAACCAGGCCAAGGGCGATTCCGAGCCTTCCCGCCAGCGCCCTTTGGGAAATAACTGAATCCCTCGAAAATTCGTCAAGCAGACGGAGAGATATTTCGTCTGGTGCATCAGTAGTGTTCATGATTTGAACATTAACATAATTTCATGTACGTGTTCAATAGAGGGGCAACTAAAAAACCGGAAATTCCATCGGGGAATCACATATAAAATAATATGGCAATCACATGAGATCGCACCCTCCGGTTCGTATTCATCCCGGAAATTAGTATTATTAGGAGATATTATCCCTAGTGCCGATATTGTCGGCCGGAGATTGAGGAGGCATCGTATGAGAAAAGAATGGAACAATATGCTAATCGCGATTTTATCAACATTGTTGTTAGTATGTTCGCATGCATTGGCTGAAAAGAATGATTCGAAAAACGTCGCTCTCTCGACAACATCGGAAGACCAGATAGCTCTTGCGGTGACCGTTTATAATGTCAATGTCGGACTCATCAAAGATCAGAGAGCTCTGCGACTTCCAACGGGTCAGGTTGAATTACGCTTCATGGACGTGGCGTCGCAGATTATCCCGTCAAGCGTATCTATCCGATCGCTGGTTGATACTGCAAGCCTTCATGTTTTGGAACAGAACTATGAATATGACCTTCTTAACCCTCAAAAACTCCTCGATAAGTATGTCGGAAAGGATGTCAAATTATTCTATAAGAATACTTACACAGACAAGGAAGAGATCACAACTGCTACTCTTCTGTCGAACAACGGCGGCCCCATTTTTAAAATCGGCGATGAAATCACGTTCGGCCATCCAGGCAGGGTGATATTTCCGGGCGTCCCGGAAAACTTAATGTCCAGACCAACCCTCGTCTGGCTGCTAAAAAATAATCTTTCCGATGTACAAAAAGTGGAGGCTTCCTATCTAACTGATGGCATAAACTGGCGAGCTGATTATGTGTTGACCCTTAACGAAAAAGATGACCGGGCTGACCTCACCGGATGGGTTACCCTCGACAACAAAAGCGGCGCGTCTTATAAAGAGGCAAAGTTAAAACTTATCGCGGGAGATGTCCATCGAGTTAAGGAACCAGCTGATTACAAAGATAAAATGGTAAGACTGGCAAAAGCCGAAGCCTCATCAGTAGAGCCGCAATTCAAACAAGAGGAATTCTTCGAATATCATATCTATACACTTCAAAGGTCCTCCACTATCAAGGAGAACCAGACAAAGCAGATAAATCTGGTGGAAGCCGAGAATGTAGCAATAAAAAAGGAGCTTATTTTTAAGGGTGCCAATTATTACTATTACCGTCAATATGGAGACCAAATGCCAAAGCAGAAGGTGGGGGTCTTTGTTGAATTTTCAAACAAAAAAGAGAATAATCTCGGCATTCCTCTGCCAAAAGGCATTGTGAGAGTCTATAAGCGCGACACCGAGGGAAGTCTCCAATTTGTCGGAGAGGACTCTATTGATCATACACCGAAGGATGAGAAATTGAGGATTATGCTTGGCGATGCCTTCGATGTCGTCGGTAGCAGGAAGCAAACGGATTGGAAAAAAATTGCCAAGAATATCTATGAAGCAAGTTTCGAGGTGGTACTTAGGAACCATAAGAAAGAAGATGTGGCAATCAAGGTAATAGAGCCGATACCGGGTGACTGGACGATCCTCAGCTCTTCTCATGAGTACAAAAAGACCGAGGCCTTTCTCGCTGAATTTCTCGTCCCAGTTCTCCAGGATCAGGAGGCAAAGCTCATCTACACCGTTAGGATGCAATATTGAACAGCACGCGCTATTTTATGATGCGTTTGCGCATGAGCCTGAAAGGATATGGTGCAAGGATCGCCGCAACAACAACTATCCAAATTACGTCTCCGGCAACAACACCAATTTTGCCGGCTGCAAAAGATCTGCAGATGTTGACGAGATGGTAAAGTGGCGTAAAGTAGGCAATCTTCGAAACGAGAGGGGGAAGGCCGTCGATCGGAAAGAAAATACCGGAAAAAAGAAACATAGGAGTCATAACAAGAGTGAAAACATAGTTAAATGACTCGATACCTGGGACGATAGCTGTGAAAATCATCGAGATTTCAGCAAAGATCATCCCGCTCAAAAAGAGGACCGGTATGGCGAGGATGATGAGCTCCGAATCGACAAGGCCGAAAGCCGCGATAACAATCATTATTATGCTGCCGTAAAACATGCTTTTCGTGGCACCCCAGAAAAGTTCAGCCGCGATAAGTTCATCGATACCAACAGGGGTGGCCAGTATTGCTTCAAAGGTCTTTTGAAAGGTCATTCTGACGAATGTTCCATACGTACATTCGTAGACCGTCGCAAACATTGAAGATGATGCAATAATACCGGGTGCAATGTAATTGATATAGGGGACACCGTGAATATCCTTGACAAAAGCGCCGAGACCAAGACCCAGGGCGGTTAGATAGAGAACGGGTTCCACAAAGTTCAGGGCTATGCTTGATTTATACAGCTTAGTATAAACCATGAAATTACGCCGCCATACATGCCCTATCCTTTTAAGCTTCAAGGGGCCTCCCCGTGAGTTTCAGATAAGTCTCTTCAAGATTCCCGTTGTGCTGCTTCATTAAATTGGTTGGAGTATCGCTCGTCACAACCCTGCCCGAATCCATGATAGCTACCCTATCGCAGAGCTTCTCAGCTTCCTCCATATAATGGGTCGTGAGAATGAGCGTTGTGTTGCCCGATTTCAATTGATTGAGCTTGTCCCAGACGGTGTGGCGGCTGTATGGATCGAGTCCCGTCGTGGGTTCGTCAAGTATAAGGAGTTCGGGTTGATTGACCAGTGCCCTTGCAAGGAGAAGCCGTCGTTTCATGCCTCCCGAAAGACTCTTAATGTTGACCTTTTCCTTACCCCTCAGTTCGAAGAAATCGAGTAATTCGGCAGCCATGCCAAGAGCTTCTTTGCGCGGCATATCGAAATACCGGGCATAGGTTACGAGATTTTCAATAACGGAAAGGTCAGGATCGAGGCTGTCATCCTGAGGCATCACGCCGATACGCGCCTTGATCTCGGCAGGCCTGCTTACGACATCCATGTCAAATACCCTGAGTTCGCCGGCAGTAGGTGGTATAAAGCAATGAATCATGCGCATCACGGTAGTCTTGCCTGCCCCGTTGGGACCGAGGAACCCGAAGCATTCACCCTGAACAATCTCGAAGTCGATTGCGTTTACGGCACGCAGGAGCCCGTAATCTTTTACGAGGTTTCTTGCAGTGACAATATCCATATTCTTTTCAGTATACCAGTATCCCTTTGAAGTATAAGAAAGGGCCGGGATGAAAGCCCGGCCCTTTGCGTCATTCTACCGTTTTTTTTTCAATTACGATTTAGAGGTTTTATTGATTTTCTTCGTCATAGATTCTTTCACGACTGCCTGCGCGGCTGCTAGCCGGGCGACCGGAATCCGGTAGGGCGAGCAACTCACATAATTGAGTCCGGTCCTATGACAGAATTCGACCGATGCAGGATCGCCTCCATGCTCTCCGCAAATGCCAAGTTTAAGATTCTTCTTTACCGACCGACCTTTTTCAACAGCGATCTTCATAAGGATGCCTACACCTTCTTGGTCAAGAGTTACAAAAGGATCATCTTTGATAATCTTGGCATCAATGTAAAACGGAAGAAACTTGCCGGCATCATCCCTAGAGAGACCATAGGTCGTTTGGGTCAAATCGTTCGTACCGAAAGAATAAAAATCAGCATATGCGGCAATCTCGTCGGAGGTTATACAGGCTCGCGGCAGCTCGATCATAGTGCCTACCGTGTAATCGACTTTAGTCTTGAACCGAGATTTCACCTCTTCGGCAACTTTTATAGTAAGCTCTCTTAATGCCTTAAGTTCATTCACATGACCGACAAGGGGGATCATGATTTCGGGTACCACTTTAACCTTTCTCGTTGCAAGCTCGCAGGCCGCTTCCATAATTGCCCTCACCTGCATTTCATAAATTTCAGGATAAGTTATGCCAAGACGGCAGCCCCTGTGGCCAAGCATAGGATTAAACTCATGTAGAAATTTGTTTTTTGTCCGAAGCTTTTCAACCGGCACGCCCATGTCTGCTGCGAGGTCATGAAACTCCTGGTCTGTGTGAGGTAGAAATTCATGAAGCGGCGGATCGAGTAACCTCACAGTGACGGGAAATCCCTTCATCTCGGTGAAGATCCCGATGAAGTCCTTCTTCTGCATAGGGAGTAGCTTTGCGAGGGCCTTTTCTCTCTCAGGACGGGTATCAGACAAAATCATCTCCCTCACCGCTTTTATCCTTTCAGCATCAAAAAACATATGTTCGGTCCTGCACAATCCTATACCCTCTGCGCCGAATTCATAAGCTACCTGGGCATCCTTGGGCGTATCGGCATTTGCACGAACTCTTAACTTTCTCACTTCGTCTGCCCACTTCATTATAGTTTTAAAATCACCCTTAAGCAGAGGCGTGACCAGGGGCACCTGACCGAGCATGACCTCTCCTGTCGTCCCATTCAATGTGATATAATCGCCTTCCTTGACTACTGTTTCGTCATTAATAGTGAAATACTTTTCCCTTTCATGTATATCAATCGCGCCGCAACCCACAACGCAGCACTTTCCCATTCCTCTTCCGACAACAGCTGCATGGGAGGTCATACCGCCGCGGGCGGTCAATATGCCCTGAGCTGCTGCCATGCCCCCTATGTCTTCAGGCGATGTTTCGGTCCTGACCAGAATCACCTTTTCGTTCTTTGCCGCTGCCTCTTCAGCGTCTTCAGCATTAAAGACGACCCTCCCTACTGCAGCTCCAGGAGAGGCGGGTAATCCTTTGCACATGATTTTAAAGGCAGCAGAGGGATCGATCATGGGATGAAGCAGCTGATCGATCTGGGCAGGATCAATTCGCAACAGTGCCGTCTTTTTGTCGATTACTTTCTCGCTAACCATATCGACAGCGATTTTCAGCGCTGCAGCGGCTGTTCTTTTGCCGACCCGCGTCTGGAGCATGTAAAGCTTGCCTTCTTGCACAGTAAATTCTATGTCGAGCATATCTTTGTAATGTTTTTCGAGTTTCTGATAAATCTTCATGAGATCGCCATACGCCTGAGGCATTGTCTTTTTGAGCTCTTCAATGTGGAGAGGCGTTCTAATGCCTGCGACGACATCTTCACCCTGGGCATTGATCAGACATTCTGCAAAGAATTTCCTCTCGCCGGTGGAAGGGTCTCTCGTAAAACCTACTCCCGTCCCCGAGTCATCGCCAATATTGCCGAATACCATCGACTGGACATTACAGGCAGTGCCGAGGTCATCAGAAATACCTTGGAGCTTCCTGTACTTTTTCGCCCTCTCGCCAAACCATGAACCGAAGACAGCGTTGATTGCCAGTTTCAGTTGCTGGTACGGATCGACGGGGAAATTGGAAGAGGTAGCGTCTTTATAAATCCGCTTGAATTCCTCTACGACGAGCTTGAGGTCAGCAGCATCGAGGTCGGTATCTTGGCGAACGCCCTTTTCTTCTTTGAATTTATCGAGCACCTGTTCGAATTTCTGTCTGTCGATACCCATAACGATCGTGCCGAACATGGTGATAAACCTTCGGTAGGCATCGTAGCCGAACCGCTCATTATTCGTCCTCCTAATGATGCCGCCCAACGTGTCGGGATTGAGTCCAAGATTCAGGACGGTGTCCATCATGCCGGGCATTGAGAATTTAGCTCCCGAGCGGACGGAAACGAGTAGTGGATTTACGGGATCTCCAAACTTCATGCCCATCGCCTTTTCGACTCTCTTCATGTTTGTGATAACCGTGTCCCACATGCCCTCAGGATACTTCATCCTGTTTTTGAAATACTCATTGCATGCCGCGGTAGTTATTGTGAAGCCGGCAGGAACGGGCACTCCAAGATTGGTCATCTCTGCAAGGCCTGCACCCTTTCCACCAAGAAGGTCTTTCATCGCGCCGCTGCCTTCGGCCTTACCATTTCCAAAGAAATAGATGTATTTGACGGCCTTCAAAGGTTTCTTGCGCAATGAAGTAACTTCTTTCCCTACTGCAGTCTTAGCCATGGATACCCTCCTGCGAATGTATTAATATTTAATTTAATTCTAATGTGGTCTTCAATTTTATCCTACATTCCCAAAAAATTCAAGGAATTCCTACAGGAAGTCCCGCAGCAACAACTGTTTCTTACCCCCCCCCGATTAGCCTTTCGATTTAAATTATTCAAAGACACCGCTATGCGTATCAGCCGATATGCCGGCCACTTGATCATCCTTTACAAACACGGAGCCAGAGGGTAGAATCAATAAATGAAGAAAGTGCGAATAGCCCTCTGCCAGATCAATCCAACAGTCGGTGACCTCAAAGGTAATGTCAAAAAGATAGTGAATCGGATCAATGACTTGGAAGCCTACCTGCCGGATATTATCGCATTCCCTGAATTAGCGGTTACCGGCTATCCACCCGAAGACCTGCTTCTGAATCCGCACTTTATTGACGACAATCTCGCTGCTCTTAAAGAGATACAAAAAGCGGTTGGTAATTCGGTTGTAATTGTCGGCTTCGTTGACAAGAACGATGATATCTATAACGCCGCCGCGGTAATCCATCAGGGGAAATTGGTCGATGTCTACCATAAAATCCATCTGCCTAACTACGGCGTGTTTGATGAAGTCCGCTACTTTAAACCGGGGAATCGCTATCCTGTTTACAAAATGGGCAGTACAAAATTCGGTATCAATATTTGCGAGGACATCTGGTACTCGGATGGTCCCGCCGCTGTACAGGCGATGAACGGCGCTGAATTCATCATAAATATCAATGCATCTCCTTATCACATGGGGAAGTCGGGCACAAGGATCAAGATGCTCTCGACACAGGCATCCGATAATGGCGTTGTCATCGCCTATCTCAATACGGTTGGCGGCCAGGATGAACTCGTTTTTGACGGTCATAGCTTTGTCATTAATGAAAAAGCTGAAATTCTTGCTGAGGGAAGGCGTTTCGAAGAACAAGACATCATAGTCGATCTGGCTATCGAAGAACTCTGCACGAAGAGACTCCATGCAGCTTGCAAGCGAGAGACTAATGGATTCCGGCATGTGCAGATTGATGAGGTTTTTATAAACCGGACTCCTCAGGTAAGCGAAAACGTCATTATTCCCTCGCATTTTCTTGACAGGTCTTCGTCCGACGCAGCGCCGGCCGCCGATGCGACAGTGTACAAGGCGCTCGTCCTCGGTACACGCGATTACATAACGAAAAACGGGTTCAAGAAGGTATGTATTGGCTTGAGCGGTGGTATCGATTCATCGATAGTGGCAGCAATTGCCGCAGATGCCATCGGCAAGGATAATGTCACTGGCATTTTCATGCCGTCGCCCTATACTTCATCATCAAGTAGGGAAGATGCATACGCATTGGCAACCAATCTTGCAATAAAAATTATAGAGATGCCGATCACGCCTATTTTTGATGTCTACCTCGAATCGTTCAGACCAGAATTCAGGGATTCATCTCCAGGGACCGCTGAGGAAAATCTCCAGGCCCGTATAAGAGGGACCATTCTTATGGGTTTATCGAACAAGTTCGGATGGCTTGTGCTGACCACCGGCAATAAGTCGGAAATGAGCGTCGGGTATGCGACACTTTACGGTGACATGGCAGGCGGTTTCGCCCCGATAAAGGACGTCCCAAAGACTCTTGTCTTCAGGCTGAGTGCATGGAAAAACGAGAGTTGTGGAAAGATCATCATTCCCGAAAGAGTACTGACGAAAGAGCCTACCGCTGAATTGAAACTAGACCAAAAAGATAGTGACAGTCTACCCCCTTATGATGTCCTGGATCCAATCCTCAAGGCTTATATCGAGGACGACAAAAGTTATGAAGAGATATTGAATCTTGGCTTCGACAGCGAAGACGCCAAAAGGGTTATCATGATGGTCGACAAGAGCGAATACAAGAGAAGGCAATCACCTCCGGGAATCAAGATTACTCCGCGTGCCTTCGGGAGAGACAGAAGATTTCCGATTACCAATAAATACAGGAGTTGCTGATTATGACAATTCTAATGAGCTCTACCAGACGGACCTCTGCCTGCGAAAACTCCTCAAAATAGGATATTCAGATCATGGCAGCGGGAAAACTGTATATTGTCGCCACTCCTGTCGGTAATCTTGAAGATATAACGCTAAGGGCCCTCAGAATATTGAAAGAGGTAGACCTTATTGCAGCTGAAGACACGCGGCATTCACTGAAGCTGCTTAATCATTACGGTATAGCGAAACCGCTTATCAGTTACTGGTCGGAAAAAGAGAAGATGAAGGCGGGGGAAATCCTCGGGAAATTGCACACGGGACTCTCCGTGGCCCTTATTTCAGATGCTGGCACGCCGGGAATCTCGGACCCCGGCTCCGTTCTGATCAAAAGGGCTGTCGAAGAAAAGATCGATATTATACCGATTCCTGGACCATCAGCATTTATCTCCGCTCTTTCGGTCGCGGGACTTCCCACAGAAGAATTTACCTTTTTGGGCTTCCTTCCTTCAAAGGGCGGACAGCGTCTAAAACGCCTAACTGAATTGAAACACGAGACGAGAACACTCATCTTTTATGAAGCGCCTCACCGCCTCATGAAGGTATTATCCGATATGATTGAAATTTTTGGTGAAAGAAGAGCGGCCCTTGCAAAGGAGATTACCAAGTTTCACGAAGAAGTCCTAAGGGGGACCATTCCCGAAATTATCCAGGCACTCGAAACCCGGATGATCGCCGGCGAGTACGTGATCATCGTTGAGGGGTTTCATAAGGAGAGATTGACTATCGAAGAGGCATTATCCGAAGTAAACTCATTGATGAAAAAAGGCCTGGGAAGAAAAGAGGCGGTGAAGACTGTTTCTGAGGGTTATGGAATCAGCAAAAAAGAACTTTACGACAAAAGCCTTTCTCTCAATACCACATAATTTTCTCGAAATCAGGCGATGGTACGGTTACGATAATATGGCCCCTCCAAGGATAGCGCTCCATGCTTTTTTCGGTCAAGGAGGCGACTTCCGCGTCTGGTATTAATGTTCCGCCATTTTTCACAACTTCGAGCGCGAAATGCACTTCATCGCTTTCCTTAGCCCCTATGACCGAAAAAGGAATTTCGATTTCAAAAATATCAGCTGCCGCCGTTTCCAGACGTGTATCCCCTTCCACCCATACGCCATTTCTGAATACATAAAGCACTGTCTCATTCGCAATGGGATTGAACACTATTTTAATAAAAGAGGGATGGAAGATATCTATGTGAAGCGAGATCTCTTCCTCGAAACGATTCAGAGGAATGACTGGATCGACCCTGATAAAAAGGCTGTCCTTGTTAAATCCGTAATAAAGATCCACTATGCAGCTTTCGGATTTATGCATGCTGCCGCCGCCCCTTTGGATCTGGATATGTGCACTATTGTACCATTCAAAATAGCTTGTCACTATCCCATCGATTCTCGGATAAATGAATCCTCTCACCTCGGAATCGGGGACAATTTTTCTATCTTCCAGCAAGATTGGGACATACAAGTTGGGAGGCACTGTGCCGCCGATGACTTCATAGACCTTCATGAGGTAGTTTCGAAAGAGTTCATCAAATTCTTCCTGGCTTTCAGTGGTATGCTCATCTCCGTACCACCAGTTCCAGTCGCTCCCCTCAGCGGCGTACAGCGCCTTCCATGCTTCAGAGAGGTCTGTTTCAGGGTGGTTTTTTGCGTAAGCGTCAAGGTCATCCCTTGCAAGTGAAAGATAATCCCATGCAAGATTATCTTCTTCATGTCCTATCCAGACATGAAAGTCGGAATTGATCCATGATCCCGCGTGGAGTTTTTTCAGTGGCACGCCCGGCCCGTGTTCTTCGATGTATTCCGACATCGTAACGGTTTTAAATCTCCTATCGTTGCTGAGAGCAGTATAAAGTGTTTTGAGAAAGTCCTGTCCATCATTTTGATAATATTCCCAGGCATTTTCTCCATCGAGGATTACGGGAACAATATAAGGCTCATTCTTCGGCAGAGAACCCCGTATTTGCGATAGTCTGGAGATAAAATCATCGACGGCTTTTTCAGCGCTCCATGACGCATAGACAAAACCGATCTGGTCAGAGAGACGATGGTCCCTGAAAAAAAGTGACAAGTTGGCATACCGATACGGCCTGTAAAGTGAGTCAGGATCAATAACAGTTCCCTCATTGTTCCTAAGAGGTCTTTCGAGCGAACGGCCAAGGACTTCCTCGTCAGTTGCAATCCATTTGATTCTTTCCTTGCTGATTGCATCGGCAACTTCTTCGCTCACCGATCCCTCGGACGGCCACATACCGTTTGGCTTGAAACCAAAAGTCTTTTCAAAAAAGGCGATACCCATCCTTATCTGACTGATTGCATCTTCAGGATGAGAAAATCTTTTTTTGGGGAGCTTGACTCGGGGCATCGCTATCCTGGCCGAGTCGGTGTCCCACAGCAAAGGGAGAATCGGGTGATAAAAGGGACTTACTGAAATCTCGATCTGGCCTGAAGAGCTGAGCTTCCTGTATTCGGGGATAATCTGCTTCAGGATATCGAATTGTTTGCTTATGAGAATTCCTTTTTCTTCTTCGGTATAATCCCGCTCTTTATTAACAAGCGCTTTCAGAAAGGGATCGCTTTCCCTGAACATTGGATCGATCCAACTCAAATTGAAAAGCACCTGAAGGTCTCTTATGTCATGATCAGTAAAGTAGCGGATAGTCCGCCCGATATCGTCCTTGGAATACCGAAGCCCTCTTTTTACCAGGAGTTCGTAATAACGTGGGTAAGGTTTTACCATGGTATCCCAGTTTGCGAGGAAGAAATATTCGACGATGAATATCCTTTCCTCGACCGTTAGACTCCCCGGATGCTTGAGCGTTAATTCGAGGTGTCGGTCCATTGCTTTATTCTCGATATAGTCATTCAACTGTTCAAGGAGCGAAGGGACAACGTTGAAAGTCTGTTTGATATGGGGAAATTCTTCAAGTATTTTCAATGTATCAAGGTAGTCTTTGACGCCATGCAACCGCACCCATGGCAAGGTATAAATGCCGCTGAAGGGGTTTTTGTAATAGGGCTGATGCATGTGCCACAGGAAGGCGATATTTAAAGGGGTATCGGCCATTTAATTGAACTGCCTATTTGTCATCGTTCTTGAATTGAAATATGAATTCTCCGGGTTTTGCCATACCATATTCTTCCCTGGCATACTTTTCGATATAGTAAGGATCTTTTTTCAGCGAGTTGACTTGAATGTTCAGTGCCTTATTTTCCTTATCAATGCGGGTTGTCTCGCCTTCGAGGCGCGTCTTGTTCTGCTTAAGTTCGATATACTTGATCAAACCCATCTCGCCGAACATGAGGTTGTATGACAAATAAGCGAGGGCTAAGGCGATACATGCAAAAAAAATGTAAGTCCGCTTTCTTTGTTCACGCGTGACCTGCTCGCGCATGCCCCGCGTTTTTATTATTTTACCTTTTGCGACTTTTGGCATCATATGTTATAAAATGCATCCTTGCCCTTGAAAACAGCGGAAGCTCCAAGTTCCTCCTCTATCCTCAAAAGCCTGTTGTACTTAGCAATCCTCTCGCTTCTCGAGAGTGATCCGGTTTTGATGAATCCGGTGTTGCAGGCAACAGCAAGGTCCGCAATCGTCGTGTCCTCGGTTTCACCGGACCGGTGTGAAATAACAGCAGTGTAACTCGCCCTCTTTGCCATTTCGATCGCGTCGAGTGTTTCGGTTACGGTGCCGATCTGATTGAGTTTGATCAGGATAGAATTCGCGATTCCTTTCCGTATGCCCTCATTTAGTATCTTTGTGTTAGTGACAAAGACATCGTCGCCCACAAGCTGGACTTTCCTGCCGAGTCTTTCAGTTAGAAGCCTCCATCCGTTCCAGTCGTTTTCAGCCATCCCGTCCTCTATAGAAAGTATCGGATATTTTCCAACAAGTGCCTCATAGTAGTCTACCATTGCCTGTGATGATACTTTGCGGCCTTCGAACCGATAGTGCCCTTTGTCAAAGAATTCCGATGAAGCAACATCAAGAGCGAGCATGACGTCTTTCCCCGGCTTGTAGCCGCTCTCAGCAATTGCCTGGATAATAATGGCCAAAGCCTCTTCATTAGAGCCGAGATTCGGGGCAAATCCCCCCTCATCCCCAACAGAAGTGTTAAGCCCCTTCTTTTTCAGTATCGACTTCAGCGTCTGGAATATCTCAGCGCCGGCGCGTAGTGCGGAAGCGAAATTCTTCAAGCCCGCAGGCATGATCATGAATTCCTGTATGTCCAGGTTATTGTCGGCATGGGCACCGCCGTTCATGATATTCATCATCGGCACAGGCAACTCCTTTGCATTACATCCACCGATGTGACGGTAGAGAGGGATATTCAACTCATTTGCCGAGGCATGGCAGACTGCCATGGACACTCCAAGAATGGCATTAGCGCCAAGCTTGCTTTTGTTTTCCGTTCCGTCAATATCTATCATGGTCTTGTCGATAAGTACCTGATCCGAGGAATCCATTCCTCGCAAACGGGATGCTATCTCTCCGGCGACATTCTTAATAGCCTTCTGCACTCCTTTGCCGTGAAACTTTTTCTTATCCCCGTCTCTGAGTTCGAGGGCTTCCCTTTGCCCCGTGGATGCTCCTGAAGGAACAATGGCAGCACCGGCAATGCCGCTGTCCAGTATGACCTCTACTTCAACTGTAGGATTGCCCCGAGAATCGAGGACCTCCCGTGCTAATATCTCGATAATTTCTCCCATATGATTTCCCCTTTCCGCTTTGGGTTAAAAGAATTATTGATTCATGGCGTGAATCGCCATCCCATGTACATCTTCAGCCGCTTCCATAAGACCTTCTGAAAGAGTCGGATGGGCATGAATCATCTCTCCGACCTCTTTCACCGTCATCCCAGACTTAATCGCCAGTGCCCCCTCATGTACAAGGTCAGAAGCATGGGGCCCGATGATATGAACTCCAAGGACCTTATCCGTATCCTCTTCGGCAATAACTTTAAACATACCAGCAATTTCCCCCATTGCATGGGCCTTGCCGAGTGTCCTGAACTGGAAACGGCCGGTCTTAATCTTTAAACCCCGTGCCAGCGCTTGATGTTCACGCAATCCGACAGAACCAATTTCGGGAGAGGTAAATATCGCTGCTGGAATGACCGAATAATCCATCGATATTTTGACCCCGCAGGCATTGGAAGCAGCAACAATGCCCTCTTTCGAGGCCACATGGGCCAGTAGCATTCCCCCTACTACATCACCTATTGCATAAACTCCTTTTACATTCGTCTCCATTTTATCATCGACCCGGATTTCACCACGTTCTCCTTTTTGTATGTCCAAGGCTTCAAGACCGATATTCTCAGTATTGTAATGCCTTCCTATCGAAACAAGGAGTTTCTCAGCTGTGAGTTTCTTGCCCCCTTCGAGAGAAACATGCACTCCGTCAGTCAGCCTTTCGACCTTTTCCACCTTGACGCCAGTCATAAGTTTGATTTTCTTTTTTTTCAGTTCTCTTTCGAGCACATCTGAGATCTCATGGTCCTCAGTCGACACCGCCCTGCTTAGTATTTCGAGCATGGAGATCTCGACCCCGAATTCTGCAAATATACATGCGAATTCGCAACCTATGACCCCTGCCCCGATTATAATCAAACTTTTAGGCAGTACTCCTAAATTCAGTGCGTCGTTACTCGACAGAATGGCTTCGCCATCAAAGGCGAATGCCGGAATCCGGGCAGGTCTCGATCCTGTAGCTATGATTATTTTATCGGTCTCGACAACCTCATTTGTTCCATCTCTTTTTTCGATCTCCACCCTGCCGGGAGCAAGAAGCCTTCCACGACCCTCCACAAGGCTGATGTCCCGGTACTTAAAAAGCGAGCGAATTCCTTTTGCCTGAGTGGAAACAACTTTGTTTTTTCGGTCCATGATTTTCGCCAGGTCGGGCCTGAGATCTCCGCTGCATTCAATGCCGTATTCTGCTAGTTTTCTGGCTTTTCGCAGGGCTTCTGCCGAGGCGCTCAATGTCTTTGTTGGGATGCATCCCCAATTGAGACAGGTGCCGCCAACCTCATTACTTTCGACAATCGTTACATGAGCACCGAGTTGAGCGGCCTTGATTGCAGCTACATAGCCTCCAGGGCCGGAACCGATTATCAAAAGCTTCACTTAGTCTCCTCTTCCACATATGCGTCATACTCTTCGGCGTCCATGAGGTCATCGAGCTCAGTCGGGTTATCCATCTTGATTACCGCTATCCACCCTTTCTCGTAAGGGTCTTCATTTATAATCTCAGGCGAATCCGCGAGCTTCTCGTTGATCTCAATCACTAGGCCGCTTACCGGCGCGATCACTGTTGATGTTGCTTTAGTCGATTCGATCTCGGTCAACTCCGAATTTGCGGTGACCTCGATATCGGTCTCTGGCAGCTCGATATATACGATATCGCCGAGAGATTGCTGCGCATAATCGGTAATCCCGATCGTCGCTTTCTTGCCAGAAACTCTGGCCCACGTGTGTTCCTTATGAAATTTAATGTCCTCGGGGTTCATGCATACCTCCTGTTCTCGATGATTAGGTTAATTGGATTTTCTTACCATAGTTTTTACCCTTTGTCAAGAAAAGACCCCTAAAGGACCCCACAATGACCCGACTAGTACTTGTCCTTCTTTACAATATATTAATGAAAAGAACAAATAAAATCTAATCATGTCTTCCTGCGTGGGACCTGGCACCCGAGAGGTGAGGCTGTGGTATCATAAAAGACCATGAATACCTTGACGGAGAAGACTTTTCTCTATTTGCGGATGATAAAGATAGCTCATTCCGTCTTTGCCCTTCCCTTCGCCTTCACCGCAGCCATACTCGCAGCTTCCGGGATTCCGTCTCTCTCCCAGATTTTCTGGATCGTGGCAGCTATGGTCGGTGCCCGTTCGGGCGCCATGGGCCTAAACCGAATCATCGACAGGAAAATCGACGCGATGAATCCAAGGACCATTAAACGTGAAATACCAGCTGGCAAAATTCAGGTTAAGGACGCCATGATTTTTACAGCAATTTCCCTTGGCGTGTTGGCCTTCGCCGCGTACGAGTTGAATCCTCTTTGTTTCATGCTCTCGCCGCTCGCAATCTGTATCCTCATATTATATTCCTACACAAAAAGATTTACTTGGGCGTCCCATTTCGTTCTCGGCATAGCCATATCGGGCGCCCCTTTAGGGGCATGGATCGCGATCAGAGGCACACTCGATCCGGAAATTATTCCTCTCTCCTTCGCTGTTATATTCTGGCTTGCAGGCTTTGACATTCTTTATGCCCTTCAGGATATCGACTTTGACCGGCAGCAGGGTTTGTATTCGATCCCTCGACGATTCGGCATCAAGAGATCCCTTCTTTTCTCGCGGATTTTTCATGGAGTTACGTTTGGTCTATTTATTTATACGGGGATTCTTTTTCACTTGAACTTTTTTTACTTCGTAGGCTTGATTATTGTAGGGGTGTTGTTAGGATATGAGCATTCCCTCGTAAAACCGAATGATTTGAGCAAACTCAATATGGCTTTTTTTAATATGAATGGGTATATAAGCATCACTATTTTTGTCTTCACATGCCTGTCGCTTATGTTTACTAACTTGAGTAAATAAATTCACTTTTATGGTCAAAGGAGAGACAATGGATACCATTAAGATCGGACTTATAGGGGGGTCCGGTATGGACGACCCCCGCCTTATGAAGAATATAACGGAAAAAGTCATAAAGACTCCTTACGGTAAGCCTTCTTCACCTCTTATTGCCGGAAAGATTGATGGTATTGATATGGTCATCCTTGCGCGTCATGGGAAAGACCATTCCATATTTCCGACGGCTGTCAACTTCAGAGCCAACTTATACGCTTTAAAAAAAGAGGGTTGTACCCATATTCTCGCAACCACTGCGGTAGGCTCTCTTAGAGAGAAGATAAAACCGGGTGATCTGGTTTTTACAGACCAGTTCATAGATTTTACAAAACACAGGCCCCTGACGTTCCACGAAAAAAAGGTTGTTCATACACCGATGAGCGAACCTTTCTGCCCAAGCCTCAGGTCTTTACTGGCAGATACTGCAAAGGAATTGAAGCTCAGACATCACAAAAAAGGGACTGTGGTTACGATTGAAGGGCCACGGTTTTCCACAAAAGCCGAGTCCCATATGTTCAGAATGCTGGGTGCGGACGTGATCAATATGTCGACCGTCCCTGAAGTGATACTTGCAAGAGAACTCGGCATCTGCTATCAGTCTATCGCGATGTCTACTGATTACGACTGCTGGAAGGAAGGCGAAGAATCGGTCACATGGGATATGATTCTTTCCATAATGAATAAAAACGCAGACAATGTCAAAAGGCTGGTTCTAAAGACCATTTCAAAAATCGACAACACAGAATGCACTTGCAAGGGCTAGGAGGAATTCAATGCCGATAAAATCGAAGATCAGGACCGTTCCGGACCATCCCAAAAAAGGCATCATGTTCAGGGATATTACAACGCTAATAAAAGACCCTGTTGGCTTCAGGCTTGTTATTGATGCCTTCACCCAACGATATTTAAAAGGCGACATCGATTTCGATGTCATCGTAGGGATAGAGTCCAGGGGTTTTATCATTGGCGGCGCACTTGCTTACACCCTGGGAAAAGGCTTTATCCCCATTAGGAAAAAAGGGAAACTGCCTGCAGAAACTATACGCCACGAATACGAACTTGAATACGGGACAGATACAATCGAGATTCACAAGGACTCCCTAACCACGGGTACGAAGGTACTTCTTGTTGACGACCTTCTTGCAACAGGAGGCACTGCCCTCGCATCGGCCACCTTGATAGAGAAGCTTGGAGGCAAAGTTGTAGAAATGGCGTTCATCATTGATCTGCCCGATGTAGGCGGTTCGAAGAAACTTGCAAAAAAAGGATATAAAATATTTCATCTGACCGAATTTGAGGGGGATTAGGCCGGGTCGGTCATTATGGAGAAAGTCGACTTCATCATCTGTGGTGATTATGTTCTCACCATGAACGAAGAACTGGAGATGATCAAAAAAGGCGCGGTTGCCGTGAAGGGATCTGTCATCATTGATGCGGGGAGTGCTGATTTTATCTTAAGAAGCTACACTTCTGAAAAAGTCATTGAAGGCAAAGACAAGGCAGTGCTTCCAGGGCTTATCAATACTCACTGTCACGCCCCGATGGTTTTTTTCAGAGGTCTGGCTGATGACCTCCCTCTCAGAGAGTGGCTCGAAAAACATATATGGCCCGCCGAAAACAGATGGCTCAGTCCTGAATTTGTTTATGATGCTACAGAACTAGCCTGTTTGGAAATGCTCAAGATGGGCGTTACCATATACAACGACATGTATTTTTTCGGAGACAGTGCTGCAGCAGCGTCACGGGCACTCGGGATAAGAGCGGTCCTTGGAGCGGGCATAATAGACTTCCCTACAGTAGCCGGAAAGACAGCGGCGGAATATCTTGGTAACGCTGAAAGGTTCATAGGGAAATGGAAGGGAGACAGCCTCATTCTCACGAGTATTGCGCCGCATGCAGCGCATACATGCAGCCCTGACACTCTTAGGAAATCCAAGGCACTGGCTGACCATCTCGATGTGCCTTTGCATATGCACCTCTCGGAAACCCAGTGGGAAGTGGATGATATAGTATCTCGGTATGGCAAAAAACCTGTTGAACATCTCGAAGCCCTCGGCCTCCTTGATGAGCGGCTTATTGCGGCACATTGCGTTCATGTGGATGATGCGGAGATTAATATTCTTGCTAAGAGGAAGGTTGGCGTATCGCACTGCATAGAAAGCAACTTGAAGCTTGCTTCGGGAATTGCCCCTGTGCCAAGAATGCTGAGAGCTGGAGTACGAGTGACTTTCGGTACTGATGGCGCGGCGAGCAACAATGACCTGAATATATTGAGTGAGATGTCGACCGCTGCAAAACTCCACAAGGCAATTGCGAAAGACCCCACCGTGCTCGATTCAAAGACTGCGCTCCTTATGGCGACTAGATGGGGAGCGGAGGCTTTAGGTCTCGGCAACAAAATCGGGAGCATCGAAAAAGGCAAAGCTGCGGATGTTATCGTCATCAATCTGAAACGTCCTCATTTGACCCCCCTCTATGATATTTATTCTCACATAGTCTATTCGGCGATGGCATCGGACGTCGAAACGGTAGTGATTGATGGACAACCTTTAATTCGGAACGGTAGTCATGTGAGTGGAAGGGAAGAAGCCATTTTGCAGAAAGCCCTCGAGTGGCAGACGAGGATAGCCGTTTCCAATTCACATCACTGAAGTCTTGTTATTCGATGACCCACAATGCGTTGCAACTTTTCTGCGAATGAAGAATTTTATTGGAAGTACTCCCGTAGATGAATTCCTCCTGTTTGGATATGCCCCTGCGTCCAAGGGCAATGGTACTCGCCCCGATCAGGTTCGCCTCGTTGAGTATGACTTGGGCAACGGATGGATATTCGCCGGTTTTCATGCGTATTTCAACGAACTCCCCATCAACACCTGATTTTATAAGCATCTCCCGGTAGCCTTCCAGTACAAGCTTTGATTTCATTTCATTGTCCTGTATCCACGAAGCGCGCTCCTCTGCATTAGCAAAGAAGTCGTCCGGCGGGACAGGAACAATATTGATCAGGGTTACCTTAAAGCCCTGGAGCCCACCAAGCATTAGTGCAACATATGCGACCGCTCGTTTTGCGTTATCGGATTCGTCTACAGCGACGAGGATGTGTTTGTTGATTATGCAAGCCTGCCATGACTGTTCCATTTCCTATTTCCTCCTTTTACAACAATGCTTACAAAAGTCGATTTCTAACTATCTGCATATCCTGCAGGAATTCTTCAGTATCTTCATAGAAGACGTTGGCCCCTGATGAAAAATGCAGCAGGATTTGATTGAGGTCATCCGAGATATACGGATATACCTTCCGCAGGTTGACCACCCTGCTGTTGAAAATAATATTCAGGTCTTCCGCACCAAGCGCCTGATATGCCTCTGGGTCCTTTTCTTTCAAGTCGCGGGTTATTACATCCCCCCTACCTGCAAGATAGACGATGACATTCCCAAGCCCAAAGAGATCATATCCAGCCATATTCTCCTTATGGAGATAATTGAAATCGAAATCAATCCATCTGCAAATGCCGGTACTTTTCTCCTTGATGATATGGTCCCGCCTGATATCACCGTGTTTCTCACCGTTATCGTGAAGGAATTTGATGGCCTTTGTAAGTTCGATAAACTCATCCAGGACTTTGGGGAAATAATTGTAAAAATAATCCTCATGGTCCCTACCCAGAAGGAGCACGCTGTCAGCTAGCGTTTTCCCCTGGATATAATCGATAACCCTGACAATGTTGCCGGCAGTGTCAAGTATAGGAACTCCCTGCATAAAACGCTGATCCCCTTTTACGAGATCGAGAATGCGGCCTTCTTTTTTGGGACTCCTGTAACATTCGAAGGATAACTCGCCGACCTTTGCGACAAATCGTTCATGAAAAGTGAGTTTTAGGATTTTGATGGAACCGTCGATAAGGTCCACGGCCCTCTTTACCCAGAATTTCTGTTGCTCTTCTATCCCAAACCTTCCCTCGCGCTCATTATGCCTGATCAGATAGGGCTTTTCACCCAAGACAACGACGTCATCGTACTCAACGCTATAGAAGTCGGAGGTATCGCTGATTAGTCTGATTTTACTCGGTACCCGCTCGGGACCCACGCGCCGCGCGATCATGTCTTTGAGTTCGCTATCGCTGAACATATTTTTCAGTGAACTTATCATGCTGACAGAATCCGCGGTTGTTATCGCACTTACTTTTCGAGAGCAACTTCATTATGCGCTGACCCATGTTTATAATATTATCATTTCTTTGGTTTTCATCCTATTCCACTATTCTGTTAAAATAATACTGGGTAACAGAGCCAACAGAGGAGGAACTCATGATTGAAGGTTTCAACAATGCTGCGTCCTGCTGGAAGACTATTCTTGCCGATACGTCAGCGAACGGGGGGCTGCTTCCGATTATCGAAAAATTCGCACGCGAAAATGCTGCTCCTTCGTCCGTAGTATTCGGGACATCGGGATGGCGTGGCGAGATAGGATCCGACTTTACCTTCAATAACCTGCGCATTGTGACGTCGGCAATTGTCGAGATTTTCAAAGAAGAAAATCCTACTGTCATGGAGGCGATCGGCATTCGAGGATATGAAGAAATAAAAAGACGCGGTGTTGTGGTGGGCCACGATAACCGCTTTCTCGGACCTCAATTCGCCTGGGAAGTGATCGGCATACTCCAGAGAGAAGGCATAAAAACATGGTATGCAGGAGAGGCCCCAACGCCAGAATTCTCCACAGGTATCGAGATGCTTGGCGCTGCCTGCGCAATTAATCTCACACCGTCACATAATCCAGCCAATTATGCCGGTTTTAAATTCAATCCCTCCGACGGGGGACCAGCAGGAACAGAAATTACTACGGAGATAGAGAAACATGCCAACCGGATGATGACGGCAGGGCTACAACTCGATCCTGTCTTGCCCAAAGACATCGAGCGTGTAGATTTGACGCCTCTCTATCTCAAGTTTATCAACAGCAGAAAAACGATTGATATCCTCAAGATAAGGGATTTTGTCGATAGCAACGACTGCTTCATCTGCATCGACAATGTTCACGGCTCTACGCGGAATCGCATCCAGCGGATAATAGGGGAGAGCCCGAAAATCCTGTATCTCAGAACTGAAGATGATTATCTCTTCGGCGGGATTGCCCCCGAACCGAGCGAAAAGAACATGGCAGGGATCGAGTCCTCCTTGAGGGAGAGTAATGCGCGTTTTAAACTAGGGATCATCATGGACCCGGATGGCGACAGAATACGTTATACTGACGGAAAGATTCAAATCCCGATGAATTATTTCGGCGCCATGGCCCTTCACTTTCTTTATATCCATAAAGGATTTCGGGGAGTCGTGGCAAAGTCTGTCGGCACGAGCAATTTTGTCAATGCAATCGCTGAAAAATTGGGGATCCCTATTAAAGAGACGAAGGTCGGCTTTAAGAATTTTAGGCCCTATCTGCTGCAAAGCGCCCCTGAGAAGGCTATCGTCGCCTTTGAGGAATCTGATGGTATATCTGGATATAATCATACTCTCGAGAAGGATGCCCTCTTCGGTCTACTCCTGTCGATCGAAATGATGGCAGCAACAGGCATGAATCTCGGTGAATACCTGAAGGAACTCATGGATGCCTACGGATATTTTTACCCCGACCGCTCGGGCATCAACGTTGACAAATCGCTGGTAGGTAAGCCGCTCATGGACAAATTAGCGGCGCTTGCAATGCAATACAAGGAAGGAAGCCGCATCGATATCGACGGGTGTGACCGTACCATAATAAAGGTTATCTCCGTGGATGGGTTGAAGACTGTTTTTGATGATGGCTCCTGGCTCATGATCAGGCCCTCTGGCACTGAACCGAAGGTGCGTTTTTATATCGAGGCGAGGACAGAAGAGGAAAAAAAGGCTATTTTCGATACTGCAGAGCGGATCACTAAAGAGGCATTAAGCTAACCCGTCATGTCGAAGAATAAAGTGGGCCACATCTCAGTCCCTCTCCAGAGGGTGCACATCGAGCTTACCAATGTATGCGATTTTAACTGTCTCTTCTGTCCCAAGGCCGAGATGAAACGACCATATGGCTATATGAAGGTGGATCTTGCAAAAAGACTCATTTCAGAGATAGGCGAAAAAGGAATCGCCGAAAAAGTGACGTTTCATGTGATGGGAGAGCCAACACTCCACCCGGATTTCTTCAGTATCCTCGACCACGCCTGCAAAGAAGCAGTAAAGGTGGGTCTTACCACCAACGGCAGCAGACTCGGTGGTGAAACCGGTCAAAGACTGCTCGATTACGACCTCCACCAGATCGATATTTCCCTTCAGACACCCGATGAAAGGTCCTTTGTTCTCAGAAAAGCTGGCACACTCTCCTTTGAACGATATCTTAAGGGCATATTCGATTTCTTTGGCGCCTACCATAAAGGGCATAACAATACGATTTTTAAGTTCCGTTTTCTGAATACGAGGTTCCCCAACAAATCGATGGAAGATAGAATCGGTCCTATCCGTGTTATGTCTTCTACTGCGGAGTTGCGGGACACCTTTCGATACTGGGCTGCCCGTATCTACGATATGCTTCCAGTCGACCATGAGAAAAAAAGGTTAGCTTTGAAACGCATTGATAGTCTCGTTGCATACAAGTGGAATGTGGTGGAAGTCTATCCGAATGTATTTTTTGAAACTTATGTCCTTAGCGATTGGGGGCACGCCTTTGGCGATGATGCCATTCACGAGGCCTGGGGAGGCTGCTGCTTCGGGATGCAAGACCATTTTGCGGTGCTTTATAATGGAGATGTCATTCTTTGCTGTGTCGATTACGACGGGAATACGAAGGTCGGAAATATCAGCGATTCTTCTCTTACTGAGATTCTGTCCTCTGACCGGGTAGGAGAGATCGTAAGAGGTTTTAGGAAAATGCAGCTCGTCCATCCTTACTGCAAGAGATGTCTTGGAAGTAAATCCCGCATATCATGGCTATTTAAACCGCTAGTATCGGCAGTCGGGATAAAATTATTGAAGCCGGTCTTTTATAAAAACACGAGACTATTCGACAAATGATTTTCGGAAATCAGATCTCCCGTCTTCCTTCAAGGGCCTTAGTGAGCGTCACCTCATCGGCGAACTCGATATCGCTTCCGATGGGCAGGCCATAAGCAATCCGCGATATTCTGATACCGAATGGTTTGAGCACCTCGGTCAAGTAGCGCGCTGTCACCTCGCCTTTGGTATTCGGGTTTGTCGCCAGTATGACTTCCTGAATGTCACCCTGCTTTACCCTTTCTACAAGCTCATTTATCTTCAATCTGTCGGGAGTTATTCCGTCGATCGGAGAGAGTGCCCCGAGTAGCGCGTGATAGGTGCCATTGAAGCTTCTTGTCCTCTCGATAGCGAGTATGTTGCTCGGCTCTTCTACTACACAAACACGACTTTTGTCTCTAGATGGAGAACTACATATCTCGCAGGGGTCGGTATCGGTTATAGTGAAACAGATCGAGCAGAAAAGGGCTTTTTCCTTGACATCGGTTATCGCAGCTGCCATCGCCTTTGCTTCTTCCCCAGACATGTTCAGAATAAAAAATGCGAGTCGCTGGGCAGTTTTTCTGCCGATACCCGGCAATTTGGTCAGCTGATTTACGAGATTATCTATTATCCCCTGAGTCATATCCGGAACTCTATTACTTGCCGAGAATATTGCCCAATCCGCCCAGGCCGGGGATATTAAGCCCCATGGTGAGTTTTGACATCTCTTCATTCACCATCTGCTGCGCCCTTCTTAGCGCTTCATTCGAAGCGGCAAGAATCAGGTCCTGCAGCATCTCGATATCGTCGGGGTTGACTACATCCTTTTCTATCTTGATTGAAACGAGTTCGCCTCCTCCGTTTGCCACGATAGTGACCATACCACCGCCAGCCGAGGCCTCGACCTTCTTCTGCTTTGCTTCCTCCTGAGTTTTCTGCATCTCGGCCTGGAGCTTCTGGGCCTGGCGCATCATATCACCGAGCATCTTCTTGGACATATGCTCCTCCTTTTTTATGAGTTTTTGTCTTTATCGTTAATCGGAGAGATATCCATAATTCTTCCATCGAATAATTCGAGTGCCTCCCTGACAACAGGATTGTTCAGCGCCTTTTCCTTTAAATCTGTCTTGCTCAAAGATTTCATTTCTTTAGTTTCGATATGGATAGGTATCGACTTTCCCGTAAGATTCTTAACCGACTCTTTCAGAAAGGTTATATTTTCCTTAACGGACTCGGCAAGCACGGATACCCCACCATTGAAAAGTATCGTTATCCCTTCGTTCGATACGGAGATGTTGCCCTCACGCAGCTTGCTTGCGAGGGGAGCATTCGCCTTCTCGATTTTCTCAAGAACGGCATTCCACATGTCAGTATCAGGCAGCATAAGTGGTTCAGCAGGTGCTTGCGGGATACTTTGAGTTTTCTGTATCTTTTTTGGCACTTTTAGGGGTTCTGCAGGGGTTGCATCCTTTGGGGGGTCGTCATTATGTGTGACCTCAGGGGTCTGCCTTATTTTAGCTTCTTTCACCGGGGATGATTTCAACAATGCGGTTCGGGATGCAGATATTTCTTTACCTGGCATCGTCGTCGGATCAGATGATTTAAACATCTTAATCGCTTCGTCGACGGTAACAAAATGACTCATCATGCCAAGTCGCAGGAGCGTCATTTCAAGGGCTATTCTCGGAAAAAGGGCCGATCTGATCGAGGGTTCAGCCTTAATCAATTCACTCAGCAGCAGTGCCAGGTGTTCTTCATTTGTCACTCCGGCGAGAGAATGAATCAATTTTACTTCTTCCTCGCTCAAGTCCATAATACCTTCAGTATCGCCTACAATTTTCGCTATCAGAAGGTCTCTCATGAACTGCAAGTAGTCCTTGGTAAAAGTCTTAAGGTCAGTTCCGGCCATGGTGAGATCAGCAATTATACCTACGATGCTTTTTCTATCCCCTTCTATCACTGCTGCTGCGAGTCTCGAAAGTGTTTCTACGTCCGTAAAGCCGAGAAGATCCTTTACATCTTCAGCCGTTATATCCTCGGAAAATGAAGCAATCTGGTCAAGGAGAGTCAACGCGTCCCTCATACTCCCGTCGGCCGCCCGAGCCACCATTTCAAGAGCCGTGTCAGCGATCTTCAATTGCTCTTGTTTGGCGATATGTTTAAGCCTTTCTTTAATTTTTTGAGTCGAAATCCTCCGGAAGGGCAGATGCTGGCAGCGAGAAAGCACGGTTGCGGGTATCTTCTTCGGGTCCGTTGTGGCAAGAACAAAGATCACGTGCGGGGGGGGCTCTTCAAGGGTCTTCAAGAGGGCATTGAAGGCCGCGGTCGAGAGCATATGTGCCTCATCGATGATATAAACCTTATGTCCCCCTCCATAGGAGGCATACCGCACTCTCTCTCTGAGGTCCCTGATATTGTCAACGCCCGTATTGGAAGCTCCGTCGATTTCAGTTACGTCCATTGAGGAACCATCAGTAATCGCCACGCAAGATGGACATTTCCCGCAAGGTTCGGCTGTCAGACCCTGATCGCAGTTCAATGCCTTTGCAAGTATCCGCGCGGTGGAGGTCTTCCCTACACCTCTCGGCCCCGAAAAAATATAGGCGTGGGGGACTTTATTATGCAGAATAGCGTTTTTCAGGATGCCGGCAATAGGCCCTTGGCCGGTCAGTTCATCAAAGGTTGTCGGTCTCCATTTTCTTGCAAGTACCAGATAGGACATAAAAGCATCACCTGTATAAACCCGTTAATAAAAAGTTTTTCTATACTCAGGGACCGGCGCTCCGAAAACACTGTCATGCTGCCGTAATAATATGGAGCCGGCTTGCTGCGGCACCCAGACAAAACGTTTACCGCTGCTTCCTTCCGGACCTGACGGGATTCACATCCGCCTGCTGCGCAGGGCCGGCCCCTGATTATAGAAAACCTTTTCATGGCGGAGAGGGAGGGGGTCGAACCCTCGGTGAGGTGTTAGCCCCACACACGATTTCCAGTCGTGCACCTTCGGCCTCTCGGTCACCTCTCCTCAAAAATAATACTTTTTAGGTTAATGCATCAAGCGGGCCAAAAGCAACTTGACTTCCTCTCAAAGACCAATTCGGCAGCAATACATTTTTTCAACGACAAAGTAAAAAAAACGTCAATGGCCGAAACGATCTTGAATAAACGGCAAATTTTGAGTTAATATTTCATTAAATAGTCTTACGCAAAATATAATAAAATGTAAGATCTAAAAAGAGGCTTCAGGGAGGGGGAAAATGGCTGTAGGGTTATCGGATCAATTGGAAACGCTCCTGCGGCAGGCCCAAGAATCGATTGCGGGTCTTGAGGCTACTGCATTAGTATCCATGGATGGGCTAATCATTGTTAGCGCTCTGCCGCCTGACATCGAGGAAGACCGTATCGCTGCGATGACGGCTGCAATACTCGGTCTGGGTGAGAAAACCGCCTACGACCTCGGGCGTGGCATGCTGGAACAGATTTACATAAAGGGTCCTAACGGATCCATCCTGATTTTGGCAGCAGGAGACAACGCTGTGCTGACGGCTATTGCTGGTCCCGAAACGAAACTGGGACTTTTACTTCTCCATCTTGGCAAGACTGTTGAACAAATCGGGGATTTGCTTCAAAAATAACCTTTCGGGACCGTACAAGAGATTTTTTTCATCGTCATTCGGCTGGCCATAATTTTACCGTCTTCGCAGCATGCTCTGTTGCTTACCCTACCAGGAATCCTGTTTTAAAGAAAGTAAGCAATTCACCGAATAACACGTATTTGCCTTTAATCCTCCTTAGTCCAGCTGGACAGTGCCACCTCAATTGCCGCACACGATTGAGAGAGAGGTTTTCATCATCCCCTCATTCCTGTTATAGTTAGGAATGAAGGGCCACTTCCTTATAATTGGAATACTTCTTTTTATAGTTTCTATTCTTATTTCTCTGAATATTTTTTTCCAGCAGTCGCTGCAGATGGAGATCGCCCAGGAGTTCAGCAAGCAACAGCAGCTTATTGCCCAATTGATTGCGAGCAACATCGCAGATTTCACCCGATTAAGAAAGGAACGGGTTCTCTATTCAGCCCAACTTCTCTCTGGAATCGATGCCGGTAGCAAAGCTGATATGGACCGGCTTGCACGCGAGATATTGAAAAGCAGGCACAATGTGACAGCAAATTTCGGGATACTGAATGCCAAGGGAGAAGTCGTCTATTTTGAAGGGGCCAAGGATTCACTCAGCAGTCTTTCTCCCGAGATTATCAACAAGGCATTAGTATTGCCTGAGGGGCAAGTCGGTCTCGTGGAACTTCCTACCATGCTCTATTTCATGGCTGCGGTGCCAAGAAAGAAAGGTGATTCCGCCGCCGTTTTTCTCTCCATAGACGTGGAAGAGATCACATCACGGTTTACAAGCAAGCTCGACATTGTTGATAAGGGGAATATCTGGATCATGGATCAACGCGGCACGCTCCTTTACCACGCGGTTCAGCCGGCTATGGTCGGTAACAACATCTACAAGGCCGATGCACCCTGTTTGAAATGTCATCAGTCCTTCGATATAGAGAAGCGAATAATTGAATCGGCCACTGTCAGGACCGGTAAGTATGTCGGCCCTTCCGGGGAAGAAAAGATTCTTTCCTTCGCACGTACTGGCGACGATCTCTCGTGGATCGTCTTCGTCTCATCACCCTTCTCTGACATCACTCACATGACAAAGCAGAGTATGAGGTTTTATTCATTTCTGATAATGTCGATACTTGCCACGACCATCATCGTTTCGACTGCCCTCATCGCTTTCAACAAGAAGAGGATTCAGGCTTCAGAGATATCGAAACGTCAGCACGAAATGGAACAACATGCTGCCAAGCTTGAGGAAAAGGTGGAAGAACGAACGGCTGAACTGCTTGCTGAAAAAGAAAAATTAAATAGCATCGTCAGCGCCATCGGATCAGGCATTCTTCTTCTCGATAAACATGGCGTGGTGCAGTGGGCAAATCAAATGGCTGAATCTATGGCAGATATGGAACTCGTCGGCAGGTCCTGCGAAGAACTCTGCGCCGAGTGTGAGGTTTCAAGCAGTTACTCCAGTGACAATATCGAAACAGTCATCGCATCCAAACTCTTCGGACAGCAGGGAAAATTCTATCAGGTAACCACGGCTCCAATAAAGGGTCTCGATGGACCGGTAAGCGGGTACATACGGCTCATTCATGATGTAACAGAGATTAAAAAGATGGAAGAACAGATGAGTAATTCCGAAAAACTCGCTTCTATCGGCCGCCTTGCAGCAGGGATAGCTCATGAGATCGGCAACCCGCTTACATCGGTCTTTTCTTTTGTCCAGATATTGCTGGAGATGGAACAGGACGAATTCAAGAAAGATAGTCTCCAGACGATTTATTTCCATATCAACAGGATTTCGGAGACGTTAAAACAGCTTTCGGGCTTCTCGAAGATGCCTACAGCGGAGCCAAGAGAATGCCAAATTAATGAGATTATCGAAGCATCGATTAATCTCATACAGTATGATAAGCGCGCGAGGGACATTATCATCAATAAAGAGCTTTCACCATCTCTGCCTTCTGCGGTGGTTGATGCGAACCAGCTCTCTCAGGTCTTTGTGAATCTTATCCTGAATGCCATCGACTCCATGTCCGCAGGCGGTTCACTAACGTTGCGAAGTTATGCGACTAACCATGCGGTTATCATTCAGTTTGAGGACACGGGAATCGGGATACCCAAGGACAGGCAGCTAAAAATATTCGACCCTTTCTATACCACCAAGGAGAAAGGCACCGGATTGGGCTTGGCGGTGAGTTATAATATAATCAAGAAAATGAACGCCACCATTTCGGTTGAGAGCGAAGTAGGAAAAGGCACGAAGTTTACCATTACTATTCCGGTTAAAATTTGAGGGCACCTAATGAAGCCAAAGATATTGATCGTCGACGATGAAGCTGATATATGCAAGGCCCTGCGATTTCTGCTTGAGCGGGAGGAATATGCGGTAACGTGCAAATACAGTGGGGAAGAGGCCGTCGCAGCCCTCTGCAGAGACTGCTTTGATGTAGTCCTTACAGACCTGAAGATGGGGAGAGTGGACGGCATGGCAGTCCTTGAAAAGGTGAAGGAAATAAGCCCGGACACGCCGGTGGTCATCATGACTGCCTTTGGTTCAATCGAATCAGCCGTCGAGGCGATGAAACACGGCGCTATCGATTATATCGTCAAACCATTCCTTAACGAAGAAATAAAAATTACTCTTCGCAGGATAATAGAACAGAAGAGAATCATTCGCCGGATCATGAAGGAAAACATAGCACTTAAACAACAGATAAGCCAGCGCATGGCCTGTCGTGACTTCGTGGCTAACTCCGATGCCATGATCCGTATCGTCGAGACCCTCGAAAAAGTTATCCCGACGAAGAGCAATATCCTCATCTTGGGCGATAGCGGGACCGGGAAAGGACTGCTGGCTGAACTTGTTCACTGCAATAGTCCGCGGAGGGACAAACCCTTTATTACAATTAATTGTTCAGCCATACCTGAAGGTCTGCTGGAATCGGAGCTATTCGGCTATAAGAAAGGGGCTTTTACCGGTGCCGTAGCGGACAAACTTGGACTCATTGCGTTGGCTCATCAAGGCACGCTCTTCCTTGACGAAATCGGCGATATGCCGATAAGCCTTCAGGCGAAGCTGCTGAACGTCATCGAAACATCGGAAGTATATCCTCTTGGTGAGACTAAGCCGAGGCTTGTTGACATAAGGGTCATTGCCGCAACAAACGTGGACATTGAAAACAGGATCAAGGCGGGAAAATTCCGCGAGGATTTGTACTGGAGATTGAACGTTATCGAGATAAAGATCCCGCCCTTGCGGGAGAGAAAAGAAGATATTGAAATGCTCACGAACCATTTTATCACTAAGCTGGCGCAAGAGCACGACAAGCAAATCAAAGGGATCGAACGAGACGCTCTCGCCCTGCTCATCGACTATTCATGGCCGGGTAATGTGAGGGAACTCAAGAACACTATTGAGCGCTCTATCGTTCTTGCGGAGGGGCCGAGCCTGACCGTAGAAGACCTTCCTGAAAAATTGAGAAAGGAACAGAATGGGAAAGACCTCCCTCCTCTGAAGGCTTATCTTGGCGATTACGAAAAAAACGTTCTGTTCCAGACTTACAATACCCATAATAAAAATAAAGAGGAGACCGCAAGGGCACTCGGCATCGACCTCGCCACTCTCTATCGGAAATTCAAGAAGTACGGAATCGAATCTGAATGAAAAGTAGGATTTTCCGTATTGGCGCCATACTAGGTGGTCTACTTGGGATTCTAATCGCCATCGGAATGGATTATGTCTCGGGGGATGTGCCGGGAGGCGGATGGACCGGGGCTGTAGCCCACGACTTGTCACTGTCTACGGATAGTCCTGCTGCCATCATTGTCGCTATTGTTTCCATAGGGATTATGGTGCTTATCAGTGCCGTGTTGGGTGGTATTTGTGGACTCATGCTCGATCGCTTCTTCAAGATTTTCACACAGGAATAGTCTCTACCCTATTCAAGAAACAAAAAGGCCGCTGCAAGGACTTTCCTCTCAGCAGGCCTTTTCTCGGTCTTTGCTGTTTTGTTCTCGCTACTTCTTAGCCTGTTTCGACGCTTTATTGAACCCCTTTGTCCCGATATGACATCTGGCGCACTGGGTATCCGAGGCGAATGCCATGCCGTCCTTTGCATGGCATGTTCCACAGTATTTCTTATCATAGAGACCCTTCATATTGAAATCAGGCTTATTCTGAGCACTCAATGCTTCCATCTGAAAGATCTTCTCATGGCATGCATTGCAATCAAGCCCCATGGCTGCATGACTCTTATGGCTGAACAACACTGATTTCACAGGCTTGCCATAGATAATCTCCCCGCCTCCGATCGTTTCATCTTCTGCAATGCTCCGTCCCTCATACACGGTCATCATCACCGCAACGGCGAGCAAAATAATTAACACAGATATATGTTTCATGCGCACTGGGTACCCTCCCTCCTCATTTTACTAACCTTTTGTGTAAAAAACATTCGGCTTTGCTCCGGCTTCAGGCCTCAATACCCATACCGTCTTTTCGAGGTTATGCACCGTCCGGAATACCTCGCTCCCTGAATCCGAAAGGTCTCCAAAGGTCCTGCATTTCGCCGGACATGCTTCAGCGCATGCAGTCAACTTCTCACCTTTGGAAAGCCGCGAGTTGAAGCAGAAATCGCATTTATCGACTGCTCTCGTCTCTTCATTAAAATACCGGGCGTTGTACGGGCAGGCCGCCAGGCAGGTCTTGCACCCAATGCACTTTTTTGACTCCATCATAACGATGCCGGTCGTTGGGCTCTTGTACGTTGCCTTTGTCGGACATCCGGTTACACAAGGAGGATTATTGCACTGGTTACACAGCACCGGGATGAATTCCCTGGACCTCTCCACCGCCTTGCGGTCCTCACGCTCCAGTATCCGCGTCCTGTATCCATAGGTCGGAACATTGTTCGTCTTGGCACAAACCGTCGTACACACTTCGCAGTCGATACAGCGGTCCTGATGTACAACCATACTGTAATGAGGCTTGTACGGATACTGTTCTGTAAACTCGCGGGTCGACGCAAAGGCCTTTCCAACTATCGAAGTCGCCGAAAGAATGCTCCCCCCCGCAAAAACCCCGGTGATCAGCAGGCCGAGTTTCAGAAAGTCACGCCTTTCAAGCGAGGGTATGATTTCGGGACTCTCCCGCTTCATACCGTCTATGTTTATTTTTTTGGATATCATCTCACATCCTCCATTGCCAATATCAGTCTCAGTGGATTTCACTCTTGTGCCCGCTAAACACTTTTTCGCCTAGCAGGAAAGTGAGGCCTACGAATCCCATGCCCCCAAGCACGATCATAATCTCATGAGCCGACGGCGTGTAGGTAAGAAGCTGCGAATATTCGTTGACTCCCATCTCATAATACACCGGAACAAGCTGTCCCACGATTACAAGATCGTATCTCATGAAGAAGATACCGAAGATCATCAGGGCCGATGCCGTTACGATCATTTTGAGGTTCTGTCCCCGCGACAGTATGAACAGTGCCAGCGGAATCACCATGCCCGCCGCTACCTCTAGACCCCAGAAGTTGAACGCATAGCTGCCGGTCAGTAGCAGCTCCAGCGCTGCCGTCTTGGCTTCTCCACCCACAAAGCCGGTAATGAACTTCCAGGCCGTGAAGAACAGGATCACCGAGATGAGAAGAATCCCAACCTTCGTCGTCACCTGCAGTGCCTTTTTCATTAAACCATCCATCTTTTGACCGTTGACCTTGTAAGCCAGCCACGTGAAAAAGATGATCGTGGCTGCTCCAGACATCATGGCAGATGCGATGAAGTAAATCGGCATGTAAGGTCCATACCAGAATTCCCGGCCATGGAGCATTCCGAAAACCGCGCCCAAATTGCTATGTGCCGCAATACCTGCAACAACCCCCATAAATCCAACTATAGTGGCTATCCGCGGTTTGTTTATCACAAGAAACGTGAATTCTACCGCCATAAACAACATATAAGCTCCGTAGAGAGTTCCCATCCACCAGATGTTAGAGGTCAAATTCGGCGAAATAACATTGTAGATCGCCATCCTCAATGGATTCTCAATCTCAAACGCTATGACGAAGAATCCCGCCATAATCGTCATAATCGATAGAAATATAGCCCTCTTTGCTATAGGCATAAAATCCTTCACTCCAAATACATGCCCTATGGAAGATACAAGACACAATCCCGTAGAGGTTACGACAAAGAAAACATATGTCGAAATCAAAATACCCCAGGGCACTTCCCTCGATGCCCCATAAGCATGCATTGTGCCGACATACTGCGCATGAATCCCCGCAGCCACAGCGGTAAGTAAAAGAAGCCCTGAGATGATTAGTGCTGCATAGTAACCTTTTGTCCCCTGCAGGCTCTGTAATACTCCAGCGGTTCCCGCTCTCCAACCGGTTAGTACTGCAGCGTCAGCAGTCTTTGTGACATCTTCAGCCATTTCCCTTTCCTCCTTTATCTTCTGTCTCTAATTAACTCTTTTTCTCTTTTACCGTCAGTCCTACTTGCGCCGTCTTGCCTGCTCTTACCGTATCCGCAACGGTTCCCGTCAACCACCCTATGATCGATATGCCAACCACAAATACAAATCCCGTTACCAAAACCGCCAGTACCATCGAAAGACCTACCAGCATCCTGGGTACAAGCTCCATGCCAAGCGGAGTCCCAAAAAGATGTCCCGCGATCTTCAATCCTAAAACACCACCAATAAATGAACTCGGCAGCAACCCGATTATCGCAAACAGTACCAAGCCTGCTACCGCCCCTGAATAAAGTCCCTTTCTTGCTATGTTGCCTGTTTTCATAACCCACACTCCTTTCATATATAATTGCGTTGAAATAGTTACACTGACCCCTGCAACCTTCTCAGCCGTGCCGCCAGGTTGATATTGGCTATCGCCCAGCCGATCAGAGACGTCCCAACAACAAAAACAAGCCCCGTCACCATTACCCCCGTTACCATCGATATGCCCACAACAGCCCTTGAAAGTAACGCAGTTTCTACGGTAGTTCCCAATACGTATGAAGCGATCTTCAATCCAAGTACTCCACCTACAAAGGAACTGGGCAGCATGCCGATCAGTATGAATAAAACCAATCCTGCCGTCGCCCCTATGTATAAGCCTTTCTTTGCAGTTTCCGTTTTCATGTGCCCTGTCCTCCTTTGTTCAGTTATCTATATCAAGCAGATTCCATGCCATCTCTTATTTCATTGATATTTCAGATATTTTTGTTTGATTTGTTTTGCAGAAATGCAAAAATATTTGCGGCTATAGGCATAAAAGCGAAAATGCTATCGATTGAAGGACGCTTCAGATCACGGTCCATCCACACGGCGCCGCCTTCCGCCCCGGACGGCGTGAACACTGATAAACCTCAGCGCCGTCAGTATCATGAATGATTATGGAAATAATCATCGAACCGGCGTTATCGTGCTCTATTTAGAGTCATTACCGCAGAGACATGGTTTATTATACAAGCTTTCTTGCTGAAGTCGAGACCATCGCTCGCCATGGAGGATGTTGGTGCCACCTGCCAGTCACGAGTTCTCGCAGTATGGCCAGATCAATGATTAACAAAAAAGCTCACTGACCCGCAGTAGGTTGTTTTCTCAGAGGGAAAATCATTCTGTCGTCTTCGGCTTTGGTAGTGTGAAGTAAAACATAGCGCCCTGTCCCATAATGCTTTCGGCCCAGACTTTTCCGCCATGTCGGGATATAATGCGCTGCACATTCGCGAGGCCAATGCCCGTACCTTCAAATTCCTCCTGTGTATGTAGTCGCTGGAATACGCCGAAAAGCCTATCTGCATATTTCATGTCAAACCCTATGCCGTTGTCTTTGACGAAAAAGATAGTTTCATCCTTGTCATTTTTATAGCCAATCTTAATTTCAGCATGGGGACGAGTACTCGTGTATTTAATTGCATTAGAGACCAGATTAGAAAGTACGAGACTCAGCATCGATGGATCACCATATACGTCAGGAAGTTCATCAATATCCCATGTAATATCTCGCGCCTGCACTTCATGCTGACCTTCCCGGATAGCCGATCTCACAAGGGCACTTAAGTTTATTTTCTTCCTTTGCATCTCTGCACGGCCCATGCGGGAAAAAGCAAGAAGGTCGTCGATTAGCATCCCCATCCGTTTGGCAGAACCTGCTATCATATCTATATACTGTTGGCCTTTCACATCAAGTTGGCTCTGCACATGCTTTCGCAGCAATTCGACAAAGCTCGACATGTGCCGGAGGGGGGCTCGAAGATCATGAGAAACTGTGTAGCTAAACTTCTCCAGTTCCTGATTCGCAGCAGTCAATTCGGTTGTACGCTCCGCCACCAAATCCTCCAGATGCATCCGATATCGCTCCAACTCTTTCTCAGCTCCTTTGCGTTCGCTGATATCGCGTGCGACATGTACTCCTCCAACCAACCGCCCATCCTTGCCGCGTAACGGCGAAACGGTTACCAGGTAATCAGCAGCCAAGCGGTCGTCGCGCATCTCCACGGTGCATTCTCGTCCGTCCTCAAGAACCCGGCTGTATGGACAACTCGGCGGGGCCACGCTGTTACCGCAGACTGCGCCATAACATGTTAGTCCGACACATTCC
Organism: uncultured Nitrospiraceae bacterium; assembly: GCA_963727805.1. Lineage (GTDB taxonomy): Bacteria > Nitrospirota > Thermodesulfovibrionia > Thermodesulfovibrionales > Dissulfurispiraceae > Fen-1308. Next base: position 569,882 of record CAVSHF010000003.1, read on the forward strand.
TCTGGTGGCATGCCCAGCCTGACTGCCATAGCCTTGTTCGCACGGACAATTCGATATTCAAGGTCTAGCAAGGCGATCGCGTCGGGGACCGCTTCGAATGTTCGTTCCCAATCGTCCTTCGCTTGAAGGACGGCCGTCTCTGAAATTTTGCGGGAGTACGTTGCTCCAATAAGTCCGGCAACTGCCAAATAGAGATCAAGTGTTTCATTCTCCAGCTGAGTGGCCGATAGGTGCCCCACCATCATCACCGCGATCACATGATTTTCATGAGGTATGGGAAAGAAGGCTGCAGCGATTGGATCATCAGATGGAATGGATATAAACGTGAGAAAGCCGTTCTCAAAAACATCGCCCATCGCTTCGATGATTTCAGGTTTCGAAAGCCGACGTGAGGCACCCCTATCGGAAAATGCCCAGTGGTCGATCTCGATTGCTCCGTCAGGATGCTGTCTTCCAAAGGCAGCAAAGTCGGCCCCGAAAAACTTGATCAGTACCTTTCCCGCCTCTTCCCAGATATCCTGCCCGGTTGTCAGAGCGGCTAAATATTGGGCGGCATTTATAAACGCCTTCAATTGGTGCTTATCAGAAAACGATCTGGTCATGGCAAATATTCTCAATACTAGATTGTAAATGGAGATTTTCAAGGAAAAGCGTCTCGAACTCGGCGACGGAGGATAAATTTACAAAGACTGCATTACTCCTGACCTCCTGCAACCGTGCTTTAGCGTCAGGCGAAAGGAGCAATGCTTCGCATCCGGAGAGTGCCGTGTTGCCAGAAGTTTCTATAGATAGCCCAATGATTGCCGGCAGAAGCCCTATCTGCTGAGCATTTGCTATATTGAGATATTGTCCGAAAATTCCGCCAATGCATATTCGCCGCAACTCGCGATATTCCATGCCTGCTTTCGTCATCAGGACCTTGACGGCTACTCCGATGGCGGCTTTTGCGCGTTGAAACATGTCGATGTCTCTCTTGGTCAGGACAATCTCCAGGTCGTCGCGACGAATTGGCAATCCATATGCTGGAACGGACGGTGCGAATTGCCCCTTGTTGTTCAATGTCCCGTTTCTAACGAGGCATGCAAGCAGGTCTACCATGCCGGACCCGCACAAACCTCGTGGTTCGGCGTCGGCAACGACGTCGAATGCAAGCTCTCCTGTCGTATCGGAAATATGTACACGGTAAATGGCGCCCGGTTCCGCCGCCATGCCGCAGCTTATACCGCAACCCTCAAAAGCTGGGCCTCCGGCTGCAGATGTCGCCCATAGCTTGTTCCCGTCCCAAAGGGCTACCTCCGAATTGGTCCCAAAATCGACCAGAAGAGCACCGCGACCATGTTCAATCAGGTTTGTTGCTATGACGCCGGAAAGAAGATCGGAGCCTACAAAACCTGCCAAGGGAGCAATAACGTCGATAGCCGCTTTCGAGCTAATCCCCCAGTTAGCACCCCATGATGCCGTTTCCAGAGGAAGGCATTCAATAGATTCACTCCAGTAGCGCGGTTGCAACAAAAGATGATGGTTTTGCCCCGACAACAGGGCCAGCATCGCGGTGTTTCCCACTATAACAACACGTTCAACCCTTCGCAGGTCGATTCCCTCCCTAGTTCCAATATCGTGCAAACCCTCACCTATTGCCTGAATAACCTGTCGGCTCAATTTTTCACCATGTTCGTCTGATTGTGCCGACATCAGGCGAGTCAGGACATCGGTGCCCGAGTCAGATTGCGGATTAAGGCCACGGCGCCCCGCCAAACGGCCGTGGGTTTGAATATCCAGCAATGAAATTGAAATGTGGGTAGTTCCGAGATCTACACTGGCGCCGATAGGATGTGCTGTTTCCGGGTGAGACGCCCGTTGTGAGCCCGGGATGCAGGTTTTGTTCCATCCCCGGTCGAGGCTACGCCATACCGATTTGGGGGCGGGGCTGAGAATCTCGATTTGCATATCCCGCTCCACTTTCACCTGGCAGGCAAGCCGCACCCCTTGAGACAGCAACCTTGTGCCGAGGTTTGTCAGCTCATTCACCGAAGGTGCCCCCGCGTTGCCGCCCACAACCTTGATGCGGCACATGCCGCAGGCGCCCGCACCGTTACATCCGCTGCGGACCCGCAGGTCAGTTTCATCGAGGATATCACGGACGGAACGACCGGACAGGAATGGCATCTGTCGATCTTTATCCGCCCGCTTAACAGTGAGAATAGGCACTAAATCACCACTTGTCGTGTGGCGCGCACCATGGCGACCACATTCTCAGGTTTGGATTCTGGGGGGATTTCACATCCGGAAGAGAGGATAAGGCCTCCGTGCGAACTGAAAAGTTCCAGCAAACTTGCCGACTCCTCAGCAATGTCGTCTGGTGTAGCTTCGACAAAAGAAAGTGGTTTTATGTTGCCGTCAAGACAGGTCTGGGGCAGAATCTGCCGTGCACGAAGTGGATCGATGCAGTAATCGAAATTTGCAATGTCCACTCCGGCCTCCGGATAAAAAGGATAGATCGTTTCAGCCGGACCGGCGATATGAAGCCAGCTGGCAAACGATCCTCCTGACTTCAATGCAGAAAAAAGCCTTTTTATGCGCGGCAGCACGAACTCACGGAAAAACTGTGGAGGGATGACCGCTGGCGAGGCGGAAGGATCGAATACCAACGGCAGATGTGCCCCTGCATCGATCTGAGCCAAGCCGAAAGAAACAGCAACTTCTAATGAAAAATCTAGAACTTTGGCAAAGAGATCCGGTTCGTCTGCGGCAAGGAAAAGAGTCTTCTCTGGCCCCATCAATTGCATTGCCAGAGTCATCGGGCCTAAGACGCAGCCGACAATCAGGACCTCGTCCTGCAGCTCACGGCGCATAATCTGCGCAGCCTTGAGTATTTCAGGCATGCGACCGCTCCGTTTGGGATCCGGCACAGCGAGCTTATCCACGTCCCCGGCATCCGCAATTGCATACTGTTCGATAAATGGGTACATATCGGCGCGGTAGGTCAGGCTCGCACCAACCGCTTCGGTCTCCACGCCGGCATCCATGAGTGCGAAGACGGCATCGTAGCCGTAATAAGAAAGTGCATTCATCTGGCAGCGCGCCAATAGTTCGCCGTCTCTGACATACGATCCCAGGGACACATTACCGAGGACAGCCGCATGCCCGAAAACCTGAGCAATCACAGGCACTCGGTCAGGTTTTCCAAAACTTAACGTCGCCTGAATCCGATCCAGGCTGTTCATTTTATCTCCTGGTTAGGACGATCGAGGTAACGAATGCCATCAAAAACGGAATCTGCCACATAATCCACATTGAGAATATCCTCACTAGCCTGCTTCAATGCTGCTCCCCCCGCTAAAATCTTTACTTTTGTCAGACCGCGCGCTCGCGCCAAAGGCATGACCCGCCGCACCAATGGGATAACGCTCGTTATAAGGCCGCTTATAGCAATTATCTCTGCCCCTTCCCGAACGGCGGCATCAACCAGTTTCTCTACAGGACAGTCCTTGCCGCAATCAACGACCCTGTATCCCTTGGCAGTCATGATAGTCTTGACAATATTTTTCCCCAGGTCATGAACATCACCTTCAAGGCTTGCAATTACAACAATTCCTCGTGTGGCTAGAGGGGGCAAATCAGGATAAAGTGTCTTGATAACTCCCATCACCGCCCGCCCGACAAGCATTATTTCAAGCAGGTTGAACTGCTCCACAGTGCATTTTGTATCGAGCAACTCCATGGCTTTCTCAATGCCATCGGTAATGATCACTTCATTATCAATGCTGGCATTTCGCAAGACAGTTACCTCAGAAATGGCACGTGCCTGATCACCATCTAGCAAAGCTTCAATAAGTTTTTCCAGAGATTGGTTATTCATAGATCATCTGAATATATTTTCTATGTTAGAATGACGGAAAGCTTCTGGTCAAGAAAGTGCTGTGGGAGAAGGTGCATATTTTGCTCACAGACCATTTCTTAAGCTATGGAAGGCGGATATGTTGTTAACCCCTGACAAAAGGTGTTGACCCTATTTCCATGTAACGACACATTCCGCCTAAACTCCACAACGGCAGTCTGTTTGGCCTACCTCCCTTATTAACTGCAGTCCAATATACTACTTTAAATCTAAACCGGTTTAAATGAAGCGGGTCAACTATATGCAATCATTCTGTGCGGCGTCCGAACTACATTGGAACTCGTGTACAAACCTGCTCGGAATTTCCTGCTTAGTCTTTCCGCTTCAATCAGCAACGCTCGCATATCCAAAAAGCATTTACTTTCGAGAAGTTATTCGCACTGTAGTTTGCATTTTATTTGTAACATAGTAGACGTATACATAAATCCTCCAATATCAAGCGTTTATTTCACAATAAAAGCCGGCTTGTATCAATAGATGGGACTTTAGCGAGCGAAATGGTATATATTAGTTACCCCATATAACAAGTTAACACTACTTCAGCCACGGCAACATCACTAGTGGCTGCACCCTCCCCCCTGACTATGTCCCGCACAAGTGTGCTGAGGGGTAAACTGCGGCAGGGAGCCGGCTTTCAACAACCCAACGTTTTCACCTATAGTTGTCTTCTTCGCTTGAAAGACCCTTATACCTTTCTGGTTCAGTTTGTTCAAAGCACCGGCACCGATACCTCCCACCACTACAGCGTCAACTTGCTCACCGTTCATAGCCATAACGGGGTTACAAGCCCCATGTTCATGGTGCTGATCACTGTTGCTGATCGTTGAAACACTGCCTGTCTCAGTATTAACAATGACAAAGTTTGGCGCAGACCCAAAATGGTTATAGACAATACTGTTCATGTCCTTATTTTCCAAAACGGGAAAACATATTTTCATTACTCGACCTCCATAAATTTATTATGCACATATGCTCATATTATACTTTCTTCACCGTATATGTCAAACAATTCTTGACATAATTTTGACCATATGCCGATAATATTCTCATGCCCAGACCAAAAAAGTGCAGGCACATAAAGTGCCAGCCCAACTCCTACTACTTTAAACCGAGAGGCATCCCGCTTGTTGATTTAGAAGAGGTTGTACTTACGATAGATGAATTTGAAGCAATCAGGCTTGCGGATCACAAGCGGCTTTACCAACATGCAGCGGCAACTGAAATGCGCATATCACGGTCAACTTTCGGACGCATCCTTGCCCAGGGGCACAGGAAAGTGGCTGAAGCCCTCACATGTGGGAAAGCCCTTAAGATTGAGGCTTTAACTAAAAAGTAAACACTTTGGATTCCGCTGCCAAACTAATCAGCATTTTCGCTTTTTCGAACCTCGCCGAGGCAACAAGGTCTTCTTCCCCCATGTGTCGTGCATTGGCACAGGGGGTGCAAACGAAGATAGGCACCTCAGCCTTTATAAGATAATCCAATAAAGGTTTCAATTCGTCGCCGGTCGGAGACTTCATATTGTCCACCATGCCAATTCTGGCAATATTCACGCCGTCTTCTATCAAGAAGACACTTACCTCATGTCCTTCCTCTTTCGCGACTTTCGCCAAGTGGATACAACGGGTAGCTCTAACCGGATCATCCGTCCCCCTACTTAAAACAAACAGGAATTTTGCCATCTCAGCCTCCTTAAAACGTCTCTGACAACCTTCCCGGCATAAATGCCAGGAATTCACGGTATAGTGAACATTCGTTCACTTAAATGAATTTTGCCTACACAACAGACAGACGGCACGGCTTATATTCCCACGATGAATGACGGACGTTTTCGCCGCCCTCTCATACTTTACGTAAAGAATCTTTTTTCATGACATTGGGATCAGGGATGCAATTTCTCTTCTGAGGGGACGTATTGCCCCGACCTGTCAGCTTTGAGCTATATCATACCTTTCAGTATAGCAAACTAGGCAAGTCCCATACCGTTATTTACATTTAGTTTTTCCGATATTTGTATATCGAAGCATTAGAACATGTAGACGAAAGTTCGCGGGTCCCGGTACTCATGACACTGACTGCAGAGGCTTCGGGCCTTTTCTTTAACTATCCATGTATGCTGCCTGTGACAATGCATACAGTCTATGTTATTTTTTGCATGGGCCCCGTGCTCGCCAATAGAAAGCTGCGACCGATGACATTCGGCCGTGCATGTTGCTGAAGTTGGCTTATCCTTTTTATGCGGTCTGTGGCAATAGTGGCAGGAAAAGGTGGCCATAGCCCCCTTTTGAGGCATACCCGTATGGCAGCCGGTGCATTTCTCTTTCGGCGTCATGGCAACTTCCCGCTGGGAGAATCGGTGGCACTTGAGACATGAGAAGTCATCCACAGTTATGCCGTGCACCTCTTTATCGGCATGGCATTTCACGCAAACCGACTCATCAGGTGAGAAGTTATGCTTTACGACCGTGTGACATGCCTTGCAACCCATCTTCTTATTAAGAACATGTTTCGCATGACCATATGACTTAGTGGGAGTGACAGCTCCCTGAGACAGAGTTTCCTCATGACAGGTTCCGCATTTCTGCCAGGGTGTTGTTCTACCGTGAGCTAGTGCCACAGGGTTTTTTCCCGTGGCTATATATGTCCCGAGGCGCTGATTCTGCTCGACAATACCTATTTCGTGGCATTTCTGACAGATGACATCCCTGTGCTTACCCATCTGTACATCTACGAATGATTCCTGGATTGCATGGCAGGAGGCACAAAAGTCGGGATCATCCTGAGTATATTGATAATATCGATACCCATATAGAAAGAGGGAAAAGACTATGATGGCGAGAACAAACCCCTTAATATTGTTAGAGATGGGCATTCGAATACCTAAGACCCCTCAGGGGTTTATATTTGTAGTAAGTTGAAATAAATTTCATTTTCTCGTTAGAAATAATCATCATTATAGCAGATTTTAGGGCAGAGAGCTCTAACCACTTGATGAATACCGATCATGTCCACCCATAGGGTTCTGACAATGCGAATATTCAGAAACAGCTTACCTACTGAAAGTTAACCCGATTTTCGTCTATGCGTGCATCGTTTGCGAAGAATTTGAACATACGACACTGATTTGCAGACTTACGCCTTGGGCATCTGTTCACATTCATTGAAGATTCGCACTTTGCAGTAACGGCATCTTTCGGGGTCGAGTTTGGGGACGATATTTTTTATCGCCTCTAATTTTGATTCGAAAATATTCTTTTCCCCAAAGCTTTTCATACAGCCTCCCCGACTCATAATATCGACGACCTCTCCTTTAAGCGAACAAAGATAGACTTCCCTGCCGCCAAGTCGGAGACGGTGTATTTCCTGATTCATCATCTGACATCCCGCAACATCTATGAAATTAATACCACCTCCAACAATCAGGATATGGGCCTGTTCTGGATTTTGCTTTGTAGTATCATCCAGCATTTCAGCAACGTGATTGACAGCTCCAAAAAAAATTGAGCCGTCAATCCTGAGAATCTTGAGCTGGGGGCATTCCGGAAGTGCCTTTTTCTGCAGATTGACAAAATGTCTCTTGCCTCTCTCCGGATCTGGTACAAGTGTGATAAAGCTGGGATGAGACGTACGGCTAAGATAAATCAGTAAAGAGAGAATTACCCCCACATAAATGGCAAATTCCAATTCTACAAATAGTGTGGACAAAAGAGTAGCAAGCATAATTCCGGCTTCTGGCTTGCTTGTCTTGATAATGGTATTAATATGGTGAAAATCAACAAGATTATACGCCACAAGGAGCAGAATTCCCGCCATAGCTGCGATGGGGAGGTAGGCAGTCAGTGGGGCAACCAGCAGAAGAATGAGAGCTAATGCTGCTGCTGAATAAACGGCCGCCATCGGTGTCTTTGCGCCAGCATTATAATTCACCCCGGTACGGGTAAAAGAGCCGGAGGCAGCATAACTCGAAAAGAAACTCCCTACAATGTTCGAAAGGCCCTGTCCGATAAATTCCTGATTGCTGTCGATGCGCTGTTCTGATTTAGCGGCTACTGAACGCGCTATCGATACTGCCTCTGCAAGTCCCAGCATCGCAACTGCCAATGCTCCCGGAGCAAGCTGGCGCAAAGAGGATATGGTTAAATCAGGGCTTGTGAGGGGAGGCAAATGGCTGGGCAGTGCCCCGATAAGTTCGACCCCGTGGTTCCTACCGTCGAGGAGTATCGCCATAACACTCCCGCAGATCATTGCAAAAAGCATCCCCGGCCAGTTAGGCAATATCCTTTTAAAAAGCATAGCGATTAACAAGGTTGCCAACCCTATGGCCAGGACATAAACGTTTGTTTCAGATAGTCTCGGAATAAAATCAGACCACACATGGAAAAAGTAGTGTCCCCCGCTAAGTTTAATCCCAGTCAGATTGCCCATCTGGCTTGTAGCAATGAGAAGTGCTGCCCCCGAAGTAAATCCAACAACTACGGAATGGGAGACGAAATTCACGAGAGCACCAAGCCGCGCAAAGCCCAAGCCCATCTGGAAAAGTCCAACAAGGAATGTAAGTGTGAGGACCATCTGTATATACTCAGGGCTTGATGGAGTGGCCAATCTGCCCACCGTCGTAAGAATCACAATGGATATTGCAGTAGTAGGCCCCGAGATAAGATGATATGAAGAGCCGAAAAAAGCGGCAATAATAGCAGGCACTATCGCCGAATAAATACCGTATTCAGGAGGAAGTCCTGCAATCAGCGCGAAAGCGACTCCTTGCGGCAACACAATAACCGCACCAGTAATCCCGGCCATCATATCAGCGCGAGTACTGCGGCGATTGACGAGAGGCCACCAGCGACGGAAAGGACAGAGTTTTTCCAGAAAAGTCCCCTGCCGACAAAACCCTGCCAGTTTCTTAAAGTCCATCTGATTTAATGTGCGAATCGCTATTTAATAAATAGAAAAGGTCCCTTGCCAATAAAAAAAACTTGCTATACCGTTCATCCTTATAATCATTGTAAGTATTGATATTCGGGATAAATTTCCCTTCCGACTTTGAAAAGATCAGCGTCACCTCAGCAAAAATGCCTTTTTTTAGATAAATACGGTGAGAATAATTCTTGGTCGAGGCGAGAACGACCTTTGCAAAAGTAAGATAACCCGGATCGAGATTAATGTTTCTCTTGCCTTCCGTGGTGAACTTCATCTCAAGATCATTAGTCATAAGTTTTATTTCGGACAGCTTATCGGGTTCGATAAGATCCTTAAAGAAAAGAAACCTCCGGAACAGGGGTTCACCCATCTCCTCCTTGTAGTGCTCTGAAAAATCCCATCTTACGGGAGGAGTTTCCATAATCACTTCACCGAAGGCTTCCTGTAAGGCATGGTATGCTTCGAGATAATAGTCCTTTTTGGAGAAAAGCGCGCCGACAAAAAGTAGGGTTTTTCCAGGAGAGCGGGGTATACCCATAAAAAGATCAGTCTTTAACTCTCGTCTTCGAGTTTCTTGATGGCAGCCCTCACGTCAGGGTTATCCCAGCTTATGGGACCGATGATCTTACGCTCGACAGTGCCCCTTTTGGAAAGGATAAACGTTTCTGGCACCCCGGTGATGCCGTAATCATAAGATGTTTTTTGGTCATCGATCAGGACGTTAAAGGTGAATCCATTATTTTTAAGATACGAGGCGGCATTCTGAGCGGAATCATTATAAAGTATTGTCACGGCTACAAAGTTTCTGTTGTCTTTTTCAGATTCTATAAATTTTTGAAAAGATGGATTCTCTTCCTTACAGGAATCACACCACGTCGCCCAGAAGTTCACCAGCACAACCCTCCCTCTGAGATCAGCGAGTCGCCAAGTCTTTCCACCAATATCTTGTAGCTCAAAATTGGGGGCACTCAGGCCGATACTCGCCTTCCTTTTCGCGGACTCCTTTTTTCCGGGGAGTGAATAGGTCAGCACGATTCCGACTATGACAACAATTAAGAGTATTATTCCTTTATTTTTCATATTAGTAAAAGAGGCGACTCCGCAGAGATTCTCACTTGGCTAATAAAAGAATTATAAATCAATTACTTTAAATAAATCAATAATGGAACGTCACTTGAGCGGTACTTACAAGGGTATTTTCTGTTTTTATAAGGAATATTCTGTGTGAACACCAAAGGCTTACCTCAGCAGCCATATATTCAAAATTCATCTCAAGATTTCTGGCCTCTGGATGCAAGACATACTCAACGCCCTGTACAATAAACCAGACACAAGCAGATCAGGTGACGACCGGCTGTCCTGCGTGCATGATGCAGTTGCTCGACCGCGTGGGGCGTTTTGACGGGGGCAGAAGATCGTGCACTACATATCCCTGCTTGCGGAATCTTACCGGAGGGGGAAGAGTGGAGGAAATGGCTATGTTCGATGAGTTCAAATCCCGCGCTGAGGCGGTCAGCGCCGAGGTGCACCGGTTTTTCACGAAGGATGAGGCTCTGGTGTTCATCATCGACGTCTTGAAGAAGGAAGGGGTGTCAAACCGCCCACAGGCATATGCAGTGTGGGCCGATTGTCCCTTCCTCAAGGGCATCGACCGGGCGGGGCTCGCGAGAAAAGTCCCGGGTCTTACCTTCGATGTTACCAGAGAGACGGCGGCGGCGGCCCATGTAGGCATAAGCCAGATGGACTGGGCGATAGCGAATACCGGCACGCTAGTCCAGAATTCAACGCCTGTCGAACAGAGATTGGCCTCGTCTCTATCATTTATTCACATAGCAATGATAGCTACCGATGGGCTCCTGGCAGACATGCCCTCTCTTCTGACAAAGATAAATCCCAAAGAGAGCGGCTATATAGCGATGATAACAGGACCGAGCCGGACAGCGGATATCGAGCGCGTGCTCACCATCGGCGTTCACGGGCCTCAGAGGCTCATAATCGTCTTTGTCGATGACCTTAGAGGAATGAACTGATGAATAAGGAATTCAGAGAGTCGATAAACAATGCACTTCACAATATGAACCTGACAGGCGCGCTCGGAAAGTTCTCGGAAGCTTACAGGGCTAGTAGACTGAAGGCATACGAAGGCATTGATTTTGAGGTCTTAAGGACAAGGATTGCAGAACTTAAATCCTACGCTGCATCACATCTGGATGTTCTTTCGGAGCTGTTTGTAAAGAATGCCGAGGCAAAAGGTGCAAAGGTCTTCAGGACTAACAGTCCCGAAAAGGTTAAGGAATATATCCTACAAGTTTCACTGGAAAATGATGTCAGGAGTGTCGTCAAATCCAAGTCTATGGCCTCTGAAGAGATCCATCTGAACCCTTATCTGGAACAGCACGGGATTTCGGTGAGAGAGACCGACTTGGGCGAATGGATCATTCAACTTGCAGGACAAACTCCTTCACATATGGTCTTGCCTGCAATCCATATGACCAAGGAAGAAGTCTCGGACCTTTTCAGCAAGGAGATCAACGAGAGGCTTAGTTCCGACATCCCGAAGCTCGTGAAGGTGGCGCGGAAAGAGATCCGGGGCAAGTTTCTCGAAGCGGACATGGGCATATCGGGAGCGAACATAGCCGTGGCTGAGACAGGAAGCATCGTACTTGTGACCAATGAAGGAAACGCCAGACTCGTCACCACCCTACCAAAGATCCATGTGGCGATTATCGGCATAGAAAAGCTGGTCGCTAACTTTGAGGACATCGTACCGATTCTTACAGCTCTGCCGAGGAGTGCAACAGGCCAGCTGCTTACGAGCTACGTCTCGATCATAACCGGCCCTACTCCCAATACCGACGGTTCGATGAAGGACCTCCATATCATCCTCATGGACAACCGCAGAAGCGAAATGGCGAACGACCCAAAGTTTAAACAGGCGCTTCAGTGTATCCGCTGCGCCTCATGCCTTAACGTATGCCCGATATATAGGCTTGTAGGCGGTCATGTATTCGGGAAGGTCTATACTGGGGGTATCGGCACCATCCTGACCGCATGGTTTGATGAGCTAAAGAAATCCGAAGATATCCAGGGCCTCTGCATCCAGTGCGGCAACTGCAAAGAGGTCTGCCCCGGCAAGATCGACATCCCCGAAATGATACTTGAGATCAGGCGTCGTCTCGTCGTGGATAAGGGACAGTCGCTGCTCCAGAAAGCCATCTTCTCGGTGGTGAACAACCGCAGGTTATTTCATTCGATGCTGCGCACCGCATCACTCGCGCAGATGCCAATTGCAAAGGGAGGCTTTATCCGCCACCTGCCGATGTTCCTGTCTGACCTGACGGAGTTCAGGAGCCTGCCTGCCATAGCTGAAGTTCCTTTCAGGGACAAGTACAAACAGATCAAACAGCCGAAGCTGAAAGAGAAAGCTGCATTTTACGCCGGATGCCTCATCGACTTCGCCTATCCTGAAACAGGGGAAGCGATTGTAAGGATATTGAATAAGGCCGGAATCGAGGTCGTATTCCCCGATGAGCAGACCTGCTGCGGGGCACCTGCGAGGTACAACGGCGCTTACGAAGTTGCAGCTCAGAATGCTGTCGACAATATCAAGGCCCTCATGCAGGACAAGACTCAATATGTGGTCTCTGCCTGTCCGACATGCACCGTGGCCCTCAAGCACGAGTTCATCAACACCTTCGAGAGTCTCGGGAAGAGCGAGTGGATGGACCAGGCGCGTGAGCTATCTGCAAGGACGATCGATTTCTCCACCCTCATAAAGAAGCTAGTGGACGAAGGACGCCTGACCCTTAAAGAGGGACAACAGCTCGGGAAATTCACCTATCACGACTCCTGCCACCTCAAGAGGACCCTTAATGTCCATGAGGAGCCGAGGGAGTTGATGAAGAAGGCTGGGTTCGAGCTGGTTGAGATGTTCGAGTCTGACATGTGCTGCGGCATGGGAGGTTCCTATTCCATAAAGCTACCGGAGATCTCAGCGCCGATCCTGCAAAGGAAACTCAAGAACATCAAGGATACTTCTGTCCAGATAGTAGCTATGGATTGCCCTGGCTGCGTCATGCAAATCCGGGGAGGCTTTGACAAGGACGGAGCGGCAGTTAAGGTCAAGCATACTGCCGAGCTGCTTGAGGAGCAATTCAAATAAGGTATTAACGTACAACAATGTTTATGGATTACACTAATAGATTTACCAAACCAGACGAAGTATCCAAAGAGATTGTCTGGTTGGCAACGGAAATGTCCAGAATATATTAATGGAACATGTTTGGATATCAACAATGGAGCATTCCCTCGTTGACATGGATGGCTCAATCTAACAATACCACTGCACGCGGCACGCAAGTGAGCGATTGGCCGTTAACAGCTTTCAGTCTAAGAGTAATCTTATCTCTTCACTCATATGTTTGCCAAGTGTTGTGTCAGCCAATCATCAGTAGCGCCAGTATCGCCAATTTAGCAATTTCCGAAATAAACTGAAAGCAAAATGGCAGAACATACGCGTTACCTTATTTATAAAGGTGGCGATAAGAGTCATTGCCCCATGTTTGTCTTCATGTTATTGGGATATTCGCATTTGCAGCAAAGTAAAATGGTGTATAATTTTGAATACAAAAGAAAACCTTTTTGCGAGGAGTTCGGATGGAGAAGAAAATATTATATTTTGAAAAGACTGGAAAGGACAACAGTAGCGCTTGTCTCGCATGCGTGAAGGACTTAGTGAGGGACGGAAGACAAAAGCATTTGGTGATTGCCTCGACATCCGGTACTACAGGACTTCTGTTTACAGAAGCGTTTAAGGAGAGCGGCCTGAATCTCGTGGTCGTCACGCATTCAGCTGGTTTTAAGGGCCCGAATACATTTGAGATCGAGGCAGAGATGCTCAAAAAAATACGGGCAAACGGTGCACAGATTTTCACCGGAACGATTCTCACCCATTCAATAGAGACGTCGCTTAACGCACAGTTCAATGGCATCTATCCTGCGATGATCATAGCCAATTCTCTGCGAAGGTTCGGTGAAGGCGCCAAGGTCTGCTGCGAAATAGTCATGATGGCCGCCGATGCAGGTCTAATCCCGGAGGGTGAAGAGGTAGTAGCTGTAGCTGGAACGGGGTACGGAGCGGACACTGTGATGATCCTAAAGTCGGCCGTATCGAAGAGGTTCTTAGATTTACGCGTCCTTGAAATCCTCGCTAAGCCGAGGCTGTGAAGAAAACGAGACTTTCTAGTTAATGAAGTACACCTTGTGACCAGGAGGGATGACCATGTGGATGCGCATTTCATCGGATGCTCTGCACTGCTGTTACATCCCCATATGTGCGGTTCTTCAAAAGTAACATTCAAGATCAAAACATCAGCTTAAAGTCAACACTGGTGAACGCGACTAAGTGCTCAACTATTTATCCTGGAATATGCAAGATCCTCTGTAATCATTCTAAAAGAATACATCGATTCGTTATGCTGTGACACTCCTTTTAGTTATGTTCATAATAACCCGTTATAATTATGGTAAAGAGACCGTTAACCTGACAGCTATTCTAAAGGACTAAACGGATATAAACTCATTGACGCTTAAGCTTCGAGAAGGGAATATCTCTTTAACATCGCAGTAGGAGAAGCAATGTCCGGGGAAAAGGAAACCACGAAGAAAAACAGGATTCAACCACCAGACAAAAGGCTGCGGGGTGTGTTTGCTGACGCCGGTAGAAAGAGAGATTTAGGGGAAGCGATTCCAGTTCCTGATGCTGAGATTTCAGGTGTACCCCCGGCATGCCGTGCTTTAAAAGAGGCGACAGAGCGTTCAGGGCATGGGAAGGCGGTGACCAATTTAGAGAAATCCCATGATCAATTACGCCACTTGACAGCTCATCTGCAATCAGTCAGGGAAGATGAAAAGAAGCACATCGCTCGCGAAATCCACGACGACCTTGGCCAGAGTCTCACCGCTTTAAAAATGAACTTATCGAGGATAGCGGCAAAACTGTCAACCACTCCAGGGAACAAAGCGATTGCCGAAGAGTTGAATGTGGCAATAGGCCTTGTCTCTTCGACTATAGGGACTGTTAAACAGATTTGCACAGAACTGAGGCCGCCGCTATTAGACCATCTCGGTATCGGGGCGGCTATTGAGTGGCAGTGTGAGGAATTCCAAAAGAGCAGCGGAGTGGAATGCCAGATTGCGATGCCGTCCGATGTATTTACCGTTGACATGGATATCGCTATCGCACTTTTCAGGGTCTTTCAGGAGGTGTTAACAAATGTGCTCAAGCATTCACAAGCAACAAAGGTTGAAGCTAGCCTTAAAGAGAAAAATGGCAAGATCATTTTCAAGATACATGACAATGGCGTGGGAATTACTGAAAGGCAAATGTCAAAACGCCATTCTTTTGGGATTCTAGGAATGTGCGAACGTCTTTATTCCCTCGGCGGGACGATTTCGATCAATGGAGAAGAACAAAACGGCACCACCGTGACGGTGAACATTCCGGTATCAGGTGCGAGTACCATTTTTGATATTTCATCGAAGAAATAGGAAAACTAAGAGACCTTAACAACGACGTTGAAGTACTGGTGAAGAAAATGGTCGAGCGCAGACAGTTGGAAGAAAAAAACCCTGATGGCGAAGAACGCTGTCGTCTATTGATTCATGGACTCGACGCTATCATATGGGAAGCTGACCCGACGACGTTGCAATTCTCCTTTGTGAGTGCGAGAGCTAAAGCTATCCTGGGGTATCCTATCGAACAGTGGTTGAAAGAACCCAATTTCTGGGTTGACCATATTCATCCCGATGATCGCGAGCAAGCTGTAGCCTTTTGCCGAGCTGCAATCAATGAAGGAAGAGACCACAGGTTTGAGTATCGAGCTTTGGCAGCGGATGGTCGAGTAGTATGGCTACGCGACATCGTTCGCATCATTCCAAGCGGAGAAGGAAAAGGACAGAGATTGCTCGGTTTGATGATCGACATTACCGAGTACAAACGAATGGAAGACGCCCTGCAAAACAGTGACATGCGATTCCGCATGGCTTTTGCTCAAGCTGCTGTTGGCCAAGCATTGAGCGATGAGAAAGTAAATTTCATACAAGTGAATAAGGCTTTTTGTGATATCACCGGCTATACAGAGCAGGAACTACTTTCAATGAGCCTTGAGTCAATTACTCATCCCGAGGATTTCCCAGCATGTATGGAGCAAATTCGAGAGCTGTTGTCTGGCATGACAGACAGCTTCATTATAGAAAAAAGATTCATAACAAAATCTGGAGATCCAGTATGGGTCCGCAACAGCGTTGCCGCTGTACGCGATAAACTTGGAGGCATCAGTAACTTCATCGCACTGAGTGAAGACATCACCGAAAGGAAAAAGGCGGAGGAGTGTCTCAGATCGTCTGAAGAAAAATATCGCAGCATATTCGAAGACACCAAGGATGTCATATTCATAAGTACTCCGAAGGGAGAGTTTGCCGATATTAATCCTGCCGGCCTTGAATGGCTTGGATATTCATCCCTGGAGGAACTAACAAAGATTGATATTGCCACTGACTTATATGTAAATACTGAAGACCGTTTTCTTTTTCAGCAATCGATAGACCGACATGGATATGTTAAGGATTTTGAAGTGGAGTTAAAAAAAGCAAATGGTCAAAAGATAACGGTCAAGATAACGGCTACAGCCGTCCGCGACGAAAAAGGAAGAGTTGTCAATTACCGCGGGATTATGCGGGATGTGACTCTAGAGAAAACCCTTGAGCATCAAATTATGCAGGCCCAAAAGATGGAGGCGGTGGGGCAACTTGCCGGGGGCATTGCACACGACTTCAATAACATACTCTCAGCAATCATTGGTTACGGACATCTTGTCCTTATGCAGATTCAAGAGGACAGTCCACTTCGAACCTATATAGAGCAGATACTCGACTCTTCGGAAAGGGCAGCTGTGCTGACTCAGAATTTACTGGCATTTAGCAGAAAACAAATCATAAATCCTCAGCCGTGCAGAATCAACCAGATTATAAGAAATGTAGCTCCAGTCTTAACAAAACTCATTAGAGAGGATATTGAACTTAAACTCGACTTGAGTGTAGAGGATAGCACTGTAGTAGTGGACCGTTTACAAATTGAACAAGTACTGATGAATCTTGTAACCAATGCCCGAGATGCCATGTCAACTGGAGGCATATTAACGATAAGCACACAAAAAATGGATATGGACGCGACATTTGTCGAGGTCCACGGGTATGGGAAGATTGGCAAGTATATAATCATATCGGTAGAAGATACCGGCGTAGGCCTGGATGAAATGACTAAGGCAAGGATATTTGAGCCTTTTTTCACTACTAAGGATATGGGTAGAGGAACAGGACTTGGCTTGGCAATGGTATATGGGGTTGTTAAGCAAAATGATGGTTTTATCAACGTATATAGTGAAGTGGGGAAAGGAACCACATTCAGAATATATTTGCCAGAAGTCCTCGTCAAAGTTGAACAAAGCAACGATGTAGAGATTAAGTCACCGGTAGGTGGCACGGAAACAATTCTCGTAGTTGAAGATGACCGGGCACTAAGGAAACTTGCTGTTACATTGCTTGAGAAGTATGGATATACCGTGATTGAAGCTATTGATGGCGATGACGCGTTAGTTCGCTTTGATGAATACAAAAAGAGCATTGATCTTCTGATTACAGACGTAGTAATACCCAAGAGGAGCGGCATCGAGGTGTTTGAAGAGATAAAGAAGTTCAACCCTGGAACGAAAGTACTCTTCCTGAGTGGTTATTCAAAGGATATTACACAGAAGAAGGGGATTCTTGACACGAGTGTAAATTTTCTTCAGAAACCAGTTAGTCCAAATACTTTGCTGAAGAAGGTCAGAGAAATCATGGACCATAAGCTTGGATGATTTTGTTGTCCTTGCGCGTCCTGACGACATCCGTGCAAATATCTGGCATTCCATAACAGTTTCCTCGGGAATAAACTATTAGGCAGATAGTTAGCAGCAGATTCTGCCTCGTCAAATTTCGATTAGTATCGGGAAGTAACGAAGCGTCTTCGCCGTGTAGGCCGCTGGCTAGATTGTGAGTACCCGAGAATCCTGATTTAACAATTATTTTCGGAATTCAACAGTCTTGCTCAGAGGTTCGAAGTATCGATAATCAGGCAGAGGTATTTGCCTCTCGAATAAAGTGAGGCATTGATGCAGGAATCTCGATCACTATCTCCACAAAACCGCGATATTCATCATTCACATGCCAAGGGGTTTGATAAATCAGTTTCTTGACTCCTTTTTTTTCGATAGTGTAAATATTCGTGCCCCGCTCTTCCATTAGTTGTTTAAGCTTTAATCGGGCGGGTTCGGGGTGGCAGTCCAGTAAATTGGAACCCAAGAGTTGTCTACCTCCCCTTTTTTGAAATACGGTTACTGCTTTTTCATTCATCTCAAGTATTATCCCGTCAGGATCGCAGACAATAACCGACCCTGGAAATTCTTCTACCCATGCATATTTCTCCATCGGCACTGCCCTCCCGGTTTGTCTCATATTATACTCCGATTTTCACAGTAACTCCCGAAGGAGCGGATCCTGAATACACTGATTGTTAAAACAGACAATCGGGGGTCGTTTCAACACTCCGCCAAGTAATGAACAGTGCCAGAGAGTCTCTCCGACCTTTTATTTCTGAAGAAACATGACAACAGCGTGAGCGGTTGTTGCAATAGTCAAGAGTTGCCTTTACAACATCTGTCAACGCAGATTTCAACTTTTTCCTATCTGCCCCTGATTTTTTACTTTTGGGGTTTCGCAAGCAACCATGTGAATGTGCTTTCAAAGGTGACGTTCTTCCCTTCATCCACGATCTTTACCATGACGTCCACAAGGGCCGATCCCTTTTCCGAGAGTTCTTTCTTCGCCTTCATGGCTCTGTCTGCTTCAATAAAGCCTGTTGAAAATAGTCTTCCCTTTGCTGGGTTTCTATACTTGACTTCAACCCTCCTCACCACTGGGAAATAAGCTCCGTTCCAGTCACCAAAGTTTCTTTCCAGGATCTTCCCGCTTGAGGCTTCAGCCAGTGCATATTGAGCAGATGCATGCATAGTGCCTAAATAATTCTGATATATTACACGGTCTTCAAGCATAAGAATCGTGTCGGGGACATCCGACTTCTTTATCAATAGGATCTTGTTAAAAGGCAGGTCTAAAACATTCAGTTTCTTCCTTTCGTATAGGCTGATAATAATAGCAAGTCAAGAGTTCCGTTACAAGGACTGCAGACATGATTAGTGTTCAAGGCATCTTTGGAATGAGGACTGTCAGAATAGTCCCTTTATTTTGACTTCCAGTTATATGCACTTCACCTTTCCAAATGTGCACGCGCTCGCGGATCCCCAGAATACCAAAAGAATTAGCTTTGGAGATTTGTTCCTCAGTAATTCCGATACCATTATCAGAAATCTCAAGTATGATACTGTCGTCTCGTTCAGTTAACGTCACCCTAACCTTCGTCGCATTTGCATGCCGCAGCACATTTGTCAATGATTCCTGAAATATCCGAAACAATGCGATTGCCATATCAGAACTGACACTAATATTCTCAGGATCTAAAGCCACTGGGCATTCAATGCCCGAGCTTCTATTAAATTCCTGTGCCTGCCACTTGATTGCAGAACCTAACCCGAAATGATCCAGAATGCTTGGTCTTAATTCCATGCAGATTTTTTTCACTGATTGAATAATCGTATCGATCGTCGCAATATCCTTCTTCAGCTCTTCCCCGAATACAGCAGCGGAATCCATTGATTCCCGTGTGGTCCTTGATAAATTAAACTTCAGCGCTGTCAGCATCTGTCCAAGCTCATCGTGTATCTCACGAGCAATTAGGGTTCTTTCTTCCTCTCTTATAGATTGCAGATGTGCGGTAAGGTCATGTAATCGCTCATGAGACACTCTTATTTCTTCCTCTGAGAGCCTGTTTTTTTCGCGCATCCTCAGAGACGTGATTGCAAATGCTACATTGTCGGCAAGTTCTTTAAGCAAAATGCACTCTTCCGCAATGAAGACGTCAGCTTGCGAAGCATAAATTGTGAGCGATCCAAAGCATTTTTTACCATTCAAAAGAGGCAGACCGATTGCAGAAGCAAATCCCCTCCTGATTGCTTCTTCACGCCATGGTGCCATAAACGGATTATCTAACCTGTTGTTCTGAACACACATGTTACCCGTTCTTATCGCTGTCCCAGTCGGGCCCCGGCCCCATTGATTATCTTCCCAGGTCACTTTTATGGCGCTGAGATAGCTGTCCTCGTGGCCCGCATATGCGTATGGCAACACTCTCTTTTCCTCATTATCCTGTGGATAGCCGATCCATGCCATCAGATACTTTCCTTCCTCTACGACTATCCGACATATTTCATTGGCGAAAGTTTGTTCGTCAGTAGCATGAACGATTGCAGCATTACTTCTGCTAAGCGTCCTTAATGCACGATCTACTTTGACAAGCTCCTTTTCTGCTTGTTGTCGATGAGCAATTTCATCTTTCAATTCAATGTTAGCCTGAATCAAGTCCGAGTGGGCTATCCTCAGCGCTTCTAGTGTCTTTCGACGCTCCGTATGCTCCGCCGCCTCTTTTAAAGCTCTGCGCACCGAAGGTACCAGCCTTTGACTGCCGCTTTTCAAGACATAATCCGTCGCACCTCTCTTGAGTGTTTCAATAGCTAATTCTTCACCAATTGTCCCTGAAATGAAAATAAAAGGTATGTCGGGACATTTTTCTTTTGCAATGGCGAGTGCGTCGATTCCATCAAAGCCCGGTAAGGCACGATCGACAAATATTATGTCAAATCGGCCCTGATCGATCGCAGTGATAAATTCATCGCGGCCTTCTACACGGAAGATGTCCGTTGTGATGCCCTCTGCGTCAAGAATCGCTTTCACGAGTTCGGCGTCAAGAGGGTCGTCTTCGAGGTGTAGAATCCGCAAAGGCGAATTCATCTTAAAGCTTCTCATCTTATAAAGCCTTTTTGTTTTGCATACGTTTCTTACCGCAGGTTCGCTGACGATAGCCCCATAGGCCCTTATGAGTTTGATAATGCCCGAACTCATAGAAATCGGCCGACTGAATTACAATAGGGCTTGCCAGCCGATACTGCTCCCTATGTCTCGACCCTCATAAGAAGATGTCAGGATTACCACAGGCATGCACTTAAGCCTACTGTCGCTCTTCATAGTCTGAAAACTTCCAGTCTATTCATCTATTGTGCTCCCATATTAATTCATGCTTTATTTCATCTTTCAAAAACAAAGCGTCAATGACTCGTATTGTAATTGGAAGTGTCAAGAATATTATTAAGCCAATTATACATTCGGACTTGAGAAATGTGCTGAGTGCCATTATCAGTAAATAACATATCACAATCAAGATAAATTTGGAATATCAATATTCCTGAGGAAGATGCTCTATGAAAATGCGCCATTGATAGGCGAAATGGAGCAGCATGATAATAATTCCGATAAATAAATTTAATATCATTAGAATCTCACTCATAATTATGGAACAAATGTATTAGCTTGTCCCTGAAGAGACAAAATATTTTCTTGGCCATGCCGGCCCATTTTCAATATGTTAAGAGTATAATTTCTCATCCTTGTCTTACCTTATAAAAGCTGCTCTTCGATTGTAATATAAATCCAACTGCTCTGGGCGTCATCACCTGATATAATATTTGCAATAACTCTGCCATAACTATCTGGCCAATGCTCCATATAAATAAAATAATGAGCGCAGAAACTAAATCGATGACAATTGTGAAAACGCCGGACAAACTCGATCAACCTCGGCAGTGTGAACACTAGGAAGTAAATGCTTCGTGAAACTCTCTCAGGATGTTTGTTGCCCAGACAACTACGTTTATCATAAAGCTGCACCAGCAAAGATTAAATGGAGCACTTCGCTCAGTAACAAGGTTCCCGCGTGGGCAGCTTGAGTCTCGGTATATTTATTCATTAGCAAAGACTTCTTTGATCACAAACAACACATATTTGTCGAATTTTGCTCATATGGATAGGTCTTGCAGACTGACATGTGAGAGATTTCATCTAATCGTGGCTTATTTCAGTAAGCGTCAACACTTTTCCGCCAAATCACCAAAGGCAGCTAGTTATTTCACCAATTGGATTTAGCGTAAAGTCTGCACCAAGACGGTGGATTAATGTCATGTAAGGGGAAAATAGTGATGGCACGGTTATTGCAAAAAAAATTAGAGTAGATAAATGCCGGAATGCGATTACTATAACACTGTAGCATCAGTTTGCATATAAAAACTAGACAAGGATAAAAAATGAAAACACCAAATTATCAGTGCGCTAAAGACGATCCAGCTCATATCATCGAGAAAGCGTATGCTTACGAGAAGTGCTATATGTATAGAGCATTAATGATAGTTGGTGATTTTGGCGCAAATCTCTTAACTCCTGCTGATACCTTTCGCAAATGGGCCGATAGGGCAAATAGAATTACTTCCTCACGGTTTGGGCGAAGCTGATACTTTAATTAATACCTGTTTAAGTATTGGAAGAAAGCGTGGCAAAGCCCAGAGCCGGCAGGATCTATTTACAGTTGAAGTCAGCAGAAGGTTAACAGTTTTAAGAATATTGACGTTAGGAAGTATTATTGTTGCAAGAGCATAAAAGAGCAAAGACCAAAGTGAGCGGATTTACAACACAAATCTTTATAGCCCCGAACATTTATTTAGGCTACTTTCTCCCAATCCGAATTGCCCGCTTCTGGTCAAGCTGAATTGACGCTTCAGTTTCGATATCGCAGCCTAATCAATGAACTCGATTCCGTAAAAACCCTTCCGACTCCAGACTACACGCCCTCTTGTTGCAGACGGCGATTGGAACTTAATGACATCTCCGACCTTAAGTTGGGCTTCAGTCGTTATTCTACATCCACCAAGCGACGACTCTAGAATGCCGGGAGCATACTTATGCCCGCTGTAGGCGAACTTCGCTTTAGTTTGATTTTTCTGAGGCTCGCAGCGCGGCATTTCGCGTCGCTCTTTTTTGACGCAGGACTGACGAATGTTAGTTATTTTCTTTTCTTCTAATATTCTTTTTTTGATAGTCATGTTCACCCCCCCCAAAAGAATATTTTTTTATTGTGGAAACGTCTATGTATTATTATCGGGAGTAAACTACAGACCTTTAGAGAGGAAAGCTTCCGGAGCATTGCTCTTATCTGGTTAAGTAACGTATTTCTTGCTTCGATATGACGTAGTCGGTGGCACTTCGTAAAATAGCCATACTCATTTCTGAGAGAAATTTCATCTCTCAATATGCTGTTTTGCTCACCCTGCCCTTACATCGCTCTGGGAAATATTAAGTCTGCACGCGGGGCTTCAGCTAAAGTGCAAAAAATAAAGACTGGCTGCCTTAAAGGTGCTACACTGTGCAAGATCTCCTGTCTCAATGCCCCTTCTGAACCAGCGAAACCGGTGTTCAGGGCTATCATGGGTAAAAGAATCAAGGACAACATATCCTTGGCCCTGATTCTGGAGGCGGTCGTCACCGATGTTCCTTGCTGTGCAAAGTTGCTTCAACATCTCCAGCTTCAAGTATTTTCTTGGTTCTGTTTGCATGGTAACCCCAAATGTCGGCAAGACAGTCAGCCCGGCTTTATGATAGTGCTTGTTTAGTTTTTACAGGCTGGCTCTCCCCCATCTGTGAAATCATAGACTTCAAAATCACACGTCTGGCCTCCGAGGAGCTTACTATGCAAATACTCTATATAACCTGCACAGTCAATAAGAAGCCGGTCAGTGTCAACACAGGCAACATTTGTGATCTTCGTATCGAGTTGTTCTCCGGAATACGCTGGATCACGTGATCTTATATGAAATCTATTCACCTTCCTAATGAATGGAATCAATTTCTTGGCCGGTTGCGAGAACTTATGTTAAGTTGTGATCGTAAGAACTATAGATGGAGAGTTAAGGGAATCAACCTCGAAAGATCGAACGGCAGAAAAGCGTATATTGGGAGGCTATCTCTTTTTATTCACAGATCCCCACCGGGCATTATGCTCGCGGCTCACTTATGCATAAGAAACGCGGCCAACTTGTAATTGAGCAAGTCCCCGATGTGCTCAATAGTTATATCAGCAGGCGGATAAGCGGCCATATTTTCGGGATCGAGCGCATATCGCCCTTGTCGTGGAAAAACCGTCGTAAGCTTGTCCCCCCATATTTTTTTCATCGCGGTGAGAATGCGCAGCTTATCGTCAACCATGATGTAATGGCGGGCAGGATAGCGCAACTCGACATCCGCTAGCATCTGCTCTTTATGGATGTAGATCAGGACACGGCCGCCGACCGCATCCCACAGCCCTGACAGTTGTATTTTGCGCGGCTGGAAGACCACGTCGCCATCGGACAGGATAACCGTCGTCCCCCACTTGCCCACGTACTCAAGAGCTTTTAGAGAGCCAGGGTACAATCTGTTGGCAAATGGATAATCCACCAGGAATGAAGAAATCAACAGCAGTCGCGGGTCGCACCCTTCCTCAAGCCGATAACGCTGCAAGGACCCCAAGTAGTCCGCATAGCCCAACTCGGCGCGCAACTCCTCGAGGATGACAAAGTACCGGTCCCTGCTTTGGGCCCCAAACTCACGTTCGATATGGCGCCCAAGATCGCTTATTACTCGGTCATTGTCGAGTAGCGTGTTATCGACATCAAACAAGAACACAACTTCTTTTTTCGAGATCATCGCATTGCCCCCCCTGAATATGCTACATGGGGAACCTCCCAGAAATGATGCCATACTTATTTGCACAGCGAGTTAGTGCATTTTCTTCGTGGGGGTCCGACAACAACACATGAACAGTCATCATCATGGTCAATGATCTAGTAGTCAGGGTTTGTGCTATTTCCAATTTTCTAGGTGAGCTTAAAAAGGAAAAGCAAGACCTGAACTTGCGCTTTTGTCAGATCAAATAGGTTCAACCGCATTTTAGGAGTCCTGCCATTGCTAGAAGCCATTTGCAAATCTATACTGGCGTCGCTTCTTGCACTGCTTTTCTAAATGCAAGCGGATCTTCTATCCCCTTATATAATTCTTTCGTACCGCCACTTCCTGTTATTATGATATCTCCATAATTCATCATTTTACCGAGGAGAGTTTGATTTACCGCTAACGCTTCGACTTTGTTCAATAGGATCTCCAAGGAACGAGTCTGGACCACGCCTGATTTCATGATCACCCTCTTATTCGTTACTGCGAATTCTGATGATCTTTGAGTAATATATGCTCTCAAAACGAAGAAAACAGCGGGAAGGAGCAAAAGCAGTTCAAGGTGTTTATATCCCGCCTTGGCTACAATAAGCGCGAAAACAGCTAAAACTATGACCGTGAATGCAACTGGAATAATGAAAACCTTCCAATGCAGCTGTGTGCGATAAATAACTATTTCATCCTTAAGGAGATGGGGGTCAACATAGCTCATAACTGCTCCTTGTCTTATCCCCTTATTATACTATTTTTTAATGCTTGCCAAGTGGCCTGTGAAGTTATCCATCGACAATTAACTATTTTTTCGCTTGATAGCATCCAAAGATCGCAAATGATTATGGTTTCTTATCAAGTAAACAAATTGAGACAGATTAAAGATGTTTATTTCAATTACAGCGAAACATCGTCAAAAGCCGGCAAGGTATTTGATTCGATAAGAAATACTAGTTTTGTAGGCATATGATGAGACAGAGCATAATTAAACGAGAGTGCATACTTAACTACAAAGAAACACTTTTAGGTGTGCCCGAAAAAGTGAATGTCTATTTATCCTCTTCGTTCTTATAGCAGCATATCAGAGATGCGGAGGAAAGAAGTGTTGATAACAGATGAGTGCATGCGTTGTATCATCTTCACTTCGAAACATAATGGCGGAAAAACCAATGTTTCACGCGTTGGACAATCAACAAATATAGCACCACCATCCCTGTCAGAACAAGGAAAAATAGGGGCGGGAGCGGTTCGAATCCGAGGTACCCAGCCAATGGCGTGAAGGGAAGAATAACGGCAAGTGCCACTACCGTGAGGGAGGAGGCTGTCAGCCATGGATTGGGACGGCTTTTAAAAGGGTTTTTATGTGTACGAATTATAAAGATCACGAGCACTTGGGTTGCCAGGGACTCTACGAACCAGCCCGTATGAAAGAGGGCCTCACCGGCATTAAATATTTTTAGCATTACAAAAAAAGTGAGGAGATCGAAAATGGAACTGACAGGACCTACCGCCAGCATGAACTTGCGCACAAAGCCTATGTCCCACTTCCGTGGGTGGATCAGCTCTTCCTCATCGACGCTGTCCAGAGGGATTGGAACTTCCGAAAAATCATAAAGCATATTGTTGAGTAATATCTGAGACGGGAGCATCGGAATAAAGGGCAGAAACACAGAGCCTGCAGCCATGCTGAACATATTCCCAAAATTGGAACTGGTTCCCATCATGATGTATTTCATGACATTGCTGAAGGTTCGACGTCCCTCAATTACACCTTCATAGAGAACACCCAGGTCTTGTTCCATCAGAATCATGTCCGCCGCAACTTTCGCAACATCGGCCGCGCTATCCACAGAAATACCTACGTCAGCCGAATGCAAAGACGGCGCGTCATTAATGCCGTCGCCGAGATATCCAACAGCATGCCCTCGTTTTTTTAACGCCAGAATGACCCGGTTTTTCTGGGCTGGGTTGACACGGCAGAAGAGGTTAACTTTCTCTGCCTGCGCGGCCAAGGAATCATCGTCCATGAACTGGATGTCTGTCCCGGTAAGGACCCCGGTAACCGTTAAATTCAGCTGGCTGCAGATTTGCTGGGTAACCAGTTCATTGTCACCTGTGACGATCTTGACAGAGACATTACTTGCGGCAAGCTTGGCCAGAGCCTCTTTGGCGCTTTCTTTTGGTGGATCAAGAAAAGCTGCGAAACCAGCGAAAACGAGTTCCGTTTCATCGCTCACGATTGCGTGAGGATGATCCGGCCCTACATTCCGACACGCAACACCGAGCACCCGGAACCCTTCCCGTCCCAAGCTTTCAAACAGGGCCTGAATAGGCGCCTTTGCTGTTTCGTCCAAGGGACGAAGATCAGAATCACTGTCTCCCTCATACTTGGTCGAAAGGCGCAGGATGTCTTCAGGCGCACCCTTAACCACAAGGAGTCTTGTCTCTCCATTATCAACAAGTACCGACACCCGGCGACGCTCAAAGTCAAAAGGCACCTCATCGATTTTGTGCCATGCCTTCACATCGACTTCAACATGCTCAAGGATAGCGTTATCCATGGGGCTTTTGAGACCTGTTTCAAAAAAGCTGTTCAAGTATGCGAGTTCCAGGACACGTTTACATTCCCGTCCAGAGCTGTCTAAATGCCGTTCCAGGCGAATATGCGCTTCTGTGAGGGTGCCTGTTTTGTCGGTGCAGAGGATATCCATGCTACCCAGGTTCTGGATAGCGGGCAACCGTTTGACAATCACCTTTTTATTAGCCATACGCTGGGCGCCACGCGCAAGCGTCACAGAAACCACCATTGGGAGAAGTTCAGGAGTCAGACCCACAGCAAGAGCTACCGCAAAGAGAAAGGATTCGAGCCAGGGCCTATGGAAGATAGCACTCACGAGAAGAACAAAGAAGACCATGAGAATAGTAAGACGCATAATTAGTATCCCGAAGTGACGAGTCCCCTGTTCAAAGGCAGTGGGCGGGGCCTTGGCTATGAGCGAGTCGGCAATATCACTCAAAGCCGTATTTGCTCCAGTGTTGCAAACCAGAACCTTTGCAGTACCTGTGATTACCGAGGTCCCCAGGAGCACGGTATTTCCAGCAGAGAGGATCTCAGGTTCCCCAGGTAACGCACCGGGGATCTTTTCGACGGGGTATGGTTCGCCGGTCAAAAGGGCCTGGTTAACAAAAAAGTCCTTTGCCTCCATCAGATAGCCGTCACCAGGAATGAGGTCGCCAGCGGCAAGGAGCGCGATATCTCCGGGTACCAGTTCAGCCAGAGGTATCTCATGCATCTTGCCATCTCGCAACACCTGCACACGTACAGCCACAGACTGACTCAGGCGTTCGGCCGCCTGACCAGCCTTATGTTCCTGAATAAAGTCCAGAGTGACGCTTATAAGGACGATAACGGAGATGATAATGAAACTCGTCACATCCCCAGTAAGAGCCAGGACGGTGCTTGCTACGAGGAGGATAAGGACAAGTGGGTTGCCGAACTTGGCCAGAAATTGCAGAACCAGCATTCGCTTTTTTGCCGGATGTAACACGTTGGGTCCGAATCGGGCAAGACGAAGGGCAGCTTCAGTGCTTGATAGACCAGCGGAGGTTGTCTCGAGAGCTTTAAGCAATTCAGCAGTATCCTGCTGCCAGAAAGCAAATCCCTTTCTAGCGGACTCTTCACTCTTTTTTCCCCGGAAAATCATACTCCTCCCGCACTTGGATAATAGGGACTACTGGATTATAGCAAAACTAATCATTTCATGGAAATCCAAAAGAGCCGCTGAGCATGGCGAGGACTTGCACCCATATGGAGGTCAGGTGAATGTTTCTTTGCGACTACTCATGTGCATTCACTTATCATGATATGAAGTTGTCAAAACCGATGTTAAGAGTTACTTTTTTTAAGTGGAGACGTCGTGGATGATTCGCCTGCTGAGAAAGATTCTATTGTGCACTACATTCTCTGCCAATTTAGGCATATTATCAGTCTCATGATAAAATATTCCTTAGAATTCAAAGAGAGGTGATGCTATGAAACGGGCTTTGTTGGTTATCGATGTTCAGAATGAGTATTTCACAGGAAAGCTGCCTATCACATATCCAAACAATAGTCTGGTAAACATACTCAGGGTAACGGATGCCGCCATCGAGCACGGCGTCCCAGTCATCGTCGTCCAGCACACATCAAATGCCACGGAGTCTCAAGTCTTCAGAAAAGGGAGTGCTGAATGGCAGCTTCATTCTGAGATTAGAAAGCGGCCCTTCGATCTACTGCTTGAGAAGAACCTCCCTGGAAGCTTCACCGGGACTATTCTCGAAAAGTGGCTTAGGGAAAGAAACATCGATACCATCGTGATAAGCGGATATATGACGCAGATTTGCTGCGATACCACTGCGAGACAGGCCTTTCATCTTGGCTTTGCGGTGGAATTTTTATCTGACGCCACCGGCACTCTTGCCTTCACAAATAATGCCGGCACTGTTAACGACGAAGAGCTACACAGGAGTTCACTCGTAACGCAAGAGATGCGTTTCAGCAAGGTAATGAAAACAGTCGAGTGGATACATCTTGCGAAGACAAATAGTCGATTCGAAAAAAAGAATGTCATCATGGAGCATGATAGATATTCACGGGGCCTTGAGAAGCTAAAGGAAATCGATGGTGAGGCCGGTGAAAAGGTGATAGAAAGCATGAAGGACATAGCGCCGGATCTGGCTCGCTATATAATCGAATTTGCGTTTGGTGATGTTTACAGCCGCCCTGGCCTCGACTTGAAGTCGCGGGAATTTGCTGTAGTAGCTGCGCTTGCGGCCTTAGGTAATGCAGCCCCACAGCTGAAAGTGCATATTAATGGGGCATTGAACGTCGGATGTTCGCGTGAAGAGATAGTAGAGGTTATTATCCAGATGGCAGTTTACGCTGGCTTTCCCGCTGCACTCAATGCCATTTTCGTGGCTAAAGAAGTTTTTAAGGAGCGGGACGAAAAGATGCTTATTTGAACATCAGTGTTATTGATATGATATCAGGCTGAAAGCGCACTAGGTTGCAAAGGTTACGCCACTTTTGTTGCTTGGCCAACTGTGAATAGGCAAGACTTACTAAACACCACTTGAGATCATCCCTGGCATAAATGCCAAAGATGCCCAACTCAACTTGCGGTTGAAGACCCTAGTTCCTGCTTCATCGAGAATTCTTAAAGCCCTGTATCTGCACAGACTAACAGGTCAAGTCCCGCCCCTAGCATATTCCTTGCCGCATTTGTATCCGCATTCGCTTGGTAGCCATAAGCCCGGCAGGGAACTGCAGCTCGGGAAGGCCGATTGCTCTTGTCGGGATACCCGCATGCTGAGCAAATTGACCTCAACTCCGTACTGTGACCACACACAGTATATTAGGCTACTATCGTGAGCCTGACTCAGTATTTTAAAATAGCACTAAACCGCGGATCGCTTTTCATAGGATTAAATTCCAACACCTCATATTGAGCAACCCCAGCTTTATTGAAGGGATCACGGCTCAGATAAGCCTTAAGCTCATCAATACTCGGAGCTTGCGCCAAAAGGATACCGCCCGTTCGGGGCACCCGCGGTCCGGAAGCCAGCAAGTAGCCCGCAGCATAACCTTCATCAAGAAAACGCCGATGGGCCTCCAGGTTCGCATCGATGTCAGCCAATGCTTTGACATAATTCACCAGCATGACAAACATTCTCCCTCCCTGGTATTAGTAACCCATACTATCAGTAGTGATACCACGAGATGTTGATATGATTATAGCCTTGCAGCTATTGTCCTTGTCGAAGATTCTCTTTCACAACGTTAAGGCTATGACAAAGCGCTCTCTCTATTTCAGAATCTTATGTAATCATATTTCCAGAATAGTCATTCTGATCTGTCTATCCCCTAAAATGAGGTGAGTATAAATCCTCATCCTTTTACTAGTCTTTGCCCCATCTCAAATGCTTTATGACAATCATGAGGAAACACTTCCTTACGCCTCTTAGCCTTACTCTCAGGGTCAAATCGAGGAGCAACATATTTGGAGTAATCCTTAAACTGCAAAGTATCAAAGCAGCACAGTGACTCTGAATACCCAAACGTCCTTGTCAGGAACATTGAAATCAAATTCATGAACTGACTGTAGCCTAACTGGTTCATGATTTCTTCAGTAACACCCATTGTATAGATGAACCCCGTTTTTATCTGCTGGTTAAAAAGCGAGCCGGGCGGGTCCGTATATGTCAGATATTGGAATACGAGCCTCTCCAAAAATGAGCGCATCTCACCTGTAACACTTCCCAAATAAATAGGAGAGCCAAAAATGAGAGTATCAGCGTCCTCAATTTTCTTGAAAATAGGCTTCAGGTCGTCAGCAACAGCGCATTTGCCATAACTCTTTCCGCCCTTTTCCTTGCAGGCAAAACAGCTTATACATCCTTTGTAGTTGAGGTCATAGAGGTGTATAAGTTTTGTTTTTGCTCCCTGAGATTTTGCACCTTCCAAGGCCTTTTCAAGCAGCATGGCTGTGTTCCAGTGCTTTCGCGGACTACCATTAAATGCAATAACTTTCATGGGTAACTCTCCTTAGTTGATAATCTTGTGGTTAACTCTAACTTGGTCACCCTTAAAATTAGGGATTTTTTCGGCAATACGTGTAAAACTTCAGATTTCTCCGGGATATTTGTCCCTATTTATCTGCTTTCCGACCCAGAAGTTATGGAGGAGGCCCATACAGGAGCCTCCTCTTTTTTAGCTTCAATATCTAACGTTTCTTTCGCCGGCCTCTATGCCTGCTCTTACCTGTTCAATAGCGTGATTGATGAGTTCAATCGCTCTTTCCCTGTGCCCTCCCTTATTAGGTTCAGCCCTTTGCAACTCCTCCCTTGCCGCTCTTAAATCTTCCATAGCAGCTTCCATGCGAGGTTGACGAACAACCTGAGGGCCAGCGCATCCTGCCATTAACCCAATTAATAGTAAGCTGATGACAAAGGCCAGGATTGGTTTGATTTTCATGAAGATCTCCTAATATCTCTCATGGTGTTCATGGTGCTCGCCGAACTCAATACCTCCTTTTACCTGTTCCATAGCGCGATCGATGAGTTCAATCGCTTTTTCCCTGTGCCCTCCCTTATTGGGTTCAGCTTTCTCCAATTGTTCCCTTGCTTCCCTTAGACGTTCGAGAGCGGCCCTCATATGTGGCTCGTCAGCCGCACAAATGCCGACTGTTCCGCCGACAAGAAGCATTGCAACAACAACTACTGCGATAATTCTTTTCATCCTAATTCCTCCTTGATTTGAATTTTAGTTATACTAATTTTACTTAGTTTGGATTCCTGATTCAAGGTACATAGTTTCTTCC
The DNA here is from genome assembly GCA_963727805.1 of uncultured Nitrospiraceae bacterium. GTDB lineage: Bacteria > Nitrospirota > Thermodesulfovibrionia > Thermodesulfovibrionales > Dissulfurispiraceae > Fen-1308. Next base: position 601,850 of record CAVSHF010000003.1, read on the forward strand.
TGAGAACCTTGTAGCGCCATATCTTTCAATTCCTAAACCACCTCCTTTATCCGTCGCAACACATTGACTACTTCACTTGGCGTAAACTCCAAGTCTCTAACAGTGAAGGCTTTCGGAGGAACCATGCAAACGTGACAATCCCAAATTGCCATCAAAAGTAATGGAATGCCGCGCCAACATATACTGATTTATGTTATATTAGAACAATAATTGAAAGATTCTTGTTCAATTACTGATTCATGGATAGATTCATCGAAAGGAGGTGAGAGAAATGAAATTTCTGAAAGAATCAGCGCTCGTTCTTGCTATGATCTTCTGCGCAACATCCTTTTCCCTAGCTGCAGGATGGGACTCATGCAAGGGTTGCCACAAAGATGGTGACAAGCCGGCTCCTTCTAAGACCACTCTTTTAAAGAAATTCAAGACTACGAATGATTTTATCAAAGCGGCGAAGGAATCGAAAAGCCCTATGATGAATAGCTTCAAGAAAGACGATCAACTGACTGCAGCTGCAAAGGACCTTGGATTGAAGTAATCCTTTTATGAGGGATGGATTCTCGAATGTCTCCATCCCTTCTTTTTACTGTTCCTGTACACTTATGGCCAATCGATTTTTTCTGCTGGCTAATTCTATAAATATTTATAAGGGAACCTTTGGCTTTCATCTGAGGAACTGTGATTTAAGGCTAACAGGCTTCCATTTAATCTGCTCTATGGATATCTCTCTGAGTAAATCTCACCCTCTCAGGGGGTAATGCTATTCTAACGCATGCTCCTTCAGGCAAGTTGTATAAAGACATGGTGCCGCCATGCGCTTTGGCAATTTTCTGTGCAAGATACAATCCAAGGCCAGACCCTTTCGATCTCTGAGTAACGAAAGGGTTTAATAATTCTCTTGTATCATGGTCAGGGGAAAAACCGCTCCCGTTGTCTTCAAGCAGAATATCGACAGCCGGAGAGTCTTTGGATGGCATATTTATTCTAAGGGAAATGCTTGTGGCACTCGCCTGTAAACTGTTCCTCATGAGATTTTCGAATAATAAGCTGAGGTAAAATTCATCACCTGAAATTTCCGCAGGAGTATCGACACTGCAATCGATGCCGACCCTGCGTGCCACGTCCTTCATGAAATGCTGCAGAGGTATCCATGCGCTTTTCTTTACCTTGAGTTCTTTCCCGTAAAATATAAGGTTTTCGATAAGTTGCTGGGTGCGACTTATTTCATTATTGACTAAAGTTGTGAAACGATCAATGAATCCGGTATCCGATGCACGAGAAGGCAGGGCATGCACAAGGTTATGTATTGTGGATATCGGAGTTTTAAGTTCATGCGCAAGTGTAGCAGTCATGCGCCCGAGGAGGGCCAAAGATTCACTCTCTTTGAGGGCCTTTCTGAGTTCAGCACTTCTCTCCTCAATTTGTCTTTTATTTTCAGAGTAGGAGAGGATGACAATGAAGATCGTGAAGGTTGAGATGAGGCCTACAAGAATTTCAGGTATATCAGGATAATAAACCTCTTCCATAATAAATGACTTCTTGATATAAATGTCGATATTCTTGCCTGCTTCAGAAAATGCAAACAAATATTCCTCTTTGCTCTTGTCAATCTTATAACTTTCGCTTGAATCAACAGCGGTGAGCCGGTCGTTCATTACAGGAGAATTAATAAAGTCTTTCAAAAAGATTATTGTCTGACCGGAAGTTGCTATTGGATAGGATTTCTTAAAGGATGCTGCTGCCTGCTCGATTTCCAGCTCTATTTTCTCTTTTAATCTTTTTTCCTCGCTAATGTTTTCCAGTGTTGCTATGACAAAGTAGACGGCGATTCCGCAACATATCGAGATTAGAAGATATTTTGTGTATCGATATACTTGCTTCAACATTGTCTGCTAGTATAATCGAACGTCTTCTCTGCCAACAAGTATCCATGACGGACAGCATATTCCCCTATCGGAGGCTTTTCTATCCCGATGATTAGCCTGTGCTCACGAATATCCCCATCCTTAGTCTTGGTCTTTATTGCACTGATATATATCTGTATAACAAAAGTACTGTTCAGGACCAGAAATGGGCTATAATGAAATTATGGAACTGTTCAAATTCAATTGCAGCGAAGGTAAATCATGACCAACAATGAACAGGAAATGCCATCACCAGAGATATGTGTAAGTAAGATATTTGAGATCAGCGGCACGAAATTCGATCCCGACATAGCCGCTGACTTATGGCCCAAGATATTACAGCATAAATGGCTCATGTCTGAAAAACTCCATCGAGATGTTGGATTAAGAACTGCGTGCACCGACTTTCTCGAAAACATGGAGCAAGCCCTCAAGGAATATATGGACTATAAGAGAAGGGATATACTAGCTGAGATGGGCGCTCAGACAATCAGCAGAGAAGTGTGGGATACCATTTCCGACTCCCAGCCGCCAAAGCAACTGGTCCAGCGGAGAATTATCCTCCCACTCGTGGAGGAGGATCTCGCCAGAAAGCACGGCGTCACTCCGCCGAAGACGATCATTTTCTTTGGCCCCCCGGGCACGGGGAAGACCCATTTTGTGAAGGCAATAGCGGGCGTCCTGTCCTGGTGGTACATTGAGATCCTGCCTAGTATGTTGATGGTGGACGGCTTGGAGAAGATCGGTGCTAATTTACACGCTGTAATGGAAAAGGCTCGAAATCTGGAAGATGCGGTCATCTTTATTGACGAGTTTGAAGAGATTGCCAGCAATCGGGATGAAGCCAGCAGAATTGACAAATCAATTACCAATGAATTTCTCAAGCAAGTTCCCCTGCTCAAAAATCAGGGAAACAAGGTGCTGCTAGTTTGTGCAACCAACTATATCAGACAGTTGGATGCCGCGCTGCTTCGTCCCGGCAGGTTTGATTGCATTATCCCGGTTGGTGGCTTGGACGAGGAAGGGCGGAAGACCATCCTTCAGCATTACCTGTCCAGGCTTAATACCGGCAACATAGACCTGAATCTCATTGTGAAGAAGACATCCGGGTTTACACCCGCAGATGTAGAATATCTGTTTCAGCAGGTAGCGCAATTTGCTTTTGAACAGGAATATGGCATAAAGCAGGATTACCAGGTGACTACAGATACATTTCTTAAGATTCTGCCGAAGATTCGTCCGTCTCTGGCCGATACAGTCATCGAAGAATTTCAAAAGGATATCATCACCTATTCTCGAACATGAAGATGGAACTGAGAAAATGATTGGCAGTTTTTAGTGCTCATTTAACGGATAGGGTACTTCTGAAGTGCTAGGAGTTGCCAGAGGAGATTATAACCTCCAAAGCATTTGATGATATTTTTGTGCAGATTATCGGAAAAAGCCCGCATTGCAATTAAATAAAGTAATGATTCAACCTATCCCAATACTCTTTCCCTTTGTCCGTTAAAAAATAAGCTGTAAAACAGTCAACACTATTGTCTCTTGCTCATCACCTCTATGGCCAAGGGGATTGTGCTAATCGCTCCGATGAGTAACAGAGTCCACCCTATAGCCCTTCTCTGATCATCATTAAGTTTATCCGCCAATAACAGACCGGCTCCTGCTCCGAGCAATCCGCGTGTGCCAGCTATAAGGGCGATTTGCGGTAATGTCAATTCCGCTTTTTTCATAGTTACCTCCCTTCATGATGTATATTTTTACCCATGTACCGTCAGGCAATCGGGTCGTGTCTCCTTAGCGTCGACCCTCATGTTCTCCGTGCTCGCCTCGATGATGCTCCCCATGTCCCTCGTGATCAACCTCCCAGAAACAGCTACAGCATTCGATCAGCATAATCGTGGCAAGAATTAACGGAAGCATTCTTCTCATATTGTCCATCAGAAGCGTCCCAACGTTAATCGAACAATATCAACTGGTTCTCGGACAACGTGTCGTTATCGCCGATCTGTGTATCTGTAAGTATCTGTATTAAAGGTGTTCTCTCAAACATGGTCACGCTCAATATCTGTAGAATCGTATAGAGACTTGCCTGTAATTTGAGACGTTTCTTTATGATCGCCACCAGAACATATATCGATACGGCGATCCAAACCTGAGTTTTGACTGCATTGTCGCTTGTTCCGTAGAAACTCTTGATTCTGAGGTTCTGTTTGATCCACTTGAAAAAGAGTTCCACCTGCCACCGGCATCGATATAGTTGAGCTATCGTCATTGCTGGAAGCGTGAAATTGTTGGTAAGAAATACCAGAGTCTTGTCCAATTCGGCGTCGTGATATTTGATCTTGCGAATTTTCTCCGGATAGTGAGAGGCCGAATAGAATCCGGTTAGCGTACCGCTTTGATCGCAGATAAGCCCCGTTGTCCGATCTACAGGATGGGAATACTGTCTGCGAAATTTGAAATTGGATTTGCCTCGGGTGACGAAGAACGCCCTGCTCAAATGCAACATATACAGTCTGGCAAAATCCAGATATCCTCGGTCCATTATGTAGAATGCTCCTGGCTCTATAACAAGACAATCCAGAATATTTACTTCGTGCATCTTGCCATCGCTTATATGAATGAACGTTGGGATGTTGCCGCGAAGATCCAGTAGCGTATGGAGCTTGACTGCAGCCTTTGTCTGACGAAAATGCGCCCATGGGAATACTGATAGACACAGGTCGATAGTCGTTGCATCCAGTGCGTATACCGTCTGATCCAGTTGCACGCCGAAGTCTTCGTCCAAATAAAGTGCACGGGCTTTCTGAATCAGGCAATGAGCGAAGTCGGCATAGATGCGCCAGTCCCTTACCTTGTTGGCGTTGGCCAAGGTGTTTCTGGATACATTGCCACGAATGCCCATGTGATAGAGTTTGCTTCTTTGAGATCGAAGGCACGATTCGATATCTCTCAGACTTTCCCGATAGGTCAGTTGCGCAAAGGCCATGCATAGATACTGATCCAGACAAGTGAAGTCTTTGATCTTGTAATTCCCACGATAACGGTTGACGCTCCGATGAAAGGCTGGTAGTGGTATGTGTTCGACGACCTGAGAGAAAATCAGCTTGCCTGTATACATGGGTACGCTCCTCGTGTTTGTTACCACGAGAATGACGGATGCCCAAACTTCTTTTCAAGTCGTTTTCGTGCTCCATTATCAATTCCATATGTTATTTCAATATGTTAAACTCAATCCGTCATTAAACGTTGGGACACTTCTGATTGTCCATCTTTAAAAATTAAATTGATGTGCGATCATCCGATTGCAACGTCAATATGTAACCCAACCTTCTTTGAGAGAAGGTCATCGCCTCTGAAAAAAACCAACCACCAGCACAATAATTGCAATAACGAGCAAAATGTGGATGAATCCGCCCATCGTGTAACTGCTCACTAATCCCAACAACCAGAGAACCAGAAGTATTACAAAGATCGTCCAAATCATAGTGACCTCCTTTCCGGCAGCTACAGTGCCAACATCGCACTCAGCCGTTTTTTATTTAATGGTATCTTTTTTTCAGCAAATTACAAAGAGGGTTGAAAATATTTACCGGTTTCAGAAGCGCAGCGATCGGCTATATTCGATTCCAAAGACATAAATTGACAGAAAGTAAGTTATGTCTTGCTACTTTCGACAGCAATAGATGGATAACAGATTGGCACAAAAAAACAAACAGGCTGCGATTCTGCTGAGAACCGCAGCCTGCAAGGGAGGGTTAGGATTAATTATATTATAAGATCTTAGAGATACAGGTTCTATCAGATTTTAGCTGTTTTTCATGTAAGGAAATCCCCTACAGGCCTATAGTTTTGACACTTACTAAGAAGACCATAAGTAAAGCCCCAGAATATCCTGGCTCCCTCTCTTTAGAAGAGGGTAAAGTACGTGGCTTTACTAATGACCTCATTAGTAATTCCCTGCTTACTTTGATTTGGGCATGACACTAATTGATAGTATAATTTTACCAAGCTGGCTGGATAGTCGACAAGATGACTAACCGCCAGATTGGGGCAAAGGTTCTGAATTACTTCCAGCAATAGGGTACCTGCACAGTGATCCTTACTGCAGTTTATGTAATAAAGTAAAATGACGAGGGATATTTCATGAAAGCACTCCTCATTTATCCTGAATTCCCTGATACCTTCTGGAGTTTCAGGTATGCCCTGAAATTCATTCACCGAAAGGCAAGCAGTCCACCCCTCGGATTGTTGACTATAGCAACGATGCTTCCTGAAGATTGGGAGAAAAGACTAGTCGACATGAATGTGGAATGCCTGAATGACGACAACCTCAGGTGGGCCGATCTCGTCTTGTTGAGCGCGATGTCTGTCCAGAAGCAGTCGGTAAAAGAAGTGATTGCGAGATGCAAGGCGGCTGGCGTAAGGGTTGTCGCAGGAGGTTCTCTGTTTACGACCGAATACGAGGGGTTCGGGGATGTAGATTATCTGGTATTGAACGAGGCCGAAATCACCCTCCCCCGTTTCCTAGAAGATTTCCGCAAGGGAGATGCAGAGCATTTCTATACCACTGATCAGTGGGCAGACATACGTAAGACGCCGATTCCGCTGTGGGAGCTTATTAATCTGAAACACTATGCCTCAATCAATATCCAGTATTCCAGGGGCTGCCCCTTCAACTGTGAGTTCTGCGACATTACCTTGCTCTGCGGACATGCACCACGCACCAAGGACAAGGACCAAATCATCAGGGAACTCGAGAGTGTGTACGCGTCAGGGTTCAGGGGTCAGGTCTTCTTTGTTGATGATAATTTTATCGGGAACAAGAAAAAGCTAAAAGAGGAGATCCTCCCTGCCATCATCGAATGGACGAAAATGAGAAAGCATCCCTTCTCTTTTAATACGCAAGCATCCATAGAACTGTCCGATCATAAAGACCTCATGGAAATGATGGTCAGGGCAGGATTTGATGTCGTCTTCATCGGTATTGAGACCCCGCATGAACAGAGCCTCGCGGAATGCAGCAAATTCCAGAACAAGAACCGCGATCTCCTCGCCAGCGTCAGGAATATCCAGAAGTGCGGCCTAGAGGTGCAAGGAGGATTCATACTCGGTTTCGACAACGACCCCCTTACGATTTTTGACACCCAGATTAACTTCATCCAGAAAAGCGGGGTCGTCACGGCCATGGTCGGCATTCTAGTCGCACTTCCGGGCACGCAGCTTTACCAGAGACTCAAAAAAGAGCGACGGCTGTTGAAAGAGACCTCGGGAAACAATACGGATTTCTCGACTAATTTCATTCCGAGAATGGACTATGACCTGCTAATCAACGGCTACAAAAAGGTCCTCGGCACCCTGTATTCGCCAAGGCACTACTATGAAAGAGTCAGGACATTCCTGAGGGAATACATTCCTCCTCAGAATAATTTGTTTCATTTCCGTTTCAACTACATCGCCGCGTTCATAAAGTCTATCATAATATTGGGGATCATAGGAAAAGAGAGGTTCCATTATTGGAGGCTTCTGCTGTGGACTATATTTACTCGTCCGCGCCTCATTCCACAGGCCGTTACTCTCTCGATCTACGGGTTCCACTTCCGTAAGGTTTTTGAGAAGCGTCTTGGTTGAGGACGCGCAGGGAAGGTTATCTATTACACCTGATGTTTGACTACAATGCCCTGAAAATAATCTCTGCCAAAAGACTCGATTTTCCGACGTCACATAATCTTGATAGAATTATTTACATAGCACTCTTTTGGGAGGAGGAGCGCGATGTTCCTTCGCGGTGTGTCATTGTCTTACTTGCATACAACTTTAAATGTTTAATTTACCGATAAACAAGGAATGAGGTATAAGAATTATGCCACCACGCATGAAGAGCGTAGAAGTTCTCCTCGTTGAGGATGACCCTGCAGATGTCGAATTGACAAGTGAGGCTCTAAAAGATTCGAAGGTGCTGGTAAACTTGACTGTCGTTGACGATGGTGTTAAAGCAATGCAATTCCTCAAACGGGAAGCTCCTTACGGTGATGCCCTCAGGCCCGACCTAGTTATACTCGATCTGAACCTTCCCAGGAAGGACGGGAGAGAAGTACTGCAGGAGATTAAGAATGACGAAAATCTCAGAAGCATTCCTGTATGTATCCTCACTACATCAAATAATGCGTTGGACATAAAAAAGTGCTATGAATGGGGCGCCAACTGCTGGATTACCAAGCCCATCGGCCTGAAGGAATTCACAAGGATCGTCAGAAGCGTTCAGGACTTTTGGTTTACTGTTGTAAAATTACCATAGATAGACTTTCTAATCGGAAAGTCTGTTTGCTTCTTCCGGGCAAACTAATAAGCTTCAAACGACGCCTATTATTTAAAGCTAGTATATTGTAGGATCGGCGTCGACCGACAATATATAATTCAGTTCCCGCACGTGCCCTAATATCTACTATATCTTTGGAAGGCTAAAGTAAAATGTCGCTCCCTGCCCCACGGCACCTTCAGCCCAGACCTTTCCGCCATGGCGGGCAATAATGCGCTGCACATTGGCAAGGCCAATGCCTGTGCCTTCAAATTCATCTTGGGTATGAAGACGCTGGAATACGCCGAAGATCCTATCCGCATATTTCATATCAAATCCTACTCCATTATCCGAGATTGAGCAGCTGATTTTATCATCCTCATCAGTGCATCCCATCTTTATTTCAGCCTGCAGACGCGTACGTGTGAACTTGACAGCATTGGAGAACAGATTGAAAATCGCAAGTCTCAATAATGACTCGTCTCCGAGTACATCAGGCAATTTATCGATTTTCCATCTAATCTGCCCTTCCTTGAGTTCTTCATTAAATTCCTGAACAATCTCGCTTACCAGGGCATTCAAATTTACTTTTCTTTTCTGCATCTCTTTACTCCCGACGTGCGAAAGGGCGAGTAGATCCTGGATAAGTTTATCCATCTTTTTTGAGACCTTGATTATTGAAGCCATGTACTGATGAGTTTTCTCGTCAGGATGGTCAGCTATTTGTTTTTGCAGTCGTTCTACAAATCCTGACATATGCCGTAAGGGTGCACGAAGATCATGAGATACTGAGTAGCTGAAAGCTTCAAGCTCTTTGTTTGCAGCAATCAAGTCGGTGGTACGCTCAGCTACTTGTTCCTCCAACTGCCTCCGGTATCCCTCCAACTGCGTTTCAGTCCGTTTCCTCTCCTCTATTTCAGCAAGCAGTTCCTCATTGGTTACCGATAGCTCAGCCGTCCTCCTCATAACTTTCAGGTCTAATTCGTCATGAGCTCTTCTGAGGGATTCCTCAGCTTTTTTACGTTCGGAAACATCGCGTATGACTGCAATCACGAACATCTCTTCCTTGGCTTTCAGAGGTCCAAGGGCGATATCCACTGAGAATTCGCTTCCATCCTTCTTTCTGCCGTAAAGTTCCAGCCCCGTGCCCATCGGTCGGACATGAGGATCAGTCATATAAGTCCGGCGATGTTTCTTGTGTTTTTTCCTGAATCTGTCCGGCAGAAGGATATCATGATCGGCATTAGTCAATTCATTAGTAGAATATCCGAACAATCTCTCAGCCTGTTTATTGGCCCGAACAATCTGGCCGCTACTATCTACGACTATGATACCATCAGGGGCAAATTCGAAGAGGCCTTCGAACATAGCCTTTGTTCTACTGAGCTCCTCCTGGTACTTCTTTTTGTCCTCTTCTGACTGTTCCATCTCACTGATTCGTGAACGCAACTTCGTCAGGTCCCGTATTAACTGCTCCTTTGTAAGATCGTCGGGTGATCTCATATGGTCCTTTTGGAACAAATAGATAGGCTACTGATCTTTACTTGAACTCCTAGTAGGTTTTTCCGGAAGTGAATGTGACCGATGATATCTCGTGCTTTTCCGTCCGAGCGATTCGGCTCTTTTTTCATTTCAGTTTCCTCGATAGCGTAATATTAGAGCTATTCAAGTATATACCAGTTCAGCATGAATTGAACAACTGGATATTTCGGCTGGCCGAAGACAGAATAAGCTATTTTGCGAATAGTAAGATCGACTGTTGCAAAGAAAACCACTCGCGTTCTGCTTATATTTTTGACCGAAGAGATCGGGTCGTTTGCGCAATATTTCTTCCTGCTAGACCGACGCTCTCCTCCTGGAAATATTGCCTGCAAGAAAGTCATCGATTTTACCCGTACCAGGAATTTGGTGATTTCCCGAAGTAAGTGCGCCACGAGGCTGCACAGGAAGATGAGGGTTGGCCCCTCGAAGCCGGCTTGCAGGAGCAGGCTTCAACCCACCTTAAGCTGCTGTAGTCGAAAGGCTCCGGTGGTGAGCGTTAAAGGAAAAGGCACGACTAGATCGTGTCAGGGATGGATCAGAGAGATGAGCGTAAGCGAACCGCTGATGAGGTGTCGAAAGGAAAAGGACGACGTCAAAACTGATGTTCTTACTTTGCATCAGGATTAGTTCAGGAGATACCTGTTTACTGCCTGAACGGCGTCCGGCATAGAGGCGGCATGAAGCTGATCTAGGCTCCTGTGTGGAACGCGGGAACTCTTCATCTGATGCTAAGAGAAAACCCTATAAGTGCAAACGAAGGGGGAAAGTATCGATGCAGGTGAAGGGGTCGGACCGTCCAATAGTACCGATGAAGCGGTGATAATAAGCCGTGGAGGGAAGGGGATGGGTCAATCCACAAAGAGTACCAGTCAACTGGGTGACCAGGAGGAACTATCGCTCAATGTGTATGGTTGAGACTGCAAAGACTCAACTTGATGATTGACACGAGCCGTATGAATCGAGAGGTTCACGTACGGAATCTGTGAGGGGCTGGTGGTGCGATTCCACCGGCCTACTCGACCTGTAATAGCCGCTTTGTAGGCACCTTTACTAGGTTTTATAGATGTTTTACTCATTGAGCATATAGAATCTTATTAAAGCGATAAAAAACATTGCAAATGACCCCACCCAACAATTAGGAAATTTATAAAATTCCCCATCGCAAAAATGCCTATTATCTACTATGTGATTCGCATTATTTTTTAGCTAAGGCCCAAACAACCATCGGGAAACGAGCATCGTTCTCAAGAGAATGTTTACGCTGATCATATACAATCCATGAATCCAGATTTGCAATTGCGCAACTTTTGTTACCCCATGAACCGGTTTGTATGTGTTCCGCCGGGAAACCGGCCTCTTCCAAGAAATATTTCAAGCCAGTCTCAGTCCAGCGCGTACAATCCTCTGGTGCCGGATGGTATAGGATAAGAAACGGGGTCGTTATAAGAAAATATCCTCCAGCATTAAGCATTGAATAAACATTTTTTGCTGCACGATGAGGATAAATCAGATGTTCAAACACTTGCTCTGCAATAATAAGATCAAACGTTTCATCCAGCTTATCCTTGCAAATATCGATCTCGGGATAACAAAGCGTTTTATAGGATTTGAAATTGAAATCCTTCCACTTCACGCCTGATATTTCGAGAATGCTCATTTGGGAATGATCTATTTTTTCGACTAGTCTCTTAGTCGCGTCTTCCATCACGATCCGACACCATTGATCGGAAGCCGTTGTTTCTCTGCGTTTCAGCTTTTTTAAGAAATTAAACATTCAATTTATTTCTTTATAATAACCACAGCATTGGAATTTATTAATCCCCAGTGTTTGTAATCGCTTTTGCTAAATACAGTGATTCCAAAAGATGGCTTAAGTATTGCCCGCCTGCAGCGACCATAGTCGGCATACCCTTCGCTGTGGCCAGGGTAACCACTTGTCCCAGCTTGTCTATCCCATCTGATAGCATAACCATTTTATAATTTAGAGTTAGTCAATAAGGCAGCCACTCTGTGCCACCCCGCACTGATGAAAACTCATTGATGTGTCTATCATTCTTTTGAATAACCGCTACAAACGGATATAAATGCACTGAATTAATTGAACTTTGAAAATGCGTTGCTTTTGAAGCTGTGGAATCTTCATTTCTATTGATTACGTTAAGAGCATTCATTAGTCCAAATAGAAACGCAGTAAAATGGTCTGAAAGTATATCTTCGCAAAGATAAACACCTCCTGGACGAATATGTGGCAGCATTTCTTCAAGAGTTACAACTTGCTGTTCAGGCAAGTGTCCTCCATCATCAATAACTATATCTATGGTAGGAACTTTATCCTTAAAATCTTTCCAAAAAGCGCGGTCCCCTTGATCTCCTATGAATATCTTCGTCCTATCATCTTCATGTGCTTTACAGGCTGGGTGAACGTCAATGCCATATACGTGACACTTCGATCCAAAATAGTCATGCCACATTTCAAGACTTCCACCGCTATGTACACCAATCTCTAGCACGTGAACATCACGTCCCCTAAAAACATCAAAATGCGTATGATAAATATCGAAATAATTAGAGCTTTTATGAACTCCTTTCCCTTCCTTGTGAGAATCAATATAAAGTTTCAATGGGTTTGTAGATTCTATGGATTTTCCATGGCTAGACTTAACGCTATTTTGACATGTGTCTGTACTATCGCTGTTCCAGTCTCTGGAATAAACTGAACCATTCACGAATGCTGGAATGAGGTTAAGTAGGTGGCGCGTCAATTTTGGCTCTTCTAAAAAAGTCTGGCCTAATTGACGCAGCCGTGAACAATATCGTATTAGCTGAGAGACAAATTGGTTATGCTTCTTATTTTCCTGCATGATTATATCTCCATCAAATATCGTCAACCCAAAAACCCAGACAACCATACAATACCACAACCAAGCATGAAGGAGGTATTTTGGGGAATTTTACTTTGCAGGTGAAATTCGCCTTCAGTATACGCATATATAAGAGTGCAGGGCCATCACTGGCCACACATAAAGCCAATCTCATTCTCAAGACGTAGACGGTCTGGAACCGCCACGGTATACGTTTCATGTGCCAGCTCAATATGAACCGGAATGGGCTCAACAGAAGACTCTTTAAAGTTGAAAACAATATCAAATGAGCTGGTATTGCGCCACCCCTTAAAGCTCATGGTTACGTCATAGCTGTTGCTCTTATTAAAGACACAACGAAGTTCAACAGTGGGCCCATCGGCAGAAAAAGTAGTGACTATCAATGTACGATGCTGTTGTAAATTCAGCGGGTTAAAGACGAGCAGATGAACATTATCGGGCGACAGCGCAGCGATATCGTCTCCATGGTGTACATAAGCCATCTTGCCGCTCCTCGGGTTGATAAGGTACGATCCGGGCGAGTCATGCTCAAGTCGATCTTCGACCCTATAATATTTGAAACGGCTGAAGCGCCCAGCGTAGAAGTACTTTGCACCATCCCCTTCACTTTGAGGACCTCCTGGGTCGGACCAATTAGTGAATGTAATCGGCGAAGCTGATGCAGGAGTTATAGCGAGACGCTTCCCAGATCGACGAACGTGCTGTTTTTCTCCGGTTATAAGAGCGCGTTCTTTTTCTTTGTTAGCTCCATATGACATAACATCAGGAGAATTCCAGTCATGATCGGGAGAGGAAAGGATAGTCAGAGCAGCATCGCGGGGAAGTATTTCGTATCGAACAGGGCGCGACTGCGGGTGTGCCGTATTAGGTGTGTTTGTGCCAAGGAATAGCACAGAAGGGCTTTCAAATTTATACTCACCAGCAGGTCTGCCATCAGCTTGGCCAAGCAAGGCCAAGAGTAGTAGAAATACCGGGATGAGCCTGCTATGGAAAGTGGACATCTATCGGCACTCAATCTTTCGTATACCCGGCAACCCTGATGGAAAACGCGAGTCTTCATCGTAGGTAACCCGGCAGGCGCTCACCGAATCCGGGAGGCGCCTGGACAGTTCTGCCCGAGTTCCTACGTATGAACATCGTATCCAATAGCCACCGGAATCTCTGGGGAAGTTCCATGTACCAACCCATCCACCCTTGATCTTCGACTTTTCGTCATATACAAGGGATGCATTCCCCTGAGGAAGGCCACTAAAAAAGGTCACCATCTCAAGCTGGTAGGGTAAGGAGCTGTATGATACGCTCCACTCGGACGATGGAGGTACTGCCTTCTGGTCAACTTCGATCGTGTCGGGGCACCACATCTTGTCCTCAGCGGAACATATCCCAGTCAACACAAGAGCAAAAACAAACATACACAGACATGTGCCTGGTTTCATCACGGGTCCTTTCTCAACTGCCTGCCTGCCGAGTCAAAAATAGAATTCAGACAGCCACTGACTTTTTTCATAAATCTTAACCGGGGGAAAAGACGAAGTCAAGAAGAAAACTTCAGTTAATCTTTAGTTGATACATTGACGTGCCTTATCTTGCTTGCCCACATAGATTCAACTAATAAAATTCATCCATGTTTTGCATTTGTTCTTGTCATTGTGTTGAGCAGTTCAGAGAGGGTACACTGAAGTTTAGCATTGCCTTTTTTGATATAATATTAACTATATTTGTATGTGCTAATATTACTTATTCATTATGGAAAATATACCAGGTCGCAGCGTTGATACCTGGTGGTATGTAAGGCATATAAGCAGCAATCGTTAACGCGGGCATGAAGTCGGCGGACCACAAAGTCCTTGCCAAAGCGACCCCCACGGCTCCACTTTGACAGAATCAACCTTGAAAGGTTCAATAATCTCACAAAGCGTGCAATCGCTTTCTAACAAAACGCTTTCTCATGTTATCAGCAATATGCAGAAGGGCGGAGAGCGGAAAGAGTATAAGCCATATGGCTGATTCCAGCGGCGCAGTGCCGAAAATACTGTTTCCCAGAGGATGGTATATGATAAAGGTTGCCAACAGGACTTCCACCACGATTCCGATATTGATCAGCCTGTTGGAAAATATCCCTTGACCGAGCCCCGGCTCCGTGGCCGACCTGCACGAGAACACGTTCCCTATCTGCATGATTACAATGCCCAGAAAAACGGCGGAAGACGCCTGCCGCTGCAGCAAATGCCCTTGTGGTAAAACCACGCCCCATTGCCAGCCGCCGCGGTACAGCGTGAAGAAATAGACAAAGAGGACGCTTACGGCGCTTATAAGCCCCAGAAAGATATATCCCCTGAAAAGAAGCGCTCTGTCTATCAGACCGCCTTTGCGGCGGGGCGGCTGTTTCATGCTGCTCGCCTCCGGCCGTTCCGCGCCGAGTGCAAGGGCGGGGAGTGTATCTGTGCCGAGGTCTATGGCGAGTATCTGCATGACAGTGAGGGGGAGTGGAATCCTGAAAAGTGCGAACATTATATAAGGTAGAGCCTCCGATGTCCCATGAGAGAAAATATAGGTGATAAACTTTTTGATATTTTCAAAGATGGCCCTGCCTTCCTCAACCGCATTCACGATAGTGGCGAAGTTATCATCAAGAAGAACCATGTCGGCAGCCTCCTTTGCCACATCTGTGCCGCTCAGACCCATGGCAATCCCGATATCCGCCTTTTTCAATGCCGGCGCGTCATTCACCCCATCACCTGTCACCGCCACCCGCTCTCCTTCATCCTTCAGGACCGACACAATCCGCATCTTATGGTCAGGGGTCATACGAGCAAAGACAATTTCTTCGGCAAGGGCCTTCTTCAGTTCATCGTCGTTAATACCGTTCAGCTCAGGCCCTTCTATTAAGCGGGGATTTTCTCCCACCAGGCCAATCTGCCGCGCAATGGCCATTGCTGTGCGTCCAGCGTCTCCGGTGATCATTATGACCTTGATTCCCGCGTCCCCGCATTTCTTCAGCGCCTCTGGGACTTCAGGACGGGGAGGATCTTCGAGCCCCATAAGCCCTGTAAAAACAAGATTGGATTCCACAAGGGATTCCTCTTTTTCGGAAACGTCTTCTTTTTTATAGGCAAAGGCGATGACGCGAAGACCCCTGTCCATCAGGCTCTGGTAAGCCTGCATGAGCGATGCCTTGCTGCTGTCATCAACGGACTTTTCAGTGCCCCCGGAGAGCAGGCGGCTGCATAAAGGCAATACCGTCTCTACTGCTCCTTTGGTGAAAACAAAGACCTCTCCATTAATCCTGTTCACTGTGGTCATTCTTTTCCGCACGGAATCGAAGGGGATATCGGAGACTAGTTCAGCAGTGAGATCGCCGTATACTTCCCGCGCTTTCCTTAGCAGGGCAGTCTCTGTGGGGTCTCCCTTGTAACTGCCTCCCGCATACACTGCATTAGTGCAGCACCATGCGGCCTTCATGAGGCGCGATTCCGCATCCGCGCCATCCATCCATATGTCACTAACTTCCATAATGTTCCGGGTGAGAGTACCTGTCTTGTCAGTACAGATGACGGTCACCGACCCCAGGGTCTCCACCGAGGTGAGGGTCTTGATGAGCGCCTTCTTCCGCACCATCCTCTGGCTCCCCATTGCCAGCGCAAGGGTAACAGTGGGCAGGAGACCTTCGGGCACATTGGCTATGGTAATGCCGATGGCAAAGAGGAGATTATGCCAGAAGCTCCGTCCGGTAAAAGTCCCCACACCGAAGAAAAATATGCCCGTGGTGATGGCGATGATTGCGATGATCCGCGTCACCGATAGTATCTCCTTTTGGAGGGAACTCAGCCCCTGCTCAACGCCACTCGTTAGGTGGGCGATTTTGCCGAACTCCGTGGCCATCCCTGTGGCAAAGACCACGGCCCTGCCCGAACCGCTTACGACAAGAGTGCCCGCAAAAACAATATTGGGACTCTCCATTAGATCACCGTCACAGGGGTGGCAAGTCATTGGCTTTGACTCTGCCTCGCCGGTGAGAGGCGCATTATTTACCGCCAGGCGGTTAACAGCAATAAGCCGCGCATCGGCAGGGACTTTGTCGCCTTCGCTCAGGAGCATCAGATCGCCGGGGCAGACATCCCCCGAGAGGACCTCATTGAGAATGCCGTCCCTCATTACCTTTACTTTAAAGGGCATGAGCTTCTTCAGCGCTTCCACCGCCTTATCGGCACGATACTCCTGGACAAAGGTGAATAGCGCGTTGATGATAATGACCACAACGATAGCAATGCCTAAGGAGAGCATTCCTTCTCCGTGATGCAGGTACTCCGAGAGGAAACTGAGACCAGCCGCAATCCAGAGCAGAAGTGCGAGGAAATGAGTAAATTGTGCGACAAGTTTTCGCCAGAGGGGCATCCCCTTTACCGCGCGTATTTCGTTCTGTCCATATTCGTGCAGCCGGCGTTCCGCTTCCTCTGCGAAGAGGCCTTTGTCCGACGTATTGAGAAACTTCAGTGTTTCTTCTTTTGAAAGGCTCTGGATGCCCATGGCTGTTGCAGCGACCAGGACCTGCGCCTTGTTGTCCCAGCTCATAGACGCTTTCTTCCGGGTCTGAATACTATCAGATTGCAGGGTGTCTCCCTGAGCACGTCCTCTACCGCGTTACCGCTCAGGAGGCTCTCGAACAGCCCCCGCTCGCTCGCAGCCATGATGATGAGGTCGTTCTTCCTGAAGGCGGCTTCTGTGGTGATGGAGCGTGCAACACTACCTCGAACGGTCCTTCTTTCGTGCTGTATCTTGTATTGTTCCAGGTGGGATATGAAATCCTCCACACCCTTTGTCGTATCCTTCTCCGGTCCGGAATCTCTCTCCTGCTCCCAGCTTTGGAATAACCCGCTTATAGGGCCGGGAAGGTCCAATATGGTGGCACGCGCGTTGAACCCCTGCGCAAGTTTTGCAGTAAAGTAAGCTCTCTCCTCTACCTGTGATAAATGGCCCTTCAGGGGCACGAGAATATTCCGCGGGTGTGTCCTTCCCATCTCGACCACCCGCACCATGGCCACGGAACATGGAAGTTTTATCATGAATTCCCGTGCATCAGTCCTCAGGAATAATCTCTTCTGTAAGTCCTCTCTCCTTGTGGCCGTAAAAACGAGGTCGATGCCGTGCTCTCTCACCACACCACTGATGGTCTTGAAAGGGGCGCCCTTTACGGTACTGCTCTCTACCTCGATCCCCATTCCCTTTGCTGCGGCAAAGAGCCTCAAGAGAGCCCCTTCCGCATGACGGAAAGCGTTCTGGCCTATTACCTCTTCAGCCGCGAATACGAGGAAGAGCCTTGACCGACATGCTTTTGCGAGGGCTAGGGCATAGCGTGCGGCAACCTCGGAATTGGTAAACTCATTGACGGCCATAAGTATTTTTTTGTACATAATTATGTAAAGGATAGCATCAACAGGAGGGTACGGCAACACGGGCGGCAATATCAGGGCAAACGCGCTGTTGCGGACTTGCACCCATCTTCTCAATCATTGACGGCAAGGTCAGCCGACCACTATGGGCAGCAGTCGAGAAGGCGATTCAAAAGTTTCTAACGATTATAAGCATTCTTTGTGATCAGTAGGTTTTGCGGAGGTGCAATTAACCTCCAGTATTGGGCTCGTTTCCAAACGCGGGTGAAACTTTTTGTGGGGTAGAGGTCCATTATCCAAAGTTATTTTTCACCCCGTCTGCGCTTATCAAGATTTCTAAACAGATTCCAATGCCTCCTGATAAAACTTTCTTGCATATTCTTCTACCATTTCCCTTGCGCTGAACACCGGACCTGTGCTTTTCATTGCTTCTTTCATGATAGTAACCTAATCGCGAGGAATACCATAATCATCAACTTTATAATAGAGAGGGATTACTTCCTTCTCCAGAATACTATAAATGGCTTCCGCATCCCCGGCATCTCTGCTTTCTCCTTCCTGCCCGGCAAAGGTCCAGCCATTCCTGCCATTGAAACCCTCTATCCACCAGCCATTAAAATTGACTGGTGACGAAATTGCCCAATACCTTGCTCAAGATGATTACAATGACAGCTACTACAATATGTTCCAGCACAGCAAGGTAAGGATTGTTACCCTTGTGCACAGCGATATAATAGCTGGTGAATGAGATAATAAACAAACCGAGGATCAAACAACAAACAACCGCCGTCTTGAGTGGTAAGGCCAGAACAAAAAGGATAAATATCAAAGAAACGATGAATCTTGAAATAAAATTTGTGAATGAGGAAAGCCATACTTCTTTAGCACTCAAGCCCTCTGCTTCCTGATAAATATGGATACCAAGCGTATCGGAAATATTATCGGCGACAGCAATGATAAGGATACTGCCAATGATGGTTACCTTGGCATTCAGACTGGGGAAAAGGCCGACGACCAATCCCATGTTAGTAATTATGGCAGCGGTGCTCCCAAAGAGGTACTTATTTTTGCGGGAACAGAATTTTTCTTGATTAATCCGTTTCATAAAGAAGTTACAAGAATATGTTATATCAATTCTACTACAAAAAAAGTTCTAACGTTCCTATTCGGGTAATGGATTAGCACAGACCAGTCATGATGAGAGCCGTCCAGCTGCACCATCTCTCCCCTGCTAGTCTATTGCTTGACAAATGTTGTAGCCTCAGCGCCCCTCGGCAACAGCATATTAACTACAATCCTAGCAGTGGAAGTGCCTGCATTGACGACTGAATGTGGATTTTAGATGGGGACGCGCGGTTCCAGGTTTAATCCTGCTCACCCTACTCTATGACGTCTCTTTTGTTTTGCATACGATGCTAGGTGGTGGTTCGCTGACGACAGCCCAATAGGCTCCTATCTGTTTGATAACATCAATAAAATCATGAAAATCAACCGGTTTAACTACGAAGCTGTTTGCCCCGAGCCGATACGCCTCGTCTATATCCCGATCTTCACGGGATGAGGTCAGCATTACCACCGGTATGCACTTTAGCTGCGCATCACTCTTCATATCTTTAAGCACTTCAAGGCCGTCTATCTTGGGAAGTTTCAGGTCCAGCAGTACAACGACAGGATTACCATCAGTCCCGCCAGCAAACTTACCTCGGTAGTGGATGAAATCCAGTGCTTCTTCGCCGTCATGGACAACAACAACTTCATTGGCTAGATTCTTTTCAGCCAGACCCGTAATGATCAGTTCTGCGTCGTATGGATCATCTTCGACCAGGAGAATGCGCTTCAGTTCAGACATGATTACTTACTACCTTGTCTTTTGGAAGAGTAAAGTAAAAAGTGGCGCCCTGTCCCACAGCGCCCTCGGCCCAGACTCTTCCGCCATGGCGTGATATGATACGCTTTACATTAGCAAGGCCGATGCCCGTGCCTTCAAATTCATCCTCGGTATGGAGCCGTTGAAATACACCGAAGAGTTTGTCCGCATGTTTCATATCAAACCCTACGCCGTTGTCTTTGACAAAACAGATGATTTCGGTTCCCTCATCTTTGCAGCCAATCTGGATTACAATCTTGGAACGTGTACTTGTGTATTTAACAGCGTTGGATACTAGATTGACAATCACCATCCTGAGCAGCGATTGGTCACCGGACACATCAGGCAGTTCATCAATTTCCCAAACAATATCCCGTCCTTTCATTTCATCCTTGATTTCTCGGACAACTCCCCTTACAAGGGTATTTAAGCTGACTTTTCTCTTTTTCAATTCACTACGTCCCACTTTAGAAAAACCAAGCAAATCATCAATAAGCATTCCCATCTTCTTTGATGCCTTCGCTATTGCAGTCGTATATTTGTATATCTTTTCGTCCTGTTGGTCCCCCAACTTATTTTTTAGAAGTTCAACAAAACCCGACATATGCCGGAGGGGAGCGCGAAGATCGTGAGAGACAGAATAACTGAAGGCTTCCAGCTCTTTATTGACTACCTCAAGATCTGCTGTGCGAGCGGCCACTCGCTTTTCTAGTTCTTCGTTGATCCTTCTGAGTGCCTCCTCTGCCTTAAGCCGCTTTTCCTCGATGGACATTGTATCCAATGCAAAAGAGACATCACCTGTCAAAGAGAGAAACAGACGTATTTCTTCGTCGGTAAAGAACTGTGGCGCTGAGGCGTATACCGTCAAAGCGCCAATAATCCCCGAACTCGTGTGGATGGGGAAAGCTGCAGAAGAATGAAAGCCTCTGCGGAGTAATTTATCTTTCCAAAGAAGCATCCGAGGGTCATTCTCAATATCGCTGGAAATTGAGTACCTTCCTTTGAAAACTGCCTGACCTGTGGGGCCTTTTCCTTCAGGCACATCGTCCGCATATATCTTAACGTCTTTTAGATAACCATCGCTGTCCCCATAGCTTGCAACCGGCTTTACCAATCGAGTGTCCCTATCTAGTAACCCAATCCAC
The DNA here is from genome assembly GCA_963727805.1 of uncultured Nitrospiraceae bacterium. Classification (GTDB taxonomy): domain Bacteria; phylum Nitrospirota; class Thermodesulfovibrionia; order Thermodesulfovibrionales; family Dissulfurispiraceae; genus Fen-1308. Next base: position 622,878 of record CAVSHF010000003.1, read on the forward strand.
GCCATCTTGAATAAACCGTCCTCAACAGCGATGCGGCATACACTCTCGTACAGATCCTTTGGGGTGCGGATGCGGACAATTGCCTCGTTCACTTTGCTCAACACGGAATACAGCTGATTCAGTCTGGAAATTCTGCTTTCTACCTGCTTGCGCTCCTCTATTTCAGCTAATAATTCTTCGTTGATGACTGATAGTTCTGCAGTCCTCTTCAGGACTCGCACCTCTAATTCTGCATTCGATTTCCTGAGAGCCTCTTCCAGTGTCTTGCGTTCGTTTATGTCCTTAATAGCCCCGAATACCCTCACAGACCTGCCGCCCTCACGCATAACCTTCCCGGAGACCTCCACCCAAATCAATCGGCCCTTGGCTGTAATCAATTCCAGATCGAGAAAAAACTCTTTGCCCTGCTCAATAGCATCATGGACTGCAGCACTAATGACCGGCACACTCGCAGGAGTGTAGAAGGCAATAGCTGTTTCAACCGTCGGAGTGTAATCGGACCGTGTTGTATCGTGGATTCTATAGGTTTCATCAGTCCAGAAGAGTTTGTTCGCAATGAGGTCCAGTTCCCATCCACCCACGTGGGCCAGAGATTGGGTCTCAGCGAGGATAGATGCCATCCGATGTATCTCTGCCTCTACCCTCTTGCGCTCGGTGATATCACGATTGGTCTCCATCACGTGAGCGATGCCGTCGGCACTATATATAAGCTGAAGCCGGGCAGATACTATTACTTCTCGGCCATCCTTGGTCCGGTGACGAAGTTCTCCTTCCCAATTTCTGTGTTCGATAAGAATAGATTTAATTTGGGACCATGGAATCGGATGAATGGTCTGGAGCAACTCGTGAGTCACACGGCCTATTGCTTCGCTTTCGGCGAAGCCGTAAAGTTCCTCCGCGCCTCGATTCCAGCTCTCAATAGTGCCGTCAAGTTGCCATAGGATAATAGCGTCGAAGGAGAGCCATAAAAGGTCAGCCTGTCGGCGGATTGCCTCCTCCGCCCTCTTGCGCTCGGTTATGTCTGTGATGAACGAATAGAAATACTCTGGGTTGCCGCTCGAATCCGTTATGAGATGGACCAGTAGTTCGATGGGCACACGGCTACCGTCCTTCCGGACATACTCCTTCTCGTATCTAACTGGTTGCCTAGTGCGAAGTAGCTCATCAAGCCTTATACGCTCAGGCTCCCGCCATTCCGGAGGAGTGAGGGTTGTTGCGCAGTCCATTTGCCCCAGTTCATCCCTGGTGTAACCGGTTAGTTCCTCAAAAGCTTTATTAACAAGCCCAAGACGCCCATCTGTATATCCGACGCCGAACGGCTGACTAGAGTGTTCTAGGATACTTCCAAGGAATTCGTTTTGTCGCTGGCTATTTAAGAGCGCTTTCTCTGAATACTTTTCGAGTTCCCTCTGAGCCTGCTGCAGTTCTTCATTTTGCATCTCCAGTTCAATCTGATGAATTTGAAGTTCCTGCGTCACGTGCTTGAGGTCGATGGAGGAGAGATTATTCCGTTCCTCTGTCTTTGCCCGGAATTTCTCTTCAGCTTTTTTGCGAAGATCTACTGGCTTATTTTTAGCCATTTCTTAATATACCAAGTTTAAGTAAAGAGAATATTGAAATAAATCTATATGTACATTATTATAGCTACATTATAGCTACCTAAAGAAAATACTACAAAGAAAAGGTTTTCGGGCCTAATTTATAGAAAGAAGCCGAGAACCTGATTTTGAAGGTTTAGCCGATTGCGTTTCAGGCATATCAGCATTCAATGTCATGTCATTTCTTTCCCCGCATAATTGCATGAATGAGCTCTTCCAGCCGCTGCATAAAGCGCGAGCGATCCCTCGGTTCAAAAGGCCGCGGGCCACCGGTTATGGTGCCCATGTCGCGCAGGAATCCCATAAACTCCCGGTTTGCCAATGCATCGCCAATAGAGTCTTCGCTGTACACCCTCCCCTTGGGATCAAGCACTCGGGCGCCTTTTTTCAGGCAGCGCGCTGCAAGCGGAATGTCTGCTGTAACCGCTATATCGGTTTCAGTGATGTGTGTGGCAATCCAATCATCAGCAGCATCGAACCCCTCATGCACGATAATCAGTTCAATGAATTCCTCAGGAGGTATCCGCATCGATGAGTTGGACACAAGATACACCTTCAGTCGATGCCGCCGGGCAACGCGGAATACCTCATTCTTGACCGGACAGGCATCTGCGTCTATGTATAACTTAGTCATAGCGATACCTTTCATTACGGACAACCATGTCAATCATTATCGCTTGAAGATTTTCCATCAATTATCCTTGTTAACATTCACCATTATAGCAAAATGCCATAGGCAAGGTTCCCGGAAGTAGTTGCTGCGGAAAGTTTTTTCCCAGGCCTGCAACTTTCGCCCCGTACTATGCATGGCCATCTGGGCGGCTACAACTGCTCACTGTCGGGCATGTCAGAAAAGTGTGTAGTTAAGATTGCAATATGCACAAAATGCTATATTTCGCGGGACACCTGAAAATCACTAGAAAACCAGTCCGCCGAAAATAAGAAGACTTCAAAAAAGAAGTTAATATCTTAACCCAGCATCGAGAAGTTAAAGCTTACTGTAACACCAGTTGCTGACGCTTTTGGGGGATTAGAGAAGGCAGTGCATAGTCCAAATTGATATACTTATAGAAATCGTGCGTAACTGTTGCGAAAGATAAAGTATAAAAAAAAAGTCACATCAATGTAGGAGCTACAGCGCAGTAAATGGAGGCAGTGTGCCATGCCGTTTTGACTTGGCAACTGGCCCAGTGAAAATGGGATTTGGATTGACATAGGTAGTCACGCTCCGATTCTCATGATGTCACACAAGACAACAGGGAGGCTTTAATGATCAAGATACTGTTTCAGACAGAGGATGACAAGGTGGCCCTTATCCTCAGAGTTTTTTTGGGTGTCGTATTCTTTCCACATGGCATGCAGAAGCTTCTGGGCTGGTATGGAGGGCTCGGCTTCTCCGAGACGATGAATATGTTTACAACCAATATGGGTATTCCCGCCTTATTTGCGTTCCTCGCTATTATGGCCGAGGGCTTGGGTTCGTTGGGCCTGCTCACGGGCTTCTTAACACGCGTGGCCGCCTTCGGGATCACCGTAAATATGATTGTCGCTATAAAGATGGTGCACTGGCAGAACGGATTTTTTATGAACTGGTTCGGAACCCAGAAGGGCGAAGGCTTTGAGTACCACCTCTTGGTCATCGCTATCGGCATAGCGCTGATGATCAGGGGCGGCGGAGCGCTTTCCATTGACAAGGCCCTAGCTGGACATCTTAAATAATTGCAAAGCGACCTTTAACACAGTCGTTCGGACCTTCAATGCCTCAAGAAACCGGTGGTGACTGCTTGCGGGAGGCGTGACTTTAGGAAGAAATGTTGCGACAACGTCCCAATCTCTTCGGTGCACATTATAAATAGGGCCTCTCAATGATAGGTTCTCAATGTCACCAGGAAGCAAACAGCTCGGCGACTATGTCCGGCTGTTTGCTTCCGGTAATATAAATTTCAGGAAGCAGATTCTGCTGTATACTTCTGCCTAAAGTCTTGATCGGTTGCGTTGCTAATATTTGCGGAAGACGGCCTCAAGTCCGCACTTGAGCCATATCAGCACGCATGTGTATTTAAATGCACCTTTTTATCCCTACTATGCAGTCCGTTCTCCCCATAAAGACTCCCAAGGTACAGTATCACAAACGGCTAATCCAAAGAGCATTTTCTCAACTCACCTCACAAGCGTATCAACCTCTAGTTTTACTGGAAAACTAAAGGCATGTCGGTAGGCGCACCCCAGCCCGCACAGACCTCTTTCGTCAGATCCGTAGGCGCTCCACAGCCCGCCCATGTCCCAGTAGCAGCGTATGTCCCCGGATAGTCCAAATACCACATCCCGTTTCTGAACACTCCTATTTTGGACTTCCCGTCGGCACTGCCGTTCCAGTTGCCTACTACCGGCACATCGATGCTCGCTCCATAAGGTATGCAGGCAGCTTTCGTCGGATCCGCAGGCGCTCCACAGCCCGACCATGTACCAGTAGCAGCATACGTCCCAGCGTAGTCTAGATACCACGTCCCGTTTCTGAATATGCCTATCTTGGACTTCCCATCAGCACTGCCGTTCCAGTTGCCCACTACCGGTTTATCGCTGGCAATTCCAAAAGGTATGCAGGCCGCTTTCGTCGGATCTGCAGGCGCTCCACAGCCCGACCATGTACCAGTAGCAGCATACGTCCCAGCGTAGTCTAGATACCACGTCCCGTTTCTGATTATTCCTATTTTGGACTTCCCATCAGCACTGCCGTTCCAGTTGCCCACTACCGGTATATCGCTGGCAATTCCAAAAGGTATGCAGGCCGCTTTCGTCGGATCCGCAGGCGCTCCACAGCCCGACCATGTGCCAGTAGCAGCATACGTCCCAGCGTAGTCTAGATACCACGTCCCGTTTCTGAATATGCCTATTTTTGACTTCCCATCTGCACTTCCATTCCAGTTGCCCATAACTGGAATGTCGCCAGTCGTACCGAAACCATAACATCCGTCCGGCCCGCAACCACTCCAGGTATAGGTGCCAACAAGATCTATGTACCATTGGCCACTTCTGAAAACACCGATCTTGGTCTGCGTAGAGGTTGGCGGAGGTGGTGTCAATGGATACGGTGCGAGACCGAGAATAAAGGGCTGAGATGCCGATAAAGGTGGGCTTAATTGCGTGGTGATTCCAGTACTGGTGTTGATCGTATACGTTTCAAAAGGGGCGTTGACGGTACCACCTTGCAAGAGGGCATATAGTGTGTTATTAATATAAACCATCGCTGCCCAATCGTTAGAAGAAAGGGAGGTGCCTACCGTAGTAGTACTTCCAGTGGCCGTGTTTATAGAGTAGAACCAACGGTTATTTGTACCAGTACCAGCGTTAATCTCGAACAATGAACTCGAGTCTTTGGAGGTTGAAAGAATTGGAAACTGAACACCCTCAGCGAGGCCCACTGCGGTTGCAGCGCCGTTGGCTGGATTAATCGAAGCAATCGGGCCGCCGATGACATATGCAAAGAGGCCGTTGGTGGTCGAACCGAAAGCTGCGTAGTCAGAACCTGATGCTCCAATAAAAGTGGCTGCTCCCGTCGCAGGGTTAATAGACCAGAGTTGGCCGTGGCCATATGTACCGGAGTTGTTACTGGTGGTGAAGTATAGATTACCGTTGGCTACACCCAAGCCGTAACCGGCCTCCAAAGCATTATTGGGGTTTATTATAGTGGTTTGCCCGGTATTGAGGTCTATGGTGCCGAATTCACCATTGTTATCCTGAAAATAGGCAATTGTGTCAGCTGCCTTTGCGGCCGTGCTGGCGCCAAAAAGATATAATCCGACGGCAATAGTAAAAAAAACAAGTTTAATACTGGAAAATTTCAATACATTAATGAACATTTTGCCCTCCGTTTCTGCGTTATTAACAATATTATTTTATCTTCTATAACCCGATCTTCTATATGTGCTATTATGTGCCGCCATATATTGGCCCTTTATCACACAGCAAATCTGACCAAGCTGGAGAAATCATTAACAATCCGGTGAGAACGACGATAAACAGCAAACCACTACTTCTTCACAGGTTAATCTTCTTCAATTTTATTCAATAATAAGCCCCCCTTTATAATTAAAAAGCCGAGTCTGACGAAGTTAATTCCTTCGGCAACCCGGCTGTCTTCTACCTGGAAGACCCGTTGCTTTCCGTCCCCTTCTCACGAAAGGTTTGGCCTTATCGAGACCAATTATAATTCTTTATTTAGTCAAATGCAAGCAATATGTTTAAAGCAATATGTTTAAAGCAATATGTTTAAAGTGTTTAAAGTTGTGTTAATGAACAAATCGTTCTTATATATACAGATTAATACTGATACTTATTTGTAAAATAAGTTATGGAAAGTCAAATCCACAAGACCAGCTTTTAACCAATTGTCAACGCAATTAGTGAGCTGTGCAGTTTGACCTCTCTGCTTTTTTCCTCTATCGCGTGAATCTTGCTTCTTATTTCGCTCCGCTTTTTGGTTGTTTATCCTTCTTCTCTTTTAGATCATGTGCCTGTTTGGTCGCCTTCTGTTTCTGGCCTTTGTCTTTGTCTTTTTTGCCGCCTTTGTCTCCCATCTGTGCCTCCTTGGGGATCTATCATATTCTTGCCTTTTGAAAACGAGTCTTCCTTATGATAAATGCTACCAGAACTATGAACCGAAGGCAAGCGAGGGAATGGCGACCGGCCGCAAGAGTCGACGTAAGGAGGGATGTATACTGAAGCCAGACTGCAAAACCGCAGGCCACACGAGAAGTAACTGAGAGAGCAAGATCCCCTACCACTCCGTGAAAAAGAGTTGCATCCGCCACCGTCAAGTACCTAATCCAAGGAGATTGGATTTTCCAGTTTAAGATTATACTGTTTAGTTCTTGGTTCCGGACTCTTAGTTCTCAGCTTTCTTTAAAGACTTGTGGTACAATTTCACATGAAAAGCACAATAGGATTTATCATTTTCGTGCTCATTATAGTATTAGTGTTATATTCGGTTTCCGGAAAACGTTATCCGCAAGTTCCCGGCGATGACGTTCACAAGGTTCTGGAGATCAGCAACAGCGCAGCGTGTATGGAATGTCATGGTCCCGGCAAAAAGGCCGCACTCAAAGAGCACCATCCGCCCAAATTCGAATGCATTAAATGTCATAAGGAAGTGCAGAAGAGCGGAAACTAGATATATTTATATGTATAGAGCAAAGGAGAGTCATGCAAAAAAGAATAGTTGGCATTTTGCTTTTGATACTTTCGGTCCATTTTCTAAATGTCTCTTGTCTTCAAGCTGAAACAAGCGAGAGCATCATCCGATCAACGCTTAAAAATGGTCTTCGGGTAGTTATCGTCAAGAACGAGCTTGCACCAGTGGTGACCGTTCAAATAAATTATCTGGTCGGGGCCAATGATGATCCTCATGGGTTCCCTGGCACAGCCCATGCCCAGGAACATATGATGTTCCGCGGAAGTCCAGGCTTGTCGGCCGCTCAAATGTCTGCAATAATCGCCAATTTGGGTGGCGAATTCAATGCCAACACTCAGCAGACCATAACACAATATTCATTGACGGTCCCTGACGCCGACCTCGACGTGGCGCTGCATGTTGAGGCAGTTCGCATGCGAGGGGTTCTGGACTCTCAGACGCTTTGGCAGCAAGAACGCGGTGCAATTGAGCAGGAAGTTGCTCAGGACATTTCAAATCCTGAGTATGTTTATTACACAAAGCTTCGCACAGAGATGTTTCATGATACGCCATATGCTCACGACGCACTAGGCACGCGAGCATCGTTTGACAAAATGACTGGTGGAACGCTCAAAAAGTTTCACAAGCGATGGTATGGACCCCACAACGCCATTTTGGTCATCGTCGGCAATGTCGAACCTGAAAAGACACTAAAAAAGGTGAAGAGGCTTTTCGAGGCCATCCCCGCCAGAACTGTACCGCCACATCCTAGAGTCCAACTAAAGCCGATGAGGGCTGCGACGATCAACCTCGAAACCGATCTTCCATATGGCTTAGCTATTTTGACTTACCGTCTACCCGGATACGAAAGCCCTGATTATGCAGCCGGCCAAATACTCGGCGACATTTTGGAAAGCAAGCGGGGCAACATTTACGCCTTGGTGCCACAGGGCAAGGCGCTTTCAATCGAAGTCAACATTGAGACGCTTCCCAAGGCTGCGATAGGCTACGTAGCGGCGGCATACCCGAAGGGGGACGAGGGGAATAAACTTATCTTGACGATGAAGGACATTATAGATGAGTACTCGCAAAATGGTTTCCCATCAGAGTTGGTAGAAGCGGCAAAGCACCTCGAGATCGCAAATAACGAACTACAGAAAAATTCTGTAGAAGGTCTTGCGTCATTGTGGTCGCAGACACTTGCTATAGAGGGTCGCAGATCCCCTGAAGAAGATATTGATGAGATCAAGAAAGTTACTGTTGAGGATGTAAATCGCGTCGCGAAAACTTACTTTGCCAATGACACAGCAATTACTGCGGTACTTGAGCCCCACGTATCTGGTAAAGCAGTCCCTTCGGCAAGCGCAATGGGAAAGGAATCATTTGTTTCGAGACAGACAAGGCATGTGAAGTTACCGTCATGGGCAAAAAATGCTGATTCAATACCTGCCTTGCCCACTTCGAAGTTAAATCCTGAAGTAACAATTCTGTCCAATGGAATGCGACTGATCATATTGCCTGAAAATGTGAGCGACTCAGTCAGCGTTTACGGGAAGATCAAAAATAACCCGGAGATGCAGGCTCCTGAGGGACAGGACGGGGTTGACCGTGTTCTTAACAGCCTTTTTTCTCATGGCACAAAAACGCTGGACCGCCTTGCATTTCAGAAGGCATTGGACGATATCGCGGCTAAGGAATCAGCTGGGAGCAGTTTTTCGTTGGAAGTATTGGCGAATAACTTCGACAAAGGAATCCAGTTATTGGCAGATAATATGCTCCATCCGGCACTTCCTGAGGACGCTTTCCGTGTTGTGCAACAGGAGACTAGCGGTGAACTATCAGGGCTTCTTCAGAGTCCCTCCTACTTGTCCAAGCGCGCCATGATCAATGCACTATATCCTAAAGATGATCCGACACTGCGACAAGCCACAATGGACACTGTCGCTAAGCTTACGCTTGATGACGTAAGGAATTATTATTTGAAGGTTTTCAGGCCAGACATGACGACCATCGTCATCATAGGCCGGGTAACGCCTGATCAAGCCAAGTCAGTTATATTGAAATATTTCGGCAACTGGAAGGCGGAAGGACCAAAGCTGGACACGGATCTTCCTTCCGTCCCACCCAATAAGTCATCCTCAGCGGTAATTCCTGACGCAAGTCGGGTTCAGGATGACGTAACTCTGGCTGAGACGCTTAGACTCACACGTTTGGATCCAGATTATTATACGTTGCAGGTCGGCCGCCATGTGCTATCGGGAGCATTTTATGCAACCAGACTTTATCAGGACCTTAGGGAACGCACAGGGCTTGTTTATTCGGTAGAAGCAGTGCTTGAGGCTGGCAAACATCGTTCTCTATTTGGTGTTATTTATGCCTCGGATCCGCAAAATGTTGCTAAAGCGCGCGCCATCGTTGAGCATAATCTTACAGAAATGCAGACAAAACTGGTCTCTCCAATGGAACTTCGCCAGGCTAAGACTCTCCTTATCCGACAAATTTCCCTTTCGGAGGCCAGCGTTAAAAGCATCGCCGCAAGGCTGCTACAGTACTCGATGGCAGACCTGCCCCTTGATGAACATGTGCAAGCAGCAAAACGCTATATGGACATTACTGCTTCAGATGTAAGATTGGCTTTTACCAAATGGATACGGCTTGATGACCTTGTTCAGATTACGGTCGGGCCGAATCCTGAGTAAGCAGATGTATTAGAGACGGTGACTATGTTTGTACTGTTGTACGATCTGTTATTTATATCGGTGGCCGTGTTTAATGCCTTTGCTTTTGATAATAGTAGGTCTTATCGGTGCCGGATGTACACATCGAGGAGTTGTCCAGAATGAGGCTCCTGCTCCAAAGGCTGCACCAGCGCCTGCCGTAGTAAAGAAACCCAGCTCTGCACCAACGGCTGAGAAGGTTAACCCGCAAGAAAATATACGAGAAAGGGAACTGACAGATACGCAGCGTTTGAAGAACGAGCTACAATCAAAGCTAAAGGATATTCATTTTAATTTTGACAAGTCTGACCTGGAAGGTGACGCAAAACCACTTCTTAGAGATATAGCGAATATCCTTATGAAATATCAGAAACTGGAGCTTATCATTGAAGGTAATTGCGATGATCGAGGGACCAGGGAGTATAACCTGGCTCTTGGAGACAAAAGAGCAAACTCCGCCAAACAATACCTGATATCAGTCGGCGTCCCTTCAGCAAACATTGAAACTGTCAGCTACGGAAAGCAAAAGCCCATCTGCACGCAAAGCACGGAAGAGTGCCGGGCAAAAAATAGGAGAGACCACTTTGTTCTAAAGTAGAGTGGATCACATTCCACTAGTTCACACATGCTGCTTATATCAGGCCTGCATTTGATAAGGCAGGCCTGATACTGCTGACCAACTGCCTCAAGAAATGTTTCATAAAACATATCAGCTCTGCAGAAGCATGCGAGGCTAGACGTCATCGCTCATGTCGTGGGAGCAGAAGTGACAAAACGCTTCCAATCAGCATAACACTCGCCAATGTGTAATACGATGAGATATGTCCTACAGGGTACAGCAGATTACTAACATTTACAGCAGCCCATGACAGACCATCTATGTACTCAACCATGACTCACCTCCCGATTGCCAATTAACTCATATTTTATTTTGTGTCTTGCGACTTGATGCCTTATGCTGTAAATGCAAATAGTATGCCATGGCCGATTACATTGATGATATTTCAGAGAATCAATTGCATCAAGCATTCTGGAGGAAGAGATGTTCTGTCGCGGTCACGATGTTATCTTCATTATTGTAGATTTTACTTCATTTATGTCTCTTTTGCTAACCATGAAGTTTATCAGCGTTGGATTCACTGAATAGTTTGCTACGCAGCAATAACCCACAATCACACCTATAGCTGAATTTTACCGCGAGTTACCGCCCATGTGAGTTTACCCAATAAAGAAGCAAGGCTTTGCCTGCCTTGCTTCTTTGATAATGCTGATACTAAGCTGCTTATTTATTTTACTATGGGCTCGTCGCCAGTCATGCCAAAAGTTATGCAGGCTTCCTTTGTCGGATCATTAGGCGCTCCGCAACCACTCCAGGTGCCCGTAGCAGGGTACGTCCCTGGGTAGTCAAGATACCACGTCCCATTTCTGAATACTCCAATCTTGATTGTCCCGCTTCCATTCCAGTCAGCAACAACGGGAATATCGCCAGCAATCCCAAAAGGTATACAGGCATCTTTCGTCGGATCCCCAGGCGCTCCACAGCCAACCCATGTGCCCGTCCCAGGGTACGTCCCTGGGTAGTCAAGATACCACGTCCCGTTTCTGAATACTCCAATCTTGGACTTGCCATCTGCACTGCCGTTCCAGTTGCCTACAACCGGGATATCGCCAGCTATTCCAAAAATTATGCAGGCTTCCTTTGTCGGATCACTAGGCGCTCCGCAACCACTCCATGTGCCCGTCCCAGGGTACGTCCCTGGGTAGTCAAGATACCACGTCCCGTTTCTGAATACTCCAATCTTGGACATGCCATCTGCACTGCCGTTCCAGTTGCCCACAACCGGGATATCGCCAGCCATACCGAAAGATATACAGGCATCTTTCGTCGGATCCCCAGGCGCTCCGCAGCCAACCCATGTGCCCGTCCCAGGGTAGTCAAGATACCACATCCCGTTTCTAAAAATACCTGCTTTCTTCGTCCCAGATCCGTCCCAATCACCCATAACAGGGACATCGCCAGCCATCCCCCAGGACATAACTGCGTCTACATTTGAATCCCATATGCCATTTTGATTAGTATCTATATACCATGACCCGTTCCTGAATACTCCGATTGACACAAGATCAGGAGTGCCGGTAACGTGGAAATTCGCAGCGACTGCCTTGGCCGTATTCATAGTTTTGGTGCAGGTTGCCGCAGTAACTGTCCCTCCTGTTGAATCGCATCCGCTCCATGTAACGGTAGATCCCGTGGATGTGGTAGCTGTAAGTATTATCGCAGTCCCATAATTCAGCATTGTGGACTTGTTGTTAGCTGCAGGATAGGAGAAACTGATGCTACCCACGTTCGATGATGCCGTTCCTGACCCGTTACCAGCCGCATTAACTGTTAGGCTGTATTGGTTCAGGGTAAATATTGCCGTAACATTCTTTGCGGCATTAATACTGTTAATGACGCAGGTCGCAGCCGTTGATGTACCCCCTGTTGTATCGCAGTTACCCGACCATGAAACCGAAGAGCCTGCGGCAGCAGTTGCCGTTAGCGTTATTGCCGTTCCATAGTTCAGAGTTGCAGACCCTGTATTGACAGTCGAATATGTGTAACTGATTCCTCCCGCATTCGACGAGATCGTTCCTGACCCGTTACCAGCTGCATTGACTGTTAGGCCGTATTGGTTCAGAGTGAAAGTTGCCGTAACATTCCCGGCGGCGGACATTGTCACCGTACATGTGCCGGTTCCTGAACACCCCTCTCCCGACCAACCGGTGAAAGTCGAGCCCGTTGTCGCGTTGGCCGTCAACGTTACTGATGTACTGTCAACGTATGAAGCCGTGCCGGTATTGCCGCTCCAATTAATCAATCCCGTATTCGGCATAACACTTCCGCTGCCGGTACCTGACTTAGTGACAGTGAGATTATATAGTACCGCTGGATTCACGGCATTGCCATATACATATGTCCAATATCCAAATTGAACCAGGTCAGTCATTTCACTGTAGGCAATCCTGAAGAAACCAGACTCTCCCCAGCTTGTTCCCCAACTATTCTTTACTATCAAATATTGTCCGGCATCATTATATCCAACAACTAATATGGCATGACTGCCCGCAACGTCGGTCACTGTCCGCGTGTATATGCCGCTTTTGTAAGAAAAAAAATCGTTATATACTACCATCGTACCGACTACCGGCCCATTTGTGCTGATCGCATTTTTTAAAGAATCTATAGAAGGTGCTACAAGGTAGGACCAATTTGAGATTTTATAGCTTGAATTTTGCCTGTTCGCACATGCATTAGAGCATACTCCATCGGCAGCAGTATACGGATAGCATGTCTCAGGAGGAAGCCCGGTGCTGACTATATAGTCGGATGCAGAGCTTGGATACCCACCAGCTTCACAATTGCCCGCGCCGCTGCAGGAGAGCAATACTTGCTCTGACAGATTGACGTCGACTCCAGGCTCGGAATTCTTGATCAATACCTTTGACTCCAGAGCTGCTGTCGTCGCAAAGGCCCAACATGACCCGCAGTTGCCCTGATCCCGCACCGGCGTTACATAATTCCCGCCGTTGCTTCTCCAATCGAGTGCTGCGGGTGCTGAAGAGGGAACCTCGGCAAAGGCTATGGCCCCCTGGGGTATTTCACTGGGGAATACAGCCCCGAGGCGCCTACGTCTATCTTCGGAGGATAACCTTGACATAGACGTCTCGCCTGCCGTCCACTGCGCATTACTGTTGCTTATTGCCTGTTGTATAGTGGCAAGTTCATCGGCATTCGATAGCAAAGGCGACAGGATAGAAGACATAAATACCGCGAAAAAAACTGCTTTCACATATCCCTTTGCGTTTATATACATGTCACCTCTCCTTATCAGCCGTTAATGAAATATCTATCTGTATATTGAAAAGATCGCCAGGCCGGTCCTTGCCCTCCCAACTTCTGTACAGACCCATGATCACTTCGGTTACCCCACATCTTTGCGCTCTCAAATACCACTTTTTCACAACAGGTTGTCCCACCTTGTCACGGTCGGTTTGAGTACCTATTGTTTCTTCCTTTATGAGTTCCAGATATTGCTGATCCAGTTTTGCAACCGACCATTCGTATCCAGTGCCGGCGGGAGTACTCAACTCTATTTCAATAATGCTGCCTATTGATATGGAGATGCTTCTGCCGTTGTCATTTTTAGTCAACTTCATTTTTTCAGCATCTCCGATTATTGAACTTGCGGCATGGGATGTTGTCGTACAACACACGCAAAACAAAAAAATAATCACAAACAGCACATACGGTGAAAAGACGGAACTGGACGGATGCCCCCCCGTTGAGACCCCGTTCGTTAGGGTTATCCTTCTGGGGAAAAAAGATACCAATTGGAGGCGCCGCAAATAAAATTCCCATGCAACGGTATCCGACATGTTATCAATTACATCCTTCACTAAAAGACATTTTAAAACTCTCCTGTAATTTCAAAACACATTAATACCCAACAACAAGAAAAGTTAGTCCTTCTTAAGCATTATTGATGGACATATCTTGACGTAGTTATTGTCCCCTCAATTACTCTGCAAAGCTTTGCCCCTCTGAGTTAATAATGACACAGTATATTTATGTCTACAGTGACACACGTCACAGACAAAAGAAACAGAATTCTCCCCTATCATGCTATGCAGACGGAAATGAAGCACTGGTAGGGTTAAATCGGCAATATTGCAGTCAACCGTCAATAAGGAATAAATAACGCAGGGGCATTCCCTGACAGGGAATGCCCCCTTGATACAAGAATTGTTCCCAGCTTACGATCAGTTGATTAAAGCGAGTACCGACTCCGGCGCTTCAGTTAATTGAAGAACACCATCCTGAAGGTCCACATTGACCACCGGACAGTCCTTGAACCTGCCCTTCAGGAGCTCTTCCGAAAGTGGATCCTCAATCTCCTTGTAGATGGCCCGTCTCATCGGTCGCGCTCCATAGACCGGCTGATAATATTTGTTGAGAAGCCATTCTTTGACTTCAGCAGATACATTAAGCGTCAGTGAGTATTCTATCAACTTCCTGTTCGTCTCCTCGATGAGCAGGTCGATAATCGACAGCAAATGCATTTTTTCGAGAGTGTGGAACACGACGATCTCGTCGACGCGGTTCAGGAACTCAGGATTAAATGTCTTCTTCAGCTCTGACAGCACGTTATCCTTCATCTTGTCATAGATGTTCTCTCCTGTCGCACGGTAAAACCCGAGCGGTGTTGCCTTCTCGATAATCCGTGCGCCGAGGTTCGAAGTCATAATGATAATTGTATTTCTGAAATCAACCTGTCTACCATAGCTGTCCGTCAGTACCCCCTCGTCGAGAATCTGGAGCAGGATATTGAAGACCTCCGGATGTGCTTTTTCGATCTCGTCAAAGAGTATGACTGAATAAGGCCTCTTTCTTACCTTCTCGGTCAATTGCCCACCCTCTTCATACCCGACATACCCCGGAGGGGCTCCGGTAAGACGCGAGACGGTGAATTTCTCCATGTATTCGGACATGTCTATCTTCACCAGTGCTTTTTGGTCATTGAACATGAATTCCGCCAGGGCTTTCGCGAGCTCTGTTTTGCCGACCCCAGTCGGTCCGAGAAAGAAAAATGACCCGATAGGCCTGTTCTTGCTCTTGAGTCCCACTCTTGAACGGCGAATGGCCTTAGAAACCGCATTGATCGCGAGATCCTGCCCGACAATCCTCGTATGGATGATTTCCTCCATCTTCAGAAGTTTTTCGGTCTCGGTCTCTTCCAACTTATAGAGAGGGATGCCGGTCATTTTGGAGACGGTGTATGCTACATCCTCTTCTCCCACCGAAGGAATTTCATTCGTCAGAGAATCCTTCCATTTTTTGAACTGAATCTCATAGGCCTTCTTTAACAGATCCTCTTGAGTCCTGATCCTCTGGGCCTTATCGATGTCGTGCAGCCTGACATAGAGGGTCTTCTCTTTGGAAAGCTGCATGAGTTCGTTTTCCATGTCCCTTAACTCCTGGGGCATGGTCGATTTTTTCAACTTAATCCTCGAACTCGTCTCGTCAATAACGTCGATTGCCTTGTCAGGAAGATACCTGTCGGTAATGTACCGGTCCGAAAACTTCACCGCAGCTGTCATCGACTCATCGGTTATCTTTACCTTATGGTGCTCCTCATACTTATGACAGACGCCCCTCAGAATGGCGATGGTCGTTTCACTGTCGGTCGGCTGCACATGGATTGGCTGGAATCTCCTCTCAAGTGCTCCATCTTTTTCTATATGTTTACGAAACTCATCCGGAGTGGTAGCGCCGATGCACTGGAGCTCTCCCCGCGCAAGAGCCGGTTTTAGCATGTTCGAGGCATCGACAGAACCCTCGGCAGCACCTGCCCCGATAATAGTGTGAAATTCGTCTATAAAGAGGATAATGTTTTCCGACTGAAGAATCTCCCTCATCACAGCTTTGAGTCGTTCTTCAAACTGACCACGGTACTTCGTCCCGGCAATAAGGGCACCAAGATCAAGAGCGATTATCCTCCTTCCGAGCAGGATATCGGGAACATCGCCAAGCACTATTTTCTGCGCCAACCCTTCTACGATGGCGGTCTTGCCGACACCGGGCTCTCCGATAATGGCCGGATTATTTTTGAGTCTCCTGCCCAGTACCTGGATGACGCGTTCAATTTCTTCATCCCTGCCGATAACAGGGTCCAACTTTCCTTCCGCCGCAAGCATCGTAAGGTCACGGCCAAACTCGTCGAGTGCAGGAGTTGTAGTTTTTCTCTTCTCCTTCTGCTGGGCATTCTGAAACTGAGGCTTGATCGAGAGATTGATTGTCAGCTGCCTGGCCCCTAACAGATTAGCGCCGAGGTTCCTCAGTATCTTGCCGGCTATGCCCTCGTCTTCCCTGATAAGGCCCAATAACAGGTGCTCGCTACTAATATAGGCATGACCGAGAAGCCGTGCCTCTTCGATCGCAAGCTCAAGCACCTTTTTAGCACGAGGCGTAAAAGGGATGTCTCCGAAAGTCATGAGATTGTTGCCCACAGGTAGACTTTTTTCGACCTCATACCGTACTTCCTCTATTGACAGACCCATTTTCTTGAGGATGGTAATCGGAACCCCGTCTTCCTCGCGCAGTATGGCCAAAACAAGATGCTCCGTACCGAGATAGTCGTTGCTCCTCTTTTCGGCCTCTTCCTTCGCATATATGATTATCTTTCTTCCCTTTTCAGTGAACTTTTCAAACATATGCTTGTCTCCTCAAAGCCTTTTTCTCCTAATAAAAGTTTACTCGCTTTACCCGGCGCTTGTCAAATAATGGCGCCAAATTTTAGCTTGTATCGTCGTTCCTGCATTGGTTATTCTAACGTATGTTTGCAGACGTCGTATTCCCCTTAAGACTTTCTCCTCTCACATACAAGGTCCCGGAAGGCTCGCCAGCCGATCTCATAGGTAGAATTGTCAGAGCACCATTGATGAATAGCAGCAAATTGGGATTGGTTGTGGAGGTGAGAGAGACTTCTACCTATGAAACAATAAAGACAAAAGAATTAATCAGTGTCCATGACACTTTTGCATCCGCTGACTATCTTCAATTCATAAAGTGGCTCTCCGAATATTATCTTTCGCCATTGGGCGTTGCCCTTAAAAGCTCTTTTTTCGAAGAAGCCGTTACTGACCTCTCAGCCGTAAAGAAAAGAGCGCGGTCAAGAGCGACACCCCCTGTCTGTCATGAGACATTTTTGGAACCGGCCGGGATAATCTTCCCTTCAGTGGTCGCCCGTGTGCTCGAAGGTATAAAAGAGCACGTCTATTCCTCCCTGTTGTATCACTCCCCTGACCTCGCTTCCGAATATTCCTCGCTCTTTGAAGTCCTGAAACGCATGCCTGATGATGTCCGCGGTATCATCGTCCTTGTACCTGAGACCGGATTTATCAGCAAGATTGCGCCATTTCTTACAGAGCTCTTCGGGGAGCGTCTTAGCATACTGCATAGCAAACTCGGCAAAAAAGAACGTGCGGAATCAATCAAGAAAATTCTTTCGGGGAAATCTGACGTGATTCTCGGCACCCGGTCGGCAGTGCTCGCACCTTTGCCGCATTCTGCTTTTATCGCTGTCATCGAGGAGCAGAGTCCGTCGTATAAAGGAGAAGAAGGCCTGCGCTACAACATGCGCGATCTTGCTGTAATGAGAGGGTATATCGATAAATCCTGTGTGCTCCTTTCATCCATCTGCCCTTCGATCGAGACAGCATTCAATGCTCGCAGAGGTAAATATATTCAGTTGAATAAAATCACCTTGCAGTCTGTCGAAAAGCGTCCGCGCGTAAAAATCGTCACCTTCAAGTCGAAGAAGCAGAGTGAACTGTCTCTATCATCAGAAGTCATTAGTGATGCCAGGGGCCTTCTCCTGAAAAAAGAACAAATACTCTTCCTTGTTGGAAGAAAGGGATATTCCCTTATACGCTGCGAGGAATGCGGCCATATCGAATCATGCGGCAAATGCTCCATTCCCATGATCTTTTATAAAAGCAGTGGGATGCTGAAATGCCATCACTGCGGACATGAGCGTCGCGATCCCGAACGTTGCGACGAATGCGGGGGACCTCATCTGAAACCCTTTTCTGCCGGCACTGAAAGGGTTCGGGAAGAAGTCGAAGAGTTGCTGAAGAGCCCCTCGCTGCTGATCGAGAAGGCCAAGGTATCTTCGCCACCAAAAACGGAATTCGGATCAAACAACCCCGACCTCTCGGATTTTGTTCCCTTCGTGATCGGGACCTCCCTGACTAAAAGAAAAATCTGTCGTGGTAAAAAATATTCTGCAGTGGTGCTGATGAATATCGATCTACTCCTCGCACAACCGGACTTCAGGGCTTATGAGCGCGCCTTTCAGGAAATCATCGAGGTTTCACAGATGGTAAAGGCAGAAGGATCGCTGCTCATTCAGACAAAATCACCTGGGAGCAAAGTTCTTAAATGCATAAAGTATTACGATTTCGAAGCTTTTACGGATCTGGAATTGTCGCAAAGAAAGGACCTCGATTACCCTCCCTATACGCGACTGATACTCTTTACAATCTTCGGGAAAGCTGGAGATATTCTGTCAGCAGATATATGGCGGGCAGTCCGCACCCTCAAAGACTATGCCGTTACCGTCCTGGGACCTATCGAAGTGCCTTCAACATCAAAATCTTACGAACAGTCCCACCATATCCTTTTGAAATCGAAGGACAGCAGAAAGCTTCACGAAATGGCAAAAACGCTTCTGTTGCAATTAGAGGGGAACAGAAAAATCCAAATCGCCGTCGATGTCGATCCCATTAAAATTTGATACGCACTAAATAGAAAGCACCATCTGTCTCTTTTTAAGGATCTGTCTGGCTGTCTCGATGTCTTTCATTATATGCTCGAAAAGTTCTTCTATACAGGAGAATTTTTTTTCGTCTCTTATCCTTCCGATAAAGTGGACTCTGAGTTTACGGCCAAGCAAGTTCCTATGAAAATCGAAGATGTGGACTTCATAGCTGAGCTTGCCCTCTTTGAAGGTCGGGTTCTTTCCTATATTCGCCACACCGTCATAAACACGCCCTTCCATTGTAACTCTGACAGCATAGACGCCTTCTTTTGGTATCAGTTCATTATTGGTTTCAAGATTCGCCGTAGGCGTTTTGAGCAGCGACGTTCCTCTTCCTGCCCCTTTGATCACAATGCCGTCGATATGGTACGCCCTGCCCAGCATTTGGGATACCTCACCGACCTTTCCGCTCAGTACCGCATGTCTCACCCTGCTGCTACTGACAATACTGCCTCCAACCTTCGCGTATCGAACGACACTAACGCCAAAACCATACTTTTTCCCTCGGCGTCTCAAAAGCGCAGCATTGCCCTTTTTGGCGCGGCCAAATGTATAATTGTGTCCCACAATGATCCATTTAGCCTTGAGTCGTTCTACAAGAAATTCTTTTATAAAATCTTCGGCATCGGTATGGGCAAAGGTCCGATCGAAATCGACGCAAATGATAGCCTTGATGCCAGTATCGAAGATGAGCCTGGTCTTATCCTCGGAGGAGGTGATAAGCTTCAGTCCACGTTCCGGCGACAATACACGCACCGGATGGGGCTCAAAGGTCATCGCCACGGCTGTCCCTTTTATCTTTTTCGCTTTTTCTACAACTGCCTTAAATATCTTCTGATGCCCGATATGGACTCCATCAAAGTTCCCGATTGTAATAACTTTCTTAGAATCCAAAAAACGTTCCGGTGATCCTTTAATTATTCCCATTCTTCAATTATTTCCATTTCTTTTTTCTGATGACAGTAATTCCTGATATATCGTTCTTACCTGCTCCCTCGTACTTTCAATGCCCTTACTGTTGTCGATGACGAAATCGGAACCTCTCATCTTTATTTCAGCTGGCAATTGACTAACGAGGCGCTGCCTCGCATCTGCTTCGGTAATGCCCTTCTCTTTGAGGCGGTCAAAGGCAATTTCCTCCGGAGTATACACGGTGACAATCTTATCGAACCTTCCCTGATGCCCTCTCTCAAAAATAACCGTAGCCTCGACAATAGCAATACACTCTCCATCACAAGATATTCCTGACAGTTTTTCTTCCATCTTTCGGAAAACTCTCGGATGGAGAATATCTTCCAGCGTCACTCTCGCATGGGCATCGCGGAATACCCATTCGGCAAGCCATTTCTTGTCGACTGTACCGGCTGAGACGGCTTCTTCACCGAAAGCCTCCCGAATCTCCTGGATCACTTCCCCTTCCTCAAGGAGCCTCCGCACGATCTCATCAGTATCGATGGTCATTGCGCCGAGGTCCCTGAACATTCGAACCACTGTACTCTTGCCCGCGCCGTAATTGCCAGTGAGGCCCACGACAATCATGTCTTTTGTTCGACTTTCTTCTTCAATTCCCTAAGCTTCCGTAAGGCATCCTGCGGCTTCATGGCACTGACGTCAAGATTCATCAGTTCCACGGTTACGGGGTCTCCTGTGGAGAAAAGATCCATTTGGGCAAGTTTCGGCACAAGGGCACTCGTCTCCTTCTTTTCGAGCTTTTCAAGCACGAGCTTCGATTTCTCAATCACCTCTTCAGGAAGTCCCGCGAGACGGGCCACCTGTATCCCGTAACTCTTGTCAGCGGGGCCCTTCTCGATCTTCCGCAGAAATATTACCTCGTCGCCCCACTCTTTGACGACAACATTATAATTCTTGATCCCTTCCATATTCATTACCAGGTTCGTGAGTTCGTGATAATGGGTCGCAAAAAGAGTCCTCGCCCTTACTTTCTCTATTATATATTCAGCTACCGCCCACGCAATGCTAATACCGTCAAAAGTGCTCGTCCCCCTGCCCACTTCATCAAGCAGGATCAGGCTTTTTGCGGTTGCGTTATTAAGAATATTCGCTGTCTCGATCATTTCCACCATGAATGTGCTTTGGCCTTTTGCGATAAAATCCGAGGCTCCTATGCGCGTGAATATTCTGTCAACTACCCCAATCTTTGCCCGGAGAGCCGGGACAAATGAACCCATCTGGGCCATCAGGATAATGAGCGAGACTTGCCTCATATAGGTCGATTTTCCGGCCATATTGGGTCCTGTGATGACCAGGAGTCTGTTCTCCGACGCGTCAAGGTACGCATTGTTGGGGATGAATTTCTCGTCCATCAAAGATATCCCGTGTGCACTGATGAGTCTTTCAATGACAGGATGACGCCCGTCGGTGATTTCGATGACGTCGCCGTCCGATACCACCGGCCGCACATAATCATATTTTTTTGCAATTGCTGAGAGGGCCGAAAAGAAATCAATCAGTGCAATCAGTCCTGCGGTATCGAGAAGTTTGTCGGTATAGCGCTGCATCTTCTCAAGTATCCCCTGGAAAAGCTCCGATTCAAGTTCCTTCAACTTGTCTTCGGCCCCGAGCACCTTGGTCTCATACTCTTTCAGATCGGATGTGATGAAGCGCTCGCAGTTTGCAAGCGTCTGCTTACGCATATAATCCGGCGGTGCCAGGTGAAGGTTCGCTTTCGTGATTTCAATATAGTAGCCGAATACCTTGTTGAACCCTATTTTTAGAGATGAAATGCCGGTCTTTTGTCGTTCTTCTGTTTCGAGACGGGCGATATAATCCTTGCCGTGGGTCGATATGTCCCGCAGATCATCCACTTCTTTATTAAAGCCTTTCCGAATGAATCCGCCTTCCTTTGAACTTATGGGAGGAGTGTCTGCGATGCTCGATGCAATCATATGTTCGAGTTCCGAGAATTCAACCATCCTCTTGCCGATACTGCTTATGCTGTCAACGGGCGAATTTGAGAGGGCTTTCTTTATCGTCGGGATGAGTTCAAGAGAATTCTTCAGGGCGATAAGGTCGCGCGGGCCGGCGGACCTCGATACTATCTTCGAGGTGAGACGTTCGATATCCTGGATCTTTCGCAGCGTGAATCGCAGTTCCTCAAAAAGTTCGAAATCCTCGATGATTGCCTCAATCGCCCTCTGCCTCTCAATGATCTCCGCCGGTTTGATCAACGGATTTGCGATGGCGTTCCTCATGAACCTCCCGCCCATCGGGGTAAGCGTTTCGTCAAGAACCCACAGCAGAGAGCCTTCGATAGTGCAATCCTTGATGTTATGGAGCAGTTCAAGGTTCCGCTTGGTCGCAGCATCCAAAAACATGTATGAGGTTGTGCTGGGTACCGTGATCTTTTTGAAGGTTAATATCCGCTGCGTGTCCTCAAGATAGCTGATGAGACCGCCTGCAGCAGAGATGCCAGCCTGCATGCCTTCGCACCCGTATCCGTCGAGTGAGGCGACCTTAAAGTGCTTAAGGAGAGTCCTGTAGGCATCGGTGAAATCAAAGTAGATATCTCCATAGTAGGTCACATAGTGTCCGAGAAAAGCCTCCTTGTAATAGAGGTTGTCTTTCATGCTGGCCGGGCAGAGAATCTCACGCGGCTCATACCGGCTAATTTCATCTTCAACGGGCTTATCCGTCTCATAGACAACAAACTCCCCAGTCGAAACATCGGCTACTGTTATCCCGCTTGCTTTCTGGTAGGGGAAGATGCTCATGATATAGGCATTCTCTTTAGGCTGATCAGGTTGGTGTGTTCCCGGCGTGACGACCCTGATGACTTCCCTCTGGACGATCCCCTTGGCAAGCTTTGGGTCTTCCATCTGCTCGCAAATGGCAACCTTATGGCCCGCCCTGATCAGCTTCGTGATATAGGAATCGGCAGAAAAATATGGAATCCCGCACATGGGTATCTGGTCTTCCTTGCTCTTGTCCCTGCTCGTCAGGGCTATCTGGAGCACGCGGGAGGCTATCTTCGCGTCTTCCCCGAACATCTCGTAGAAGTCACCGAGCCTGAAAAAGACGATCGCGTCGGGATACTGTTCTTTGACGCCGAAATATTGTTTCATTAACGGGGTAAGCTCAGACATTACCTCGACCTTTCATCAGAAATTTAATTTAGAATTATACTACAGACAGCAGGAAGTATGCTCAGATGTGATATGCATAGCTTTCGTAACTACCTGATTTATTTCAAAGTTAGATATACGTACCATCCCGACTTTTCATTTGCCGGTCCTGAAGACACGACATGGTCAAAATGTCAGTGACCGAACCGACGAAGCACAAGAACATGTCACATTGGCTGTCATTCCAACAGCTCCGCTTCTTTCATTATTTTGGCCGCAATCAATTTGATGAAGCAAAGGATTTAATCCGTCTTACTCTAATGCGATCCCTCATTAAGCTTAGTCGGGCGATTTGTTTTGATCATGTCTACAACTTTCACAATCTCTTTTCTCACATCCTCATCTATGACAAACTCCACAGCTATCTGGAAACTATCGTTCTTCGGGATGACCCTGACGACTCGTGCGGAAGAGAAGAAATGCACATTGGCGAAAGAGCCTGACTTGGCCTGGAGTATAAATTGGAGGGCCAGGAAATCCCCGACTTTCAATTGCCGTTTTGACTCAAAGAAGAGACCTCCGGCGCTGACATTGGATGTACTGCATTCGGTCCATGCAGTGTCGCCAGGCAATTTCACCTTAGCATTAGCTTCGACTCTTTCGTAGCGTCTCTTGTTCTCCCCGGTCATAATCAACACTCCATCGCGCTAGGCCTTATAGCTGTTACCGATGCCGAAAAAAATAAGGAGATATGACGGAGCCAAGTATTTTGTCTAACGTGATCACATGAGAGCAAAACGCTACGTGAGAAAGGATAACATCCACCGACACGAGCTACAATGTCTGCCGGGGGCGACAGATCAGAGGAAAGAGAATGGCACAAACCATCTCGTTCCACATTGACGTCGAAAGGCAAAACATCGAGAGCAGACGAAAGATATTCATTGCCTTGCTTATTGTGTCCTTTGGGGCACAGATTATTTATAAGATGCACGTTGGTATCTGATCGACCCGTTTTGAGCTCCACAATATCTTTTAAAGCAAACAGCTGGGGTATCGGTTTAATCGATGTATCATCACAAAGCAGGTCGTGGAGGAATTCAAAATGGTCATGTCCGGGATAATCATGGCAAATAATTACAAATCCGACACTGATGATTGATAGGAACAATATGATCCCCATCGCTTTGTACATGACTCTGAGATGGGTTGAGGGATTGTGCTTAATCATATAATATGTTTGTCATAATGTTTAGAGATGGGTTCGATGAACCATCATTGGTCGGCAGTTCGATATCATTCCTGTTTCCCATGCTCAACCTGCAACTGGAATTCATCATAACATTATTAATTTATCATAACATTATTGTAGAACTGAACTAGGGTAGTTATATCCTACCCCTCCGATATTATATTTATTCATATTATAGATCTGTTGAAATCATAAATAAAGAAGAAAATGATGAATATTTGGATATTCCGGGCAGGTTTCCGGGTAGGAGCAGCGATTGCTCGCCACTCCCCCCACAGACCCGGACGAGCCCGATTAAGGCATCCGGTTCGTCAGTAACAAGAGGCATACAGCCTCTGGCTAACTAAACGGATTCGACCCGTTTAGCGCATAACTTTGCTGACCTGCATGGTTTAGATATCATGGACTATTCGGGGCGACGGCAGTGGGAACAGCCGCTCCAGCTTTGGGAATTCATCCTCCCAATTCATCGATCCCTTATTGCTGCGACGACTCAACCAGTAGTGCCACGCCTTCCGTACATGCCTGTAGACAAGCAGCAACTTACGGTAATTGCCTCTGATGCCGTAATATTGGTAGTGACCTTTTAACTTAAGGGTTAGAACACGACATTGTTCCTTAAGCGGCTCATGTCGGTGTTCCCGACACCACTCCCAAGCGCGCTTCATGGCCCGGCGCAGCCTTTTCTTGGCTGTTTGCCGCTTTACTATCCAGTACCCCCGCCGCGTCTTCGCCCAGTAGTGCGTAAAACCCAAAAAGTCAATGCTCCCATTTTCCTCAGGGTCGCTCTTGCCTTTTGGCCTTCCGAACCTAACCAGCTTCGTCTTTGTCGGGTGTATCGTTAGCCCGTACTGTTGGAGTCTCTCAGTCAGAACGGGCAATATCCATTGTGCATCAGATTCGTGTTCGCATCCGATTAGAAAGTCATCGGCAAAACGAATCAGAAAGCTCTGTCCCTTAATGCTGGGCTTCACTTCCTTGACATACCACTCATCCAGCACATGGTGTAGGAATATATTGGCCAGAATCGGCGATATGACTCCGCCCTGCGGCGTGCCCTTCTCTGGGTATGTCAGAGTTTCCCCTTCTATTACCCCGGCATTCAGCCATTTGCCGATTAGCCGTATTATTCCTCCATCGTTGACCCTTTGCCTGATTATTTCCAACAGCCTGCCGTGATCGATATTATCGAAATAGCCTTTGACATCCGCATCCACTATCCAGCCGATGTTCCCTTTCACGCATTTCTGTTGAAGCTCGCTTAACGCCTGATGCTGGCTATGGCCGCGTCTGAAGCCGTGAGAGAAGGCGAAAAAGTCGCTCTCATACACTGCCTCAAGGAGCATCGCTACCGCACGTTGAACTACTTTGTCTTCAAACGTCGGAAGTCCTAACGGCCTTTCCCCTCCGTCATCCTTAGGTATCCACACCCGGTTTACAGGCGGAGCATGATACCGTCCTCCCTTGAGTCGTGTGTGCAGCTCCCGTAGATTTTCTTCGAGGTTTGATGCGTATTCTTCTGCTGTGACCCGGTCTATACCGGGCGCAGCGTCTTTTCGGGTCAGCCTGTAGGCTTCCCGCAAGAATTCCACATCTACGTGGTGCGCCAGCGTAGTGAACACCATCTCCGGATACCGGATGGCCTGCGCTGCAATCCACCGAAGTTTCGTTGATACGGTTTGTGAGTTCGAAGCCTCTCCCATATTTCCTCTCGGTGAAACGTTATACCCGGCCTCGCCTTCCCTTCAGTGGGTCCCTTGGTCCTCGGTTCCCCACCTTCCCGGCCCGCTGGGGCCTTCGGTACTATGCTCGGCTAAGACTGCCTCATGTCCATCCCTAGTCTCTTCGTTTGTCACTCGATTCCCGGTACCACGTTTGCTCTCTGTCTTCGTTCGTCGATGTGCGAGAGCCCTCACCGACGCCTGGGGCTTTTGTTCTTCCGGTCGCCCTCTTCCCTTCCGGTTCTCAACGTGGAGACATGCGGCCCTCCCAAGTTCCCGATCTATCCCTTTGAATGTATGCCCTGCTCTCAGACCCCGGTGGTGTTCTGATGCTCGCCATTGCGCATTCAGAACTGCTGTCTTCCAGTTGTCCGAGACTGTCGACTTTCCCTCCAATGCCCTGAAGGTTATCTTACTGACCACAATGTCAACGATTTCGGGGCTCACTAACACGGCCTACATTCTCGCTACACCCAGCTCCGCACCTCCCCTCGCGAGGACGCACGCGGGTTCGCTTCCGACCTGTTGGCTAAGCTTTGGCCGGATGGGACTTGAGGTTTTCCGCCTCTCACCCATTGGATAGCAACAGCAAATTTCATCTCCTTTTCGCGAGATTCCCGATGCCTCGGATTTACCTTGGCGCGACGGACACCTATTACGATCTACTTCGGACACTATTCCAATTTAGTTCGGACAGCAATTCAAAATAGTTCGGATAGATCATCAGAGCCGTGGTTCCAAAAAGTTCAGTATCAACTTCTTCCTGAATTCTGCAGCTATTTAATGATCTGATAACTGTTTCTTTTATTTCGTACCGCGCAAAATTGAGAGGACTCTATCGGCGAGAAGTGCTCCATCTTCCAAACTAAGCAAAAAAACATTATTCCGAACACTGAAGCTTAACTTGCATAAGGAAATAGTATTTGTTACTATTCAGTTCAACAACAGCTTAAATTGCGTCCAACTAATTTATAACGAAGGATAAAAGAATGAAATTGTTTGCGAAAACCACGAGTATTTTATTTCTAATATTATTCGCAGTATTTTCATGGGGCTGTGCTCATGTTGTTGAACCTCATGGACCTTGTGAAATCGGGACTGGCATACGGCCCCTTCAGACGGGGTATTCGGTCCAGCTTATTAATAATCAGCCCGATACAACACGCGTGTCATTTGCGAGTGCCGGTATACATACATATTTGGCGAATTATAATGAGTGGACTCAATACTACATCGATCAACTATCCAATGAACTCACAAAGCGCAATGTCGTGGTATCTAATAAAAGTCCGAACGCTATAAGGATCACTTTGAGTCAGTTTTTAATGGCGAGATGGACGGGAAGAGGCACTATGACTATTAAATTGGAGACTGCTGACGGTAGGTGGTTTAAAGTTTATGAGGAATCTGAGACATCGGCGTGGGTCATAGAAACCGCATTTAACGGCGACGTGTGCCATTCAATAGAAATGATATCGAATGATCCAGAGGTGCTTGAAAAGATGCATGAGAGTGCGGCGGAGAAGAAATAACTCACTATCTGCGTATCATCTCTACATCTCCGGATTTACTAAATTACCGTCCGGTACAGGCGATAAGTGCGATACGCCGAGGTCTCGAAGTTCTGCTTAAATCTCGGTTAATTGGTGGGGATAAGAGGTATGAGTCCTTCCTGAAATCCCTGCTTATCAACATATTGGGCAAAGTGCAAATTATTATCGCAAATCAACTGCGTGGCTATTCCACGCAGAAATAAGGCAACCCGATGAGATTAGGCAAGTATGAAGTCTAACCCTCATCGATGACGCGCTGTAGAATTATCCCTTGATAGTTTATTTCAGTGTCTTTAGCCTCTCTATATTCTGTCTAATAGCTTTTGCATTAGGCACATTCGGATTAAGGAGGAGCACCTTTTCAAACTCGCTCACTGCAGTCTTATAATCTTTCTTATCTTCTGAGAGGACAACCCCCATATTCATATGAGCATATAAGTGGTTTGGATTTATGGTTAGGGCTTTTTTGTATTCCTTGATGGCGAGATCTGGGTTCCCAGAATTTTTAAAGCATGTGCCCATATCCACACGAACATCCACGTTATTCGGATCAAGTTCAAGAGCCTTTTCGTAAGCACCTACCGCCTCGTTGAATCTTGCCGAGTCCATCATCATGTCTCCAAGCTGTATCAAAGCATTCAAATTCTTCGGGTCTTTAGCGAGCACATCTCTAAGGAGTTTTTCTTGTTCTAATGTCTTGCTAGTCAGAGAGCTACTCGGACTACCTGGTTGCGGTTGCTGAGGTTTTGCTTCTTCCTTCTGTTTGCATGCGAAAACCACAAAAAACAATAATAAAATAACCAGTATCCTTTTCATCTCATCACCTCTAAATAATTTGTAGTATTATAACAGGATATTGTTCGTCATTTATGTTCTATCAATTGGACTTAAGTCAGCGCTATTCGGATGTGTCTCCAATTAAGAAAAGGGAATATGCACGATGAGTTCTTCCTATAATCTTCGCTCTTGCAATACATTGGAGCACGTTTGTTAGATAATCATATAGAGGGGACCTCCCCGAGCATATCGGTTAGCGGTATGCTTGAGGTAAGAGAAACAATCTTAACCTTAAGGAGGTGCTGTATGAGACTGTACACAGGTTTTGATCTTCATTCAAACAATTCATATGTGGGGATCATCGATGAGGATGGGCGAAGGCTATGGAAGAAGAAACTCCGGAACGATCCTAGTCTGATTTTAGAGACGCTCAGACCGGTGTACTTGAGATCAGAAAGGTCGTATTTTTTGGGGCATAATGTCATCGCTATGTTAAATCATCCCGTCTGGCGTCCGAACTAACTTGGAATAGGTGCCCGAACTGTATTGGAATGTGTATCCGAACTAAATCGGAACGGCTCTCCGAACCTGCCCGGAATTCCCAATATTCTAGCCTGTTCACAAAGGTGTTGATTTTTGATGTTCAAAAGACTTATATCCCTTATCAATAAATTGGTAGGGGATTTTTAGACAGGTCGGCCTGCCGCGATGGGCCGAGATAATTATACAGTAAGCCCGATTAACTCTACCAGCGACTCCAAATAAGAAAATGTGGTATACTGAAATACATAGTATTGCTCTGTATTGCAAAAGGAGGTATTCATGAAAAGCCATCAGAAAAGCTGGCGTATTAAAGACCCTATCATCAAGGGGATGGACATTGTACGCAAAACCGACCAACCGGAAAACGCGCTTGCTAATGAGCTGCTTGACGAGGCCCTAAGGATGCGAATGCACCTTGGAATAGTCTTCGCCGAAGGGGTCACAGGAAGACGCGCTCGGATTGCGGGCACCGGAATAGAAGTATGGGAAGTTGTTGATGAGTATAAGGAAGCTGAGTGTGAGGAGGATTTGAAAGAGGCGTTTCCGCATTTGACGGACAGGCAGCTCATTGCGGTCTACAAATATTACCGTGCATACCCTGAAGAGATTGACGAGTTGATAAAAATCAACGAGAATATCACTGCCGAATCCGTCGCCGGGCTTTTTGCTTTTCGGAAGGAAGGACTTGGGGATGTTTCTGATCGATGAGAACCTAAATGTGGGGATAGCCGAAGTCCTTAAGTCGAATGGTATCGATGCAATTCATGTAAACACGCTAGGGCTGGCCGGTGCGTCAGATAGAGAAGTTCTCGATGAAGCCGCCCAGCAAAAGCGATGCGTTGTGACCCGCAACAGGAATGACTTCCTTGAGCTAACTAAACGTTTCTTCGGCGAGGGGCGTCCTCACCATGGTGTGCTTCTAGTCCCCAAGTCATACCGCCTCAAGGATTATGCCAGAATAGCCCACGCCATCGCATGGATGGTCCACAATAACCCTCATGCCTTCCAGCAGTACGCCTTTCTGTTTCTGCCTCCACAGTAAAACCACAATTAAAGAATAATATTACAGGCTGAGGCTTTACGGTTATTTTTCTGCCAGCATCAACACCTTTGTGAACGGGCTAGGATGAATATTAGTACATATGATATATTTTGGGTGATCGGATTACGTGTTGATTCAGACTTATTGCACTTTCGATTGCCCCCTCGGGCCATAAATGGTTCCCCAAACACTCTGGGATATAGAAGCCCAATGAATTCTGGCTGCAACAATAAAAGAAGTAGGCATTTTACAATTCCCAGTGTCAAAACGAATGGGACAGATTCCCCGAATATCCGTACTTCTTCGTCTTGCTCATATCGGTGACTCTCCCGTCAATCGTATATTTTAACCCTTGATAGTACTATTCATTATCTGGGTCAACCTCTGTATTCTGTGATGTTTGTCACCAAATCTCCACATTCATAGTTTCGATGCTAATTTATATCTAGTAAACAACATAAAAAGTGGTATACTGATAGCATACTGAAAGTAGCAAACTACTACTAAATTGTATGATCTGTATAGATTTGGCTTTATTTAGAGATTCTCATTATATCGATTAGTGAAGAACATGCTGAGGCTGATTAAAGCACAGATAGAAACTCTATGCCAATTAGACCTATTGGCTGCTCGCTTTCAGCATCTTATGTGATCATCAGAGAATTCTGATGTACAGGCACAGTTGGAATAGGGATATGTCCTTTTTCCTCTTCTTGATCGGATTTTAACTCTGATGTAATAGTATTGTAACAGCAAAGTGATATTGTCCTGACGTAATAGTCTCGATTTGCAACATTGGAACCTTCTCAGTTATCACTGATGTAACTGAGAGAGCGGAGCATTGCCTGAGATTGCGTTTATTATATCAATTGCGTTTAGGTTCATCGGCAAACCTTCAGATAACGATGCACTTTCACTTTGCCTCTGATCATCATCAAATTATATTCACAACTATGCTATTTATGCATAATTCCCCGTTTATACGATTGCTCATAATTCCAATATTATGTCTTTGAGGGAGAAAGCAGATGCTTCGCAATAATATCTTGATAGTAGTATGTGTTCTTTTGCTAATCTCATGCTCGGGGAAGTCGAAAGATGAGTTGCTTTCCGAAGGGATCAAACTCTTAAACGCAAATAATCCGTCGGGTGCAATCGTCCTCCTTAAGAATGCCCTGGAGAAAGACCAGAACTTTCTTGAAGCCCGACATCAGCTGGCAAAGGCGTACATGGCTGCCGGCAAATTCGAACAAGCCGGCCAGGAATTCCAGAAACTCATGCGAATGGATCCTTCCCGGTCAGAGTTTCACCTCGCACTGGCCAGGTCTTATCTTTTCTCGAATAAAGCGAAAGATGCTCTCAGAGAAGTGAATCTCTATATCGAGACTCATCAGGCGAGTTCCGAGGCCCTTGAGATTCGTGGCTCTGCTTATACGGCAAACGGCAATCCTGCTGCCGGCGAAGAGGACCTTCTGCAGGCTCTCAGGATAGACCCCGCAAGGGCATCAGCCAAGCTCGGGCTGGCATCCATCTATGAGCAGAGAGGGAAAACCGCTGATGCGGAATCCCTGCTTAATGAAGTAATAAGAAGCAATGAAAAGAACATCAAAGCCTATTACATGCTTGCTGCTCTTCAGTCTTCGCTGACAAAGAGAGAACAGGCACTGCTGACCTATAAGAAGATTTTGCAGCTCGCCCCTGCTGATAGCGAGCCACTTTACCGCTCCGGGCTGGTTTATGTCGACGGAAAAGAATATGAAAAGGCTAATCAGACAGCTGATGAACTTACTACAAAGTTTCCTCATGCACCCTCCGGAAGTCTTCTGAAGGGAATAATCGCCTTTTACAAGAATGACTTCAATGGATCGATAGTAGCACTCCGGCAGAGTATAGCCATCCGCCCCACGATCGGGGCTTTCTATTTTTCAGGCATGGCCTTCTACAAACAGGGCCAGGATGAACTTGCCCTGAGCCAGTTTCAAAAGGTCCTTGATAACAGCCCCTCAAACATCGAGTCCCGGCTTTTCCTGGCACTGATTCATCTCAGGCAAAAACGCCCTGACAATGCTGTCTCCGAACTCAAAAAGATCCTGCAAGAGCATCCCGATCATGCCATTGCCCACAACCTTCTCGGGAGTGCCTATTTGCAAAGCGGCATGAATGAGGAGGGCATGAAAGAGCTTAGTAAGGCATTAGAACTCGATCCCAAGCTGGCAGAAGCCCATATAAAGAAAGGCATGCTTAACCTGTCAAGCGGGAATTTCAAAGAAGCGGAAACGGAACTCAGAACCGCTGTTAGCGTGGCGCCTGAAGTCACTAATACGCGTCTTCTTCTTGCCTCTTATTACATGAAACAGCATGACTATTCCAGGGCATTCTCCACACTCAAAGAGGGCCTGTCGGGCAAGAAAAGCGACGCCCTGCTTTATAACAACATGGCTGCAGTGCTAACCATGCAGAAGAAGAGCTCCGAAGCTCTCTCCCTGCTGCAAAAGGCAAAGGAAACAGACCCTGATTTCTTCGATACTTACTTCAATATCGCCCTTTACTACACGGTCACGGGTGACAATGACAAGGCCCTTAACGAATACCTGGAAGTATTGAAACGGGATGCCCGTAATGTGCGCGCAATGTTAAGTATAGCTATGCTATTGGAGATACAGGGAAAGGAAAGCGAATCCGCTTCATATTTCGCCAAGGCAAAAGAAACAAAAGATTCCGCCGCCTACCTCGCCCACTCCTACCATTATGTCAGGAAACATGACACCCAAAATGCGCTTGCCGTACTCGACGACCTCCTCAAGCAGCAGCCTTCCCTGGCAGCAGCGCTGGAACTAAAAGGCAAAATCCTCTTTGGAGCACACAGATATAAAGAGGCTCTTGCCGTCTTCGACCAGCTCGAAGCAGCAACCCCCGACAAGGGCTTACCCGGGATCATCGATTCCTATATCGCAATGAAGGATTACGGCACGGCACTAAGGAAAATAGAGAGCAAGCTGGCGTCGAATCCTGAAAATATGTGGCTTAGAGCACAAATGGCTCGTATCTATGTGCTCATGGGTGACGAAAATAAGGCCGTAGATAGCGCCAACAGGATTATCGGACCATGGCGGAACTCGGCCTCAGGCTATATGGTCCTTGCATCCGTCTATGATCAGCTGAACAAACCGGACAGTGCTATAGAGGCATTGAAAAAAGGAATACAGGTAGATGGGAAGAATATCGAAGCACGCCTTAACCTCGGGCACATCTATGAGAAGAAGAAAGATTACTCATCGGCCATTGAGATGTATAGATCTGTATCAAAGATGAGACCGGATGCGGTACAAGCCTTTTTGGCGGAGGCTGCCGTTTATGAAAAGATGGGCAAAAATAATGAGGCTGTGAAAGAATACAATCATATACTCGAAAAGGCCGAGGATTACATTCCCGCGATGAATAATCTCGCATTTCTCTATCTGCAAGGATACGGCGGCAAGGAAAAGGCCCTCGAACTTGCCATAAGGGCCTACCGTGCAGCTCCCGAGACACCGCAGATAATGGACACCCTCGGGTACGCGCTCCTGAAGAACAACAGGCCCAAGGAGGCTTTCGAAATGCTCCGGAATGCAAACATGTCGCTACCGGATGACCCTTCAGTGCAGTATCATCTGGCCCTGCTCTATAAGGAAAGCGGCGATGCCGGTCACGCTCGGGAATACGCTTCCCGGGCATTGAAATCGGGCGATTTCCCCGAAGCCAAAGAAGCTCGGCTTCTGCTTGACAGTCTTAACGGTGCCAATATAGGATTTAAAGCAAGGTGAAGTTTTTCTTCATACATTTACGCTCATTCCTTGACCTTTTCAATACGGAGGAGGCATGAGAGTACTGCTTCTTTTTTTAACACCCGTATTGCTCTTTAGTCTGTCTATATTGTGAGCGTTGAATCAGGATTTATTAAGGAGGGAAGGACTGCAGCATGACCTTATTTGAGATAAAACGATTTTGTGGGTTGATCCTCGGAAGAAAATATCTTGCCCTATCAGTCAGCCTCATTGTAATTTCCATTTTCACCTGGGGCGGTTATATATGGCCAAAAACGTATGAGGCCAATTCGACGGTTTTCATACAACGCAGTACCATGATGGACCCACTGATGAAGGATATCGGCAAGGAAAACAGCATGGAGGAGCGTCTCAAAACCCTGCAGAACGGCCTGACAAGCCGTAATATTATGGAACGAGTAATAAAAAAACTTGATCTGGACGCAGAGGCAAAGACACCCACCAAGCTCCAAGGTCTTGTAGAAGGCATGCAAAAGGCGGTAACGGTCACTGTCAAGAGTGGCAAAGGCAGCCGGGATGCCACCGATCTATTCATCATAGCCTACCAGGGATCGGATCCCAAAAGGGCAAGAGATGTCGTAAATACCCTTGTCGAGGAATATATTTCAGAAAACCTTGGGTTCAGCAGGTCCGACGCTTATGGCGCCTATGAATTCATTCAGAACCAGCTCGTCGAATACAAAGCAAAGCTTGACCAGTCTGATAAAGACATAAGGGCATTCAGGGAGAAGAATCCCAATATATTGCCACAGAGCGAAACCGATTCGCAGTCGCGGGTGGAAGCCTATCAGATACAGAAAATAGATTCGGACATAAAGATCAAAGAGCTGACACGCAAAAGGGACTATCTCAAGAAGCAACTATCGGGAGAGAAAGATGTCCCAGCCGCCGCTACGAACGACAATGGATCACCTCAGGGCCGATTGAATTATCTTAAAAGGATGCTGGTCGTTCTGACGACTAAATATACGGCACAGCACCCTGAGGTCATAAAGACCAAGGCAGAGATCGAAGATCTGAAGCAACAGATCGCAAGCGCGAAAAAGGCCCCTGCCGGAACGGCCGAAGATGAAACCTCTACAATGAACCCGGGACTGATGGAAAAGCTGGCCGAGACCGATGCGGAAATTGA
This sequence comes from uncultured Nitrospiraceae bacterium, assembly GCA_963727805.1. Lineage (GTDB taxonomy): Bacteria > Nitrospirota > Thermodesulfovibrionia > Thermodesulfovibrionales > Dissulfurispiraceae > Fen-1308. The sequence goes on from CAVSHF010000003.1 coordinate 657,651, forward strand.
CGCATTAAAAACACGCTCTGATGAACTCATGAAGCAGCAACAGAAAGCAAAGGATGTTCGGGGCGGTATGCCCAAGGAACAGGAAGAGTGGACGAAACTGCAGAGGGACCGCAATGTGTACCAGAGCATCTATGACGACCTTCTTAAAAAATTGGAAAACGCCAAGGTTTCCAAAGACCTGGAACTTACTGACAAGGTGTCAAACTTCAAGGTTGTGGACCCGGCGATCATACCGTTCGCACCGATAAAGCCCAATCGCGTAGCTCTTATCATTGCCGGGATATTTGTTGGGATAGCTGCCGGTATCGGATCCGTTTTGCTAGTCGGAAAACTTAAGCCTTTCTTCAAGGACGCAAACGCGATCCAGGAGAGTCTGGGGCTGCGTGTGCTGGTCTCCGTTCCTTCAGTCATCGATAAAGGTGCGAATGCGGCAAAAAGAAAACTCGACAATAAGATACTGATTGCATCAGCGGCATATTTAGGACTTATTCTTTTAGTGTTGATAAGGGAAGTGCTTTTCAAATATATGCGCATCAATCTTATCAGTTTTTAGGGGGTAAAGAGTGAGCAAGGTGGCAGAAGCACTTGAATTTGAGAAGCTATTGAGGGGATCGGACAAGAAGCCTGCAGCACCCTCCGGCGCTGTCATAAGACTTGCGCGAGAAACTGCGCAATTACCTGAAGTTCAAACCTCAAAACCAACCATTGATCCGGCAAAAGTGGATCGAAGTATAGTATGTATTACAGATCCAGACTCTCCCGGGGCTGAACAGTATCGCAAACTTAGGGCACAGATTCTCCCGGCGATGCGTCAGACTGCCAAGAGCACCCTCATGGTGACAAGCGCCGATGTGGGGGAAGGCAAATCGATAACAGCTGTCAACCTTGCTATAGCCCTCGCTATGGAAATCGACCACACCGTTTTACTCGTCGACGCCGACTTGAGAAAACCCTCGATACATACTTACCTTGGAATCAGGGTTGATTGGGGCCTGAGCGAATATCTCCAGGGCCTCGTCAGCATATCGGATTGCCTTATCAAGACCGGGATTGGCAGGCTTGTCTTGCTGCCGGCCGGTAAACCACCACCCAATTCAGCTGAGCTTCTGTCGTCAAACAGGATGAAGAAACTTGCGCAGGAGATGAAGCACCGGTATAACGACCGGCATATCATCTACGACTCACCGCCTATACTGGCATGCGCCGACACCATCTCGTTATGCAGCCATGCCGACGGAATCCTTCTGGTCATACAGGCGGCGCGGACTTCCGAAAAAACTGTGAAAGAGGCCCTTGCTCTACTGCCTGGCAAACCCATCTTGGGCGTCGTTTACAATAATGTCCCAGATTTTATGTGCACAAGCCCCTATCCGCACGACTACTATCGTTACGGCAAGTGCACCGCATCTACCACGTCCGCTAACGGCGGATGAAATCAGTAATACAAAAACCTTTTTTTGCACCGAGCATTCTCCAACGGCTCCTCTTGCGGGGAAAACTGTAAAGAGAAACCTTAGAAATGCTTGCCGTCATGGATAGCATCCGGAAGGATGCCCCTGGCCACATTTCGAAGGCTAAGCATACGGAAGCGACACATTCGAACAACAACTCGATGTCACATGACCAAAGAAGTGGAAAAGATGTTCTGCAGGCCCATCACCACAGAAAACCGCCGGACAGTGGATCACATGTACAGGTTTGGCAATAAAAAATAGGTATTTTGGAAAAAGATTATTCAGTTGATACTTCGATAGAAAACATCAAACAACAGTTCTGAACAACGCACATCATGGAACATCGCAAGTCACTTCCCCATCTATTCGACGGGCACACGACCCTTTATAAAGAGGACTATTTCAGGCACTTGCTGTCCCTGGAGAGAAAGAGGGCTGAGCGCACAAAAAAGCATTTCCTTCTGATGAAGCTGCACGTCGAAAAGGTCCTTGAGAATGATAGCCACAATGAAAAAAAGAGAGATATCGCAGCAGCCCTTGCCAAGGCAACCCGGGACATCGACGTGAAGGGCTGGTTCGAGCACGGCTCCAAAATAGGCGTCATCTTCACAGACGCGGGGGCAGCAGACATGGATCTACTAAGGCGAAAGGTCCGGCACAGTTTAACGGCGATGCCCAGCCTCATGGATGCTGGGACTATACGCATTACCTTCCGGGTTTTCCCTGATGACATTTCCATTACCGGCGACAATGAATCGGCGAATATTGTTTTTTATTCGGCCTGCCGGAAGCAGCCCCTATTAACAATGCTTGCGCTCATATTTAAAAGGGCAGTTGACCTCATCGGCAGCATTGCAGCCTTTATCATCTTTTGGCCCTTATTCCTTATTGTTGCCGTCTTGATTAAGCTGACCTCAAAGGGGCCGGTTTTGTTCAAACAGTACCGCTTGGGGCAATATGGGAAAAAATTCACTTTTTATAAATTCAGGACAATGTTCATCAATAACAATCCGAAGATCCATCAGGACTACATCAAGAAACTCATAAGCGAAAAAAAGGCTTCATCTATCGAAGACGGTAAGAATGGCAAGAAATGCGTTTACAAGATAAAGAACGATCCCCGGGTCACCCCCATTGGGCACTTTTTGCGCAAAACCAGCCTGGATGAATTACCACAATTCATAAACGTACTGAAAGGGGAAATGTCCCTCGTTGGACCCCGGCCCCCAATTCCCTATGAACTTGACAATTATGACTTGTGGCACCTGCGAAGGGTTATGAAGGTCAAACCAGGAATAACCGGGCTTTGGCAGGTCAAGGGCAGAAGCAGGACAACATTCGATGAAATGGTCAGAATGGATATTCAATATGTATCCAGCTGGTCGCCGTGGTTCGATATAAAACTCCTTTTCCAGACAGTATGGGTCATCTTAACCGGAAAAGGCGGATACTGATTATTAATTTCCTATTTTTGCGGAGGAATCCATGGAATGCAATACGATAAAGGATGATACTCATACAGAGCCTGAAGAAGGCAATGGCAAGGGGCGAGACATTCTTAATGTAGGAGTAATCGGATACGGTTACTGGGGCCCTAATATCGTGCGCAACTTCAGCGGCATAGATCATGCCTGCGTCTCCATGGTCTGCGACGCCAACCATGCCTCTTTGGCGAGGGTGAGTAAAAGCTATCCTCATATGGCTGTTACCTCCGACAGCGACGATATCCTGTTGTCTTCCGAAATCGATGCCGTCGCCGTAATCACCCCGGTTTCATCGCACTTCGCCCTCGCCAAAAAGGCCCTTCTCAACGGGAAGCACGTATTCGTTGAAAAGCCCTTTACCGGGACGACGGCGCAGGCCGAGGAATTGATCGAACTGGCCGAACAGAAAGGCCTCAAGATCATGGTCGACCATACCTTCATCTTCACTGGTGCCGTCAGAAAGATGAAGCAGCTCGTCGATGACGGCGTGCTCGGTTCGATTTATTACTACGACTCGATCAGGGTAAATCTCGGTCTGTTTCAGCATGACTGCAACGTGATTTGGGACCTTGCCCCGCACGACTTTGCGATTATGGATTACCTCATAAGCGAAAAGCCTATAGCCGTCTCCGCCAGCGGAAAATCACACTTCAATTGCAAGGAAAATATCGCCTTTGTTACAGCCCATTTCGCCGAAAACATAGTAGCACATTTCAATGTAAACTGGCTTTCGCCCGTGAAAGTCCGATTGACCATGCTTGGCGGAGAGAAAAAGATGGTCGTCTGGAACGACGCGGTAGCTGATGAAAAGATAAAGATTTACGATAAAGGGGTCGAAGTCTCTACAAAAGATGGCATTTATGATCTTCTTGTAAGCTACCGGTCCGGGGACATGTTAGTCCCCAGAGTCGAACAGACCGAGGCCTTAAGGATGGAGGCTGACTATTTCGTCCGCTGTATCCGTGACAATGAAACACCTATTAATGACGGCCATGCCGGCCTGAGGATTGTAAAGATGCTCGAGGCATGTGACAAGTCATTGAAAAAACAAGGAGAGATCGCATATCTATGAAATATCTTTCAATAGCCGATGACGTCAAACTCGGCAAGGATGTAAAGCTTGCCAATTTCATCAACCTTTACGGCTGCTCCATCGGAGATAACACAAAGATCGGCACGTTCGTGGAAGTCCAGAAGAATGCTTCAATAGGCAGGAACTGCAAGATTCAGAGTCATACTTTTATATGCGAAGGCGTGACAATAGAGGACGACTGTTTTATCGGCCACAGCGTTACTTTCATAAATGACACCTATCCCCGCGCCACGAATACCAGCGGCTCATTGCAGAGCGAGGCTGACTGGAAAGTGGAACCCACGATCGTTAAAAAAGGGGCCACGATCGGCTCGGGTTCGACGATACTGAGCAACGTGACAATCGGCAAAAACGCGATAGTCGGCGCCGGAAGCGTGGTAACGAAAGATGTAGCTGCTAATACGATTGTGGCCGGCAATCCGGCTAAATTCATCCGTGAGATAATTTATGAGTGAAATGAAAGTGCCCTTCATCGACCTTATTACTCCGCACGCTGAAATGGAGGAAGAACTTTTGGCGGTCTATAAACAAGCACTTGGGACAGCGGGCTTTATAGGCGGACCGATGGTCCAGAAATTTGAAGAAGAATTCGCAAGCGTTTGCGATGCGAAGTATTGCGTCGGAGTTGGAAGCGGCACCGATGCCCTCAGATTTACGCTGATAGCCGCAGGAGTTAAGCGGAGGACCACAGTCGTAACCGTTCCGAACACGTTCATCGCGACTACTGAAGCTATCTCACAAGCCGGCGCCCTGATCGACTTCGTGGATGTCGATGATAAGACCTGCAATATGGACGTATCAAAACTGCGCGCCTATCTCGAAACAAAATGTTTCGTTGACCGCGAGACAGGGGTGCTCGTCAATATAAAAACATTATGCCCCGTCACCGCGATAGTCCCGGTCCATTTGTATGGCCAGCCGGCCGATATGGACCCGATAATGGAACTTGCAAATAAATATAGGCTGATAGTAATTGAAGACGCATGCCAGGCGCACGGCGCAGAATATTTTTCTAAGAGGGAGAACCGTTGGCAGAAAGCCGGTTCAATCGGCCATGCCGCTGCCTTTAGCTTCTATCCCGGGAAGAATCTCGGAGCCTGCGGCGAAGCTGGCGCAGTGACGACGAATGATGAGTCCATTGCTCGCAAAATTCGCATGATACGAGATCACGGGCAAGCCAAGAAATATTATCATGATATCGAAGGTTATAACGGCAGGCTCGATGCGATACAGGCCGGCGTCTTGAGCGTGAAACTCAAACAACTCGCAAAGTGGAACGAACTGAGGCAGGCAAACGCACGGCGATACAATGAACTGCTCTCCGGCATAGACGGAGTAACTATACCATATGAACCGTCATGGTCCAAAGGTGTATATCACCTCTATGTTATCAGGACTAAACAGAGGGACGAGCTTCAAGCCTTCCTTGCTAAAAACAATATATTTACCGGCCTTCATTATCCCGTACCGCTGCATCTCCAGAAAGCATACGTCTTAAGGGGCTACAGCCAGGGCGACTTCCCGATAGCCGAAAAGGCAGCTACAGAGATCATCTCTCTCCCCATGTTCCCAGGTCTAAAGGAATCGCAGATTCAGTACGTTGTAGAAAATATAAGACTAGGATGAAGTGCTTGCCTGTCCCACTTTATGTTTGAGATCATTGATCCATTAACAACAGTCAATTATGACGACACGCTTCTATCCACACCAGGAGCATCTTTTTTTCATACATCTGCATGGGCGCGAGTTCTTGCTGAATCATTTGGCTACGCACCGCATTACTTCGCAAAAAAAACAGGTGAAAGATTTTCAGTCCTTGTTCCATTCATGGAGATTAACAGTTTCCTAACAGGAAAAAGGGGCATCTCACTCCCTTTCTCGGACCACTGTGATCCGATTATGCCGAACGATAATTCGCTTTTTGCCTTCTTCAATCATGCTATTGGTTACGGCAATCGACGGGGTTGGAAATACTTAGAACTCCGGCCATCAAATGCACTCCCAGAGGGCATACAGGCGTCTCAGGTCTTTCTTTCCCACACTATTGACCTTTCAATAAATAGTAAAGAAATTCTGTCTGGTTTTCGGTCTAACACACGCAGCGACATCAAGAAAGCCATCAGGTCAGATGTAACGGTCGCGTTCGGCGGGAATGCCGAATTCATGGAGCAGTATTACCGGCTTCATTCTCTTACGCGCAAACACCATGGCATTCCTCCACAACCACTCTCTTTCTTCAGAAAACTATTAGAACACGTTGTAAGCAGTGGTAACGGGCAGATCGGACTGGCATACCACGGACAGCACATCATCGCGGGCGCCGTTTTCTGCAGCTTCGGCAAGCAGGCGCTTTACAAATATGCCGCCTCCGACAAGAACTTCCAGAATGCCAAGCCCAACAACCTGATTTTATGGGAAGCTGTGCAGAAATATTCATCCATGGGATATGATTCACTCTGCCTTGGTCGCACCGACACTGAAAACAAAGGTCTCATCCATTTTAAGCGAGGATGGGCAGGGAGGGAAAGCACGAGCGAGTACTGCAAGTACGACCTGAAGCAGAGCATATATATGAAACAAAATTCAAAACTCCATGGATTTCATAATAAATTATTCTCCAACATGCCGCTTCCTCTTTTGAGATTGGCAGGGGATCTTTTATATAAACACATTGGCTAAGAATAAAATATCTTTTCCTTTGTCATTGTTTCTATCCTGGGGGATTAACTTCATTCTCTGACCACTTAAATTATTTTTATGCTTTGAACTTTAGCTATCACAAGCATTTAACTAATCTAAAAGGTTCTTTTTCGTCTATTTTTAATACGAGACTTATCTAATGTTATAGCGGAAGATGACGATATAAAGTATGTTATTCACTGATAATCATAAATTTAATAAAAGGGTGCACTCGGATCTCCAACACAACGTTTTACAGAAGAAATCCAGTGGAACTAACTCCGTATTTTAGAGTAGTAAATAAGTAAACTAGGGGGATTTTCGAATTGTATAGGCATTGGAATAGTCTCTATTACATAATTAAACCATTTATTCCGAGGCGCTTGCAGATAGCACTGCGGCGCCAGCTTATCCTTCACAAGAGAGCGTCCTGCAAGAACATCTGGCCTATCGACGAAAATGCTGGGAATGCTCCACAGGGGTGGTCCGGATGGCCGGGCGGCAAAAAGTTTGCACTTGTGCTAACCCACGATGTCGAGGCCGCAAAAGGACAAGACAAATGCAGCCAGCTAATGGAGCTTGAAAAGACCCTGGGCTTTCGTTCCTCCTTCAATTTTGTCCCGAGACGATATCCTGTATCTGCGAATCTCCGCAAGAGTCTCGTAAGTGAGGGATTCGAGGTCGGGGTCCACGGGCTTTATCATGATGGCAAGTATTATCATTCGCAGGATCTATTTCGTGAGCGGGCTAAGGAAATCAATAAATATCTGAAATCCTGGGGTGCAGTAGGATTCCGCTCACCGGCTATGCTTCACAATCTAGATTGGATACGCGATTTAAACATCGAATATGACGCTTCGACATTCGATTCAGACCCCTTCGAGCCACAGCCAGATGGGATGGGAACCATTTTCCCCTTCTATGTAAATGGTGATTCCAGTCGCAAGGGGTATATCGAATTGCCCTACACTCTGCCCCAAGACTTCACATTGTTCAATCTGATGAAAGAAAATGACATAGACATCTGGAAGAAAAAACTTGACTGGATCGCGGATAAAGGTGGCATGGGACTTGTCAACGTACATCCGGATTATATGAACTTTGATGAATCATCTCTCGGGGTTGAAGAATATCCGGCGAGATTCTACAAAGACTTCCTCGAATATATAAAGGAGAAGTATGCGGGACAGTACTGGCATGTGTTGCCCAGAGAGATGGCAGAATTTTGTAACAGCTTACGCCAGAACTCTGATGGTGGCCTCAAACGTTATATCTCATCGGCAGAAACAGTCAAACCGAGAATTCTGATGATTGTGGAATACAGTTATCCATCTGATACGCGCGTGAGAAAGGAAGCAACCACACTAAAAGACTCATTCGACGTTACCGTTATATCTTTAAAGAGACACTATAAAAAATGGCATGAACATGTCGATGGGGTCGAGGTATTCAGAATCCCCGAGATAGTACTTCCAATGAATTCCAGTCGAAATCGCCTTATCAGGCTTCTTGTAAGCATCATGAACTATACCCTGCAGTATTCATTCTTCACGTCAGTATCCTTAGGCCTTTTTTTATTGACCCACATCAGACGACGGTATAAGGTAATACATGCCCATAACCCACCCGACACCCTATTTCTGGTTGGCCTTATCGGAAAACTCTTTTCGGTCAAGTTTGTTTACGACCATCATGACCTGGCACCGGACCTTTACCTATCGCGTTATATGGGTAAAACGGACATTGCCCATAAGATTCTTCTGCTATGCGAGAAATTATCCTGCAAGCTTGCGGATGTCGTTATAGCTACCAATGCATCTTACAAAGAGATTGAGATAACTAGACATGGGATAGAACCCGACAAAATACGTATAGTGAGGAATGATCCTATAATTAAAGAGTTTTCCGGCAACTCCGACAAAACAAAAAGGGAAAACAATAGGAAAATAACTATCCTCTACATCGGAAGCATCAACCCACAAGACGGAGTTGAAATCCTGCTAGATGTACTTAATTACCTTGTAAACCATTTAAGTGAGAAGAATATCTTATGTCGTATTGTTGGCAACGGGGACTCTCTTGAGGACCTCAAGACGAGAGCCGTGGAGCTCGATCTCATGGATTATCTGGAATTTACCGGGTATATTTACGAAAGAGAAAAGATAAAATACTACCTAGAAACGTCGGACATTTGTGTAGAGCCGGCACCGAGTAGCGCACTCAATGATCACTCAACGTTCATAAAAATCATGGAGTATATGGCGGTAAGTAAACCCATAGTTGCTTTTGACTTGAAAGAATCGCGTTACTCTGCTGATGGATGTGCAATACTTGTTAGACCAGGAGATATCGAGGGTTTTGCCCTTGCCATTAAGAATCTGCTTGATGATGACTTATTGAGACATAGGCTCGGGAAAGCCGGCTTTACAAGAATTCAAAATGAGTTGAACTGGTCTAATGCGTCTATAGATCTAATAGAAGCGTATAAGACAATGTTTCCTTCTGCAGGCTCCACCGCTCATGATGACTAGATGATCTCCAATTTAAAAGTAACAAACCTCTTCGAGAATATAGCGTAAACACCTTTGCCAAAATGCCCAAAACCCTTTTTTCGGCTGATGCCAGCATGATTCTCGTTCGGAACCTGTCGGCAAATGATTATGTCGTAGTGGAACTTGCCGCCATATTTATCGATTCCCCGGCCAGATTTATCGACACTGGGATTGATGACTCAGTAGTACCAAAAGACCGATTAGATATCGCAGAGTTACAAGCGGTATACAAATGTACCTGTGCATAGTTCGAACCCTTTCAAGATAAGTCACAGCCTAATATGAGTCTGACAATAAATTATGTTGTAATAACCCCGGTAAGAGATGAGGAGCGTCACATAGAAAAAACAATTCTTTCTATGGCTTCTCAGCGAGTGCTTCCTCAAGAGTGGGTTGTGATTGATGATGGTTCTACTGACAGGACAGGGACGATCCTAGACCAGTGCAGTAAGAATTATGCATGGATGCGTGTTTTTCATCGTGAGAATAGAGGCTTTCGGAAGTCGGGCGGCGGTGTGATCGAAGCTTTTTACTATGGCTTGAGCAATTTGTCAACTCTTGACTGGGACTATATCGTAAAGCTGGATGGAGATCTTTCCTTTAGCCCCGACTATTTTGAGAAGTGTTTTGATCACTTTGCCGCTGAACCGAGACTAGGAATCGGCGGAGGCGATATTTACAATGATGTCTATGGCAAGCTTATCTCGGAGAAAACAACAACATTCCATGTCAGGGGAGCCACTAAGATATATCGAAAGGCCTGTTGGGATGCTCTAGGCGGCCTTATTAAGGCACCCGGATGGGACACTCTAGATGAAGTTAAGGCAAATATGCTGGGTTGGCAGACACGTTCTTTTACAGACCTATCACTAATACATCACAAAATGACCGGTTCAGCTGATGGAACGTGGGGTGGATGGGTAAAGAACGGCAGAGCGAATTATATTTCCGGATATCATCCGCTTTTTATGCTACTGAAATGCGCCAAAAGAGTTTACAGGAAACCCTATCTGGTTTGTGCTTTTGGATTATTGTATGGTTTTATGTCGGGGTATATTCAAAAAGTGCCCCAGGTCGAAGACAAGCATCTGATAGCCTATCTCAGGAAACAGCAACTTAATAGGCTTTTCATGAGAGAGAGTATTTGGAAGTAGCATGGCATTATAGATTATTATAGTGAATTGAAACTCTGCCGAGGCCTCATTTGCAAAATGAACAAGCATTACCCGATAGTACTGGTGAGTGTAAAGTCGATAAGATAATTAGGCATGTAACGTCGACTTCGCATAGAGAGAAGTTAGGGACCGGCTATTTATGTTTGGTATATACGGAAAGATGTTTATCAATGATAATCAAAAAAGTCGATCCGATGATCAGTGGAAGAATGTGTGGCATGATGAGCCATAAGGCCCTGATGATCACGATAGGTCTATCTAGAATCAGACACGGACATCGGCAGACTACCTGTTATTAACTTGCAGACGGGTTATTCGCGAAAGTTATTTATCTTTCCATGCACATTGACGCGATCATCATTAAACATGACACCTTGGGGAATGCGGACATTCCCAATTAATTGAGAGGTAATAAAAATGGAGTACAAATTAATCAAGGCCTTAGGGTTTTTGAACTTCGTTTTCACATGTGTAAAGCCGCCCAGTAAGGCGTGGCGTTTGCTGATAAGTAAAGTCCGGCAAAAATACCTGGGTCATGATTGTCAAAATATTGACTTTACTCTATCAGTAAAAGAATTAGATGCAAATGTATTCGTTAATGACATCGAACAGTTCAGTTATCTATTCAATGTTTTTTTCACTGAGCCGTTTCGCGTGTCAAATAAAGTCGCCGACAACGCGGTGATAATTGATGGCGGAGCAAATATTGGAATGACGTCTTTGTATTATGCCTCTTTATATCCGAATGCTAAAATCTATGCCTTTGAACCCTCTAAGCAAAATGTCGAATATTACAAAAAGAATCTAGCAAGTGTGAATGCAGCTATTGAACAAAAGGCTTTGTGGGATGAGCCATGCGTGTTAAATTTCAATTTCTCAAACTGCTCACGATACCATTCGGCATTTGGAACGGCGGAATCTACACATAATGAAGAGATCCACGCCATTAGACTAGATGACTGGATACGAAGTAGCAACATAGATCGTATTGATATCCTCAAATTGAATGTTGAGGGAGCGGAGTTAAAAGTAATTAAGAGTTTGGGTCAAGAAGCCGAAAAAATCTCCACGATAGTGGGTGAACTTCACCCTGAGTTTGTGTCACAAATCGAGATAACTGAAGCACTCGGGAATATTGGTTTTGACATTGTTAGACTTGAACGTACAGGCAAAACTGTATCAATTTTTGAGGCTCACAGACGAAAATACAATGGGTTACATGACCTCAAGAAAAGTCTATGGGATGTACACAAAGTATCCCATGAAAAAGGCAGTTGAGGGAAGGATGCCAATCGAAATATTTTACGACACAAGGGTTTCAGGAACCGTACGACGCTGAATTCCAGAAACTGAACGAGTATGTTATACCATTCTTCTCGGTGAGCGCTCTACAAACAGAGGATACTTTGAACGGGGCGTAATCACAAGTATGCTTGCCACCAATAGCTAATAAGTGGCGAGCCTGGCGGTTATTTCTAAAATGCAAACTCTTGGGCTGTGGCGCCGGTGTTTTATTGATCAGTGTTCGTCTCTGGTGAATTGATTAGAATGTTATTCAATTGCCTCGCTAACAGCTAGGGGAAATATTTGTGGCCGCACAAGTCAAATTGCGATTAATGAAACAAACTTTTTCACACAGTTTAAACGGAATAACTTTGTAAGTATGGAACAAAACACAAATACGATTACCGCAATTGGTCTTTTTTTCCTCTTGTTTATGGGAACTCTCTTGCTGGCGCTGCCACGCAGATACGCTCTATTGCCCTTGTTTATAAGCGGCTGCTACATGACACTTGGTCAGGTCCTTATGATAGGCCCCCTACACTTTTCCATACTGCGAATTTTATTATTTATCGGCTGGATCAGGATAATTTGCAAAGGTGAACTGTCGGCAATCAAATTTACTGCTATTGATAAACTCTTTGTAGCCTGGCTTATGATAGGTGTTATTCTGTTTGCATTATCCAGAGGACTTGTCCAAGATTTGGTCGGCCGGCTTGGTCAGACATATACTATAATTGGTATTTACTTCTTCATACGTGCGGTTATACGTGACTTCGACGATATTGTACGTGCAGTCAAGATTCTTGCCGTCATTATACTTCCTTTGGCTCTGCTTTTTGCTGTGGAGTATAGCACCGGAAGAAACCCTTTTTCCGTTTTAGGCGGAGTCCCCGAAATAACTGAAATTCGCGAGGGCCACTTGCGGTGTCAAGGGCCCTTCTTGCATCCTATCCTTGCCGGAACTATGGGGGCAACTGCGATGCCTCTTTTTGTGGGATTGTGGTCATTCAATAGCAAAAACCGTTGGCTCGCCGCGGCCGCTATCATGGTAGCTACTGCAATTGTGATTGCATCTTCATCGAGCGGCCCATTTATTGCGTATATCTCAGGCGTGATCGGATTGTTCGTCTGGACGTACAAGTCTAAATTGAAGTTTATTCTTAGTGGAATTGTAGTGTCATTATTGATCCTGCATTTGATAATGAAAGCCCCGGTGTGGTTTATTATTGCACGCCTAAGTGATTTAATAGGCGGCGGCGGATGGTACCGTGCAGCCCTGATCGATGCGGCCCTCAATCATTTCGATGAATGGTGGCTCGTTGGCACTGCATACACCTCACACTGGATGCCGACCGGTCTTTCTGTCAACATAAACAGTGCAGATATAACGAACCAATTCATTGCTGAGGGCGTTAGTGGGGGCATCGTTCAATTATTTTTATTTATATGGTTGCTCGTCACATGTTTCAAGAGAATCGCCTTGACAAGCCGTAATGAGAACAAGACATCTGCCACCGAACGCTTCCTAATCTGGTCTGTAGGCTGTGCATTACTTGGCCATGTAGCATCCTTCTTCTCAGTATCGTATTTCGATCAAATAATGATCTTCTTCCTCATGATCGTAGCTATAACAGCGACTCTAATTGAACTTGATCTATCAAATTCTAAGGTCCGTATTGGCTTATCTGTCGGACCATATCAGCCCCCTAACATATTTTTCCCTATAAAAAGGAATTTCTTTTAGATAGAGCTGGCATGAGAGCTAGTAATTAGCTTTTTGAATACCTACATTCCCTACCGTGGGGACAGGGGCGCAGTGATATATACTGCCGCAGTGCTACCCAAATCACACAATAGTTCACGTGATTTAAGCATAGGTAATGCAGCGAAGTGCTCCGTTAGGTACTGGCTAATCTTGCCAATATGTTGCGCGAGCCAGGTGAAATTGATGAATCTGCGTTTTTTATTCAAGCTTCGACTGCAGCTGCTAAAAACGGAGGCTAAGAATGCAGCAAAAAGGAACCTGTCAAGGTGTTATAATAATAAGCTTTGTTAAGGTTAAGTTGATCCAACTTAACCTTTGAACTTTGCATAATATAAGAGCAGCCTGAGAAGCTTAAATAACTATAATTCGTATGACAGCTACGATTTGGATGACTACTTTCGTAAACAAGGAATCGATATGATCGTGCTTTATCTAACAAACGTGCAGAAGGAGAAAGACACGAGATAACGTAAGCTTCGAAGCGATCAAGGTCGAGTTGTTCGAACGCTTCTGTGCATAGCAATAGTATCGTAGACTCCTTTTCACTGTTAATGCCATGCTGGGAAATATTTCGGATTTATACAACTCTCTGTACAACTACTCAAACGATTTTGAAATAGATTCTACATATTAAACACAAAAAGAGATAGTCTCGTCGCGTGGAAAATAAGTCCATTCTTAATAAAGACGATATTTATTACAACCAAGACAAGATCATGATCGTTTCCTATTTGCCGGAAGGCAAGCATGTGATATTGGACTTGGGCTGTGCGACAGGACGTTTGGGGCAGAGTCTCAGAAATGCTAACAAAGCTGCGGAACTTGTTGGTGTTGAAATATTCGGCCCAGCCGCAGAAGAAGCGGCTAAGCGCTATGACAAAGTCTACACGATTGACATTGAGACTTTCGACCTGCCCTATAAAGAATATTTTGATTTTGTAGTTTGCGGTGATATCCTTGAGCACCTGAAAGACCCATGGGAAGCGACCCAAAAAATTCACGGCTGGCTAAAAAAAGGTGGAACGCTTATAGCTACGATTCCCAATATACGCTATTGGCGTGTCATTCGCGATCTGTTTTTTTACGGTAAATGGGAATACGTCGAATCCGGCATCCTTGACAACACCCATTTAAGATTTTTTACAAGAAAAGATTTCTTAAATCTCCTGGAAAAGAAGAACTTGTCAACTGTGCGGCACGATATGTTAATAGATGGTATTAAACAGAATTTATTCAATAAATGCACCTTTGGAATTTTCGAGGAATTTATGGGTTCCCAGATAATTGTCGAGGCAAAAAAAAGATAAACATGACCAGTAATCTGCTTGTGAAAAAAATACTGTACTTGATAGAATATTTTTTTCACCTTCTGCAGCGAATACGGTCAAAAATCTACACGTTACTGTTAAGACCCCTTTTTTTTAAAGTAGGAATTAAAGTGACTATTTCCCCGCCGTTCAGGTATTTTAATCTTTCACAGATACAGATCGGCAGTTACGTTACCATTCATTCTAATTGTTGGATTCATGTGCTTAAAGGTGATGACGGTCAGACATCTCCTAAGTTGATAATCGGTGATTGCGCTGCAATTGGAATGGATGCAACCATATCAGCAGCGGAAGAGATAATTATAGAGGAACATGTCATTATAGCGCGAAACGTTTACATTTCGGATCATGGGCACGAATTTCATGATATATCCATCCCGGTAGCATGCCAGGGGATAAGGAAAAAAGCTCCTGTCACGATTGGAAGACATAGCTGGATCGGGCAAAACGTCGTGATACTCCCGGGCGTTACCATAGGCAGGCATTGTGTAGTCGGCGCCAATTCAGTTGTTACAAAAGACATTCCTGATTATTCAGTCTCAGCGGGTTCGCCTGCACAAATTATCGAACGATATAATCCGGCTTCAGGAACCTGGGAAAAAGTTCGATAGTATGAACAGGACAGTCCGTAATATTTTATTTTTCTTTTTTGCGGTCGTTGTGGGGAAATTTGTGGGATCCTTGACATCTTCATTGGTCGCTAAATACCTGCTACCAGCGAATTATGGCGTGTGGATTACACTATTGCTCATCTGTACTTTTTCACCGATTATCTGTTTTGGTACTGTCGAAACATTGTTAAAAGAAGTACCTTACTACAAAGGCAATAATGATGCACAAAAGGTCAAGGAAATAGAGGACGGCGTTTTTAGCTCGATAATAATATCTGCCATTCTTCTGGTTTTAATAGGTCTCAATTTTTACGGGTTCATGCCAAATCTGCTTTATGGCATAAAGATATGGCAGATCAGCGTCATGTTCCTTGCAGCAGCACTCGGTCTTTTTTCTGCATATTTCTATCAACGCTTTGCATCGTATCAAAACTTTAAAATGGTTAGCACGCTTGATTCAGTAAGAGCTATAACGTCGTTTTTTTTTCTTATAACAGGAGCAAGATACTGGGGACTTCCTGGGTTAGTAGTAGGATATTTCTTGAATGAACTATTACTTTGTACCTTCTCAGCTGTTCTAAACATTCGCCTCTGCGGCAAGATAGGCTATAATTTCAATTGGAAATTACAGAGAGATCTCATTAAAATCGGATTCCCTATCACTATCATATGGTGGGTATTCATCGTGCAGGCCGGAGCTGGGCGTATTATTTCGATGTCCATTCTCGGCGAAACGGCTACCGGTTTTTTAGGCCTTGGAACAAGCATTGTATCTATCATAATGTTAATACCGCAAACGGTTGGGATAGTGCTCTATCCGAAGATAGGAGAGAAGCTTGGCAAAGGCGCAACTAAAGATGAGCTGAATATGCTTGTCATGGTGCCGGCAAGATTTTTTGCTATTGTCACCCCGTTGCTCATCGGTGTCTTATTGATCCTTTCACCTTTTATCTACACAAGAATATTTCCGCAATACAGCCCTGGGCTATCTGCTGTGCAGATCCTTCTCCTTGGAGTTTATTTCCTGTGCATCCTGCGCTCTGGCGTCAATTATATTATCGGTATTAACAGACAGAACACACTTCTCAAATATTTTCTTTTCAGCTTGATCGTGAACGTCATAGCCAGCATAGTATTGGTTAAATTAAATCTTAATATTAACGGAATAGCCTTGGGGCAGTCGATTTCGGCTGCAGTTCTGTCGACCTTAATCTGGCGCTCAGTGTTTGCCAACATGGGTTATGTTGCTTCAGCACAATTCAAAGCCCTTGCTTTTCTTTATCTTCCGTTTCTTATATTGACTGTTTTGGGGGGTATAGTAAAAGCTTTGACTCCTCAAATCCTAAATCAATTTACTATTTTGTCATATTATTCTGCCGTAATCTTTGTCGTTTTATTTAGTACGTTGATTATTAGTATTCCCCATACGCGCAAATGGATTAAAGATATCTATACTATGGTCAGAAGTCGAAGCAAGAAGCCTTATAAAAGCCAAGGATTCGTCGAACATCCCGAGGTGAGCTAAAAGGCCACGACACTTCTTCTTGTCACCTCTGGTAACTATTTATGCGAGTCAATTCGCGATATTGATAACTGATTGCTATACCGATATAAATACTTTTGCCATGACCGATATAATTTTAATTGTTTAGAATATATAATGGTGTCATTGATATCACAGATAACTGATCATTTATGTTCTAAAATTTAAATGAAAATAGAATTAGTTGTCAGGAAGGTGGTAAGCATGCTAAAGCAATATCTGATCATGATTGGTGTGATTCTATTGCCGTGTTGTTGTTTCGCTCAGGATATTTATATCGCTCAATCTTCGGCGGGATCTAACAACGGAGCTGATTGTGCTAATGCTTATGCCATATCGTGGTTTAATACTTCCAGTAATTGGGCTAATCCAAAACGGATTGGTAAGATTGGCCCCGGAGATACGGTGCACCTCTGCGGCACATTCACTGCCTTCGCGGGTGCAAGCGGTTACCTGACTTTTGCCGCAGGGGGTACAAGCGACAGCCCTATCACTCTCCTCTTTCAAAGCGGAGCCATATTGACGGCTCCATTTTGGGGGACAAATGGAGCTATTTACAGCAACGGTAATTCTTACGTGATAGTGGATGGAGGAACTAATGGCGCTATAACAGCTACCGCTAATGGCACATACTTGGCCAATCAGCAGGACGGAAGTGGAGTATTAATTATTAATGGAAATAACTGTACCGTAAAGAATTTAACTGTCTCCAACATGTATGTACATTCTAGCACTTCCGATGCACATGGGCAACTTGTCTATGGGATACAGGTCGGCTCAGGAAACAATGACTCGATATACGGGAATACAATACATGACACTAAATTTGCAATTCTCTTTAGCTATCCTGGGGGCGGCTCAAACTCTAATGTGAATATATACAACAATACTATCTATAACATCGATCATGGAATAGTTGTTGGTGACGGCGATGTTAATGCAACAATGACGACGGCCAATATCTATAATAATGTCATTCACGATTTTTCTAATTGGGATGACACAGAACTCAATAATCATCATGATGGTATTCATGTATGGTCTATGCACTCTGGCTCATTGATAACTGGCCTTAACATCTACAATAATTATATCTATGGGTCTTGCGGTACTGGATTTAATGCCTCCATTTACATACAAGGAGGCATGGCTAACGTAAACATATTTAATAACCTATTGGTAGCTACTTCTCCGCCAACATCTGGATATGGGTACTTAGGTCTTGCTGGTTTCGGATATCACATTACAACAGCAGGTTGTTATAACAATACCATTATAGGAACAGGAACTAATGTTACAAGCGTAATAAGCATTGAGGATGTTCAAGGAATTACTATTAAAAATAATATCGGGTCAACGGCTGCTGGCATGTTATACATTCCATCTGGCTATGGAACAACAATCAAAGAGATTAATAATAATCTTTGGTATAATTGGGGCAGTTCAGGGTTTAACGTCAATGGAGTCATTTACAATACTTTTTCTGGTGCTAGGTCTTACCAATCATCTACTCTATACGATGCTAACGGCATAAGTGCCAATCCAAATCTCAGCGCTAATTTCAACCTTTATGCGCCTTCCCCGGCCATTGGCGCAGGAGCCAACCTCACCAGCCTCGGCATCACACCGCTTGATTTTGATCGTATAGGCAATCTACGCGCCGCCACAGGAGCTTGGGACATTGGGGCTTATCTCTTCAAGCGGCCATTTCCACCCACGGTATATTGATTCTTTTTGAAGAGAGCATCAATGCTATATTTATACACTGTCATAAGACTCTGACTTTAATACCTGAAAGCAAGGATTAAGCCTGGGCAGCGCAGGAGACTCTTATCGCATTCTGGATGCGCCAAAGATCACTGCCGAGGGTCAAGAAACCTGCCCCCTGGGCTGTATAGACTATCTGACAATTCAGGATTGTGAATCGGGAAAGTATGTATACCAGATAAGACCACAAGCGAGGGTAGATGACAGCATTGAAGATTTAACCCAAGAACATCATGTTTGCTTTTTTATAGAAAGCCTAATCAGCTGCATTGAATTATGGTTCATTTAATCGCCGAGCAGCCTGTTTAGGCGGGTGAGCGGGTTCATTATATCTTGCATCATAAATAATCACAATATGATATATTGATGTTCACCCTGTACAACTTAATATGAGACAGTCTATCATCATCCTCAATTTCCACAAAATTGGCGCATCAGTTCATACGGTCACGTCAGTTCATACGCGATTGTTTTACGATATCTTAGATTTAGTCGCTGAGCGCGATGATACGCAACTGACCTTCGATGATGGCAACGCCTCGGATATTGAAATTGCCATTCCTGCATTGAAGAGTCGAGGGTTGAGAGGCAAGTTTTTCGTTTCCATAGGACTGCTTGGTCGAAAAGGATATATGACACGACAGCAAGTTCGAGAAGTCGTTGATGAAGGAATGATAATTGGGAATCACGGCTGGCTACACTCCGATTGGAGACGGCTCAACAACCTTGAACTCGAGAAAGAACTGATCACTGCTCGCGATGATCTGGAAGAGTGCTGTGGTTGTGCAATTAAATCTGCTGCCATCCCTTATGGAAGTTACGACCAGCGCGTGCTACGAAAGCTCAAATCTTCTGGGTATGAGCTAGTATATACTAGCGATGGGGGCCCTGCAAATCCTTCGGCTTGGCTTCAACCTCGCAATTCTCTGCGGAAAGATTACACGCCGGAAAAAATTGTCGATCTTCTTATGATGTCACAAAAGGGTCGTGCAAATATAATGCACGAATTAAAGCGGTTTATTAAAAGATTGCGATGAAAGTACTACCTTTGCCTGGGATTTGTTGTTGGTCTTATTTAATTCTCCCATGATAGGAACGATTTTAGTTGGTTTCGCTGAGGCCCTGGCGGCCCCTGAAGTTGTCTGGAGCTTGGTTGATGCAGGGCACCGTGTAGTAGCTTTCACCAGAAAGGGGCTGCGTTGCGCTCTTCGGGCGAGCCGTCATGTGCAGCTCCTTGATATCACACCGCCAGAGGTGAGCCTAGATATAGCCTTATCTGAGCTGAAAGAAATCATTGTACGCGTTCAAGATTGCGATCTTGCACGACCGATCATTGTTATGCCACTGGATGATGTAGCATTGTGGCTTGTAAACCAACTTAGTATGGGACCTACGATTTCAATTGCAGGTCCCATTGACATTTGTGCGGATTTCTCATTCGACAAGAGTAGGCAAATTCAGTTGGCAACGGAAGCAGGGTTCCAGACGCCTCACACCGTTTGCCTGATGAATATGGGGCAAGCATCTGAGGTTGAACCGAGATTTCCAGCTATATTGAAACCGATGTTTGCTGTAAGAGAGTGTGAGGGTAAACTAGTGAAGATGCGCAGCTGGATTTGTGGTACCAATCAGGAGTGGCAGGCGGCAATTAAAGCTTGGGGAGGGCAAGAACACTTACTTTTGCAGCCTTACATTCGAGGAACTGGTGTTGGCCTATTTGGTCTGGCATTGACTAGCGGGTGCACGGTGTGGTCGGCTCATGAACGAATTAGAATGATGAATCCTCACGGATCTGGATCCAGCGCTTGTCGGTCTATTTCGTGCGATGAAAACCTAAAGGCTATAGGAGAAAAACTTCTAAATATGATACGGTGGCGGGGAATCTTCATGATCGAGTTGCTGCGTGACGAACAAGGGACATATTGGTTCATTGAGCTAAATGGACGTTCTTGGGGGAGTATGGCATTAGCTAGGAGAATGGGATTCGATTACCCTGCTTGGGCTATACACATGCTAACTGATCCTAATTGGCACCCACTCCCTCCGGATACATCCACTCGTAGTGTGGTTTGTAGACATTTAGGGAGGGAACTTATACATTTAGCGTTCGTCGCGCGTGGCCCAAGATCTTCCGCCTTAACTAATTGGCCACGATTAGGACAGACCCTGCAATCTGTATTGTCATTCCACAAGGAAGATACTTGGTACAATTGGCGACGCGACGATTGGCGCGTTTTCATATTAGATGTAGTGTTGTTAATGAGAGAACAGCTGTCTAAAATATGGCGATGAGCGGGATGCGTGTTCGAGCCGCTCTACATGTACACTCAAATTGGTCATACGACGGCCATTGGTTCTTGGAGGATCTTGCTGTTACCTTTCGTAGGCTAGGGCTACAAGTTATAATGCTTGCTGAACATGATCGAGGATTTAATGAAAAACGCTTTCAGTCCCTCCGCGCTGCATGTCTCAAGGCTAGTTCAGCTAATTTGCTTCTGATACCTGGAATTGAGTACAGTGATCCTGAGAACATTGTTCACATTCTTGTATGGGGTAACATACCGTTCTTAGGCTCAGGCTTACGTACAAGTGAATTACTAAAGCAGGTAGCAGAAAGAGATGGAGTGGCCGTTTTGAGCCATCCGACACGTAAGGAGGCTTGGCGATCATTCAATCCGATGTGGCATCAACATTTGTCTGGAATTGAATATTGGAACCGGAAAACTGATGGATGTCAGCCTAGCAAGAATGCCACTGCGCTCATTGCACAAACACAGCTGAAAGCTTACGTCGGACTGGATTTCCATAGCAGTAGACAGTTGTTTCCGCTTTGGATGGACATTTATATAAGAGGGATACTCTCAGAGATTGAAGTACTTACTGCACTGCGATCGGGATCTTGTGAGTCACGTGCTTTTGGTTTGCCACTTTCGGCAATTTCCAAGCAACCCTGTCAAAGCTTATTGCAGGCAGCTGATAGCTTTCGCAGGCTCATTGCCAAGCCATATCGGCTTATACGCGGTGAACAAAATCATAACGACACAACGAGGCCCTTTTAATGAGGTGCTGTCCGGAAATAATCCTTATGTTTCATGTCCAATCGAGGCAGTTTATCAAGACATCGAAGCTGCAGACAACCCTGCTTATAAAGGGTGGGGTAGTCCTCGAGGCTGGTGACCTAAAATACACTATAGAAAGGATTTGACAGTGTCTAATAAATGTAAGGACCTATCCATTATTATTGTAAATTGGAATACTAAGGATATATTACTTAAGTGCTTAAATTCCATTGATAACCAGGACAAATATATCAGTGAAGACGTTATTGTTGTCGACAATGGATCTACTGATGGATCGGTAGAGGCCGTTCATAAATTATTCGCGAATGTTATTGTTATTGAAAATAATGCTAACCTTGGATTTGCCCGCGCAAACAATATCGGAATCAATAAGAGTTCGGGTAGATACGTTTGTCTTATAAATTCAGATGTGGAGATTCTCGATGACTGCCTGATACGCCTTATCAAATTTATGGACGCTAATCCAAAAATAGGCATTGCGGGCCCCAAAATCCTATACCCCGATTTATCTTTGCAAAATTCATGCAGAAAGTTTCCTTCTCTATGGAATAAACTAAGCCCGGCTCTTGGACTTGATAAGATATTCAGAAATTCGTCTCATTTCTCCGGTGAACATATGCAGTTTTTCGCGCATAATAATAGATTAAATGTCGATTATCTAGCCGGCTGCTTTCTAATGGTGCGTAGAGAAGCTATTGATGAAGTTGGCCTGCTAGATGAACGCTTTTTTATTTATGCCGAAGAGGTGGACTGGTGCAAACGATTTCGTCATCACGGATGGGAAATATCTTTTTACCCCGGAGCCACAGCAATTCATCATCAGTGTGCTAGTTCTTCTAAGGATCCAAAGCGATTTGCCATAGCGCAGCAAAAGGCTACTCTTCAGTATTGGGAAAAGCACCACAGCACCGTCAGCGGTTTGGCGATTCGGATTATTCTATTTCTGCGCCATACCCTCAGGCTCTTTTCTAGGGCAGTGCTTTATTGTATAAACAAAACAGACCGTTACAGACTCGGAGAAAAAATAAGGATGGACCTCGCTTGTATATTGGCATTAACTGTGAATAAAAGTATGAACAAAAATAAAAGGTAAGTTTATAATTACCGCCATACATCGAACGTATTATCAAAATAATTCACTAATGTGACATATCGCGGTTAGAGCACGACATGAAACAAAATCTCAAATCTATATGGACGGCGTGATAGGTTTCTACAATAAAGTCTGGTTGAAAGAGGTAATTTGAGATAATCACACTATGGGTGTCTATAGAAACCGCAGCAGCGGAGTCTATATGTAAAGACCAATGTTGATGAGGTGTATAAATAGAAACAAAGTTGGACTGAAAATGCTCGATGAACAAGGGGCAATGTCGTCAGGTTGGGATGATTTAAATGCTGCTCAGATAGAATTTAAAGAATTTATTCCGCTGAAATTGCGGTAAAATTAGCTCCATAATGTTGTAGTATATCATCAAAAACAGAGCCGTTTGACGATCCGGACAAGAGCATCAGGAAGCTTGGGATACTAACTAGGGCTTTAATATGGAAGATATCACGAGTTTCCGGCCCTGATGATGATCAAACTCGTAGAGTATCGACTGCGCCGTAGTCGATTAGATCGATCCCCATATCCCGAGGACTTACAGGAGGAGAAATACAATCTGGGAATGACGTCAGTAACTGACGCCTGAAACACTCAGCAGTTATTATCGCGCAATCACTCGTTACAACATTCGGAACATATTCCCCACATTTATGGTGGAACATTCTTCAATTGGTGTGATTACCATAGACAGTGAGAAAAAATTAGAAAGGGCATAACAAAAACGCAGTAAATAGGACAAAGGATAGAGGAACTTTATTAAGAGTATGCAAACCAGGCACATATTCTTTATTGTTTTCAGTATGGCGACGCTGGCGATCTTCTTTCCGCCCCTGCGGGATCTTTTCCTTTCCTCGTTCCACAACGAACTTTACTCGCACATTATCCTGATACCCTTTATCAGCGGATATTTTCTGTATGAAAAGAGGAAGGAGCTGTTCAGAAATATCGGCTATTCGTGCGTCCCAGGGATTGTTGCCGTAATCACCGGAATCGTCCTCTTCTTAATCGGCAGGTCCAAGGCCATTAGCCTCAACCCGAATGATTATTTCTCACTGATGGCCTTCACTGCCCTGGTCTTCTGGTTGGGCGGGATCATCCTTTTTTATGGATTGAAAACTTTCAGGACCGCACTCTTCCCTTTATTATTCCTGTTCCTGATGGTCCCGGTCCCGGAATTTATTATGGACAAGCTCATCTATTCCCTGCAGGTGTGCTCCGCCGAGGCGACTTATGTCTTCTTCAAGATAGCGGGCATCTCGCTGATACGTGAGGGGTTTGTCTTCAACCTGCCGGGCATCAGCATCGAAGTCGCTAAAGAGTGCAGCGGCATACGTTCCACGTTGTCGCTTTTCATTGTAGGCATATTGTCATGCCATCTTTTTCTCAAAACTTGGCGTTCCAGAGGCTTGCTTCTGCTCCTTCTTTTCCCTCTCGCCATCTTCAAGAACGGGTTAAGGATCATTACGCTTTCCCTGCTTGGCCTGTATGTCGATGAATCATGGCTCACGAACAGCAGATTGCACCATGAAGGAGGATTCGTCTTCTTTTTGGCGGCGCTAACGGTTTTCGGCGGAATTATATGGCTGCTAAGAAAATGGGAAGCGAAGACCGATAAGCGCAATGCATAGTTTCTCAAACCGGTATGCTATTATTCTGAAGTACACTTGAGACTCCGTTAGAATATATTGCCATGCTTGAACCCGCACTGTCGATCATAGCTATATTGCTTCTCCTTAGCGTGGCCGTTTACACGCTCAAAAGGGAGATTACCTTTGCTAACGCCGGGCTTAGTGCGGTCTGCGTACTCTGCGCGTTGATCGAGGCAGCCGATTCGCTATCATTAAGGCTCACCGCAAACTCATCCGCATACTTTGTGTCGGGGCTCGCCCTTCAGTCTCTGCTGCCTGCCACGCTGCTTTTCTGCAGTCTCACACTACATCGTCAGTCCCCGCTGCGATCGCTCTCGCCATTTTGGTGGGGAATACTGTTACTTACTGTGCTGTTCCCCCTGAGTGTTATTCTCTATGCGCCGGACAGCTTTTTCTTTGCACCTGACATCGGGTCGGAAAAAATGCTTTTTCTCGGCCGGCTCGGTTACTGGTTTTACACGGGCATTATGCTTACTTCCATTGTCGCGCTTATGAACCTTGAGGCGGTCTTTGTGAGAGTGGTGGGAAAAGATCTGTGGAGAACGAAGTTCGAGTTCATAGGTATATTCTGCATACTGGCATTTCTCGTCTTCTATTACAGTCAGGGGCTTCTATATAGGACCGTCAACATGAACCTCCTTGGCGTAAGATCGGCGGTACTGATTCTTTCCTCGTTGTCGATCGGCTACTCGAGACTTTTCAGGGGTGGCGATGTCAGGGTTGCGGTCTCGCGGTTCGTCCTTTATCGATCCCTGTCGGTTATTTTAGTAGGCATCTATCTCATCGTGCTTGCGGTGATAGGTGAAGGCATGAGGTATTTCGGAGACTCCTTCGGCAGGGGCATTGCCATATTTTTTGCCTTTGCCGCTGGCGGCTTCCTAATGGCGGTCCTATTGTCGGAGCGGCTAAGACGAAGGGTAAAAGTCTTCATCAACAAGAACTTCTATGCTCAGAAATTCGATTACAGGGCTGAGTGGATCAAATTCACCGGTAAGCTTGCGACATGCAGGAACATCCTTAATGTCGAAGAGGCCATTATGACGACTTTCGCCGATACTTTCGAGCTGGATGGGGTCGCCCTATACCTCCGCATCCAAAATAGCGAAAGTTTCCGTATTGCGGCAAGCCGTTCGATGCCCGAAACCCAGACACATCTGAAGCTTTCATCCGCTTTGATATCATATTTCATAGACAGAGGTAGGGCGCTGAACCCTAATGATGGTGAGTATAAATGTACCGAGGAAGAGTTATCTTTCGTTGTACAGTCGGGGGCCTGCATTGTAGTGCCACTTATCGCTAACAGAACCATCGAAGGACTTGCCGTATTCGGCAGGCAGCTTTCTGGGGAGGACTATATCTACGAGGATTATGACCTGATGAAAATGATCTCCCAGCAGGCCGCCCTCTCGATTGTCAATTTTCGCCTTTCCGAAGAGCTTGCGGAAACCAGAGAGATCGCTGCGGTCGCAAAGGTATCATCATTTATTATCCACGATCTCAAGAACCATGCTTATACCCTCTCCCTCCTTTTGGAGAATTCGGAGACACATATTGAAGATTCTTCTTTTCAGCGGGATATGATCGATACGGTAAGAAACACAGTCGAATCGATGAAAGATATCATAGAGCGACTCAAGGGCATACCGGAGAAGGACAGTCTCGATACTGCGTTGATCGACATCAGCGGGCTTGCGAGAGAGACCGCCATTGAGATGAAGAAGTATCACGGTGAGTCCGTGTTAGTTGTCGACAGCCCACCTGTTTATGCCATGGTTGACGTCGAGGAGATCAGGAAGGTCATTTTAAATATGATCCTGAATGCCGCTGATGCCACCTCCGGGAAAGGTTCGATTACCGTTTCATCGGGAATGAATGGTCATTACGGTTATGTTAGTGTTGAAGACAACGGCTGCGGCATGACCGAAGAATTTGTTGCCGCGTCTCTTTTTAAGCCTTTTAGATCTACAAAGAAAAAGGGACTTGGGATCGGCCTATACCAGTGTAAGCAAATAGTAGAAGCACATAGCGGCAGGATCGAGGTCCAGAGCGCTTTCGGAAAGGGCTCAATATTTACTATACACCTGCCAAAGTCAGCTGCTCCATAAAAGCCTCGCTGGTTATCCTATATTCTCCTGAAATGTTATATAATCCTTTATATTTGCATCCATACGGCTAGTTCCGTCGCATCTGATAAATGGAAGAAATTTTAATCATTGATGACAGTAAGGATATCCTCAAGCAGCTGAAATGGGGGCTGAGCTCAGACTATTCCGTCCATAGCTCGGACAACTCATCCGAAGGCCTTTCCCTCTGCAGCAGGCACGTTCCAAAGGTGGTAATACTTGACCTTGGGCTCCCTCCACATGAAGACAGTACTGAAGAAGGCTTCAGGTGTTTGAAGGACATTCTAAGTGCAAATCCTTTGGCAAAAGTGATAGTCGTGACCGGTCAGGCTGATCGCGAAAACGCGCTTAAAGCCATCCAGCTTGGCGCCTACGATTTTTACCAGAAACCAATCAACCTCAAGGAATTGAAGGTCATCATCCAGAGGGCCTTGTACCTTCGCAGCATCGAAGACGAGAATAGAAATCTGCTCAGTTCTTCTGATGCCGGGGTTTCGCGGATGGGCGGCATCATCGGGCAGTGCCAAGCTATGATGAAGGTCTTCTCAACAGTTGAGAGGGTGTCGTCAACCGATGTTCCCATATTGATCATGGGCGAAAGTGGTACCGGCAAAGAAATGATAGCACGAGCCGTGCACAAGCTCAGCCTCAGGGCAAAAGGCCCCTTTATTCCTATCAATTGCGGGGCGATACCCGAAAATCTGCTCGAATCAGAGCTTTTCGGATACGAAAGGGGAGCCTTCACGGGCGCTCACACACAAGTGCTCGGTAAGGTGGAGTATGCTCACAATGGCACTCTTTTCCTGGATGAGATCGCCGAACTTTCCCCAAGTCTGCAGGCCAAGCTCCTTAGGTTTCTCCAGGACAAGACTATACAGCGAGTCGGAGGCAGGGAAGATATTAACGTAAATGCGCGCATCGTTGCCGCGTCCAATGTGGACATTCAAAAGGCTATCAAAGATGGCAAGTTCAGGGAGGATCTCTATTACAGGATAGGCGTTATTTCGCTGCATTTGCCCCCGCTTCGTGACCGCAACGAGGACATATTGCTCATTGCCAACTACTTTCTGAAAAAATTCAACGAGAGTCTGTCAAGAAAGGCAAAAGACTTCAGCCTCGCTTCAATCGAATACCTCAAACATTATGATTGGCCAGGTAATGTTCGTGAGATGGAAAACAAGGTGCAGAGCGCGGTTATCATGTCCGATGCCGCTTTTATAGAACCGCATGACCTCGGCTTCTCAGAGAAACCTGTGGGTACCAAAAGATCGTTTTCTGGATTGAACCTGAAATCCGCGAAAGATATGGTCGAAAAAGAGGTCCTCTCTGCCGCCATGGGTCAGTATAATGGGAATATGTCAAAGATTGCCGAAGCGCTCGGGATAAGCAGACCCACTCTTTATGACTTACTCAAAAAACATGGCTTGCAGGATAAAGCTATAGGACATTGACCCCTCCAATTGAATAAAAATGCTTAAAGCCGCGCTAGCTCCTTATGCTCACTCTTGAAGATAAATTTAATTTAGTCCGATGGGCTTTTATCCTGATTTCGGTAGCTTACATTATCAGGGTGTTCGTCTCTTATATCCGGACGAAAGGGGTACCAATTCTCCTCAAGTTGACCTCCATCCCGGTTGTTTTTGGAATGGCCTCACTACTAGATATGTACTGGATCGAACCGAACTGGATCAGGACGGAACGGGTGGTGATCAAAGATTCGGCGCTTGCTTCGGTCCTTGCCGGAATAAAAGTGCTCCAGATTTCCGATATTCATATCGGTAACAGCATCGGGTACCGCGAACAACAGCTTATAGAGACGGTAAATCAACTAAAACCAGATATCCTGTTCATCACGGGGGACTTTTTTAGTCTTCAGAAGGGGCCTGATGCGGCTGCCCAGCTCAAGGCCATATCGGGTCTGATTAGCAGCCTTAAGACATCTATCGGCATCTTTGGCGTACTAGGCAATTATGACGGATATCTGGCTAATAATTCAGGGCGTATGATGGAAATGAAGCAAGCCGGTATCGATATCCTCGTGAATGAGAGCAGAATGATGCCGCTTCCCAATGGTCAGATTCTCTGGATAGCCGGACTCATGGATTCATCGAACCAAGACACGAGTGACACGCGGTCTATAGGCCAGGCACTTAAGATGGTACCCAACAATTCACCGGTTATTTTGTTGAACCACTACCCCGATATTTTCGCCAAAGCCTACAAAGCCGGTGTCAACCTAGTACTGACCGGGCATACTCATGGAGGGCAGATAGGCATACCGTTTCTTGTCCATCTATCCAACTCAGCCAACAAATCTCCATACATGCAAGGGTTGTTCATTGCCGGCAGGACCAAGATGTATGTCAATCGCGGCATCGGTACTACAAACATTCCTGTCCGTTATTTATGTAGTCCCGAAATAACCGTATGCGAAGTGGTTTAAATAGCTGTAGGTTATAATGCCGGATAATTCTTGGTAATTTCTTGAATTCAAGACCCTTCATAAACTACCGGTTGAAATATCGTGATTGCCTCCTCGAATGCGCAGCTCTTACTGTATTGAGGAAGTTTGGGGGTAAGCAGTCCTCGTGCGTAAAAAAGTTGAAGTTTTATGTCTTTGGGACTTCGGCATGAAATATTTTTACACCACGGAAATAGCAATATTAATTCTGATGCTCCTTTTCAATCCGTTTGTCGTATTCCGGCATCAGATTGTTAGACAAAGAGACAACATAGAGAGATCAAAACTCTTGGTACAAGCCTTATCCCTCTCGACAGTATGCTTTGTCTTCTAAGCTAGAAGTGTAAGTAATCCCGACAATGAGACGATTTATTTTACAGATTCTTATAGTCTGAGACCTGATCTGTTTCAATATTCCCTTTATATTCAGTTAGTACAGTAATGGCACATCATTTGCAAGCATATTAACAACTCATTAAGTTGAGTATATTAGTTTAAATTAATCATGATAGGAGGAACGAATGAAAAGATTTTCTTTGGCTATTATCATAGTGGCAGCATTCTTTGTAATCTCAATAGTAGCTACATCTGAGGTTAGCGCAACAAATCTTATCAACAACGGTGGCTTCGAAACTGGAGATTTTACTGATTGGATTTCAATAGCAGCATCGGCTGGCTCAGTTTTCGGTGTCAGTACCACTGATCCACACTGGGGTACATATGCTGCATATTTTGGCGCCGTAGGTACCTCGAATGACTCCATCTTTCAATATTCGACTAGCACGCAGGTTGGCCGACTTTATACTTTCAGTTTCTGGCTGGCTCATCCTTATGGTGTTAGTTCAAACAACTTCACAGCATATTGGAATGGAACTCCCGTCTTGACCCTGACCAATACAGGTGCGTTCGGTTATACCGAATATTCGTTCTCTGAGCAGGCAACTTCCCCTTTGACAACAATTGGTTTTGGAGCACTTGAAGTCCCTGCTTACTTCTATCTGGACGACGTTAACGTCTCAGTCCCAGAGCCTGCAACATTGCTCTATCTCGGCTCCGGTCTTCTTGGAGTTGCTATTTTCGCAAGGCGCAGAAAAAAGTAAATTTTTTTTAAATAGACGTTAAAAGAGGCGATTGCCGTGCGATCGCCTCTTTTTTTCTCTTACTTCCCGTAAAGATATATCTGCATTATAATTCTGCTTCTAGGACATTGCATCGTAAGCTCATTTATCCGTCGTCGGGAGACTAAGAAACTTCAAGACGCGGTGGTTGAGTAATAAGCTTGTATCCGAGTCGTTTGCTTTTTTTTTAGATTTATTATCACACGGTTACAGGATTGGTTCTCATAGTATGCAACTCATCGTTCGACATAGAAACCGCCGTGCTTCATCGAGGAATAGAAGAGAATGGCAAGCTTTCTTGTCGTGGCTATAGCCGCCTTATCCCTGCCGTCTCTGGCTGCCAGTCTCCCATAGCAAGCTCCCAATGCAGGATCGGGTATCCCTATATTAACGGCGGCTCTCCTCAACAGTGTGCTCGCCAACCTCAAGCCTCCCGGAGTCTACTACACTTTTCTCGTTGGCGCAGGTTTTGCAGGGTGGGGACGTTCAGGTTTGAAAAATAAAGTCATATCTGTATCTTGATTTGAA
Source organism: uncultured Nitrospiraceae bacterium (assembly GCA_963727805.1). GTDB lineage: Bacteria > Nitrospirota > Thermodesulfovibrionia > Thermodesulfovibrionales > Dissulfurispiraceae > Fen-1308. The sequence continues at coordinate 688,453 of CAVSHF010000003.1, forward strand.
AAAGGATGCCTTCTGGGTTCATCCTTTGCTGTCGCATTTTTTGTAACAAACCGACAAGCTGCAGTGATGCTTTACAGAAGACTCATATGCGTTGGTGATAGGTGTTTTATTTTCCTCTACGTGCCAATACCAGTGCACTGACACCGAACCCCAGAAGCAACAGGCTTGAAGGTTCAGGGACTTGATTGTACAGCTGGTTCTGAATGTCTGGCCCGCTGAAGCTTCCAGTCCCATCCATTGAAGAGGCAATGTTGATTACTTTCGTACCCCACGACTTCTGCTGCATCCAAAGGGTGTTGTTATAAGTATCCAGATCTGAGTCCCATAGATATCCATTTGCATAGCTATAGGAAGATCCTGAGCCCTGTAAGCTCCAAAGTACCCGTTGAAAATCATTCTCAGTTGCATCCGATGTCATTATTTTGTCATAGGCTCCACTCTTGAACCGATAAAAGAGATAGTCGACAGCGCCATTAAGCTGACCCGTACCGGACGGCAGAGGAGAATCTTTGAGACCAACTTGATTCGAGACACTCGCCACAGGATACCATGTATTTGGATAGATGTACACATTATCCTGGATACAAAACGTATCATAAGTAAATGCAGTGTTTGCGCCTCCATTGTGCGATACAGCATAGGTCATTATACCGGCGTTATCGGCCAAGTTGTAATCGATGAGCTTAACATAATCGCCGCTGCTTATTGTGTCCGCCATAGCTACTGGCGCGATCATCATGATAAAAACCACCACCAAGAAAATAACGCATCTTAATCTTTTCACTTATTTCTCCAGTACTACTTGAGTACCTTAGAATAGTGCAATATTGATACCAACAAGGAGACTTTATTATGTTTAATGTCGTAATTTTAGCTTAAGTTTTTGTTTTTACTACTTTTTTATTGATATAATAATGTGGCGGCACCTATGTGTAAATAATCTATAAATGTAGTTTGTAAAGTTTACCGACAGTGGCTGTAAATTGAGCTAACACAATCTAATTATCTGCGGAATCAATATAAATAGACGTCGATTTAAGCAAAATATGTCGCGAATTGGCCTACTTAATGCTTTCCCATACAATGATTTTAAGCATATAACGCAAGAGAAAAAAGCACAGAGGTTGTCAGAAGAAGTCGAACAAAGAAGAGGTTAGGACAGATGGCTTTCAATGGGCAGTTTTTAGCAGTTGGCTTTAGATAATTGTCGGACAGCTGTTGAGTTCACCTCCAACCTCCAGTGTCGTCAGTGACATGAATGTGATGAGGAGAGTAGCGCGGGGGAATCGCACCCCCACGCCCTCGCAGAACCGGACATGAACCTCTCGACTCATCCGGCTCCCATTATCCGACCGTTATAAAACGGCGTTGTTTTATCCGACAGTTCCTCCCATCTCTGGTTGACTATCAAATAAAACTGGATAACGCAACCCCTTCACTCGGTTCCCATTACAGAACCTTCGTCGCTACTACGGGTTGCTCCGCCACTGTGCCCCGCATCGGTACTCTCATCCTCGTGGGGCCTCCACTTGGACTTCTCCTTTAACATCGGGACGACAGCTTCCCGCGTTCCACACAGAAGCCTGAACCAGATTCATGCCACCTTTATGCCGGACACCATCCAGACAGTAAACAGGTCGTCTCCTGGACTTTTCCTGGCGTTCGGAAAGCCGCCAGTTTTGATGTCGTCTGATTTTTTTTCGACACCTCATCAGTGGTTCGTTTGCACTCATCTCTCTGGTTCATACCTGACACGATCAATGTCGTGCCTTTTCCTTAACGCTCACCACAATGGCTCTTTACCAATGCAGCTTAAGGTGGGTTGAAGCCTGCACCTGTATGCCGGCTTCGAGGGGCCTCCCCTCATCTCCTGTGCAGCCTCGTGGCGCACTTTCCGAAATAATCTATCGTGGCGGCTGCGTAGAGTGTCTCTTGCACCACACCTCAATCTGAACTGCTGAGAAATGCGATGTTCCATCAAGAAGTCGATACCCTAACGGTTATCTAAATAATGAGGATTTTAAGAATAATCCAGTATTGGGGAAGGTCTGCTGGCCAAGACACAGTATACAAAATAATATCGAAACTTTAATGCTCTCTGGAGTCTTGCCGATTTCCCGTCCACTCGTTTATCGCATTTCTACTGATCGAAGAGGACGTCCTTTTTATAGCAGAGTTAATTAACACTTAGTTCAATGCTCATACGTAATCTATCTTAACAATCTTGACTGGTGGTGTCCCTCTTCCCTGCCACAGACGTTTGACTGGAGGTCGGGTTTTCTTACACATATTTCGGAAAACTTAACACTTTCCATTAAAATCTTCTCAGACTGAATATTATCTCATTGTAAAACTGACATTTATTTATTGACGGACAATGGTATATATATTGCAAGAAATCTATTATTGAGGATATTTACCCATGTAATAATCTTCCCAGCGGCGAGCGGTTTGGTATATCGAAAGAAGAATGAAGGGAGGAAACCTATAATACCTCGGTAAATTCGAGCTTATGCCTAATTAATAAATATAAAGGGAGGTTTATTTTATGAAGCGAAAACTGATTTTGTTGAGTTTCTTATTATGTGTAGCAATTGTCTCACAAGCCAATGCGAGTACCATCGTTACCTTTGATGATACTTACGCCAATAGCATCTTGGATAACGGCCAACAATCGTTCTCCGATGGGGGGCTGACTTTCACCAATAAAGGGTCATTTTTGTATGTCTGGGATCCGAGCAGCCCTAACAGCAACGGGACCAATAACTTGATCTTTGCGGGATTTGCATCAGGTGATTATATTGCTATTACGAAAACTGGTGGAGGCGCGTTCAATCTGAACAGCATTGATATGAGCATATCTTGGTATGATAATAACCCGAATGAGACTATTTTTATCAATGGTTCGCCAGTCGCCCTTATCCAAGGTATTCAAAATTACACCCTCAACCTCCAGAATATCACGGAGGTGGATATCACAGGAGTTCCTAGCAACGGAGGTTACTGGCTAGCCGACAACGTGAATTACACAGCGGTTCCCGAACCCGCCACGCTATGGCTTCTGGGGCTTGGGTTATCTGGACTTATTTCGCTCAGGAAGAAGTTTTTTCGTTAAGAGCACCCAAATGTAGTTAAATCGAATAGGAGGCGGGTGTTTATTTTAGCCTGCTTCCTATTCTTTTATCTTGACTCGGACAGAATATTGTCAACAAAGACGCTGCTACTGGAGATCAAGTGCAACTGGAGATTGACTGACCGTGGTTTATGTATGCTTAACTCCGACTTTGCTTTTTCGTCAATGCTGTAAGGGGTTTCAGAATTTTACTGCTTATCATCTGCGCTTTTCCCGTTAGCCGGCTCAGGGAAAATTAATCGTTCCCCGGTCTGGATCTTACCGTCTTTTCCGATCCGCTTATTCTGCTTTTTTACCAGTGCGATCAGCTCATTAGTACTTGTCCCATAGACCTCTCGAACCAGTGAGTATAGAGTGTCTCCCTTAGTAACAACTTTCTTAATTGGAAATTTACTCTTTGCAGGTATAGACTTATCTTCTTCGGATTTTGACGTATTTTCTGCAGGCTTTGAGGTTTCCTTTTCAGCAGGCTGAGCAATTTCTATTTTCATTGGAGGCGGTTGAGTTGGCTCTGTAACGACTACAGTTTCGGGCTTAGTTTTCCTGGTTTCAGGGCTCTGGTAACTGAATAATTCGCGAGCTCTTGATAACACATGACCTTGATGCTGATATATCACAGCGATGCCGCTTATGATCAAAGCTAATGAGATTGCGACCAGCAGCCACTTCAAAGGATTCATTTTTTTTGTCCCTTCAAAATCGGCGATTACTTCCCTTGCGGTGCGGGCAGTAATCTGCTTTTCCTGGTAGCCGAATCCCGTGACAAGAGCATTTCCACAGAGAACGCTGAGTATTCTGGGGATACCCCGGGCATGCCTGATAATGTGCCTGAGTGCTGATTTTGTGAAGATGTTGATGTCTTTTCGACCTGCCTTTGACAGTCGATACTGGATATATTCCACGCTCTCTCGACGGGAAAATGGTTTAATATGGGCACGCATGACAATACGCTGATTGAGCTGCCTTAGTTCCTTCAGCTGAAGTTTCTCTTCGAATTCTGGCTGACCGACAAGCACTATCTGAATGAGCTTGTCCTTAGAGGTCTCAAGATTGGAGAGCATACGGAGATTTTCCAGTGTTTCTATCGGCAAATTCTGGGCCTCATCTATGATAAGTACGACCGTGTGACCCTGCTTGTATTCATCGATCAGCAAAAAGTGCAGCCGGTCCACCAGTTCAGACACATCACCCGTTTCAGGGACAACAATCTCAAGCTCCCGATAAATAGCCTGAAGAAGTCCTCCGAACGAGACATCCGGATTTAAGATGTATATTGCTTTCAATGCTTGTTTATCGGCTTGCTCCAGATAGGACCGGATTATGGTCGTCTTACCCAGACCGACCTCACCGAACATGGCAATGAACCCCTTGCGCTGCTGCACCCCATAGATTAGTACTGCCAAAGCCTCCTTGTGCATGGGACTTGCAAACAAGAATTCCGGATCTGGAGTGATGTGGAAAGGCTCTTTTTCTAGGTCATAAAATTTAAAATACATTTTCCCCTCAGAATCTGAGTTGCAGCTTAAGTGTGCTCCACCTTTTCAAATATACTGATACATTATCTGAGTCTCAAGATTTGATACAGTGAGAATATCCAGTGCGCCAGTGCAACGTGCATACGAAATTATACCTTATTTGGGCCTTCGCAGACGAGTATATTTCAAAAGCCAATTGACTCACATAAGATGCTGCCTGGGGTGAGTGAATAATTATCATCCACCTAATAAGCAGAAACGCCAAAGCGATGAGGGCAACGGGATCTATCACCAGTAATTGTGCCTCTAAGAATTAGAATATGTAAGCATAGGTTCTTGTTGCAGGCTGCACTCATTTGGAGTCAGATTTTCCAGCTAAGTATACTCCCTCCAATTGCTCGATAGGCGGACAGCAGGAAGCAATAACCGATTGGGAGTTCCCCCAAAAGGGTAATTTTGATTGATGGTTAATTTTTATGTGCGAAAAGATATAGAATGTGATATAGTTATATGGGGGTATGTGAGTATGTTTCAGTATAAGACAGAATGGTCAAACGCAGAAAGGTTCCTTGGAAAAGCGCTGCATGCTGCTGTGGTGGCTAACGATATCACCAAAGTGAAAGAACTGCTAAAGAATCCAGAGCTTGATATGAGCTTTATCTGGGAGCCTTTGCCCTATGAATTGAAAGAGAAACCTGAAAAAGAAATCCTGCTTTTAGTTAGACAGGCACCCGTGCTATTCAAGACAAAAAGCATTGAGGTTTTTCGGGAGTTGCTGAAACACCCGAATGCCTTTAGAAGTTCAGGTGAGGATGTTCATTCAAGTTTCTATACGGATCAGAATGGCGACACTATATTTCATGCAGAAATCCAACGGCCGGCAAACAGAGGGATTGGCAGGTTTAAAGAGCTTCTAAATGTCTATCCCGAAGCGTATGCGGTAGAGAACAATATGGCTGTGCCGGTATACCAGAAGGTGATCAGCAATGACCGTCTTGACCTGCTAGAAGAGATGCTTAAACGCAACATGGCACAAATTATGGGTAATGACATATTATGGGCAATTGTGACCTTTGCACCGCGTGAACCCGATAAGATGGAAATGACCAACAAGATGCTCGACCTTTTAGTGAAGCACAACTGGGATATCAATGCCAAAGACTCCAGGGACGGGACGCCGCTGCACTGGGCTGCCCGGATGGGCAATGAGGCGATGATTGAAATCCTGTTAGCCCGTGGAGTAGACAGCCAAAGAAAGGACAGCCGAGGCTTGACCTACGCAGAGGAATTGACGATACAGCGCGGCGAGGGATATAGCGCATCAAAATTACCCTCAGATGTATCACTTTCCTGAAAAGTCTGCTATTTATAGTCAGACTTGCTGCATTTCTTCCCTATAACATCCATTGAGAGCGACCGTGTCAAGAGAAAAAAGTATGCCGACAGTCTTTTATTCCTAAGACCGTATATCATTAGAAGTCCTTTGACATGAATAATCTGTCTCGTCTTTCTGAAAACGATGCAGAACCATTATCTGCATCAAACATCCATACGGGCTCTGTGGGATTACTCCCTTGCAGGGCAATGAAGCTTGCTCTGCGGCACCAGAAAGTTATCGGTTCCTGACCAGCCTCATTCAGCAAATGCAGTCGATGTCTGCACAGGGCAGCATCAGTTATCGTGGAGCTACCGGCCAGGGCAGACAATGTCAAAACACCTCCATTTTTTTAAAGACAGATGGCGGCTACCAATCAAACACTCGGGCTTATGAGCCCACTTATCAGGCGGGTATTACCGCCACCCATCAGCCGAAAAGCTTTGCCTCGTCAAAAGGGACCCCTTCCTTCAACATATGAAACGTAGCGTTGGCTATTTTGTGAGCCAGAATGCAGTTGGCCACCATCGTAGCCGCACTGCCCTTCCTTCTGTTGGCATGTTTGTCCCTGAACTTTCTGAGCTTCGGATAATACCTGACCGCAATATTGGCGGCTTGGGTAAATGCAAACTTCAAATAATGATTCCCCTGCTTCTTTCCCTTCCCTCTCTTTACTGTGTCGGAGGACTGAGATACACCCGGCACCAAACGACAATAGGATGCAAACTGCCTGACATCTCTGAATCTGCTGATGTCTCCTATCTCGTAATAGATCGTCAATCCAAGCACGTACATTACGCCGGGCAACGTTAACAGAAGCTTGAATCTGGGATCTTCTAACGTGATGTCTTTTAACCCAGTATCGAGCTTGTCAATCTGGTTGGATAGCAGGTCGATTCTCTCCAGTATCATGACGCAGTAATCCTTCACTTGCTGAGGGATCGGCATAATATGAAGATCTGCAGGTAAGAGCTTCTTCAACTCGCTACCGCTCATGGTGTTCAGGTTATACTTTATGAACTGTACCCTCAAGCTCGAATAGCATTCGGCACGCTCATGAACAAGGCCTGCCCTTCTCCTTAAGAGGTCTCTCAATGGTCTTTTCTCCTTGGGATAAATATACGCCTCCGGGAGTTCACCCATCCTGAGAAGTTTTGCCAACTTAAATGCGTCTCTTCTGTCAGTCTTTACCTTCGCCCCTGTTATCATGTACAGACCCAATGTATGTGCAAGCCTTACGTCATAGCCCTTGTCCTTAAGTCCATCCACAATCCAATACCAATTTATGGTGCATTCAATCGCAATATGTACATCCCTACCGAAGGGTTCTAGAAATTCAAAAATGACCGAAAGATCATTGTTGAGATTACCCTCCTTTACCTTTTTCCCGTCCTTGTCAATAATCCAGAGTTGGGATTTCTTGGTATGCAAATCGATTCCACAGTAAAATGTCATAGCGGCCTCCTTCCAGTTTTTGAATGCAATACAATTATCACATCCAACGGAGGTCGCTCTCAATAATTATCAAACACCGTCAATTCTTCGCAGAGGGCGTTTCTTTTTCTTGGTATTCAACAAAAATCATGCTTTGCAATATTGCGTCTTTCGTGTAGTAATATGCACATCCGTCAAGTGAAATAATTCGCACCCCCGAACAATAGACCCAGCGCTGGTTATCCCAGTCTCTGAGAGATGAGAAAGGCTAAGTCTCCCTGATAGGAGACTTAGCCTTGATACTATTTTTACTTTGTGACTACTGATATATCACCGGCCGTACCGTAGGTTATGCAGGCCTCTTTCGTGGGATCCGCAGGCGCTCCGCAGCCAGCCCATGTTCCCGTGGCAAGGTATGCGCCAGAATAGTCAAGATACCACGTCCCATTTCTGAATACTCCAATCTTGATTTTTCCGTCACCATTCCAGTCGCCGACAACGGGGATATCACCGGCCGTACCGTAAGTTATGCAGGCCTCTTTCGTAGGATCCGCAGGCGCTCCGCAGCCAGCCCATGTTCCCGTGGCAAGGTATGCGCCAGAATAGTCAAGATACCACGTCCCGCTTCTGAAGACTCCGATCTTGGACTGGCCGTCTACACTGCTGTTCCAGTTGCCCACAACGGGGATATCGCCGGCCGTACCGTAGGTTATGCAGGCCTCTTTCGTGGGGTCCGCAGGCGCTCCGCAGCCAGCCCACGTTCCCGTGGCAAGGTACGCGCCAGAATAGTCAAGATACCACGTCCCGCTTCTGAAGACGCCGATCTTCGACTGGCCATCTACACTGCTGTTCCAGTTGCCCGCAACGGGGATATCGCCGGCCGTACCGTAGGTTATGCAGGCCTCTTTCGTGGGATCCGCAGGCGCTCCGCAGCCAGCCCACGTTCCCGTGGCAAGGTATGCGCCAGAATAGTCAAGATACCACGTCCCGCTTCTGAAGACGCCGATCTTCGACTGGCCATCTACACTGCTGTTCCAGTTGCCCGCAATGGGGACATCGCCGGCCGTACCGTAGGTTATGCAGGCCTCTTTCGTGGGATCCGCAGGCGCTCCGCAGCCAGCCCACGTTCCCGTGGCAAGGTATGCGCCAGAATAGTCAAGATACCACGTCCCGTTTCTGAATACTCCGATCTTATCGTGGTCGTTCGTAGTAAACTGAACATCAGCCCCATATGTTGTTGTCACTGAGTTTGTCGCATAGGCTCTTATATGATACAGTTGATTTGGGGTCAGGTTTGTCAGGGGACTGACAAATGTCCCTAAGCCTGTTCCGTTATTTGTGCAGTTTCCCCCTAAGGCAGGATTAGCCGTGGTAGCCCAACAGACCCCCCTGGCCGTGACCGTTGCACCTCCATCCGCAGTCACAGTACCGCCTGAAGTTGCCGTTGTGGAAGTTATCGCAGTGACCGCTGTCGTGGTGACCGTTGGTGCGATCGCCAAGGCCGTAAACTGGACGTCTGCACCATAACCGGTAGCCAAAGCTGAGTTTGTCGCATACGCTCTTACATGATAAGTCTGCCCTGGGGCGAGGCCCGTGATGGTGCTGACAAATGGGGTGGCTGTTCCATTGTCGGTGCAGGTGCCCCCGACCGCAGGATTAGCCGTGGCAGCCCAGCAGACTCCCTCGTGGGTGACCGGCGCTCCTCCATTGGCAGTCACAGTGCCACCTGAAGTTGCCGTTGTGGAGGTTATCGCAGTGACCGCTGTCGTGGTGACCGTTGGTGCGATCGCCAAGGCCGTAAACTGGACGTCTGCACCATAACCGGTAGCCAAAGCTGAGTTTGTCGCATACGCTCTTACATGATAAGTCTGCCCTGGGGCGAGGCCCGTGATGGTGCTGACAAATGGGGTGGCTGTTCCATTGTCGGTGCAGGTGCCCCCGACCGCAGGATTAGCCGTGGCAGCCCAGCAGACTCCCTCGTGGGTGACCGGCGCTCCTCCATTGGCAGTCACAGTGCCACCTGAAGTTGCCGTTGTGGAGGTTATCGCAGTGACCGCTGTCGTGGTGACCGTTGGTGCGATCGCCAAAGCCGTAAACTGGACGTCTGCACCATAACCGGTAGCCAAAGCTGAGTTTGTCGCATACGCTCTTACATGATAAGTCTGCCCTGGGGTGAGGCCCGTGATGGAGCTGACAAATGGGGTGGCTGTTCCATTGTCGGTGCAGGTGCCCCCGACCGCAGGATTCGCCGTGGTAGCCCAGCAGACTCCCTCGTGGGTGACCGGCGCTCCTCCATTGGCAGTCACAGTGCCACCTGAAGTTGCCGTTGTGGAAGTTATCGCAGTGACCGCTGTCGTGGTGACCGTTGGTGCGATCGCCAAAGCCGTAAACTGGACGTCTGCACCATAACCGGTAGCCAAAGCTGAGTTTGTCGCATACGCTCTTACATGATAAGTCTGCCCTGGTGTGAGGCCCGTGATGGAGCTGACATATGGGGTGGCTGTTCCATTGTCGGTGCAGGTGCCCCCGATCGCAGGATTAGCCGTGGTAGCCCAGCAGACTCCCTCGTGGGTGACCGGCGCTCCTCCATTGGCAGTCACAGTGCCACCTGAAGTTGCCGTTGTGGAGGTTATCGCAGTGACCGCTGTCGTGGTGACCGTTGGTGCGATCGCCAAAGCCGTAAACTGGACGTCTGCACCATAACCGGTAGCCAAAGCTGAGTTTGTCGCATACGCTCTTACATGATAAGTCTGCCCTGGGGTGAGGCCCGTGATGGAGCTGACAAATGGGGTGGCTGTTCCATTGTCGGTGCAGGTGCCCCCGACCGCAGGATTCGCCGTGGTAGCCCAGCAGACTCCCTCGTGGGTGACCGGCGCTCCTCCATTGGCAGTCACAGTGCCACCTGAAGTTGCCGTTGTGGAAGTTATCGCAGTGACCGCTGTCGTGGTGACCGTTGGTGCGATCGCCAAAGCCGTAAACTGGACGTCTGCACCATAACCGGTAGCCAAAGCTGAGTTTGTCGCATACGCTCTTACATGATAAGTCTGCCCTGGGGTGAGGCCCGTGATGGAGCTGACAAATGGGGTGGCTGTTCCATTGTCGGTGCAGGTGCCCCCGATCGCAGGATTCGCCGTGGTAGCCCAGCAGACTCCCTCGTGGGTGACCGGCGCTCCTCCATTGGCAGTCACAGTGCCGCCTGAAGTTGCCGTTGTGGAGGTTATCTCAGTGACCGCTGTCGTGGTGACTACCGGTACCAATTGCGGTGTCCAGTTGGTGACGAGTGCGTTTGCATCTACCGAACCGAGGCCTGTGCAGAGGTCATAGCCTGTTGTACTAGAGTAGCCCGTAACGCCGGGAACACTGTTATTCCCTGAAGTGGTGTCGTGGAACACCGCTGCTCCACCGGCACCGTACTGGGCACTGCCTAGTTGGTAGAGACGTGTGTTGGCGTTTCCCTGACGCTGGCCAGTCTTCTGGACGATCAGTGCCATGAGGCCGGCGAATGAGGGGGAGGAGGCCGAAGTTCCGCCGACTACATAGAGGACCCCCTGCGACTCCACCAGATAGCCATCGTGACCTGCTGCGGTGAGAGAGACGTCAGGTATGTCGCGTTTGCCGTCAGCCGGCACGCCTGGCGCAACCTGCCACGAAGGCTTGCTGTAAATCGAAGAGGCGCCACCGCTAGTAGACCAAAGGTCGGAGCCGCCGGCAACAGTACCGCTCTCGTTCCAAGCCACTTCAGGGATGTAACTTATGACGGAGGTATACCCGGAGTTGACGGTGTTCCAGTAACTACCCGAACCTTCTTTGAACTCGGTTCCCCCCACAGCAACGTTGTAAGGAGTTGAAGCAAGCCCGTTGACCCCAAGCCCCGTGCCGACGGAGGCGTTGCCAGCGTCGCAGCCCGCAGCCCCCGAGTCACCCGTGGAGACGAATGGCATAATGCCCTGCGAAGCGGCTTGCGCCCAGAGGTTATTGACGAATGCATTAGCTGCACCCAGTTGCGACTCACACTCACCGAAGCTGGTGCTCATCACTGGCGCCAGGTTATTGTTGACAATGTACTGCGCTGACAAAAAAATGCCATCCGTAGTAAAGGTGGTCGCGGATGTCACAAAATAAACAGTTGCGTTTTTTGCTACCGCGCCCGACCACTCGACGTCAAGATCAGCTTCAATGTCCTCGTCACCGCCGAGGTCCCCCGGATCGGTTCCGTTTACTATTACTACCGGAGGATTTGCAGGGAGTCCCATTAAACTGCGAAAGGTTGCCCAGTTAGTACTTGAGGGATGGGTTCGTCCGACAATGGCAATGGATTGTCCCGTACCATTAATTCCTGCGGTATACAGTGCATTGATATTGTAGATAATTGAAAAATCGCCGGGAGACATGTAATGGGTGCTGCCAGAAGTGTAATTGGGCTGCAAATTCACCTCCGGCAGGGGCCTAATGCCGGTGTTCATTGCCTTCAGCGGGAAGTCGTTTAAAGATACTGGGCCCGCCACAAGATTAATTAATGCACGAGGGATCGACGGTTCACTGGAGTTGGCTTGGTGCCTCTTGTTATTAATGAAGTACTTATGGATCTTAGTCTGGAATGCTTGTTCAACGTTGGCTACTGTGCCGGAAAAGTTGATCCAGGTGTGCCCTTTAGCCACTTCCTCAACTGCGAAACCCTGTGAGGTCAGCCACTGGGTTATCGTATTGATATCTTCATCAGTTGGACCAAACCGTTGGCCGAATTCCTCCGGAGTGAGCCATCGGTGGAAGTTAGGAGAAGCCGGATCCTGCTGTTCGGAAAGGAGTCCTTCCAACTCAGCCTGCTTGTCGGGTGCTAGTCGCAAAGCGAGGATCATCCGCTCCATCGGCGCAGAGGGATCTGCCGCTCCCATGTCAAACTCGGGCCGGGCAAGAGGATGCACATTGCCATTCAACACGACCTTATCAGACATGGCTTGCTCAAGTGGTTTGTCAACAGCCATTGAAGCAGTATAAGCTGCAAGCTGTAAACAAAAAACTAACAAAAGCCCTGCCAACCACTTAAGAGAGTTTTTCATGGCTTGTTCCCCTTTTAATAGCCCTTGATCTTTCCTCGATTCAGTGGACACCGAATTAGCTTAGGCTGTTAAGGCATCCATTTCGAAGGATACCAGAGACCGATTTCCCAGGCATGAATTTCTCCTTTGACGATTATAAACTATTTCGATATATTTGAAAAATGCTCTGCATCGCCTCTGCCCTCCTCGTATACCTGCCACTCATTCCGATTCTTTCATGCCGCCTGTTCCGATTTATTCCTGTCACCCCGGGCAAAGAGCATTCCTTCGTTAGAAAAGAGACCAGCACAGGATGGTTCGCAGCGCACACAAACTGCTCCTCAAAGGTGAAACAGTTCGAGGCTAATATGGCGCGGTGGCTTGATAAAGTGATAACGATATGACGCTGATTGCACCCGCGGCTTTCAATATGTTATCATACATACATAAGTGTAATCTTGGAGGTATATACATGATTCGAACTCAGGTGCAGTTGACAGCAAAGCAAGTAGAACGGATCAAAGCCATCGCCGCAATCAAGAGGCAATCTATGGCCGAGGTAGTTCGAGAGGCGATAGACGCAATGCTTGAGGGCGACAATGTGCCTGATCCGGGCGAGCGTCGTCAACGGGCCCTGGCACTAGCCGGTAAATATCAAGGCAAGGAGGACCTCTCAGTCCGTCATGACGATTATCTATCCGAGGATTTCGCGCGATGATGGTTTTTGTAGATACGTCGTTTTTTTTGGCTTACCTGAACGGAGAAGATATTAATCAGGCAGCAGCAAAAACAGCTTTCGAAAGGGCCATCGCGCAAAATGTGTCTTTTGTTACTACCAACTACGTACTCGTGGAAAGCTTTGCTCTCATACAAAACAGATTGGGCGTCAAAGCACTTCGGGATTTCCAGGAAACCATGGTGCCAGTTCTCAGCGTAGAATTTGCAGGTCAGAACGCCCATAATGCAGGTGTTAGTGCCGTCCTCACTGCGTCGAGGCGGGGACTGAGTTTGGTTGATTGCGTCAGCTTTGAAATTATGCGCACACTTGGAGTTGTGGCCGTGCTCGCTTTTGATAGCCATTTTGAAGAACAGGGATTTGCCCAGTTTGTCGAAGAGGAAAACAGTCCGCAGGGTCCCCATTCACGCTGAAAAGTGTCCCGCATGTATTCATCCCGGGGGCCACAGGCCGTCGCACCCGCGCCTTGAAATGCATGCCGGACTGCATCGTCCTCGATAGTGCCAATGAGTGCTGCTACGCAGCATCCATCCAGTGTCGTTGTCGCCTTGGCAGAAGGATTGCATTGCAATGAGGCGTAGCTTGGCAGTGGATTTGGTGGAAGGTGTAACCGCAATACTCACTTTACCGAAATCAGTATATTTTTGAGGCCGGTTGACTTTTCTTTCTTTGAGTACTATATGTATTTATGATTAAGACAATATTTATCACATTTATAACTTTATGGGCCTCATTGGATCTTCCAACCCTCGCAGGAATGTTGATTTTTTCCTCTGGCCTGCTCCTGGCCGCATACATTTGGAAGAGATGGGGAAGCAGCGAGGGGTTTCAAACTATCTAGTTTGTTCCCCTTGGTGGTCCAGCTGCTGCGTTGCTGAGTTTCATTGCTAACACATTATTTTGGCGTTGGGCAATGATCTGTACTCATCCTGATGTCTCAGGTGAGGGACTAGCCATGTTGTCCTACTATCTTAATTTCATTCGGATGTAGCGTTTGATGCAGTCCAAACAAAACCGAAGCGTAGGGTGATCTATTTTATTCCTGTACAAATTAACTTCATTTTCGCTTGAACTGAGTTTGGTTTCATAGAAATGGACTTTATTTTCATAGGTTATTGGATGCGCAATATCTGATATGGGTTTCTCCAGAGCCCTCAGCGCTTCCAAGTTTAAGACCGAATTATTTGGCCCAACAAAAAGAAAGGTATTTTGTCTATACCAATATTCAACTGACTTGTTTTTCCAAAGTGCTCCCCTGAACAAATCCAAACATTCGTAGCCATTAGATTTGAATAAATCAACCCAGTAAGATTGCCACTGCTCGTTGATATGATTCATTCCACCTTGGTACTTAATCGCGGCACTAAAAAGCACCGTGTCTGATGCTTCACATAGAAGATTGATGAATTTTTTGGCATTTGCTTCTGAAATGTGTTCGGCAACTTCAAGAGAAATACATAGATCATATTTCTCATTTAACTTTGGCATGGCCGCATCAAAGTCAACAGCCGTAAAATTAATATTTTGGCTTAGCAGGGCTTCTTTCTTAACCCATTGTCCATCCATGCCTTTTAGCATTTTACTTCCAAGAGCCTCGGCCGCTGCTAACCATGCTCCTTGACCACAACCTATGTCAATCACTGTCTGAGGTTTGTAATGCTCATAAAGCAAACCAAGAACTATCGCTGCGGACTTAGACATCCCTTCGGCAAGTTTCCCATAAAAATCCTCATCATAGATTTCACTAAGGTTCTTATTCATATTTCTGCACTCCTAATATTCTATCTATCCGAGTTCAGCCACCCCTCATTATAGCAAGATGGACAGTCCATGCGTAAGTTAGGGCAATCACTCATTCTCAAATAATCTCTGGGACGCGGAAAACTCAGCTTAACGACGAAGATCATCTCATCGCCATGACATGCCGCTACAGTCTTTTTCCTATTTATTATTGGACTTTCTCAATAGTCCTCGATATCCTTCGCAGAGAAAATCCCTCCCGTGGAAATTCCGTGTCAGTGCGTACGACCGATCCGACTTAGCTCGAACAGTCAGTCCCGCAAGGCCTATCCAGCCTTATAGACATAAAGCCACGCGCAGCAACGGATTCCTGGGGCTCTCTTCAAAAGACTCTTTATCTAGCAATCAGCAATCGCAGTCATGCTTGCAAAATATCATCAAATTGCTAACCAAAGACGTCGCGTTCTGGTGATATTACCAAAATGTAAGAAATTATTTGCAACCATGAGAATTAAACGGTTTGAACAATCATCAAAACATCGAATTATCAATATGTTATTTTGTTACATATATTGGCATATTATATGCTTTTAGTTTTATGGATATAGGGTTACTATTAGTGATCCGGTAAAAACCTCCTGCAGAGAGCATGAGGGCTGAGAGATGAAAACACTAAGATTTTGGTTCCAGCATCATTTTAACGCATTACATTTGTATTGTAGGCTTGTCGATTTTGGTATTTCCGTAAGAGCTGCAAAAGGCTTTTGCCAGCATTATGAACATGTCGCCCACAAAATAATCTATTAGAGACTGAGCGGCAATTATGCTCTCAGGTGAGGGCTTACTCATACTCTTTTTCACAATAGTAATAAGGAGAATAATATGATTAAGCATATGGTTAAGAATAGAGATTGCACCGAAGTAAACCGCGGGATAAGACTTCGAGAGCTCAAGCGGTGGAAGGTAAATGATAAGGAGCCTATGCCGTTTTACCTCCAAACGGGAGACAGCAGCGGCGTGGTGTTCAACGGCAAGCCGGAAATCGTAAGGCAGTTGATGAGGATGTACAATGAGCAAAAGTTATTCTTTCAAATAGAGTTTGTATCCTTCCTCAACTCCGAAGGGATCGTGGCTTGTAGAGTTTCAACCCCGGTAGACGATATGCTGGGATATCACGCTGAACTCTCGAACAATTAATAAGATGAGTTAAACAATATAACCAGATCGGAGAGGAGATAACTCCGCCCGTTCCGGTGGTCACAGCACTCTAACAGGCTAAGCACACTAGAGGTGCCAGAATTGTAAAACCCCTTAGTCCCTTGCTTGATTCTGCCCAAGTATTTTCGAAAATCCGGCCTAAGGTTGAAGCCCAGCCTTCCAGTGGGCAAACAGCCATGGCTGGCGACATGCTATCTGTCTCAACCAACTTATAGCCCCTCGGATGCTCATTCTGCCAAACACCCCGATCATTAGAGCAACTGCAAAAAGCTCCTCTCCAGATTGGATGCCTGGCAGGCAATCTACCACCCATGGCAAGGAATAGTCCTTCAGTAGAATGGCCGGCGAATTACCTTTGTTCGTTGACAATATGTAACCAGACAGGTTACAATTGGAGCATGATCATATCATTCGTGCATAAGGGGCTGGAGAAATTCTACCAGACAGGGGATACCTCTCGGATTCAGACTATTCATGAAAAAAAACTGAGGTTGATTCTAACGCTTCTTGATGCAGCAACGAATGTGAAAGCAATGGATGCTCCCGGATTGGAACTGCACAAGCTAAAAGGGGATAAAAAAGACATCTGGTCGGTGACGGTGCAAGCCAACTGGCGGGTTACATTCAGATTTATTGCGGGTAATGCTGAGGTTGTCAATTATGAAGACTATCATTAAGAAGGAGAGATCACTTATGGCTATGCATAATCCAGCCCATCCGGGCGAGGTTTTAAAGGAGTTTTGGCTTGAACCTATGGGGATAACTATCACCGATGCTGCGGAACGCCTACGTGTAGCGCGTAAAACCGTTTCTAAAATTGTCAACAGTCATGGGTCTATTACGCCGGAAATGGCACTTAGGATTGAAATTGTATTTGGTTCGACTGCGGAGACATGGTTAAGTATGCAGGCTGCATACGACATATGGCAAATGAGGAATCTTCGTAAGTCTCTACAAGGAACTTTGCGTCATATTCGGCAAGATGGCAGATTGATCGGAACTGGTGGCAGATTAGCAGCAGATTAGTGTCGGCCGCCGTTTCCGAGTAATCGCGTATTTAGCTCTCTATGCTTAAAAAGCTGGTTGGGACATGGCCAGTTGATGGTACCGTTCCATTCCAGGGAAAAAGCATCTTTTGAGCCGCTGTAGAAGTTAGCAATACGTTACCCACGGTGCGCCTCGCTTTGAAGATCTACTCCTAATGATTTATCATCACACTTTACTGAACAACAGCCGATACATATTCTTGTTGGTTCGTAACCTTCGCATCATCAAGTCTCCAGAAATTCTTAGTGATTTGCATATACCGGCCTGCTCTTTTGTCTTCATTTACGATCATTTAAGCTCTATATTAGCCAAATGTATTGACCGACGCGAGCTCCGACCACCATGCGGGGACACTCAATCTGCAGGCATTCACCCTAGTTTGTTACAATAGGAAGGTTGGAGACGTTTTTGACAAAAATGACCGTTTTTTAACGATTTTGGCCAAGCGAATGTTACACTTTAGTAATAAGAGATAATCTCGGAGAGGTATTGGATAGACTCAATCAATATTGTCGGGAGGCCTGGGTTGCCTTAGGCCTGCGTCCAGATGTGGCCCTATCAGATCCCGACTGCATCGTAGTGATACTCATCGCAGGGATGTTATGTTTGTGCTTCACAACACTGTTGATTGCAGTAGGCCGACGCGTGCGCAATGGAGCGCGTTATAAGGCACTAGATCATTTGCGAGAACATTACAGGGATAAAATCCGTAGTGCGATACTTTCAAAAGCCTCTCCCTCTGTGTCAAAAGAGTTAATGGTGCGGTGCGAATCCCTGCCTTGGCATGCAATCGAAGACACCCTTTTTGAACTACTTGAAAACACCTCTTTGCGCAAAGGGGTGTGTGACTTATTCATGGAGCTCGGCTATGTCCATTATTACGAGTCTAAACTGTCAAGCAGAAAGACTACTCGTAAGGCGCTTGCGATCGACAAACTCGGGCGATTGAGGTACGAGCCTGCGGCGAAGAAGCTATTAGATAGTTTATCTCCATCAGCGAATGCAAGCGCCGATATCATCGGTGTCACTGTAAGGGCTTTATGCAGCATAGGAGAGCGAGACTCGATAGATAAGATGTTTGGTGCCATGCCAGATATCTTCGATCGGCACGTAATATCCGAAAAGACACTTACCACAGCACTTTTAAGTCGTGACTCTACAGTCACAGAATTATTACTGGAATATCGCGGCCTCGCCAGTCTCGATTCACGGTTGCTTTCTGCTTTCCTGGAAGTCCTTAAGGTGTTCCCTGTTGACAGAAAATCGTACGATTTCGCCATTGCGCATCTTGGTCATAATGATCCCGAGGTTAGGGTGAAGGCTCTGAAGCTTTTGGCATCGACCCAAGACGGCTTGGTACTGTATGACAATACGCCGATTCTTTCTCTATTGAAAGACCCTGTCTGGTTTGTCAGGCTGCATGCTGTCAAGGTACTGGGGTTGCGCCGGTGCTGGCCGGCTGCCTACGATATGGTTCGATTGACTTCGGATGAGAACTGGCAGGTCCGCTCGGCAGCGGCAGCAGCCCTCGCAGGCCTTGGCGAAAGGGCATTAGTTCTTATTTTGGACATCCTCCAGTCTTCCGATCAGTATGCGAAAGAAGCAGTTTGCAGAGCGGTCAGCACTGAGGTATTTGTAAATCTGCTTAGAGCCAAAATCGAGGTCGGAAATCCCGCAACAGTGGAGATGGTAAGGGAAATCATTGCTATTATGTCTTCGCTCAACTTCGAAGTGCCTCTCAAGGGGATGACAAAAAGCAACGACATGCATATAAAACCTGATAGTGGAATAAAATCCCTTTCGGAAGAGGCTTGAATACTATGCTACATATACTAGCAGCCTGCATTATCACGTTCAATTATTTTGTTATTTTTTATTTCGCTGCCGTAAATATCATCTACACAGGCCTGCTCTGTATTGCGCTGTTTGTCGTTCTGAAGCAGATACGGCGGATGAAGTACGCACCGCACAAGAATCTGAGGACTTCGGTAGAGGCACCGCCAGTTTCCGTTATAATACCCGCATTCAACGAGCGGTCTGTCGTTATTAGGACCGTGGAGTTCGCGTTAGCACTCAAGTATCCTAATTTTACAGTAATCGTTGTAAATGACGGCTCGAATGATGAGTCTCTCCAGGCACTTATAAAGGCTTACTTACTCGAACCTATTGACTCGCCGATTGCTCCCATTTTAAAAACAAAACCGATTCGTGGTATCTACTATAGCCCTCTCATCCCCAACTTGTATGTTATCGACAAGGAACGCGGTGGTAAAGCAGATGCCCTTAACTGCGGCATTAATGCCTCACACGATCCTTACTTCTGCTCTATAGATGCCGATACCATCATTGAACCAGATGCATTGCTCCGTCTTATGTCGGCGGTCATACAAAGCCCAGTGCCCGTGATAGCCTGTGGGGGTGTCGTTCGGGTGGTAAATGGCAGCACACTAAAAGAGACGCATATTGAAAAGATTGAGTTGCCACGTTCATCGCTTGCCGTATTTCAGATCGTCGAATATCTCAGGAGTTTTCTGTTTGGGAGGGTCGGGCTTGATTTTCTTAACGCCACCCTCATTATTTCCGGCGCATTTTCGTTGTTTAGCAAGCGGGCGGTGCTGGACATCCACGGCTTCAGTACGGATAATGTGGCAGAAGACATGGATCTCGTTGTAAGGTTGCACAAACATTTTGTTCTTGCCAAAAAACCCTATGCTGTCAAGTTTATCACAGATCCTATATGCTGGACGCAGGTGCCTGAAAGCATAAGAATGCTTGCCCGGCAGCGCAGACGCTGGCATCTGGGGCTCATTCAGACTACTGCACGTAACAAGTCGATGCTGCTGAATCCCAAATACGGCAGGCTCGGCCTCCTTGTGATGCCTTACTATGTTTTGCTGGAAATGATCAGTCCGCTTATTGAGATATTGGGATACATAACGATCCCTTTCGCTTATTTCTTAGGCTTAATCAACTTTGATTTCTTAATCCTGTTTCTTATCTTTGCCTTGCTATGTGGTTCTTTTTTATCGGTTGCAGGGGTGCTTATGGAAGAAATGACTTTTCACCGATATCCGAAATGGCGACACCTATTCACCCTGGTGCTATACGGGGTGATGGAAAACTTCGGGTACCGTCAGTGCAATTCGTTCTGGCGGGCGCAGGCGTTCTATAAATATTTCATGGGGAAGCATAAATGGGAAGTAGTCAAGAAAAAGAAGCACCACGCAAGTGAGAAAGTCGGCCCATGAGCATTAAATCACTCGGATACGAAGCCATTGAGCGCGGAAATTTCCAGGAAGCGGTAAACATTTTCCGGAAGGCTCTATCACAAAACAACAGCGCCGATGGTTATTTGGGTTTGGGCACGGCATTTGAAAGCCTTGGGGAATTCTTAACAGCCCGCTGGGCATACAATAAGGCACTTGAACTGGACCCGAATAATGGCGACGCGAAACATGCATTGGCCACTCTACAGGAGACCATGTTGCGAAAGAGTAAGGACTACCCCGTCCAGCACAAGGTTGCCTTTAGGGCGTTAACAAAGGGGATCGAACGACTCGACCGAGGGCAGTGGGTTCCGTTTTTTATGAAGGGGATTAATGTTGGGCTTGGCTTGCCAGGCTACTACCCAGGCGAATATCCCATAGGCAAAGGGCTGTACCTTCAGTGGATGGAGCAGATGGTGGCCTTTGGCTTTAACACTGTCAGGGTTTATGCCATCCATCCCCCGTCGTTCTATGAAGCACTATATGACTTAAACCACGGTGGTGGCAAGCTATATTTGTTACAGGGGATATGGTCGGAGCCGCCTGCTGATAATAATCTTTCAAGCGAAACCTACGCCAGGTATATTGCCGGACAAATATCGGAGGCCGTCGATGTAATCCTTGGATCGGCGTCTCTTTCGGAACGTCCGGGCCTACCCAGCGGCGTTTATAAGTGTGACGTATCGGAATATACCATAGGATTTTTGCTTACGCGGGAATGGGAGAGCTGTACAGTTGCTGCCTACAATAACCTCCATCAGCGGAGGATCTCAACCTACGACGGCTCGTTCCTGCGCGTGGACGGTGCTACTGCCTTTGAAGGATGGGTGGGCAGCGTGGTTGAATCCATACAGAGCTACGAGTACCAGAAATATGGGCTCACCCATCCGGTGTCGACTGTCTGCTGGCCTACTTTAGACCCTCTGGAGCATCCTTCGGAGTCTCGGTACGCTGAAGGACTGGCGGCACAGGGGCAAATAATAGACACAAAGGTGTGTTCGGAGGACGAGGATGTAGAAACTCTCGATTTAGCTAAGTTTGCCGTTAAGAGCGGTGGCGGCTTTTTTGCATCTTATCATGTTTACCCGTATTACCCCGACTTTATGAATAACGATTACCTATCGGAAGAGGACCCATACGCTACCTATCTTGGCCAGTTGAAGGAGCATCACGGCGACCAGCCGGTCATAGTTGCTGAGTTTGGGGTGCCCGACAGCAGAGAAATTTCGCACTGGAATGTTAAGGGATGGCATCACGGAGGGCATACCGATGTCCGCCAGGCAGAGGTGGATGTCCTGCTGATGAAAGCCATTCACAAGACGGGTATGTCAGGTGGTATTCTCTTTAGCTGGTTCGACGAGTGGTTCAAGAGGAACTGGCTCTTTATGAAGTATGAGCTGCCCGCAGAGCGGAAGTCTCTGTGGTTCAACCTGCAGGATGCTGAAGAATGTTACGGATTGATTGCCGCCTATCCAGGGTATCCGAAGAAGATATGTACATTAACGGCTAACGCTCATGAGTGGGAGCGCGCGGCAGTGATCGCGCAGCAGGCGGCGGTACCCGATGGCTCCAAAATATCAGGTGGGGGTCTTGCGCTCCGTAGTCTTAAGGCACAGCATGATGAAGGGTTTTTATACCTTCTGCTGGAAACCGGAGGTGCTATTGACTTCAAGAAGGGCAATTATATCATCGGCCTGGATACTTGTGATTCAAAGACAGGGGAATTCCGCATGCCCTATGGCTTTGACGAAAAGACCCCGATAGGGTTGAAGTTTGCTATTCACATTGCTGGCCCGCATAAAAGCCGGATACTCGCATGCAAGTCATACGACAAATACCAGAACCAGGAGGGCGGCGACATATACCCGCACAAATCGTCTGAGGGGGCTTGGGTAGTCATGCAAAACAAGACCAATGACCGGAGATTCAGCAAGGATGGCCGCAGGGTATACCCTGCACGCGTTGCCACCATGAGCAATCTGACGTATGGGAGTCTCGACCCAAAGGCCGAGGACTATAACTCGCTCTCCGACATTTATATAAGAGACAACCTGATAGAGTTGCGGATACCCTGGGGTTTGATCAATTTCACCGACCCCAGTTCGCATATGATACTTTGGAAACAGGGCAAGCAGATGACAAAGCGTACCGATGGTGTGAGGGCAATGGCTGTATCATATGATCCGTCTGGGCCGAGCAGCAGCACGTCAAAAGGGACAGGCAGGGAAAGGGCTGACGCATTGCCCAGATCCATGGACCCCCGAGACCTGACCACTTACTCGTGGGATGGCTGGGAAGTGCCTCTGTACCACTTCCACGTCAAAGCCGGCGCCGATACATACAGTCGCATGCTGAGGAGTATATAACATGCCCGACTTTGCGATGTCACGGAGAGACTTTCTTAAGGGGTTGGGACTCTCCATGGTGATTTCGACTTTTCCTATGCCCAGTGAGTCTGAAGCAGAAGCCGGTTCGGATATGTCGCAGTCTATTCCGGTCTTAATGTATCACGGCATCTCGACATGTAACGGAAGTGAATACATGTTGACCGCGTCGGTGTTCGCCGCGCAAATGGAATGGCTATATGAGCAGGGGTATAAAACTATATGGTTCAGTGACATTGACAAGGGGAACATCCCGGCAAATAGCATAATCCTTACATTCGACGATGGCCATGCTTCCTATGTTGACTTTGCATTGCCGTTGTTGGAGGGGTACGGGTTTAAATCCACTATGAACGTCATCGGGGAGTTCACCGGTACCTTCATACCCGACAATACCGGCAACATGCCTATTCTCAGTTGGGATGAATACCGGTACCTTGTGAAAACGGGACTCGTAGAGTTGGGATGCCATTCCGATCGTCTGCACCACTTCGCTACAGAAGGGGCTTTGGGGGTCAGTCCCGAGACGCTGCTGGCGGACCTGCTGAACTTTCAAAAGACAATCCGGCAAGAGGTTGGAGTGAGGACAAATGTACTTGCCTGGCCATATGGTTTTTACTCGGGGCAGACCATTGAGGTAGCTCAAAAGGCTGGCTTTAAGTACCTGCTGACATCCAAGTATGGATACATGCCCAAGGGCGGCCCTTTTAACGAGGTCCCAAGGTTAAATATTGGGTGTGCATTAGAGTTTCCAAGATTTCAATATCGTATCGAGGGGGATGTTTAACCGTGATGAAGAGATATTGGAGTATCGGCATTTCTGTAATCATCGCCCTATGTCTTTATGCGGGCTTCGTCCGGGCGGTCGAGCCACAAAAGGAAACGGTCACCCACAAACAGGCGCAAAGTTTTAAGCAACAGGGCGATAAGATGGCTGAAGAGACAAACTTTGCGGGAGCCGCTGGCGCTTACGAAAAGGCACTTGGCGACCGCAGCCAGTTTTCGGAGTCGGAACGACTCACAATGGCAAAAGTGCTCGCATGGGGAGGCAGGTTGGAGGCTTCGGCCAAGGAACTCGGGCTCATTGTTATTGCCAGCCCGGACAATGTTGACGCGAAAGTCCTTCTCAGTCAGGTGCAATACTGGCAGGACAAAAGTGATGAGGCGCTGCCTCTGGTAGAGGAAGTGCTTCGCAAGGACCCCTTGAATCTAAGTGCACTTCGGCTTAAAGCAGATATTCTCCGGGCGACCGACCCATCGGCGGCAATAGCAATCTATCAAGGTTTGCTGACAAAGTCTGAGGACTTTGACGCCCGCCTTGGCTTGGCACACGCATACGTTCAGGCTGGACAATTAACTGAAGCCCGCGAAGAAGCCTCGAAGCTTGTACCTGCCTATCCGTACCAGAAACAGGAAGTGCAGAAGATCAAGGATGTTATCGATACTGCTGAAATGAAATCCCAAGAAGCTAGTGTAGTCATACCCCCCCAGCCTGCCGAAGATCCCGCGCTGGCACATAAGGAAACCGGTGACCGACTGGCTGAGCAGGCTAATCGTGCGGCAGCCTTGAAACACACTCTGGAGGCGCTTGACCTTCGCAGGGCCGCCTCCAGAGAGTACTTACTGGCCTTCGATCACTCACGCTCTTTTTCAGTCGAAGATCGTCTCCATATGGCTACAGTTATGTCATGGGCCGGCATGTTGAAACAGTCCAGGCATGAACTGGAGGCAATCCTCCAAGAATCCCCAAAAGAGACCGCCGCAAGGATTCAGCTTGCCAGAGTCTTGTCCTGGCAAGGCGAAGTTGATAACTCACTGAAACAGATAGATATTGTCCTGTCTTACGATCCCGAAAATCGCGATGCCTTGTTTGTGAAGGCCAACGATCTGCGTCGCACAGGGCAGTACCAGAAGTCCGAGGAGTTGTATGCCAAATTATTACGTCAGAATGAAGACAATGATGGGCGTGATAGTCTGACATACTCATATATCTATTCCGGCAATCGTGTTGCAGCCAATCGCAACATTGCGCTGTTGAAGCCGGTCTCTGCTGACCAGGAGGTCTCATATGCCGAGCTGGTAGATTCGCGCAATCAGGCTTTAGACCCATCAGTCTACACCGGCTTTACCTATTACAGCGATTCGGATCACACCCACGTTACACGCTCTCTGGCCGGCGGTACCGTTTGGGTTGGCAACTGGAAGACATCCCTGGACTATCAGCACATTGTGGCTACCGATCCTGCTAGAACTGTTGCCACTAATGAACTGGCGTTGTCGACATACGCACGCATGCCCTTCTATGGAGGCGTGGGTGGTGGGGTCGGGCTTGCGGATGACGCACATATTATGACCTGGAATGGCAGGGCCGATATTGATTTACTTCGTGGATCAGCTGGCGTGAGTATTTCAAAAGAAGTAGTTACCGATACCGCTCAGATTCTGGAAAACAGAGTCAGGGTGCTGAATGTCAATGGTTCTATTGCGCAAAACCTGACGGACAGAATTTCGGTCTCTGGAAACTACAGCTATCGAGAGTACTCAGATAGCAATAGTGCCAACGATATCCAACTCAGCGCCTCATATAAACTCATTCACACTCCAGCTATTACCGTAGGGTATCGTTTCAGGTATTTAGATTTCCGTCGGCAGAGTTTTAGTGGTTATTTTGATCCAAACGATTATGTTTCAAACACCTTATTTGCCAACATTTCATACGAGAATAAGCACGGAATTTATGGCTATGCCGAGCCATACGGTGGCTATCAGGATTACAAGCGCTATGGCGTGTCTAACAGCAGCTTATTCGGTGGGGCATCGGCACTTATTGGCTATCATGTTACCAATCACTTTGCGGTTGAGCTGAATGCTGAAGGTGGCAACTATGCTGCTGCCACGGCCAATGGGTTCACGTATTACCAGATTGGCGGGAAAATGATCGTTAGATTCTAAGGTTTATTATTGATAGCGAACCTTCAGCTCGCCTGAATCCAGATGTGTTTGCTCAAAGCTACATCCCAAACACCACTTCATGCTCCTCCATATCCACTCTCTCGATTCTCACCGACAGCTCCTGACCGATAGTAAAGCGCTTTTTGCGGTTGAGCCCTACTAGACTCATTTGTTTCTCGTTATACTCATAAAAATCGTCGGTCATGAACGAGACGTGCAGGAAGCCCTCTACATAAACATCCTTGAGTCTAACCTTCAGTCCGTAAGATGTGACCGCAACTACCTTTCCGACGAACACTTCCCCGACCTTGTTCTTCATATACCATACCCTCATGGCATTAAGAACATTGCGCTCCGCCTGATCGGCAAGTCTCTCGGTCCTCGATGAATGGAAAGCGATATCGGGAAGGGTCGATTCGAGTTCCTTGACCCGCTTATCACCAAGATGCTTTTTTGAAAGGACCTCCCTCAATATCCGATGCACGACGAGGTCTGGATATCTTCTGATAGGAGACGTAAAATGGGAATAGCTTTCGGAGGCAAGGCCGAAATGTCCGATATTTACGGTCGAATACTTGGCCTGTTTAAGGCTCCTAAGTATCATGTGATTGATAACATCCTCTGCTTCGCTGCCTTTGACTTTTGTCAGAAGAGAAGGGAAATCTTTCGGTTTCAGGCCCTTTTTGATATTAACTATGCCAAGACGGGCAACAATCGCAACTATCTCCTCAAGCTTCATCGGATCGGGTTCTTCGTGTATCCTGTAGATGTTGGGCACTTCAAGACCTTCCAGATGTTCCGCGACCGCCTCGTTAGCCGCGATCATGAATTCCTCAATGATCATATGCGCGAAGTTCCTCTCGGCCCGTATGATATCTTCTGGATTTCCTTGAATATCAAGTAAAACCTCGGGCTCGGGCAGGTCAAAATCGAGGCTTCCCCTCTTTAGCCTTTGGCCCTTCATGACCTCACACAATTCGCCCATCAACTCGAACTCGGTTACCAGACCCTTGTATTTGCTTCTTTCTGCAGGGTCTTTGTCTATAAGTATTTTCTTTACGGCAGTATACGTCATCCTCTCATCACTATGAATAACGCTCGGGTAAAATTTCTTGAAAACCCGCTCTCCTTTTGCGCTAAATGCCATCTCGATCGTAAAGGCAAGCCTATCGACCTTAGGCCTGAGGCTGCATAGGTCCTCCGAAAGCTCCTTTGGCAGCATTGGGACGACGCGATCCGTGAAATAGACGCTGGTGCCCCTCTTGCGCGCCTCTTTATCGATCAGAGTATCCCACTTGACATAGTGCCCGACATCAGCGATGTGCACCCACAGACGGTATCCGGTCTCTGTCCTTGAAATCGAGACGGCATCGTCAAAATCCTTCGCTCTTTCGCCGTCGATCGTAACGGTAATCAGTTCACGAAGGTCTTTTCTCTTGGGAGTAACCTGTTCATCAAGTCCCACGGCGTTATATAAGGCCTTCGCTTCTTCCGCAACTGCGTGAGGGAACCGTCTTGTGATTCCTAACTCGTCGATGATCATTTCTATTTCATCCAGTGGCGATTTAGGCTTTTGAAGCACCTTGATAATCTTGCCGGCAGGAGGTCTTTTATCCGTAGGATAGCTGATGATCTCCGCTATCACGTTGTCCCCATCTTGAGCCGTAGCAATATCATCGGGTGAGATATAAAGATCAAAAGGCACCGCCCTGCTTTTAGGTCTCACGAAGTAGGCAGCCCTTCCCCTTTCGAAGATCCCAGACACTCTCGTGCAGGACCTTTCGAGAATTCGAATAATCCGACCTTCCCTTCGCCCTTTGTTCTCCATTCTCGCTACTACGCGGTCGTTATTCATAGCTCCAAAAGCCGACCGCGCGGGGATAAAGACATCTCGCTCACCCGGTTTGTCGAGGATTACAAAACCATACCCGTCCCGATGTGCCTCGAAGTATCCCGTAACGAGGCTCATCTCCTCCGCTAGACCATAGAGCCCTTTCCTCGTTCTTACAATCTGACCTTCACTGACAAGTTCGCGCAGAATCTTTTTTACAGCCCGTTTCCCGGGTGAGTCAAGATGAAGCCATGTGCCAAGCTCCCTGAAACTAATGGGGCTTGAGACTTTATCCCTAAAGAATGAATATATACTTTCATTTGATATCATTATGTTAGACATGTTTACCTCAAGTTACTTAATAGCTTTTTTCTCGGTGAATTCGCGCATCATTTCCATAGCTCCATCCTGATTATGAAGTACTGAACCTTTAAGTTCCATGTATTTTCTCTTTGACTTCGGGTCGTTATCCTTAAAATATATATCAAGATGTTTGATTTCCCTATCGACCTTTCTTGAAAGCGACAGGTAATCTTCATACTTCTTTTTTTCGGCCTTTATCGAGAAATCACCCGGCATCTGCCATTTATCCCTGAAATAGACCCATGACGCAAAATCCTCGAGTTTATATCCATCAGCCACTTTTATCGGCTGATCGCTCTTCATATCGGTGATTTTCAGCCCGTCCTTTCCGGCAATGATCCGATAACCTCCTGTAAACGCTTCAACAGCGCCTTGATCATCCATATATTCCCATCTTGATGCAGCCACCTGTTTTTCCTTATGACAGCTTTCGCACGTTCTGCCTTTGCCGAAGGGATGAGATGCTTGCTGAATCTCTATCCAGAGCATATGCTTGTTATCTGCATTAGCGTTGAAGGTCCCAACCATGTAATATGGGTCGCGTGTTTCGCCCTTCGGCCAACGAAACGTCACCTGGCCTGAAGGGTTGACGTCGGATTTGATGTTCCCGACACTATGCGGAAAGACCTTTACCGCCATCCATTTGCCCTTTTGATCTTTCATCAGAATAGGCGGGTTCTGAATACCGTAATAGAGAGAATACTTGTTAAAGGGATTTTCCTTTTCTTGGACTTTGCCCGGCCCCCATATTACGATCTGGTAGCCTCTCAACTCGTTGATATGACAGGCGGAGCAATCAAGGTTCTTATGAATGCTCTTTGCATGAGCGTCCTCGATCTCAATGTGACAGTCCTGGCAGTTAGCCTTGCGCTGCATATCGCCCATGCCTTTTTCACCCGTGGTATGACAGTCAGCGCAATGGATATTCTTCTTATAATGTACATCTGGGGCCATGCCTTCGGGAAGGGAATACGATCCGCCGATATATGTACCCCCTCTCCGGCTTTGCATCGCTCCTGTATGGCACATGCTCGTGCCTCTGCCGTTGCCTGAGCAACTCGCCGAGGTCGGCTTACTCGAGATGTGATGAAGACCCTTTTGGGGACTTGGATCATAGTGACAGTCGAGACAACCTGCATGGCAGACATTACAATATTTCTGCTTTGCTATCGCCTGCTCTTTTGAAAAGGGAACATTAATCTCCTTAGCGATATCTTCGGTATTCTTGAAGGAGAAACCCGCGCTTTTTAATACCTCCGCCGGAGGTAGGTCCGCAAAGGACGGTCCTCAATTTTGAGGCCCATATGGTTCAAGCCATGTTCTCATGGTCCGCTGTCTGAAGTTAGTCGCCATTATCGTCGTCTTGAACTGCTTAAGCTGCTCTGGATGGCAATTCGATTTCCCACAGGTTTTTTTGGCTATTTCGGGATCGAAATTGAATGTAACACGGTCCCTGTCCTGCCAAACAACATTTCTGACATCGGACAAAGGAGAATAGATGCCGTGCTCTTTGATTTGAGGAAGCAGCTGTCTGATCGCGTCGTCTCCCCTCGGCATGAGCGCCTCTGGATATATCCTTTTCCTGTTGAGCGCCTCTCCTGTAGTTCCTACCAGGATAGTCCGGAGCATGCCTGAATGCGCTTTGTCCGGCTCGGTCGCCCTTCCATCTCCCAGATGGCAATCACGGCACGGCACGTTGGGATGCTTGCTTTCGGTTTCAACCATCTTGGAGGTGACATAGAATTGCGGATAACCAGCACGAGTCATCTTTTCACTGTCAGAATGGCAACGGATACACTCTGCACTCGAATCGTTCCATGCCCGGTAGCCCAGCAAAGTTACGACGAGGATAAACTGGAGAAGAAAGATGATGACGGTTTTGCGGTTAATGTAGTCGCTCAGGGAGCCGATCTTCATGCTAACTTATGGATTGAACGGTTCGGCCGGTTTTTCAGGTCCTGTAGAAGAAGGAACATTGGCATTAGGTTCTTGATCGGAGCCCTCCGGCTGAGCTGAAACCGACGGTTTCGGTTTCCGAATTTTCTTTACGGATTGTCAACGGGCTTCAGCCTTAGGTGCAAGGGACTTTTGCTCGGGCAAGGTTCGTCTCACAACCTGTCCCTTTTTTCCACCCGGCAGTGCCGTACCGTCGAACTTGACCGTACACCCCCCTGCGTTTCCGATGATGATGCTGAAGGCGTTGGTAGCTTTATAGGTGATCCTCTCGCCCGGCCTCAAAAGTGCCTCTTTCGTTTCGTTGCCATCAATAACTACCTGGACCCAAGTCAAATCAGCCGCAGCTACCTCCAACAGATGCTTCTTTTGCGCAGAAATAGTTTTCTCTTTGGCTCTCGGTTCATTTGAGGCAACGATGGGTGCTGCAGCCTTCACAGCCTGTTCTTTCTGCACAGGGCTCTCCGACGATATGAGTGGTGCTTTAGCCTTCACAGCCTGTTCTTTCTGTGCAGGGCTCTCTGACGATACCAGGGCAAATCTCGGCGTCTTTTCTCCCATCTTCGACGACACAAATTGATAAATAATGGCAACAATGACTAAAAATAAAAGAGTGCCTTTCCATATAAGCTTGTTTCTCTTTGCCCTAGCCTCTTCGTTGATCCTTGCTATTCGTAACGCTTCTGCCTGTGTCTTGACATCCTTGCTAAGAGTGTCGTCGTGGACCTCTTGCCGAGGGACATTCTGCTGCTTTTTTTGCTCCGCGTTCTCATCGACTCTTGCTATTGTCGACGCTTCTGTCGGTATCTTAATTCCCTTGGGAAGAGCGTCATCATGGTCTTCTTGCCGAGGCACATTCTGTTGCTTTTTTTGCTCTGCCTTCTCCATTATTTCAGCAAGATACCCCAACTTATTTCCTTTTGCCCCCCGTTTCATTTCGAGATATTTCTCGTATGGCGCGAGGACAGACTCAACAGGCAGCCCGAGATATTTCGCGTATTCCCTTATGTATCCACGCGTGTCAACCTCGTTGGGGAGCTTGGCATAATCCTCATCTTCTATTGCAAGCAAACAACTTTCTTTGATGTGAGTGTCAGACGCAATTTTCTTGATAGGCGTGCCCAGATCTTCTCTTTGTTTTTTGAGCAGTTTAGACATGTGCCTAACTTTAACATACAAGAAACAAGAAATTAAAGGCATGCAAGACCGTGAACTAGTTACCACTTAGCCACGGGACCCGGTTGATGTTACTGGGAGTTCAGTTTTCCCACCCTTGAACCCATACATCTGCCGGGACAGCGATGTTTCGAGGGCTCGCTTGGTGCTTAAATTATCGCGGGAGGCTCTATGGGTTTGCCAGAAGTAGCAAAATATAGAGGAGAGCACCTTTATCCGGCTTATGGCAGATCGGGTGTGGGTGGTTATGATTATGAAAATCTCAAGAAATATGAGATCCTATCAAAAGGAGCCTGCGTAACATCAATGACGACCGGGTTGTCTCTGTTATCAGCATAATAAGCGATTACACTGTTGTCCGGCAGTTTTTCAATGACAATTTGAAGACCGTGACACCGACACTCAAAAGTATAGCGATTATGGCTGTGTTCAAGGACGAGTCGGAGACGGTCAAGCAGCGGCAATGGCCTATTCCTGTCCTCAACCCTTATGGTTTTCACAGAGAGAGTTTACCAGAATTCTTCATACTTTATTCTATCTTATAGTCCGACTGCGCTCGAATCTTTCCATGCCAGGTAGCGTAGCAAAGTTACAACAAGGACAAACTGGAGAAGTAAGATGAGGAAGGTTTTGCGGTTAATCTAGTCGCTGAGGGAAGTGTTCTGCATGCTCAATTACTGACGGGCGGTCCGGCCGGCCCAGGCAAAACAGAAGAAGGGACTTTATCTTTAGATGTTTGATCGGAGCTTTCCGGGCGAGTTGGAACTAGTTTCGGAATTTTTTTTACAGAATTCCCATGGGCCTCAGCCTGAGGAGCGAGGTACTTTTTTGCGGGTAAGGTTAGTCTCAACACCTCTCCTTTTTTCCCACCAGGCAGCTCCTTCCCATCGAACTTAATCTTAGTCCCCCCGGCGTTTCCGACGAAGACGCGGAATGTTTCATTGGCTTCATAGGTTGCCGTTTCGCCCTGCTTCATCAGTGCCTCTTTCTTTTTGACGCCATCTACAATAACCTGGACCCATGTGGTATCGGTGGCAGAGATTTCAAGTTGATGCTTATTCTGTTGTGGAATTCTCATTTCTCCGGCCAGGAGCTTATTTGCAGGAGCAGCCGGCGCTTCAGGCTTAGCCTGTTCTTTGCGTGCCTGTTCTTTCTGTGCCTGTTCTTTCTGTGCCTGTTCTTTCTGTGCCTGTTCTTTCTGTGCCTGTTCTTTCTGTGCCTGTTCTTTCTGTGCCTGTTCTTTCTGTGCCTGTTCTTTCTGTGCTTGCTCTGTCTGTGCTTGCTCTTTCTGAGCTTGCTCTTTATGTGCTAGCTCTGCCTGTGCTTGCTCCGTCAGCGCCTGCTCTGTCTGCGCTAGTTCTTTCTGTACCGTTTGCTCCGACGACATTGGGGCCACACGAATCTCTTTTTCTTGCACCTTCGACGAAACGAATTGATAAATAATGGCAAGAATAACTAAAAATAAAAGAGAGCCTTTCCATATAAGCCTGTTCCTCTTAGCCTTACCCTCTTCCTGGCCTCTTTCTATTCTCATCGATTCTGGTGTCTTAACTTCCTTGCAAGCAGCGGTTCGATGGTCTTCAGGCCGAGAGACATTCTGCTGTTCTTTTTGCTCCGCTTTGTGAGTGACTTCAGCAATAGACTCAGTCTTTTTCCCTTTTGCTTCCCCTTGCATTTCGAGATATTTTTCGTAGGGCTCCAAGAT
Organism: uncultured Nitrospiraceae bacterium; assembly: GCA_963727805.1. GTDB lineage: Bacteria > Nitrospirota > Thermodesulfovibrionia > Thermodesulfovibrionales > Dissulfurispiraceae > Fen-1308. Next base: position 721,277 of record CAVSHF010000003.1, read on the forward strand.
AGTCTCAGTAGGCAGACCTAGATATTTCGCGTATTCCTTTATGTATCCGCGCGTATAAACCTCAGGGGGGAGCTTTTCATAATCCTCATCTTCTATCGACTGCAAACAACTTTTCTTAATGCGGGTGTTGGCCGCGATTTCCTTAATATTCTTGCCGAGATCTTCTCTCTGTTTTTTCAGCAGTTTAGACATGATACTAACTTTAACACATAAGAAACATGAAATTAAAGACATCCAAGACCTTTACTGGTGCTTCAGCTTTTCATTGTAAACCTCATATGCTAAAATAGTTTACAATGAAAAGGGTTGTTATTACTGGAATAGGCGCTGTGACCCCGCTGGCGGCTACCTTTGATCAGTCATGGGATTCGGTCAAGCAAGGTCTTTCGGGCATCAGCACGATCAGTCGGCTTAGTCATACACACCTGAGATGGAAGGCAGCTGGAGAGGTGCGCAATTTGAAAAGAGAGTCCTATCTATCAGCAAAGGAATCTAATTGCATCGATCACTTCGCTCTCTTTGCAATTGTCGCTGCGAGAGAGGCAAGTGAAAGTGCTGGATTGATTTCAAAAAAGACAAATTATCTGTCACAGGCAGGGATTATCATCGGATCCAGCAGGGGCGGCGTTACTACCCTGGAAAAGGAGTTCATGAAAATATATTCGAGGCCAGATTCGCATGTGCGTCTTTCGCCCTTTCTCATGCCAATGAGCACAATTAGTTCGGCAGCCGCATTTGCGGCGATGAAATTCGGCATAAAAGGTTATTGTCTCAGCATTTCTAACGCATGTTGTTCCGGGACAAACGCCATCGGTGAAGCTTTTCATATGATCAGGAGCGGTCTTTCCAAAGTGTTGATTGCTGGCGGTGCAGAAGCGCCTCTCTGCAGGCTTTGTATTGAAGGATACGGCTCCTCAGGCGCCTTGTCGAAAGCTGATCCTGACAAAGCAAGCTGTCCTTTCGATATAAGACGCGACGGATTTGTCCTGGCAGAAGGTGCGTGTATTCTTGTGCTCGAAGAGCTGGAGTCCGCGCTGCAGAGGAATGTGCCCATCATTGGCGAAATCATCGGATACGGCAACACATGTGATGCATCTCATCCGACAAAGCCGTCGGTTGAGGGTGAAACAATGGCTATGAAGGCGGCCCTTCACGATGCAGGAATTTCAGCAGCCGACGTAGATTATGTTAATGCTCACGGTACTTCAACGGTATTGGGTGATAAAGTAGAGGCTCAAGCGATAAAGAATGTCTTTGGAAAACCCATGGTCCCCGTCAGTTCAGTCAAGTCGATGACTGGCCATATGCTTGCTGCATCAGGTGCCTTTGAAACAGCCTGCACCGCCATGAGCCTTAAGGAAGGATTCATCCCTGCCACAATAAACATCCGCAACATCGATCCCCAGTGCCCTATCAACCTGATTACCGAGCCAACAAAAGCTGCGTTGGACATCGCGGTCACCAATTCCTTCGGGTTTGGAGGTCTCAATGCAGTGCTGGCGCTAAAGCGGTTTCGTCCTAATTGAAAAGAACAGCCGGAAATCGAATTCCCATCGGCGAACTACTTAATTCTGTTCACCCCCGTGACCGATTTCAGAAAAAAAGACTTAAGATGTCTCCGCCACTGCGAAGATGTTCATTCATCAGCCTTAGAACTTTCCTCAAATACTTGCGGATTAATATTGCCAGAGGTGGGGCCTCCACACTCAGGGATATAACAAGTAACGTCTACATATTCGCACTTTTCCTTACACGACGGACAGCTATCCGGAGGGACATCCTTTTCTATCGTATTCCCACACTTGTTACATTTCCATATCGTCATGATTGCCTCCATTTCAGAGAAGATTAATTCGACCTAGTCATGGATAATTAATAACTCCAAAACAATCGAATGTCAAATATAGGCTGATGATGTGTCAATAATGAAAATGACCGCTTTTCAACAAGTAACTGCTCATGTGGAAGGCATATTAAGAATTTTTCTCGTCTTTGCCTCTTGCGTACTGCACAATGGCGTGCTATTCTGTGATTAAGTTTGTGCGGATGCATAGTCATTAATTCTGAACGGTAACCATATAAGGAGTTCATTTTGAAAGCGATTCGCGTTCATGAATTCGGCCCTCCTGAGGTCATGAAGTTAGAAGAGATCGAAGACCCCATCCCCGGCAGTCATGAGGTGGTCGTAAAGATATTCGCAATCGGGGTCAATCCAGTCGATTCGTATATTCGAGCCGGCCTTTATGCTGTAAAGCCGGCCTTGCCCTATACTCCGGGTATGGATGGAGCCGGTGTAATTGAATCGCTTGGAGCAGGAGTCACAAAGGTAGCTATCGGAGAACGTGTATACTTCGGGGGAACGGTCACCGGTACTTATGCGGCAAAAGCCATCTGCACGGAATCTCAGGTTCACCCACTGCCCGAACGTATATCTTTCGAACAGGGTGCGGGGGTCGGCGTGCCTTACGCTACTGCCTATCACGCCCTCTTCCATCGTGCTAAATCTATCCCGGGAGAATTTATCCTCGTCCACGGGGCAAGCGGTGGTGTGGGCACGGCGGCCGTACAAATAGCCCGAGCTGCCGGTATGATAGTCATCGCAACCGGAGGGACCGAAGAAGGACGCAAACTTGCGCTTGATCAGGGGGCACACCATGCGGTCGACCACCGCGATTCCATACATCTTCAGCAGACTATGAATATAACAGGCGGCCGCGGAGTTGATGTCATACTGGAAATGCTGGCCAATGCCAACCTTGGAAACGATCTGACCTTGCTTGCGGAAAACGGCCGTGTGGTCGTTATCGGTAGCCGTGGTAAGGTCAAGATCGATCCTCGCAATCTTATGGGCAGCAACGGGAACATTCTAGGAATGATCATACTGAAGGCTTCGGATCGGGAAAAGGCGGCCATCTATGCGGCACTAGGCGCCGGTCTCGACAATGGGACACTTAAGCCGATAATCGGAAAAACATTGACTTTGGCAGATGCGCCACAGTCCCATCGGGAAATCATGGAATCCAGCGCTCACGGGAAAATCATACTTCTGCCCTGACCGGTCATCCCGGCGGGTGGGTGAATAACATTAGCGAAAGGAAAGGCACGAAAATGAAGAAATTACTCATTGCAATTGACGGTTCGGACTACGCATTGAAGGCGGTCGACTATGTCAGTAACCAATTTAGCAGCGAAGACCTGCAGATAACCCTCTTTCATGTACTTCCATACATACCGGCCGAGTTTTGGGATGACGGGCACATACTTACCGAAGAAGAAAGAAGATCGAGAAAAGACGTCGTCGACAAATGGGTGTCCAACCAGACATCGAAACTAAAACCCATTTTCAGTGCTGCATTAAAAGTACTAACCAGCTCAGGGATCAAGGAAGAAAGGATTAGTACAAAGTGGATAGCTGATTCGACAGATATCGTAGGCAGCATTCTTGAAGAAGCGCGCACAGGGGGCTACGATATGCTCGTTGTAGGCAGGTATGGTCATGGCAGCAATGTAGGCCGGGTGGGCGATATCACAGAGCAGTTAGTCAGACAAGGCTCCGGGACAACCTTGTGCGTAGTATAGCGAAACCCATTGGTTGGACAGTTTGACAGCTGATTTAAGGTCGTACCCACGGTTCGGCATGCTGAGATTTTTCCGAATGGCTCTACCGTAAGTGGCGCAAAGAACGAACATCAATTAGATGGCTAACACCAACCTGAGAGGGTTTGGAGAGATCTGAGGATATTGTCCTGTCCGGAGAAGAGGTATTCGGAGATGGAGGAGAGATCCCGTCTCACATCACAGTTCCCCGCTCATGAGGGAAAGCTCAGTTGTTAAGCTGCCGTCAACTCAAGCACTGCTATTTCTGGAGGACAATTCAGTCGTATTGGGACGATACTCCAGCCGGTCCCACGGGATATGAACACAGGGAACCCCCGTTTTGACAGTTTCAGACCGAAATTATAGTTATGATTCTTAACAGGCAGCCATGGTTGACTAAGAAATGGGATATTAATCTGCCCACCGTGGGTATGGCCGCAAATCATCAGATCGACACGCCCCTGGAAATCCATGTCAGCCGTGTCCGGATTGTGGGCGAGGACTACCCTGCAGTCCCCATCCGGGATATCCTTCATTATAATATCGAGCGGCTTGTAATCCTCCTGCAAGTCACCAGAGCCGACCAGCCACAGGCTTTCACCGTTTCTCGTTAGCTTATGTACTGAGTGGTGAAGATTCTGGCCGCTCTTTTCGAGCCACTGCTGCGATCTCTCAGAGTCCGCCCAGTGATCATGGTTCCCCAAAACAGAATACACGCCTTCTTTGGCACTGAGCCTACACATCTCCGGCCAGACAGCATCAATCTCTTCGGTCGTATGGCGCCTTTGAACATAATCACCAGTACACGCCACAATATCGGTTGCGACAGAATTAACTCTGTGCACCACCTGGCGGACGTAGGGTGTCGAGTCAAGAACCCCATAATGCAAATCAGTTAGATGGGCAATTGTAAAACCATCAAAAGATTTAGGTAGCCCGGACACAGGGATGCGGTATCGATTAATCGGAGTATCCCCGGCAATGGCCATTTCGGGGGAAAGTATAAAAGAACCACAGAAGCCCGACGAGAGAAGTATTTTAAGAAACGTCCTTCTATCCACAGAAAATCTCCTTCCACTTGAAGTGCAAAGATTGAATCTTTGAGCTACCCGTGACTGAGATAAGGAATCAGTCGGGGCTTCAAGGCACTGCGGGATTTATGAGCTCTTTTCGAGACGCTCTGCCACCCAGACTTTATTATACACTGTCGGGGCACTCCCAGTCGCTTCGATCCCCTGGAATTAAGCATCACATTGCGCAATTACCTTGTTATGCTTTATTCCACACATTCCAAGATAGTCTTGTTCTTGCCAGACTGCTTTTAATTCCATGCACAATGTAACCCTTCTAGAGCAGGAATTGCCAGGTATGCTCCATCCTGGCCGATGATACCGGTAATAAGCGCTTTTTTCATGAGAACGCTCTCCTTCTTCTTATTTGACGGTTTCATCTATCAGGCGGAGCAGCTCTTCTGTCTTCTCCCGCATGAGGGTCTCATCGCCCCTCGCTTCGACATTGAGGCGAACAACGGGCTCTGTATTGGAACAGCGAATGTTAAAACGCCACTGCTCAAACTCCATAGAAAGACCGTCGGTGTAGTCAACACCCGGATGCAGCGGAATGTAGTGCTGACGTATCCGTTCGATGGCTGCTTCGGGATTCGCAAGTACCCGGTTGATCTCGCCGCTGACCGGGAAAAGCCCAAGCCTATCGCCGACAAGCTTCGACAAGGCTAACCCTGTCCTGCTCATAATCTGCAACACCAACAGCCAAGGGATCATGCCGCTGTCACAATAGGCGAAATCCCTGAAATAATGGTGAGCGCTCATCTCTCCGCCGTACACGGCATCTTCCGCACGCATTCGTTCTTTGATGAACGCATGCCCTGTCTTACTCATTATCGCAACTCCGCCGGCATTGTTCACCATGTCCACCGTATTCCAGGTAAGACGCGGGTCGTGAATGATGCGGCCGCCTGGGTACTTTGCCAGAATGGCAGATGACAAGAGCCCAACTACATAGTAACCCTCGACAAACGTACCCTGTTCATCAAACAAGAAGCAACGGTCAAAATCCCCGTCCCAGGCAATACCGATGTCCGCCCGGCTGTCCCGCACAGCGGCAATCGTCGCGGCACGATTCTCAGGTAGCAGAGGGTTCGGTATGCCGTTGGGAAAGTTTCCATCCGGCTGGTGATTTATCTTGATAAACGATACCGGAAGACTCTTTTCAAGTAGGTCAATGACCCTGCCAGCGCATCCGTTTCCAGAATTCACTACAACCTTCAGCGGACGCAGGGAAGAGACGTCCACGTAGCCCAGCAGGTGGGATATATATGCAGCCTCGATGTTCAACGACACAACAGTTCCGATTCTATCGGCCGGTTCAAAACAGTTGGCTCGCACCAGTTCCTTGATGTCATTCAGACCGGTATCTCCGCTGATCGGTCGCGCATCCTCCCGCACCAGTTTCATGCCGTTATAATCCGCTGGGTTATGACTCGCCGTCACCATGATGCCGCCGTCCAGTCGTTCGTGGAAGGTTGCAAAATAGACCTCTTCTGTTCCGCAAATCCCTATATCAAGAACATCACTGCCGCCATGCGTCAATCCGCGCACGAGGGCATTGGCCAATGATGCGCTCGAGAGGCGGACATCACGCCCGACAACTATCCTGGAGGGTCTGAGAAACTCGGCATAGGCCCTTCCAATTCGATAGGCGATCTCCTCATTGAGAGTATCAGGGACCCTTCCTCGAATATCGTAAGCTTTGAAGCAACTAAGGTCTCGGCTATTATTATCTTCCGTAAACATCCTCAAACCTGACAATATCGTCCTCGCCAAGATAGCTGCCTGACTGCACCTCGATCAGTTCCAGCGGTATTACCCCCGGATTTTCAAGTCGATGTGTTTCTCCGATCGGTATGTATGTGGACTGGTTTTCTGAAAGAAGAACAGTCTCGTCACCCCTCGTAATGCGCGCAGTCCCCTTCACCACTATCCAGTGTTCCGCCCGGTGATGATGCATCTGCAAAGAAAGCGCAGCCCCAGGATTAACACTAATACGTTTTACCTGGAAACGTACGTCGCAATCTACACATTGATATGATCCCCAGGGACGATATACTTTCCTGTGAATAACAGCCTCCTGCCGATTTTGGGACTTTAACTGACTGACAATTGCCTTAACGCCCTGAACACGGTCCTTTCGTGCGACCAACACGGCATCTGACGTTTCGACGATGATATGATCCTCAAGCCCCACCGACGCGACAAGGCGGCTTTCAGCAGAAATGAAGCAACCCTTGGACTCATGCACTAATACATCACCTTTGAGGACATTACCGGATGCGTCCTGGTCTCCAATTTCCCAGAGGGCTGACCAGGAACCAACATCGCTCCAACCGGCGTCAAGGGGAACAACCATTGCTTCGGTCGTTTTTTCCATTACAGCGTAGTCGATTGAATCGATGGGGCAAGTCGCAAACGCTTCTCTGGAAAGGCGAGTAAAGTCCATATCTCGCACAGAACCTTCATGCGCAGCGCGACAGGCGGCCACCATTGCAGGTTGGTATTTTTCTAATTCTGCCAGGTAGCGCTCGGCCGCGAACATGAATATGCCACTGTTCCAAAAATAGTCGCCAGACTTGACATACTGCTCTGCAGTTGAGCGATCCGGTTTTTCGACAAAGGCGGCCACCATATGGGCGTCTGCTTCAGGATCGTGCCTGTCAGCTCGGATATACCCGTACCCGGTTTCAGGCCCCTTGGGCAGAACGCCGAAAGTAACCAGTTTGCCAGCCTCGGCATACAATCTGCCCGCTTCAACTGCCCTGTGAAATGCAGCTTTATCGGCGATCGCATGGTCGGCAGGGAGAACAAGCAGTACGGGATTTTGACCATCTTTTATAGCTTCCAAAGCGGCCAAAGCAGCGGCCGGAGCGGTATTTCTGCCAAAGGGCTCCAGAATAATCGCGGCCGGGTTAATACCTGTCTGACGCATCTGCTCTGCCACCATAAAGCGGTGTTCCTCATTACAAATCACCAGTGGGGCAGCGGTTCTAGACATACCGGTAAGCCTTAATGCAGTATCCTGCAACATCGTATTTTGATTGACCAAAGCGATGAGCTGCTTCGGATACAATTCACGAGAAAGGGGCCACAGGCGGCTACCAGTGCCGCCGGCAAGTATAACTGGTACGATCATTTTGATTGGATCCTCCTCATCATCATAATTATGCAACTCGGCAGGGCGTATTTCTAGGCACGGTAGATTATCCGGCCATCGCCGCGCACGACATTCTTCGTATCCACAACCGAAATGCGGAGCGAATCAAAATCAATCTTCCTGTATGCATGGTGGGTTGTGGCAATCAGGATCAGGTCAAGGTCGCAGCTGAACGCCGCCGATCTCCGTCCGGGTTAACGACCATATTCCCGTGCAATCGAACAACAAGTATATACGGATCATTGTAGCTGACCTCGGCTTCCAGCTCTTCCAGCTGCAATAGGACGGGAACCCCTATCGTCGTCCACGTTTGCCTTGTAAGACAGACCAAATATCAGTCTGCGGGCGTCTTTAATCGCCTCGCCGTCGTCGTTCAGGACAAGCATCATCTAATTTTTATTATAACGTAATTGGGTATGACGGTGTTGATCTCGCCGGCAAGCTCGATGCAGGGTGTTTGGCACTCGAACTCACGAGTCTTCCAGTTAAGACAGAACATGTCGAGGGGAAAGATTGACCGAGTCTATGAGTCGCTGTCAACGCGAACTCACGGACAAAGGTCGCCCCCCCTTACCTTCTCGGCTACCGCTTTTTCTTTGGTTCTGGGAAGCTCAATTTATCGCCGACCACAATCTTATTATCTTTCTTGAGCTGTTTATTTTGCTGCTTTACCTGTTCAATCAGCTCATTATTAGCTGTCCCGTAAACGTCACGGACAAGAGAATAAAGAGTATCTCCCTTTTTCACAACTCTTTTTACTGGGAAATTACTTTTAACAGATTTTTCCTTCCTTTCCTTGAGTGGCTGCCCAATCTCTGTTTTTATTGGAGCCGTTTTGACCTTTTCTGGAACGACGACATACTCGTTTTGATTAACGTCCAGAGCAGGCTTTTGCGATGTGGTCATCTGAGCAAATTTTGATAAAACTTGATCTTTAAAAGGGGATATCAAGACAATGTACCCTGCTAAAAGAATTAAGATGGCTGAGGCGATCAGCAACCTAATTAGAATCGGCTTCTTTTTGTTCCCTTCAAAATCAGCGATCACTGCCTTCGCGGTCCGGGCGCTGATCGCCTTTTCCTGTCTCCCAAAGCCGATGACAAGGGCATTGCCACAGAGGATATTAATCACTCTTGGGATGCCTCGGGCATACCTTATAATATAGTTCAGTGCTGCTTTTTTGAAGAGAGCGATGTCTAGTCTGCCTGCTTTTGCCAGTCGATTCTGAATGTATTGCACACTTTCTCGTCTGGAAAACGGAATAATGCGTGCACGTAGCACAATGCGCTGATTAAGTTGCCTCAATTCCCACTGATTTAGTTTCTCTTCAAATTCCAGCTGGCCGATAAGAACTATCTGGAGTAGCTTGTCCTCGGAAGTCTCCACATTGGAGAGCATGCGGAGAATTTCCAGGGTTTCTACGGTCATATTCTGGGCCTCGTCTATAATAAGTACTACCATGTGACCCTGTTTGTTTTCATCGATTAGGATCAGATGCAGCTGATTTACCATTTCAGGAAGATCGTCTGTTTCAGGGGCAACACCAAGCTCCTGGTACACACTCTTAAGGAGCTCCTTGAATGAGACATTGGCATAGAGTATATAGATCGTTTTGAATGCAGATTTATCGACCTGCTCCAAATAAGATCGGAGGATCGTCGTTTTGCCAACTCCGACCTCTCCTATTATTGCGACAAAGCCTTTCCTATGGTTAACCCCGTAAATTATTGAAGCGAGCGCTTCCCTATGGCTGGGACTTAAAAAAAGAAATTCCGGGTTTGGCGTGGTATTAAAAGGCTCTTTTGTCAGCTGGTAATAATCAAGATACATGGTCTTTTACACAAGCTTTTAATGAGAGTTTATATGTTTGATCCTTGCTGCAGTCCGCCTGCTTCCCGCTGTAGGACAAGAGCCGGTGAACGGTCGGAACATATAGCGCAACAAGCGGGGGATACGTCACGATCGTAAGGACATGCGCTTTTTTAAGGTTCGATGTTAGAAAGGAGTTCAAGGTTAGAGGCTGTTCCATGTTAATGACATTTCAGCGTTTTAGATTATAAAGTCAGTTGTTGATCGTTAGCACTGCTCCGCCCCCTCGGTCACAAGCCGTGACAAGAAGTTCAATGTTAGAGACGGTGCTACGTCCACCGTTGGAGCTAGTAACAGACTCAACGTCGGACGTTGACTCTGTTACAGCAGCATTCGGCTTGTTTGTCGTCAACCTTTATGTAGCCCGTGATCACGCTGTGAGGTCAGTGTTTTCGATATGTTCGGCGGTCTTCGCACTTTCTTTCGATTTCCGCGTCCTTGTCAATCCTTTTATCCAATACCTCGGCATAGAGGATCTCGCTGTTGACGAGGCCTTCGAGCACGGCCCTTTTGCCCTGTCCGAAGGTTCAGAGTGTATGAAGCGGTTCAACCATGGTGGCGAGTTGCCGCTCAAAAAAAGCTAATTTTCACCACGTTCATTGTACTACTTACAGTAATTATGTCAACCATCGGACACTTTGTCAATAATTCCAATACTAAATGCATGTGACGGCCATCACTCATTTTGCAAATTCCTCTTGAATTAGGTAAGTTATTGATCTTTTAGGTCTTTGTCTTTATTGGATAGGTCCAACTTACCCACATTTTGGGTGAGGCAACTAATACAATTCCCTATCAATTTTTATGTGAAGCAACAAGTTCAAAGCAGCGACATGCGATAACATTCAATATAAGGGAAACATTACTTATGTGGCATCTGAAGTGGTTCATCTCAAGGGTGCAAAGGCTGAATAATATCCCTGACTGATCCACAAGGCATCTGAACCCGACTCAATCAATACACTGATTCTCAATATATGATAAAATATCGCGTATGAAAAGCAGAATTTGCAAGAGAATCCTCATCACCGGAGGCGCGGGCTTCCTCGGTTCACATCTGTGCGAAAGGCTTTTGATTGACGGGAATGAAGTGCTTTGCGTCGATAATTTCTATACGGGCAGCAAAGAAAATATTGCTCATTTAATGACAAACCCATATTTTGAAGTTCTCCGCCATGATATCTGTTTCCCGCTGTATGTTGAAGTTGACGAGATTTATAATTTAGCATGTCCCGCATCACCGGTCCATTATCAGTTTGACCCGGTACAGACAACTAAGGCTTCAGTTCACGGAGCTATTAATATGCTTGGACTCGCCAAGCGTGTGAAAGCCAGGATACTGCAGGCGTCAACAAGTGAAGTCTATGGTGATCCAACTGAACATCCGCAGACAGAAAGTTATTGGGGCAATGTTAACCCTATTGGTCTGAGATCCTGCTATGATGAGGGCAAACGATGCGCCGAGACACTCTTTTTTGACTATCACAGACAGCACAAGATTAAGATAAAAGTAGCGCGAATTTTTAATACGTATGGGCCAAGGATGCATCCCGACGACGGCCGTGTTGTGAGTAATTTTATCATGCAAGCTTTAAGAGGGAAAGATATAACAGTCTTCGGAGACGGTTTGCAGACAAGAAGCTTCTGTTTTGTCGACGATATGGTTGATGGCCTTATGAGGCTCATGATTAGTCCGGAGGATTTTGTGGGGCCGGTAAACTTAGGGAATCCAATTGAGTTCTCGATACTCGAACTTGCAAATAAAGTTATAGAAATGGCTGGTTCAAAATCTAAAGTCGTTTTTAAACCTTTACCTTCTGATGATCCAAGACAAAGGCAACCTTTTATTGAACTGGCTAGAGATAAGCTCCATTGGGAACCACAAGTACAGCTTGAAGAAGGTCTCAAAAAAACGATCACGTACTTCGAGAACTTAATCAGAAGGACTAAAACTTCATAATTTACACATTCACACCGAGTGAGCAGTCTATTTCTTAACGTCTTTGTAGGAAGGCATGAGCCTGATCAGCTTAAGACTATCCACAGTAAGGGCCTAGCATGGATTCAACTTCGAAGATTATGCTCAATCACTTCAAGCACTTTGGAGATGCGTAGTTAAAATGAAAAAAATATTAGTCACTGGCGGTGCAGGCTACATAGGAAGTCATGCGTGTAAGGCACTTGCATTGCAAGGGTATCTACCCATTACCTATGACAATCTTATTTATGGACATGAATGGGCTGTCAAATGGGGACCGTTTGAAAAAGGCGATATTAATGATAGAAGTCGGTTAGATGAAGTATTCAATAAATATAAGCCAGATGCTGTGATGCACTTTGCGGCCTACGCCTACGTGGGTGAATCAGTTGTGCATCCGGCAAAATATTATAGAAATAATGTTGCAGGTAGTTTGACGCTGCTTGAAGCAATGAAGGATCACCGGGTTGATAAATTTATTTTTTCAAGTAGCTGCGCTACCTACGGGACGCCAATTAAGCTGCCTATTCCTGAGGATCATGAACAAAAACCCATCAACCCTTATGGAAGGACGAAGTTAACAGTTGAACAAATCATGGCGGATTTCGCCCAGGCTTATGGCTTGCATCACGTATCATTGCGTTATTTTAATGCAGCTGGCGCAGACCCTGATGCTGAAATAGGAGAAGACCATAATCCCGAGACACATCTTATTCCTTTGGTGCTCAAGGTGGCGGCAGGAGAGATGCCGCACATAGTTATCTACGGGGATGATTACGACACTCAAGATGGAACCTGTATTCGTGATTTTATACACGTGTCAGATCTTGCACAGGCGCACATATTGGCGTTAATGAAACTGGAAAAGGGTTGTATTAATACCGCTTACAACTTAGGCAATGGACAAGGCTTCTCAGTAAAGCAAGTTATTGAAACAGCGAGAAGAGTTACCAAAAAAGAAATAACAGTAAAAGTTGGCATGCGTCGTCCTGGTGATCCTCCATGTCTTGTGGGTGCAGCGCAGAAAGCTGTTACAGAACTGCAGTGGTCTCCAAGGTATCCCTCACTATCCTCTATAATAGAAACCGCTTGGAAATGGGTCCTTCATTAAAGCGGTAAAGGGATCTATCGATTTTAGTAGCAATGGCGTTCAATAAATAAACAACATGAGACAACTCGCGCCGGAGCAGCGCTTCGCTGGTGCCGTTGCTCGACCCCGCATACTGCTTAACTCAAGCGCTTTACGTAGGGAATTCAATGAACGCTTCGACGCCCTACCCCGAGGATCTGAAGTGTCCGCGTCTTGAAGCAGGGCATATTATACACAAAAGACAGGCTCGTCTTTAATGTGGACGACCTGACAAATGCCGTCTCGGAAATATCCTCATAAATTTAACCCAATCGGATTGCTACTCGCTGATTTTTTTACGTTCATATGCCGATCAAGTCTATTGGCCATTGTTCCGCATACAAGATGGAAGCCATGATATGCCTTGAAGCTGGCTTATTCCCCTGAGTGATTAAATACGTTATACTTAAACAATTGGGAGGAAGTGACCAGCACGATGGAGATTTGCACGTGCCAAAGCAAACGCCCCGCAAGGAGAATATGAGGCGTCGGTTTTGACATGATTTATGCAGATAAACTCTTTCGCATATTCCAGCGTCTCCATCATCAGGATGAATTTGATGGCACGGGCATTGGTCTTGCAAATGTCCGCAGAATTGTATCACGCCGTAGGGAAAAACCTGAACTAAAGGTCCCGTAGGGCACGGAGCTATCTTTTACGTTAGCCTCGTCAAAACAAAGGAGACAGTATCATGCCGGAACTGAAGAATATTTTACTGGTCGAAGATGATCCATTCGATGTGGAACTTATTATTACAAGTCTTGCAGAGAGCGGTATCACCAATCAAGTTGATGTTCTCAGGGATGGCGATGGGGTTCTGGATTATCTGCACTGCGGCGGAGAGTTTGCTGACAGGGTTGACTGCGTCCCTGCCATCGTCTTACTTGACCTCAAGCTTCCCAAGGTCGGTGGACTTGAAGTCCTCAAGCTGATCAGAGCCGACAAAATGTTTAATCGTCTGCCAGTAGTCATCCTTACATCATCGGGCGAAGAGCAGGACATTATCGCTGGGTACGAGCTAGGCACCAATGCATATGTTGTGAAGCCGGTCAATTATCTCGAATTTGTCGCTGCGATAAAAGAGCTTGGGAGTTTCTGGGCTATACTCAATGAGCCTCCACGCATCAGAAGGTAGGTCAAAACACTATGCGAATCATCATCACGAAAAAATGAATAACGAACAACTGAATAACGACAAGCCTATCGATATCCTACTGGTGGAGGACAATCCCGGAGATGTACGCCTGACCATAGAGGTACTCAAGGATGCCAAGGTTCGCAACAATATGTGCACGGTCAACGACGGTGCCGCCGCACTGGCCTATCTCAGGCGTGAAGGGGATTACGCTGATGCACCCCGACCGGACCTCATACTGCTTGACCTGAACTTGCCGAAGAAAGACGGACGGGAGGTGCTAGCAGAGATAAAAACAGACGCCAACCTGAGACGTATCCCCGTAGTAGTCCTTACAGTATCCAAGGATGAGGAAGACATACTTAAGGCCTACGATCTTTATGCCAATTGTTACATTACAAAGCCGATCGATCTAGGCCAGTTCATCAACGTCATTAGAACTATTAAAGAATTCTGGCTAACCATTGTCAAATTGCCGCCGGATGTCAAGAAATAAGTGGCATTATTTTGTCCGCGCGCCTGAAATAAGAATTCCCAGAAAAGTCCCTGCACGGTTTCATACAGTTATCCTGTCAATTTAGCCGGTTGTTCAAGCCCGAGCACGACCTTCACCATGTCGCCGTCATCATAAGCCTGCCTGAACCCGTATTTAAAGCCGAATTTTATCATCCTCCTGTTCTCTTTCAGGATCTCCATCCAGAGCGATTTCAATTCAACCTTCCGCGCGATGTCGATGCAGTAATCCATAAGCATATTGCCGATGCCTTTCCCCTGCCACTGATCTGATACCAGGATCGAAAGTTCAGCACTTTCGAGATCGGGAAGTTTGCTGAGGCGTACTTCGCCGATCAATTCCTCGACGCCGCTGTCGTCCGTTACAGCAGCCACAAAAGCCATTTCTCTGTCATAATCAATCTGGCAAAACCTGACGAGCTTTTCGTGAGGCATGTCTTTAAGCAGGCGAGCGAATCTCGAATAGACAGATTCATCCGATAATGATTTCAATAATCGGTACATTATTGGCTCGTCTTCTGCGCGGATGGGACGGATCAGAACAGACCTTCCATCCGAGCTGATCATTTCTCTGCGATATTGTGCAGGATATGGAGGGATTGATAAATGGGATGGGCAAAGGCCCCCACCCGGGATCTTCACTTCCCTAGATTCTATCTTTGCGATGTGGAGCATGCTTGCTTCAAGTGCTGTGACACCACTTTCGGAGAACAGGACTGGGTTAATATCGATCTCATCGATTTCGGGTATATCGATAATCAACTTCGAAAATCGCACCAAGACTTCTTCGAGTTTCTTCAGAGAGGCCTCGTATCTTGGCTGGCCCTTAAGAAATTGATATATCCTGGTCTCTTCCATCATGCGTCGCGCCAGGGTCTGATTCAGGGGCGGGAGACCGACTGAATAGTCTTTCTCCGCTTCGCGAAGATCTCCTCCGATGCCAAATACGATCACCGAGCCGAAATTCAGGCTTCTCTTAGCGCCCACCGACAGCTCGATGCCGCCTTTTTTGATTACAGGTTGGATTATGATCTTTGTGGCATTGTCTCTCAAGGTTGACGCCTTCTCCTGGAGAGAATGATAAGCTTCGCAGACCTCATTATCGTCTGTTAGGTTCAGCCCTAATGTGCCATTCCCATGGTGATAGGACAACATCTCAGAGTCGAGCATCAATGCAACAGGATAACCGAGCCTGTGTGCCACGGCAACGGCATCCGCTTCGCTTTGCACTTTGATTGTCTCGATGGCAGGAATGCCGTATATATTGAGTATTTCAATCGCCTCATTAAGTTGAAGCAATACGCCCTTTCGGTCTGCAACATTGGCTATTATTGTCTTCACTTTGGCAGAGTCGGCCTCGAAATCGCTGAGGATAGTCTCGGGTGTTTCACGCAGCAGTTTAAGATTGTAGTCGTATCGATACATATAGATGAAACTCTTCACCGCACGCTCAGGGGCATAATATGTTGGGATGCCGTGACTGTTGAGAAGATGCATGGCATTGTGAACAGTTTTTTCTCCCAGCCATGCGGTAAAGATCGGAATTTCGGGGTTCGTCTTGGCAGACTTCAATACCGCTTCAGCAATACCGACAGGGTTCGCTCCCGGAAACGGCACATATATGACCAGGACGCCATCTACTCCGTCATCGTGCAGGCAAGTTGTTACAGATATCTCATAATCGGCTGGTGACGCATCTGAGAGAAGACGTACAGGATTTTCGATCTGTAACTTTGGGGCCAGATGGGATTCGATCGTAGCCGAAGTCGCGTTATCGAGAAGCGCGAGTTCCCCGCCCATACGGTGCAGGGCATCGACAGCCATTTGTATAGGGACGACCGCATTCGAAATGACAGCCAACTGTTTTCCTCGCGGCCGCCGCTGCTTCGAAAGGGTCTCTGCCATATCGATAATATCAACCATCTCATTTACTTCTACGGCACCGGTTCTCTTGAACGCCGCTTCATATATCCTATCTTCTCCAGCAAGAAATCCCGAGTGGGTCACCGCCATTTCCGAAGAGAGATCGAATCTCCCCGACTTTACCACAACTATGGGCTTCCGATCCGCAAAACTCCTCACAGCAGCCATGAATCTTCTGCCGTCCTTTATCTGCTGCACATGCAGGACAATCGCGCGTGTCTGCATATCGACCCCCAGAAAATCTATGAGATCGGAAAAATTGACGTCCAGCTTGCCCCCAAGCGAGATGAAATAGCTGAATCCGACATTTTTGACGATCGCCCGCTCCAGAAATGCCGAAGAGAATATCCCGCTTTGAGAGATGAAGGCTATATTTCCTTTTTGCGGCATGGCTGTAAAAAGCCCGGCACTGAGGTTCTTTCCGGGCCTTATAAAACCAAATGTATTGGGACCGAGTATCCTGTAACCATAAATCGAAGCAAGTTTCCTGATATCTTTTGATAAACGGTGCGAGTCTCTGATCCGATCTTCAAAATCGGGCGCCAGCATAATCACGCCCTTTACATTTTTTTGCCCGCATTCATCAAGTGCGGCATAGATGCCTTCTGGGGCGCAGGCCACTATAGCCAAATCCACGGGATCACAAATGTGATTGATGCTCTCGTAAGCCTCGATGCCAAGGATATTTTTATAACTGGAATTAACTGGGTAGATCGCCGCTTTTACACCGTTGTTGATCAGGTTTCTGAGCGCATAATATCCGATGGAGCTCTCGTCCTCGTCGGCGCCAAGGACGGCTATTGTTTTAGGATCAAAAAGCTCATTCAAATTTTTAAGAGACATGGCTCACCACCTCTGTTGTCCGAAAGTACTAGCCGGGATACCTTCCAATCACTGGGGCAAATATTTGCGTAATACTTCGTTAAATAACTTCTCTGGAGACATTAGGTACTTTGGGCAATGCTTCACATCAAGACCAGCAAACTTTTCAAGAGGTATGTGAGGAAGCCTGGACAGAATAACTATGGGGACTTTCTTGTCACTCTCTCTGATGGCTTTTACCGCCTCCAATGTGTCCTCAGTGTAATCGAATACGATCGCCACTGGGTTGTACTGGCCAAACACGAGTGACATGTCGTTAAAAGTATCCCTGGTTATGACATCGTAGCCCCCTTCGTGCAGCACCTTTCCGTAAGAGAAGCGGGATGTGGCGTCTTCATCAATCATGAGGACAACTGGAGTTTCATTTGCAGATTTCATTTTCGTGATCGTCTCGATGAGTACGCGCACGAATTCCTTGTGGTCTGGCGTCAGACTCCCTAGCTCGGCCCCGAATCCATAGATCCTCCCCTTCTTTCTGGTCGCCTGGCGCACGATGGCGCCGAACAGCATTTTCGTGTCGCCCTCATCAAACTGGATTACAAGAGCCGCACCTCTTTCCATGGGCGCCAATGTTTCTATAAAAACACCCGATTCGCTGAGGTCTACCACTCGCGCCTTCATCGATCTGTTGATCGTTACTGGTACATCTACTTGTATACGCTTGTGCCGCCTCTTTTCTTCAGTCATATGCCCTCCAATTTTCCAGAATGCCTCATTCTGTGCGAATTCCGGCGTTCAAATATAGACATTGTTGCATATAAGCGTAAAATATGCATACTTAACAGCGTAATCGCCAAATTATAGCATAATTTAATAGAAACCATTGCCAGAAACAAAAGTTATCCCGTTGCATCAAAAGGTATTGCGTGTTTCAACTGCGCACAAGTACTCAGCCGGACACACTTAAAAGCATTTAATAGTGGTTAAAGACACAAATATGGCTAGGCATAGCACGGGGCGAAAATTGCAGTGTCGTGAGATTTATATATCTGCCCGTCGTTTTTTACTTTTGGGGTTTTGCAAGAAACCATGTGAATGTGCTTTCAAAGGTGACGTTCTTCCCCTCATCCACGATCTTTACCATGACGTCCACAAGGGTCCGTCCCTTTTCCGAGAGGTCTTTCTTCGCCTTCATGGCTCTGTCTGCTTCAATAAAGCCTTTTGAAAATAGTCTTCCCTTTGCTGGGTTTCTATACTTGACTTCAACCCTCCTCACCACTGGGAAATAAGCTCCGTTCCAGTCACCAAAGTTTCTTTCCAGGATCTCACCGCTTGAGGCTTCAGCCAGTGCATATTCAGCAGATGCATGCATAGTGCCTAAATGATTCTGATATATTACACGGTCTTCAAGCATAAGAATCGTGTCGGGGACATCCGACTTCTTTATCAATAGGATCTTATTAAAAGGCAGGTTTAAAACATTCATTTTCTCATCATCTATTACTAAAATCTTCTTCATAGCTTCCTTCCCATATGTTTCCCAGAATGCTCATTACTGGGCTAATTAGCTTCATTAAAATCTTGCCAAGAGATAGAAACCAGCGGCAGGCCCCGACACAAGGTTCTGATGCATCAATTAGTGAGGTTATGCCTTAATGTATCTTTTGTCCTGCTTTATCTCGGGTCATAATCTTTTTCTCGATCTAGCATTAATTCATCTGTACCACTCTTCATTCTAACTCTCTATCACCTATTTCGCCGGTTTCCATGTCTCGTCAGGGTCATACTTTTTCACAGCTTTTGCAATCTCTTCTGTTTTTGGCCCCAGGTCTTTCTCATAGACAATACCCTGTTGGTTTACCATAAAGGTCATGACGCCGGACGCCCCATACTCCGCGGGGTATGCCAGCAGGCCAAACCCGGCTGTCATCTTGCCGTTTACTATATAATCAACTTCGCCGCCTGGAGCCTTGCTCCCCTGGCTTTTCAATATATTGAAATAATAACCATGGTATGGCTTATGCTTCTCACCAGGTTTTCTGGCCGTGTATCCCTCGTCCGTGGCTTGCGCTACTAACGGCCCCAAAGGACTGCTTTCCTCTCCTGCTGAAGCCTTCCAGTATAGACCGTCTTTCTTGCCTTCATGGCTCCTAAATCTCTGTGCGTATTGCACCGCTCCGCTGCCATCACGGTCCTTACTGGCATATTCACGCTGCGCATCCACATAGGACAGCGCAACCTCGATAGTGCTTAATTCATTCTTGCCTATCCTCCGGTTTATGATTTCCTGCTTGCCATCGTCCGTCGAAAAGACCCATTCCTGACCTGATCTCACAATAGGAATAGGAAAACTACAAGCGTCCTTCCCGATTACAGCCAATACCGTATTGTCGTCTAACTTTGAAAATTTAACCGTCTCTCCGGCGGCTTCAACGAACCGTTTACGGGCATTTCTGTCTGCAACAGCATCGCCAGACGATATGATATATTTTCCCTGTGGGCCGAAGATGGCCATTAATCCCACTGTATCATTGGTCTTTGCGGCCTCGATGAGCGCTCCAAATGCATCTTCAGGTGATTTGAACTTCTCCTGCTTTGCGTCCTGGGCAGACACTGATAAGCTAAAGGCAATTACTGCACTTATTGCGATTATGAACCCCACTATTCGCTGTCCGTACAGGTTTCCAAGCTTTATTATATAGTTAGACATTGTCCCTTCCTCCATATATCGTTGGCATCCTGATGCTCCCTCAATAATGCACCGCAGAGCTGCTCTTATCGCCGCCCTCCGCCATGGAATCCTCCACTCTGCGCGCCGCCGCGGGGAGCTCCAGCACCGCCCCCATGAGGTACTCCTCCGCCCCCGTGGCCTGCAGCAGGGAGCTGGCCGGCACTCGAGCGGCTTTGGAACCCCCGATCGCTAGCAGCGTGCTCACTCTGTCTGTCCACAGAATGATGAAAGGCGCTTGAACGAGCTCCTTCAGTGCTCGGGGTTAATCCATAGCCCCGAAATTCTTTGACCGGTGCCGGCCCGGTCAACCCCCGACTTCTCTGGAACACTGCCTCTGCTCCGCCCCGTGCGCTAGGATTGGTCCCTCCCGTGCGCCCTCCAGCCGACAAATTAGCGCCGCCAAATCTGTTGGCCGGTGAGATGCGGGATATCCCACCCGTCCTGGCATCACGGAAATGATTGGTGACAAATCCTTCGTGGTCATGCCCATCATGATGCCAATGCACCCTCACATGAAAGTCTGTCAATACAAAAAAGCCGGGAAACCAGAAGTCTGACCACCAAAATGGATACGGAACCCAGTCATAAAGGTATGCATAGTCCGGAGGTGGAGCATAGTAGGTGACTGCCGGTGGGCCCTCATTATCGTAATAATCGTTTCCCCCTGTGGAATCAGGATAAGTTGGTGCAGACATGTCATTGGCAAACCTGCCTGAGGTATCAGCAGTTACTGGTAAACTAAAGCTGCTTATCGCATCCTGAAATACTTGCAGGGCCGCATTTTTTGCGATGCTTACTTTGCCCGAGTCGGCAGACTCGCCTATTGCCGCCTCTAATTCTCCAACGATGTCGGGCGTAACAGGGTAATCGGCAATCCAGCCATTACGCGGCGCTATGCCGGCCGTGCTTAGTAAGTCTTCAGCTTCAGCCTCGTTTTCCGTTATCCCCAGCTTGAAATCGCCGGCAAGTTTGACTGCCAGGGTTCCTTCCCGGATCAGAGGCTGCGATATCGCAGAACTCGTTGTCCCCGCCGGCGGGCCTGTCTGCGCATGCACTATGAAAGGTATCATAACGAAAGCCATTAATATCATCAGCAGGCTTCTCATTTTTAAACCTCCTTGATCCGTCCATAATGAGGAACTGACCAACTATTTATAGTATGATTAAAAATTTACTAATGCACAACTTCTCAGTCCGTTCACGGCCTGAAATGTGTGCGCACTGGTACATTCATTCTGTTCATGTTTATCAGATTCCTAAAAAGAGTTGTTCGCGGTTGTTTGTATTCGCTAAAAGGCACAACGCAGCATTTTCAACGTGTGCATAGCGCAAAAAGATACTTCTCCTTGTCAATTCTCGATCCAATGAACCTTTAAACTAAAGGTCTCACTTAGAACATTATTAAAGCGGGCACAACACTAACGGGGAGGTTGAGAGGGCTTAGGTCCCATCGGGTACTAACACCACTAAACTTCCGAGCGGTCATGTGATAGATCACATGAGCCGGACCTTAGATAGGTGCCGGCCCTCCTCTCCATCAGTCCTTACGGTTGTTTAAAAATGTCCGTTACGATTAAAACTGCCGGACTTGTCCCTTTGTTCTCGAGCCAGTGGATCACATTCCCCTCTTCGGACCAGTTTTGCCCCGCCCCATACTCTTTCGCCACGTCGCCACGGTGTTCCATAACTGTTCCCTTAAGGATATATGCAGCTCCGGGCCGATCTTTGTGACTATGTACTGCGAGGACTCCGCCAGGCTCGATCGTTAGCATCCGGAGCCGGAGCTGCCGACCTTGCATCCCAATGATCTCAGGACCGAGGTCCACTACGGAAAGCGGAGTAATGGTTATACCTTTGTTCTCAGTCGGCGCAGCCTGCTGAGCGCTCGCGTTACCAACTCCGATGGCAAGCCCGAACCCCAGGAGCCATGCGGCGATTATAACAGTGCCAAAGAGAGCCCTAATACTAAAACATTTTTTCGTAGCCATAATCGTTTCCTCCGTTCTTGTTTTGTTAAAGTGTTAGCCCCTTACTTCTTATCTAGTTTAGTCTTGACCTCCACGGTAATTGCTACGTTTTTCCATCTCCTGCAGCACTGAGTGCACCTGGTCGAGTAGGCCGGTGGAATCGCACCACCAGCCCCTCACAGATTCCGTACGTGAACCTCTCGATTCATACGGCTCGTGTCAATCATCAAGTTGAGTCTTTGCAGTCTCAACCATACACATTGAGCGATAGTTCCTCCTGGTCACCCAGTTGACTGGTACTCTTTGTGGATTGACCCATCCCCTTCCCTCCACGGCTTATTATCACCGCTTCATCGGTACTATTGGACGGTCCGACCCCTTCACCTGCATCGATACTTTCCCCCTTCGTTTGCACTTATAGGGTTTTCTCTTAGCATCAGATGAAGAGTTCCCGCGTTCCACACAGGAGCCTAGATCAGCTTCATGCCGCCTCTATGCCGGACGCCGTTCAGGCAGTAAACAGGTATCTCCTGAACTAATCCTGATGCAAAGTAAGAACATCAGTTTTGACGTCGTCCTTTTCCTTTCGACACCTCATCAGCGGTTCGCTTACGCTCATCTCTCTGATCCATCCCTGACACGATCTAGTCGTGCCTTTTCCTTTAACGCTCACCACCGGAGCCTTTCGACTACAGCAGCTTAAGGTGGGTTGAAGCCTGCTCCTGCAAGCCGGCTTCGAGGGGCCAACCCTCATCTTCCTGTGCAGCCTCGTGGCGCACTTACTCGGGAATCCTTCAGAAACTCCCGACGGCTCACTCCACTCTCCATAGTCCACCTCCTTCGTACCTCACATCAGCTTCCCCGAAAGTAGCTGAACATACAGCAAGTTTCTCCTCCGGTAGCGCCGCTATCTTATGCTATGGCCAACCACCTTCGTCCCCTCAAGCGTTTGGCTTTGTCGGGACATCCTTAATTAAGTTTATAAATGCACTTTCGGGGTGTCAATCAGATTTATTTATCTGATCTGATTATATTTTGCAAACCATAGAGCTGATCAGTTCCTTGTGCGTGACTACAGACAGTAAGTGAGTCCGCCCCGCCTCCTGTCGCAGTAATCCTGATCGCTTCGTTTCTGAAATAGGTAAATATTTTCAACTTCTCTTAAAATATGTACTATTCTTTGGGGTTTTCAGGTGGCAGTTTCGTTGGAATGGAGGGCAGAGTTGCAACGGACTAAGTGGTAGATTTCGCCGGAACCAGCAACATCTAATATTCTTGCTCAGTTAGAGTACTTAGCGTATTATAACAACAATGGTATTAATAATATTGAGAGCGCTCTAATGAAAAAGTGTCCCTTCTGCGCTGAAGATATTCAAGACGAAGCGATAAAGTGTAAGCACTGCGGTGAGTTTCTGCATGCCTCCACCCCATCACGCTTTGCAGAAGAAAAATTGCCATGGTATTTCCGAAAAGCCTTTATTATCCTCGCATTCCTCTCTATTGGACCTCTGGCGCTGCCCCTGATTTGGTGGCGTCCACAAACGTCGCGGGCATGGAAGATCGGACTTACCGTAGTAGTACTCGTTCTCAGTTGGATCTTGTTCCAGGCCACGATGGAATCCATTCGAATAATCAAAGAGTATTACAAGCTACTTGAAGGAATATGAAATTAGCTATAGCGCCGCCCGTTAGGATCTAACTTCATCCTCCATAACTAACGCTGCAGAAATCTCGCAAAGATGTTGATTTGGAATTCTTCATTTTTGAGAAGACTACCAAACTGAGTGCCAGCAGGTGTGATCGCAAAAAAGTGGATATGAATAGTTCGGGGTAAAATATGCAGAGTTTGGATAAGGGGACTTTCTGGAACAGTGCCCTGAGGCTGATTCTTACTTGCCTGCACTCTTATCGGCATCAGGCATGCTTTTACATACAACTCTGTTCCTTCCCTCTTGCTTGGCAAGATATAAGGCATCATCAACTCTTTGGATGAACCTGTCGATATTCTCTCTTTTACTGTATTCGGTGACACCGAAGCTTGCAGTCAATTCCTTGATACCAGCAAAATTGTTTATCTCTAAAATGCACCTCAATTTCTCTGCCGCAAGACGGGCTCCCTCTACTGAAGTTTCGGGAAGAACTACCATGAACTCCTCGCCACCCCATCGACCAAACGAATCGAGGGTTCTGAGATTGGCTTGTGCTAGTGATGCTACTTCTCTCAGAACACTGTCACCGACTAAATGCCCATATGTGTCGTTTATCTTTTTAAATTTGTCTATGTCGAACATGATAAGCGATAACGGACGATTATAACGTATCGCACGCTCTCGCTCTTTTGAAATAATATGGTCCAGTGCTTGACGGTTTATAAGAGCCGTAAGCTTGTCTATTGAGGCAGCTTTTATTAGCTCCTTTTCAAGTGCTTTTCTATCGGTTATGTCGATGCCAGTGCTGATAATGCAACAATCGGCTTCTCCTTTATCGAAAAATATGGAATTAATCCATGCGACTGTTCTTTCTGAACCGTCGACAGCAACGAAGCTCGTTTCATAACCATTGATAAATGGCATATCTTTGGCATTAGCAATTGCAAGACGGTGTATGCTTATATCTTCAGCAACGGCAAACACATCCCAGAGGTATCGGCCCTTCACATGGTCACTGTTAATGCCGGTCAAACGCTCGCATTCGGCATTGTATCGAATTATTGCCCCTTTAGGATCAAGCACGACAATCAGGGTTGAGGTCGTATCCAATATTTTGGCAAGAAATTTACGCTCCTTTGCAAGTATCTTTTCAACTTTTTTACGCTCCGTGATATCCCGAATAGCAGCTACATGGACCATACGTCCCTGATAGTCAAAATAGCTGCTGGCGATCTCGACTGGAAACACTTTACCACTTTTATTGCGGTGCCAGCGGAAGGGAATATGTGTCTGGTGTGTGGCTACAGCCTCACGGGTCTCATCCGGTTCCGCGGATATATCATCAACTTTTAAAAGGAGGAATTCTTCGCGTGTGTAAGCGTAGAGATTCAACGATGCGACGTTAGCGTCAAGAATCCGGTTAGTTTCACAATCCACCAGGAGTATCGCGTCGGACTCAACCTCGAATAGGCGGCGATACCGCTTCTCAGTTTCACGGGCATGAATAATTAAACAAACAAGAAGATAACATACAACCAGAGAAACAAAAAAAGAGCAAACGAGACCCGTAATACATAAATCATGAGTAACTTCCCCGTGAAAATAAATACTCATTGGTATTACTATAATCTGCGTGAAGATTATCGCTAAAGCTATTGATAACCCAATAAGGCGGGCTGGTTTCATCGATATCAGCTTGTCGATGAGTAGACTTTTACCTGAAGGCAATAGTTGCATACCAGATAGCCCCTTTTATCATAAAAAAGGAAGTTTACTTGATATTAGCACACAAAGGGTCTTAATGGATTTTTGAATAACCCTTCTTCGTATTAAAGATTCATAACTTTGCCCATCATATTACTTAACCTTACTAACATATTGCCACACACATCATTTTCCCATTCATCCCGGGTTAAATTATTCGCAAAACACTTCCGCAAAAAAAGCACAAAGTATTCGATACCGCATGCGGCTGTTGGTTTCACAAAATTGGCTAGTAGAGATTAAAAAATTATAACAGACAATAAGGAATGAAGATATGAGGTCTAGTTTGGTGGTCGATTAATTTAAGACACACTAAATTCTTCTTCGAAAACAATTATGTCGCAGATATTTTACCTTGTCAATTGTGATAATACATTTTCTCCATCAAGGAAAATTCCTTAAAAAAGCTACAAATGAACGAATATCGGCTAGACGTTAGCGCAATAATGATTATAATTATTACGGCCGAGTCGTTTTGCCTGGTACATTGCCATATCGGCGTTTTTCAGCAAGGTCTCTCCGTCCTCACCATCATCAGGCGACACAGAAATCCCTATGCTCGCGCTAATCGTCAGTTTATGCCCATTGGCGATGATCGGGATTGCCAACTCCTCGATGATTCTTTCTGCGACTGCAGCAGCCTCGCTCTGATGCTCGATATCCTGAAGAACGACTACAAACTCATCGCCGCCGAGCCGGGAGAGGGTATCCTTCTTACGAAGGCATACAGAAATTCTATTGGCTGTCTCCCTTAATACATCGTCACCCACATCGTGACCGTAGCGGTCATTTATCAATTTGAAATGGTCAAGATCCAGGAACATGATGCCAGCCTTCTTTCTCTGGTCGTCTGCAGAAACAACAGCGAGTCGAATACGATCCTGTAGCAGGATTCGGTTCGGTAATGCTGTGAGAGCGTCGTAAAATGCCATTCCCCGAATACGTTCTTCCGATTCGACCCGCTCAGTTACATCGCTGATTACTAAAACCGCTCCAGCAGCAGCTTCAGCATGGACGACCGGTGTCATTGTGAATTCGAATGTGCCGCGGGGCTTTTCAAGGCTTTGAGACCATTTGAACTTCCCCTGCTCTGCCAAAGACGCAATATCCGGCCATACCGGCGGAGGGACGTCAGTGCCGAATATCACACAATATCCATATTGGTCTCGAACCTTCTGCAGCGTGGCCCTAAATAAGTCTTCGGCAGCGCGGTTCATCCGTACTATCCGACTCTCTCTGTCAAGGGTTATAACCGCCTCATGTACCGAGTTGAATGTGCGCTCCCAGTCTCCGGCGGCCTGTTGCAAAGAGCCGAACGTCTGTTTGAGTTTTGCAGTCAGACCCAAAAAAGATGACGCGAGCATACCGATTTCATCATGAGAATGGATCTTCTTTAGGATATCAAAAGACGAGTCTGCGACAGCGTAAGTCCCCTTCGTCTCTGCATCTTCAAGTTCTCTGCTGATCCTAAGCGCAACACTTTCCAAATGATGAAGCGGTCCTGTTACACGGCGTACTGCCACAGCGCCGATTATGATAACAAGCAGTATTGCAATGCCCGCCATGAAGATGATATGCTCACGTGCCTCCGAAATGGGAGCGTAGGCCTCCTTCTGCGGTACTTGGACAGCAACGATCCAATCTGTCTTCGGAACCTGTCTAACCGCAAGCAGCATGGGCACACCCTGCGAGTTCACAGCCTCGCCGCCCCCCTGGAAGCCTCCGAGCGCGGCGTCCATTATCTTGTTTTTCCCCGCCTCAACATAGGTAAGCAACCGGTCGCCCTCTGGGTGCAAGACCAACTGACGAGCCCTGTCAAATATGAACAAGTAACCGGAATCCCCGAACTTCTGTTTGCGGTAACCTCCTAAGGCTTCCTCTGACAGAAGATCTGCAGAGCAGGCTACTACAGCTATGAACTGCCCGTGCGTATCATGAACCGGAGCAGTGAATGTAAGCACCGGCAGTCCCGTCCGCGCGGACTTGTAAGGCTTTCCGAGGATACCATTTTTCTCCCGAATGGTCCGCTGGTAATATTCCCTGTATGCGAACGTTTGCCCCTTCAATTCTGGATGGGAAGGATAATCCCCTAAAAATCTCCCTTCGCTGTCGAGTATGAATATTCCGTTCTTGAATTTGGGGAATGTCTCGAACATTTTTTTTAAATGCGATTCCACCTCGTTCATGTCGCCTCTGAGTAGGGCTTCCTCAGGCAGTGTAACAGCGACGGCGCGAGCGTCCAAGAGGCCTTCGTCAACAAATGCTTCGATTCCGTGGGCAGCAAGCTTTGCCTGGCCGTCAATGCCCTTGAAAATGGTTTGCTTGAGAGACACTTCCTGGTAATGCACCAAAAAGCGTCCTGAAATTATAAGCACGGTGCTAACAATTATCGCAAGCAGTAAAATTGTCTTCGTGCCTAGATTCATGATTTACTCCCCGCTTTATTGCATTCCATCTGACATCTCACTTTTTTTAGGCAAAGATAGCTGTCATTTAAAGATGAGAAATGCTCTGGCAGCATCAATGTTGATCGCGCATCTACGATGTCTCAATACACAAATTATAAGTGAATTAGATTTCATAATCATAGTGTAAAGAGCCTAATAAGTCAGTAATCTATAGCCTTGGTGATAACGATCACAAAAAGTGCGAGGATAACGTCAAATATCTCGTCAGCAATTTTTCGCGAAAGTCCCGTCATCTTCCTGAAAGATCCATACTCAATATATGGTAAAATATTGCAGCTTGTTACAGATAATCCTAGAGCGAGGCAACCGTTTCTCAATATGATATTGAAAAACCTGACTCCGCATTTGTGTTCGATGCTTGAGTGGGAATTGACCTTTAAAAAGATTTTAATCTTGACCTCCATAGCTTGCATTCTCCTCATGCACGCTTCGGCGGTTCATGCTGCCTGCGGGAACGATATTCTCGGGCTTTGGAACAATGAAGAAAAAGATGCTCAGATAGAAATCTTCCGGTGCGAAGGCAAGTACTGCGGCAAGATCGTCTGGATCGATAAACCGCTCTATTCAGCTGATGAGGGCCAGGCGAGAACGGGCCTGCCGAGAAGAGATGACAACAACCCGAATCCGAACCTCAGGTCTCGTCCCATCATCGGTCTTCAAATCATGACAGCCTTCGAATTCACAGGGGATTTCATTTGGGGCGGAGGAAAGGTCTATGACCCGAACAGTGGCAAGACTTATAGCGGGAAAATGACTCTCGTATCCAGCGACCGCCTGTTACTGAGAGGATACGTGCTCTTTTCGCTGTTCGGAAGGACCTCCACCTGGACCCGCGTTCGCCCCTGATTTATGCCAACTCGTTTATCTGTATAGGCATTACATTACATACTTCATTTTTCCGGGAAAGTCAACCACAGTGCTAAGCGAAACACAATCGCACGTAAGTGTTTATTAGGGTTGTGGGCAGCATGAGAATTGATTCTTCAGTCGTTGTTATTTCCATTTTCTTATTTTTATGTTGTCTGCTGATTGCACGCAAACAAGCCGCATGACACCAGGCTTGTCATTGGTAAAAGGGCAAACTATAAAATCTGCATACATTACAGTTTCCCAACTGAGCTTATGCACCAACTCATCCGGTATATTTCCGTAATCATCTAGATAAAACCTGCCTTCAGATATGCCGAGTATGCGTTTTGTGCCAACCGGCCATATTCTTGTGCTCGGAGTGCCGTTAGAAAAAAACATCCTTCCTCTCACTTTGAAACAAGGGCCAGAAAGCATTGGGTGTTCTTTACATGTTTTTTTCTGTAATATTTCCTCACCGTGACTTATACCAACAGCACCAATCAGAATGAACAAAACTATGCCAATGCAGTGTATTGTCTTCATTTCATATTTGTTTCATGAGTCCGATGCTAGAACCATAAAGCGAAGTCAAACAGAATTCGAACGAGTGATTCGTTATGCACGGCTTTTGACCTCATTTCTTAAATACTTTAGTGATTTTTTTAAACTGCCACCAATATGGGGACTAAAAATAAAATGAGCATCGGATTTAATGCTGGGGCAACACATTGCATCACCCGGACCGTATTCCAATGCAGGTCCCACAAGAGCAATATTGCCTTTTAATTGTTCAGTTCTCGCATTCTTAAACGCAACGCCTTGCTGCGAAACTATATCTCAATCCTGATATGGTCTTCTATCGAGCCTTTCACTGCATCCCGATTTTTTCGCCTTCCAAACCCAGCCGATATTGCCGATCAGAAGATAAACCCACCTCGGTATGATGGGCTTTGCCATGAGCGTAATGGCCCGTTGCGGCAGATGCTCACCCTTGGCCAGGGCCTCTGCTGCAAGATCGAGAGACTTCTTCACATTTCGCACTAGCCCTCCTGCTTCCTCCAAAGGGCGTCCACCGATGGATTCGCCGCCTCCGAGGGCAAGCCCACCCGCCCATTCAAACCCACACTCTAGGGCAAATCGCCTGCTTATCGCGAGCGATAGATCATTGTGCGAGGATTCGGGGAAACCAGAATTCGAAATTGCAACCATCATGTGCTTCTTTATCTGGTGTTTGTCCTTCAGTTCCTCACGTGTCAATTCCATCGCCGCTATTACGCCGGAATGATGGCTATCGGCATAAAGCGGAGAGGCGAGTATTATGATATCCGCTTCCTCTATGTCTCGGAGCAGGGTATCGATGCCTAGTCCCGAAACCAACGACTGCTGAATGAAAACTTTGTTTACGCTCACGCCCTTTTCTTTTAGCCTCTCAAGAAGATATGTTCCAAGGGCATCTGAAGTGCTCTTTGGTCCTCTGGGGCTTCCAATGAGTAAAGTGGCACGCACGCTCATTTCTTCATGTTCCTCAAAATAGATCGCAGTCCTTCTCCTATCTGCTCCCGGTTCTCAGAACGGTAATAAACGACAGATTGCGCGGCAGGACAGTGAAGATTTATAGCATTCCTTTCCACAAGCTTCCTAAATATTCGCTCGCTCTCCTCTTCAGGACTAGGCAGGATTCCTATGCCTATAAGGCGTGGCAAAGGCTTATAGCGCGCCTTGTGATGAACCTCGCCCTCTATTTTGGTGAAAAAAGGCAGAAGCATCGGGCAGGAAAACCTGTCCACAGCCTTCTTGAGTTCAGATGAATATCCACCAAATGTAATGGGTGTGAGGTAAATCATCAAATCGCATTGGATGGCCTTTCTTCCTAACTCTCTCCCGAAATCATCTATTACGCAAATACCCGGAGTCTTTGTCCAACAGCCAAAGCATCCTGTGCATCGAGCGATCTTTTTCTCCCGAAGTAAGACAGTCTCAACTGGCCAGCCATCAAGAGACAGCGCATGAACGATTGTTTCATGCACAAAACCTGTGACATTTTCGCCTTTTCTCTCCCCATTTAAGATGAGAGTTTTCATTGCCACTGGACTTCCCCCTCAACAAATAGATCAAAAAAATTATTCATTTTACTACACCCTGATGAATATTTATATTAAAACTCAAGATTCTTGACGAAATATTCGGCATATTGGAAGGCACTAGTCTAATCCCCGGCCATGATGATACAAGACATCAGGGCAGAAGCCCAGATAGTATCCGAACGCGAAAGCTGAAATTCGCACGTCGAATCGAAGAACAGGTGCACTTTTGCAGGGAACTCCGCATCTTCCATCCATAAAACCATCGTGATTGGGACGCGCGGCAGTGGGTAGATCCTGATACAGGCATCGCCGAAGTCTGTGACAACCTCAGCTCCCAAGAATTCGGCTTGTGAGAGGAAGCCCTCTTTGTCGCGGGCATAGCGACAGGCGATGGCATCGAGCGGAAGCACATGGGTACCAGCCGAGAATCGGTGTCCCCCTTTGACGTCTACCGGCCTAATCAACCTTCCTGTCGTGGGGATGTCCAGTGCGCTCGCCATATAACAGAGCACAGTAAGTCTGAAGAATGTCTCTAGTTTGTCGAGAAATATCCGTCCCCGTATGTCCGAACACGCGATCTTCATCTCACAGGGTTCGACGTAAAAATCTGTCCCAAAGCACCGTAGTACATAAGCCCCGATCTTTTCATCATAGGTCGCGACCGTTCTTTTGCATACATCTTCGCGAGAAAGAGCGCATACTTCCTGCCATGCCTTAGCTTCACCGGATTCGATCTTGATCGGCACTATTTCCATAGATGTTTATTTTAGCCATTTTGCAAATTAAATTTCCATTTGACGCAGAGTCGATTTCATAATTGTAAAGCACCCTATATTTATCGCTGAGTGTAAATTTCGGCATGAAACCTCTTGACCAAACCTGCAATTTCCCCTAAAATCACACAGAAAGACGCATGTGACATAATAAAATAGTATTAGGCAACCATGGAGTTCATCATGCAATATGCGGCAGAAAGTCATAATAAAATGATCATTGCCCAGTTTTCACTGCAGGCTGTCCCATTTGCTGAACTACCGGGGCATTCGCAGTCTATTCAGATGCTAATCGGAATGTCGGGTGTATCATGTGCAGATAATGTCCTCGACGTTGCCTGTGGTCCTGGGCTTGTTGCATGTGAGTTTGCCTTACACGCCAAGCATGTCACAGGCATCGACATTACGTCGCAAATGATAAAACTAGCCAAAGAACGACACAAAGACAAAGGCCTAACCAATCTCACATGGCAGGTCGGAGATGTTCTACCACTGCCGTTTCCAGATTCGCAATTCTCCATCGTGCTAACGCGTTACACGTTTCACCATTTCCTCAACCCGAAGGGCGTCCTGAGTGAAATGATTCGTGTGTGCAAACCCGGCGGTAAGGTTATCATTACCGATGTCGTGCAGACAGCAGAAAAGGCTGGCGCATATGATCGGTTGGAAAAACTCCGCGATCCCTCTCATGTTCATGTGCTGACATTCCCTGAGATGGCCTCAATGGTTGCCGCTTCTGGCCTCATCAATGTCAAGACCGCACAGTACAAGGTCGAGGGGGAACTCGAACAGCAATTGAAGGCATCGTTTCCTAATCCAGGAGGCGCGGAACAAATACGCGAGATGTTCAAAGACGATCTTGAGCTTGATCAAATGGGAATTGACGTTCATCTTCATGGCAACGAAATTCATTTTGCCGTGCCGATCCTTGTCGTTGTGGGTGACAAGGTCGCCTGACATTTCGTTAGAGAGGGGCGCTCGGCAAGTGGTTTGGCTTGCTCGCTCCGCAAGTAATATTTTAAATGATAACGTCGATCGGATAACATTCCATTTGTGATGCAATACAGATCTATAATAACTTGTTGGACATCAGGAGATAAGCATGACTGAAACACTGCTGCAACTATTAGCCAAACTCGAACGATTTGGCAAAGATAACGACAGTACGATCGCTGAACGTCCTCGACGCATGCTGAACATCACGCGCGAGACTGGTGAGTTCCTTTCAGTTCTAGTCCGCGCTACGAACGCTGAGCGCGTGTTGGAAATTGGAACCTCAAACGGTTACTCGACTATCTGGCTCGCTGATGCCGCACATGCCATATCTGGCAATGTATGCACGGTTGAACTCTCTGAATTGAAGATTGCCTTGGCTACTAAAAACTTCGCATGCTCCGGGCTTTCGTCCGTCATCACGCAGGTTCATGACGACGCAGGTCGCGTACTTGCCGGTACAGAAAGTGAGGCATTTGATCTGATCTTTCTCGATTCTGAGCGACTGGAATATGAAGGCTGGTGGCCTGATATCAAGCGAGTGCTTCGGCGGGGAGCTCTTCTTGTTGTGGATAATGCCATCTCCCACCTCGACGAAATGGAGCCGCTCGTCACGCTTGTCAAAGCGGATCCCGAATTCACGACCTGTCTGGTGCCGGTTGGGAACGGTGAGTTCCTCGCAACACGGTCCGCTAAGTAGCCATAACGCCCAACTTCTCAATTAATCCTGCCGCCTGCAGGCTACGCTTTTAGGTTCCCTCCGGTGAATCCGCATTTTTATCTCGTTTCATATGTGTAGGATTAAAGGAGTAAATCTGCTACCTCTTGTAACCAGAATCAACCTGAGGTAGTTAATATTAATAGCTGCGATATAATTCAGAAATCATATGTACATAAAGATAACGACTAAAGGGCGAAAAGCCGGATACGCTATGCCTCCCATGAAAATCCTCAACCCGTGTAAGGAAAACGATATTACTACCATGGCATGGTTGGCTCTTCTTAAGTTACGCGGTTTTGCGGAAATCGGCTTCGACTAAAAGACAGACAGCACACTGTAAAACCCCGTCATTTATGACGGATCTTTATGCCGCCTTTAGATTATTAAGTCCACTAGCGTCCTTATTAACGAATTACTATTTGTTTGTCCGCCAGCCCCCCATGAGGATTGCAGATTGGGCAGGCTTTGCGCACCGGAACACGTCCACTTTGACATTTGTAACATCTCAGCGGCCCTATAAAAGTCGTACCATCACAGCATGCACACCTCTCAGTACCGTCGTACCATAAGGTATTCTTGCAGATCTTGCATTTAGTCATTAACACCACCTATAGATTCCCACTGGATGTTTACGTATTTCGAGCATATGACAATTGCCGGAATGAGAGCTGTTTTATCTCTGCAAACGAGCGGATCAGCTCATTTATATGGTCTGACCCGCTCATAAAAAGCAACTCATTTCACTAACGTACTTGTCATCTCATGAATTATTTGCCTACATTTGCAGTCTTATCATTGTGTTTCTTTTTGTATATGTTTTTACTCGCCCTATTCTGTTGTCTCGTGAGCTTTGCCTTGTCTTTTGCTGTGAGGTTGCCATTGTCCCTTGCTGCCATGCGATCTTCCCTCTGCTTGATTCTGGCCTGTTGCGCTTCGAGTTTGCCTGTTTCCTTCGGTGTCAACTGGCCACTCTGGACACCTTGGTTTATCCTGTTTTGCTGATTAATCTCTCTCTGATCAATACCCGGGTCGTTATTTGCAGCAAAAGCTGGTGCGATTGCAAACATACATGCGATACTTCCCGTGAGAACCATGCTGATAAGTTTTTTCATAACCACTCCTTAATCCTAATTAGATTTCTTGAGGTAATACCTCACTGATGATCTGACTCAACGTTATCAAATCATTATGAACTGGTCATGAAGAAAATATGAAAGATTGTGAACAGGAAGGTTAGGACTGGGAATATTTGCGATTATCTTCTTGATGAAACAACAAACCACTCAGCGGTGATTCGCCCATCCTAAGCAATCAACACCCAACTGGGAATACTCCTCTACGTGCTCTATACGATCAGCGAGTTTGCCTCGTGCGCTCATGCCAGTCAAATCTTCCAGTTTTCTCTGATTTCAACTGTTTTTTCCAGATAATCCCCGATCCATTCCCTTATTGCAGGGGCCAGGTAAAAAGCAGGGTGTAGTAGATCGTCGGCTTTTTCTATCATGCCCTCGTTTCTGGCAATGATTTCTAATGGTGTACCAGGATATATTCTGATCCCAGCCTTTAGAGACACTAGGTCGGGAGCAAGCTCTTCTACAAACTTCACGCTCTGCATTACAGTCTCCCGTGTCTCTCCTGGACCTCCCAGCAGCAAGAAACATCCATACCTGATCCTATTTTTTCTTGCGAGTTTCGCTGCTTTTCTTACATTATCCAGCGTAAAACCTTTCCTTAGGTTCTTCAGAATAAGTTCGTGACCAGATTCATTTCCGAGACTTATGAACCTGCACCCAGCTTCTGCCATAAGAGCAAATAGTTCCTCGTCGATAAATGCAGGATTCAATATAGCCTGCCAGCTTATTTTCAAGTTCTGTGCAATGATCTCCCCGCATAATTTCTTTGCTTGTGAAAGAGGGAAATTGAAAACGTTATCAACTATATAAAAGCGTTGGATCTGGTTTTCTTTGTTCAATAGTGCCATTTCATTGACCACTTGGTGTACATGTCGCGAGCGGCATTTTTTACCTTCTAGTAATGGGGTTGAGCAGTAAATGCATTTCATGTGACAGCCGCGTTTACTCTGTATGGTTACGCAACCAGGCATATCACCCTTGGCTTCGTGATAAGCGCGCACATCAAAGTCGGTATATCGAGGCGATATCCATTTATCATCAGAAACGTACTGTGGATTGTTCACGATAAATTGGCCATCTTTTTTCCAAACTGCTCCAGCAACCTCCTCTATCTTGCCACCTATTATTGCTTCAAGAAGTAAAGGTAAGGCTTCTTCTCCCTCTCCATAGATGCCATAGTCCGCATCGAGGAATCGAAGACAGCCGGAGGGATGTATGTTGAATCCCGAACCGCCCAATATGATTGGCGCATTACTGTTTCTGCGAATAGCTGCGACTATTTCCAGATGATTTTCGAGGAAAAAGATCGGTCTGTGCATGTCCTGATTGTCAATGTTGCGGATGGATAATCCGATGGCTTCAGGGCGAAAGTCCTTTAAGGTAGTACGAAGCTTATCATCCCAATCATCGAGAAACATGAAGTCGAGTATCTGTACTTCATGGCCCTCACGCCTCAATGCGCTCGAAACATAGGCAAGACCAAGTGGAAACGGAGATATATGGGTAGTAGTCCTGTTTTCTGATATGAGAAGAACTTTCATGTCATGTTAGACGGCGGTTGAAAATATAACCAACATGCGCCATCCCCATTCTGATATTGTGCAATGCATAGACCTTTCATTTCTCCATAACTAATGTAACGGGTCCATCGTTGATAAGCTCCACTTGCATCATGGCTCCAAAGACACCTGTTTGCACGTTTGGAATATGTTTACGGAGCTGTTTCACAAAACGTTCATATAGCTCTTTTCCTTTTGCCAGAGGGGCTGCGTCCGCATAGCTCGGCCGACGCCCTTTGCGGCAGTCGCCAAGCAGCGTGAACTGTGAGACTACAAGCGCTTCCCCGTGGACTTCACGAAGTGAGAGGTTCATCTTACCTTGATCATCGGCAAATACACGGATTTCAGCGCATTTGGCAGCGAGCAAATCGATAGCTTCGGGTGTGTCGTCTTTGTGAATCCCCACAAGGAGAAGTAATCCCTGCCCCACACAGCCAACTTCCTGGTTGTCAATAACGACACGAGCTCGCGTTACTCGTTGCAACATGACCTTCATAAGTGAAGAGGCCTAAGAACGATCATGATGTAAACATGTGTGACCGCTGCAGGTGCATGTTTTGTGCTTAGCTCAACTACCATTCTGATATCTCAGTTCCTCCTCTGCCAACATTATATATGTCTACCAGTAATTGATAGTTTTAATCAATGCAATAATATACTCTTAAAGGTGACTTCTGTCTGTCAGCATTACACGCGTCATCGAATTACTTTCTAAATTCCGCAGATACTAATCATCTCTTTCAGTGTATGTAGTCATTACACTCTTGATTCTATCGGCTCATAAGGGGAATACAAATCGAGGCATTCCGTGTGTTACACTAGCCCCGAAGGAGGTATCGCCCATGTTCCACTGGCTTCGCGATCATCGCCGCGCCGAGGCGCGAAAGCGCCCGTTTCCATCTGAGTGGGAGGCCTTCGTGCGAGCAAACGTGGCCCACTACTGCGTGCTTGACGACGCTGAGCGCAGCGAACTGCAGGCGATGATACAAGTCTTCCTGCAGGAGAAGCACTGGGAGGGGTGTGGCGGCCTCGAGCTCACCGACGAGATCCGCGTCACCATAGCAGCCCAGGCGTGTCTTCTGCAACTGGGGCTCCCCCATGACTACTATCGCAATGTGATGTCGATCATCATCTACCCTTCCACGGTCGTGCCTCCTGAGCACCGCCTTGGCGTATTCGAGCCAGTGGGCAACCCGGTTGCAATCTCCTTCCCAATCCTGGGTCAGGCGTTCAACCAGGGTCCAGTGATCCTGGTGTGGGACGCGGTCCTCCACGGGGCGCGCCACCCCGAGCAGGGTCATAATGTGGTCTACCACGAGTTCGCCCACAAGCTCGACATGCTCGACGGAGCTGCTGACGGCACCCCGATCCTAGCCGACCGGTACCAGTTCGCCGAATGGGTAGCAGTGTGCTCCCACGAGTTCCTGCGACTACGTCACCTCGCCGAGAAGGGCCACAAAACCTTCCTCGACGCCTACGGCGCGAAGAACGAGGCCGAGTTCTTCGCCGTTGCCACCGAGGAGTTCTTTGACCGTCCCCTTGCCCTCCAAAAGCACGCCCCTGAACTCTACCGTGTCCTCAGCGCTTATTACCGCCAGGATCCGGCCGGGCGCGTCAACCGCACCTGCCCTGTAACAGAGTGAGCTAGTACCATGCGGTCCGAGGCTCTGGACAATACTTTGCAGCCTAAGATCATTCCCAACATGTCTTGCGAAAATCATTCTGTTTCCAATGGAAGTAAGTTCGGGGGGTAGGTTATTTTTGTTCCCCTCACCTTCGCCCATAGCGTAAGAGTGTGGTCCCTGCTTGAGTTGGCACTCATGATATGCCTAACTTGGACTCCTCGAATCAATAAAGCATCCCCTACCAAAGATCTGTGGCATCGCCAAGGAACCGCTTCGGCACACATGATAACTGTTGCGACTTTCTCTGATGCCTCTATGAGTTTCTTTAGACTATCTTCGAATTCCTCGGTCTGCATGTAGTCAGTGAAGCCGCGAAATGACGCGTTTCTCCATGCCATGTTTGGCGAGTCTTTCCTAGCATGTCGCAGTCCCCGAAGCCCTTTCATATGGACATATCCTATTTTGGCCGCCTTCAGGCTTTCTCTGAGCATAACCTCGTTAAACTGTGGGTTATGCCGCGACTTCGGGATTGTGCGAATGTCCACGACTTTCTTTATTCCATAGGCCGAAATGATTTCTATAAATTCTGAGATCGTTCTTGTCGAATGGCCTATCGTGCATACTGCAGTCTTCTGCTGACTCGTTCGTTCTTCCATGGCAGATACCCCTTAATCTTCAGTTTGTCGAGATGAAATGGAAATAGACAAATCCGGCATAAGGCTGTCACCGCCAGGTGATATTTCTTATTTATTCGTAGTCCGTTCTTGCCTCAATCCCCATGATATTTTGAAGGTTTCTATGTCCGTCGACGTCGTCGCTGGGATATATCTTAAGCCTGTCCAAGATAAATATAGCATTTAAATCTCATTATAACGGCCTTCGCTGAGATCCCCAAGTTGCGTAGTTAAGGCAATTCAGCACCATTTGCAGAAGCACTATGTTAAGAAAGAAACGGCTTTTATTGGACGATCACAGGATGAAGTAGAACATATTCGTCCTTTGATTACACTAAGAAAATCTTTAGTTGCTTGATTATCTCTTGATTTTTTTTCTCAATTACTATTTAACAGAAACTGCAGCGGCTCGGTTCAGACACACGTTCCGATTTTATTCGGACATACCGTAAAGGCGTGCAAGGTCGAAATAGCTCGGCCTTTTGCTCCACAGCAAAGTTGCCACCTGTCGAAGCTCAAACGTGCTAGTCTAGCCGAGTCAAACGTTGCTTCGGATTAAGATATACGCTCAGATGTACTTGCTGTACCTGACACCTGTTTTCATCTTGTCAGCGCTCACGGGTTGGAACCGGAGGAAGATCGGTCTGTTGGAGGCAGATCGGTCTTGACAAGAGGTCATTTTTTTGATAAAAGAGATATTGAAGGGGTTTATGCATAAAAAGTTTTTAACAATAGTAAGTACACAAAGACATTCACTCTGGCCCACGGCTTTAGTGATGGGGATTGGTATTATCATAATGGTGTGCATAACTTATGTGCATGCCAACGCCGCAGACATAAAGCAGAAGAGCTACGCTTCGCCTGAAGACGTGGCACATCCGGCACCGTTCGTACAAAGCAACCTACGCGGCACACGCACGACTAAATTATCGGCCTCCACGACCCATAAAGGTCAGCCTCTAACCTCAGAGGCCGTATGGACTGTCGTTGGCGGGCGCTCCGCCTCCGTGAGGTTCTATCAACGCATCGAGCTCGGTGGCGTATTGCTCCGCGAACTTACGTATGTGCAAACGCCTGGATCTAAGCGGTCTAGCCAAGGTAACAAAGTAACTACCGCTATGTCGATGGGGCGAATCGAGATTTTCAATGGGCCCGCAATTCGGGGACCTCGCCATATCATTTTGAAAAACGAAAATGGCTTGCTCAAGGGTATTGCAGATGGCCGCATCTTGACCAAAGAGGAACTGCACAACGTCAGTAGTTTCTCGGATCCGGAACTATCAAACTCAATGCGAGCGCTTGTTGCAAATGCTCACCGCAACCTGCAAACCGGCCAAAAAGGTGTACGTCGGCCGATGGAGAGCAATGCGTGTGACAACTGCGACAACGACTGCGACGACAAGGCCAAAAGCTGCGGCGTGGACTCATTTACAAGCCTTGACCCGGTAGAGTTATTTGGGTGTTATAAAACTTGGTACGATTGCAGGAACAATTGCAACAACCCGGGAGGGCCGTGCTGTAATGTTAACTGCGGAAACGGTACCTGCTGTGCCACGGGGCAATCCTGTTGTGGAGGGAGTGGTGGAACACCTCCGACGTGCTGTGACAATGGCTCCGTTTGTGTGAGCGGCATTTTCCAGGGAGTTACCCAATATTCATATTGCTGTCCTGGGGGATCCGATGCGGCTGGATGCCAATACACTGACGACGGCTTTAATATCACAATGTATTGCCGTCAGCCGAATCAAACCTGCTGCGGCTACGAAGGTGTCTGTAACAGCGGTCAATTTTGCGCCAATGCAGAGTGGGGCATCTGTTGCTCGTCGGGTCAGGATTATTGTGCCAACTCATTGACGTGCTGTAACGGGAAGTGCATCACATACAACCGCGGAACTTCCGCCGAACATCAGGAGTGCTGCACGAACCCGAACGTCATATGG
Source organism: uncultured Nitrospiraceae bacterium (assembly GCA_963727805.1). GTDB lineage: Bacteria > Nitrospirota > Thermodesulfovibrionia > Thermodesulfovibrionales > Dissulfurispiraceae > Fen-1308. The sequence continues at coordinate 761,401 of CAVSHF010000003.1, forward strand.
GGAGACCCTAATTCCGCCGGCAACTCCACCTGCTGCGCGCCGGCAAACCGCCGGACGGCTTCGTCAGGCAAACACGTATGCTGCGATCACCCGCTTTGCGGCGACGTGTGCTGTGAGTCTCCTGCGATCTGCCAGAACGGCAAGTGCGGGATCGGCACGCCCTGCGGCAACACTTACTGCGGTTTCGGGGAACAGTGCTGTGGCGGAAAGTGCTGTAACGGGACCTGTCTGAACGGCAAATCGTGCTGCCCCAACACACAGCAGGCGTGTGGCAACGCGTGCTGCCCGCCGGGCCAGCTTTGCGTAAATGCAAAAAGCTCAACCTGTGCGGCAGCAACACACCCGACGCTGCTAATCTACAGCACCGCTAATGGCGAGTTGCTCGGGCACTCGGGCGGCCAGCCAATCCGCTACGTCAGCGGAGGGAGCATGCTTGTGAAGGGGCAATCCTTCTCGCCGGGATCGGTTGTCCTTTCGGTCGACACCCCCGGCGGTGCCCGGATCGCTACGCCTACGGCTGATGCGAAGGGGGCGTTCTCGGTGACCATCAGCACGTCGAAGTTTCCCGGCGGCAGTCATAAACTCGTCGCGTCGCAGGGATCTGTGAGCACCAGCATCTCCCTCACAGTCGAGTTTATCCAGTGACCGCCAAAGTAAGGGCATGTCACGTGATCATCGCCCTAAAGATAACCTGAATTTCCCAGAATACTCATTCTGAGCTATGTGTATTCAAATCTACGATGTGATTATGGATTGCGTAATATGTCAATTCCGCATTGTGCTTCATTTGCATCTTTTCGAGGATTCTGGCACGACAGGTGCCAATGGTCTTAACGCTGAGCGACAACTTAGAGGCGATATCTTTGACCGTTCTACAGGAGGAAATCTGACACATTATCTCATATTCTAGATTGGACAGCAGCTCGTGGGGTGGCTTCACAGCCTCTGCATCGAATTCGAAGGCGAGCTTCTCGGCCAAATAAGGACTAATGTACTTTTTACCTGAATAGACTTTCCGTATCCCCGTTATCAGGTCGTTCGAAGTGCTCTCCTTTGTAAGATACCCGTCCGCACCTGCCCTTAGTGTCCGAATCGCATAGTGATCTTCGGGGTACATACTCAAAACAAGTATCGCGAGCTTAGGCTTATGGCTTTTTATCTCCTTCAGTATATCAAGACCGCTACTGCCCAGCATTGCAATTTCAAGGACCAACATGTCAAAATTAGCCTTCCAAATTTTATCGAGCACTTCCCGGCTATTTGCTGCTTCATCGGCCACTACTATATCGTCCGTCGCCATCAGCACTTGCTTTAACCCCTTGCGAACCATTGTATGATTATCGGCGATGAGAATTTTAATCATGAGCATCTCCTTCCCAACTTTCGGAATAAGATTCGAATGTTTATTGAATATATCTAAGCTATGGTCTGCATACTTTAATCATAAAATCGGTTCATTAAGATTAAATGAAGGATTTATGAAGAATTTATCATGGATATCTGAGCTATAGAGGTGTCGTCGGGGAGGTATTTGGGAGCACTTACAGCCCGGAATGATGCCCATGATATTTAGGTGATCCCAAAGCGTCGACTTCCGAAAATAGAACGTTCTTTAGCATATGACGTATGAAGTGTCGAAGTCGCTAAATGCGTTTACAGGAATTGCAAACACAATTCTTCACTTCTCTACTAGGATAGGTCCCTACTGCCCTGACGGCCACTCGATTATCCAGTCTTGTTTTTGTTACGTATAGCTGCCGGAAATAATCAGTCATCAGCTAAAAAATCTCTGGAGTCTATCGTAACAAAAGAACAAAATAGTATTTATTCTACGATAATGTAACATTTTGCAAGGAGATCATCTGCCAAAATCCCAGATATGCCGAGTCGTTACTCAATGGTATTAATCTTGCTAGTAGAAAGCAGACTGGCAGCAAAAAATGGAGGTACGTACTTACGATGATTGAATATTCAAGTGCGGAACATGATTCAAGTCGATGCATACTGATTGAGGTCGAGTGCGGCGCGGTGTTGGGCTATAACAGGGCTATGCTGCTTAAAGGCCTTATCGAGTATAAATCACTGGAAAGAGCGGTTGAGGCGATAGGAATATCTCTTCAGCATGCTCGCGAACTTATCGACAATATGAACGACAATTCGACCAACCCGCTTGTCGAGACATCTGAGGAGGCTCTTATGGGCGAGCGACTCGCCGTAACAGCCGAGGGGGAAAAGGCATTGGAATCCTTTTGGAAGCTATATAGGGAATTCAAGCTTTCACTGTGTAGCCGGGCAAGACAAAAAATTACGCAGCCATTCTCGGTGCAATGTGTTAGTAAATAATGAATTGTGCTTGCATTTAAGGGCGTTATTCCCTAATATATATAGCGTTCCAGTGTGAAAAAGCTGCTCATACGTATGGGGATCTTTCGCTGATATGAAGAATGGCAAACTAAAAGTTGACCCGCATTCAGAGTGCAGAACCGCACAAAGGGATAGAGGCGAGAAAGGCCCTTGTATCCATAGGATATGTGCAGGTGATTATACCGCTCTGGGCCGCATCTGGATTGAAGGCAGGGACAGAGCTTTTCTTGGTCGCGGCAGGATCGAACTGTTGGAACGGATCAGACAATATGGTTCGATAACTGAAGCTGCCAAGTCGTTGGGCATGTCCTATCGTCATGCTTGGGAGCTTGTGGATTCGATGACCCGCCAATCACGAACTCCGCTTGTCGAGACGGCGACCGGTGGAAAGGGAGGTGGAGGCGCAAGGCTTACTGATGCAGGCGAACAGGCCATTATTTTTTTTCGGAAATTGGATGAGAAGTTTAGAAAGTTTCTTGAAAAGGAAATGGCAGATTTCCCACTATGATATTTTCCGTAATCGCAATCATCAAACATCAAATGTAATTATCTAAAGATAGGAGGAGCTGAAATGAAAAAGGTGCTGATAATATTTTCTATGCTGTGCATTATCCTTTTCTGTACATATCCCTCGGGAGCAGCAGCCTCTGAAGTCACCGTCTCGGCTGCTATCAGTCTGAAGAACGCCTTTGAAGAGATCGGCAAATTGTATGAAGCCAAATATCCGAAAACGAAGGTGCTTTTCAACTTCGGTGCTTCTGGGGATCTTGTCCGTCAGATAGCCGGGGGGGCGCCGGTCGATGTTTTTGCCTCTGCCGCGCAAAAAGATATGGATGATATGAGTGCAAAGGGCCTGGTTCTGCCCGGAACAAGGGTGGATTTCGCGAAGAACAGTGTTGTTCTTGTCGCGCCCAGAAAAGGCAAGATTAAGTCATTTGAAGATCTGGCGACTCAAAGAGTCACGCGTATAGCTGCAGGGAATCCGAAGACTGTCCCTGCAGGCCGTTATGCTGCGGAGGTATTTGATTATTACAAACTCACACCATCTATCAAGGAAAAGCTGATTTATGCTGAGAATGTGCGACAGGTGCTCGACTATGTCGCCCGTGGTGAGGTAGACGCAGGAGTTGTCTATGCAACCGACGCAGCAGTCCGGAGCGCAGAAGTCTCTGTTGCTGCAGAAGCATCGGAATCAAGCCATAAGCCGGTTGTATATCCCATCGCGGTGGTGAGGGGAACGAAAAATGAGGCGACTGCAAAGGCGTTTATTGAAGCTGTTCTCTCCAAAGAAGGCATAGGGATCCTGAAGAAATATGGATTCCGCATTCCATAATCATGGATAGTTCGGTTGTTTTCTCCCTGCGGCTGTCGTTACAGGTAGCCTTTGCGGCTACGGTGCTGATTATTATCATCGGCCTGCCGATTGCATATCTCCTTGCCAGGAAGAATTTTCCCGGCAAGGAGCTGCTCGACATTATTCTAACGCTGCCGCTCGTGTTGCCACCGACGGTGACAGGGTATTATCTGATCCTCGCATTTGGCAGAAATGGCTTTATTGGCAGATATCTGTATGAATTGCTGGACTGGAGCATTATGTTCACATGGTATGCTGCTGTCCTTGCATCGTTTGTGGTTGCCCTACCGCTCATGATCAAGACAGGCCGTGCTGCACTTGAGAGTGTCGATAGAAATCTTATCAATGCCGCCTATACGCTTGGGCATTCGGAATGGGAAACTGCGCTGAAAGTTACACTTCCGCTTGCTAAGCGAGGGCTTCTTGCTGGCATAGTTCTTTCATTTGCCCGTGCGTTGGGTGAATTCGGTGCTACGTTGATGTTAGCGGGAAATATTCCCGGAAAGACCGACACCATGCCGCTGGCAATATATTCGCTTTCGGCCAGCGGAGATCAGGAGCAGGCAGCGGGAATGGTTGTTTTACTTACATTAGTTGCCGCTCTTTTTTTGTACCTGGCGAACAGATATAGCAGGAGGATTTTCTGATGGGGCTGTCAGTTTATGTAAACAAAAAATTGAAAGAGTTTTCTCTTGATGTATCGTGGGCAATCGGCGATGAGTTGGCTGTTCTTTTCGGCTTTTCGGGGTCTGGCAAATCCCTGACATTGCAGCTTATCGCTGGGCTCATGAAACCGGACAGGGGCGTTATCAAAGCGAATGGGACAATCTATTTCGATAGCGAACACCATATCAATGCGGCTCCGCAGCAGCGGTCACTCGGGTATGTATTTCAGGACCTTGCCTTGTTCCCGCATATGACAGTCAGGCAAAACATTCTTTTCGGCGCCAAAGGGGTAGCCGAAAATGAAAGAAACGAGCGATATCGTGAACTGACAGAAACATTTTACGTGGCAACACTCGAAAACAAGCGTCCCTCTGAAATATCGGGGGGGCAGAAACAACGAGTTGCTTTTGCCAGAGCCTTGATGAGACGCCCCGATGTTCTCCTACTCGACGAGCCCTTTTCTGCGTTGGATACCCCGCTCAGAATCGAGATGCGTGCTTTTCTGAAGGATTTACGTAAAACATTTCACGTGCCGGTCGTGTTGGTGACGCACGATGCTGGCGAGGCGGCCTCGTTAGCTGACTCCATCATAGTCTATTCCGAAGGTTCTGTTATTCAAAGCGGCTCGATAAGTGATGTCTTTAGCAACCCGGCAGATGAGCGCGTGAAGCGCTTGCTGTCGGGGCAGGAAGACGCTCTTCGAACTTTCTGCAAACAGCACTAACAGGAATATAAAGCGGTATAAATCGGGAGACTACGAAGATGATAAGCCAACTCAATATGAAAGATTTGGAACGGTTCAAACGACAGCTGACGCTAAGCGGATTTACGAAAGAGCATCAGATCAAGCTGAAAAACAGCACGGCACTTATAGCGGGCGTGGGAGGAGTCGGGGGAACTACGGCCCTATATCTGGCTATAGCAGGCATTGGCAGGCTCAAGCTTGTCCACTCCGGCGTGTTAACATCTTCCAACTTGAATCGACAGATACTGATGACTGAAGACTGGATAGGCAATACAAGGGTTGATTGCGCCAAGGTAGCAATTCAGCGCATAGCCTCGGGTGTGCAGGTAGATATCTACAATGAACGGATGATGCCGGAAAATAGTGCCGATTTCGTCAGAGATGCAGACGTAGCTGTTTCGGCGCGTCCCAATTTTCCTGAACGGTGTGCATTGAATAATGCATGCATTCAGCACGGAATCCCAATGATAGAGGGTGCAATGTTTGACATGGATGCCTATCTATTTTCAATCAGCCCCGGCCTTACGCCATGCTTCCACTGTCTGTTTAAGGATGCCGACAGCCATTGGCAGGAGCTTGGATTCCCAGTGCTCGGCGCACTTTCGGGAACTCTTGGCTGTATGATGGCTGTTGAGGCAATAAAAGTCATCACCGGCTACGGCAAACCACTTTTCTCAAAAATGCTATTGTTCAATTTGGCAAACATGGACTTTAACACTATCGCTATCAATCGCGATCCCGATTGTCCTGTGTGCGGAACACTACGAACTTCAGAAGGAGAGAAAACATGAGCACCGCAACGATTACCGCAAAGCTTTTCGGACCACTTAGGGGGAAATATGAGTCTGATCTGACGTTAACTATCTCGGAACACGAAACGATACAAACTGTTGTTGAGAGGCTGTCAATCAAGCCACATCCATCATATTTGTATTCAGTAAATGGGCAACATGCCAAAACCGTTACTCAGTTGCATGATGGGGACGTTTTGATGATTATCCCTCCGATAAGTGGTGGATAAAAGATCGGGTGACATGCAAGTTTTGGACAAATGCTCTCCGTAAACATTGACCACTTTGAAAGGAGGCAGGGTGATCTTTTTTACAGAGGAAGATATAGATAGGCTTATCGAGGAGGATATCCCATAGCTCCAGTTCTCAATGCCCCAAATTGGCCGAACAAAATACCCCTTCGGTGACATGTTCGAGGAAAATGCCGCAGATGAACGCTCCCCAGGCTATGAGGACAATAAACGTTGCCATCTGAGTTGGTTCAATTGTTTTATATTTTCGAACAACAACATAGGAGATTGCGAAGACGAGAATTCCAAAAGACAGAACACCGATTAGCATAAGCTGCATATACATCCTCCGAAAATAAACGCAGTAGCAAAAACGACAACAAAAAAGAAATTAAACGCGGGAGAGCCAGCCGGTCTCCCCGCATTCAGCTCCTCCCTTTTGGAAGTTGTTACTTGCCTACCATTACACTGCTTGCTTTTATAAGCACGACTACATCGTCACCAACCTTCAAAGCAAGATCGTTGACGGCATCTACGGTGATCGTAGAACTGATAATGTTACCGCCGCCGATGTCGACCTTCACTCTTGCCATTACTGACCCTGTAAGAATGTCTATTACTTTGCCTTTAATCTGGTTCCTAGTGCTTAACTTCATCTGAATCCTCCTTGTCTCAAAGTCTGATATTTATTAGCTTCTCTTGCAGCGCCTCTGAAGTTAACCCCTTACTGCGTGCACACTTCTAATAAAAAATAGTAATTTCATCGCCGCGTAGCAAATATAGGGGGCTTAAAGCACTATATATGCACAGCAGCCTATAAGCTGCATGTTAATTATTTATTCTGCTATGTTTGCGAATGTGATCAACTTCAGGCTGCATATGCCAGTTAATGCATGACTGAAGGCTTCCGAGCAGCCTATCGGCTTCTTTGGTTCCCGAGATGAGAAAATCAATCAGTTCAATGTCCTGAATTACCTCATACCAATCCAATGCATCCCAGGAAGCCAGACACGGGGTTTCAAATACATACGCTGACTGGGGGTTACGGCAAGAGCCGACATGCATGCCGATATATAACTTAAGAGCAGTGATCAAGGCGCTAATCTTTGCGACTTCCGGCACGGACTTGCCTTTCATAATGATTCAATTATCCAGTTCATTGCAGAGCCGTTTTCTCTATCTTAACTGCCGAGAATTTATATTCGGGGGTTCCGGTTATCGGGTCTTTGTGACTCGACGTCAGGATGTTTGTGAGTGCATCCTGATGATGGAAAGCAAGAAAGACAACTCCATGCTGAGATCTCTCTGTAATTTTTCCCTTCACTCGGATCTTTCCGCGACGAGAGCTAATATCGACCATCTCTCCGTCATTGACGCCAAGACGCTCAGCATCAGCCGGATTTATTTCGAGCAGTTCTTCGGGGAACAGCTCCGCGATGCCCGCAGCGCGCCGTGTCATCGAGCCGTTATTATAGTGTTCACGCCGCCTACCAGTTATGAGGATGAGAGGATATTCCTGATCGGGCACCTCGCCTGGGCCTTTGTACTCCAGTGGAACGAACCTAGCCTTTCCGCTGGGACGCGAAAATAATTCCTGGTATAGTGTGGTAGTTCCGGGATGCTCTTTTGTCGGACAGGGCCACTGGATGCCGCCATTGTCGAGCCGGTCATAGGAAATGCCGCCGTAGATCGGTGTTAAGCTCGCGATTTCATCCATAATTTGAGACGGATGGCGATATGACATAGGATAACCCATTCGGGTCGAGAGCTCACAGATAACCTGCCATTCAGCCATACCTGAAAGAGGCTCGATGGCTTTGCGCACACGCTGGATGCGACGTTCGCCGTTTGTGAAGGTGCCATCCTTCTCCGCGAAGCTGGCACCGGGCAGGATTACATGGGCAAAGCGAGTAGTCTCAGTATGGAATATATCCTGGACTACCAGAAAGTCAAGAGATGACAGGGCTTTGCGGACATGATGAATGTCTGCGTCGGTATGAGCCTGGTCTTCGCCCAGTATGAAGAGTCCCTTGAACTCGCCGTGGGCCGCCTTATCCAGCATCTCGCAAGACTTGAGGCCGATCTCGGGAGAAAGCTTGAGGCCCCAGGCTTTTTCGAATTTCTCACGTACCTCATTGTTCGTAACAGACTGATAACCGGGGAATGTAGCCGGCATAGGCCCCATATCAGTTGCGCCCTGAACGTTGTTCTGTCCGCGCAGAGCCATTATACCTGTAGAAGGGCGTCCGATATGGCCGCAGCTTAGGGCGAGGTTGGCAATGGCTATTGCGTTCTCGGTACCGTTTCGGTGCTCGGTAACGCCCAGACCATAGAGGATCATCGCGCGTTCCGCCTTTGCATACATGCGTGCGGCTGCAACGAGGCGGTCAGGTGAGACGCCTGTGATTCCTTCTACCATTTCAGGTGTATAATCTTTAACTGCGGCTCTTAGATCTTCAAGCCCCTCCGTCCGCCTCTCGATGAATTCCTTATTATGCCATCCTTCCTTAAGGATCACATGGACCAACCCGTTTAGGAGTGCGACATTTGTTCCAGGCTTCAGGTTCAGCCAGATTTTGGCTTTGTTGACAAGCTCGATTTTGCGCGGATCTCCCACGATCATCTTGGCACCCCTTCTGAGCGCCTTGTTAACGTGCAGAGATACAATAGGATGACCCTCCGTCGTGTTGGAGCCAAATACAAAGAGAACGTCAGTTCCAGCTATCTGATTAAATGAATTGCTTGCTGCCCCAGCTCCCAGCGAGGTGGCCAGCCCGGCCACCGTTGGAGCGTGTCAGACCCGAGCGCAGTTATCGACATTGTTGGTGCCGAGGACCGCGCGGACCCATTTGGACATAAGATAATTTTCTTCATTTGTACAACGCGACGATGAGAAGCCTCCAACCGATTGCGGCCCGTAGCGTTCCTTCAGCTCTGTGAATTTCTGTGACATGAGCGAGAGTGCCTCATCCCACGATGCTGGTCTGAAGTCGTTCCCTTCTCTGATAAGTGGTGTTGTGATACGGTCCTTGTGATGGATAAACTCGTAGCCAAATCGGCCTTTGATGCAGAGATTGCCGCCGTTAACAGGCGCACTGTAATCGGAGGTTACCCGAATTACCTTGCCGTCCTTCACGTTGAGATAGAAATTGCATCCTGTCCCGCAATATGTGCAGGTCGTCTTGACCTTGTTTACTCCGCGAGTGCGGCCCTTACCCATCGATGGCCTTTCTACAAGGGCGCCGACAGGACAGGTTGATATACACTGTCCGCAGAAGACGCAGTTATCCGGGCTTTTGGGCAAACTGAAGGCTGTGTCCGGGATAGTAGTGAAACCCCTTCCGACCAGGTCGATAGTTCCTTTTGTCACTACCTCATGGCATATTCTGACGCACCGCCCGCAGAGGATGCATTTGTTCGGATCGAAATAGACGAGGGGATTGTCGTCGCAAATCGGGAGGTTTCTGGGGGTCCCTGCAAGAGTATCAGGCTTGACTTCATAGAAATAGGCGAGTTCCTGCAGGTCGCAAACGCCCGACTTTTCACATACCATACAATCATTGGGATGGTCGGAAAGGATGAGTGAAAGGACCGATCGTCTTAATGCGGTGATCTGTGTGCTCTCTGTCGTAATCTCCATTGATTCGGCAACTGGCGTTGTGCATGCAGTAAGAGGACGGGGGACACCTTTGATTTCGACTACACAGAGCCGGCATCCGCCATAGGGTTCCAGTCGTTCATCATGACAGAGCGTTGGAATATATATACCGGCCTCTCTGCAGGCTTCGAGAACAGTTTTGCCCACCTCGGTTTTGATCGTTTTGCCGTTGATTTTAATCTCCATCTGCATATCCTCCGCGAAAAAACTTATAGTTGTTGCCGATTTAATTTTCAGGTCGCGATATATCGCATATACCCAAAGCAAACAATAAATAATGAGGCCAAGTTGGCGTTGCGTCAATATTAGCATAACGCCCATTTATTTTCAATCTATCCATTATTAAATCGAAGACCACCCTGTATACAGTCACCCTCAATTCTTGACCTTCATTCTCTTGCAGTGATAAGCTTTGCCGTGAAATATATTTTAGTTACACTGACATTGTGAAGCGTTAGCTCTATTTGCGCTCAATCTTTCTTAATCAGCCGACAGGAGGGTACCGCCATGTCTAATAAATGTCGTACATTTACCATGCGAACCAAAATATGGATTGAGGACGATGCTGGAAAGGTTGTCTTCGGTGCAGGAAGGTTCAGAATACTCAAGGCAGTTGAAGAGCATGGATCTCTCTCAGCGGCGGCGAAGGCCCTTGGAATGAGCTATAGGGGTGTGTGGGGGAAGATCAGGGCTACAGAGGATCGCTTGGGTAAACAACTGTTGCAGAAACAGACTGGAGGGATCAGTGGAGGCGGGTCTGAACTTACTCCGTTTGCAGATAACCTTCTAAATAGCTACAATCAGCTGCAGAGCAAGACACGGGCGAAGGCTGATAGTTTTTTCCGTGATGTATTTGTCGATGAGTTGGCAGATAAAAAAGATCACAGGAAGTGTAAATGAGACTAGTCTTCTGTTCTTCGGGGACGCTGACAAGAGCATAGCTTGAAGATATTGTGACCGTAACAGCTTCCCTCTGTGTGTATCCGAAGTCTTTGAGCACTATCTCACTAATACTGTGCAGTCTATTCATTAAATCAACTGTTATATATGGACTCCACTGCTATATAGAATTGGGCAATCACTATTTCTTTTTGCTTATAACCGATGGTACCGCGTCCGGATAGAAAAGATTGATTCCATGCTTTACATACTTGGCTATCAGCGTCTGTCCTTCCGGTGCCGTAACGAACGATATAAAATCCATGGCTTCTCTATATTTAACATTCGGAAACTTATCTGGATTGACAGCTATGACGCTGTAATTATTCCTGAGCAAAGAGTCTCCTTTATAAAGGATCTTCAGGGCAATCTTTGTCTCGTAATTAAGAAACGTTCCCATATCAGTGATCGTATAAGCTTTTTTCTGATCGGCAGCAATTAATGTGTCTCCCATTTTGGTGCCGGTTTCAAAATACCAGCCTTTGCTCTTGGGATTTATGCCTGCATCTTCCCAGATGTCCAATTCCTTTATATTGGTGCCCGAATCATCTCCCCGCGATACAAAAGGTTCGCCTGTAGCTGCTATCTCCTCAAATGCCTCTATCGCGGTCTTTGCCCGCTTGATCTTCGCAGGGTCTTTATCGGGGCCCACGATAACAAAATCATTATGCATGACTGCTCTCCTGTTTACTCCATACCCCTCGGCGACAAACTTCTCCTCCCTGAATGGATCATGAACAAAAAGCATATCAGCCTGGCCCTGTTTTGCGATCTTTATAGCCTTGCCGGTTCCCACTGCTATAACCTCAATCTTCAAATCATATCGTGACGACTTTTCGAAGACTGGAATGAGAATATCGAAGAGACCGGAATTTTGCGTACTCGTGGTCGATGCGATGATAAGTTTTGTCTTTTGTTTTGGCATATAAATCTCCTCATTTGTATCACAGAATCGTACATCTGCCCTCAAAGGGACCCACTATACGAATACTAGATAAGACCTGAACAGTCAAGCGGAGGCCGTGAAGAGTTAACATTGGCGCCATCTGCGATCCTCGGAATGCGTGGTTCTGCGGAATGTGCTAGATCATTTGATTGCACATGAAATCTATTCACCGTCTTGATGAATGTATTTAATTTGACTTGTAAGGCAGCGAGATCCTATGTTTATTTATGACGGTAAGAAGTACAGCTTTAGCATGACGAGATAATAACATGCCAATATTCTATGGCCCTATCCGACAAAAGACCACCTCTGCACCGTAGCGCTATATTAGGAGATGGTTTCGTGGCCTGGTGGAAGGAGGCGCTTTGTATCTTTGCAGCACAAAGACCCGATTATGGCTGCCTGGAATACAAATCATCGACCGTTACAATAGAAGAAAACAGACACGAGTTACAGTGCAAGGGGATAATATGAAAACGGTAAGATTTTATCTGCTGACATTTCTAATACTTCTATGGACCGTATCGATATCTTTCGCTCAGGAGAAATGCAACGCTGTTTACGGAAGCGGTGCAAATAAGTTTATGTTGGCCACAGGAAGTCCCGGTGAGTTAGGCATTCTGAAGGTCCTCGGTGAGACATTCAGCAAGGAAAATGATTCGACCCTCTGCTGGATTAAGGCTGGTTCCGGGGACTCACTCAGGCTCCTGAAGGAAAAGAACGTAGATATGATTATGGTGCATGCGCCCGCTGCGGAGAAGAAGGCTATCGCCGAGGGCTGGGCGACTAAACACTTGCTAATCGGCTCCAATGAATTTTACATCGTCGGTCCTGCTGATGATCCCGCGAACATTCAAGCGGCTAAGAGCGCTACCGACGCCTATCGGAGGATCGCTTCGGCAAAGGCAGAATTCTTTTCTAGAGGGGATAGCTCGGGCACTAACAAAAAGGAGATGGCTGTCTGGCAGAAGGCTGGCATAATACCTTCTGGTCAATGGTATATAGTCACCAAAGACTTCATGACCGCAACCCTGAAGAGGGCTAATCAGGAGAAAGGTTATTTCATGACCGACAGCAGCACATGGGCTGCCGAAAGAAAGAGTATGCCCAATTTAAAGATACTTTTCAGGGGCGATAAATTTCTCATCAACACCTACCACACACTTGCCCAGCCGGCAGGGGTAACACCCGGCTCGGAGATTGCTGCTAAGTTTATAGACTTTGTGGTGTCGGGAAAGGGCCAGAAAATAATCAGCGACTTCGGTAAAGAGCAATTCGGCGAAGGACTGTACAATGATGCATCTTATGCGCAACAATCTGATGATTAGGCAATTCGAAAATATCACAAGAATAGCGATAGGGGAGACAATATCCATGATGAGAAAGTTACTTGCATTGGTAGTACTCGTTTCAGCAATGGTGGTGTGCTGCTGGTCCTATTCATTTGCGGCCGATAGGGAAATAATCTGTTCATCGACAACGAGCACAGAGAATTCTGGACTCTTCAGTTACATCCTGCCTATGTTCGAAAAGAAGACAGGCATTAAGGTAAAGGTGGTTGCCCGCGGGACGGGAGCTGCCATCGAAATGGGGAAACGCGGGGACGCCGATGTGTCCTTTGTCCATGCCAAAGAGCAGGAACTAAAGGCGGTAGAAGAAGGCTTCTTTGTCGACCGACACGATGTCATGTATAACGACTTTGTGATCATCGGTCCTGTCAATGATCCCGCGAATATAAAGAGCGAAAAATCGACTACCGAGGCATTCAAGAAAATTGCCGCATCGTCGATATTCGTGTCGCGTGGGGATAATTCCGGCACGAATACAAAGGAGTTATCCATTTGGAAGAAGGCGGCAATAGAGACCAAAGGGCAGAAGTGGTATCTCGAAGTGGGGCAGGGGATGGAAAAGACCCAACGGATCGCTGACGAAAAACATGCGTACACTCTAACGGACAGGGGTACCTGGCTGGCGACGAAGGACAAGGACAGGCTTGAGATGGCCATCGTTCTTGAGGGCGATCCGACCTTGTTCAACCAGTATGGTGTCATGGCGGTTAATCCTGCAAAGTATAAGCATGTGAAATATAAAGAAGCGATGGAGTTCATCAATTGGCTGATATCTAGGGAAGGCCAGCAGGCAATCGCTTCTTTCAAGGACAAGAACGGTAATCCGCTCTTTATCCCGAACGCAAAGTAAGGGAAAGACCGGCTCTTTCCTGAAGAAATCCTCGGGTTAGGCAGTCCTCAAAATGCGGGCACTACAGGAAGGACATCTCGCCTAACACGTAGCCTCGGAAATAAGAGTTTCTTTCAGAAAAAACATTTTTGGCGAAATGGCCGGGGTATTGATTGTCAGGATAATATTTCCAGGATAAGAGCGTTAGTCTATCGGGTATAAACATTGTGCAATGAGCTGTATCTGCATACTGTGGACTTTAAGCAGTAGAAATTTGTAAGGTTGAATGGAGCTTTGCGGCTGTAAAAGCACGTTAACGCTTCACAGACATAAAGAAAATGTCTCAGAGAGCTTTTATTGTTATCATGAAGAAAGGTTGGAGAATCGGAATACATATAGCGAATACAAGGCCGACGACCTAAGTCCAGTGCCGGAAGATTAATGGAAGAATATTTTCAAAAAACATGAAGACTGGATTAAGATTAGGGTTGGCAATATTGTGCTTATACGCGGTGTTTTTATCCCTTAGTAGCGGGAATGCTAATGCGGAAGATGGTGAAGTCCAGACCTCCGATCCCTGTTCAGCCGCAAACCCGTCTGCATTGTTTTATCTTTTGGATCGTCCAACCTTTTCAGACAGTGCCTGCTCTGTCCCATTTAGGCATATAGTTTTAGAATTAGGCTTGATTCGAGCAAATCTAAGAGGCGAGGGGAGCGGTAAGGCTGACAGTTACCCACAGGCCGAAGTGAGATTCGGACTTCCAGGCCGGAATGAGTTTAAAATACTTGCTCCCAACTACACGAGCCAGAGGTCGGAGACCCGACAGGAGGCATCCTCCGGCCTTTCTGCTGCCGGCATCGGGTTCAAACACGAGTTGGGATATGCCGGCAAATGGCTTGGCTCAGTGGAAGCCGTTCTGACCCTACCCTCTGGCAATGATGTTTTTGGGAGCCGAGGGTTAGGCACTACGATAAATGGGATAGTAGCATATTCACTTAGTGCTCATGTTGGATTGTCTCTCCAGCTTGGCATAAGCTCTTTGACTGACTCAGTCTCGGCTGGAGGCGGACGCTTCACGAGTTTTAACCAGTTTTTTGCGGCTACATGGAATCCCATCGAGCGGCTACAGTTATACGGCGAGGTCTATGGCCAAACGAAAACAGCGCGAAGCGAGGGAGCCGGCTACAACTTCGATGGTGGCCTCCAGTACCTTGTTACTCGCTGCTTAGTGGCTGATCTCGAAACGGGTGTGCGACTAACCGGCAATCTTGGAGGCTTCACCCATTACTACGGGGTGGGCGTTGGAATTCTTTTTTAAGTCCGAATAAAGACTTACCAGGCGACTTAGAAATCTATAGAGAATCCCGAATGATTGCACGCCTTCGCGCCTATTCAGTATTAGTCGATGGGGAAAAGGTCCGCTCAGTAAAAGATGGTGCCACGGCAATAATTCCTCTCGCAGTGGGTTCACACAGTGTTTTAAATAAGATTGACTGGAAGAAAAGCAACACAATAACAATAAATACCGAAATTGAAAAAACCACAAAACTGAATATTGGCTATAAGAAACTTACAGGATGGAAGCTGTATGCGTTATCGGGAGCATGGATAATCACAGCTCTTATCGGCGCAACTATTGGAATTGGAGCACTTATTGGTATCGGCGTAGTCGGTTTCATGTTTAATCGTGTTGGCAGATTATATTTATATCAAGAACAAGAAACATAGTAGATTACAATCAAGGAATCGGCGGGAAACTTCCCCTTGATCGACAGCACCTGTCTCGATAGCTGGAAGAAACCTTGGATAATGAGCGGTTTCTCTGCGGCGATGACTTTAGGAGTAGAAACAATCGCCCAACAGAAGATATCCTGAATAATAGTTCTGATGTCGGTCTAACTTGATTGTAATTCGACGCGCATTATAATATCAGTATGATCAGAAATAAGGATATCGCATTACAAGTTTTCTTTTTTGTCCTCGGGATGATGCTTGTGGTCTATGGCTGGCGTTCTTTTTTCAAGGGCCTGCTAGATATCGAACACAACTGGGTGCGCCTCGCCTTAGGTTTTTTCGCAGTGGGCTTGGGTCTTTTTATTTTTTATCTGCTCTTTCTGAGGAAATCAAAAAGAACCAAATAGAAATCTTGTGGAGTTGCTGCAGTTTTAAGAACATGGCAATCAGATACCCTGTCCCTGGTCTGGACATGAAAGGTTTTCTCTCCCCTCGATGAACACCGGTAAAATAAAACGGCTTCACCGCGTCGGGGCAATCGCAATGATAACTAGGACACATTAGCCGCGGAACCCTGCGCTATCCGACACCAAACTTGACGTAAGGGCAGTTCGTAGCCCTTGTTGGTCCTCGCATGTCTTGCTTACTCTCCAATCACCTGCCCGAACGGAATCCAGGTTTTGCCGTTGAACTTGATCAAAAACAACTCTTTGATTGGTTGATAATCGGTCGGACTTGTCGTTATTCTGATTCCGGGACGGAGCATCCCGAGCTCCAGATCTAGACTTGCAGCCTGCTTAATCACGTTCGCGCGGGTCAGATTGTCACCGCACTGCTTCAGCACTTCAACCAGCGCCTGCGCACGTTCGTAGCCAGCCACGTTGTTTTGATCTCTAATACTTGCCTGAGGATTGTATTTGTTCATCCAGTCGAGAAACTCGCGCACTGCTGGGTCTTGGCGTGCTTGCATATGCGTCCAACCCTTAGAGCGTGCGTTCGAGATTATTCCAACGGCTTTATCGAGGCCAGCGGGATCTAGGAAAGCAGCAATCGAGAGGGATGCGTTGGGAATGAATTGCTGTGGATGCCAGCCGATGTCGTAGGCTATGCGAATCGCTTGGGTAGCAAACTTCCCCCATGCCAGGTTAATAAAAATATCGGCGCCAGAACTTTTTAGCGCCACGATATGCGAAGTGAGGTCTGCATCAGTATACTCGTAGGGAACTTCCTTTATGATCATCGTTGACGCCATATCCCCTAGACCATCGTGTATACCGGCAAGATACTCTTTGCCCGCATTGTTGTCAGCGTAAAGTACCGCTATTTTCGTATCAAGTTTGTTTTGAAGTATATACTTCGCGTAGGACAGTCCCTCCGTCCGGTATGTAGCGAAGAACCCCATTGTCCACGGGAAATGCGTCGGATCGTCCAAAGCCGCTGAGCTACTCTGGAGGAAAAGTTGCGGCACTTTCTTGTCATTTAGGTATATGCGGATCGCCAGGTTGCTCTCAGTACCAAAGGAACTGAAGATCAGCAAAACCTCTTCCTGTTCGACTAGCTTATGCGCCAGTTCGATAGACTTGTTAACATTAGAGCCATCATCAACGGTTACAAAGTTGATCTTGCGACCATTTATTCCGCCACGATCGTTGATCATCTGAAAGTATGCAGCCTCTGCACGCCCTACAGCTCCGTATTCTGAGAACAGACCCGTGTAAGGACTGATATTGCCGATTTTGATCTCGGCGTCCGTGGCACCTGTGTCGTATTTCTTCTGAGCCACTGCAGGTGTAGCTACGAGCGCGATTGCGAACAGCGTCGCCGCAATATTGCGAAGTATGGAAAAGTTCATGTTCACTGCCTCCATTCCGTAAAGACCCGCCTATGGTTGGCTTAGCCTATAGTTATCTATTGCTGAGATATTTTATAGACTGTATCGACATATAGAAATCAAGTCAAGCAATATACAAAATAGTAAATTCAATTCATGCCTCCATGAATCCATAGAAAAGATGCCACCTCTCCTCAATACAAATTGAAGCGACAATTGCCGAATGAAACAAATGGCCGGAGAGCATCGCCCGTGGCACTAACTTTTGGGTGGTAAACCACATTTCTCAGCTATACAGATTGAGGCATGTTACGAGGAGTCAATCGACAAAGCCTCCATGAAAGTTTTTTTTGGTAATCACCAAATTCCTAATACTGGTAAAATCGATTGGTTTCAGGTGGTACCAATATTCTGAACCGACGCGACCCATACTTGATTTCCGGAAGAAAGCTTGTGTAATAAGCCATGTCCTTGCGGCAATGACTATAAGTTGTTATCAGTGGTACGTTCTAGATGTCACCAAGAAGAACCACCTTGGAGCTTGACAATCTACACAGCAGTACGAGTTAAGAATCTGATTATGATAATTACGTTCGGAATACAACATCCCTGGTAAGATGCTGAGGTATGTATAGTAAAGTGCAGGCATTTTTCGGTAGGCTCTCGCAGAATTGATTTCCGGTAGAAAGCTCGTATCATTCGCTGCTTCCCCACAGCGATGACTTTAATTAGGAAGCTAGTCACCAGTCTCAATATGGCTGCCTCGAAGATTTGACATGCAATCGATCCTGTCATTCTTCTGCCGTGAGTGAAGGGTTCTCTCGGAAACAAGCGGCGATGCAAAGCCGACCCAGTAACGCTTTCGTGCGGAAGCCACCAACGCCAAGGGTCAGGCGCGCTGTAAAGCGTCGCCTGCACCCTCTTGTTAGTTGATCGTTTTATCGCCGCCCAGTCAGAAGCTGTCGAAGACGTTTATGCTACGATCAGGCGAGGTCGAAACGGTCAAGGTTCATCACCTTGTTCCATGCGGCCACAAAGTCTTGGACAAACTTCACCTGCGCGTCCGAGCTTCCGTAAACCTCGGCCAGGGCCCGGAGCTGGGAGTTGGAACCGAAGATGAGATCGACATGCGTGCCAGTCCACTTCAGTTCACCCGTCCTGCGATCGCGCCCTTCAAACACGTCCTTGGCGTCCGATACCGCCTTCCACTCCGTGCCCATGTCAAGCAGGTTCACGAAGAAGTCGTTGGTCAGCGCCTCAGGCCGCTTGGTTAAGACACCGTGTTGGGACTTCCCGAAGTTGGCATTCAGAACGCGCATCCCGCCAATGAGAACCGTCATCTCCGGCGCCGTCAACGTCAGCAATTGCGCCTTGTCGACCAGCAAAGCCTCAGCCGATATAGTGTACTTGCCCTTGAGGTAGTTGCGGAAGCCATCCGCGATCGGTTCGAGCACGGCGAACGAGGCCGCATCGGTTTGCTCCTGCAAGGCGTCCATGCGGCCCGGCGTGAAGGGAACCTTCACGTCATGACTGGCCTTCTTCGCGGCTTGCTCAACACTGGCGCAACCGGCCAGAACGATCAGGTCGGCGAGCGAGATCTTCTTGCCGCCAGAAGCCGCGCTGTTGAACTCGCTCTGGATACCCTCCAGCGTCTTGAGCACTTTCGCCAGTTCGGCCGGCTGGTTGACTGGCCAATCCTTCTGGGGCGCGAGGCGAATGCGCGCGCCGTTCGCGCCGCCGCGCTTGTCGGAACCACGGAAGGTGGACGCCGATGCCCAGGCGGTCGAAACCAGTTGCGAGACCGACAGCCCTGAAGCCAGGATCTTGCCCTTAAGGGAGGCAATGTCCTTCTCATCAATCAACTTGTGATTGACTGCGGGGATGGGGTCTTGCCAGATGAGCTCTTCGGTGGGAACCTCCGGTCCAAGATAGCGCACGCGAGGACCCATGTCGCGGTGCGTCAGCTTGAACCACGCACGGGAGAAGGCGTCCGCGAGCTGATCCGGATTCTCGTAGAAGCGCCTCGATATCTTTTCGTAGGCCGGGTCGAAGCGCAGCGAGAGGTCCGTGGTCAGCATGGAAGGCGCGATACGCTTCGACGAGTCGTGGGCATGCGGCACCGTTTTGGCGCCCGCGCCACCCTTCGGCGTCCACTGATGCGCACCTGCCGGGCTCTTCGTCAGCTCCCATTCGTAGCCGAACAGGTTCTGGAAGAAGCTGTTGCTCCACTTCGTCGGCGTCGTGCTCCAGGTGACTTCCAGACCGCTGGTGATCGCATCAGCGCCCTTGCCCGTGCCAAAGCTGTTCTTCCAGCCAAGGCCCTGCTCCTCGATGGGGGCTGCTTCCGGCTCGGGACCCACATGGGACGCGGGGCCGGCGCCGTGGGTCTTGCCGAAGGTGTGACCTCCAGCAATAAGCGCGACCGTCTCTTCGTCGTTCATAGCCATGCGAGCAAAAGTCTCGCGGATATCCTTGGCCGCTGCGATCGGATCCGGGATGCCGTTCGGGCCTTCCGGGTTGACATAGATCAGGCCCATCTGGACCGCAGCAAGCGGATTCTCGAGATCCCTGTCTCCGGAGTAGCGCTTGTCATCCAGCCACTTGTTCTCGGAACCCCAGTAGACGTCCTCCTGCGCCTCCCAGACGTCCTCGCGACCACCGCCAAAGCCGAACGTCTTAAATCCCATCGACTCCAGGGCGACGTTGCCGGCAAGGATCATGAGGTCGGCCCATGAGATCTTCCGACCGTACTTCTGCTTGATCGGCCAAAGCAGCCGGCGTGCCTTGTCGAGGCTGGCGTTGTCGGGCCAACTGTTGATAGGCGCGAAGCGCTGCTGGCCGGCTCCGGCGCCGCCGCGACCGTCACCGGTGCGATACGTGCCCGCGCTATGCCATGCCATGCGGATGAACAAAGGCCCGTAGTGCCCGAAGTCCGCCGGCCACCAGTCCTGCGAGTCGGTCATCAGGGCGCGAAGGTCTTTCTTCACAGCCTCCAGATCAAGGCTCTTGAACTCGTCAGCGTAGTTGAAGCTCTCCCCCATTGGATTGGACAGAGAGCAATGCTGGCGCAGGATATCTAGCCGCAATTGGTTCGGCCACCAGTCCCGGTTCGACGTACCTCTGCTGGCCATGTGTTTGTGAGTCCCGCCCGTTACCGGGCCCATGCTATCGTCATTCATAATATTGACTCCTTTCGTTGTGTGACTTATTGAACTGCTACTATGAATATAATGTTACGCTGCCCATCTAGCTAACAAGTTATTAGCTGGTTAACACGAGTGCTCGTCGCTGGATATAAGAATACCAGCATCGGTGGTAGGTTCGCGGTCCTCGTCCTTCATGGTAATAGCTCCTTCTTTGCCAGGGATGATTCTCCTTTCATCTTATTTTGAATTGTTTCTAATGGTGCGGATATTGATTATTATCCGCGGTCGTTTATAGTTTCTTGAAAAAGGCCTTTTGTCTTTGATAGGAAGATTGTTTTAAATATCAAAATTTAATTAACCCTTATTCGGCCTGCAGTTTTTGCAGTAGCCATAATACTCGTAGCGCATGCGGTTCATGACAAAACCAGTTTTCTGTTCCACCTGCTCTTTTAGCATGGGAATCGGCTCATCATAATTTACAATCCTCCCACACCCAAGACAGATCAAGTCGAGATGCTCTCTGACATCGCTCTCGTAGCGGTTTTCTCTATCATAAAACTCAAGCTCTTTTATTGCTCCTTCGCGCTTAAAAAGATTAAGCGTAAAGTATACAGTTGAAAGACTCACAGAAGGGACCTCCTGCCTCACCTTCTCAAAGATAGCACGTGCGCTAGAATGACTTCGGTCATTAGAGAGAACCTCAACAATAGCTAGCCGCTGACGTGTAAGCTTTAGATTGTTCTTCCTAAGCTTATCAATCAGCTTTCTTTTAATATCCTCTGATGTCGGAGTAATCTTCTTCATGATTTAATCCGGAATAATTCTTGTTTAGAGTGTATTAATAAAGCTATAGCGTGTCAAGCCGCGCTGGAGAGCAAAAGCAACCTTACTTTCTTTGAAAATGAGAAGTGAATCCATGTTTTTTAAATGCATTTACAATACATGTAAACAAAAATACTAACTACCGCATCTTAATGAGGCCAAACCGGTCTTACTCAGTAATCACAAAGTCGTCCTTGACACACTAGAGACTTTAAGCAAGCTCTAAAATATTGTGCTATAGTTGCAGAAAGATAAAAAAAGGGAATTTGCGGCGTTAAGTGTATGCCAAAACAGGGACAGCTGGAGCAGACAGAAAAACAGAATTACACTGATACAGACACGGACAGATACAGGCCGAAATTAAGCAAGGAAAGGAGGGAAACCTTATGGGATATAAAAATATGATGTTAGCTGAGTCCCGAAATGGCAATACTGAAGCAGTTAAGCAGCTTCTTGAAGCGGGCACTGATGTGAATGAAAAGAATAATCTTGGAGATACCCCATTGATGTGGGCAGCCCGTTATGGTCACACTGAAACAGTAAAGCTCCTTCTTGAATCAAGCGCTGATGTTAATGCTAATAATAATTATGGCTGGACTGCTCTAATGTGGGCAGCCCGTTATGGCCACACTGAAACAGTAAAGTTCCTTCTCGAAAAAGGCGCAGATGTAAATAGAGAGAACCGTCATGGCAACACAGCACTACTGTTTGCGGCTTATGAAGGCAGTACTGAGATGGTGAAGCTACTTCTTGAAGCTGGCGCTGATGTTAACGCAACGAACGGAGAAGACGCCAGTGTATTGAGCTATGCCCATGAACTCAAGGACGAAGCCAAGCGAGAGGCGATCATAGAGATGTGTAGGGAATATAATGCTGTCGAATTGAACGGTGGTTAAACACTTCCCGGCGAGCTTAACCACTGATGATTTCCCATCGTACTCACCGGAATTCTCATGATGTTCTCCGGTATTGATTTTAGCACTAGGAGCCGAGAATACGCTTCTGATTGCGAATTTCGGACCATGCCGAACACTCATTTCGGAGCAAAGCGAACACCTGTTTCGGTCTGAACGCGAACACTGATATCGGAGTCATGGCGAACACTTTTGGGTAATCCCGATATAGGTGTTCGCCATGAGACCGAAATAGAAGTGTTCAGACTACCTGACGAAATAAACATAGCCGAAGCTGGATAAATTCCACACAAATACGCCATTGTCCTTCTTCTACGAACTTTGACGAAGGAGAAGCGATGGCTAATAGGGGTATATCCATGCGGATGGTTAGAGAAATCTTAAGACTGTATTATGGGCTGCATCTTGGCAAACGACAAATAAGCCGGTCCTGCAAAGTGTCGCCGAGCACAGTAGTAGATTATGTCCAGAAGGCCCAGGATAAGGGCATTTCATGGCCACTTCCTGAGGACCTTGATGACGCAAAGCTTGAAGCTATGCTCAGTGAACGCAGTAGTCGGAAGACAGCCCTTCGTCCGCTGCCCCCAATGGAGGAGATTCATCGCGAGCTTCGCAAAAAGGGCGTCACCCTTCAACTGTTGTGGCTCGAATATAAAGAACGGCATCCTGAGGGGTATCAGTTTACGCAGTTCTGCGAGCATTATCACCGCTGGGAGAAAAACCTTGAGATAAGTTTACGGCAGGAGCATCGCGCCGGCGAGAAGATGTTCATCGACTTTGCCGGCAAAGGGATACCCATCGTCGACTCTTTCACAGGCGAGAGCACCGAAGCTCAGATCTTTGTGGCAGTCCTTGGAGCAAGCAACTATACCTATGTCGAAGCGCTCCCATCGCAGAGTCTCCCCTTCTGGATCAAGGCTCACATCAATGCTTTTGAATACTTTCACGGTGTGAGCCAAATCCTTGTCCCGGACAATATCCGAGCAGCCGTATCGAAGTCCTGCCGATACGAACCCGACCTCAACCCCGTATATCTGAGTCTGGCGCAGCACTACGGTACCGCCATTATCCCTGCACGTCCGTATAAACCAAAAGATAAGGCAAAGGTGGAAGCCGGAGTATTGCTGGTCACCCGATGGATCATTGCGGCATTGAGGAATCACACATTCTTCAGTATCGAGGAGCTTAATGCCAGCATCAGGGAACTTCTGGAACGCTTGAATACCCGGAAGTTCAGGAAACTAAACAGTACCCGCAGAGAACTCTTTGAGACCCTTGAGAGGCCGTATCTTAAGCCTTTGCCCGTTGAGCGGTATCGATACATCGACTTCAAGCGGCCAACGGTTAACATCGATTACCACGTCGACGTAGCGGATCATTACTACAGCGTTCCTTACCAGCTTCGTGGCAAAAAGTTAGAAGCCTTCCTCACTGTCGATACGGTGGAGATCTTCCACAATAACAATCGCATTGTGACTCATCAACGCAGCTTCAAAGCAAGAGGATATACGACCATTGCTGAGCACATGCCGAAAGCGCATCAGAAGCATCTTGAGTGGACTCCATCGAGGATCATCCACTGGGCGGAGCAGACCGGCGCTGCCACAGCAAAGCTTGTCGAGACCATCCTGACGACGCGACCGCATCCGGAGCAGGGATTCAAATCCTGCATAGGCCTGTTGAGACTCGGCAAGAAGTACTCGCCGGAGAGACTGGAAGCAGCCTCTATGCGGGCGGTCCATATCAAGGCTTATTCATACAAGAGCGTCAAGTCGATGCTTGAAACCGGATTCGACCGTACTCCGATCACCGAACAAAAGGAGGTGACCCCGCCCTTATATCATGACAATATCCGCGGTAAAGAGTACTTCAGTTGAAAATCGGCTCTATGGGACAGCCAATAATCGACTAAGAGGCATCGACCAAGGGGTAAGTATACCCCACAAACATACTATAAGGAGGAGACAGCGTTGAATCACACTATCGAAAAACTCTCACAGATGAAGCTCTACACAATGGCAACGGCAGTGAAGGAGCAGCTTGAAAATCCTTCCCTTAGCAAACTGAGCTTTGAGGACAGATTCTCCATGATCATAGACCGGGAGTGGACTTCCAGGGAAGACAGAAAACTCACCAGAAGACTCAAGTCGGCACGCCTGAGGACCAATGCCACTATCGAAGATATCGACTATCAGCACCCCAGGGGATTGGACAAGTCGGTCGTCAGATCCCTGGCTTCTTGTCAGTGGATCTCTTCTCACCATAACGTGATCATCACCGGGCCGACCGGCATCGGCAAGACTTACCTTGCTGAGGCATTTGCAAACAAAGCCTGCCGAGAAGGATTCACTGCTGTACAATACCGGTCAACAAGACTCTTTGAGGAACTGAGGATCGCAAAAGCTGACGGCAGTTTCTTCAAGGTCCTCGGAAGACTTGCAAAGACGGACCTCCTCGTCATTGACGACTGGGCCGTGGACCCACTGACCGAAGATGAGCGCGGCCACTTCCTGGAAGTCATGGAAGACAGATACGGACTGAAGGCGACAATCATTACCAGCCAGTATCCCGTCGCCAAATGGCATGATCGCATCGGAGAGCCTACAAAAGCCGACGCCATACTCGACAGGATCGTCCATAACTCACACAAGATAGCTTTGAAGGGAGAATCGATGAGAAAAACTAAGACAAACTTGACGAAAGGCGAACGCTCTTCGTAAGATGTTTTGGTACGGCTTCGCTATGTTTCACAAGTGTTCGCCATCCTCCGGCACGACTGTTCGCCATCACCGGAATTCGCATCTGATAGTTTTTTTCGGAATTCGACGGTCTTGCTCAGATGGCTGAGGTGCTGATTGTCAGGTGAACCCAGTTCATCAGCTTGTTAGAACCTTGATTAGTCTTCTTTGGCTTGCATTAATTTCCGCTGTTTAATTTTAACCAGTTCGCATCGGCCGTCTTGATGTTACCGGGAATGTCTTTGCTCCATTTTTCATATGCAGTCATGCTGCAATTCAGATATAGTTTCCCGTCAACAATCTTCCATACTTCCGGATCGGTCTGGGCTTTCCGCGACTCGGTCAATGCCCAGGCACAATAACCGTCATATTGCGGTGCATATTTCTCAGGACTGGTCGCGAACAGATCCCTGTTCTCGCTGGTTATAAAGTACCAAGTCATGTTATGCCACTGGAAGGCAAATGAGTCTTTGCCTTTTAGGGCCTTACCGTCCTTGAAATATGCGACGGTATCGTATCCCTTTATGGCTACATCACCCATCGATGACTCTCCGCCAGCCATGCCACCTAATCCGGTCAACAGTAATAATACAAATGAGAAACACCTTAGCGTCCAATTGGTTGCTTTCCATGATTCCATAGCCGTAGACCTCCATGTTACAATTATTGTAACAATGTTAAGAATGTTATTAACACATTTTGTCAGATTACATCATAAGAACGCGATGTTGTCAAGCAAATTGATGGCTAGATGAGTAAAATGCCATTCTTTCCAACTCATTACTGTTCTACATAGAATGAATACCATTGTTGTTAAATATACCACTCAAAATATACCATCATCTGCCTTGATGCAGAATGAGACGCCTATAGCGAAAAGAACGACCCAGCAGTAAAGCGGCAATTATCTCCGCTGCAAACATTTTCGATACCACTTTTTTTTAGTGTTGCTGTTAGTGCCGGTTTCTATAGTAATATAAGTTGAAGTTCATGCGTGAGGAAGGATGATAGTAATGAAGTACAAAATGATCGCAGAACAGACACTCTTAGCCTCGATTATTTTCGACAATACTAGGTTTGCCGAGGCACATGCGATCATTGGCCCGGATGATTTTTCTCAGGACTTGCACAGAATAATCTATGAAGCAATGCTAGTTCTCGATGCGAACAATGAGTTCATCGATTACATTAATCTTTCTTATAAACTTCTCAGTCACGGGCAGATAGCAGCTTTGTCTTACCTTAAGAATTTTTGTGCCTGGCCAGTTTCGAAAGACATAGGTGGTCTTGCGGAAAACATCCTCAATAGCTGATTCGGGGAATAGCTAGAGAACAGCAACATCCAGCTAGGTATTGCCCACAAAAGTCGTTACGTCAAGCACCGGAACTGGTTGTACAGATAGTCCCTTTGATAACCGAATAGTTGATTTTGACTATGCCGGAGGAGAGGTTGTAAACTCCACTGCTATTAGAGCCCCTTGACGCGCCGGCAACCACCTTCGTCATACTAGTGGAGGAGAAGGAGAAATTGAGAATTGCATAGCTATAAAATGCACTTCCGTATTCAACTGGAGAACCGATTCTTTTCTTCTTGTCTCCACCTTCCAGGAAGCTTTATTATGACTGTCATCCCTTGTCTTTCCCTACTTTCAATGGTAATCTCTCCAAGATGCTCTGATACTATTTGTTTTGCCAGAGGCAATCCCATCCCAAATCTTTTTAGTTTCGTACTGTAAAAAACATTAAATATCCTGTCCATTTCCTCCTGCTTGATGCCTGACCCTGTATCAGAGACTGTAATGATAATATAGTCACCTCTCCGAGATGACGTGATTGTTATAGTTCCTCCTGCTTGAGATGCATCGACAGCATTTTGTATAACATGAAATATTGCCACTCTCAACAGACTTTTTTGTGCGTTAACCTTTAACATCTCCTCTGAAAGATGAAGCATAACATGTATTTTCTTGTTGTCAGCCTCCTTCACAGCAACCGAAACCACACTTCTGACAATATCATTTATATCCTCGTACTTAAACAGAGATTTTTTAGTTCGAAGCAAGTTTTCAAAATCCCCAACTATACCTTGTAACTTTTCGCACTCCGAGATTACATCATTAAGAAGTGTCAACTCCTCCTTATTGCTGAGAACTCTTTTGCAAAGAATCCCGATCATTGCTGCAGGATTCCTGACCTTATCAGCCACCGTTAATGCCATTAAGCTCATCGTTCTTTCTGTGATAATAGTTTCAAACTCCTGATTCAGCTCCACTAGTTCAGTGTTCATATTTTCTATTAGTTGCTTGTCCTTTAAGACCTTCATGTGGATATCATATATCCTTATGAAGAAAAGACTCAAAGATCCAACTAGGAAAAGGGCGATAAGATTAAAACTGCTACTGATTGGAGCAATATGTTGCCATGTTTGCGCATGTCCGGCTGCAAGCAGGATGTGCTTAATAATGTGGCCTATGGACCTCGAGATAGCAAAAATGACGAAGGCCGAACTAAGCCATATCATGTAATTCCATAATATGTTTGTTCTTTCTCTTTTGTGAAGCTTCAAACTCGTAATTAGGCTCATTGTGGAAAAAATGAGAAATACGACAGCGCCGCCCATCTCTACTATCAAAATTGGAAACAGCGGCAAAGTAACAGCGAGAACAATTGCAGAGTCTTTACGTTCATTCAGATGTTGTTTCAATCCTCGATGAAAAAGAAATATTGCGATATTTATCAAGATATAGTCGTATTTTGCAAAATAAAAGATATAATCCTTGCCGCTAATCGCGATCACTCTTGTAAAATAACTCCATCCTTCGGCAGTGCCGATCATCTTGGCTGGATCAACCCAATGTTCAGCCATTTGTCCGACAAGAACAACGATATCCCACAGGATGAAGAATATTAATGAATAAAAGAAATATCTCCACTTTGTATCTTTATATAAGAGATTTTGAACTACTGCTCCTAAAACAAGAATGCAGGATAAAAGAAAAAAGATGCGTGCCAGCTCCGTCACAAAAGTTGGAGGGTAATCATGTGAAACGAAAGCCCACACATTGGAAGGAAACACAGCAATGAGAAGGCTAGCTCCCACCAATTTCCGCATGCCGTCTTTTCCTTCTTTCCGTTTCATATGTGCAACCTGACCATTTAAAGTGTGAAAGCGCATGCTCCCCGCGGACTTAGCTGCGACAGGCTATCCTATGCTGTTCTGCCTTGCCGACCATTGCTTGCTATTCTGCTATGGTCCAGCGTCGGAGACGCTGGACACAGGTGTTGCCTTCAACCGATTTCATCGTAAACTCTTTTTTGATTGTAGTCATAGATTTAAAACTAAGACTACAACTTATGTCGGTTTTTTACAATATATGGGCGAAACAGGGCTATCGCATAATAGATGCCAAACAGGCCAAAATGCCAAATTGGTCTGAAAAGAAAGTGTAGCATTAGAGAAGGATTAAGTTTATCTTAACTTGGAACGGTGGGTTTGTGCCTGAAACAAACACCTATTGCCGTCACATCGTCAAAACAGGGGCGAATCTTCCCCTGGGACTTCAGTGAACAGTGACTCAAAAAACATTGAAATTTCATAAAAAGAGGCATACAATTAATTTGCCATGAATAAAGAAGACATAGACCATCTCATGAAGTTCGCAAGCGTATTAATGTCCACCGCAATTGAGATTATAAATATGCAGTTCGAGGATAAAATCAATCTTGATCTCCAAGGTTATTAATAACATCCTCTTGCTTTGATCCCAAGTGAAGGGCATGCCAATTGCCAAAGCCTTCCGTTGGGTTGAAATACTGACTCTCAGCTTTCTTCTGGTCTGGCGCTGATAAAGGCAATACGCCGGTAGAAATAGTCAACTCACCCACTACTTTATCAGTATAAAATACGATATGAAGAGTTGCCGAATGTCTCTTGTCGATGAATATTCTACCTCCCGTATCACCTTCGTCCTTTCGGAACAAGCCAGCCCCTAGTAAGCGAACAACATGAGAGTCGTTGTTAATGCCAACCGTGATTCCAGCAAAGTGCATCGGCCAACATACCGATCCTTTCGGAGAGACTTCGTCAGCTGCTGCATTGCTAGAATAGATCAGAACAAAAAATATACACAATACAGCAATCTTTCTCATTAAGATATATGGATCCCCTCTAGGCATTAAGCACGTTTAGCT
Organism: uncultured Nitrospiraceae bacterium; assembly: GCA_963727805.1. Lineage (GTDB taxonomy): Bacteria > Nitrospirota > Thermodesulfovibrionia > Thermodesulfovibrionales > Dissulfurispiraceae > Fen-1308. The sequence goes on from CAVSHF010000003.1 coordinate 790,649, forward strand.
GATTACAATATAACATTTCTTTTTCATCTCTCTGCAACTAAAGCACAATTATTAAGTGCTTTCTACTTATAATCGCGAGTCCGCTCGCTACGCTGCAGATGCGATGTTACGACTGGTAATGCTCAAAGCTGAGTTGCCAATTCGCTTACTGTAGTTGTTGTGTGCACTCCTTTTCATGATCCTCCAGATAATGGCAACAGCTAACCGAGGCACAGGGCAATTCCCCTTCCGGTGGTGGCCTCCGGGAGAAGCACCACCGGAGTGCGGCCAAACCAGAAAGAGATAGTAGCATTGCCAGCAGTCCCACGCCGGCCAGCATAATAACTAGGCAGCTACCACTAGCTGCCCTGCCACTATCAGAAGCCTGATCGTTACTGACCGTGCCTTACACATAACCCACTTACTGTTATCTTCCCCTTATTAGATCCCTTTTTTGTATTAAATTTGCGCAACACCGCATCTCGACGCTCTTTGACTCGAAGTTCCAAAATAGATATTGTCGTATCCACCCTTTCTTTTGAAAAGGATTGCTCAAGTAACGAAAGGTTCATGTTGACACGATATAGCAAATCTTCCAACGGTTCAGGTTCTTGCTTGGAGAGTACTTCATCCAAGGTCTTCCAGCCCATTGCACAGTCAATATCATCAAATTGATAATACCTATCAGGAAAAATAATTGAGGCCATTTCCAAGAAATCCTGCCCGCGATCCCCGACAAATCTAAAAATTAACGAGCCACATTGAAAAACAGCCACTGCATTGCCAAAGCTGTGCTTGTCATACTCATGCGACAATAGCCGCATGCCTTCTAACCCCTGGTTATGCATTGAATTTATTATTTTATCTACAAATGGGTTTATAGTCACGAGAAATTTGCCTCTGCTGCAATTATGTCAATGCATGCGGTATTGTCGAAGTAGACGGTAAAATGTTTGAATCTATCAGTTCCCCCCCTGAGCCCTTGAATGAGGCTGTTACAAAGTCATTATTTTCACTTTATTCGAAACAATCCTTATTCTATTAGTGCAAGCTCTACCACTGCCAAAGAGTCGGAGAGTATACTGTTGGAATTTGCGGTCAGCAAAGACTATTTCTTTTTGCAGCACACGGTCAATTGAGCCTGCACCGATATTATCTATGACATCATTGAAATCGATCTTCTTGCTGATATTTTGGACATTGTGAAATTCCGCCCGAACTTTCTGTCTTTTAGCTGCCCAACCCGTACCAGGGTAAATTTCTGCTTCTATTACTATTTTCGTTTTATCTTTCTTTGCGATGGGAAAGATATAACAAATACTAACAATATTGCCATCATGCCAGTAAGGTAGTGATATTTGTTTCATTATTCTTATTTATAACGATTAATATATTGAAGTCCTTTTCATCTTCTGCAACTATACCATAATATTTCGGGACTTTCTACTTATAATCTCGATCGCGCCATCCGGAGTGAAGACGCGATATTTCTAGCGGAAATGCTCAGGGATTATTGTTGGTTGCCCGTCTTTTTTTCTTTGTGGTTAACCACACGAGTCTGTGCAATTCTATCATGAAGTGTCCTTTTTTCGGGATCGAAGAAAGCCATAATATACCCTGAAAATAGTAGTACGGCACTAATGATTTCTGCCAAGAAGCGGTAAAGCGCTGAACCAAAGGGAACCGGCTCACCTGATGCCATTACGACTTTAATCTTTAGGATGCGTTTCCCGACGGTCATGCCGGATTTAGAAACCATAATCGTTGAATAGAGGCAGGCACCGATAATTTGCAGTAATATAAACGAACCTATCATCATCATGAAACGCTCGTATGAATTAACCGAGGCCTGGAGACTATTTGTGGCAAAGCCTATCGTGGCAATAAATGCGAGCAGTGGATAAATTACAGCTATGATACAGGTATCTATTGCTTTTGCAATTAATCTACGACCAATTCCTGCATATTCAAATTGATTCGAATCCAATTATTATTCCTTATTTATGCTTACCGATAAATATACGAAATCCGCTATTCCCATCTTACTGCAACTATATCACAATATTACATCGGAACTAATCGTAGCTTCTACTTAAAATCTCGATGGCGGCAGTCGTAGTCAAGACACTATGTTTCAGTCGGAAATCAATTATATCTTGTGTCTAAAATCAAGTGGTACGTTTTCAGAGCAGAGATCCGTTTCTGGTCTACCTTCAGTTTGTGCTTGTTTCATATTTTGAGATAATAGTCTTTAATAAATCTATTTTAGGATGTTCGGGATTGTGTTGTGCCAAGGCTGAATATAGCGCATATAAAAAGGAGGCTTTTGAATATCTTTGTTTTTCAAAGATGCGTAGATTATAATCTTCTGACTTCATCAATATTTGCAAAGAAAGAAGCCCTCGGTCAATAGCATTCTCAAAATTGTTTTGTCTCATGTAATGACCAAACAGTTCTTCAGTGGCGATCTGATAAGTTAAATCATCAGGATATTTTTCGTTCAGGGTCAAAACTTTTTCAAGATAATATATTGCGGAAGTGAAATCGCCGCGATCTCTGCTTCGAAAAGATTTTCCGAGGAAACGCGCGGCCTTGAATCGTGAATAAAAAGCCTTAATGGAACCGACAAATGCGCTCATTCTTTTCACTATAGCACACCTTCATGAACAGAACTAATAGTAACTACTTATACTCAACACCCTGGGAGCACAGCGCATTACTCGATGGTCGAGTAGGCCGGTGGAATCGCACCACCAGCCCCTCACAGATTCCGTACGTGAACCTCTCGATTCATACGGCTCGTGTCAATCATCAAGTTGAGTCTTTGCAGTCTCAACCATACACATTGAGCGATAGTTCCTCCTGGTCACCCAGTTGACTGGTACTCTTTGTGGATTGACCCATCCCCTTCCCTCCACGGCTTATTATCACCGCTTCATCGGTACTATTGGACGGTCCGACCCCTTCACCTGCATCGATACTTTCCCCCTTCGTTTGCACTTATAGGGTTTTCTCTTAGCATCAGATGAAGAGTTCCCGCGTTCCACACAGGAGCCTAGATCAGCTTCATGCCGCCTCTATGCCGGACGCCGTTCAGGCAGTAAACAGGTATCTCCTGAACTAATCCTGATGCAAAGTAAGAACATCAGTTTTGACGTCGTCCTTTTCCTTTCGACACCTCATCAGCGGTTCGCTTACGCTCATCTCTCTGATCCATCCCTGACACGATCTAGTCGTGCCTTTTCCTTTAACGCTCACCACCGGAGCCTTTCGACTACAGCAGCTTAAGGTGGGTTGAAGCCTGCTCCTGCAAGCCGGCTTCGAGGGGCCAACCCTCATCTTCCTGTGCAGCCTCGTGGCGCACTTTCTTCCGGAATTCATTAAAGACACTTGGTTCATGCACTACCAGCAACCTTGTTTTCGAATTTCCAAAAAGTATGGTGAGTGTCGCTTGTGCGTCTTTAAGCGTGATAACAAGATTCCTCAGATAATTGATAGTCAGTATACACGTTTACAAATGCTCTAAGGGCAAATACCTATGCAACTAGCACCAGTCAGGCTAGCATTTGAAATTATCTTTTTCACAAACTCCAGATACTCAGGTGAAGAAATATCGATCCCGATACCGACAGTTTGTACTCCATTAACAAGGCACTTTGTGTGCCTCTTTACAATTCCCTCAAATATAGACCGATCATCTTTGATTGTCAGTGTCAGTGTCAGTGTAACAGGAGTCCCTATAGGTGGAGGCATGCGTCTTGGAATAAGAACACCGTGTTTTGAAATATCGATAGTTCTCATTTCATAGGTCATACCGTCATATTCTAATAGTGCACTAAGTCTCCTATCGTACCTCGGACTTCTTCTCTTCTCCGAACCACCAAACCGTCCCTTTGTCATAACCCTGTCATCTCCGTATTCATTTACTGCTGATTCATTACTATAAAGATATTGTCTCCTAATCGGCTTTGGTTATCAAGGAGAATTTACAATTAATTGGGGAAAAGTCTTACTTTCTTTATGTTCGGTGATGTGTGTCACGAATGACACCCACAAAATTACCCTTGGGAGGAGACAACCCTGAGCCGCTGTTTGCCTGAGAGAAAAGTATCAGAAGTTCAAATGCGTATTTTTCGGCGTTTAAGGACACCCATTCCGGATCATCGCAGCACCATATCGGACAGTTCATGAGGGCCCCAACCAATCACGTCTAATTTCCTTAGAAGCGAATCAGCTTGTGGAGATTCTCTCTGTGGGGTTCACTTGATACCCAGCGCTTCATCCTTCTTGCCAAGAATGTTCATTACGAACGTAACTATCGAAATTAGATTCTCAATAACTACTCCTACGCATCAAATATGGTATAACCAAGTTATGGACGGTTGTTAACCGCTCATAAAGGGGCAGGAGGACGTTAACTACAGGGTCATTGAATCCTTTTATCAGTCAGTCCCCTGTCTCCCAAAAGCCATGATAAGTTGATAGGGCTAAGAGCTCTTGTAAACATGGAGATATGGTTGGGAGGCATCCTGCCTAAGATCCTATGTGGGAGGTGCTTGGAAATGAGCAAAGCATTCATTGGCATCGATGTGTCAAAAGAGCATTCGGCTGCCCAAGGCATCGATAGTGACGAAAAGAAGCTTTTTTACTTAAGGTTTTCGATGGACTCAGCAGGGTTTGCAGAGCTTCGGACTGCGATTAAAAGATGCGCTGTGAACCTGGATGATATTGCTGTTGCGATGGAGTCCACCGGCTGTTATCATATCAACCTCTTTTCCTTCCTATGTGCGGAGGGACTTCGTTGTGTGGTAGTAAATCCGCTTCTAATATCCAAGTTTGTTCAGGGGTCATTGAGAAAGACCAAGACAGATAAGAAGGATGCGATGACCATAGCGCAGTTTCTTCTGAACAATGAAAAGAAGCTTTACTCCGTGACCGAGTCCCAGGATGCACAGGATCTCAGGGATCTGGCCAGAGAACGGGAGTCTCAATCATGGATGATTGCAACACTGAAGAATGACCTCAAAAGGTTGCTGCAGAGCACTTTCCCTGAGTTTGAGACACTCCGCAAGAATATTTACACTAAGACGATGCTGAACTTTCTTACGCAGTATCCTTCGGCCAGATTAATACGGGAGGCAAAGAGAAAAGATATCGACAAAGCGCTCATCTGTCCCGGGGAGAAGCGAAAGAGAGTACAGATTAGTGCTGACGATCTTATCAATGCGGCAAAGCGTTCGGTGGGCTCAGCTGGTATAGCAAAGGAGCTTATTGTCTCTGAGAAAGCAACAACGATCCTATACCTTGAGGAAAAGTGTGAGAAGATTACCGAGGAATTGGTGGATGCGTGTGAGGCAACACAGATCGAAGATCTTGAGATAATGAAGACTCTCGATGGAGTGAAAGACATTACTGGATCGACCTTTTTAGCAGAGATGGGAGAGCTATCCAATTACAAGTCATATAAGAGTTTGATAGCTTTTATGGGGCTTGATCCATCTACCAATCAGTCAGGGCAGCATGTGGGGCCAAGCAAAATATCGAAACGAGGGAATCGTCATCTGAGGCGAGTCATCCATATAATGACAATGTGTTCAATAAAGTCTGACAATATATTCAGACAATACTATCTTAGAAGGATAGCCGAAGGATTGCCTAAGATGAAGGCATTAATGGCGACATCTCACAAACTGATCAGAGTGATCTTCTCTATGCTTTCACATAGAACGACTTTTAAAAAGGAGGTGGCTGCTGCATAGTTGACTTATAATCGTGAGTGCGCCCAAAACGTTCAGGATGCTATGTTACGAATGGTAATGTTTAAAGTGGAGCTTCGCCTCTTCAGGGGTATAATAAGCACGAAGTATTCCGGAAATCACAAGGTCCCCCAATAATTCCACGGGCACTGCTTGTCCGACAGAAACGCACTCTCTATGAAAATTGTCACCTGCAAGAAACTGAATTTCGCCATGCCTTTCAATTTGAATCGCCCCGATCTTGTGAACAATACGTCCCTCTGGCAACACTTCTTTGAGAATGGGAGCAATCGTTTGCGGTGTCAGCGGTATTACAATAAATCTACTGTCTTCATTCCATTCGCGTGTGAAGGGCGGTAGGACATTTTCAATGACGCCTGGAATAGTTCCGAAGTGCATCTCGCTCATTGCTTCTATATCGCCTTCAAGTGCAATGTGCGCATCTCCAGCAAGCATGCGCATAAGAGCGGTTAAGAGTGCTGGCTTATCTCTTGGATCGAGGATATAAGCTTTCTTCATTTTTTCTGAAACTATAGCATACTTTTCTCACCAGAACGAATGGTAGCTCCTACTTAAAATCAACATCGTGGGGACACGTCTCATTGTACAATGTTTCTACCTGAAATAGAGAGGCGTACCCTATAATCAGCAACAACCCCTGTATTTAAGAATTTTGGGATATTGAAATTCCAAACAAGATCTAAGGCCGCCGGGAAATTACTCAACATCGTACCTTTTCATCCAGTTTGAGAGCGTCTGGTAATTTGGGAGGCCCAGGAGTTTGGCCATTTCAGTCTTGTTCTTGCCAGCCTCTTCAGAGGCGCGTTTCAGATAGTGGCGGGCTACATCCGACATAAGGGCTGCAAGGCTGAACCCGCTCCCCAGGCTGCGGTTGAGAATTCTGCCTTTGCCCTTTTCAGTGCTGCTCAGAGGAAACAGTGCAGCGCGTATATCATCGGCCTCAATTGTCCGGCCGGGCGTCCATATCGCTGCCCGTGAAATAGTGTTGAAAAGCTCGCGGATGTTTCCAGGCCAAGGATGTTGCTGTAGAATATGCCTAGCTCCCGCGGAAAAGGTTTTTCTCTCCCAGCCCGGTTTGCCCTCGAATTGCCCATTTATTTTTATAAGGATATCGTCGATCAGTGGACTGATATCACCGCGCCGTTCGCGCAGTGGAGGCAGCTGCAGCACTCCCACTGCTATGCGATGGAACAGGTCCTCCCTGAAGCGGCCCGAAAAAACCTCCTCTATAAGGTTGCTGTTGGTTGCCGCGATAATCCTTACATCGATGTCCTGGCATTTACTGGATCCCACCTGCGTGACTACGCCCTCTTCTATGGCACGCAAGAGTTTCACTTGGGCCAATAGTGGGAGCTCTCCGATCTCATCAAGAAATAACGTACCTTCGTTGGCCTCGATAAAATGGCCGTCACGCGCGCTCGACGCCCCCGTAAATGCTCCTTTAGTATGCCCGAAGAACTCCGATTCAACCAGTTCCGGAGGGATAGAACCGCAGTTGACTGCAACAAAGGGCTTATCGTATCTCGGACTCGATGTGTGTATTGCCCGTGCGAAAAGCTCTTTGCCAGTCCCGGATTCTCCCTGGAGAAGGACTGGCACATCGTGTACAGCAAGTCTTCGAGCCTGTGCAATAACCCTTTCCATGGCCTTGCACCGATGGATTATGGAAGCGAATTCAGGCGACTCAGGCGGCAGCCCACGGGTCATCTTCAGGATTTCATCATCCGGATACCGGGACTCGTCATTGCCATTTGAAGCGGTTATATCGAAGGGCAATGAAACGGTTCGGACACCGTATTTTCGTGAAGTCTGGATGATCTCAGCGGGATGGACTGTTTTTGACAAAAGTATCCATGCTGCCACCATGGCGAGTGATCCGGAGCTCAGATGGAATGTCTTGCGGAGGGATTTTTCCCCGAGTCTGCGGTTCACATCTCTTATAGCTGAGACAGCAGCATCATAGGTTTCCTTGAACTGATCATAAGCAGACAGATCGACATGGTATTTCATGACCTTGATCCGGGTCACTGACTTGAGCCAGTCAATATATCCTTGCTCCTCTTCTTCAGCGAAAACGGACAGCAGGACGATATGTGTAAAGGGCCGATTAGTCAAGGCTTCCCCGATCGGCCCCAGATTTTCTCCGTGTTTTCTCCCGCAAGCGGCGAGATCGTTTTTACCGATCCAGGCAAACAAGACGTTGTTCTTCATATGGAAATCATATACAAACTTTCTTGTATTTTACAAGATATTTTATCAAAGTAATCCCTATTCATTGTCGCTATCTTGAGGCTTTATCTTTTCAATTATATGCGGCATCAATTCCGACAACCTATCTGACCACGCTTTTTTACTGCTGAGGGCATATACGTCAAGCTCACCCTGTTTATTGACACTTAATAGGGCTACTGGGGAAACCTTAAGTCCACCGCCGGTACCTCCTCCTTTTCCCTCGCCCTTGCATTGGCCATTCACCCCCCTTTTTTCGTCCTTGCCCCCGCCTTCACCCTCGCCCATAAAGCCTCCGCCGGCGACCCCCAGACTAATCTCAAAGAGAGGCACTATGGTCTTATCGTTTATGACTATCGATGTACCAATGACAGTTTCTTTTACCGTAGTCCCCTCAAGTTTGCTAAAAAGTGTTTCAATCAGCATCTTCACATGTTCCATTCTTTCTTCCTCCCTTTATACAAGCAATTAAAAATGTCGTTCCCCGGCGTGATAACAGAAATCCCAGAAGAATAAGCATCAGGCTTCCAATAACAATCCGAAATCCCAAAATACCCTCGGCAAGATACCGCTCTCGCTCAAAATCAGGTTCAATGTGTATGGGGAAGGGTATTGTGGCTAGCCCGGCCGCCAAAATGCCGACGCAGAGCCCGGTTTCCGCCGGATTTCCAAATCCTAGAGTGAAGTTCACCTGTACAGATGGAGAAAAGCTTCTATGTATTTTGCGCACCAGACTAATCAACAAAGGGATATGCTGCAAAACGGACGATACCATTTCTGCCGTGAGATGTGATCGCCTGTTGAAATATTTGCGCCTCCTATTTCCCCCCGAATTTTTTCTAAAAAGTAAGATGGGTTTTCCACCCAATAACACGATAATCTCCTTGGGGACTCGGTTGTATTTGACAACTGTAATGCCCCACATCCAAGTTATCGCGAGGTCTCCCGCCAACTTACCGTCGAAGACTGCCTTTAAGGTTATTCGGAAAGGCACAAAAAGTATGGTGACGATTACGATCGCAAGGGGAATCAAAAACGCAATGGCCATAGCTCGGACCGAATCATATCCAAGAACCAGATTTATAAACACAGGTCCGATCACGTTCTTTCTATTTCTCAAACATATTCATTTTATAAGTTATAAGCCCAATTTTTTTGAAGGTAATGCGAACAATAATAAAAGGCATGCAGAACAGCGTGACATATGTCATTACATAACCAGCTAATGCTTCAACAAGCAGAACTCCATGCCATTTCATTTTAAACCATCCCATAACACCTTCCTCTGGTACTGCAGACATCAGTTTTAATAAGTATCTTTCACCGGGTCTCCTGCAAAAAAGCTCCTTTTTCTACTGCTGCCCCGGATATATAGCGGTGGAGGACGATGCCCCTCCCATCTGTTTCTTCTATCCTCTGCTTAAATACTTATTGCAACTGTAATATCACGCATAGAAATCAGCATGGACATCCTGCCCGTCATAATATGCTGACATATGTGCGGAGGCCATTGTATCGGCTTCGACAGTTTCAAAGGCAGTACCGGGATCCATGACGATGAGATATTCGGAGCCGCTCACCTGTTGGCTCGAGATGTCTGATTCCCGGCATTCAACAGCTAACAGTTTTACACTCTCACCCAAGAGAGCAGGAGAACAAAACTTTCCGAGATACCCAGAAGGGATGGAAACGTCCCGTCCCTGAACACTTTTAACTATCTCGTCGTCACGAGGAACAAATGGTCGATTATCTAATATCCTGAAGAATGACAGCTTCCATCTTCTCCCTGTGTCAAGTTTTACATGCAGAAGACCTCTCGAGTCGCCTCCACGGGGAGACACTATAAGAAAGTCTCCCCTAGCCGTCATTGTGACGCAACATTCCAATAATGCTGTGTATTCAGCGACACGAGTCTTTCTAATCATGTGCCGGTCATTACATGCCTGATCGCAGCTTGCACGAAACTTCTTTCGCGGACATCCATGATCAAGCTGATTATACCGACACTGCCACCCATCTTCCCTGAAAGCGGTTTGCAGAGAGCTTGCCAGTCTGGTACTGATGCCTATTCTGGTATATGGACCGGGCCCCCCCGCGCCTAACCCAATATGCGGATAGGGTAAGGGAATGATAGGGATACCCTTTGTCACCCGATCTCCTTCTAACTCAAAGCATCTCATTGAATCTCTCCTTTGTTGATCGGACTCCTTGTGCAAGCTATTCATAGTAAAGCAATAGACATGCCAGATCATTCAGATTTACTATCTGGATCACCGAGAGAATACCAAGAGTAGGTTTAATCAGCCTTATATGCAGCTATCAGGTAGCACTAACTTCTAAACAATAGTCACGGCAACGGTAAAAGTCTTTCCGGTAAATCCTTAGTCAGTGCAAGTGCTTTGCACTATTACCGACAATAGAGAGTTGCCTGTAGTAGTAGCTTCTCCCCTGCCATTCCCATAAACGATCGGAAAATACAAACTTTATTGTATGTTTACAAAATATTTTGTGACGTCGTGGCTGATAAGTCTAAATAGATTCCTGCAACGTAATCTCCCGTGAGACGTGGAGAGGCCTTTTGAATAAGCATTGATTGCACATTAAGGAACGATTAACTGATAAGTGGCACAGGTTTTGCTCAATAATGGACAGACTTAAATCCGCATAACATAGGATTCATTGTAATAAGAGCTGTTGTTCATGGAGCTTGGTGGGGTACTGTATTGAAATATCATGATAACATCGCAACAGCGTTTAGCTCGGCCAGAAGAGCTGACGCCAGAATCATCGATACGCTGATCTCCGCACTCGACGTAAAACGAGGCGCTCACATCGCCGATATTGGTGCAGGGACGGGAAACTATTCCAACGCCTTGGCTGACAGTGGATTGTATATGTCCGCCATTGAACCATCGGAAGCTATGCTCCGGCAAGCAATAAAACACAAAAACGTGAAATGGTATCTGGCTAGGGCCGAGGCGTTACCCTTGTATAGAGAATCTTTGGACGGCATCATCTCTGTGTCGGCAATTCATTTTTTTTCAAACCTGATGGATGCGAGCAAAGAGATGGCGCGTGTTTGTGCGTCCGGCAGAATCATCATATTCACCTGCGATCCAAGGTTGTCCGAAGAATTTTGGCTTTCTGAGTATTTCCCCGAGATGATCCGGAGGCGCTATTGCACCTATGCCAATATTTTTCAAATGATGAAAATAATAGAAGGCTTGACTGCTCGCAAAGGAATGATTATACGATTCCCTGTTCCCCATGACATCACTGATACATTTGCCGGGTCCGGATGGAGACGACCTTGGCTATATTTGGATGACCAAGTTCGTAATTCCATGTCGGAATTTACCATGGCATCGCAAGACGAAGTTGACAGGGGATTGATTAAATTAGCAAGGGATATTGAGAGTGGAGAATGGACAAAAAAAAATAGCTGCCTGCTTGAGATGAACGATTACGACCTCGGATACAGGTTTATCGTACTTTCATGATCAGAATGCCTCACTGCCAAAAGCATATCACACTGCAATGAAGAATGCACCCCCTTTACTTATGGCTTTGGCTAATACGCAAACCCGACCACTGCCACTTGATACCCAGCGCTTCATCCTTCTTGCCAAGAATGTTCATTACGAACGTAACTATCGAAATTAGATTCTCAATAACTACTCCTACGCATCAAATATGGTATAACCAAGTTATGGACGGTTGTTAACCGCTCATAAAGGGGCAGGAGGACGTTAACTACAGGGTCATTGAATCCTTTTATCAGTCAGTCCCCTGTCTCCCAAAAGCCATGATAAGTTGATAGGGCTAAGAGCTCTTGTAAACATGGAGATATGGTTGGGAGGCATCCTGCCTAAGATCCTATGTGGGAGGTGCTTGGAAATGAGCAAAGCATTCATTGGCATCGATGTGTCAAAAGAGCATTCGGCTGCCCAAGGCATCGATAGTGACGAAAAGAAGCTTTTTTACTTAAGGTTTTCGATGGACTCAGCAGGGTTTGCAGAGCTTCGGACTGCGATTAAAAGATGCGCTGTGAACCTGGATGATATTGCTGTTGCGATGGAGTCCACCGGCTGTTATCATATCAACCTCTTTTCCTTCCTATGTGCGGAGGGACTTCGTTGTGTGGTAGTAAATCCGCTTCTAATATCCAAGTTTGTTCAGGGGTCATTGAGAAAGACCAAGACAGATAAGAAGGATGCGATGACCATAGCGCAGTTTCTTCTGAACAATGAAAAGAAGCTTTACTCCGTGACCGAGTCCCAGGATGCACAGGATCTCAGGGATCTGGCCAGAGAACGGGAGTCTCAATCATGGATGATTGCAACACTGAAGAATGACCTCAAAAGGTTGCTGCAGAGCACTTTCCCTGAGTTTGAGACACTCCGCAAGAATATTTACACTAAGACGATGCTGAACTTTCTTACGCAGTATCCTTCGGCCAGATTAATACGGGAGGCAAAGAGAAAAGATATCGACAAAGCGCTCATCTGTCCCGGGGAGAAGCGAAAGAGAGTACAGATTAGTGCTGACGATCTTATCAATGCGGCAAAGCGTTCGGTGGGCTCAGCTGGTATAGCAAAGGAGCTTATTGTCTCTGAGAAAGCAACAACGATCCTATACCTTGAGGAAAAGTGTGAGAAGATTACCGAGGAATTGGTGGATGCGTGTGAGGCAACACGGATCGAAGATCTTGAGATAATGAAGACTCTCGATGGAGTGAAAGACATTACTGGATCGACCTTTTTAGCAGAGATGGGAGAGCTATCCAATTACAAGTCATATAAGAGTTTGATAGCTTTTATGGGGCTTGATCCATCTACCAATCAGTCAGGGCAGCATGTGGGGCCAAGCAAAATATCGAAACGAGGGAATCGTCATCTGAGGCGAGTCATCCATATAATGACAATGTGTTCAATAAAGTCTGACAATATATTCAGACAATACTATCTTAGAAGGATAGCCGAAGGATTGCCTAAGATGAAGGCATTAATGGCGACATCTCACAAACTGATCAGAGTGATCTTCTCTATGCTTTCACATAGAACGACTTTTAAAAAGGAGGTGGCTGCTGCATAGTTGACTTATAATCCACATCTAAACACATAATAATTATTCCGATGTTTACAACCGGAAGTCAAGATAGCAGCAAAATACATGCTCGTCAGCGGCAGGATTTAAGAGCGAGAATCGGGGCAACATGACCTTCGCGGCTTGCCTGCGGATTTCGGTGATGGCGACCAGCTGTTTCGGTCGATGGCGACCACTGCGAGAACGTCGTCGCACTGGGGTTAGTCATATTACTCGGAGTGGTCGCGATGCGTCAAGTTTTGCTTCTTTTTCCGCATCGACTCTCCCTTCAGCGTGATCTTGTGCGCAGCGTGAATGATCCTATCGAGTATGGCATCGGCCAGCGTCGGTTCTCCGATCAACTCAAACCACTTTGAAACAGGATACTGGCTCGTTATTAGCGTTGATCTGAGTCCGTGCCGATCCTCTATGACTTCCAGGAAGTCCCTTCTCTCTGCCTCATTCATTGAAGATAAGCCCCAATCGTCGATAACGAGAAGCTCTGTCTTGGCTATCTTGTTCAAGAGTTTCAGGTAACTGCCGTCTCCTCTCGCTATTGCGAGCTCCCTGAAGAGCCGTGGATAGCGGTAGTAGATTGCCGTCATTCCTTCACGGCAGGCTTTTTGTGCAAATGCTTCAGCGAGGTAGCTCTTGCCAATGCCCGTAGGCCCCGTGATGATAACGTTGTGGTGGTTCTTGATCCACTCGCAGTTTGCCAAAGAGAGAATAAGAGACTTGTCGAGACCCCTTGAGTGCCTGTAGTCAACGTCCTCAATAGTCGCTTGCCTTTTTAGTTTCGCCGCCTTGAGCCTTATGGCGAGTTTTCTGTTTTCCCGGTACAGCCACTCTCTTTCTACGATCATGGCGAAGCGGTCATCAAAGGACAGCTCCGTCATGGAGGGCTGCTCACGTTGCTCATTGAAGCCCGTAACCATTCCGCTCAACTTCATATGGTAGAGCTTCTCTACTGTCTGGTTGTTCATAAACCTCCTTGTGTTGTTCAGTTGTAGTAATCGCTGCCCCTGATGTTGTCGTGATAGACGATAGCTGTCACCTCCTTGTCTTCGGTTATCGGTAGCTGGTCAATGCCATGCTCAAGGATTGAGTTAACGCTTCTGTATGAGAACGACCTGATAAGGAGTGCCCTTTGAGCTGCGGCCTCAAGCCGCTCGGCAGAGTATCGTTTGCCAAGTCTCATGATTCCGAGGCATGAGCGGTATCCCTGTTCGGGATGCGGCCTGGCGAGCATGATCTGTTCAAGCAGTTCTGCAGTATGCGGGCCTACTGTACTTGCAGCCCAATGGATGATCCTCGATGGCGACCACTCAAGATAACGCTGATGGGACTTGGGTCTATGCTCTGCGATCGTCGTGAAGCCTCCCTTCTGGAAGCTTCTTTGATGCAGGGCTACTCGCCTGGATTTGAATAGAATCTCTACTGTATTCATAGTCATCCTGACGTCAACCTGCTTTCTAACAAGTTGATAAGGAACGCTATAGCAGTGACCTTCGACCTCGATGTGATGGTCGATGTTGACGGTGGCTTTCTTCCACTGGGCATATTGGTATCGTTCCAGTGGAAGCGGTCTCAATGCCGGCTTGTCGATCGCCTCAAACATCTCGCGTCTGCATCCGGGCAGCTTTTTGAAGGGACGATTGTTGAGTCGCTCAAGGAGCTCTCGGATTGCTTCATTCAACTCGCGCAGGCTGAAGAAGGTTCGGTTTCTAAGGGCCGCAAGTATCCATCGAGTAACAACGAGCACGGCTGATTCGCCCTTGGCTTTGTCCTTTGGCTTTGCTGCTCTGGCAGGGATGATGACTGTGCCATAATGGGCGGAGAACTCTTGGTATGTGGCGTTCAGTTCCGGCTCGTATCGACAGGCCCTAGTCACTGCAGCCTTGAGATTGTCAGGCACCATAATCATAGGGACCCCACCTATAAACTCCAGGGCGTTTATATTGCAGCTGATCCAGGACGGGATGTCTTGACGCAGCACCGCTTCGGCATAAGTATAGTTGCTGGCACCAAGTACTGAGACGAAGATCTGGGCTTCGTAAACTTCCGTCGTCAGGGGATTGATGATGGGGATGGTTTTGCCCGCGAAGTCCAGGAAGAGCTTTTCGCCTGCACGATGAACCTGTCGCATGCTGACTTCAACGGTCTCGGCCCAGCGCCGATAATGCTCGCAGAACTGAGTATATTGATACCCGTCGGGGTACTTCTCTTTGTACTCCTGCCATAGGAGATAGAGCGTTACGCCCTTCTTCCTCAGTTCCCTGTGGAGTTCATCCATTGCCGGAAGTGGCCGGACTGTATCCCGGGCAACAGATTCCTTGCCGAACAGCAATTGCTCAAGTCCGGTGTCGTCGAGATCAGAGGGCAGCGGCCAGGTGATCGCCGCCTGTTCCGCCTTCTCAAGATACTTTACGACGGTGCTGTGCGAAACCTTCACACAGCGGGCAATCTGCCGCTTGGGTAGCTTCAGGTCGAAGTGTAGTCTTAATATCTCTCTCGTCTTTTGCATGGTTATGGTCGGGGTGGACATTGTGCCTCCTTGATGAATGGTCAAGAAGAAACAATGACTTATAACCCCCTGCTATATCCAGCTAAGACGACGCTCTCGTCAGCTCCTATATGACCTCTCGTTTCGGACTACGACCAAAAGTGGTCGCGCTCAGTCCGAAATGGGTGGTCGCGATACTCCGAAACAGGTGGTCGCGATGGACCGAAATGACTGGTCGCGATGCTCCGAAATACGCATGCCCCCCAGATAAGACTGTCATGGCTATATAGGCCGACTTGCTAATACAAATATCAAGTGTGCTTCTCTTTACACTGTCTCATTTAAGTTCCAACATTCAGGTAAACCAAAAATAAATTAACAAATGCATGAACTACAATGGAAGCAATAAGCCCTCCTCTCATGTAAACATAGGTGAATATGACAGAATACAAAAAGATAAATAAAAGATTTATGTCAAATACCCCCCATATGCCATGAGGCAAAACAAACAAAACGGATGAAAATAATATAGCCTGGACGTTACTCAAGCTTTTTTTGAGGATTTCAAAAAAATAGCCTCTAGCTAAAGTTTCCTCAAGCACAGGGCCAGCGACAATAAGTAAAAATAGGGTTGGGAAAAAATAGGGATATTTTATCTCGAGTATTTCCTGTACAAAAGGGATGTTTTTACCGAAAACCAGAATACTTGTCACCGCAACAAACCAACTTGCGACTATGCCCAAAAACACATAGATAAGCATTTCTCGACTTATTGCAATTTTAGGAACAACTCTAGTCCTAATCGCCAGGTAAACAATTGCCACTGGCGATGATACTGCAGACGATGATAACATCGCTATTGTTAGCATCGGAATCATTGGGAACGCATCTGCTATTTTAGGCGCAACATAATAGCCACCTAATGCATGAGCTACAAGTAAAATGGCAAAACCTTCTATGACAATACTGATATTGTTACGGTTAGATGAATTCAATAATCGGGCTCAACTTTCCAAAAAATATAGAACCTTTTAACATCAGATATGACAGTGCTTGCTATTTAATAATCAAGAGTGCATCCAATACTGAGAAGATGCTATGTTTCAACTTGCAATCAATGGTGCTTCCGGAAAGCCCCGCTTGAAGGTGAGAAATCCTAGTCTTTTTCTACAGCCTCGAATATTGGAATTCTGCGGTGCGGCGGCGCTACATCCGGGGCAATAATTAGTTATGGCGTACAAACTATCAGCTTACCTTTGGTATCGATGCAGAACCAATCGCCACCCTTCAGTTCATGATACTCGCCGGTGGAATCTACTGGTACCGTTCTGCATCCGTTGCATACAAGAGCCTTTCCCTCCTCAAATGCTTCGCATCCGTCAAACTGCGGAATGATAGGGCCTCTACCATCCATCGTTGCATAACCGCATTTTCCTCCGCGCTCAAAACGAACAAAGTCATTATGGAAATTATCTGGGCCATTGTCGACGGGATAAACGCCCGCCACCACAACCTTGCCCTGCCTGTTCACATACATCCAGCCTTGCACTTTCCCATAAACGATCGCCAAGTTGCCATTGAATTTAAGATTAGCCAGATGAAATCGCTTAACTTGAAGCCACTCTTTCCCACGTTGTTCGAGGCAATTCTTATGCTCTGAGTAACCATCCGCATCTGAATACCAGCAGGGTAACCCGCCCGCTGTAGAAATTCCAACAGCTGCTGTGATGATCACGGCAACGAGAATCGAAGTTCTTTTCATAGTACGCCTTAACAATGTCATTAATGTTCATCTTTCAGCAACTATAGCTCATATTTGTTCCTACTTAGAGTCATTCCTGTCAATTTTCTGCCGTGTGTGAAGGATTCTTTTGGAAATCATCGGCGATAAAAAGCCGCCTTGACAACGCCTTCGTGCAGAAATATCCATTTTGCTTGATCTAACCCAAACCATTCAATTGTAGATGAAAGAAATGATCTGCAGGTGAGCATTCACGTTTGTAATCAACGCATAGAACAACATGGCAGGATTAATAATTACCAGAAAAAGCCAGGATCGAGGACTAGAGAATAAAATATCCCTCTTCCTTTGTTAAATATTACCAGCAAAGAGCGTTATAATCTAACTAGTACACATGGAATGATTGCTTCCGTGTCATCGATTAAAATGATACGAGGCAGGTGACACCAGTATGGCCTTCCGACTGTAATGTAATGCACATGGAAATTATCTTAGGCAAAGTGATAGATGAAACGATGTGAATGGGCCAATGGAAGCCAGTTGGAACAGTCTTATCATGATAATGAATGGGGTGTGGAAACTCATGATGACAGAACACTGTTCGAATTCCTCATACTGGAGGGCGCTCAGGCCGGGTTGAGTTGGTCTACCATTCTTAACAAGCGTGAAGGGTACAGAGACGCCTTCGATAATTTCGACGCCCTGAAAATTTCCCAATACTCAGAGAATAAGATTTCCACATTGCTCACCAATCCTGAGATCATAAGAAACAGGCTCAAAATTATCTCAACTATCACCAACGCAAGAGCTTTCGTACAGGTACAGAAGGAGTTGGGAAGCTTCGATAATTACATCTGGAAATTTGTGAATGGGAAGCCTATAATGAATTCATGGAAAAAGATAACAGACCTCCCCTCCAGTACCCCTGAGTCTGAGGCCATGAGTAAGGATTTAAAAAAAAGAGGCTTCAAATTCGTCGGTGCTACAATTTGTTATGCGTTCATGCAGGCAGTAGGCATGGTTAACGATCATGTTGTGGACTGCTTTAGATACAAATATATTAAACGGCAAAAACGATCTCGCGGGAGTAAGGGTTCTGCCTAAAATCTTTGCTTTCTAAAACATTCTATAATTCTCTTAATCTACGGAGGATTTCGTCCCGAAACATTACTAATCTCGTATATGATGAATGCCTCTCAACAATAAAGGGTCTGTTCTCAGATTAATAATTAAGAAAGCTTGAGTTCCAGAATCAAATACGCACGGGTTGTGAAAAAACTGTAGCTTACACATGAAAATAAATACAGATGCCATGTCAGATTCTGGGGCTTTAGAGAAAACCTTCCATCCATGTCCGGACCAGAGACAGATTTTCTGATGGACAGGTTCCTCATTGTGCAGGGGGCGAGACATGTTCAATCTCACTGACATCAGGCGCTGTTCCGTGCACGGAGCCACAGCCTTTTCCTTCGGTGAAGTAGCCGATAATTATATCCCTCGGGTTTATTTTCCAGTGGATTAAACAATCCTCATTGAAAGGTTCGACAAAGATAAAATAGCCGTTCGCTAGCGGGTACGAAGTCTCTTCCCAATTGATTTTAGATGCGTAGGTATCGGGATTCTTCATCGCTTGTTTCATTTCTGAAAGCGGTCTAGCTAGCCATTCGGTGCCGTGGTCGGTAACCCTCTTTTCCATGGAGGCACACCCAAACAGCAAAACGAAAAGCGCCGCCATACAGCACTTCTTCCATATGTTTGAAATATATTTCATTATTATTTTCCTCATCGAAACCCGGTCGATACGTAATCCCATTATACCAGATACTACCCCTGCCTGCATGCGTGCTGATGATCTATGACATAATCCTCTGCCCACTATCATCTCTTCTATTCGGACGTTAATGTATCGCTGAATTACTTGTTCATATTATACTTGATCGCCATACCATGGAGTCACCAAGACGGCATGCATAGGACTGGGCGTAAGCTGCAGGGACTTGCGGTTCAAAAACGCCAATACATAATAAATTTCATGTCATCGGTTAATGGCTCTTATTGGCTTTCTTTACGAATTTCTGTTTGACTCAAAGAAAAATAACTATTATTTTTTCACATACGCTGTCGGCACATAATCAGAGTAGCGATGCTTTTCTTATGTATCAGAATTTATAGGTAGTTTAATGAGAGGCCTTGGGATTTTAAGTTCAGACCATCAATGCTCTAATGCCATTTCTATGGGGAGTCAAATGTGAATAAACACTTTCTCGGCATTCCCAAAAGCGTTTTCTTGAAGGTGGAACCGCTGAAATCGACATCAATAAGTACGAGAGCAAAGATACAAGTCTGGGGAAAGTCCCTTTGCGAAATGGTCCCTACGCAATATGGAATGTTAGGAACCTGCTGTAGACATTGTGGAAAATTGATAAAGTCGAGGCTTAGCGATTGCTTCCTTCCAGAAAGCCCTTCAGTGCCTGCCAGTACAAATCGAAACTTTGTACCTGAGGGAGGTGTCCCGCACCCTCAATCTCTACAAGACGACAATCAGGAATTGCTGCCTTTGTCATGCGCCCCAACTCCGGGTATTTCCCCATCCTGTCCTTCACATCGTCAGGGGCCCAAGCTTTGCCGAGCGCAGTCCTATCCTTTTGTCCTATGATCAAGAGAACAGGCATCTTGAGGTCTCCAAATTCATAGAGCACCGGCTGAGTGAATGCCATGTCCGTCGTTAGAGCAGACAGCCGAGCCATTCGATGCCAATCGGGACCTTGAATCCAGCCAGCTTGTATATCGACAAGACTTTCATATTCTGGCTTCCAAGTGCCGCCAAAATAATTCGTCTTCATGTAATTACGGACAGTAGCCGGAGTTGATTTGAGTTCGTTGGCATAAAGCTCATCAATAGTCTTATAGGGAACCATTCTCTTCCAGTCCTCCAAGCCGATGGGATTCACGAGAACGAGCCGTTCAACGCGTTCAGGAAACATCAAAGAGAATCGAGTTGCCAGCATGCCACCAATAGAGTGACCTACCACGGATACTTTATCAATATGAAGGCTATCCAGCAGAGCTTGTGTATCCCTTGCAAGCTCTTGAAAGCTAAACTGGAACTGTTCCGGCTTCGATGATTTTCCAAAGCCGATCTGATCCGGGACGATGGTACGGTATCCTCTGGACACAAGAGCACGCATCGTAGGTTCCCAGTAAGCGCCACAAAAGTTCTTACCATGCAAAAGCAGCACCGTTTGACCATTTGCCTTTTTTGGCACAACATCCATATACGCTAACCGAAGAGTCTGCCCCTGAGAAATAAAGGAGAAGCTCTTGACCTCAAATGGATAGGAGTAACCCGATAAATCGGCATCGTATGTAGAGACCCGGTCAAAAGCTTGGACATTCCAAACAGACAAAACTAGTGCCAACAATATTATGAAGAAGAGCAGGTCAATATGCTTTCTCATGTTAAAGCTCCTGGAAATGGCGAGGCAGTCGCCCGCCATTATTATTATGCTGCATGCGGTCCTTTGATGAATTATAGGGGCGAAGAAGGAGAGAGTCAAGAAGGTCGCAAAACTTCACATTTGTACCTTTTTGAATCACGCTTATTTGTCTTCACTAAGATGACGATGAATAATAGGCAAAAGATGCAGAATTCGATCATGGGAAATTTTCTGGGATAAACTTCCTGATCAAATAGAGACCCCCCCTTGAGCATAGCGTTAAGATTGTGTCCATTTGCGGTCGGTCGTGACAGGTGTCACATATCTTAAACTAAGTTTGATGTAAATTGTAGGTAGGTGGTTTGCAATAAACAAATATAAGTCTTGTGAGGTGAGCAGCAATGGACAGAAAATCGGCAAACAGCAGATTCCTTAGTTATTGCATGGTTACCCTATCGGCATTTATGGCCATCGTCATATTGATAGGTGAGACCGCCCTTGCGGTCGCACTGATCGCTGCGGTGATCGACAATAGCCATCCTTCGGTGTTTGTATTTGTAGTCAGCGCAATTACTCTCGCTGCTATGTTTATTATTGCGGTAAGAGTCCTCTCGCTGGAACTAGCAGAATATCAGAGGGCTGCGGCTTCAGAAGAACACACCTTTTCAGTGGAAGATAATGACTTCACTAATTGCAGGCCAGTCTGAGCCGTCCCCTCTGGCCAAGGTAGGTTTTGCCGGTTGAGTATCCAGATGCAAGGAATCGGACACGGAGCAACGATCCAGTGATGTTCAATGAGAATCTGAAGGGACTTCGCAACTACTGCTGACTGTCCCTCAATCTCTATGACATTTACACCGTCCCGTTTAAAAAGCTATATATTGCCTATAATCGATCCTTCCATCTTGGCACTGTTGGTACCGAAAAACAATTTTCAGTACGGGATGCCATATGCAAAACTATCTTCCTGAATGAATATGCGTAGTACAACTGTATATTGTTACATACTTCTCGAGTTGATTTTGATGAGTTGTAGGTGTTATTGGCACCCGATGAACGGAAATGATTTTGAAGACTTTTGGTTAAGTTCAGTGTCTGAAATACCAGATCTGCGGACATGACGATATAGCCTCTCTGAAGATAAAGTAACAGAGACACCTTTAGGCGCTCGGGTTGCCGGAAACGGATTGAGGATATACTCGGGCATTGGCAGAGTATATCTACCACAATTCGTATAGTTCCAAAGATGGGTCGAAGATTATAGACCAGGCGTCGAGAGGCTGAAACGGGAGACGGTCATGGTCTAAGGGCAAGTAATGAAGACATATCTAGCTGGTTAAATGGTCCTTGTTGGCTGACAAAAAGAGGGTACGCGCGAGTCACCCGGCTTGCCCAGATAAAGTTTAAACTTAAGGGGGTTTGTTTCTCTTTAGTCGGAAAGGTGGTATGATTGCAGGAAGACCATACTGATAAAAAAGAGAGAAATAAACATGATAAACCAAAACGGAGATACGAGGCTTTTTTCGATAAAGGATTTACACGAATCTTTAGGGATGAGCGAGCAAACGTTAACATATTGGTTTGATATAGGGAAGCTCAAAGGTATCAAACTCGGAACAGAGTGGCACATCTCAGAAGGTGATCTCAAGGCTATTTTCAACATCAAGCATGTTGTCACCCGTGAACAATTCAAGGCGGCTGTCTTGGAAATTGAGAATGCTTTAAGGGGAAACGAGCCCATATCTAAACAGGCAAACGCTGCACTAAAAGTGTTATCCCGTGAAATTAAGATGAAAAATGCATTACTTCGATTGTTCAAAGAGAATTCTCGTCTTTTTAAGAAGGAAGATTCTATAGACTACCAACTTTCAAAAATAATGGTTGATGACTTAGGAATCATAGATAAGACGTTGCGGAGCCGCAAAAAGGATAAGTCCGACTGATGGATAACACGACATGGTTTGTTTTCGCCTCTCTAGGCGCTTCAAGATATGTTCACGCATCTCGCTGAATATCAGCAAATACGGGCCTTCGATCTCTATCGGGCCTCGAGGACTGAAAGCTGCCTTTATGCCGCAGGGGATCCGGAAGACTGCCGGGATCCCAGAGACTAGTGTTTATTACAGTGAACAGGAGAAATACAAGGGCGAAGATAAACCGCAGTTGGCACAGTCGAGCGGAGGCTTATTGAAGGGCTATTTATGCGTCATGTTGGCGGCATCGTTTTTATTATCGCCGTTAATAAAATCAAATAAAGGAGTGATGAGATGCGGATCAGGCCCCTCATAATTTACGCCGGAATAATCATTATGAGTCTGGGCATTTCCAGTTGTACGAAAAACGATGAAAAAGGCAGCGTTGCAATACGTGAAAAAATATCAGAAGAGCTTCATAGTACTGATTCCGATGCTATGAAACTATATAATATTCGGCGTCTTAATTTTGACCTTGCAATGGCTTACAACCGGGAGATTAAACCTGAAAAGGCAATAGAAATACTCCAAGATCTAATTAAGAAAAATAGAAATCCATATGACCCGATTGTTGGAATGAAATTTGAAATGGCGTCTGCTTCTTATGGCATGGAAGCTCTCTATTATAAAGAGCTTGCGAAATCGTATTCTCTGCAGAAGGAGGCTAAAGCTGAAAAGAAAGCATTGAGCAAGGCTGAACATGCCGAGACAATGGAAAATAAGCTAAAGCCCATCGAGACGACGAAGTATAAAGCGAGAAAGCAAAAAATAGGTAAGAACAACGGCAGTAGGAACAATTTAATATCATGTAGTAATTTCATGTTTATCTCAGCCTGATATGGTTCTCACCAGCGTGGGGTACCGTTTAGCAGCGTCCGAGTTAAGTGGCGTGTTAGGGTGTTGACACTTATTAATTCCAGATATCATATTCACGGCTTTTTAGATATTGTATAAAGTTATAAAAGAACCAATCTACCAGCCCCGATATGTATAGGAAAACAGCGAGCAAATGAGTTTCCCTGATTTTGTTGCTTCGTTAGAGATGCAAGGATGGCGTACGTATTTCATGGTTATATGTTTCCGAACTAAGTCGGAACGAACGTCCGACCTTGCCTCGATTTTCCAGTTGAACTATTTAGAAACTAATTGGGAACCCAGCAATCAAGAAGAGACGTTATATCTTTGCTGAATTGTTTTAAGTCAAGGGCTTTGTGCAGATAACCGTTAGCCCCTGCGGCATAAGCCTCTTTTTCGTCAGATTCGAGGGATGATGAGGTCACAACAACCACGGGGATTTTATCGATTCTGGCATCGGCACGAATCTCTTGCAATGTCTCGATTCCACTCATACCGCACATCTTCAAATCGAGCAATATAAGTGCCGGTAGATCTCCTCCCTCCCGCAAGTACTTAAGAGCGTCTTCTCCGCTCACAGCTACTTTTACCTTTACTTCGGGTCGTGCTGCATCGAGGGCTATTTCCGTGAGCTCGATATCATCCTTATTGTCGTCTACAATTAAGATAGTGCTCATCATCACTCCATGCGTCAGCCTAACTTGAATAAAATTGTAGCACCCTTCTTATCTTCGCCTTCAGCCCATATCTTACCGCCGTGACGACGGATGATGCGCTCAACTATTGCAAGACCAATTCCTGTTCCTTCAAACTCTTCACTTCTATGAAGCCGGTGAAAAGGCGCAAACATCTTATTGGCGTATTCCTGGTTAAACCCTGCACCATTATCCTTGACGTAAAAAACTGTCTTTCCTCCCTCGTCAACTGTTGCAAACTCGATCTGTGCATTCTCTGTTTTTGAAGTGAACTTCCAGGCGTTGCCCAATAAATTGGATAATACAATCTTGATCAGCCCCAAGTCAGCAAGGGCTGAACTGCCTTCTTTTATTTTAATATCGACCTTTCTGTCCGCATTGGACTCTTGCAGTTCAGCAATAATGGCTGCGGCAAGACTGCTCAAATTAACTTCAGTCCGTATCATCTCTTGACGAGATATATGTGAAAGACGCAGAAGGTCATCAATGAGTCGGCTCATTTTAGACGCGCCAAGTTGGATGCGGTTCAGGTAGTTCCTCCTCTTATCGTCGAGACAATCATCTGCAATACCTTGAAAAAGCATCGAAGAAAAGCCCGAAATGGCACGCAGAGGACCGCGGAGATCGTGTGATATAGAATAAACAAATGATTCCATCTCTTTATTGGCAAACTCAAGTTCTTTATTCCTTGCACCAAGGTCTTCATTTAGCTTGCGTATCCGTTCTTCACTCTTCTTTCGTCCGGTTATGTCGATGCCGTGAACAAAGATGCCGGAGACAGATCCGTCTGACTCTCGTAAAGGCAGATAAACAAACTCAAGCCAAACTTCTTCCAGTTGCCCATTCATACCACGTGCAAGCTTCAGAGAGACATCGTTTGCAGAAAAAGGCTTACCGGTTTGGAATACGCGGTCCAGTATCTGGGGATAAGGAGTGGCAGAAATTTCCGGCAGGGCGTCCGAAAGCTTCTTGCCGATGATGTTGCGTCGCCCTATAATCTGGAAATATTTGTCGTTTGCAAGTTCGAAGACGTGGTCCGGACCTCGCAGAATACATACGAATGACGGTGATCGCTCAACGATCTCGGCGAGACGTCGTTCGCTCTCGCGCTGGGCTTGCTCGGTCTGTTTGCGTTCAGTGATGTCGGTGATAAACGAATAGAAATACTCAGGCTTCCCGAGGGAATCCATTTTGAGGTGGACCAGCAGCTCGATTGGCACCCGGCTGCCATCCTTCCTGATATACTCCTTCTCGTACCGAACTGGTTGACCCGTGTGGAGCAGCTCATCCAGCTTCTCATGTTCACGTTTCTGCCATTCGGGCGGAGTGAGGGTTGTTACCCAGTCCATCAATCGGAGTTCCGTCCCATTGTACCCTGTCAGTCGCTCAAAAGCTCTATTAACAAGCCCAAGACGCCCGTCCGGATATCCTACGCCAAAAGGTTGGCTCGAGTGCTCGAGAATATTTCCAAGGAACTCGTTTTGTCGCTGGCTCTCCCGCAACGCTTCCTTTGCTTGCTTGCGCTCATTGGTAAGTTCGGTCTCAGCCTCTGCCTTGCTAGCACGAGCCTTGGCACGATGCATGGCCTCAGTAATGAACGTGATGATCATGCAACTCATCAGGAAGACCGCCATACCAAGCCAATCGGCAGGATGCCCGATAGACAATTGCCCCACTGGCTCAATCCAAAGATAATCGACCAATAAAGCAGAGAATGCGGTTGCCAACAGCCCTGACTGCAGGCCTCCGTAAAGCGCAGCCAACATCACGGCGGGATAGAATGTCAAATAGGAGTTGCGCATTCCCAGTGCCTGCAAGAAGACTAACCGCACAACGGCGGCAGCGATAACGCTCGCGATGGCAACGCCATATCGATACCGCGCCTCGGTCAGCGCCTGTCCCAGCGTTATCACTTGAACGCCTGACTCGCGCATGGAAGCAATAGCAGCAATGAACATATAGGCCCCGCCGAGGAACTGTCCTATACGCCCCGCCCAACTTAGCATGTTGGCGTGGACTGACTCAATCAGAATGCCGAGCAGCCCGGCCGCGATCAGCAGCAAAGCGAGCGCATACCAGTATATAAACGGAGATAGAGAGTGGCGGTTAGCCGCCCACAACAGGACGGCAGTGAGGGTGAACATGATCATGGCCGAGCCTAGCACAAATGTTCTCACAAGTGTCCCACCCTGCCCCTGAACAAAAAAGGGCGGCATCCAGCTTGCCAATGCTGACTGAGTGACCAACCAAACCGTACCCAGGGTGACTCCGAAACCTGCCGCTAGCCACAGGTTTCGCGTATCAATGACGGTCCACCTCGACTGCAGCGAGATGACAGCTCCCACTAAATGACACAGGGCCGACAACCAAACACAGACGTTGTGAATCGTGATGAAGGTGTTGATGTCGAGTTGGCCGGCTCCCATCATGAGGCCGGCGGCGATCCCCGTGATTCCCGCGGCGCCCCAGCACACAGTACCGCAGCAAAGCATCAGCAGTCCGGGCATTCCACTGACCAAAAAGCTCCGGCCAATTAGAAAGGAGATGCACAGGGATGTAACCACTACGAAGACGAAGTTCAGACCCGTCAGTAGATATAGTGACTCATAAGGTGTTCGCAGATCCGCGGCCCACAGCGCGGCGATGCTCACAAGCAAAAGTGGGATCGGTAGCCACGCCAGCCGTCTCAGATCATACCGTGAGTTAGTTGGGCCAGGAGATCCGTCTTTCGCCCAGTTTTGCTTTATCTCATTGGTCATGAGTCATTCTTGCATTCGGGCATGGATAATATCTGTAGCACTGTGACGCAATATATTAACAGTAGCTATTAAGGACAGTATTATAATATGGGATCGGCTATTTACTGAAGGCTTTCCCGCTTCTCCAGAGACTTTAAAAAGAAAGGTTTTACGAGCAAACATGATATTAATATATACAGAGCTCGACTCTCCTGCAAGGGTTAGTCAGACTCGGTGTAAATCTCATGCGGTTGCGCCTTACAGACTACTTACCTAATACATCAACTGGTTTAGCGGTCTTCAACATGCGTTGACTACAGAAACGACATGAAGAAGTCTTGGATCTCTATTTTTTCTGGTAACTCACACGGACATCTGTCAAATAATAAAAAAGGGAGAGTAACCGTGCCGTTTACTCTCCCTTTCAGTTCAGGCAGGCTTTATCATTTCCTTTACTTCTTTTTCCGAGATTTTCATGTTGTGCTTCTTTTGCGCGTGCTGCATCGCAAGCTCAATAATTTCCTTTTCATCATGGCTCTTTACACTGAAATTGCAGGGCGCCGGGCATTCGATCTTTTTCATTACGGTTGCCATATGCATCACCTCCTTTACATTCAGGCAAGAAATAGTGAGCGCGAATGAGCGCTTAAATTAGTCACGTTATAAATTAATATATACTTTAAGTATCTGGCCCCATATAAGCATTTATCTATTTTTTGCGTCGGAAGTATTCTGATTTAGACGTAGGGAACTATCCTACATATTTAAATAAATTTCGATCTTCCCTCGGGTAAGCACCCGACTTGCAGGCACATTTGATTATTATCGATTGAGGATTTACTGCGAATTATTAGTTGTACTCTTCTCTTCTTATCAGCTTATCAAAAATACGGATTACAGAAAGGATTTGAGTAATGTTGTGGCCGGTCGGGGAAACTACAATCCTCACTTCATTCGGGTGAATAAAGTAATATTGCTCATCTCTTGACGTCCGGTGGCAACTTGACGATGGTCAGCCAGAATCCCTCGATAGATTTCACAACCGTAATAAACTCCTCCAGGTTTATCGGCTTAGTGATGTAACAGTTTGCATACAGGTCGTAGGACTTAAGTATGTCTTCCTCGTCCTTGGATACCGAAAGAACTACTACGGGGATACGTCTCAGGTTGGGGTCCGCCTTTATCTCTGCCAGCACCTCCCTTCCGTCTTTCTTCGGCAAGTTCAGGTCAAGCAGTATGAGGTCCGGTCGGGATGCCTCAGCGTAATCCCCTTCACGCCTGAGATAGGCCAGTGCCGTAACACCATCGTTGACAGTGCACATATTGTTACGAACCTTGGCTTCCTTGAGGACCTCTATCGTCAGGCGTACATCTCCGGGATTGTCCTCCACCAGTAGGATTTCGATAGGCTGTTCGTTATTCATGATTTTTTTTGCTCCCTTTGCGCAGGTATTGTGAAATATAACGTTGACCCCATACTCGGCTCTACCCAGATCATTCCTCCATGCTGCTCCAGAGAAGGTTCAAAAAAGAAAGATATTTATTATCAGTTGCTTTTTAATCTCAGCACCGTTAGTCAAACATAAAAAAATAGCTCTTTGTCTTTCGATATGTCAAATAGATTTTATCGTTGCAATTATGATGAAGATAATTACAAAATGCAACACAAGAAGTCACTTCTTAAAACATCCGCTTCTCATCTGGCTCTTCTCACATGATGCCGATTTTACCAATGACAAAGAATTACAAACATGATAGTCTGTCAGTAGGTCTATTCCCATGTAGTTGCATAGCACTCAAGAACTACCGTGAAAGTCATAGCGTTGCTTTCCTCCCTCCTGACATACGCCTAGCAGTCGTAATGAGCAGCCATTAGTTCAAATAATAATTGTCAAAAGCCTCTAGGGGATCGAATTCGAGAAGATATTCACTTTCCGTTGATATGCTGAGGCAGTGCCGCATGATGCAAAGAGATTGCATGCTCCAGTAGAGTGAAGGGCTTGTTTTTTTGCTCCGCCTATTGCAGTGCTTATCGCTTAATGCTTTGTCTTTCCAAAAAAATGGCAATCAATACGGCAGTGTCAAAAAGAGATAGAGTAATAATATTTATCATGGTGCCTGCACGCATTTTACTGTGTCGCATGATTGTCCAATCGCATCGAACCGCAGCAAACACGTATGGGCTGAGATTGACGCTTACGAGTAGAATAGATTAAATTGGAGTAAAAGCGACTGGGAAAGCGTAGAATAATAGAGTCCCTGAAGTGCTTTTTACTTCTCCATCTATTCACGCCTAACCTATATTATTACGATGGCATTGATAGAAATTGCTGAGATGAGGCATCTGAATGGAAGACGACAATAAAACTAAAGAAGAATCGCTCCTCGAAATGAGAGATTTGCAACAACATCACTCTGGACCTCATGCAACAACTGCAAAGGGAAGTCCTCAGCAAGTGTACCCACTCTGTGGCGAGACATTTTTTCGCTCACTGATTGAAAACTCCCTTGACATCATTACAGTTTTGGATGCAGATGGGTTATATCTGTATCAAAGCCCCAACCTTGAACAGGTATTGGGATATAAGCCTGAAGAACTGATCGGGAAAAGTGCTTTTGATTACATTAATCATGAAGACCTGGCGGCGGTCATGGATGCCTTCAATTTTGGAGTAAGTCATCCGGGAGCTTCAAGATCTGCAGAATATCGTTTCCGCGCAAAAGACGGCTCCTGGCGTCATTTCGAGTCAGTGGGCAAGATGCTCCCCCCCAACGTGGGAATATCAGGAGTCGTCATCAACAGCCGAGATATCACGGACCGCAAACATGCAGAGGAGTTACTGCTGAAGAGCGAACGTCGTCTCCGTAGGGCTGAAGAGGTGGCCAATTTTGGCAATTGGGAATTCCTCATGGATGACAAAGTAGTTCTCGCTTCCGATGGAGCCAAAACTATCTACGGTCTTAAAGGTAGTGAATGGCAAATTCCCGATGTGCAGGCAATCCCTCTCCCTGAGTATCGCACTATGCTTGATATTGCATTAACCGAGCTAATTGAGAAGGGCAAACCTTATAACGTCGAATTCAAGATACGAAGGCCAGCCGATGGGAGAATAATCGATATCCAGTCACTAGCTGAATATGATTCCGCGAATAGGATTGTGTTTGGCGTCGTGCAGGACATCACAGAGCGCACAAGGACTGAAGAAGCACGCCGCGTTGCGGAAAAGACATTTAGAAATTTACTAGAGACTATCCAACTTGTGGCGATTTTGCTTGATCGCGATGGCAATATGACATTCTGCAATGATTACTTGCTGAATCTAACCGGCTGGGGAAAAAAGGAAGTATTCGGACAAAACTGGCAAAACCTCTTAATCCCTCAAGAGGAAAAAGAACATATGAACACTATCTTCTCTTCAGTTATCAGAGGAGAAAAGGTCAATTTACATGATGAGAGTCTTATTGTTACGCGTACGGGGAAAGAACTCTTAATATCTTGGAACAACACGGTGCTTCATGACTTGGAAGGGAAGATTGCCGGGATGGCTAGCATTGGAATCGATATCACAGCCCACAGAAGCCTGGAGGCCCAACTCAGACAGGCACAGAAGATGGAGGCTGTAGGTATCCTCGCAGGAGGCATCGCACATGACTTCAATAATATCCTCACCACAATAATGGGGTATGGTCATATCGTGCGATCTAAATTAAATGACAATGATCCGATGGCGTCCAGTGTTGAACAGATACTTGAAGCTGCGGATCGAGCAGCACAACTTACGCGTAGCCTTCTTGCATTCAGCAGAAAGCAAATTCTCAATCTCAAGCCTGTCAAAATTAATGATATTATCAGCAGATTTGCAACATTTGTCTCTAGACTCATAGGCGATGATATTGAAATAAGTACTCCGCTAGCTCCTGATGAAATTGTCATCAATGCTGATTCGGTGCAAATTGATCAAGTACTGATGAACCTCGCGACAAATGCTAAGGACGCCATGCCTAATGGCGGGTGTTTCACTATAAGCACACGATTGGTTGAAAGTAATGATGAAAACTTCATTCTAGCGCATCCGGATGCTCAGCCTGGTATGTTTGTGCATATTTCAGTATCCGACACAGGCGAGGGTATGACAACAGAGGAGATCGGGAAGATATTTGATCCTTTCTTCACTACAAAAGACATAGGCAAAGGTACAGGCCTCGGACTTGCTATGGTCTATAGCATAATTGATCAGCACAACGGGTATCTAAACGTTACGAGTGCACCCGGCAAGGGCAGCAACTTTAACATTTATCTTCCGATACATAGACAGGGAACAGAAACTTATGAGATGAGGACTGCGGAATCTCTTGTCCTTGCTGGGTCTGAGACAATACTTGTAGCTGAAGATGACAAGAAATTAAGGACGCTTGCTGAAATCATTCTTAAGCAGCATGGTTACCATGTAATCCTAGCTGAAGATGGAGAGGACGCGATAAGCAAATTTATGACCCACAAAGATGAGATTCAACTTGTCATCCTCGATATGATAATGCCAAAAAAGAGCGGGATACAAGTCGATAATGAAATAAAGAAAATAAAACCTGACATCAAATCTTTTTTTGCAAGCGGATACACCGCTGATAAAATCGTTGGCACTGATACGTGCGATAAAGAATTGGAATTAATTATGAAACCGTGGTCGCCAAAGGCGCTCTTAAGGAAAGTGAGAGAAGTGTTGAATAAAAAATGAGCACATATTTTGCTTTTTAATCGGCCACAGTGCCACTTTCTTATGTAAAAGGCTCAGACAGCGCTGAATGAG
Organism: uncultured Nitrospiraceae bacterium; assembly: GCA_963727805.1. GTDB lineage: Bacteria > Nitrospirota > Thermodesulfovibrionia > Thermodesulfovibrionales > Dissulfurispiraceae > Fen-1308. Next base: position 822,469 of record CAVSHF010000003.1, read on the forward strand.
ACTCTAATATGCACCAAAATCTTTATTATCGGAACATGAACTGTCGGAACCCTTTTCCCCTTTCAAGGCAACATCTCGATGCTGCGGTGGGGATTGCGCATATCTCTCCAGACAGCCGCTGTCTGAGTGATACCGAAAGCTGTGCGAGCTCGTAGTTATGCTTAATATGCAGGACATCACTAGAGCGAGAGGGCCTTACTGATCGCAAGGATTTGTTTAATGCATAGCTTTAATCGTCAGAACGGCATGCGTCCCGAAATGACTCAGGGTTGCAGCACAGAACCGTTATAAAAGACCTCACATTTGCCGCCCTGAACAATGCGTTTTGCCTTCCTGTAAAGATTGACAACCGGACCAGCAAGAGACTCGACCGCGTTCACCGCACCGACCTGGGGATTTCCGAAGGAACCGCTGATGCCTTGTTTGAATTTTGCGCATCCCTTTTCATCAAGAAGCGCCACAATAACATTGTCATATCGCTCATTGACAATATTAAGTTTGCCCTTCAGGGCAACTCTGTTGTGGTGTGTAGCAAGAGCGCAGTCCGTAGCGTCCGCCACACCGTCCTTGATCTTCCAGTGGGAGGTGAACTGTGTGATGACACCCTGCCCTCCCTGAGTCTGGTTATATATATTCCCATAACGGTAACCCTTGAGTGCAACACTACCAATGAGCGCAACACTACTGAGAGGGCCAGCTATGAATAAAGTGCCGAGGTCGACGAGGTTGAACTTTTGACTTGTCTCATAGGCCGAAAGGACCTTGTCGAGGTCCATGGTATAAATGACGAGATTATTTCCCCGGAGAGCAAAAGTCCCGTCCATGCTGCTCAATATATTGCGATTCCCTTTCTCTTTCATCGTCAAGGAAGCGTCCAGATCACCCTTTCCGCCGATCACCTTTTTTGAGCCGAAGGACTCTTCAAGTTTTGCGAAGTCCAGCTTCGATACCTTTAGATTGATTTTATACACGGCATCGTCTTCCGACTTGTCTGCTATGGCATCTCCTTCTCCCTTCGCACCGAAAATATCCATGGTCAGCGGTATGAGGGAGATTACTCCCTTCTCCACTTTTACAGGACTCTTGACATTATCGATTTTGAGGTCTTTTTTACGCACCTCTTTGCAGTCGATGGTTCCCGTGAATGAGATGTTCCTTATAATAACTCCTGAGGTATCCACCACGGAGAGATCCTTGATTGACACATTGATTTCTTTCAACTCGGTCTTATCACCAGCCTTCTTATCAAAATAGACAAGCGTCCCGAGGGCGAGAGGTTCTAAATTATATATTCCCCTGACCACTTTCACTGGAGCTTTGAGATTCTCGATCCTGAAATCTTTTTGCAGTACCTCCTTGCAGTCCAGGCTTCCAGTAAACGAGATGTTCTTTATGATGTCCCCTGAGGTATCGGATATCAAGAGATCCTTGATATCAAGATTGAAATCTTTGAATTCAGTCTTTTCACCTGTCTTCTTATCAAGATAGACTAGTGTCCCCTGGGACAGCCGGAGTTTATTCAAACTGAAAGCTGCTCCCTGCCCCTCTTCAGTCGGTTTCTTTTTCAATTCGAAATTATATTTTCCTTCGGTGTCTTTCACGATGGTAATAGTTGGGTTGACAAGCTCGCAGCCCGTGACTTTGAGTTGATTCTTCAGCAGAGGGATCAATTCCATCCCTAGCTTGAGGTTTTCGAGGGAAACGATTTCGTCTCCCCCACCGGCGATATGGACATCATTAGCTGACACACCAAAAGGAAAGAAAGAGAGCCCCATCTTCCCATTGACCTTGACATTCAGACCGGTCACCTGGGATGCTGCAGTTTCAATGCGGGGCTTGTAGGCATTGATATCGAATAACAAGATAACGATAATGGCAGAGATGACGATCAGGGCGACGACAACGCCTGCGATCATCAGAACTTTTTTTCTTTCCATTCCCATCTCCTTAACTCCTTAATAAGCGCATCATTATTTAATTATATTTATATTTGCTCGTCGTGTAATGGCATTGTGCAATAGATGAACTTCAAGCAGTATGAGCCGGCAACAAATCGACAGAAAAGAGTTTCAACAAAAAGAGTTATTCAACAGTCTTGGGCCGAATTCTACAACCATTGGAGAAATAAATGCGCAAGCCATTCCTTGATCCTTGGTACCAGGGGTCTTCCTTGCCAATCTTCCCATTGAATTTCGTCGGACTCCGCAATATCTTTAGCAAACATTTTTTCCATTTCAACAGCAAACTCGCGGCTCATAATAACCGCATTCACCTCGTCATTGCTTAAAAAGCTCCAGTAGTCCATGTTAGTAGAGCCGACTGTCGACCAGACCTCGTCAATTACCGCTGTTTTTGCATGCAGCAGGGCGTTGCGGCGCTCGTAAACCTTCACCCCCGCCTTCAAAAGCTCCGAATAATTATGCCGCTGTGCATTTAATGCGAACCAAGAATCGGTGATTGAGGGAACAATAATCCTTACGTCAACACCGCGTCTGGCAGCATCAGTGAAAGCCTTTCGTATCTGGTCATCGGGGATAAAATAGGCATTCGTCAGATGGACCGAATGCTCTGCAAAAGTAATGGCGGACACATACACTATAAAGGTGAGCCTGTAGGTCTGCCCCGGAGTGCTGCCAACGATCTGCACCAGATCATTTCCCACATCCTTCAGCTTAGGGAAATATTTCTGGTCTGAGAGGTCCGGCCCCTTCTGTTTCAGCCATGTCGCTATAAAGAGTTGCTGCAACTCAGCCACAGCCGGGCCTTCAATTTGAACATCTGTGTCACGCCAAGGTATCGGCGTCTTTTCTTGCTGTTCCCTCCGGAATGGTGAGCTCGAATAAACCGCACTGATGTTGACACCCCCTGTAAAAGCGACCTTGCCGTCGATGATCAAAATCTTGCGGTGATCTCGCTGAATGATGCCCCATTTCCCATGGGCCTTCAGTGGATTTATCTGGTTGAATTCGACAACCTGAATCCCCCCGTCCCGCAGGCGTTCGAAAAAAGAAGCAGTCGTCTTAGAGCTGCCCACACTGTCATAAATGAGATTTACCTGAACGCCTTCGGCCTGTTTTTGCAGCAACAAATCAGCAAACTTGCGACCCATTTCATCACTTTCAATGATAAAGGTTTCAAAGTTGACATGGTCTTTGGCATTCTGTATTGCTTTGAACATGGCGGCGTATGTCGCCTGACCATCGACGAGCAGCGTGACTTTATTGCCCTTTGTCAGCGGGCTGTCGCTCACCGTTTCTATTACGGCACTTTGGCGTTCCAGGAGATCCGTCGGCTCGACTGATCCCTTCAGCCGTTCCACAATCGCCTTGCTTTTTTCGGGAGATAACAGTCCTTTGGCAGAAACGATTTGAGGCGATTCCTGGGCAGTGGCCCCTTCCATCATTTCAGACACCTGCGGCAAGCTCGCACATCCAGTGCCAAGACCGAAGATGATAATCGACAGAATGAACAAAAAGAAGGGCTTTATGATCCTCATGTTATAATTTTTTCAAGAAATGATCTCATTCTCCACATCTCAGCAAACTCGCCCTGTCTCAATTTAATTCAGCGTTCAGCTTATTCCATATATCATTACCGGCCCTCGGGACCTATTGTGAGCAGCTTTGTTCTTGTGGCTCGTTCTGGATTGTGCTTAATGTGCCTCTTTGATGCCCTGCGCAGCTCCGCAGGGTTGAGCGTCCAGTCACTCAGCGAAGCGCCGTCCCGATTAGCATCTGGAGCGCCACCTGGTTCTTATGCTCCTCTGTCTTGAATCTGAGGTAGTCATTCTTTTCCAGATCGAAGAGCTGTTTTCGGTAACGGCTTGTAAGATCATACCAGCTGCTAAGCCTCATGCTGAAACGACTTTCTTCGGCATAGTGCAACACGTCCATAAAGGACTGGATCGCAAAATAGTACCGGACAGCGTTGCGCTCGAGTGCTCCACGGGGACCGCCGATATAGACGGGATTGCCGCTGCTATCCGTTCCGCTCACCGTGAATCCCACCTTTCCCAGGCCGAGTGTTGCAAAGTAGATCTTTTCCGCTAAACGAAGAGAAATACCATAGTTGTAAGTATAACTGACACGGACAAAGGTGGTACCGCCGTCAAGTGGTATGGCCTCAAACCTCATCTTGTGGTTCTTTGTGCCGAGAGGGCCTTCATCTGCATTAAGAACAATATCCATATAGTTCGGCTGTTGTTCAACGTTCCGGCAATAAAAGATAAAATTATATGTGTCTGCCGGGGATTCGTAGACTTTTCGACCGAAGTAAAAGGTCAGCCCCCACGCGCCGGACATATCCCTGTAGGTGCACGCCTTGACATTGGGATGGAGCGATACGATATCGCACCAGTTAGCTGGAATTTTGAGCACATTCAGAACGTTCCTGAAGGGATGATGGAAGATTCCGTAGACATCCACATGCACTCTGCCATCCTGATCAGAAGACTCCAGGTAGAGAGGGAACCCGAAGCTGGTTCTCTCCAGTTTGGCCTCGACCCTGTTATAGGTGTCAAGCAGGATGTCGTGCCCCTGGCGAGGTTCGACAGCATACGAGGAGCAGGCTGAAAAGAGAATCGCAGAGAGGACCATCAAGAGGAAGATTTTCGTGAGGGTACGACCCTTACGCATCTGATTCATCTGACTCGCCATTTTATGATAGAAACGCCTGGAATAGAACTCCTAACAGTGTGTACATATCTATCCGCTTAATCTCCGATATCGCTCAGCATGATAGCGAGCCCCCGTGTGTCTTCATAACTTTCCAGCGCGATCTTGACAAGACTGGTCATGGGCACCGAGAGGATCATGCCAATCGGTCCCAGAATCCATCCCCAGAAGACCAATGAAAGGAAGACAACCAGCGTTGACAAACTCAGGCCTTTGCCCATCAGTTTCGGCTCTATGATGTTGCCTACAAAAATATGCACAATGACAAAGCCAAGTACTGTTAGCAGGGCGGTTACCTCCCCTAACTGCACGAGGGCAAGGAGGGCGACAGGCAGGGCAGCAATGATTGAGCCAATATTAGGTATATAGTTCAGCAAAAACGAGAGCATGCCCCAAAGCACTGGATAATCGACCCCAAGGATAAAGAGCCAACCCCAGATCACAACGCCAATGGCGGAGCTGATCAAGGTTTTAATGACCAAATAGCGCTTAGCACTCTGACTGAATTTATCGATAGTAGCTAGCGCCTTCTCCGGTTTTTTTACCACAGCTCGTAATTTCTTTGGAAAATCTTCTACCTCCAGAAGGATGAACACGACCGTAAGCAGGATCAGAAACGCATCTGCGAGGACACTGCTCAGGGTTGATAATATATTCCCCGCCAGGCTCATCACCCACCCCGGATGCAGAATACCGATCATCTCTCCTTCCGGAATATTAACGCCCTTTTCGCGCAACCAGCCTATTGAAGTGGCAATATAGGTAGATAATCGTTCTTGATAGTCGGGAAGCGAGCTCAAGAAATTATTCAGCGAAGGACTTATCAATACTCCAAAAAGTAATCCTATAACCAGGACGGCCACCAAGATGAAAATAAGTGCCAGCACTCTCGGTAATCCCTTATTTTGTAACCAGAACAACGGTGGAGTGCAAATAACCGCAATGAACACCGCAACAAAAAAGGGAACCAGAAGTGAGCTGGCTGCCTTCATTCCCGCCACCACGATGACAAAGCTCGCAAGGATCACTAGTGCCGGAGGTTTGACCGCACGTTTTCCTTTATTGTCCATTGCGGCCTCCAAATCTTTCTCTATTTAATTAGAAATTTGCAAGACACGTAGTACGAGTTAAGTATGACATATAAATTCTACCTTACCTTGTTGGTCTTTTATTTGAGAGAATATTACACTGTATACGGCCCGATGCCTTTTCCTGAGTAGGGAAGTCATCGCGCGCTTCTTCAATGGTTTCGACGTCAGGGGTGGGATGATTGTAAAAATTCGGGCCATAGTTGTATGAGTCACTGTTGAAGCGCGTTTTCCACAATCCGGCACGCGGAAATCTGATAACATAATCATCGCGATTTTCATTTGTTATATTAACTACAACAACTACACTATCAGTTGGGCTTTGTTTGTCCTAGCGATGGAAAGCGATGAGCTTTTCCTCTCTGTTATAATGATAGTTGAGGATGTTTTGACCGCACTAACCCCGTGTCACACCCGATCGGTTGCGCCGCAAGGAGATCAGATCCCGTTACATGTCTAAAATACCGTTTTCGGCCTCAGTTCGAGACCAATCAATTGGAATTTTGTCCTGAAACCAGCGATCTTCCAATAGCTCTTGCCCCTGAAAAATCATCGGGATGTCTGGCGAAGTAAGGACAATAGCGGCGCCCAAAGTGGAACGTTTCTTAGAAAACCAACTGTCCACTTTACCCGGCCATATTTCCTCCGGCACGCGGGCCCGACCATTGGCAATCTCGTCGTGCGACTCAGTATAAATAATCCGCCGGAAAACATCTAAATCGTAGCGATGTTCGATCGCTGTTCTGACTGCACCAAATCGCGGACTTTATCATCACGGGAGATGACGGCCTGGCGAACGGGATGAACAAATTCGGCATCCCATTGCGCATTGAAGCCTGCGCCGCCAGCTCCTACATCTTTAACTACCCAGGGTTATTCCTCTACTTTCTCCGATGCTTATTTTGCCTGGATACAACCGTTGGATTTCTTCGTTGATCCACTGCTTAACCAGCCTTCGGGAATATCATTAGCACGGTCCTCTAAATTACCGTCTATGCTTAAGATATAGGTAATCATGTCTCATCGTCAGCCTCGGCGTGGTAATCCTCAAACCACATCAGAGCGTTATCGCGTAGGTATTGGCGCACTTCGCCCCGACTATAATCCGGGCGCGTGTCACCCCAGGGCGGTGAGCGCATCGATCATTGTAAAAGTAAATTCCCCCCTTCTCATTTTCACCCCAACCGTCAAACTGCCACAAATCAAGATCGCCGGGGCCTAAGTGATTGTAAACCCATCCACAATGACGGCAATACCATGCTCGTGGGCTGCTCTAACCAATCGCTTAAAGGCATCCGGCCCACCATAAACACTTTCAACAGCAAAGGGATGACACGGATTGTAGCCCCACGAAAAGTCACTGAAAACTCCGCGATCGGCATCACTTCTACTGCATTGATACCCAGTTGTTGAAGATAGGGTAGTTTTTCAATGGCACTGTCAAACGTGCCCGGCTGCCCCTCTTCTTTAACATTAAATGTGCCGATATGCATCTCGTAAATGACAAGCTCATCGCCTGTGGCCATGTGGAAGTTGTTATTGCCCCAGTCGAACGCCTTGGGATCATAGATAATTCCGTTGCCAGTTGCGTTTGTAACTTTTCTGGCATATGGGTCAATGCGAGAAAGGGGGCCCTTTAGCCCGTGGAGCAAGTATCTGTACTCATCTCCTGCTTTGGCCTCTGACACCTCAGTCGACCAGTAACCGTTCTTTTCTCCGAATAAAGAGGTTGCGGTCTCGTTCCAGTCATTGAAGGTTCCGATCACACAGACTTTTTCAGCATTGAATGCTCATACTCGAAAAGTTACACCCTTTGCATTGACGATGGCTTCTATGTCAAGCTGCTTGCTCACAGTGTTAGTTTATTGTTTTCTCTTCCCAATTTTATCGATCCGGTTGGTTCATGTTCAGCTCCGATCGCAGGTCGTTGGTCGTTTTCCGTATTTACGAGCCCACTGTGGCACATCCTAGTAGCGACCCTCATGTTCTCCGTGCTCTTCTCCGTGTCCTTCTCCGTGTCCACCTTGATCGCGATCTCCATACCCGCCGCGATCACGATCCCCATATCCTCCGCGATCAACTTCCGCGATACAGCTACAACATGCGATCAACATAATCGCGGCAAGAATTAACAGAAGCATTCTTCTCATAGCATCCTCCTATTGAAATTAAAATACCACTTTTCATCTTCAAAAAAAAAAAAAAAAAAAAAAAACTCTTTTTCGAATAATTTCCGACTCTTCACTTCCCGATACGGATAGTTGAGAGGTTTCCTATCAGTCCGAAGACATTCAATAGCCAGACAATCACTGCAATAATTACTACCACATTCAAGATTTTCTTTATGGTAGCCTGCATCGGGATGTAGCTGTTAATCACCCAGAGAACCACCCCAACGACTACTAAAACAATCACTAATTGAATCAATGGCATAGTATTCTCCTTTTATAATTTCCTTGTGCCCCATTAACGACAGCATTCAAGCCCGGTTTCGAGATCTCAACTCAGTGCCGTGTTACTTACTTAACATGGGCCTCTTGCTCCGGAGTCTCGTTTGTTAAGGTCTCTTCCACTAATTCAACGATATTTTGTCCCTTTGCTTGCAAGTCGCTGCAAAATAGCTTGATCTCTTTTTTAGCTTGCTCTCCCGTATACCCATATTTCTCCTGCAGAAGGCCCGGCAGTTTGGCCAGTTTCACGTCAACCGTATCGAGATCTTTGTCAGTGAGTACTCCCCATCGCTGTTTTACAGCCGCCCTTAATTGTTTCAACCTGTCCTGCAGTGTGTCACTATTCATCGATTTTTCCTCCTTTCAGTTTCCCTCGTTCACTTGTAACTGAAGCATTTCTCAAAGACCTTTGGAAAATGGAATTCGCGGTTCTGATCGCCTTTCTGAGATATGGCCCCCCAACCCGCCTGCACAACTCTCTAAAGCCGACCCAGCAGCAAAAGGATGATCAGAATCAGCAGGACCAAGCCCAGCCCTCCGCTCGGGTAGTATCCCCATTGCCGGCTGTGGGGCCATGTTGGCAGTGCGCCCAGCAGCATCAAAATCAGGATGATGATCAAAATCGTAATCATATCACTCCTCCTTTTTTATAAGACTACGTTCTCCTTGATGGAAGCGATCACCAATCCCGCTCATTTGAACCTCGATATCGCTTCTTGGCAAGCAGTCTTGACTTCAGACCAGACTTTTTCCGCTTCAGTTGGGGGGGGGGGGGGGGGGGAGGGGGGGGGGGGGGGGGGGGAGAGGGGGGAGGAAGAGGGGGAAGAGGGAGAGGGAGAGAGAGAGAGGGAAAAAAAAAAAAAAAAAAAAAAAAAAAAAAAATAAAAAAAAAAAAAAAATCTTCCATTCTCATTCATTTTATACAGAATTTTAAAAAATACAACGCTGCCCTAGTTGATCTTTATCCTTAGCATATAATATATGGGAGCGATTTCTTTTTGTAATACTCATCAAACGTCATCTCGCAGGAGTAGACTTTTCGCTTTCTTATCGATAATCCTATCTCGAGCCAATGTAGACGATGTTGTCAGAAACTACCAGGAAGACGTAAAGTAAATCTGGATCGTGAACGCATGGAAAAATCGACGCATAGTCTAAGAATCATCGCTGCCGTCTTCACCTTGGTCATGGCTCTCGGCATAGGGGGCTTTATGATCACCGAGGGCATGTCGTTTGCTGATGCCCTATACTTCAGTGTCGTGACGGTGACAACGGTTGGCTACGGCGACATCACACCGAAGTCAGGCGCTGGAAGGATCCTCGCAATGTTAATCATAATCCTTGGCGTGGGAACATTCTCAGCCGTCGTGGCAAATGCGACCGGTTTAGTGTTCAGCAGGAAGGTGCAGCAGTTCAGACGTGAGAAACTTAATATGATGGTAGGCATTTTTTTCAGTGAAGTAGGCACACAGTTGTTGACGACAATAGCGCGCTGCGACTCAAGGGTTGGCGATATCAGGGGGATACTACTGATCGACGGTACGTGGTCGCACAAAGAGTTCCAGAGAGCCCGGGACGCGGTAAGGGTTTACGATAGCGCTCTAGTGGTAGCTCCCGACGATCTCGAAAGAATGCGCGAATTCCTGCAGGGCAAGACGGACTTCTTCCTTCGTATATTCGAGAACCCTTATCTAACAGAGCACGAGACTTTCAGTGAACTCCTCAGGGCTGTGATCCACGTCAAGGAAGAGCTCACGGCAAGGGCTGACCTTGCAGGGCTCCCCGACACCGATTACGACCATCTTGCCCACGATATTAAGAGGGCGTATGGACTTCTCGTATATGAGTGGCTTGAATATATGGAGTATCTTTTGAAAATATACCCATACCTCTTCTCTCTCGCCATCAGGATGAACCCCTTTGATGAAACCGCCTCGGTAGTTGTCAAGGGCTAGCAGGTGTTAGGTGGCATGTCGAAGCCCAACGAAGCTACGACTAGCCACATGAACTTAGCGGTCACTCTAGCATCTCAATAAATCAGTTTTCGGATAAGGGTTACGCATATCACGTGAGATTGGCCGATGCATGAGCGGTATGCCGGTTTTTTTGTTTTAGTTGTGTTTCCCACTTTCATTTGAAGCCAGAGGATAGCGTTTCGATGCTAAGCCGATGGTTGACATAGCGAAAATAACCAATAATAAGTATTATAAAATTAGAATCTATTATAAACTGGGGCTGTTATACACAGAGGGTGAAGGGGGGGAGCTTGAGAACCCTTGAAATTCTCACTTTTATTTTTGTCCTTGGCTTATTAGGCCTAAGCTGGCCTCTGTTAGAGATATTCCGCTCAGAGTTGGTAGCATATCTGTTTCTATTCTGGCTCGCATTCATAATCTCAGTCGCATTTATTGTCTCAAAAACTACTGGCTTTAAAAAGACTTAGGCACCGTCATGTACGAAGCGTATAATCTTTTTGTAATAACCTGCTGCTATTTAACCCTCCTTTTATTTCTCGCATACTATGCTGATAAAAAGGAGAAGATCGGCAAGAGCATTGTCAACAACCCTTACATCTATTCCCTGTCACTTGCAGTATACTGTACGTCCTGGACCTTTTACGGAAGCGTCGGTAAGGCGGCAACCTCTGGTCTGTCCTTTCTCCCTGTTTATTTAGGCCCTACCCTGATAGCAGCGTTATGGGTGATCCTTCTCAAAAGAATAGTAAAAATTGCCAAGATAAACGGGATTACCACGATATCTGATTTCATCAGTTCACGGTACGGGAAGTCCCTCTTCCTCAATGCTCTTGTGACCATGATAGCCGTTGCGGGGATAGCACCGTATATTGGCCTGCAAATTAAGGCGATAATCAGTACTTTTGAGATAATATCAGGCAAAACGACAGCAGGTATGACAGTAGGCCTTTTTGTCACACTTTTCCTGGGAATGTTTGCAATTATCTTTGGTGCGCGACGCCTCGATTTTTCAGAAAGACACAGCGGGCTCGTCTTTGCGATTGCCTTTGAGTCCATAATTAAATTACTAGCCTTTATTATCGTTGGACTCTTTGTAACTTACGGGTTATTCGAAGGTTTTGGCGATATTCTTTCCCGAATCAGGGAATCTGGATACTCCGAACTCCTTTATCTAGGAGCCGGGACTGATACTCCTTATTCTGAGTGGTTTGCGATTCTCTTTCTTTCCATGATGGCCATCATGTTTTTACCCCGACAATTTCATATGGCCGTTGTAGAAAATTATGACGAAGCCCATATCGCAAAAGCTGCCTGGCTCTTTCCACTGTACCTCTTCATGATAAATATTTTTGTGATCCCTATCGCCTTTGGTGGACTACTTCTCGGAGGCGCTGAGAAAGAGGCTGACTATTTCGTCCTTACCTTACCACTACATGGCGGAGCGAAATACCTCTCCCTTTTAGCGTTCATAGGTGGTTTTTCTGCAGCGACAAGCATGGTGATCGTTGAGTCTCTCGCCCTTAGCACCATGGTCATGAACAGTATATTCATGCCCCCACTTATTAGATTCCGGGAAGATCCAAGATTCCCGATCATTATTCTAAATATAAAACGATTGGTGATTCTTGGAGTTGTTCTCTCAGGGTATCTCTTCACCCATCTGATCGGTGAATTCAACAGTCTTGTAGATATGGGGCTCAAATCATTTGAAGCGGTGACGCTCTTTGCTCCTGCATTCCTGCTCGGCCTTTACTGGAAGGGTGGCAATAAAAAAGGAGCCATCGCCGGCCTTATTGCCGGTTTTGCTATCTTATCCTATACCCTCATCATGCCTGCTCTGATCAGGGCAGGGATTTTACACAATGAGGGCATAATACAACGTTTGATCACCTCAGAGATATTCGATCCGAATAATCTCTTTGGAATAAAAGGACTGGGGAAGTGGGGGCATGCCCTCTTCTGGAGTATGTTTTTCAACTTGGGATTGTACGTTGGGATTTCACTTCTCACCAAACGGTCAAGGGAAGAGGAGATACAATCACTACTGTTCGTCGAGTCTTATGAAAAAGTGAAGGGACTGGGCTCCAGTGGATCATATACTTACAATGATGTTGAGGATATCCTTGCACAGTATCTTGGCAGGCAACAGGCAAGAGATGTGATTGAGGACTTTTTGTTTCGCAAAAAAAAGAGGAAAGAGGATCTCACTCCAAAAAACCTCTCGGAACTACGCGGCGAAGCAGAAAAGGTGCTTTCTGGCGCTATAGGGTGGTCTATGGCAACAATTATTTTTAAAGACAAATTTGTGTTAACTGAGAAAGAGCGAGAAGAAATCTCTGAATCCGTGAAGCAAATTGCCCAGAGCCTGACGCTTTCACGTCATGAACTTGCAGAGGCTAATCGAGAATTATCGTATCTGAAGGAATTCACTGAAAACATCATCGAGAGTACTCCCGTGGGTATTATCACCATCGATTCCTTGCTGAAAGTCAAATACTGGAATAAGGGAATGGAGGCAATGGTCGGAATCGAAAAATCAAGCGCCTCAGAAAAGTCCATACTCACGTTACTTCCCTGGATGCCAGAGGATTTTATTAAGCCGAATGAACAACGCGACATTATCTGCCAGACACCCGATTACAAATCATTTAAAATATTTACAAGCCCATTTAAGGACCCATCAGGTGGCTATGTGGTCATTATAGAGGATATTACCGGGCAGCAGCGATTGGAGAGGGAACGAAAAAACATCCTCTCTATGTTTGCTCATGATATGAAGAATCCCGTGATGATAGCAGGTGGTTTTTTATCGAGACTGCGTTCCTGCAAGGGAAGTTCTCTTTCGGAAATGCAGCAGGAATATCTCGATATAACAACCGATGAACTAAATAAACTGGAGGAACTGGTGCATGATTTCCTTGAATTCTCGAGATTTGAGGCAAAAACATGCAAACCCGTGATTATCATATTTGATCTAGACATTAGTTTATCAAAACTTATTGATGCTGAAAAAGTAGAAGCAGACAAAAAAAATATTGCTATCCTGTGCGATAAAGAGCCAGAGCAAGCCTCTTTTTTTGTAAATGCGGATTCTGCAATGATCACCCGGGTTTTTACCAATCTTGTTGACAATGCGATAAGATATACCAATCCTGGAGGGAGGATTACCATTAGACTTTCTGAAAGAAAGGACGATATCCTGGTGCAAGTGATTGACACTGGGGCGGGCATCCCTGAAAAGCATATTCCCTATATTTTCGACGCATTCTACCGCGCGAGCAGAGACACAAGTGGCTCGGGACTGGGTTTATCTATTGCAAAAACAATTGTTGAGGCACACGGGGGCAGGATATGGGTTGCAAGTACTCCAGGCGAGGGCAGTACATTTAATTTTACTCTGCCCAAACACCGAAATAACACTGAAATTCAAAATACCACCTGACAGGGAATCCCTTCACTTTCAAATGCTATTGTCAATTCCTCTCCTTTTTGAGAAAAAAAGCTGTCTTCCATGGCCCACTGCATCCCATATCTCTTGTATGCCCAATCTGCGTAATGATAGTTCAACCTGTCAAGGATAACATACTGCACCTTATCTTCAAGGGCGCTGACCAACCCATCGACCCCTGGAAGGATCGGAGCGATCATGGCAAAGGTTTTAATCCCTTCCAAACGAAGTTCCGCCAGGGCCTCAATCCTTTTCCTCAATGGTGCAGCCCCTGGTTCGAAAATCCTCCTTATCTTTTCATCCGCCGTAGTTAGGGTGAATCCAACCTCAGCATCGTTCGCTCTCTTCAGTATTTCGATGTCCCTTAATACAAGAGCTGATTTAGTCTGAACGGTGAAAGGCCAACCTTTTTCTACCAGGATCTCAAGACATCTCCTCGTAAGCATATATCCCTTTTCCACAGGTTGATAGGGATCGCACACACCGCTTATCCACACCCGTCCGACCTTTTTTTTCTTAATCTCATCAGCGAGGAGTTCAGGGGCATTTATTTTTATATCTACAAACTCTCCCCAACTCTCCCTGTGCCCTGTAAACCTCTTCATGAATTTCGCATAGCAGTAGAGACAACTATGTTGGCAGCCAACATACGGGTTTAGTGCATATTCGTAGACCTGTGACCTAGACAGAACACTCTTCGCCTTTATCTCCTTAATCTTCATATCGCATATTTTATCATGGTTCGAATGTTCTCACTATCAGTGCTCATAGATTGTGAAAAGCACATGAGGAAGTCTTTAAGGGATTTATTCGACTGCATTCACGCCCTCCATGGGGATGTGGAAGACTGCTATTGTGACCTGCCTTCGATCTCGGCGATATCTTTAACGCTGAGTTGCAAATCCGCGGCATGCATAACACCATCTACCTGCTTCGAGCTCCGCGCACCGACAATCGCTCCAGTCACTGCGGGATTATTAAGCGTCCATGCAATGGCCACCTCGCCAGGAGTGCGACCGAGACGACTGCCCACTATCCGAAGCCGTTCGACAAGGGCCAAATTCCGAGATAGGTTCGGTTCATTGAATTCGGGGCTGCGTTTCCGCCAGTCGTTATCAGAGAGGTTAGCCGCTCGTTCTGCCGTCATGGCACCCGTGAGGAGCCCCGATGCCATAGGAGCGTATACTATCACACCAAGCTCATGCTGCTTGCAATACGGCAGAATCTCCGTTTCGATTCCGCGTCGGATAAGTGAGTAAGGCGGCTGAAGAGAGGTAAGTTCTGAAATTACCCGTATCCGCTCCATCTGAGATACATTGAAGTTCGAAACGCCAATCCAACGCACTTTGCCTTCTTTTTTGAGTGCGGCCAGCGTGGCCCATCCCTCTTCTAGCTCTGCATCCATTTCCGGTGGCCAATGGACCTGGTAGAGGTCAATAACGTTGACGCGCAGCCTGCGCAAGCTAGCTTCACACTCCTGCCGGATCGATTCGGCTGTGAGCTTTCTGGAAAGTCGCCCCTGAACATCCCATTTCAATCCGCACTTCGTGAAAACAAAGGGCCGCGGGCCGTTCCATACTTCGATCGCACGAGCTACGACTTCCTCGGCGTGGCCCAGACCATAGACCGCGGCAGTGTCGATCCAGTTCACTCCCAATTCAAGGGCATGTCGGATCGCAGCGATTGAGTCGTTATCATTCTGAGGCCCCCAGGCATACTCCCACCCTGAGCCTCCGATGGCCCAAGACCCATAGCCTACCGTCGTAATCATAAGGTCCGAGTTGCCCAGTTTTCTAATTTGCATGGTGTTATCCCACACGAACACTTTCTCCATCGCTTATCTCCATCCTAAAACCTCTCCAGTCAGAATGTTTCTGACAAACAGTTTAACAGTTTGACGTGGATGGTAAAAGAGAGTGCATGTTGCCCTCACGAGATCAATTGTAAAAGGGGCAAGGCTAATGGCCTTGCCCCTTTTAACCTGAGAAGAATCAGCTTATTTTACGATTGGCTTGTCACCTGCCGCTCCAAAAGTCATCAAAGAATCAATCCCCGGGTCCCAAGCACCATTTCCATTGGTATCGACGTACCAAGTACCGTTTCTGAAGACGCCAATCTTGGACTTTCCATCACCATTCCAGTCGCCGACAACAGGAATATCTCCGGCCGCACCTAAGAGAATAGTAGAATCACCGGCATCCCATGCATTGTCCCCGTTATAATCGAGATACCAGGTGCCGTTTCTGAATACACCGATCTTGGTTTTTCCGTTGCCATCCCAGTCGCCGACAACAGGGATATCTCCGGCCATGCCGAAGAGAATAGTAGAATCACCGGCATCCCATGCGTTGTCCCCGTTATAATCGAGATACCAGGTGCCGTTTCTGAATACACCGATCTTGGTTTTTCCGTTGCCATTCCAGTCGCCGACAACAGGGATATCTCCGGCCATGCCGAAGGAAACCGCTACATCAATACCCGGATCCCATGCATTATTGCCGTTCATATCAAGATACCAGGTGCCGTTTCTGAAGACACCGATCTTTTTCGTGCCCGTGCCGTTCCAATCGCCGACAACCGGTATGTCGCCGGCTATACCAAAGAGGCCGATAGTGTCCGCACTAGCATCCCATGTGCCGTTTTGATGCATATCCATGTACCACATACCGTTTCTGAAGACACCTCTATATACACCTGTATACGATTGGCTGACGGTTATCGAAACCGTAGCGTTCCTGCTTTTCGACACATTGCCAGCTGCATCCTTAGCCCAGGCATACAAGGTCCTACTGCCTGCTGCAGAGGTAGCATGCGATGTGGGAGCGGTTGTTGACCAACCTGCGGCTGAGGCAGCAGGCGCAGTGGCAGTCTCCGTAACCATATATCCGGTTACTGCAACGTTATCCGTGGCAGTAAAAAGAGTAATAGGAACATTGAGGGAAGCAGCAGTGGAAGGTATAGTGAATCCAGTCACTGTGGGAGGAGTAGTGTCACTGGTGGTTATGGTGATGGTAACAGAAGCACTACGACTGGTCGACACATTGCCGGCCGCATCCTTGGCCCACGCATAGAGGGTCTTGCTACCTGCTGTTGAAAAGGTATAAGAAGTCGGGACAGTTGACGACCATCCCGCGGCGGTGGCCAAAGGTTTGGTTGCAGATTCGCTGACCATGTAACCAGTCACAGCGACATTGTCTGTGGCAATGAAGCTGTTAATTGCGACAGTCAGAGAAGAGGAAGTTGCCGGGATAGTGAAAGCCGTTACTGTCGGGGCGGTAGTATCGGAAACCGCCGATTCTGTTTTTGCAACTTCGTTGGAATAGGCACTCTCGATTCCAGCTGTATCAGAAGCGGTAGCGACGAAATAATAAGTGGTGCCGCTAGTCAAATTATTGAAAGTATAGGATGTTACATTGCCGGTATTAATTGAACTGGTGTAATTTCCTGAAGCGGTCCCATAATAAATCTTAAACCCTGCAAGATCTGTCAGGGTCGTGCCGTCAGTGTTAGTAGTCGGTGCGGTCCAGGTAAGGGTCGTTGACGAAAAGACATCCTCAGCTGTAATTGACATCATAATTATAACCAGGATCAATAATGCTAATGCGGTGCGCAAAAAAACGAATGATGACGCGGACAGCATTCTCTTTCCCATAGTACTTGTTTTTAACGTTGCGATTTTCCGAGATAGCATGATAATGTTTGCACTCTTTTTGACATTGTCTAAGACTGATTCATGTTTCCTCACTTTGTGCATTGTTCCTCCTTCTGCATCTTTCACTAATTTGTTCGAGCGTCAAAAAAAACGCCTACTCCCTCATCCGAAAGGGTAGGCGCCCATAACTTTGTCGAAACATCGTACTGGCAGACCGGCAATCCCTCACTTCCCAAGGACCCGTATCTTTGCGCCCCACCCTTGCGGACAGTTTGCCTTTTTTCAGAGACCGATATTATTAAAGAACTTTGTTTTTTAAATTGCTACCAAACTTCGTCTAGTATAAATCTGGTTTATTAAGCTTTAATGAAAACTTTATTAATATTTCTTCATGAATATTTCTTCATTATCACTTTCATGTGATTGAAGAATGAGAATATCTCTCTTGCCGCTTCGCATTGAATATTATGGTTCAAGGCTTCAGGATGGAAAGATATTAAGGTATCTCCAGATTAATGAGACATGTCTGTGGAAACTCGTATGATGTCGGTCACAGCAGAAAATAAGACCGCCGTTATTCAAAAATATCCCTCAGATGCTATATGGATAGTTTTGGGGATTCATTGATAATCGGAGAGGCAAAGCTGATGAGTTCTTTGCAACCCACGCTCTTCTAATGAAGATAAAGGGCTTGCAATGCTACAGAGGGATGTTCCTTTCGTAAATATTATCATTCACGCCTATTGTTTTCGAAAGTCTTCAGATCTTGAGATTTGACGAAGCGTCGAGTTTTTTTGAAAATAAGCACTTATCCTAATGAAGTATCAATGAAATTTATTTCATAAATCCTTCATTTAATTTTCATAATCTAATTTTATGATTAAAGCATACGAGGATCAGCTAGGATGTGTTCCTCGAAAATTAGAATCTCAATCAAAAAGGAGGTGAAGTAGATGAAGAAGGTTCTTGCCATAGTTGTAGCAGTTATTTTTATCTAGGACTTGCATCATTTGGTTTTGCGGCAGGTCTTGAGAAGTGTGAAAAGTGCCATAAGGGAGATAAAGCCCCAGACAAGATGATTGCAAAGGCAAAAGTCGTAACGGCTGCTGACCTGATGAAGACCTTAAGAGAAGGGCCGAAGAAAGGCATGCACAAGCCACTGGCAGACGAAGATATTAGCGGTGCCGCAGCAGCACTGGGATTGAAATAATTATCAAGCCCCCCTCCTAAGCACGTCGGCCCTCCCCCAAGAGCCGGCGTGCTTTTTTCTATAAACTATACCCAATATGGCATTGCAGGAATGAAAGATTTGTAATGTGTACAACACAATTATAAGCGTTGCCATATCCATCCCTGCGCGGATGGAGTCGAGACATCCACTGTGTATTTCTGTTACATGCTTGGCAATCAAATTTCTTTTTTATTTTCCTATCACTGCGTATGCAGATCATCCGATGAAATGCCCAAGGCTTCCCCTCTCTCAAATTCCGACTATCAGACGGAGAAGGCGCTGGCGAGTTGATATGGAAGAAAGGGCAAAGCCGTCCATAACCGCCCGCGGGTCGGCGAACGTGCCGAACATCCTGTCCCAGATTGTCAGAACGAATCCCAAGTTCTTGCCAGAAAGTCCATGAGCACCGTGATGTATTCGGTGATAGTTCGGCGTGATAAGCAGCCATTGCAGAGGCCCCAGGTTCACCGAAATATTTGTATGGATCCAGACATTCACCACTACACCCATGGAGAGTGCTATGCCTGCGTCCAAAGCAGTAAGCTGAAACACATAATATCCGAGCAGAATTTGGGGCGCCGCAAAAAGGAGCAGATGGGTCATGCTAGTTCTTGACCCTGAAAGCCACCAGAGTTGATCGATGGAGTGATGAAAGGCATGGGTGAGCCAGAGGATCCTCTTTCTGTGCATGCCTCTGTGGACCCAGTAGAGGCAAAAGTCCGCTGCGATTAGCCCCATTAAAATCCTTAGCACACCGGGGACGCTCGTCATGCTATTAATAGTAACAAAGCTCGTTATGTTCAGCGCGTTGAATGCTGTTATAAGTATAGGTTTCCATAACTCACCTGCAAATATTACTACAAGCAACGCTGTTATATTCAGTCCGAGGTTGTGCAAACGGTTCACCGGAAAGCGCGGCCACCGCCGTTCAGCGAAATCGAGTATCCCTATGGTGAAAACAAACGTGATAACTTGATAAAATAATTCCTTTGTGATCATTGTTAAATTCTATTCAAAAGGCAGCTCTTTTCCAAGTAATCATCGACAACTCCGTCAAATGTCACCTGCAGTTTACGTCGACGTAGTTAGGATGAGAGTTATTTTGCCGCGGCAAATGTCATCAATATAAGTTATTATTTTAAGATGTGTCCTGCATCATCCTTCCCGATCCTGAAGCATAAGCCCTTTGCATTCTTCTGGTGTGCGCGTGTAGGAACATCACTTGCCTCTCAGATGCTCGCTGTGGCTGTAGGGTGGCAAGTCTATGCCCTCACTGGCAGTGCCTTGTATCTCGGTTTTGTCGGTCTTGCTCAGTTCATGCCCATGTTTCTTTTGACCCTCGTGGTTGGCCATGTCGCCGACCGTTACGATCGCCGGATTATCGCGCGCGTTTGCCAAATGGTGGAGGCGCTTGGTGCCGGAACTCTAGCACTAGCGAGCTTCAGTGGCTGGCAAAGCAGTGATAATATTCTGATCATCATCTTCATTGTCGGAGCCGCTCGCGCTTTCGAAGGGCCGACCATGCAGGCCTTGCTTCCCGAACTCGTTCCCATCCCGCTAATACCACGTGCTGCAGCATGGTCAGCCTCGGCTATGCAGACAGCCACAATTATAGGGCCAGCGTTCGGCGGCTTTCTTTATGCTGCCGGACCGACAACTGTTTACGCGACGGCGGGGATATTGTTCATGACTGCGAGTGTCTTCATTGCCATGATCAAGATCGAGCGTGTGCCGTCAAAGCAGGAGCCGATAAGCATCAGTTCGCTATTTGCTGGCATTTCCTTCATCCGAACCCATAAAGAGATATTGGGTGCAATATCGCTCGATCTCTTCGCTGTTCTTCTTGGTGGCGCAACCGCACTGCTGCCGATATATGCTCGGGATATTCTGATGACGGGTCCATGGGGATTGGGACTACTGCGTTCGGCCCCTGCTCTTGGGGCGCTGACAATGTCCGTGTTTCTGGCACGCCACCCGCTTCGGCGCCGCATCGGGAGGACTATGTTCATTTCTGTGGCAGTATTCGGATTGGCCACGATCATATTTGCTGTATCGACCTCATTCATGCTTTCTCTCATCTCATTGGTAATACTGGGTGCGTCGGACGTCATCAGCGTGGTGATAAGACTTTCGCTTGTACAGATCGGTACCCCTGATGAGATGCGGGGGCGGGTGAGCGCCGTAAACTCCATGTTTATCGGCACGTCGAACCAGCTCGGCGAGTTCGAGTCCGGTTTGACCGCAGCTATTTTTGGCGTTGTCCCTGCTGTACTAATCGGAGGCTGCGGTACGATACTTGTCGTCATGCTGTGGATGCGTTTTTTCCCCCAGTTGGCGCGGATTGACTCTTTCGATGGATAATTCTACAGATTTCCCCATACCTTGAGTCTTTACTGGTATCAGCTTGTTCCGTGCAACTCTTTGGACCACTTTTGGCTATCCCAGTCAAGATTTTGTTAACAGTGTCCCTAAATGCTACGAGTTATCACCGCAGTTGATGATCTCATCATTTCGCCCATCATGAAGAAAATAGAAACGTCTTCTGCCTTTCATTCTCTTGAATTTCGCCCTATAATCTGAAGAGACATGAAGACAGCCTTCATCTACTCTGACGACTTCGCGAAGTATGACTACGGTCGGGGGCATCCGCTCAAGCCCTTTAGGCTGAAGCTTGCTTATGAGCTGATTAAGGCATACGGACTACTCTCTATGCAGGATGTCCATATAGTAACGGCGAAACCGGCTCATGAAGAAGACCTGCTCCTCTATCATACTAGAGATTACATTGAAGTCCTGAAGGCCGTAAACGGTGGTCTCGATATACCATGGGAAGAAAAATACGGCCTTGGCTTCGGAGACAATCCGGTATTCGAAGGGGTCTTCGAATGGTCGAGGCTCGTGACCGGGGCATCTATTCAGGCCGCCGAACTAGTCGACAGCGGCGAGTTTCCCATCGCCTTCAACATCTCGGGAGGACTCCACCATGCCCGTTCGTCCCGAGCATCAGGCTTTTGCTATGTGAATGACCCCGTCATCATTATCTCGTCGCTCCTGAATAAGGGAAGACGGGTTGCCTATATCGATATTGACGTGCATCACGGTGATGGAGTGCAGGAGGCGTTCTACCGTACCGATCAGGTCCTCACCATATCGCTTCACGAATCTGGCCAGCGCCTCTTTCCCGGCACTGGCTTCGAAAGCGAGATAGGCGAGGGTAGAGGGGAAGGATATTCTGTGAACATTCCCATGCCTCCTTCCTCTGACGACGAGCTTTTTGTTTTCGCCTTCAACGAGGTTGTTCCATCACTGATCGAGAAATTCAGGCCTGACATCGTCGTTGCCCAGCTCGGCGTAGACTCATTCCGCACAGACCCGCTCGCTCATCTGAACTACACCACGAACGGTTTTTGCGAAGTTGTCAGGAAGATGAAAGAGTTCTCGCCCAAGTGGATAACCCTCGGAGGAGGAGGATACGAGATAACAAACGTGGCAAAGGCGTGGACACTCGCCTGGGCGATCATGAACAATGTCGATTTGCCGGATGAGCTGCCAAAGGCATTTCTGGAACAATATCCCCTTGAAGGGTTTAGGAGTCGTAAACTGCGGGACGAGGAATACCAAGAAAAAGGGGCCCGAAAAGAGCAGATGCGGGACGAGGTCGGGAGAGTTGTTTCCAAAATCAGGGAAAAAGTGTTTCCACTGATTAACACACCCGTCTGAGCCTCAATTCAATAGCTGTATCACCATTTATTAAAAACGCTAGTAAATGCGCAATCAGCATAATACCTATGCAGCAGAAGAAGAAGTCAAACATGACAACAGCAAGCAATAGTAATGATTATGATGACCCATTTGACTTGCGTCGTTTTACGAACGCCCAAGACAGGATCTATGATAGTGTCCTCGCAGAGTTAAAAAGTGGTCAGAAGCGATCTCACTGGATGTGGTATATATTCCCACAGATTCATGGATTAGGACACAGTTCAACTTCAAAATACTATGCGATTAAGAGCATGGAAGAAGCTCGGCAGTATTATACTCATCCGGTTCTTGGAAGAAGGTTGCTGGAATGTGTGGAAGCAGTTCTCGGTATCCAAGGGCGTTCAATTTCAGAAATATTTGGTTGTCCGGATGATTTGAAGCTTAAATCGTCCATGACACTGTTTGCGAGTGTCGCAGATCCAAACTCAGTATTTATTCGCGTCCTTGATAGGTATTTCCATGGAGAGCGAGACCTCATAACGCTCCGTCTATTAGAGGAGCTCAAGTTAAAGGCGACCTGAGAAAAGCCTGTTGACATCCTCCCTTGCATAAATGCCAAAGATTCCAGACTCAAGCTGCGAGTCGAGACCATGTCCCAGTCAATAACTGTGTTTAATATATCTTACTGGGATGCAAGAATTATCAGTTCCATATTCCAAGGCCTTTCAGGATAAGTCTTCCACCGGCGAGAAGGAGCAAGGCGACAACCATATATCTGACCGACGCAGGCCTTGCCCAGGCAGATAGTCTGACCCCGACAACAGAGCCGAACAGGATCCCGAAAATGGATGGAACCGCTATTAGAGGCAATACAGCGCCATTGTTCAAATATATCCATGTTGCTGATGAGTCAGTTATTGACAGAAGGAATTTACTGGTGGCAACAGATACTTTCAAAGGTGCCCCCATTATCAGGTTAAGGACCGGCACATTAGCCCACCTAGCTCCCATACCGAACATACCGGCTATAAAGCCAATAAGAACAAATATTACGAAACCCTGCGGGGTCCGGTGAATTTGCCATTTTATGTCATGCCCGATTGTTATATCGTGATACATGCCTTGTATCCTGAGGGCAGACGAAAGATGGTCTGCCTGTTTTACCTCAGGAAACTCTTCTTTCTTTGCCACCACCACAAGAGCGATGATCCCGAAAATCAGTATCCCGAGCCCTACCTGGAGGATGTTCGAGGGTAGCGCAAGTCCTATCAAGGCTCCGGCAATGGAGGCTGAAGAGGCGAAAAGCGCTATCGGTAAGGCGATCCTTAAATCAGCCATCCCTTTTTTTAGCAGGCCGGGGCTCGCCACCAATGCACTAGCGAGGGCGATTAGCAGGCCAGTGCCTCTCACAAAATCAAGGTGGAACGGGAAAAAAGCTCCAACCACCGGTACAAAAAGCACGGCTCCTCCTATGCCTCCAAGCACAGCAATAACACCAAGCGAAAAGGCCGTAATGAATAATGTCAAAGGCCATCCCCACCACGGCATAAAAGATCCTGCAGAATCCGTCGGTGCGGTATCCGGTATTGCTGATGCAAATACCACCACGCTCACCACAGCCATTGCCGTGACAATCGTTATGATACTGATAAGGCTCTTTTTTGAAAAACAAAAAAGATGCATGCTTAGAAGTATAGCAGACAGTTGTGCCAGATATCTCATCCTCTTTATGACTGGAGAGAGGGGAAAGATGGAGGGAGCCCCATGACATCCCTCTCTGTTTCAAGCCTTACTTTTAACTGATGTCCTTTGCAGCAGCCTTCCGCTGATCGCCTTTTTTAAAAGTAATTCATCATAGAGTTTTTCGACAGCTTTCTAATGCTGAACTCTCGCGCTGACTTCAGAAAGTTATTGATGGGTTTTATCCGCGTGTCCTGGTCCCGGATATTTTCTGGCAATCGTCAATCTTAACCTGTGCTATACTGTGGCAATTGCGCTCTTTTAAGTCGTTAGTAAAACAAATAGAACTTGAATGCAATTGATAATCTACATGGTTAAAACAATTATATTATTTATTTATTTAATTTTGATCCCTGCGACAGCTCTTGCAGGCGAGCTGGTCATAAAGATTGTCACACGCCCGGGAGTTACCCTAAATCTTCTGATGGTTTCACCAGAATCGCAGACGGATAGTGCGCTGATCATGTTTCCAGGTGGAAGCGGGCGTGCCCCCTTTGAGATCTCCGAAGGGGTAATCTCAAAAAACAACAACTTTTTGGTAAGAACCGCTCCTGATTTTGCGAAGAAGGGCTTTCTAGTTGTAGTTGTGGATTCTCCATCGGACAGGCAGGTTCAAGGCATGGACGATGACTTCAGAACATCAAAAGCTCATTTGCAAGATATAACTAACGTAGTGGATTACTTAACAGCTAAAGGGTATAAATCAATATATCTTGTCGGGACCAGCAGGGGCACCATATCGGCGGCTTATATCGGTGCTGAATTAAAACGCGTGAATATCACGGGTCTTATCCTCACCTCTACGATGAGTTATTCCAAATTCTTACGGTGGATATCCCTGAATAAGGTCACTTGTCCGGTGCTTATTGTCCATCATTGTGAAGACAGTTGCAAGACATGCCCCTTTAATGAGGCATCAAACATGGTCAATCTCTTCAAAGGCAACCCCAAGGTCAATTTTGAAAGTGTGACTGGAGGATCATATCCACAGTCTGGGCCATGCGAACCTTTAAGTCCTCATGGATATTTTGGTATCGAAAATGAGGTGATTGATAAAATCGTTCAATGGATACGAAATATTAACTCTCCCACCTTGAATAGAATTAATCCAGAATGAGCATTCCAGGAGAACAATGTATTGAGTTGTAAAGCGCTGCAACTTGACCTTTGTTATTCTGTTTCTTTTGCAGGTGTGGATATTCCGCTGAGTTCGGACACTATTCCAATTTAGTTCGGACAGCAATTCAAAATAGTACGGACAGATCATCAAAGCCGTGGTTCCAAAGAGTTCAGTATCAACTTCGAATAAGCGTCAATCCGCTGCGAAGTTGCGGATTGACGTGTGAAGGACTAAGCCGCTGTGCGGATATGTCAATTCAATCGAAGATTATCCTTCCTTATACTATCGGCAGTGGCATCTTTTAGGATATATAGGAGCAAGTCTTGCTGAACAAGGCTGATAGGCAGCGTCTTTAATGCCCCTGTTTGACCTTTGCGATGATGTGCAAGGGCCGAAAGTGGCGTTTTCGGACAACAAGACCGTGTTGCGAAAAGAGATGTTTTTTTCGCGGGGCGATATTGAGGCGATTTTTGAAACGACCACGGTTTTCATCGGCATTGCTCCGGAGGATCGTTGCAGCGGCGGGGAGGCAGAATCTCAATTCGGCGCATCTTGCCTTTTTTGCAAACGGGGCAGGTGGTGACGTCAATGCCGCAGATCCTTAGCAGCTGTTCCTGCCAGGTCTCAGGCTTGTCCTGCTCTTTCATTACGGTGTTGTGACTGTCAAGAAGCTCGCGGCATGCAGCAATGTTATCTCTACGTTTCCTGTTTGCCAGCAGGCCGAAGTGCCTTATCCGAACGTATCGATTCGGCAGTACATGCAGAAGGAATCTTCTGATGAACTCATCGGCCTGCAGAGTCATCACCTTGTGCTTATCGTCATCTGCGTAATCACGCCATTTGAACGAGACCTTGCCGTTTTCGGCCTCGATTATACGATTGTTGCTGATGGCGATCCTGTGCGTATATCGGCCGAGATATTGCAGGACGCCGCCAACTCCGTCGAAGGGCGGTTTGCAGTAGACAACCCACTTCTTGTGATAAAGCTTTCTTCTGAGCATCTCGAAGGTATGGGAATCGCCGAGATGACTTATTCCTCCGGGAAAGATAAGATCACCCGCTTCAAAGATCCTTTTCAGATGATCGAGGAACTTTCCCCGGAACAACGCCGACATTACCCTGACCGGAATGAAGAAGCCTTTGCGGCAGGATACCCAACTGTCTCCGTCGCAAGACAGGCCGCCTCCGGTGACGACACAGTGGATATGGGGATGGTCCATCAGATTCTGCCCCCAGGTATGAAGGATGCTGATGAAGCCGATGCGGGCACCGAGATGCTTCTGGTCATTTGAGAGTTCGGTGAGAGTTTCGGAGACACAACGGAACAGCAGATCATACATGACCTTCTGATTCATTATGACAACCGGATTGAGTTCCGACGGGATAGTGAAAACTACATGGAAGTACTGGATGGGCAAAAGGTCCTGTTGTCTGGCCTCAATCCACTGTTCTTTTTTCAGGGTCTGGCATTTGGGACAGTGCCTGTTCCGGCAGGAGTTGTAGGATATCTCGACGTGGCCGCAATCCTCGCACTTGTCCCTATGGCCTCCGAGTGCTGCCGTCCTGCATATCTCCACGGCGTGCATGGCCCGCAGATGACGAAGAGGCAAGGAATGAGACTGCCGATAATCGGAGCCGTAGCGGCGTAAGATATCCGCCACCTCCACACCACGAGACTGGCGCATCTGGATTTACGGCTCAGAGTGCTACAGATATTTTTTAGTTGCTATGTCCAGCGGACTGACAACTTTTGCCAGATTCATCTTGCTGACATGAAGATAAACGGTCGTGGTCGTCGGTGACCTGTGCCCAAGAAGCAGTTGGACATGATGAAGACTAGTCCCCGCCTCGATAAGGTGTGTCGCAAAACTATGCCTCAGAGTATGCACGCAAGCATTCTTTGCGATGCCGGCGCGTTTCTTGGATTTTTGGAATATCTGGTAGATGGAGCTTATAGTGATATGGGTGTTGTCCTTCTCGCCTTCAAATAACCACTCCTCCGGGCGATATTCCCTCCAATACTGTCTTAAGCACTCAAGGGCAGTCTGCGATAAGATGGAGTAACGGTCCTTTGCCCCTTTTCCAAGACGGACATAAACCAGCATACTCTTGCTGTCGATATCTGTCACCTTCAGTCGCGCAGCTTCACTTATTCTCAACCCGGCAGAATAGGTGATCATCAGAAGCGCCTTGTGCTTGATGTTTTCAGTGACTGAGAAAATCGCCTGGACTTCGGACAAATCCAAAACGAGAGGCAGCTTCTTCTGGGCTTTCGGATATTGAATATTATTGACTACATCCGCACGATTCAGGGTCGTATTATAAAGGAACTTGATCCCGGCCACATAGGTTCTGTATGTCCCCCTCGTTAAACCCCTTTCTTCCATAAGATGAACCAGATACTGCTTCACTTCCTCTGTACTCAGTTCTTCAGGAGACTTGCCGAAATAATTCTCAAGGTTACCGACTTCCCGGAGATATTTCCTTTGGACACCAAGCGTAATGCCCTTCAACTGAAGATCCTGCAGCAACCGTTCTTTCAACGCGCTCATAATACAATCTCCTTTGAAACTGTTTTCTGCCAGCTCATGCCGGCAGCACAGCAAAGAGAGATTGTAAAAAGACTTCGATGGTTCAACAAAGAAATGTGATCAGGCAAAAGTGGCTATTCGAAAAAGATGGTACTACTACTGATAGGCCCTTGCTAATCGAATCCACCGCGCAGCGGTTTAGTCCTACTTCCTGTAACCCACAATTTCATTCTTCAGCAACAGTATGCGGGTTATTTTCGGAAATATAGTCCCCATTGATGTTATGTTCTTATTCTTTATACTATTGACCATGGCAGGTGCTGCTGCCATGGATAAGCGAGTGAGCATGTCTGTTGAGTTGAAATCAGTACAGGCAGTTCCCTGCATGAAAATGGCTTGACCCCTTTTAAATCGCCTGCGCTGCGCGGCGACAACAAGGGCTTCCAGTTCAGCTTTCTGCAGGTTCTCAAACATCCACAGATGACCGATGCAAGTGGTTACAAGCGGAGCGCCTTTCCCCATGATTTCATTACAGATGCATCCCATGAGAGGATATTGCCTCCTCGTTTAAATGAGGGTGTCAGTCCTACAGCTACTTCCTTTTATGGACATCGATTTATAGCAATGAATCAATTTGCTCAACTTTCATAACCGTCACAAATTGTAACTCCCCAAGCTGCTTGGGAAACACTTCTCTCAATTTATCAGAAATTGTTCCCTGACGCTCGATATGGGCAGTGCCGCTCAAACGAAACCCCTTGTTCCCTTTCTCCGCGACGAGTGCAATCTGAATCTTTCCATTTTCGACAATATTCTTACTCGTAATGCCCTGTCTCCAGCCGAAAAAAGCCAGCGTTTCATCATCAATAAAGAACCCTTTGCCGACAACAATGATGTGCGGCCCGTCGCCTCCTTGTGTAACCAGTGGCACAAAAGGCATCTTCTCAAGCATTTCCTTGATTTCGCTATTCATTTTCATGTCGTTCCTCCTTGAAACCATGATATAGTTGTTAATTAGGACTTTACCCGCTCAAAGGTATTATACATCAACTCACAATCAGCCTTCTGTAGCACATGCTACAAAAAGTACGTAGAGTAGGAGCCGAGAAGCCGATTTTGGCAGTTATTTCATGGAATCAAAATCTTGGATAGATGACCAAGGTGTTGACTACGGTTTCAAAATTGACATTTTTTTGAGAGACCCAACGGCGTTCATTATGGGGAGTACAGGTTAATACCGGGACTTTAAAAAAACGTTTATTACCGGAAAAAAGGCGCAAAGGATTTTTAACACTTTTTCTTGGAAATAAACATCTATGGCAGAATGGCCGAGGTCTCGATTAGTCGGGTGTACCTGTTGCGCAGGGCTCCTTCCTGAACATCACACTGTCGCTTTTCTACCACACGTGAGAGATTCGAATAAGCGTCAATCCGCTGCGAAGTTGCGGATTGACGTGTGAAGGACTAAGCCGCTGTGCGGATATGTCAATTCAATCGAAGATTATCCTTCCTTATACTATCGGCAGTGGCATCTTTTAGGATATATAGGAGCAAGTCTTGCTGAACAAGGCTGATAGGCAGCGTCTTTAATGCCCCTGTTTGACCTTTGCGATGATGTGCAAGGGCCGAAAGTGGCGTTTTCGGACAACAAGACCGTGTTGCGAAAAGAGATGTTTTTTTCGCGGGGCGATATTGAGGCGATTTTTGAAACGACCACGGTTTTCATCGGCATTGCTCCGGAGGATCGTTGCAGCGGCGGGGAGGCAGAATCTCAATTCGGCGCATCTTGCCTTTTTTGCAAACGGGGCAGGTGGTGACGTCAATGCCGCAGATCCTTAGCAGCTGTTCCTGCCAGGTCTCAGGCTTGTCCTGCTCTTTCATTACGGTGTTGTGACTGTCAAGAAGCTCGCGGCATGCAGCAATGTTATCTCTACGTTTCCTGTTTGCCAGCAGGCCGAAGTGCCTTATCCGAACGTATCGATTCGGCAGTACATGCAGAAGGAATCTTCTGATGAACTCATCGGCCTGCAGAGTCATCACCTTGTGCTTATCGTCATCTGCGTAATCACGCCATTTGAACGAGACCTTGCCGTTTTCGGCCTCGATTATACGATTGTTGCTGATGGCGATCCTGTGCGTATATCGGCCGAGATATTGCAGGACGCCGCCAACTCCGTCGAAGGGCGGTTTGCAGTAGACAACCCACTTCTTGTGATAAAGCTTTCTTCTGAGCATCTCGAAGGTATGGGAATCGCCGAGATGACTTATTCCTCCGGGAAAGATAAGATCACCCGCTTCAAAGATCCTTTTCAGATGATCGAGGAACTTTCCCCGGAACAACGCCGACATTACCCTGACCGGAATGAAGAAGCCTTTGCGGCAGGATACCCAACTGTCTCCGTCGCAAGACAGGCCGCCTCCGGTGACGACACAGTGGATATGGGGATGGTCCATCAGATTCTGCCCCCAGGTATGAAGGATGCTGATGAAGCCGATGCGGGCACCGAGATGCTTCTGGTCATTTGAGAGTTCGGTGAGAGTTTCGGAGACACAACGGAACAGCAGATCATACATGACCTTCTGATTCATTATGACAACCGGATTGAGTTCCGACGGGATAGTGAAAACTACATGGAAGTACTGGATGGGCAAAAGGTCCTGTTGTCTGGCCTCAATCCACTGTTCTTTTTTCAGGGTCTGGCATTTGGGACAGTGCCTGTTCCGGCAGGAGTTGTAGGATATCTCGACGTGGCCGCAATCCTCGCACTTGTCCCTATGGCCTCCGAGTGCTGCCGTCCTGCATATCTCCACGGCGTGCATGGCCCGCAGATGACGAAGAGGCAAGGAATGAGACTGCCGATAATCGGAGCCGTAGCGGCGTAAGATATCCGCCACCTCCACACCACGAGACTGGCGCATCTGGATTTACGGCTCAGAGTGCTACAGATATTTTTTAGTTGCTATGTCCAGCGGACTGACAACTTTTGCCAGATTCATCTTGCTGACATGAAGATAAACGGTCGTGGTCGTCGGTGACCTGTGCCCAAGAAGCAGTTGGACATGATGAAGACTAGTCCCCGCCTCGATAAGGTGTGTCGCAAAACTATGCCTCAGAGTATGCACGCAAGCATTCTTTGCGATGCCGGCGCGTTTCTTGGATTTTTGGAATATCTGGTAGATGGAGCTTATAGTGATATGGGTGTTGTCCTTCTCGCCTTCAAATAACCACTCCTCCGGGCGATATTCCCTCCAATACTGTCTTAAGCACTCAAGGGCAGTCTGCGATAAGATGGAGTAACGGTCCTTTGCCCCTTTTCCAAGACGGACATAAACCAGCATACTCTTGCTGTCGATATCTGTCACCTTCAGTCGCGCAGCTTCACTTATTCTCAACCCGGCAGAATAGGTGATCATCAGAAGCGCCTTGTGCTTGATGTTTTCAGTGACTGAGAAAATCGCCTGGACTTCGGACAAATCCAAAACGAGAGGCAGCTTCTTCTGGGCTTTCGGATATTGAATATTATTGACTACATCCGCACGATTCAGGGTCGTATTATAAAGGAACTTGATCCCGGCCACATAGGTTCTGTATGTCCCCCTCGTTAAACCCCTTTCTTCCATAAGATGAACCAGATACTGCTTCACTTCCTCTGTACTCAGTTCTTCAGGAGACTTGCCGAAATAATTCTCAAGGTTACCGACTTCCCGGAGATATTTCCTTTGGACACCAAGCGTAATGCCCTTCAACTGAAGATCCTGCAGCAACCGTTCTTTCAACGCGCTCATAATACAATCTCCTTTGAAACTGTTTTCTGCCAGCTCATGCCGGCAGCACAGCAAAGAGAGATTGTAAAAAGACTTCGATGGTTCAACAAAGAAATGTGATCAGGCAAAAGTGGCTATTCGAAAAAGATGGTACTACTACTGATAGGCCCTTGCTAATCGAATCCACCGCGCAGCGGTTTAGTCCTTCTTTAGGAAACAAATAGTGAGGGTCGATGTGACTTATCAAGAGTTCGTGCAGTAACCTTTTTTTCGGCCGCCTGTCTGCATGTATTAGTTTCCAGTACAAGTCTCTTAACAAACAGTGGGCTTGTTAACGTTGGGTGCTCATAGAAGAAGTCTCCTAAAATGGCACCCCTGCTTGCTCCGAAGCTTTCGAGCTAAAATCATCGATAGTCGTTTCAAAACTTAAGCAAGATGTTTTATCGGTTTCATGTCGTTATCGTTACCACAGGGATACGGCTCGTTACACAAGCTTTCGTCCCGAAGTCAATACCGGCGCTCTTCTCCAGAAACAATTGGTGCTACTCCACCGTGGACGCCGCGCATAATATGGAGGGTACCTCCGGTAAAAACTACCACAACAGCGTTGTTTAGTGCTTCCTTGTGACGCGGCGCGATCTGCATCGCCGAGAAATAACTTGTTCATTAGAAAACAGTGCGGGCGACGCTAGCAGGACGTTTGTTTTGGTTTTATATAATGGGTCGAGTAGGCTTCTTCGATGTTGGGGTCTCCAGACTTACTGAATCTCAAAGGTGTTCTTGGGCCTTGCCCACGAGACATATAGGCAGTAGTACTGGCCAGTAGACCGCCTTTTATTGCGTTCTGTCCAAATGCTCTCAGCATGCAGTTCACCTTCATAAGGTTAACCTGTATCACCCTCTCCAGATATGGGACTTTACGAGACAGCCACACCTCATGGTTCTCCTTCGTCAATTTGCCAATACGAAGGAGTATATCTACAAAACAAACGTAGCCCTTTTCGCGGAGCAATTCGCCAGATGCTTCGTTCACTTGTTTGATCAAATCGTTACGGTTGAGACTCATCCTCTTGTAGCTGTAGCACCTTCCCTCTTTACGGCATGAGTTGACGCTTTAGCGCGCCACTTTATGATCATTCCATCCCATCTAACAAGGCGATGCTTTCGCAAATATCATAGCCCAGGTGGCTCATGTCCCTCAAAGTACGGGGCATATTCACAAAAGAGCAGACATTCCAGTCTGTCTGCCTCGGCGATAGCCTGTCCAGGTGTACGAGATGACTTCCGAGTGTTTCACAGAGATCGCTAATAGCGCTTGCAACATCTCTGTGGATCATGGGACCGCCCTTCACCGGCTTTGGCGGAATACGCAAGGGCTTATATATTATATCTGTCTGAAACTCATTATTCTTTATGATGAGAAAACTTGCTATACCTCCCCTACAACCGGGATGTTTATTGTAAATTTAGTGCCTTGCCCGACTTTGCTTTCTATTTTTATTTCTCCATTGTGTTTCTTTACAATATCATAAGCAATGCTCAAACCAAGACCCGTACCTCTCCCAACTTCCTTTGTCGTATAAAAAGGCTCGAATATCCTGCTAAGCTTGTCTTCAGGTATCCCGCTGCCTGTGTCAGATATGGAAATGTATATATTTTTGTCGTCATTCCATGTCCTGACTGTTATATCCCCATGTTCTTTTATAGCTTGGGCTGCATTTACCATTATGTTCATGAATACCTGATTGAGCTGGCCTGCGTAACATTTTGTCATCGGTATGTTGCCGTATTCCTTGTTAAGCGTTGTTTTATACTTAAGTTCATTCCAGATTATATTAATCGTACTTTCAATTCCTGAGTTTATATCTGCTTCTTTATACTCCGCTTCATCAATACGCGAGAATCCCTTCAGATCCTGAACAATCTTTTTAACCCTGTCGGCGCCTTCAAGAGATTCTTTTATCAGATTAATCAAATCATCGGTGATATAATCAATTTTGAGGCGTCGCCTGTTTTCATTCAACTTACTCAAAGCTGTGTCCGCGCTTTCTTTCTGCGCCAAAAGGTCCTGCAGTGCCTTTGACTGAACCCCAATAAATTCCGACATTTTGTTTGCGTATTGCTGCAAGGTATTCAGATTGCTCATTATAAAAGCCATGGGATTGTTAATCTCATGCGCCACCCCTGCTGCAAGCTGTCCTATAGACGCCATCTTTTCCTGCTGTAACAGTTGTGATTGCATTGTCTTTAAATCTCCATATGCCTTCTCTAATTCACAGTTCTTTTGTGCAAAAGCATCTTCTTCCCTCTTCCGCTCGGTGATGTCGCGGAAGGTCACCACTGCGCCAACGCTTTTGCCATTCTTGATGATCGGCATGCTTGAATACTCCACGGGAAAACTACTTCCGTCTTTGCGCCAGAGCATCTCATCTATCACACTGCTTTCCATAGCCTGGGTGCAGGAAGCATACATAGGACAGTCTTCCACCGGATAGTTGGAGCCGTCCTTGTGCGAATGGTGGATGAGATCATGCACGCCGTGCCCTAAAATCTCGTCTTCGGCAAACCCAAGCATGCGCAGGGCCGCGGGGTTGAGGAAGGACGCCTGCCCCTTGGCATCCACCCCTAATATTCCTTCTCCGGCTGCATGAAGTAACAGGCGCTTGCCCTCTTCACTTTGCCGAAAGTATTCTTTGGACCGGTCTATGACATAGAGAATGCCTGCGAAGACAATAATAATAGAGCATCCTAGAATCGTCGTCAGAATGCCGATCAGCTTGTAATCTCTGATACGAACTGTCGGCGTCAGAAGCACAATAGACCATCCCTCACTGTCAATCACATTTCTGGAGAAGAAATAATCCTTTCCTTGTAAAGTGACTTCCATACCATCGGCAATTTCCTTATTAAATAAAGAGGGTTCAAGGAGTTCATTGCCGAATTGCTTGGAAGCA
Source organism: uncultured Nitrospiraceae bacterium (assembly GCA_963727805.1). GTDB lineage: Bacteria > Nitrospirota > Thermodesulfovibrionia > Thermodesulfovibrionales > Dissulfurispiraceae > Fen-1308. Next base: position 856,799 of record CAVSHF010000003.1, read on the forward strand.
ATCAATTTGTCACGTATTGCTTTGTCCAGCGGCCATAGACTTTTAAGAACCATCGGCGGTGAACTGGACATGAAAATAATGCCGTTCGGGTTGATGAGGAAGCAAAATGGGTATTTGGTGAAAAATGTCTCCATCTCGTCAAGGTCCTTTTTCATCGTGACCACGCCAAGCACTTTACCCAGACGATTCCGGACCGGGTAGCTTGCATAGAAACCCCTTTTCCCGGAAGTAATGCCCAGCGCAAAATAACGATCAGCTTGGCCCTTGGCCGCTTCCTCAAAGTAAGGACGGAAGCGATAGGATTTCCCCACAAAGCTGTCAGGGGCCTTCCGGTTCGAGGATGCCACAGTCATGCCATCGGCAGCAATCAGGTATGACACGGAAGCGTCTAAGGCGGAATTGTATCTGTCCAGTACCCTATTGGCATGTTCTAAATCCTGGTCCCTTTTGGACACCAATGCGGGAGCGATCCATGGAGATCCAGCCAGTGTTTTAACTGCCCCTTCGATGTGTATCAATGCAGATTTTACATGCACGGAGAGGGTCGACAATGAAGCCTTGCTATCTTCGATGATGTCAAGCCGGGCACGATTGCCAAGATAGTCCGTTGCAAACCAGCCGACAACAGCGACAATAAGCAGAAGCATCACCGTTAATAAATAATAATAGTGTCTTTTATTCATGCGCAGGACGTCCCAGACAGATAGGGATACATTACTAAGTCTCTCACCTCAGAGAGAGTAGAAATCTTTCCTTCCCCTGAAGTGATAAAGGAGAGGGTGATGTATAACGCGCATTCGCACAGCGCCTCACAGCGACTTAGTTGTTTTTCGTCGGTGCAATATCGAGGGCATTCCTCGCTTAATGTTTTGCGCTCCGGATAAATATTGCCCGAATACAGATCTGAGAAGTCCCCAGCCTCTAAAGCCATTGTAGAAAAACAGTTATCCACCTTATGCGTAAAAAAAAAACAGACCGTATTCCATTTTTTTGAAAGTCGGCTTTATAGCCATTCAATTCAAGCGAGGAATCGGCAAAGAAGTCATCTCTGGAATCCCAGATTGTGAAACAACCAGGACATCGTTTAAAAGCACTTTCGCTGCCCATCGATCTCCTTAGGGTCACTACTTGTATTTTTCCACAAGTTGAGCAACAAGCATCTCAACTTCTTCATCGCAAACGTCACTTACAATAATCCGGCCTTTTTCATCATATTCTAGTTGCGTAATCCCTGGAAACTCTTTTTCGATCAGTTTCAGGTTGAGAGCCTGCTTTCTTACGATATCGAGCAGTCTCTGATTCTCTTTCTCAAGATCGAACTTATCAACCGCAGATTTCACGGCGAAGCGGAGTTCGAGGTCGTTCCATGGCTTCATGAAAAAACGGTAAATCTCGCCCCTGTTGATTGCCTTTATCGCGGCATCGAGACTTGCATGGCCAGTAAGCATTATCCTGACGACAGTCGGAAAGCAACTTCTTACCTTTGCCAGAAAATCGGCTCCGGACATACCCGGCATCATTTCGTCGCTTATAACTACCTTTATCTCATTTTTCGACAAAATGTCGAGACCTTCAGCCGCTCTTATTGCGGAGAAGACCTTATAATGATCGTCCAGAAATGATCTTTTTAGCGCCTCTATTACACTCTGTTCATCATCAACGATAAGTATATTGCTTGTCTCCATCTGTGGTCTCCTTTGGTTCAATAAGACATCCTCTTGCACTATTCGTCGTGTTATATCATGCAGATCCCTTTTGCGTGGTCACGAAGATACCGCTTTTAGAGGGGTCCAGATAGGCCGCCCTCTTGAGCGTCTCGATATTCTTATCATTAAGGATGGTACCCTTGCGGAGCAGAAGAAGCCCTGTCCCAGTGCTGACGTCTTTGGATATGACCATCCCTGGAGCTAGATCTCCGGTTTTTAGCTCCATCTCTATAAAATTAGATTCATTGACAATCGAGTGAAAAAACTCATGGGCCGCCTTTTCGAGAGGCGTGTAGAGAGTGGCATCAAATTGGGTAGCGAGCATGAATTTGACTTGCTTTAGAGCACTGTCGATGTCCTGCATTTCGCCATGAAGTATCCTATCGAAACGATCTGCGATGGCGATTATCCGGGCGCCGATCGGGATGTCCTCGCCCTTCAATTTGTCCGGAAATCCTCTGCCGTTATACCATTCGTGATGGTGCCGGATAAGTATGCCGGGTCCCCTGAAGTCTTCGATGCAGTCGATCGCGGCCTGTCCTCTCACAGGATGTTTTACGTATTCAGTCATTTCATCGGCAGAAAGTTCACCGATGTTCTTTATCAAAACTATATCTGGGGCCCCGATCATGCCGATATCGTGCAGTTGCGAAGCGGTCGAAATCATTTCTATTTCCGGATCAGGCAGTCCCATGGCTCTTGCCATAGCTATCGACAGGACTGCGACATTGTTCGAATGGTTTCGCATCGAGTGGCTCCTGAGTTCGATCAGCCCCGAAAGTGAGGTCAAAATCTCAGATACGTTTTTCTTCAGCTTCTCGTTGAGCTTCTTTAGCTCCTTGTTTTGATTTGTCAGATCTATTGTATGCTGTTGGACATAGAATTCGAGTTCCGTGCTCCACTTCTTGAGTTCTTCATTCTGCTGTATAGTAAGATCCGTAAGATATTTATTCTCCTTGACAAGGCGATATTTTTCGAATGCATCCTTTATCACCATCAGAAGGTCACTGTCGTTCCAGGGCTTTGACACGTAACGATATGCGCCTCCCCTATTGATTGCACCGATTGCCGCCTCTACATCTGCATAGCCCGTTAGTATTATCCTCACCGCGTCCGGAGAGAGTTGTTGAGATTTCTCCAGAAACTCAGCACCGGTCATTACCGGCATACGCTGGTCAGAGACTATGACCGGCACCTCGATCTCTTTAAGGACTGCTAGGCCATCCAAGCCTGACAACGCCGTAAGAACTTCGTAGTCTTCAGATATGAAGAGGCGTTTTAGCGAGCGCAGGACATTCTCCTCGTCGTCTACGAAGAGTATGCGCTTGGGGATTTTGACATTTTTATTCGCTATGTCCATTGTCGATGACATCAGTCAATACGTTAATAAAAAGATCGACCAGATCGGAGTCAAAAGATGAACTCTTGCCTTCTCTGATAACTTTGAGTGCTTCTTCAACAGAGAGTTTCTTTCGATAAGGCCTGTCCGATGTCATGGCATCGAAAGCATCGACTATGGACACTATCCGGGCCTCTATCGGGATATCGGCTGCTTTGAGTCCCTGAGGATATCCAGTACCGTCGAACCTCTCATGATGGTAAAGGGCTATGTTGACGACGGTTTCTGGTAACTGTGCCTTTCTTGCGACATCGGCACCCCAAAGCGAATGTTGTTTTATCGTATCGAACTCTTCGGCATCCAGAGCACCCTGTTTGTTCAGGATTATCTCAGGGATGCCGATCTTGCCGCAGTCGTGAAGCCAGCTTCCGTATTTGATGTTTTTCTTCATGTCATCAGGCAGGTCCATAGCATCGACCAGCATTAACGCATATTTGGCCACCCGCTCGCAATGTCCCCTTGTATAAGGGTCCTTAAGCTCGATAGTCTGCGCAAGGGAGAGAAGTTTTGATTCATCAGCGGATTTGAGGGATGTAACAATCTTGTATTTGTCGATTGAAGCGAGCACAGTCTGCTTTAGTTCCATATCATCCCACGGCTTCGTGACAAATCTGAAGACCTCACCCCTGTTTATGGCTTCGATGGCGGCATGCAGATCCGCATATCCGGTCATGAGTATCCGCACGCTGTCAGGTGAGACGGTTTTCGTCCATGTCAGAAAATTGATACCGTTCATACCGGGCATCATATTGTCCGAAACGATGACGGAGACGGCATTGTTCTTAATAAGCTCCATACCCTCAAGTGCGGTAGTGGCAGTCAGCACGCATACCGGGTCGGAAATGAATAGTCTCTTTACGGCATTGAGAATGTTCTGCTCGTCGTCTACGAATAAAACAAAGTCTGCCGTCATAAGCGGTCTCCACGAATGAAAACCAGCATGATGCCTCTGAGCTGGCTGTCGTCTGACCACATCGCTGAACCGAAGAGCCACCCCTGGATTCCGTTTATCGAGACTTTTCTCATTGTCTTCCCTGTTGCCTTTACCTCATCAACAAATGCAATTACTTCGGGAGAGAGCGCATTTTCGATGTTCTTCCCGAGCGAATTCCACCGGTCACCCGTGTCCTCGACCCATGCCTGGTTGCATTGCACGACAATATCATCGCTGATACCCAGAACAGCCACGGGGAGTGAAAAAAGTATTGTTTGATTTGCCTCAAGCATCTGCCCTTTCAATTCCAACAAATTCGTATTTTCTACAAGCAAACCCTTAAGTTCTTCGTTCACCTTCACAAGTTCGGCAGTAAGTTCCGCATTCTTTTTTAGCAGGTAATAGCGCTCGATGGCGTTGGCAACGGTCACCTTCAATTCATCGTCGTTCCATGGTTTCGGGATGAACCTGTAAACCTCGCCTTCATTTATTGCCGATACTATCGAGGCGGTGTCGGCATATCCAGAAAGCACTATCCTAACCGTATCCGGCCAGCGAGTGCGGACTTCTCTCAGAAATTCGACTCCGTTCATATTTGGCATGCGATAGTCGGAGATAACTATCTGGATGTCGTCGCTTCCTAGTACGTCGAGACCATCCTGCGCCGAATTTGCCGCAAAAATCGCATAGCCGGCGTCGAGGAAGAGACGTCGCAGCGAATTAAGGACATTAGGTTCGTCATCGACGCATAGTATTTTGATATCCTCTTCCATCCTGTTCCTTGTTTTATTAAGGCAATACCGGAATGCTGACGGTGAAAGTCGTTCCCTTCCCAATTGCGCTATCCACCTTAATCATTCCGTTATGCTTTTTGATTATGTCGTATGCGATGCTCAGGCCAAGGCCTGTTCCCTTGCCGACCTCCTTCGTCGTGAAAAAAGGCTCGAATATTCTCTTCTGATTCTCTTCGGATATACCGTAGCCCGAGTCGGATATGGCAATATTGATCAGTCCGCTTTCAGCCCATGTCCTCACACGTATCTCTCCCTGCTTTTCGATTGCATGGGCTGCATTCACCAGCATATTCATGAAGACCTGGTTCAGTTGCCCTGGGTTGCAAACTGTTAGAGGGATATCCCCATATTCCTTGACGAGCGTCGCCTTGTACTTGAGCTCGTTCCATACTATGTTGATCGTACTTTCGAGACCAGAGTTGATGTCCGCCGTTTTAAACTCAGATTCATCTACGCGGGAGAAATTCTTGAGGTCCTGGACGATCTTCTTGACCCTGTCGGCGCCCTCAAGAGATTCCTTGATCAGATTATTGAGGTCTTCGGTGATGTAATCGATCTTCAGTGCTTTCCTTTTTTCGGCAATCTCCAAGAGAATATCGGCATTACCGCACTGCTTGCTGCATCTCTCGACTGTAGCGGTATAAACCGTCAGGTATTCCGATACCTTTTCGAGATACCTTTTCAGGGTGTTGAGGTTGCTGATGATAAATCCCATGGGGTTGTTGATTTCATGCGCTACCCCGGCCGCAAGCTGACCGATCGACGCCATCTTCTCCTGCTGCAATACCTGGGACTGAACCATTTTAAGATCGTTATAAGCATTCTCCAGATCCGTGTGCTGCGTTTCCAGTATATGCATCATATTGTTGAATTGCTCGCCCAGATAAGAATAGGGATCGTGTGCAGCATCCTCGAAGAATGGGCATTTAGTGCATGTCTCATATTTCTTGGCAAATTGGCCCTGGACTTCACCTTTGCAAAAGGTGCCTGCCTTCTGCCAGCATCTTAGATCGTTGCCAGCATCCGCAAAGCAGATGCAACCTTCCTTGTCGCACTTCATAAACTCATGACATTTCTTCAGATTGGGGTTTACAAACCTGACGCTGAAGTTTTTCTTTATAGCTACCTCTTGTATCAGGGTGGATATTTCATCAAGGGCCTTTTGCAGCTGAATTCTGCTGTTTTTTAGTTCGTCTTCAGCCTTCTTTCGGTCTGTTATGTCATGAAGGGTGATAACTGAGGCTGCCGACATGAACAGTTCCTTGCCAGGAACGTCATATACTGAGCACTCGAAGTAACGCCCAGTCGCATGATGGAATTCAACGCAATCCGCGAGACTTGAAAAGCTGGTAAACCCCCCTTCTGAGAGGATGTCCTGCCATTTGCGATTAAGAAGTTCTTTGTATGTTTTGCCGGTCAATGTGCTGACCACTTTATTGCACCGCAGAATAAGGCCGTTTGAGTCGGCCAGCAGCACAGCATCCCTGATGCAATCCATGCTTTGTTCCCATTCGCGTTTGGCAGTCTCGATTGCATCTATGGTCTTGGCGAGGATATCGTGTTTTACCTTAATGTCCTCGAATTGCTTCATCTGGACAAGATTTCTGATCTTGATCAGGAGTTCGGTGAAGTCGACCGGTTTGTTGATGAAATCGTTTGCCCCGGCATTGAGGCTGTCAAGTCTCACTCTCTGGTCGTTTGAGCTGGTGACTGAAATGATCGGTATATGGCGCGTTTCTTTTGCGGCCCTGAGCTGTTTGCATGCCATTACTCCGCTGATGTCCGGCATGAAACAGTCGAGAATAATGACATCCGGATCATGCAGTCGAGCCTTTTCGATGCCCTCCTTGCCGCTCGAAGCGGTTTCACAGGCATATCCGTAACTGGAGATATTGGCGGACATGATTTTTTGCTGCATCATGTCGTCTTCGATTATGAGGATCTTGGGCTGAGAAAGTTCTTCAGTTTCTTGTAAGATCATAGGTTGTTACGTTCCCTTATTAATAATATCTCTGTCTGCATGGACAAAACTATCAAAACAATGTGTGGCTAAATAATGATCAGACTCTCAGACAGGCACATAAATCCACCACCAAGGGTTGATACGATTCCCTTAGCTGCAATGAGAGCTAATCAACTCTGTAAATTCAGGTACGGATATGGGCTTGGCGATGTAATCTTTAAATCCAATCGATAGAAACTTCTCCCTGTCACCTTTCATTGCGTAGGATGTTAGCGCTTTGATCGGTATGTTCATGGTGGACGGCTCAGATTGCAATATCTTAGATGCCGTTATCCTGTCAACCTGCGGGATTTGAATGTCCATAATGATAAGATCAGGCAGGTATTCTATCGCGATTTTAATACACTCGGCTCCATCGTACGCCCGCAATGTCTCGTAGCCTGTGGCCCTAAGAATGGCCTTAAAGAGCCTTTGGTTTGTTTCCTCATCATCTACGATTAGAATTCTTCTCACTTCTATGTTCCTGAGCGCATAGGTATTACAAATATGAAATTGCTCCTTTTGCCTGCTTCGCTGTCGACCCTAATCCTTCCGCCACGAAGCTCAACAAGCTTCTTGCATAAACTCAGGCCGAGACCGGTACTCTTGTATTTCCTTGTTAATCTCATATCAACCTGTGGGAACCTCTTATTTATATTTCAGTCCTACGTGACTAATAGAAGAGCGTCTACTTGAAAATTACCAAATGTAACTTGTTACGGTCTTGACGTCAAGGTTCATTATTACCGCAATCTCGTTGATATTCCAGCCTTTGTTTTTCAAAAGCTGGGCTTTACCGCGATGCGAAAGTGTAACTTTGTCTTCTTTAGTTTCAATTGGTGGTTGTGGGACTGGCATTTGAGCGTGTTGAGTCACATTGTGGTTGGCATCAGCTTGTTCCATTGTGTTATATTTTTGTGGCTCGATCCCAGAAATTAAAGATATCATCGCTCCAACCTCCTTTCCGTTCACGCTCATAAGGTGTTGTCGACATTTATATAAGCAAGAGACATGCCTAACAAAGATCTGTTGATTTTACAGAGGAATTAGCATGTGGATGAGATACGGAGGTCTCGCAAGTTGCAATAGTAGAGCAATTTGCAATACTAAGAATTGTATTTAGCGGTGAATAGCATGAGGCTAAAGGTCGACTTAAACAGAGGTTGCAACCCCAGAGGACTAGGCGTCCATTTGCTTAATCTTTCTGTGGAGGGTCGAGCAGTCGATCTGAAGAAGGGAGGCCGCTTCGGTCTTGTTGCCGGATGTGACTTCCAGAGCTTTTTTAATCGCAATCTGTTCAAGTTCCTTGAGTTTCAGAGTCGGAAGCTTGCGCTGAAGGAGTGGCGAGTAGATTTTGCTTCCGTATCCGCCTCCCATGAGGAATTCAAGGTGCTCCGCCGTTATAACATCGCTTTCGGCGATGAGCACAGCGCGGCGCATGACATTCTTGAGTTCCCGAACATTGCCGGGCCATAAATGTCTCTTAAGTTGGTCGATCGCTTCACCCGAGATCTCCCGCATCGGCTTATTGAGCTCGGCAGCCACTTCGAGCATGAAGTTGCGGCTGAGATACGCTATATCATCGATCCTTTCCCTAAGCGGTGGTATGTCAATCGTGAACTCGCAGAGGCGGAAGAAGAGGTCTGACCTCAACTTATTTTCCTGCATTGCCTTGCGGGCGTCAACATTTGTAGCCACAATTATACGAACATCTATTTCAACCGGCAGACGCGCCCCGATCGGAAAAATCTTCTTATCCTCCACGGCGTGCAAGAGTTTGCTCTGAGTATAAAGTGACACATTCTGGAGGTCATCGATCAGAATGGTTCCTCCAGCGGCAACTTCGAAAAATCCCTTTTTTTTATCGAGAGCTCCGGTAAATGCGCCCTTTTCGTGACCGAATAGTTCGCTTTCGACAAGCGTTTCAGGCATGCTGCCGACATCAACAGACACAAATGGGTTCAGCGAACGTTTGCTCATGTTATGAATCATGCGAGCAACCGTTGTCTTTCCAGTACCTGTTTCGCCCTGTATTATTATCGAAAAGTCCGTAAAAGCGACCTGTCTGATTTGCTCAATTACCTTTTTCATACCACTGCTGCTTCCGAGAAGGCTCTCAAGGGAGTTGTCGATAGCCGCATCCAGCTTCCTAAAGCCTCTGGAGAGCTTGCTCTTTTCCATCGCCCTGCTTATGATATTGGTGAGCGTGTCGAAATCGGGAGGTTTGACCATGAAATCATACGCGCCGATCTTGATTGCATTCACAGCATCCGAGACATCGGCATGAGCCGTTATTATTATAACCGGCATATCGCTGTCAAGGCTTTTCAGTTCACGTAGGGTTTCAAGCCCTCCCATCTTGGGCATGCGCATATCGAGCAGCACTACCGAAGGCCTTTCCTTTGTGCACATCTCAAGAGCCTGCACTCCGTCATAAGCCTCTATCGTAGTCCAACCGTTCGATTCAATGAGGGTCCTCATGATGACCCTCATTTTCCGATCGTCGTCTACGATAAGTATAGGATCTGGAGATGGATGCATGCGTTTAAATATACCATACGGTCTTTATAAATACTACACTCCTATCACTAGTGTCCGGTTAAGAATCATATAGATTCAATTGGTTACGATTTACCATAGCATTTAATGCTGTGCCATTTTCCTGAAACGCTTGCTGCAAGGGCATTTTCTCGAAGATGGTGACCGATAGGATCTGTAACAACGTATAGAGCGAAACATCGAGATTGAGCCTTTTCTTGATGATAGCGATAAGAACATAAACGGAAACAGCGATCCAGATTTGGGATTTGACGGCATTTTCTGAAATGCCGTAGAAACGCTTTATGCGAAGATGTTGCTTGATCCATTTGAAGAACAGTTCGATCTGCCAGCGGCTCTTGTATAGTGAGCATATGGTCAATGCTGGCAAGGTATGGTGATTGGTGAGAAACAGCAATGTTTTGCCGGACTCCGCGTCTTTGAAACGGATGCGGCGCAGATGGCCCGGAAAGTGTCTGCTGCTGTAATAACCATTCATGGCGATGGTCTGATCGCAGATCACGCCTGTAGTTCGATCTGCAGAGGCGGAATAAAGTCTTCTGGCATTCAGATTGGATTTGGCTCGGGTAACAAAAAAGCTGCCGGCCTGATGCAGGACATACAGACGCTCGAAGTCGAGATATGCTCGATCCATCACATAGAAGGCCCCGGCTTCTGGAATAAGCAGGTCCAGAACATTGATATCGTGAAGCTTGCCATCGGAGATATGAATAAAGCTTGGGATAGAACCCCTGAGGTCCATCAGCGTATGAACTTTTACGGCAGCCTTGGCAGTCCGAAAAGGAGCCCAAGGAAACATCGACAGGCAGAGGTCTATGGTCGTAGAATCCAGAGCGTAGGCGGTATTGGAGATATCCACACCGAAGCTCTCTCCGGCATAGAGCTTTCTTGCTTGACCGATCAGCCGTTGAGCGAAGTCTGCGTAAATGCGCCAATCGCGAGATTCGTTGGCATCGGCCAGGGTCGAGCGACTGACTGGTCCTCGAAGGCCCATGTGATAAAGTTTTGCAGCTTGAGCCGACAAACAGGCTTCGATATCGCGGAGACTCTCCCGATAAGTAAGTTGCGCAAAAGCCATTATTCGAAATTGCTCGGCACAACGAAGACAGCGCACACGATGGTCGCCGCTGTATTTCTGAACAATACGATGAAAAGTGCTCCACGGGAGAACGTCCATAATCTGAGCAAAAAGGGTCTTGCCTGTATTCATTGGTGCCTCCGGAACAACATGTTCCGAAACCATCACTGATATGCAGATGCAATTTCAAATCGACACCACCTTTTTTGCTCAGATTGCGATTGTTAATCATATGCTTATGGGCTGCTTATTCATTTTTAACCGGACACTAATGCACTCCTATGGGTACTAAAGTTACTCACATAAAAATGTTAACGGCTGGAATTATTATTAGGGAAAGGGGATTTGCCGGTACCCGTCTGCCCGACCACATGCCGTAGGTCTCGTGGTTGCCGCGCATTGGGAAGAAGCCTTATGCACTTGGTCAACTGAGATCCGCATATCGCCGGAAAGAGCAATTACCGCATTGCGATGGACAGGCGGGAATCAATCAGCAACCCTGCCAGACAGCATCTGCATACCCTTACTCCGCTGATGTCCGGAAGGAACAAGTCGAGGATAATAACATCTGGATCATAAAGTCTGGCCTTCTCGATGCCCGCCGCGTCGCTCGAAGCGGTCTCGCAGGCATATCCGTAACTGGAGATATTGGCGGACATGATTCTTTTGCATCATGTCGTCTTCGATTATGAGGATCTTGGGTTGAGAAAGTTTTCCGGTTTCTTGTAAAAGCATAGGTTGTTATGTTCCTTTTATTAAAAATACACCTGGATGTTGGGGCAAAAATATCAAAATTAAGTGTGGCTAAAGTTATAATCCCCGTGATCAGACAAGCAAGCAAAGCGGTCATCAACTTTAACCGCCAAGGGTTGATACGATTCCCTCAGCTGCAATAAGAGTTAACCAACTCTACAAATTCAGGTATGGATATTGGTTTGGCGATGTAATCTTTAAATCCAAGCGATAAGAACTTCTCCCTGTCGCCACTCATGGCGTAGGATGTTAGCGCTATGACAGGGATGTTTCTGGTTAACAGTTCAGACTGCAATATCTTAAATGCCTCTATCCCATCAATCTCTGGGACTTGAATGTCCATTAGGATAAGATCTGGCTGAGATTCCTTTGCAATTTTCACACCCTCGGCTCCGTCGTAGGCCTGTAATGTCTCGTATCCTTTTGCTTCAAGAATGGCTTGAAGTAACCTTTGGTTCGTTTCCTCATCATCTACGATTAGAATTCTCCTCACTGTTATGCTCCGGGGCGCATAGGTATTACAAATATGAAGTTGCTCCCTTTGCCTGCTTCGCTCTCGACCCAGATCCTCCCGCCGTGAAGCTCCACAATTCTTTTGCATAAACTCAGGCCCAGACCAGTACCCTTGTATTTTCTTGTTAATCTCGTATCAACCTGCTGAAATGGCTTGAAGAGTTTATTTTGATCTTCATGGGATATTCCCATTCCATTGTCACTGACGGAGTATTTCAAGAATTCCTTATCATCAGTCAAGGTCGCCCCTACATGAATTTCCCCGCCCTCGCGTGTGAATTTCACTGCATTGCCCAGAAGATTGAACAATACCTGTTTTATTTTCCTTTCGTCACCAATCATTGTATCCAAGCCCTGTGCAATTTCGAAGGTCATCTCAAGACTTTGCTTGAATGCCTTTTCCTTAAATAAGGCAATGCTGGTTTCAATAAGTCTTTCTATGTTGAACTCCTTAATCTCCAGCTCCATCTTGCCGGCTTCCACCTTTGACAAATCAAGAATGTCATTAACTAAGCTGAGCAGGTGTTGTCCACTCGTGAATATATCGGCAACGTACTCTTTCTGTTGATTCGTTAGCGGCCCGCCCATTCCGAGCGACATCAGCTCGGCAAAACCAATGACGGCATTCAGCGGTGTCCTAAATTCATGGCTCATGCTCGCTAAAAAATCAGACTTGGCTTCGTTGGCCGCTTCGGCCGCTTCCTTCATCACTTTCGCGTCCATAGCCTCCTTGAATTCCGTGATGTCTTCGGCAATTCCTGCGATGCGGTAGGCATGCCCTCTCGAATCCTTCACCTGAAACCCTCGAGCATGTATCCATCGAATCGATCCATCAGGCTGTATTATTCTATATTCTAAGGTGAAGTTGGCTCGCCTCGCACCTTTAGTGATTATTCCCACAGCCTTTTTGCGATCATCGGGATGAATTCCATCAATAAAAGATTTCGGGTCTTCATAGAGAGATTTGCATGTACGTCCCCATACCCTTTCATAAGCAGGACTGATATAAATTATCGTCTCCAAATCGGGAGAAACCATCCAAAAAACTTCATTTATATTTTCAGTCAACTGACGAAATATTTGTTCGCTCGCTTTAAGGGCGGTCTCTGCCTCATGTTGCCGTACTTTTCCATCAAGATTCTCCAAGGCAAAGGAGATGTCTGTGGCAGCTTCCTTAAGCAGAGCGATTTCCTTGTCCCGAAAAATGCCCGATTCACTGTCATAAACTGCAAAGGCACCGCAGACTTCTTGCTTAAAGTGAATTGGGAAGGCGGCAACCGCTCGAAGTCCATGTGACGCCGCGGCCTGATGCCAAGGCGCTGACAGCTTGCTATTCTGAAAATCGTTGAACATACAAGGTCTGTCCTCGCGTATGCACGTCCCGACGGGACCATGTCCTTGGGGCCTGTCGTCAGTATAGACCTTGATTTTGTCGAGATACTCTTGTCCGTCCCCGGCGCGCCCGACAGGCTTGACCTCATGGCTCTCACGGTCGTGCCAGCCGATCCACACCACCTTGAAGCCTGTATGTTCGGCTGTAGCGCTACAGATTTCTTGGAACAATTCCTCGCGCGACTTGACGCGAACAACAGCCTTATTTATGCCACTCATAGTTGCGTAAAGCTTATTTAGTCGTTCTATTTCCTGTTCGTGTGCCTTACGCTCCGTGACATCCCGCATAACATGCACCGAATATAGGCACTTGCCTTTCACATCGAATTTGGGATACATCCACACACTAAAAGTCTTCCCTAGCGAATCTATTACAATCTCTGTACTCTGGGGTTTACCAGAAATCGCCACATCGCTGCATAGTTCATGAGGGCCGTCAGTCTTTGGGAATATATCGTAATAGGGTCTACCGACAAATTCGCCGTATGGCAGACCTGCCATTTCTTCATAGGCCCTGTTCGCCCTTATTATCTTGTGATCACTATCATGACTGAAAATGATATCTGAGATGGCATCAAAGGTGTCCTCCCATTCTTCTTTTGCCTTAATTATTATCTCCTCCGTCTTTTTGCGCTCTGTGATATCCCGGATGATGGCCCACATGCCGGAAGGGCGCCCGGCATCATCCTTGAGCAGAACCGTTCGGAGTTCGGCGGCAATTACGGTTCCATCCTTCCGCCAGTACTCCTTCCGGTATATATCCGAGTACCCACGCGATAGTACCTGCTGATCTATAATCCGGGCCTCTAAGTCATGCCAGCGTTTGGGAGTGACATCGACATAGGTCAGATGGCACATCTCCTCTGCCGTATATCCGAGCATATCCAGGAAAACGCCATTGCAATCAATGATTCGACCGGACATGTCGACTTGGGCGAATGCGTCCATCATGCTTTTGTAGAGTTGCCGGTATTTAGCCTCCGATTGGCGCAGTGTCTCTTCCGACTGTTTGCGCTCAATCGCATATTTAATTGAGCGCACGAGGAGGTTCTTGTCTATCTGCCCCTTGACAAGATAATCCTGGGCGCCATGCTGGATTGCGGCCAACGCCACTCGCTCGTCACTGTTTCCGGTAAGCACGACTATGGGCAAACGAGAAGCTTCCTGCCGCATGGTGCGGAGCGTGGCCAGCCCATCGCTGTCGGGGAGATTGAGATCTAGAATAAGAATGTCAAACCGGTCCCCTCCGACACATTTGAGCGCCTCTGAAAGCCGTGCTACACACTCGACTTCGAACAGCGTAGGGCCATCCCTCGGCAACAGCTCTGCTATCAGGTCTGCGTCGCCAGGGTTATCCTCGACAAGCAGAACTCGCAACAGATCGCTCATTTCTTTGCTCCGTTAGGAGGCAAAACAACAATACTCAGCCAGAAGTCCTCGATCGACCTTACCACATTCAGAAACTGGTTCAGGTCAATGGGTTTTGTGATGTAACAATTGCAATGCAGATTATAGCTTTTGATGACGTCTTCCTCTGACCGTGAAGTGGTGAGTATGACCACAGGTATTCGCCTGAGGTCATCGTCTGCCTTGATTTCGGCCAGTACCTGCTTGCCGTCCTTTTTGGGAATGTTCAGATCGAGCAGAATCAGGTCGGGTCGTGACACTTTGGCATACAATCCATCCTGGCGAAGATACGCCATGGCCTTTTCGCCATCGTCAACGACATTCAGTATGTTGTTGAACTTACTCCCCTCCAGGGCTTCGCGCGCCAGGTCCGCATCACCCGGGTTGTCCTCCACCAGGAGGATTTCGATAGGCTTGACCAGTCGATGGTTGCTCATTAATGTTCTCTCCTTTCATTTGAGCAAAGTAAAATAGAACGTGGACCCCTTGCCGGGTTCGGACTCGTACCATATCCTGCCGCCGTGGTGCTCCACGATTCGTTTGCAGATCGCAAGCCCGATGCCGGTCCCCGGGTATTCCTGCTTGGTGTGCAAGCGCTGGAAAATAACGAACACCTTATCGGCATACTTCTCGTCGATGCCAATGCCGTTGTCATGCACTGAGAAGCGCCACTCGCTGCCGAGATCGCGGGCCGAAACATGGATGCGCGGCAAATCGGCACAACGGAATTTGATGGCATTACCAATCAGGTTTTGAAACAGCTGGCTCAATTGGGTCGCGTCGGCGCGCACCATAGGCAAATCGTCGTTGATGACGATGGCCCGATTCTCCTTGATGGTGGCAGACAGGTTTTGCAGTGCCGCTCCGAGCACCGAGTACGAGTCAATCGTTTCGAAGGGTTTCCTCTGCGTGTTCACGCGTGAGTACGTCAGCAGGTCGTTGATGAGCCCCTGCATGCGCACTGCGCCGTCCACAGCGTAGTCGATATACTTCTTTGCCTTCTCGTCGAACTGGTCCTCGTAACGCTGGGCAAGAAGCTGCGTATAACTCGATATCATCCTGAGCGGTTCCTGTAAATCATGCGAGGCAACGTAGGCGAACTGTTCAAGTTCCTTGTTGGAGCGTTCCAGGTCAGCCAGAACACTCATAAGTCTCTCCTCCGCCTGCTTCAGCACAGAGATATCGGTATTGGTGCCGAACCACCGGAGAACCTGGCCAGCCGAATCCTTCAATGGTAGCACCCGCGTCAGGAAGGTGCGGAATACCCCGTCGGCTCCAAGCAGCGGGAATTCCATGTCAAACGGCTCGCCAGTGACAATCGACATCTTCCACCGCTCTAGGACCTGTGGCAGCATCTTTGGATCATGTACGCTTTGCCAGCCCCAGCCTTCCATCTGCTCCGGTGTCGTGCCAGTATACTCATACCAGCGCTGGTTATACCATGTGATATAGCCATCTCCGTTTGCCCACCACGCAAGGTTGGGGATGGAATCAGCCAAACTGCGAAACTGCTCCCCGCTCCTCAGCAGCGCCTCTTCGGCCCGCTTGCGCTCGACGATCTCCCAGGCTACATCGGCCAGATAAGTGACCTGATTGACATCCTGTTCAGTGTACTCATGCGGCTTATTCCCCACGCCGAGGATGGCCACGATACGTTCGCCACGAAGAATCGGGACGACAAGTTCGCGGATCACATATACATGCCCTTCGGGCAGCCCTTTTCGGTGGGGGAGGGAGGCGTAATCGTTGTGGATCACCGGTTTGCGCTGTCGGACGCAATCGACCCAGACACCAGCCTTGTCCATGCTGTAATGAATTCCTTTCCCTTCGGCCTTGCAGAACCGCTCGAGCGTCAACGTAGACCATGCTTGCAGCGAGAGGGTGTTCTGGTCGGGTTCGACGAAATGATAGAAGCCGATGGGGCTATCAACAAGTCGTCCAACCTCATCCAGGGTTTTGCGGAGCAGTTCCTCCAGAGTGTGCTTTATGGCATACTCAAACAGCATCATCCGGACCTGTATAAGTTCTTCCGTACGCTTGCGCCGCTCGATTTCCTTCTCCAAATGGTCCACGGAGGTATACGATAGCTTCAGTTTGGCCGCCATTTCATTGCTCGCCAGGGCAAGACCGGAAAGCTCATCATCTCCCTCCACACTAATACAATAATCAAGATCACCGGCCCCGATGATATCGACCCCTTTGCTAAGCGCCGCAATTCGTTCCGACAATATCCTATTGACAAAGACTGAATTTATAATGATCGCAACAACACCGCAAATAATTGTAAGGATAATCGCAAGAAGCTCTCTGTCCTGCGCGGTTGTCCTTTTTCTTAGGGCTAATTCATGCAGCCTGCCGATGTTGTCACTCAAGGAATAAGCCTTCAGAAATACCTGCCCGATCAGCCTCGACTCGGCCTCGTTAAAATCAAAACCAATCTTTGCGACTCGTCCCTCTGTCTTATCCTTCTCCATAAATTGGCGAAATGAAGACAACGTGGCGTCAAAATCTTTCCGCGTGTCTACCAGCAAGGCTTTGTCCTCACTGCTTGTAAGTTGTTTAGAGGCAGTTTCAAATAATTCTCTGAGAATCTCGGACTTTGCATACCACTGGATTCTCGCACGCTCTTCCTGATATAGAAGATAATCATCCCTCAGCGCGATTCTATCAAAAGCAACTATCCTCATTTGTTCGACCAGATCTATGTCCCGGTTTGACTTTGAAAGCTCCCGAAACGACCATGCAATCGAAAGCAGTACCAGGGCAAGGACACCCATGGAAATGTAGGTGTTGAGTCTCAGCCTCGTCTTGATCTTCATGACTCTACCACTATCGAAGTATCCTGACAGCCTCATGCTTGACTGACAGCAGACCGTCAACGTAAATGAAATCAAGATAGTTGGGCATCTCATTGTGGGCGACCCGTCTCTTCTTCAACGCCCATCGTGTCTGATCCTCAAGGTCAACAAGAAGGGCCTGATCAAGCGTTACCTTGGTTGTCCAAATGGGCCATATTTGGTCAAGAAGTAACTTGTCGATTTTTATGAACTCGGCCACGATGCGCCGTGCTTCCTCGGGGTTCTGTTGTATAAATGTCTCGGCCCTTATGAGTGCCCGAAGAACTTTTTTTATAGTTTCGGGATGTTTCTTCACATATTCCTGCATTGCAGCAAGGCAGAAGGTTTCGGTATAGATTGACTCGTCGAAGAAGACTGCTCCTTTGTTCCCCAGTTCTTTCACCAGTAGGTTAAGTGTGGGGTTAAATATCGAAACCGCATCAACCCTTCCCGTGCCCAGTGCCGCTGCCATCTCATCTGGCTTCATGTCAACAAATTTGACTTTCGCCCTGTCGATACCATGGGCAAGCAGAAATGCCTCCGCAAAGAATTCAGCGGCAGTTCCTAATTTAACGCCTATCCTTTTTGCTTTAAGGTCGGAGGGTAACGCAATACCGCGATCCCGCCTCGCGACAATAGCGTTGTCCCTGTTTGAAGTCTGGATTGCCGCAAGCACTGTGATTTTCTTGCCGTTCATGACAGCTGAAACTATCGGAGTATCCGCGACAGTTGCCAGATCAGCTTGGCCATCGAGAACCGCGTCGAGGGCCAATTTTCCAAAGGCATGAGATTGTAGCGTTGCATCAAGGCCCTCTCCCGCAAGGTATCCCTTCGAAAAGGCTATATACATGACAATAGCATTTACCGCAGTTGAATACGCAATGGTGATCTTTTCAGGCGGTCCGACCACTTTATTTTCTTTATTGCAGGATGTGCTACATAAAATAAAAGAGGGAATCAAAAGTATTAGAAGAATGTCTCTCCAAAATAACAATAACTTCTTATTACTCAAAGGAACCATGATATATATATATTATCACTATATTTCATGAATAACAATTTTAAAGTGCATTCTAAAGTGCATTATCGCAAGGTGAAGCTACATAATTGTATCTAAAACTTGATTAGTGTTCCGGAGACTGTTTCGATATCCCACAGCTTTTTCGCTAATAGGAATTTGGGTACGCTCTTATCCCTATACCACTGGCATAAGAACGCGTACTTACTAATTACGCTATATCATCAATCACGGTTTTAGCATCCAAGTTCGTTTATATCCTATAAGCTAGGGTGGTGCTGTTTCGACTTGTACCGATTACTCCACTGTTGTCGTATGCAACATACTGACACCACCTTGAAATGTACAGTTTTCCCATAATATTACGATAACAACTAGACGAGTCGATGTTAGGCTATGCAAATTGCGGGGTCGACATGAATTCTATTATCGCATTGATTGAGGATGGGGCGGATTTAGCATGTGGTGAGATCCGGGTGCACAAGGCTGCTATTCAATACCAATTTAAATAGAGGTGTTTGCAACTGCCACCGCATCAGGGACCGGAGACGAACTCCTAGAATGGGTAAGAGAGAATCGTCCGAAGACTTATATAGTGTGTTGGTTGGGCAGGTAGTTACTGAAAGAAAAGACACACGGCAATCATGACAGGGGGATATCGTGAGAAAGAAACTAGGGGATGTCCTGAGAGAGCAGGGGCTACTCTCAAACGAGCAACTTGAAAATGCAATTGAGCACCAGAAGATTACCAGAAAAAATCTGGGGGAAACTCTCGTCACTCTCAACTATGCTACAAAAGAACAAGTAGTCGAAGCCTTGGCTGAGGCGTTTTCTCTGCCAATAATCGTCTTCGCGAATAATATCGACATAGTACTACGTCAGGAACTCCAAACTATCATACCAAAGAAAATGGCCAAAGAGAAGATTATCTTCCCGCTTGAGAAGACCGATTCCACTCTTGTTCTGGTCATGGCCAACCCCATGGATTACAGCACGATAGACGACATTTCGTTCAACACCAAGCTTAGGATATCCACGATGATCTCCTACGAAAGCGCAATTCTCGGCGCAATAGAACATTATTATGTCGAAGGAGCAAGTAGTCTCGGACTTCTTGACAATTACAGCTCGAATATCAGCGCCGACATCGACGCCGAAAACGAAGTCCAGTTCTTCTCTGAGGCGCAAAAAGTAGAAGAAACTGACTCCAATATAGAGTCGCTGTACTCAAAGAGCAAGGCTCCCCCAATCGTTAAACTGGTTGCCATGATGATCGCAGAGGCTATCAAGATGAGTGCCAGCGACATCCATATCGAGCCCCAGCGCGGCATGATACAGGTGCGGTTCAGGGTCGATGGAGACCTTAGGAATATCTTCACATATGAACGGAATATACACGACTCTGTCATATCCCGCATCAAAATCATCTCAAATTTGGACATTACCAACCGCCGTCTGCCGCAGGACGGTGGTAGCCATGTCATGCTCAAAGGTAAGGAGATCGACCTCAGGATATCCACGATACCCTCCATATACGGAGAAAAGATAGTCATCAGGCTACTTGAGCAAAGTTCAGGCGTCGTCACACTACAGGGGCTTGGCATGCCTGAGGCTATGAGAAACTCGATTTCCAGCATTCTGAGGCGTCCGCAGGGTATGCTCATCGTTACAGGACCGACAGGGAGCGGCAAAACAACTACCCTTTATGCCGCACTTAATCATATGCGGTCGGAGACCAGGAATATTGTGACAATCGAAGACCCTGTTGAGTACAAAGTCGATGGCATTACACAGATACAGGTGAAGGACGATATCGGAAGAACCTTTGCCAATATCCTAAGGTCCGTTCTACGGCAAGACCCTGACGTAATTAAGGTGGGCGAGATTCGTGATGCCGAAACAGCAGAAATTGCCATGAGAGCATCCATGACAGGGCATCTGGTGCTGACGACTCTCCATACTAACAGTACTGCCGCGACGATAACGCGCCTCATCGATATGGGCGTAGCTCCTTATCTGCTTGGCTCATCTCTTAGCGCAATACTGGCACAGCGCCTTGTTAAGAAGATATGTCCATATTGCAAGGTTGAGTTGCCGGTATCCGATGAGCTTCTGGCACTTATGGAAGGATTCGAATTGCCTGAGATAACGAGGCATTACAAAGGAGAGGGTTGCCAGCATTGTTACAAAACAGGCTATCTCGGGAGAACGGCAGTTTATGAGTACCTCCCTGTTAGCCTCGGCGTTAAGACGCTGCTCTTCAAAGATGCATCGGAGATAACTATAGCTAGGGTTGCCAAGCAGGAAGGCGTTAAACTTTTGTTCGTCGATGCATGGGAAAAGGTCGGGCAGGGTATCACTACTGCCGAGGATGTATTGGCGAAGATCCCTCTTGAAGAGGGACTGGTTAGCAAGCTACCCCAGACCTCTCGTGGAGCGGTAGAACTCGTGGAAGCAGTCGTTTTGTCATAGCAGGATGACAAGATAAGAATGCAAGAAAGAGATAAAATGGGAATGTACAGATTGGCGAACAAGGTTCGTAATGAATTGCGCGAAGCTGCCGAACATGGCGATGTTGCCCTATTCCGTGAACTGCGGTTCAGTGCTAGCGTGTGTGTCCACCGCTTCCCGAAAATCTCGACTCGTATGCAAACTAAATGGTCGGAGCTAATCACCAGTGGTGTGCATTACTTGGTAGAACGCCTCCCTTCAGCGAGTCAGATCAAGGCGTGTCAGAAGGAGACAATAGACGATTCGTCAATGATAGTTTTTTGGTAATCACCAAATTCCTGGCATGGGTAAAAGCACATGACTTTCAGTCAACTATACAGCAGCCACCTCCTTTTTAAACGGCATTCTGTGTGTAAGCATAGAGAAGATAACCCTGATCAGCTTGTGAGTGGTTGCCATTAATGCCTTCATCTTAGGCAATCCTTCAGCGACTCTTCTAAGGTAATATTCTCTGAATATATTGTCAGATCTTATTGCACAGAGTGTAATAAGATGGCTGATGCGCCTCATATGACGATTCCCTCGTTTTGATATTTTGCTTGGCCCCACATGCTTCCCTGACTGATGAGTCGATGGATCGATCCCCATGTAAGCTATCAAACTCTTATATGATTTGAAGTTGGACAGCTCTCCCATCTCCGCCAGAAAGCTGCATCCAAGAATGTTTTTCACCCCATCGAGACTCTTCATTATCTCAAGCTCTTCGATCCGTGTTGCCTGACAAGCCTCTACCAATGCCTCGGTAATCTTCTCACACTGCTCCTGAAGATACAGGATCGTAGTTGCCTTCTCAGAGACAATAAGCTCTTTCGCTTTACCAGCTGAGCCCACCGAGCGCTTTGCAGCAGCAATAAGATCGTCGGCGCTAATCTGGACTCTCTTGTGCTTCTCCCCAGGACAGAGAAGAGCTTTGTCGATATCTTTTCTCTTGGCCTGCCGAATTAATCTGGCTGAAGGATACTGCCTAATAAAGTTCAGCATCGTATCAGTGTAAATATTCTTGCGGAGTGTCTCAAACTCGGGGAAAGTGCTCTGCAGCAGCCGTTTGAGGTCATTCTTAAGTGATGCGATCATCCATGACTGAGACTCTCGTTCCCTGGCCAGATCCCTCAGATCCTGTGCATCTTGGGTTGACGTCACCACGCAAAGCTTCTTCTCATTGTTCAGAAGAAACTGAGCTATGGTCATCGCATCCTTCTTATCTGTCTTGGTCTTTCTCAATGACCCCTGAACAAATTTGGATATCAGAAGTGGATTTACAACCACACAACGAAGTCCCTCCGCACATAGGAAGGAAAAGAGATTGATATGATAACAGCCGGTGGATTCCATCGCAACAGCAATATCATCCAGGTTCACACCGCATCCCTTAATCGCAGTCCGAAGCTCTGCAAACCCTGCTGAGTCCATTGAGAACCCTAAGTAAAAAAGCTTCTTCTCGTCACTACCGATGCCTTGGGCAGTCGAGTGCTCTTTTGACACATCGATGCCAACGAATGCTTTGCTCATTTTCAAGCACCTCCCGCATAGGATCTTAGGCAGGAATGCCTCCCAACCATATCTCCATCTTTACAAGAGCTCGTAGCCCTATCAACTTATCATGGCTTTGGGAGGCAGGGGACTGACTGAAAAAAGGATTCAATGACCCTGTAGCAAACCACGTCCTCCTGCCTCTTTATGAACAGTTAATAACCGTCCATACTATCGTTATACCATATTTGATGTGTAGGAGTAGTTACCACCTGACAGCAGATTCTCTCAGAAGTAATCGCGATACCCCGACGCGGTGATGAAGCTTTGTTTTTACCGGTAATCATCGAGGGGCTATACTCTTATCCGCTATGCAGTCATACCGCAGTCATTTTAGCCAAAAGTATGAGTTCCTCCCTCAATATAATTATCATAATCGGACCTCTACCACAACGTGGATTATCTTGATAGACTTATACCAGGCGCCTTGGGAGGGGAGGACAGCTGCGATAGTCCTGTACACGTCTGATATTTGCGATTGCACACAATTTGAATTGTTACAAAACAAATTACAAATAAACGAGAAGAGGTATAAACATTATGCCACGGATGAAGAGTGTCGAAATTCTCCTTGTAGAGGATGATCCTGCAGATGTTGAATTAACACGCGAGGCAATGAAAGATTCTAAATTGCTTGTAACTATGACTGTCGTTGACGATGGAGTCAAGGCAATGAGATTCCTCAACCAAGAAGAGCCGTACACTGATGCCCGCAGACCCGACTTGGTCATACTTGATCTAAACCTTCCCCGGAAGGACGGGAGAGAAGTACTGCAGGAGATCAAGAATGACGAAAATCTCAGAAGCATTCCTGTTTGCATCCTCACCACATCTAATGATGCTTTAGATATAATAAAATGCTATGAATGGGGTGCCAACTGCTGGGTTACCAAGCCCATCGGCCTAAAGGAGTTTACTAGGGTTGTCAGTAGCATCCGTGACTTTTGGTTGACTGTTGTAAAGCTCGCATAGATAGACGTTTCTAAATGGAGATGTCGTTTGCGTCTTTCGGGCAGACTAATAAGCTAAATGATGCCAGTTTTTTGAAGTTAGTATTGTAGAGATTATCGTCGGCCAGCAATATACGCTTCAGTGTGCATGTCTTCTTATATCTACTTTATTTTTGGCAGTGTAAAGTAAAATGTAGCGCCCCGTCCCTCAGCACCTTCGGCCCAGACCCTTCCGCCATGGCGCAATATTATGCGCTGCACATTCGCAAGGCCAATGCCAGTACCTTCAAATTCATCTTGGGTATGAAGACGCTGAAAGACGCCAAAGAGCTTTTCGGCATATTGCATGTCAAACCCTACTCCATTATCCGAGATTGAACAGGTGAATTTATCATCCTCATCATTGCATCCAATCTTGATTTCAGCCTGCGGACGAGTGCTTGTGAACTTAACTGCATTTGAGACAAGATTGACAATCACAAGTCTTAATAGTGATCGATCACCCAGTACGTCAGGCAAGTCATCGATCTTCCATCTAACCTGCCGTTCCTTCAGTTCATCCTTAATTTCGCGGACCACCTCTTTTAAGAGGGAGTTTAAACTCACCTTTCTCATTTGTAACTCTGCACGCCCGATGTGAGAAAAAGAGAGGAGATCGTCAATAAGCACCCCCATCTTTTTTGAGGCTGCTATTATCAAAGCCATGTATTGGTGAGTTTTTTCGTCAGGGTAGTCGAGTAGTTTTTTCTGAAGCATTGTTGCGAATCCGGCCATATGCCGTAAGGGTGCCCGAAGGTCGTGAGAAACCGAGTAACTAAATGCTTCAAGTTCCTTATTGACCACTTCTAGCTTCAAGTTCAAATCATCGGCAAGTTCCCTTGCTTTCTTCATCTCATCGTGCTTCTGCTTGCGCTCGGTGATGTCATCAAAAACAGCTACAAAATAATTCTTTTCAGTGCTATAAACTGAGATATATAGCCATGCCGCCAAAGGCTTGAATTCGATCTCGAATTTCTCCGGCTGACCAGTCAATGCCACCCGGCTATAAATCTCGAACAACTCCGGATGTGACTCCTTAATCCCAGGGATTACCTCTGTGACATTCTTACCCACTACATTGTGCAATCCTGTCAGCCGCCCGAATGCCGAGTTGACGGCGAGGTAGACAAAGTCTGTCGGATTGCCGTTATTATCGTAAAGCATTTTACAATATGCAGACCCCTCAGACATGTTTTCAAACAGCGAGTGATAATGCTTTTCGCTTTTCTTTAGCTTCTCCTCTATCCGTTTACGCTCACTGACATCGATTATGATTGCACGGGATCCCGTAGTGCCATCGGTGCCTGGCGCCGCGCCTAAATCTATTCGCACCCAGAAGGGGGCGTTGTCATTTCTCATCATTCTCATTATGCATGACTGAGGTGCTCGAGTTGCCATAAGCTGTTTGTGGCAAAGGTAATATAAGTCCTGATCTTCGGTGGATACAAAGCGGAAAAGCGGCTGCCCGACTAACTTGCTTCTCTCTACTCCCAACAATGTGGCGGACGATAGATTGGCCTCCAATATTATTCCCTTTTCGTTTAGGGAGACATATCCCGCTGGGGCTAGATCATATAGGTCAAAATATTTTTCGCGGGCTGCTTCGAGTTCCTGCTGTATGCGGCGCAGCTCATCATTCTGCATCTCCAGTTCGATCTGGTGCACCTGCAGTTCGTGGACCATGCGCTGAACATCGGCGGGCGGAATCTTGTCCACTGAGACGGACTGTTTTAACAATATCTCTTCAGCCGGCGCAGGTCTGCACCGTCTTGAGGTATCCCTGCATCAGATCCGACAGGGAGCTCTTTACCAGGTGGCTGAATCTCGCTCTTCTTCGATGTTTTCTTCTTTCCGGCCATCACGTTCCCCTATATCTGCTAAAGATCCTTCCCCAAGGGATACAGCAGATCATTTCTACAATATCTTCGATTGGATAATGACTATCGGTTGATATTGTTAGGGATTATTATAACAAGTTCATCTCAGTATGGCTAAAGTAAGTACCACAGCAAGAGAAAAGCTAAGGCTGAGCATATTCTTTTAGCCGCAATGATAGTCGACCACCGCTAAAAAATCATTAATGGCTATTGGCTTGGCAATGTAGTCTCGAAATCCGATCGACATGAACTTTTCCCTATCGCCACTCATGGCGTAAGATGTCAGAGCTATAACCGGGATGTTCATGGTTAACGGATCAGATTGCAATATCTCAAATGCTTCCATCCCGTCAACCTCCGGGACTTGAATATCCATTAGGATAAGATCGGGCCGATATTCCCTGGCAATTTTCACGCCCTCGGCTCCATCGTATGCTTCCAATGTCTCATATCCTTTCGCCTTAAGAAGGGCCTTTAGTAACCTTTGGTTAGTTTCCTCATCATCTACTATCAGAATTCTCTTCACTTTTATGCACCGGGGCGTACAGGTATCGTAAACATGAATTTGCTCCCTTTGCCGGTTTCGCTTTCAACCCAAATCCTTCCGCCGTGAAGCTCGACAAGCTGCTTGCATAGACTCAGACCCAGACCGGTCCCTTTATATTTCCTCGTTAGTCTCGTATCAACCTGCTCAAATGGCTTGAAGAGTTTATTGCGATCTTCAGGGGATATTCCAATGCCAGTGTCACTGACGGAGTATTTGAAGAATTCCCTATCATCAGTCAAGGCCGCCACTACATGAATTGTCCCGCCGTCGGGTGTGAATTTCACAGCATTGCCCAAAAGATTGAACAATACTTGTTTTATTTTCCTCTCGTCTCCGATCATTGTATCCAGGCCTTCTGCAATCTCGAAAGTCATCTGAAGATTGTGCTTGTACTCCTTCTCCTTAAATAAGGCGATGCTGGTTTCAACAAGTCTTTTTATGTTGAACTCATTCATCTGCAGTTCCATCTTGCCCGCTTCCACTTTTGACAAATCAAGAATGTCCTCGACTAAGCTGAGCAGGTGTCGGCCACTCGTGAATATATCTGTTACGTGCCCTTTCTGTTGATCAGTTAGCGGACCGCTCAGTCCAGTCGCCATCAGCTCAGAAAAACCAATGATGGCATTCAGCGGTGTCCTGAATTCATGGCTCATACTAGCTAAGAAGTCCGACTTCGCTTTGTTCGCCGCTTCGGCCGTTTCTTTCATGATTTCAGCCTCTATCACCTTCTTGCGTTCCGTGATATCCATCATAACATGCACCGAATATAGATACTTGCCTTCTTCGTCTCTTTTTGGATACATCCGCACACTAAAAGTCTTCCCTATGGAATCTATTGTGACCTCCTTTAACGCAGGTCTTCGAGATTTTACTGCCTCTTTGCATAAATCGTCGGAGGTGTCAGTTTTGGGAAATATCTCATAATAAGGTCGGCCGACAAAGTCAACGGGTGACATACCCGTCATTTGCTCATAGGCTTTGTTTGCCCTTATTATCCTGCCGTCACTGTCATGAATGAAAATCAATTCTGTGATGGCATCAAAGGTGTCCTCCCATTCCTTCTTAGCATTTATTATTTTCTGCTCTATTTTTTTGCGCTCTGTGATGTCTCGGGCCATCCCGGCGAACCCGCTGATATTGCTATGATGATCCTTGAGCACGGAACCCATAAACTCATACGGAATCTGCCGGTGATCCTTCAAAAGCAAATAAGCATCCTGCTTTGCACGTCCCTCGTTAAGAACTATTCCGATTGACTTGCTGATTCGCTTTCTATCTTTCTCTGCAAAGAAGTCTGTAGGGGGCATGGAATGCAACTCTTCATAGCTGTAACCAGTAATTCTGCTGAGAGCCTCATTGCAAATTAATAATTTGCCATTCAGATCGTAGGCATAGAAAATATCATCAATGGCGTTCAAAGTGCTTTCAGTAAAGGCTTTTGCCTCCCTTAGTTTTTCCTCCGCCTGCTTACGCAGCTCCTTCTGAGCAAAACTATCTACAGCAAATGAAATGCTATCAACAATCTCTTGCATCAATTCTATTTCGTCTTTCTCAAAATAAGCCGATTCCGATATATAAACAGTGATGGCTCCGATCACTTGTTTATGCTCCCTAATCGGAAATGCAGCTGAAGACAGGTATCCCCGTTTTATCGCTTCATCACTCCAGGGTCCCATATAAACATTCTCTTGGGTGCTATTGTTAATGATGTGGCGGTTTTCTCTTACGGCTGTCCCAGTCGGCCCTCTACCTCCAGGGACGCTGCTGTCAATAGTGATTCTTATTAAATTTAGATAGCCCTCTTCATATCCGAAGTGACTTGCCACATCAATATAATCACTGTCCCAGTTGACCAAGCCTATCCACGCCATTCTGAAATTGCCTCTTTCAACCATGATCCTGCAAATGTCTTCAAAGAACTGTGCACGATCATTTGCCTCTGCGATCGCCAGATTGACATGACTTAACACCGCAAGCAATCTATTGATACGAATTAACTTCGCTTCTGCCTGCTTGCGCTCGGTGATAACGTCGAATACGGCTACAAAGTGTTCTTTTTGGGGGCTGTACACTGATATCCAAAACCACATCCGCAAGGCAGCTACATACATCTCAAAGCGCTCGGGTTTCCCGGACAAGGCAACTCGGCCGTATATCTCAAATACCTCGGGATCAGACTTTCGTATTTCAGGAATGACCTCAGACACCTTCTTACCAACAACATTCTTTAAGCCTGTTAATGTTGTGAAGGCATCATTTACTGCAAGGTATATGAAGTCCTGAGGCTGATCCTCCGAAAAAAGCATTCGGCAATAGGCAAAGCCGTTGAGCATGTTGTCAAACAAGGAGTGATATAATTCTTCACTTCCGCGAAGCAAATCTTCTGCTTCGAATTTCGCCAAGGCTACGGCTAGGTGCCCCGCCAATCTTTCCCATAGAGCAATATCTTCAGGAGAGAAACGACCCTTTTGTCGGTCGTTCAACTGCAGTAGCCCCAGTCTGTCCTCGCCGACGTGCAGAGCGATCAGGGCCACCGATTCGTATCCCTCTCCGTTGCACCTGTTGCGCGTTCGAGCTTGTCGATCTGCTTCAGTTGTGGTTGCAAGTAGTTCGGTAGTACTGTTTGTCCAGAAGCTTCCACCGTGGGTAAAAAAAGGTTTTGACGGATCGAAGCGCCCGCAAATAACGTTCCCGCACATGCAATCCAAGACAGGATTGCCGGTGCTGTCGCAGATGACCGCTCCGGTCGTAGAGTGGGAGCACAACGAGTTTTCGGCCAATACAAACTCGACCGGAAATCCGCGAGCTTCATAATAAGGGTAGTCATTCTGATCATGCAGCCGGATCCCTGTAGCTTCACATCCAGAGTGCTGCTGCAGGAAAGTCGCCGCCGACTGAACCATATCCTTCTTATTCCTGCTCTCATTAACCAGACGGAGGAAATCGACTGCGATCGTCCTCTCCTTTTCGGCCCTTTTACGCTCGACAATGTCTTCTTGCAGCCTTTTTCTTTCAAGTCCCATCTTTGTTGTGTACCTAAGTATAGGCACTATCACGGAAACCACGATGAGGGACACGACAATGGCGTCGACGGCACCGACTTCGATAAGTTCCCTTGAAATCATGCCATGCCGAAAGATACTTTGAAGCGAAGTAAGGACGAAGGTAAAAACTTCCGAAAATAGTACCGCAACAAGAATAAATTGCCAATTCTTTATACGTTCCAATGTTCGGAATATATCCATAGTTGCAATTATATCAGGTGCTATCTAATCCTGCTACTTATTTCTTAACTCTTGTTTCTTAACTCTGTGTTTTTTAACCCCGAATTGATTCACATAAAATGTTACCGGAGGTGAAAAGAAGAAGTATCGTTGACTCATAATGCATGTTACCGAGGAAAAGCATGCATGGATAGGAAGGTACTATGAGTCCACGATCCAGAAAAGAATATCTCGAAGTCATATATGTTCGATACAAAAAAGCTTCTCGTAAAGAGAAAACGGGTATTCTCGATGAATTCTGTGCCTCATGCTGGTATCACCGAAAACATGCTATACGATTGATTCATACGTTCAGACGCTATCAGAAAGCGAAGCACAAGAAGAGGGGTAGCCTTCTGTTTACCACAAAGAATCTATCCTTAGGCCTCTGAAGTGCATTTGGCATGCAGCAAACCTCCATTGCTCCAAAAGACTCAAAACGATCCTTCCTCTTTGGCTGCCCAGTTATCAAAAGCGGTATGGTTCGCTTTCAGAAGAGGAAAGGCAGGCACTCCTTAGCATTCGTACTCTGCATGCAATTGCCTTATTCTGAAATTGGGGATAAATCGGTGCAACCTCAATTGCGCATCGATGCTAATTTCTGCGTGTCAAAAGGATTCATTCATTGAAGCGGCTATCCGAGGGTCGAGTAGGCCGGTGGAATCGCACCACCAGCCCCTCACAGATTCCGTACGTGAACCTCTCGATTCATACGGCTCGTGTCAATCATCAAGTTGAGTCTTTGCAGTCTCAACCATACACATTGAGCGATAGTTCCTCCTGGTCACCCAGTTGACTGGTACTCTTTGTGGATTGACCCATCCCCTTCCCTCCACGGCTTATTATCACCGCTTCATCGGTACTATTGGACGGTCCGACCCCTTCACCTGCATCGATACTTTCCCCCTTCGTTTGCACTTATAGGGTTTTCTCTTAGCATCAGATGAAGAGTTCCCGCGTTCCACACAGGAGCCTAGATCAGCTTCATGCCGCCTCTATGCCGGACGCCGTTCAGGCAGTAAACAGGTATCTCCTGAACTAATCCTGATGCAAAGTAAGAACATCAGTTTTGACGTCGTCCTTTTCCTTTCGACACCTCATCAGCGGTTCGCTTACGCTCATCTCTCTGATCCATCCCTGACACGATCTAGTCGTGCCTTTTCCTTTAACGCTCACCACCGGAGCCTTTCGACTACAGCAGCTTAAGGTGGGTTGAAGCCTGCTCCTGCAAGCCGGCTTCGAGGGGCCAACCCTCATCTTCCTGTGCAGCCTCGTGGCGCACTTACTTTGGGCAATCACCAAATTTCTAGTACTGGCAATATCGATGGTTCTCAATAGAACCAGGTCAGCTGTCTGGATATGGTTGCCGTGCTGATTTCGACATGAACCCCACAGACTGAATATTTGCCTTAGGGCAAAGGTTAGAAACGGTAGGACTAAACCGCTGCGCGGTGGATTCGATTAGCAAGGGCCTATCAGTAGTAGTACCATCTTTTTCGAATAGCCACTTTTGCCTGATCACATTTCTTTGTTGAACCATCGAAGTCTTTTTACAATCTCTCTTTGCTGTGCTGCCGGCATGAGCTGGCAGAAAACAGTTTCAAAGGAGATTGTATTATGAGCGCGTTGAAAGAACGGTTGCTGCAGGATCTTCAGTTGAAGGGCATTACGCTTGGTGTCCAAAGGAAATATCTCCGGGAAGTCGGTAACCTTGAGAATTATTTCGGCAAGTCTCCTGAAGAACTGAGTACAGAGGAAGTGAAGCAGTATCTGGTTCATCTTATGGAAGAAAGGGGTTTAACGAGGGGGACATACAGAACCTATGTGGCCGGGATCAAGTTCCTTTATAATACGACCCTGAATCGTGCGGATGTAGTCAATAATATTCAATATCCGAAAGCCCAGAAGAAGCTGCCTCTCGTTTTGGATTTGTCCGAAGTCCAGGCGATTTTCTCAGTCACTGAAAACATCAAGCACAAGGCGCTTCTGATGATCACCTATTCTGCCGGGTTGAGAATAAGTGAAGCTGCGCGACTGAAGGTGACAGATATCGACAGCAAGAGTATGCTGGTTTATGTCCGTCTTGGAAAAGGGGCAAAGGACCGTTACTCCATCTTATCGCAGACTGCCCTTGAGTGCTTAAGACAGTATTGGAGGGAATATCGCCCGGAGGAGTGGTTATTTGAAGGCGAGAAGGACAACACCCATATCACTATAAGCTCCATCTACCAGATATTCCAAAAATCCAAGAAACGCGCCGGCATCGCAAAGAATGCTTGCGTGCATACTCTGAGGCATAGTTTTGCGACACACCTTATCGAGGCGGGGACTAGTCTTCATCATGTCCAACTGCTTCTTGGGCACAGGTCACCGACGACCACGACCGTTTATCTTCATGTCAGCAAGATGAATCTGGCAAAAGTTGTCAGTCCGCTGGACATAGCAACTAAAAAATATCTGTAGCACTCTGAGCCGTAAATCCAGATGCGCCAGTCTCGTGGTGTGGAGGTGGCGGATATCTTACGCCGCTACGGCTCCGATTATCGGCAGTCTCATTCCTTGCCTCTTCGTCATCTGCGGGCCATGCACGCCGTGGAGATATGCAGGACGGCAGCACTCGGAGGCCATAGGGACAAGTGCGAGGATTGCGGCCACGTCGAGATATCCTACAACTCCTGCCGGAACAGGCACTGTCCCAAATGCCAGACCCTGAAAAAAGAACAGTGGATTGAGGCCAGACAACAGGACCTTTTGCCCATCCAGTACTTCCATGTAGTTTTCACTATCCCGTCGGAACTCAATCCGGTTGTCATAATGAATCAGAAGGTCATGTATGATCTGCTGTTCCGTTGTGTCTCCGAAACTCTCACCGAACTCTCAAATGACCAGAAGCATCTCGGTGCCCGCATCGGCTTCATCAGCATCCTTCATACCTGGGGGCAGAATCTGATGGACCATCCCCATATCCACTGTGTCGTCACCGGAGGCGGCCTGTCTTGCGACGGAGACAGTTGGGTATCCTGCCGCAAAGGCTTCTTCATTCCGGTCAGGGTAATGTCGGCGTTGTTCCGGGGAAAGTTCCTCGATCATCTGAAAAGGATCTTTGAAGCGGGTGATCTTATCTTTCCCGGAGGAATAAGTCATCTCGGCGATTCCCATACCTTCGAGATGCTCAGAAGAAAGCTTTATCACAAGAAGTGGGTTGTCTACTGCAAACCGCCCTTCGACGGAGTTGGCGGCGTCCTGCAATATCTCGGCCGATATACGCACAGGATCGCCATCAGCAACAATCGTATAATCGAGGCCGAAAACGGCAAGGTCTCGTTCAAATGGCGTGATTACGCAGATGACGATAAGCACAAGGTGATGACTCTGCAGGCCGATGAGTTCATCAGAAGATTCCTTCTGCATGTACTGCCGAATCGATACGTTCGGATAAGGCACTTCGGCCTGCTGGCAAACAGGAAACGTAGAGATAACATTGCTGCATGCCGCGAGCTTCTTGACAGTCACAACACCGTAATGAAAGAGCAGGACAAGCCTGAGACCTGGCAGGAACAGCTGCTAAGGATCTGCGGCATTGACGTCACCACCTGCCCCGTTTGCAAAAAAGGCAAGATGCGCCGAATTGAGATTCTGCCTCCCCGCCGCTGCAACGATCCTCCGGAGCAATGCCGATGAAAACCGTGGTCGTTTCAAAAATCGCCTCAATATCGCCCCGCGAAAAAAACATCTCTTTTCGCAACACGGTCTTGTTGTCCGAAAACGCCACTTTCGGCCCTTGCACATCATCGCAAAGGTCAAACAGGGGCATTAAAGACGCTGCCTATCAGCCTTGTTCAGCAAGACTTGCTCCTATATATCCTAAAAGATGCCACTGCCGATAGTATAAGGAAGGATAATCTTCGATTGAATTGACATATCCGCACAGCGGCTTAGTCCTTCACACGTCAATCCGCAACTTCGCAGCGGATTGACGCTTATTCGTAACTGTTACTGTGGCAAAATGTCTGCAGTGCGAAGTAGTCGGTGAACTTGAGATCAGAGAGGTCGTATTTTCTGGGGCATAATGTCATCGATATGTTAAATCATCCCGTCTGGCGTCCGAACTAAATTGGAATAGGTGCCCGAACTGTATTGGAATGCCTGTCCGAACTAAATCGGAACGGCTGTCCGAACCTACCCGGAATTTCCACAGCTGGACAGCACACTCCCTGCAGCCTTGCAGAAGTTGGATTGCCAAAAAATTAACACTTGTGGCGACCTGTGGTAGGCGTTTATTTCAGGGAACACACTGACGTAACGGTTCTGAAGGCCGAGGAAGCAACAAAGTTCCTCTGCCTATCCGATCTCTCTACTTTTTTTATTTACATTTATTGGTAAATGGAAGTATTGCACGAAGAGAGCGACTCCATCTTGGCCGCACCTATTACATCGCATTCTATTATTGCGAAAACTGTTTTATGTGCAGCCAATCAACGTGCGTCTAAATTATATTCGAGTGGCTGAAAGAGTCCCGGGGTTCAAGTTGTTACAGCAGGGACTTCTCTGTGACAATCTCTTGAGGCAGCGGTTTAAGCTCCTCCGATGGTGTGTCAGCTGATGACGTATCATTTTCATTCTGCACAGGTTGCTGGAGAGTATCTGTAGTGAAATTATCCGTCTGCTTCAAATTATCTTGTACTGGTTGCATTTCTGATGCAGTGGATGCATTCGGCAGATTCGTCAGAATAGCTGCGAGTATGGCGCGCGCTCGGGGGGACTCGTTTGCGAATACACCGACACGGACAGCAACCATACATGATTCTGTGCTGATGGACGTAATTTCTATCCAGACTGTGTCGCTATCAGACTTGGACTTTATTCCCACTGATGTGCCATCTTGATACTGGCCAGTGATGGACATATTGAGTTCAGTAAGAGTTGCAACTGTCGCTTCATACGCTGCAAGAGCAGATACATTTACCTTTTCTTCAAGTTGCTTATCAGCATTAATGGCCGTTTTGATATCCGCAACGCCACTCGACATAGTAGCACATGCCATTTGAACAAGAAACAGCCCGCATAAAAGAAATCTGATCAGCTTCAATCCAAATGCTTTGTCGTGCATATTTTTTTCCCCTCAAATAGGTTTGTCTGGCAAATATACATTTCCTAGATTATTATAGCAGATGCACGTGCTGATTTCAGAGGTTGCAGGAGGGGAAAACTATATCGACATAACATTTAATAATACATTGCGCGCTATTTCGTTTGCGATTTTATCAACACAATTCAGATCTGGCTGCCGCCGTATTTATTTCTAAAAGAATATTACAAGGTTAGGTGTAGGCGGCTTGCGAGAATTACAAGAATTAGCGTTGCGCAGACCATTTTCCCGGACCCTGCATAGTTTGCCCCGAACTATTCACAGCCCTTGGCGACAACACGTGCAATGAATCGTTTTGGGCTTATTATTGCCGCGGCAGAGTGAAACTGAAGGTGCTTCCCTTGCCGGCGGCACTCTCCACCCAGATTTCACCACTGTGGGCTTTTACGATCATTTTTGTGATTGACAGACCAAGACCCGATCCCTTGTTAGTCCCGGGTACTCGATAAAAAGCATCGAATATGTGAGGGAGGTGATCTTCGGGAATGCCAATACCAGTAGCCTTCACCTGAACAAGAACCTTAGTTTCAAGATTTCGAAGCTTGATGTTGACAGATTCGCCCTCAGTCGTATGCTTGACAGCATTATCTAGAAGATTTGCGATCACCCTCTGCATCATTACTTCATCGGCCATCAAGATCGGAAAAGGCTCCTCTGAGAATTCACAAATTATCCTTATTTGTTTATCGGCGGTCATTAACGTTGAGACCTCGATCTGTTTTCGAACAGCAGCCTCTATGTCGAAAGGCCCCATAACCGGGTTATATTCCCCCGCTTCAAGGCGTGAAAACAAGATGAAATCTGCAAGCATATCTTCAGCCGCTGTCAAGCCATCCGCTATCGGTATGACATCGGCATCGGCAAGACGGTAGCTGCCCGAGCGGATTCTGGATAAAAGCCAAATGGACGGGACGATCGCATCCTTGATATCGTGTGCGAACATTGACAGTATGTTCTCACGCTCTCTCTGCAGTTTTTTTACTTCTCTTAAATTACGCCTCAGTTCCCTCAGCATTCTGTGACGTTCAATTGCATATTGAATCGTCTTTTGTAGGAGAGCGCCATCTACCTCCCCTTTGACAATATAGTCCTGGGCGCCGCTCCGCACCGCGGTCGCCGCAAGTTCTTTGTCGCTGAGCCCAGTCAGCAAAACTATGGGGACATCCGGAATGACTGTGTTTATTTTGATGAATGTTTCGATGCCCTGACTGTCCGGCAGCGTAAGATCGGACAAGACAATATCGAAGCTTTCCTTTTGAAGCAGTCCGACCGCCGACGACAGGCGTTTAACACACATAATATCCAGGTGGACGTCTTTTGCATCAGTCGCAAGAGCTCGTACTAAATCTGCATCCCCCGGATCATCTTCAATCAGAAGTACCCTGATCTTATGAGGCTCTTTTGACAAATCGGCTGCTCCGCTTTCCATGAGTTCAGGGGACTCTTTTTTGATATGCTCATATATTTCGGGTTCCATCTTCTCAAGGCATTCCGGGCAGATGCCGTGAGAAAAGGATGCATCTGTGTGTTGCTCAATATACTTCTCTACTTTTTCCCAGTAACCCTTATGGTTGTGGACCTTCCGGCACCAAGCGCACATCGGTATGAGGCCTCTGAGTGTTTTTATTTCCCTTAACTGCTTATCAACCTCAGTAAACAGTTTTTGCCGCTCGATGGAATATCTTATTCGCCGAAGAATCGAGTTGCCTTTAGCCACGCCTTTGATCAAATAATCCTGTGCGCCTTTATGAACGGCATCGATAGCGATATCCTGATTGCTTAATCCGGAGAGCACAACTACCGGTGTGTGCGGAAATTCAGCGTGGATCTTCATGAAAGTTTCAACGCCTTCGCTGTCTGGAAGTTTCAGGTCGGTCACTACTATATCAAATGTCTCTGTCTTCAGCAGCTCAATCGCAGATAACACCCGACTTATCAATTGCAATTCTATCTGTTCATCTTCAGCCTGCACAAGACTGCGGAATAGTTCGGCATCGTCAGGGTCATCTTCGATCAGCAAGACTCTTATCGATTTCTTCTTGTCCATATTTTTTGCCTCTCCGTACTTTTTAAGTGTATAAACTTTCTAGTACCATTCAAAAATTAAATGTTATTTTTGGTTAAAAAGCACGATACCCGGTTAAGCAAGCAGTTGCTTTTTGTTTCTGGAAATCCTCGGTCATGATACATTTTACAATTGTGATCAATTATTGTTTGCAATTGTAATAAACCCAGAATCGTCATTAGCCAACAATTTCTAATGGCCGCCATTAGGAATTGGTCTGGATAAGTTACTGAAAAAGCGATAAGATATTGCAATGCCTTTGGCACAAGCGGAAGCGAAAATGGTGTAAGGAATCTATTCATGGCACGAGAGCTTGAGCTGAGCTTTAGCGACAAAGAAATAACCCCATGGGGCGGCATGGCGTTGATGAATCGGATGCTTGGGAAAATGGACTTTCGTGGAGCATTAAAGCGGGCTGCACTGCCGATGCAAGGTTCCAATCGTGGGTATGCACCTGAGCAACTGATAGAACAGTTTCTAATAAGTGTGTGGTGCGGAGCCAACCGATTTGAGCATCTTGAAGTCACTCGGCACGATGAAGCAATACGGAAGATATTTGATTACAGACGTATGGCCGGGCATAAGTCAGTTCAAAGATATTTCAGGAAGTTTGGGCAAGCAACAAACCAGAGAGTGTTTCAGGAGCTCTATCAGTGGTTTTTCCAACGACTGCATTTTGATAATTTCACCTTGGATTTGGACTCAACGGTTATGAGTCGGTACGGGCAACAGGAAGGAGCGCGGCGTGGCTATAATCCTCAGAAGCCAGGGAGAAACTCCCATCATCCACTGCTGGCATTTGTTGCGGATTGTCGAATGGTGGCCAACTGCTGGCTGAGATCTGGCGATGCCCATACGGCAAATAACTTTGAGGGATTTCTGCAAGACACTCTGGAACACCTTGCCGGCAAGAAGGTTGGTCTGTTGCGTGCAGATAGCGGATTTTGCCAGAAGACTATACTGGAGTATCTTGAGGAACCGCAACATACAATCCCCTATATTATTGCCACACGACTACATGCGCCTGTACAGCGCATGCTTGCGGCGCATCGGCAGTGGGTTGAGGTTGAAGACGGCATAGAAGTGGCTTCGGTTCTCTATACAGGCAATGGCTGGGGTAAAGAGCGCAGGATGGTCATGGTGCGACAACGGATTTCCAGAAGGCCGAAGGCAACTGGCAAAGTGCTGAGATTGTTTGCAGAGGAAGTGGAGATCAGGGACTATCGCTATGGCTGTTTTGTTACGAGTCTAGAGCTTCCGGCACACCTTGTGTGGAAAATCTATCGGATGCGGGCAGATGCTGAGAACCGGATCAAGGAACTGAAGTATGACTTTGGTGCTGACAGTTTCAATATGCAAAGTTTCAGCGCCACTGAAACAGCAATGAACTGCGTCATGCTTGCCTATAATCTGATGAGTCTGTTTCGGCAGGTAGTCTTGTGCAGTAAGGTTCAACCAACTTTAAAGACGATGCGATACAAGGTATTTGCTGCTGGCGGCTACTTAGTCAAAGATGGTAATAGACGTATTCTTAAGCTTTGCCTGGCGATGCGGCGACGGCAATGGTTTGAAGGGCTCTGGGGCAAATCAAAGGATTTTGATCTGCCTGTTTCATTCACTTCACATCTCTAATGACAATTCTGGGATAATAATGTTTTACGGATCATGCATCAGATACATATCACAGTTTCAATGTACCGGCGGTTGATCTTAACGTCTTGATTTAATCTGGGCGGTGATAATATTGCAAAGCAATATTTGTCAATATATTTAGCCACTAGTGTCCGGTTAAGAATCATATAGATTCAATTGGTTACGATTTACCATAGCATTTAATGCTGTGCCATTTTCCTGAAACGCTTGCTGCAAGGGCATTTTCTCGAAGATGGTGACCGATAGGATCTGTAACAACGTATAGAGCGAAACATCGAGATTGAGCCTTTTCTTGATGATAGCGATAAGAACATAAACGGAAACAGCGATCCAGATTTGGGATTTGACGGCATTTTCTGAAATGCCGTAGAAACGCTTTATGCGAAGATGTTGCTTGATCCATTTGAAGAACAGTTCGATCTGCCAGCGGCTCTTGTATAGTGAGCATATGGTCAATGCTGGCAAGGTATGGTGATTGGTGAGAAACAGCAATGTTTTGCCGGACTCCGCGTCTTTGAAACGGATGCGGCGCAGATGGCCCGGAAAGTGTCTGCTGCTGTAATAACCATTCATGGCGATGGTCTGATCGCAGATCACGCCTGTAGTTCGATCTGCAGAGGCGGAATAAAGTCTTCTGGCATTCAGATTGGATTTGGCTCGGGTAACAAAAAAGCTGCCGGCCTGATGCAGGACATACAGACGCTCGAAGTCGAGATATGCTCGATCCATCACATAGAAGGCCCCGGCTTCTGGAATAAGCAGGTCCAGAACATTGATA
Source organism: uncultured Nitrospiraceae bacterium (assembly GCA_963727805.1). Classification (GTDB taxonomy): domain Bacteria; phylum Nitrospirota; class Thermodesulfovibrionia; order Thermodesulfovibrionales; family Dissulfurispiraceae; genus Fen-1308. The sequence continues at coordinate 895,553 of CAVSHF010000003.1, forward strand.
TCGTGAAGCTTGCCATCGGAGATATGAATAAAGCTTGGGATAGAACCCCTGAGGTCCATCAGCGTATGAACTTTTACGGCAGCCTTGGCAGTCCGAAAAGGAGCCCAAGGAAACATCGACAGGCAGAGGTCTATGGTCGTAGAATCCAGAGCGTAGGCGGTATTGGAGATATCCACACCGAAGCTCTCTCCGGCATAGAGCTTTCTTGCTTGACCGATCAGCCGTTGAGCGAAGTCTGCGTAAATGCGCCAATCGCGAGATTCGTTGGCATCGGCCAGGGTCGAGCGACTGACTGGTCCTCGAAGGCCCATGTGATAAAGTTTTGCAGCTTGAGCCGACAAACAGGCTTCGATATCGCGGAGACTCTCCCGATAAGTAAGTTGCGCAAAAGCCATTATTCGAAATTGCTCGGCACAACGAAGACAGCGCACACGATGGTCGCCGCTGTATTTCTGAACAATACGATGAAAAGTGCTCCACGGGAGAACGTCCATAATCTGAGCAAAAAGGGTCTTGCCTGTATTCATTGGTGCCTCCGGAACAACATGTTCCGAAACCATCACTGATATGCAGATGCAATTTCAAATCGACACCACCTTTTTTGCTCAGATTGCGATTGTTAATCATATGCTTATGGGCTGCTTATTCATTTTTAACCGGACACTAATGATATTTAGCTAATAATCAGACTAATCAGTCTGATTATTGTTGACGTGCAACAAAACCTGTAGTATTTCTATTTAGCTAGTAAACGGCTGTCACAACAGTTCTTTCGTGGTTGACAACAGTGCTACAGGGAAATGACGGAAAATCTCTGCAAGACATAGGCCTGTCTGACCGTCGAGATATTTTACATCAGCGTACTCGCCTGTTAAGACGTAAACCTATTGCTTCATCACAAATTATATCTACCTGCGCATTGCCCTTATCTTAGCGGTGTTTTATCATGGCTCTAATTGCAAGGATAGTCAGCATTGCAAATGAGCATTTAACTGAATATTTCGTCCCATTTTATTTATAGCAATTTTAGCGGTTCCACGAATAAATATGCAAAAATAAGATGAGATGAAAACTGCGTATTTAGGCGTGAAGTATGCTAAATGCGTTAACTGTGTTGCTGTGTCGTGGTGTCCGTACACGTGATTCGTTATGCATTCCTTTTGCTACAGGTATTTATTCTTGGATGGAGCGTTCCTTTGTTTTTCTTCTCCTTTGGATATTTCGATAAAGAAAGAACCCGGTGATGCAACTAACCATCATGAAGAAAATTAAATACTCATTTCTGCTAATGTCAATTCCTATATCTTTCAGACTGTGGCCACCCACATAGCCTATTGAAACCCACAATGCAATGGTGACGGTGACAGTACAGGCATCTGTTAATAAGAATTTCAATGGATGCATCTTCATGATGCCGGAGACAATAAATATCTGAACCCTTATCCCGATTATGTGCCTACCGAACAAGATAACCCAACTACCTTTTTTCTTGAATTGGTTTTCAAGTTCGGTGAGTTTTTCAGGAGATAGAAACCTATGAAACCATCTGTGGCAGACAACCATGCGACCATATTTTCTGCCAAAAGAATAGATCATAAAATCTGCTATTAGGACTCCCATATAAACAACAAACAAAGCAGGCAAGATTTGTACCGATTTGGCTTGAATTAAGAAACCACACAGAATAAATATAGCATCTTCAGGGAAAAAGGGGACTCCCATGCCGCCGAGAATCAATAAGACAAAAAGCCAAATATAGGGGGAAGTTTCTATAAGGGAATCTATTATTTGGTAAATTCCTTCAAACATGGTTTGCCGCCTATGGTTTTATTATACCCAAATCTATTTTGAGCAGTACGTCTTATCCCCACCGTAGGCTTATAGGTCACGTTGGTAAGCAGAGGTACATTACAGTTGCCGACAGCCTTATGGACGTTTAATTCTAAAATAACAAATGGGTGTGATGGGTTGTAGCAGGCATTGACCACAGTAAGTACTGTTGCAGTAAGACCCGTCTTCAAGACTTTGCATCTTTCGCCCCGTACTGGTTTATGGCCATTTTGGAGGGTGCACTTACAACAGAGATTTATGAGAAAACTAAGAGAAATGAAGAGCAGTTTGAAAATTATCGCAGCTGTATTCTGCCCGCGAATTGATAAAATGATATCCCCCCATCTGGTATGCTCAGGCACTAACAAACGCCCAATATAATCATTTCGGGTTTTCCGCGCAATACTTTAATTATTCAACGTGATAAGTATGGCTCTGTGGAATATGTGAATTGGCCGCCATTTAACTTCAGGAAGCGGTTGAAGCAGGGAGTTTCGCGATTCGCAGACACCAAACATGCCCTTTAGACCACAAATACTTTAATCCACCGAAGCTGAGCCACGGCCTAGAAGCTTCCCTCTATAAAGTACTGTATATAATTCCCGATAATAAGTCATACGCGTTCCACCAATGCCGTCCTGGGAGGACCATCATGTCTAGTGCTCAGTGGCGCTGCAGATGGAGGCAGGTCCACGTGACTTTCATTTATTTGAATATAGTGAAGCCCCTGAAATGTTTTGTCTTGTCGCTACTTAAAAAAGATTGCTAAAATTTTACTGAGACTTAATGGGGAGGAGTATAGTGGAAACAACGAGGACTTCGAACGAATTGCTTCAATTAGTTACTTTTACGCTCAATGCTACCGAATATGCACTGGACATTCACGGCATTCAAGAGGTCAATAGGATGGGACAAATTACTCCGTTGCCTGATTCTGCCAAGTGTATCGAGGGGATCATTAATCTCAGAGGTAAAATCGTGCCTATAATCAACCTGAGATCAAAATTTGGTCTTGAATCGCAGATCGATGCTAGCCAATCGAGAATAATCGTAGTTGAGGCTGGCAGAACTGTCGGCATGATTGTGGATTCCGTCTCAGAGGTATTGCGCATATCGCCAGATATGATCGAAGCACCGCCGGATATTGCCGTTGAAGGTACATCACGATACCTGACCGGCATTATAAAATTGCCTGACCGACTCATCAGCATGCTGGATATTGGTGAGTTAATAGGCAGCGACAAGATGCAGCCTTTATCTTTGACGTATAACGAGTCTTCATTGGTACAATAAGTGGAGATTGCAAATCTGAAGACGAAGAGGAATCGACAAAGCATTCAATCAGTATTGGGTTAAAGGCGGCGGACAGAACTGTCGATCTGAGTAATACATGATACAATAATTATCAAGGAGTGACAAAACAAAAAATAAAAAAAAATTTACTTGTTTTATATATTTCTAAACTAAAACAAATCCCCCCCCACCCCCCCCCTAGCTGCCAAAAGGTAATTTTATTGATAAGTACCTTTGTATTAGGTAAAACACGGAGCTCTATCTAGTAGTAAAGTGAACTATGCCCAATAACCCGAAAACCAGTCAGGATTACACCAACGAGGAACTTCAGCAGAAATTTGCCGAAGTGACTTCCCTTAATTCTGCATTTCAGGCCATAACAGCAAGTCTAGACATGGCTCACGTTATCGATACCGCCCTTGACCAGATCCTAGCTACAGCGAAGCCCGATTTTGCAATGGTGTTTCTGAGGAGTGGGAATGAACTCAGCGTTACGGGAAGTCGCCATAGAGATTCCTCCCACGTTTCTTTACAGATGCCAGTCCACATAGTTGGAAAGTGTCTATGCGGGCTTGCTGTTTCTGAAGGCCGTCCGATCTACTCATTCGACATACATAATGATCTACGCTGCGTCTGGAATGAGTGCAAGAATTATGGCATTCAGTCAGCTGCATCACTTCCTCTTCAAATCCGCGGGGACATTATTGGCGTTCTGACTATCGCCTCTCTAGTGCCTAGAGACTTTTCGCAGCGAAGGGAATTTCTGGAGATGATCGCTGGCCAGATTGCTGTCGGTATTAATAATGCCCAGCTGTATGAACGAATCCAAAAACAGGCGGCCATCCAGCAGGAGCTTATTATTGAAAAGGATCGGCTACAGGCGGATCTCCTAACGAATGAGAAACGTTTCAGACAAGTGGCTGAGAGCACAGGCGTATGGATTTGGGAAGTGGACACTGATGGAATATATCAATATGCCAGTCCTGAAGTTCAAAAAATTCTTGGGTATTCTGTTGGTGAAATTGTCGGTGAAAAGTATTTCTATGATCTTTATGACCCAGACCTGCGAGAAGAGTTAAAGACGGCAGCATTTGAAGTTTTCGCTCGAAAGGAACCTTTCAGAGGGTTTTTAAATCCGACCGTCCACAAAGATGGCAGGATAGTCATGCTGGAGACTAGTGGCCTACCAATACTTGATGCGCAAAGCACACTCATAGGGTACCGTGGCTCGGCTCTTGATATCACAGAACGCAAGATGACTGAAGAGGCTCTTCGACGCACTCAGTTTTCTGTTGATCGGGCCCGCGAGGCCGTATTTCTGGTTAAATCGGACGCAGGATTGGCCTATGTTAATGATACTGCCTGCCGTTCTCTGGGGTATACAAAAGAAGAACTTCTGACCATGACCGTGTTTGATTTTGACCCAGAGTTCCCCAGAGATCAATGGGAGGAAATTTGGGTCAGAAATAGCGGAGTTGAATCCTATTTGACTGAAACCGTACATAAAACTAAGGATGGGCGTATCTTTCCTGTTGAATTAGTTGCCAATCCTCTTGTATTTGGCGGGAAGGAATATCGTGTTGTGTATGCCCGAGATATCACGGAACGCAAGCAGGCAGAAAAAGCACTTCGGGAGGGTGAGCGAAAGTATCGTGAACTCGTCGAGAATGCAAACAGCATTATTTTGAGGTGGGATCGGGAAGGTCGAATAACTTTCATGAATGAATTTGGACTGCGCTTTTTTGGCTTTTCGACTGATGAGGTCATTGGGCATCATGTCATAGGCACTGTTGTCCCCTTGAACGAAACAAGCGGACGTGATATGCGGTCGCTGATGGATCAGATCTGTGCTAATCCGAAGGAATTTGAGCGTAATATAAATGAAAATGTCCGTAAAAGCGGTGAGAGGGTCTGGATAGACTGGACCAACAAGACTGTACTCGATGCTAAAGGGCAGCTCATCGAGATTCTGAGCGTTGGCTCTGATATTACCGAGCGCAGGAAGCTGGAAGAACGCCTTACCAGACTCAACAAATGTTTGCTGAGTTTCGGAGCCGATCCCATCGAAAATATCAACAAATTAGTGAGGTTGTGCGGAGAGCAGTTAGCCGCAACATGTGCTCTATACAATAGGTTGGATGAAGGGATATTATACTCACTCGGCCAATGGAATACTCCGCCTGGTTTTCTTTTTAAGAATACTCCGGAAGGACACATTTGCTACGACGTTATCCGGGACTCTTTATCAGAAGTTAAGGTCATGCGCAATCTCCACGAAACGCTCTATGCGACAACTGATCCGAATATACTTCTATATGGGTTGAAGACGTACATTGGGAAAGCCGTATCGTTCGGGAAAGAGCCGCACGGTTCACTTTGCGTCGTGTATCAGTCAGATCAGTATTTCACTGATAAAGATAAGGCATTCCTGGAAATCGTAGCATCGGCCATCGGGGTTGAGGAAATGCGCAGGGAAGCAGAGAAGTCGCTCATTGAGAGCGAGCAACGCTTTAAAACGCTGGTTGAAGCATCTTTTGAAGGGATTGCATTGTCAGACTGTGGAGTTTTCGTGGATGTAAGCGATCGACTGGCAAGAATGCTTGGTTATGAACGCAATGAACTCATTGGGAAAGCCGTCTTGCAAGTGGTATCTCCTGAGCGTCACGCTATAGTTGAACATTCGATCAAAAATGGTCTTATTGAACCTCTTGAGCATTTTATGCTCAGGAAAGATGGGACCGTCTTTCCGGCAGAAATACGGCTGAAAATGATACAGGTCGGAGGCCGAGATTTGCGGATGTCTGCAATCCGCGATATTACTGAACACAAGCAGGCGGAAAAGGAAAAAGCTAAGCTTGAATCACAATTACTGCAAGCTCAAAAGATGGAGGCAGTGGGTCAGCTTGCTGGCGGGATAGCCCATGACTTTAATAATATTCTTACTGCGATTATAGGCTATGGATCGCTTCTTCAGACGAAATTAAACGATGACACTCTCTTGAGAGACTACATCAAAGAAATACTGGATGCTGCTAATAGAGCGACCGAAGTCGCCAGAAGCCTTCTTGCCTTCAGCAGAAAGCAAATAATGGATACCAGGCCTATCGACATAAATGACATTGTCCGACGCATGAATAAATTACTTTCCAGGCTCATCGGTGAAGATATCGAAATAAGTACCGTGTTGGCCAGCAAAAAAATCCTCTGTATGGTTGATACCGGTCAGATAGAACAGGTGCTCATGAATCTCACAACTAATGCCAGGGACGCGATGCCCAATGGGGGTAGGCTCATCTTACGTACGGAAGTTGTTGAAGTGGATGATTCCCTCATCCAGAATCTTGGCTACGGTAAGCCGGGAAAGTATGCGCTTCTTTCCGTATCGGACACCGGTATTGGGATAAAACAAGAAAATATGGCGAAGATCTTCGACCCCTTTTTTACTACCAAGAAGACTGGGAAGGGCACAGGTCTCGGGCTGGCTATGGTATACGGAATTATTAAGCAGCACGGAGGATATATCAATGTCTACAGTGAACCCGACAAAGGAGCTATCTTTAGGATATATCTTCCGGCAACTCAGACAAAAGAAGAACTCCTCGTTAATAGATCTATCGAAACGCCACTGACAGGCGGCACTGAAACCGTCCTTGTGGCAGAAGATGATGAGAAATTGCGCAAACTCTCAGAAATCGTCCTCACACAAAATGGTTATAAAGTGATTCTTGCACGAGATGGGGAACAGGCAGTACAAAAGTTTATCGAATATAAGGATAGAATTCAGCTTGTCATCATCGACATGATCATGCCTAAGAAAAGCGGTAAAGATACGTACGAAGAAATAAAAGCAATCAGACCTGACATAAAGGTACTATTTTCAAGTGGATATACTGGGGATCGGATTGAAAGCTTATTTTTTGGTAAGGAAGACTTGCATTTCATTAACAAGCCGGTCTCACCCAAGGATCTACTGAGAAAGGTGAGAGAAGTACTGGATAATTGACATCCTCCACGGTCTGAATACCGAGGCTTCCCGTCTCATACAGCAAGTTGAGACCTTAATTCATGTTTCTTAGAGTGGCCTGATGAAGCGGCCGAGATGCTGAAAGATACATATTATTCTTTTTATTAAGGAGCAAAGGACGTTCCGGATAAAAAATACGGCCAACATTAGAGCAGTCAGTGCCGTATGCAGAATACTTATTAGAACCTGTATGTAATGCTTAGCGAGGCAATATGCAGATGAGACTTATACTCGCCGTTGGCAGCTGTCGTTGCATTGAAAGTGCCATCGTTGGGGTTGTCGTCGATGGTATTATTTTTTGTACGCTTTTGAAGGATTTGATATCCATATCCTGCTGCAAGACTCAGAGATTTCAGCTTTATCTCACTTCCGATCGTAAAGAGATGACCATCTGAATCGGGGATCGCTGGCTCAAACGTACTCGCCGGAACCGCACCGCGTTGATAAAGATATCCGCCGAGAAGAGCAACAGGCTTTGTCAGTTGGTATTTTAGGCCGATCATGCCAGACCACGTATCGCGCCAATTCCGTTCCGAAATAACATCAGAACTGCCGACCACGGGTTGGCCCAACTGCAGGTCGAGTTGCTTGAACAATGACCACTGCTCCCATCGTGTTGCAATCTCGAAAGTTAAAGGATAAAGCTGTTTAAAATAAATACCGGCATATGCTTGGGCAGGAAGGTCCAGCTTTGTAGTTGCGGATGTATTTGGAAACAACGGCCCGAGTATTGGAGCAACGGCGGCAGGGATGCCAAAGGTTACATTCCCATCGAGATCTGTACGAACTCTACTGCGATAGGAAAGGCCAATATTCACGTCTTTGGTCGGCTCTAATAAAAGACCGGCGTTAAATCCGAGACCGGAGCCAGTAGCATGGAATTTCTGGGTGCCGTCCGGCAGCGCAAGTCCTGGTACTGAGAAGTTAAGATGACGTTCAAGAGTCGTGTCCACATACATATAAACCAACCCGCCAGCCACTGTGATCCATGGAGCAAGACAAACCGATGCAACCGGATTAAAGGCAATGCTGGTCAATTTCGAATTTGTGGCGATATAACGACCTTCCCAGTTATCGGGCCATTTTGTCCCCAATCCAAATGGACTAAAAACCCCAAATCCTACGCTGAATTTGTCATTCACAGCTTGGGTGACGTAGAAGGTTGACGGAAAGAAGACCTGTGACTCTGTTTTTGTGGTCTGTCCTGTCAAAGCACTTTTAAACTCTCGTGTGGGGCTGATAAGCGTTGTTTCGGCCTCAACCTGGGTACCCGTCAATTGATTGATGAGTGACGGATTATAGAAGATGGCAGAGGGATTATCCGAATGCGCTATAGTTGCCGCAGCTTGCGCTGTGCTAGAACTGTCCTGTGTGAAGATGCCGAACCCTGAACTGAACGAGTCGGTGACACTAATTGCGAGCACCGACACTATGATCAAGATCAGAATTGTTATACGATGTCTTTTTGTCATGGTCCCCCCCTTGGCAGTGCAAATTTATACCGCATTGCTAAAAAGCGTGCTGAGGTATTATATTCTATATCGACAAGTTAACGAAATTCTTTACCGTGGAGGAGCGGGTGACGTCTAAGATTACTGGATATCTGATGGAAAGTTGTGACGAGGCTATAAGGCTGGACAAAAAAACCGAGGAGACCGTTGTTGAAAAGCAAGCTACTTGGGCTGGCTTGAAGTCCGGAATGAGTGTTGCCGATGTGTGCTGTGGCTCCGGGAAGACTACGTCGGTTCTTCACAGGATCGTTTGCCCAACTGGTCAAGCCATTGGAATAGATGCCTCAGAGCAAAGAATTGCATATGCCCGCAAACACTATGGAAAAGCGCGACTTGATTTTGTCTGCAGGGATATCAAAGGACCTGTAGCGGATATCGGCAAATTTGATCTTGTGTGGGTAAGATTCGCCCTTGAATATTTCCGCGAGGAAGCCTTTGACTTAGTCAGCAATATCTCGTCCCTTGTCCGGCCAGGGGGCATCTTGTGCCTAATCGATCTTGATCACAACTGCCTTAATCATTATCAGATGCCGGAGAGGCTGGAGCGGACCGTATTTGATATATCTAGACAACTCACGATGAAGGCGAACTTTGATCCGTACTCCGGCAGGAAACTTTATTCACACTTATATCGTCTCGGGTATGCAGATATTGAGGTCGATATCGGTGCTCACCATTTAATTGTAGGGGAACTCAAAGAGCACGAGGCTTATAACTGGCTGAAAAAGGTGGAAATGATATTCCACAAATTAAACTATAGCTTTCCAGAATATCCAGGTGGACATCAAGAATTTCATGATGAGTTTTGGAGTTTCTTCATGGCTCCAGAGAGGTTTACGTATACCCCGATTATTTGTTGCCGGGGTAGACGTCCGGAATAGATATTGGCCGATCTACGAGACTCGCTTCGTATTCGTTATGAAGATATCGGAGAAAGGCGTCTGTTACTTCGCTATCGTAGTGTTTGTCTCTCTGCTCCTCAAGCAGTTTGACTGCTTTTTCAAAAGGAATCGGCTCACGGTAATGTCTCTTGGCTGTTACCGCTTCAAAGAAATCTGCTACAGCTATAATACGCGCTCCTAATGGAATCTCATCACCCTTAAGCCCTCTTGGATATCCAGAACCATCAATCTTTTCGTGATGAGCACCAGCTATTTCAGGGACATCCTTGTAAAGCCCTTCAAAGCCGATCCGTCTCAATATTACCATGGTTTTTTCGGCATGAGTTTGAATCTCTTTATACTCCAGGGGAGAAAGAGGCCCCGTTTTCTTCAGGATTACATCGTCGATTCCAATCTTGCCGTAATCATGAAGCAGAGATGCTACGCGTATCGTTTCTGTCATGTCGGCTGGGATATTCATTTCTCTACAAATACCCATAGCGAAGACCGTTACCTTTTCAGAGTGACCGGCCGTGAGAAAGTCCCTGGCGTCGATAGACGCAGCCAGTGTTGCCAGAATATCATGGAACTGTTTTTTTCGTGCCACATTTAGGGAATAATTATGCATTGCTATGGCGATTTCAGGACATATCCCCATAAGGAGATTCAGGTCGCTTTGCAATAATGGACGATTGGTCGTCACATTGTCGACCGCGAGAACTCCTATGCTTTCCTCTTCGTAGATAATTGGACAGCAGCAGAAAGCCTTTGTTCCCATGGCCTTCGCAAAGGCAAGACTACGATCTGAAAGGGTTTGAGCAATTTCACCGATGTCATTAATCAAAAAAGGCTTCTGATCGTAGAATGCACGGACAAAAACGCCCGTGGAGGATTTATTAAGTTGAAAGCTCGCATCCTTAAGCGAATTAATCTGTTCATCCTGATACCCAAATCCTGCGCTGAATATCAGCTGAGTTTTGTCATCATTAGCAAGCATGATCATGCCTCGCTCGTAATCAAGACGATTCGAAAGTATGTGTACGACCTTATCCAAAATATCCGTAGTTGACTGCTGCTTGCTCAGTGCTAATCCTATTTCGTTAACAACTAAAGCATTATTATAATTCACTTTAATTTGTTCCATTAGCTGGTCCTGTGAACCTCTGATATGATCGAGTGCCGTTAATAGTTCGTCGTGCTCCAAACTCATTACATTCATATTCAAAAGCAGGATGATACCAAAGGCAATCGGCACTAGCGTCATTAGCGTGAACGCGGGATAGGAAAGACTGCTCAAGAAGCAAGCAGTCGCGAGGAGAAGCGTTGCTGCATTCCGATATTTCTTCCTGCTATCGGACTGCACCTCTGTCCATGATATTTCGTACTTGCAAACAGCATCCCCCTTGAACATACATTGCGGATGTTCTATTTTTGGCATCTTATGTCCGAAAGCCATAGTTATTGCCTCGAAGTAACCAAGGCGATTTTCACACTGGAAAGGCCGTTCCTGGTATTCAGCTTTTGGAGTAACCGTTATTTCGACAATATTGGGTGCAATCCGCTTTGCCTGACACGTAGCGCTTCTTACAAACTGCGGCATCCATTTGCCGACGAGCTCATAAGCCCTTGCGGGACCGACAAGGCCAAGGATATAAGGCCGGAGAACTCCTACTGCATCTGGAGAATTTCCATAACGACCAGCCTCTCTTGCGATGTTGTCATTACCCGAAAGCTTTACGAGTCGGTCATAAAATCGATCTATCTGCTCCTGTGTAAACCAGTGCCCTTCATCATTGACCTGGTAAGGTTCCATCCCCGCATAGTGAAGCAATTCTCCGATGTCTATGTAGGTGTATTTATTCTTTATGAATTTGACATAAGTATTTATGATCCGACTATTGTAGATGCCCAGATTATCTGTCATTAAATGGCCTCAATAGTACCATTATTCATCATTGTGATGCCTCTGGCCTAATATACTCTCCATATACTTGATAAATGGTTCTGTCCCCTCCGCAGTAGTTATAGCCCATAAGTTATATATCTTTTCAAAAGGTATCGATTTTTGCATGGCATAATTGGCAGGGAAAATCATCACAGGCACATCGTTTTCAACATAAAAATGAGCGAGTTCAGAAAGCGCTGAATATAAGAGCTTGACGTCAAGACTTTCGAGCATAACAAACACTTTAATGCAGTTGGTCACATTGGACATGTTCAAGCCTGTATCGGTCACAGTGACAGCTATCAGTGCTTGTAGGCATCCGTCGACTCGTATGGAAAAGAGATGCCGTTCTCGCTTAAACCCCACCTCACGGTATTGATCATTCAAGCCCTCAGCCTCAAGTGTATCGGGTGTGATATCAAGTGCATGCACCATAAGTCCACAATATTTATGCTCATAGAAGCGCTGGAATTCTATGATGTCAGAGGCTTGAGCTGTAGCCAACTCCCCGACCGTCTTGATCGGAAATCCTGGTTTCAACATATGGAAAAAAGCAAAAGGATCGATAGAGCAACATCTGGGATTGTTCAATAACTCCTTGAAACCGCCGAAGATTCTGTGCGGGAATCTGTTCTCAGGACGGTAATAAGATATAACGTAATGCATGTGACTGGAGTTAAGTAAATAGAAGTTGTTCACATATTGACTTATCTGATTCAGGACGGCCAATCCGGCTTTTAGGCCATTCGACTTAGCCGCATGGTGGTGGAATAGCCATGTATTCTCATAAGCGCGAAGCATGGCTATGTGTCCGAGTATCTCGCCTCGATCCTGATACGTGAAATGCCGTGCGATGCTAGGACCGTCAATATATAGTTTTTTATACGTCTGTTTAAAAGATTCTTTGTGTTCGTGCATACTTGCGTATTTCTCGGGATAAATAAAGCCCACTTCGAAAAAAAATTGCCATAGTGAATCTAGATCCACCTTGTTGCATGTAAACGCCCTTTTGTCTTGCATCTGTTGTAGGAGCGAGGAAAGGCAAACCTGGTCCTGCATGTCAATATCCAAAAAGGCTATACCCGTCTTTACAGAGGCTTTTTCTTCATTGTCACTGATCAAAGATCTATGGACAACCTGAACCCGACAGCGTAGCGTCAGGTTGTTGGCGAGTTCGATTTTTAATTCTGGTATCACAAGACCAACCATGAGAACCGAACTGTCGTAATACTCCTTGACACTGAATCCAGACCCCGATATTCCATCGACACAAAGATTTATCATTTTCCCGGTAAGCGGATGAGTAAAATATATACTTGGTGCAGGCTGCGGGAGGTATCGGGGGCTTCTACTAGTCTTCGACCGAAAGCGAGGGTGGTTAGAGGCTAATGGTCTCAATATAAGGCGTCTCTGAAGAGTTTCCGCTGTTTGCCGCACTATCATGCAGTCGCCGGAATAAAGTATATCCTTATCATTCTTAAGTATGGTATAGATTTTGTCCTTATCGTTAATCCAGAGAAAAGATTGAGGAGGCGCCGGGCTGACTTCAACACAGAATGTTTCGGCGCTGAAATCGATGAGTGTCCCCTTAAACAACCCGCTGCTCTGTAATAGCTCAACTGTGACGCCAGTACAAGGATGCCTCTTCACATTGCGCGAACTGATTTCGACCCCTTTTTCCGGCAAAATAAAACTTGCCCCCTCGTTAGATATATTTTGAGGTTCGGCAGGGATTGAAATAAACTTCAAACCGTCTGTCACCAGAAGTTCGACAAAATAGTAGGATCTCCTATCGCGTTGAACATTGCCGGGGGATACCCAAACGCAGCTGACTATATCATCAATGCACGGCAGAGGTTGCGCTTGGACAGTTATAACGGTATCGAATCTGATATGTCTGAATATTGCAAGAATCATGCCGTCTTGGAAGTGGATATAATTGAGGATATTGGTGAGTTGTTTTTTGAGGATATCTTTCCCCTCGAGCCTATGGCCGCATTTAAAGCGTCCATCGATTGCATCAAACTTGTCCAAGGCCCCTCCAGACACAAATCTTAACAAGCAATCGCGGTCATTCTGCTAACAAAGAATCGCGTAAGCTGCCTTTTATTTTAGGGGAAGGGGGTAGTTAAGTCAACATTATGTACGTTGTTATGTACGTTGTATGCTTTGATGTTCTCCCCGGCCTGAAGGCCGTGAATTCCCGACTCATGCAGTAAGTCGACACCTTAGTTCGTGTTTCTTCGAGTGGCCTGACGTGCCATCTCTCCGCATGCTAACGGGACGCGTCCCATCCCTAGAATATTATTTGCGGCATGCACATCCGCATGCTCTTTGCTTCCGCATGCTTGACTGCGGTGTACTGCCTGCAATGGCCGAGTTATCCTACTAAATCTGCCTTATTCTCTCACGTTTTCGGCTGCTTTAACGTAATCCTTAAAGTTAATTGTAAACGTCTCTCCACACCACATCGCGTCTTTGGCGTTGATAAGTATGTTTTTTTTAACTCGGTCGTTAGTGCAGGGTCTTCCATAAAACAACTGTTGCGGGTTTTAATCGGTATTGATTACATACATCTATTTCATGTCCATAGTGTAATACAAGCTATCCTCCCATATAACCAATTTCTGTTCACTCATCCTGATGGACATCAGTTTAATCCGCTTGCCCTGCTCATTGCACAGGGTATAGGCCCCTAATATCTTCGTAGTGTAGCCCTTCTCCATGGCGTATTTTTCGAATATCTTCCACGCATCGCTTAATGATATGACCATTTTCATTGATTCCCCCTTTCAGAAAAACCTCGCAAAAACAGTAACAGTATTTGAGCTAACCCTTTTGGCGATTATTGAACGCGGACGCCCATGAATGCACCAAATGATGTGCTGCATATGTGTTGTGCTAGCCTATAGCAGGTTTATTAAGTTTCAATTAAGAATTAATTAAATTATCTTCATTTTCACCTTAAACATGCGGATTTATATCTGGAACATTGCATGAAGCTGTATTGACCGTAGACCGTAGAATGATATCAGGAAGTAGTTACTTGCAATTTTTTAATTTGGAACCAACTTTGCCCCATCCCGAGGGTGGTAGTTTTCTGTTACAAGGGTTCAGGCAAACACCGAAACGAATGCATGAATACTGCCGCAATAGATCTCCCGAATGAATCCAGGATCGTTGTCTAAAATTATGCGGTATATACAAAAGTCATAAAAGTCGCTATATTGATATGAAATAGCTCATAACACGGAGGTAAGATGGCAATAAAGAAAAAGATATCGACTGCAAAGGAAGCAAAGGAGACCAAGCCCAAAAAGCTTGTGAAAAAGACATCACCGAAGAAGCAGAAAGATCTCAAAGCGGGTGGCCATTACCAATGTGGCGTCTGCGGCCTTGCCGTAACCGTCAACGAGGTGTGCGGGTGCGTCGATTTTTGTGACATAATCTGTTGCGGCGAACAGATGAAGTCTTTGAAGCACAAATAAAAGGAGGAGGGAAGATGAAACAATCGACAGTTACTCTTTTGGCAGTTTTTGTTGCTGTGGCTATCGCAGTGGTTGCCTTCGCGGCGTCAAATGGCGTAATGGACGTTAAGCCAGGAGATGAGATTTATGTTTGTGCATGCGGTGAGACCTGTCCCTGCGATACTATGTCGAGGAATCCCGGCAAATGCAGCTGTGGGAAGGATATGGTAAAAGTAACCGTCACGAAAGTCGAAAATGGTATGGTCTATGTTGACGGTGGGAAAAAAGTCTACAAGCAGAAGGGAAAATATACATGCGCATGCGGTGATCAGTGCAAATGTGACACGATCAGCCAAAACCCTGGCAAGTGCAGCTGTGGGAAAGATATGGTCCCTGCAAAGCCATAGAAAGTTTTTTGCGGAGGAGGCTGGCTTCTGCCCAGCCTCCTTTTTATCTGCTGCACTGAGACAATTGCTTCAATCCCCTTCGATGAACATCTGCATACTGCTGAATAATAGAGTATGATTGGAAGATTTCAGTATTGAACTTAAAAGACTCGGCGCCTGAAAGGATATTTAACCGCGACAGGACATTAGGTCCACGTTCCGGGTCTGGCACGCCTTGATTACTGCATTTGAAATTCATTCTGCGCTCGGGAAATCTGTCTCCTCCTTGATACCGAAATGATATGGTAAAACGTGCGCAAAGTCGCTGCATTACTAGCCTTAGATACTTCAGCTGCCAATCAAGTCGACTACCACTCGTCCAACTATTTTCCCGGTAAGCATCATTTTGATTTTTTCCTCAAGTCCGTCAAGACTGCAATTCACAACGGCCTCTGAAAGGCGCTGCGGTTTCCAGGCATTCGCAAGTCTCCGCCAGACCTCCATCCGCAGATCATAAGGACACTGTGCAGAGTCGATACCGATCAGGCTAACTCCACGGAGAATAAAAGGGTATACGTTTAGCGGCAGGTCGGGCGAGCCCGCCATCCCGCAGCAGGCGACCACACCACCGTACCTCATGCTCTTCAGCACAGCAGCTAGAGTAAGCCCGCCCACCACATCAATAGCGGCAGCCCAACGTTCTGATAAGAGTGCCTTTTCGGCTCCGGCTGTTAATTGTTCACGGTTGATAATAGCTGTAGCGCCGAGGCTTTTTAAATAATCAGCATGTTCCATCTTGCCAGTAGCTGCAATTACCCTGTACCCTTCAGCCGCAAGGATGGAGACGGCAATGCTACCGACTCCGCCAGTCGCTCCTGTTACAAGGATTTCACCATCACTCGGTTTGAGCCCTGCCCTCTTGATTTTCAAAACCGAAAGGGCAGCTGTTAATCCGGCCGTGCCCAGTGCCATGCTCTCCCATAGTGTGAGTCCATCAGGAAGCCGGACAGCCCACTTGACAGGAATCTGGATATATTGCCCCCAGCCGCCAGCGGTATTCATGCCCAGGTCATTGCCAGTTACGATAACCTTTTCACCTTGTGCAAAGGTTCCGTCGCGGCAAAGGCTTACTTCGCCTGCAGCATCTATCCCCGGTGTATGTGGAAACTTTCGTGTCACTCCTGGATGCCCGCTGGCTGAAAGGGCGTCCTTGTAATTTAGTGATGAGTAATGAACCCGCACGACTAGATCACCAGAAGGCAGATCATCCAGCGTTTGTTCACGAATCTCTCGGATTACCTGATTGGTTGCGGTTTTGTTCACTATAAACGATTTAAAAGCAACCTTTTCGTTTATCATATAAAGACCTTGAACACCGAGATTCCCAAATTCTTTATGCTTGTACAAATGAGCATACGTCGACACCTCGAGATCTCATAAGCTTTGTTAGTAACCACCTGTAGCTTATGGGATCAGACCATTGTTCACCGTTCCAACGCATCCTATATGTTACATCATTTCAATTTTGAGATAATTAGTTATATTGCGAATAATACCTCAAGGAGATGGCTCTTAGGCCATCGTAATCAGCCCTCCGCTTATTAACTTATAGCATTAGACTGGTCTGCTCCAGATCATTTTACCACAGTCGAAGTCATACAGAGCGACTCGCTATAATCATTAAATAATCAACAGGTTACATCATGCTCGGTAAGAGCATGCTTATCCTGGATACTATATTCTCATTTTTTACATGTCCTATATATGCATTGCGATAAAAGATGGATTTGCATATTGCCTGTTGCACTAAACATTACTTACCGAAAGCCTCTTGTGGGATCCAGCACCTTCTTCAAGATCAATCAAGAGTTGTAGCTAAAGTTAAGCGCAAACGTGCCGACAATATATAAATAGGGACAGTAGGTTCCTATGGCAGGACTTTTTGAATTCTTTATCACGGAGGAGTTATGGCATTAATAGTTTGGTCAAATGATTTGAGTGTTAACATGAAGTTCCCCCGAAATGACGGACACCCCGAAAGGTTAGGTACAATATAACCTTGGAGGTGTCAAATGCAGGAACGTGGTGGAAGAAGGAAGTACGACAAGCAGTTCAAGGAAGAAGCAGTCAAGCTTGTAACAGAGGGTGGCAGGACAGTAGCTGATGTAGCCCGGAGTCTTGGGATACATGAGAATCTGTTACACACATGGAAACGACAGCTCAAGGACGATCCAGCTGGCAGTTTTCCTGGCAAGGGGCATCAGAAGTCCCAGGATGAAGAGCTACGCAGACTGCAGAAAGAGAACGCCAGTCTGAAAGAGGATAAAGAAATCCTAAAAAAAGCGTTGGCCATCTTCTCAAAACACCCCAAATGAAATACTGGTTTATGGACCAGCATAGCTCCTCGCATGGGGTGCAGAAGATGTGCCGGGAAATAAGAGCATCAAGGAGCGGATATTACAGGTGGAAGAAAGAGCCTCAGAGCAAAAGGCAGAAGGAAAACGAGAAGATACTTTTGGGAATAAGAGAATCGCATAAGAACAGTGGCAAGGCCTATGGGAGTCCACGGATAACCGATGATCTGCGTGACAACGGGGCAAAATGTGGAGAAAACCGAGTGGCGCGCATTATGAGAGCTAATGGGATAGTCGGCAAAGCAAAGAAGAAATTCAAGGCGACGACGAACTCCAAGCATAATCTGCCGGTTGCGGAGAATCTTCTAGAGCAAAACTTTATGGCAGAGAGACCCAATACAAAATGGGTCGCGGATATAACTTATGTTTGGACAATGGAAGGCTGGTTATATCTGGCGGTGGTATTGGATCTTTATTCCCGTCAGGTTGTGGGATGGGCCATGAGTGATCGTCTAAAGTCAGGCTTTGTTATAGAAGCTTTGAGGCAGGCGGTAGGTCGTCGCGGTCCAGATCCAGGCTGTATATTTCATTCAGACAGAGGCGTTCAGTACGCTTGTGAGGATTTCAGAGCCGAATTAAAGGCATATGGTTTTATCCAGAGCATGAGCAGGAAGGGCAATTGTTATGACAATGCTGTTGCCGAGAGCTTCTTCCATACGCTAAAGACAGAGCATGTATATGATTACAGATATGAAACACGGGCAGAGGCACGGCAGAGTATTTTTGTATGGATCGAAATGGTCTATAATCGGAGGAGGAAGCATTCAGCACTTGGGAACCTTTCGCCGGTATCCTTTGAGCTGATGGCTTTAGCAGCCTAACTTAACTGGGTGTCCGAAATATCGGGGGAAGACCAACATCCATTCTATTGACGAGCAACACAGAAAACTTGTGGCACTTGTGAATAATCTTAACGATGCTATGAGTTCTGGAAAAGGGCAGCAGATCATGGGCAAAATCCTTGATGATTTGGTTGCTTATACCAAGACACATTTTGCAACTGAAGAGCGGCTTATGACAACCCATACGTACCCCGGATACCTACTCCATAAGAAAGAGCATGACAATTTAACCCAGAATCGTCATTAGCCAACAATTTCTAATGGCCGCCATTAGGAATTGGTCTGGATAAGTTACTGAAAAAGCGATAAGATATTGCAATGCCTTTGGCACAAGCGGAAGCGAAAATGGTGTAAGGAATCTATTCATGGCACGAGAGCTTGAGCTGAGCTTTAGCGACAAAGAAATAACCCCATGGGGCGGCATGGCGTTGATGAATCGGATGCTTGGGAAAATGGACTTTCGTGGAGCATTAAAGCGGGCTGCACTGCCGATGCAAGGTTCCAATCGTGGGTATGCACCTGAGCAACTGATAGAACAGTTTCTAATAAGTGTGTGGTGCGGAGCCAACCGATTTGAGCATCTTGAAGTCACTCGGCACGATGAAGCAATACGGAAGATATTTGATTACAGACGTATGGCCGGGCATAAGTCAGTTCAAAGATATTTCAGGAAGTTTGGGCAAGCAACAAACCAGAGAGTGTTTCAGGAGCTCTATCAGTGGTTTTTCCAACGACTGCATTTTGATAATTTCACCTTGGATTTGGACTCAACGGTTATGAGTCGGTACGGGCAACAGGAAGGAGCGCGGCGTGGCTATAATCCTCAGAAGCCAGGGAGAAACTCCCATCATCCACTGCTGGCATTTGTTGCGGATTGTCGAATGGTGGCCAACTGCTGGCTGAGATCTGGCGATGCCCATACGGCAAATAACTTTGAGGGATTTCTGCAAGACACTCTGGAACACCTTGCCGGCAAGAAGGTTGGTCTGTTGCGTGCAGATAGCGGATTTTGCCAGAAGACTATACTGGAGTATCTTGAGGAACCGCAACATACAATCCCCTATATTATTGCCACACGACTACATGCGCCTGTACAGCGCATGCTTGCGGCGCATCGGCAGTGGGTTGAGGTTGAAGACGGCATAGAAGTGGCTTCGGTTCTCTATACAGGCAATGGCTGGGGTAAAGAGCGCAGGATGGTCATGGTGCGACAACGGATTTCCAGAAGGCCGAAGGCAACTGGCAAAGTGCTGAGATTGTTTGCAGAGGAAGTGGAGATCAGGGACTATCGCTATGGCTGTTTTGTTACGAGTCTAGAGCTTCCGGCACACCTTGTGTGGAAAATCTATCGGATGCGGGCAGATGCTGAGAACCGGATCAAGGAACTGAAGTATGACTTTGGTGCTGACAGTTTCAATATGCAAAGTTTCAGCGCCACTGAAACAGCAATGAACTGCGTCATGCTTGCCTATAATCTGATGAGTCTGTTTCGGCAGGTAGTCTTGTGCAGTAAGGTTCAACCAACTTTAAAGACGATGCGATACAAGGTATTTGCTGCTGGCGGCTACTTAGTCAAAGATGGTAATAGACGTATTCTTAAGCTTTGCCTGGCGATGCGGCGACGGCAATGGTTTGAAGGGCTCTGGGGCAAATCAAAGGATTTTGATCTGCCTGTTTCATTCACTTCACATCTCTAATGACAATTCTGGGTTAAACTCGGCAGGTGGTGAGCTTGCACCAGGATTTCAAAGAGGGAAAGCCGGTTATCACCGTGGCGCTTATGAGTTTTCTCAAGGACTGGCTCGGCAAGCATATTAAAGGCACTGATCAAAAATACAGCCCCTTCCTGATCAACAAAGGAGTATCATAGTCTAATTTCCCTGGGGAACTGCCCCAGAAATTTTGTCTGGTAAAAGCCCTGTGAGCCGCCTTTGCTAAAATAAGTGAGGGGAGGCTCATAAGGGCGTTGCATTAACATGATTGCGGAAATATTTAGATCATGGCCCAGATGCTATAGTGGCTATTAACATTAATACGTAGTGGTCTCCATTTTATAAAGGGAGCAGCCTCTTCTCGTGCTGGCGCCGTAAATCTTTTTTAAGAATATCTCCTGATGTGAATTTCTCAATCAATTCTTTTCCATGTCCGCTTCAGGCTCGAAGGCGTCTACGTCGATCACTTCCCTGATATGCTTATTCTGCGTAAGGATGCTCCTGATGATGCGCTCGACATATTTGGGATGCTCCCCTTTTGCGGCCACAGATTGACCTACCTCGACGATAAAATTACACTCGATGAGGATTGTCGATTCCTTCATCTTGTTAATCATGGCAATTCAGATCCTCTCATTTCTTGCCGCTTTTGTGCTGCGACTCATCATATTTCCTTATCACCTTATCGGTGATGTCAATCGCCTTGTCCGCAAAGACCACGATGGCCTCATTGTTCTCAAGAATGAGGTTATATTTATCCTCTGCTGCCATGACCTGAATGATTTCCCTGAGGCCCACGAGAACGCTGCGGATGAGCTCGTTTTCTTTTTTCCCGATTTCACCCTGAGAATCCGCAACAGTCCGTTGGTACTCACGTGTACGGCGCTCGAGTTCATCCTGCTTGTTCTTTATTGCTACTGCGGAAATTACGTCTCCCTGTTTCTCAAGGTCGGTTTTTAATTTCTCGATATTCGTGCCCATTTCATCAAGGACTCCCTGTTTACTTTTGGCAAAAGCCTCGAGTTCTGCTTTTGCCTTCATTCCCTGCTCCGATCCTGTGACCGCTTTTTTGAGATCGACTATGCCGATCTTCATCGATATGTCAGACGCGAGTGCAGGGGATGCTGCAAAAACAAACAAGGACAAAACCAGAATTCCCTTAAATACAATATTCTTCATCATTTCCTCCGTTTGATTATTCTCTTGCGAAATAGCTCTTACCCAATTATTTACATTGACAAATAATTGTGAAACCGCCGTAAAGACATTATGAATAATTGTGAACACAGCCTACTCTCCCGAAGATATCGCAGTCTTTCAACAATGTATAGCTTGGGCAGTATTTAGCTGATTAAAACCACTGCAAGTCGTGATCATACGGTCGTCTGCATGACTTATCACTTCGCATAACTTTCATCCTTCTTGTCTGCATGTAATTTATGCCCATTGAAAACGATTTCATCTATTATTCTCTTCGCCCTCATGCCTTTTCTTCCGCTCTGCTACGATTTTATTGAACGTTTCAAGCTGATCCGGACGCAGTATCGTACGCACCCTATCCTGTGATCGCTGCAGTATCTCCTCGATCTGCGGCCGATACTGTTTTCGCACGCTCCTCATCTGAGCATGCGTTTCCAGTACAATGGTGCGCAACTGTTCCAGTTGGACCGCATCCAGATTGAGTTTCTGGTTGAGCCGCGTCACGATAATTTCGCTTGTCATACCGGATTCGCCTTTCATAATGCTTTCGATCTTCTGCTGATCGATTCCATGCATAACAAGCGCACCCGCCATTCCCCCCAGCACAAAGATAAGGACCACGCTGACAATAACTTTCCATCCTCTCATCTCATTCTCCCGTTAAAGAAGCCACAAGCATTGTTTCTTCATTATTTATTCCCGCAATCGAACTTAGGTCCACCAACTGTTTATGTTCCGCCATGAATGTCCATATACCGAGTAGCAGAACAGCGGAGACAAAGGCCGGCATAAGGCGCCATGCCCACGAAAAGAAAGTCTTCCGCTTTTCACGCTGTGCCTTGATCTTCGCCATTAATCGGGTTTCAAACCCATGTTCTATTTTTGTATTGTAGGGTTGGACTTTGCGCGCAGCTTCAAAAAGCCTGTCGATCCTGTCATCATCACCATTATTTTCCATCATTACCCTCCATGATTCTTTTCAGTTCCTTTCGTGCCCTGAATGCACGAACTTTAACATTGGACTCGCTCCAGCCGGTAAGCAACGCAGTTTCCCGCACAGTTTTTTCTTCCAGGTTCAGCAGCGTTATTACCATCCTATCTTCAGGGCGCAGTTTGGTCATCGCAGACCTTAGAACAGCCCATGCCTCTTGGCCAGACAGGTTCTCTGCAGGCGACGGATCTCCCAGAGAGAAAGCAACGCTGTCCAATGATACATCATACCGTCTGCGGCTTTGCTTGCGCAGCACATCATAACAGACATTGACGGCTATTTTTGTCAACCAGTGCTCAAAAGGGGCATCCCCGCGAAATTTATTTAGGCTTTGATAAGCCTTGATAAACGCCTCCTGGCAGATATCGTCCAACTCGTCGCTATCCCTGACAAACCGTGCAGAAAGTCTCAATACTTTTTGTTTATATCGCCGGACCAGTTCGGCGAATGCCTCTTCATCACCCGAAAGTGTAGCTTTGACGAGACGTTCATCTGTGGACACCTGTTGCGGTGTGTTCATCTTATCTCCATGTCCTTCCCGTCCTTCGCCCCGACAAGTCGAAACAAGTGCCAGTCGCTCTTCACTCCCACCCTTTACTGTTTGACCTGTGAAAGTTTCCTGGACTGCTTCTGCGTCAGTACCCTCCACATAGCCTGTATCGGGTGTGCTAGCTGTACTGCAACCTTGGCGTTCTTTGCGCCGATTGCAGATTAATCGACTGGTCCGTGATGGATCATAACCCTCAATACATACATCTCGGCATACTGTTCCATCGATTGAAGTGATGGCCGATATTCCTGCATGGCATCCTTCAACTACCTTCTGGTCACCCATTGCACCAAGCGTCTTAACCATGCCGTGATTATGTATCATCACATGTTGAGGCCCATAAACTGCCTGTAATAACATATAAATTCATATGCCAAGCCTGCAATTGCCACCATCGCCGACACTAAAAGAACAAGTATACCACCACTGTATCTCTTCATGTAAGCTCCTCCTTTGTCAAGAAGCAAGACGATGAAAGCGATCGTGAGGTTACAATAAGCAAGCAAGATTATTCTGTTGAAAGTAAGCGACATATCGAAAGCCGTGGACGCAATCTTTACCAAGAGGTGTTTGAATTTCATCATCAGTTCCTTCACGTTTTAGTCTCTTTTTAATTATGAGACGGCCGGGTCAAGCAAAAGGTTACAATATGCGTAAGCGATCACGACGTGATGAGGGAAAAGGAATGATTAATCAGCTGCCAATCTAATGGCTTGAAGGACAGTCAGCGTTGTGTATGAGTCCTTACTTCAACAGCAATATTTTGACGTGAATATCAAAAGGGGAAGGGCTTCAGGACATCCCTTCCCCTTTTTTGGGAGTTTGCGAGTCATACCTTCGAGGACAGCAACGTACCTATTATGGCATCCGAAGCTCCCGTTGAACCAGAAACAATGCTGCTACTGTTAGTGTAATTCTGGGACGCTAAGCCTTGCGCGCCGTGATGGTGGTGATGATGATGGCCCTTTTGGATACCGGAAAGGTCAGATCCCAGTGTGTTTTCCGCGTTTTGTATTAGCTTTTGATTGCCCGACTGTATCGCGCTTTGAAGGTTTGTCAGGTCCTGATTAAGGGTCTGAAGAGTGGTTGCTTTTGTGCCAGGAGCGGGACTGGCACCCGTTGTGTTGTTGCTTGTTCCACCGGCCGAATTCAGCAGAGAGGAAATATCACTCTGGAAAGTGGCTGCAGCCTTTTGTAGTGCATCTTGTGAGATAGTGACTTGATCCTTATTACCCGAACTCTGAGAGCCTTGAGCAGCAGTAAGGGACTGGTTAAGGTTCTGGAGATCAGTCTTCATCGTCTGCCAAAGTGTTTGGCCGGCACTGACCGGTTGAATCGACATATATTTCACCTCCTTTCGTAATAATTCTTAAACTTTCTTACAATTTATGTGCCATCAAATTCATAATATCCATTAACTTATAAATAATGTTATAAAACAAGCCGTTGGTGTGCTCCACTGAAACAATTCTTAGGTTAGCAACCAAGCACATTCTTCCATTTCATAAGACCACTAGGAATTTTTTTCCATCTATCGAGAAAGGATCACTGCACTGTCAGCAAGCAGCTCGGTCCTTAGAACTTTTCTAATTGTCGCCGGTTCATCAATCTTTTTCATTCCTCTCCACAATATAACGGCATCTAAAAAGTTATCTGGCAACCGCAAAGTTTTTGCCTTCAAGTGTACTGTCGACGGCAATGCGTTGTAACCTCTTACGGATCATTTCCGTCTTTAGTTTATATGGGGCATTTAATTTTAAAGGAGGAAGTGCAATGAGAGGGATTAGACGTTTTTCGGTGTTGGCTGCAGCCGTTTCGCTCGCTATGTTGCTTGGAGGAAGCATGGGGTCCAATGTGTATGCGGAAAGTGGACATGACGGCCACCAGAAGCAGTTTATGAATAAAGAGAAGGCCGAGCACGGCAAACAGGGGAGGCACTGCGGGCATCACAAATGGGACCTGTTTAAGGGGCTCAACCTTAACGCAGCTCAAAAAGAACAGATCAAAGGCATCATGAAGGGACATCACAAAGAGTTCATCGAGGGTAAGATTGCCGTTCTGCAGGCAAAACAGAACCTGATGACGGCAACGACCAGCGCCACATTTGATCAAACGGCTGTGCAGAGGGCATTCGGCGATGTTTCAGCGGCACAGGAGAAGATGATAATTTTACGCGCAAAAGTCTTCAGTGAGGTGATGCCGATATTAACGCCTGACCAGAAGGCTGTAGTGTCTGGCCGGCTAGCGAAGTCCAAGCTTCGCATGCAAAAGGTCATCTCAAAGCTTGAATCAAAGCTAAAATCACCGACTGAATAACCCACAGCCATTGAGTATGCCGGGGGAATAAGGGCATAACATAGGGGATGTCAGATGCAACCATCCCCTTGTACTCAATATTGTCTGGTAGCTTGCAAGGATCATAAAAGGCATGGAAATGAAAGGAGTTGAAGGATCATAAACGCAGATGGACAAACACAAGAGCAATACTTCGCATTTTGCAGCAGCTGTTATCCTTGTTGTGGAGGATGATCCAGTGCAGAGAGATATCCTCCAGATAATCCTTGCTGATGAGGGGTACCAGACGCATGTTGCGTCATCGGCTGAGGAGGCGCTAAAGGTGGCGAAAGCGTTAAAGCCGGATGTCGTTTTGACAGATCTTCGCATGCACAAAATGAATGGTATAGAACTCATGGAAGAACTCAGATCACAAGGGGATGCGCCGGAGGTGATTATAATGTCTGCCTCTGGCACCCCCCTCATAATAGAGGAATCGGTAGGAAAGGGGGCGTTCAGTTTTATACAAAAACCTCTTGATATACCTCAAGTTTTATTGAACATAAATCGGGCCTTAGGGATAAGTGCTCGATTAAAATATCCGGATCAAAAATCTCAACGTTTATATTGAGAACAGGAGGTCGCCGTGCGCATCAGAATGAACTTAAATATAACAATGCAAGCACTTGCGTTCTCAGTTTATATTCTTTTTGTGGCGGTTTTTTTTATTCCGTCGGTTACGGCTCAAATCGACAATGCGTCCAACATCAACAAATCCCCCGAGGAAATAGTATCCCAGCTGAGGGAGCGACTTCACCTAACTGAAGAGCAGACAACAATGATTCGTCCTATCATCGAGGAAAGTTACACCAAACGTCGCGATATTTTCAATAGCAATGCAGATGGGAAAGCAATGAAAAGTGCTTTACAGCAGGTTCAGTGGACAACCGATATTAAACTTGGGCAGATTCTGACAAAAGAACAGATGGAATCATATCAAAACCTCTCCGAAGAACAGAGGGATAAGACACAGAGCAATGATACGCACCGAGGCCGGGGTGGCGAGCGTGGCGGAGGAATGCGAAGCTTTTAGCTACTGCGACTGTTACGCACGAAATCTGTTGTGTAAATATATCTGCAGGAGCAGCGTCATAAACAACTATAATTGTGAGGGCAGATCATGTTCAGGATTATAGTCAACGTCTCTATATTGACTATCGTTGCCATTTACGTGACATCAACGAACGTGTCAGCACAAATGGCCAGTAAAGTGTTCGGCACACAATATATACAAATCGCTTCCTTAAGCGATTCGGCGTTGGTATCTCATTCAGTCCCAGACGGCGATAGATCGTGGACGAATAAGCCATTGTTAGCGAAAGATTACAATGAACAGGGCGTCACATATTCGAAACAAGGTCAATATGACCTTGCAATTTTGGAATTCAATAAAGCCCTTGAGATTGACCCTACGTTAACGGATGCCTACAATAATCGAGGCATTACTTATTCAAAAAAAGGCCAATATGATTCGGCCATTTCTGATTTCTCAAAGGCCTTGGAGATAGAGCCCAAAGATACCAAAGTCCTTTATAATCGTGGCATTACTCATGCAATAGAGGGTCAGTTTGACCTTGCCCTGTCTGATCTAAGCAAATGTCTGGAACTTTCTCCAAACAATGCCGATGCCTATGACTTCAGAGGCATTATATATGAAGGGTTGGCATGTTTAGATTGGGTACAAGCCTGTAAATTCGGGCATTGCGACAAGTTAAATGATGCTAAGAGAGGGGGGCTTTGCTCTGACCTTAGCACAATAAATAATATGTGATGATCGTAAACTTGATTGTAGTAACCACAGCTACAGCAACACTTTTTTGATGGATTCTTTTATACCTTCATACAAGGCCTCGGTATAGAATAATAAGGAGGCAGTGAATCAAGGAAATAATCAGGAGTGACTGTAAATACATCTACGCAGCAACTGCACAATTTTTGGTTAATGCTGAAGTGAGGACGAGATACATTCCTGAACAAAAGAGAAAATCGTTGATAAAATAATATTAATGACAAGCAATTGAGATCCAACGATGGGGTGGCATATAAATAAACGAAACGTTCCACGCAAAGGAGGTTGGAAATGAAAAAGGGGTTTGCTGTTGTTGTTATTGCTGTCTTGGTCCTGCTTTCAGTAAGTATGCTATCTGGAGATGCAGCCGCACGAGTCTTTGTCAGAGGAGGTGTATGGATTGGTCCTGGATGGGGTCCATGGTGGGGTCCTTCCTATTATCCCTACTATCCTTACAATCCGTACTATGAAGCTCCACCCGTTGTCATCCAGCAGCGGCCGACATATAGCGAGCCAACACCACAACCAGAGGAGCAGAGTTACTGGTATTTTTGCACGAAGCCACAAGGCTACTATCCATACGTAAAAAAGTGTCCTGGCGGTTGGCTGAAGGTAGTTCCTCCTTCTGCTCCACCCGATCAGAGGATGGATAATACACCGTATCCGGATTTGCCGGATCAGAGGAGGTGAAGACATGATGAAGCGCAGAGGAAGTGTCTTTTCATTTTTTATGGTCTTACTTGTGCTGCTGACGATAGGCGGGTGTGCGACCGTCCCACCTGGTCCCAGCGTAATGTCATTACCACCCCCAGGGAAACCGTTTGAGGAATTCCAGGCCGATGACGCCACTTGCAGGCAGTGGGCAGCACAACAGATTGGACAGAGTCCGCAGGAGACGGTCACCCAGAATACCGCCACAGGGGCAGTTGTTGGTACGGCCATCGGCGCTGGTCTCGGTGCCGCCATCGGGGCTGCGTCGGGACATATGGGGACTGGCGCAGCCATCGGAGCTGGGAGTGGACTTCTCGTTGGAACAGCGTCAGGAGCCAATGCGGGGCAAGTATACGGCCGGGAGGCGCAACGCCGATATGATAACGCATATATTCAATGCATGTATGCCAAGGGGAACCAGGTGCCCGGAGCGGGACCGACTTATCAGTCTCGCCGCGTCCGGAGAATTCCGCCACCTCCACCCCCAGATCTCGGCTCTGAGCCTCCAATCTATGAGGCTCCTCCTGCGCTGCCTCCAATGCAATAGCGGGGCTTGACGAGCGGAGTTTGTGGATTATTGCATGACAAGGAAGGACAGGGCGAATATCCTGTACTGCACCGGCTGGATGCTATCGAACACAAGAAAGCGATTTGACAGGGTGCACTGTAATCTTCCATCCACCGATTGTGACTGTCAAGCAGCGGGGAGGGCTGAGGCCCTTCCCGCTTTGCATAATATATATTTTTTTTAACTTGGCATATTTGCCCATAACGGAGTGAAGAATGACCGGATTCTGCAAGGACAGGTCATATGTTTGACAATGGAGACTGACTCTTGTATGGAGTGCAAAATCAAGAGAAATCCAATGCTTTGTCGTTCCGTTTATCTCCTAAAGCGCAGTCATTGAGCACTTACCTTGGCCACTTCTTTTTGGAGATTGCCAGCCCTAACCCCGATGAGCCGGACCTTTTTATTCTTGAGCTCCACACGCCCCAGGCATTCGAAAGCGGCTTTCCGTATTCCCTCGATGGAATCCACAGCACAGTCGAGAGTTTTTGCCCTGGTCACTGTTTTGAAGTTGTCGTACCTGACTTTGACAGTAATGGTCTTTCCCTTGTGTCCCGTCCGCAACAAATCTTTTGAAACTTCACGGCAAAGTTGAGCCAGATTTTTAGCGATCTCCTGCCAGTTGTCGATGTCTGCCTGGAATGTCGTTTCCCTGCTTGATGATTTCGGCTCCCAGTGGGTGATCACAGGGCTTTCGTCGATCCCGCGTGACGCATTGTAAAGATAGTTTCCGTATGAAATACCGAATTCTTCCACGAGCTTGTCAAGCGCAACGGCGGCAAGCTCTCCGATCGTGTTGACGTTGATCCCTTTGAGATGGGCTTCCGTCTTGGGACCAACTCCCCAGAGCTTTCTTACTGGAAGCCGCCATATCTTGGTCTCGATGTCTGCCGGGGTGATAATCGTGAGCCAATCTGGCTTATGCATGTCTGAAGCGATTTTGGCCAGGAGCTTATTAGTTGCAATGCCTATCGAGCAAGACAGGTTCGTAGCCTCGCGGATCTTCCCCTTGATCTCATGTGCTATCTCTTCAGACGACGCATGCAGTTCCGAAATATCGAGAAATGCTTCATCAATGCCGACATCTTCAAGATACGGCGTAAACTCCCGGAGTATCGCCTTAAAGATATGCGAGACCCGCACATATTCTTCATAATCGACAGGCAGAAAGATAGCGTCGGGGCAGAGCTTATACGCAGTCCGAAGCGGCATTGCAGAATGAATACCGTATTTCCTCGCTTCGTACGAAGCGGTTGAAACAACTCCTCGTTTCGTGGGATCGCCTGATCCGCCTATAACGACAGGTTTCCCTATCAGACTGGGATTTCGCTGCTGTTCGACAGCGGCAAAAAAGGCATCCATGTCCATATGCAATATCCGTCTCATACACCATTTATTGTACTCCGCGCATTAAAACACGACAAGGCTGGTCAGAACTTTCTATTCCTCCCGTTTCTGTAGGTCCTACCTTGATAACACGGATGATTCCGGAAAGTGCATACGGTTTCTGGAAAGTTACTGCTTTGTCAAAGTCAAGCCAGAAGACGGCCCGGTGCGTCAATTAGAAGTCAATTAGAATGTCATCTTACATTAAGATTTGTCGGTGGTGAAGGTCTTACCGGAGTTATCTGTTTTGCCTGCCCGGAATCGGAATTTATAATTAATGAAGACTCATCTATAGCCTCAAATGAGGAACCCGTGACGCGCCCCAGTTCGTGGAGCACGTCATTGTTCCATCCGGGATCTGGCGCTCCCGATATATACCACGATGACCCATTGTCAGCTAAGATCATCCCGTACTTTTTGAGTGCCGTGAGGATGACTTGCGTATCCTTTGAAAAACCGGACATGTCAAAATTCGCCTTCAACCGAAACCGCTGACCCATCGGAGGATATTGCTGCCCTGTCAGACTTGATGCTTGATGACGGGCAGGCCACATGAATGCATTACGAGTCTGGGGTACTGTAAAACGCACGGCATGCTTTATCTCACCGGCTACCACTTCGTCATACCTCACCAATCCAGGCAGGATAGAAAGTCCGGCCGCGTCGGCAGAAGTCCAGGTTGAAGGGCGTAGGGCATTGGAGCTTAGGTTGAAGATGGCTCCCGAGCCCGCCTGCCATGTGCCATCTGCCTGTGGGTAGGCTGAATAGAGCTCATAGAGAATGCAATGATCTTTGTCCACGACCAGAACATGCCTGTCCCCGGTAGACTGAGGACCTCCTTCGATCGGCGCATCAGGCGGGATCGGGTACGGACCCGGATCACTTTCGTCGGCGTAGCCAAAAGCTATGACTACTTTTGGCTGTGTACCGTCTACTACAGTATATGGAATACCAATGGGACCGCCATTCCATAATCCTGACCCGAAATCTGCATGGAGGCCGCTGTTTGCTCCGATGGTTGTAATATAGTTTTGCGAATTAGCATCAACCGGCAAGGTGTCAACAGGCGTATTCCATACATTGTCAGCTGGGAAGACAAGACATCCTGCAACGGATGGGGATGCGAAGGCATCGGCAACAAACGCGAACGGAACTAGCGCAATTATGATAACAGAGCGAATATCTTTGATGGATTTGAACGCATGTGAGATGTTCATTCGGCCTCCTAATCATTATATCGGTGGTTATGCTGCATAACATAATAATCTCACAATCACAGATTTCAAGGGGTGACAGGCATCACAATATTGAAGTATCTTCAGTTCGAATAAATTACGGCACCCATCCTCAGTGAACGTATGAATTGAGAATCATGATCCCATCAAAACAATGACAGTGTTCGTTCGGATGCCAACTATGAATCACTCGACAAGAAAAGCTTTTTGCTATTTTTTGACGTGAACTATTGCGACCCTATTCTGCCCGCTACAAGCTAGGTACAAATCCCCTTCCTCGGTCGCCACCATATTCCGAACCACCCCGCCCCCTGAGGGAATTGTCCATGTTGAAAAAGATTCCACCTTAGGGTCAAATCTCACGACTGTGTTGGGCGTAACACCAGACTCACTATACCATATTATACCGTCCTGTGTAGCTGTGATAGCATAAGGTTTTGACTTAGCTCCGCCCGGTGACCTCCATTCCCTGATCTTCCTGCTGCCAGGATTCAGACTGCCAAGAATTCCGCGTGCATAATCGGTATAGTAAATTAAGTCATCAGGTGCAACCACAATCCGTCTTGGCCGCGCTCCTTCCGGCAGCATATATTCTGATATGTCGAACGTGTCGGGATTGATTTCCGCGATTTTGTTGGTCCCAAACTCACAAAAAAAAGGGTTCTGTTTTGAATTTAGGGCAATACCGTAGGGCAGTGAGTTTGGAGACGGTGAATGTTTCAACTGGATGCGTCCGGTGATGGGATCTAAACGACCAACGAAATTACCTCGTTGCACCGTAAACCAAATTATACCTTTTTTGTCGATAACCAGAGAATGAGGATCGCTGGCCGATCTGTCAGGCAACGGATATTCTTTCACCTCACCCGTTGCCGGATTGAGCTTCCCGATATAGCCCTTATAATTTGCAGTAAACCAGATGATGCCATCTTTATCGGCTGCCAAGCCATGAGGCCCCGAGTCAGGAGTCAGCAAGTGATACTCTTTTATCGTTCCTATCTTAGAATCGAGTCGACCGAGGGTATTGGCCATGATGCCCGTATACCAAAGGGCTCCATCGGGAGCTACAGCAGGATCGTGAGGGAATGTGTTCGCCGAAGGAACAGTCCATTCTTTAAAGGTCACTTCATGAGAGGCCGCAAAAACTAGTGAGACAGAAACTAATATTATTACAATAATGGACAATAACCCCTTGAATTCCATCAAGTTAACCCTCCTGCGCTATCGCCTTTAATACTCGCAGATAATTTCTGATCCGTTTGGCATTGGTCCCAATATCGCTTACTCCGACCCTTGAAACGGAACGCACATCAATGCGGCTGCCTTTTGCATCCGGAGAGATACGTATTGCTACATCGTCTTTAAACCCAAACCAAAACGTTGTGTCAGTCGCCTCGATGATTCCATTTGCCAGGTTTACATTAACTATTTCCCAGCCCATCTTTGACGCCACTGCGACCGCGCGATCAAAGGCCTTGACTGGAGGCAAAGCAAGCATCAGAGGCATTATGTCGGGATATGCTTTGTGTTGCTGTGCTGCAACATCAGGCCCACCATATGCCACGGGATTTGAAGCATTGCGCCGCACTTTTAAAATTGCGGCAAACTCGGGTGGATTTTCAGTATCTGTTGTGATGTCATGAATGGATGGCACATGGTGAGCAGTTAGCCACATCGACAGCGGGACGCCCAATGCTAATATGCAAATGACTACCCCAATCAAAAAAAATGCTAGGGCATTTTTCCTTTTCTTGATTGCAGATAGAATTACACCGATCACAGATACGATGACAACCATGGATTCTGCGTATGCGGCCCATTTCAAAATTATCAAGCCCGTATGGAAATCCCACCATCCCCGGCGATTTCCTAACCCTGCCAGCATGGCAATAAAAGCACAACATAAAGCCAAGCTTGCAGCAAGAAGCGAAAAAGTGAGACGGGATCTGTTTCGGTAAGACATTCCCTTTAGCAGTATCTTCCTATGCAGGAAGCTTGGCTGCCAAAACATCGACCTTTTCGATGCTCGGCGGTTGAGAAAAAAGCTCATTGGCACGCGCCATCAATGCGGCAGCAACTTGGCCAGCGAGGTGCGCTTGACGTCCTGCTTCATCGGGGAAGGCATCGAAAATACCGAATGTGGACGGTCCAAGTCGGATTGCAAACCATGCAGTTGTTGCTTTCTCCTGTTGAACCAATTGCAGTCCTCCACGCAAGAAGCTTTCAACATCTTTCTCTTTTCCCGGTTTTGCTTCCAGCCGAACAAATAACGCGACATTAACCATGTTATTTCTCCTTTCGTTAAATCTAGTCTCTGTAAGAGACGTCAGCGCCTTTTATGGCCATTACAAATTACTGGACGTCTGTTGCCTACTATATTCCTTCATACCTGCAGCCTCTCCGCGTGTACAAATATCTATAGCTTATGAGATTCTCTCCGCAGCATAAGAGCGAGCCCAACCGTAATTAGAAAACCAGGGACACTAAACCATATCGGAACAAGCCAGCCGTTCACGGTAATGTCCCAGCCAAAAAACAGCCTTAGGAGATGCATCAAGGAAATAACAGCAAATACCACAACAGCGACATTTGTAAAGGGCTTCATTATTTCATTACCCATGCTTTGAAGATATCAACATTACTTATAGATTGCCAGTCACCTAACTATATGTAAAAGCTTAGTTGGAATATTCAAGTTTTTTTCACTCTTCGTGAATCTAACTTGATCCTTAGAGAAAAGGGCAAACTGTTTGCGAAAGGCTTAGTAGGCACTCGCTTTATTCAACAGCTCTATTGAAGAATGATCCAGCTTAAGTTTTACCGACTCGACCAGGTCAGTTAGCTGTCCCAGGCTTGTCACACTGGCAATGGGTGCAGTGATGCTAGGCCGCGCCATCAGCCAGGCAAGGGATACTCTCGCCGGCGTTGAGTTATGTCGTTTTGCCGCTTGATCCAGAGCCCCAATGATCCGGATCCCGCGAACAGTAAGATATTTCCTGACGAACTCACTTCTTGCACTCTTCGACAAATCCTTTTCGAACCGGTATTTGCCGGTCAGAAATCCGCTGGCCAACGAGAAGTAGGTAATTACACCCAATTCCTTTTCCGTGCAGAGAGTTTCAAGATTCGTTTCGTAGTCGGCGCGATCATAGAGATTATAAAGCGGCTGCAGACTCTGATAACTGGGATATCCATGCTGTTTGCTAACCTGCAATGCCTGTGATAGTCGATCTGCGGTAAAATTCGAGGCGCCGATGACCCTAACCTTTCCCTGCTTGATCAATTGCGCATATGCTTCAAAGGTTTCTTCCATAGGCGTATCGGGATCATCAAAGTGGGACTGATACAGATCGATGTAGTCCGTCTGAAGTCGTTTTAGCGATGCCTCTACTGCACGCAATATATATTGTTTTGAGAGCCCTTTTTTATGAGATCCCATTACACTTCCAACCTTGGTGGAGATGACAACTTTTCCCCTATTCATGCCGTTCTTTAGCCAATTGCCGATAATGGTCTCGGATTCTCCGCCTTTGTTACCCGTTACCCACCTTGAATACGAATCTGCAGTGTCAATAAAATTGAATCCTGACGCCACGAACGCGTCCAATATCTTAAACGCTGTCCGCTGATCCACCGTCCACCCAAAGACGTTGCCCCCAAGGACTATTGGAGACACTGCCAAGATAGAATGCCCAAGTCGCCGTTTTTTCATCGACTCCCCCGATATTCAGAGTTCGAGTTTAAAGTTTATGGTTCTGCGCCATAGAAGTAATAGATAGCTTTATAAGGTACTCGTATCTTTTTGCCTGCCTGCTCCTCTCCGCATCCTTCAGTAGGAGCCTTTCCTCCGACAGTTTCAACACGCTGAATCCTTTCTACATGGCTAAAGACACCCGATCCTGAATTGGATTTTGCCTTTAACAGCAGCCATTGAATGGAATTTGTGTCGGGCCCATTGTATAGCGCCTCAAATGCACCCACCACCTTACTTCCATCATTGGCTTCCCAAGTCGGCCCTGCATAGTGTTTGCCTATCCGTTTGTCCGAGCTGTCGAAAAGTTCAGCCTCAGGCGCCGTAAAAACCCATCGAAACTTTGACGGATCGGTTTGATTTTTACGGCACTCATATATTTGGACGCCGATGCCGCGTGCCTCAACCGATAACTTCTGACTTGATGAAACTTTCAGTGCGTCAGGAACTACCGGGACTGTTGCAGCAATTGCAGTTTCATAGCCGGCACAGAGTGAGACAAGTGCTGCGACTATTATTGGGGTTACTTTTTGTTTTGCCATCGTTATCTCCTCCGCAACTTGATAACCTTCGGTATGCCTTGCATCGATGCATTCATTGTCGACGTCATGATTCTCCCCGCCGTAGATCAGAAAAGTCCTCTCAGCCGCGGTACTTGATAAAAGTGCCCTTTTCGAACTCATCGAAGGCGACCCGCAACTCTTCCTGGGTATTCATTACAATTGGCCCATACCATGCTACCGGTTCGCCGACTGGTCTGCCCGATACTAGAAGAAAGCGGACTGATGATTGTTCTGTCTTCACCTCAACTTCTTCTCCATTACGTTCATAAAGGACAAGGGACTCTGCACCGAATCTACAGTCTCTCTTAATGTCGAAGTAATTCTCGCCTATCGCTTCATGGGAGAAGGGGTTCCGCTCATTGTCAAAATATGCACTCCCGGCTATTACATAGGCAAAAACCGCATGACCCGGTGGCACCGAATGAATAAAAGTCGTGCCTGCAGGCATTGAGACGTCGAAGTATTGCGGCTCAGCGACAATGTCATGCACGGGCCCAGTAACTCCGTCGATAGTTCCACAAATTACCTTCACCTCGGCTCCTGAAGCTAGGCCTTTCTCCGGAATCTCGTTGTGTGTAATGCCACGATAACGCGGATCCATCATCTTGTGTTTTGCCGGCAGGTTGGCCCAGAGCTGAAAACCCTGTAGAATTTTATCTCTGCTGCCTTTTGGCATCTCTTGGTGAATTATCCCGCTGCCCGCCGTCATCCACTGAACGTCCCCAGGCGAAATGATTCCGCTATTTCCCATGCTGTCGCCATGCTCTACTGTCCCTTGCAAGACATAAGTAATAGTCTCGATTCCCCGGTGCGGATGCCACGGAAATCCGGCAAGATAATGGTCAGGATTATTAGAATAGAAATCATCAAGTAGCAGAAATGGATCCAGTTCCGGGACCTGATAGTATCCGAACGCACGCTTAAGATGAACGCCAGCTCCTTCAACTGTGGGTTTACTCTTCCATACTTTTTGTATTTTCTTTACCATGGGTCAGATATCCTCCTGGCAAATGTGATTCTTCTTATTAAATTCTATCAACTTCAGCGGAAATTGCGACAAGCAGCGATAAGTTCGATCTACGTACTTGCAACAACGCAGCACATCCTGTTTCATTGGATTATGAACCAACATTGACCTTCTTTTACAAAATCAGCTTATGCGTATAATTAACTTAACATGGTGATTGCTGATCGCTTAGGTATTTTAATCTCGCATTAGCACAAGGGAGGTTGGTGTGATTAATGATTGGCTATCAAATGCATACGAGGGCATGTCTCGGCGGCAATTTCTCGCTCGTATCAGCGCAATGGGAGTAGGCTTGACAGGTTTCGCAACCGCCTCAAGTTCGTTGGCGGGCGAGCTTATTACTACGCCCACTGCAGGGATCACTGTGGCCGATGGTAAGGTGATCTCCCGTGATTTCCCGATCCCCATTTATGAGGCATTTCCGTCGGCTCATGGGAAATATCCGATTCTGATCGTCATTCCTGAAATATTCGGCATGCATGAGCATATTAAAGATGTCGCTCGCCGTTTTGCCAAGGAGGGGTTCCTGAGCATCACCTTTGAACCTTATGCTCGGGAGGGAGGAGTATTGAACCTTCCCGATATACCATCCGTACGGAAGGTGGCAGATTCGGTTCCCGACAAAAGAGTAATGTCTGATCTGGACGCCATAGTGTCTTATGCCAAGCAACATAAGGCCGGGCTCAGACATCGGATAGGCGTTACAGGTTTCTGCAGAGGCGGCATGTACACCCTGCTCTATGCTGCCCACAATCATGAGTTGAACGCCGCCGTTGCCTGGTACGGTCAGCTCAGACCTGACAAGAAACGGGGTGTCCGCACAGTCGGTCCGCTCGAGATCGCAACGCACATCAACTGTCCCATCCTCGGTTTGTATGGCGGAGACGATGTCGGCATACCGGTATCTGATGTCAGGGAAATAGAGACTATCCTCAAAGAAGCTGGTAAAACCGCCGAGTTCGTGATTTACCCAGGGGCACCACACGCATTTTTCGCGGACTATCGCCCCAGCTACCGGCCCGATGCAGCTAGGGATGCATGGAGGCGTTGCGTCACTTGGTTCCTCAAATATCTTTAAATATATGGTGAGCTGTCATGACATTTTTTATGATGTGCCTCACGATATAGACAAATACACCTTGCACCCTCACTTTTAGCAATTCCGTCGGTCACGCGCTATGGTATCATTAATAGTCTTATACATTCAGTTGGGGAGAAGGACAATATCTTATAAGTAAATTATGGATCGAGAAAACACTAGAAGACATGAACGCGTAGAGACAAACGTGAAAGTGAAATTGCCAGGCGATACGATGTGGACCGAGTGTGCGACCTCCAATGTGAGTGGCAGCGGCCTTTTCTTCGAAGCGGCCCGGCAATTGAGTGTCGGGGATTTTGTTGCCCTTCAGTTTATGCTCCAGTCCAAAGCCGGCACCGCTTCAAACGTTCACTTTTTCGCTTCCGCCCAGGTCATCAGGGTTATTCCGAAAGCTGATATTTACCAGATCGCCGTTAAGTTCATTCTCGATGATGATTTAAAAAAAGAGATACTTAAAATGATAATGATGATCAAGAGCCAAAATCTCAGAGTAACTCATCCCACAATTAGCAACAAGTTATTCGGAAAGATCAAACCAGAGTAAGGCCTCGTATTTGCGCGATTCTAATTCTCCGCTTCCCTATGTCGGCTGCCCATTTGCTTGTTAATTTCCAGATGCATCAAGAGCCTTGTCGTACCTTGCATCTTTTTCTGCAACACTGACTATGATATCAGATCGCTTTGTGCAGGGATTGTGAAATAAAATGTCGAACCCGTGCCCGGTTGCGATTCCAACCAAATCCTTCCGCTATGCCGCTCTATTACCTTCTTGCAGATTGCCAGGCCTATTCCAGTTCCTGGATATTCTTTTCTGTTATGCAGTCGCTGAAAGAGCGAAAATATTCGCTCAAAATATTCAGACGCGATGCCGATGCCGTTATCACGGATGGAAAAGACCCATTCGTTTCCTTGCTTATGAGCCGAAATATGGATGCGGGGCGCCTGGTCGCCGCAAAACTTGATAGAGTTGCCTATAAGATTCTGGAAAAGTTGCACAAGCTGGATGTCATCCCCCATCACTACTGGCAGCGCGTCCCGCGTAACCACCGCACCGCTCTGTTCAATACCCACCAGCAAATTTGACAGCGCACGATCAAGCGCAACCTCACTGGATACGGGCTTGAATTGCCTACCCCAGGATCCCACCCGCGAATAGGCAAGAAGATCGGTGATTAAGCTCTGCATCCGGTCGACTCCGTCCACCGCATAATTGATGAAATCGTCGGCGTTCTGATCAAGTCTGCCTTTATAGCGTCTCTCCAAAAGTTGAACGAAACTTGATACCATTCGGAGCGGCTCCTGCAAGTCGTGCGACGTTATATAGGCGAATTGTTCCAGTTCTGTATTGGAACGGGCCAATTCCTCCACAGCCTGTGTTAGCCTCTCCTCCGCGCGTTTGCGTTCAGTAATGTCTCTAAAAGTTACAACTGCTCCAACAAGTTTGCCGTCTTCCTTAATAGGAGTACTGGTATATGCGACCGGAAAAGATGAATGGTCCTTTCTCCAAAAGACCTCATCACTCACATGATGAACAGAACCCTCCTTAACCGTTTTGTATATTGGGCATTCATCTTCTGCATATGGACTTCCATCTACTTTTGTGTGATGAAACATTGCGTGGCTCTGCTGATTCAGTAGTTCCTCAATTGCATACCCAAGCATTTCAGCAGCAACAGGATTAACAAAGGTATAATTTCCGTCTGAATCCAATCCGAATATCCCCTCTCCCGCTGAGTTTAAAAGCAGTTCCTTCTCAATCTTAAGTCGTTCAATTTTCTGCTCTGCCTGCTTGCGCTCATCAATTTCGAGGGATAGTTGTGTATTGGATTCATTTAATTCAGCGGTCCGTTCCTTAACCCGTAATTCTAATTCCTCATGCGATCTCCTGAGAGCTTCTTCCATTTTCTTGCGCTCGGTGATATCCATATTAATCCCTAAAATGCCCAGGATTGTTTCTCCATCAAATATGGGAGAAATTATGTTGTGGAACGATCTTTCTTCGCCTCCGACAAAATAATTCACGTCACCATATACAGTTCCACCGGCCAAGGCTCTCCTGTTATTTTCCTGCCATATTGACAGGATATCAGCGTCTATACTCACATCTTCAGGCCGTTTTCCAATAATATTACCCCAACTTTTTATGCTTGTTGAGTTCTGCATGATATATCGGCTATCTTTACCTATCATCCAGAAATCAAAAGGTAAACTTTCAATAGCAGTCCTAAATCTGTATTCGCTCTCGCGAAGAGTCTGTTCTGTCTTCTTGCGCTCCGTGATGTCCTGAATGTGGGTGACGATGTATAGCGGCCTGCCTTGGATGTCGCTCACCAAAGCCGTGCTCATGTCGCCCCAGATGACAGTGCCATCTTTTCGGATATAGCGTTTCTCCATGCGGAACGTCGGCATCTCGCCGCTGATGACCCGCTGCACGCCCGGAAGGTTCACTACCAAATCCTCACGATGCGTAATCTCGGCGAAACTGCGTCCCAGCAACTCTGCCTCGGAGAAGCCCAACATTCGGCAAAAAGCGGAATTAACCTTCAGGAGCCTACTATCGGGGGAGGTCAAAGCCATAGCGATGGCGCCATTCTCAAACGCCGCTCGAAACCGCTCCTCGCTTTCCCTTAGAGTTTCTTCCGCCCTCTTGCGCTCGGTTATGTCACGGACAACAGATACGGACCCAATGATATTACCACTGGCATCCTTAACCGGAGTAGAACTGACTTGGCGATATCGCAACTCCCCACTTCTGGGAGTTCGTATTATCTGTTCCTCATTCCTTACGACCTCACCTTTGAGTGCTCGTAGCGGTGGAGCCTCCTCAACAGGCCGTTGCGTACCATCAGGACGATACACTTCAACACTCTGAGCCAGCCTTTCCACGTCAATTCCACCTGCGGTGTCCAGACCGAACTCTTGGAGAGCAGATGCATTTGCCAAAGTAAATCTCTTTTGCGTGTCAGCATACCAAATCTCATCGCTAATGCTGTTTACCAGAGCCGCTAGTCTATCTCTATCCTCTCGAACGGATCGCGAGAATTGCTGCATTTCAGAGCGCTCCATGTATTCGACCTGTTGACGAAGTAGTTTTAATTCATCAATGAGTTGAGCTTTCGTCTTTTTTTTATCATCCACGCTCGTCTCCGTAATATGCACAACGATCTAGCATGCATTCATAGATTGTCGATGCAAAGAAGGTGCACTGCCCCATCTCCCCGTTGTTTTTTGGCGACTGAATTCTATTCAATATGCGAATTTCCGTCTATAGTTTTTTGAGCAGGATCTTTGTGAATATTCCATCACAGTTGATCTCTTGAGACTTATTTGCACTCCAGCAAGTTTTTTATCCACACCGTTAAAATGATTACAGGAATTCCCCATTCGTAAAGATATTTCTCCATGGTTTCCTCCATATTCAATCTTCATATATATGCTGTATCGTAGCGGAGGGGATACTGTTTATTCTATGTGTGATTTCGCTGTTCTAATTGCAAGGTCTTTGTCTTTTGTAATTAATTGCCACTCCATTCCTGAGGAGTGTATGCCAGCTTTCTTGTCTTGACCCCGGCAGATATACCAGTGTCCAAAACGCTCAACAGTAGAAAACGGGTGATTCTCCGTGCAGAGAAGTCCGCAAGGCTTAATCTCTTCGAAGAAAATAGTCTCAGCAGGTTTTTCATCAAAAGATAAGTTAGCCGGTATTACTATCTGAGATACGTCCAATCCTTCCGCTTCTCTTTCATCCAACCATTCTGACATCGTCATTTCAGCACCTCACAATCCATGGCTTCCCTTAGTCAGCTTTTTTAGTTTATCGGCATTGAATTCGATCCACCATTGGCGTCCAATTTTGATCCGCTCATCATCATGCTAACTGCTTTTACAGCAATGTGCTCCGCTGTCCTAAGTTGGCTCAAAGTTGACTGCCTATAATGCCAAATAGTGGGTCAAACGGCCGGGCCTGCTCTGTTGGCAAACCCTCTCATATTTTACCTCCATGTGGGATCAGGAATCCTATAGTTGCTCAATCTGATGTAACTTTAGCACGCACTTTATTATATGCCTCCTCAAGCTTGTCTTCTGCATCCTGTATCTTTTGTTTTGCCTTTTCCCATTTTGACTTGGTTTTTGCTTCCAGATGATTCATGTCTTTCTTTAACTCCGCGCGTTTCACCTTCAACTCATTCATTTCCTGTTTCACTTCGGCCTTTGCCTTTGAGCCAATCTCCTTCGTTTTTCCTTCAAGTTCATCTATTTTTTTGTCCAACACGTCAAGTCTCTCTTTCGCTCTCTTTTTAAAGTCTTCCTTCTCTTTAGAGAACTTATCCTTTGTTGATGTCTCCCCTGTTTTTTTCTCCACAGTAGGTTTTCCTTCTTCTCCTCGGACATTTTTCATAAATCCGGGGGAAAAAAGCACCGTGAGAAACGAAATGCAGACCACGACAAACAAATATCTATTCCTTTCCATCTTCTCCTCCTTATTCCTTTAGTATAAAAATACTCTCATTTCCATCACGTTCGTCAGTAACATCGTCCAAATCATGTTAATCCGCATTACCGGCAACAAAAGTCCCGACTTCGTACTATGCCATTCATTTATTTAATGGTACCCAATTTTCAGCTCATGACAAAGGGAGATTGAACTGAACCCTATTATTCTCTGTGTCCGGTCGGCGCTATCTTCAGATAGTACTCGATCAGCTCAGCCTTCAGGATATGGTCAATAGGGTACAGAACTTTCTTGAGGTTAGATAACTCAATCTTTCGCTTGCCAACTTCAGCTATGTGAGAATCCCTTTGCATGGCTAAACACTCTTATTTGTCGTCAGCCAAAATCTTACATCAAATTCAGGTTTGTACTGATATATATTCTTATCTTTAAGCATTATACTTAAATCATGATGCTAGTTAAAAAAGACAGGTACAATCACCTCCATTACTCAGACAGTGGCATGGTCGGCAAGAGCAATGATACCAACGGAGCTGAAAATGATGGAAGTGACTGGCTATTTTTAGTAGTCGCATCCCTAGTACTTTCTATTATTATATTTTACACAAGTTAAGAAACCATCCAACCCGTCTGCCCCGTTTCTCAGATTTGGAATTGCTCGGGGCCTTGTTAGTAGGGTAACTTTTCATGTCGTGTAATTTCTTCCACTGCCGGCTTTAGCTGTTTGATCGAAGGACCATAGCAGTAATCCTCTGCCATCTAATTTGTTTTACAATAAATAATTTTTCAATGAGTAATTTTAAAAAGAGTAATTTTAAAATTGATTTTTAGAAGGGTATAGTGTAAATTAAAAGTCTTTCAATGCCCATGAATAAGAATCAAAGAGCCATTCTGCTTGGTTTATCTGCCGCAACATTTCTTGGTCCTTTAACCCAAACGATCTATACACCGAGTTTACCTGAAATAGGGACGTTTTTCACGGTTGGCCCCGTTTTGATCAATCTCACCATCTCTCTGTATACCATTATACTGGCCGCAGGCAATTTCATCGTCGGCCCCCTTGCAGACATATATGGCAGAAGAGCGACATTGCTGCCGGGACTGCTGATCTTTATCGTCGGCTCAGTTATATGCTTTTTTTCCGACTCCTATATGCTTTTTTTACTCGGCAGGACATTGCAGGCACTAGGCATCAGTACCAGCTTGGTTGTAGCTGCTGCAGTGATTGGGGATATCTTTGCGCCCAAAGATTGCGGCCAAGCGATGAGCACTTATCAGACCCTTCTTTACCTTGGACCGGTAATAGGACCTGTGCTAGGAAGTTTTATCAGCGCATATTCACATTGGCAGTGGGCCTTTGCTATCGTTGCAGCAGCGGGAATAGTTACGTTGGCTTACAACACATTGGTCTTGCAAGAAACCCTTGAAAGAGGGCTTACTCCCGGGAAGATTTCAATTAAAACCTTTAAGCGGATTTTAGCTAACAAGGCTGCCCTTGCCATAATCTTGTTGGCGTTCAGCCAGTTTTATGGGTATTATGTTTTTCTAGTTTTTTTGCCGATTCTGCTCACTTCGATGTTCAATATATCAATGGCTTCCAAAGGACTCTTCTTTGTGCCCCTTACTGCCGGTATCATGCTAGGCACTTTTCTGGGTGGTAGATTGCAGATGATATGCAGCCGAACACGCATAGTAGTGGCCGCGTCCTATGGTCTTGGAATTACCGTGCTCTGCTTTGCACTGCTCCTTATCTCAAGTCGATTGAGCACGTTGCTCCTAATCACGCTTCTCTCTGCCTATGGACTACTCCTTGGCTGCAGCCTTCCTGCTCAATCGGCTGCCATGGTGAACCTCTTTAAGCGTGAGAAGGCGACGGCCATAGGCCTTTATAATTTTCTCAGGTTCGTCGGGGCATCGGTTGGTCCAATAGCAGGTGAAGTTATTCGGGATATGGCCGGCGACCGCGTGCTGTTTGTTTCACTCGGAGTCATGTTAATTGCTGCGGCTCTCGCAATACACAAGTATTTCCATGATCCGTATGACCACCTATATTCATAGATCACTGTGATCCAGCGTAGCGCGTTGTTGGGGTATCCTGGGATGTGTAAATTCGGATTGAGAAAACTCAATCAGTCAAAGACCTGATAATGCATGGTACCCACAGTATTTGTTAACAAAAAGTATGAGCCGTGAGCTCCATCGCGTCAGCTCCATGCCTTTGTTAACTGGGATTAAGTTTGATTAGCAGCTTGGGGCTAGACATAGACTATACTCCCGTCCTCAGTCTTTGTCGGACGAACTTCAATTCTTGCAGTTGTTCCGTATTCAAATTCGCAGTTACCTTTTGCGATGACAATAGCATCGTTGAGGGCTTCGGCAAAGATGTCGTAATAACCAACAATAACTTCTCTGGCTGCATTGATAGGCTGGTCCTTCCATGTTCCTTTTGAGCTTGGAATAATCTCGCCTTCCCTGAGCTGCGGCTGAGCAGATTTCAATTTTCCTTCTTTTGTTAGGTTCCCGATGTATTCTTCACATTCTTTCAGAAACCGCTGCTGCTGTTCGGGTGACCATGCCGCCTGATAATCGATATCATTGCGGACAAGCAGTATAAATTCCTTCATGATGCTGCCTCCTTTTTGAGTCACCAGTTATTGTTTGATTATCTTCACGCTGTCCCCCATATGGTCCCCAGCTAACACATAAACTATGCGTCAAGTTCCGAGGGATCC
The DNA here is from genome assembly GCA_963727805.1 of uncultured Nitrospiraceae bacterium. Taxonomy (GTDB): domain Bacteria; phylum Nitrospirota; class Thermodesulfovibrionia; order Thermodesulfovibrionales; family Dissulfurispiraceae; genus Fen-1308. The sequence goes on from CAVSHF010000003.1 coordinate 940,247, forward strand.
GCTGAAGGACAAAGCATGGCCGGGAAAGTCTTGCAACCTCTGTACCACTTTCTTTACAATGGAGCAAATGACCTATAAGTGATTGTCCTGACTAGAACTATTGCGCAAATAAATACTTCGTAAAAATCCTATGCCAGCCGATTATTGCCCAAATCACTCATTTTCTGGGTGGTTTCACCACTTTTTGTCCCGATGCGAGATAAGAAGCAGCCGATGTATTACTGCTGTCTACCGGGGAGGTTAGATTTCAATATATGACTCAGGATTTCATTTAAGCTAGAATAGAGTCTAAATCCATTATTTGTGTATTCCCTGTTCCACGGAAATAGCAATCCCGTAGCCTTTGCCCCACTCTCCAATGCTTTTTCCAAGACCTGCGGGGCGTCATCTACGACCACATCAGTGGACATATTGAATAGGCAGGTCTTCTGAAAGGAAAGATGGAGATCATCATACACAAGACCGTGCTTGTTCAGCCATCTCTCCGTTGGCCTTCTGTGATCGGGGGATCTATGACTTGCTATGGTGATGTAGTAGCCATTTTCTCTTAAAGAAGCTAGAAATTGCTTTGCTTCTGGATAAGGCATATACTTGTCGCTATCTTGGCTTGAATGTACAATGTTAACTGCCTTGTAGAAATCATGTTTCGAACAATATCCCTCCCAGATATCCCAGTTTTTCCAAGCGTCAGGGGTAGGGAAATTCTTGTTTAGCTTTGCTAGTTCTACATAAAAAGCATCACAGAACTGCCAAAGCGTATTATCGATGTCGACTATTGCAGTTTTGGGTATCATTATTCCACCTCATTTATTATAACTAACCTCTGCTCTAGATCAATAATCCGAAATCATTTAAAGATATAATCTGATCTTCTGATCGTAATTATAAAATGGAGTTAATGCCAGAATGCTTCAACAAATATCAAACCTCTATACTATACTCCATCCATTCTCTTTTGCTCCCAGAAATCCTCGCTTTTTCAACCTGGGGTCCTTTTATAATCTGCTGCTATTTTTTATGCAGATGCCCAATCTACCTGTAATAGTTCCGAAAGTACTTTTTCGGCTTCTTCCAAAGTGTCCGCTCGCATACGATGTAACTTTGGAGGCAGCTATTTGATATTTTGGGATCTGATAAGCATACTCCTGTAATTTCCAGTATGTTCCCATTTATTCAAGCAAATTAATAGTATTCTTGAGCTTTTTTCTGAGCCATTGACAAAGGTTATATTAAAGTATACCCTTGTAACTAGGAACAGTTCCGAATATGAAGCACCACCCAGAACCTCATGAAATTGAACTGAAGTTGATAGCTGGGCTCGGGGAAAATGGCTATAAGATGACACCACAGAGGCTTGAGGTCATCAACCTCCTGGCGCATGATCGATCACATCCTGGGGCCATGGATATGTTGCATAAGTTCAAGAAAACGGCACCAAAGATAAGCATGTCAACAGTCTATTACACTCTAGACATCCTGGAAAAGGAGGGGCCAATACAGGAACTTGACTTTTACAACAGGGACAACCGCTATGACGTTAACATGTCGAGTCATATCAATCTCATTTGCAGGAAGTGAGGAAATATTGAGGACTTTGACGAACCGTTGCCCTTCTCTTCGGAAATGATAGAGGGCAAGACCGGTTTTCGATCTGAAGAAATGAGGCTTGCAATTTTCGGATACTGTAAAGGGTGCAGGAGCAACAAATAGCAATAAAGTTTTTCTTAAAAAATAGTTTTGAATAATTTCCTAAATTCAGATTCGACATATCGTTAATTTCATGAAGGCGGATCCAGCATATGGCAAGGGGATCGCCGAGGCGTTGGGTATCCCGCTGGGCGAACTACCCAAATAGGCATAGAGATATCCAAGCACCAGGGAGGTCAGGGATCTCTGGAGGTACTTACCAGAGCAACTGTTTCGAGGACATATTCATAAACATAATGATTATAATGACAAGGAACCGGTGGATTCCATCGGTTTCAAAAAAGGAGGTACAAACTAATGACAGGTTATGTTGGTCCTATTGAGAAAGCGACTTTGGATAACGGCTTCTTCCGTCAAGTTCTATTCACCGGCAAATACAGCCAGCTCGTGGTAATGTGTTTGCAAGCAAATGAAGAAATCGGCAACGAAGTACACCCCAACGTCGACCAGTTCTTCCGTATTGAAGAGGGGAATGCTAAATTCATCTTCAATGACAAGGAGGAGCATCTTGTTGGAGACGGTGATGCTGTTGTTGTGCCGGCAGGTACATACCACAACGTGATTAACATGTCTGCGACCAAACCACTTAAGCTGTACACTATCTACACCCCTCCGAATCATCCTGACGGGACGGTGCATAAAACAAAAGCTGATGCAGATGCTGCTGAGGCTGCGGAACATCACTGAGAACCTTCGACGTGCACTCGCCATGCTCATTGATTTTTGATGGGCAAAAGCAGTCTTATTTTGAATGCTCCCTCCCAACCGGGGGGGAGTATCGAAGAAAGCGTGTCTACTTCCGGTGACAATATCTTCAAAGAATAGCGTGATCCCAGTATTGAGTTGGAATGAATAACACCGGATCTTTAGACCGGGCTATCGTCATGTGGCTCCTTCCCCTCGTCCAGTCCGAAATGTGCCCGACAGCTCCCGCGCTGTGCAGGCTAAAGCCTTGCTCCACTTATTTGTAAGTTTCGCAAGCAGTTGGTATAGATGCGACTGAGATGTGGTAGGTGTTATGGCCAGCTAAAGAAGTAATCATTTTCATCAAGAGTGACTGTGGAAAGAGAAAAAGCCAGCCTATCATATCTATGTGTACACGATTGATTTGACCGCCCTGTTGCTTATATTTAATAGCGGCCTCGGCCTTTGTGAACTTCTCTGTCTTTGCTTCGACTACTTGATTTGAATGGCTTATTCATATGCACCCTAAGAGTAAATCTTGCCACATTGCCGATTTTTTTAAGATACCTGCTTTTAATACCACTTAATACATGGCATATCGCGACGACTCCCGAAAATCTGGGATAATAAGTCATCCTGCCCGAATTTCATATTCTTGCTTCTTGATTTAACCATGGGCAATCTGCAAGTTTTCGTTTTCCAAATAATTTGTACAAATTGGTCGTCAATTGATCTGTTGAAAAAGGCCGCACCAGAATAGCACTTACAATTTCACTCATAATGATAAGGGCAATTTCCATCTTGGCTGTGTTGTTCGAGACTACTAACAGAATTTTCACTCCTGGTAGTCGCTTCTTTATATCTGTCAGCATTTCCATCGTTGATTCCTCTCCGATATATTGATCTACGAAGAGAAATGCATCTGATTCTTCACGGAAAGACCGCAGAAAATCCGATACATTATAGAATGGCTTAACAGTAATAGAGTCATTGAACTCCGACAGACCACTTTGTGTCATGTGGGCTATATCTTGTTCCACACAGAGATATAAATTTCGTTTCAAGCTTTTTCCGACCTCCTCTTTTTCCAGCTCGATTGCCAAATCGAGCTTGGTTAAAATGTATCCACAGAAACGAACGTCCTCCTGATTGTCTGCCAGCCTACTCATCAGTCCAATTTGTCAGGATCTATTCTATGAGTGTATACTTTGCTCCCTCAGGCTAATAATTCTTCCAAGTATCAACTGCTGTGAACCTTCCGGAAAATATTATTTTGATGCCGTGCGTAATTACATCCGTTAAGATCTCCAGATCGCCAATAACAAGCATGCACATTTCGCATCATCCTTCTCCAAAACTTACCTCCGATGCGACTCCTTATACATCTAGTGTCGTTCTCAACTTCCACAGTAAATTTTTGGGTGATATTGGCTTATTTATCACATTGACTTTATCCTTAAGCATCATTTCTTTGTCTATTCTATCCGCCGTATATCCACTCAAAAAAAGGATTTTCGTCTGTGGCTTAATTTTTCTTATTTCTTCATATACTGCCTTGCCATTTTTTTTAGGCATGATCATATCAAGTAAGACTAGCTGAATCCTCTCTTTATTACCGAGAAACTTGTTAATAGCTTCTTCGCCATCCTGAGCTAGAATTACTTCGTATCCATATTGCGTGAGCACTATTTCGTAGAGATTCCGTAATTTCTCATCGTCTTCCGCCACTAAAATGGTCTCTGTCCCGCCAATTAACTGCTGTCCAATTGTGGTTTTATCAGGAACTTCCTCCTTTGATTCAGTTGCCGGAAGATATATCCGAAAGGTCGTCCCTTTGTCAGGCTCGCTATAGACATTAATGAACCCCCCGTGCTGATTCACTATGCCGTAGACCATCGCTAGCCCAAGACCCGTGCCCTTAGCAGGCTCCTTAGTAGTAAAAAATGGCTCGAAAATCTTTGCCATCGTCTCCTGGTTCATTCCAATGCCGGTGTCCGATACTGCAATAAGAACGTATTGCCCAGGGTTACCGCAACCATGAGAGACAACGAAGGAATTATCGATGTTTATGATTTCGGTACTAATCGTGAATCTTCCACCTTTCGGCATAGCGTCCCTCGCATTGGTAGCAAGATTCATGAGTACCTGCTCTATCTGGCCGGCGTCAACAATACTCCGTGCATCCTGGCAAGTTAGTATAGTGCTCACATCGATATCCGCACCGATAAGCCTGGTAAGTAACTTCTCAACTTTCCCGATAATGTCATTAACATTAATTGACCGGGGATTCATTATCTGTTTCCTGCTGAACGCCAGTAGGCTACGAGTTACTTCAGCCGCCCTATCAGCAGCTACTAGTACCTGGTCGACATATGCCCTTAGAGGATGATTCTCACTCATCTTGTTCTGCACGAGAGACCCGTAGCCCATTATTGTGCAAAGGATATTGTTAAAATCATGAGCAATTCCTCCGGCTAACTGCCCAACTGCTTCCATTTTCTGAGCCTGAAGAAGCTGCTTTTCAAGCCGTTTATATTCAGTTATATCGCGTATTATTCCACGGTATGCCACAATATCCCCTTGTTCATCCCTTACAGATGTCGACGTGGACATAACGGTCAATTTTTTCCCATCTTTCCTTTTCAGTTCTATTTCATAATCTTTCACAAAACCATACAACTCCAACATATCCCTGTACTTCATCCTGGCACTCGGATCGAAGTAAAGGTCTTTAGCAAGGTCAATCTTTAAGAATTCATCTTTGGAAGAATATCCGAATAGATCGAGGCCTGCTGGGTTCATATCTAAAAATTTCCCTTCAGGAGTGCTGATAAAAATAACATCTTTGGATTCCTCAAAAAGACTGCGATATCTTTCTTCTGATTTGCGTAAAGCCTCTTCCATCTTCTTCCGCTCTGTCACATCTTTAAAATCTTCAATAATACCGATTAGATTGCCAGCAGCATCATAATGGGGGATAGCAGTTAAAATGCAGTCAATTTTGTTCCCATCAGGTCGCTCTATAACGAACTCCTCTTCAAAGCGTTCCTCTCCACTTAAGATTCTTGTTGCCGCGCAAAAAGCTGTGTTGTAACGAGGGCAATGGAACATTTCATAACACTTTTTTCCAATCACCTCTCTCTCCCCTATATTGAGAAGGTTTAAAAAAGTATTATTTACTTTAATCTGATTGTAATTCTTATCTAATACACGCATTGCATCAACCGCACTATTAAAAATCTGATGCAGTTCTGTGTATGCACGGTTTATTTCATCTTCTGCCCGTTTTCTTGCAGTAATGTCTATTCCCGTTCCCACAATAAATTTATTGCCTTCTGAGTTGAAGAACCTACCTGAAAAATAATAAGGGATACCCGGTCCATTTCTTGGAAGCAGATCAGCTTCCACATCCGCCGTGCCGTGAGTGAAAACTTCCTGAACTTTTTCTGAAATATATTCTTTATACGTCGAGGGGAAAAAAGCCTCAGGTTGCATCATTGCTATTTCTTGGGTTGTAAATCCGGTGATTTTTTCAAGATTATTATTCCAACGTATAATCCTTTTCTTATCGTCAAAAAGATAAAAAATGCCGGGCAGTGAATTTATTACTGCTTCGGATAAATCTTTTTCTTTTTGCAGGCTTTCTTCCGATTTTTTGACAGATTGGAAAAGCGGTGCAATCAATGCTACGCCAACAACCATGCATATTGAAGTCCCCAGTGAAAATAATTCGCCTAGCACTTCAGGCGGATTACCTGTAGTTGTTGATACGAGCCTGAAAAGCTCGTTGCTTCTCCTGAGAGCTCCAATAGTAATTGCGGCAGCAATAAGTATCCATGCATTGCGCCTACCTGTAATTCTGATCATTCTGATAGACAGGTAGGCCGCAGTAAACTGAAGCATAGCGGACAATGCCATAATTACTATCATCTTGTACCTTCAGGCCTAAGCATCTAGGAAATCATTGGCATTACTTCTGATTTTCCCATCAGCCTGTCAACGTCAACAAGTATTATAAGCCTGCCCTCGAGTTTTGCGATCCCTGTTATGAATTCCGTGTTCACATCAGATGCCATCGTCGGGGTGGGCTCAACTATACTGGCTGGAATCCGCAACACCTCCGAGACTGAATCAACCACCAGGCCGATCGTGATCCCTTGTATATCCATGATCATTATCCGTGTTTGTGAGTCATTCTCTTTTTCGGGCAGACCGAATATTTTCCTGAGGTTTATGATGGGCATAACCCTCCCCCTGAGGTTGATTACTCCTTCTACATAAGACGGAGCATTCGGCACCCGAGTTATTTCTTTCGTCCTGTTTATTTCCTGTACCTTGAGGATATTGACTGCGTAGTTCTCATTGCCTAGTCCAAAGGTTACGAGTTGCAGAAGTTCGCTTCTTTGCCCCGGTGAGCCAACAAGCTTCAGTGCATGCTCTGAAGCTATTAATGTGTCCATTTTATGCCTCCAGAATGCTCTTTTCGTCTGAGTTTAATTCATGCCGCTGCTGCGACCGTTCCCATTGCCGTTAACCCTAAAGCGGCCGGCTTCAGTTTTTAAATCTGTCGACAGCTTCGATAAATTTGTTGCCTCCTGTGCAATCTGATACGAGCCGCTACTCGTCTCTTTCGATACTGCCGCTATAACTTCTATATCGCAGCTTATCTGCTCGGATACTGTTGACATCTCCTCAGTTGCAGAGGCTATTTGTTGCACCATGGACTGAAGACTGTTTACACTGTTTACTATCATATTGAGGGCGCTTCCTGCATGTGTCGCAAGTTCAACCCCTGATTGTACTTTTTTTGTTCCCTCTCCCATTGATGTGACAGCCTTTTCTGTCTCGTCCTGTATCGCTTTGATCATATTGCCTATCTCTGACGTTGACTGTGCAGTCTTTTCGGCAAGCTTTCTAACCTCATCGGCAACAACCGCAAAGCCTCTCCCCTGTTCTCCTGCTCGTGCCGCTTCTATGGCAGCATTGAGGGCAAGCAGGTTTGTTTGGTCTGCTATGTCCTTGATTACACTGACGATCTCACCTATCTGCACAGACCGGTCGCCGAGGGACGTCATTAGCTTGGCCAGATCTGCCACCGTCCTTGCAATTTCCTGCACTTCATTGACAGTCTTCCTCACCACTTCAGCACCATCCTCTGCTGTTTGCAACGTGTCCGTTGATGAAGATGCTATATTGGCGCTGTTTTTTGCTATGTCGATAACAGTTTGTGACATTTGAGCAGATGCTGTCGCAACCTGGTTGGCTTTACTAGACTGTTCGTCTACTCTCTTTGTTATCTGAGTCACTGTCGCCGAAAGCTCTTCCGATGACGAAGCGACATGACTGGAGGTGTCCGAAAACTTTCCTATCATGTCACTTAACGAATGTTTCATCGCATTCAAGGATTTTGCCAAGGCACCTGTCTCATCTCTTATCGTTGCATCCAAGTCATCTGAGGTCAAGTCGCCCTTAGCAATTTTGTCAGCAACATCAATGCCTTTCTGCAAAGGTTTAGTAATGCTGCGCGCTATTAAAAATGAAATCGTCAAACTAAACATGATGGCAATACCACCAATTGCAAGGAGTATCAAGCGGGCATTGCCATAATCTGCAACTGCCTCTTCATACCTTATTTTGCTGCGATCTTCCTGGTATTTGATTAGCTTGTCGATTTCATCCGAGATCTTTTGGGTAAGAGGGATGGCTTCTGTTAAAAGTACAGCGTTAGCTTCGGCCATTTTATGGGCATTTTTTAGTTCAATAAACTTATTATTGGCTGCCTTTGCAGGAACTATGGCATCTTCGATATGAGCGACCAAATCAGTATTGTCTTTCGAACTATCCATGTTTTTGATTGTGGCAATTGCTTCTCTATACTTTTTCCTCTCCGCATCTATTTTTTCTCTTTCTGCATTAAATGCTTCATTCGTCGTCACCAATGAAATAATGCGTGTACCACTTAAAATATTGGCAATAGCCAGTCCAGCATCATTGGCAAGCTTCACTTTTACATTATTAACAGTGACGATCCTATTCAGATGTTCATTTATCTGTCCCATCTGATAAATCCCAAGAACCAACATTACGACTGTCAACAATAGCACTACTCCGAATCCCACTCCCAACTTGATTTTGATCTTCAAATTCTTAAACATTGACATCCTCCTTTAACATCACTTCACCACACATTTTCATGTCATAATCTCCCGCTCGAACCTGTTAATTATTTTGGCTCTGATATTCTTATCGGGCAAATCTTTTTAATCAGGATAGGGGAATCCCTTAGAATAAGATGCTATTTACCTGAAAGATGACACAGAAAAATGGTAGAGATTGAAAAAATAGTTAACGATAAAGGGAGGAGGCTATTTTTCTACGGAGGTCAAACCCTCTCGGATAGCATATTTAACAAGGCCAGCGACATTGGTAATGCCTAACTTATTCATGATCTTGAGGCGGTATGTCTCCACAGTCTTTATGCTCAGGTTGAGTTCACCAGCGATATCCTTTGTAGATTTCCCTTCCGAAATGAACTGAAGGACCATCCGTTCCTTCGCCGAAAGTCTCGGAACCTTCAAATCATCAGTATATGAATTTACCCCAACAAAATCCCTTATTACACTGTCTGCTATTTCAGCGCTCAGGTATATTTGCCCTTCCATAACACTCCTTATTGCTTTGACAAGCTCCTCGAATGCACATTCCTTTGTCAGATAACCTGAGGCTCCTGCCATGAACATCTCCGAAGCAATTCCTTTATCAGAATGTACTGAGAGTCCGATAACCTTGATCTTGGGATTTTCATTGAGAATTTGACGGCAAGCTTCCACGCCATTTAAATCAGGCATGGTGACATCTAAGATCGCGACATCAGGTGACAATTCTCGGGTTGACTTTATTGATTCCCACCCATTGTTAGCCTCACCCACCACCTGTAAATCGGCGTATTTTTCAAGAAGCGTTTTTATACCTTCTCGAACGATACGGTGGTCATCAGCTAATAGAATTCTTATGCTCAGATTAATGCCCCCCAGCTTAATCAGTGCCGTTAGTTACTCAAAAGAAAAGAGATCGATACCCGTTATCCGTTGCCCTTCTTTTTCATGCTAATGATGTTCCTCGGCAAAAAAGCCATGACAATAAACGATATATATAACAATATCATGAAATCTTATTCGTTGCAATAAGGTATTCCCTTATAACTATCTTCGATAATCCTTACCCGGACAATATGCTATGCTCCTCTTTTATTGTTAATTATTTAATGCTTGAAGATTCCATGGAACTGTCACAAGGACCGTAGTTCCTGAATTAATAACCGATTGTATATCGATCTGACCGCCCATAGTATTTAACCGTTCAGATATGTTTAAAATGCCGAATCCTTCATTGCTACCATTCGGTCTAATCTCAGTGGTGTCAAATCCCATTCCATCGTCTTTAACTGCTATTTTTATTTCCTTAGCATCTCGCAGAACCGATATGCTTGCTGTTTCGGCTTTTGCGTGCTTCACGACATTGACCATCAACTCACGTACAATATTAAAAAGAAGGATGCGCGTTGCATCATCAAGCGGCCTTTTATCCCCGTCAGTTTGAAAGTAAAACCTGACATCATATCTCCCTTGAAACTGCTCCACAAGCCGCTGCACTGCTGCATCAAACCCTAATTCGTATAGCATAGGTGGACTGAGATCCACCGTCAAGGTTCGCACGAATTGGATTGCCTGATCGATAAGCTCCCGAATTTGCTGGATTTCATCGCATGCCTCTGCTGAGTGAATCGACTCGGCTAATGCTCCCAACTCTATTCTTATAAGAGCGAGAATTTGTCCGATATTTTCATGAAGTCCGGTTGCAATGCGGCGTCTCTCGCGCTCCTCGGTTAAAGATAGCTGAGTCACAAGCGCTTTCAGATGTTTTTCGTGGGCTGTAATGGTTTCCTTGGACCGTCTGAGGTCGGAAACCAAAACCGCCAACGACTCATTCACTCGGACGAGCTCTTTAGTCCTCTCCTTCACCCGCTCTTCCAATGTATCGTACGCTATTTTAAGCCCTTCCTCGGCCTGCTTGCGCTTACTGATATCCAGTATGGTCCCAATAATTGCTGGTCTATTTTTGTAGAAGACTCTGGAGCCGTATACCTCAACGTTTATGATTTCTTTAGTTTTCTTTATTAGTTTGAATTCATAATGAGCAGTTGTTATTTCGCCTCCTATTCGTCTTCTCATATTTTCTAAGATAATTGACAAATCATCCGGATGCGCAACTGTGTTGATAAATTTCTCATCCAGACATTCATCCACTGAATAACCGACCATTTTTACAAACTGTGGGTTTACATATTTCATCGCGCTGTCCTGTATGAGATAAATGCCCACGAGTGCATTTTCAGCGAAACTCTTGAACATATCTTCAGATTCCTTTAGCTGCTCTTCTGCAAGCTTCCGCTCAGAGATATCTCTGCCGACAGACTGGTATTCAATAATGTCCCCGCGATCGTCGAAAATCGCACGATTCGTCCATTGATGCCAGTGCATATTCCCATCAGGAAACAGTAGGCGGCCTTCTGAGACGTTGTGAGGCTTGTCCTTTGTCAATGATTCAATCTGCCTTATCACTGCCTGACGGTCTTCCTCGTGAATGAGTGAATAGAAAGAATTACCTAACAGATCCTCCGGCCTAGCTCCTAATGCCTTGATCAGTGCTCCATTCACATAGGTCAGTATACCGCCAGGGAGATGACGACTAACATACTCCGTCTGATTTTCAATGATATCCCGATAGCGCTCCTCACTTTTCCGCAACATATCGGCAATCCGGATTCGCTCCGCGATCTCCGCTTGAATCTTCTCTTGCATTTTTTTCCGTGCGGTGACATCTCTGCCTATCTCTATCCCAGCAATGATTTCTCCCTTGGCATTCTTGAGGGAGGAAGCAGTGATTTCGATACATTTTACCCCTTCGGGTACCTGAATCGTTCTTTCAACCCTATGTATCTGTCCATCCTGGAAAGCCATTGCCACGGGACAGCCTCCGCATTTCGATACATTGTATTCATAAGTCAGATAACAATACTCACCGACATGGTCTCCAGAAAGCTCCTTCTGAGCGGCATTCTGATATATAATCCTGTAATCAAGATCCTGAATGGTAACGGCATCACCCATGCTGGCCAAGATGGCATCTGTTTTTGACTTTTCATCTTCAAGTTGGTTCACAGCTGCGGACAGTCCGCTTCGCAACTCACCCCAGTATGTGCCGAGCAATAATGGAATAGCCCATATATGGAGATTATGCCTGATCGGCGCATAAACGTTGACATAGCGATCATGAGCACTAATATTGAAAATCATGAGGAATTCGTCAAGGAAGAAGAACAAAAAGCCCAAGATTAATGTGTTTTGGACCTTGGTCCCTCGCCTTTTTGTAGACAAAAATATCCACAGAGCATACCCCATAAAAATAGAGGCTGCCATTCTATCAGCCCACTCTCCCCAGAATGTGTGGAATGTCGCTCCCGGGTCATCTTTCAAATAAGCTGGCCACTGAAGGGCAATTGCAACGTATAAAATAAAGGTAATCGCTGATGAAATGATTACAAATCTGCGGGATATATTCTTCTTCTTAACCAGATAATTCATAAATGCAAAGGCAATCAGAATGCATGACATCATCGTGGCAGCATGCTCTAGTGGCGGATAAAATTTATACATGAACTCAAAAGATATATACCCTCTTAAACTTCCGTATTCGGCCGTAAGCATGAGCAACTCTCTAGCCATTCCAATGACCGAAGCAATTCCTATATAAATGTCCTTTTGCGATTTGGTCTTCACCCATTCTTTGTATGCGACCCAAGCAAGAATGCTCCAGAAGAATGTGGGTAGTAGGAAGCGCACAGCCACTGGGCCGGGGGCCCCACCAGTGAGACCACCAAACTCGGCAAGAATTGCAAGTATTTCTTTGGCTAAAATCATAACGCTGGTTTGAAGAATGAGATACAAGACAACTCCATCATCATCGTTTCCCCAAGCACCCAGTATACCACTTCCTGAAATCACACAACAAAAGGAGCCCTCCACGCTCAGATTCTGGTCCTGAGAGAACACGCTGCAAGTTGTGGCGTCTCTTTACTTCACAACAAAATCTCAGCAACTTAGGTCCGCTAGAGATTGGGAGAACGGCTTAGCTTGTTAGCAGGATGTTACAGTCTTTTTTGACATTCTCCCCGGCCTAAAGGCCGAGAATTCCCGACTCATGCAGAGAGTCAAGACCTTAGTCAGTATCTATCCGAGTGGCCTGCCCGCTCCATATCGCCGCTCGCCTATAGGGCGAGTCCCACTCCTGGTGTATTTTGCGTGAAGTGCATTTTGCGCTGGAAAGTATCAGTCATTATATTGATGAGCAATCTCCTTCTATCACAAAACACTCTGCTGGCCTTGTAGAAGGTCACCGATCTTCCTGTTGAGTTCGTTGATGTCTCTCTTTATTTTATGGATGTGGGTCCTTTTGATATACCCCAGCTGTTCTGTCAGGACAAGTCTTTTGTGGATCTCCTCGAGACTATTGAGTGCCATGAAAATAGAATCATTTCTGTACTTTCTATTTTTCATCATAAATCCCTCGGCGAGGTGACATGGAACTGAATGGGTCATTCTATTCAACGTACTGCAGACATCGCTGGAGCCTGACGAAGAGAGGTCAACGGTCATCTCATGTATTGTCTCTGCCAGCTCCAGTCCTTCCTGCCATATCTTATACTCTTCAAGATTTTTCATCAGCTGGTTCATACTACAATCTTCCTCCTGAGATAGGGTTAGCAAAGTTTTTCCTCTTAATCCAAAAATATAAGACTACATAAAACATATACGTGTTGGCTGAAGCCTGCTCCTCAGTAAACTGATCGGCGATTATATCGGCTATGCTGATTCCTTCCTCAAACAGCTTTCAGACAATCTTCTCTCCAAAGACAATTGGCTTGATTGCATTCGTGCACATAACGCGTTGCATAACAATCATTATTGCCCTCTGCCCTCTGAATGGATCGGATGAACTCAATTTTGTTCTGCCTTCCGACTTTTACTCCCTTCGTTTTTGCAATTGTTCTAATAGCCTGCATCTTCATGCGTGATCCCCCTATTTTTCAGACGAAATAGGTTTTATTTCCATAGTGGCATATATAACCTCGCACTGTGTCAAAGCATAGATTTTCGCGATTGAACATAGTTGAATGTATTTAAAGCAATATCGTCCCATCTCATCGATGCCTGGAATAAATGTATAGTTTGCTACGTATGCTCGTAAAGCATAAACTACTAATATCCTGCATACTCATGATAATGATATAAATATATTATGTTTAAATGGACTTTAAATATATCCGATATCGTCTGATATTATTGTAGGAGACAAGGAAGTATCCTGTCAGTGCTTGTCTGACATACGACTGCATACGACTTTACAAGAAGGGCCTCGCACAAAAGTAATCCTTGAGCGCAAGGCTATCTATTCAAAGAATTGTGGCTACTGAAGTTTTAAAATAAACATAGTGCTCAGAGGCAAGAATGTATTTTGGGAAACGATGTCTCTACCTCAGCATTGAAAGTTGCCATGATTGCTCTAACAACAACAAACATCAGATTGACATTTCATACCGCGCGCTTTAGATATCGTACCTAAACCCGGAATTTTACGGCGCTTCCTGATAATATTTGAAAATTAAGCATCAGTAAAAGGTTATATGATGCGGTATGCGCCCCTGTTAGCTCCTACTTGGGGCACGATTACTGATAAATTAGTGAAACCTGACACCATATTGACAGGCAGTCTGCTCGGTTATTACTTCGGCCGTGAGATGCTACGAACACTGTACAGCTCAAAGCGCTTTGCCCACCTAAAGGCTGTCGTATTACAAATACCAAGAATTTTAGCTGCCGAACAAAAAGTATTGCCTTCGGCCAGAAGAGTTTTGAGCTTATTGACATCAAAAGAGAGACGGACGCCTGGAATACCCTTGATCACTGTAATCCCATGTTTTCGCGCGAGCTTATATATAATCGCAGACTTGACGCCAAGACCTTTGGCGATTTCAGGTGCCGTAAGTCCGGCTTCCGTCATGCGACGGATTTTTTCGATTTTGTATTGCAGGGTCTCATCCGTGGGCACAGGTATCCGGGCCCTTAACCTAATCCTCCTGACAAGCTCAGATGTACATCCTACCATTCTGGCAATGACAGTATTCCTGAACTTAGGCAAAAGGGGAACAATTCGAGCGCTTACGCTGCCAGGCCTGAAGTTTTTCGCAATCGACCCCTTAGGCCTGCCTGGTTTGCGCTTGATTTGCTTTATTGTGTATGGGAAGTGTCTATTTTGCATAGCTTTTTTTATTTTGTATCGACAGCTATTATGACATAGACGTTATTCTGGCATTGAAGTTTTATGGTCATTATTACCCCCATCCACCGGCGAGATTATATCATCATAACTATATTAACTATATTATGATATCAAACTTTTGGACCGTAAAACATACAAAATTGCAAGTCAATAAGGTGAATTTGCATATATCGTGATGACTGTCACAATATGCCACTTCCTATATTGGTCGGCCAGATGCTCAATGCGTTCCATCGATCCGACTTCCTCAACCAAGGCGATGCATCGGAGGGAGAAAGATAACTCATTGAAAGAAAAATCGGGAATTGCATTTTAACCGATGACCTGCTGATTACTAATTATCTGCATTTCTTTTATCTTATTGTTTTACTTGTTTTATTTGATCTGCGTCATGCCACTACTGGCACAGCTTTTTTTCGCACTGAGCATTCGAACTGGTCCTTTAAGCGAGGGACAAGATCGCTTCAAATGGATGTTCGAATCAGCATAATGAATCGCTGAAAAATGATAAGGTAAGATATATTCTGTTTGTTACAATGAATCAATGAAATTAAAAATAAATATGTTGAAGCAGATAAAGAAGGTTATGTCAGTACATATGCCTCCATTCACGAAATCAAAGAAAGGGCAAACTCAGGTATTTGATGAAGTTATTAAAGAGACTGAAAAAGGGTTACTGATATCTGTGCCCATAGTTGATCATCTCCGACGAATCCGTGAGCACGCCCAGAATCGATATACTTTTGATTATCGGTGCAAAGGGCTTAAAATCATCATCGAAAACATGCCAGAAATTAGCATCATAGCTTATTATTCAGATGACCGAGATGGAAGTATCGGCACAGACACCGCGCAGCCGCCCTTTGATAAGATACTACGATTTTCCTAAGTTGCCATTTAAAAATAGCATGAAAGTCTGGTTATAGTTTAAGCTTTGGTTGTCTTGGTATAACCTATTGGTTATATAGGACATTTAAGCAGCAGTTTTTCTCTGAACGCATATGATATTCCACTCCTTTAGTTTATCAATGGTCAAATTTATGGCTTTCTCGATGTTGTCATTAACAATGTCAGACATTTCAAGTCCAAAGGTGTGATCGGCCGCGGCCGGCTGGATGCCGATCAGGCAAAGATGGGAAGGCATGGATCCCCTCAGGTTGGCAGCTGTAAGGAGATCGGCAAGACCGAGATTATGCAGCGAAACCTTCGGGAAGATGAGAGCCGCTATTTCGTTGTCTTCGATGATTCCTACATAGCCCGGCTCTTTACCGAAATCCATGGCGTCGACGATGAGGACTTTATCGACGCTTTCGAAAAGAGGGAGGAGGTCGAGGCCCAGCGTACCGCCATCAACGATCTGAATCCCAGGAGAACAGGCATATCGCTCTTTGATGGTATTGACCACGTGGACCCCGACCTGCTCATCTTTAAGCAGAATATTTCCCAGTCCTAAAAGTGCTGCTGACAAATTAATGACCATCCTCCATATTTTTATAACCGCTAAACATAGAGCTCATCAAACCATTCCTCTCGATGAGGTCATTGTGCCACGAGATGTATATATGAACGATCACGAAAAGGCCGATGACCCACATAATCAAGTGGTGGACAAGCCTCAGATAGGCAACATTCATCAACCCCAGCGACCAGCCCCCGAGCATTGTCCAAATCGCTCCACCCCCATGAGCCAACGACAACATGGCAAAGCCTGTGACTATCTGGAAGATGTAAAGACAGAACAGGAACGTGTACGAAAGTCCGGCCAACCCGGTATGTCCCGGATAGTGCGGCAGGTCCTTCCTGCAAAAAGCGTAAAACGATGCCGTACAAACCGTGTTGTCAAACCTCTCTTTGGACGTCGGGATAAACTGGTTGAGCTTTGCATACTTGTTGCCCGCAAACCACCAGTACATCCTCACTAAGACGCAGACCGTAAAGAGAAAGGCCGCGACAAAGTGAACGAACCGCATGTAAGCCATGATCAGTGAATCGGCATCTCCATCCAAGAAGGGGGCGCCGATGTAAAACCCCGTTACGGATAGCACCACGATGCTCAACGCAATCAGCCAGTGCGCCACTCGTACCGGGAACTCCCAAACATAGATTCGACTCATGGCGGCCTCCTTATTTCACTTCGACTTTAAAAAGCTCTTTATGTTCTGCGTCAAAGAGATGAATTGCGCAGGCCATGCAGGGATCAAAGGAATGGATTGTCCTCTGGATCTCAATAGGCTTGGAGGGGTCCGCAATCGGCGTTCCGATAAGGGCAGCTTCAAACGGACTCTTCTGGCCTTTCGGGTCTCTCGGTCCGGCATTCCACGTTGTGGGGACGACGGCCTGGTAATTCTCGATCTTCCCATCTTTTATGACAATATAATGAGCGAGGGTGCCCCTCGGTGCATCGTGGAATCCGACGCCTTTGGCTTCTGCAGGCCAGGTTGAAGGGTCCCACTTGTCCGTATTGGCGGTTTTCAGGTCACCCTTTTTCATGTTTGCAGCAAGCTCGCCGATCCAGTCATTTAACTTTCCGGCGATAATCGCTGTCTCAATGCCCCTTGCAGCGGTCCGGCCGAGTGTCGAGAAAAGTGCTGCCGGTCCGACTCCCAGCTTGCCAAGAACCATGTCGACGGTTTCCTTGACCTGTTTTTGTCCCGACGCATAGGCCACGAGGCATCTGGCGAGAGGACCCACTTCCATGGCCTGATCATCATATCTTGGCGTCTTAACCCAGCTGTATTTCTTGCTAGTGTCGAGAGACTCATAAGGAGGCTTGGGTCCTGTATAGTTGGGGGTTGTTTCGCCCACATACGGATGCTTCGCCTTCGAATCGCCGCCCGAATAGCTGTACCACGAATTGTTGATGTATTCAGTGATCTTCGCCGCATCGACAGGATATATCTTGCTCAAATCCTTGTCTTTGATGACTCCCGCTGGGAAAAAGAATTTCCCACTCGCATCGGGGAACTCACCGCACGCCAGGAAATTGTTAAAACTCCCGTGGCCAGCCCAATCCTTGTAGAACGAAGCGATCGCGAGTAGATCGGGGATATACACCTTGTTCACAAAATCAACTGACTTCTGGGCGACTTCATTGAGGAATGCAATGCTTCCCGCATTGATGGCGTTCTGGCTGTTCGGGTCAACTGGAATGGACATACCACCGACGAGGAATGTCTGCGGATGCGGATTTTTGGCTCCCAACAGTGCATGAGCACGGATAATGTCTCTCTGCCAGTCGAGTGCTTCGAGGTAATGGGCAACAGCCATTAGGTTCGCTTCGGGAGGCAGCTTATATTCCTTGTGTCCCCAGTATCCGTTGGCGAAGATGCCGAGCTGGCCGCTCTCGACAAAGGCCTTGAGCTTGGCGGCGACAGACTTGAAGTAACTAACCGATGAGTTGTTCGGCCAATCTGAAATAGATGAAGCGAGGGCTGCAGTCTTTGCGGGGTCGGCCTTTAACGCGCTTACGACATCGACCCAGTCAAGGGCGTGCAGATGATAAAAATGGATTACATGGTCATGCACAGACTGGAATCCCATGATCAGGTTTCTGATTATGCGGGCGTTGTCGGGGATCGTAATGTTAAGTGCGTTTTCAACAGCCCTTATTGACGCAAGGGCATGGACCGTAGTGCAGACGCCACAAAAACGGGAAACAAAGGTCCAGGCATCTCTTGGGTCTCTGCCCTTCATCATGACTTCGACACCCCTCCACATTGTGCCCGATGCCCAGGCATCTACAATTTTGCCGCCATCGACCTGCGCTTCAACTCTTAAATGTCCTTCTATTCTTGTTATTGGATCAACGATTATTTTAGCCATTTTTCATCTCCCTTTATTTTTCTTTATTTTTGCCTTTTGTGGCTGTCCTGATAGCTGCGTGAGCCGCTACGGCGGCCACTGCAACTGCCGCTATACCAAGGCCGATCTTGTCAGCGTTGGCCATAACACTCGCGCCAGGTACCTTGGGCATTCTCTTGTAGAACGGATATGCCGCGTCCCAGTTCCCCGGTGTCGAGCAGGCAATGCAGCCATGTCCGGCCATTACCGGCCAGCTCGTACCACCGTTCCACCTGATTGTCGGACAGTTCTGATGTGCCATCGGGCCCTTGCAGCCCATCTCGTAAAGACACCATCCCTGCTTGGCCCCTTCGTCTCCCCACGCCTTCACAAACTGCCCGGCATCAAAATGCGGACGCCTCTCACAGTTGTTGTGGATCAGTTTTCCAAAAGCAAACTTCGGACGGCCATTGCTATCCAGGGCGGGTAATGCACCAAAAGTGAGGAAATGTACTACGGTGGCGGTGAAGTTCTCTACGTTCATCGGACAACCGGCGATGTTGACGACTGTGCCGCCGATAGCTTCCTGAATACCAACATATCCACCCGGGTTTGGGGCGGCTGCGGAGAGCCCGCCGAAACAGGCACAGTTGCCTACAGCGATATTCGCCATTGCGCCGGCCGCGACTTCCTTGAGGATAGCCATCGAGGACTTCCCGGCAACGCAGCAATAGACTCCGCCGTCCTTCGAAGAGACTGCTCCCTCATAAACAGCGATATACTGCCCCTTCTTGTTTTTCAGAATGTCCTGCAGCGATTTCTCAGCGGCTGTTCCACAAGGGGCCATGAGAGTCTCATGGTAATCAAGCGAGATGATATCAAGCACAATCTGCCCGATAGTCGGCTTTGTCGCCCTCAAGACTGATTCGGAATCACCGGTACATTCCGCAAAGTGCATCCAGACAACCGACGGTCTCTGCTTCTTTTCCAGGGCTTCGGCGATCTGCGGGACCGCTGAAGAGCTCAAACCTAAAGTCGCAGCTGTTCCAGCGCAAAACTTCAGGAAGTCCCTGCGCGACACCCCTCGTCGCGTCAGATAAGAATAAATGCTCTCGTTCTCCATACCCGTCCTCCTGTGACGAAATTTAACTCTACAATATAGAGTTAATGATGTCGATATCCATATGAAGCGAAAACGCCGAAAAATAGGCCTCCATTCTCAAATTGGAGAGAGGCAGTGGGAATCGGACCCACTCTCGGTTCATTAATATATGGCAAGCGCTCAATTGCCTTGAACCGTGATGCTGGTTTTGCACACCAGATGAGGCACCAGCCCCATGCCCCCCGGAAACAGCTCAGAGTAGAGACGGTCATCTCCTATTACTTCATCCATACGATGGAAACAGTAGCTTATTTGACCAGATATGGTTTCCGAACCGGAATGGCGAAACTGAAGAGTATTCATATTTTCATTCAATTCGCCTTTATTGATACGTCGTGGGTAGTTGTCTCAGAGAGTGTACTATATTTAAGGCCTATGCCTATGCCTATGCCTATGATAGCCCGGTGGATCATTAGCAGTTAAATTAATATAGATGATGTCAATATGTAAAATAGATTAATTGAATAGTTTAAACTGGAGTTATAGATTTGTCCCCACAATCTAAAGATGGATGGATGATGACTGGCTGAGATCCAAGCGTTACATTAAAGTTGCAGATTCGAAATCTACGGGACAGACAGCTTCAAAGAGCCCGCATAGGCCGCATTCAAAATGAATTAACCGGTGCCCTCTGTCAGCAGGTCGAAAGGCCTTGGCTATTTTATTAGGAAGACCATATTTCTGTAGGAAACCGCACTCGGACTAGCACTCTCCGCATTCAACGCATTTTTGGCTATCTCAGCCGTCACCGAAAGTGAAGAGATATTCATGTTTGTTCCCCGAGATGTATTCACCTTTTATTTTGCAATCGGCATCCCGGCCTCTTTCCATGAGGCATAAAGGGTCTGGAAGATATTCGGATAAGCAAGTTTCATCAATTTCCGGTACGCTATATAACTCCGACTTCCAGTGTTGCAATAGACAATAATCTTTTTTCCCTTCGGTAATACATCGGATTTTGACGCAAAAACATCAACTGGAATATTAATTGCCGACGGGATATGTCCTTCATTGAATTCTCCAGGTTCTCTTACATCGACGAGCACGTAATCTCCTTTATCCTCTTTCAGAAGGCTTTGCACTTGAGCGGGACTCAGCATAATTGTCTCTATTTTTTTGCTGTAATTGGGGCCTGCAACAAAACACAGATCCTTCTCTTCCCAAACAGGAAATCCTTCACTGTAGACCATGATATTTTTATACCCAGCAATTTCCACCTTTTGCGCGAGTTTCTTGCTCTTGCCACATTTGATGCCATTACAGTAGATCACTAGAAGGGTATTTTTGTCAGTGGGAAGTTTTGATGAGGCATTTTCAAACTTATTCTCTGGAATATTGATTGCATCGACGATGTGTGCATCATCATATTCTTCTTTTGTTCTGGCATCTATGAGGATAAATTCCATTTTTGAATCCATCATTTCCTTCAGTGCTTCGGTGGTGACGACCTTAGATTCCGCAGCGGCACAGAGCCCAAAAACAAATAAAACACTCATTAACGTCAGGCAGACCAGTACTGCTCGAAATTTCCGAAATCTTATGGAATCCATCGTTCCTCCCTCAGGATTATCTTCAATGGAGAGTACCCGTCCTTTCTCCATCGTTTCATGTTGCTACTCATATTTTAGAAGTGATAATGAAAGTAAACGTATAATAGATGCCAAAGCCTTTTGGGCGAACATGCAACCTATTCGGACATGCTGATTACATCCTGCTAACATTGCCTTGTATTTTGCGCAGTTCGCCTCCAAAATAGGTATAGGGATAAACTGATGATACGCTATTTCAATTCACAGAATACCGAGATAAAGGAATTCAATTAGCATTCCGGCAAGGTCTTACGGATACTCTGTAAACGTCATCATAAAACACATTTTTCAAAATGCTAAGGAAACAACGGGGAGAGACGAATCGATCAGTCCCTCCCCCTGCATTGAAAAAGATTTTTATTTTACGCTTTCCATAGGATAATCCGCCTCTTTCCAAGCCTTAATCCCACCGGGATGTCGATAGACATTCTTATAGCCGAGTTTGATCGCCCACATCGCTGCGTTATGGCTACGGGTGCATTCCGTAAACCCACAATAAAAGACAAGCGTCCGGTTTTTGTCTGGTCCAAGGAGTTTCTCGAACTCGGTCTTCTTATTCTCATCCAACACGGTCACTTCCGGGATCGGGAACTCGAACTGGACGGCTCCCAATATATGATTTTTTTTATAGCTTGCCTCATATGGCATGGTATCGACAATGAACATGTCCTTCTTTTGGTCAATCCAGGTCTTTAATTCCTCAGTGGTAACTATTTTATATCCGCCTCGTTCCAGTTCGTGGGCGAAGTTCACAGCGACCTTTTCGGTTTCAAGGTCTTTGTTGCCCAATGAATAGGCACTCGGTGAAAAAGAGAGAACCAGCAAAAAAACAAATAGACAAAATAGTGTCTTCTTCGGCATCGTTACATACTCCTTTAGTTTAGTTAATAGATTGGATTGAGCCAAGTCCATTGCCGCTGCTGCGGTGTGTATATTATGATACGATTTAAGGCAGACCAGGTCTAATAGATAATGGGCTTGCTTGCTCTGTTATTGATTGGAATTACCTATCGAAGCCAATCCACTAGATGGAGAGAGTGAAGGGGACATACGGGAGTGGCTCTCAGCCTCGTCATCTGAAGTGTTGAAACCAACTAAGAGATTGGAATCCTGAGAAGGACTGAGTGCTTACAGTGCGCCCAACAGATCTGACGGACCAATTTTAGCCGCTCAGCCACACGTGAGAGAGAGTCCAGTTAATGTTTTTTACCGGAAGAATTTCATTCTTTGTTACCAGCCAGACATCTGTCGAGGGAAGTAATTTCCATAGCGAAGCTCTCTCAGCAGATCGTTCATGCCATGAATATCTTTATCGAACACAGTCACGATTTTCCCTACCTCTTCCAGAGTATGGGCATCACTGCCTCCGACCTGCTTTATTCCGTTACCCTGTCTATTCAGCCATTCATTGCACAAACCGTTCTCGGCAGGGTGATTTCTCCCGTTTAGCCCCTCAACAATTTGAGAGTTTTGAAGAACGCTTGTCAGAACTGGCCTGTTGTGACGGAAAGGATGGGCCGGAATCGCAACTCCGTCTTCTCTTTGAACCCACGGAAGAAGCTCATCGGCATCCATGTGGTGTGGAATACGATCAAAAGGTCCAAATACCAGAAAGTCCCCCTTTGGTGTTGTATATTCCATGCCGACAATAACACATATCCCATATCTATCAGCGATACTTTCGAATACTGATTTTGAAGCTACAGAATCATGATCTGTTATGCAAATTCCGTGTAGGCCGACATCGCTTGCTCTTCTTAGGAGTTGAGGGATATCGATTATACTGCAAGGCGAAAAGTGAGTATGGATATGCATATCTATAACCATACTTTAATACTAGCCCCCCGGTCTTATTCAGTCAAATAGGTACTATCAATGGAAGAAGTAAATTCTATCGCTCAAATCTATTCGCCGGAGGTGAAAGGTAATGGTATGATAGAAATCAAATGCGCTGCATATTAGTAATTCTTGACGGCATTGGCGATAGGGGACAGGTCTGCTTTGATGGCAAGACTCCCCTTGATGCTGCATACACGCCTAACATGGATCATCTCGCCTCTATAGGGATGAATGGCCTGTATCATAGTCTGGCGCAGGGCATTCCAATGTCAAGCGAAACCGCTCATTTTTTAATCTTTGGCAATGATATCGAGGACTTTCCCGGAAGGGGTGTTATTGAGGCCATAGGTGAGGGGATTCCTGTCGAAAATACGGATGTTGCAATACTGTGCCATTTGTGCTCTGTTGACAAAAAAGATAATTGTCTCATCCTAACCCATGGGCGCCCCGAAAGCCATGACGAAGTACTTATGGCATTGAAAGAAGAGATAAGGACATTTGAAGCTGAGGGGATAGAGATCCAACTCGTACATTCCAGAAAGATCGATGGCTTTCTTATGTTAAAAGGAGATGTATCGGCGGATATAACCGATTCCGACCCTATATACGAAGGGAAGCGGGTTATTGAGGTTATGCCGACGCTTCGACAAACGATCACGAGAGCATCAGAAAAAACTGCGGCAGTATTAAATCGATATCTGATCTGGTCTCATCAAAAGCTCTCTGCTCATCCCACCAATATGGATAGAATTGCAGGTGGCCTCCTACCCATGAACGCTCTTGTTACTCAAAGAGCAGGTAAAAAAAGAGAATTGGCATCTTTCACGAAGAAATGGGGGCTTCGGGGCCTCTCAATCTCTTCTGGTCCCATCTATTGGGGGTTATGCAGTGAATTGGGGATAGAAACCGTAAAAGTCCGAGACACAGGAAATATTGAAGAAGACTTGAAATACCGTCTCCGCGTCGCCAAGGATGCCAAGAATTATGATTTCATCCATGTCCACACGAAGATGCCTGACGAGGCTGGTCATACAAAAAACCCTCAGTACAAGAAAGAAGTCATTGAAGCTATCGATCGAGCGATGTCTGTTGCTATCAGTGAAATCATACCAGATAATGAAGTCTTGCTTGTTGTTACCGCAGATCATTCTACGGCAAGCTCGGGTATTATGATACACACAGGTGAGACGGTACCACTGACCATGGTCGGCAAATATGTGAGAAGGGATAAGGTCGGAGAATTTAATGAAGTCAGTTGCGCAAGCGGAGCGTTGGGAATTGTAAAAGGGAAGGAATTGATGTACCTCATTCTTAATTTTCTTGACAGGATAAAAATGTATGGACTTATGGATACACCCGTCGATCAGCCATACTATCCTGGGAATTATAAGCCGTTGACACTGTAATCATATGGAGAAAAGGCTTCTCGATATTTTGGCCACCAAGCCAACACTTGTCTTTAATTTCCCCGAGTGGATGCTCCCTGCGGCAATGATTGATGAGATCCTAGAGACAGCGGATACTATCATAGTTGAAATGGCGGGAAGGGATAGCATTGCAGCGGCAATAAAGGCAACCAGTATGATCTCGGTCAAAGCGGTCATCCCCACTATAGCCTACTCCGGCACAGAATTCGGAAGCTGGGAGATACTGCTAAAAAAAACCGCCTTTCTCAAAGAGAGGCTAAAAAGTTTCGACATTAAGGTTTTTGACCCCGTCTTTTTGGGTGATGCCAGACTCTGGCGAGTGCTCTGCGGAAGATATACGACTCATCTTTTCAAGCGTTTCGGCTTTTATACGCCCTGTGTGGGTTGCCATTTATATCTTCATGTCTTAAGAATACCCCTGGCGAAAATGTTGGGCTGCAAGAAGGTCATCGGCGGAGAACGCGAAACTCATGACGGCAAAATCAAACTCAATCAAATCAGCATTGCCCTTGATGCATATATCGACCTGCTCCAGAATTTCGGCATAGAACTCATTTTGCCGCTCAGGCACGTCAAATCAGGTAACGATGTAGAGTCAATTATAGGACAACATTGGGAGGAAGGAGGGGAACAAATGCAGTGTATCATGAGTAATAATTATCGAGAGGTTGATGGTTCCGCAGTCTATGTAGAAAACTCCATGAAAAGATACTTCGATGAGTTTGCATTAAATATTGCTGAAAGAGCGATACGTAGTTATCTTGAGAAAAAGACACCTGAATATGAAAAGCTGATTCAGTCTCCTTAATTTGCATGTTACATGCGCGCACTACCTTGATCACATGCCAAATGTGCTTATTGACAGTGTCTTTCTTTCCCATGCCTCTCACACTCCTTCAGTCCGAAGGCCGTATAAGTGTGGGGGGATGGCTGCACATCTGCCACCCCCTCCTTGTTATGCCCTTCTATCCGGGCATGCACGAAGAATTACTTAGTAGCCGATTCCGTCTTAGACTGCAGTTTTGAGATAACTTTTTGCATGCGAAGCTTGGACTTTGCAAGTCTTCCCTGAACCACGGCCTGCTGGTCTGGTGTAAGTATCGGCATCACCTGGCTGAAGACTTTTGCGCGTGAAATGGCCATCTTCTCCTGTGCTGCTGAAACATCTCCGAATGCTTTCTGCACGGCGGATTGATCAAATGTTGAGCTAGTCGTGGCCATCATCAGGTTCTGTCTCGCTTGGAGAACTGCAATTCTGCCCTCGATAAACTCCTTGTGATGACCTTTCATAATGCCTTTGACCTGCTCTTTTTGGGCCGATGTAAGATTGAGCCCCTTGAACATCTTCCACTCGTGATGTCCGCAACGCCCACCATGTTTATGGTGTTTGCCATACTTTCCATCCATGCCATGTTTACCCTGTTCTACATGCCTCTGCCCACCATCGCGGTCACCCTCCGCATACACATTGGAAACCATGCTGCCTCCCAGCAGCATGGTTAGCGACACTGCTGCAGCCAATGCAGAAAAACGACTTAACCCCTTCATTACATTTCCTCCTTTGAAAGTTTATCTTCTATAACTTATAGACGAGCAAGATTATCAAAAGGTTACAAGTATGAAGATATTGACCAACAGGAATAGAGTATTTTACGAAACTGTTGAAATGTTGGGGTTAATGTTTGGGGTGCTGAAAGTTCCAGCACTGAATAATGCGGAACTCTAACCGTGCGTTAGCAAACATGAGCCCTATACGGTTTGTATTCTGTGTGGCGGAAGACTATTGGATAGTTTCCGCCTTCACAGAAAAGCTACCACAACCTTAAGCACATTCACACTTAAGCCGCTGGCGCTGCCTTTGAGCCTTAGTCTTCAATCTCGTCAAATTATGATCATTCCTTCAGTAGATCAATCGGTCTGTTGCCAATTTACTAGTCTTTGTAACCTTTTATATCTCAGCATCGTCTATCTACAGGGAGATAAGATCTGAAGTAATCGAAAAAGAACTGCTTCAAAATGAATATTCTGACATAAGTCATTGAGCTGAGAAAGACTTTGAAACGATTTGTAATTATTTCAATCATTTTTCACACTTTAATTATCGTTATTGCCCTTTTTCTAATATCAAATAAAAGACAAGAGGAGCAAAAGCCTTTTATTGCGCGGATTGTTACACCGGAAGAATTGAGCAATGAAGGGAAGAAAGAGAATACTGCTGTACTGAAAAAAGACAGAAACAGCAAAAGCGATCACAACATCAGGATACACAGCATGAAAAGAGAAGCCCCGAAAGTTTTGTCGGCTATCCCCGCAAGTCCTTCGGCAAAAGAGTCTCCTCTTGGACCGCCTGCTTTAGCGAGAGAACTACCTTCAAAGGGCGGAGGGATGAAATCACTCCCTGATTTGGGGGGCGCGAAAGAATACAGAGAAGAGAGCGGCGCACAACGCTCTGGAAAAGAGCTGCAGCCCGGAGCCCAGCAATCCCCAATGAGGGAACGGCTTTTTGACCGGGACATTATCGCGAAATTGTCTAAACAGGATCAGGAGGGTGTACAGAATGGCAGTTCAATTACTTTCGATACTGAAGAATTTAAATATTACGGATACATGCAACGCCTGAAAGAAAAGATAGAAAGCGTATGGAAATATCCTCCTGATGCTGCTGCACGGGGAGAGTATGGCGATCTGTATATACAGTTTACGATCAAGAAAAATGGGAAGATCGGGGCAGTGGAATTAGTCAAAACATCGGGGCATCCCAACCTCGACGCCGCGGCGATAATAGCGCTAAAAAATGCGGATCCCTATTGGCCGCTTCCCGATGCCATGGGTAAGGACAGTCTGACAATCACCGGTCATTTTATCTATGTCAATGGAGGATACTACATCAGATAACAATTCAAGCACCCTCAGCAGTGAAATACCTTGTGCCAACGGAGTGACTGTTTATTATCGTAAGAGGAACTGCCACAACACACTGTCAGATTAAACTTATCAGTTTTTGCATTGCTCTATTTTTAAGGAGGTCAGATGGAACAGTCAGCTTTACAAATGATTTTACAGGCGGGATACGTCGTCAAGTGCGTACTGATCATTCTGTTGATGTTTTCAATTACATCATGGACGATCATATTCTATAAATGGCGGCTCTTCGCAAAAGCGGACGATGAGAATGCCACTTTTATGAAGATCTATAATGTGTCAAAGAGTCCGAAGGATCTCTACACATCATCAAAGAAGCTCGAACTGAGCCCCCTTGCACGACTCTTCAAGTCGGTCTACTCTGAAAAGGCCTATACTGACAAGCAGGAGCTGCGGAGGATGCTCAAGAGATACGGGGCGCTCGAGTCGGCGCGGCTTGAGCGGTACCTTAACTTCCTCGCTACAACAGGTACGACTACTCCCTTTATCGGTCTCTTCGGAACAGTGTGGGGGATAATGAATGCCTTCACTGGCATAGGAACTGCAGGATCAGCATCACTCGCTGTAGTCGCCCCGGGAATCGCCGAAGCCCTTGTCACTACGGCGATGGGTCTTGCTGCGGCCATCCCCGCCGTAATTGCCTACAATTACAACCTGAGTCGGGTGAATCGTATGATCATCAACATGGATGACTATTCCGAGGAGCTCGTTGACTACATTCTCGGTACCGGCTTATGAAAACCGGCCACAACAGAACCGCTTTGTCTGAAATCAACGTGACCCCCTTGGTCGACGTCATGCTGGTCTTGCTGATTATTTTCATGGTGACGGCACCTCTGATGCAGCAAGGAATAGATGTTAATCTGCCCAAGGCCAAAGGTAAAGAGCTGCCTCCCGAAGAGAGAATTACGATTATCGTCAAGAATGGTGGAGTGATCTTTCTGAATGATAATCCAATATCGAAACAGGATATGACAAATAAGCTCTCTGCTATCAGCAAGCTCAGCCCGAATGTATTCCTAAAGGCGGACCAGGACGTTCCGTATGGGACTGTCGTCGAGATTATGGGTGACATAAAAGATGCGGGGATAGAAAGACTTGGGATGATCACTGAGCCAAAGATTTCATTGAAATGAGAACGGGGATGTTTGAATCAGCAGGCTTCGAAATGGCGGATGTGTGAAGAACTCGATGTATTGACGCGCCTCCGGTTGATAGACTAGATTTTGAGGCTTGGCAAAGATCTCTTATACAACCCCCATTAAAAACACTAAGCACATAGTAACCTGTCGCCGGACCCGACCGTCTTTTGATTTAAAAAGGATGAAAACGTGAGCAGCTGATGTTGAAATTTAAACGCCGATTAGGACATGTTGCGCCGGCAGCCTTTGACATAGCAATCACTGTCAACAGGATAATCCTGTTCGCTTATTTTAATCTCACATATCGCTTTCATCGTCTTGGTACTTGATAAAGGAGGAGATTACATGAAGAGATTGAGCGGCGCAGTAATTGCCTTTTTGGTGTTGGCGATAGTAGCAATCGGGGGGTTGGCATATGAACTTATATGTTTCTATAGGCAGGTCATGGGCCTCAATATGTGAAGATGATTTGCCAGAGATTTTAACGTATTTCTCGTCTATTTCTTTGTGTAATATTTGTAAAGTTGGCGGTCTAATTCTTGGAAACGACGAGATATGGTATGAATGACCAATCCAGTAAAGCAGATAATCAATCCGGTTAAGACAAGACCTACGGCAAGTATAGCAGAGGGCATTCGGCTAATGAAGCCTGTTTTAATAAACTCATTGATGACAAGAATACCAGGTATTAACCCTAAAATTATGAAGAACAGTCCTAAGATGCCGAAGGCAGTCAATGGCTTATAATCCCTAAAGAATGCAAGTATAGTATTAAATATCAGAAAGCCGTCGCCCCAAATCCTGATCTTGGACATGCTACCGTCAGGGCGCGCTGATAAATCTATCGGTATTTCTATAATCCTGTAGTTCCGTTCGAGGCTTGCAATCGTAATTTCGGTGTCCACTTCAAAACCACGGCTTGTAATTGGCAAATGTTTAACGACATCCCTGCTAAAAGCCCTGTATCCAGACAACAAATCGGTTATTTCAACTCTAAAAATTGAATTCGTGAGAAATAAAAATACACGGTTTCCTATCCTGTTTATTAGGTGAAAATGACTTTTAGCCGACGGATGGAGGCGCGATCCGATAACCATATCTGCATCGCCGCTTAGAATGGGTGAGATAAGATCTTCTACCTTATTCGCAGGGTATGTCCCATCACCGTCGACAAGTATATAAATGTCAGCCTCAATTTCTCTGAACATTGTGCTAATAACATTACCTTTACCCTGTCTTCTTTCGAAGCGGACGATCGCACCTGCGTCCTTTGCCTGATCTGCCGTTCTGTCAGTAGAATTATTGTCGTAGACATATACTTCAGCATCAGGAAGCTGCAATTTGAAGTCAGTCACGACCTGCCTAATTGTCATTTCTTCGTTAAAACAAGGTATTAAGACTGCAATTTTCCCCATTGATTAGTATATATCATTCTCGCATGGTTTTAAATGTATGTTAAAATATTTCGATGAGGAAATCGACCAATAAGAACAACGCGTTTAACACCCCTATTACTACTCAAATTAGCCATGAAGAACCAGCAGACAAGACCGTTTATCGCAAGATGGCTGTCCATATCGCCTGCATCATAATCATTGGCATTTTAGCCTATTCAAATACCTTAAACTCGCCATTTGTATTTGATGATTATGAATATATTGTAAATAATTCCGTGATAAAAGAACTGACGGTATCCCCTGATCCTGCTAAAATAATTTCTCTCCCGTACGATCTAAAAAAACAGTTCTGGAACCGAATATTAGGACATTTGTCATTTGCGCTTAATTACAAGATACATGGGCTGGATGTAAAAGGCTATCACCTGTTTAATCTAACAATACATTTAGTTAACGCGCTTCTGATTTACGTGCTCATACAGTTAACTTTTAAAACTCCTTTTATCTTGTCCAGAACAAAGTTTGACCCATCTTTCGACCCAGGGATGAGCAAGTCAATCTCATTTATATGTGCGCTACTGTTTACTATTCACCCAATACAGACTGAGGCCGTATCCTACATTAGCCAGAGGCTTACCTCTTTGGCGACGCTTTTTTACTTTGTTGCATTAATTTTTTATGTCAAATCAAGATATTCGAAGACAGCCTATGTTTCTGTGAATTATTTTATTGCGCTTGTCGCAACTATTTTTGCCATGAAGACAAAAGAAATTTCATTTACATTGCCAATTTGCATATCCGTTTACGAATTCATGTTTTTCACTGGTGCTTGGAAGAAAAGACTCGCATATCTATTGCCTTTCATACTAACAATGTTTATTATCCCGCTAACTCTCTTGCCAACGGACACATTAGGCTCACTGTTTAACGGTATTGGCCAGGCATCAAAAGAAACAGTGTCAATTTCTCGGCTGGATTATCTGTATACACAGTTCAGCGTGATCGCTACATATTTAAGACTCCTCGTTCTGCCAGTCAACCAAAACTTGGATTATGACTATCCCGTATATCACTCCCTCGCTGTCCCCACTGTGTATCTATCATTTCTTCTGCTTCTGCTGATTATTGCCATCGCATTTTTTCTTCTTCATCTCTCGCGAAAAAATCGGAGCTTATCGTGGTGCTATCGTTTAATCTCTTTCGGTATTTTCTATTCCTTCATAACGATTTCTGTCGAATCGAGCATAATACCAATAAAAGACGTCATATTTGAACATAGAATGTATCTGCCATTTTTTGGTTTTTCTTTGAGTGTAGCGACAGGGCTCATAGCTTTTAGAAGAAACTTAAATGGACCTATATTTTCCGGGATCGCAATTCTGGCAACTCTTGTCGTGGTGGTTATCTTGACAGGTACAACTTACTTACGAAATATGATATGGAGCAGTCCCATTGCATTATGGCAGGACACTGTCGAAAAAAGCCCGTCGAAATCCCAAGCTCACAATAATCTTGGCCTTAGTTATGCTAAGGTGGGTAGAATTGATGATGCTATCAAAGAATATCGCATTGCAATAACTCTAAAGCCTGATCATCCCGAAGCACATAATAATCTTGGCGTAAATTATTCTAAGATAGGTAGGATAGATGACGCCATTAAAGAATTTCTCTTAGTTATTGCTCTGAATCCTGATAATCCCGAAGCGCATAATAATCTTGGCGTAAATTATTCTAAGATAGGTAGGATAGATGACGCCATTAAAGAATTTCTCTTGGCGATAAGATTAAGGCCGTATTATACAGAAGTGCATAATAATCTCGCCATTTCTTACGAGAATAAAGGAGAATTTAGTAACGCTATAACAGAATATTCGATAATATCGAAATTGGATCCCGAAACTGCCGAAATACATAATAAACTTGGAGCTCTTTACCGTAGGATGGCCCGTTATGATGATGCCCGTGTGGAATATCTGAAAGCTATCAAACTTAAACCTGATTTTGTCGCTGCACACAATAATCTCGGATTTATTTATGAGCAACAGGGTCATCTTGATGACGCAATAAAGGAATACCTCATCGCCGTTAAAATCAAGCCAGATCTTGATGAAGCTCACTTTGGTCTTGGATTATGTTACTTAAGAAAGAATCAGCGTGATAACGCTCTGGCGGAATTTACAACAGCCCTTAAGATTAGTCCACAGTTTGTAGAAGCCCGTAAGTATGTTGAATATTTATCAAAGAGCGAACGACGCTGATTAGTAAGCTCATCTCTCATAGAGAGCAAGTGAAATTAATGTTGTATTTATGCGAGGTCCTCACGAAAGCTTTTTCCCACCACAACCCCAATTACCGTTCCGACAATGGCCCCAGCTACAAAATCTGAAAACCAGTGAATGCTTATAGATACTCCGAATCCGATGTAGAGCGCATAAGAAAGCGAGAGATATCTTACAATTTTATTTTTTGGATACAGCATCAACAGCGTTACAGACATAGCAAAAGCAATAGTGGTGTGAGAGGATGGCCAACCCCAAAACACTCCGCCGCGCAGAAAGCCAAAGTCAAATTCACGGCTGATGTCGACAATAGCTGGTGTGCACAATCTTGGCGGATGAACTCTCCCGGTGAATGCCTTGTAAAAGGCAGCTATGAGCAAGCCAATGAGTACTGATTGACCTAAAGCGAAGGCTGTATTCATAGCTCTCAAATTCTTACTCACCTTGCCCACAACAAAAAGAGTGAGTGGTACGATAATTGGCAGACGACTACCAAGAATGACAGCCGGAAAAAGAAGTGATAATAAAAGGACGCTTCTGGATGATTTGAAGTAGAGCCAGTCAAAACCAGAGGTTACGAAGATGCATGTAAAAATAATCGCCAACAGATGCCAGAGAAAATTATACCCTCCAAAGCATTTGATGATATTCTTGGGTAGACTGTAGAAAAATGCTCGCATGGCCATTTATTGATTACCTTTCCCAAAGGGGCATACCCTGACGCATATCCCACAAGTTCTAACTGTGATGCGGACCATATCCCTCACTACAAGGGATCCTCTGCACTCCATTGTAACAGTATCTTATGCGACGGTGGAGAATTTATTGATCAGGGGTAATGACTCACTAATTTTCAGTGCAGGCTTTATTGTGTCTCCACGCTTTGCATCGGCATAGCCAGCTGTCTTCCTTGGAACACGTTGCATCACGTACAATATCGATATGACGTGATACTCGGCTTTTTTTAATAATTTTCACCAATTGAGTATACTAATAATAAATAACCGTTTGTTAATAACTTTTCGGCGTGATGCAATCTAGCAGCCGGATGAGGAGGTCTCATATGAAACGACGCGATTTCCTTAAGGTGGCGGCATTGACCGCAGCCGCTGTGACAACTAGCCCGCTTTATGCGGAAACAATGACCGAAGTGTCCTCTGTCAAAAGTTATCGTGAAATCGGAAAGACCGGGTTGAAGATGAGCGATATTTCCTTCGGTGCCGGAAAGCTTTCGGCCGCTTCGATGGTCCTCAGGGCTGTGGATAGTGGCATTAACTATTTTGACACCGCTCCGGATTACGGCCAATCTGAAAATACGATCGGCGAAGCCATGGGCAAGATCAGAAGAGACAAGATCATCATTACCTCGAAATTCTGCCACCCCCAGCCCTATCCAGGTCATCTCCCTCTGGGTTCGAAGAAGGAAGATTACATAGCTTCAGTCGAAGGAAGCCTATCTAGGATGAAGACCGATTACCTCGATTTCTGCTTTGTACACGCTATAGGTGAGATGAGCAAGGACCTGGAAGCCGAGAAAAAAAGGCTCCTTAACGATGAGATGTTCGAAGCCGTGGCTAAACTGAAAAAGGCAGGGAAGATCCGTTTTTTGGGCACCTCTTCTCACGGACCTAACAATATGGAGGAACTTCTGATGACTGCGGTCAACGCAGGCCAATTCGATGTGATCCAGCCGTCCTTCAACTTCATGAAGTTTCCGAAGCTGCCCGAGGTCATGAAGGAAGCCCACAGAAAGGGGGTTGGCGTAATCGCCATGAAAACTCTTGCTGGCGCCAAGGATATGAATGTGGAGGCAAAAGGAGCGGAGTTTTCCCATGCAGCATTCAAGTGGGTGCTGAAGCATCCGGAGGTGAGCGGCCTTATCGTCACAATGAAGACAGCTTCTGATATCGAGCTCTATCTCAAGGCTTCGGGGGCAAAATTCACCGCCGCCGATCAGGATGTCCTCGATCGTTATGCCCGTTTGTATGGAAGCGAATACTGCAGAACAGGCTGTGGAGAGTGCGAGAAATCGTGCGCCCTGGGAGTGGAGATCGCCTCAGTCATGAGATACCGGATGTATTTCATGGACTACGGCATGGAAAAGAGGGCGATGCAGTCCTATGCCTTGTTGAAAAAGAACGCATCAACCTGCTTCGGATGTGTTGATCCCGGTTGCGTCGGCAGCTGTCCCCATGGTCTCCCTGTGAAGGACATGCTCTGCGATGCGCATGAGTCGATGTCGTTCTCAGTCTGATGAACTCGGTTCCGTTTAAATACCGCCTTCTTCTGATTGGGTTGCTGCCGCTTATCGCCGCAGTCCTATATTTCAGAGGCCAGAACTATGATCCAGCCCTGATAGACTTCAATAAAACGGTGCAGCAGGAAGTCCTTGGTTCTGTGGCGTCACCTAAAGTTGCACAAGAGTTGCAGCCTCTCGCCGTCGCTCAGGATATAGCGGGGTTCCGGAAGTTCGGTGATGAGCATCGTTACACAAAGGAAAATCTTTATGAACATGTTGACGGCCATGCGGAATATTTTATCAGTGCCGGGTTTCAAGGGCTTACGGTTACGGAGTACATTGCCGCAGGGTCAAAGGCTACACAGGCGGAAATCCAAGTCGAGGTCTTTGACATGGGTAAAAGCATTCAAGCCTTCGGGGTCCTGGCGGATGAGTCTGGAGAAAAACCCACTCCGGTCTCTGTTGGAACGATGGGTTACAAGACCTCAATGGGTATTAACTACATCAAAGGAAGGTATTACGTCAAGATATCGGCCTTCAGCCCTAAGACATCAATAATCAAATTTTCGAAGGGATTCGCTGACACTCTTCCAGCGGGACGGGATCCTTTCGAGGTCTTTTCGAAGTTCCCCGATCTCGGAAAGGTCGAAAACACGAGGTTTGCAAAAGAGGGTTATCGCGGTCTCGATTTCCTCCATAATGTGGTCGAACGTGAATACTCCACAAGTAGTGGCAAGATCAAGGTGGCACTTATGGCAGGCAGTGAACATGAAATGCAATCACTGCTGTCCTCATTTCTTGACTACTTTGGAAAATCTGGGATGCGATACGAAAGAATCGAAAGGGGCGGATCAGAAGCGTACAAGGTTATGGACAAATATGAGGGCAACTGGTTTCTTATCCGGTCTCGCGATGCGGTTTTCGGTGTGTTCGGGACGAATGACGAGGGAATCTTGAAATTCTTTATGAAGGACAAGGGTTAAAAACCCGCTGATGTAGTCCTATGTCATCGAAGAACAACAAAAGAGAACCGGACATTAGCAGGAGACAATTTCTCCTGAGAACTGCTGCCACCTGCGGCCTTGCAGCAACTGCAGCAGTATGGGGATATGTATTTTATAGTGAAGAACCGGTCCGCCGGAGCGTCGGGAGGATACTCACCTTCAAGGACTTCCGCGTCGAAGAAAAAACAGTCTATCCTAAGCTTGCCGTGGTCCACGGCAAAAATGCGGAGACGATGGTCCGGGCCGCAATCGAAAAGATCGGCGGCATAGGCCGGTTTGTGAACCCCGGTGAGAAGATCTTACTAAAGCCAAATGTAGCATGGGACAGACAACCAGAACAGGCGGCCAACACCAATCCAGCGGTGGTTGCCGCAGTCGTTAAGCTTTGTCTGGAGGCACGAGCATCAGAGGTTTGGGTAACAGATGTTTCGGTGAACAATCCCTACAGATGTTTCGCCCGTTCTGGGATCGAAGATGCGGTGAAGAGAGCGGGCGGAAAGATCAGATTGACTACCGAAAACGACTTTGTCCTTACTGACCTGAAGGGTGAATCTCTCAAGGTTTGGCCTGTAAGCGCCTTTTACCACCAAGCTGACAAGCTTATCAATTTGCCGGTCGTGAAACACCATTCCCTTAGTAAGTGCACAATGGCCATGAAAAACCTTTATGGCTCCCTCGGCGGACAGAGGAACCGCCTGCATCAGGACATTAATCCCGCGATCGCAGACCTCGCCTGCGCGATCAGACCGACACTCACTGTCATGGATGCCACGAGGGTACTCAAGAGAAACGGTCCGACTGGTGGTAACCTCTCGGACGTATCCATAGAGAACACGGTTATCGCTGGAGTGGACATGGTGGCAATTGAGTCTTATGGACTCAGGTTTCTTGATCTGAAGGTTGAGGATATTCCTTTTATTTTAATGGCGGAAAAGAGAGGCATCGGGATTTCCGACTGGAAATCGCTCAACGTTGCCGAAATGAACGTATGAACCGAAAGATCCTGAGCCTGCGAAATATCAGGAGAATTTACGCCGTCTTTTTCATAGTGCTTTTCGTACTTCTTCTTTGGCTGACGAGTTTCGGGCGCATGAAGGGGTACGAGACACCGCTGTTTCTGGAACTCGACCCCCTCGCTGCTATCGCCTCTTTTCTCACCAGTTGGACAGTCTATAAGGGGCTCGCCCTTTCGCTTTTTGTCATTAGCGGAACGCTCTTATTCGGCCGCTTCTTCTGTTCGTGGGTGTGTCCGATGGGCATCATCAACCAGATCGCAGCAAGCGTCTTCACTAAGCTTAGGGCGGTAGATACCTTTGCACAGAATTCCTATCGACCTCTCTACCGTCTTAAATACTATCTCCTTACTATATTCCTAGCCCTTGCTGCGTTTGGTTCGCTTCAGATTGGATTACTCGATCCAATTCCATTTTTCACGCGGTCCTTCGCTATCTCAGTATTTCCGATGATTAATAGCAGCCAGGGCTGGCTCTATCTTAAACAGCCCCTTTTTAATGGTGGAACTTTGCTGGGTATGATCTTTCTTGCGGTGATCTTTGCAAACAGGTTTCTTCCGAAATTATGGTGTCGTGCGGTCTGTCCCTTGGGTGCTCTTCTCGGACTGCTATCTTACCGGCCTATTCTTAGGATATGGCGCGACGTTGACCTTTGCACCGACTGCAAAAAATGCCTCGGCCACTGTCACGGCGCATGCGATCCGCATACGGCTCTTCGGGTTTCAGAATGTCACCTTTGTATGAACTGCATCGAAGACTGCCCTGAGGGCGCAATCCATTACGGCCTGTCAAAACCTTCAAGTTCTGCACAGATGCCTCTCGATGTAAGCCGTCGCAGGCTGATCGAAAGCGCCCTCGCAGGGGCGATTCTCCTTCCAATGATGCACAGCACTATCACCTCCAAAACTTCGCCGCAACATCGTGTGATCAGGCCGCCTGGTTCCATTTCCGAAGAAGATTTCCTCCGACGGTGCCTCAAGTGTGGAGAATGCATGAAGGTCTGTCCGACCAACGCGATTCAGCCTGCGTTGCTGGAGGCGGGATTCGAGGGGATCTGGACACCAATACTGATCAACAGGATCGGCTACTGCGAGTACAACTGTGTGCTATGCAGTCACGTATGCCCAACCGGCGCCATAAGCCCTATTACGGTCGATAAAAAAATTGGAAAGAGTGCCGGACAGAGGCCGCTCAAGATCGGCACTGCCTTTTACGACCGCGGAAGGTGCCTACCTTGGTCGATGAATATCGAATGTATAGTCTGCGAAGAGGTCTGCCCCACATCGCCGAAGGCGATTTGGTTTCAGACCTTTGAGGTGGAACTTAGAGATGGAACGACAAAAATGCTGAAGCGCCCTTACGTGGACCCGAATCTCTGCACCGGTTGCGGGATTTGTGAAAACAAGTGCCCTATCCGTGATCAGGCCGCGGTCCGCATTACCTCTATAGGAGAGACGCGGTCATCAACGAACCAAATGATACTCAAGCCCTGAAAAAGATCCAATTCCCCAACTTGTTGGGTCTCGCCACTTCTTTTATCCTGCAAATGTGTGTAACAGACCATTCTTTTCACCACCCATCGTTCAAAAGTATTAAGTAGAAGTGATAAAGAAACAGATTCGGGATATCACAATTAGCTTCAGATACAGAAGCATTGGATAACGAGGTTTCGATGGTTTTTCCCGACTATTATCACCTTTCGGGTACAGCTGCACACATGACTTTCAGAAGAACTCAATCCTGCTACCACTGAACAAATCTTTCGTGGTATACTCTTTGTCATCAATCATCTACCTTTATAGGAGAACAACATGAACAAAGCAGAACTTGTAGAGAAGTTATCAAAGGACGCCGGGATTTCTAAGGCTCAGGCAGAGGCAGCCATTAAGTCTTTTAGCGAGGCAGTCGCCAAAACAGCTAAGAAAGATGGCAAGCTTATTCTTGTCGGTTTCGGCACATTCTCGCTGGCAAAGCGGAAGGCCAGAAAAGGAAGGAACCCCAAAACTGGAGAAGCAATTAAAATCAAGGCCAGCAAGACCGTCAAGTTCGCTGCTGGCAAAAATCTGAAAGCGATCCTATAGTGCAACAATATCCCCCTGTTTCACTTATATTGAAACAGGGGGATATTCTTAAATTCAGTTTAAAACAACGCCGAGATTTACTTTGCTGGTTTCATCTGCTCGCCACAACAGATTATATCGCAGAAATCAACACAGCCGCAAACTTCATCTACGGTCACGGCAAGGCCGCATACACCACATTCATAATGGTTACCACTCTTGAGCTCCTTCTGTTGCTTTGGTGCTGTCTTTTTTGCAGTTGTCTTCGTCTTCGCTGCCTTTACCGCCTTTGAAGTTGATACTTTTTTCTTTGTCGCCATCTTTCCTCCTTTTAAAAAAGTTTATTAATATAAATATAGCAACTACTTTATCCTATTTCATAAGTTGCCCCGTATCATACAATGCCTCAATGTTAAAAGCAGGTACTGTAACGGAGATATAGATAAGTTTCTCCGATCCTGCATTCTCAACCGCGTGCTCCACATTTGAAGGGATGTATAGAAGATCTCCCGTCTGAACATCGGCAATCTCAGAACCAACCTTTATACGACCCTTCCCATTGATAATGATATAGGCTTGTTCCGGCACATGATGATGAGGTTGCTGATTTGAGCCTGGCTCAACTTCCACCCTGGCAATTGCAAGATTATCAGTTGGTGTATCTCCGGACTGTAACAATATGTGCGACACTAAGCCTGGGCGAATTCGCTTTGGTGACTCTGTAAGACTTCTTTTAAACATCCTCTCTCCTACGGCACCGATTAATAATATTAATTTGAAGAATCATTCATAAGTATAGCAAAAAGCTGTCCGCACAAGTACCTTTGAAAACCTGATAAGGCTAACATGTCAATGCGTTTCTAGAAATGCAACAGTGAAGATTTTTGAAAAGAATATCTCATGTCTGAGCGATACAGATCAAGGCGTGTTATAAGAAGTCAATCGACGAAGTCGCAATGAAAGTTTTTTTGCAATCACCAAATTCCTAGTACTGGTACAATCAATAACTTTGCAGGTGACACCAACATTCTCAGGCTACGAGCTAATCCTGACTTCCTTAGAAGAGGAAGAAGTTGATCCGGAACAAGTCTTGGAAGCACCGCCCTGACAATTGTCCAAACTATTTCACATCGCTGTCCGAACTAAATCGGAAGTTGACTGCTACTCTCCACTCCCATCTTTCAAGATTTGTTGAAGGTGCTTGGTCCTTTCACGGGTTAATTCAGCTTTCCGAAATAAGAAAGACATTGGATACATGCTACCCCAGCAGATTCTTACGTTGTCTTCAGGGCATGCAAATCTTGCTTCAAGATCAGCATCACGAAATGCCAGCCAAGCTTTCTGGGCAAGCTGTAGTTTGCTAATAAATAACGGGTCATCAGCCTCTTTCTTGATGAGAGACTGATACGTTTGATTGAGCGCTTTGTCTGCCTTGGCCAAGTCATCACTAGCGCAGGCGTTTAGTTCTAATTGGCCCCCGCTATCGTTACATTTGATCTCATCGCCAGCCCATAATGCGATTGGCACAAGCGCGATCAAGGCAAAGAGAACTGCTCGAATAATAATTCGAATCCCCCATTCTAACAATTACGATACCAACTTGGTCTTTTCTGCCAAAAGTATATCACACTTCAACACATAATAGAATATTGCTGTAACATATATTTCTTTAATATCATCCCATTAAAATTTGACAACTTGTGATAACACGAGATGCATTATTTTTGTTCCCTTGATGATCCGACTTTAATTATTCTATTATTGGAATGTTTTGTCGCTCAAAGAAAATATGCCGGGCAGATTATACTCACCGAAGTCATTTCAAGGAAGTCTACAGCAGTGGATTGACGGCCTGAGAATCGCCACCTAATAGACGCCTATGCCTTTTTCTGTCGGTCCTCACCATGCGCCTTAGATCTGTCCGTTCGTATCAATCTGCGTACAAAAAAGACTACGCCCAGCGCAATAGCAATCCAGGATATTACCATGACTATTGTAATCCATGTCGGTAGGCTCGCACCCTGCTCGTCGATGTGGCCCGGACGATCTCCATGGGCATAGGCCGATGATGCAGCGCACAGAACCGCCACCGCTACGACGTTTACCAATTCATACAATCTCATGCGGTTGTTCCATTTTTATTTTCGATCAACGTTTTTATCTGCTTACACATGCCGTACATACAATGGAAAAAGCCGCGCATACCATTGCGGCATCCCCAAAAAGGATTTCAGAGCTTACAACATAGCCAACACTCTTATTACTTACAATAGCTGCAACTGTCCTCGCAATATTTGCACCTGTATCCCGATTTGACACAAACATTGAAACATTTGACGTCCTTATAGCGTTGACCCTGCCCCGGCTGCACCTTTTGACTGCCGCTATCACTTGTGCCACAGTTACAACTTGACTGACAGCATTTTTGAGTGTCATCTTGAACTCTGCAGCCCTTACAGCACTCCCTTTCAGAGGATGCTGACATAGCACCGGGAGGAAGAGTCACTAAAGCAATTAAAAAAATTATCAGTAGAACTAAGGGCCCAATTGGCAGGGTATCTTGCA
The DNA here is from genome assembly GCA_963727805.1 of uncultured Nitrospiraceae bacterium. Lineage (GTDB taxonomy): Bacteria > Nitrospirota > Thermodesulfovibrionia > Thermodesulfovibrionales > Dissulfurispiraceae > Fen-1308. The sequence goes on from CAVSHF010000003.1 coordinate 981,455, forward strand.
TGGTCGTGATTTTACGGTGGATCTTCTGTCCTTCTTTACAGTTTTCAGAAAAGTCAGATTCATCAGCTGACGAGGTGGTGAAGAGATAATTGTCCATGATGTCCTCCAGTAGTCGGATAAGACAATACCCGATATGAAGTATTAACAGAACCTTCTATAATACTACTGCATAAGCGCATTAATTCGCTATTGCAGGCCCGCTTAAGGTGCGAAGAAAGGCCTCAAGCTGGTCTAATTCCTTATCGCTCAATTCGCCGTGGCCAAGCTCATGACTATCCGATCCGCGGTAAAACTTGAGTACCTCTTTTAGTGTTGAGAATTGACCGGCGTGCATATAGGGAGCTCTTTGAGCAACATTTCTCAATGTAGGCGTCTTAAAGGCGCCTGAATATTTTGTTGTATTCGTATCCAGGTATCTCAGTTCCGCACAATCACCGGGGCCGGCATCGCTGTATTTGCCCAGACAGTTAAACTCATCCGCGAGTACCTTCCTGATGCCGTCAGCCCTTCCATTGTCGCGAGGCATTTTGGTAGGCGTCGGTACGCCAGTATTATGAAAGTCGCTATTGGTAAAGAGAGGGCCAGTATGGCAATTTGTGCATTTGGCCTTGCCTATAAAGAGCCTGAGGCCGCCCGCTTCGTCAGGTGTAAACATCTTTGAAAGAGCCGTCGTATCGCTGTCGATAAGAGCCTTGGCATACCCATCAAATCGTGACGGTCCTGGAACAATAGTCCGGACATAAGCGGCAATTGCCTTGCCCATGTTGGCATAAATGCGATCAACCTCATCACGCTGGACCGGCGTCATCGATGCCCATGTCTTGAGTGAAACGATATCTTCCGTGGCAGGGCTCGCGACAGCATTTTTTATGTCGGGTATCTTACCGAAAATCGCCTCATATTCTGTCCGGTAATGCCTGGCGATCAGATAGGCGCATGCTGTCCTTGTAAATCCGTGCTCGACGTTGCTCTCAAGCGGACCCAGTGCCTGCGACCAGAGGCTGTCTTTTCTCCCGTCCCAGAAAAACCATGTATTATAGGCAACTCCCAACAGAGGCATCGATCTTCTTGTTGTGGATCCTATCCCATGCGCCAACGGAAGGTCATCGGTAAAGCTCATGTCGGGCCTATGGCAGGTGGCGCATGATACTTTCAGGTTTCCGCTAAAACGCGAATCAAAGAAGAATCTTTTGCCGAGCGCTATGGCTGCAGGATTATCGGCAAAGGAATTAGAAGGATCTTTCGGTAGGGCTGGCAGAGATCCTATCCATAAAGAACGTATGACAGAGATCTCCTTTTGATCCCATGAATGAATGCCGTTTTCTGAGGCGCATGCCATCGGTGCGAGATGTAACGGTATCGCTAATACTACTATGAATAAAAGCGCTGACAGGTGATAATGTCTTTGTGCATTCTTAATGATTTTCATAGGGACATTCTCGTTATGGCACAATAAGGTTAAAGGTAATAATGTCTTCCATGCCCTCTGCCTTTATCTTAAATGTCATCACCCACCATCCAGGCATACTGAATTTCAGCCCTTGTACGACATAATCTCCGGCAACTGCACCCTCAGCTACCTCTGGCATAGTTGGAAGGCCGTGCCCATGTTCAGGCATTTCACCACTAAGGACGACTTCCGCGTTCTTTACGGCGCGACCATCTGCCATCACGACTCTCAATTTCCAGCTGATTATCCTGCCGACCGGGATCGGCATGACATTGCTTGCATATGACGCTCTGAACAGTTTTTTTACTGACTCGCGGGCTGCAGATGTGTCGACATCTGCAGGGGCTGAAGAATGCATCATTTTATGCTCATCCTGCGACATTGATGCCGATCTGCTAACGTCCGGGAAATCGAAGGTGACATTGTCCTCTGTATTGTTCTTCTGAATCTTCAGTCGAAGCTCCCAGCGCCCTTCCATTATTAGGATTATATTTTCGACGCTATATGTACCCCCGCCCCTCTCTTTGACCACTGGCTTCTCAAAAACACCATGACCCATCTCCGGCATCCAGGGGACGACCTTTATTTCCGCACCGGCCACATCCTTGTCGCTTTTGTCGTGGACGATTATGTCAAGAGTATTAACTCCCACTTTAAGGTCTTTATCTTTGATCACCATCTCGACAGAGTATACGCCATTGTCCGTCATCTTGAAGAGGCTCTGCTCATAGTGTTTCGTGTGTTGATCGGCTTCTGAATGACCTGTATGAGCGGCAAACACAATTAACGGGAAAAGCACAACAGCTATGGCTAATAAAACAGTTCTCATGGCAGGGACCTCATTCCAATAGATATAGGATGTTCTAAAAAAATATTCCTTGTCAGCAGCTGTACTATGCTAATAAACAGTCAGGGCAGGAACATTAAGTCCTGCCCTGACGAATCAGACTATTTAGAGCCGGCTGAAGGCATCTTGGAAAGTAAATCGATGACTTTCATGGCAGCTTCGCCATGCTGATGAGACATCGCCATCATTGGGTTGTCCATCGTCATGCCCTTTTCATGCATGTCCATCATCTCTTTGCCGCCCATCATGTCGGATACCATGGGTTTGGCATCCTTCATCATCTCTTTTCCGTGCTCGACTGTCATCTTGTCTACAGCACCTGCCATGCCCATCTCCCCAAGCATTACCATATTAGCTCCTTCGGCAGCCATTTGCAAGGCATGATTGACCATCATATGCATATGGTGCATTGACATCATGCCAGGAGCGGACATGTCCTCCATAGACATCTTTTCGAGTATGTCAGCGACTTTGAGCATAGATTCGCCAAGTTGATGTGTGTAGTCCATCATCGGGTCCTTGCCATGTTTCTTCATCATAGCTGTCATCTCCGGGCCATTTAGGGCACGAACGATCAATTCCTTGCCTTCTTTCATCATGTGGTGTCCGTGATGGAGCATCTTTTCATCGACTCCCGGTGCCATTTTCATCTGCGCAAGCATCGCCATATTCGAACCCTCGGCTATCATCGATATGCCGTGATTCATCAGCATATGGAAGTGATGCATGTGCATAGAGGCATCATGGCCCTTGTGCTTCATCTCTTCAGCATTTGCAGAACCAAACATAGCAAAAGACAAGATAACTGCTAATACAATTATCCTGTTAAGTCTTTTCATCATACCTTTCATAAATAATCCTCCTTTGTTGTCGGTCTAAACCGACTTTCGGTTATCTTAAAGATAACGTGTAGCCATATAAAATATAGCTATGATCGATCCGTCAAACAACTTCACCGTAAGTTTGTGCAAATCGCCTGTCACCATTACGTCCGCAGTGGTGGAAGAAATCACTGGATTATGTTCATCCAGTGACATGTCTGCCTATCCACTACTGACCGGGAAGGCAAAGGTGACATTGTCCTCTGCATTGTCCTTTTTAATCTTCAGCCTCATCTCCCAGCGTCCTTCCATTATAAGCACAACATTTTCTACACTATATGTACCGCCTCCCTTCTCTTTGACTACGGGTTTATCAAAGACCCCATGCCCCATCTCCGGCATCCAGGGGACAACATTCATTTCCGCGCCAGTTACCTCTTTCCCATTTTTGTCCTGGAGCACGACGTCAAAAGTATTAACTCCCACCTGAAGAGCTTGATCTTTGATCACAATCTTCACAGAATACAGACCATTGGCCGTCATCTTTAACAGACTCTGCTCATTGACCTGTTCCTTACGTTGACTCATGCCACGATCGGTACTCGTTTCAGGATTTGAAAGCGTTCTTTGTTCGCGTTCCAGCAGCAGCATATGGACAGCATGACGTGCGGGGACTTCTTGTGTGAAAAGAGAGACACAGAAAAGTATCGCCAGTATCAGGAAAGCTTCGACTCTGCTCCGCTTGAGAAACTTTGTAACGTATGCAGCTTCGTCCTTTCCCTTCTGAGGAGGGGCGATGTATCTTGAAGTGAGATATGCAAAGATAAGCAACTTGATCGAAAGTAACCGTCCGTAGGTATTCGTCAGAAGTGCCCCGAAGGATCCGACATCTACCCAGGCGTTGTAAAGCCCCGTAAAGACGAGCACAGCAAAAACAGGACCGAAAAGGACGTAGAACCTGTCAGCTATGCCAGATACGATATGCTGCTGTTCGACGTTGTCCGCTATTTTAGATGCAGAAAACATAATCGATATCGTCAGTAGTGTTCCTCCCCAGGAGATAGATGCCAGAAGATGGAACCAGTCTGATAATTCCTGCAGGCTAAAGTCTCCGTTGTCTGCACCGTGGCTTGTCGCACTGCGTGAAAAGGCAATGGCAGCGCAGGCTAAAAGCAATACAATAGCTATAATACGTGAATTCAGATGCCGATTCCCCAGCCACCAAACACACCAGGCTAAGACGATACCAACCGCCCTCACGAGCCACATGCTTCCATAATGCGAACTGAACAGAACAGTTGGCAATACAGGGACTATTTCCGTGATGCCCAGACCTGCCATCACCATAGCTCGCTGCACAAGGAGGCCTAAGCTGCTGATGCTCAGTCCGACAAGGCAAAATAAGAGCAGCCTGCGGCAACCGTCAGAACATTGGTTGGTTGGTGAGTCGACGGATACCGGGCGCATAGTCCAGAAAAGGCAAAGGATAGTGCCAACGAACAAGGATAGCGCCGAAAGATCGATGAACGGCATCAAGCTATGCAGAAATATATCCATGTCATTGACCTCATTTGATCGTAAATCTATAATCCCCGGTAGTGCGGTGTCCGTCTCTTGCCACGACGTTCCAAATGACACGATAGGTTCCAGCCGGCAGCGGAGGCAAGCCGACTTCGAGCAGGACCGAATTGGAGGGGTTCACCCGGCTGTTGCCCTGGTCCACTTGTTTGCCACTCATGTCCTGGACTGTCATCTTGCTGAAGGCCGGCTCAATATCCCCATCGAACCATATATATGCGCCGACAGGCGGAGTCGAAATAGTCTCCCCGACCCTCGGAATTGAATGATCGGGGAAGGCATGCCCATGGGACATACTAGGTAATACAAGCAGTAACGCAAGATAAGAAAGCGCTACTGCCGTCCTGACATTCATGATATGCATAAGAGTTTAGTGAAAAATCGGCCCGCCTATGCTCTTCGGGAACAGGTCATCAACAAATAAATGTATCAGACCAAGAACGCCGACAGTCTTCCCCGACCTTGAGTTGACAGGCAGTTCTGCAGCAATTCCGAACTCCATGAACTTCCCCGCCCACACCACACCCGGGTTGATAGTTCCAGTCGTCAGTCCCTTACTGTCCTGGCTCACGTTGGTCTGCATGGGAAATTCCACGACAAGGATCATGCGTTTGAAGGGATCCGGCAGGCCGATGTCTTTTACATGCTGTTGCAGGTACATGAGACTGTACTGAATTGTGAACCCCCAGTTAAAAGTCTTAGCATTGTAACTTATAGTCGTGTCTCCAGTATCCGGATCCGTACTGACATTCTTGCTTCGTGTGGGGAACCCCATACCAATAGCTCCTGTAACTGCAAACGGTCTGATAAAACTAACGGAGTCTGGCAGATCGCCAAGACCCTTTCCGAAAAAGAGCCCAGGTGTTACGGTCGAAAATGAGTCCGAAATCTGATGTGCCCCTGTGCCTCCAAGGTCGACGTCAGTACCGATTGACATAATCAGTTCATGGGGAGCATTTGTCAAAAACTGCCATTTCGCACCCACACCGAGGTTATCCCAGCCATGCGCCGAGGTGCCATCATCGAACTTCTGGTGTATGTATGCTTCATGAAATTCAAACCCGAAGTTCGGGATCAGGCGTTTGGAAACGTCGATGTTTATGTCAGTTTCCTTCGATGCCGGGTCTCCAGATTGTCTATTGTGGTGTATAAGGATCGAAAACTCATCTGAAATAAAGGGGTCGTCCACTGCGAATGTCGTGGGGAAAAACCTGTTGCCCGCGATACCGTGTGCCAAAGCCATGTCCGGCACAAGAAGTACTAATGACAAGGCAACCCCAAGAGTGCTCAACAGAGATGCTGTCAGTATCGAACCTCCCGACAACGACCAACTTATCGTCCACTTTTTTTTCGCGTTTCTTTTAATAGATTTTATCACTTCTAAAACCTCCATATTTTTATGTTCAACATCCCTAAAGTAAGGCCGTATGGTGCCTGCTTCCTTCCACTGTTTGTCAAAAGCAAGAGAAATATCCAAGTGGTGACCTCTGCCTTGCACATACCAAATCTGGATATTTCAGACAGACAGTTTCGAATCTAGCTTGCATACTCTGGGGGAGGATAATCTTGAAAGACTATCAATAAAGCGCTAGGTGTGAAACTCGATGCAGTATAACCCCCGACATAATGCATTGAAGCAGATAGGTATGCACTTTCGTGGACAACGGGCGTGTCAATGCTCTTCTGAATCCCCTCTGTCGAAGCGTGGCAGACCTCTAGTGTAGCAATGCATGGCACGCTGGAGTTTGTAGACATGCATATATTTACTTTTGGCATTATTGATAAGACCAGACAGATTACACTTATTACCGGAATAAGTTTCGCGAAGTTTGCTATATCCAAAAAACCTTGCGATGATTTTATTTGCATGTTACCAGAATATCATGTCCTCAAAAAAAATCAAGGATGTCGGTGCATTTGTCACCGGGTTTGATGCTAAAACATGATAGATTCTTTCCTTATTCCTCTCAGCATGCACTTTGCCGCAAGGTGTTATAGGCCATTTTTTTGTGGGGGGTCTTTCGACCCCTCCAAATCGGCTTCTATCAATGCGTGGTGGAATTCTAAAAAAGCTCGATGAAAGAACAGATTGCCTTCTTGCGCCTGTCTCAGCACCGCCGAAGCCGTTGACAGCCCTGAGCTAAAACATTACTTGAAAGCTGGCATTGAGAAGCCATTTAGTTTTCAACTGAATGCCGTTCAGGTCTTGATAGAGTGGAATACCTCCTTCAACTCCGATGCTGAAGGGACCCTTTTGATAACTCACACCGATCAGTCCATCGAGTCGCTGGCCGCCATAGTTGTTGGGATCGGCATCTGGCATTGGCGCCCCTGTCATGGGATTCAGTATCTCCTGGATCTGGGAATCCTGGCCCTTGATTCGCCCGGTATCGTTATAGGCAAGACGGAACGAGGGGGTAACGGGGTCTAAGGCACGCTGAATCCAACCGGTCACCTTGAAGTTGTCCCCGTAGCTCCAGCCCTCACCATTTTTTGCAGTATGCCAGGTGTACTGTGCTTGAGCGCCCCAGTTCCATTTAGCGTCGTCGCTGAGACCGTTGTAGGTAAGCGTGGGCTTGAGATCGTATGTGCCTGAACCAAGTTGCATATCATAAGGGGCGCGCAATTCCATGCCCATTACGTCTACTGTCTGCTTGATGCTGCCGGTCGGGAGGCTGAGACCGAGGCTGCCGACAAGATAGTTGTTGATCTTATACATACCTCTCAGCTCGGTGTCACCAAAACCGCTAGTGGACATAGGAGCGCTGGAGAAGGTGCCCATCATCGGGCCCATGTCCATTATCATTTTCATCTTGTTCGTCACATAACTCGTCATTGCCATCACGGTCACACGGTCGGTGATCCCGTACATCGCCATCACCATTTGCATATCCATCGTCATGCTGGTTGGGATCATCATATAGTTATAAGGCCGGTTCCTCATAAAACCGACACTGCTATTCCCAGCGTTATTTGTCCCAGCGCGCAACCCCATCATGTCCATATGCATGAATGAGTAGTTAACCATCCACATGCCCGCTGGGTGGGTATGGTATATGTGATCGCTGAAGGCTGGATTGAACAGCATTTGGGCGCCCGGGCCCATATCCATATGGCGCATATCATGAGCCATGTGCCCATGATGGTCGTGGTTCATCATCCCCGCCTTCGCAACATCGTCTTCAGCGGCCTTCAGCGCCTCATCAAAGGTGCTCACTTTGCCGCCGTATTCCTTCACGAAGGCCTGCGCTTCTTTCTCCTCTGCAAAAGCCCATTCCGCTAAATAAGTCATGACCCCCGGTTTACTGCCGCCAATGACCCAGGTTGCGGTCTTTACATCTATCAGCTTCGTTGTTGCATAATCGGCAACCATAATCGACTTGACCTGCTTGTTTTTGTTTTCGTTCATCTCCTCGGCTGCACAGTGGAGGCTGCAGAACCCCACCGTGGTCCCGTCGGCATAGACAATAAGCATCCGGCTCCTGACATAAACGTTCCGGTCCATCCCGCATACGTTGCAGGTCTTGGGATTCTCTATGGTGGCCGCCTCGTTGCCGGCAATTGATGTGCGCACGCAGAATAACTGAACAAGAATAAACATGACCGCAAAAGATGTTTTAAACTTTTTTAGTGGTTTCATGCTTCCCCCTTTTGTATCAGGCTAAAAGCCTTTATGATTCGTTGCTCTTCTTATTAAATTCGTTAGATTTCAACAAACTATCACTTGCAGTAGAACTACCGATTGACACATCTCAACCCTGCGCCGCGCATATGTCACCTGGGCATTTCAGTCGAACTGTTTCGAAGTTAACTTGTTGATTCTGGGGGAGGGTATTCTTGAAAGACTATCAGTACAAGGCTAGGCGTTGAACTCAATGTAGTATGAGTTCCAGTAGAGTTCCATGGACCAAACAGCTCAGAATCGCCAATAACTGAGGAGGTGTCAATAATTCTCTGAATCCCTGATGTCGGATGGCAGACTTCAAGCTTACCGATGTATCGTTCCGCTGGACTTATATGAATGTTGACGAGTCCAGTCGGCATTAGGGAAACTATGAGCACGATCAGGATTATTCCCGAAAGCAGTTTCACAGCATTTGCAATGTTCAAAGGAACTCAGATATTTTCATTTGGATGACGCTAGCATATCACATCCACGGAGAATATCAAAAATATGCCGCAACCGGGATTGACATGAAGGCAAGGGTTAGTCTAACGAATAAGTATTTTTTAAAGGAGAAATGTTAGTACATGAATATTCTGTTCATCTTCGGATTTCCCGCATATATAAATCTTTTTTATGGGCCGTGATTAAATTCGTTAGTACCTCAGTCCGACTTTTGGAATTCCAAGATGGGAATATGATATTTGCCATCTTGGAATTTCCCGGGAATTCTGATCGGGTAGCAGCCCCCAATTCCACTCTTTACTTCTGACACGCTATATGTCGTACCGCATTCCTTACAAGTAAAATGACCGCTACTAAAGGTGAAGCCAACCTTGGATTTACAGCTCACACATTTATCAAGAAAAGAAAGGACTTCGTTGTCGATTTTTATGACAAAGAAATTTATGTTCTCGTTCCCGGAATCATAAGTAAAGAATTGGGGAACATCGGGCTTCAGGCTTAGAACATCGATGTTCACCTCTTCGCCTGATACCGGCGCTTTCGAATAAATAGCATGCTTAGAGCAGGCAGCAAGAAGCATAAGGCATAGCAGTAAAAAATAGAGTCCCTTCTTAGCAAATGTCCTATTGGTTAATACTTGCTTTTTAAACGTGTGCATCTTAGAGAATCTTTTGAGCCTCATGTTAGTTTGCATAACCTCAAATGCAGCAGTTTCGGCATATGTCTTTATATCTGCCCCATTGCCTAGTTCTTTTCATTATATCTTTGCTTCGTCTTAAGTAGAAGTTCCGCGGGTAGCCGGACCTCCTGATAGCAATGTAGGCAAGGGAGATCATTTCTCGGTAATATACCACTGTATAAAAAAATCATGAGTGTTATCGACTGACATGGTAATTCCTCATTTGAGAACATGGTGAGCTCTATTCGTTAATAAAGAAAGCAGATACGTGTGACTGAATCATTAGTACGTATCTGCTTTCATACTGCTTTGGCTGCCAACCTGGCAGCGTTTAACTCTTTCAACTGCTTCACTTGCGGCATATCTTGCCCGGACTAGCAGTCGTTTTCTTGAGCCTGTCCCAGAGGGCTGCCTCTTGCGTGAGAACCTTAGTGCTCAATTCTTTCTTCATCCCGTCTTCACCTCCTCTCCGAATAATCGGATTTAGCATGCCAAATAACAGCCCAGTCAATCCTTGGGCAGTGAAATTATTAGAGCCGTACAACTCGCTTCGGGCTGATAATCACTGCTTTAGGCACTTTCATCACCATTGCCGGATTAAAGTTATCCCTGTGCTTGTCATACAGCTCTTTATTTCTGCAATGCATTCTGGGGGACCATAGCTCTTTTTACATTTGGGTTCTTCCACGGATGCTTCAGGCTTCCCTCTCGCTGCTAAGGGCTTGCTCACCACATCCGACACTCAGTCCCTTTCTCGTCATTGTTCCTATGGCTAACCCAAGAATGACATTGCAAGTCCTTCTTGATTGAAGCATAGCCCTAACACAAGAGAAATTAAATCAGACAAAAGCTAATTTTGTAGTCAGTCTTGTCCTACAAAGGAAATCGGGCAACAAATACAAAACTGTCTGCCTTCTTCAATGCAATCATCTTTTTTGACCTTGGAAGTCCTCTTTGGTCTGTCTCACTTCAGCATGATGATGAATATTGAAGCTTTTGATCGGAAATGCACGTCTAACATCTTCAAGTCCTTCGAAAGGAGCATATATTGCATATTTCATTCATTGTCATTGGTCTCCCTCATTTTGTTGCATCATTCGGGGAGAAGACGGCGCCCTGTCCCCGCATGATGAACGACAATTAAGATATCTTCGCTGCCTTGGCGATCGGTGGGGTCGGGATATTCGAGCCGTGACGTTCGATGCAGTTGCTCTGAGCAGTGATACCGTAGTTTGCAGAAGATACAGTACCATTCGTTTCGTACTTGCCGTCCTTCCAGGCATTCAAAAGTTTGACAACATGATAGACCGTGCTTGCGGTGACGCGGGCACAACGGTCCTTTCGTTCGGGGCTCTTAAGATCTTTGTCTGCTGCCTTCATCCATTTGCAGACCGATATGTGGCAAAAAGGAGAATCGCTGACTGTTTTAGGAAGGACAGTTTTGATCCTGGGATTGCTGGGCGTGAAGATCGGCATCTGCGCATTGGCATACCAATCAAGCATTTCGCCTCCCATCAGCGCGCCATCTTCAGACCCGGCTATCCGAGGCTTATTATCATATTGGCCACTATATTGGCTCCCATAGGCGCGCCGCAGATGGTCCCCCATCCCATGATTCCACCTTCGAGAAGGAGCAAGAGTCTATATGAAAAGACTTGTATGGCTCTCCAACTTTCTCTCTCAGCTGAGTGAAGACGCTGCTGATCACGGCCGCGCCGCAAAGAGTCGACACCATTCATTATGGGCAAGTGCAGCGGTTTGCGCAGGGTCAAGCTTCACATACGGCCATGGCCATTTTTCTGTCGGCCCTTCCCTGGCTTCCGCGTTAGAAAGTAAGTTCCCGAGCTGATCGGCAGTCGAGCCGATAGCTAATAATCCTGCACCTGCAATGAACTTTCTTCTTGAAACCGTGTCGTTTCCGGATACCTTTTTTTTAATCCTCCTTTGTATGAAATTATTCAAATAATGCGAATCTCCTGATCCGGCGTGGATGACTATAGACGTTCATCCTTGTCTTTATCCGACCTAGTCCTTCATTGGCTTGATGAACATGAAGTAGACCATCGTCCAGTTGCCGAGGATTATAAATATGGTCGCCACGATGCTTGATAGGGCGAGGGATGAAACGCCGGTCAACGCATGACCTACGGTGCATCCCCCTGCAGTCGCTGCTCCAAAGCCCATAACGAGGCTGCCAAGGAAAACCCGTATGATTTCATTCGCCGGAGGGGCCTGTAATTTGAATTCGCCGAGTCCTTTGGCGCTAATGTAAGCGCCTAGTGGAATACCCAAAATATATAAAGCACTCCAGGTGCCCTTGAAAATCCCCCAAAAATTAAACATAGGATCGAATTTGGACATACTGTCTCCCATCGTCACGGCTAGGAATGCCTCTGCCGTCGGTCCCGCCGCCGAAAGGCCTCGTGTCTGCCCTCCCCAGTAATTTGATGCCCAGAGCGCAAAGATAAGGATCACGCCGATCATGGCGCCGGTGAGGGACCATGAATAGCCTTTCCTCGGTCCCTTGGCAAAGGGCTTCCCTTTCAGGACAATCGGAATGATGATGAGAGCGATAACGCCGATGACTGCCCATTTCATCGATAACCCGCCAAAGATATCCCACAACGCAGGGTTGAAGACGGCCTCATCGCCGCTGCCAATCGAAACTTTGTAGCTCTTCAGGAATTCCATGACTGGTTTGAGGGGACCATGATAGGTAGCGATAAGAGAAGAGGCAAAACCGAGAGTGGCCACGAGAGCGGATGTATAGCCTTCTCCCACACGGTATATTATGCCGCTACCGCAACCGCCGGCCATCACAATGCCAAGTCCGAAGACATAGCCGCCGACCATATTGGCGATAACATTGAAGGATTGCCTCCTGAGACCGAAATCACCCATAAATCCGAAGTCTTCAAGCAGATTCGCGCCAATGATTGCGATCAAAAGTGCCAGCAGATATGACCGGAATAAGGTAAAGTCTTCGAGAAATATGATGTCTCTAAAAGCCGAATTCATGCAGTAACGACCTCTCTGAAGAACAAAACCGAAAAGAATACCGACAAAGAGCCCACTTGCCAATACCATAAAACTTGCCTGCTGGACTTCCTCCATAGAGCTTCTCCTTTTTCTTCAATTAATCATTTGTGTGGCAATGCCACGACTACCGAATTATCTCCTTTCGTCCATATGACGAACGACCAAGCCGACTTTTTCAAAAAAGGAACAATGGAGGGGAGCAGTGGGAATCGAACCCACCACGGCACCTTATGAGTGCGACACACTGCTTTGACGCCCGTATGTCTTTAGCCGTGACACTGGTTTTGCAGACCAGGTGAGGCGCCAACCCCGTGCCCCCCGGGAACAGCTCACAAAAGAGACGGCTCCCGCCTTTTACGCTATCCGTACAACGGAAACAGCAGGTTATTTGACTTGATATGGGTTCCGAACTGGAACGGCGAAACTGAAGGGTATTCATATCTTCATTCGGTTCGCCTTTTTTGATACGTCGTGGGAAGTTGTCTCGGAGAGTGTCCTATATTGAAGGCCTATGCCCATGTCTATGATAGCTTGGTGGATCATTTGCAGATAATTTAGTATTGCTTCAATATATATGTCAAATTGTTTTTGTGGATGGCTTAAACGGGAGTAATAGATTTGTCGCTACAATCCAAAAACTGGCGGACGCCGAATGGCGGAGAATGCGGGCGTAACATTAAAGTTACCGGTAACCAACGGTGTCCCTGAAATATCCGATGCGTTGACTTTTTGGTAACATCAAATAAATGTTCCAGCGATGTTCCTATAATCGACAATGCACTCGACACGGTGAAGACGCTTTGTTTCAATAAGTAATCGAGAGCGGTACTGTTCGTCAATCTTTACCGAGTTCGTCTCCCTGTCATGTTTGTGAGCGTATAGATAAAAGATTCTCTCAGAGGAAAAGAACGATAGTTGAGATAATATTTTGAAAGTAATTTGCTATAATTAAACGAATAATAAGAGGTTTATGCTCCACTTTAATCTGCTAGCGTGATATCTTTCATAGCGCCAGAAGAAGACAGGGGTAGCTGTAAATATGTAACGCCTCGAAGCAGGCTAAGTTCAGTCATCTGATAAAAGGGTGCAATTGATCTCTTTTGGAAAAAACATCTTTGGCCGGAAGTCGTCTCCAACCAAGACATCTACGCTAACTTCGGGCAACTCCCTCCAAAAGTATTTATCTCGCATCACAAAAGATCGATCTGTTGCTAACGGTGATATAATCAAGTTTCAGACCTCAAGCAAGACAACAGCGATCGTAAACAGGTGGAGATAGACCATGGCAGAAAGGAATAAGCGCAAGATGCCAGATGATCATTCATACTTACGCCGGAGAGCCGAGGAGGTGCTGAAAGGGCACGGGGAATTGGACAAAATTCCCGCCGCTCATTTAACGCGCATATTTCACGAGTTACAGGTGCATCAGATGGAGCTGGAGATGCAGAATGATGAACTTCGCCGTACGCAGCAGGAACTCGAAACAGCCCGCGAAAAATATTTTGACCTATATGACCTAGCCCCATCGGGATATGTCTCCCTAAACGAAAAGGGAATAATACTGGAGGCCAATCTAGCGTTCGCAACATTGTTGGGAGTAGAGAGAAGCAATTTAGTCGGGCAGCCGCTGTTCCGGTTCATATACAGGGAAGATCAGGACTTATATTACCATTGTCATAAACAGCTTGTTGGAACAAATGCGAATCAGGCGTGCGTACTGAGAATGGTGAGAAAGAACGGTGCCTCACTTTGGGTGCAAATCGATATCAGCACAGCTCAAGGCATCGACGATACGACGGGGTCCCGCGCAGTCATAATCGATATCACTGAGCGGAAACAGATAGAGGAGACGCTGAAGAAAAGCGAAAAGCGCTATCACTCGCTCTTTGAAAACATGTCTGAGGGGTCTGCTTACTGCAAAATGCTTTACGACAATAACGGCAGCCCGACAGATTTTGTCTACCTCGCGGTCAACTCGGCATTCGAATGGCTGACCGGATTGCACAATGTAGTGGGTAAGAATGTCACAGAGGTAATCCCAGGGATTAAAGAGTCACATCCGGAGTTATTCGAGATATATAGCCGGGTGGCATTGACTGGTCGGCCGGAGAAATTTGAGATCGAATTCAAACCTTTGGTGTTATGGTTCTCTATTTCAGTTTATAGCACTGAAAAGAATTACTTCGTAGCTGTTTTTGATGACATTACCGAGCGTAAGCAGGCGGACCGTCGCCAGACACTTTCGGCTCAAATCCGTGGCATTCTGAACGATCCGCCTGCCATTGCTGATGCAATCAGCCGTATCATCACCGAAATTAAGAGGGACATGGTCTTTGACGCTGTGGGAATTCGCCTGCATCGCGGTGATGACTTTCCGTATGTTGCTCAGGACGGTTTTTCTAAAGAATTTCTCATTAAGGAAAATACGCTAGCTGTTCGCAGTCAGAATGGCGGGGTTTGCATGGATAAAGATGGCAACATCAGCTTGGAGTGTACCTGCGGTCTGGTTATTTCCGGACGGACTGATCCGACAAATCCCGTTTTTACTCCGAGGGGAAGCTTCTGGACCAACGAGTCATTTACATTATTGGATCTCCCGATTGACAAGGATCCGAGGCTTCATCCTCGGAACCGCTGCATACTCGAGGGCTTTCATTCCGTGGCTCTCATTCCGCTGAGGGCCGGCAGCCAGATCGTAGGCATACTGCAACTCAACGATCGTAGACCCAACCGATTCACACCTGAGCTAATCTCTTTCTTTGAAGAACTGGCCGCCATTATTGGCATTGCTTTTGCGCGTAAGCAGGCGGAGGAGGAGATGAAAGAAGCAAGGGAACTGAGCGATGCCTTGAACTTAAAGCTCGAAGAGGCCAATAAAGACCTAGAAGCTTTTAGCTATTTGGTTTCTCACGATTTGAATGCACCCCTACGTCACATGACAGGCTTTGCGAAACTGCTGCAAAAGCGGATGGAAGAGCAACAGGATGAAAAAAGCCGCCAGTATGCACTCTTGATATCCGATGCGTCGACAAAGATGGCGAGGCTTATCGATGACTTGCTTTCCTATTCACGTCTTGGCCGCGAAGAGATGCCAAAGAGGGAAGTGAACTTAGATCACCTCTTAAAGGAGTCCATCGATGAGATTTCAGAGGAAACGAAGGAGCGGGACATTATGTGGAAGCTTGGTGATCTGCCCACAGTCTACGGTGAACAGTCGATGCTGAAGCTTGTGCTCGTCAATTTCATCTCCAACGCGGTCAAATTCACAAGTACTCGACCCAGAGCCGAAATCGAAATTGACTGCAACAAGGGCGAAAAAGAGGTTATATGTTTTGTTAAAGACAACGGTGCTGGGTTTGATATGAAACACGTGGACAGACTCTTCGGAGTATTCCAACGCCTCCACACACAGGACGAATTTGAAGGCACTGGCATCGGCCTAGCAAATGTTCGTCGTATCATTTCGTTGCATGGAGGCAGGACATGGGCCGAAAGCTCTGTGGGTAAAGGAGCTACGTTTTACTTTACACTTCCAATACCGAAAGAGCAAGAATATAATGTGCTCTCCCCAGGGGATCAGGCACCTGAAAGATGATCCCATTGATGGTTAATTCATCTCATTTTTTTTTGAGATTTTGTGGGTGCCCTACTCTGCAATATTGAATTCGAATTCCGGTGCTTAAAACTCTCGATTCGTAGTGATAGCAAACAGCCGGAGAGAGTCGCCCACGGTGTTGATTACGTGGTGGCGTCAATATTTTCAGGAGAAGAGACTTTCGGCAAATATACTCCCACTTTTGTGCCGCGGCCCGGTTTGCTGTCTATAAGGATCTTCCCCTTATGCCCCTCAATGATTTTTTTTGCTATAGGCATCCCCAGTCCCGATCCGGAGCTCTTCCTTGTATAATACGGAATGAAAATATTTTCCAGTGTCTCCCTGTCCATTCCCGGTCCATTGTCCTCGATTCTAATGAGAAGATGCGACTTCTCGGGCGACATGCTGATGCGAACATGCTGCCCTTTGCCCGATGCCTCGATTGCGTTATTGATGAGGTTAGAGAGCGCCCGTTCAACCCGAAAGCCATCAACTTCAGCCATTACAGATTGCGAAGGAAGATCAAGTGTAAGTAAGGTGCCGTTTTCGTCAGCCTTCAACTTACAGGCTTCGCAGGATTTGTTAACAATATCCCGGATATCCTGCGCTTTGATCTCCAGCATTATCGGTTTCGCGAAGTCAAGAACATCAAATACTATCTTTTGCATGACCTCTGCCGATTCCATAATAACCTCGGCGGCGGTATCGTTATTCTCCTTTTTTTCCATAATGCGTTTGGCAAATCCCATGATAGTAATCAGCGGATTTTTTAGGTCATGCACTATCATCGTCGCTGCCTGCCCCAGACCCATAAGATAGCGGTCTCTTTCGGATTGTTTGCGATATCGCCTTTCCCGGTCTATGAATGCGCCGGTAAGGACAGCAAACATGCCTATAAAAAAAAGGGCCAGAAGTCGTTCGGACAGAAAGGTCCCTGTAAGGTTCAGAAAAACATAGGGGAGATAAAGCACCAAAACAAAAATAAAGGCGCCGATTGCACCCCGTAACCCGAAAAATAACGCCCCCAGCAGAACAGGTATATAGTACAGCTCGGCATATATGCCGAGCAAAGCGTGTATTGAAACAACCGTAGAATAGTGCAGATAGCTTATCAGTATCGTCAATGCGGAAATAACTGCCACAGAATATTTATTTCTATTGCTCATAACCTTTCCGATTCAAAACCATCTGATTTTATTGCTGCTTCAAATATAGCCAGATATGATACGTCTGACAAACTGTGACTCGGATGGCCTCCCTGAGATTTTTTGTAATCAGCATTTCAAAGTACATTGCAGGTTAGAAGCTAGTACATCAATGTCTTATGTTAGAAAGAGGTACAATTACTCTTACTGTAGTGCCTCTACCCTTGTCACTGGCAATCTCCACTTTCCCTCTCCAAGGATAAACACGTTCACGCATTCCTATCAGACCGAAGGATTGAGGCTTTGATAGTTGTCCGTCTGTTATACCTTCGCCATTATCCATGACTTCCAGTGTCACTTGATGGTCATCATCCTTTATTAGTCTTGCTGTCACCTTTGTCGCCTTTGCATGTTTGAGGACGTTTGTCAATGCTTCCTGGAATATTCTAAAAAACGCAATACCCCGTTCTTTGTCTAAATAGATATCAGAAGGTTCTTCGATAACAGTGCATTCAATTCCTGTTCGTTCCTGAAATTCATACGCCTGCCATTCCATCGCAGCCACAAGGCCGAAATCATCCAATAGCGATGGTCTCAACTCAGTACAGATACGCTTGACCGACAGGATCGTCGCATTAAGTCCGTCCAGCATTGCACCGACCTTGTCGAAAAGCGGTTTGTGGTCTGCGTATTTGTTATGTAACCAGCTTAAATCCATCTTCATAGCCGTTAGCGTCTGACCAAGTTCATCGTGTATATCACGTGCAATGGTTCTTCTGTCATCTTCCCTGATGGTTTGCAAATGGGCGGCAAGATTACGTAATCGATCATGTGCCGTTTCTAGTTCTGCGGTTCGTTCCATAACTTGCAACTCTAATTCCTCATGCGATCTCTTGAGAGCTTCTTCCATCTTCTTACGCTCGGTGATATCTGTGCCAATGCTCAACACTTCGACCAGGACTCCCCCAGAGTCAAACACCGCCCTATTGGTCCAGGAGATCCAGACCCGGCGGCCGTCATGGAGCATGTTCTCAATAACGTTCCCCTCGAATGCTGCAGGGTTCCTGCAAATGATTTCCATGAGCGGGCGGAAATCCTGGCCACTGCTTTCGGTTTCTGGCGTAACGGTACCGATCACGTTACGCCCGAGGATTTCGTCCTCCCGATACCCAAAGAACTTGCACCCGAACTCGTTTAGGAAGGTAATTTCACCGTCTGATTTCCAGCGCAGGATTATGCTGTTGGCGTTTTCGACTAGCTCGCGGTATTTAAATTCGCTTTCCCGCAGCGCAGCCTCGACTCGCTTGCGCTCGGCGATCTCTTTTTGCAATATCTGTTTTTCGAGTCCTATCTTTGCCGAGTATCTAATGATAGGCAAGAGAATAAAAGTAACAATCAGAGACACAAA
This sequence comes from uncultured Nitrospiraceae bacterium, assembly GCA_963727805.1. Lineage (GTDB taxonomy): Bacteria > Nitrospirota > Thermodesulfovibrionia > Thermodesulfovibrionales > Dissulfurispiraceae > Fen-1308. The sequence continues at coordinate 1,000,146 of CAVSHF010000003.1, forward strand.
GATAGCGTCAATGGCACCGATCTCGGCAAGTTCACCTGAAATCATGCCCCCCCGCAAGATACTCTGAATTAAAGTAAGAACGAAGGTGAAGATTTCCGCAATAAGTACCGCAAATAGAAAAAAATGCCACGTTTTTATGCGTTCTAATGTTCGGAATATATCCATAGGCTGTATTATAGCGCAACTTTTGGCGCTAAGTCAGGATTCTGAGGATACACTTCCAGAGTCGTATGGTGCCTGCTACGAGAGGCGTTGTTTCAACCGGACAATAACTATATTCTTTCTGATATCATCAAGTTTCCAGTGATTGATTTGGATTTGATGGTTATCAAACATGCTCAGCAGGTATTTTAAGGATGGAGCAGCAATCGAGGAAACTACTTAAATAGTTTCTAATTTATGATCATTTTTAGTGGTCAGCAGTTATTGAGGACTTCTTGGTATGCAAATCGATTCCACAGTAAAATGTCATCGTGACCTCCTTTTAGCTTTTGAATGCGATACAATTATCGTATCAAACGGATGTCGCTCTCAATAATTATCAAGCACTGCGCACATTTAGCCAGGGGTGTTGATTTCCGAAAAAATGTGTCACAAGTGGCTTGCCGTGTACGCCCCTTACTCTTCACGGACCATTTAACTTAAGTCACATTAAGGTCAGCCACAATGCCGCATTTCTGAATGAAGAGTTCTGGTATCTCCCGCTCACTAAAAACAACGGCACTGCTTTATCAGTAAAGAGATAGATTAGTTTTAGAAATAGGCAAGACTTACTGGTCTAAATAAATACAAGCTTGTCAGTCAACTTTCCAGCTAGTATACTCATAGTACTACAGCTGATTCTTATATATATACAAACAAAATGGCATCAAATTGGTTCAACCAGCTAGCTCTTTGATGCCGAGTCGCTTTAGTTGCCGCTCGGTCGCGTAGCACAAGTGTGGATTGTGGCGCGAGGGGGCTGCACTGCTGGGTGAAAACAGCATTATATTGCAAAAGGAGTGCTAATGATGGACCGCTTTATTTGTATTCATGGGCATTTTTATCAACCCCCCAAAGAAAGTCCTTGGCTAGAGGCAATTGAGATCCAAGATTCTGCGTTTCCTTACCACGATTGGAATGAGAGGATTTCAGCTGAATGCTACGGTGCAAATGCCGTGTCGAGAATATGGGATACGGAAGGAAGAATAGCCCAATTGGTGAACAATTATGCCAGCATAAGCTTCGACTTCGGACCGACTGTCCTGCTCTGGATGCAAAAGTATGCCACCGACGCCTATGAGGCAATTCTAGCGGCTGACCGGCAGAGCCTGGAGAAATTCTCTGGTCATGGAAATGCTTTGGCCCAAGCCTACAATCATATGATCCTGCCGCTGGCCAACAGCCGCGACAAGAAGACCCAGATTATCTGGGGAATAAAAGATTTTGAATATCGCTTTGGACGTAAGCCGGAAGGGTTGTGGCGCCCGGAGGCAGCAGTAGACCTGGAAACCCTTGACCTTATGGCACAACACGGCATCGGCTTTGCCATACTTGCCCCCAGGCAGGCAAGCCGGGTTCGGCGCATTGGGGGTGATGAATGGCAGGACGTGAGTGGTGGAAAAATCTATCCTGCCATCGCCTACCGGGTGTCGCTACCGTCTGGCCTTATCATGAACCTATTCTTTTACGACGGTCCCATTGCACAGGAGCTTGCATTTGAAGGATTGTTAAACAACGGCGAGACGTTCGCCAACCGGCTGCTGTCCGCTTTCGCCGACGACTCTCCTCGCCTCGTCCATATCGCAACGGATGGCGAAAGCTATGGGCATCATCATCGCAACGGCGACATGGCTCTGGCGCACGCGCTCCATCATATTGAGACCAACAAACTGGCACAGGTGACGAATTATGGTCGGTACCTGGAAGATCATCCACCGGCATACGAAGTGGAAATCTTTGAAAACAGCTCGTAGAGTTGCGAGCATGGCATAGAACGTTGGCGGTCGGATTGCGGGTGCAACAGCGGCGGTCACCCGGGTTGGAATCAGGGTTGGCGGGCTCCTCTGCGTGCAGCCCTAGATTGGCTCCGCGATGCCGTAACCCCGGCTTATGAACAAATGGCCGGACGGTTTCTGACTGATCCCTGGGCGGCTCGAGACGACTACATCGACATCATCGTGGATCGATCACCCGAGCGTATCAGTGCGTTTATGATTCGACACGCGACCCGTCCCTTAAATTCCGAAGACGAGATCACGGTCCTGAATCTCATGGAGCTCCAACGCCACTTAATGCTCATGTACACAAGTTGCGGTTGATTTTTTGACAAGCTTTCCGGCATTGAGACGGTTCAGGTCATAAAATATGCCGGCAGAGTTCTGCAGTTGGCCGACCAGCTTTTTAGCGAAACCTTCGAACCCGCCTTTCTCGAACATCTTGAACTGGCCAAGAGCAACATACTTGAACACCGTAATGGTCGCGCCATATACGAGATATTGGTCAGGCCTGCCATGCTCGATATGAAAGACATTGGCGCCCACTATGCCTTAAGCTCTCTGTTCCAGGATATCGGCGAGCGCAGCTCGATCTACGCGTATTCCGCCACCCGGGAGGACTACCGCAGTTTTCAGGTCGGAGGCTCAAAGCTGGTAATCGGGCGGGCCACGGTCACTTCAGAGGTTACGCGCATATCCTCCAGCTTGTGCTTTGGCGTTCTACATCTCGGTGATCACAGTATCGCCTGCGGCACCGGTGAATATCAGGGCGCGCAAAAATATGAAGCGTTGGCCAAAGAGATTTCCGCGGCTTTCGCCGGAGCTGACTTCCCGAAGACCATACTTCTGCTGGGCAAATACTTCGGGACGTCCACGTACTCTCTGACCTCGTTGTTTGCCGATGAGCGGCGAAAAGTCCTTAACATTATCATGGGGCCAACTCTGATAGAGGCTGAAGCTGCATATAGCTCAATTTATGAGCACCATGCTCCCTTGATTAGCTTTCTGACCGGGTCCGGCACGCCACGGCCCAAAGTCCTGTCGGTCGCCGCTGACTTGTGCTTGAATGCCAAGCTTCGCAGGGTGCTTCAAGGGGAGGGGCTTGACCCCGAAGTCGTAAAACCTCTTCTTGAAGAAGCTCGTTTGGCCGGCGCAACTCTGGATGCAACTGCTCTAGGCTTGTTACTGGCCGCTAACATCGAGAGTCTGGCCAAACAACTTTTCATACAACCTGATGACCTTTCTCGCATAGAGAGATTGAATAAGGCTGCACAACTGGTCCGGACCTTGCCGTTCGAGGTTAATCTCTGGAAAACCCAAAACATCTGCTATAAGATCCTGCAAGCCCATTGTCACAAATTCAAGGAGAAAGCAGCCTTGGGCGACCAAAACGCGCAAGCATGGTTACGCCATTACACCGTTTTGGCTGAGAATTTTTTGCTGCAGGTTTACATATGCCCCGTAAACAGCAACCCTGCGATTTGATGAACGTCATCATAGAGGGTACAGATATAGCGTAAAAAAAAGCCTAATAACCATCGCCTCCACCTTACGCCTTGAATGTACACTATCGAACGTAACTGTCGAAATCAGATTCTCAACTTCTACTTGTATCCCGTGCAATAGCTGCATCGAGGCGATTGCTTCGGTTTCTACTCATACTCAACTGAGCTGCCACTTTGAAGAATGGTCAGCATGCGGAGTTCCACACAGTATGACAAAGAGCTGAAGCAGAACAAATGTACAATCTAGTCAAGATGCCATCGATGAAATTCTGTGTCTCTAAAAAACAACTTGATCAGATATCTGGTATTTTTGCAAAATAATATGTGATGATGAGGGCGCGAAATGAGTCAACTTAAGAATCCGTTAGAAGTTTACAAAATCCTCCCGAAATCCAATTGCGGTCAATGCTCGGTTCCGACATGTATGGCTTTTGCTGCTGCCGTACTAATGGGTAAAAATCAACTGGCCGATTGCCCTTATATCCCAAGCAGCATCTCCGAATCATTTTCCAAGAAAATAACTATACACAAATCCATCGCCAAGAACAGAGAGGAGGTAGTTGAAAAATTAAGAAGCAAAGTGTCTGCTATAGATTTAATGTCGTCAGCGCATAGATTGGGGGCAACTATTATTGGTGAAAAGTTAGCTATCAAATGCCTGGGCAAGGAGTTCTTTATAGATCAAATGGGAAATATTACATCTGAATACCACACTCACGCCTGGATGGCGTTTATATTACTTGACTATATTCTTAACAGTAAAGGCGGAAATATATCTGGGGAATGGGTCCCATTCAGAGAACTGAAAAAGGGAGCAGGGATGAGCCCTCTTTTCGAGCAACTGTGCGAAAAACCCATGAAGCATATGGCTGACACCGGCACGGATCTTTTTAAAGATCTGATTTATATTTTTAGCGGGGATAGAGCAACCAATATGTTTTCATCCGATATATCGCTCATCTTGTATCCGCTCCCTAAAATACCCTTCTTAATCTGCTACTGGAAAAGGGATGGTGATATAGAGTCATCACTTCATGTTTTCTTTGATTTAACAGTTGAGGATCATATAAGCATTGATGCAATTCATGCACTCGGAACGGGGTTAGCTGTTATGTTTGAGAAGGTCGTTCTAAAACACAAAAATGCTTAAAGCCTTCGATGATCCTGTTGGACCGTGGTTTCCGAACCAACGGACAACGCCATAATCGGGTTAGGCAGTCCTCAACATGCGTTGACTACAGGAAGGACATCTCGCCTAACACGTAGCCTTGAAAGTAACAGTTTCTTTCAGAAAATAACATTTTTGGCGAAATGGCTGAGGTGTTGATTGTCAGATGAAGTATTTCGGCGGGTTCTCACATGAGTCATCGAAGGCGCGTATTCTGAATACACTGGTTGGTAGAAACTGGAAGCATCGCTGGCAAGGGTACGGTTGCCATGGGTAATATCCGCAATTATTTTCCGTATTTTATTGAGCTCCTCCAAATGAACTGTCAATAACAGGGGCCATCCTCAAACCCAATCTTCCATGAGCCGACAGTCTTCATCTATGAAGGACGCTGCATTACCTCGTTCATGTATTTGAAGACGTGGATTCATAGTGATTCACGTCGCGCGCCACTCTCTCCGACTGTTAGTTTCCACACTGTCCAACAGGCATCAATTTATCACAACTGTCGTTGATTGCCGAAGGAAACATGACGCCCAGAGAATGACCAGACGATGTCATTGGATGGTAGGGTTATTAATAAAAACTGGCCGTACCGGCCAAAATAACAGTTATGCAAGATAAAATCGCCGCGAACCATTTTTACCAGGTAATGGTTCGCGGTTGATTTTATTTTTCTCAAGAAAGTTCTAATCGATATACTTATTCTTTTTCCGATTCCATTGCTTTAAGTCTTTCGACGCATGGGAGTGATAACTCTTTGTCATGCTTTTTCAGGCATCCCATGATCCCTCCATTTGCTGGATCGGCATTCGTACAGAACTGAGCCATATCAGTGTCGCAGGCCTGACGGAACATCTTCTGTTGCTGAACCCTTTCCTTAATCTCTCCTCTTCTACCATGAATCTTTTCCTCATAAGTTCTGCATGCATCTGTCAGTTCGCTTTCATGCGATTCAAGGCACTGGATAGTGGCTACTCCGGGGCTAATGTTTTGGCAGAACTTCGAAATATCCTCAACGCATGGATCCACTTCCGCAGCATAAGCATTTGTGCCTAAAATCAGCCCGATACAAAGAAGTCCGGCCGAGAACACTGCTGAAAAACACATCTTAATTTGTTTCATTTATCCTCCCATCATTTTATTGGTTTAGGTCATACAGGTTAGAGCAGGTATGCTTTGATTATATCAATATAATCTCAGCGGTCAAGTTATCGTCTAAACGATAACAATCATATTTTTGTTCTCAATGCAAAGCCGAATATAGACAAGGGTTCGCTATGTGCAGTGGTTGCAATAACCCACTTCTTCCCATACTGTCACCGCAACTCCCTAAAACAGAAGATGGAAAACCGGCGATGGTGGAGCTCTATTCTCTCAGCAATGAAGCTGAACTAGCTTTAATGAAAAGTATTCTCGAAGTGGATGACATATACGATTTTGTCCGAATAAATTTTTGGGTTGTATGGAAATTGGCACTCAGATTGCATTACTTAATAAGAAGACAATAATGGTTAAAAATGATGACTATGGAAGGACGTCGGAACTTGTCACCGATTTCTTAGCTCAGACAGCAGAGGAAAAAGATGCCCCACGAGCAGAATATAGGCTAGTTGATAAGATCAGGATGGCGATCGAGGTTCTGATATACGGGTGGTTAACGCCGGGTGGAAAAAGGAATCATAAAAATAAGGAAAAGTCCGGCGGGTCAAACCTGCAAGATTTGCGGCAACAGTTCATCGGACAAAATTCCACTAAACTATGCTTAGCAATGTGCATGTTCATCGGCATCGAATTCTGCCCCACTCTCGGCACTCAATTTTGAACCAAACCAGCTTATTATTTTATCTTAGATTTCAGGCGATATACTTAAAATATGACTCTCCGCTTGCAGAAAGAGATCCATTCCTATTAGTGCTGGTCTAGTCTAAGGAAAACCAAATAGTTTTGTTCCTTCGCATCTTTTGTCGGTACCTTATCCGCACAAGACATTTCATACTTTGACTTGAACAAGATGATTACTATAATGAAGATGATGGCAAAACAACAATTAACAAAAAAGGAGAATGAGAAAATGAAACCGTGTTTGTCGATAAGTGCAATTTTATTGTTGGTACTTACATTCTGTATTAGCGGTGCAAGTGCACAACCTATGGACCAGGGTTCAGGGATGCAAGCTGATCCGCCAGGACAGATGAATATGAAGTGCGGCGGTATGATGCACGAAGGTATGATGCACGAAGGTATGATGCATGAAGGGATGATGCATGGAGACATGATGGAACGGCAACATCATATGAAAATGATGCTGATGCGACTCGGTCTCGATGAAAAACAGAAGGCAGAAGTGAATAGAATAATGACTGCACACATGAAAGATGTCATTAAAAAGAAGGCTGATTTGGACATCGCAAAATTTGATCTACAAAGCATTCTCAGCAAAGATCCCATGGACATGAAAGCTGCCGAATCAAAGCTAAAGGAGATTGAGGCAATTAAGACAGCCCTATTCCTTGCTCATCTAACTGCTCATCAGGAGATTAAATCAGTACTGACGCCCGAACAACAAAGAAAAATGAAAGAGATGATGGAAATGCATATGATGGGCGGCGGAATGATGGGCAAAGGTGGCTGTGGCTGTGACATGAAGACAGGTGTGACGAAAGGAAAAGAGCATTACGAGCACGATAAAATGATGAAATAGCTCTTGCTGCGGCATAACAGGGCGCCAACAGTTTGGCGCTCTGTTATGTGTGTGATTTATAGACATCGTTTCAATTTAGTATCTTCCTGGTAAGGAGTTTTGATAGGGCATATTGCCACGAATCATTGTACCACAGTCAAAGCAGAGCTGAGCCAGTCCATTATAACACTTTAAATACTGACCTGTTTAAAGGAGGCAGGTCAGTATCTGTTTTTCTTCATTCCCAGTAGAAATGTTGTTTAATGAGCCTTGCCCCTTAAATACGCATTAGTGGCGTTCCCAAACCGACTGAACCGGATCTGCGATATAAAGGCACATACCTCTTCTTAAGGGAATAACCCAGATATCAGAATATTTCAATGAGAGTCACAGGGATGCTTAGAGCAAGAATTCGGCAAGGTTAAGGTTGTATTTGTTATAGTCCAGCGTCGTTTTGATGGACCTGCGATAGCTACCGGTAAGATCTTTCTCCGCAAGATCGATGGGAGTATTTTCTATCCTTCTGCCCTGCGAATCAACTACTAGCACTATTTTCGGTCTTTCGGGTTCATCGGCATTACCTTTATACACAATACCAAGTTCGCCATGATCGAGTACTACTAGGGTGCCTATGGGGAACACGCCGACCAGCTTGATAAACATCTTGAGCAGAAGTGGATCGACATCCTTGCCGGCGCCTTCAACGAGAATCTGAAGTGCCTTCTCAGGCGATTTCGGAACCCGCGAATATACCCTTGAAGAGGTCATGGCGTCAAACCGGTCAGCGATAGTGACAATCTTGGAATATAAATCCAGTTTGCGCTGCTGGGGTACAGAAGGATATCCTGATCCGTCATAATTATTATGATGTTCGTATGACACAATAGCGCCTTGGATCATCATGGGATCCATCTTCATGGTGTGCATAATAATCTTGACTCCCTCGCTGGGATGGCTCTTCATAACCTTCCACTCCTCATCGGTAAAAGAGGTTTCCTTATTGAGGATTTCCTTTGGAATGTTCACCTTGCCGATATCGTGAAGAAAAGCTGCGATGCCGAGTTCGGACAGTCTCTTTTTATTTAGGCCGAGTTTCAGCCCGAGTCCGATGGAAAGGATACTCACATTGACCGCATGGTAATACGTATAGTCGTCATAATCCTTCACAGCAGTCATCCTGATCATCGTCTGCTCATCCTGCAGTACCTGGCTGATTAGAGAATTCACGACCAGTCTCGCCTTCTTTATTTCAATCCTCTCGCCCTCTTCTATCTGTTTTATAGCGAACTTGAGGTGTGCAGCTCCATTAAAATAGTGCTTTTTGAGCATACGTCGGCTATCGACAATACTTTCTTCACAAGCCTGTTTCGGGATCCCGATATTGATGGAATCGATTGTGTCAATCCCCTGCTTCAAAGCAGTAAAAGGCGAATCAGAGGAGAGGCACGATAGAAAAGCTCTCATAAAGTTCTGCAGATTAACTCGCGAGATCGTCCCACTGATAGTGATGCTGCCCAATCCTCGTTTACGGAATTCGCTGATAAGAAAATCGAAGTTCAAATAGTATTGGATCGAATAGCGCACAGGCGCCCGATTAATATAGAAATATTCACCGAGAAGTTCGATGTCGAGCTTCGTTTCAGATACCAGTGCCGCATTCACGAGCTCGACAAATGCATTAACCGCGTTGATAAAGGCTTCATTGTCAACACTGTATGTCTGTCCAATCCTGAGAATGATCGCCAGCCTGTTGATGATATCTTTCGCATTCTTTATAGCCTGAGCATGTTGCCTATGCATGTTGCATTCTCCGCAGGGCCGTAACCACTTGTTCCCTCACTAACGGCTCAGAAGACTTCTGTAGTTTCTCAAACAGCGGAAGCGCCTCGTTGCTCCGGATCAATCCAAGGTAATATGCCGCACACGCCCTCGTTTCAGTCTTCTTTTTGATTCCTAAGAAGCTCCTCGTCTTCAGCATCTCGATCATGGAGTCTTCGAGTTCCCTACTATTAGAAGACGCTAGGGCTTCGTAATATGACAGTTTCTCGCTAAAATCCCTCTTTTCAAATCCCTTTCCATTGATAGTTTCAATAATGGCGTCTTGACAGAAAAGTCGAGCGTCCTGATTATCTCTAGCTATGACTCCCATACCTTTTATGGCTAATAGCCTCACTGTCGAATCGCTATCGTAGAAGAATTCCTTAAGCACAGGGAGGGCCTTGACATTCTTGAAATCATTTAAGGCCTTGACTACTTCAAGCCTTACTCGCGGATGATCGTGTTTTGCAGTTTTCAGTATATCGTCTAACACGGCCTCATTACCTATATGTCGAAGCACGAAAACTATGTTCCGTACAACATACCAAGTCGGGTCTCCCAATCGCGCGACTAGGGCCCCTATAGCATCCTTCCCGATTTGGATAAGGATATCGTTGACTTTACGACGAGCAGATATGCTCTGGAGAATTCCGAGGAGAGACACGAGGGAATCGACACCGTCCTTGCCGAGACCCCGGGCATAGTCGAGCAGCCCTTCCTCGTCGATTGCCTTAGAGGAATCAAGCATGCGCCCTATGTGCGCTATGATTTCGGAAGATTTGCAAAAAGATAAAAGTTTTTGAGCATTGTCGCGGATCGTCGGCCCCCCAAGCCTATCCTTAGGCATTCCTTCGATCCCTCTGAAGATTATTTGGGCAGGTTCGAAATCATCATCCTTGATGGCATAGGCAATAATATCTTCCAACGATTTCACGATAATCCCTGCCTCGGCACTGTCCTGAGCCTGCATGAACATCTCAACAAGAATCTGCGCAAGATGAGCGGTCTTTTTCGAGTATTCTGAACTTTCTTCGACAACCATGATGCCCTTCTCTTGGATTAATAGTCGGCTGGCGTCAAACTTCGTGACCTCTTTTTCGCTGAGAGCATCTTTATACGCCAGTAACAGTCCGCTCTCCAGACTTGAAGATTGTGCCTGGTCCTCTCCTGTTATACAGGAGGCAAGACTCCACGGCTGCTGGTCTTCAGAAAGAGATATGTTTCCCAGCCCCGGAGCCTTACCCTCCAAAGAGAAACCCCCACCATCTTCTTCCCCCATTCCATCTCCCATTTCATCTCCCTGAAAGCCCACCCCGGACCCATCCCCTGCCTGGAAAAAGAGATCATTGATCACCAATTTGATGTTTGCGAACCCCTTCTCCCATGTAGAAGATGCGAAGTCTTCACTGATGGTGTCGTCCCTATCAAAATGCATCCCAATCAACTTAAGAAATTCTTCGAGTTCCGACGAAGAGAGTCCCTCTTTGAACACTATTTCCTTAATTCCATCCTTGAAGAAAAAAAGAGCAAGGTTATCCATTTTCTCGGAACTTTGGTAGACTGGCTCTGAACCGACCAGTATTTCATTAGGTTTTATACGGAGGATAAAATCTCCACTCGAGTCTAAATATTTTCTCACAAGGGCATAAGTCTCATCGATGGCGCTACGATAAACTGTGTTGTTAGCTGGATAGATATGCAGCAGCTTCTTAGCCTTTAAAGCCGCATTGATAAAGTTTCTTGCGAGACTTACTCTGTCATTTTCCATGTCTTTTCTAACAAGGATTTGCAACCATGCTCAGCATAATAAATATCGATACGCCACTGAGTAATGTTCTTAATCCGATCAGATATGCTGCCTCTCCTTACGTAGCGTTACTTTAGTTATCGAAAAATCAAGTAACCTCTTTAATTTGAGCTGCCAATACTGGAGATGCGCATGATATTGGGGACAGCTTGCATTAGTGATCCCGTTTCCAAGATTCCACTATATGGCTTGTATGTCATATTTTGACCGTCGCTTTTCAACTGATTTTAGAACTATTTTAGAACGGCCTGTTTGGCTTTTTGGAGGCTGGACATGACAGTCTGTTTTATAAGAGAAAAAGAGAAGCCACCTGCCGGAATCGAACCGGCGACCTACTGATTACGAATCAATTGCTCTACCAGCTGAGCTAAGGTGGCAGTCTACTATTTTAGTTGATATTCTCCAAGACTGCAAAATATGGCACTAAAGCTGATTTCGAATCAGCTGCACTACCACTGTGCTATCCCGGCGTCAATGGATCTTTATTTTATCAAATTCACAACGAAAATGCTCAAGTGTTTCTTCATCAACGATGCAAATTTCGACAAGCTGCAATGAAGAGCCTTGATTCATTTGAAGATATTTTAAAGCCTGATAAACAAGGATTCCGGCGCACCGGTCCTTGGGAAATCCGAAGATACCTGAACTGATTGCGGGGAGAGAGATACTTTTAAGGCCTTCTTCTGATGCGAGCACAAGACTGCTCAGAACAGCATTCTCGAGCTTGCTATCTTCGTCTCCTTCACCCATCCTTGGTCCGACAGCGTGAATGACATATCGAGCAGGGAGTCTGCCGGCTGTCGTAATCGCGGCCTGCCCCACTGGAACGTAGCCTATTTTGTTGCTCTCATCCTGGATTATCTGTCCGCCATTTCTCACGATAGCGCCTGCGACTCCTCCACCATGCTGCAGGTGAGAATTGGCAGCATTCACAATAGCATCAACCTCGCGAGAGGTGATATCTCCAAGGACAAGCCTCAAGATTTTATCGCTGAGCTTTATTTCAGAAACGATCTTCACAACCATTAAAAATATACAGGAAGCTGCCCAAAAGTCAATGAAGGCCTTCCAAATAAGATAAAACTTTCACTTCCCGTAAGATACATGTAAAATAGATGGATGAAAACAGCTTATTTTGAATGTCCAGCAGGTATCAGCGGCGATATGTGTCTCGGGGCCCTCGTCGATGCCGGAGCGAGTCTCTCCGCAATAAAACGTTCATTGAAAAAAATCCCGATAGCCGGTTATACACTTTCTTCCAGAAAGGTTATACGCGCTGGTATTTCAGCCACGAAGGTCGATATCAAAATAAAAAAGCCAGTGGTAAATGCGTATCTGGATACGCCAATTCATAACGAACAAGCACGCAGATGGAAGGATATTCAAAACATTATCAGAAAGTCTATCCTGCCCGAAAAAATAAAAAATAAAGGACTCATTATCTTTAAAGAACTCTTCGAAGCCGAGGGCAAGGTGCATGGGAAACCCTTCGATTCGATACACCTTCATGAACTCGGGGCCACGGACTGTATAGTAGACATTTTCGGAACCTTGATCAGTTTGGACTTTCTTGGTATTGAAAAGGTAATCGCCTCGCCAGTCAATCTCGGTCAGGGTACCATAAATACGGCACACGGCTTACTTCCTGTGCCTGCACCCGCAACCATTGAATTACTCAGGGGATACCCTGTTTACTCTTCTGAAATACCTTTTGAGCTCACTACTCCTACCGGAGCCGTCATTTTAAAGACTCTTGCATCGTCATGTGTGTCGTTTCCCCGAATCACCGTCGAAACGATTGGGTATGGCGCAGGCAACAGGGATATCACGGCCATGCCGAATGTTCTCAGACTGATGATCGGTGAAGAATACACGGTAAACAACAAGCCAATATCGCCAGCATCTGAGAATTCGGTCATAATTCTAGAAACTAATATAGACGATATGAATCCTCAATATTTTGAGTGTGTGATGAACAGGCTTTTTGTCGCTGGCGCCCTCGATGTGTTTCTCGAAAACATAATCATGAAAAAAAGCCGTCCTGGCATCAAACTAACAGCAATCGTCAGGGAACATGATGTCGATAAAATGGCAGATATTTTATTTAACGAGACCACAACAATCGGAATACGCATTTATAGGGCTGACAGAAAGATTCTTGAAAGGGAAGTGAAACGGATAAAGACACGATACGGCTTCGTAAGGGTTAAAGTCTCCCGTTTAAAGGGGAAAATTGTAACAACCACCCCTGAATACGAAGACATCAAGGCTATTTCAGAGAAAACAAATACTCCGATAAAGAATATCGCTGAGGAAGTCACGAGCTGCAAATCCTGATAATACTCTAATCTTATCATTAGCATTTTCATTCAGCCTCCTTATTTGAGAAAAGATCTTCTTTTCTGGTAATCTTTTCATTAATATCTTTTCTCATTCACTACGGATACGGAGCTACCATGTTAAAAACTGATACGTTAAAAAAAGTACTGCTTTCAGGCAACGAAGCGATAGGACGGGGTGCAATCGAGGCTGGCATCTCGTTTGCGATCAGTTATCCCGGCACGCCGGCCACTGAAATTCTCGAGTATCTCGCTAAGAAATTTACTGGTGGGGCCGAATGGGCGATCAACGAAAAAATTGCACTTGAAACAGCTATAGGCGCATCATATGCTGGCAAAAGGGCACTCTGCTCGATGAAACATGTCGGGCTGAATGTTGCGGCTGATCCCCTGATGACTGCCGCCTATCTCGGCATACGGGGCGGCCTGGTGCTTGTTGTTGCGGACGATCCCGGCGCCTACTCTTCCCAAAACGAGCAGGATTCACGCATTTACGCTCAATTCGCCAAGATACCATGCCTCGAGCCCGCCGATGCACAGGAAGCGAAGGATATGGTGATAGCGGCGTTTGAACTATCTGAAAAGATTGAACTCCCAGTCATGGTGCGAACCCTCACACGGGTATCACATGCATCTTCTCCTGTCACAATTAACAAACCTCGTCAGCAGAACGCCCTGTCCATCGAGAAAAATCCCGAGCGTCTTCTTGCCGTGCCGAGCAATGTCGTGAGATTGCATAAGGTGCTTAATGAAAAGCAGGATATGCTGGTCGCATGGGCCGGAAGTTCCGGATTAAACAAGATCGTTAAGAATGGCCAGAAAAAGGGAATCATCGCCTGCGGTGTGACCTCCATGTATGCACAGGAATATGGCAATGACTTTGCTCTTATGAAGATAGCCACTTACCCATTCCCCGAAAATATGATCGAGGCATTTGTCAAGGGATTGGAAGAGGTATGGGTACTGGAGGAAGGTGAGCCCATCGTCGAGGAACTTGCCCTGAAATACTTCCCCCGGGTAAAAGGCAAAATCTCCGGTGATTTGAGCCGTGAAGGCGAGCTTGGTCCCGACGCTCTCGCTCCCTATGTCTGGAAAGTTCCTCCCATGGGACTCGACATGCCCGATCTGCTTAAAAGACCACCGGTTATGTGTCCTGGGTGCCCACACAGGGAATTTTATAAATCCCTGGTTGCTGCCGGCCCATCGTTTACCGCGGGAGATATCGGCTGTTATACGCTCGGGGCTAGCCCTCCCCTGAAGGCATTAGACACCTGCTTGTGCATGGGAGCGAGCATCAGTAAAGCAGCGGGGATCGCCAAGCAGGGAGTGAAACGTGTGGCGGCGGTCATCGGCGATTCCACATTTCTCCATTCAGGGATACCAGCCCTGATCAGCGCTGTATACAACAGGGCCAATATATTAGTCATTGTCATGGACAATGCGTCGACGGCAATGACTGGCCATCAACCGACTCCGCTGACCGGAATAACCGCAAAGGGCGAAGAGGGAGGAAAGGTCTCTCTTGATGAACTCTGCCGGGCCTGTGGCGTAACTTCCCTTGAAGTCGTCGATCCGTTTAACCATGAATCGACTGAGAAGTTGATCAGAGAAAAACTCGATGCCGACGGTGTAAACATTATAATTTCCCGCAGGCCTTGCGTGCTTATTGCGGGGAAGACCAAGAAGAAAAGCTAATCTGATGAATCCAGGGTATGCTGCAGTACATTTATAGTGTCAGCATTGAAAGAAGTGCTTTAGTCCCTTAAAATACTTCCATGATAAAGAAAATTAAAACAAAAGACTTGCGCGTTGGCATGCATGTCATAATACCCGCGTCATGGTTAAACCATCCCTTTGCGAAAGGCCAGTTCGATATTAAATCGAAGGATCAAATAAAAAACATTATCGATAGCGGGTTTGACGAGGTCAAGATAGATACCTCTAAGACAGTAGCTGTAGTCGATACTGAGAACAAAGACCATGGTGACAAGGATATGATTCCCCCACAAAATTGGGCATCTGGGAAACTGGTCCCTCCGGAGCTGCTGGAAGCAATCCATGATAAAAATATGCTCCCCGGGAAAAAAGCAGATGTAGTCTATAAGTCTTCAATTGAACTCATGGGTAGACTCTTAGATGACCCGAAAGCTGAAAACATAAGGGAGGCCAAGAAGGGGATAGCCGACATCGTCGATATGGTCTTTTCCCAGGATGATACTTCCTACTATTTGCTCAAGATAACGTCCCATGACTTTTATACGTACACTCACTCAGTCAACGTAGGCATTTTCGGAATAATGCTGGCCAAGAATCTCTTCAAAAACTCCAATGCTCATAACATGCATGAACTTGGGGCCGGTTTCTTTTTGCATGACCTTGGCAAGGTACGCGTCGATCCGGCGATTATCAACAAGCCAGGGAGACTTACCGAGGAAGAAATGAGACAGATGAAGACCCATCCATACCAGAGTTATAAAATATTGCAAGAGACGAATCAACTATCTGAGGAGTGCGGCATCATCGCTATGCAGCACCACGAACGGGAAGACGGCTCCGGATATCCAAGAGGGCTCAAGGGCAATCAAATCCACACCTATGGACGCGTATGTTGTATTGCCGATGTGTATGATGCTCTGACTGCAGAACGTTCATACAAAACCAAATTATCTTCTTTTGAAGCTCTGAAATTAATGAAAGAGAAAATGCTTAACCATTTTCACCAAGAGATTTTCGAGAAGTTTGTCTTGTTGTTTAGTGAGGCACAGATTAAACATTCGTAGGAGTCTGTCGTCAGTACAGTCTTTGCTGCTCCATCCATTATGACACGGCTAAGATCCGATAGGTGCTAGCTTTCCAATATGTCCCGATATCGGTAATACGCCGCGCAACTGCCCTCCGAACTGACCATGCAGGCACCTACCGGCTTATCGGGATTGCAGACTTTCGCAAAAAGAGGACACTCAGAAGGCATCTTTATTCCCCTCAGCACAAGACCGCACATGCAGCCCTTCGGCTCAGCGATGTCCGGAACTTCCAGATCAAAAACCACTTCTGCATTCCTGTGCTGCCACCTATCCCTCAGCCTTAGTCCACTACCAGGTATCATCCCGATACCACGCCAGTAACTATCAGAGATCTCAAAAAAATCATCGATGAATCGTATTGCCTTCGGGTTGCCTTCTTCTTTTACGACACTTTTATATTCGACCTCGACAGAAACCTTTCCTTCTATCATTTGTTTTAATAACATGGCTATGCCGCTCAAGATATCGTTGGCTTCAAACCCAGTAACCGCACAAGGAATCAAGTATTTTTCAGGAATGAATTTATAAGGACTAGTTCCGATGATAGTACTCACGTGCCCGGGCAGGATGAAGCCGTCTATCCTGACGTCTTCCGATAGGAGCAGCGCCTCCAGCGCGGGAGGAACTACTTTGTGCACCGAGTAAAGGTAAAAATTCGGTATCCCCATCCTCTCGGCCTCGGAGACGGTTGCTGCCGTTGATGGTGAGGTCGTCTCGAATCCTGCTGAGAAGAATACGACCTTCTTGTCTTTGTTCTCCCTGGCGATCTTCAGCGAATCGAGCGGTGAGTAAACGATTCTTATATCAGCGCCCTCCGCCCTCACTTCCATGAGCGACTGCTTCCCTCCGGGCACCCTCATCATATCGCCGAATGTAGTCAATATGGCACCGTCCTTTTTTGCAATGGCGATCGCAGTATCGATATCTTTTATCGATGTCACGCAGACCGGACAGCCAGGCCCGCTCAGCAATCTCAGGCCCTCCGGCAGGAGGCTCCTGATGCCATGCCGGAAGATGGCCACGGTATGGGTACCGCAGACTTCCATAAAGTTAACAGGCCTACCGATATGGCTGAACAAGTTCTTAATTATATCGATCAAGTCTCAATTCCCCTCCTAAAAAAGATTTACTGTCACACTCTCACCATGGTCAAGACCCAGTTTATTGCTAGGGATAGCAACAACACCATCAGCCTTCACCAGAGTGGTAATTAATCCCGATTTTCCCAGAATTGGGAAGGCGATATATTTACCATCCCGCACTTCAACGTAAACGCGAATATGGTCTTCCCTCCCCGCTGCAGAAGCAATGCCTTTCGCCATCGTTGCTGTGAGGGTTTTGCGAAAATCTTTTTCTTCGTTGATTCCGGATAGCCTTCTTATAATCGGCTTGATGAAAAGATCGAAGCAAACGACGGCCGCTGCAGGATGCCCGGGAAGCCCCAGCACCGTTTTTGTATCGATGATCCCACCGATCAACGGTTTCCCTGGTTTGAGCGCAACGCCGTGAAAGAGAACACCAGGCTTTCCAATATCATCGATAATCTGGGCTGTCGTATCCTTCGTCCCCACCGAAGTCCCCCCGATAATCAGAACCATATCGGAAGATTCCAGCGAAGAAAGTACCGCGTTCCGTATAATGTCGTACTTATCCCTGAAAATACCTTTCTTCAGCGGTATTCCGCCCTCCTCTGCAATAAGACCTGCAAGTGTGAAAGAATTGATGTCCCTCACCTGTCCGGGATTCACCTGAGAGGCAGGAGGGACGATCTCATCACCGGTTGATATCAGAGATACCGAAGGCTTCCTGAATATCTCAGCCTCTGCTATACCTATACCTGCCAGGGCCCCAATATCCTGTGCCCTTAGCCGATGACCTTTGCGAATGACTACCGATCCCTTTCTGATATCTTCGTCACGCTGTATCACATTTTCACCTGGGGATACTGGCCTCAAGACCTCTACCATCGAATCAGAGACAACCTGAGCATGCTCCAGCATAACTACCGCATCGGCACCAATCGGGATCATTCCACCTGTAGGCATTTTGGCGGCTTCGCCAGCCACAATTTCAAAGATCGGTCTTTCCCCCATGAATACTTCATTGTTAACGTTAATGTATGCTGGAAAAGTCTCTTTCGCACCGTAGGTATCGGCAGACCTAACTGCATAGCCATCCACTGTAGACCGTGCAAAGCCCGGAAGGTCTTCTCGCGAAATAATATCCGACGCCGCAATCCTGCCATAACATTCTTCGATCTTCAATCGTTCGGGAGCCCCGGTAATGGTATGATTCGGCGGCAACAATTCAAGGATCATCATTAGCGCATCAGACGGAGAGAGATAATTCTTATCGAACATGGTATCGATACGTCCAGCTCAGGTGGTCAAAAAAAAGGATTTGTAGGGGTTCTCTATTAAGAAGTTAATTGACAATGACTGTGGCACGCTCACAGCGGGCTCTTTTTGACAGCAGCCGCTTCACTACCGTTCCTGAGGATATCAAGCATCCGGAGGATGGAATCTTTATGGAGACTCTCGATCTGTTTCTTATTTATCCCTCTCTTTCTTTTCTTGTTCAGAAAAGAAAGGAAGACAATCGATTTATATATTCTTTTGTTGGTCTTAAAAGAGAAGAGAAAGCTCTCAACTGAGCCCTCGAGAAACAGCTCATGTCTCTTTTTCATTGTTTTGCTCATCGTGACGTATTGCAGCCAGTAAACCTTATCGATAACACTGTCTGCTTTCAGCTCCACCCATGTATGTCCCATGTCTTTCATGTCCTCAGTCAGAGTTTCATGGGCAACGGTATCGGCGGCCAAATGACTCAGGTATCCGTAGACAAACGCTTTTTCCGGGCCTCTCTTTGCTTGTTCAAGCATATTGAAAGCCAGTTCCCAACTGTGTGAACTCTTGTCATCTGGAAGATATTTCTTCCCCAATATAGTATCAGCCATAAGATTACCATAAAGAAAATCCTGTCGGTATTTACGCAGGAGCGCCATGACACCTGCGGGGATGAGAGGGGCAAAAGAAAAGATTTCGTTTCCAAGATACATATGCGTCATTGGTCCCCACGCAAAGGCAAAAGAAGGCACGATGAGAACAGCAATAAAGGTCATGATAAATAGCACGGTTATGACTCCTTTAAAAAATTCAGCAGCAGTCTGACTCCGACACCTGAAGCACCTTTGGGTGAGTAAGGCCTTTCGTTGTCATTCCAGGCTGCGCCAGCGATATCGAGATGAACCCATGGGGTTTCACCAACAAATTCTCTGAGAAAGCACGCCGAGGATGAAAGCGCCCCTTTTCTGCCCCCCACATTCTTGACATCCGCGATATCACTCTTCAAGTAATCCTTATACTCTTCAAAGAGAGGCATGGGCCACACCCTTTCATAGACCTCTTCTGAAGCTGCCCTCAGCCGGTTCATGAGTACTTTATCAGTACCCATCATTGCGATGGCTTCATTGCCGAATGCCATGCTGCATGCTCCCGTAAGTGTGGCAATATCTATGATCGCACCCGGCTTCTTATATTTTATTGCATAACCGATGGCATCTGCAAGTGTCAGTCTGCCTTCGGCATCGGTGCTGATGATTTCGACGGTCTTTCCCGTTATCGTCCCGACAACATCCCCCGGCCTCGATGCGCTGCCCCCAACGAGGTTCTCGACCGCCGGCAGGATTCCGATAACATTTACCGGCAGCTTCATTGTGGATATCGCCTTGAGCACTGAGAGGACGGCAGCACCGCCTGCCATGTCGTACTTCATCTTTTCCATCCCGTCGCCTGGCTTGATATCAAGCCCTCCACTGTCGAAGGTGACCGACTTGCCGATAAGCACGAGCGGCCTGCCTTTCCCGCCCTTATATTCGATAATAATGAATTTCGGCGGCTCGTTGGAACCTTTTGTTACCGAAAGATAGGCACCCATTTTTTCCTTCTCGATTTCCCGCCTTTCGAGGATTTGCACAGTTACTCTTTTCCCTATAAGAGACTTTGAAATACTTGCCATGGCAGTCGGTGTCATATCGTTGGAGGGTGTATTGACCAAATCCCTGGCAAGAAACGTGGCTGAAACGAGGGTCTGAAGCCATACAACAGGAAGCGTCTTGTCGTCATCGAGGACAGTGATTGATGACATAGCTTTCTCTAGCTTGCCATTGTCATGCGTCGTCTTATATTTCTCGAAACAGTAAATGCCGAGGAGCCCTCCCTCAAGGAAATAGAATATCGGTTGCTGCGCAAAGTGGACCTCACCAGGGAGATAAGCGAATATCCTTGTGGACACCGCCACCTTAACCATACCCAGCTCTTTCAATTCTGAGAAGGCTTTTGCTCCCGCCTGCCTGATCTTCTCTTGAGAGAGTCCTTGCCTCTTGCCTAAGCCCGTCAGAAGTATTCTTGAGGAATTGATGTTGTTCACAGGAAGCAGCATGTTCTGCCCATGCCTGCCAATAAAATCTCTGCTGTTAATGCTCCTGGATATGACGCCGTTGACCATAAGGTCGAGGCCCGAATAGCTGTCAGTAGCATAATCCTCGAAGAACGGAAGGATGAGAATGTCGGCCTCAACCTGCTCTTCCAAGACGTCTCTTATAAAAATATTCATTCTGTTCGGAGGGGGGGCGTCTTGGCAGTCCTGTTGCAGGTATTCATCGCCTTTTCAATGCCGCCGGTTATAATTGACTCAACAGCATCCATAGCTTTTATTATACCATCTTCGATGACCTTTTTTTCTGAGGCCTTGAAGCGGCGCAGCACATATTCATCGACAGGCATCTCTCTATCTCTTCCGATGCCAATCTTGATTCTGACAAATTTCTTTGTGCCGATTTCCCTAATAATAGACTCGATGCCTTTGTGTCCGCCCGACGACCCAGCGAGTCTTATCTTCACGACGCCAGGCTCAAGATCGAGGTCATCATGGATAACAATAAAATTACCGACCTCCCCTTCCCGGATGAGATTAAACTTCTTCAGTACTTTCCTGACGGCAACACCACTTAAATTCATATAGGTGAGTGGTTTAAGCAGTACTACCGGAGTAGCATCGATACTGCCTTTTCCGAGGGAATAGCCGTCCCTTACGGCAAGCGGGACACGAAATGCGTCGGAGAGCCTTTCAAGAACCATAAAACCGACATTATGGCGCGTTGCTGAGTACTTCTCGCCCGGATTGCCAAGGCCGGTAATAATCCACAAATTTGTAGAATCGGTTTGCATAAGCAACAGTCGTCTGGGCGCCTTAAAAACGGAAGCTCTGAAGAAGATGCGTTATCTTCAGAGCTTCAACATTTCCGGTAAGGTTCTATCCGGCAGCTTCCTCGGTCTTCTTGCCCTTTTTTATGACTTCCGGCTCGACAACCTCAACAGCAACCGCTTCAGGTTCCACAACAACTTCCTCCTTGATCGCCGTGACGGTAACGATCATTTTTCCGGGATCCGTGATGACCCTGATACCCTCTTCGAGCTTCAGGTCGCTGACATGAATTGTCTGGCCTATTAAGAGATTACTAACATCCACGGTGACATGGCCGGGGATCTTGTCGGGAAGACACTCAATCTCGATTTCCCTGATGCCGTACTGCAATATACCCTTATCTCTCTTGACTCCTATTGCTTCGCCAGTTGTGACGATATGAACCGCAATCTCAATCTCTTCGGTAGCGGATATTTCTTGAAAATCCACATGAAGCAGTTCCCCCAGAAGCGGGTCAACCTGATAATCCTTGACAATAGCCTGCTTCTGCCCCTCCGGCAAATCGAGGTTCACAAGCACCTGCTCACCGGCAGTCTTGTTGATGAACTGGGACAACTCTTTTGCCGCAATCTGCACCGGCAAAGATGCGCCCCCCCGGTACACAATTGCAGGTGTATATCCGCTTCGCCTTAGGCTCCGCGCTCCACCTTTGCCTCTCGCCTCTCTTTTTGCTACGTTAAGACTAAATCTTTCCATAATTCCTCCTCAAATATAGCATCACATGCTTGGTTTTTCTATTTGGTTTTTCTATCATGAAAAAAGGGAACTCACTGAGCTTTCGTCGTGGATCCTCTTTATGGCTTCCCCTAGAAGTTTCGATATCGATAAGACCTCCAGCTTGCTGCAAATCGCCATCTTTTCCCTAAGTGGAATAGTATCGGTGGCTATTACCTTTTCGAGTGGCGAGGCATTGATTCTCTCGATAGCTGGCCCCGAAAGCACTGCATGCGTGCATGCTGCCATAACCCTCCGTGCACCGCCGTCGATCAAGGCCTGCGCTGCCTGAGTCGTCGTCCCCGCAGTATCGATCATATCATCAAGAATAATGGCATCCTTGCCTCTGACATCTCCAATAACATGCATGACTTTGGAAACATTGGCGACTTCCCGACGTTTATCGATTATGGCAAGAGAGGCGTTGAGCCTTCGGGCAAAGGATCTCGCCCTTTCAACCCCGCCCGCATCGGGAGAGACGATCACCAGTTCGTTGAATTCACATTTCTTTAAAAAATCGTACAAAACCGGCGCCGCGTAAAGATGATCAACCGGTATGTTGAAAAAACCCTGAATCTGTCCTGCATGCAGGTCTATCGTCAATACCCGGTTCGTCCCGGCAGCCGTCAGTAAATCGGCAACTAGTTTGGACGATATAGGAACACGAGGTTGGACCTTCCGGTCCTGTCTCCCATAACCGTAATATGGAATGACCGCCGTTATTCTACTTGCCGACGCCCTTTTGAGCGCGTCGATTACGAGAAGCAACTCCATGATATTATTACTTACCGGCGTGCACGTAGGCTGAATTACGAAAATGTCAGAGCCCCTCACATTTTCATTGATCTGAACCATAAGTTCGCCGTCACTGAAAGTTGTCACTGTAGTATCGGTCAAAGGGATGCCGATATACTCGCTGACTCTTCTTGCAAGCTCCCTGTTTGCGTTGCCAGTAAGAATTTGAATACCGTTAGGCATTTTACTTCCCTCCAAAATTTTTTAAGTCTCAAAAGCTTGCTAAAACCGATTATAACTGGGGCGCCAGGATTCGAACCTGGGAGTGGCAGATCCAAAATCTGCTGGCTTACCGCTTGCCGACGCCCCATTTAGGACACAGAGGATAGGAATCAGGGATCATGCTATCTCTAGATTCACTATTTTTCACTCTTTCATCCTGTATTCTAACCTTTTAAAACAACGATTACCGTGTATTCACCACCCTGCGCCAGTATGGGGAAAAAAGTTGAGACGCCTTATGGGCGCTCTCCCTATCCTCAAATAGGCCGAATACTGCTGAACCACTTCCGCTCAGGAGTGCGACTGAAGCCCCTGCCGCCAAAAGCCTCTCCTTAATTTCACCAATAACAGGATGCTTCTCCATCGCAACCTTTTCAAAGTCATTGTGCAGAAGAGACCGAAGGAGCGAAAGAGGCCCATTATTCAACACTTCAACAATTAGCTTGATATTATTAAGCTTTTCCTCAGTATTTGTCAAATCTGAGATGGTGCTTTTAGTGCCTCTCGAGTCCGCCATTGCCTTATACGCCCAAGCTGTCGGAATTGAGGCTTCGGGTTTGATGAGCAGCAGCGTTCGAGAACTGGAAATATGTTCGGGACACAGCATTTCGCCTCGACCCTGAGCCAGCGCAGCTGGACTATCGAAAAAAAACGCCACGTCGGATCCAAGCGTGACTCCAATCCGCTTGAGCACATTAGTTTCCAATTTCAATCCCCATAATCTGTTCAAACCGATTAGCGCATAGGCGGCATCACTGCTGCCCCCTCCCAAGCCAGCACCTGAGGGGATCTCCTTTGTCAAATATATCCGCGCCCCCTGGGTTGTTCCAGCAACCTCTCTAAGGGCGAGGGCAGCTTTGAAGATGAGGTTCTGCTCAGCTGGGATTTTCATATCCGAATAAAGCTCGATAGCTGAAGACGGCTCAAGGGTGATAGTGTCATGAAGATCGATGCACTGCATAAGTGAAATGATGTTATGATATCCGTCGTCTCTCTTGTCAAGGACATATAACGACCAATTTATCTTGGCGGGCGGGGTCAGAGTGATCATAACGACATTTCGCAGATCATTCAGGTAAAGAATGCGTCATTTAATATTGTGTTTTGCTTTGAGCTTTAAAATCTTCTCTTCAACCCTCTCCTTGACTCCCTCTTCCTTCTCATGGAACTTTAAGGCATTGTTCCATGCATCGAGCGCTTCGTTGGGATTTCCCATCGCCTCATAAACATCGCCAAGATGCTCATAGAGAACAGGATCGTCATTGACCGATCCGAGGGCTTTCCTGAGATACTTGAGTGCTTCCTTTTGTTTGCCGAGCTTGAAATAAACCCAACCGAGGCTGTCGATAATATAGCCGCTGTCAGGTTTGAGATCGAGCGCTTTCTGAATAAGGGACAGTGCCTCCTGCAAATGAATCCCCTTGTCCGCGTAACTGAATCCAAGATAATTCAGGGCATCTGCATGCTTCGGGTTGATCTCAATCACCTTTTTCAGAGAGGCAACCATATCATCAAAATGGCCAGTCTTCTCGTCCAGGACTGCCGCAGTGAAATAGAGCTCATCATTGTCTTTGAAGAGATCGAGTCCCCTTTTTAAAACCTCTTCGGCCTTCTTGTAATCCTTCGCCTGAATATAAATGTTACCAAGCTGGCTGAAAATCTCAGGTTTCGTCTGATCGAAGGTAAGTAGTTCCTCGTAGACCTTCGCAGCATCAGAAAGATGGTTCAGCTTCGTGTAGATAAACGCCAGCGTCAGGAAGGCATTTAAGTTCTTTGGATCCAGGACAAGTATCTTCTTAAGTTCAACGATTGCCTCATCATAGCGTTTCAGTTCATCAAGGGCAAGGGACAGATAATAGTGAGCAGCAATATCATCAGGCTTGGCAGTCGTGACAAGCCTAAACTCAGAAACAGCCCTGTCATACTCATGTTCCTGAAGATAGAGCATTCCAAGCTTGGCATGAATGTCTACATTGGGGATATTTCTGGCGATCTCTTCAAGTTCCTTGACCGCCTTGTCGTATGACTTCCCTGAAATATACAACTGGGCGAGTCGCTCCCTAATAAAGACATCCTGGGGATTCAACTCCAAAGCCTTCCGATAATACTCCTCCGCTACCTTTAGATTGCCCTTTATCTCATTCACCAGCCCGAGGTTTAGATATGCCGCCTCAAAAGATGGGTTGATCTCGATAATTTTTTTAAACTGCTCCTCGGCAGCCTCATATTTCTTTTTTTCTACATAGATCGTACCAAGATAATAGATAGCCATGAGATTATCAGGAGCCTTATCAAGGACTTGCTGGAAGAATTTCTGGCCCTTCTCGAAATCATGCTTCGAAGCATAGAGAACCCCGAGGAAGAGAAGTGTCTCGGTCTTTTCCGGTTCAATCTTCAAGGCCCTTTCATACATGGCGATGGCATCATCAACTCTCTTCTGCGAATTGTAGAGTTCTCCAAGGTACATCATTGCGGGAACATAATCAGGACTTTCTTTAAGAACTTCCTCCAGCCTTACAATCGCTTCCGTTATTCTGTCCAATTTCACCAGCATGCGTCCGGTCTGGGTCTTGAGGTAAGCCGATGACGGGTCGAATTTGAGCGCATTCGCGTAATTGTTCAGCGCTTCTTCCCACTTACCGTTGATCTCATTTTCGTATCCAAGCAGGTATTCAATATCTGCCTTCTGCTGGACAGGGATTGGAAGATTTTCAGTCGTGCCACCCGAGGTTTGTATTTTTTCGGCTGCACTGCATGAAACGGAGACAAAAACAGTCACAAAAAAAAGTAGAAATAAAGAAAGAGCTAATTTTACCGCCATAATAATATCACCCCGGGGTCTGATTCAGAATCCTAAAATAAATGGGGTCCCATCGGACCCCATGTGACTTGACTGCGATAGTCTTAAATGCTCAGCAAGAACCTTTACACTTGCAGGTCAGTGACACTTTTTTAGAAACTTTTTTGATGATCATCGGGTTTCCCCCTTCTTAGGGTATTGACAGGCTTCATGCCCGTTTTTATTTAATTATACCATAATGAAAGCATTTGTAAAGGTCACGCTCTATGCCTGCAACCATGTCAATTCCCTCCTTATCTTTACCCGAAATCATGGAGGCGCGATAACGACATCCCCCTCTGCAATCATCAATCACCCCGCACAATAATCGGGCGCACTCAAGGTCCTGCAGGTTCACCGGCGTAATTCGCTTCCAGGCATCACTTAGCCCTTTGCCGATGGTTCCAGCAGGTCTGTGGGAATAAAATGCACATTTACAGATTTCCCCCGCAGCGAGCACCGCTGCAAGGTGAAGACCGCACCCAAAACCCTCGCCGCCGCCATGCAATCCCCCGCCGAATCCATAATCGAGAAACTTGCCGCCGATCGCGGGAGTCACCTGAAGCATGTCATTATCTTTAAATCTCCCTTCCGGGCAGGGCACATCTACAGTCCAATCACGGATGCCAAGCCCTTGAAAAAGATGTTCCATCTCATCGAACTCGGTCTGATTCTCACGGTGTACCATGGTCGCAACCGAAACCGGCATTCCAAAACCAAGAGCCATCTCAACAGTCTTGATTACCTTCCGAAAAGTTCCTTTTCCCCTGAGTGTATCGTGACCGTGCTCCATTCCGTCGATACTTAACTGTATCTCGTCAACATGCAGTTTACTTAAAAGGTTTTGATCAAGCAGAAGACCGTTGGTAAACAATATTTTTCTGTACGCATATTCAGGCAAGAGAGCATTGACCTCCTCAAAATGGCTGTGCATCAGCGGTTCGCCGCCAGTAATCAATAGGCGGAGTCCTTGCATGTTTTCGAACTCATCAAGCACGGATTTCAATTGCGGAATTGTCAGTTCCCTATTTCGTGGAACTCCAATGTAACAATGCCGGCACCTCAGATTGCACTTGTCGGTAATTTGAAGTTCGAGATAACGCAATGAGGGCGCTGGAGACAAGTTAACAGGTGGCCGTTTTATAGCAACAGGATTTGTGGTTAATATCCCTTCAGAGAGGCAATACTCGATAAATTCAGTCTCAGCTTCATTTGGATCGCCCCCTTCCAGAGTCGTGCACTCCCTCAGATAGCAGAAAGCCCCGTCATCAAGCTCATACAGTTCGTCTTTCTTTATGTCATAGAGAGACGGGATTTCGAGCCATTTCAGGACGAACCCTTCGGAAAGACGATATCTCACAAATTAAGGAGGCGTGATCTGGGAAATGTGCCAGATATTATCAGCGTATTCATTGATCGCCCGGTCGCTTGAGAATTTCCCCGAACGCGCCATATTAAGAATAGCCATTTTCGTCCAACGCTCTTTGTCCCCGTAAGCTAGCGCCACATCATCCTGGCAATGAATATAGGATTCAAAATCAGCGAGGACAAAAAACCGGTCTCCGTCGAGGAGCGTCCTGACTATTGGATGGAAAAGGGCCGTATCATCGGGAGAAAAATATCCTTCCAGAAGCTGGTTGATTATTCGATGCAACACTGGATTTTTCTCATAGTAATGATGGGGATTATATCCATGCCTCATCTCCATGATTTCTCCGGCGGTCAGCCCAAAAAGGAAAAAATTATCCTCTCCCACCTCTTCGCGTATTTCCACATTCGCTCCGTCAAGAGTCCCGATCGTCAGGGCACCGTTCAATGCGAACTTCATGTTCCCTGTGCCGGAGGCCTCAAAGCCAGCCGTCGAGATTTGTTCCGAAAGCTCGGCGGCCGGCATGATTCTCTGGGCAAGAGTCACGCCGTAATTCGGGACAAAAACCACTTTAAGCAGCGAACGTGTCCTGGGATCTCTTTCGATTGCCTCGCTTACATTGTGAATCAGCTTTATGATCAGTTTGCACAAATAATAGCCCGGCGCTGATTTTCCCGCAAAGAGGACTGTCCGCGGAGTGAACAGCCCATCGTCTTTTCCATCCCGGAGACGATTATACAGAGTAATGATGTGGAAGATATTGAGGAGCTGACGCTTGTATTCGTGAAACCTCTTGACCTGACAGTCCAGCAGAAAGTCTGGCGGGATCGAGAGTCCCGATGTCTTTTCGAGATGTCCCGAGAGCGAGGTTTTGTTCGCCTCTTTTACCTTGCGAAAACGGCTCCGGAATTCTGAATCGTCGGCGAAAGGTTCGATTCGTTTCAGTTCATCGAGGTCTTTCATCCACTTTTCGCCGATAACTTCGGTTATCAGGCATGAAAGCCGCCTATTGCCTTCTATGAGCCACCGACGGGGCGTGATGCCGTTAGTCACGTTCCTGAACTTGCCGGGGTACATGGTATGAAAGTCGGGGAAAACGTTTTCTTTCAATATCTCTGTGTGGAGCCACGACACTCCGTTTACCGCATGGCTTCCTACAATAGCAAGGCGCGCCATATTGACCCATCGTTCGCCGTCTCCGGTTATAACAGACATTTTCATCCTTCGGTCAGGCTCATCCTTAAAATTCTCACCAACCTGAATGAGAAATCTTCTGTCAATCTCACGTATTATCTGCATATGCCGGGGGAGCAGGTGCCCCATCAGTCCTTCTGACCAGGTCTCGAGCGCCTCGGGTAGGATCGTATGGTTCGTATAGGCAAAGCTCTTCGTAGTTATGTTCCATGCATCATCCCATTCGAGATCGTCTTCATCGACCAGAATACGCATTAGTTCAGGAATAGCGATGGAAGGATGTGTGTCATTAAGCTGGATTGCCACCTTGTCAGGGAACTCATCATATTTTTGATGAAATTTCCTATAACGCCGTATGATGTCCCTGAGCGTGGCACTCACAAAGAAAAATTGCTGTTTCAGCCTCAATTCCTTACCGGCGACCGACTGGTCATCGGGGTACAACACCTTTGAAATGTTCTCGCTTACCGTCTTATCCTCAACTGCCTTCACGTAATCTCCGCTGTTGAAGTATTCGAGATTGAACTCCCTCGATGATTTCGCCGCCCATAGCCTGAGAGTATTCACAGTATCGTTCTTAAAGCCGGGCACCGGATAGTCATATGCCATGGCCATGACATCCTCGGTGTCAACCCATTGCATGCGCAACCTTGCGTCACTGCCGATGAGAGTCTTGACATTACCATAAAACTTTACAGGAGAGAGCACTTCGGGGCGCGGGATTTCCCATGGATTGCCATACCTGAGCCAGCTATCTGGTGCTTCGATCTGGTAACCGTTCTTTATGCGCTGAGAAAATATCCCGTATTCGTAGCGGATGCCATAACCATATCCAGGGTAACCAAGAGTTGCCATCGAATCAAGGAAGCAGGCGGCAAGCCTTCCCAGTCCGCCGTTGCCGAGACCAGCATCCTCTTCAAGATCGGCAAGTTCATCATAAGTCATCCCGAGGACATTCGCCGCATAACGGTAATCATCGACAAGACCGAGGTTAGTGATGTTGCTTTCAAGCAGCTTGCCCATCATGAATTCAAGGGACAAATAATAAACCCTCTTGGCATTACAGTTATAATAATGTTGCTGGGTGTTGATCCAGCGCTCGATGAGAAGATCCCTGACAGAAAGAGAAAAACTGATGAATTTGTCCCTCTCAGTGGCCGAATAACGGTCCTTGGCGATCGAATAGATTAGATGATCGACGATAGCTTTATGAAAAAACTGGAACGAATCACTCATGTTCCCCCCATTTAGGTTTAATATACCACAGTTTATTGTCTGAAAGACAAAGAATCTGATAAACTTTTCGTCATGACCGAACTACATATGCCGGCTTTCCCTGACGATCATGAGAAAGAAGTCTATCAGGTGATCATCAGCAGGCTTGAAGGTGCGCAGATCTCCGATGCCAAATACCGGCAGAGGCAATTTGAACTGATTGAAAAGGGAATAGGCGGGTTCATTCTCTTTGGCGGCGTCAGGGAGGAAATAAAAAAATTTCTAGCCGAGTTGCAGTCTCTCTCTCGCATCCCGCTTTTCATCGCTGCAGACATTGAACGCGGTGTAGGGCAGCAGGTTCAGGGAATGACTTCCTTCCCTTCCCACATGGCCTTTGCCGCGGCTATCGACCGGATAAAACAACAAGATCTCACTCTGCTTCATCAGACAATCGAAGCAACAGCTGCCGAGGCAAGAGACATCGGTATCAATATGCCGCTCATCCCGGTCCTTGACGTAAACAGGAATCCTGATAATCCGATCATATGCACGCGCGCCTTCTCGGATGATCCTGAACTAACAGCATGGTTCGGTTTCAACTATATCAGAATACTCGAAGGTAAAGGTCTTATTAGCTGCGCTAAACACTTTCCCGGGCATGGCGATACATCAACCGACTCCCATATTGCGCTGCCAGTGATTCGCAATAATAGAGACGATCTCATCAGTGTGGATTTATTCCCCTTTCGCATGGCCATTAAAGAAAAAGTAAGCAGTATTATGATCGGACACTTAAGTGTGCCTGCTCTCGATTCAAGACCTTCTAGCCTTTCACATAAAATCATAACAGGCCTGTTAAAAGATGAGCTGGGTTTTACAGGTCTGGTGCTTACCGATGCCCTGAATATGCATGCCCTCAGGGAGTTCGGCGATGTTGGCCTGGAGTGCCTAAAGGCCGGTGCCGATATCCTCCTGCATCCTGACAATCCTAATGCGATGGCTGTAGAGTTGCTGTTAGCGCTCAAAGAAAAAAAGCTTGATCCCGGAATTCTTGACGCTATCGTCAAAAAGATCATCGATGCGAAGGCGGTCCTTAATCATGGCGCCGCTCCAGCGATCGATTTTGAGCGGCATGCGGTCCTGTCGAAAATGATCTCCCAAAAAGCAATCACATTGATCAAAAGTGCTCAAGGGCTTTTGCCTTTGTACGATTCCAGCGGAGTTCGTATTGTTTTTTCGGGAGAGAGTAAACATTTCGAGATCACTCCGCTAAAGGACTTCTTCTCTCCTTCTGGCGATTCGAATATCTTGCTGATTGCAATCTTTACGAGTGTTGCTGCCTGGAAGGGATCATCGGGGATCAGCAATGAGGAGAGGCTGAAATTAACTGGCCTTCTCAGAAGGGCGCGGAGGTCCATCGTCGTCTCCTTCGGAAGCCCTTATGTGTTACGATATTTTAAGGATGCCGATGTCCTGATTGCAGCTTACGACCCGACAATACAAGCACAGCATGCAGTTCTGAATTGTTTGCGCGGAGCAAGTACTTTTACTGGAAAGCTTCCCATCCATATACCCGAGGTGTCGACATAAAGCTTGATCTTTCCCCATATGTCCAGGTCTTCAAGAACCGACGCATAGCCGTTGTCACCCTTCTCGGCTTCTCCTCAGGTCTCCCTTTTCAGTTGACTGGAGGCTCGCTGCAGGCGTGGATGGCGGTAGACGGCATAGACCTCCGCACTATCGGCATTTTTTCTCTCGTGGGCCTGCCCTATATCATAAAGTTTCTCTGGTCGCCGCTAATGGACAGGTTCGTTCCACCTTTCCTCGGCAGAAGACGAGGGTGGATGATCTTAACCCAGCTCTCCCTGGTCCTGGGCATATGCGCCATGGCCTTCAGCGCTCCATCCCAAGCCCCCGTCCTTTTAGCAGTGCTTGCCCTGGTGGTCGCCTTTTCTTCGGCCTCTCAGGACATTGTCATTGACGCATACCGCACCGACGTTCTTCATGAAAAAGAAAGGGGGGTCGGTGCAGCAGTCTCCGTCATGGGTTACAGAATAGCCCTAATCGTATCGGGGGCATTTGCCCTAGTGCTTTCCGACCAGATCGGATGGCGAAACACATATCTCTTCATGGCCGGAGTAATGGGCATAGGACTTATAGCGGCTGTGATTGCAGAGGAACCCGCCCTTTCCGTTGTCCCGCCGCGAAGCTTGAAAGAAGCGGTTTGGGGACCTCTCAAAGACTACTTTACCAGATCGTCGGCAGTCTCGCTGCTTGTCCTGATCATGCTATACAAATTAGCCGATGCCTATTCCACTTCCTTGATAACAGCATTCCTCATAAAGGGGATAGGCTTTACAGCCACCGAGGTCGGCACCATCAATAAGGGGCTCGGAATGGCTTCGCTTATTTTCGGGGCCATTTTTGGCGGAACCCTGATGGTAAAGCTCGGCCTCTTCCGCTCGCTGCTCTACTTCGGCATCTTACAGACGGTTTCGAATCTTTCGTTCTCGGGTCTTGCACTGATAGGGAAAAGTTACGAGATGCTTATCTTTGCCGTAGCTTTCGAAAGCCTGACCAGCGGCATGGGCACAGCGGCCTTTGTGGCGCTTATAATGACGATCTGCAACCAGCGATTCAGCGCAACTCAGTATGCAATGCTTTCATCCCTTGCGGCATTAGGTCGAATACTCATTGCTCCGACTTCGGGGTATCTCGTCATGTCGGTCGGTTGGCCGGCCTTTTTCTTCATCGCAACCCTTTCAGGGATTCCCGGGCTGATCATACTCTGGAGACTCAAGGATACAATCCTGGCATTGAAGCACGAGGGGGATTAACTGGACGGTCAGTCTGCCCGGGACGTGCCCTTCCCTGACACTTGCGCTCTCAATATAATGATCCCTGGCTTGTTTCTCACATATTCCATAAAAGCCTCATCGACAACCTGTTTGATTTCTTTTGATGAAGAGGCATGTCTCAGAAAGGATGATCTTCCCACTCTGATGAAAATCCCGACGTGAGAAACGTCAAGCCCGTCGCGTTCGGAATATATGCCGATATAATCACCTGTCTTCAGCCCTCCGACCACCTGACTATCCAGTGAGGATGAAGGGATATACTTGATGTCTCTATGCACCGGCTCTATCCCCGCCAGAAAACAGGTGCCCTCTTCCTTCAGATTGAGTATTTTAGGTACAGTTCTTGTATTGCGAAGTCCGATAGCGTCGGTGATATCTTCGATATGATCACGATTAAAGTTGACCCAATCGGTGAAGAAGTGGTTCCGGTTTTCAAAAGAGACAACTCCGCCTCGATACCTTATTTTTTTCAGGCTTTCCCTGAATTCTGAAAACGATGACGAAAGTCTCATCGCCTCTACATAGTCGATAAAAGTAAAACAATCGAGAGCTTCAAGGTTTATGACCAGTATCTCTTTTCTTTTCTGGTCGCCTATCAGAGTAGATTCCTGATAAAGCATTCCTAAAAACCTGCGGGAGAGAAATTCGATGCGATCACCCGGGTCATCGATTGATCCAGCTTCCTTCATGAGGGTCTCCAGAGTTTCAGCCGACCACTGTCCCATAGTGATCAATTCTTTTTCAGTCATAGCTTCATCCTGAGTGCATGATATCGGAAAGCCTATCGTGTTTTCAATCCCACGACTCTATGCTATGATATTTTTATGAAAATCATCGACGTCCATACTCACGGTATCGGCGGTTACGATACGAGGACAACCGATATCGAACATATCCTGAAGATCGCGGAAATCCACGGTTCATATGGCGTTACCGAAATTGTTCCTACGGTCTATCCCGCGACTACCAGGGTAATGCGAGACAATCTGGCATTGATAAAAAAAGCTATGGAAGCGCAGGCTTCTGAGCCCGTCCTCAAGCCGGAATTCTACAATCTAAAATATGGTGCTGCCGAAAACCGTAACCCGGCACGGATTATCGGTGTGCATCTCGAAGGGCCATTTTTAAACCCATTGAAATGCGGCAGCCTCAATGCAATAACCTTTATTGATCCGACAGATTACAATCTTGGGCAGTTGATCGAAGGATTTGAGGACATGATCAGGATCATCACGATCTCACCCGAACTCGACGGCTCACTAAATCTCATAAAGAGGATTTCAGCCAGGGGAATCATTGCGAGCATGGGCCATTCCAATGCGACATATTCCGAGGCCCAAGCCGCTCATAAAGCAGGGGCAAAAGGTATAACACATTTGTTTAATGCTATGCGTCCATACCACCACAGGGAACCGGGCATCGCCGGATACGGTCTTTTAGACCCGGATGTCTATATCGAGGTAATCGCAGACCCATTCCATCTGCATCCAGGGACTCTCGAACTGATCTTCAGGGTCAAGAACCCGTCTCGGATTATCATCGTCTCAGACTCTATCAAGGCAGCGAAAGTCCCGGCAACATCGGTTTCTACCCGGGAAGGATTAGCGGATATGCATGGTAGGCTGCTCGGCGGTTCTATGGTCATCACCGAAGCAGCAGATGCCCTGGCAGAAACCCTGCGTCATGCGATGCCTGATGCATATTACAAATCCGTCATGCTCGCTTGTATCAGCTCAAACCCCGAGAAGTATCTTTCAACATCCTCCCCAGCATAAATGCAAGGATTGATCACTCAAGCCGCGAGTCGAGCCCTTAGTTTCTGCTATTCCCAGTCCAGACTTGGAGTGTTACGGAGACTCCCCTTCCCAATAGTGATAGACCCGTTACTGCAGGCCGAGGTCTTTTGCCGCTGCACGCAAAAGAGGCTCGTTCACCTGTATATTTGACATTAGCGGGCTCTTCGCGTGTTTTGCTGCGCGTATCAGCTCGTTGGTGGATGAAAATTTACCCCTGAGATCGGGGGCGTTGCGACCATTATGGCATGGAATGCAGGCCTCATATGTACTGGCATCGACAGTCGAAAAACATCCCGCAGCTATTATCAAACCCGCTGCCAGCAATATAGTAGAACCCCTCATAGTTGTATCTCCTTTTATTTAATCAGCTATTGTTTTATTATAGTACATAATCATTATTCCACAAAGAGAGGCCTTCAGGTGAAAGTTTCCATACAGAGATCGAAATCAAGGAAATGATATGCTAATGCTCCTGCAACTCTTTTCCGATTTCGCAAAGGGGAACGGCATTCCCATTGATGCGTTTCTAGTCGGCGGTGCGGTCAGGGACATACTTTTGGGCCGTGAGATAAAAGATGTTGATGTCGCCGTTAGCGGCAATGCGATAGATATCGGCAGGTCCTTTGCTGCTGTTGCCGGTGGCTCCTTCGTTCTCCTCGACAAAGATTTCGGCATCGTCCGGATCGTTAAAGACCATGCATACATCGATCTCTGCGCGATGCGCGGAGCATCGATCGAAGATGACCTCTCCGATCGGGACCTCACCGTAAACGCAATGGCGATCCCGCTGTCGGAAATATCGGAAATAAAAGAAATGGGCATATCCCGATCTACCCTTACAGACATTGTCATTGATCCCTTCGACGGATGGCGCGACCTGAAATACAGCATCATCAGGATGGTTTCTGAGGAAAACCTTATCAACGACCCCTTGAGACTCCTCAGGGTACATCGTTTTTCGGCAACCCTCAACTTCACGATAGAGGTCCATACCTCTACGGCTGTGAAAACCCATGCAGCCCTGATCACGAATGCGGCTGTAGAGCGCATAGCCGAGGAGTTGAGATGTATTCTTATGGTTGATGACTCTTATTCTGCAATCAAGGAGATGGAAAAAAACGGTCTCCTCTATCATCTATTCTCCGAATTGACGGAATTCTCGCCGGAGTCGTGGCATCACGTCCGCCAGTCATACGGTTATATGGAACATATCCTGAGGAACCTGCCACTCTATTTCCCCGGCAAGAACTCGCCGATCTGGGACTATTTCGCTGAAGGACACAGGACATTCTGCCTCAAGTTGGCGGTGCTTCTTCAGGATGGAGAAAGAGCAGAGCAAGTTACCCAAAGACTCAAACTGTCATGGACGGAAATTAAATTCGTCCGCATGATATTATCCAATAGCAAGGTTGTCACCGCGTTAAACACCGACAACAAATCCGTTATCATCGGACTGCTGCGTGAATTCGGAGACAATCTCTATGCGTTGCTTATCTACAACCTCGCCTCTGACCGTGTATGCCAGCTGTCCGGGAGCCCGCTTGTATCCCTCGTCAGACAGATTATCTCAATATACCAAGATGAATTCATTCCTAGAAATAAAAAGCTTCCGTTCATTGATGGAAACGACTTAATTGAACAATTCAGGCTTTCGCCTTCTCCCTTCTTCAAGGATCTACTTGCCGCCATTGAGTTGCTCGCACTCGAAGGACACGTGAACTCCCGAGAAGAGGCGCTGAGGGCAGCTGGGAAGATAATCAAGGAAAAATTCCTGAACTGATCGACGTGTGTGCATCAATCGAATGTTTTTGCAATCATAGGCAGTGCGGTCCCGATTTTGTGGTCTTTTCAAGACCCAACGCTCTTTTCCTTAGCGGTTTTGGAGGCCGGTGCTACCTCACGATTTATTTTCCCTGAAGTGGCTGACCGGACAAGTCAGATTCCTCCCCAATATCGCATCGCCTGAATGTCAGCGGAGCTGGTTGTTATCGAGTCTCTTTCTCAGCTGTTCGACGATCGACCGCAGCATTTCTTGTATTTTTTCCCGCTGCCGCATACGCATGGGTCATTGCGCCCGATTTTGGGAGTAGAGCGGATGACCTGTTTGGGTGACACGGGTTCCCCGCTCACAAAGTACCATGATTCAGCCTCTTTTTTAAAGGTAGCCATTTCGTGGTGTTCTTTTTTGATGCCGTTCTCGGTATACGACGCGATAAATTCGACCTGTTCTTCTCTTTCTTCAGGTCCGCCACCCGCTGTTTCCAGAATCTCGAGCTTATGCCAGTCAGCACTAGCCGCCCAGGTACGCGTACTTTTTTCGTCATAGTCCGACCGGTAATCAGGATGAAGGGATGTGAAGATATACTCGATTTCCTTCTTCACATAGGCACTATACCGCGCCCTCATGACTTGCTCAGCAGTCGTAGCCGCTCTCTCTCCCTTTATCAAAGGCAAACAGCACTCATCATAGGCGACATCTGATCCACACGGACATGTATTCATTCATTATCTCCTTGTCATGGGACAGTTACATTCCCTCTTGCATCGCTGATATTTCGCCTTCTTCAAACATAGCCATATTGATACATTCTTTGATCGCCTCTTCGATACTATTGATGTTTTCAAATTTTTTCATGTCAACAATTCTCTGCAAATAAAGCATCTGATTCTCGGAAAGATCAATGGATACTTGCATATTTCACCCCTCGGGAAAGATTTTCAGATTACGGTACTCCATCCCATCACCCTTCATGCAGAAGCCCTGCTTTCCCATGCTAAGGCCCTTTCGTATTCCCCAAAAAGCAGTTCTCTTCTCTTGAATTCACGCGAATGGAGTCTCCGCCTTTCTCCTTGCCGAGATATGCCGATAGCAGCATGGAGCATTTCATGATAGACAACAAAAGCAATAAAATACCGCGGAACGCTTTTCTTATCGAGCACAGGGTTTATCCTGATGAGATCAGACCTTCCGCTGTAGCTGCCCAGAGTCCTCTTTCGAACAGAGTAGCGCGAACTTTTTGCCCCCCATGTAATCATGGCTTTAATCATGCCACCGAAGTATTGCTCGTTAATCTCATCGAACAACTCACGGAGGTCGTAGAATCTGCCCCGGGTCTTCACAGAGACCTTTTTTGGCGGCCTTTTGTTCAGCAGCTCTCGATTGTTACGAACAAAACAGCGAAAATGGGTCATATCACCCTTTCTGTTTTTCAGGAAAACTATGATTTCACCAATAACATGATTATCCGCGTTGAGAAACATCCGGTGAAGGCGAACATGCATAATGCCGTCCCTCACCCTCGCCGATAGCATGCTTGTCGAATTTTCGGTGAGCACAAGCGAAACGGCACTGCCGAGGCTTTTTTCAATATAGCATCTGAGAGAATTCCCGGTATGGATAAAGGCAAGCGGCAGTTGATCGTCAATAAATTCCTTCCTCATACTATCAATAACTATACCACAGCTTCACTCTCTCGGTGATGTGATAATATAAACATATGGAGAGTGGAAAGATCCTCATCATAGAGGACGAACAGAAGATAGCCGATATCGTCAAATCATATCTTCAGCGCGAGGGCTACAACGTGACAGCAGTTGCAACCGGTGAAGCCGCCCTCAAGGAGATCGGGAGCGCATTTGACCTCGTCATCCTGGACCTCAGATTACCGGATATCGACGGAGAGACTGTCTGCAAGGCCATCCGGGAGGTGTCCGACATTCCAGTCATCATGCTTACCGCAAAAAGCGCCGAGGACGACAGGGTAAAGGGCCTGAGTATGGGGGCCGACGATTATGTAGTAAAACCGTTCAGCGTCAGGGAACTCGTGGCGCGGGTAAAGGCCCACCTCAGACGCTCAAAAAAAGACGAAAAAAGAGAGCTTTCCTTTAATAGAGGGGTTCTGGTTATCGATACGCTTTCGCGGGAGGTCAAAAAAAAGGATCACGTGGTTGCCCTGACGAGCACGGAGTTCAGAATACTTCTCAGCCTTGCCGAAAGGCCGAATATTGTATTCGCCCGTCTTCATTTAATCAACATCGTACAGGGCTATGATTTCGAAGGGTTCGACCGTGTTGTGGATGCACATATCAAGAACATCAGGCACAAGATCGAGGACGATCCCCAAAAGCCCACTTTCATAAAAACTGTCTACGGCATGGGATACAAGTTTATAGGTGAGCCGGACAAATGAGAACGAAGTTATTTCTCGCTTTTATAGTAATAATACTCGCCGCCCTGTTATCGACGATTGTCTTTGAAGTTAAGATTCTCAAAGACTTCGATAATTATGTCAGCGGCATACGAGATGATCAAATTCACTGGATAATGGTTTCGATAGAGGGCGCCTATGATGACGGCTCCTGGGACAGTCAGGTACTGTCTGAATCCATACATTGGGCTATGATGCTCGGTCTAGACATCAAGATTCTGGATGTGCAAGGAAAGGAAGTTGTCCCTTCACATCATTACATCGAGTCCCTCTCTCCCAGCATGAAACATCGCATGGAAGAACTTTTTCATATTCACACCGCTACTAATCACAATTATGCAGAGTTCCCGATCTATGCTAAAAGCGAAAATATCGGCACGCTTATGGCACGATCTTTTCAGAAAAAGGATCTCGCGGAAAAGGAAGCGATATTCAAAGACCGGGTCAGGCATTTTCTGTATATTTACTTACTCATAGCCGGTGCAGGAACTATTCTGATCGGACTTTTGCTCATCCAATACCTTTCCAAACCGGTGATGTCACTGAAAAAAGCTTCTGAGAAAATAGCCGGTGGCGACTTTTCAGTAAGGATCTATTCTGAATCATCAGATGAAGTCGGTGATCTTGCAAGAACCTTCAATAAAATGGCGGAATCGCTTCAGAAGGAAGAGGAATTGAGAAAACATCTTATGTCGAATGTCGCTCATGAACTGAGAACACCCCTGGCCATAATGAAGACCCATGTTGAGGCAATGGAAGATGGAATAGTGATAGATACACGGAAGGGCCTCGAGAATATCGAAGTCGAGATCGAAAGGCTTATAGCCCTCGTTAAGGGCATTGAGGATATCACCGCGGCCGAGGCGAGCTTCTTCGTAAAAGGAGAAGCTGCGCAGATCGACCTAAAGGAGTTCATCTCCGGACTGGTCGAGGATCTGGCTCCCTCATTTCAAAATCGGGGACTTTATGTCAAAATTGTAAATGCTACCAATCTTATCGTCACCATAGATGTAGAGAAGCTCGAAAGGGTCCTCATTAATATCCTTTCAAACGCCTTGAAGTTCACAGACAATGGCGGAGTTTCGATCGACTATGGCATTACAGGGAGCAGGTTTTTTATCGAAGTAAGAGACACTGGCAGGGGGATCCCGGAAAGTGACTTACCGCTCATTTTGAATCGCTTTTACCGCTCTGAACAATCCGGCGTCGAAGGACTGGGACTCGGCCTCGCCATCGCAAAAGAGCTCGTTGATGTCATGGGCGGGGAGATCACTGTTAAAAGCATAGTCGGAGCTGGATCACGTTTCAGGGTATCAATGCCGTTTGCGGTATAATATTGAGAAATCTTTTTTGGAAGGAGTGAACTACGATTAATACGCTCGACATCATCATCCTTGTAATCATGGGCCTGGCAACCGCATTCGGCATATGGAGAGGTATGGTCAGCCAGATATTCAGTATTGTCGGCATCGTCGGCGGATATTTCGCCGCAGTTCACTATTATGCCCCCCTCGCTACTCACCTCACCTTTATAGATGCTGGCGTTGCAAAAATTCTGAGCTTCATTCTTATTATCATCATCTGTATCATTGCCGCAATGGTGATCGCCTGGCTCGTAGGCAAGGTCTTTAAATTGCCCGGTCTCGGTATCCTCAATAGCCTTGGTGGAGGCGTTGTCGGTTTTATAAAGGGTTTTCTGATAGTTGCGTTATTGGTCATCTTACTGCTCGCTATACTCTCGCATGACAGCCTTCTGCTTGAGAAATCAATTACTCTTCCCTACGTACTGAAGGGTATCAAGATCGTCGACAGCATGGTCCCGCAGGACCTCAAAAACCAGTATCATAAAAAGATCGAAAACCTTAAAAACCGGGTACTCAAGGAAGAGCTGGAGCGGAAAAAGTGAAAGCCGCCCTCATCCAGCTGAACATTGTATGGGAAGACAGGCAGCGGAATTACGAAAAAGCCGAGTCCTTTGCGAAAATGGCTGCCGGAGACAGTTGTGATCTTATTGTGTTACCCGAGATGTTCAATACAGGCTTCTCGATGGATCTTGCCACTACCCCTGATGAGGGCATCGGCGCGACCACATCAGCACTTTCTGAAATAGCGCGAAAAAACAACATCAACCTGATAGCGGGATTCCCGATCAAGGCGCCGGGTGAAGATAAGGGGCGCAATATGGCGGTCGCATATGACAGGAAAGGCATGCTCATGGCAACCTATACCAAGATGCATCCCTTTTGCCTCGCTGATGAACAGAAGTATTATATCGCTGGAGACAATGTGACCACATTCGATATCGACGGCGTCCCGTCGAGTATCTTCATCTGTTATGATCTTAGGTTCCCGGAGGTCTTCAGGAAGGTTGCCAAACGAGTCCAGGCGATCTTCGTAATAGCAAATTGGCCTTCTGAGCGAGTTGAACACTGGAATGCCCTTTTGAAGGCGCGCGCCATCGAGAACCAGTGCTTTTTGATAGGTGTCAACAGGACCGGCATAGACGGCAATGGCATCTGCTATTCTGGATCATCCTGCATTATCGATCCGATGGGTAGTTTCATCTGTTCAGGCGGTGAGAGCGATGAGTACATTGTCTGCGTTTTCGATCCCGGTCGAGTCAATGAAGTAAGGTCAAAATTCCCTTTTTTGAAAGACATGAGACTTGATGATGATAAAGAAGACTGAATACGACGCGATACAGCCTTATATAACCAAGGATGGCTCGATTATTCGCGAACTGATGCATCCCTTCGTACATCTTAACCGCAATCAAAGCCTTGCCGAGGCCGTTGTTCCACCCGGCGCAATGACGCACCTGCATAAGCATCTGCAGAGCGAAGAAATTTATCATGTTCTTTCCGGAATTGGACTCATGACACTCGGGAATGAGCAATTCGAGATTAAAGCTGGTGATACGGTCTGCATAGCACCAGGCACTGTGCACAAGGTAAAAAATACCGGCGTCACCTTGTTGAAAATTCTCTGCGCCAGTGCCCCGTCCTATTCTCACAGCGACACGGAATTGCTCTAAATGAATTCGGAACAATTATCTTGTACCCCGGCAGTACGATGACGATGCTACAGCCTCTTTGCAATCCACTTTTTGTTGATATGATTAAAATTAAAATGTCCGGGGGGAAATAGTTATATCACTTTCGCGTTCTCGAATGCATCGTGATCATTTTATTTCAACGAGGAGGGATTGTGAAACGTATAGCTTCTTTCATGATCATATTTATCTTACTGACTGTAGGCGCCTTTGCCGGGGAAAGGAAGCCCGTCAAGCCAGCAACAAGAGACAGATGCCCTGTCTGCGGGATGTTCGTTGCCAAGTACCCCGATTCCATGGCCCAGATATTATATAAAGACGGATCTGATGCGTTCTTCGATGGACCCAAGGACATGTTGAAGTATTACTTCAATTTCGAAAAATATGCGCAGGGTAAGGAAGCGACAGACATCGATTCCCTATATGTGACGGACTATTACAGCCTAGCGCCTATCGACGGATTCAATGCGGTTTATGTACTCGGAAGCGATGTCTTCGGACCGATGGGCAGGGAGCTCATTCCCTTTGAGAAACTTTCGGATGCCGAGGAATTTAAAAAGGACCACAAGGGCACCTCAATCCTTAAATTTAGGGATATTACAATCACTATTGTTAAAGGGCTCGATTGATGTTCACAAGAAAATCTGATTTCTTCTTCCTCTTCATAGCAGTCAATTTGTGTGCGCTCCTTCTCTTTTTTCTGCATGCCATTTTTATGCATGGAAATTTGCAGACTTCTCTCAGGGAGAAAGGCGACATGATAGAGAGACTTGGGCTCACCGATCTCTGCCTATTTACCGATGCCAGGTACACAAGGCATCCATCCATGGCTGATCTGAATACCCCATTTCAGGACCACCCAACAGCTCTTGAGCACTTTCCTTCAGGGACGCTTGTAGGACCGCCGCTGCATCTCAGGACTAAATGAGCCGTCTCAATAGACAGCGGAACATTATCGATTTTACGCTTTCTTCACTTTTGAGAAGAAAGAGGAAAAACACTGCACTAGCCCTGGTATACACGCTCGTCGTCTTCGGTCTTGCTTCAGTCCTTTTTTCTACCCAGGCGCTCAAACGTGAGGCTTGCAGCGTTTTGCAAAAAAGCCCTGAGGTCATCATCCAGCGACTTGTCGCAGGAAGACAAGATCTGATACCCGCATCATATGTCGAGAAGGTAGCTAGCATCAGAGGTGTGCAGTCAGCGCAGGGACGTTTTTGGGGCTATTACTACGACCCTACCATAGGGGCCAATTACACCCTGATGGTCCATGACAGGCCCGCTCATCAAGAGGGAACGATTGTCGTCGGGAAGGGAGTCGCACGGACTCTGCATGCGGAAAAAGGTGATCTCTTACCCTTCAGGACGTACGACGGGTCCTTTATAAGCCTCGAAGTGAGTGATATTCTTTCCGCGCAGTCCGAACTCGTATCTTCCGATCTCGTAATGCTTACGGAAAACGACTTCCGTCAGATAACCGGCGTACCCAAGGGTTCTTTCACCGACGTAGCCGTTACGGCGCGAAATGCCAAGGAGTTGGCAACAATAGCCGAAAAGATAAAGCGCCTACTTCCCGATACGAGGCCTATCATAAAGGATGATATCCTGCGGACCTATGAAACCATCTTCGATTGGCGGGGGGGTATATTGCTTGTAATCCTCACTGGGTCGATGCTAGCCTTTGTCATCCTTGCCTGGGACAAGGCAAGCGGCCTCAGTTCCGAAGAGAGAAAAGAGATCGGTATCCTGAAGGGAATCGGATGGGAGACTTCGGATGTTATACTGATGAAATTCTGGGAGGGAGTGGTGATCTCGCTTTCGTCATTTTTACTGGGGTGCGTCTTGGCTTATGTA
Source organism: uncultured Nitrospiraceae bacterium (assembly GCA_963727805.1). GTDB lineage: Bacteria > Nitrospirota > Thermodesulfovibrionia > Thermodesulfovibrionales > Dissulfurispiraceae > Fen-1308. The sequence goes on from CAVSHF010000003.1 coordinate 1,043,624, forward strand.
CACATTTTCTTTGCCTCTTCGGCGCTCTTCGAGCCGGTCCTCAAGGGGTGGTCCATCCTCTACCCACAATTCAGGCTCACGCCCTATGTAGATCCTCTGCAAATAGCGACTCTCTTCTTCCTTACCGTCATTCCCTATACGGTAGCGACGATCATTCCCTCCTGGAGGGTCGCCACAATGGACCCTGACTCGGTCATGAGGCTCTAAGCGGAGGCGATATGATCGAAGTGATGGAAATAAGAAAGGTTTTCAATGCGGGCAAGCCCAATGAGTTCGTTGCTATAGATGGAGTCAGCCTGTCCATAGAACATCATAAGGTAACGGTATTGAAAGGACCCAGCGGATCGGGCAAGACCACGCTACTGGGCATTCTGGGCTGCATGGCCCGCCCCACTTCGGGACGAATCATTCTTTCCAAAGGAGAAATAACAAGCCTCCCGGAGAGGTTTCTCACGGAGATTCGCCGCACAACCTTCGGTTTTGTTTTTCAGCAGTTCAACCTCATCAAGGGCATAACGACCATAGAAAACGTCATACTTCCGGCATATCCCGTTGGGGACAGCCCGGTCGTCCTGAAGAAGAGGGCCATGGAGCTCCTCTCTCTCTTCAACCTTTCACAAAAGGCCTACTCGAAAGTGGAGTGGCTTTCGGGAGGAGAGGCTCAAAGGGTAAGCATAGCTAGGGCGTTGATGAACAACCCTGAGGTAATCATCGCCGACGAACCTACGGCAAACCTCGACACCAAACTTTCGAGAGAATTCATGGAAATCGTCGGTAATCTTAACGGGCAGGGCAAGACAGTAATCATAGCGAGCCATGACCCGATAGTTTATGATTCACCCATCGTCGACAGGGTCGTCGAAATGAGAGACGGGAAGATTATTGCCGGGGCAACTGAGAAATGATTTTCCGGCCAGCCATTATCGCGCTACTCTGCGGTTCGGCCATTATAAGTTTCATGCTGATATATGCGGCATACTATGGGTTGCGAATCGTAAGACAATGGAATATCACGAGCGGCAGCGAACTGCAGTTAAGCCTCGAACGAAAGACCTACCTTCTATCAACTATCATGAGCTATGTATTGGCATTTCAGCTCGCCTCCTTCTTCCTCTTCATATTTACGGTGGATGACATACACCCCCTCTTTGTCGGAGCAATGTGCGCGGCGGGGACCCTCAACGTAAACCAGTACGGCTATCCTACGGTCATCATGAAAATGATCAATTTCCTGCTTGCCGGCGTGTGGCTAATTGTCAATTATGTGGACAACAGGGCTTTTGACTATCCGCTCATAAAAAAGAAATATTTGTTGCTGCTAGTGGTAGCCCCTCTCGTAGTCGCGGAAATGGTGTTACAGGGCTCCTATTTCCTCAACATGAAGGCACATGTTATCACCTCCTGCTGCGGCAGCCTCTTCAGCACAGAGACGGAGGGGGTCACTTCCAGCATCGCAGCACTACCGCGCTTGCCCATGGAGACCACCTTTTATGCAAGTATGGTACTGACCCTGGGATCGGGGATCAATTTCTATCGTAGGAACAACAGTTTGGGCTACTTATATTCAGCGTTAAGCATCGCAACCTTTGCCGTATCAGTGGCGGCCCTGATATCGTTCATATCTCTTTATTTTTATGAGCTTCCCACACACCATTGTCCTTTTTGCATCCTGCAGAAAGAGTATGGCCACATTGGCTATCTTCTTTATCTCACGCTTCTAGGCGGGGCCGTGTCCGGCATGGGAGTCGGAGCACTTATGCCCTTTAAGAACATTCCGAGTTTATCAACCGTAGTCCCTGCAGTCCAAAAAAAGCTCGTTATAGCAGGACTCACCCTTTATCTCATTTTTGCAGCAATCGCAACCTACGAGATACTATTTTCAGGGCTGAAACTCGAAGGATACTGAAACAATAAAGACTGCCTTCTTTCTTTCCATCTTCATAATTTCTTCAAAATTGCATGCTATTCTTATTCATAAGCTATGGATAAGGGATTGACAAGCATCTTCGGTGCTGATAACCATTAATAGAAAGCCGCTTTCAAAATCAAAAAATGAAGCGCAAATGCGGAGGGAATAATGAAAAAGATGTTCATGTTGACAATGGTGCTGCTTTTAATTGGGACAGGCGCAGCCTTTGCGTCAGGCCTGGAGCTCAAACAGAAAGCAGGTGAATATAATGTTGAAGTAAGGCTCGACAAGAACCCGGCGGTTGTCGGCAATAACAGCATTGAAATTCAAGTGAAGGATGCTTCGGGGCAATACGTGACCGATGCAAAGGTAAAGGTCGACTATACGATGCCAGCCATGCCGGGCATGCCGGCCATGAATTACAAGTCCGACGCGGCGTTATCCGGCAAGAAATATGCGGCAAAGATGAACCTTTCCATGTCGGGTTCATGGAATGTCGCGGTCAAGATATCAAAGGGCGGCAAGACTTCCACCGTTAAGTTCAATGTGGATGCCCAGTAAGAGCAACAATTACGAGGGTAAACGGAGGACAGTAGGCGACACCATGCTGCTTATTGCCTTCTGTTTGTTGTTATCCTCTTACTGCTTACTTTTCCCTCCTTCGGGTTTCGCAGAAGACCTTAATCTGCAGCAACTCATTGACGAGGCGCTCAGCAACAGTCCCGATCTGCATGCCTCCAGAGCGCGGGCAACGGGGGCAGAATACAGAATACCCCAGGTGCAGACACTTCCCGATCCTATGGTCTCGGTGGGCTACCAGAACGAAGGGTTCAAGAAATACACCTACGGCACATCGGATGATGCACAGTGGATGTTCTCCGCCTCTCAGACCATTCCTTTTCCGGGGAAGCTGGCCCTCAAAGGCGAGGCGGCGGCAAAGGAATCGGAGAGCACTTATGCGAATTATGAATCCCTCCTTCTGAAAACAATAGCCAGAGTGAAGGAACTCTATTTCGATCTATATATTGCGTATAAAAATATCGATCTGCTTCACGAAAGGACAACTCTGTTCAGCCGGGTTGAGGATGCCGCCCTTGCCCGTTATTCCACCGGAAAAGGCTCACAGCAGGAAGTACTCATGGCCCAGACAGAGAAATATGTGCTCCTCGAAAAGGATGAAATGCTCCGGCAGAAAATACAATCCCTGGAGGGCTTGCTCAATATCGCGGTTGGCAGACCCGCTGATGCCCCGCTTGGAAGGCCGTCTGATACATCGCTTTCTATGTTTCCTTATGCGATGAATGATCTTATCAAGATCGCAAATGAGCGGTCTCCTGAAATTGCGGCTAAAGATAAAATGATAGGGGCTGCAGAAGCAAAGGTAGCCTTCGCAAAAAAGGACTATATTCCGGACTTCACAGTGGCCGGCAGCTATTTTGCGCGTGGAAATGGCTTCGAGAACATGTGGAGTCTCACTACAAGCGTCAACGTGCCGATATTTTATAGAACAAAACAACGGCATGCCGTAAACGAAGCCGATGCGTCTCTCAACGCGGCCCGGAGTGAAAAAGAATTGATGAGACTTACGATCGCCTCGGCTATTAAGGACAATTACTCGACGCTCACGGCATCGGATAGACTCATGTCGCTTTATAAAGAAGGCCTCATACCGAAGAGCCGCCAGGACGTGGAACTTGCGCTTTCGGGATATAAAACAGGAACTGTCGACGCCCTGACGGTCATCACAAAACTCAAATCGGTCATCGATTTTGAAATTTCCTACTGGGGTCAATTTGCTGAGCATGAGAAGGCCATCGCCCGACTTGAGGCGATCGCGGGGCTGTCGCACATTACTACTACAGAGTTAACGGGGAACTTAAAATGAAAAAAAAAGTTCTTTTTATCTTTATCGGCATTGCGATTGTCGCTCTGGCAGCACTGGTCTATCTTCGAACAAATGCTTCGTCGCCGGCAAAGACAAAAGTGAGCACGGCACAGGTTCAGCCGATGCCGGGTATGGATATGGGGCAGCAGCAACAGGCGCAGGCTCAAACAACCCAGCCTCAGAATGAGGCAGCATCGACACAGCCTGATCAAGAAGAAGCGCTGACGGTCGAAATTCCGCCGGACAAACAGCAACTCATCGGAGTAAAGACCGTTGTTGCCGAGATCAGGCCCATGCAGAAGATTATCAGAACAGTCGGGCTCGTCGAATACGACGAACGCAGGCTCGCCACGGTGAATACGAAATTCGAGGGATGGATAGAAAAACTCCATGTCGATTATTCCGGAAGATATGTCCGCAAAGGCGAACCGCTTGTCGATATATATAGCCCCGAACTCCTTGCCACGCAACAGGAGTTCATTAATCTTTCGAAATGGGAGAAAGACAGCAAATCGGTCAAGAATGAAACAGTGGGCTCGATGCTTTCAAACGACTCAAAAGCCATCATCGAAGGGGCGCGGCAGAGATTGCGCCTGTGGGACATCAGCAATGCCCAGATCGACAAGATTGAACAGACCGGAAAACCTATGCGAACTCTTACCATCTACAGTCCCGTCAGCGGATATGTTGTACAGAAGGCCGCGCTTAAGGGCATGCGCGTCATGCCGGGTGAAAAGCTCTTTGATATCGCTGATCTTTCCACTGTGTGGATAGTGTCTGATATCTTCGAATATGAGCTTCCGCTCATTCAGTTGGGTGAAAAGGCCACCATCAGCTTGAGCTATTTCCCCGGCAAGGAATTTACTTCGATCATCGACTATGTCTATCCGACTATCGCCGGCGATACCCGTTCTGCAAAGGTGCGCTTCACCATCGCCAATCCCGGCAACAAGCTGAAGCCTCAGATGTATACCAATGTCGAGGTAAAGATCAACCTCGGAAAGAAGCTCATCATTCCCAATGACGCGGTTCTTGACTCAGGAAAGCGTCAGGTCGTCTATGTCGATAAGGGAGAGGGCAATTTTGAACCGCGGGAGGTGAGTATCGGAATCAGGGCCGACGGAATGGTCGAAGTCACCAAGGGTCTGAAGGCGGGCGAACGCGTCGCGTCATCCGCGAACTTCTTGATCGATTCCGAGGCGAAATTGAAGGGTGTTGTTAAGTAATGATCGCTAAAATAATCGATTTTAGCGCGCGGAATAAGTTTGTCGTATTTCTTTTCGTTGCTTTCCTTATCGTCTGGGGATTCTGGGCACTCCAGAAAACGCCGCTTGATGCGATCCCCGATCTAAGCGACACCCAAGTCATCATATTTACCGAATGGTCCGGCAGAAGTCCGGATCTCATCGAGGACCAGATCACCTATCCTATTTCGTCGACGCTCCTTGCCGCTCCCGAAGTTCGGTCTGTGAGGGGATTTTCATTTTTGGGGAGTTCCTTTATCTATGTCATCTTTAAGGAAGGCACCGACATCTACTGGGCGCGAAGCCGTGTCCTCGAATATCTCCAGGCCGTCAAGAACAAGATCCCCGCTGATGTCAATCCTGTTCTCGGTCCCGACGCAACAAGCGTCGGGTGGGGCTTCTCCTACGCCGTCGTCGATGAGACCGGCGGCCATAACTTGGCGGAATTACGTTCAATTCAGGACTACAATGTAAAGCTTGCCCTTGAAAGTGTCCAGGGCGTATCGCAGGTCGCCAGCATCGGCGGCTTTGTAAAGCAATACCAGATAACCATCGACCCTAATAAGCTTCTGGCCTATAACATTCCCTTACCCAAGGTGCTCGATGCGGTCAAGAAGAGTAACCAGGATGTAGAGGGAAGAGTGCTCGAATTCGCCGGCACCGAATACATGGTTAGAGGCAGAGGCTATATCAAAAGCCTGAGCGACATAGATAACATCGCTGTGGGTGCCAGCAGATCGGGAACACCTGTCTATTTGAGGGACATCGCCCGCGTGCAGCTCGGACCCGAGATACGACGCGGCCTTGCAGAGCTTAATGGGAAAGGTGAAGTGGCAGGAGGCATCGTTGTAGTCAGATTCGGACAGAACGTCCTGGACGTCATTGACAGGGTAAAACAAAAGCTAACATCCGATGTCGAGCCGAGCCTTCCAAAAGGGGTGAAGATCGTCGTTACCTATGACAGGACGGACCTCATCCATCGTTCTATCGATACACTAAAAGAAGAGCTTATAAAGCTATCAATTGCCGTAAGCCTGGTCTGCATCATATTCCTTTTTCATCTCCCGAGCGCGCTCGTGGTGATCCTGACGCTGCCCGTGGCCATCATTATTTCGTTCATCTGCATGTACTATCTCGGCGTCACTTCGAATATCATGAGTCTGAGCGGCATCGCGATAGCTATCGGCGCAATGGTAGATGCATCGATCATCATGGTCGAAAATGCCCACAAAAAGATGGAGCAGTGGGAGTGTAATCATGAGTTGTATTGCGGAAGGCTCGATGTAATAATCGATGCAGCGAAAGAAGTGGGGCCTTCACTCTTTTTCTCGCTTCTGGTGATCACGGTCGGGTTCCTTCCAGTTTTCACGCTTCAGGAGCAGGCTGGCAGGCTCTTCAAACCTCTTGCTTACACCAAGACCTTTGCAATGCTGTTTTCTTCCTTCCTTGCGATTACGCTCACTCCCGTGCTGATGTCCCTTTTCGTTAGACAGAGTGCTCTTGGCAAGATCCCGATTATTAAATACCTCTTCACTATTTATCCTGAAGAGAAGCACCCAGTAAGCCGCATTCTGCGAAAGCTCTACGAACCTATCGCGCGAGGGTCGCTTCGATATAAAAAGACCGTTATCGTTCTCGCAATCCTCGTTTTGGCTTTGACTGCATATCCCTTTATGAAGCTCGGCTCCGAATTCATGCCCCCGCTCTATGAAGGTTCTCTATTCTATATGCCCGTGACGGTTCCGGGAGCTTCAATATCGGAAGTGTCAAAACTCCTCCAACTCCAGGACAGGATACTCATGCAGATACCTGAAGTATCGCAGGTATTCGGCAAAGCCGGGCGCGCTGATACCGCTACCGATCCTGCACCACTTGAAATGTTTGAGACCATCGTCAATCTGAAACCCGAATCTCAGTGGAGACTGGGGATGACCATGGAGAAGCTCAAATTCGAGATGAACAATGCCCTTACCATCCCGGGCGTTGCCAACTCCTTTACCATGCCGATAAAGGCCCGCACAGACATGTTATCAACGGGGATAAGAACCCCGGTCGGCATCAAGATCCTTGGTTCCGATATTGACGAGATCGAGCGCATTGGTCTTGAGATAGAAAAACTCGTGCAAGAAGTTCCCGGCACTCGCACCGCCTATGCCGAACGTGTCACCACAGGATATTTCTTCGATATCAATGTAAAGCGCGAGGCAGCCGCTCGTTACGGACTAAACGTGAAGGATGTGCAGGAGATCATCCAGTCCGCCGTAGGGGGCATGAACGTTACCACTACCGTAGAGGGAAGAGAACGGTATCCCGTAAACGTGCGCTATTTCAGGGATATGCGAAGCGACATCGAAGACATCCAGCGGGTTCTTGTTCCTGTCATGGAAGGCCCGGCGGCTGCAATTATCCCAGGGATCCCTCTTCAACAGCCGAGAATCACCCAGGTCCCGCTCGCCGAACTCGCCGACGTTAAAATAGTAAAGGGACCGACTGCCATCAAGAGCGAAGAAGGGTTACTTACCTCTTACGTCTACATCGACTTCGCGGGCAGGGATGTGGGAGGCTATGTCGACGAGGCGAAAAAGAAAGTTGCATCACTGAAAATGCCTGCGGGATATCGGCTCCAATGGAGTGGTGAGTATGAGTACCTCATGCAAACTCACGAACGCCTGAAGATTGTTATACCTTTAACTTTATTCGTCATCTTCGTCCTCATCTATTTCAACACCAAGTCCTTTACTAAAACAGCCATCGTATTCCTAGCCGTGCCATTCTCGCTCGTGGGATCGTTCTGGCTGCTCTATCTGCTTGGTTACAACATGAGCATCGCCGTATGGGTCGGAATTATCGCGTTGGCAGGTCTCGATGCCGAGACCGGTGTCGTAATGCTCTTATACCTTGAGCTGGCATACGAAAAATGGAAAAAGGAAGGAAAGTTGACGAATCTGGACGCATTGAAAGAGTCGGTCATGTATGGCGCGGTGAAGAGGATCAGGCCCAAGATCATGACGGTTGCCGTCATCCTTGCGGGACTTGTACCGATAATGTTCAGTCACGGCACCGGATCCGATATAATGAAGAGGATCGCGGCGCCAATGGTCGGCGGCGTTGTAACCTCGACTATTCTCGAACTCATCATATACCCAGCTATATACATGCTCTGGAAGGGACGGGAGGTCAGGAAGGTCGAGGCCACTCGCTCTTATGGAATAGAGAGCTAATCGACGTTGTCATTAATTCTGCTTCCTGTATCGGATAAACAGGCCATTTAAGAAGTTCCTGAGAAACTGATCGCCGCACTCTTTATAGTTTTTGTGCCCCTGCTTTCTGAATAATGCCGTCAGTTCAGATTTTGAGACGGCGATATCAGCCAGTTTCAAAACTCTTAGCATATCATCCTCTTTCAACTCCAGGGCAATCCTCAGTTTTTTTAAAATGGCATTATTCGTTAATGGAGAGGCCGCTTTCTTAGCCTGACCCGGTTCAGTTTCTTTCTTGCCTCTTTTATGTAAAATTAACCCATCCAAAAAATATCCTAAAATCCTGTCACTGCACGCCACGTAGCCTTTATCTTCTTCTCTTTTAAGAATAGCAGTTAAGGTGGCTTGATTCATTTCATACTCCGCCAGTTTGAATATCTCAATCATCGTCGAATCGTTAATATTCAAAGCGTACCTAATCCGCCTAAGTACGTCATTGTTAGTCATTGCAACCTCCTCGCTGATACAACGAATTCAGTGTTTATGGAACAGATAGTGTGAATGCAGATGGCTATGGGCCTTGCCATCGTGATAATGGATATGCTCATGGATCAGATTTACTTTTAGCAGAAGCTCTTCATCGTAGAGAATCTCGTCTGCAGAGCCTACTTTTTCGAGCCGGTGTTCTTCCGAAAGTACAGCAACCCTTGAATGAAGTTCACCGACCAGCGAGAGGTCGTGCGTAGCGATGACGATAGTCTTTCCCGCTTCATTCAGGGCGAGGATCAATTCCATAAGAAAAACCTGTGTCCTGGGATCAAGGCCATTCGTGGGTTCATCGAGCAAAAGCACATCCGGGTTCATAGTGAGAACCGAACCGAGGGCTACCCGCTTCTTTTCACCTCCCGAAAGCATATAAGTGGGCCTGTTGCTGAGGTTTTCGATCTTGAGCATCTTAAGAATTTCGATTGCCCTGTCCATGGCCTCCTCACGCTCCAATCCGATTTGAAGGGGACCAAAGAGCAGCTCGTCGATGACCGTGGGACAAAAGAGCTGGATATCTGAATCCTGAAAGACATAGCCAATCTTCTGGCGGAAAAAGCGGAGAAAGTTCTTTTCCTTAAGTGAGCTTTCCGTCACCGATTGATCATGAAAGAGATAATCACCTTCCGATGGGAATAGCAGCCCCGCGAGGATCTGAAGGAGCGTGGATTTGCCACTTCCGTTCGACCCAATGACTGACAATTTCTCTCCGCACTTTATTCCCAAGCTGACGTCGATCAGGGCTGAGAACTTTTGATAATAGGAGTATTGTATATTCTGAACGTTGATCATCGATTAATCTCCCATTCTACAGTGATAACTATTTCATTAGCAGACATACCATTGCTGCCGCAATCAAACACAACCCAGTTGACCAATCCTTGCCCGTCATTTTCCGATAATGATAAAGCCTTATCTCCCCAGAAAAACCTCGCGACAGCATGGCTTTGAAGACCTCATCACACTCCATCTGGGTCTTCTTAAAAACAAAGGCTATCCTGCCGGCGATCCATTCGCGGGCCTCTGTCCTACCAGTGACGCTGGCAAGCCTGGCCTTTTTTGCAAGATACATGTCCGATACAATATGGGCGAATGTAAACATGTACTTGTACGTCATAGAGATAATGATAAGGAATGTGTCGGGGACCTTGATGATCTTCAGGGCCTTCACGATATCAGCAAAGGGAGTGGTATAAAGAATCAGAAAAGAGATCGAAAGCGAATTTAGCACCCTCAGCGTCAGAAGGGATATTATCGAAATCCCCCCTTCGGTAATCCCAATGATCTGCGGCACATGATATATCCAGAAGTCGTACGAGCGAGACAATGTGAGCAGAAGGATGATGACTTTTCCCGGAACGATCACGTTCAGTGCCGATGGAGCGGACACGAGAAAGCCGAAGACAAAACCGAGCACAAGCACTTTTTTATAAAAGGCGATCATGTTGAGACGGCAGAGTGCGGTAAGGATGAAGACAAAAAGAGAGATCGTGGCCTCGGGAAGCACCGTCCTTTTCAGGCTTATCACGATGATTAGAACTATCCAGAAAACGATCTTTATTCTGGCGTCGAGGTCATGCAAAAAACTCCTCTTGGACGATAAATCCCATTGGGTATATCCTTCGGTAAAAAGTTCAGCAAATCCCCGGATCCCCTTCTCAAGATAGGACATGTCAACACGTCCACCGCCCCGCATCTGAGAAGATGCAGAAGAAGATTTCAGCAGAAAGGCCGGTATGTCATTTTTCATGCTTGACCAGAATCTTTGAGATGATATAGAGAACTAAAGCTACAGCGGCTATACCAACAATGGCGGATCCTATGTATGAGACCGCTTGCGTACCAAAAGAGGCCCCTTCTCCACCGAAATTATAATCAGCGATTGGAGCCTTCCAGATATCAGCAATTTTTTTCATCCCTTCAGGCACATACCCTAATATTTTTCCGAGTGCCTCGGTCCCCCATTCTCCCCATGCTTCACTAGCGCCTAATCTTTGGGGCAGATAGATGCCCAGAGGTGTGAGAAGCGCCATTATGCCTAATCCAACCCAAAGTTTCTTCTGGAATATCGTCATATCAAGTCTCCTTTTCCGCATAAAGTAGTCCTGATTCGTTTTTCATGAAGTATTTGAGAATCCAGGCCGTCATCATGCCCTCGACGATACCGAAAACTGCAAGGTGCTCTATCGCCATGGCGGGAATTGCGATCGACAGCGGATAGGGAGCATACAGAGGAACGCCATCCGGTCCTGCAGCGATAAGCGGCTGAATGCCGAATTCAATACCAGTAAGGATCGCGGCGAAAGAAAGACCTATATGCCCTGCAAAGAATGCGGCCAGATAGAATCTGGATCCGACTTTTGCTCTGCCCTTAATAAGCTTGAAGGTCCAGTAAGAGATGAAAGGCATCACCACGGCCATATTGAAGCAGTTGGCTCCGATCGCTGTAATCCCGCCATCGCCGAAGATGATTGCCTGGATTATCAGGACAACGGAGACGGTAAGGACAGCCGCCCACGGTCCCAAAATGATCGCTACTGTCCCGGCACCGACAGCATGCCCCGAAGTGCCTCCAGGAATCGGGATATTGAACATCATGATGAGAAAGGAAAAGGCGGCAGCCATGGCTAGATAGGGAATGTGTTTATGCGACAGTTCGTTCCTTATCTTCTTCAGGGCTATAGCCCAAAATGCTATTGAGACTCCATACAGCGGAATATATGTTTGGGGGCTCAAATATCCATCGGGTATATGCATCTTCTCCTCCTCAGAATTTCCAGGTGATCCCGGCAACATAGGTAATATCCTCTTCTGCTCTATTGAGGCTGCCCTTGATGCCGACGTCAAGGTCCAGATGTTCGGAAAGCGAACAAATGAGACCTCCCAAGATGAAAGCAATATGCACAGTATCATCCACGTCAGGATTCCTGTTGATGCCGATATTTGCCACCGCCCTCAGATCTTTCCCGACCTCTACCTCAGTAGCAAGGGAGGCATGCCTAAGATTTTTTCTATCATGAGCAATGTTTTCGTTCCTCATATATCCAAGGTTCACATAATGCACACTCGAGTGAAAATAAAAAAGCCACGAAGACTTTTTTAGACCTGCAGGTCTTGTAGCAGCCTTCGTGGCTCTGCGATCTCTACAATAGCAGAGAAGGACCTCTTTGTCAAGACAGTCATGACTAAGAAAGTCGCAGTTTTCGATGATATCCCCGGCCTGCGAAAAGTGATACAATATCTCTTATGCTCAGTAATTTCTCAGATCCATATTCCATTTCCGGACTGACCGCTCAGGTAAGCTTCGATTCGCTTAAAGGGTTTGTTTATGATATCGCGGGTCTCCGCCACGGCGGGGCGAATTATGACGCCCTTGAAGAAAGAGCCTTCTCTATCGAACAGTTTTTCCGCTCTCTGGAGTTGAGCGTTAAAAGCCAGCAGGTATCTTTTCATGGTAAAGCTTTTCGAAATATTATTGCGGACACAGGTGAACCCCGTGATGAAAAGGGAATGGTCCTTATCGGCGCCCACTATGATGCTGCACAAGGAAGCCCGGGTGCCGACGATAATGCAAGCGGGATTGCGGCTCTGCTCGAAACAGCAAGGATAGTGAGCAGGATTCATCTAAAAAAACATGTCAGGTTTGTCGCCTTTACTCTTGAAGAACCACAGCCTCCGAGCGTTCATTTCCTGATAGGAAGCAGGTATTTCGCCGAGCAGGCAAAGAAGGTGGGCGATAAGTACCAAGGAGTATTGATACTCGAATCGGTCGGGTATTCAAGCAACGAAAAGGGAAGCCAGATTATACCTTCCTTTATCCGGATCAATGCGCCTGATATAGGTAACTTTCTTGGCGTCGTGGCTAACCGAGCGTCGGAATCTATTATGAAAGCTTTTCAGAGTGCGGCAACTGAAAATGTGCCGGAACTCCTGGTAGCCACGTACAAAGCCCCTTTCTCCGGCTACCTTATGCCGGAAACGAGGTTCAGCGATCATTCACCGTTCTGGGACTGCGGCTACCCAGCCATCATGCTCACAGATACGGCGATGTTTAGGAATCCCTATTATCACACGGAGTATGACAGTGTGGATAAACTGGATTTTAATTTCATGTTAAATGTCACAAAGGCGGTTATCAGTTTCATCGTAAAATTTGCTGGTGGTCTTCAGTAGTGCTAAGGAGAAAGTCTCCCCCGAACTGAGAAGCTCTTTCCCTCGGGTTTTATTGATAAATCAAGCTGTTTACTTTTCTTTTTGTGTGCTGATAAAATTCAGCAACATTTATATCAAAGGAGTCATAAACATGAACAAGGTTGCCTCTGCAAAGAAAACTTCTCTGAAAAAAGCTGCTTCCAAAAAAATTGTTATTAAAAAGACTTCCTCAAAAAAACCTGCTCTAAAGAAGTCTCTGGTAAAAAAGGCTGTTGCAAAAAAAGCTGTTGCAAAAAAAACGCCCGTAAGCAAAGCTGCTCAGAATAAACTTGCATCAAAAAAAGCAACTCAGAAAAAGCGTGCCTCGAAGGCGAGAACTGCTAAAAAAACCGTCGCCCCGAAAAAAGCGGTAACCAGAAGCGTTCAAAAAAAGGCGGCATCCCCTAAAAAAGCTGCACCTCAGAGAGTGATCAAAAAGACCGTTCCGAAGGTGAAACCCCAAAAAACATTCGCGACAACTCCAATACCAACACTCAAGCCAAGACGTAAAAAGTTAACTAAAACTTCGGAAGTAAAGAATGTCTCTCTGAAAAAAACAGCCTTAAAGCCCCCTGTTATCAAGCCCGCTAATATTGCTGCAAAGAAATCTCTATCCCGTAAGGAGTCACCCAAAAAGCGGGCTGCGGAAGTTATCCACGCCCAGACAGGAATGATGAGGGCAGTAATTCCTTCAACTGAGAAGATGGTCCCTGAAAAGCATGTTTCATCGATAAAGACAGCAAAAGTGCACTCCCTCCGGGCAGTCCTTGCCAGGCTTTCCCAAGTACAAAAGCCCGTCATTAAAAGGACTGCTGATAATATTGCCGTATTAGCGCGTACTCCATTACCAAACGTTGGCGGCACCAAATTACCTTTTATGAAAAAGATCCGGCATACCTGATTCATGTTCTTCCAGCAGCTCATCAACGGTCTCACGCTCGGAAGCGTTTATGCGATCATTGCCCTCGGCTACACGATGGTCTATGGAATACTGGAGCTTATCAATTTTGCCCACGGTGAAATCTATATGCTCGGAGCTTACCTTGGCATCATCCTCATGGGCTTTTTCACTGCATCGGGCTTGACCGGGCAGAGCCTCATCTTGTCTGTCGCATTGACCGTCATTCTCTCCATATTATTCTGTGCCATGTATGGCTTTACGATGGAAAAGATCGCTTACAAGCCTTTGAGGAACGCGCCCCGTCTGAGCCCTCTGATCAGTGCGATCGGCATATCAATATTTCTCCAGAATTATGTGATGCTCACCCAGGGAGCTACCGACAAGGTCTTTCCTTACCATCTTGGAGATACCGTCATCCATTTTCAGGAGGTGCAGATGACGATAACGCAAGTGCTGATTATCGCAATTTCTGCCCTGATGATGCTCCTCCTGCACCTTTTCATCTCTCGGACGAGAATCGGCAAGGCGATGAGGGCGACCTCGCAGGACATGACTATGGCCGCGCTCGTCGGCATCAATGTTGACAACATCATTTCTATTACTTTTGTTCTCGGCGCTATGCTTGCAGCCGTTGCAGGGGTTATGGTCGCCGTCTATTACGGTCTCGTTAATTATTCCATCGGATATATTGCGGGCATAAAGGCTTTCACGGCTGCCGTGCTCGGAGGTATTGGAAGCATCAGAGGCGCGATGCTCGGCGGGATCCTCCTGGGCCTGATGGAGAGCATGGGAGCAGCTTATGTCTCAACCGAATATAAGGACGCTGTCGCTTTCGTAATTCTGATTATCCTTCTGCTCATCAAGCCCTCGGGCATCTTTGGCCAGGATTTGCCGGAAAAGGTATAGGCCTGACTGACATGAAAATACCTGCGTCACTGACTGGCCCCTTCCCGAGCATAATTATAGCCGCCCTCTGGGGATCAGTCATGTTTCTCCCCTTCAAAGGCCCGGGGCCTGCTCTCATGCTTTTCGCAGCGCTTGCTGCAGGCATGACCGGACTTTACTTCGTCAGCAGACTGGAGATATCCTTTCGTGCCCTTGCCGTAATACCGGAATTCCTGAGCCAATATCGTATCCCGGCAACTGCTACCCTGATACTGCTTTTTACTGTATTCCCTCTTATTCTTAACAACTATTACCTCGATGTACTCATCATGGCGGGCATTTACTCCATACTCGCGATAGGCCTCAATGTCATCGTTGGATTCACAGGACTCCTTAATCTCGGGTTCGCCGCCTTTTATGCCTGCGGAGCGTACACCTACGCCCTCCTCAACACGAAGCTAGGACTCGGCTTTTGGGTCTGTCTTCCACTTTCGGCGGGATTCACTTCGTTGATAGGCCTGCTTCTCGCCGTGCCTGCCCTGCGGCTCAGAGGAGACTACCTTGCCATTGTGACGCTCGGGTTTGGTGAGATCATGCGACTTATCCTCAACAACTGGGACAGCCTTACACACGGGCCAAACGGCATAACGGGCATCGAACCTCCTGTGATTGCAAACGTCTCCTTCAGCAACATGAAATACTATTATTATCTCGTATTTATCATTCTTCTACTGTCGCTGGCAATCATAAAAAGGGTTGAAATCTCACGCTTCGGTAGAGCCTGGAAAGCGATTAAGGAAAATGAGATTGCCGCTTCCACAATCGGGATCAACACCACCAAATATAAGCTTTTTGCCTTTGCCTTTGGTACGTTCTGGGGCGGAACGGCCGGAATACTTTTTGCAGCCAAGATGCAGTTCGTCTCTCCGGAGAGCTTCACCTTTATCGAATCCGTGCTCATCCTGAGCATGGTCATCCTCGGAGGTCTCGGCAATACTTACGGAGCCGTGCTTGGGGCCTTCCTGCTCGTGCTACTGCCGGAAGCGCTTCGCGAAGTACAGTTATACCGGATGCTGCTTTTGGGGATCGGCCTAGTCCTTCTCATGAGGTTCAGGCCTCAGGGCCTGATGGGGGTTAAATAGCTTGTACATTCTTGCCACAAAAGAGGTGAGCAAGCATTTCGGCGGTATCAAGGCTGTCGAAGGAGTAAGTTTCAAGATAAAGAGCAATTCCATTGCAAGCATTATCGGCCCCAATGGCGCCGGCAAGACGACGCTATTCAACTGCCTTACGGGAATTACCAAACCATCGAAAGGTCAGATACATTTCATGGACAGGAACATCTCAGGCCTGCCGCCCCATGAGGTAGCTAAACTGGGCATCGCGCGGACGTTCCAGAATATCAGGATTTTCCCTGACATGACCGTCATCGAAAATGTAATGGTAGCCCAGCATGGTCGCATACGCTATGGCCTGCTGAGCGCCATCCTCCGTAGCAGTAAATTCAGATTGCGTGAATCCTCTATAAAAGAAAAAGCTTATGAATTTCTCGAACTCACCGGACTTCAAGACTTTGCCGGAACGCACGCAGGCAAGTTGCCTTACGGCAGCCGGAGAAGGCTCGAAATAGCACGTGCTCTCGCAACCGAGCCGCAGATCATTCTTCTGGATGAGCCGACCGCCGGAATGAATCCGTCCGAGACGCAGGATGTAATGAACCTGATCAAAACGATCCGGGAACTCGGAAAGACAGTCATTATCATTGAGCACGACATGCGTCTGGTCATGGGCATTTCGGACTGGATAGTCGTCCTTGACCATGGTGTCAAGATCGCCGAAGGGCCTCCCGAAAAAGTCAAGCATGATCCTCTCGTTATAGAAGCCTATCTTGGAAAGGAAATGTCGCACTGATATGCTCATTTTGCGTTCGATACATACATCTTACGGCCCGATTAAAGCGCTGAAAGGAATAGATATGGAGGTCCGCAAAGGTGAAATCGTTTGTCTGCTGGGAAGCAATGGTGCCGGCAAAACAACGACCCTCATGACGATTTCCGGTATCTTGCGACCCGATGCCGGTGATATCACCTTCGAAGGCGAAACATTAGTTACACTGTCAGCGGACAAGATTGTGCGCAAAGGGATATGTCAGGTCCCCGAAGGCAGGAGGATATTCCAGAAGCTCACGATCCGGGGGAACCTCGAAATGGGGGCTTTCAGCGATCCCGGTAGCTTCGCTAGAAACCTCGAGACGGTCTATTCACTTTTTCCGATCCTCAGGGAACGCGCGAGTCAAATGGGTGGGACCCTGAGCGGTGGCGAGCAACAGATGCTCGCCATCGGCCGGGCCCTCATGGCCAACCCCAAACTCCTGCTGCTGGATGAGCCATCCCTCGGCCTTGCTCCCATTATGGTAAATAAGATTTTCAGGACCATCCAGGAAATCAGCAAAGGGGGCATAACAGTGCTACTCGTAGAACAGAATGCCAGGGCCGCCTTAAGGCTATCCCATCGGGGATACGTGCTCGAAAACGGGACTATAAAATTGAGCGGGACGGGAGAACAACTTCTCGGAAATGAAGAGGTCAGAAAGGCTTATTTGGGCGTGTAACGTTGATGGTGTAGTCTCGTTCCTCTGTCTCGTCTAACCTCATTTTTCCCTTTCCACAAGCTTGTATGCTGATTTGACTTTTCCACCCATCATCTTAAAAAATATATTTTATGATCAATGAGTTTGAATCAAAAATCCTCTCAGGCCAATCGTTGACGATGATGGATGCCACTGTTCTGGCGGCAACACTTCCCGAATCCTTGCCCGATCTCTTCTCTGCGGCTGAGAGGATCAGGAAAAGATTCTTCGGGGATACTGTAGACCTCTGCACTATCGTCAATGCCAAGTCCGGCGCCTGCCCAGAGGATTGTTACTACTGTGCCCAATCATCGAATAACAAATCGGCAATTGATATATTTCCCTTAATCGGCAGAAACGCGATATTAAGAAAGGCTGCTGAGGCTAAGAAAAGTGGCGTGCGAAGATTCAGTATTGTCACAAGCGGCAGAAAACCAGGCAAAAAGGAGCTAAGAGAGATAGCCGGGACCTTTGGGGAAATAAGAAAAATGGGCCTCCGTACCTGTGCTTCCTTAGGCCTGCTTGACAGGGATGAACTCAGCTATCTGAGAGACCATGGACTCGAACGTTATCATAACAATATCGAGACATCGGAGAGATTTTTCCCTTTTATCTGTACAACCCACCGTTTCGCAGAAAAGCTCGAGACTATCGAGGCAGCTCGGTCCATTGGGCTTTCACTCTGTTCGGGCGGCATCTTCGGAATGGGAGAGACTTGGCAGGATAGGATCGACCTCGCTTTGACCGTACAGGCGCTCGACGTCGATTCTGTTCCAATCAATTTTCTCAATCCTATCAAAGGCACTCGCTTAGACCATCTTCCTCCCCTAGCACTCGATGAGGCGTTGAAGGTGATAAGCATTGTCAGGTTTATTCTCCCGCAAAAGGAGATAAGAGTCTGCGGTGGCAGAATGCAGACCCTTGGGAATCTTCATGCACTGATCTTCAAAGCGGGGGCCGACTCTGTCATGACAGGAAATTACTTGGTAACCACAGGCAGAACGTTCGACGATGACCTGGAGATGCTCAAAGAGGAAGGACTGCAGCTCCGAACCGACTGATTTCTTTCAGAACTCCGCATATCGAAACACGACTGGATCGGCGATTTGAAACTAGTCGAATCTCCTGATACGGTGATCTGAGTCACATGAAAAACCCCATGAAACACTTACAATTATATCAGGTAGACTAGAAAAAGGAGGCACGTCATGTTGAAGATACTCAAGATAGTCATCGCTGCATGGATCATCTTCGCATTTATCGCCGTCGCCAATAATGGCGGGTACAAGATCAGGGCAATGGAAGGGGATACGCACAAAGTTGTAAGCAAGACGATCAACATCGTAGCCGATAAGGCTGACAGCCTCAAGGATCAGGCCGATACTGCAAAGGATAATGTCAAGCGCCTTACGGGAGCGAAAAAAGAGGTAGCACAGACTGACGAAACGCTGTTGCCGGTAAAGAAGTCAAAAATCAGATAGAAATTTTTCAGCGCACCTTTTCCCCGTAGAGATCGCACAATACGATATTTTCTGCGGGGGCTTTATAACCCCTTATTGAGAAATCCCTTAACCAGCTCGTCAGTAAATCGCTGCTCAAGATCTATTTGGGGACCGAAAAATTTTCTTTTTTCCCTTAGCAGTTCATTTATCCCCTTGACATCGTATCCCTCGTCGGGAACATTTGCCTCGAGATTCGGAGTGATGATGAAGAGTCGCTCCCTTCCGATTACCACCCTCCAGCAATGTCCCTCCTTGTCCTCTAACTCGAGGATAACCTGAGCATGATAAAGATTCTGGACCAAATTGGCATGAGCAACGAGAAACGCGTTCCGGTCAAGATGACGGGATTCAAAGATACGGTGCCAACGGGGGTGATAAAATCTAAGCGTTCCCGAGGTTCCCGGGCCTGTACCTTCCGACGGAACGATCTCAAAGTCGAACTGTACTAAATCCAGGTAAGCCTTGTTGCCTCGGCCAGCAGGATAGTGTTCGAGCCATACGATTTTATTTTCAGAGACCCCGGACAGGTAATCGGCGTAAATTTGCGACGCGATCCGATCACAGACATTCGTAATGGACAGAGCATTGTTATCGCTCCGTTCGGTAAGCACCACGCACCGCACTTCATTGTCATATTCGACGATATCGAGGTCACAGAAAAAGGTAGCTTCTTTTGATGCAAAATGGCCCATTTTGTAGTGGAATGGTCCGCTATAGATAACCCGCATATGCCATCCTCCGATCCGACCGGCCTAATATGACTGAAAAGCTAATACCTTAAGTGTATTATTTTACCATACTTTGTATAATATCATTTGTCAAATGCTTCGATTTAAATTACAGCACAACACCTACCCATCCACCACTCTGATGGTTTTTTGAAGCACAGATGACTCTAAGTAAATAAGCGAGCCTTATCTTGGTGAAACTCCTCTTGCTTTTGTCTGCTTGATTTTGTGTTATTATTTAACTAAAGATTAATGAAGCAGTGGTATTCCTTTTAATTGGGGGTGATTAATGGCAACTACAATAAAAAGTAAAAACGCAAAGATCCTTAACCTCCTCAGATACATACCTTTTTTCGAGGGGCTTTCCGAAAAGGAATTTTTCGATTTGAAGCATATATTCGTAGAAAGAAATTATGCGAGGAATAAAACCATCCTCCTCGAAGAAGATACCCTTAATTACATGTACATAATCCTTTCAGGGAAGGTGAAGGTAGTGCATTCCGGCCTGGACGGCAAGGAACACATCGTCGCCATTCACAAAAAAGGAGATTTCTTCGGCGAAATGGCCCTCCTTGACGGTAAGACATCTCCCGCCACTGTGGTGGCCCTCGAAGACACATTAATTGCGATTATCTCAAAAAAGGACTTTGAAAAGTACTTACTGAAAAACGACAAAGTATTGAGGCAGACCGTCTCGATCCTCTGCTCCCGGTTGCGAGAGGCATGGATGATGATCAAGGTCTTAAGCCTGCCCAATGCAGAGGACAGGGTCAGAGCTGTGATTAAGATCCTCAGCAATTATTATGGGTTCAAGGATGCACGAGGAACTATCCTCAGTTCCAACCTCACGCACCAGAATATCGCCGATTATTCGCTTGTCTCACGTGAGACCGTCACCAGACTGATGAACCGCTTGGCAAAAGAGGGCGAGATCGAAATTCTTGAAAACAGGGACATCGTTTTGAAACCTTCTTTTACACAAAAGATGCTTGAACTGTAACCGTTGTCACCATTCATCGGGCTGTTCTACCATATGCTTTAATTAGAAATCCTGACGGAGCACTATTATGGTTGAGGTCCTCTGAATTCTCATGATACATGTCCCTCAGCTCACCAGTGCCTATGCTTTGCCGTCCGGTGCCTAAGACACCCTAATCACCTTATGCATCAATGCAGCTATCTTAAAAGCATCAAGCTACAACCTTCCCGTGATGCACGAATCTTCATTTATTTGTATTATAATCACCTATGTGGAACATACGCATGAGAGCCTCAAAACAGGCGAAAAGTGGGAAATCAGGTGCGGAAATTCCGACTGAAATTCACATTTCAGGCGCAGAGGGAATTTATGAAGAGCCTGATATATCAAAAATATGCTCGGAACTCATACGCCGCGCGTTGTTCCACCAGCGGGGAAGACCTGACAGGATTGTCCTCACCGTTGAAGAGATAAAAGAAAGTCCACTAAAAATCTCTCTCCTACCGATCAGAACACTCGAATGTATTTCTCCTGAGATAGCGTGGGAGGTGATCGTTCAGCACATGATGGAACATGGTGTTTCGGTTCAGGCGTTGAAGACCGCTTTCAACGTCCTGAAATCCGAAAAGACCATGAGGGGTGCTGCGCTTATAACAGTAAAAACGGGCAGGCGCCGGGAAACAGACAGGGAAAGAGGGATCAGAGTATCCCGCCTAGGCATGGATAAGACATCTGAAAAAAAACTGGCGCGCAAACTCTCAGCCCTGCACATAAATAATCCTACCGTCAAAGAAGCCTTTATCCTCGCTTCCAAGGTTGCTTCATGCAAGGATGTCGTTGCCGAAGTCTGCATCTCCGATGATCCCAATTACACAACCGGATACATAGCTTCCCGCACAACTGGGTATCTGAGAATACCCAACATCAAGAAGCCCGGTGAGTTGCACGGCGGAAGGGTCTTCTTTGTCAGAGAAAATTTCGGCAAGCAAAAAGTCATAGACTACCTTGAACGAAGATCGGTGCTCCTGGTATGCACCCATGAGTAAAAGAATCGTAATTATCGGTAATCCCGTGGCTGGCGGCGGTGCAAGAGAAAAGATATCCAAAGCTTTTTCCATTCTCAAGGCTGCGGGACACAATGCTGAAGTGAAGTTGACCTCCCAAAAAGGCGATGCTGAATCATTTGCCCGTGAAGAATCCGCACGATCCGACACCCTGGTTATCGCCGCGGGAGGCGACGGCACATACAATGAAGTGGCCAACGGACTTCTCCATTCAGACACCCCCCTTGCCATCCTCCCGTTGGGCACGACATCAGTTCTCGCAAGGGAATTAGGCATTCCACTGAATACTGAGAAAGCCCTTGAAGTAGCCCTGAACGGCCGGATCGAGAAGGTCCATCTGGGGAGGATTTCATGGAATCCGTACTCACTTCCCTTTGCCAAAGAGGCGACGAAGAGTATTGAACCTGCTCGTCACTTTTTGTTGATGGCCGGTATCGGATATGATGGGAGCGCAGTATATGGCGTCAATGAAATGCTTAAAAAATATTCCGGCAAGCTAGCTTATATATTAAGCGGCCTCTGCTCCATCGTTAATTATCATCCGGATCCGCTTATATTACGTGCTGAGATCGGACATCGGGACAATATCGAAGGAGGAATGTTCCGTATTCAGAGGAAATACTGCTCAGTGACCGATGATTCACTACACTCTAGTGGATATACCGTTATTGTGAGCAAGGCTGCCTGTTATGGTGGAGACATGAAAATAACGCCGGACGCGAGCTTAGCATCGCCTTTTCTCTATGTCTTTGTTGGGCACAAAAAGGGAAGGCTCAATCTTATTCGGCATTTGGCCGCCATAATTGCCGGAAGAACACTTACCCTGAAGGATATCAGCTATTTCAGGACGGACGAAATCACGATCGAAGGCAATAGCCACATCCAGCTCGATGGTGACTACGCCGGGACAACACCCGTGAAAATCGACGTTGTACGCAATGCCCTAAATCTTATAGTGCCTAAATAAATAGTTATTGGGGGTTAACAATCGACCTCAGCGCTCCAAGGTTCCTAATAACAATCTTGCCGCTCACATCCTTAATGAGTCCCGATTTTCTAAATCTGCTCAGGACCCTGATCGATGTCTCGACGGTAGTCCCTACCATCTCCGCAATATCCTGCTTAGTAAGTCGCATTGCAATCGCAATCTCTCCCGCAGTGGACTTTTCGCCAGTCTTTTCTGCGAGTTTCAAAAGGAGGGCTGCAATCCGCGATTCTACCCGTTCGAGGGCGACATTTTTTAGCGTATCGTGAAGTTCTCGGACACGTTCGCCTAAATTGGCGGTAATATCATACATGATGTTCGGAAACCTTTCGATGATACGCATCAGGTTATGGCGGGATATCCGGTTTGTTTCACAATCCCGCATCGCAATGGCGTTTGCCGGATATGGAAAGCCCTTTAAAACTGCAAAACCTCCAAAAAATTCACCTGGAGATAGTAGCTCAATGATGATTTCCTTGCCATCATGGGATAACTTTGTGATCTTCACCTCCCCGTCAAAAAGAACGTAGAACCAGTTCGAGGGGTCTCCTTCGGAAAAAATCGTCTCTTTCTTGCGAAAAGATTTTCGCTCGATGTAGGAACCAATCTCACCAATTTCTTCTTCGCTGAGTCCGGAGAATAAGGGTATCTGCCTAAGATATTTATTGTCAGTCATTTTAGTAATGCATAATCCTGAATGGATAGTTTCTGAGCAGTTATCCCGATGCCTCAATTAATATAAATCAATGAGTTATAATAGTCAATATCATTGAAATCATTTGTCAAGCCAATTTAGAAATGTCTTCTTTTTCACAAAAATAGAAACCTCGACAGTAAAACGCCAATTGTTTTCGCCGCTGTCATTGCAAATCTTTTCTCTTATACGATTCTTGCTTTCATGGATGATTAGCGCTAGATCGATAATAATCGTCTTTACTTCCAGACACTCAAGGCGGTTATCTCAGACGTGAGGCCTTATTCCTGAAGTCATCTTCAGAATGACATTTTAAGGAATTATCCAGCTTTAAAATGAGAAAACTATCAGGGAATAATTATTCAAATTAGGGTAAGGTAAGATTAGTATGACAACTACTGACCACCATCTCTGCCACTGCCGCTGCTCATCAATTTCTTTTCCACATCATCATAAAGTTTTATATGTACTTCAACATTACTCTTGTCCTGTAGAAAATAATTGATATACATTACATCCTGTCTTCCGAATGTGATCTGTCTGTAAAAAGGTCTCACTTCGTATCCGATAATTTCGGAATTGTAGGTAAGTATCTTGCTTATCCAGGACTCCATAAAATCAGGATGCCAGCTGACGAATCTCTCCGCCGTTTCTAAGGCCTCCTTGGCCGGCAGGTCTTTTATGACCCGATAGTCGAATGCAGGCGCAAAAATATCAAAAGTATATCCGCTGTCCTTCCGAACGAGGAATGCCACAGTAGCAATATCATCATAATGGTTTGCACCGTACAATATCACCGTAAAGTTGCCTGTTATCCCAGTCTTATCCGCGAGCTGCGTCTTAAGATAGTTCTGATTAAGAGAGCACGCTCCGCATAAGAGAGCGAATAAAACAACGGAGGCGGCAATGAGCATTGTACCAACTCGTCGCATATAAATATGATACAAATTTATATTCCAACAAGCAAATCCCGCATCATTTCATCCTGAATAAACAAAGAAAAGCTGTCAGCCTTTCATTCATCCATATTTTCTGAAGAGATATGAGAGTGCTCGTTTGCTTCTGGGTTTGACACTAGTCCGTCCAACTCCTTGCGAAACTGAACAGCTTCATCGGGAGTGAGATATAGCTGAGGTCCTCGGACTGAATTCTGTTTATGAATATCAAGCATTCTCATGATAGGCTACTAAAATAATTGCACATAGCCAGATAGTAGTGGATCTGGTTGCGCTGTCTGACCCGACGCATTGCAATTATTAAATATCGAGTTTCGCCCGGCTCTATCCGATCTGCCCGCTTTTGGTGCTGCTCTGCACAGCATGGTACAAGCGTTCCACCAAGGCCTGATTGTATCCATGTGAGGTCATGTTGGCGATAATGCGTCCTCTGATGGGCAAGCCGAGGAGATAGAGGTCTCCGATCAGGTCCAATATCTTGTGGCGCACGAATTCGTCAGGATAACGAAGCTCCGTATTGATGACCTTGCCGTCGTAAAGAATGATGTGGGAATGAAGATATCCGCCGCCGACCTTTCCAAGCTTCTGGGCCATCTCGATATTCTCAAAGGTGTTGAAGGAGCGGGCAGGGGCTATCTCCTTTACAAAAGATTCGCTTTCAGGATTGAATGTAAGAATCTGTTCGCCTATAGGTAGCGGATAGTCAACCCTCATCGATATTTCGAACCCCTCAAAGGGCTCCGCATAGAGATGCTTTTCGCGCGGCTCCTCGTGTCCCACTCCTATCTTGCGGCGAATGACCGCAACCTTGGTGAAGGCAGGCTGTTCATCTATCCCTGCCTCTTCTATGAGGTCGCAGAAATCCTTGGCGGACCCATCTATGTTCGGTATCTCCGCTTCAACCTTTATGAGCACGTTGGTTATGCCGTACATGGAAAGAACTGCCATCAGATGTTCAACGGTGCGCACCCGCTGCCTACCGTTGTTCAGGGTGGTAGAATTGGCAAAGAAGGTCTTCGATGCGGCAGTCTGGGTAAAATCCTCAAGGGAAGTGATATGTCCACGGATGTTATGGCCGTCAAGAGTTTGAAAGATGATCCCTTCGTTGATCCCGAGAGGACTCAGAATGACACCGGTGTTCCGGCCGCTCAGGAGCCCTATCCCGTTCAGGAGCACATTTCCTCTGAGTGTGCGCTGAGGCATAGGGGAATCCACTACTTCCACCATCCCCGCCTGCACCGAGAGGTCGGCACTGACGATCTCAAGCTCGGTATCCGAGGGCAAGGTCGCGCCGCTTCTGGAAGACCGGTGCTTAAGGGCGGACGCCACCTTATCGAGTAAAACTTCCAGATGTAGGGGTTTTTCCAGAAAATCGTAGGCTCCGGCCTTTATGGCGGCAACTGCCGCCTCGATACCGGCATGTCCGCTCATCATGATGACGGGGAGCTCGGGGCAGCGTTCATGCAGTCGTTTCAGGATTTGCATGCCGTCCATACTCGGGAGCCAGATATCCAACAGGACGAGAGAGGGCTCCATGGTGTCGAGCCTCTGCCACAAGCTGTCAGCATCCGTAAATACGACGGTCTGATACCCCTCGTCCTTCAGGATGTCCGCTATGGTGGAACAGATGGAAGATTCGTCGTCTACTATATAAATAGGGTTCATATAAGACACCTGATGTTCCTCTCGGTCTGAATTGAGGATAGAGTAAAACAATAAAGGACGATTGTCAAGGACATGCTGTTTGCGCCTGTACCAGGATAATCAAGATACCACATATCGTTTCTGAAGACGCCCATAATGATTTTGCCAGATCCGTTAGCAGTATCAGGTCCATTTATTTAATACGATAACCCCAAGTTTTGTAATGACCGGTGCGGTTAGGTCAATACATAGATCCTTTATCAACCTTTCGATTTTCCCCTAGAGGGAAATAGAGTAAAAAAGCGGAGCCTCTTTCAGGGGCGCTGTTGACGGAGATTAAACCTCCGTGGTCCTCCATAATCTTCTTCGCGAGCGACAGTCCAAGACCAACACTCCTCTTCGATATCTTTGTGGTGAAAAAAGGTTCGAATATCTTATCGATGACTTCCGGTGGAATTCCTGCGCTGGTGTCCCTGATTTCAACTACTGCATATTGTTGCGATTCCACCGATCTCATGGAAGTGGATACGAACAGTTCGCCCCCCTGTGGCATAGCTTCGACGGCATTGGTAATCAGATTGCCGATTGCCTGCTTGGTCTGCTCCTTGTCGAGCATAATATCAGGGCTATCAGAGAACGTGGTTTTAATAGTTATGTCGTGTTCCTTACACACTTCCTTATAGCTGTTGAGTACTTCATCAATAACGGCATGAAGATTATGTCTTTCGAGATGAGGCACAGCCATTCTTGAATAATCCAGGACATCCTTCAGTGTCTGTTCGAGGCCCAGCACCTCTGCGACGATAGCGCCTGCATATTCTTTTTCCATTGTTCCATCTTTCAGTACAGAGAGCAAACGCCTTGCAAATCCCCCGACTGAGGTCAGGGGATTTCTTAGCTCATGAGCAACATTCGCCGATATCCGACCGAGGGCCGCCAGCTTTTCACTTTGCGCGAGT
The DNA here is from genome assembly GCA_963727805.1 of uncultured Nitrospiraceae bacterium. Taxonomy (GTDB): domain Bacteria; phylum Nitrospirota; class Thermodesulfovibrionia; order Thermodesulfovibrionales; family Dissulfurispiraceae; genus Fen-1308. The sequence continues at coordinate 1,070,522 of CAVSHF010000003.1, forward strand.
TGTTCCTGGATATCGACGTACTCGGTTATGTCCCTGACGGCTGCAGTAACGAGCAAGCCTTCATAAGTCTGAAGAGGACTCAGACTAATATCGGCCCTGAATTCAGATCCATCCTTTCTTAACCCGAAGATTTTGGTACCAGACCCCATTGTGCGGACGCGAGGACTCGAAAAAAAATCCATGACATTTTTTTTATGACGATGCCTGAAACGTTCCGGGATGAGGATATCTAATGTCTTGCCAGTCAATTCGTCCGAGGCATAGCCGAAAAGCCTTTCGGTCTGGGCATTGATCATAACAATTGCGTTATCGCTGCTGATGAAAATCATCGCATCTGGCGCAGCTGCAAGAAGCTCTTTGTAGCGCCTCTGAATTCGTTGGAATTCAACCTCGCAGGTCTCCAGCTCATTGAGCTTGTGACGCATATCATCAAGTTCCTGCACCAGCTGGTCTTTTGATTTACAGATATCGTTCATCGTTCATGCGGTCTCCTTAGTGAGATGATTACTGGGTTCCCTGCTGGCAGTATCGGCAGCGGACAGCCGCCATTTGCGATTATGAGACATCTCGTTTACTTCAGATTCCTAATAAGATGCTAGGAATTTGCTTTTCAGGAGCGTATTCATTTGCATTGCTTGACACATTGACTTGCATCTCCTTCAGCACTGCAAGACTGTCCGACTGCATAACAATAGTTTTTCTCGTCCTTGGAGCAGCCACAAATAACCGTGTCGGCAGCAACGGTCTTATCTTCGCTGCTTTCATGAGTCCGTGTCGAACATGTCGTGTTTTGTATATCCCACGATCCATCATTACACTTATACCCATAACCGGACTGGCAGGTGAATGATCCCGAAGAGTAGAGAACTCCGTTATATTTGCAATTCTCCATGGCCCATCCTGTGCCGGTAATCAGACTCACAACAGCAATCAATATTACTCCCCTGATAAGTTTGTTGCAGTTCATAATTCATTCCTCCCTGTTCGCTCTCTTACCGCAGATATTTCTCAAGCCGTCCATGAGCACCTTGAAACCCTGCCTTGTTACAAATGTGACAACCCGCGGCCATATTAAAATGATAACGAAGGATTTGCGCAAAAGATAGCATCTTCCCAACTGCGATGGCCGGATGAGATATTCTGTATACAGATTAGAATGCGTATTCCAAATTTTTTGGACACTGCTTCAGAACATGAACCCTCTCAGCCGGGCTAAGCCCGGAGGTTCAGGCCTCTGGCATAGCCTGCTATGCCCTTTGCCGTTGTTGGTCCTTGATATATCTCCAAATGACTTCTTCGTCTACCTTGCCTACTGTTTCAGCAAAATAGCGGCCATGCATACTACGGGGCGAAAGCTGTGGGACTGGAAACTACGTCTTTCAACAACAATCCTTCCTAAAGTTAACGCCTGCTAAAGACGGTCACTCCGCACTGCTGGAGCGTTGACATGAGTGCTGCTTTTCAAGGGAAAAATTCGAGATCGCGATCAGGTCTAAAGGTAGGTTTTACAAAAACTGTAGCCTCAGCGCTCGATGTCGACCCAATCCATCACAGTGTAGTTTCTGGCTGAGATTTAGTGGGCACACAAGACAAAGGAAAGCGGTTATACTTAAAATAGGCATGTTGTATAAGGAGAGAGATAGCTATTATGTGCTGAAAAAGGGATAGTTTAGTTTACTTGCTTTTTTCATCGTTTGCGAAGAATATATCCACATGTAGCCCCAAGAAACTCTAAAGCTATATCCAGTGATAGATACTGCAAAGTAAAAGTAATAGATATTATACCTCACACTCCGAGCACAGCAATGAACCAATGAAAAAAGCACAAGTTTTCGGTATCAGTCTTGATTTATGGAGGGAGCTGACATGAGTATATCAAATGGTTGAGAGGGATTTCTCAGCAAAAGGCGTATCGAAACGCTCACTGATGGTATCTTTGCGATCTCGATGACTTTGCTGGTGCTGGATATGAGGGTACCGCACATACTAGCGCAGGCAGCACTGGAACTCAGAGTGTATGACCTTTGGCCCAAGTTCCTCATATATGTGCTAAGCTTCGTGATATGCGCTGTTTTCTGGGTCAGTCATAGTATCCAGTTTCATTACATCAGATGTGCTGACCGCATTTTCTTTTGGATTAATATTCTGTTCATGATGTGTGTCGCCTTCATTCCTTTTTCAACCCATCTCCTTAGCGAGCACATAGAACAGCGGTTTGCAGTAATATTTTATGGCTGTCATCTTATGGCAATCTGGATTTGTCTGTATATCCACTGGTACTATGCGACCAGCGGTCTCAGACTGGTTGATAAAAATATTGATGCGCGTATTATAGGGGCAGTATCCATGCGAATACTCGTTGCTCCTATTATCTATCTGCTTGCCATTGGTTTTTCTTTCCTAAGCACGGGATTAAGCATAGCACTGTATGCGTTTATCGTCATTCTGCACATTTTGCCTGGTCGTATCAACCGTTATTTGGTTTCATCAAAAAACATAGAATCTGAGTAATATTATTAACATACCCTATAAAAAAATATTGTCGATAAGGAAACAGGGAGATCCGGAACGTGGGACCGAGTTTAGCCTTTCAAACTGCTAATATTATATATATAAGAACTGGATTTAAGTATGCTCAGAGAATGTCAGGATAGGGCAAAAAAGTAATAATATATCTGGAGTGTTTTTCTTGATAACCATTTCAGCATAATTCTATAATGCATCGAGTCCAACTTATAAAAAACCGCAGGTAAAGCCTCCAGAACGAAAACCCGCTGCTCCTGCAGGCAGTCCAGATCCTAAAGAAGAAAAGAAACCTGCTAGGCCTGCTGAGAAAGAGAAGCCTGAAGAACCTTAAGGATAATCAAATCATGCCATAAGGGAAATGAGACATTCCCTTATGACATCTAATAAATGTCAATAAAGAGTCCTGGATTGTAAGAAGATGATATTGACAATGGGATATTTTGCACTTGTATCTCGGCATACAGATCGTTTCCCGGGGATCAGGAATATCGCGGCAATTTTTTCTGCCGAAATACACTTGTCTGATTGATAAATCACAGGGGGCACTTTCTGATGGGATCCCCCTGTGAGTCTAAAACTTTTTCCGCAATGAAAGATATCAAATCAGTTAGGTGATCAGACCTAACCCCTTTCTCTTTTCTGTAATATGATTTATTATGAGTTCGGCCGCTCTTGCGGGGTCTGGCTCCACTGCAAAACAAGCGCCGAATACATCGTTCAACCCGGAGGTAGCAAGTTCGGTGATTTTTTTGCTTCCTGCAATAGGGGGCATAACACCGAGTACGGTAAATATCCCACTGGCCATGGCATAAAAGGCGATTGTCGCTGCCTTTTCGGAATACCATTCGGGGGCTGCCCCTGCTAGAGGTAATTTGTCTATGTCAACACCTATGGCATTGGCCAGTGCGCATGCAATGACGATTATTCTGGAATTGTCGACGCACGAGCCGACATGTAGTGACGGCGGAATATTGAGAAGCCCACATATCTCTTTGAGTCCCGGCCCTGCCAACTCTTTCGCTTCCGGCACCTGAAGCCCGGCCTTGCCAGCTGCGACATTTACGCATCCTGTCGTGAGTACCAAGATGTCATTTGCTATAAGAAGTTTGATCAGTTCGACATGACCATAATCCTGTTTTATCTTCGGGTTGTTGCAACCCACAACGCCAACCGCACCCTTTATCTTGCCGGCCTTAATGGCATCAATCAATGGCGTCAAGCTACCGCCAAGCGCACCCACGATGGATTCCACTGAAAATCCAGTCATATTCTTTACCGGCGATGTAGGAATATATACTTTGTCCTTATTCCGCCGTGCAAAATTCTCTACTGACTCCTTTACTATCCTGAATGCCTGTTCTTTGGCATTCTCCGGAGTGAATTCAACATGCTCCATAAATGGGAACTTGGCCTTATCGGATGTCGAATAGAGCTTGGTATGATAGCACTGGGCAACCTGTCCCAAAGATGGCATGATGCATTGGTAGTCGACGATAATGGATTCTACAGCTCCGGTAACCATGGTTAATTCTGTCATCAGGTGGTTTCCAGCCATGGGTATCTTTTTCCGCATCATCAACTCATTACCGGTGCAGCAGAGGCCCGCGAGATTGATGCCTTTTGCGCCCTTCAATTTGGCAAGCTTAAGCATCTCTTTGTCTTCAACAGCCAATCCAACCATTTCGGACACCACAGGGCTATGCCCGTGAACTAAAATGTTGACCTGGTCCTCTTTGAGGACACCCAGGTTGACTTCAGAAAAGCCCGGTTGGGGTGTGCCGAAGATGATATCGGACAGGTCCGTACCTATCATAGATCCACCGTAACCGTCCGCAAGACTGTTTCTGACAGCATGCAACAGGATTGAGACATAATCGTTATCAACGCCCATATGAGTACGGTGCATTGTCTCTGATGTCTCTCTGTCTATGCCTCGTGGAATTACTTTCAGCTTTTTCCACAATTCAAGCCGCTGTTGCGGTGCCCTATTAATCAGAGTGATCCTTTCCTTTTTCATCCCATAATCTTCCATCATGGCTTCCGCAAGACGTTTAGCAATAACCTCGTTGCCAAGGCCGTTGATATCAATGCTGTATTCAGCAGCCAACTGCTTGAGCTTACCGGCATCCCTGATCGAGTATCCGGGCGCCTTCCCCTGGCCTATCTTATACAGAACTTCAACCAGATCGCGTCCATGATCCGAGTGTGATGCGGCCCCAGCAGCGATCATTCGCGCCAGATTCCTAGCAACCATAATCTCTGCATCTGCCCCGCAAACCCCGTATCTTGGGCCTTCCCCGAATGGATCAATGCGGCATGGTCCCATAACGCATATTCGGCATGACACGCCCAGTTCGCAATATCCACACTGAGGCTCCTGTTTCTTGAATCTGTCCCAGACGGTTTCCACTCCGTCTTCACGCGCTTTTCTGATTGTCAGCTGGGCGTCTTTGCATATCGAAAGATTCGCGTATTCACTCATGACTGCATCCTCCTTAATTCTTCCAATCTGTGTTTGTATCCCTTTAAAGACTGGTATGCGCCTTTCTCTTGCTCACCTGTTCTTATGCCCCGGTAGACCAGTGTCGACAGTTCGTCTGTATCCCTGTCCATTACCTTGTTGTAGTCTTCGAATAGGAGGGCGCCGACCTTGCAGACATCTACGCAGGCTGGGACTCTGCCTTCTTTCTGACGTGTGATGCACTGATCGCATTTATGGGCTGCCGTTTTATTGTTGGGATAGAGATGATACCTTACGACGCCGAAGGGACAGGCCATGGCGCACATGCCACAGTTGATGCAACGATCGGGGTTGATTAAAACTGTACCGGTCGAAGGCTCTCTAAATATGGCCTTTGTGAGACATGCCATCTCACAGGGCGCGGGGTCGCAATGCCTGCACTTATTCGGAAAAGGATCTTTGTTTCTAGATAACCCAATATGAATGCGGGGCCTGGACAGGACCGATTCATAAGGTGCTGAATAAGGCGAACCGCTTTTCGAGTGAGCAACGGCGCATGCGAAACGGCATTGAAGGCATCCCACGCAGCGCTCGGGTTTTACGACAACCACTTTCATAAAAGCCTCCTTCATAAAGGGTAAAGTATGTCGGATATGCTGACCTCATTATCAACAATCTTCTGAGGATCGGCATTAAGCGGCATGCCCTTTTTGATCAGATTTATATAGGTCCCTGCATCATCCGGACAATTGAAAAAGGCCATGCCGACAAGGATATTGTCTTTAACCGCCAGTTTCCGAAATTGTTTTAAATGCGGGAAATTCCTCTCAAATATGGTTGCCCCGGAGCCTTCCGTCATTACGCCTCCGGAGATGAGATGGAATGAATGGGTCTTGAGACTGTTCATCCCGATGCTTCCCTGATAAGGGACATCTCCACCCAACATATTCAAGGCTGCAAAATAACCCTGCTCAACTGCTACGGGCCAGAGCGCATTAATCCACGGCAACCGTCGGGCAACATCCATGGTCTCGCAGCAATCCCCCGCCGCATAAACACCCTCTGCCGATGTCTCCAGAAATTCATTGGTCATGATTCCAAGGTCAACCTTTATTCCCGCTTTGCGAGCAATCTCGACCCTCGGCTTAACTCCTTTCCCGACGACTACGACATCGCTGACCAGTTCTGCACCTGATTTAAGTGCAACCACAACCCTATCTTCTTTCATATTAATGTCCGCGATATTGTCTTGCGTACGCACGCCAATGCCGGATTCACGGATCTCTTTTTCGATAGATCGCGCAGATTTTTCATCCAATACCAGTGAAAGGGGATAAGGGGATGAAACAATCATCTCGACTTTGACGTTGCGCTCTATCAATCCATAAGCGGTCTTTATCCCCACAAACCCGCCGCCTAGCACTGTCGCCCTGTCTTTGACATATCGTTCGAGTTTCTTCGCATCACTCATGTAGCGCAGAGTGAAAATCTTCTTCTCCTCGTCACAATAATTCGGTTTTATAGCGTTGGCGCCTGTAGCGACAAGAACTTTGTCGTAGCTTATTTCCCTGCCGCCCGACATCGTAAGAACCTTCCTGCTTGCATCTATGGCTTCCACTTTTTCGCCAAAGATGAATTTTACATTGTCAGGATATTTCGCAACGTCCGATATATACATCTGATCTTCACGGACAATCCTACCGAGATAATGCGTAAGTGCGCATCTGCAGTATGGAGAGTATTTTTCTTCTGATATAGCGGTTACAATCACCTGAGGGGAGAATTTCAGGAGGGTATCGAGGCAGGAAAGCCCTGCAGCACTCAGGCCTATGATGACAGCATGCATACTACAATCTCCTTTCAATACAAAAGCGTTATGACTTACATACGAAGGGAATTGATTGCAGAAGCTTTCTCGCGAATCAGAAAGACCGTCGTTATAGTCTTCTTTGTTCTATTTACGGTCATCATTTAGCCCCCCACAATTAAAGTATACCGCAGTACAAAGTAAAATTAAAGGCCAGAACACCAGGCACTGATTTGCTGCTATATTTGTGAGGAGTTGATCTGTAAATAAGCACTTTCCTGGTATACCCAGATGTGGTTACTTGAACTGCACAACCAGACTGTTTATTATAGGGCAACCCATGCGATGTGACCGCTCATGTAGGTAAACCAAAAAAAGAGGCAAGAATAAACCAGCCTTGCCTCTTTGATCATGCTCATACCGCGTTGTTTCTATTTTTTGCTATGGGCCCGTCGTCAGCCATACCGAAAGATATAACTGTATCGACATCTGGATTCCACATGGCGTTGTGATCGGTGTCAATATACCATGTCCCATTCTGAAATACTCCACCCGATACGGCAGTAACATTGAAAATAATGGTGACCGTTTCTGCTTATCCTTCACAATTTTAAAGGTGTTTGTTCCGGAAAGCTATGGAGTCAGGCTAACTGATTCATCCCATGTGCAGGTAATGACATGGGATATACAACACACAGCGTTCGACCTGAAACAATAAGCGGCGCAATGGGGCCACGTGTTTGTTTGGCGGGAATAAACAAACAGACAGAGGCATAGATCTGGCGCCTCCGCCTCTTTGACTTTGTCGTGATTTCAATTATAATAAAAAATACATTACAGCCGCCGCTCTATATAGCGCGGTAGAACATCAATCGGAGGCAAAAGACATGTTACCCAGTAAAATATACCTTCTTTCAGTACCTGCCTTCCTGTTAGCCGTGATGCTAGCTTGCGGAATAACAACAAGCGAAGGCGCAGAAAAAGGTAAGACCAAATGCCAAATGAAATTTCATCTTCACGGCTGGTCAGCTCTATACGAAACGGCCGAAGGAAGCGGGGCCATTACCTGTAGCAATGGGCAATCCGGCAATATCGTGTTAAAAGTCACGGGCGGCGGTCTTACAGCGGGCAGATACAAACTGCAGGGAAGAGGAGAATTTACTAATGTTTCTAATATTAGCGAGCTCTACGGTACATATGCCGCAGCTGAAGCCCACGCAGGCGCCGTGCAATCGGCAGACGCACAGGTTGTCTCCAAAGGTGACGTATCTCTGGCTATTACCGCAAAAGGCAGTGGGTTCAATCTGGGAGTAGGCTTCAGCGCATTCAAGATCGAGGCGGCGACTAAAGGCCATTAAAATTAATCTAGAAAAGCTGAATTGTTGATACGATTGCGAGATAAACCGCCATCAAATCCGGGAAATGGAAGCCTGGTAAGAAGTCAGTAAGCTTTGGGATGGAAGAAATAAAATAACGGCGAGACAGATCGTGAAAAGTGTTATTAGCCGATTCGCTCATTCCACTGCAGTACTAATACGATCGCTACAGGAATTAAACGGTTTAATTCATGAAGGAGTGCTGCGAAAAGACTCTTCTCCAGACCATGAAGCTTTCGCCCATAATATGCATGGCCGTTTTGCCGAGATTTAGTTGGGTGTCGAATGCAGTTTTTAAAAAAGCGAAAGGAGGCAACAAAATGAAAACATTATTTTTTGGAACGATGCTTTTAGTGTTGATGTTTCTAGTTCCTATGCCAACAATGGCAGGGGTAGCAATAGGTGTTGGGGTTGCCCTTCCACCACCCATCGTAGTTGAGACACCTCCAGCAGTAGTAGCTCTACCTGCTGCCCCTGGTGTTTACGTTGCTCCTGATGTCGATGTAGACCTCTATTTCTGGAATGGATGGTGGTGGCGCCCTTGGGGAGGTCATTGGTATCGTTCACGGTATTACGACCACGGATGGGGTTACTTTAGAAACGTTCCAAGATTTTATAGCCGTGTAAATCCGGGGTGGAGAGGATATTACAGAAGTCATAATTGGAACGGTCGCCCGTGGAACTATCAGCGGATTCCTCATCATGAATTTGTACATGGGCATTACGGGCATTACAGGCGTTAATTAAGTTTAAGATATCCCGCAGTTTCTGCCGGGGGGTATCTTGTAGCATCGGGGTGCAGGGGAGTCGGAGCAAAGCGAAGACACCTGCCGTCTGAAGTGCCATGCTTTTGTCGGAGTTACTTGTTGAACACCTCATTCCTCAGCGATGCGGACTAAGGTGTGTTACAAGGAAACACTCTCCAAAGCAACCATGAAAGTTATTTAGTGAATCCCCGAAATCCTAGTACTGGTAAAATCGATAGTCAGTAGGAATTAACCTTCCGTATATGCACCGATTCTAAAATAGGGTTCCTGCCGATTCTGGCGTCTTTCTTCCATACACAAAAGGTTCCAAAAGTCTGTTATTTTACCGATTCTCCCGATAAAATGGCCTCTTTGAGCGTGTCAAAGAGACCTTCCGCCTTCTCCTGAACCTGATTATTGGGAAGCCCTGAATTTTCGCGCAAGAGATTTACGATATCAGACTTGGGCATAGAGAGTTCTAAACTCAGTTGGCTGCTTTTGTCGAGGGGACTGTGATCACTGTCATGAAGCAGCCGTAATATCCCTTCACAGCCTGTAGTTCTTGTGTTGATATAATGTAATCAATATTGATTTCAAGGGGCTATGTGGTCAAAATGAGAACCTTTAATGCGTTAACAGGTTATATTCACAGATATAGGCAACAAGTTCCAATGTCTCTTTTGTCACCGCAATATTTATTATTTCGCAAAACAAAGAAATGTATTTCTCTTGTATGTACTTCTTTAATATCGTTTTTTATTCTATCCACAATAAGTGCAAGTCAAGCTTCAGTTTCCGATGTCGTTTTAAATCAGAAAAAAGCCGTTGTCAGTATTTATGTCGGCGGTCAAGACAAAGTGACAAGCATCGCTGGCAGTGGATTTATCATCGACAGCGATGGGATAGTGGTAACGAATTACCATGTTATTTCTTCGTCAATCAAGAATAATGGAAGTTCTATTTTAGTTAGGACATACACAAAAGCATATTATGTAATTGAAGACATATTAGCTTTTGATGAGGAGAGTGATCTGGCTATTCTTAAACTTGCAGCTTCCGAGCTTCCTGCGACCAGGCTTGCAGTCAAATATCAACCGAAGCAAGGAGAACAGATTGTTGTTATCGGGAGTTCCCTTGGATTAGAAACGACTGTGACGAATGGTATCATTAGCCGTATCCGAGGCAAGAGCCAGTTGCTTCAAATCACTGCTGCCATTTCACCCGGAAGTAGCGGAAGCCCTGTTTTTAATACCAAGGGAGAAGTTATAGGAGTGGCAACATTTTTATTAAAGGGTGGTCAAAGCCTTAACTTTGCTGTTCCAGTCTCGTTAGTTCAAGACTTGGTCAAATATCCCCCAAAAAGAAGAAAATCCGGAGGCAGCGCTCAGACTCATCCATCAACTACAATTGATGACTACAAACCCAAATCCGACCCCACTCAACCTCAAAAAAACACTGCTCAGCCTCAAACATCCATCCCGTCAGCTTGGTCATTTTTTTCAATGAGTGCTGATAAAGATGCAGCCTTGTTTTATAATCCTAAGTCAGTTCACACATCTGGGAATAAAGTAGAACTTATGGTAAAGTGGATTCATCTTCAGAAACAGGGGCCCACGTATTCCAATTCCCAGAAGATTCTTAAACAGGCACTAGGGGAATATAATTATACGCTTTCTTATGGTATTGGCTCGTTCACATTCGATTGTGTTAGCCGCATAGGAACCGAAACAAAAGAGATTTACTATAATTCTGAAGGCTCTATAATTTTTACATATGTGCCAGCACAACCAGTTTCTAGGTATTTTGCGTCTGACACGATCTACGGCAATTTGATGACGATAGTTTGCACAAAGCTGACCTCCCCCTGACTGGCAACAACTTCTTCCTCTGCATCATAAAACGCTAATCAGAGTTTCCTTGCAGAAGAGCAAGACTTAAGATAGCTTGATAATCTCCCACATAACCAAACCCACGGCAAAGAACCTCTCAATGTGCTCCGTATCGGAGAGTTCAATGCTGTAAATCTTCTGAGCGATGCGATCAACATACTAGCCTACTATGGTCTGATTTGATGTTTCGATGTCGCTGGCGATTGAACTGATTTTAGTCATTGCTCCTCCTCTTTCTCCTTGAAAAAGCAGGATTCATAATGACCTTCAGTAGCCTTAAGAATCAATGAATCTTGTTACGTATAGCACCAAGCAGTCCTCATTTAGGCAACAATAGAGGGAATGAGGCTTTTGCAAAATAATCAGCTATTTCTCGGATGTGTCAGTCGAAATATCCTGCCTGTTCGGAAGGCGATATTCCGGACAGAGAACCGAGTATCAGCCAAAGCGACTCTCCTATAATGTTAGACGGCAATCCAAGTTAAATAGGGATACCCTATAACAAGGAATGCGATCAGAAAGATCCCACCAAAGATCAGTCCAAGACGCCAGAAATCTTTACTAGGTATATATCCGCTTCCATAGTAAATAGGCGACGGACCAGTCGCAAATGGTGTAATTATCCCCATAATGCCGAGAGAATAGCAAAACATCAAAGCGAGCAATCTAATCGGCATCCCCGGGATAGCCATTGCGGCCGCCAAGAATACAGGCAATAGAGCAGCGACATGTGCCGTTATACTAGCGAACATGTAATGAACGATGAAGAAGATCGCGACAAAGAGGAGCATAGCCGCAAGAACGGGAATACCTTTCATGGCTCCGGCGGTAAGGACGGCAAACCAGTCTAGGAATTTCACCAATTTGAGGCCATCGGCCAAGGTTACGAGTGTGGCAAACCAGGCAAGCACGTTCCAGGCCTGCTTATTGCCTATGACGTCATCCCACGAAATAATGCCTGTCAGAATCATAGCGCACAGCACAATAAGAGCTGCCATGGTAGCATCGAGATTGAACCAGTCGCCACCGAAAATCCAGAGCGTAAGAGCAGCAATGGCCAAGAGCGCCATAATCACCTCTTTGCTGCTTATTTTGCCTAATTTCGATAATTCCTCAGCTGCCCATACAGGCACATCATTGCTGACTTTTACACCCGGTGGATAAATCTTATAGATCAGATATGGGGTCACCGCAAAAAGAAACAAGCCGACTGGCAGGAATCCCTTAACCCATTCCGTCCATGAGATGCTTACGGATGCAGTTTTTTTGACAAGTTCTATAGCTAGAAGATTGGGCGCCAAGGCAGTTAGAAACATGGAGCTTGTTATGCAAGTAGTCGCAAGCGCCGTCCACATAAGATAGGAGCCTATTTTCCCGGCTGTCTCGCCAGGTTGGGAATCATAAAGTGGGGGTATGTTCTTGATAATCGGGAAGATCGTCCCTCCGCTGCGGGCTGTGTTAGATGGAGTAAATGGCGCAAGTATCAAGTCGGCCATGGCTATAGCATAACCGAGCCCAAGTGTTTTCTTTCCTAGAGCCCTGACAAGCAGCAGCGCGAGCCGACGTCCCAAGCCCGTTTTCTCATATCCCTTAGCAAACATAAATGCTATAAAAATAAGCCATACCGTACTATTGCTGAAACCGGAAAGCGCCCATTTCAAGGAGTCGGCAGGCTTGGGAGTCACGAGAAGCAAAGCACCAGCTACGGTGACGCCGAAAAGTCCCACCGCGGCCGCCGGTATTGGTTCCAAGATCAGGGCTGCGATTGCGGTACTGAACACTGCAAAATAGTACCATGCATTCGGCTGCAAGCCCTGGGGTACTGGAATTAGGCAAATGACCACCCCAATCAACAACGGTACGATGAATTTCAAATACTGCCTTTTTTCCATTTTCCCCTCCAATAGTATTTTGAAATCATACCCTCAAAGACAACTTTTAAAGAAATCCCCAATAGCCAAGCAAATTTAGAACCAAATCGAAGGATTCCTATGAATAAGCTTAGCAGCATATCCGGGCAGAGTCTACAAATATTTTAGAAGCATGCATAATTCCGAGATACGTATAGAAGAATTTGCCGAGAGTATTATGAATACACTGTAGCGAGCAGAAATAAGCAGGGTTCTTTGCAGGTTAGCACCAAGACCCTATGATTAAAAAGCAGAAGACAAGCCCCCCGATCGGGTATGTTGTATCGGGAAAGATTCAACAAACCGACAGAAGGAGGACTATTCATGAATAAGAATCGCAAACTTAATTTTGAGGGTCACAGATTTACGTTGGGATGGATGTTCATAGGAATATCTGGAGCATTAGTATTCTTACTGATGCGTTTGAACACAAGACCTTTACGCAGCCTCCTGAGGTAGGCACATTGGTGAATTGTCTCAAGCGCATTTTTCTTGGCACAGCATACAAATCGGTTTATGAAGCCGGCTACTGTGGTTTCTGAATTAACGATCGTCTGCAAGAACATGGTATTCCGTGCCTTGTAATCCGGCCGATGTACCTACGAAGGACAACGAGCGAACAAAGAAAACCGACCGAGTGGACTGCCGCAAGCTGGCAAGAAGTTTCAGAAGCGGAGAGATTGAGGGCATATTTATCCCTTCCCGGCCGAAGGTGGAGGACCGCAGCTTTATCAGAACACGATCACTTGTGACACATTTTTTCGGAAATCAACACCTCTGGCAAAATGTCCTCAGTGTTTGATAATTATTGAGAGCGACCTCCGTTGGATGTGATAATTGTATGGCATTCAAAAACTGGAAGGAGGCCGCTATGACATTTTACTGTGGAATCGATTTGCATACCAAGAAATCCCAACTCTGTATTATTGACAAGGACGGGAAAAAGGTAAAGGAGGGTAATCTCAACAATGATCTTTCGGTCATTTTTGAATTTCTAGAACCCTTCGGTAGGGATGTACATATTGCGATTGAATGCACCATAAATTGGTATTGGATTGTGGATGGACTTAAGGACAAGGGCTATGACGTAAGGCTTGCACATACATTGGGTCTGTACATGATAACAGGGGCGAAGGTAAAGACTGACAGAAGAGACGCATTTAAGTTGGCAAAACTTCTCAGGATGGGTGAACTCCCGGAGGCGTATATTTATCCCAAGGAGAAAAGACCATTGAGAGACCGCTTAAGGAGAAGGGCAGGCCTTGTTCATGAGCGTGCCGAATGCTATTCGAGCTTGAGGGTACAGTTCATAAAGTATAACCTGAACACCATGAGCGGTAGCGAGTTGAAGAAGCTCTTACCTGCAGATCTTCATATTATGCCGATCCCTCAGCAAGTGAAGGATTACTGCGTCATGATACTGGAGAGAATCGACCTGCTATCCAACCAGATTGACAAGCTCGATACTGGGTTAAAAGACATCACGTTAGAAGATCCCAGATTCAAGCTTCTGTTAACGTTGCCCGGCGTAATGTACGTGCTTGGATTGACGATCTATTACGAGATAGGAGACATCAGCAGATTCAGAGATGTCAGGCAGTTTGCATCCTATTGTCGTTTGGTGCCGGGTGTATCTCAGTCCTCCGACACAGTAAAGAGAGGGAAGGGAAAGAAGCAGGGGAATCATTATTTGAAGTTTGCATTTACCCAAGCCGCCAATATTGCGGTCAGGTATTATCCGAAGCTCAGAAAGTTCAGGGACCAACATGCCAACAGAAGGAAGGGCAGTGCGGCTACGATGGTGGCCAACTGCATTCTGGCTCACAAAATAGCCAACGCTACGTTTCATATGTTGAAGGAAGGGGTCCCTTTTGACGAGGCAAAGCTTTTCGGCTGATGGGTGGCGGTAATACCCGCCTGATAAGTGGGCTCATAAGCCCGAGTGTTTGATTGGTAGCCGCCATCTGTCTTTAAAAAAATGGAGGTGTTTTGACATTGTCTGCCCTGGCCGGTAGCTCCACGATAACTGATGCTGCCCTGTGCAGACATCGACTGCATTTGCTGAATGAGGCTGGTCAGGAACCGATAACTTTCTGGTGCCGCAGAGCAAGCTTCATTGCCCTGCAAGGGAGTAATCCCACAGAGCCCGTATGGATGTTTGATGCAGATAATGGTTCTGCATCGTTTTCAGAAAGACGAGACAGATTATTCATGTCAAAGGACTTCTAATGATATACGGTCTTAGGAATAAAAGACTGTCGGCATACTTTTTTCTCTTGACACGGTCGCTCTCAATGGATGTTTTCAGGTGGCACCACCATTTCCCATCGACGAGCGCTGGTCTCGCCTTCGGGAAGAAAGCTTGTGTAATAAACCATATATCTGTGGCGATGACTGTAAATAGTACAGCTCAGTGTTCGCTGCTCATTGTCACCTGAAACCCCACGCGTTTGAGCAATTGAATAGCGCGTGAATTTTGATTGTAACGTTTCGTTCCCGCAATTTACGAGGGGTCTTCCTTTCTCTGAACACCATAGGAAGGTCGTCCACATAAATGATGACAAATTTTATCAGATCAGCTCACTGATTACCGCATCATGAACTAACTAATTGCTACGACACGAGTGCATGGAACGGTTTACAAGCTGTTCCCAAAAGTGTATATTTCTAATAGCAGCCATCCAGAAACGCATCTCATCTCTAGGAGGTTTTATGGATAAAATCCTGACACATTCAAATTTCGGAAGACTTGAAGACTTTATTAAGATGGCAAAAACAGGTGCGACAGTAAATGCGTCCATCGATCTTCAGAAACGATCCGTGATGCCGAAGATTCACCCTGATGATAATGAGATGAAAGGTGAATCGGAAATGTATCTGCTTTCTGCCATTTTTACCTTCAAATACGGCAACGAGGAGAGAAAGGTATCCAAGGTATATCTGCTGGGGTCTGCCGGGGAATCAGGTGAAGATTCAAGAGTGTATAAGAATATAACCAATGCGCGGCTAAAGGAAGATTATAAAAGGCTAAAAAACGCTAATATATCGATCGAGGAAATATATTTTTAAAAACTGTTTCTAAGCAACGGATAATCCTTTAATTCGAGACTTGACCAAATGCAAAAATGATCCGGCGGGAACTTCCATTCACTTTGATCCCTATTCGTCGGTAAGAGTTTTGAACTTCAGGCATTCTATGAAGCAGTCGCTTTGAACGAAACGATAAATCTAACTGAGTATCAGCGATAAATCAAGCAAGCGTATACTGAATTCGCCCGGCGATACGGGCATATAATAGGACATTACTGCAGGTTCCTTTGCATCGGCGTCGAAACTGAGATCGTTACCATCATCGTTAAGACGCTTTATTTATCACGATAATCATGGGGGCGCATCTCACGTCCAGTGGAGTATAGAACTGGCGCGCCCGTTTAGGTAGAGGTTCGTATTCTCGGTTTCTCGCCGTTCCATTTGCGAGTCTCACAGTGGAATGTATTCACATGAGGATGTCACACCGCACATCTAAACAGACAGTATGCTCAATCTTCAAATATCATTGCAAATTTCCTAGCTTCAACAAGTTTGGAGACGCACTGACTCGAGGGGTAAAAGACGATCACATTCTTTCTTCCGAATTTGATTGCCTCATCTTTGTTTAGTGTAAAGACATCGATCGTCCTCCCCTTGATCAATCTGCCTGTATCTTCTGCTATCCCCCAACCAAGACCGGAGACAAATACCAACGACCCTAAAGGTATTACCTCTGGATCCACCGCTACTGTCCTGAGGTGGGACGGAGTTGTCATCGTCTTGGTCTGCCCATATTGTGCCCATTTCCCGCAACTCTGCTTGCTGCTCTCATAAGCAGTTGCTACGAAAATTTCTTTGACCATGCAAGGCGGGATAAACGCTTCCATGTCCTTTTGGTCCTTCAGCAACAATTGCCGTTCAATTGTCAGCGAGTGAACATAATACCCTAGGACTGCGAATACTGTAATCGCAGCTATGGCTAACGATATGAGAACCCCTTTAAGCCGTTTAACTCTTCCCTTTTGTCTGATAATTTGTCTGCAATAGTGACATTGCATGTGAGTCCCCCGTGTACGCCCTGATTATAAGATTTTTTGCGCTGGTCTGATTTTCGGCTCTAAAGAAGTCTTCCTACTTCAAGCTTATACAACAGTAAAAACTTAATATGTCACCACAAATTGTATTGTGTAGGCATAAAATATTAGTTGCCTGATAGGTCAGGACAATACGTTTTGTACAGGAACTTAACACC
The DNA here is from genome assembly GCA_963727805.1 of uncultured Nitrospiraceae bacterium. Classification (GTDB taxonomy): domain Bacteria; phylum Nitrospirota; class Thermodesulfovibrionia; order Thermodesulfovibrionales; family Dissulfurispiraceae; genus Fen-1308. The sequence continues at coordinate 1,087,519 of CAVSHF010000003.1, forward strand.
AAGCGAACTATATTCCCGATAGTACTTCATACAATTATGATTAGGTCGACTACTGTGATGTACTGTGAAAAAGTTAGTCTGCGAATAGCACCTGATACACCACACTTTTGTTAAATTATAGACGATAATTATGTCAAAAAATCGTCTCGGATAACCGACAAGCTTTAAATCTTTAGATTTGGTGACGCCCGTCACAGCAATCCAGAGGGACTGACCTCCACGACAAAACAAAGAGGCGCATAGCCGCAGCGCAAATGGATTCAAGGAGCAGCGTGCGCTCACAAAGGAAAAATCTGTTTCGCTCATTTGTATTTACAGATGTCAAAGATTTCTCCAGGAACTTCGCACTGGAGCAGCTAGATCCAAAAAGCACACGATGGAAGAACGAATGAACAAATTCGGGCAACTTGTAAAGTTACAGGATGACCTTCCCCGAGTATTTCTGTTTGTACATCTCCGCAGATTCAGGGTACCCGCTGGTGCGTCTAACTCTGAGCAGTTGATACAATGAATACCGATTTTTTCCAAAGGCGTTGATTTGCGATTCAATAATCAAATGTTGATCGTTTTCGAAGTCTGACCTATTGGGGTCCGAGGCTCGGCCGAATTATTTTTGTTATTGCATCACCGCCACTTTATGAAAAATACCATGTCCAATTTGTCACTCCCAGAAAGATAACTAGGGCGAGAAAGATTATGCACTAAAAGAGGATTAATATCCGTGGTATAAAAACCCTTCGGAATACATTTAAATTCCAAGTAGTTATGGTCGGAGCGATCCGATTTGAACGGATTTTCGCCCTGCCATTCTTTTCTTATATTTAAATATGTTATGCCATCTTAAAGCCCTAAAATCGGTGGAGTGGACGTAGAGTGGACTGGACGTTGATCGCATGACAAAAACTATGTGTTAGTGGCCTTAAAATCGCTTTGGTGAGGATCTGTCGCCCAAAAGTACCTACTGATGATGACCATCGACGCTGCCGGCATCAGATATGGTGATTTGCGAAAATAACTGCTACAGAAGAATCCGTCCAACATTTTGACCTTTGATGGACAACGCATACTTGACAAACATCAGTTCGGAAAGTAAAGTAGTTGCATATACAACACTAGAGCAGGCATGGACGAAAAACAGACATTAAAACTTATCGAAACAGTGGGCCGGGAGTGCCTTGCTGGTCGTGTACGCAAGCTCAGTCGCGTGATCACCGGAATATATGACAGGACCATGCAGCCCCATGGGATCAAAGTTAACCAGGCAGGCATCTTGATCATGCTCTCTCTCGTCGAGAAACCGACGGCTGGCGATATATGCCGATATTTTCAGATGGAAAAATCAACAGTCAGCCGCAACGTCGAACGCATGAGGAAACAGGGCTGGATAGAAGCCAGCGAAGGAGAGGGGACTCTTTCTCAGGTACTCACGGTCACTCCGAAAGGGAAAAAGATGCTGGCTGATATTTATGGAAAATGGGAAAAGGCCCAGAGAGAGGTGTCCGAATTGCTGGGCGAAGATGGTGTGAAGGCGATCCACATCCTGACTGGCCGCCTCTCAGAACCAAAGGAGAGAGAGAAATAAGACATTTTTTTGGATTAGAGGTTGCATATACACCCAAGGGAGACGGCATGCAAAATCTGAATGGGCACCCAGCAGTAAAACGCTATTATGAAAAGAAGGGTGGAAGCAAAGGTGTCAATATGGCGTCCAAGCTCAGTCATAACGACATCCGGCGGATGTGTCTTGAATTCGGCGCTGACGACATAGGTTTTGTAGAGATCGATAGACCGGAGCTTGACGATCAGCGAGACGATATCCTGAAGATGTTTCCATGGACAAAATCATTGGTGAGTTTTGTCGGACGACTCAACCGGGAAAACCTGAGAAGCCCAGCCCGCTCTGTATCAAGCTTGGAACTGAATAAGGTCAGCGATAAACTTGAAGATACGTCTCACAAATTGGTGGCCTATCTGGAACGCATTGGGGTGAAAAGCGTCGCACCTGCTGTAGGGTTCCCAATGGAAATGGACCAATGGCTTGGAAAGATATTTGTTGTTTCTCACAAACCGGTCGCAGTAGCGGCTGGACTCGGGCAGATGGGACTGCATCGTAGTGTTATACATCCGGTCTTCGGCAGTTTTGTGTTGCTCAACACTGTGCTAATCGAAGCAGCTATGGACGAATATAACGCTCCACTTGATTACAATCCCTGTCTCGGATGCAGACTCTGTTCAGCCGCCTGTCCCACTGGCGCAATCGAGCCGGACGGCTATTATAACCCTGCAAACTGCATGACACACACTTACCGGGAACTGATCGGAGGCTTTACTGACTGGGTCGAAAATATCGCGAACAGTAAAAACTCGTGTGATTATAGAAGCAAGGTGAGCGATGCCGAGACCGTATCCATGTGGCAGAGTCTGGCGAATGGGCCGTGTTACAAGTCCGTCTATTGTATGGCGGTATGCCCAGCTGGAGAGGATGTTATGCCTGAGTTTCTTACTGACAGGAAGAAATATATAAAAGACGTCGTAAAGCCGCTGCAGGATAAGGAAGAGACAGTCTATGTCCTTCCAGGCTCCGATGCCGAAAGTCACGTGCTCCGCGCGTTCCCCCACAAAAAAATTAAGCGTGTTAATAACGGCGTCAGGCCGCCTTCAATCAAGTCCTTCCTCGGCGCCATCCCAATAGCGTTTCAACGTAATAAGTCGGCAGGGATTGATGCCACTTATCACTTCACTTTTTCAGGAGAAGAACATGTATCGGCAACAGTCACTATTACTAACAAAACCGTAACTGTCAAAAAAGGACATGAAGGCGTTGCTGATATTCACATAAAGGCCGACAGCAGTGCTTGGTTGAGGGTGCTGCATAAAGACAGCCCGATGCTAAAAGAAATTGTTTTCAGGAACATACGGGTCAAGGGACCGATAAGGCTGTTGAAGGCATTCGGGAACTGTTTCGCATAGAAATGTTTCAATAATGTCCAGATTGCTTATGTGCATTCTAAGTAGTACAGTGGTCGGTTCTCAATAACACCTGATAATCATCGAAGTTACCGGTACTAGGAATTTAGTGATTCCTAGAAAAAATATTGCATGATGATACTTGTGATATTACAATTTGCATTGAATCATTGATCAGCCGACAATTATATATATATCTGCTCGGCACAAGGAATAAAATAATCATCGGGCAATAATTAGCGTTCCCTCTTTTTATTCCCAGGCTAAGGTAAGGAATAACCCCCTCTTTGGCAACCTGCCATCTCTTGTTATACTTACAAACATAAGATTCCGGACTACCACGATCATTACTTCAAGAGGAGGATATTTATGGCTCGTTTACTTTATATTGAGGCTTCGCCAAGAAAAGACCGTTCAGCTTCCATCGAAGTTGCCAAGGCCTTTATTGAAGCCTACAAGGTTTCGCATCAGGGTGATGTCATTGATACTATAGATCTCTGGAAGGCAGACCTGCCGCCTTTTGACGGCGATACAGTCAACGCTAAATACTCGATCCTTCATGGCCAGCCGAAGACCCCTGCTGAGGAGAAGGCATGGAAGGCGATCGAGCGGATCATAGCTGATTTCAAATCAGCGGACAAGTACCTTTTTTCGCTGCCGATGTGGAATTTCGGCATCCCGTACAAGCTGAAACATTATATAGATATACTTGTCCAGCCGTCCTATACATTTTCTTACTCCCCCGCGGAAGGCTATAAGGGCATGGTGACAGGCAAACCGGTAGCGATAGCGTATGCCCGAGGAGGCTCTTATCCAAAGGGTACGCCCGAGATGTCTTACGATTTCCAGATACCCTACTTCCAACTGGTACTCGGCTTTATCGGGTTCACAGATGTTAAGCAGATAGTGGTCGAACCGATGCTCATGGCCGAACCTCGTCAGAAACAGGATATCATGGAAGTCGCGCGGAAAGAGGCCCGGTTCATAGCTCAAAATTTCTGAAGATATGATAGCTGTACATTGATCATTCTGCATAACAAAGAGGGAGCGCTTTGAGTCGGGCTACGGTGTTAGACATGCAAACGTGTATTTATAAGTTATAATGAAAAGAGAAGTGCGTTGTTACTTAGGATGCAAATCTTCGATAGTTTCTTATGATACTCAGCATCTGACCAGCTTTATGAAGGGTGCAGCATAGGACGCTTGGCCGAGCAAGACCTCTCAGAATTACCTTTTAAACGAAGCACCTATGCCTTTCATGGCAGCCTAGCGATTGCTGTGATGATCTGAGGTAGATGCTAACACATACTAATAATCGAGAGGGACCTCAGTATCATAAAATCGATGATTAGCAAAATAATTTGGTATTCCCAGGCAATTCTGACAAGGCGTGATGCTTCCTAGACGCAGCGTGGCTGACATGCTTGTGAGCTCTACTATTATAGATTGAACTTGATAATTAAGCGCCTTCTCCAAATTCTCTGGGAGTCATTAATCTCAAAATAGTTGTTTGATTGAAAGGCTGGCCGTTCAGTGATATTCTGTAACAAGAAGGGAAGCTCCCGCAACAGAGACTAAAATATTTGCGCGGTAGCAGTTATATGCATTAATACACAACATGCATGAGAAAGGAGAACAGAGCATGAAATACTTAGTGATCGGTTCTGGAGGACCTGGGTTTGCCAATTCAGAAGAAGCAGTCAGTGTGCTTCAGGAAATAATACTTCCAAGTTTTGATAAACTCATTGGGCTTGAGAAAAAGAAAAAAATCCTTGCTGGTGGACTCCCTGTGGGAGATAGGGCATTCGTGTTCATAGCTGAAGCAGCTTCGAACGAAGAATTAGATCAACTGCTTCGAGAGCTTCCTATGTGGGGCGCTTTAGATTGGGAAGTCACCCCCCTTCAAACATTCGCCGGCAGAGCAGCCCAAGAAAGAAATATAGTCAGAGAACTTAAGAAGTAGCGATCCCCAAACGGGGATGCGGTTCTGACTGTATCCCCGTTTAGGTCTGTTAGGCTGTGATGCAGAAATGACAATACCTGATAGTTCTCACCGAGGACACATCGTCAAAGATGTTGAGTTCCCCAATAATGTGTCACAAATGGTTTGCGGTGTGCATACCGTCAAGAGACATGATACATTCTTACACTGTCCAAGAAGAGCTTTTGGCAAAGTTTCAGAGAAGGTTGGATCAAAGGACTGGCCTTCTCCTCTTCGCATATGCCATACATCTGAAGCACGAGTAAGGGTAACATAGAGTGACATACTGTAACCACAGCCGCACAGACCCTAACGAGTGAACGCCTTGTCAGAGGAAGTCTTCATTTACTGATGAGGCGTTCACCTGCAGACTAGTTTCAAAAAGTAGTTTAACTTTTTCCCCTGCAGTGTCTTCACGCTTGTAACCTTCTGCTTATCTTTTTCGTCTAACCATATTAATAGCAGATATACTGTCATTGGAGGAAGTGTAATGAGGGGGCCAAATCGTTTTTCAGTACTTACTGTCGCAGTTTCGTTGGAATTAGAAGACTCTGAAACGAACCATTGAAGGTTGAGACAATAGATAAAGAGAGAGGGTATAATTACGTCCCTCGAAGGGCACGCGCCTTTTTAAGGTCTTGTAAATCAAGCTTTTTTCCCCAATTCGCACTCACAATGTTTCGCTTTGTTTGCAAAGGAGAAAAGGATCGAGAGGGACGAGGAGGCCTTTTGATGCGAAAGGTGCATCAAAAAGAGTATCAACTTTGTAAACGGGAGAGAAAAATGGCAAGATACATAAGAACGTTGTGCTTATTGGTTGTTGGTGCACTGCTTTTAGTCTTAATAGGAGCTGCAACCCGAAGTGAGACGGGGGTAAATGTAAATATAATCTCCCATCCATCGGGTTTACTGCTCGGCCCGACTTGGTTGTGATACCTGGAACGTATGTTTGCATTGTCCCTGATGTTGCTGCATATGTTCTATTTTTTTAAGACTACTGGTGGCGGCCTCATGAAGGGCACTGGTACAGATCCTGGGACTATAAAGGATTGTGGGGGCACATCGAGCCTGGGAGGTTTCCCAATGGATTGAGAGCACTGCCACAGGACTATCGCCATCGTTTATCGTCTGGATACGAACGTTTGCACAATGGCGACATGCAAAAGAACTGGATAAAATGGGAGAAGGAATAACATTGGGACAGACGAGATGAGCAAGACCGCGTAGGACGGGATGAACAAAGAGGCTGGTATTAAACTTACAAAAAAGAAAGCCGAGTTTGATGCTTTTCCATCATCCTGCTCACAAAACATGAGGAGAAACACTTTTGAGAAGCCTTATTATTCGTAAACTGGTTATTCAAACTGCGCTAGGAATATCACTCATACTCCTGATTCTCGGGGTATCCCGATTCCTTATGCTATTCAACTTCGGAAATGCTTCTGTACTTGCAGGCCACAGCAATGACCTGATTCGAATGTTCTTTCGCGGATCGCGCTTTGACCTACGTGTGGCGACAATAGCTCACGCGCCATTTTTGCTATTGGGATTTCTCTTATTACCATGGACCTCGCTTGCCCAGTCTTACATAAAGAAATTACATTATGTTGCTGCGTTGCTTGGACTGGCGGCCTTTGTGGCAGCGGTTTTCAATTATTATTACTATGCGACCTACGGAAGTTATTTCAACGTATTCATTTTTGGTCTGGTTGAGGAGGAAACCCATTCCGTCCTAATAAATATATGGGATGACTACCCCATACTTCGCTTCATTGCCAGTACGTTTTTTTTAGGATTTATATTCGAACGCACCATGAAGTGGCTGTGGAATAGGCTGGATAAGCAAGCATGGCAACCATGGTCGAAAATCTCAACGACCATATTTACCGTCATTATTATTCTTTGTTATGCAGTAGGCACTCGCGGCTCCGTAGGCACATTTCCATTACGAAGAGATGATGCCCAAGTCTCAAATCTCCAACTTATTAATATGGTAACACCAAATGCTGTGGTGGCACTGAGTTGGGCGATATCGGATCATAGAAAGGACAGCCGTTATCCGATAGCAGAAGACAATGAAGGACAAAAACTTTTTTCTAAATTCCTTGGATACTCAATACCAAAGAGTGAGGTTACCTTGCAGCAGTTTGCCGATCGCACTCCGAAAAATCTTTACCTTGAACAGCACCCTCCACATGTTGTCTTTGCCGTCATGGAAAGCCTGAGCAATCATTTGTTAACCTATGACGCTCCTCCCAGAAGAGACCTTCTTGGTGCGTGGCGAAAGTACTGGCAGAGTGATTACACTTTCAGACGTTTTGTGTCGGATGGAAATGGCACCATGGACTCGTTAGCTCGCTTGCTGGTTTCGAGCCCCGTAAAAAACATCGGTCAATCAAGGGCGCAACGTACACCTTTTGAAAGTAATCTTGTGCGACCCTACAAGGTTAAGGGATACCGCACTATTTTTATCACGTCAGGTAGCGGTTCCTGGTGTAATCTGTCCTCATTTCTAAAACATCTTGGCTTCGATGAAGTTATTGAGCAGAACGATCTTGTCAATCGCTATTCTGCAGCAAAGCTGGGCACATGGGGTACATTTGACGAATTCAGTTTTCGTTATGCAGAGGAGCGTTTGGAGGAAGCAGACAAAAAGGGAGAAAAGTTATTCATTATGATTTTGAGTATCACGAATCACCCACCGTATGCGGTCCCCTCTAGCTTTAAACAACCTCCCCATGAATTGGATGAGTCGATGCGTCAACGACTTTCTGCACTTTCTCCTAATATTGACCTCATGATTGCAACTTTCCAGTATGCAAATGATTCAATCGGCCACTTCATACAACAGATTGAAAAAAAAGGTATTGGAGATCATACCATGATAGCCGTAACTGGTGACCACAATATGCGCGTCATTGGCTACCCTGATCCAAAAGAATGTGTATTGCAATACTCAGTACCCTTCTTTCTTCATGTTCCACATAAATACCAACAACAATTACCAGGACTTGTATATGACCCAAAGCGCGTTGGTAGCCATAAGGACATCATGCCAACGCTGTATGCTTTGAGTCTTTCAGATACCCCTTATTATCGCAGAGGGGTCAATCTACTGGCAAAAAATGTCAGTTCACCTTGGTATTTCGCATACAATGAAGCGATCGGACTTTCCGAGGAGGGAGCTTATCCACTTACAGGGCAGCCTGCGTTCTATCCCTGGCGAGACGGGACTGGCTTGATGGTTGTGGCTGGTGGAAATTTAGACAGTGAACATCGAAGAGAGTTTGATCGAATCATGTCTTACAAATCACTCTTGCGTTGGCAGTTGAATCGCCAAGTGAATCGTCAACCGTAACGTATTTGGCGATTCGCTGCTATGAAGACGGCGCAGTTTTGAGTCGCCCCCAGATTATTTTCTACCCAGCAATATATTCAGGATACTTCTCCACGATTGTTTGCTATGAGTTATTATTTCCCCAAAGGCAATTTCGGAGTAAGCTGCAGCGCATGAAGTGAGCTGTTAATCAACGCCTTCGATTGCCCCGCCACCGACGTTCATCTTTGACCTGGGCTATTCTTAACTACTTTCTTTAAAAGACTCGTGTTTTTTGTGCATTAGGTGTTTACTTGCCTGGAAAAGCGCGCTGCCTATAGGTATGTTAAAAATGAGAAGGCAGCTCAGCAGGAAATTATGCATCAGTGGGGTCATGACAATGTACGAACTCAGAAGCATTATATTGTCGACAATTAGGATGGTTACCCACGTGGCACCTGCGTGGCTTAAAATAACGCTTGCAAAACCATTGAATTACATGGGCTTTTGGTCGGAGCGAGCCGATTTGAACGGATAATGTCTTGTCTAATTTAGCTTTTTTGCAAGTACTTAGTAAGATTACATAGTGCCATATTTACATCCGTGGTACATCCGTGGATGCTATTTCCCGCTAAGGAATTCAAACCGCCCCACTCTACTAATCTATGCGCAAATTAGCACACAAAAAAGTTTAAGCCGAAGGCGATTCAACGAATTACATTATGGGGGGTATTACCTTTTTTGCTAATTTTTTACATTTTGCAGGCAATCTCTGCCCAAACGTAGACTTTCGATTACGTAACTTTTCACCGTATAGTCGCAATAACTCACAATAACCGAGCCTGACAGTTTTCTGTCACCGGTGAGATATTTTTTCAGAAATTATTATCAATTGAAAGCCTCTTCGTATTATTTACGTGCAGACCCTATGATTAAAAAGTAGAAGACAATCCCCCAATCGGGTATGTAGTATCTGGACAGAAGCAACAAACCGACAGAAGGAGGACTTGTCATGAATAAGATTAGCAAACTCAGTTCTAAGGGTCAACAGATTTATGTTGGGATGCATGTTCATAAGAAGAGCTGGAGCATAAGTATTCTTACGGATAAGTTTGAACATAAGACTTTTACGCAACTTCCTGGGTAGGCACACTGGTGAATTATCTCAAGCACAATTTTCCCGGCGCGTCATATAAATCGGTTTATGAAGCTGGCTACTGTGGTTTCTGGCTTCACGATCGCCTGCAAGAGCGCGGGTTATAGTCAATCCGGCCGATGTACCTACGAAGGACAAGGAACAGACAAAGAAAACCGATCAAGTGGACTGCCGCAAGCTGGCAAGAAGTCTCGGGAACGGAGAGATTGAGGGCATATATGTCCCCTATAAGGCGCATCATTTGACTGCCCTTCTCAACTGTTCGCCCTCGGGAAGCATGCTGAACGTGTTAACCTCCGTATCTCCAGTTGATTAAATGTCATATATCGACATTGGGTGCTTGAAGAAAATCCAAAAGGAGTGTCCGATGCACTCATGAACTTTCTGTGATACCTGAAGAAACCAAATCACACAGAAAGGACAAAGAAGGAAAGAAGGAACGAAAATAGGGGGAGATAAGAATATTGAAGGAAACGTATAATTGTATACGGGTTGAGTAGTTCTTAGCATTAAGACTTTTACAATACGATGAAGTTGCAAAGGAGGTTTAAAATGAAGAGACTTACGTCGTTCACGATTATAATTCTCTTAGGTCTCGTACTCTGTCCTCTAACGGCCAGCGCAGGAGAGTACCAGAAAGGTGCGGTTACCCACTCCGGAGACTTTGAAAAGATGAAAGGTTTAGTGGGCGTGTGGGAGGGGAAAGGAGACATGGGCAAGGGAATGGATAGCATCAAGGCAACCTATGAGCTTACTTCAGCCGGAAACGCCATTGTTGAGCGGCTCTTTGTTGGGCAACCCCATGAGATGGTCACTGTCTATCACGATTTTAAGGGAAAGTTGAGCATGACCCACTACTGCTCTCTAGGAAACCAGCCCCATATGGATCTCATGAATCCCGGCGAGAACACGATGATGTTCGTCCTGTCTAAGAAGAATCCCAACCTTTCGTCGGTGAAAGAGACTCATATGCATGCGCTTAAAATTTCGATGGGCAGCAAGGATAGCATCACCCAGACGTGGACGCTCTATGAAAAGGGAAAGAAGAAATCAGATACCGTGATCAACTTGGTGCGCACAAAAGCCTGAGAGATTTTTGATATTTGTAAGTCAGCCAGGGGTTCTGTTGCAAGAAATCTGAGTGAAGAGGTTGCCGTCGCTTTATTGTGCTTCGACGTAAGTCGTGCCTCTGGAGAAACTCGTCGCCCAAGTTGCAATTCGTTCCAAAGGTCCGCAAGCAGCAAACTGCCGAAACTGCTAGCTTTTTTTACCGTTATCCTCAATAGTCAATAAATCCTGAAATAGCGGTGGAGTGGCTGTAACTGCCCTCGGCAGGTCTTTCCAAAGGCGTTTATTTCCGAATGAACTGTTGCTAAAGTTTCGGTCTTCTGAAAGTGCGTAGTTGTCGGTGCACCAAACATCCAGAAGGAGCTGCCCGCCACTGATAGTTACGGGGCGAACATCTCGCTTCTATCGATCCAGATCGCTGCGTGTTGCAAGAATTCACTCGCCGAAGCAGCGCCGATAGATTATTTCGAAGATAATCATCAGATTGCCGATATTGGCGGCACTGATGGTTTTCAGTCAACTATACAGCAGCCACCTCCTTTTTAAACGGCATTCTGTGTGTAAGCATAGAAAAGATCACTCTTATTAGCTTGTGAGAGGTCGCCATTAATGCTTTCATCGGAGGCAATCCCTCAGCCTTCCTTCTGAGATAATATTGTCTGAATATATTGTCAGACCTCACTGCACAAAGTGTCATTATATGGACGACGCGCCTCAGATGACGATTTCCTCGTTTTGATATTTTACTTGGCCCCACATGATTCCCTGACTGGTGTGTAGATGGATCAAGCCCCATGAAAGCAATCAAACTCTTATATGATTTGAAGTTGGACAACTCTCCGATCTCCGCCAAAAAGCTGCATCCAGTTATGTTTTTTACTCCATCGAGAGTTTTAATGATCTCAAGATCTTCGATCCGCATTGCCTGACACGCTTCTACCAATGCCTCGGTAATCTTCTCGCACTTTTCCTGAAGATACAGGATCGTGGTTGCCTTCTCAGAGACAATAAGCTCCTTTGCTCTACCGGCTGAGCCCACCGAGCGCTTTGCCGCAGCAATAAGATCGTCGGCACTAATCTGCACTCTCTTGCGCTTCTCCCCGGGACAGATGAGAGCTTTGTCGATATCTCTCCTCTTTGCCTCGCGAACTAATCTGGCGGAGGGGTACTGTCTCAGAAAGTTCAGCATCGTCTCCGTGTAAATATTCTTGCGTAGTGTCTCAAACTCAGGGAAAGTGTTCTGCAGTAACCGTTTGAGGTCATTCTTCATTGATGCGATCATCCATGACTGAGACTCCCGCTCCCTGGCCAGATCCCTCAAGTCCTGTGCATCCTGGGACGCAGTTACCGCGCAAAGCTTCTTTTCATTGCTCAGAAGAAACTGCGCTATGGTCATAGCATCCTTCTTATCTGTCTTGGTCTTCCTCAATGATCCCTGAACAAATCTGGATATCAGAAGCGGATTGACTACCGCACAACGAAATCCCTCCGCGCATAGAAAGGAAAAGAGGTTGATATGATAACAGCCGGTGGACTCCATTGCTACAGCAATATCATCCATGTTCTCAGTGCAGCCCTTAAGCGCAGCCCGAAGCTCTGTAAACCCTGCTGAGTCCATTGAGAACCTTAAGTAAAAAAGCTTCTTTTCGTTACTATCAATGCCCTGGGCAGTCGAGTACTCTTTTGCCGCATCGATGCCTACAAATACCTTGCTCATCTCCAAGCACCTCCCGCATAGGATATTAGGCAGGAATGCCTCCCAACCATATCTCCATCTTTACAAGAGCTCATCGCCCGATCAACTTATCATGGTTTTGGGAGACAGGGGACTGACTGAAAAAAGGATTCTATGACCCTGTAGAAAGCACGTCCTCCTGCCTCTTTATGAACGGTTAACAACCGTCCATATTCTGGTTATACCATATTTGATGTGTAGGAGTAGAAACCTCGCCGTGGTGCGATTCTCGATGACACCTGAAAAGGTTCAGTTTGGCTGCGTTGTCGAGACTATCGATTCCCAAAAGGTAACTATCAGCATTTTAGCCAGTTTCTCACATTGCTTCCCTTAACCCTCGCATGCCTTTTATAAAACTTAGTGGCCTTTTTATAATGCCGCGATGCTAAAAAAAGCGACAGCTAAAAGCTGTTCGCGGGAAAGCTAGTTAGGCAATCCCAAGTATTGAATTAGCTCACAGAGCCCATTTCTTTTAGAAGCCGAACAAATTAGTAATTACCACTGTCCAGCGATAGGAATATCCGTAAGAATTCCATACGCAAAGCAGGCATCTTTGGTTAAGTCACCCGGCGCGCCACACCCATCTCACGTGTTTCTTGGCAATGTGAACGCCATCTTCTTCTATGTGGTCCTTGCATTGTAAGTTGATGCATTGGCGCTTTATACTAAGACATGGAACCTCATATAACAGATATTACACATGTCATTCAACTTGCAGTAGCGCCGGTCTTCCTTCTTACCGCTATTGCGACGCTTATTACGGCCCTGAACAATCGGCTGGGTCGCATTGTCGATCGTAGACGCGTCCTGCAGGACCACTTGCGGAATCTTTCCGGCGCAGAGGCTGAGGGAATAGAGACAGAGCTTCAGCGGCAAAGGCACCGAGGCAAGTTAATCTACTTCTCAATCTTCTCCGCTGTCTTGGGTGGATTATTGATATGCCTAGTAGTGGCGGGCGCATTCCTTGGTGCGTTGTCGAGGGTCGACTTGTCGAAGGAGATAGCTGTTCTCTTCGTTCTTGCAATGTTTGCTCTGATCGTGTGCCTCGGGATATTTTTGCGAGAGGTTTATTTAGCAGTTTCGGGCGGAAGCAGCATCTATCGATAGAGTGAATGTTAATTTCTGAGTATTTTCTGAAAACGATGTCCGCTGATTGTTATAGCAGAAAATCTGTAGCAGATTCCGCTTCCCGAAATTCCAGATTATTAGCGGAAACAAACAGCCGGAGAGAGTCGTCCGCCCCGTTTAGTCCTTGGTGAACACTGTATTTCTCAGCGAGTCAGATCAAGGCGTGTCATAAGGAGGCAATCGACGTTGCGTCAATGATAGTTTTTTTTGGTAATCACGATATGCCTAGTACTGGTAAAATCGATGACTTTCAGGTCACATCGAGAACCGACCACCGCGCTGTACTACTTATATATCCCTTTTTTTTGGGGGCTCGGTTGGAAAGTCTTCGATGCCAAAGCCTGATATACTGAAGATATTCAAATGAATTAGATAACCGGGAGAATGATAATGTTCGGCGAGATCCCCCTTAATTATGAACTGCAGCTTCTCATTCTCGTGATTGCCCTCGGCAAGGCTTATAACACCCTGGATGTTGCACACATTGAACGACTCCTTGACGACGATATCAAGTACGCAAGTCAGCAGGTTTTTTCTCCTCTTAAAGGCAAGGAGGCCGTGCTTGATTACCTGAGAAAAAAGTTCGATACGCTGAGAAACACCCCGGGATCAGAACTTTTTGCCGAGATAGGTTTTATGGGTAGCCAGGAGCGTGAATACATTAAGGCTGCTTTCGCGACAGAAGGTCAACCCTGCCTGATCCTATCGCAGGGCGGGAAGGAGAGAAAACTGGCGGTTGTGCTGGTCGAGGGACTAAAAGGTAAAATTAGCGATGTCCAACTATGCACGGTTGCACCGCATTGGTCCCAGGTGCAGGGCACCGGCGAATATCCGGTGTAGTCAGGTGTTATTCACAGGCTAAATTCCTCACAGACCCTGGTTTATTATTGTCAAGTACTTTACCTTCCCCTTCTATGGGAACTTATTGGATATCGCATTATATGTTCCTTATGCTTAATTGATGTAGCACCTTGCCCAACACTGGTGATTTGAGGGTCTCTACAGAGCCCTAACCTTGCTTCATTGAGACTAAGATGCAAGCGGGGAGTTATGCATGCTACGAATGAGGGTCGGCTCAGCCGCCTTTGGGTCTGTGATGATAATCTCCCCGCCCTATGCGCCAAAGTATGACTTATGCGGCCTCCTGTAACAATGTTATTGAGAAGTCTTTTCTGTACACGCTTTGATCACGCACGATGGCGAATATGATTCCAAGAAGTTTCCTTGCAACGGCGATCAAAGCTTTGATCTTGGGCATTCCACGCTGGAGGTACTGTTGATATGGATGATGCATTATTCCTCCTCGGCGAACTGCATTGAGTGCGGCAAAGAACAAGAGTTTACGCAGAAGTGGGCGGCCTCGCTTGGATATGCGCCGTTTTCCCTGATGTTTACCCGAACTGATCTCATACAGGTCCAGGCCAGCGAGCTTCAGAATCTCTGAGAGGGTTCTAAACTTACGAAAATCACCAACCTCACCAATAAGACCGGCAGCTGTGACCTCCTTGATACCCTTGATCGACAGGATCGAATCACTGTATGGGATCTGTTTCAGGTAATAGGCCATCTCTTTTTCCAGACTCTCGGTAAAGGACTCAGCTGCATCCATGATAACAAGAAGCTCTCGCATCTCACGGATAATGCTTGCCATGCCTTCAGTCACGCCCACAGATGTTTGGGCAGCCTCAAAGAGGGCCTTAGCACGGTCTTCCTTGAGTTTTCCACGGCTTATCTTTCTGAGTGTGTTGGTCAAATTATCAAGACCATACTCGACAATATCCTTTGGTGCCGGACACTGCTTAAGTAGATATCGGGAGCTTAATATTTTCATATCCTTCATGACATGCAAGAATTCCGGGAAGACGATCGCAACCAGACTGTGGAGTTGATTCACTGAAGCCACAAAACGCTCATTGCTCCTCTCCCTGGCCTGTGTGAGCCTCCGAAGCTCTGCAGCCGGACCTTCCGGTATCACAACTGTCAGGGCGTGGCCGAGAGCCATGATATCGGCAATGACCTTCGGGTCTTTCTGATCGGTCTTATTCGGCGAATTGCCCTGCAAATCCTTCACCCTCTTAGTGTGCATAGGGTTAACCTGTACCATATGAACTCCTCTTGCGCGCATGAAATGCACCAAAGGCTCTGCGAACGAACCAGTAGATTCGTATCCAAACACAATGTTATCAAGATTATAGAGATTCTTGGCATGCAACACTTGGTTCCAGAACTCTTGAAAACCACCGCCGTTGTTCCAGAAAGCAAAAGGCTTCACATCGGTTCCGTCCGGACAGCGCCAGTACCCAAAATGTTTGTCTTTGCTCATATCAACACTCACGATCAGGGTTTGTCCGTTGACTACTTTAATCTTTTTTGTTTTAATCTTATTCATGGCTATACTCCTTTCTTTGGTTCGGATTTAACCAACTCGCCAATTGGCTCCAAATCAAGAAAGAGTATAGCCTTTTTAAATGGCCATCACTACCCTTCTTAAATATAGCAAGCTACGAACCCACGTCTTCAAATACATGACCAAGGTAATGCAGCGTCTTCATTAATGAAGGCTGTCTGCTCATAGCGCCCACAACCCGGCGTATCCGGGACTGCGGTTTAAAGAAACATGCAGCTAGCTGCGATTTTGTGGCAATCTACAGTACTGCGCCGGCAAAGACCGATAGCTTCAATGGTGCGGATCTGCCCGTCTCATAGCGTGGTCCTGGGTCACGTCTGCGACATTGGTGAGTCCGGCTATGCCAGACATCCCGTTTGAGAGATTGATCAGAGTGACGTACCCGTACCGGCGTAGCATTCTGGTGAGATAACGGAGGGAACTGTGGGAAGAAGACATCGTGCTTTGACATTGAAGCATCCAAATGCTGCTGGTATCGATGTAGGTGCAGAAAGCCATTTTGTGGCAGTACCGCCAGATCGGGACGATGAACCGGTACGGGAGTTCAGGAGTTTTACTGAAGATTTACACCGCATAGCGCAGTGGTTGTCTAACTGTGGAGTGGACATAGTGGCGATGGAGTCCACGGGGGTCTACTGGATATCGTTGTATGAGTTCTTAGAGTCAAAAGGATTCACGGTATATCTGGTGAATGCGCGACATGTCAAAAATGTTTCTGGTCGCAAATCGGATGTATTGGATTGTCAATGGATACAGCAGTTGATGAGTTATGGGCTTTTGTCGGGTGCCTTTAGGCCTGCAGATGAGATATGCGCATTGAGAGCAGTGTCACGGCAAAGGGAGATGCTTCTTAAGTATCAATCTCAGCATGTACAGCACATGCAGAAGGCTCTTGCGCAGATGAATATTCAGATAGTCAATGTTATTGCAGATATCGTAGGGGAGACTGGACAAAAGATAGTGAGAGCAATAATCGCTGGAGAGCGTGACCCCTATAAGCTTGCAAGCCTGAGGAACTACCGAGTAAAAGCGAGCGAGGAAGAGATAGCAAAATCATTGCAAGGCAACTGGCGTCAAGAGCATTTGTTTGCACTTAAACAGGCCGTTGCATTATTTGATGCATACTCGGAGCAGCTTCGTCAGTGTGATTGCCAGCTCCAGAAGATGCTTCAGGAACTGAAGCGGTATGATGGAGAGCCTACATCTATATATAGTAAAGCGAGATCTCGCAAAAAGAACGAGCCTCAGTTTGATTTGAGGTCATATCTGGTAGGGATGTGCGGAGTGGATTTGACCCGCATTGATGGAATAGAGGTAACGACTGCGTTGAAAATAATGTCGGAGGTGGGTCCGGATCTGTCGCGGTTTCCATCCGTAAAGCACTTCACTTCATGGCTGGGTATATGTCCTGGCACTAAGATATCTGGTGGAAAGAAATTATCCGGGAAATCCAGAGCTGGCGCTAACCGTGCAGCTCAGGCGTTAAGATTAGCCGCTCATGCATTACGTGCGAGCAAGTCGGCATTGGGAGCCTACTATCGTCGTCTATGCTCCAGATTAGACAAAGCCAAAGCAATTACAGCTGCTGCACATAAATTGGCCCGACTAGTTTATACAATGCTTACAAGGGGAACAGAATATGTGGACAAGGGGCAGGAATACTACGAAGAACGTTATCGACAGCGTGTTGTCCATAACTTGAACAAAAAGGCTGCGGCTATGGGTTTCGTTCTTATGCCGGCTCCGGAGAAGGCCTGTGGAATGCCATGAGATTTAAAGCTGTTTCTTGAGAGAAGATTGGGTTTGAGGATGGCACCTGTTATAACGACATTACAGCATACTACGCGGGGGTAGACACGGGATTAGAAAAGTCTTGCTTTTTTAACATAGAAGTAATTATTTGGGATGGGAATCCTGTGTGCTCTGAAGGTAATAAGCGGAAATCATCGCGGCTGTTTCGGCACCACAGTGGAGTGGCTAACTAGCGCTACCATTTTTATCGATGGCATTGTACTACTCAAAGCAGAAGACATCCGCACTCAATAAGGGTATTTGTTCAGCATATCTCTGACTTAACTTAATAGATCTCTAGTTAGTATCGGTTTGAAGGCGAAATCCATATTTCCCCCGACAAAGCTTTCCTGATTTATTTTGTCGGCAGTGTAGCTCTACAGAGATGAGGATAAAATGCCGGATATGAGCTATAATGGAAGCAATTGCATGTATTGTCATACTCCGAATACGTGGACAGTGGAAGAAAGTGCCCTAAGTCTCTGCAGTCAGTGTCATGAGTACCGGGGCCCTCGGACTTTCGTTCATATATTCTGATGAATCTATGAACCTCCCTCAGGACATAGCTTTTCTCATTTCCTCTTATTGGGGAATGTATGTTGTCCAAACCGTTATTCATTCCGCCATAGCCTCGATGCTCGTTGAGTGTGCGTTTCTCGCATGGACTATTCGGACGCCGCATGTGAAACAGTGGTTTCGTTTCATAGTTATTTTTTTGCCAATTGTCTCGTTTCCTCTTTACCAGCTTATGTTCCCTCGCAGAGGTGATGTATATTTCAGGATGGAAAGTTTGCTCGACAGTAATAGATGGTTTTTCATCGGGCAGTGGGGCAGCATCTCAGTGCTTGCTGTGTTCGCTTTTATGCTGGCGATTACCTCTGTTATATTCATCATTCAGGAGCTCGTGCCTATCTTCTCCCACATTCTGGAGCAAAGACATGCAGCCAACCAATCGGAGCCTGATGAGGTAGAGACAACCATGTCGCGGAAAGTGACGGAAGCACTTAAGGGGCTACCACTTGATGAGAGGTTCGTCCAGGTCATCGATGATGAAGACCTCGCGCTCTTCTCGTCTACCGGTCTGAAGCCGATGATTCATATCTCGACTGGGTTGATCGAAGCCTTTACCACTGAACATCTGCATGTGGCCTTAGCCCATGAAATCGCCCATATTCAGAGAAGCAAAAAACCCGTCCTTATTTTTGCCTATATCCTCAGGGTAATTGTTTTCTTCAACCCCATTGCTATGATTGAGTTCAGAAGGCTCGCTCACGAGGAGGAAAAAGTATGCGACGACATCGCAATTGCACTGACTGGCCAGCCCGAGAAACTCTCCGAAGCGATTGAAATGCTGCGGCCGACGCCCGAGGATTATGACGTCGACACGAGTCGGGGGGCAGAGCGTCTTGTGTCGACGCTTGAGCATTACAGTCACGACGTCCTGCTGAAAAGTAGGGCATTAAGGATAAGAAATAGCAGCCAAGAAGTTCCCCTCTGGGGGGTTCCGTTTATAGTGACAGTAGCTCTTATTGTGAGCATCAACTATTTTATTGTATAAAATGGAAAATCAGGAAAACAAAATAGTAAAAATAATGCGAGGTCTGCTTTGGATGATCCTCGCTACCGCGGGAGTAGTAGGGCTTCTGGTTACAGCAAACCGACTGCCTTTTTTTATGCAGGAGGATTTCCCGAGACAGTTCGCTAGCCTTGATGAGGCGAAACACGTTATCGGGCTCGATAACGCCCTCATCCCTGCTTATTTCCCGGAAAGAATCTCCTGGCCCCCATCTTTTATCTTTGGGCAGAAGAGACCTGACAAGGTTCTTGTGATGGAATTTAAGGATACACTATCAGGAACCCCCACGTTGATTATAATCCAATCTTCAACGACGCGTAGCCTCACTCAGTACCAGAGGATAAGGCTCGCCGTAGTGAAACAGGAGACGGAATACGGGCTCAAAGGCAAGAAAGCTCTCCTTCAGATCGGTACATGCGATAATACATTGCCCTGCAGCCAGATCACCTGGCAGGATGGGGGAGAGCGCTGCACAGTACTTCTCATGTCTTCCCCCTTTGAAGTCATAAAAATAGCCGAAAGCATGATCCACTGAGTATCTGTCTGTCTTTTTATTCGGCTGCACCTCGCTACTTTCTCCTCTGCGACTAAGAACTATTTCCTATCAATATGGGAAGTAGTGCCAATTATAATCCTTTATTGGAAATGGTACGCTTGAATTAAGAAAAGGGAACAGGTGGGTGGAACAATGCTTATGAACGGTTATTTGAAGAGGCTAAAGCCCTCAGGAATGGATCAGGGGCGAGTGAATATAAACTGCATAAGATAATGAGGAGGTGTAAGATGTTTCTCTACAAAGGTGGACATTCGGTTAAAAAGGGTACGTATTGGGAATCCGAGAAAAATGAGAAAATAGTACTGAAAGAAAGTGGTTTTCTGCCCGGAGGCGATAAGGATCTATATTTCAGGCTTCCGGAAAGCTATTTCTTAATCCCTCTGTTTCTGTTAGGCCTGGCACTGTCGATGGCTTTTCCCTACGGCGTAGGATTTGTGGCGTTTCTCGGTCTAATAGCTCTGACCGGCGCAATCTATGCCGCAGGGTTCGCAAGTATTAAACTCTTTAAGGAAATGTTAGGTAAAACAGCGACTTTTGGGTATGTGCCTACCACTGCATATATGACCGGTAAAAAGACAAAGAAGATCAAGAAAGACGAATCATCGGAAGAAGAAAAATAGAGTCTTTAAGGGATTCGGGCATAAGCGAGGAGGTATAAAATGTTTCTATTCAAAGGTGGGCAAGCGGTAAAGAAAGGCACTTATTGGGGTGCCGGGACGACAGGTAAGATAGTCCTGAAGGATAACGAATATCTGCCCGGTGCCGAGCGGGAAGTGTATTTCAAACTTCCGGAAAGTTACATCCTGATTCTGCCAATGCTGCTTGCCCTCGGGCTTCCCATGGTCATCCCCGTTCGTACAGAGTTCATGATGATTGCGCTTGTCGTCGCCACTATTTTGGCGTTCTATGTGGCAGGAATGGGCTTTTCCGTGCTCATCAAGAAAATGCTTGGCAAGACCGCGACATTCGGGTATGCGCCGACTACCTCATACCTGGCGGGGAACAAGATGAAAAAGACGAGGAAGGAAAGCTTGTCTGAAGAGGAAAACAGGAGAGGGTAGTGACACATTTTGCATCGGTTAAAGCACTGCCTACTGAAACAATGGAATCAGTTGAAAAGAGGTGAACAAAAATGATCATTCATCATGGTGGAACGGCTGCAACAAAGGGATGGTATTGGAGTCCCATGGATGGCGGGCGAGTCGATATGCGGGACAATGGCATACTTCCAGGGGATACGACTTGCAGTTACCTTAAGATGTCTCCGCTAATTCTTCTTCTCATCGCGCCTCTGTTTGGAATGACTTTTACATTCTTCCTGCCGCTCTTTGGGATCGGGGTATTGTTTATCTTATGTTTGCTTCCCGTATTGGGTGTTTGTTCAGCGGTAACCACAACTGCGCTTCGGGTTTGCGATGGGATTACCGGCAGGCGCGCTACTGCTAGAAAGCAGGTTTCTTTCGTCAGTTTAAGTCCATCGAGAGCGTCTTTTACAGGTGCTATGAGGAAGAAGAAAAGCGTTCAAAAGGCAGTTAGAAAGGCAAAATGAGGAGGTGTAAAATGTACATTTACAGGGGCGGGCAAATAGTAGAAGAAGGAACATATGTGGAATCAGCAAAACATGGGAAAGTCATATTAAAAGCAGACGGCTTCCTTCCCGGGACGGATAAAGAAGTGTATTTCAAGCTTCCGGAAAGCTATCTCCTGATCCCTGTGCTTCTGTTCGGCCTTGTCCTTTCGATGGCTTTTCCCTATGGCATCGGCGTAATGATCTTTGCCGTGTTGTTTGCCATCCACAATATATTGTTCTCGCTTGTTTCCGCTGGCGAGGAATTACTGGGGGGCTTGTTTGCACACTTTACCGCGGGATACAAACCAAACATGTCCTTTTTTTCTGGAAATTCTAAAAAGCTGAAGAAGCGCAAAGCAAGAGATACAAAAAAAGAAGGATAGTTTTGGTGCTACCTTGGTAGCCACAGGAAATAAACAGGAGGTGCTGATATGCACACATTATTTGATTTTATCAGCAGTGTCAACGGAATCCAGTATGCGCTGGCGCTTGTCTTCATGTTCGGATTCATCATTTTTAGTGAGTTATTGAAGCCAAAGCCGTTCCAAGGATTGGTCAAGGCAGCAGCGGAAGATATCGGATTCATAAAGGCCCAAGGCAAGGGTAAAGCATTGGGGTTGATTAAGGCCACAGCAATGGCACCGCTCTATGCACTGTTCTATCTCGCGGCCGTACCGGTCCTCTTCGTGCATGGGATCGCTGTGCTTTTTGGGAAGGTAATCGTTGCAACGACCGCAGTCGGGTGGAGCCCTGTACATGCTTATTTCGCAGGTCGCGGGAAGGGGAAAAAAGCACGAGGTAAAGCCCCCGATCAGCACGCTTCGGAATAGGTATCGGGAAGGAGGCAATAAGGATGAATATAAGGGCCTTTAGAAAATGCCGGCTTCCAGCCTGCATAGTCATTGCGTTGCTTGGAATATTGCTCCTCAAAGCGATGCCCGGGATGGTCGAAGCAATGGACATACCGGGCACAATCGTCATCGATCATATCCAAAAGCAATACAGCCCAGTAACCTTTGATCATACAATGCATGCGGGACTGGCAGAAAATTGTGGAAAGTGCCACCACCAGCACAGCGAGAAAACAATTGCTGTATGCAAAGAGTGCCATGCCTTGAATGCCGATGCCTTTAAAACATCAGTGAAAGAGGGTTTTCTGCCCTGCAGTGGATGCCATTCTGACTACTCTCCGGAAGCGCCTGGGATGCCTAGCCTGAAGGTAGCTTTTCATAAGAAATGCTTTGAGTGCCATGTGGGGATAGGGGAACTCGGGTCGTCACCCCGGGGATGTGCTCAGACGTGCCATACCAAGAAGTAAATATAATCTACAAATTTAAAAAGGGATAAGGTCACTATCATGTATAAGAAAAAAAAAGGACAACCAATAGAAAGCATGGAGGATAACCCATCGCAGCAATCGTCCAGTGCATCTCGCGGACTCTCCAGGAGGAGCTTCCTGTCGGTATCACTGCTGACGGGATGTTCTGCATTAGGTCTTTCCAAGCAAGCTGGGGCATTGAGCGAGTTCAAGGGGTGGCCCAAGAGCTATGGGATGTTAACGGATTTCACTGCATGTGTCGGCTGCCGGAGCTGCGAAGAAGCCTGCAACAAGGCCAATGGGATGCCTGCGCCGGACAAGCCATTCGATGACGACTCGGTTTTCAAGGAGTCCAGATGGCCTTCAGCCGCTGCCCTCACTGTGGTCAACCGGTTTGAAAACCCTAAAGACACTTCCAGACCAATATACAGAAAGGTCCAGTGCAACCATTGCCTGGAACCTGCATGCGCCAGCGCATGTCCGATTCACGCATACACGAAGACACCAGAGGGTGCAGTAATCTACAATGAAGACCTCTGTTTTGGCTGCAGATACTGTGTAGTAGCATGCCCTTTTAACATACCTGGCTACAGTTACGATAGTGCGCTGGAACCAAAAATTATAAAATGCACCCTCTGCCACGTGAGAGTTTCCAAAGGGCTGCTTCCGGCTTGTGCAGACGCATGTCCTGCCGGGGCGATCCTATACGGCAAAAGGGAAGAGCTGCTCAAAATAGCCCGCAAGAGGATCGAAGACAGCCCGGGGAAATATATTGACCATATTTATGGTGAGCGCGAGGTCGGAGGCACTTCCTGGCTCTATCTCTCCAGCGTGCCTTTTGAACAGCTCGGGTTTCCCTCCAACCTTCCGAAGAAGCCCCTCCTCGAACTTACGGAGGGGTACCTGTCTGCGGTGCCGGTTATTTTCACGACCTTCCCCGCCATATTCGGCTTAGTGTATAGTGCAATGAAGCAGCGAACAAAGAAGACAGGTAAAGAAGAGGACCACGGTCATCTGAAGGAGAACGAAAATGAATAGAGGCGGTGACTATACGGCCAAATCCCACACCTCTTCGGCCGGATTTACTGCATGGTTCATGAACAAACTGTTCATGGGCATGAGCCCGTCTGAATACTCCAGGTCACTCATCACGCCTTTTAATCTGATTGCAGCATCGATCCTCGCCACTTCTTTGCCGATCTTTATCGCACGGTACGGCAAAGGGCTCGCTTCTGTCCTGGACGCCACAAACGAATATCCATGGGGACTCTTGCTCAGCTGGGGTATTTTTGCCGGGGAGCCTCTTTTTGCCTGCGGCTTTGTGGTAGCGGCGGGCTACTATCTGTTCGGAATGAAGACCTACCGTCCGCTTGTGCGCATTGCGGTGCTGGGCGGAATGCTCGGTTATGCCTTCGCGGCTTCGTACCTGCTGATCGATCTTGGCCGGCCATGGCGAATCTATTATCCTATGCTTATGAATTTCGGACCGTCGTCTGTCCTTTTTGTCGTAGCTTGGCATGTAGCTCTGTATGTTACAGTTCAGTTTATGGAGTTTTCGCCGGCCATTCTTGAATGGCTGGGATCGAAGCGGCTTCATAAATGGGCTGTCTCCGTCACCGTGGCACTTATTATAGGTGGTGTTATCCTTTCTACCGTGCACCAGTCGGCACTCGGCGCCATGTACCTCATTACACCGGGCAAACTCCATCCGCTGTGGTACACCTCGCACCTCCCGCTGCTGTTTTTCAGTTCTGCTGTTTATGCGGCAATGGCGTTTGCGATAATCCTTTCTTTCGTCGCTGTACACTATTTCAGAGACAGGTGTGATACTGAGTTCATTTCAAACATCCCCGCAGTCACGCTGAGTCTGGGTAAAGGGGCTGCTGTGGCGATGTACATCTATTTTGCCTTGAAGGTCATAGCACTGGCTCAGGATAACCGATGGGAATTCCTGCTCACCCCTTTCGGCTACTGGTACCTGGTGGAGCTGTTAGGTTTTGTTGCGGTGCCCATGGCACTTTTTTCGATTGCAGTAAAAACGGAAAGCCTCACACTGGTTCGTTTCGCTTCACTATGGGCAGTGCTTGGGATCGTGTTGAACAGGGTTAACGTCAATCTGATCTCCTTCAACTGGAACCTGCCCGGACACTTTGAACGCATCATTCCGTCATCGGGCGAGGTCATTATGATCCTGGCGATGGTCACGCTGCACATTCTTGTATTCAGGTGGATATTGAACAGGTTTCCGGTGACGAAGGAATTACCCGAATACAAGGGGTCACATTGACCCGGCTATGACACGCGTACCAAAGGAAGACGGTTTGAGAATAACGGTCTGCTTGTTAGGGGTCCTGTTCATTCTCTGCCTGTCGCTTCCTGCCTTGGCGTTAAATGAACAGAAAAAAGCAGAGAATGGGGGGAACAAGTACTGCCTTGACTGTCACAGCAGTAAAGAGGCAGTGAAAACGTTCTCAGATGGGAGCTCCATCTCCACCTACGTCGATCCTCATGCTTTCAATAAGTCTGTCCACGGGACGCTTTCCTGCATGGCGTGTCATCAGGAGTTTTCCGAGAGGCAACATCCCGATCGCGGCTTCAGAGACAGGCTCCAATACCAAATTATGACGTCTCGCAGATGCCGTGACTGCCATCCCGATACGGCGATAAAATCAAGGCCCATTCATGTGGCGTTGTTAAAGAAGGAAAAGATTGGGGAGGCAATCGTCTGCACGACTTGTCATAGCGCCCATGCGGTTGTCCGCGTCTCTGCAGGCAATGTCGTTACATCCGAGGACAAGTATTGTATGGGCTGCCATGACCATGAAGGAAAGATGGGATTCATCAATGGAGAGGCTGTTCCGACGCGTGTGAAGACTGCCGAAATATCGGATTCCCCACACAGGGATATCGGCTGCTCAGATTGCCACTTTGGGTTTTCGGCATCGGACCATCCACAAAAAAAGTTCAGATCCGAGAGGGAGTACCGGCAATCGTCCGCAGAAATCTGCCGTCGTTGCCATTACGATAAGTATGCAAAGGTGTCGGAAGGCATACACTATGCAATGCTGAATGTGGGAAGGCTGGATGCGCCCACCTGTGTTGATTGCCATGGAACGCATGCAATCTCATCACCTGCACAGAACCGGCTTGCGATAGTCGCAAAATGCGCGGCATGCCACAATGCGGTTTATGTTGCGTACTCTAAGAGTGTCCATGGTAGCGCGCTGTTTAATGATAATAATAGGGATGTCGCGATTTGTACCGACTGCCATTCTTCCCACAGCATCCAGGACCCCGCCACGTCCGATTTCCATGATTACATTCCCGATAAATGTAGCACCTGCCATTCGAATGCTGTGATTATGGGCAAGTACGGACTCTCTACAGAGGTGGTGAAGACCTATCTTTCTGATTTTCACGGCATGACGCTCAGCCTTTACCGGAGTGAGACGAGACGGCGTTACAGCCCACCGCCTGCCATGGCTGTCTGCACGGACTGCCACGGGACACACGATATTGCCCGCGTTTCGGGCTCCGACATGACGGTGATGAAGAGCAAGCTTCTTAAACGGTGCAGCTCATGTCACTCCGGAGCAACCGAGAACTTTCCCGACGCGTGGCTCTCACATTATACGCCGAGTTTCAAGGTCGCACCCATGATTTTCATCACAGAAAAATTTTACAAAATTATGTTGCCGCTTACTGTTGTCGGCATACTATTTCTGGTGCTGCTGGACATCTGGCGGTACCTTAAAAACAGGTAGAGAGAGGACGCTATGGCTTCCAGAGAAGTGTCAAACAATGAGGAGCAGCTGAGGCGGTTCAGTACCTATCGGATCATCGAGCATGTAGCGCTCATCATGCTGTTTTGCGCTCTGGCACTGACAGGACTTCCCCAGAAGTTTTACTATCTGACCATTTCGCAGTCTATTATTATCATCCTGGGGGGAATTGACATTCTGCGGTTCATGCACCATCTTGCAGGAGCGCTATTTACAGTACTCGTTGTACAACACATTATTGTTAATTTTGCGGGTGTTATGTTCCGTGGGTGGCAGCCCGCTATGCTCATCACATTTCAGGACGCCCGTGACGCCTTTCACAATGTCAGGTATTACCTGGGACTGGGTGACAGACCGGCGCTCTGCGGCAGGTATTCATACAAAGAAAAGTGTATTTATTGGCTCGTCCTTTTGGGGGGTATCCAGATGATAATAACGGGCTTTGTCCTTTGGTTTCCGGTTACCCTGACAAAATTCCTGCCGGGACTGTTTGTCCCCCTTTCAAAAAGTGTCCACACCAGCGAGGCGATGCTGATTTTTCTCCTCATAGTTACCTGGCACATCTATGACTCCATATTAAGCCCAGACGTATTCCCTCTCAATAAGAGCATTTTTACAGGATATATTACAAAAAAACAGATGAAACAGCGCCAGATGCTGGAAATGCCATAGGGTGCGGAGATGGGCAACGATGTATTGCCTGGACCACCCGTTTGACACAAAATAGCTGTTATGGTGTATTGTTTTAATTGATGCAGAAAAAGATCCTTATCGTTCTCATTCTGAACATCATTGTGGTTTCGGTCACGCTGAGCGTTGTAAGTTATCTCTCGATCCACTCGAGCATTGATCGATCGCTGCAGAATAAGATTGCCTTTGCCAGGATCATCTCTAACTATGTTGAACTCTTGATGAGCAGAAGCCTTAACAGGCTCCAGGACATTGCCCGGTCTGAGAAGATAAATTTGAACGAAAATGACTGGGAGCCGAAGAGGAGGATGCTTCAGACCGCCTATAAATATTCGCTTTTCACCGAGGGGGTATTCCTTCTTGATAAACACGGCAATAAACTGCTGACCTATCCCGCCGACATTGGGCATTTCGCTAATCTCACGTATATCCCCTCTGTTAATCAAGTCCTCCAGTACGGGAAGCCCGTCATTTCGGATATCTATACGATCGAACCGAGTAAGAAAAAAGTGATATTCGTAATGACACCGCTCAAGGACAAGGAGGGAAATATTAGCGGTATTGCAGGTGGACTTATCAGCCCGACAAACGATATTTTACACAACCTCCTGCAGAGCGTTCTGACTGAACCGAACACCTATGTGGATATAATAGATTCGAACGAAATCGTGGTCGCTTCCGACGATCCGGGGCATGTACTTCAGCACCATGACCATGGTTCCTCACTCAGCAAAATGATCAAGGAAGGGCAGGCCGGCATAGTGGAGTGCAAACATGGGTTTTCGCATCCAAATTCGGCAGTGAAGCCAATCGACCTTATTGCGGTCGTTCCCTTTCGCATGGCCCCGTGGGCTGTCGTTTTGGGACAATCCGAGAAGGATATTTTCTCACCTGCAATAAACCTGCAAACGGATTTTATCATGCTCGTGCTCGTCTTTGCCGGCGCTTCTCTGCTGCTCTCAATCATCATGAGCAAGAAGATTGTCAGACCGCTTCAGTCTCTTATCTCCTCGGTAAACAGGATTGCCGAAGGTGATCTTGCAACGCCGGTGGGAAATGTGGGAAGCGATGAAATATTGAAGCTCAGCACGAGCTTTGACGATATGAGAGGACGGCTCTCTGATTCACTCGAGAAGATAAGTATCCAGAATGTCGAACTGGAAAACCGTGTCGCGATGAGGACCGAGGAGATTCGAGAGAGTAGAAAGAGGGTCCGGCACCTCCTGAAAAAGGTCATTTCATCCCAGGAGGAGGAGCGAAGGAGAATTGCACGGGAACTCCATGATACCATACTGCAGGACGTATCGGCCTTTTTGATACAGCTTGACATCTGCAGGCTGCACACTGAACTCATTACAGTGGAGAAGATAGACGAAATGAAGGGGATAACAATAGGAATTATTGACGGCATTCATAGAGTCATCGAGGACCTGAGGCCGTCGCTGCTGGATGATCTCGGCATCGACGCTGCCATCATGTGGCTATTGAACAAGCATCTTTCAGCAAAAGGGATTAATTTTTATCTCGATTTCAAATCCCCTCTGACCAGACGTCTGCCCCAGGAAGTCGAAATCCTGGTTTTCAGAATACTGCAAGAATCACTTGTCAACATAGCCCGCCATGCCAGGGCCGAGAATGTTTTCATTACCTCAGAAGTTAACGAGTCTCATCTGACGATCACCTTAGAAGATGATGGTACGGGATTCGATATCGATGCTTTGATGAAACTTCCGGTTGAAACCGGCAGGGGCCTGGGACTGATGGGAATGAAGGAGAGGGCCAATCTGCTCGGCGGACACCTGATGATATACTCGCGTCCGGGCGAAGGAACCAGAGTATGCATTGAGGTACCGTTGGAGGCACAAATAGAAAATGTCTAAAATACGCGTATTAATTGCAGATGATCATGCATTAGTGAGAGAGGGGATCTCTGCGCTCCTCAGGTTCTTCGATGATATTGAAGTAGTCGGAGAGGCGTCCGACGGCATTGAAGCCATTGATCGCGCCCGTGAACTTAAGCCCGACATTATCTTGATGGATGTCGGTATGCCCAGGCTCGGGGGCCTTGAAGCGACGATAGAGCTCAGGAAAACGAATCCGGAGATTAAGATAATAATACTAACCCAGTATGAAGACAGAGAGTATATCTCCCGTTTCCTGAAGGCAGGTGTTTCCGGGTATCTTCTCAAGAAAGCGGTAGGCAGCGAACTTGTCAATGCACTCAGGACAGTCCAGAAGGGAGAGTTCTATCTTTTTTCTTCGATAGCGGCAGAAGTGGTTGCAGGGTATCTTGGTCAAAACCGGGGATCAGGGGAAGAAGAACCTTATGAAAAGCTTACTGACAGGGAGAAACAGGTTCTTAAGCTGATAGCCGAAGGGCTAAGTCATAAAGAGATTGCCGGATGTCTCAATATCAGTGTCAAAACGGTGATTGCACACCAGACAAACATATCGGAAAAACTGAATATACACAACCGTATGGGACTTGCCAAGTTTGCTATCCAGAAAGGAATAATAAAGCTCAAAACCTGACTGATCAGTACAGTACTGAGCAGTGCATAAAGATGGCCTGCCCGTGACTTTCTGCCATGAAAAAATATTCTTTGCATAAAATTGACGTTCTGAGGAGCCCGAGATGGCGGAATTCCTGTTTGTTTTAAGATCATAGTGTGCTTTGTTATGCTTTTTGATTCATTTCCAATCCGATATTTTCAAGTTCCATTACAAAGGGTCTGATTTAGCAGATTTATGAGAGAAATGCCATTTACCATCTTACATGTATGTTTCAGGCTCTTTCCGATTGAGACAGTTCAGGCTCAAACGTTCAGCCATCTGCCTTATCCGCAAGTCCTCCATCCTTCTTGCACCGGCAGAACAGTTTTTTACGCACGCGCAGCATCTGATACACACGCTCCGGTTGGTTACCACCGTGTTTCCTACGGTAATCGCCGCCATCGGACAGGCCGATGCACACATTCCGCATTTCACGCATACTGCCTCTTGTGTAACAGGAGATATGTCTGATAGCAGCCCTCGTTCCTTATAGGGGAAGTTCCCCGGCACCTGAAGCGCGGGCATTTCCCCAAGTCTCTGCATATTCCTTATTTTCTCATGGATCTTCCTTCCGAATTCCTTCGCTTTCGTCAAATCTTCTAAGTCAGGCCGTCCGACCGCGATTGGCGCGGCGTTATTTGAGTATGAGTGCTCGCCGATAAAAGCTCCGGCGGCAAATGGTCTAAACCCCATTTCTAAAGCAAGATCCCTTAATTCCAAAAGGGCATCTTCATAAGCTCTGCTTCCATACACCACGGCGATAACCGCCGGTGTGTCATTTCCTCTGAATCGCCGCAACCTGGAGATCGCATCGGCTGGGAGCCGTCCACCGTATACAGGCACCCCTATGAGAGCTAACTCGGCATGCATTTCCACTGGCTTCCACATTCTTGCATCCGGTGGTGTCAAATCAAAATGATCAATTGTGACAATCTGAACTCCTTGCGCAATGCCCTCTAGGACTTTCTTTGTCGTTTGAGTCGGGGAAAAGTAGATCAGTTTTGCTGAGGTGATATCCATATTTGTGCTCCTTAAAAAGTCGTATCTTAATATAAACCCCTAATCGGGAAGAAGCAAGATCGGGATACTTGACATGACGCCCTCTTATTGATGAATATATAATTACTAATGAAAATGGAAACCATTTGCAATTAGATGAATGATGAACAAAGAAATAAAGCTCGGCTGAGTGAGCAATTCAAACAATTTGGCTACAAAATGACCTCGGGTCGGGAAATAACAATCGACGTGCTAGCAGCGACGAATGATCACCTAAGCGCGGAAGATATTTACCTCAAGGTCCATTCCGTAAACCCTTCAATCGGATTGACTAGTGTTTACAGGACGCTCGAACTCCTTGTGAATATGGGGATAGTCTCAAAGTTTGACTTCGGTGACGGAAGAGCTAGGTACGAAATGGCAGAGGGCCCCAAGGGAGCGAAACACCATCACCATCTGGTGTGCACAGGGTGCGGGCGAATTGTCGATTATTCTGATTTTCTCAGTGAGGAAACGGCCTTCTTCAAGAGTGTAGAGGGAGCATTGTCCAAAAAGTACGATTTCAGGATTACAAATCATCTTGTCCAGTTTTACGGACTGTGTGTTATATGCCAAAGAAAGTAGATATGTCGTGCATAAACAAATTAGCAATCCTTGGTGGACTACTGCTTATTGAATAAGCGAGACCAGGTGCAGAGGAAAATGACTAAATCGACAGTTATAGCTCTGACTTTTATCGCTATTGGGTGTCTGCTTGTAATCTATACAGTTTTGCTGCTAAACGATTTTCTTTGTTGCCGCATCATGCTTTTTTCAGATTACGGACGTTATAGTAATCAAATTTTGCCGGTCATACTTTGTGGATTGGCTGCTTTTTTGTTTGTTGGCTTGGGGTTCTGGATCATTACCAAGGGGGAAAAATGACTGAAAAGGAGGACTCGATTATCTTTACTGGAGGAGCTTATATCGAAAAGCGTCCAACTTGCTAACAGCATTTCTATGACGGGAGGAAATTAAAATCGCAAAATAGATTGCGTCTACCGTCAAATCTTACTTGAAAGGAGGTGAAGAGAATGAAGAAGGTAGTTACCATGGTTATAGCAGTTATTTTTGTTATGGGTCTTGCCTCTTTCGGCTTTGCGGCGGGACTTGAGAAGTGTGACAAGTGCCACAAGGGCGAAAAGGCAGTAGACAAGATGGTTGAGAAGAAGAAAATCGCCACAGCTGCTGACCTCAAAAAGGCTTTAAGAGAAGGTCCGAAAGCTGGCTTGCACAAGTCGTTAACCGACGAGGATCTGAAGGCAGCCGCAGCAGCTCTTAAACTGAAATAGGCTTTCCCAAATAAAGAGGCTCGCCATAACAAATATTCCATGGTGGGCCTTTTTATTCTTTCCCTTCATTCTTTGTATCCAGGTTAGGCGATGATAGCTTAAGGTTAGTAGGGACATCTCTATCGCGAGACAAGAGACACTCGACGAAGTGGCCACGATAGATTTTTTTCGGTAATCATCGATTCAGGCTTACTGTGGGCACTCATGATTATCAGAAGGCACTTGCGGTGCAATATATATACTTTTCTAACCAAATAGCATTTCAAGATGACTTTTCCCCAACTAGAAAATTATGGTATGGCAGAACAGCATGTTTTCTGATATTCATAAAACCACGGGCGCGCATCTGCTTCGCGATTGTTTCTTCGGTTACCCTTATTTTAATGGGAGGTCCTTCGGGTGTTTCCTCCTTCTTCCAATCTATAATAATGAGCTTGCCACCGTCTTTCAATAGCCGCAGAGACTCTTTTATTACCACAACGGGTTCTTCAAGCTCATGGTGAAGGTTGATCATATAAACCAGGTCAGCTATGCTATCGGGCAGTGGGACTAAACTCTCTTCCATTTTCAGAGGAATGACCACACCCCTCGCTTCCATCGGAAGATTATTCTCCATCCAAGCAATCATTTCCTCAGAAATATCGCATGCGTATACCTTTCCTGCTTTCAGTTTCTTACTAAAAGGGAGAGCAAAAAAGCCTGTACCTGCACCGATGTCGATTAAGATTTGGGGATTCGTGAGATCGGCTTTTGACCATATCAATTCTGGACTCAGAATTTCCAGCCTTTTGGGCTCGTTGAGTTTGGCGAGTTTAGCCGGATCGAATTTCCTTGATTCACTCATTATTTCATACCTCCACTCAGTCTTCACAACAATTATATCAATTCAGGCGGATTTACGGGCGAAGGGATTTGATCCGGTAATCATTGGTCATATTATTTTGGCCGAACTGATGAAGCCGAGGTGTTAGCGAGAGCTGGCTTGTACGATGTGCTATTATACTCCGCATAAAGAAAGATCCGGACACTATTTTTACAGTTCTTCCTTACTCGATCTTGTCAGTTTTCTGTCACAAGTGAAAGATTCTTTCCGAAACAAATGGCAATGAAAAGTCCGCTCGACAACGACTTCAAAGTAACAAACACTTTGCGTGATCTACTTTTTTTTGCATATACGAGCATGTTCTCACAGAAGCTTACGCCCGAGATAGAAATTAATATTATGCAGCGTATAGTCAGAAATGTGTAAATGGCGCATCCATGGTCCACCTGCAAATAAACACCACTACACTAGCTTTAATTGTACGGATTGCCAAAATAATCTAATAGAATTCTTCCCTCTCTTACTTCCTGCAATACACCCTTTTAATTAAATTGAAAATAGTGTAAGTTATTATTATTGGAACTTAACAGTGTGACAGTTTATGTGACTAACATTACAAATCGGGTATTAGTTGGCCGACAAATGTGAGATTTCCGGTATTAGCAAGAAACTATATAATAGCTTGTTAGGCAAACAGGGACGGGAGCATGCGCACATGGACAAAATGCCGCTCAGTAAAGCGTTCACGCTGATAGAATCTGGTCCAGTTGTTCTTGTTACGACAAGTGATGGAAAGAAAGACAATATAATGACGATCTCGTGGACCATGGTGATGGACTTTACGCCAATCTTTGCAATAACCACTGGGCCCTGGAACTACTCATATACTGCACTTCGGAAATCGAAGGAATGTGTAATTTCAATTCCCACTGTTGACCTGCTTGATAAGGTCATTGGTGTGGGAACATGTTCCGGCGCCGACACGGACAAATTTGAAAAGTTTGGGCTAACTCCTGTGAAGGGAAAGTATGTTAGGTCGCCCTTGATTAAGGAATGCCTGGCGAATATCGAATGTAAAGTGAGAGATATCGTCCAAAAGCATAATATCGTTGTCCTCGAAGGTGTCGCTGCGTACTTTGACAGTTCACGAAAAGAGACGCGAACCGTTCACGCAATTGGCGATGGAACTTTTATAGTAGATGGGCGTAGGTTAAACCGAAAGAAAGTGATGTCGACAAAGATTCCACCTGGACTCTAGTTCCTTACTGAATTGGGGAATGCTGTTGCTCCTTCCCTTAATCATCCATACGTAATGGCATCCAGCGGCTTGCCTAACAATTCGCTGCAGGAGATAGACCTGACAGCCGGGGCCTGAGCTGAAATGTTAACAATTATTTTTGTAAATCCTCAACAGTTGCAATCTCTCGAAAGTGTGGCGTGGTAGGTGCATGTGGTATAGCCATCCTGCGTATTTCCGGAAGAAACATTGCTTATTGTTCAGCACCCCAATTGTGTTGAGTTCCAGAAACAGCACGCCAGCAAATATTGGCAGATATTCTCTGAAATCCTCATAACAGGGAATGTCCCGGCGGTGCGTATAATCAGGTAACCCAGTCAGTTGCTACCACGCTGCTGCCTCAAAGATTACGACACGAATTGAGATCGTCAAATTTCTGGCAATGAGAAAGGGTTCAGCCGGCAACCATCAAACTGCAAGAAATTTCCAAATCAAGGTTCGGAGGTGTACCTATTTGAGTGACAGATCCTCACATTAATTGTGATGGAACCCGATACTCTAGAGACCTCTATCTACAGTTGAGGTGCACCCTTCTCTGGTATACAAAGGCATTTCTTGTAATTCTGATGAGGCTTCTTCTCAACAATTCGGACGCTCTGTGCATGGCTTATCTCCAGGTCCCGGCAATTCCGCTTTCTTCCCACCTGCTGATTCTCCTTCAATAAGAGATTCGACGTCAGGATACGGGTATATGGTAACGGCTCCGTTTTCAGGTAAACATCCCGAATCGATCGATGGCCCGTATACACTATAGACTTTTCTCCCTAACAACCTAAGCAAAACTCCCTGCTCTGCCCGATGATGCGCAGTGTGTGCTATCCTTCTCAGCATAATCCAAGCCCTCGTTCTTATAACATCAAAAAAAGACACTTCAGTCTCCCACCATGCCTTATCTTTCTTTTTAAGAGCGGCGAGCCTCTTTCCACTATCTTCAGCATACCTTTTCATAAACTCAATGCGTATTTCCTGATTAGGCAAGGGAGGCGCTCCAACATCAATACCGAACATATTGCAAAACCACTTGTTTTCACTCAAACACTGATGCACCATATGTTCTAGGGCATTTCTGTCTCTTTCATCCAATGGATGAGGGCGAATTGAAAGATCATCATCCATAAAGGTGCTCCAAACACTGAGGGTTTTTAGTCGTTCTGTCTCATAAGTGTCTATAAGAAAATCATATTCCATTTCTCCTCCTTCTCTTAACTTGAGTTAATGTTCACAAAGTATAATCCTTTACATGTTATTCATCAACTAAGGTGAAACAATGATCTTGTTACGCAAGAGACATCTGACGAAGTGGACATAATAGATTTTATTCGTCACATTCACTACACTGGCGACATTGGAGGTTATCAGTCAGAATTTTTTGGTAGGA
This sequence comes from uncultured Nitrospiraceae bacterium, assembly GCA_963727805.1. Classification (GTDB taxonomy): domain Bacteria; phylum Nitrospirota; class Thermodesulfovibrionia; order Thermodesulfovibrionales; family Dissulfurispiraceae; genus Fen-1308. The sequence continues at coordinate 1,122,941 of CAVSHF010000003.1, forward strand.
ACTCTTTATTCAACAATCATTTGTTATCCGCCGCTTTGTATATCTTCAGATAGCGAAAGACGAGAAAAAGGACGCGAGGATCCCGGCTTCTTGTTCACCCCGTATCAGCTGCTTAGCCAAAGGACGTCAGCTGATACGGGGGATGCACAACGGGCACGACCCGGCCGGAACTCAGTTGTATTTCAGCGCTGAACCTGAACTGGTAACCCGGGTTTATCTTCGTTCAAGGGCACAATTACCAGGAAACGGCGCTGACTATCCTCACTGCTCTGTACCGCCCTGCGAAGCGGTCCAACTGTAACCACGATCGCTGCTCCAGCTGGATTGGTCATAAACTTCGCCACCGGCTCAAGAGAGCCCGATCCATCGGCATTGCTGCCAAGCGCCAGCAAAAAGGGCTTCTTCGCTTCAAGGCCAGTGACCGCCGCCTCCAGCAGGTCAATCAGTCCTTGGTTGTTTATTGCTACGGTGGTCTGCGGTTTTCCCGATTCGACCGAGATCAACGTCAGATGAACTGCATCACCGGACGTGCCGATGGGCGAGAGGTTTTCACTGCCATTACCGACGGGAACGGCGTTGGGGATATAGACCATCCCTTGCGGTGATTGGCCAGTTTTAATTGTAGCAACAACCTTGTTGCTCCGCGTATCGATCGCCGTGACTGAGTTGGCGTTCTCAAGGCCAACGAAGATCCGTGATCCTTCACCCGAGGGCCAGAGCCCGTGGGGTAGTTCGCCGGTCCGAATCGTGGCGACCAGTTCCGGACGATCGGAGGTAGTGAAGACCTTGATTTCATTGAGTCCGCCAACCGTGATATAGGCGAATTGACCGTTGGCGTTGCGAGCGAAATTAACGTGGTTGGTGATAGGACCCGTATCCAAAACGGCGATGTTGGTAAAGGGCGGCTTTGCATTGAACACCTGAGTCTTTCCTATGTCCTTGAGAGTAAACCACACCTGTTTACCGTCCGGTGTAGCAGCGATGTCCGGACAGAAAGGCGAGGCCTGCTTCACCCGGCCAACTATCTGATAAGTCTTGGTATCGATCACCACCGTTTCGGGCGTAAAGCTCGAACAGATGTAACCATATGCCCCGTCAGGAGAGAAGATCGTCATACCCGGACCATTGGGAACCTGGATACGCCGAGTGGGTTGATAGGTTTTACCGTCGAGCACCTGTACGAAGTCCTCTCCTCTAACTGTAACCCAGACTTCCTTACTATCGGGCGTAAAAAAGGCCTCATGCGGGGCTCTGCCGACATAGGCGATGTGTTTGACGCTATTGGTCTGCGTATCGATGAACGCCACAGAGTTGGATCCAACAGAGACCACTACAAGCGTGCGATGATCCGGCGAAAACCCCATACCATGGACTAGGAGCTGGCCTCTGTATAAAGGGCTCAGATTACCTGGGGTCTGGTCACCGAGGCGGATTACTCCTATAAGTTTTTCTGCAGCCGGATCGACAACCGAAACCGTATTCGATGTCTGGTCCGAGAGATAAACGCGGTCATGTGAAGAGATCGGGACATCGGGCATACTGGCCAAGCCGGGGGCCTGGCCGGCGTTTGCCGATGTGACCAGCAGCAAAATAAGCATAAGTGTGACTGCCTTTTGTTGAACAATAAGAGACATGATATACCTCCTTGGATAGGGCATTACAGAATAGCTACTCTACCGGCTTTTCACTTATTTCAAACGCGCGTTCATAACGATAATTTCCTGCTGCTGGGTCACGATTATTTCCTGGGCAAGTCGCCGCAGGACTGGATCCTTGCCATAAATTAACTCTATTTTTGCCATATCAACAGCCCCTTGGTGGTGAGGAATCATCATGGCAGCGAAGTCGTGATCGGGATCTCCAGTCATGGGGGCGTTTTTCATTCCCAGATCCATTATTGTCATCGCTTCATTCATAAGCTCGTGGAAGGATTTCTCGGTACTGGCGGAAAAAGAATGTGATGAAGTACTTCCTATAATTGCACCGATTATCACCAATATTGTTGCGAGCAGCAATGCACAAAGCTTTGGTCGCACCTCATTTGTATGTTTTTCCTTCTTGAACACGATTCACCTCCTGTAGTGAGCCTGACATATGATATGCCCGGCAGGCCCATATTAGCTAAGTTACCCTCTGCAAATTAGTGCGGGAATTTAATCACAATCTGCAATACTGGTTTCAATGGACTTATGACAAACCTAGTCCGATTTCCTACGCCTTAAAGAACGACAGCAGATCCGCATTAACCTGATCCTTATGAGTCGTGCACAGGCCATGCGGCGCGCCTTTGTATACTTTGAACGTCGCGTTCTTGACGATCTTTGATGAGAGCATAGCAGAGTCAGCAATAGGCACTATCTGATCGTCGTCACCATGCAAGATCAAGGTCGGCACATCGAATTTTTTAAGATCTTCAGTGAGGTCAGTTTCGGAGAATGCATTGATGCAAAAGTACGCAGCAGGCATGCCAGCCATCATTCCCTGGAGCCAGAATGAATCGCGCACGCCTTCGGAGATCTTTGCACCCGGTCTGTTGTAGCCATAGAACGGCATAGTAAGATCCTTGAAGAACTGTGATCGGTCTGCAAGGACATTGGCGCGGATACCGTCAAAGACATCCATTGGCAAGCCGCCAGGGTTTGCTGATGTTTTTAGCATCAGCGGTGGCACTGCGCCAATCAATACAGCTTTAGCTACACGTTTCGTACCGTGGCGTCCTATATAGCGGGCGACTTCGCCTCCGCCAGTAGAGTGACCCACGTGAATCGCACTCTTCAGGCCGAGCGCTTCCACGAGCGCCGCAAGGTCATCAGCGTACGTGGCCATGTCGTTTCCGGTCCAAGGCTGACTAGAGCGCCCATGGCCGCGACGATCATGCGCGATGCAGCGGTAACCGTGTGAGGCCAGATAGAACATCTGGTCCTCAAAGGCATCCGCGTTCAGAGGCCAACCATGGCTGAACACTACAGGTGGTCCGATACCCCAGTCCTTATAATAGATATCGGTGCCGTCTTTGGTAGTAATTGTGCTCATTGTATGCCTCCTTTGAACCAGCTGGATAGTATAAAGCATCTTTCACAATTTGTTGTTGGGACCTTTGCCTCCGCTTTGCATCTAAGTCACTTCTTTACATTGAGGAAAGAAATTAAAGTGCGCACATATTAATAATAGAAATCAGCCGAAGCGATTCATATAGGAGGATTCCCTTTTTTTATATAAGTGTTGGACTGATTTTTATGTAGGACATCTCCTACGGCAAAGAAAAGACATGAAATATTCTGGACAGGTCAGCTTATTTTTTTGTCCAGGAGGTAACAGAGTCGAGTGGCGCGAGGGAATCTCACCCTCACGCTCTCCCAGATCCGGACGTGACAGTCTCCCGTCATCCGGCTCCTATCATCCAGCCTAAGGTTGAAACCCAGCAATCCAATGGGCGAACAGAGAAGGCTGTCGACAGGCTATCTGTCTCAACCATATTGTCGCCCTCCGGTTATTGGATTTAAACCATTTGTATTTCCTTTGCATGCATCGGACTAGAATACTATTGAAAGTTTTGAAGATCGGGTACAGTGCAGATTTGTAGTACTGACCATAGTAGTTGATCCAACCCCGAAGGACTGGATTACAGAAACGTGAAAGCTCTTCAAGGCTCTTGTCACTGCGCCGGTGAATGAACCAACTCCTCATGACTCCACGAATTGCACTGGACGCCTTATTACTCACAGCTGGGCTGAAGTTCACAAAGTAATTTCCAGACCGACTCTTTGATCTCCGGGGTCGAAAAGTGTACCCGAGAAAATCAAAGCTCTCATTCAGGTAACTCTCTTGTCTCAATCCATCCTTACAATAGACAATCTTTGTCTTTTCAGGATGAAGCTCCAGCTTGCACTGCGTAAGCCGCCGTCCAATCTCCGTTCTGAGCCATTTGGCTTGCTTCTCACTTTTACAGTGCACAATAGCGTCGTCGGCGTAACACTCGAAAGGAATGGTTGGAAAGTTTCGTTTCATCCACTCATCAAACGCATAGTGGAGGAAAAGATTAGCGAGCAGTGGACTTGCGACACCCCCTTGGGGAGTGCCCTTGTCACGGCTCACTCGCGTTCCGTCTTTCAATTGGGCAGGGGCCTTAAGCCATCGCTCAATGTATAACAGAATCCACTTGCATTCAGTATGCTTTCTAACAGCACGCATAACGAGGTCGTGATCCAGATTATCAAAGAACCCTTTGATGTCTAAGTCCACAACCCAGTCATAACGCCAGCATCTCTGACGTGCTACCCCTACCGCTTCAATCGCTGACTTTCCCGGCCTGTATCCATAGGAATCCTGATGAAAATGAGGCTCCACTTCAGGCTCCAGATACATCTTAACCACCATCTGCGCAATCCGATCTCCTACCGTAGGAATACCCAGAGGCCTTATACCTCCGTTATCCTTCGGTATTTCCACGGTGCGCACCGGTGGCGGAAAGTAGCTCCCCGACGACATCCGATTCCAGAGCTTGTAGAGATTATCCTTAAGATTCCTCTCAAACTCCTCGATCGATTCCCCATCCACGCCAGCAGCACCACCATTTGCCCTTACCCGTCTAAAGGCTTCCAATACTACTTGCTTAGAAATACTAAACGGCTTTGCCTTACTCAATAGCTCCTCCCAACAAATGGTTGACTATTCAATAAAGCTGGACGATGTAGCCCCTTTGCTCCGGTCCCATTACGAACCTTCATCGCTACTGCTGGCTACTCCGCCTCTGTGCTCCGCATCGGTACTCTCATTCTCATGGGGCCACCACTTGAACTTCTCCCTTAGCATCGGAGCGACAGTTTCCCACGTTCCACACAAGAGCCTGGATCAGCTTCATGCCGCCTTTATGCCGGACGCCGTTCAGGCAGTAAACAGGTATCTCCTGAACTAATCCTGATGTAAAATAAGATACATCAGTTTTGACGTCGTCCTTTACCTTTCGACACCTCATCAGCGGTTCGCTTGTGCTCATCTCTCTGATCCTTACCTGACACGATCTTGTCGTGCCTTTTCCTTAACGCTCACCACACTGGCTCTTTAGCAGTGCAGCTTAAGGTGGTTTGAAGCCTGCTCCTGTAAACCGGCTTCGAGGGGCCAGCCCTCATCTTCTTGTGCAGCCTCGTGGCGCACTTATTTCAGTAATCATTGATTTTGCGCGACAGCTGGCGCTAGAGATTATCAGTAGGAACTTTTTGGGGCAGATCATAGTGGAATGCCGTTTTGCCTAAACGTGAGTCAACTGGCCATGCAGATCAACAGTAGATGCTAGCGATCTCTCCTATTATTCTTCTGAGCACATTTTTTGTTTTATCGTATGTTCTCAACTTTTTCCCGCTATATTCATCCATGTAGAGCTTTCGGTTAACTTCCACCATTACAGACGATACCCTCTTGTCCTTTTCAAAGTGTCTGAGTGGAACGTAAGTTCCTGAGTACGGTTTGTTAAGTTTGACGGAGAATCCTGCAGATTTACAGCATTCCTCTGCTTTCTTAACCAGTGAGGGCGGCGTATGGAAGGAATCAGTTCCGATGCATATGTCAGGTCTGTTCGGGTCTTGATCTAATTCAAAAGGCAATGGGACAGATGAAAACGAGTGACAGTCAACAATCAGGCATCTTTCATATGTTTCCAGTAATTTCTCCACTTCATCCCCCATTGACTGATGATAAGGAAAGTAATATTTATCAAGGAGTTCCTTTCTCTGTACGCTACCCATTTCCTCTCTCAAAGATTGCCCGTCGGATGTTTTCACATAGATTACGCCCATCCCCTTCTTGGACATAGGCTCGTCTCTATCATCAGGGAACCGTTCCGGATCAACAACCATTCGGCTTTGTCTGCAAACAAAAGCAATACCTCCCAACACATCTGCGTTAAGGAAAAGATCATCAGTGTACCTGTCGGTTAATAGAAGCAACTCCTTTTGGATCGCTTCATTGCTTATCAATAATGATTTTCTGATTTCATCCGGAATCGCCGTTGAGCTATGGGGTACGTGGATAAGGAGAGGGATTTTGACACTCCTCTTTAGAATTTCAAAATTACCTTTTTTTAGTACCCTATTCAGCTGTTCGATCCTCTTTGTTTGATCATACCGCTCATCGCCAGTTTCTTCTCCCATCATCCAGAGGTGGAGTTTCGTATATTTTTCGTAGTCCTCTTCCGTCCATGTCTGCATTGAGTTCAGATACCATTCCGCCCGCTTGCGGTCCATGCCGTACGACATGAGTCTCTGGAGATAGGATTCATCTTCTTCCGTATACTTCCGTTCTTCGTTTTTCATAGCGGTTTATCTTCCGTAATATCCTTTCCCAAATTGTCTGTTCATAAGAAGAACCTTTCCCTTTTCCTCTTTATTACGCAGCCCATCTCCTTTACCCCTTGGGATACCGCATTGATATGCCTTTAGCTCTAATTTCACTATCTCAGCCCCTTTCTTTCTCACGCATACCCCTCAAGTTTTATTTCCATTTACCAACTTGCTTAAGTGTAATTCTTCTCCTTTTCCCATCACCGTCGAACACAAATCCATCTGCTAAGCCATCGCCCTCAAGGCTGTGCAGTATCATTTTGCCATCGAACTCAGAAAACTGCTTCAGCCATTCTGCTATTTCATCAAAGTTATACCATTTCGCGTCTTTCGCCGGAACAAATCCCTCACACTCCATATAGAAATCAGTGCCATCATCACTGGCCTTAAACTCCAAAAAGCCAGCTTGATTAATATCTATGCTATCCAGAAAAAAGCGCATATCTTCATTAAAAAGAGTTTTATGATTTTTTAAAATACGCTTTAATTCAGAACGACGGCCTTTTCTTACTTTTATGCCATATAAATACATGCGTGTCCAGTAGCCCAATGTGCCCTCCTTTCGTTTGTCAATCTGTCCGTATCGTTTGTTGAGTTTCACCGCCTTCCGCGGTTCTCATGAAGGCACCATTGTTGATTCCACACATGCGAAATTAAGTCGACACATTCCATTTAAACATTGAATATCGATACAATCTGATTGTATGATGCTATAATTGCTTTTATAATATCCAGGCAACGATCTCATAGTCACTTTTACACACTATTTGGAGGAGAGTGAATACATTAACTGCTAACATTCAGCGTCCATGGTTGGCCCGAATTCTAGACGGCTCAAAGAAAATCGAATATCGTGACTCATCTGAATATTGGATGAATCGGCTTGATCGCGTAGGTCCACCCCCTTTCCAACTTCGTCTCATCAACGGAATGAAAGCCGATTCCCCCGAGGCAACAATTCTGGTTAAAAAGGTTGACATCGATTTCTTAAGTGGATCAATACGCTTTCATCTCGGAAAGGTGCTTTCAAAACTGCGCTGGGATTCCACTTGGCATGCAAAGTACCCTCCCACCCCTCCCAATGCACGTTTCGATCCGAAGAATCTAGATAAGCAGTCTCCAAAGCGCTCTAGGATCAGACTTAAAGTACCTCGGGAGGTATACGAGAACACTCGAATGTCTGGTATTCATCACTTCGACTTGCCGGTAGACGTTGCAACTCGTGAACGCCTCCGGAAGCAGGGGCCAGTCCCATTCATGCTTAAGCTCTTATACGGCGATTTCTCTGTTGAAGTAGTCGCTTATGAACTCTTCGGCGAATATTTCGGTGATCAAGTGGAATTCGCTGTTCTAACTTTGTAGTCAAAAGGCCTGCTCTCAACGTCTTAGACCTAGTGCGCATAGTCTCTCTATACGGCGTCTATTGATAATTCGATTTATACCGCTTGGAAGTGGTCTGCGAAGTCTTTATTTTGGCATCTTGCACAGGATGCGTTCACTCCAACTCTCGGTTAGGGAACATCGCATTTCTCAGGCGTCCAGATCAAGGCTTGTTACACGGGACACCCGAGGAAGAGCCCACGATAGATTGTTTTCGGTAATTATCAAATTTCTGGCACAGTCCGTGTTGATTGTTTTTCAGTAGCAGTTGCCATCCGCCCCGAGAATAATCGATACCTGCTGTCATGCTATCTCTTTCCCCGCATAATTGCATGTATGAGCTCGTCCAGTAGCTGCATAAAGCGTGACAATGATCACAATATTTATGCAGTATCCCCTATACTGCCCTGCTCCGAAAAGGACAGTATAGGAGATTTCCCCCCTATTTAAAGAGGCCTTCCGCGTTCTCTAAGATAAAGGTTTTCGTGTCGCTTAGAATACTGTTGAGTGCATCAGCCCGATGTTCCTTCGGCAGCAACGCTAGAAGGTAGATCACACTAGAGCACGCCTGTGACCTTGCACAGTTAGCCAGGTCAAGCCCTTTTCCAGCTCAGCCGGCCCATTCATTACCTTTTCAAAATAGCTTGCATACTGATTCCACCAGTAAAGGGCCTCGTTAAGAGCCTCAATCCCTATTCTTGCTTCCTTCTCATGTACTGTTCTGTTCGTGTCTGACATTGATACCTCCATTTGTGAGTTTTAATAGTCCTGCAATATATGGATAATACCCACGCAAACGAAGTTTGAAGCAAAAAAATGGTTTTAAGTTGGAGTTATCAAAGTGACATGTACAACGTATTGTCCTTATATTTATTGAGAGGATAAATATAGGTGAATTTTGCTGTTACGGTCATCGACGTGTGAATAAATGATTTCTTTTAGGGTATAACGGCTAATATTCTGTCGTAAAAGTGACATCATCTTATCCCAGTATCTGCCGTTTTGACGTCAATTTGATTACAAATTATGATAAGATGTTGTATTCAACGAGAGGATAACATATTGCCAGACTTCGATTCATTTAAAGAAAATCTACTGAACCTGGTCGCAAAGTTCGAGAAGGACAGGGAACATTATTTATCAAAGGGCTATCCCGAGGCTCAGGTACGAATCGATTTCCTCAATCCCCTTTTTGATGCCCTTGGCTGGGACATCGAAAACAAGGCGCATAAGGCGCCGCACGAAAGAGATATCATCGTTGAGCTGTCGCCTGAAGCCACCGGGCGGCCGGATTACAACTTTCGCTTAAAGGGCGATACAAAGTTCTTTGTCGAAGCAAAAGCACCCTCGGTTTCGCTGGACGATGTGAACCATGTCCTTCAGGCAAAGGCTTATGCCTGGTCAACGAAAACGGTCTATTTCGTAGTGCTGACCGACTTTGAGGAATTCAAGCTCTTCGACGCCTCTTTAAGGCCAAGCCTCAGATTCCCCAGTGAAGGTCTGCTCTTTGATTTCAAATATACCGATTACCTCAGTAATGCCGAAGAGTTATGGAAACTCTCTAAAGAGAGCGTCGAGAATGGTTCATTGGAAGCACTTCTGCCTAAAGATACAAAGAGCAAACGTCTCAGGGTCCCGCCCGACAAATCCTTTCTCGAAGACCTTACCGCCTGGCGCACTGAGATTGCGAAGGATGTGCATAAGCGCAATCCGGGATTCGACGTAAAACTCCTGAACGATGTAGTCCAAAAACTGCTCGACCGCATCATATTCGTCCGGATCGCCGAAGACCGGAAAATCAGGCCCGACAGAGAACTGTGGGAGATCGTCGCGCAATGGAAAGAAGAAGGCAGGAGAAAGACGATAATGTCTCATCTTGTCGAGCTTTTCTGTGAAGTAAACGACGATCTGAACGGCGATATATTCAAGCCACACGCATGTGAGACCGCGAATGTGGATTCCGACCTCCTGGCTGAGATCATCGAGAGTCTCTATTTTCCGAAGAGCAGATACCGTTTTGACGCCATCGGCGTAGAACTTCTCGGAAGCATCTATGAGCGCTATCTCGGCAGCACGATCCGCGTCACTCCTCAGAGAGTGAAGGTCGAGGAAAAGCCCGAAGTCAGGAAGGCCGGAGGCGTCTATTACACGCCGAAATATATCGTCGATTACATTGTAAAAAACACGGTCGGTAAAATCATCGAAGGCAAGACACCGCGACAGATAGAAAAGATAAAGATTCTTGATCCTGCCTGTGGTTCAGGATCGTTCCTCCTTGGCGCCTACCAATATCTGATCGATTATCATCTCAAATACTATCGCAATCATCCCAAAGAGGCACAAACGCTCCACCTCTTTCCTTACTGGAAAATATCACCTGAAGAATTGAGTCTTCCGCTCCACGAGAAGGCAAATTTCCTGAGGAACAATATCTTCGGCTGTGACATAGACCCTCAGGCGGTCGAGATAACGATGATGAGCCTTTATCTGAAGGCGCTGGAAGGAGAGCGTAGCCTGCTGCCCAAGAAGCAGCACCTGCTTCCTTCACTCGGAGACAATATCAAATGCGGCAACAGCCTAATAGGATACGACATCATGGACGGGCAGCTGTTCGATGATGATACAAAGAGCCGGATTAATTTCTTTGACTGGGATTCAAAATCCACCGGATTCGGTGAGATAACGGCAAACGGCGGCTTTGATGTGGTGATAGGAAACCCTCCGTATGTGAGAATACAAGCGATGAAGGAATGGGCGCCCGTCGAAGTTGAGTTCTACAAGCATAAATATGTCTCAGCTAGCAAAGGTAATTATGACATCTATGTGGTGTTCGTAGAGAAAGGACTGAGTCTATTAAACAATCGTGGACGGATGGGATTTATTCTGCCGCACAAGTTCTTTAACGCGCAGTATGGAAAACCCGTGCGAGAGTTGCTGGCCAAAGGGAATCATCTTTCACATATCGTCCATTTCGGCCATCAACAGGTATTTGAAGGGGCAACAACATATACATGCTTGATGTTCTTGAACAAAGAGGGCGATAAAAGTTGCTTAGTTGAGAAAGTTGATAACCTCGTGGAATGGCAGGAATCAGGACGATCAGTCACAGGCAAGATTGCGGCAAACAAAATAAATGGGACTGAATGGAATTTCACGGTGGGTGCTGCTGCCTCATTATATGAGCGTTTAGCAAATATGCCTGTAAAGCTGGGGGATATCGCTCATATTTTTGTTGGCACGCAGACTAGCGCTGACGATGTTTTTGTTTTGGATCACTGCAGGATCGACGACCAATATATCATAGGCATGTCGAAAGCACTCGACAAGCAAGTCAAGGTCGAGGTTTCAAGTACGCGACATTTTCTTCGCGGGCGACAGATACGTAGATATGAGCCGCCTCAGACAAGCTCATATGTAATTTGTCCATATGAAATATCGTCAAATGAATTTCGCTTATTTACCTTGACGGAAATGGAAAAGAAATTTCCATTGACGCTTGCTTATTTGAGAGAAAATAGGGCGGCTTTGTCAGCACGGGAAAAGGGAAGGTTGAAGGGGGCAGCTTGGCACGCCTTTGGCTATCCCAAGAGCATGACATTGTTTCAAAAGCCAAAAATTATTGTACCTGATTATAACAATGTAGCCGCATTCACTTTTGATCCAGATGGGCACTATTATAAAACCGGCTACGGAGTCATCGTTGAAGATGATAATTTGTCACCGTTATTTATTCTCGGACTGCTTAATTCATCTTTACTGTTCAAGTATCTCCTTTCTATAGGTACTTCGCTACGAGGTGGATATGTCCGTTTTTGGACACAATTTATCGAACAGCTGCCTATTCGTTCTATTGACTTCAACAACCCATTAGAGAAGGCTGTCCATAACAAACTTGTTGATCACGTCGAACATATGCTCGCAATGCACAAGAAGAAGTCGGCACTTCCGCCCTCTGCTGAGCGCGAAAAGATCGAGCGGGAGATTGCGATTACGGACGAAAAAATAGACGACATCGTTTATGATCTTTATGGGATAACGGATGAGGAGAAAATAATTATTGAAAGAAACGGATTTTGATAGAGCCTTAAATACAATGGGAGATCCTAACAGATATGAACAGTGAGACCTATTCTGATCAATTCAGAATCAGGCTTGGCGATGAAACTCTGAAGAAACAGCGAATTTACCTGGACACAAAATATTGGATTTTCATACGAGATGCCTCTGCTGGCACAGCAACACCAGTGCAAATACAAATCTATAGAAAGCTAACAGATTTAGTGAAAGAAGGAATTATTCTCTGTCCATTAAGCCCCCATATTTTCGAGGAACTCATGAAAGTGGGTGATAAAGAAAAAAGGCTTCGTATGGCCCACGTAATGGATGAACTTAGCCAACAAATCAGTTTCATATCACCACTGAATATCGTCGGACAAGAACTTCTTAATTTTGTACGTAACTGTGAGGCCAAGGCTGGTGGACATTCTTATTTCAATACAACAAAATATATATTTACAAAAGTAGCTTTTGCTTTAGGGGAGCTATATCCCCTTATCGAGGGAATTCCTGACGAGCAGTTGAATGACATTAGAATTAGCTTTTTTGATCGCCTTTCGAAGTGCACATTGGTGGAAATGATAGAAACTATAAAGGAGCCTTTTCCTCGAAGAAAGTCTGAACCTCTAATTTCTCAATTAAATAAGGGGAAGGACGATAATCAGAATTGGAAATCATTTCACGAAGTGTTCATGCATGAAATAGCTGGGATATTGGACGTTGTAAGGGATGATATCGAAAACCTTTGGCGCTACCTGTATACAAATGACCATGGCGGTTCGATTAAGACGGAAGAGGTGCGCCAAACAGAGAGTGTAAAATTGTTATCAAACCGAATTTATCAGGCTTTTGATCAACATCAGATTGATAAAGAACTGCCATATTTTCATATAACAGCATCTCTCTATGCATATCTGAGGCACAATAAAGGTCAGCGATTTAAGGAAAATGATCTTATCGACTTTTCTCATGTAGCATGGGCACTTCCTTATTGCAATAGTTTTTTTACTGAAAAGCCATTGCATGATTGGTTATGTAATAAACCATTAAGGCTGAATGAAGCATACGGGACAAAAGTGCTTTGGCAAGAAGAAGATGTCTTGGATGCTTTGAGTGCATTGTAAGCTGCCGTTTATTTGCTCCGCCTAATTAATATTGTTTGATAAGGAGTAATCAAATGACAATGCTTGTGGATTCGAGTAAAAAGCCAGATGTAGGGGAACACGGCCTTATATGCTGGGCGACTGCTGTGCTGATTCTGGCAGATGCCACAGACGCTAAATTCGCAGACACAATAATATTGTGTGCATCAGATATATTGAGCAAATCCCTTACAACTCGTGATCGCAATGAAGTTGTCACATCACTTTCCCGTAATCGCTCCATAAAACTAAAGAATATAAAACTGCATCTGCCGAACAGTTCATTTTATCGCATAACAGCCAAAAGGCGAGCCCCGCAATCAAAAAAATATTCTAAGCGAATGGCAGAGGCTCTGAAAATGCTAGCTCAAGGTTATAGTTACAATGAGACGAGTAAAGCAACCCATATTCCGGCGGGAACGTTGAGATCTCGCCAGTCGCGTCTTAGCAAAAAATAGGCCGGTACGAACCTGACCTGAACCGCATATATCTGAGTTTGTCGCAGCACCACTGGACCGCTATTATCCCTGCACGTACATACAAATCGAAAGAGTAGGCCCCGGTCGAGGCCGGAGTGCTGCTGGTCACCAGAAGGATCATTGCGGCATTGCGGCATCACACGTTTTTCAGGATCGAAGAACTCAATGCCAGAATCGAAGAACTAACGACCACGTTGTTAACAGCCACCAGTTCCGAATAGCTATCAGTATTGTTACCGCTACCTATTTACCACTTATCACAAGTTCATCGGCGGTATGGGTCAAGGCAAAGGGTGATGTGAGTTCGATTTGAAAGCGTTTCTGCAGGGACAAGACGAGTAGTATGAGGTATATACACATAGGCCATTTAACAAAGCATGCGGAACACGCTATGCATTATCCTCAGAAATGAGTTCGCCCTACGACAGGGCGCAAAAAATAATAAAGGTGGCACAGGATTTCCCATGCCACCTTCATGCCACCCTTTTGGGCGGGATCGCACCTTAAAACAAACTGAATTTTAAGGCTTTAATTGGTCGGGGCGATCCGATTTGAACGGACGGCCTCTCGCACCCCAAGCGAGTGCGCTAGCCAGGCTGCGCTACGCCCCGATTATGCTAAGGTCTCAAGCAGATGCCTGAGCCTTGTCTTTACCATAGCGAGGATCTTGTCCCTGGTGGGTTCCTGTTCGGGCATCTCCTCCGCCGCGGCTTCCATCTCCTGCTCGGGAAGCATCCCGCCCAGCTTCTTCCTTACTCCGTCGATCGTATACCGTTCTTCATAGAGAAGCTTCTTGATAAGCAAAAGAAGATCGATGTCTTTTTTTGTATATATTCTCTGTCCCGATTTACTCTTCCTCGGGCTTAGAAATGGAAATTCCGACTCCCAGTATCTTAGCACATAGGATTCAACGCCGACCAGTCTGCTCGCCTCTCCTATTTTATAGAAAAGCTTTTCAGGGAAAAGTCTCAACACCTGCGGCTGAAAGGCTTCGTTCATGCTTGCTGGCGCCTCTATTTCTTCTCTATCGCCTCTTTGAGCTGATCGCTCGATTTGAAGGTCACTACTTTCCGGGGAGTTATTTCAACCTCTTCCTTGGTTTTAGGGTTCCTTCCGATCCTAGCACTCTTCTTTCTTACCGTAAAAGTCCCGAACCCCGATACTTTCACAGATTCTCCCGCAACAAGGGTCTGTTTGAGAGTGTCGAATATAATTTCCACGATATCCTGCGTCTCGTTCTTCGGAAGCCCAACCTTTTCGAATAATAGGTTCACAATTTCAGCCTTTGTCATAAACTCCCCCGATTGTTTCACTCAACACTTACTATTACGGATTAATCAGCCGTACCCTAAAGTAGATAATTTTATCCTACTTTGATAACTCCTTGCAAGTATTTTAAATTTCGCCAGCAATGTACTGTATTAGGAGGCCGCTCTCCCCGACTTTTGAAGCCACCCGCAACGTTTGACTCCCACAAAGATTATCTGTTATTCTGGATGGTGTCGTTGAACAGATATCGCTCGAAGGACAGATACTATTCATGAAATCTGATAAAGAAATCACGGTCAAGGAAAAGAAACTGCAGGAGATAAGAAAAAGGCTTCTTCTTCAGAAAGAAGAACTCCTCTCGGGCGCAGGGATTACACGAAATGCGTTGCCGGATGAAACACTCTTTCCTGAACTGGGAGACCAGGCATCTGCCGAGATCGACAGGAATTTTACTCTCCGTCTCAGGGACCGTGAAAGAAAACTTCTGAAAAAGATCGAAGAGGCCATTGAACAGATCGATAGTGGAACTTACGGGATATGCGAAATATGCGGACAGGATATCAGCATAAAGAGACTTGAGGCGAGACCGGTGACAACAATGTGCATAGACTGCAAAACCGAGCAGGAAGAGGAAGAGAAGCTCAGAGAAAAATAAACCCCGCCTCTAAGACTGATTAAATCGCCTGATCCGAATTGGACTCCACCTTCCTGAATATCTTGATGACTGAGACAAACAGCGCCAATACAAGGGGTCCCATCACAAGGCCGATAAGGCCGAACAGCTGTATCCCTCCGAGAACGCTGAAGAGTATGACGAGCACATGCATCTTGGTCCTGCTCCCGATGATGATTGGCCTTAGGAGACTGTCGATCATGCTGATGCCGAAGACCCCGATGAAGATAAGCGCAAAGGCATTAGCGATCGCACCATGGACAAACAGGTAGATTACGGCAGGTCCCCAGACGGCAAGTGACCCGATCAGAGGGATAAACGACGCTATCGATACCGCAAATCCCCAGAGGACAGGAGAGGGGATCCCGAGAATAGAGAAAGCTATGCCGCCGACAATACCTTGTGCAATAGCGATCAGGACGCCGCCGTAAATCGTCGATATAATGATGTCCCTCATCTGGGCTGCAAGCAGGAATTTTTCCTCATCGGAGAAAGGCATATAGTCACGGATCTTCTGCAGAAAAGCCGAGCCATCTTTGAACATGAAGAAGATAGAAAAGATCATGAATATAAAATTTACCGCTAGGGCGATAAAATTACCTGCGCCGCGTGTAATCTGCGACATCAATTCCTTTCCCAAGCGGGAGAGATAATCGATAATCGCCTTGTCGAGCTCGGCCTCAGTAACTCCCATGATATCGGTTAGCCTACTCATGACAGCGCTGAGTGATGGGTGCTGAAGCGTATGCTTCAATGTCGTAAGCTGATCACTCTCAAGATAATCGGAGAGATGCTTTAGTTCCGCAACAAGAAGGACTATGAAATACGAAAAAGGACCGACGATAACGGTTATAATAATGATCAACGTAATGAGAGACGCAAGCCACTTCCACGGTATGTGACGGAGTGTAAAGGCATAGAGGGGGTAAAATACGATAGCGAAAACAATGGCCCATGCAATGGGGGAAAGAAATGGCTTCAGTATCTGAAAGGTAAGAAACCCCAGAAGAGAAACAATAGCAAGGAGCGTTATGGAGTAGAATCTTTTGGATGTCACCCTGCTAGCCTGATTATCAACTATCCTCGGCTCCTCCTTACTTCCGCTGCCTTTTGGGCAAGCGATTCAAATAGCCATAGTGAAAGGGGATCATAGAAGATTCTCTCGGGGTGCCACTGGACACCTACGCAGAAAGTATGACCTCTTTTATATATCCCTTCAATTATACCATCTCCGGCGATAGCAAAAACGGCGAGTTCATCTCCAACCTCTTTAACCGCCTGGTGATGAGAGGAATTAACCGTATACTCATTCCTGCCATCACCCCGCAGGAGGTCGATGACTTCAATCTTATGCATGCCCTTTCGATGGTCTGATGCGTTTAGTAACTGGTATTCGATATCTTGAAAGATCGTACCGCCGTGAACGACGTTCAGCAACTGCATGCCGTAACAAAGAGCAAGGACAGGCTTACCTCTACTCATCGTTTCCCCAAGCAGGAGCGTTTCAAAATTGATCCTTTCTCTTCTTTCCATTTTGACGTATTCCAGAGGGACAATCGTTTCTTCACGATAATAATCGGGAGGGATGTCACCGCCTCCGGTCAGTAATAGACCGTCGATGATATCCATCAAAGACGACACGTGTTGCAGTATTGGCAGGACAACGGGAAGCCCACCCGAATTTTCAATGGCAGAAATGTAGTCCGGTCTCACCCCCAGCATGTCGTCAGTAAATCCACATGTTATCCCGATCACTGGTCTCATTAAATTATCCTTCCACCGCGCGCACCCGAAAACACGCCTTCGCTGAAAGAGAGCGTCCCGTTCACGAAAACATGCTTTATGCCTTTGGACATCCTAAAAGGCTCTTTGAAGGTCGCCCCGTCAATCATTGTATCGTAATCGAATATGACGAGATCGGCATAGAACCCTTGTCTTATAAATCCTCGCCGCTCAAGCCCGAAAACGGCGGCAGGCAACGATGTAATCCTTCTGATAGCTTCGGGAAGCTTGAGTAGCCCTCTTTCTCTCACGTACCTGCCGATAAACCTCGGGAAACTCCCGAAACCTCTCGGATGCGGCTTACCGCTGAACGTTGGCCCTGAGAAAGAACGCACCGAGCTGTCGGAGCCGATCATTGTGCAGGGGAGAGAATAAAATCGCTTCAAGTTCTCTTCGCACATAGAGAAGAAAATCGCGCCGGCCCTTGCCTCCTCATCGATGATGATATCGAGCACCGTGTCAGCAGGATGCCTGCCGGTCTTCGACGCAATATCGATGACGTTTTCGCCTTCCATCCATTTATTCTCCGGCTTTGTCACCGTAGAGATATAAATACCCTTCCAGTAATTGTCACCGCTTGCAGCAAGCCCCTCCCTAATCTTCTCCCTCGTAGCCGCGTCTTTGAGCCTTTTCAATTCCTCCTGGACGCCGCCCGTATAAACCCATGGTGGAACAACGGTATCCAAATCGGTACTCGATGCGATATACGGATACCGGTCACAGGTCACTTTCAATCCTGTTGCCTGGGCATCCTCAATTATTGCAAGGACTCTGTCTATCTTCCCCCAGTTGCGCTCCCCGGAGGTCTTAATATGTGAAATGTGGACCGGCACCCCCGACTCTTTCCCCACTTTCAATGTCTCTTCCACTGCCTCGATAAGATCGTCCCCTTCGCTCCTCATATGAGAAGCATAAACTCCACCGGGGCAATGTGAGAAAACGATCTTTGCAAGTTCGACGATCTCTTCTGTTCTCGAATAAACGCCTGGGGGATAGATCAAGCCTGTCGAAAGCCCTCTTGCTCCTGCTGTAAGGGCCTCGGAAAGAAGTCTTTTCATTCTGGCCATTTCAGTCTCAGTGGGATTGTTGTCCCTGTATCCCATGACTGAGGCCCGTATATTACCCTGTCCGCATAACGTGGCAAAGTTCAGAGCTATGCCTTTTTTTTGCAGGATTCCGAAATACTCGCCAAAGGTAGACCACCGCTCTTTTATGCCGAGTTCCTTCTGATCCACCTCTCTTCGTTCCAACGCTTCGCCAAAAAGCGGCGCTGCTGAAAGACCGCAATTGCCGTTGATCTCTGTCGTGACCCCTTGTGAAAGCTTACCTTCAGCCCTTCCATCAGCAAGAATGGTAAATTCAGAGTGAGCATGCGTATCGATAAATCCCGGTGCAACAACAAACCCGGCCGCGTCGATGACCCTGCGAGCAGCAATTTCCTCTTTTCCGATAAAGCAAATGCTAGCGCCCTCTATGCCGACATTAAGGACTTCCGGTGCCGCGTTGCTACCGTCAATAACATTGCCTGTCTTTATCAGATAGTCGATCAACCGTACCTCAGTCAGGAGCGGGAGAATGAAAGTCCTGAAGCTAGGAACTTTTTTTATGAACTTATGAACTTCCGGGCATCAGCTGTTCTGCTTAGAGCTACTTGACCGCTCTCATCGTGAATAGCTCACAGGTTTTGCCTGAGCCTTTGAACTCACGTTCTCCTGATCGTCGAGCGCAACATGCTGAATAGGCTGTGAGGTGAAATATTTGTGGATTCCCTCAGCGATAGAGCGTGCGAGGGACTGCCGATAGGAATCAGTTGCCAACAGTTTCTCTTCCCGGGGATTGCTGATGAATGAAACCTCCACCAAGGATGAAGGCATCTTCGCACCGAAAAGCACATAAAAGAGCGCCTGTTTTACGCCCAGATCGTTCACGTCGTGATATTTTTTCCCCAATGATGACACGACAGATTGCTGGATATACCCCGCTACATTGACCGACTCATTCCTTTTATTCTCCCTTTCGAGTGATGCCAGTATCACACCGAGTTCACCCTTCATCTGCTTCATCTTCTTAAGCGAAATCGCGTTTTCGCGCGCCGCAACCTTCATTGCCTCGACGTCGTTGGTCCAATTGAGGAGATATGTTTCAATGCCCTTCGCCTTGCGGTTCGAGCTTGCATTTGCGTGGATGGAGACGAAGAGGTCGGCATTATGCCTGTTAGCAATTTCGGCCCTCTCGGGAAGAGGGATAAAGACATCCTTCTCACGGGTAAGGACTATTTCATAAGAAGGATAGTCTTCCCTCATGATCTCCCTTACCCTGATTGCAATATCGAGTACAACGTTCTTTTCACACAGCCCCGATAGTCCCACGGCTCCGGGATCATGTCCGCCATGGCCGGCGTCTATAACGACTGTCCGTTTGATGAACTTGCTCATCCGGTTTGAATCAGGCAGATTTGCATCGGGGCGCCTGGAAGTGTTCATGGGCTTCTCATCAGGCATCAGAACATCGGTATCCATTTCCGATCTCAGGTCGTCTTTTCCCCTGCTTTCGGCCCCATTGATATAAATATCTACAACGAGACGCGAAGGGTCTTCGAGGTTCATAACCTTGAAATTATATGTCGGCTTCTTCAGATCGAAGACTATCCTTGTTATATCGGCGCTATACTGACCGATCCTCACGGACTTCACAAATTCATAGTTGATCTCAAAGCTCTTACGGAGGCCCTTTGTCAACTTCGTATTTTTAAGATCGAAGAAAAGCCTTTCGGGATTTGAGAGCTTGCTGTTAGTAAATTCAACCGGCTTCGAGAGAGCGAAAACAAACCTCACGAAATCCTTGTTTTCCCAGTGGCGCACATCCGTTATTTGAGCCAAGTCCTCCGCATGGCTGACTAGCGGGATAATAAGAAGAAATAAAAGCAGTGGGATGCCATAAAATAAAGCAGAAGCACCAGCCTTATTGCGCTGCAAATTCGTCATCTCGCTTCGACAGATTTAATTTGAGGAATCTCTTTCCTTAACGTTGTTTCGACCCAGTTCTTCAGTGTGAGCGTTGACATCGGACAGGTACCGCACGCCCCTTTGAGCCTGACATAAACCACGTCATCCTTTATTTCAACGAGGTCTATATCCCCTCCCTCGGACTTCAATCCAACTCTGATCTTGTTCAAGACCTCTTCAACTTTTTCCTTCGTTATCATTAGTCCCTCCATATTGATCTCACTTGTGTAGGAGCTTATCGCCCTTCTGCTATAGTATCCCTTATGAAATCATATCGCATAAGTAATAATTTATCAAGGGGTTAGGTGTTTTATTGAAACCATTTTGCATGGTATTTCTTTTTTAAGGTCACATTTATCCTATAATAATAGTAATGAACAAAGTCGGCTTTTTCTACGATGATGTTTTTTTGAAACACGAACCTACTGGATTTCATACTGAAAATAGAGAACGGCTCGTCGCCATTGTCGAGGTCCTTCAGAATTCTGCGGTCTGGAGCAACCTGATCCACATCAGCCCACGCGAGGCTTCTTTCAAAGACATCTCTCTTATTCACACCGAGAAATATATAGATAAGGTCAAGAGTCTCGAGTCCGGGTATCTCGATGCGGATACCTATGTATCCAAGGGAAGTCTCGAAGCGGCTCGATATGCCGTGGGGGCGGTAATTGAGGCTGTAGAACGATGCATGAAGGGTGAGATCAAGCGGGCTTTTTGCGCCGTTCGCCCTCCCGGGCACCATGCCGAGTCCTCTGCCGCAATGGGATTTTGCATCTTCAACAATATCGCCATCGGTGCGCGTTACGCTCAAAAAATAGGGTATAAGAAAGTTTTTATAATCGATTTCGACGTTCACCACGGAAACGGTACGCAGCATGCCTTCGAGGAGGATGATACAGTCTACTTTTTTAGCACCCATCAGTATCCGCACTACCCAGGCACCGGCAGGGATGCGGAGCGGGGAAAGGGACGGGGAGAAGGGTTTACTTATAATGTGCCGATGAAATCGGGATCAGGAGACAGTGAATACCTCGATGTCTATCAGAAAACCCTGCCGCCGTTGATGAAAACTTTCGCTCCGGATCTCGTCCTCGTCTCGGCGGGGTATGACATTCTCTCGGATGATCCCCTTTCAAGTATACACGTCTCTCATGAAGGGATTAGGCTAATCATGAGGGCAATCCTGCAAACAGCATCAGTGCCGGTCGTTATTTCGCTTGAAGGCGGATATCATTTACGCGCGCTCAGCGAGGCAGTCAGGATCACCCTTGAAGAGATGCTGAAGTAATAACGCCACCGTCCTGAAATATTCTTTCCTGCATTTAATTTCTATCTCGGCGAGCATATCAAAAGGGACCTGAAAAGTGCCGTGCCCTGCAGTAAACACGCCATGTCCATACACGATAGCCCCCCCCGAGTGCTTCATAGCAAGAGGCACCGTGTTCATCAGTCCCGTCGGCCCGGTCCCGATCTCTCCAGAAACAATAGGCGTCTGAAGGATGTTCCGCTTTTCCCGGCATGCTTTGTGACAAAGACTACGGTCGCACCCTTCCTTTTTACAATACATCGACATAATCACTGAGAATGTCGGATGCCCGTGCAGGATCGCATTGCAGCCGGTTCCGAAATAAATATTCTTATGGGCAGAAAGTTCGGAGGATGCCGTGATGCCGACCGATGAAGACCCATCGAGAGGGACTATGTCTATACAATCATTAAGTTCATCAAGTGAGCTTCCGGTCTGACTTATGAAAATATGGCTTTCATAAACATAACAAATATTCCCGAAATAAGAATCGACAAGATGACTTTCAACGACTGCCTTGCCCGCCTCAGAAAGCATCGCGATGACTTCGTCAGCGGTCACCGGTGCCTTCGCACGCAGTGCTCTCCGGTATTTCGGAGATGGGGTAGACCTGACCATTTCAGCAATAGCAACAAATGCTTTTAGATACTCCTCTTTCACCGGAACGTCCGTTTGCACGCAGCTGTCAAAATGGACGAGTGAATCATAGAAATATTTCACAAAGGACGAAAAGCAAACGGAACTGAATGAAACAAATGCCTGCTCAGGAGAGACGACGCCATAGGCAATAATTCCACGCCCCCTTATGATCGCTGATTTCCTGTGAGAAAGCGCATCGGCTATAGCGTGCGGAGAGAATTCATCGACCACCGGGATGTCATGAAAAAAAGTCCTTGTCTCGCAATCCATGGGAACAATCTTTTTCAGCTCGCGGCAATTCCTGTCATATGCGGTGATCTCTCGGATAATTCTCCTGTAAGGTTCAGCAGGCTCCGCAAAAAGAAGACTACCGATATTCATGAGCTCGCATACCTGTTTCAATACCAGGACATCTCCGCTCAGAGGCTTATTAGAAAACAAGTCTGCATCGAGCGCTAAGAATATAGCATCATCCTTTTTGGCAAGTCCCTGCGACTCAAGTTTGTCGAGATATTTATTGACCAATCGCCGCATATTTTATTAAATGACTAATCTCTTTTGCTTCCATGCATATGCCTCTCTCATTGATAACCTCGTATCTTATAATAGTTGGCTCTTGCTTTAAGAAACTCCTCCCGCTCAATCGGGGCTATCCTGACCGCTGCGCTCGATGAGCCTTCTTCACTGAAGAACCTCTCGGGCAGGTCATCATCTTCAGTGGTGAACCCATTCATCCTGTTCATCTTGCGTTCGAGGTCCCATATCCTCTGCCCGATTTTGAGGAGCGACTGTACATTATAATCCTTGCCTGTCACTGCGTTGATCGCTCTTGCATATTCCTCAAGTCCCGCAGCGAAAAAGACGAACTTGCACGCTGTAAGCGAGTCGACGACAGCATTCAGGTCCTCGGCGATCTTGATCATCCGCGCCTTTCCTTCAAAGGAAAATCTGTCGGTGGCAACAGGCTTCCTGAGTATCTCATGACTCACGGGGTAGGCCCTCAAGTGGCAGCCACCCCTGTTTGATGTTGCATAGGCGAGCGCCATGCCATAAGCGCCTCTGGGGTCATATGCCGGCAGTTCCAGTTTTTTGACGGACATGCTCATTTCAGGACATCCTTTTGACAACCCATAGCGGTATGATCCCTCTGCAAGAGCCGATCCGGTTTCATTATGCCTCTCTGCGATATCCTCCAAGAGTATCAGCATTTCAGATGGGGTAACTCTGATGTTATTTATCTCGCAAAAGCATGCGATGGACGATGCCGCCGATATGGTATCAAGTCCGTAATCATTGCATATCCTGTTTGCCTCGACGATGCCCTCAAGATTGGCGCAACTGTTCAATGCGCCAAAATGAGAAACAGTTTCGAACTCCGGCATGACCTCGCCGCCAGAGCCGATCTTTTTGCAGAGGACCGGGCAACCGGCGCAGCCAGCCTTTTTTGATTGATAGCGCGTCTTCATCGCATACCCCGAATAGCGCGAAGCTTCCGGGAATAGAGTCTTCCTGAAATTATTGGTAGGCTCCATCCGTCGCGCATGTATGAGATCGACTAGAGCAGCCGTGCCGAATTCCGACAGTCCGAACTCCCCGAAAACCGCTGGCGATGCCCGCAGTAGTCTCATGATATCCTCGCGGGATTTCATCAGAGCATCAGCATCGACAACAGGAATTGCCCTTTCGCCCTTCACCTTAATGGCCTTCAGCTTCTTTGCCCCCATAACAGCACCAAGGCCGCCCCTTCCAGCCGCGTAATGGCCATCAATAACAATCGAGGCATAACGAACCTGCTTTTCTCCTGACCTACCTATCGAGGCAAAAGAGCCCTCTTTTCCCATAATGATGCCCAACTCGGAGACGTTCTTGCCGGCCAGGCCATCCGCGTCCATTATCGATATTCGGTCATTATCGATATCGAGAACAACCCACCTGTCTGAAATCCCGGTAATCTCGATAAGATCGAATCCCGCCCGTTTCAATTCAGTGCCAAAGCGTCCACCGACAGAACAATCGAATACGGTCCCCGTCAACGGAGACTTGGAGACGACGGCCATCCGTCCTGATGTGGGAGCAGCCGTTCCTACGAGAGGACCGGTTGAGAATATAAGCGGCATTTCTGAGGAATCATATTCATGGGAGATCCTGTCACCGAGGAGCGCTACGCCTACCCCCCTGCCCCCAAGATAGTCGGCGCATAATTCTTCAGAGGTATCGAACATATCGATTTTCCTCGAAATAAGATCGACCCTAATACTCTTGAGTGTGTACCCGGACATAACTTATTGTAACATTAGAAAGCCTGAGCATAATTGATTCACTGTTGCTCGGCATCCAGGCGACGAACTGCCCCTACAAAATAACCCCTATTGAAATTACCGTATTGTATGATAAACTTTCATCAGTGACAGTTATTTAATTCATGTCATCTTTTACTAAATAGTATTGGAGGTGCCGTATGGACAAGATATTGAGAATTGACATGGGAGCCGACGGAGGCCCTAAATTCACCGAAACACCCTTAGGAGAGTATACCGGGTTTGGTGGACGTGCCATGACGACGGCTGTTGTATCGAAAGAAGTCCCGCCGCTTTGCCACCCTCTAAGCTCCGAAAACAAGCTAGTCATTGCGCCGGGAATGTTGAGCGGCACAATCGCCGCAATGTCAGGCAGAATCTCGATAGGCTGTAAGAGCCCTCTTACCGGCGGCATCAAGGAGTCAAATTCTGGTGGCCAGGCTGCTCAGGTGCTCGCACGGCTCGGTTACGCCGCGATCATCCTTGAGGGCAAACCTAAAACAGAAGATCTCTACAAAATTTTGATCAACAAAGACGGCGTAAAAATTGCTGCCGATAACGCACTGAGGATACTGCCAAATTACGACCTCGTCGAAAAAATGAAGGCCGAATTCGGAGACAAGATCTCCTGTATCTCGATCGGTCCTGCCGGCGAAATGAAGATGAATATTGCTTCGATCGCTTGCACCGATATGGAACTGCGCCCGACGCGCCATGCAGGCCGCGGCGGTGTCGGTGCGGTCATGGGATCAAAAGGGGTCAAAGTAATCGTGCTCGATGACACGGGGATATCTATGCGTTCGCCGAAAGACGCACAGAAGTTCAAAGATGCAAACAAGCGCTTTGTCGATGGCCTCACGAAACATCCGGTCACGGGTCAGGCACTTCCTGCATACGGAACAAACGTATTGACTAATATTCTCAGCGAGGCTGGTGGATATCCGACGTATAATTTCAAACAGGGCAGCTTCGCGGGCGCTTCAAAGATAAGCGGTGAAACCCAAGCAGAACTCGAAAAAAAGCGTGGCGGTGTCCCGACACACGGTTGTCACCGCGGCTGCGTCATTCGCTGCTCCGGTATTTACAATGATAAAGACGGTCACTATCTTACCAAACAGCCTGAATACGAAACGGTCTGGGCACACGGCGGTAACTGCGGCATTGATGATCTCGACTCCATCGCTATGCTCGACTTCCTCGATGACAATTATGGAGTAGACACAATAGAGATGGGCACCACTATTGCGGTTGCCATGGACGCAGGTATTGCAAAATTCGGCGATGCCGGTGCGGCAATTAACCTCGTAAAAGAGGTGGGGAAAGGTTCGTATCTCGGCCGCATCCTCGGTGGCGGCGCAGCTGTCACCGGAAAGGTTTTTGGCGTAGAGCGTGTCCCCGTAGTCAAGGGCCAAGCCATGCCTGCCTACGATCCCCGGGCGGTGAAAGGCATCGGCGTCACTTATGCCACCTCTCCCATGGGCGCAGACCATACTGCAGGATATGCCGTTGCAACCAATATCCTCAAGGTCGGTGGATTTGTCGATCCTCTGGTTGCTGAGGGCCAGATCGAGCTCTCGCGCAACCTTCAGATCGCTACCGCTGCGATAGATTCTACGGGCATGTGCATTTTTATCGCCTTTGCAATCCTCGATCAGCCCGAGACTTTTCAGGCACTTCTGGATCTGCTCAATGCTTTCTACGGTCTGGAACTTACGGGTGACGGTGTGGTAGCCCTGGGCAAAAAGGTGCTCTCGATGGAGCGCGATTTCAATGAGAGAGCCGGTTTTACCTCCAAGCAGGACCGTCTGCCCCGCTATTTCTCAACCGAATCTTTGTCGCCCCACAACGTAACGTTCGACGTCAAGGATGAGGATTTGGACAAGGTTTTCAACTGGTAATAATCCATTGGGGAGAGGATCCAGGTCCTCTCCTCAATCTCCTTCTTCATGCAGATAATAATTAACCTTTTCGCGACTCTTAGAAAGAACCGCTTCGACAGCGATCAGCGGGAATACCCCAACGGAATAACTATTCGGAGTGTTCTGAACGATCTCTCAATTCCAGAAAATGAAGCTGCTATCATTTTTGTAAACGGCAGGCACGCGGAACCGGATACCCTGCTTCTGGAGAAAGACACCGTATCGATTTTCCCCCCTATTGGCGGCGGATAGAATGGACCAGCTTCGCAAATATCTCAAAGCTCATGCCGTGGATGATCTCGTGGAGCAAGCCGTTCTGGATGAAGCGTCCCGGAGATTCATCCATTCTCCGCATACTGTCGAAGAAGCGACTCTCAAGGCTAACCTCCTGCCCGCCCGCTATCAACGCAATCGCAAGACGCTGTCGATCGAACAACAACTCGCGCTCTTTCAGGCTCGCGTTGCCGTTATCGGCTGTGGTGGGCTTGGGGGATATGTGATTGAAGGACTTGCCCGCCTTGGTGTTGGGACCATCGTAGCGGCTGATCCCGATCAATTCGAGGAACATAACCTCAATCGTCAGATTTTATGCACACTCGAAACCCTCGGTTATCCAAAGACAGCTGCCGCCGCTAACCGCGTGAGGCAGATCAACCCCGCTATAAACCTGGTTCCAATCCAGAAGGCACTCACTGATGACAACGTAGCGGAAATTTTGAGAGATTCTAATGCGGTCGTAGACGCGCTTGATAGCAATGCAGCTAGAATCGAATTGGCAAAGTTCTGCAGCGACCATTCGCTCCCTCTCGTCCACGGGGCTATTGCTGGCTGGTACGGGCAGATCACGGTCCAATTGCCCGGTGAACAAACAGTACTCAACCTCTTGCAACGATGTAAGCAAGAAACTGGCATTGAAAAAGAAATCGGCAATCCCGCCTTCGCCCCTGCAGTCGTAGCAAGCCTGCAGACAGCAGAAGTCTGCAAAATCATCACGCACCAAGACAGAACTCTGAGCGGTCGAATCATCTTCATCGATCTCCTGGATATGAGATTCGAAGAAATGAGGATTGAGTGATCCCCCTCCATCCCCTCAGTTATAATAAAAGTGGCTATAATTTGGATGGGGTTGTCTAAAAGGGGACTGTTCAGAAGTGATGCAGGCAAAAAAGCCGCTCAAGAAAGATGTCGTCATCATAGGCGCAGGCGCTGCCGGACTCATATGCGCGATTGAGACCGGAAAGAGGCACCGCTCGGTGCTCGTCCTCGATCATATGGAAAAGATTGGGAAAAAAATCCGGGTATCAGGGGGGGGGCGCTGCAATTTTACAAACTTGAACCTGCAGCCAGAAAATTATTATTCCGCAAATCCCCATTTCTGCAAATCGGCCCTTGCCCGCTTTACTCCGCACGATTTCATCCGCATGGTAGACAGGCACGGGATCGAATATGTTGAAAAGGAAAAAGGACAAATATTCTGCAAAAAAACCTCCGGGGAGATCGTCAGGATGCTCGATAAGGAGTGCGCCAACGCCGGTGTTGAAATACGAATGAATTGCAGGGCCAGCATCATTTCAAAGAATGAGAACTTTTCTATTACAACAAACCGTGGCACGGTCGAGGCCGCGTCCCTCGTGATCGCAACCGGTGGGCTCTCATATCCCGAACTCGGTGCCACGGACATCGGATACCGCACTGCCGGGAAGTTCGGCTTGAAAGTCACTGAATTGAAACCCGCTCTCGTCCCTCTCATCTTTCGTCATCGCGACCGGGAAATCTTTAAAGAATTGAGCGGTGTTTCATTTGACGTTTTAATCGGCTGCAAAGGAGCGCACTTCCGAGGTGAAGTCCTCTTTACCCATCGAGGTCTTAGCGGGCCTGCGATTCTTCAGATCTCATTATATTGGGAGCAAGGCGACAAGATTACCCTCAATCTCTTGCCCGATATTGATGCTTATGAACTCTTTATTTCGAAACGCAGGAGCAGAATCGAGCTGAGTAATCTTCTCTCCGAACATCTTCCCCGAAGATTTAGTCACAAGTGGTGTGCGTTAAATGCCTTGTCGAGGCCCTTGTGCGCATATACGGAAAAGGAGATTAAGGACATTGCCGCTCAGCTCCACAACTGGACAATAATCCCTGAAGGCACTGAAGGCTATAGAAAGGCAGAGATCACCCTCGGCGGAGTTGACACCGATGAATTATCATCCAAGACTATGGAGGCAAAGAAAGTACCGGGCCTCTATTTCGTAGGCGAGGTAATTGATGTCTCCGGGCAGCTCGGCGGCTATAATCTTCAATGGGCCTGGTCATCAGGGTTTGCAGCGGGGCAATATGCGTAAAATGAAAACAATCATACTTGCATCGGCATCACCAAGAAGGAAAGAGATACTCGATATAACAGGCCTAAAGTTCAAAGTCGATGAGAGCGACTACGAGGAAAATTTGGACATTAGCCTTCAACCCTGTGAACTCGCAATGCGTCATTCGATCGGGAAAGCGAAGGCGGTCGCAGCTAGATACAGGAATGCTCTTATAATATCAGCGGACACGATCGTGGTATTGAAGAACAGGGTTTTCGGCAAGCCCTGCAACAGGAAAGAGGCGAAGGGGATGCTGAAAGCCTTGAGCGGAAAGACACATACTGTAATCACCGGATATACAATACTAGACACCAACAGCGGAAAAGAAACGACCAAATCGATTGAATCAAAGGTCTTCTTTAAACGGCTGACTGATGATGAGATAAACACATACATTAAATCAGGTGAGCCTTTGGACAAGGCAGGCGCTTATGGAGTCCAGGGACTAGGGGCTTTGATCGTTA
Organism: uncultured Nitrospiraceae bacterium; assembly: GCA_963727805.1. Classification (GTDB taxonomy): domain Bacteria; phylum Nitrospirota; class Thermodesulfovibrionia; order Thermodesulfovibrionales; family Dissulfurispiraceae; genus Fen-1308. Next base: position 1,152,047 of record CAVSHF010000003.1, read on the forward strand.
AAAAGATAGAAGGGGATTTTTTTAATGTGATGGGTCTGCCATTAAGTGCACTTGCAGAGAGCCTGAAAAAGTTCGGGATTAGAGTATTGTGATGACAAATTATCGCCTTCAACCGATTCACAATCTTTCATAATCTCTTCGCAGCCTGTTCACAATTATTTGGTACTCTATAGCTAAGAACAAAAGATATTTTAGGAAAAAACACCATGAGGGTGAGTCTAAAAAAAAGGGAGGAGATGAAGATTATGTAACGTCGTCATATCTCACAGGAAATTTGGTATGCCATCTGCTATGATGCAACGATAGCGATATATTGCAGCTTACTTTTTGCGAGGAGGTTTATATGAAAATCAGAAAAATGGGATTAGGGATCATTGGGGCTTCGCTGTTGGTCTTAACAGGATTTGTGAGCCCCAGTGCTGCTGGCGTCAATGTAAATGTAGGAGTATTCGCTCCGCTTCCCCCATTAGTTTTCCCCGCTCCGCCTCCTGTAGTCGTGATCCCGGGGACATATGTTTATGGTGTTCCCGATGCCCAAGTAGATATTCTCTTTTATCACGGCTACTGGTGGCGTCCTTACGAAGGGCGTTGGTACCGATCACCCCGCTATGACGGATCCTGGAGATATTTTCCTTCTGAAAGGGTTCCTCGTGTCGTAAGGGAACTGCCGCCGGAATATCGTCACTATAGGCCAGCCAATGGACGGATCTCCCACGAAGAGTTTAGAAGAAACTGGAAGGGCTGGGAGAGGGACAGGCACTGGGACAAGCACGAAGATCGGAGGGACCGTGGAGATCGTGGTGACCGCGAAGACCGTGGTGACCGCGGAGAAGGACATAGAGGCAGATAAGCACTTAGAGGATAGCTGAAGTTTGGCAAAATAGCGGGACCGAAAAGGGGACGGTTTGATTATTTACGACAAGTGAAATATTCGAACCGTCCCATTCTCTTTCGCTCACTTAAGAGCTCAGGAAAATAGACGGACACATCCGATATTTAGGAAAATCTGCCAGCTAGTGATCTATAGCTGGTATTCCGCAGTTTGTTTATAAGGGCTAACATCTCCCGCCTTGTCTCTGCCCGGAACGCCTCGGTCCTGATGTTTCGTGTATCTCGCAGTCCTTTTACGTACCAGGCAAATAACTTGCGAAATTTGGTCGTACCGGCAATATCTCCATCAGCCTCGACGGTTAAATCCAGATGACTTATCATGATGTCGACAAGTTCCTCAATACTGGGGCGAGCACGCACAGTACCATTTTTCAGATATTGGACCGTCTCATCGAAAATCCATGGATTGCCAAGAGCACCTCTTGCAACCGCGACACCGTCACAGCCGGTCACATCAAAAATATTTCTTATCAGTTCTGCTGAAAAGGCGTCTCCGCTAGCAATGACCGGTATGGTGAGTGCTTCTTTCACTTTTCTGATTTCATCATAGTCAACTCTGCCGCTGTATCCCTGTGACTGAGTCCTGCCATGAATAAAAACAGCACTGACTCCCGCTTCTTGTGCATACAGGGCCACGTCCCTGGCGTTGACCGATGATTTGTCCCATCCCGCACGGATCTTGACTGTGACTGGCAGGTGTGAATGGTCGACAACTGCTTTGAGGACTTCGAAAAGCGTTCGAGGCTCTCTAAGCATAGCTGAGCCTTCGCCTCTTTTGGTCACCTTGCTTACCGGACAGGCGGCATTGATATCAAGGACATCGAACTCGTAATCTCGGAGAATATCTAGGGCTTTCAGCATGATCTTCGAGTCGTTACCCAATAACTGTAACCCCAAAGGCCTATCAGCGGGGTTTGTCGAGAGCATCTTAAGAGTATTGCTATTGCGATATGTCAGAGCACGAGCGCTGATCATCTCCGCAAATGCCAGCCCGCAACCGAAGCGCCTATTCATCATGCGGAAAGGAAGATCGCTAACACCCGCCATCGGGGAAAGCATAACGGGGGAAATCAGTGTCAAATTACCTATTTTAAGCATTATACCGGAACCATTATCTACCGCTCGATGCCGCATACACCTTCTGAAGCTCTTCTATTGCATCCTTCCATGGACTTAGCAGTTCCCCCCCATTATCGGTCTCATATCTTACAAACGGTCTTTTAAACATCACATTATCAAAGAAACAATATTTGCCTTTCCGGTCTTCTTTTGAGGCTCCTGACAATGTCATGATTTCGGTGCTAAAGATGGGGCCTTTTGTATCCAGATCGAGAAGTATCAGATTCCTGGCGTCGATACGCATGTCCAGACTTCCGGTCTTCATATTGATCTCGCCGTCCACCTTGACCCCTCCCGATACAATTTTACCTTCAGAGACGACTGAGAGTTTAACTCCTGAGATTGAGTTTTCAAAAGGATAGACAAGCCCGCTGAAACTGAGGTGCAATTCTTTCAGCGTCATAGTATTTTGCGTTGCTGGGAGTCGTTCGTCTTGCAGTAAAACCTGCCCGTTATTGATAAGAAGCCTGCCGATCGAGAAGGCAGTATCGCTGTTGCTTCCTTCTACCTCTCCTTTCCTGCAGATGCCATTCACAAATGGGACCATCAGGGTCCCATGCTTATCGATCACGAACTTGAGATAGGGCTTTTCGATGCTGAGGCTCGACACGGAATAATGCCTCTTGAGAAAACCCAGCAAGTCAGCCCTAATGGTCATGCTCTCTGCCCTCGCAATTTCCCCGTTATCCTTCAACAGCCTTATTCCATAAGCATCGACTCTTCCCCACTTGAGCTCGATCCGCTCGACATGGAAGTCTTTGCCCAATAATTTTTCGAGCTCTGTCTTGAGGAGTTCGTTGGCGTTCTTTATGAGAAAAAAAAGGACGATGCAGATAATACCGATGAGAATCGAAACGATAGCAACTATGCGTCTGCGGAGCTTAGTCATATGTTAACTATACAGTCTTCCGGCATATTCGGCCGGACTATGCCTCAGCCTTTAATTTCCTTTTCATAAATCCGGTACCGCTTATACAGCTTTCCTCCGATCATCTCTACAAGCCTGATGATGGGAATGTTGTCTTCGAGTATCCAGGAAAATTCGACGCGCTGATATTTCCCCCTCCTAACGCCCTTGAACGCTTCCCTGAAGAGAATGCCATCAACACCCCTGTTGCGATATTCAGCCTTAATGCCCAGGAGCAAGAGCCGCAGATCGGGTATTTTCCTCGAATAATAGAGCGCCTTTGCAATCGTCATCGGGTTCAGATTGCCGTGCATCCTCCTGAGGACAAAATTGAAATCGGGGAGCATCCCGAGAAACCCGACCGGCTGGCCGTCCTTCTCAGCGATAATGGTCATGTCAGGGACAACCAGCGGCTTGAGCCTTTTTGAGCTGTAATCGAGTTCATCCTCAGTCATCGGGATAAAGCCCCAATTATTTCCCCACGCAGAATTATAGACTTCCCTGAATCCCCGCATAGCCTCCATGAAATGATTCTTTGTGACCTGCTTCGTCGTTATACCCCTTTTTTCAGCGATGGCGGCTACCCTCATTATCTTTTCGGGCAGCTCTTCTTCGACCTGATAAATGTAGGCATGCAAATCCTTGGCCTTCACAAGACCATAGCCTGTCATCAGCTCGTTGTAATAAGGCGGATTGTACGATGTCATTAGCATCGGCGCCTCGTCGAAACCATCGATCAGAAAGCCGCACTCCTCATTAGTTGAGAAATTCATAGGACCGCGCATAATCGTGAGTTCCTTCTCCCTTAACTTCTGAGAAACCGTGTCGAGAAGGGCCTTCGCAACATCGCTATCGTTCGAGCTCTCGAAAAAGCCGAAGAAGCCGGCTTTTTCTTTCCAGGCCCTGATATGGAGATGATTGACAATGGATACTATACGGCCAACGACCTTGCCATTCTTCCGGGCAAGAAAGAAGTCGACGTCCGCGTCATCGAAAAAAGGATTCTTCGGGGAGAAATGGACCTTTAAATCATGAGTTAATTGCGGGGAATATAAAGGGTCTTCCCCGTAAATCGAAAACGGAAGCTTGATGAAATCAAGAAGGTCCCGCTTGCTCTTTACTTCAACAATTTCGATACAGCCCTCCGAAAGACGCATACTGAGTTACTTATATTAGGCCGAGAGCCTTCCCAACCTTCTTGAAAACGTCGAGCACCTTGTCGAGATGTTCATCGGTATGGGTAGCCATATAACTCGTCCTGATGAGGGCTTTACCAGGAGGGACCGCGGGAGACGCAGCAACATTGGCGAATACTCCCTCTTCCTGAAGGGCCATCGCCATCTTGAAGGCCATCTCATCGGCACCTACGATAACCGGGATAATAGGGGTTTCGCTCGGCCCGACCTGGAAGCCGAGGTCCTTGAAACCTTTGAGCATCTTATAGGTGTTGTACCACAGCCTTTTTATCCGTTCTGGTTCATCATCGATAATATCCAGTGCAGCGCTCACCGCTGCAACCGATGCTGGCGGCGGACTCGCGCTGAACATAAAGGCCCTCGCCATATGCTTAATGAAATGGATAGCATCACCATTGCCGGCTATAAATCCGCCAATCGACGCAAGAGATTTGCTGTAAGTACCCATAATGAGGTCGATCTCGTTTTCGAGCCCAAAATGTTCGGTGGTTCCTCTTCCCGTCTTCCCGAGGACGCCGATGCCATGGGCGTCGTCAACCATCACCCTGGCTCCGAACTGCTTCGCTATCTTGACCACTGAAGGCAGATCGACAATGTCGCCCTCCATGCTGAACACGCCGTCAACGACGATGAGCTTGCCCCTGCCATTATTATCATTCAGGACCCTTTCGAGATCCGTCATATCGTTATGCCGGAATCTCCTCACCTCGCCATAGGAGAGCTTGCAGCCGTCAACAATGCTCGCATGGTCCATCTTGTCGATGATGACAACATCATCCTTGCCGACAATCGCTGAAATGACGCCAAGATTGACCTGAAATCCGGTTGAAAAAATAAGAGCCGCCTCTCGTTTCATAAACTTCGCGAGTTTCTTTTCAAGCTTAACGTGGATATCGAGCGTACCATTCAGAAAACGCGAGCCTGCACAACCCGTACCATACTTCTTGATGGCTTCTATAGCCGCTTCTTTAACCCTCGGATGGTTGGTGAGACCAAGGTAATTGTTCGAACCCACCATAATCATCTTCTTTCCATTCATGATAACTTCGGGGTCCTGAGCGCTCTCAATAACCCTGAAGAACGGATAAATCCCCGCTAGCTGCAGGTCCTTAGCAATCGTAAATTTAGAAAACTTTTCAAATATATCAGTCTTTTCGATCATAGCCAGTTATGGATCCTGTACCAATCGGCAGTCCACTTAGCTCCTTCCTTTATTTTCACTTTCGGAGAAAAACCAAGTTTCTCCATGGCCTTTGTCGTATGACACGTCCAGTGGGTATGCTTAATCTCTCGTATCTTGTCCGGGTTGATAATGCTCCCCCCCTGCATCTTTTCGGCGATAGCGCCCAAAAAAGGCAGGACACATTTTGGAATCCCCACCTTTATCGGCCTACACTGAAGGGCACCGGAGATGGCGTCTATGATATCATCCGATGAATAGATATTCCCATCTGACATGAAAAATATTTCTCCCTCGCCTTCCTCTTTCAGCGCAGAGAGTATTATACCATTTATGAGGTCATCGACGTATAAGAATGAATAGTAAGATTTGCCCCAATAGGGTATTAAGCCCGATCTTACCATCTTAAAAAATACCAGTAAATCCTTGTCCCTAGGACCATAAACCGCAGGCGGTCTGATGATAGTGAAAGGCATCTTTCCCTTTTGCGCAATAACATATTTTTCACCACCGAGTTTGGTCTTCCCATAAACAGAGACCGGCTTTGCCTCGCACTCCTCGCTGAGCGGCTTGCCGTCGCAGCTTGGACCGGCTGCCGCGAGGGAACTGAGATAGACAAATCGCTTCGGGGGAGCATGACGCACAACGGCATTAACAATATTTTCGGTGCCTTTTTCGTTCGTACGGTATGACTCTTCCTCAGTATGTGCCTTGGTAAGTCCTGCAAGATGAAAAACGTAATCAAAACCCTTGATCCCTGAAAGCGAATCTGCATCGGTACAGTCTCCTTTGAGGAAGGAGACATTAAGGCCTTCGAGATATCTGAGGCTCAATGTGCTCCTCGTCAGGCAAGTGACATCAAAGCCTTCCCTGACAAGTGTCTCCACGAGATGGCTTCCGATGAATCCTGTTGCACCTGTGACAAAGGCTTTCATAGATTGTTTAATTCTAAGGAAAGGATAGTCTTTTTTTCAAGGAAGGAAATCACCACAAGATTATCCCGTTATTACTTGCTCCGTACCTTGAGCTTAAGACCACTTACCATTTCCACAATTACCTGTTCGTCCTTTCCGATAAGTTTATCGGAAGTTGCGGACCAGATTTCGCCGTGGACACGGACCATACCCCCCTGTGGTCCCACTTCGGTTTTTGTGATACCTTCAAGCCCCACAAGTCCCTCACTCCCGGTAACAGGTCTTGTCTTATGGGCCTTGTAGGCGAGGCGAAAAGTGACAATAAAAAAAATGGCTGTGACAAAGGTCGCGGGGATTATGATCGACAGCGAAATGCGTAAAAAAGGCAGTGGCGAATCGAAAAGCATGAGGGAGCCGAGAGTGATGGAAAGGGCCCCGCTGGCAGTTAGCAATCCGTATGACGTGACTTTCACCTCAAGGATAAAGAGGACAATGCCGATGATAATCAGCAAAAGCCCTGCATAGTTCACTGGGAGTGTTTGAAAAGCATAAAAGGCGACAACCAAAGAGATGGAGCCGATTATCCCCGGCAAAAGCGCGCCCGGATTCGTGAGTTCGAAAAAGAGCCCATAAAAGCCTAGCAGCATAAGAATATAAGCGACGCTCGGATCACTGATAATAGTGAGTATCTTGAGCCGGAGACCCATCTTCTCTGTCACGACTATCGCATTGGCAGTGCTGAGCGTTTTGTCCGTGTTTAGGACCTTCACCTTTTTGCCGTCGATAGATTTCAGGAGTGAAGTCACATCTTTTGCAACAAGGTCGATAATTCCATTTGTCAACGCTTCAGTTTCGGTTGCCGAAATGCTCTTTCTAACCGCATCTTGCGCCCATATGGAGTTTCTACCACGTTGCTCGGCTATGGACTTGATATAGGCTGCCGCGTCGTTCTCGGCCTTTTCAGCCATCACCTTGTCCATCTTCCCCCCCATTGACACAGGATGAGCAGCTCCAATATTGGAACCCGGGGCCATCGCGGCGACATGTGCCGCAAGCATAATGAATACGCCAGCAGAAGCAGCACGGGCTCCGGCAGGCGCAACATAGACCACTATGGGGATGTTGCTCCCCATGATGTCTTTGATGATGCTCCGCATAGAGGTATCCAGCCCCCCAGGGGTATCAAGCTCAATGACTAACGCTGCGGCCTTCAACCCAGAAGCCTTTTCGAGCGCTTTATGAATGAACTCCGCTGAAACGGGATTGATGATACCGTTTACGGAAATAACAAGCACCTCGCCTTCTTTTACTTCGACCTTGGCAGAAGTATCGCCCGCCGAAATATCAGTTAAGCCGAATAGACATGCGAAGAGGAGCAAGAAAAGAATTGAGTATCGTTTATTCATGTACCTATGAAATTATACCATTAAAGTCCCCTTTGCCCGCTCGTGGCGACGTCCGTTTCAGACAAATAATAATCGAATGTATAGTATAATAATAGACATTTGTCCTTTGGACGACTGCAAAGAATTGGGAGGTAAGAGATGGTAAAGATATTTTACGACAAAGATGCGAACCTGGGACTTTTGAAAAAGAAGAAGATCGTTATAATGGGATACGGCAGTCAAGGACATGCCCATGCGAATAATCTTAAGGAAAGCGGAATGGATGTGCTCGTCGCAGAAACAAAAGGGACAAACTGGGACAAAGCCGTGGCAGCCGGGTTCACCGTGGTGACCGCCGCTGAGGCAGCTAAAAAGGCTGATATTATAATGGTCCTTCTGCCGGATGAAATCCAGGCCGATGTTTATAAGGCCGAAATTGCACCGAATATGAAAAAGGGCGTCTACCTTGGTTTCGCTCATGGCTTCAACATTCATTTCGGACAGATAGTCCCCCCTGCAGATGCCAACGTATTCATGGTCGCTCCAAAAGGGCCTGGGCATCTTGTGAGATCTGAATATACGAAGGGCAGCGGCGTTCCGTGTCTGATAGCTGTGCATCAGGATCCTTCAAAAAATACAAAAGAAATGGCGCTCGCCTATGCGTCGGGCGTCGGCGGAGGAAGGGCCGGCGTTATCGAGACATCCTTCAGGGAGGAAACCGAAACAGATCTGTTCGGTGAGCAGGTCGTTCTCTGTGGTGGATTGACAGCACTGATCCAGGCGGGCTATGAGACGCTGGTTGAAGCGGGATATTCGCCTGAAATGGCTTATTTCGAGTGCCTCCACGAGGTGAAACTTATTGTCGACCTCATCTATGAAGGCGGCATCTCTACTATGCGCTATTCGATCAGCAATACGGCACAGTATGGCGACCTTACAAGGGGCCCTCGCATCATCACTGAAGAGACTAAAAAGGAGATGAAGAAAATCCTAAGCGAGATTCAGGAAGGCAAATTCGCCAATGAATGGCTCCTCGAATGTAAGGTGAACAAGCCCACGTTCAACGCCTTGACGCGAAAAGGTGAAGAGCATCCGATCGAAGAGGTGGGCGCGAAGCTCAGGGCAATGATGCCCTGGCTGAAAAAAGGCAAGCTCGTCGACAAGTCAAAGGCTTAACTCTCAGTTAAGCGCTGATGGATATGAAGTTCGCTCGAGAAGGCTATCCATTTATCGGTCTTTTCGCCGTAGTTACGGCTGTGTCGCTCCTGTTGGGTCCATTATGGATAGCCCTGTTTCCTTTTGTTTTGACTCTCTTCATGGCCTACTTCTTCAGGGACCCCGAACGGGAAATCCCTGATGGAGAGGGTCTCATCGTCGCGCCTGCAGACGGCAAAATTCTCGTGCTACAGACCGTCAGAGAATCCCAATACATCAACAATGAAGTCTTGCAAATAAGCATTTTCATGTCGCCTCTCAACGTTCATGTGAACCGGGCCCCCTGCGACGGGATCGTCGAAAAGGTCATACATACGCCGGGGAAGTTCCTCTCAGCCTTTAAGCCCGAAGCCTCAGTACAGAATGAAAATATCGCCATGACGATGAGTACGAAATATGGAACGGTCCTCGTCCGTCAGATCGCCGGGTTTATTGCTCGTCGCGCAGTCTGCCGGGTTGCACCGGGAGAGGCACTCAGGAGAGGCGGCCGTTACGGAGTCATCAAATTCAGTTCACGCGTAGATATATTTCTGCCGTCGACAACAATACCGAAAGTCAGATTAGGAGAAAGGGTCACAGCAGGAGAGACTATTTTGGGATATATACCGTAAAATAGAATTATGGCCTTTAAAAGAAGAGATCCAAATCGAAAGCCCAAAAAGGGCGTCTATTTATTGCCGAATACTCTGACGCTTTGTAGTATGTTTGCGGGTTTTTTCGCCATTTTGTCAGCTATTAACGGAGATTTCCTCCCTGCCGCTTGGGCGATCATTATAGCAACTGTTTTTGATGGGCTTGATGGCTGGATCGCCCGCCTTACCAACACCTCAACGCGCTTCGGCATAGAGCTCGATTCATTGTCCGATCTTGTCGCCTTTGGAGTCGCCCCCAGTGTTATGATGTATAAGTGGGTCCTCGCTCCCTTCGAAAGATTCGGCTGGGCCGCTGCCTTTCTGTTTGTTGCCTGTGGCGCGCTTCGCCTGGCCCGGTTCAATGTGCAGACAGGCGCGCCCGGATCCAAGGCATTCAAGGGGATCCCTATCCCGGCTGCTGCAACTATCATCTCCTCCATCGTCATTTTTTATTCGACCTTCTGGAGCGGTATTCCGGATAAAAATGTTTTTTTTCCTATAATCACTATAGTAATTGCACTTCTGATGGTGAGCACCCTTCGTTATCACGGACTGAAGGAGATAGACTTCCGTGAACGAAAGCCTTTTTGGGTGCTTGTGATTTTTGTCCTCGTATTATTCATGCTCCTAATTCATCCATCAACAGCCATCTTTATCTTTGCGATGGCCTATCTCATATGGGGCCTGATCGAAAACATATACCTTTTCATGAAAAGGCGACGCATGAAGCAGGCGGAGCAGAGCGTACCTGGCGGTGCCGATACAAAGCATACCAGCGAAGGGGAGAATAATGAGGGTCGTTAAGATATTCGACACTACTCTGAGGGATGGCGAACAGTCTCCCGGTGCATCGATGAATGTTGAGGAGAAGCTTCAGGTTGCCCGTCAGCTCGTAAAGCTTGGAGTCGATATCATTGAGGCGGGGTTTCCTATCGCATCGGTTGGCGATTTCGAAGCGGTCAGGATGATTGCTGAAGAGATCAAGGGCGCTACCATAGCCGGCCTTGCTCGGACAAAATCCGAAGATATAGACCGCGCGGCAGAGGCCATCAAACCGGCGGAGTCGGGCAGGATACATACATTTATTGCCACCTCTGATATTCACCTCCAGTATAAGTTGAAGATGTCTCGGGAAGCGGTACTCGAGACCGCGATCAATGCGGTAAAAAGGGCCCGGCAGTATACCGATGATGTTGAGTTCTCAGCCGAGGATGCCACACGTTCTGATCGGGACTTTCTTGCCAGAGTGACTGAAGCGGTGATCAAGGCAGGGGCCAAGACAGTGAATATTCCGGATACCGTGGGATATACAGTACCGCAAGAGTACGAAGAACTCATCAGATATCTCATGAATAACGTCCCCAATATCGACAAAGCGATCATATCGGTCCATTGCCATAATGACCTCGGGCTGGCTGTCGCAAATTCCCTTGCCGCAATCCATGCAGGCGCTGGACAGGCGGAATGCACGGTAAACGGTATCGGCGAGAGGGCAGGTAATGCTTCAATGGAAGAGATCGTTATGACGCTGAAGACAAGGCCCAAATTTTTCAATGCCGACACGCGCATCAAAACTCAGGAGATATACAAAACGAGCCGGCTCGTATCGAAAATTACCGGCATCATTGTTCAGCCCAATAAGGCCATTGTCGGAGCCAATGCCTTTGCCCATGAAGCCGGCATTCATCAAGACGGTTTTTTGAAGGAGCGTTCCACTTACGAAATCATGAAGCCGGAAGATGTCGGCATTCCCCAGTCGAAACTCGTCCTCGGGAAACATTCGGGCAGGCATGCCTTCAAACTACGCCTTCAGGATCTCGGGTATGAACTGAGCGAGTCCGATATGAACAGTGCTTTTGAAAAGTTCAAACACCTGTCTGATCAGAAAAAATACATTTTCGATGAAGACATAGAGACTCTCGTTTCTCAGCAGGTCTCGAAGGTCCCCGAACTATACGCACTCTCAGGACTTGAGGTGTTAAGCGGTATCGATGTCAGGCCGACGGCAACGGTCAAAATGTTCGCGCATGATCAAATCATCGAAAAGACCGAGCACGGCGACGGCCCCGTAGATGCTGTTTACAGGGCGATCGTTGCGATAACAAATACAAAAAGCAACCTGCTCAAGTTTGATGTAAAGGGTATTACCGGCGGGACCGATGCGCTTGGTGAGGTCGTTGTGACGCTTGAAGAGAGCGGCAGAACGGTCAGAGGTCAGGGCGCTGATACGGATATTATAGTTGCCTCCGCAAAGGCGTATATAAACGCCCTTAACAAACTCGCAGTCCGGAAAACACAATAGAGCCATTAGTCTCCTCTTCCGGTAAAGTCAGTATTCACCATTCTAAAGACCCACGTTAAATAAAAAGCGAACTCATAAATCTTTTCACAGGGGAATGAATCAATGAACGCAACGATATTAAAATCATTCATGCTTGTCATAGCGATACTTTTCATGAGCTCTATTGCCTTTGAGCATATTGCTCACGCGCGCGCCGGCGGGGGGACGTCTTCAGGCAGCAGGGGGTCCAGGAGCTTCTCCTCACCGAGCCGCTCATATGATACGACTCCTGAAAAACAGACCTCTCAATCGCCTGTGCAGCCTGCCTCTGCCCCTCAGCCTGCGAGCGGCGGTTTCATGAGAGGTCTTGCTGGCGGCATCCTGGGCGGGCTTATTGGCAGCATGCTCTTCAGCGGCCTTGGGTTCGCTGGTCAAGGTGGTTTTGGAGGAAGCGGGATAGGTTTGGTTGAAATCCTACTAATCCTTAGCTTTGGCTTCTTTATCTACACGCTGTTTAAGAAAAAAAGAGCAGGGGCAGGTTCATCTCAAGCATATTCGCAAAACGCTTACCAGCCACAGGGACAGCCTGGAAATCAGCCTTACAGCACAACTTCTGGACCTACTGGGTCTGCCGGCAATGACGGACTTTCCTACATTCGTCAAATGGATGCGAGTTTTAGCGAAGACCGGTTCAAAGATAGCGTAATGGACACCTTTTTCAAAATCCAGGCCGCGTGGATGAACAGGGACTTGTCATCCGTCACCACGCTGCTTACTGACGAGATGAAGAGGACCTTCCAGGGGGATATCGACAAGCTCATAAGGGAGAGGAAAATAAACAGACTCGAGAACATCGCCGTAAGAAATATCGACATAACCGAGGCATGGCAGGAATCGGGTCAGGACTTCATAACGGTACTGTTTTATGCCAACTTGCTCGATTACACAGCTGACGAATCGACCGGAGCAGTCGTGACAGGCAGTAAGACGGAACCGGTAAAATTCGAGGAATACTGGACGCTCACAAGACCCGTAGGGAACAACCCCTGGCAGCTTTCTGCCATCAACCAGGCATAGGAAACACAATAGCGCTAATCTATCGGAGAGTTCATTAAGTACTTCTTACCGGCGGTTGATCGCTCAGAGGAAGCTAAGTTCTGAAGGTCCTCTGTGGATGTGCCTTTTAATGCGGGCAGTCCCTCCCCTATCTTGCGCTTTCCCGGATCGCACTTCTCTAACCCGTGGGGAATGAGAAAAACAGAATCCTGCCATAATCGATCTCATTATGGCAGGATTATAAGATTGGGGTATAATAAAGGGACTATAGAAAGCACCATGCGAAAGACATGAACATATTACTTACAGGCGCAACGGGGTATATCGGGCGACGACTTCTTCTCCGGCTCCAGCACGAGCCGAATGTGTCACTCCGCGTTCTCGTAAGAAACGCCAAAAAACTGAAATCGGGCGACGTCGGTAACGCAAGAGTCATTGAGGGCGACACGTTTAAATGTGCTTCGCTGGTTCGTGCACTGAAAGGAATAGATGTCGCCTATTATCTTATAAATCTTACGGGTGCTGGCAGGAACTTCAACAGGCTGGAACACCAGAGTGCCGAATTATTCAGGGACACCTGCATCGAATTCGGCGTAAAGCGAATCATCTACCTGTCGGGCATCGGAGACCTCGAGAAAGCATCGCCACAACTCAGGACTAAACTTGAGGCGGGCATGATCCTCAGCGAACGACCACATGAGATCCAGACAATTTGGCTCAGGTCAGGCTTGACTATCGGCTCCGGCAGCATAACCTTCGAGATAATCGAAGGCATGCTCAGTCATCTACCGTTGCTGGTCTTACCAGCTTGGACCCGGATCAGGACCAATACTGCTTTTGTCACCGATGTCGTCGAATATCTCTGTAAAGCAAAGGACCTTTCCTCCGACTGCAGCTCGGTCATCGACATCGGGTCTCCACCTCTGACGTTCCGAGAGATGATTGAGATCACAGGGAACAGAATGGGAGTGCGAAGACCCATGATAGCGGTCCCTTTTAATTTTCCCCGGTTGTCCGCATATTGGCTCAGTCTCTTCACTGCTGTCCCCTACCGCATCGCATCTGTAATAGTAGCTGGGATCCGTTCAGGGCATATAATAGACACGCATGCATCCCAAACCTGCTTTCCATCAATAGCCCCTACGTCCTTTGACGAAGCAGTGCGGAGGGCTTTTATCAAGGTTGAGACCGACCAGGTCATCAGTCGCTGGTGTGACAGCAGCGCCGGAGAGGTATGCGATGTCGCTGAGGCTGATGAGAGCTCCACCGCCCGATACAAGGATGAAACGCGGGATTCTTTCGGTTCACTTAATCCCTCAGCTGTCTTTAAGGCCGTCAAGTCCATCGGCGGCAAAACAGGGTGGTTCACTTTCGGATTTCTGTGGAAGGTCCGGGGGCTTCTCGACAAATTGGTGGGCGGGTACGGTATGACCAGGGGGCGACGGGCCGAGAGCGACCTGCGCATAGGCGATAAGCTGGATTTTTGGGAAGTAGTAGACCTGCAGGAAAACCGAAGACTTCTGTTGGAGGCCCAGATGAAGCTGCCGGGTCGCGCCTGGTTAGAGTTTACAATTCAGAGGACCGACTTGGTGATAACAGCTTATTTCATGCCGAGAGGTTTCTGGGGAACCATCTACTGGTACAGTCTGATTCCATCTCATCATTTTGTCTTTAGGGATCTTATCAAGAGCATAATCAAAAAGGCGGGTGGGCAGTAGGCTGACAATTTTTTTTCTCGAGAGAAAAAATGAGCAGTTTTGAGTTCGCCGCGAATCACGGATGTACTACGGAAGGGATCTTGCAACATAGCTTCGCGGAGGAGACCATGGTGCATACTATAAAGGTAAAAATATATTACGAGGATACTGATGCAGGCGGCGTTGTTTATTATGCCAACTATCTCCGTTATATGGAACGGGCAAGGACGGAGTTCCTTTCCGAATACGGCATCAATGTCGCAGAACATCATCACCGGGGGTATTTTTTTGTAGTGACTCATGTAGACATCAGCTACAAGAGGCCTGCCCGTCTCGGTGAAACTATCGATATAACGACCGAAGTGGAAGAAGTGCGAAACGCGAGCATGACCATAAAAAATTGCATCCTGAAGGAAGGTTCCCTGCTAGTTCAAGCGCTTGTCACTTTTGCTTGCATCGATAGGGAGGGAAGGCCAAAGCGGCTTCCTGAGAGTTTCAGTCCATTCAGAGCTATGTCAAAAAAGTGTTGAACCTGTCATCTTTAGACATTCCTGGGTTATACATCTTCCTTCTGCGCCACCCCATAAGACCATCTTGTCAATCTTTGCTCAACACGGATATAATCAGCTTATGACTATTGATGAAAGGCTAAAAGAACTGGGGATCTCTCTTTCAGATGCACCGAAGCCGATGGGTTCCTACGTGCCCTGTGTTCAGTCGGGTAATCTCCTGTTTCTGAGCGGGGTGCTCCCGCTCAGAAACGGGCAACTAATAAAGACCGGAAGGGTTGGAGAAGCGGTGTCACTTGATGAGGCACGTGAAGCATCCCGACAAGTCATAATCAATACTCTTTCGCTACTCAAATCTCATCTCGGAAGCCTCGATAAAATAAGGTGCCTCAAATTAAATGGGTATGTAGCATCGGCTGAGAGCTTTACGGATCAGCCAAAGGTCCTCAATGCTGCCTCAGACCTTCTCTTCGAAATATTCGGCGAAGCAGGTAGACACGCCAGGGCCGCAATCGGCGTCTATTCCCTGCCTCTAAACTCACCAATCGAGATAGATTTCATCTTCGAAATCAAAAACTGAGTTAATATGTAGTAGGGTCTTCAGGCGGCAATGCCGATTCATCGAAAGGAATTACGCCGAGTTGTGTCATAACATTCTCCAGACCTATGAGCATTTCTCGGTAATCGTAATTAGGCATCTCCTCTTTGAGCGCTCTTTCCACAAGTTGGTCGAAGGCATCGAAATCAAAACGTCCATCCAGCACATTTGCGCGTACCAGTATGCCGTGGACAATGCGGTCGTTGTTGAGATTAGCGACCTCTTCCATGACAAGATTCTTCCTTCTCTCGGAAGAGGCGATATACCATTCCAGAGCTCCGCTAAGGGCATCATAGAGCGTTACTATACCCGCAGCTATCTTGCCTTGCCCCAGTCGCCTTTTCCCACCCCTTATATGGAGCCGTGCCCTCAGCAGAGGACCTTCCTCAGGACCGAATGCACGTTCATCCATCAAACCCGCATGAGGCATACTACCCTCCTTTACTGAATTGTATCAACAGCCCTCACATGCTGCAAACCGACTCTTGGCCACAGTTCCATTTGTGATATGATCTTAGCTCAATCTCACTCTGTTATAATTAAAGTGAGGGTATGTTTATGACAAAAAAGCGCGAACCCGAAGATTTTTCATTCCGGCCTTTCAAGAATCTGAAGAAAACGATCGACGCCGTGAAGAACCCTGCTGTCACAGAAAATAATGCCAAGGATGTTTCTTGTCCGGATGATGCAGAACTATTTCGTCTTGAAATGAAAGGAGTGCGAGAGATCGGGGAATTCCGGAAAATCCCTGTCGCGCAACGTCAAGTGATGCCTGCACCTAAGCAGCGCGATTCAGAGAAAGAGACATTGAAAATACTTGAAGATATATCGGAAGGCCGCCGACCTATAAGGCTTGAAGATACACAGGAGTACGTAGAATGGGTGAATTCAGTCTACAGTTCTGCCCCAATCACGAGAAAATTGCATGAAGGACATTTCGCCATCCAGGACTTTCTCGATCTCCACGGCTTCACGGTTGATGAAGCCGCAGCACACATCGATGACTTTCTGAGAAGATCCCTATTAAATGGGCTGCGTTGCATCAAGATAATTCATGGCAGAGGACTTAAGTCACCACAGGGGCCTATTCTGAAAGAGACACTTGTCGGATGGCTCTCAGGCCGATACCGGAAAAATATCATCGCATTCGTCACTGCGCGGCGATGTGACGGTGGACTTGGAGCGCTCTATATTATGCTCAAACAACATTGCCTAAAAAAGAGATGATACCGCACTTCACACATGGTGTATTAGTCCTATATAATGAATTATGAACTCCGGTGAAATGAAGGCATGGGAGCTTTTAAAGTCACTCGATCCTGTCGAGGTTTGCAGGCGTGCCGGTGCATCTTTCAATCCGGCTGCCCTGGAGTATTCAATTCACTCGTTTAACAGTGATTTCCATCTATTTCTGACCGAGCAGAAAATAACGGGTGATGATCTTTTCCTTAAACGGTTAGGCTATTTTTTCGGGCTCTCGGCCCTCTCTTATCTAATTTCTTCAAGAGATATTCCGCCGACAGGCCGTCTCATAAAACCTTCTGATATCAAAGGTGGACAACTCTTCTTCAGGGGATCACATGTGCTGCCACTCGATAAGCTCGCCGCTAAGTATGGCGACGGCACAGAGGATTTTCAGCACAAAGGATCGGAACTTGGGGCTGAAGTTGCTCCTTATGGAGACGTCGCTCTAAAACTTCTTCCTTTTGCAAGGATCCCGGTCTATCTTCTCTTGTGGAAACAGGATGAGGAATTCCCGGCGCGTGCCGACCTTCTTTTTGATTCATCCTGCGCGATGCAGGCGCCCCTGGATATCCTCTGGTCCATCGCCATGATGACGGTCCTGGCGATGATGATGTAATGGGCACTTAGTTAATACATTGATCTTATTCTTCCCGTCCGTTTGTCGATGATTACCTTGTCGACAAGGATACCGCGCCTATCTCTCATATCGGCCTCGAAAAAAAGCTCTCTTTCCCTTATGTCGCCTATCTTTACATCCCTCCTAGAATAAGAGTCCTTTAGCAATCTCCTGGCCTCCTGACTATTTGATACCGCCTTTCTTTGCCCATAGCCACGACCTGATTGCCCGTAATGATAGTAGCCGTAATGCCTATCGCCCGCGTAGGCAGCGGGAATCCAAAAAGAGATGGAAATAACAACAAACAACCCCAACGTTATGCAGGCATTCACGAAAGATTTTAGGCTCATATCATTCCCTTCCTTATCCGAAAGGATGTGAACTACTGACAACTTAACCACGGGAACGGTTGAATTCACAGACACCAGCGCGCTGCAGGTTTTGCCCACAGATCATCTTGCAGTAGTCTCCTACCCGTTTAACCCGGGCCATCAATAATATAGCAAACCTTAATGGATGTGCCATTTTATTCGGGCAGCCCCTGTCTATTTGAGACCTTTCGCTAACCTTGGCGAACGTCTGACTTAACCACATAACGAGTGAGGCATTAGTGGTCAAGCCGCAGTTATGGCAGAATAAATACTGCCTGAGTTTCCCGATTATCGGGGTGAATGTGCCCACATGGGAAACACTCCTGAGAGTGATGTCGTTCACTCTCGCACAGTCCTGGTAACAGCTGTATCTATACATAGCTCGATGCCGTAAAAAAGTCAACGGCAACCGACTAACCCCACGTAACTTTTTGTAGGGAGGAGATTGCGACAGTAAGTTTCGATCAAAACCCACTGTTTGCCCCCCTACTGGCTTACGCCTAGCCGGGACATCCGCAACTATTAGTTCAAACTCTGAAACATTATAGTCAGAATGTGGAAACGGGTCAATCATTCTTCTTCCAAAAGCGCATGAATGGGGGAAAAGGACAGGCTACCCTTCCCCCATTCCACTATTTCTTATGACATTTTGTACAGTTGTCTGCGAGGCGAAGACTTTCGTACCGCTATGACAAGAGAAGCAGAGCTTACCGGCTTCATAGTCAACCTTGGTTATTTTCACCGCCCCTTTCTTCATCTTGAACATATCGGCAAGGCAGTCCTTGCACACACATCCTTTAGCCGCATGCATTCCCCTGTCAAATATGCCCTTACCGGGGCTGTTATCACTGGCAAATTCCACAGGCTTCCCGGACAGCATGGCTGATGCATTCCCGATCAGTGTTTCGTCTAGCACCCCTCAACAGCCTTTTTCTTGATGATCTTACCGTCTTTGACCATAACTTTGTCGCCAACCTTGAATCCCTTAGCGTCTCCCTCAACAGTCGTTTCCTTGCCATCAGCAGCCTTAACGGTAATCTTGGTCCCCTCGATCTTACTGATCGCTCCCTTCACATCAGCAGCGAAACTGATCCCTGCAACTGCGACAGTGACGACGATCGCCACCAATACTACGAAAATCTTCTTCATCCCTTTCACCTTCCTTCACAATTCTGTCTAAGACCAGCTTAGTGATTTTTGTTTCTGATTAAAGGATACCAAATAATTGTGAACCCGCAGCGAAGAGATTATGAATAATTATGAATCCACGTAGAGACAATGAGGTGCACATAAGCAGAGGTGAATTCTCCTTTTCTCTGATAACATCAATGAGGAAACATTAACGTGAAGACAGAGCCTTTTCCGAATTCGCTCCATACCGATATCACCCCACCGTGAGCCTCCGTCAGCTCTTTTACGATGGTTAGGCCGATGCCAAGGCCACCTTTTAAGCCCCGATAGAACCTCTCGAAAATAAAGGGGAAATCCTCATCTCTGATGCCGCTCCCGCTGTCACCAACCTCGATGACCGTTCCGGAAGGGCTGTCAAAGGCCTTAATCCATGCATTGCCTCCCCTTTCCGTAGCCTTGAGAGCATTCGACAAAAGATTAATTATGACCTGACTCAGCCGGTCGGGATCACCATTTATCGTAAGCCCTGCATCACAGGTCAGCTCCAGCTTGACACCCTTTTCTTCAAACAGCCTGCCGAAACGGCCCCAGATACCTTCCAGGAATGGCTTAAGAATGAAAACGCTTTTTCGGAGATAGCGGCTACTCGCCTCAGCTTGGCTAAGCTCCTCTATGCCTTCGATAATCTTGTTTAATCTGCCGATTTCCGAATACAATGACTGGAGATTTTCTTTATCAAAAGGGATGAGGCCGTCCATCATACCCTCCAGTTCGCCGCGGATTGCACTTATGGGTGTTCTGAGCTCATGTGCGATGTTCGAGGTAAGTTTTCTTCTTAACGATTCCTGAACCTCGAGGGATTGTGCCATGCGATTGAATGAATCGGCAAGAGTGGCTATTTCGTCTCTGCCGGCAATGCTGACACGGCTTTTAAGATTGCCGGCACTGATCTCCATAGCCGCCTGTGTGAGCCCCTTTATAGGATTAGTCAATCTTCTCGAAACGACAATGCTAAGGATGATTGCGATGCCGCCTAGTGCAACCAATGATAGCAGAAGCAGCTCATCGGACCGAGCGATAAAGACCCCAGACTTTCGGGGCCTTAATAAGCCCACTTCAATATGCCCGATCTGTTCGCCCCCCAAAAATAATGGATAAGGCATGAATTTCTCGTCTGTCCTTCGTGCGTCAAAATCGGACAGTGCGATGACCCTATTTAGAACTGCCTCAGGCTGGGCGGTGATGGCAGTTTCAGTATCCATTACAATGTCGCCTCTAATATCGTAAAGCTTGATATCGAAGCCGAGCATCACCGCCCACAGCATATTTTCGACAATGTCCTTCTTGACCCATCCCTCATTTTTATCGTACGAACTCTCCAAGGCTGCCGTAATCCAATAGATTCGGTCTTCCCTTTCGCCTTCTAGATATTCCCCGAAATCGTTGAGCATCAGTTCCCTGAGAAGGAATGCTGCAGAAAGTGCAATAAGAGAGACAGTGACAAGCAGTAGAAGAAACTTAAGCCAGAGGCTCTTAAACATCCTTTTTGCCGGAAAAACGGTACCCCACTCCGTAAATGGTAAGTATGTATTCCGGATTTCTCGGGTCTTTCTCTATTTTATGCCGTATATTCTTGATGTGTGCATCGATGCTCCTCTCGTACCCTTCAAACTGGTAGCCAAGGGCCTTTTCGACCAGTTCCTCGCGCGTAAAGACCCTGCCCGGATGCATAGCAAGAGTATGGAGCACCTTGAATTCGGTCGGAGTAACGTTTATCTGGTCTTCCGCTTTCCTGACTTCATAACTCTGCCCATCGATTATCAGAGCACCTTTATTAAAGCTGACTGGCGCCGCGTGTTCGAGGTCCCCTTTTTGCTGTCGCCTCAATACCGCCTTGATCCGGTATACTAACTCCCTCGGGCTGAATGGTTTCACAACGTAGTCATCGGCACCAAGCGCGAAACCCGCTACCCTCTCCTCTTCAGAAGCCTTGGCGGTGAGCATGATAATAGGAAAGTCTCCGATGTGCCTTAACTCCTGGCATACCTCCTCCCCGCTGGTGTCAGGCAACATAAGATCTAAGACGGCAAGAAGTGGTTTTTCCTTCAGCGCCGCTTCTATCGCATCCTTTCCTTTGTCCGCATGAACAACGCGGTATCCTGCTCCTTCGAGGTAGACCTTTACGACTTTGGCAATCTTGCTGTCGTCTTCGATGATAAGAATGGGTTGGTTCATAATTAATGTCTATTATATTGCACGGAGAAGAAAGTATTTTCAACTCCATTATATGTTATGATCGACAATTGACGGCGACAGACTCAGTCTAGATCAGGAGCGCCCCAATATCATGGGGGAAGATAATCGCTAGAAAGACCACCCCGTATCTTGTCACAGTGGCATTTATTGAACTGCTCACCACGTAACTGCAGGAACGTATGTAGGAGTTCCGCGATTCACAGACACTAGCGCGCTGCAGGCATTTGCCCACAGCACGTCTTGTGGTAGTCTCCTGCCCTTTCGAAGTGACATGGCTCACTGTTTCATAGTCGTGGCAACAGCCGTATTTATATATAGCTCCATGCCGGGGAAAGTCAACAGCAACCAACCAACGACACCTAACTTTTTGTAGGAAGGAGAATGAGACAGTAAGTTTCTATCAAAACCCACTGCTTGCCCCCTTCTGGCTTACGCCTAGCCGGGGGCATCCGCAACTATTAGTTCAAAAAGGTCATGTGGAATTCAGTATGACACACCGACAAGCGTATTTGATAAATACGGGGATCATTGTTGCACATTAGGCTGCGCTTAGCACTTGGCTCTGCATCACCGATATGCCCGCTGCTCGACTCGCTCAAGGTGCTGGACAATGCGGTTACTATATTCTTTTATGCAACGGTAAGTCTTTGGTGTTCACGTTATTCTGTATATACTTTAACACATGGTAAACAAGCATGAAATCGCGTACCTGAGGCTTGCCCACGGCTGTTTTAATCTCACGATAGTGCTTTTTTTCATCTTCCAGGCATGGCTCGGATTACAAATAAGAAAAAAGAGAAAAGCAAAGCAATCTCCTCCATTTTCGATGATAAGAATACACAGAAAAATTGGTCCTGTTCTGATTCCGGCAGCAGTGCTCGGCTTTCTTTCCGGATGGGCCCTTATTTATTCTGATGTTGGATATTTGTTCAAATATCCTCTTCATTCGATTACAGGATCAGTCATCGCGCTGCTCCTGCTAGTCACGTATCCGGTTTCCAGATCAATAAGGGCAGGTGAGTCACTGTGGCGAGAACGTCATTACTGGCTTGGGTTATTTATAATGTGTCTGTATGGTATCCAGGCATTCCTTGGAATAGGGATACTGTTTTAATAGATATCACGATATATTGCTGTAAAGGAGGATTCGATGAGAAAATTTAGTTATTTGGTTTTAGCTGCCCTTCTCTTGACCGCTTTTGTGATAAGCGCTGCAGCAGAGGAAGAAAAGGCGGTAGTCGTTCCCATTGCTTCTGATGGAGTCCAGAGAGTGGAGATGCTCGGGGGAGACTATTTTTTTAAGCCAAAACATATCATCGTAAAAGTAAATGTGCCAGTCGAGATAATTATCCGAAAAGAATCCGGGCTCGTTCCCCACAATATTGTTTTGAATGCGCCCGAGGCTGGGATCAATATTTCAGAAGGTCTGGGCACTGATCCTAAAACCATACGGTTCACCCCGACCAAAACAGGAAAGTATGAGTTCTCTTGTGACAAAAAATTACTCTTTTTTAAGAGTCATAAAGACAAGGGCATGGAAGGAATGCTTGAGGTCGTTCAGTAAAAGTTGAGATTTTGATTCTCTTGCTGGATACTGAATAAAGGAGGCATAGGCGGCCTTCGCCGTCCTTGCCTCCGACGATAACGTCATATCTGAATCACTTTATCTGTGGAATAGTGAGCGACAATGACTTATCCAACTTCATTTATATTGGCCCTGTTACCTGACTGCGCTGTTTGACAGCCGCTGAGGTCATCCTATTGGCAGAGTATTTGTCGCATTAGTCATGAGAAGGGATAATCCTTACGATGCTCTGCTTAATGTTTATTTAGGGGTGTACGGCTAGCTTTTTCCTATCAGAAGCAGCTCCCTTCACAGAGGATAGGCTGGATCCTTTTCACCTCATCACTGCATTGAGGATCAAAGGGGAAACGTCCTTGTTTGTCGGACCAGATCATCTGCAGCACCCTGAATTTCTTTTCTCCGTAATAGGAGGCTGTTTCGCACAGGTATTGCTTTGCACCGTTGGTGGGGACTTCAAGAAACCTGACTTTTATGTCACCAATCCTGAAATGACCGTTTCGGTCTGTAAAAGAAGCGCCTCCCCTGATTAAATTGGTGGCCTCAGTAATTAAAAGGGTTGATAAATCGTACTCCAACCCAAATACAATAAGCTCAGGATGTTGCCAACTCTCTTCGATTCCTGCTGAGTAGGCGAAGGAAGGCAATTCCGCAAATGAATATACTATGCCAAAACCGTTCATCCTTATATTATAGTTCAGGACCTTTCCGCTCCCGGGAAGCGATGCACTGCCCGAGCAGGAACCGCATTTGCCATGTGTGTCACACATAAAAGACTCCTTTCTGCATAGACCGTTCACCTTTAGCTCTTTTCCATATGGAGGAGAGGTCTAAGGTCTAGGATTAGACTTCTACGCATGCATTCAAGCCACCCTTTGACTTTCTGACTGTTTTGTCAGCCTCTGCTGTTCTCACTATTTTCGATATCTTCGATATCGCATATCAGCCCTCCAGTTTTCCGGTCGAATATAACCACAGTTATATCTATATTTTAATTGTTTGTTGTATTTATATTCCGTGTGGACTCACAATAAAACATGGCTGTTAGACTCTTCTGCAAATAAACCCTACTCTTGGCAGAAATGGATAATAGAGATAAGGAGCATGTCCAAACCGTTGAATGTTGTGAAAGCCTGCCTTTCTTAAATTCTGAAAAAGATCTTCTGACGAACGAAGATGTATGGTAGAGATTCCTACAGAAAGCAGCTTCATATTTATCCAATCAAGAACTTTAATATTAGAGTTGCCTGCTTCCCAGAAACAGAAATACCCCCCCGGATTTAAAACTCGTTTCACTTCTTCCAACATCGCAAAGAGTGAATCATCGGCTAAGTGCTTTATCAAATAGGTACTGAGAACTACGTTAAAAGTCTTGTCCATGTATGGCAATTCTGTTCCACGTCCCTGTCTTATCCTAATCTTACCTTCAAGTCCACTCTGCTTGATTTCCCTTTTAGCTAAACCAACCATAACAGGGGACACATCGAGGCCTTCAAGAGTTACTTTAAATTCTATTTTCTTGTGAAGATAAACAAGCAAACTTCCGCAACCGCACCCAATATCCAAGATCTTATCGTCAGGATTGATAGACAGGGTCTTTGGAAGCTTCCTCGCAGGAGTATTCAGAAAGAGAATTCTTCCAGGAGCGAGCCAGTACCTGAACCATTTACCCCAAAAGGAACTCTGCCCGACCCACTGATCATATTCTCGTGCAGTCTTGTCTTGCTCATTTGCACAAGTATACTGAGACGAGTCGTTACAGAGCACCCTTCACCTGCCCAGCATCTTTCTTGTCCAGCAAAGTCCGCTGCTTGGGAAGGCCAAGCAGATCCAGTCCCTGATCGATAGTCGTGATCGGCATGTCAGGATAGTTCCTGTGGATATAGCTGATCAGTTCGCTCAACTGAGTGAGTTCGTTGTATATTATAAATTCAATACGAGCAGTTGCCCCGCTCATTGTCCCTGTGACGGTATCCCCGGATTGGGGCTGACCGGAAAACGGAACCATGTACATTGCGAATCCATAAATTGGGAACCAGTGCAAAGTGACATACCGTGCCACGGTACCCGAAGGACTCAGCCTGAGCGTTTCGCCTTTGGTGAAAGATCCCTGCTTATCCGTTATCTTTACCTTGGCATCTATCTCATGCTGATAGAAAATCAGCCACGACTTATCCGCATAGGCTTGGTCGATGTAGTTCTTCATCAGGGGGATGTTGTGTTTCATGCTGAATGATTTCAAATAATAAGGATCAATTTCCCCCCTATTGAATGAGTTCGTTCCGCCTCTGCCGGACCGGTAGTATTTGCCGGCAATCTTCCCAATCATTGCATTGCTCTTGTTAAACGGATACACAATGCTATTAATAGTCAGTCCCAGACCTTCGAGGACAGCTTTGGACTGAGCGAATTCGGCTTCTACTTTGTCCGGTGTCAGTGATCTCAGATTAGGATGGGACGCCGTATGGCTCATGATCTCCCAACCCGCATCCCTGAGCTCGATAATCTGGGGAGCGGTGAGATGGTACTGTGTATTGATCCAGTCGGTAGTGATGGCAGAACAGGCAACTGCGCCCTGCTCCGCGAATATTTTTTTCCCCACCAGATAGTCCGTATCGTCTCCGTCGTCGAAAACAAAGGTAACTAGGGGAACAGACTTACCGCGATAGAAGTCAACCCGCGGAGGAGCAGCACTGCAGGCAGCCAAAATAATCAAAGTCACCGTAACTATGAAAAATCGTCTCATCACTCTCCCATCAGAAAGAAGCATATATCATTTATTTTAATGCAATGACATTATGAAATGCAGCATTCATCCGTGCTTTTATGATCCAAACGCTCGAGCGTGCTTCGAGGAAGTTCGCATATTGGCCACTTTAAAAAGAGTTCTTGTAGCTTTAAGGAACATATTCAACATATCTTTCAGAAAATACGCGAGGCAAATAGATCTAAGGGAGTTAGACAATTTTCCACGTCAATTGAGTCTTGAAGATGTCCCCCCCTCTGAATGTGGAGCTCTTACCAAGGAATCCGACTCCTCTTTTAAGACAGCATCGATTATAAAGTCGCAAACATCTTCAACGAAATAGGCGCCATATTTTGACAATCTTATAGCCCCGTCTTGGTTTTCAATACATCCATACTCGCTGAGTTGTGACAATAGAGAAGAAAACGCATCAAGCGGGTCCTGACTGAATCTACCGTGGAACTGCTTTCTATCGAGGCCTTGTTTGACCTGCAGGTTCAATAATAGAGACCGGTACATTTGCTCTTTTTCGGTCAGAGCAATGTACCTGCCAATAGGCAGCACACCTTTTTTAAGCATATTTATATAGGTTGATAGCTCTTCGTGCTTATCGTAGCAAATTGTTTTGGTATAAGACCGTGCCCGTGAACCAAATGCTATAATGGGCATTTCTTTTAACCAGTGATAACGGTATCCCCACTGTTTATCATCAGTGAATCGTCCGTTTTGCTCGTATCCGTTTATGCTCATCCATTCCTGCGTAATACAAACCATTTCGAACAGCGTGTCGTTGTTAACAACTAGGCCAGGATTATCTTTATAAAGTTTTACGATGAGAGGGTTCACGATTTCATGTCTGATGTACTCAATCGAATCAGGACGTATCGACTCCAATAATTCAAGGTCTTTCTTTACTCCTTCCACGGTCTGTCCGGGAAGTCCCGTCATCATATCAATGTTGATTCTGATACCAGTTTCCTGAGCATCCCTGACAATCTTTGCAATCTGTTCCGGGGTATTCTGCCGGTTGCACAAACGGAGTACCGCTTGATCGAAAGTTTGACAGCCGATACTTAATCTGTTGATCCCGATAGTCCCTAAACCACTTATCCTCTTTTTGTCGGAGAGTGTTTGGGGATGGGCCTCAGACGTTATACTGCAGTTATCAGACAAGACAATACATGAGGAGATTTTGTCCAAAATAAGCTTTATGTCCTCATTGGAGAATGACGTGGGAGTTCCACCGCCAAGATAGATGCATTTGGCCTTTTTACCAATGAAAACTTCGCGATTAGTTACAAGCTCAATCTCTTTCAGCAAATTGGCTAAATAATCCTTTTGGGCTTCCTTGTCGACCTTATGCGGAAACGAATTACAAAACAGACATTCAGAAAAACAGAAAGGCAGATGAACATACACCAATATTTCTTCTTCTTTTAAACTCTCTTTTACCTTTTCAACAAACCCATCTACCTGTGATGGTGCGAGCATTTTGAATCTATGAGGAGTAAACAGATCCGGTTGGCTTTTTGTATAATCAGTTGAACCGTAAAAGAGTTTTTCTCGTATGATGTCGAGTGATTTGTTTGTTTTCATAGGCAATATGTGCTTACGTTCAAACTGCATGTTTTATGTAGTAGTGAATGTAAGCGAAATCTTATCATGGTTAAGGACGCAAATACAAGATATTTCTGGTCTCTATATATTGACTTAGCTACCATCCGATGATAAAATCAGAAATGAAAAATCTCATTTTCATAACTGTTCTGTTATATTTATTCTATGTCCCTCAACAGTCTGCTGCCCAGGAAAATTTCACGCCGATCTTTAACACTGCAAAAAGTCATTTGACCTTTTCTCTCGGATATGGCGAATCATATCCTGGATTCGGAGAAACAAAGACAAGGGTTCAAGATGTTGATTTCATACTAAAATACGGTCATTTTCTGTCGGAAGAAATAGGTGACTCGTGGTATCGGGGCAGGCACGAGATACTTATTGAAGTCCCTTTCTACTATGTTGCTAGCCCGAAGTCTGCTATAATGACCGGGATCAATTTTCTTGCCTGCTGGGATTTCACCTCCTTGTCAAAAAAAGTCGTGCCTTATCTGTTCGCTGGAGGTGGTGCCGTTTATACAAATCTGAATTTGCCCAATGATCTCGGGTCGAAGTTTAACGGCAACTACCAGGCGGGTGTCGGCACTCATTATTTTCTTACCCGTAATATAGCCATCGATTTTAACGCTCGCTATCATCACATATCCAATGCAGGTACTGCAAAGCCGAATGTGCCTTTAAACTCTTCAAAAGTATTGATAGGGCTCTCTCATTTCTGGTAATTCACTTAAGTAAGGTTTAATAATTTTATGTGACGAAGTTATACTATGAAGAGAGGTCCTCAACCGATAAAGATCAATTCGGGCATTATTCTGGAATACTTATGGGTTGCTGGTTAGCGAACACAAAGTGGAAATAATGTCGTCAAGAAATGAAAGGAGAAAGTTATGACAATGCATGTTAGGGGAAGTATGTTTGGTAGCAAAGCGTGGCATACGGCAGTCGTCCAGGTCATCTACATCGTTTTTGTAATGACAGTTTTATTCCCGGCGGCAGCTTTCTGTGGTTCGGACAGACTTATCGACAGCAATGAATACAAAGACAAAGACTTTCATAAGGGCATTATCAAGGAATACACCGACATGGTCAAAGGAGACAATGTTGATTGGGTGTGGGTCAACCCTTCGGAAAAACTCGCTCCATATAAGATAAAGGTCGGGACTATCACCAACATGTCGGATTCGCACAGCAAATCTCTGGTCGAGTCGGTCAAATCCATATTTGCGAGTTCCTTGGCGGATATTGCAGGAAACAAGGGAACGCTAACAGCTGAACTGTGCATAACGGAAGTGCAGAATTATGCTCCGGGCAAGGCATGGATTCCGTTTGCCGGAGGACACCAGATGCAGGCTGGCATGGGAGTCGAAATGATTATACGTGATCAAAATAACAAGATTGTGGCAAAGTTCAGGCATTTTGATCGCCGAGGCATGGACGTCAAAGATGCTGCAGAGGAAGTAGCTGATCACATGGTAAATTATATATCCAAACATTGATAGGAAAGCGACCCCGATCGGAAAATGATTTGAGGAGCATAAAGCGCTCTAAAGGCTTGATACGATAAAAGATACCGTTATCAATTCATTGGTTGCTCAAGAGGAGTCATCGATATTACTCCTCTTTTCTTGTCGTGTGGTTAGATTGATTACGTGAGCTCGTTATCGCCTGATCTTGCCGCTCGCTGTTTTTGGCAAATGGTCAACGCACTCAAAATCCTTGGGCACCTTGTACTGTGTCAGTCTTTGATAGCAGAATCTGCGCAGATCGTCAGGATCGAAGACCTCGCCTGCCCCTTCTGTCAAGACGATCTTCGCTATTGGTAGTTGTCCGTATTGCGGATGCGATACGCCGTACACCAGGGACTCCCTGATATGAGGGTACTGGTTAATAATTGACTCCACTTCATAAGCAAATATTTTCATGCCGGCAAAATTGATGATATCCTTATCGCGCCCAACGATGGTAAGGAAGCCGGAATCATCAATCCTCCCAAGGTCTCCTGTCTTAAACCATCCGTCCCTCAGGATAGCCGCCCTGTTCTGCCAAGGCGAGTAATAAGCGTCCAGCATCCCCTTCCCTTTTATGTGGATCTCTCCGATCCCCTCATCATCTTTGTTCATAATTGCAACCTCGTAGTCGGGAAGTGCTCTTCCGACAGAACCGCGTTTATCGGTGGAGAGCTTTATAAAAGGCAGGCCTACCTCTATAATCCCGTATGCCTCAGTCAATTCGAGACCGAATCTCGCGGAGAACCCTTCAGCTATTGAGTCGGGGAGTTTCATGGCAGTGGAAATAGCCATGCGTACCTCTTTTAGTGATTCAGGAGAAAGCATTGCGGCATGAGTCAGCAGATTGTAATGGAAAGGCGAGGCATAGATAAATGTTCCCCGGTGTCTGATCACGCCTTCTATCACGGCCTCCGGAAATGGTCGGCCACAGAGGACGATGGTTGCTGCCCGGCGCAGATAGAGAAGAATGGAGACAACAAAATGAAAACTCATTGAGAGTACCCACAGGACGGTGTCACAATGCGTTATCCCAAGCCCCTTATCAGCTGCGTCGGTCCTCTCGACTATTGCTTCATGAGAGAGGACAACGCCTTTGCTTATACCAGTGGTCCCCGAACTGAATCGTATAAACGCCGGATTGATCTCATAGTACTCACGGCAAGGCCCTTCAACGGCTTCTCTCCTTATGAGGAAAAACTCTTTTCTGAAGAACCCGTCAGACCGAAGACTTTGGGCATCTCCGGAATTGTAGGTTCCCTTTTCAAAGATCAGAAAATCCAGGGCGATCCTGTCGATTGTCGACTCGATTTCAGCCAAAGGCTGTTCGGGGGAGATTGGGATGATTACTGCAGGCAATGAGAGTATCGCTAGACTGGTGCTTACATAGTCGATACTGTCTCCGCAGAGAAGTCCGATACGATGGTACGGCCTGACTCCTTCCTCTCTGAATGCCTCTGCAATCGACTCCGCCGAAGAAAGCAATTGCCCGTAGGAGAGCACGCCATCACCCTCGATAACAGCTTTTTTGTCCCGAAATTCCTCGGTTTCCCGCTTTATCGTCTCGTAAATATTCACATCACACCTTTTTTATGTAGTCCCTGTGGATGGCCTTGAGCGCAAATATATACTTGGTCCCATTGACGATCGCCCTGAATATCTCGCGGCGCGGAACTTTGATCTTGTTCACCCGCAGCGGATTGGTGCTCCACGCAAGCCGGTAAAGGAGGGCAAAATGTGCATAAAACCTTCTGATTTCAAGCTTTGTAGGCAGTAAGGTATGCATGCAGTCATAAAAGAGATACGGATCGCAGATGAATTCCGCTTTGTGTTTATGCCAGAGCTCAGTCCCCGGTGAGGGAGAAAACACCGTGAAGGAGACTTCGGCAGGTCCGATGTCCTTGATGGCCTTCTCAACACTCCGAAAGTCTTCGACTGAGAAGCCGGGATCAACCATAAGGCTCGCATGTAACATTATGCCGATTTCGCGAAGCAGGGACACGGCTTTCTTATTGATATCCACTGTCGTCCGTTTTTTATAGTTCTTCAGTCTCGCCTCATCCATCGCCTCGAGCCCAACATAGACGATACTGAGGCCCGCCTTCTTCCAAAGACGGAACAGGTCGGGACGTCTAACGATAGTATCAGCCCTGGCCCAGCTTACATACTTCTTTCTGATGCCCCTTTCGAGGAGGAGATTCGCTATTTCGGTCATACGGTCCTCGTTTAGAAAGGTTTCATCGTCGACAAAGTAGATATGCTCTTCCTTGATCGACTCGATCTCATTCACAACGCTTTCAGGGCTCCGCTCGAGATACTGTTTCCCCATTATGTGGTGCACTACGCAGAAAGAGCAGGTGAATTTGCACCCGTACGAGGTCCTTATCGACGCGATGCGCGGGAACATCGTATCGAGCTTCTTCCCCTCACTCGCCGTCCATGCCGAAAAGTAGCGCGAACGCTGCACAAGGTCCCTTCGCGGCAGAGGGATGGCGCTGACATCGGGATATTCCGGAGGTAGTGAGCTGGCCTTTTGTAAGAAATCGGGGTCATTCCGGTACAGAGCGACCTGTCCGAAAAAAAGAGACTCTCCCTGTTTAAATCGCCTTAGAAGCTCTCCAAAGGTTGTTCCTCCCTCGCCCCGAACAATAATATCTATATCATCGACAGCATATTCGACAGGGGAGATCGTCGCATGAATCCCTCCGACAACAACGAAGACAGACGGGTTGTCCGCCTTTGCAATTCGTGCCAGCTCCTTCACCCTTAGAAGCTGGTTACTGTAACCAGTGAGGCCAATTATATGCGGCTTCACTTCCCGAAGCTTTTTTTTATAGGCCTCCATCGGTTCTTTCTCAAGGGTCAGGTCGCAGATTGTTACCAAATCTTCTGGGGGGACAGCGCCCGCAACGATTTCAAGCTCTAGAGGTTCAAGGTGGAGAAAATCATTGAGACGTTTGGCAACGAGGAGGTACGAATGAGGTTTCACAAGCAGAATTCGGAGTGGAGTACTTATTCCCTCGCAGTTGATTTCTGTTGGCATGTGCGGCTCCTTTCTATTTGTATTTCCCATCGGCTCTTTCAGGATATCTCCCCTGTTTCACCATAAAGGCTGCGGCCAGTCCCGCCTGCTCCCCGAGCGCCATACAGGTACCCATGACCCTCGTTGAACCAAGCGCCTCATGCGTAACTGAGATACAACGACCTGCGCACAGAAGATTGGGGATATCCCTGACCTTAATACAGCGGAAGGGGATTTCATAATAATCGCCCGCTTTCACATACTTATAAACTGTCCCTTTACTCTTGTCCCATAACTCTATGGGCCATGCATTCCGTACAATCCCATCGTCGAATTTTGAGGCACTGAGGACATCGTTTTCTGTAAGTATGTATTCTCCTGAAATTCTTTTCCCCTCTCTTTCCATAACACGGAGAGAAGTTTCCACAATAGCAGAGTGCCTGAATTCAGGCAAGGTGTCTGCAAGATAGTGGTGTACCAGAGTTGCATTCTTTTCGGCATCCCGCTCGCGTTCATCCCCTTCGGCACTGTCAAGGCTCATTTTACAGTACCCCTCATCCGGGGTATCGCCAGGACTGTAAGTCGTAAACATTACGGCAGGCGGAAGCATATTCTTTCTGGCCGCTTCGTTTAGGTAATAGGGAACCTTGATCGCAAGGCTTTCATCGTTTCCTTTAATTCCCGTGAGGTGGATCGTGTAGCCAGCCAGTTGTATCTGTTCATTAGGAGCTAATTCAAAAGAAGCCCCTGCCATGGCAGCAACATCTCCGCTCCCCGAACAGTCGATAACCACCTCGGGAATAATGTTGCAGATCGTTCCTGCATGCCCAGCCAATACCTTCCCAATATGTGGTCCTGATTTTTCGACAGCAATTGCAGTTGTCGCATCGTAAACACTCAACAGCGGCTCACTGTTGCAGAGAAAGTTGAAAACATTCCGAAAATCCTCCCTCGAGTAGGGGAGGACGTATACCAGGCCCATCTTTTTCACAACCAGGTGCGGGGAGAGATCATGCAAATGACCGACGACTTCACGAACTATCCCCGGATTGAGTGTCTCCTCCGGAAAGGGGCCGCCATTCAGGTACAACCCGCAGATATGCCTGAGTAGCCCTGCATACCCTGCACCGCCGAGAAAGGTTTCCCTTTCCATCAGTGCCGTCGGAACGCCACTGCGTGCGGATGCAAGAGCAGCAGCTGTCCCTGAAACCCCTCCTCCAACAACGAGAATACCGACTGGAACATTCTTGATATCTCCGGCGCTCACAAGCTCTCTCTCATTCTTTTTTCAAACTGCAGGATATCCTCATCCCCTATCAGGCCCTCTATGGAAGAGAGTACAAGGTTGAGCCGTCCGTTGAAATAACTAAAAAAAATTCCCAGCCCGGGCGGCACCGGGACCCTGGGCATGTGAATAATGTTAACAATCTCAGTGTCCATAAAACGACAGGATGAGGAGGGGCCCTTCCCCAGATAGGAGAAGCAGAACGAGGCGATTTTCCCTTTAAACGGGATTCGGAATAGTCTTTTCATGATCGACAGGGGTGCGATCCTGGTCAACATGCAAGCCTCGGCAACGTCTGCGGGCATGCCCGACTTCACCTGATCGTACAACTGCTGCTTGATCATCTGTATTAGACCCCTCAGGTCCCCTGCCTCTCCCGCATGGACATTGAAGAACAGATACGAAACATAGTTAAAAAATAATTCCTGCCTGATGTCCTCATTATTTCTCATATCAAGTGAAACGGGAATTACATAATTCAGCGCCATGATTCCTTTCCTTTGAAAAAGCTCATGTACCGCCTGTACAGTTACCGCTAACAGGTAGGGCATCTCCATAAAGAATCCAGCGGTCCTATTTGCATTATCATAAATTTTTCCGGTCTCTTCAACTCCGAATGAGACTACCCTGAACCGGAAGCCCTTATCACTGCCTGCCGGTATGGGCAATGCCTCCGGTGCTGTCTTCGAAAGAGAAATGATCTTGCGGTTGAGATTTTGTCCCGCTTTGAACTTCCTTCCCCATTCGGAAAGGCATGCTGCGGCCGTCAGGCAAACCCCATCGGTGATCCGGGAACCCACAGCTTCGGTCAGATACTGTCGAAACAGGTGCAGAAATGATTCGGCGCCGCGGGCATCGAGCAGACGGTGATCGAACGTCATCGCAAAACAGGCCCGATCGCCCCACTGAATGAGATGAAAGGTCAAATGCTCATTATCGTCCTTAAATGGCCTATTGACAAATTGTTCCAGGGAAGGAAGTGCATCGTCAAAGCATGAAAATGCATCCAAACGGGAGGCACTGAAACTGGGGTTAGCAGTTGCTTTTTTCGGGATTTGCCAATAAGGGGCAAGATTGAGGTCACGAGAGATGTTTCCCCCAACAACGGGGAACTCTCCTATGAAGCTGTCCAGACGGGAGCGGAGGACCGTCTCTTCTATCTCTCCGTCGAGAACGAGCACAATCTGCGACATATTCCCTGCGCAGGTCACTGCCTTCAACATGCAATCAAGAGTGCTGATTATCCAGTCGGCACCGGAGAGGTGGCGTTTGCGGCTCGATGACGGGATAACGAATCCCATACTATAGTTTGGCGGCGATGAATGATGCTAAAGCACGAATCGTTTCGAGGTCTTTTTTTGTGAGATCGAGTTCAATCAGCCGGAGATTGAAACTCTTTTCTATAAAGACAAGTATTTCGACAAAGCTGAGGGAATCGATGCCCATTTCATGAAGGGGAATTTCGACCGCAAGAGAGGACTTGTCCCTCGATGTTATTGAGGCAATTCCCTGCCTGAGTCTTTCTTCGATTTCATCTCTTGTCATTTTCTTAATTATCCTTTTTCTTCAAATAGATAACAGCTTTTTCGCAGTGACAATTATACCTTACGCAACGAATTAATTCAATATTTGCGGCGCCTCCCCTGTCAAGAAGATTCATGCCGTGCGGGTTTTCCAGGACCGGGTTTGCGTAATACTTCTGCCTCTTGAGCATCAACGCCCCCGCAACGCAATTAAAAGCACTGCCGATCATCATGCTGCCGAATAACGGAGAGTAAGCAGTGAGGGGGAAATCAGCAGAAAGTGAAGTTAAATAGACAGATTCATCAAGAAGCATGCCGTCAGTGTCGATAATAGTCACATCAGCGGTCTCTTGTTGCTCAGGTGAATTGCCGATTGTGATCGTACCAACCTTACAGAAGGCCCCCTCTTCCGGGTCCCTGCCAAGCAGAAAGAAAGCAGCGCCTTCGCCGGGCACCTGATATGTTGGGTTGAGATTGAACGGCCTGATACATCCATCAGGAGCAGGAGTCAATTTTCTATCATAGACATATCTCATAACATCTCCATACTGGTCGACCGCACCTGCAAGCACATAATCGCAACGTCCTTCCTCCAGCCAGAGGCGAGCCAACTGCAACGCATTCTGGCAAGAGTGGAAGAACTGTGTGATCGTCATGGTCGGCCCCTGGATGTTGAGTGCCTGTGCTATGTATGAGGCAGCCGCATTATGAACGGAGTTTGAAAATGTAGAAGGAGAGACGTTGGCATCACCGTAATCGAGGATAGTATCGAGAAAGCCGAACGTCGTGACATGCGGACCGAAGGCGGTGGAGAGAATCACCCCGGCTCTTTTGCCCTGAAGGCTGCCCATCCGACTGTACGCTACGGCATCAGAGGCCGCAAGCACGGACATCCTGCTGAATTTGTCCGAGCGGCGGAGCCCCTTTAAAAGGCTCTTATCCGTGATTGTCCCAAGGTCGACCTGATATGAGAAAAGCCCAAGCCTATCAACTGCCGGCCTCTGCCACGGACCTTCGAGCGCCTGCTCGAATTGTCCGATGCCAAATCCCCCGGCAAAAGCCAGTCCGATTCCCAGGATATACATCAGTCACCTACCCTGAACACGAGGGCTGCATTATTCCCTCCGAACGCAAGAGATGTCGAAAGGGCATAGCAACCCTTGATTGAAGTCTTCTCAATTACCGGTGCTATCCCGATCTCCTCATCGAATGTCCTGAATCCAGCGTTTCCGGGAATCCAGCCATACCTCAATCCCGCAGTAGTAAAGACAGCCTCGATGCCACCGGCTGCGCCGAGCGTGTGCCCGGTATAGCCCTTTGTGGAGACTATTCTGATCCCGTTGCCGAACAATTCGCCCATCACCCTTCCCTCTACCTTATCGTTGTCGGGGGTTGCTGTGCCGTGGGCATTAATGAAGTCGATCTCGTTAGGCCCGATGCCCGATTCCTCAAGTGCCCTTCCAATCGCCCTCTTGAGCCCGGCGCCATCAGGCCTCGGCGCCGTAAGGTGATAGGCATCGCTCGAAGAACCGTAGCCGGTGAGCTGCACTCCGGAAGTAATGCCTCTCCTGAGCGCTGAACTCACTGTCTCCATGATGACAACACCAGCCCCCTCCCCAAGATTCAATCCCTTGCGATCCCTATCAAATGGAGCACACATCTCATGACTGACGATGCCCAATGAGCCAAATCCGCAGTAAGGCACACGGTTCAACTCATCAGCCCCGCCTGCAATCGCAATATCGCAAAGCCCTCCCCTGAGCCATGACAAGGCGATCCCTATTGCGTCAGTGCCTGATGAGCATGCATTCGCAACGGTCAATACCGGACCTCTTGCCCCGATCTTCCTTGCAATAAAATCAGCCAGGTTCCCGTCGAGGTATCTGTCCACCGGGGTCATAGAAATAGAACCCTCTTTTTGATTCATACACCGGAAGCTACGGTAAAAATCGATATCGTTCAACTGGCTGGCAATCGTCGTTCCCATGCAGATACCTACTCGAAGCGCTGACAGTTCATCCTCAAGCTGTGCACTGTTCAGCGCTTCATCAACGGCGCATAATGCCAGGCCCAATGTTCTCTGACCCTCGATACAGAATCTGTCGGGTAAGGATAAGGCTTCAAAGACAGGATACGTCAGAGGTGTTTGAAAGAGGGTCACCGGTCCGGCATTTCTCCTTACAGCTGCAAGAGCATCGAGGTTCTCCGTGAGATTTTCACCCGCTGCGGAGATCACGCCAAGACCTGTTATGAGTGCGCTCTGTTGCATAAATTATGGATGGTCCCCAGTGTACTCCCGCGATGTCGGAGCACTGCCCTGCTGCATGTTATCGGGCAGGGCAATAGGCAATCGAGTGCCGGTCAAGCCGAGGCCCTGCATGGTTCATTGCTATTTCTTATTCTCGTAAACATACTTAGCGAGGGTATCGATGGAATAGAAGATCTCCTTTCCCTTTTCCATATCTTTGATCTCAATGCCGAAATTCCGCTGCAGGAGGACGACGATCTCAACCGCATCAAGGGAATCCAGTCCCAGTCCCTCGCCGAACAAAATCTCATCGTCCTTGATATCCTCAGGATTAATGTCCTCCAGAGCTAAATCCTTTACGAGCATCTCTTTCAAACTCTTTCTTATTTGTGCCAATCCGTCCGAATTGCTGTTCTGCATCGTTACACTCCTTAGCTCATTTTTCAGCAGCACTTTTATTTATATTCCATAAATCGCTATAGACAAACCACTGGAAAGGATGCAGACCGGCATACTCTTCCAATATCGAGGCAAACTCCTGGACGCAGCCCCTGATCCTCTCATGCTTTTTGCCTCTCGAACCCGCAGGGGGTACTATGAGATGGGAAACGTCCACTAAATATTTCGTTGTTGCGATCTTCGTCGACAGAAGGACCACCACCGGGCATTGCGCTGCGGCTGCTATTGCGAATGCGGCGTAGGGAAGATTCACCGTTTCCCCAAATAAAGTGGCCTCAACACTATTATCGCCATAACTACGGTCCCCCATTATTGAAACTATATTACCCTCACTAATGGCCTTCATCATTTCGACAACGCCATCGAGGAATTGCTCTGGAGCGATGACCCTTATTCTGTTATCTTCATTATCAATGTTCAGGGTGCTTTTTACAGCAATGTTATCCTCAGGTCGCATCAGCAGATAGACGGTCCTCCTGAATCTTTCAAGGGCGATCATCGCAATTTGCCAGTTGCCGACATGAGCGGTCACCAGCACAACACCTTTTCGGGTCTCATCCAATAAGGTATTTAGTTTATCATATCCGTAAATTTCGACGTCAAATGTGCGGAGCCCTGAAATAGCGGCGTAGCGATCGATAAGGTTCTTTCCCTGATTTATGAATATCCTGTAGACGCAGAGTATCCTCCGAAGGGAGCCCGCTCCTTTAAACCGTCTCTTTACGTATGCCATGCAGGATAAAAATGCCGCCCTATCAAAAAAAAGGTAGTAGAGACAAACGAAATAGAGGAGCCCATAAGCTCCTGGAAGACCAAACAGCTTTAGAGAGGCCCCGAAGATCCAGAATCCCAACCGGTTCCCCCTTTTTTTGATTGCAGTTCCCCCCCCCGACATCAGTTACGCCTTGTCTTTTGTACAAGGAGTGCGGAAGCGTAAAAAAAAGCTCCAACAAGAACAGCACCGGCCGGAGCGATGATCAGAGAGCCTAGAAACCACTCAAACAGCCGGGAGGAAAACTGGGAAAAAACTGTTGCAAAAGACAGGTCCGTAAGCCACTGGCCATGTCGCAGGTAGTATCCAACTTCGATACAGAGGGCAGGCACAAAAGGGGGCATGCAGAGGTGTTGTACGCTGACCGCCACGACTTTATTCAAGCTGAGACGCGTGGCAACATAGAGGATGACCAATGTGTGGACGAACAACAGCGGAAGCACGGCAAAAAAAATACCCACAGCCGCTGCCATGGCCAGTCCTCCAGGGGTTGCGTTTTCCTTTAACAGCATCATGAGAAACTTGCCAGGATGCCTCAGAAACGTGAAGTCAGGTTTGTTACCGCGTTCCACAAATTTCTTGTGTCTCAAGGGCAGCAGGCGCCTCCCCACCAGCATAGAGTGAATAAGCGAAAGACGCAGATTGTCGAGAAACGGCCTGAAGCTTGATACACGCTCTTCAGGTTTGGGATAATAGACATCTATTGGCACAGGCCGGAGACGCAATCCGGCCCAGACTGCTTTCGCCAGGACCTCGGCCTCGAAATCGTAGTGGAGCCCCTTGAATTGCAATTGATTCAAATACCTGACCGGATAGGCACGGAAGCCGCTCTGGCAATCGTCGATCCCCACGCCGGTCTCTACCCGTAACCAGAAGTTGGCAAACTTCCTTCCGAACCGGCTCTTTTCCGGGACATTGCTGGTATCGAAATTTCTGCAGCCGATGATAATGTCTGAATCACTTTCCGATATCAGGGGAATGAATTTCCTGATATCCTCCGGATAGTGCTGTCCATCGGCATCGATGGTGATCATATAAAGTCCTCTCTGCTCCTCTATATAGCGTGCAGCTGTAAGGATCGCGACCCCCTTGCCCAAATTCTTCTCATGTCTCAGCAGCTTGACATCAAGACCGGACAGTAAGGCAGCAACGTTGGCATCAGTACTTCCGTCATCGATGACAACCACCTGCCTGAGAAGGGCACGACACCCTGCTGCAACGGCCCTCACCGTCTCTTTATTATTGAAGACAGGTATAGCACACCATATTCTGTCCAATGCCATAGATCTGCTATCCTGCACTACTTCTTCTTTTTGAGAAGCATGTCCCATAAAGTTCCGGTATACCCAGTTTTATGAAGGACCCTCGTAATATTATCGAGCGCATCGGCGGGAAATATGCAGTGCCTGACATCAGCAAAGGCCTTGGTCAGGGTTTCTTCCAGCCATATTCTTTCTGTTGCCGGAGAGAGATAATAGACCGGTTTGAGCATTTCCTGATCGGAGGAGATGACATTCTCCTGGACCGCAATCCGGGCAAGAGGGGTATTCGGCAATATCCTGATCCCCATAAAGATGAACACGACGCTCCCTGCTAATCTCTTGATATTCTCGATTCCCTCAAAGACGGTTTCTTTTGTTTCGCCCGGTCCGCCGAACATAAAAAAGTGGGAAGTGGCAACCTTATGTTTAGTGAACAGATCATTGCACTTGACGATGTCCTCAAAGGTGAACTGCTTTCCCAACTTGCGAAGGGTAATATCACAGGTAGCATCGGACCCGATTTCAGCGGCAACAAGTCCTGTCTTCCTCATCATCTCGATGATCTCATCGTTGAGACCGAGCGGCTGGAAAAAACCTGTCCACGGAGTGCTCACTTTACGGCGAATCATTTCTTCCATAATCTCCAGGTACGCACCTTCATCGTCGTTGAAAACGGAATCAACAAAGAAGATGTACTTGGCATTATGCTTGTCGCGGAGTGCTTCAATATCATCGACCACCAGACCTGCATCCCTTTTCCTGATTTGCGAGCCCTCCAGGAGGGGATATGAACAATAAACACACTTATGGGTACATCCGCGCTTTGTCTGCACCGCGGCAATGTTCCCGCTTTGCAGGTAGTATGACATCAACCGCTCGTCATATATTGCCGAGGGAATGCCGGCCCCCGAGAGTCCTATTCGCGAATCGATGAGGCGCCCCTCAGGATAAATCCCCTTCGCTGCATTGTCGGCAAAATCGACCATCAGCACTTCGCCTTCCCCGATGACTCCGTAATCAGCTTCAGTCTCGCGCAGGATCAAATCTGGGATGAGAGAGAATCCCGCTCCACCCAGGATTACTTTTGCCGTAGAGACTTCCCTGATTTTTTGGACGATATCCTTTACAACCCCGATGTAATACTGCTCGCTCACCAGATTGACGTTGTCGATATTGCGGATGGAGATACCAATTAATTCAGGGTTAAAAGTCCTGATTTCCTGTGCGAGAGCATCCAGTGAAGTCTTCTTCTCCAGAAAGTCAGCCTGCCGAACTTCATGGTCGGCATGCGTCAATGCAGACGCGATCATGCTGAGGCCTAGAGGGTAGATAGGATAGGGTGTGACGGCAATATTTGAGGAAATCAATAATATCTTCATCGGAGGCTCTCGTTCTTTTTCTTTAGACCCCATCCCCGACCCTTGTGCAGGGTATTATGATAAGTGCCGTCAGCCTTCTCCTTTTCTATGACCTTCATGAAAAGCTTCGCCATTTTAAGGGGCTGGCTGCAATCCTTGTAGAACATATCCCATGCATAATGGTACAGCTCCTGCAATTTATCGGTGCTCATCATCGCCGGCTTGAAAACAACCTCCCCAGCAGTATACCGTGCCCAGTCGTTATGCAGAATCCTCCCTTCCTCTATGAGCTTCTCCCGTATGGGAGTATGGGGAAAGGGCGTCAGGATAGTAAATTCCGCCAGATCCAGGTCGATTTCAAGGAGGAAATCAACAAGTCTTTTTATATAGTCTTCATCATGGTCATCCGTGCCGAGGATGATTGTCCCCTCAACGCCGATACCACGCTCCTGTAAACGCTTAACACGGTTTTTAATGTAATCCGATGTATCAAAAATCGCCTGATAGACATACCAGCATCCGGCCTCTGCTGCCAGATCCAGTATTTCATCATCATCCTTGATCGGATGGGAGATCCATTTTTTCTTCATGGGGATCATCGCCCGGAAGAGCTGTTTCTCCCATTCGTCATCCTGTGCGAGAGAGTTATCGACAACGAACAGGCGATTATTGTCTATTCCCTTCAACTCCTCTATGAAGGAATCGATAGGCCTGGGTCTGAATTTCCTTCCTCCAAGGAACGGGGTGCAGCAAGGGAAGCAGTTGAACCGGCAGCCGCGTGAGGCGTGGACGAGATCGACCATTTGCACGCCACGGTAGTTGTATAACTGTCGGTTCAGGATGTCACGTCTGGCAGGGCCTACCAGACTGGTATCCGGGTAGCTCCTGAGATAGTCGTACATCTTCTTCAATTTCCCATCATTCAGGTCCTTGATGACCTCTTCGAAATGCCCCTCTGCTTCACCAAGAAATACGGCATCCGCATGCAGCAGTGCCTCTTCATGGTGCAGCATCGTAGCGATACCGCCGGTGATGACCGGGATACCTTCCGCCCGGCACCGGTCGGCTATCTCCCACGCCCGTGGGGTTTGGCAGGTAAGCATCACAGAAAGGGCCACCAAATCGGCCTTTTCGCTGAAATCGATCTCCTGTACATTTTCATCGCAGAAAGAGACCTCAACATCGCGGGGGATAGCCGCGGCAAAGCAGATCGGACCATGCGGCGGCAGGTGGAATTCAGTCTGCCCATTTAATTTCGGCCACTT
The DNA here is from genome assembly GCA_963727805.1 of uncultured Nitrospiraceae bacterium. Lineage (GTDB taxonomy): Bacteria > Nitrospirota > Thermodesulfovibrionia > Thermodesulfovibrionales > Dissulfurispiraceae > Fen-1308. The sequence continues at coordinate 1,193,890 of CAVSHF010000003.1, forward strand.
TGGATAAATAATTTTTATTTTCACTCTGGCTGTTTCCTCTCTTTAAGTTTTGAGAATTTCTTTATGATTTCAGCGAGCTCCATGCGTTCCCCCGCCAGTTGCCTAACCAGGGCAATGTCGCACACGTATTTCTGTCCGATACATGCGGTAGCCTTCTTAAGTACAAAGCAGATAGCCGCGTTCTCCTCAAATATCCCTGCAAGCATCGAAGGGACTTCATCGAGGACAATCATTTCTGCCGCTGCATCTATTATCATCATCAGCGGGTTTTCCGCTCCTGCCATATAAAGAAGTGGCCCCTGAAGCCCGAAATGGATAGCCGTTTCACCGAGCGGGCTTGATGGCAAGGTATAAATAAAAAGATTCCCCCTTGCAGTCGTCCTCCCGGTCGCCACGTAATCTCTGAAATACCGGATATCGGAACTAAGTGACCCAGATGCATTCGTACCGATAATCCCCATATCATGCTTACGATCCTGCGCATAATCGAGTCCGGCATCCTTCAGCGCGATGGCAACCGTATAAGCGGTCATCCTGGAAATTTGGTCAAGCCGGCCGAGGTTCTTGAATGGATAAGCAAATATTGCCTTCCCCGGCAACTCCACAGTCCAGTCATTGCATTCATGCGAGGTGGGAATCCCTCTCCCCTCTCCATCTATCCAACCTATACCAAGGACTGAAATCATTTAGTCTTCTCTCGGGCAATCACAAGCGCGGCATTAATCCCACTAAATCCGGCGTTTGTCAGGAGCGCCATCTTGTTTGCGCTAACCGGACGATGTCCGACAGAAACCCATTCCCGGAAGTCCTCATCGGGATTATGCAGATTGACGGTAGCAGGGACATGTCCGTCTCTTAACGCTCTCAAAGCGATGATCATTTCAACCAACCCCGTTGCCCCCATCGTATGGCCGGTCCCACCTTTTATTGAGTAAACGGGGACCTTGTTATTGAAGATAACATCGAATGCTTTTATTTCCATGGCATCATTATAGACCGTTCCAGTGCCATGCGCGGAGATAACCCCAATTTCGCTCTCGTCCGCACATGCCGACTTCAGAGCCTTTCGTATGGCGAGAATCATCCCTTCGCTGCCACGGGAGGGACCAGTCATATGATTGGCGTCGTCGCTCAGTCCCCAGCCGGCCACCTCACCGATGATCTCTCTTCCATCGTGCCGAGCTCTGGCTTCGCTCATAAGAACAACATAAGCCGCTGCCTCGCCCAAGCTCAGCCCGCCCCTGTCTCTGTCAAAAGGCCGGGCAGCGCATTTATCCAGCGCCATGAGAGCAGAGAATCCCGAGAAGACAAATTCGGTGACACTGTCGCACGCGACTATCAGCACGCAGTCGGTGATCCCACTGCGGACCATTGCCGCCGCCCTCGCCACAGCTGAAGAGGAAGAAGCACATGCCGCCGAAATGATGATGCCCGCATCGTCAATGCCCGGAAGCGATGCGACTTTCCCAAGAAGCACGCCGGGCTTGCTGGATAAGATGTCCTGTTCCCCTTCAAGAATCCCTCTTTCCAAATGATCTATTTCTCCCTTTGTCGTTGCCAGAATCAGCTTCGCGTCCCGGGGAATCGAAACTGGATACGCAGCGAATAAAAGTGTCAGCAACTGCATGACAAGGGATTCTCCGTGATGATACTCCAGGCCCTCTAATGTTGCCGCATTATCGGACTGGAATGCCTGAGTCGGGAATCTGTTTAGTCGTGAAATGGCGCTCTTCCCTGCAATGATGCCTTCCCAGCAGGCATCTGTCCCCTTCCCGTAGGCAGTGACCATATTGCATGAGACGATAACTGCCTTCATTCCGGCAGTTGGAATTCGCCGCTTTTCCATCTTCTTCGACACCTTTCAAGCAATGGAGGAGTGATGATACAAGCCTCCCCCGATTTTGCATCTGTAAACAACTGCACAGTGTACCCGCTTGCCGCCAGACTTCCATCTTGCTTTAACAGGTGATACTCTGTGTTGATTCGCGCTCCCTCATGCCAGATCAGCGATGCCCTGATATCGAACTCCTCATCGAGAAAAAGTGACTGGTAATAATCGATATGAAACTCGACAATGGGGGCGCGCAGTTCCGCTTCATAAAAATCTCTATAGGACAAACCGCAGCGTCTGCCTACCTCGGCTGCTGCCTCTTCGAAAAAAAGCGCATATCTGCCATACCAGATAATTCCCATCACATCCACTTCGCTGAAATGAACGCGTCTCCTGATCTGCAGGACAATAGGCTCCGGGACCCCGCTGATTCGTTCAAAATAAACTTTTTTTCTTCGGGGGGGCATCTACTCTTCTTTCCCAACAAATCGGGCGCGCAATTTTATTTCAGCAGCTTTCAGGTCGCCTTTGCCAACAATCGCCTTTACAATAAAAACCTCACCGTTGGCCCTGATAACGCTAATGTCCCTGCACACGCATTTCAGCTCTTCCATGGGGAAGACAGGTACAAAGAACTTGGCGAGGACGATCTCATCTATAATGAGCTTTTTACTTTTCATCTTTTCGAGCGACGCAGTGACGCATTGAATCTGGCAGATACCCGGCAGGAGCTTCCTTGAAGGGAAATGTCCCTGAAAGCCTATAAAGTCCTCGGGAAAAACAAAATGAGTAGTGAGTGTCCCATCCGACTCAGTGAATCCGGTCATGCATTGCGCGACTTCCTTGCTGATAGAGCTCACTGCTGTATCTCCTTTAGTTTTACAATGAGACGGTATCCGAACTTAACATTTGTCAAGATAGTGCCTATCGGATAGAGCTTCCCCTTATTCCGCTTATATTCATAGTAAGAAACCGTCCAGACCGTAGCTCCGTCTTCATAATAGTTCTTTTCAACCAGGTTCCCCTCCGGACCGGCAAAGACATACTCCATCAGCCCCGACCCGGAACTCTGCTTGAAGACAAGCCGGTACCGTTCCCTCTCTATTGTAGCATCCGGAGAAGGGAGCAGATCAAAGTAAATCCTTTTGATATCCTCTCCCACAGCCGCACCGAAATCACCCTGCTTTGTGAATTCCGGCATCACAAAAACGGTGGTCACTCCATCTTTATTCCCAGTCAACTCGAACAGATTGACACCCATCTGGTTAATACAGGCGAGAGTAAATGTCCTGTCCTTTATATTGACCACCACAATCCCCAGCGCCGAAAATTTTCGCCATCGGTACTCAAAGACAATCGTATTAAGCAATTGGAGCTCTTCAGGTGAGTCGGCTCCAAATCGTTCTACTATTGTCGACGGGTCAGCTTTGTCCAAAGAAACGAGAGGAGTTTCGTGAAAGGGGATGCTCGTGCATCCGGTAATCAGCAACAACATGAATAGCAATACCGCCGTCAAGTTTCTCACATTCACCGTTTCTCCGCCCTTAACGGCATGAGAAGACGGTACAGCTGAGGAATAACGAGCAGGGAGGAAAGATACCCAGCTCCTATCCCGACTGTCATGGTTAAGCCCACATAAAACAGGGCCGGATGATCGGCCAAAATCAGTACTCCTGTTCCTATAAGCGTTGCGATGGCGGACAGGGCCACTGCCATGACAATCCCCGATTTCAAATTATACCGGCATCGATAGACCATGAATATCCCGTAGTCGACACAAATCCCCATAAGGGCAATGCCCGTGATCAAAGTCGATAAATTAAATGAGATACCGAATATCGACATCAGCCCGAAGAGCCAAATAATTCCGGTCACTACGGGCACCAGGGCCATCAGGAGTTCCTTCACATTCTGGAAGTAAAGGTAGGTCAGCAGGATAACGAGAACTGAAGTAATGGCCGTCATCAACGCGATATCCGAATAAATCACTTCCGAAATTCTTTGGGACATGGACCTGCCCGAGACCAGGAATGTTTCCGGATGTCTCTTGCTCAACTCAGAGATGGCATCGACGTATTTCTTCTCATCCGGGAAAAAAGACAAGACCTGATAACTATCCCGTGACTTATTGATGAATCTCTCCTTTAATTTAGATATAAAATCGTTGTCGATAGAGGTGGTATCGGTAACCGTTCCCTTGTAAAGGTTGCTAAAAAATGGAGAAAAGGCATCCGCTGCAAACCCATACTTCTCGCCTGCCACTCCAAGCAATTTTTTCAACTCGGTTTCCCTCCCCTGTCCCCAGAATTTCTTCCACCGTTCAAGGTTTCCTCTTCTCGCCTTTTCCGATGGCCACAACATGGACAGGCTGGAGAAGTGATCCACTCCGATTGCCTTTGTCGCCTCTTGAGCAATCATATCGCTCCTTTCGAGGGCCTCTTCAAGGCTCTTGCCCGCAGTAACAAGGATGGCCGGTCTGTCCTGCCCCCAGACCTCCTGGAACCGCTTTTCAGCTTGTAGAATAGAGGATTCGGTACCGTCGATCTTATAAATATTGCTGTCGAATTTCACATTAAAGGCGAAGAAAAGGAAGACCAGAGTGAGTCCCAGCCAAATGCCAACAACAGCATTATTCGACCAGTTTACCTCTTCGAGCTTCCATCCGACCTTCAATCCCATCGTTTTCTTTGATACGAAATGGGGGAGGATCATAAAGCAGTAGATAAGAGATAGTGCGAGACCCAGGATCGACAGGTATCCCAACTGCTGATATCCCTCGATTCGTGAGAACAGAAATGAAAAAAAGACAGCGACGGTTGTCAGGGCGCCAACAGCAACAGGCCGGGCAATCCGGCTGATGTCATTTGCGGTATCTTTCGCATTCCTCGCTGCAACGTACACCTGAATTCCATAATCGACTGAAATGCCCGCGAGCACGGTAGCTAACCCTATAACCGAATAGGAGAGCCCACCCATAAAGAAGTAACAGATATAAATCGCCTGAAAAATTGAAAACAACGGGATCAGAAAGATCAGGACAGCGCTGGCATCCTTAAAAACAAAAAGGAAAAGGAGAACAAAAACAACCGAAGCAACGATACTTGTAAGTGCGACATCTTTTTTCATAACCTTCTCGTTGCTTAGGGTGTGTGAGTGCCCGCTGACAATATCGGCGGAAATATAGTTCGGAAGCTTCCTGAGCTGTTCATCAATGCCCTTGAAGAGCTTTTGAGAGCCGAGGGCGTCCGTTACCGGAACGGTGGTCTGAACAATGATCATGGCATGCCTGTTGTCCGGGCTGATAAAGTGCCCTCCTTCCATCGTAACGTTGTATCCGAGGGATGCGGACAGCGATTTCAATTTATTGAGCATGACAAGGTTGAATCCAAGAGGATCGGAACGGAGCATCGAATTCATAAAAATGCCCTCCGGCTTCAGCAGTTGGAGATAATTCTTTCGCATCCTCTCGGAAATGCTTTTTTGATTGATCTGGCCGCTAATAGCCGTTAAGTCATCATCAGTAAATATTTGCGGTATCTTGTCGAAAAAGAACTCCATATTGTCCGTCATCTGCAATTCTGAAAGACCGACAGTAACTTTTGTAAATAAAGGGGGCTTGAGGGAACCCGCCAGTTGATCGACGGCTGCGAAAAGATCTTTTTTATCTTTATCAGAGTTCGTCAGAGCAAGGGAAATAACAACCTTATTGGAAAGATTGGAGTCTTTCAGAAAGGCCATGCTGCGCGATATAGCAGGGTCTGCAGGGAGCAGGACCTCGATGTTATTGCTGAACTTGATGAAACGGAGTCCAACAAGAGCTGCGGTAATCAGCACCATGACGACAATAAATACCGGCCACTTTCTCTTGCCAATAACGTTATAGAAGAGTTCGAAATACTTATCAAACACGACGCTTCACTTCAAAAAACCGGCTGTCGAGAGGGACGTCGATAACGGTGTTTTCAAATGTAATCGTGGTACTGTCTCCGCTCATCTCTTGTATCTTTATCTTTTCAAGATACTTCTCGTCTTCTCTAAAGGTGATTGTAATGGACTTCACAATCTTCCTCGAAAAATTTGTCTCATTGGGCATGAACTCAAAGACATAGGGGTGCTGATGCAAAACCTTCACGACATAATCATTCAGGAGAGAGCCATAATTACCGGAAAACCACGTTGTCAGCTGGTTAAGCACTATCTTGAACATAGGGTTCTTCGAGAAGGAGATTTCTTGTACCTGATCTGTATCCTCATCCCACTGGCGGATCTCTTTATCTGTAATCAGTACGGAGTATTTGACAGGTTTGTCGACGTGCCAAGCAATCGTGTTCGGCTTCTGCAGATAGATCCGCCCTCGCATAATAATCTTCCTTTTGAATATCGCGAGGCTCTTCTCTTGTACAAAATCGGTCTTCAGGGTTTTAAACTGCGCAACCTTTTCACCTATACCAGTCAGGAGATCAGAGATGCCGGGTGCCTCTGTTGCGCCAGTAGATGAAGTCCTTGCCATAAGGGCCAGTAAAAGGGATATCAGGGATAGGAACACAAGGCTTCTTTTAGTTCTCATCTTTATCCCCATTGTGCCAGATTTTCACCTCGCCTCTGGCGATGATCTCCTCACCTTTAAAGACCTCCCCATGGATGATACCAAAGTCGCCAAACTGAGCAGCCTTGAAGACCGATACGCGAAGTCTATCACCCACCCGCGCCTCTCCAAGGACCTCCAGGTTCTTGATCCCCAGCAGGAAACCTTCCGCCTGGTAGTTTGGGTTCCCCAGGTTTCTAAACCCCTTGTCAGCTGCAATCGCCTGCGAAATAATCTCAGGATAAGATGCCTCGTCAAGCTTGCCGTCCTCACCAATAAAGACGGTTTCTTCCGTGATATTCACCTCAGATACGCACTTCCTCTCCGCAACCTCGAGCACCTTATCGATAATAAGCATTGGGGGTTTATGGGGAACAAGCCTACTTGCATCGGTCGGCAGGCAGATAATATCGTCCCGTCTGTCAGCATTGTTCCAGCATAACGGATCGGACGCCAGATAATCGCCTGTGCACTGATAAGCGGCGCCCCGACAGCCATAGCATTCATTCAGCCGCTCGCACTGGCTGCAGGGTCCTTTTATCGTCTTTTTATAATTCCTGAGGTCTTTGATAACTTCGCTCTCTCTGATAATATCCTTCAGCTTTCTCTCTCTTATATTGCCGACAGGAATGGTGACCCCAACACATGGCTGGACATCCCCGCGGGAATTTACGGAGCATGAGAACTGGTGCCTCAGGCATTGTCCGCCGACAAGAGGAGGTTGCGGGATCCAATCATGACCGTACTTCGACCGGTCAATCTCCGCAATCTGGTGGAAAAGCTCCTGGACCTGATGGTCCTCGACCTCCAGAAAGCCGCTTTCCTTTGCCTTTCCCTGAGGGGTGATCATCTCAAAATACGGGCTGACTCCTTGGTCTCTCAGCCATTCCCACATCTTCGCCAGTTCATCGATATTTTGCCGGCAGATGACTGTGCTGATCCCCATAGAACACCCTGCCGGGTATCCTGCTTTCTTCAGATTCTCAAAGGCCTTCCGGATTTGCACCGAAGCTCCTTTTTTCCCGGAAAGCATATCCTGCACTGTATTATCGAAAGAGTTCATTTTCAGGACAACAACGACGCCATATTTGATCAATTTCCTTGCAGCCGCGAGGGTTATATTGGCCCCGTTCGTAAAGAGCTCTATCTCCATCTCCTGATCCTTTATGAACTTGATCATTTCGAAGAGATGCTCGTAAAGCATGGGCTCTCCGCCCAATATGATAATCTTCTTCGCTCCTAAGTCCCGAGCTTGAAGAATGAGGTCCTTGAGTTCGGCTCTGCTCAACTCACCTTCACATCCCGAATTGTTTGATGCATAGCAATAGACACAACTAAAATTACAATTGCTGTTGAACTCCATCTCCATCGATAAAAGCTTGCCTTCCTTAACAGTACTCTCTATCTCTGTATCAGTAAATTCCGCGCCATAAATACGATTGCGACAACTCGACATTAGTTTGTTCTCCTATCTTTGAAGCGAATTAATTTGCGCGAGTTCTCAGCGCATACCTCTTTTCGGATGCTCTCTTCACTTGCTATGATAACTTCGGGTCTTATCCTCAAATGCGCCTGCAGCTTGTCCATGATCGTTTCTGCAGAACATGAATCATCCTTAAGGGAAACATATATCCTCACCTGATCGGAGAGATCAAAGTCGTTTGTTACTTCAAGGTAGTATTCACTGATCTCGCCGATCTCGTCGAGGACAGAGTGTATAGCGTTGGGATAGAGCGTCGTACCGCGGCACTTTATCATCTGTTTTTTTCTCCCCATTATCGGCCCGAGCCGGAGAGAGTTTCTTCCGCATGCGCAGGGACCCTCTATTAGGAAGCTCACATCACCGGTTTTAAAGCGCAGCAGGGGCATGCCCTCGATGGACAACGGAGTCACCACAACCTCGCCAACATCACCGTGCGGAAGGGTCTCCCCTTCGTCATTGACAATCTCTACGATCGCAAGGTCAGGATGGAGATGCCCGCCTCGCATGGAAGTGCATTCGCAGAATGTCGTTATTGTTTCCGAAGATGCGTACGTGGAAAATACCGCTGCCCCCCATATTGCTTCAAGGTATTCCCCTATCTTTAGCAGTGAAAGGTCCTTGTCCCTGATAGGCTCGCCTATGCACACAAGCCTCTTCACGCCGATCTCGCGTGGATCGATATTTTGAGATTTCAGGAACTGCCCCAGCTTGAGCAGCAATGTCGGAACTCCCACAATCGCCGTTGGTCTCATCTGCTGAATAATTTCCCGATGGCTTGCCATGCTGCTGATGCCATTTCTTATGACAGCGGCACCGAGGCCCCTTGCCCCCGAATAGTAAGCCAGTCCAGCGATAAAGCACCTGTCCATCGTGCAGGTAAGAAGGACCACATCGTCCTGCATAAGGCCGCAGCTGGCAAGGGATATCTTTTCGTTGTAAGCCAGTCGCTTGAGGTCATGTTCAGTATACATGATTCGCGTTGGCTTTCCGGTCGTCCCCGACGACATAACAATATCGACGACTTTTGACATGGGTACAGCAAGAAAATCATCATTGTATTCTTCAATTGCGTTCTTATCGGTAAAAGGTAAACAAGAGAGCTTATTGAGATTAACACTGTCGATTTCCACCCCTCTTAACACCCGACCGTAGTAAGGAGAATGTGAAGAAAGATAGCGCAGATGCTCCATCAGAAGCGTCTCCTGCAACTCCCTGATCATCGCAGTTCCGGAGAACTCAATACCACTATATTTTCCGATCATTCCCTGGCCAATCATCCCTTGTTCCGTCTTTCCATTTGTTCTCGCCAACACCCCATTTAATTCTCCATGAGCTGCAGCTCATTAGAGATGATCTCACGTACCTTATTTTTCAGCGAAAATACAGTCAGATCCTTGTACTCCGCCCAGGTTATGGCTGGCAATCGGCGCACCCTGATGGTCCCTGGTCTCAGGAGCAGGGAGCCTTTCGGGGGGATATTCTCGTTTCCCGAGATGCAAAGGGGAACAATGGGGGCTTTTGATTTCAAGGCAAGCCGGAATGCCGAGCCATGGAAATTACCCATTTGTTTTCCTCCCGAGCGTGTCCCCTCAGGGAAAAATATGATAGAGACCTTTTCTTTCAGGAGTATGACTGCCTGTTCAAAGAAGAGATCAGGCGGCATATTTTTTATATTTAGGTACCCCGACATCCTAGCATAAAAACCAAGGACAGGAATACGGAACGGCCATGTATTGACGATCTGAACAGCCTCATGCGGGAGTACGCACATTAGGAAGGCATCGGATGAAGATCGGTGATTACTTACAAAGATATAAGGTTCCTCAGTATCCCCCTTTGAGCTGTCCTCATAACGGAGCTTTATAAATGGAAAAGGAATGGACGTCACAAGGATTCCATACCAGCTGATAGCACGGCGGAAACGTTTCATTGCGCTGCGATGTGACATAAAGACCGACAGAACAGCAACGAGGACCGTCAAAAGCGGAATGCTTACTGCAGAGAGCAGGAGGATAAGCGTATAAATATAGATATTGAGACAATAAAGCTTGAAATTGCTCATCATTCTTACGTCGTCTCTTGCTCTTTTATTGCGAAGATGAATTGATAAACATCCTGAAGTGTCCGGATGTCCCTCACCTTGTCATCATTGCGTATCTTGACCCCGAAGCTCTTTTCAAGGGCAACCACAAGGTCGACGGCATCGAGACTGTCCAGTCCCAGGTCATTGAAGATATGCGCCTGAGGCTGTAATTTTTCCTTCTCTATCTCAAAAGACTCCTCAAACACTTTATTCGTAATATTGATTATCTCCTGCTCAGTCATTTGCTTCCTCCATTGGATTTTCCTGCGCCCTCGGAACGCCTGCATAGTAGTGCGGCATTGATGCCGCCAAATGCAAAACCGTTCTTCAGGATTGTCGTGATCTTTTTGCCGGTCTTCTCTGTAACATGATTAATCCCCCCGCAATCAGGACTGACAGTATCGAGGTTCCTAGTCGGATAAACGACCGATCTCTCCATCATCATCAGGGAGGCGATCAGTTCAATCGCGCCTGAAGCACCCAGGGTATGGCCGATATGTCCCTTAAGGCTGCTTACCGGAACAGAATCCCCGAACACTTCTCTGATAGCCTCAGCCTCTTCCGTGTCACCCTGAAGCGTTGCCGTTGCATGAGCGTTGATATAATCCACTTCATCCGGCGCAATCCGAGCATCTTTCATTGCCTCTCTCATGCAGTGGATCATGGAATCCCTGTTGGACTGGCTCACATGAGCACCGTTTCCGCTTGTAGAATAGCCGAGGATTTCAGCGTAAATCTTTGCATCCCTGCCGACGGCCCGTTCATACTCTTCCAAAACCAATATTCCGCTCCCCTCTCCGCAGACGAGTCCGTCACGTTCTTTGTCAAAAGGCCTGGGGGTCTTTTGAGGGGTCTGGTTATAATTAGTTGAGGTAGCATAAAGTATATCGAAAGAGCCTGTCACCGTCGGGTGAAGCTCTTCGGCCCCGCCGCAAAGCATGATCTCCTGCCTCCCCAACCTTATCAGGTCATAGCCGGTACCGATGGCCTGGAGAGAGGATGCGCAGGCTGCAGAGGTAGCCATTATATAACCGCTCAATTCGAGATATTGGGCGACATTCACCGCCGCCGTATGAGACATGCACTGGAAAAACATCGAGGAGTTGAGCTGGCTAATGTCCCTGTCGGGAAGCATTATTTCGAAGGTATCATTGATACTCTTGGCGCTCCCCATGGTTGAGCCGATAACGCATCCGACTTGCCATGTCTGCATTCCGGGCAGCGCAATGCCCGCGTCAGCAAGTGCCTGCTCTGCAGCTTGGGCGGCGAAGATGCTCATGCGGCCCATAGTGCGCCTCTTTTGTCGCGGTATCTTCTTCTCATCCCGTATCTCGGCAGGAGCGCCAACAAGACTGCGCAGACCGATATACCGGTCCCAACCCTCCATATAGCGCACGGCGCTTCGTCCTTCCTCAATCCCCTCCATCAGTGCATGCACATCGTTTCCAAAAGGAGAGACGGCACCCACCCCTGTGATCACTACTCTTTTCAGCTGCATAAATACCTGCGCAGAAATGAGTTGTATTGTTCCTCTTTTATAAGAGACCTCCCGACAATAAACGAAGACATCATTGCGCCAATTATCCCTGGCAACAGAGAACTTTGGCCCGCTGCGTAAAGGTTCCGCAGTGGAAGCTTTCCGAAGAGATTGTATTGTCCCATCTTCTGCTTTATTCCGTAGGCAGCCCCGTCATAATTGTTCAGATAATCCCTGAACGTCAGTATTGATGCAGAATCATAGGCTTTCAGGCGTCCTCGGTATTGCGGAAAGACAGTAAAAATCCGCTCCATGGTACGCTCAACCTTTCTCTTTTTATAATCGTAGTATGCCTGTGGTCTTTTCCCGACCGTCAGGCCTTTCCATGCCGCAACATGCTCTGGAGCGGAGGGCTCGCAGGTATTAATGACCTTGTGAATCTTCTCACCCTCTTGCTCCACCGATTTGATGAGTACCAGTGCCGAATCACCTTCGCTTGCAGCATCAAGGAGCTCATTGATGTCATGATTAGGGAGGAGCGTAATGATAGACGCATCGAAATCGGGATCATCATCTCCCGGAGCAAGAGCTGAAAAAACGGAAAAAAATCCGGAGGACGGCTCGAATGATGCAACCCTGTTCATAAAGGCCTTGCTCAAATGTTTCTCAGGCAGGATCTTTACTATCTCTTTGGGATGTATCGTGAGAATACAATTGTCAGCCGATACTTCCTCGCCGGTATTCAGAATGAAACGTCCGACCCTGTTGTTGGAGATATCGGCCATTTCCGCGATGTGCGTCCCGCAACGAATTTCGATATCGTGGTCCACAAATCGTGATTTAAAGGCCTTTATGAATGCTCCGCCGCCGCCCTTGACCCGCGCGACCGATTCGTACAAGCCAATGCATATCCTGCTGTGATTGGCAAACGAAACCTCTTGAGGTTTTACCCCATAGCACATCGCGAAACCGCAGAGCAAAGCCTTTAGCATAGAGTTCCTTGTCAACCCGTTCAACACATCTTCAAGTGAAACGTAGTCCTCATCCAAAGACGTATGCAAGGCGTCAAGTGTGCGTAAATTCATCGAGGGGGTCCGATCACAGACGCTTTGGACTTTATCGAAGTATCTGTCGACAGCCTCGGCCTCTTTCGGGAAATATCCCTTGAATTTATTTTTCATTCTTTCAATCCCATAAGGGATTTCATAGAGCTTGCCTTCAGACTCAAGGATAAACTGGTTGGCGCTGTCTTCGGTCAGGAAGATCGGCTGTATTAAATCACGGATACCCAGAACAACAAGGATTTCATCGAGTATCCCCCCTTTTTGGAGTCCCCCAGTGAAATGGAAGCCGGTATCGAATGGTATCCCTCCCCTGCAAAACCGCGACATCGACCCGCCGATAGCTGGACTCTTTTCCAGAAGTAAAACCTTTCTCCCGTTCAGGGCGAGAATAAGGCTCATCGTTAGTCCGCTGATGCCACTCCCGACCACAATATCATCATATTTTTTTATGTTCGACATAGAGCCACCACTACATCGATATCCCGCCGTTGACACCGATGACCTGTCCATGAATATACATATTCTCTTCAGTGCACAGGAAATTGACTACTGAAGCAACATCCTCAGGTCGGCCGAAGCGGTTAACGGGGATTAATGTAAGAATCTGCTCTTTGGCAAGATTTTCTGTCATATCTGTTTCAATAAAGCCAGGGGCAACCACGTTGACATACACTTTCTTTTTTCCCACCTCACGAGCCAGGGCCTTTGCTGCGCCAATCAGGCCGGCTTTAGAAGCAGAATAATTGACTTGACCCGCCTGGCCGATTTGGCCTGCAGTAGAGGAGATCACTACAACTCGCCCTCTCTTTTCCTTCAGCATCGAAAACAGCACTGTACGGGTCACATTAAAAAACCCGTCCAGATTTGTAGAAAGAACGGTATCCCATTCCTCTTTTTTCATCCAAAGTAAAAGGTTATCCTTGGTAATCCCTGCGTTGTACACCAGGACATGCGGAGCATTCTCCTCAACTCTGGCGCTCAGGGCGACTACCGTCTCCTCATAGCTGGAGACATCAAACGGGATTAATTCACAGGTCATTCCTGTTTTTTCTATCTCCGCTCTGACCTGGTGAGCGGCGTCATGATTGCTCTTATACGTGAGCCAGATAGAAAATCCGGACTGCGCCAATCGCAAAGCAATAGCACGTCCTATCCCTCGGCTGCCGCCAATTATTAACGCAATATTATTATGATTCATAAGTGCATTTTTCAAACCTGTAGTCTACATATTTTCAGTTTTCTTTTCAAATAATCGAGGCCCGTATGACTATGTTTTCAACATTATTATGATAAACTTATACAAATACAATCAAGTTTGGATTATAATTGTTAACTTAAGAACTTTCACCGATGCATAAATAACATTGACAGAAAAAAAGAAAATATTACTGGTCCATCCACTGGGAGAGAACTGGATGCCTGGCGAGCAAGATATGTCGCGCATTACCAATATCATGCCGCCCCAGGGTCTACTTTCCTTGGCGGCCTGGGTAGAAAAACACGGGCATCAGACGGCAATTCATGACTGCTATGCATTTCCTGGACTGGACAATGGAATTTATAGTTATTTAAAAGAACAACGCCCTGATTTTGTTGGGTTCTCCACAACAACTTCCAGCTTTTTGGACGGCATACGTCTGGCAGAGCAGGCAAAAAAAATATTACACTCCGTAAAGGTTGTCTTTGGTGGAGTCCATATGTCGGCACTGCGGGATCAGCTTCTGCGTGATTTCCCGATTATAGATTACGGAGTAGTCGGCGAGGGCGAAGAGACGCTATTGGAACTAATGGAATCGGATGGCAATGGACTGCGTGACATTGAAGGGCTCGTCTTCCGTGAAAAAGATGATATCATTTTCAACGGCTTCAGAAAAAAGCTGCTCGAAATGGATTCACTGCCGTTTCCCTCTTATGAGAAATTACACGGATTCCCTGACAGTTATCAATTACCCATTTTCAGCTATCCCAAAGCGCCCAATACCACGGTCATCACAAGCCGCGGTTGTCCGTATACCTGCTCGTACTGTGATCGTTCAGTCTTCCGCCGCACCTATCGTTATAATTCACCTGAGTATATGGTGGAATATATGTTCCACCTGCAGAGCCGTTTCAATATCAGACATGTCATTATCTATGACGATACATTCACTCTTAAGCGCCAGAGGGTGATCGACTTCTGCGAGCTCAAGATTAAATCAGGCCTTAAGATGACATTCAATTGTGCCGCCCGTACCGAGCAGCTTGATTTCGAGATGCTCAAACTCTTAAAAAAAGCCGGCTGCTGGATGATCAGTCTCGGCATCGAGACGGGTGATCCCGAGCTGCTGAAAAAACATCGGTCCTATTTACCCAATAATAAAATGGACAATCCGCTCGAAAATATCCGCGATATGGTCCATCTTATCAGAAAAGCGGGTATCCGCGTTAAAGGGCTTTTTATGCTTGGCCTGCCCGGTGAAACAGAACAGAGCATCAGCAATAGCATGAATTATGTGTTCACTCTTCCGCTCGATGAGTTCAATCTGACCAAGCTTACTCCCTTCCCCGGCGCACCTATATACAACGGGATTCGCGAGCAGGGCAGTTTTGAAGAGAACTGGGAGTTGATGAACGCCCTCAATTTTATCTTTGTTCCCAAAGGATTCACAAAAGAGCGGCTGGAAGAATGCCACCGAGAATTCTATCGCCGTTATTTTTCGAGAACTAAGATCCTGCTGAAATATGTAACAATGATCTGGAAATCGCCCCACAGCTGGCAGCGTTTTATAAAGAATTTACCGACTTTTTTACGTTTCAGAAGAGGATATACAAAGAAGTAGTGGCTCAAGAGAATTCATGAGAATAGATCTGTGCTTAATCCGGAGATATCCTGATAACTGCATGCATTCCCCGCTCATTTCCCGCCAGTCGATCCGATTCATTCCTTCCGCCTGTTCCGGCGCAAAAGTGCCACTGTTGGCAGGGGAGAGTTGCGTCTCGGATTGAAATATGCACCGACCTATACTTCCTGAAATCCCCGCAGGAGGGCAGCATGAAAATGCTGATAGTTGTAACCGGCAATGCGCAGGGATTGAAGCAAGTGTCCACCTACTCATCCACAGGTACCCTCCTATTTCTTGATTGCAGCGTTGAATTCCTGATTGTTCAGAAGGGTTTTGACTGCATCAAGAAAGGCGTAACTTAAGCTCTCCTGATAATTTTCAAGCTTATAGGAACGGCCAAAGCGCTGTGCTTGGGCAGAAATTACTCCCTGCCAGAGGACCTTTCCTTTTGGGTCGGATGCCGATACCCGCAGGGTCACAATAGCGTTGTAGAGGTTACTTTCAGTAACATAAAAATTGATGAGTTCAGCCTTAATGATGACCGTTGCATCGTTTTCCACCACAGACATCCCATATTGCCTTAAGATATCTTTCATCCTGTCGGTGCACCAGGCTGCCACATTATCCTTTGTGGTAACAGTGCGAACCTCTGCTTTTTCGATATTTTTTCCTATTTCCTGTTTGTTGGGACGTGAGTCGCCAAAGGGCGCCAGCTTTATCTTGTGTGTCAGCAGACCAGTGAGCGTTGTTGAATCAGAAAAAAGTGCATTATTGTCCGCTTTCCATACAAGGGGGACATCAGTGAGGTCTGCTGATGCCATTCCACATGACAATGCCGTAATAATGATACACCCCAGAAGCAGCTTGATCGTTCTCATTCAGGCACCTCCCGAATTCGCTATTATAGTCGTTAAGTAAAGTTCCAATATAACATTCTGTTTTATTCACATTCTATCGGCCTGCATCCGCGTAATCAAGCAATGATTCGCGTTAATTCGCCTTTAAAGGGTCGTGTAATTCCGCATAATAGTACTCTGGAGCGTGTTAAACCGGCTACGTATAAAAATGCAATAACCAATCTTCACGCTTTAAGGCTTATTGCGGATTTCAAATACAAATATTTGTAATTTTACAGACTCCCGAATGTGCATGTTGTCCCTTGTATAGTAACAACATGCCCGCGGATTACCAATGATCTTCTCAGGGCCACCCGAAAAACTTGACAATGTCTTTTTTTATTGTATAAATAAATATAGATTCTATTATATGGATGATATTACGGATCGCAATATGGAGACCATGATGCATCGGCAACACAGATCAACCCTGATTGACTTAATCAACCCAAATCAAATAAGTCCGCAAAGAATGCAGCCTGATCGAGTCAAACATTTTCTTAGGCAGGGATTACTCGCAGTACTTCTCGGCGTTGCGTGTGCAGTACCGGTCATGGCCGCACCGATCCAGTTACCAGCGATTGTTGAGCCAGCCAGCCAAGAACATCACGTTGGCAAAATTATATTTGTTGAATTGGTAACGCCGGACCTCGCTGCAGCCAAACTGTTCTATGCGGGACTGTTTGGCTGGACATTTCACGACATTCAGGCCGGTGGGACAGAGTACGCTGAGGCATTTCTCGACGGTCGTCCGGTCGCAGGACTGATTCACAAGAAAGTCCCGGCGAACGAGCACCGACAGCCAGCGTGGCTGAGCTTCTTCGCCGTGCGCGATGTCGATGCAGTCAAGAAGGTTGCTTTGCAAAATGCCGCTAAGATGCTGTTCGAACCGCATAGCATCCCTGACCGCGGCCGGGAAGCAGTCTTCTCGGATCCACAGGGAGCCGTTTTTGCGGTCCTCGCATCCAGTAGCGGTGATCCGTCTGATGTTCTGGCAGCACCCGGAGAATGGATTTGGAGCTCGTTAATCACGAGCGATCCGGAGACCGCTGCTGCTTTCTACCAGAAGCTATTCGACTATGACGTCTTCGAGTTACCCGCGAGTGAGGGCGCCGAACATCTCTTGCTTGCATGCGACAACTATGCTCGTGCGAGCGTGAATACGCTGCGTGCGAAGGGGCCCAAAGCTCATCCCCACTGGCTCAACTACATACGCGTCGAAGATGCGGTCAAGATGACAGCAAAAGTCGTGGCGCTCGGTGGCCGCGTGCTGGTTGAGCCGCGAATTGATCGCCATGGCGGAAAGGTCGCGGTGGTCGCCGACCCGTTGGGGGCACCCTTTGGATTGCTTGAATGGACGGACACTGACAGTAAAGAGGTGCCCAAGTGAATATCTCACTCTTACGCGGATTAGCGCTTGCCTTCGTGGTCTGTACGGCGACGGTTCTGTTGTTCGGCTGTATTGGGGTAAATGGTGGCGGATACTACGACGACGGATTTATTGGACCGGGCTACTATGAACCCTCCGGTGTCGTCTACGGTGGCTGGGAATCTGGCTACCATGTGGCGCCGTATCGCGGCGGTGACCATCGTCCAAGCAGTGGAGTTGGCCACGCATCTGCGCGAGCTTACAGATCAGCGCCTGCTTCCCACTCGGTGCCGTCTATTCCGTCGCAGTCGCGTTCTGGTGGCTCGCATTCTGGTGGCTCGCGATCACGTTGAGTGCGGCCAGACAAATCTTGAATTTCCTTCAGGGAAGCTCTTGAATCATCGGAATCACTTATGATTCAAAATTGGCGGCCCGATTAGACTGCCAGTTGCCGACTAGATCGGGTATATCTTGCACGCTCATATTTTAGACGTTACGACTGGAATTAAACACTTTCCCGGCATACCTTAAAACGTTTAGTAGAGACACACCGCACAAAAAGAGACTGTTAATTACGGGGCAAACTATGCAATAGCCTTTGAAGTTTTCGGATGGCAGGATCCCGTCGGAATAGGCTGCAAATTATCCGGAACTGGTAGCAGAATTGCGGCGGATTCAGTGGATGGATTCACCAGAATACGTAAACTGTCGTTTATTCGTTTACGAAGAAAGAACTTTTTACCTCATTGACAGTTGGGGGAATACTATTTGATGTACTTCTTCATCTCTCCAGGATAGATTTTACGTTCATCGGCAGGAGTTTCCTGCTCTGCCGATTTCCATTTGCCCTGCTGCGGCTCAGAGCCTTCTTTTGTCACATCGGCCGGTGATGCATCGGAGATTATTGGATTTCTCCGGATATCGATATTTTCCACGCTGCAGCTGAATTCAAGGGATATGCCGTTCGGGTCGAAGGTGAAGATGGAATGGATGAAACTATTATCGATTAACTCCGAAACCCAGATATCGTTCGCCTCCAGCTTTTGTTTCAACTTCCAGAGAGTATCATCGTTTTCGACACCAAGCGCCACATGATCAAAAGCGAATGGCCCCTCGCTAACTCTGCCTGCATCTTTCTCCTCGATCGGTTCAACATTAGGCCACTCAAAAAAAGCGATGAGGTCGTCCGCAGATACTTCAAAGAAATATTGCCGGTATCCCGGCTTACCCATCGCCGCAACAAGCCGCATGCCCAGTAAGTCCCGCCAAAAGCGTACTGTCTTGTTGATATCCCCCGTTGCCAAGGCAAGATGATTGATGCCGCGGTATTTCATTGTCCCTCCCTGTTAATAGCCGGGGCCAGTCATTCTCATCCTATTTAGTTTCATTAGATCGATCAAGCTCTTCACTAATTGTCCATGACCTTCATGAATGAATATCCCCACTTGTGCAATCAAGGCAAAGGCAACCGCAAACAGGGCGAGAGCATACCCGGCAACTGCGAATTGACCAATGCTGATAAAGCCAATTCCAAACTGAGAAAT
The DNA here is from genome assembly GCA_963727805.1 of uncultured Nitrospiraceae bacterium. Classification (GTDB taxonomy): domain Bacteria; phylum Nitrospirota; class Thermodesulfovibrionia; order Thermodesulfovibrionales; family Dissulfurispiraceae; genus Fen-1308. The sequence goes on from CAVSHF010000003.1 coordinate 1,213,044, forward strand.
AGTAAGGATCCCGCACGCAAACTGACCGATTGCAATGACGCCTTTGACCACGACCGGCACTCGTTCGAGCGATATTTAAACGAGATATGGACGAGGAGTAAACTCAAAATGTTTTTTTGTGTTTTATATTCGAATCCCCTTCCATCCCATTTGTCCTGGGCGGGATATGGTGCCCCACAACGGGGACAGGTGAAGGCTTGCTCTGAAATGTCGCTTTTACGTTCTCTGCATGGATACACGGTTGCTCCTTTCAATCCGAGAGCAGCAATGCACTTCTCGCCATTTCCACGAAGGTCAACCGTATAATTGCGTCCACTCTCCACAATCTCAGTTCAGCTCTACCAGCTCGTAATCCCTATTGCCGAGGCCGAGTCGAACAGCCTCTTCTAACTGAAGCATATAGGGTTTATGGTGAATTTTCATTAAGATATCCTCTCCATCCACTATATTCTCATCCGCAGCAACAGAGGAAGGCAATGGCTTCGAATGAAGCAGCATATCGATAGATGCCTGTTCGATCGCCACAATATCAGCCGAAATAAGGATACCCAAATCCTGAATAACCGGCACTTCTGCAGCGGGCATGCAGTCACATTCTGGCTGTATTTCGGTCAGAAAATTGATGTACAAAACCTTTCCTGTCTTGAAAGTGCCAAGCACAGCCCTTGTCGCTTCGGCGAGAGATTTCATGAAAAGTTCATCATCCCCAGGAAGGGTCAGGCCTCCTTCCGGGCAGACCCTCGTGCATCTTCCGCAGCGCCAGCATCGTTCGTTGTCATATGTCAGGCATCCATCTTTGAACTCGATGCAGTCGAGGGGGCAAATCTCTTCACATTGATAGCAGAACGTGCACTTCTGTTCATCCCAAATGAGCTTTCCCTCTCCAATGGTATGCATGGCACCCCTGCCGCATTTCCATCCGCAATGCCGATGTCGTGCACTTACTCCGCCCATCGCCAGATTCTTGATGGCACCGGCATATCCCGCATTGATATGCCCTTTTACGTGGGAACAGACCACCATTGCAGGAACATCGTGGATCACCGAGGCGATGGCGATCTCCCCGAGGATGTCCCCTGCTTGCACCATAATGTTATCTTGCCCATAAAGGCCATCGGCAAGCACCACGGGTGCTCCAACCGAGAGCTGGTTGATTCCGTTCTGATTCGCGACTTCAATATAATCGAGGCCCATAATTCGCACCGTATCGGTCACAAAGGGTTTTGTCCCCGCCATTTTCAGGGCATCGACTACTTTTCTTAGGAATATTGACCGCACTATCCGGTGAGCTCCCTCTGACCCGAAGTGGGTCTTTACTGCTACCCATTCTTTGAGCTCAAAATAGCAAGCAAGGTTGATTTCCCGCAACAATCGTTCCAGTTTGCCCGGCATGCTCTCAGAATATCTCCACTTCTTTACTCGTGCTGAAGTGAAATAGACTTTAGACATATAGACTCCTTCATACGCTGATGTCATACGCTTCCAAGGGCAAAAGGCTGCAGTTTCAAAATGTCTTCTTGAGCCTCATTTCTTTGTATATTAGATATAGTATATATTGTATAGTATAGTCTTCAAATTTCATTATAAAGCGGGGGGGAATGAGATATATATATTTTGTCATCGCCTTGCTGATGATGTGCCCGGCGGCTTTTTCGGATGCATCGAATGATCCCGGCCTCATTGGACCGGAATACACTCTCTCTGTCTCATGCGATATCCTGCATTCCAGCATCAGAGGACATGCGCGCATCGCTGTCTCCGGCGATAGAGAACTAGTTTTCAATGTCTCTCATCTCTCAATTCATGACGTGACGATCAACGGCAGAAAAATTGCATTTACTAGCAGCCGAGACACAATAAGCATCAAAACCAAGGAAGAAGGGGTGCTCGAAATCGGCTATGAAGGCACCTTCAGGCCATCCAGGGCAGAAGAGGCGAGGGATGATATAATCGATAATGTCATCAGCGAACAGGGGATCTCGCTCACCGGGATCTGGTATCCACGCCTCGATGGCCTGATGACTTACAGACTGACCGCTCTCCTGCCCGACAGTTACGAGGCAATATCGGAAGCCGAACGCATCGCCTCAACAATAAAGGCTGGAAAGCGGGAGTTTACTTTTTTTTTCGACCATCCAGTTGATCATCTGACATTCGTTGCGTCAGACAGATACAAAGTACTTCGAGACAGATCCGGAGCCGTCGACCTTTATGCCTATTTCTTCGAAGAAGACCTGGATCTTGCGAAACAGTATGTCGAACACGCAAAAAAATACATTGATATGTATCGAAAATTGATTTATCCCTATCCGTACCAAAGATTTTCGATAGTCGAAAATATTTTACCCACCGGATATTCCATGCCGACCTTCACTCTCCTGGGCCGGGATGTCGTGAAATTGCCCTTTATCGTCGAAACATCGCTCGGCCATGAGATCCTTCATCAATGGTTCGGCAATTCCGTGTACGTCGACTACAAAAAAGGCAATTGGTCCGAAGGCCTGACGACCTATCTTTCAGACTATCTTTATGAGGAGCAAAAAGGCAACGGTGCCGATTACCGAAAGCAGATAATGATCGATTACCAGAGTTACGTCAACAATGACAATGTCTTTCCGCTCAGGGAGTTCAGGGGAAGGACCGATTTTTCTTCCAAGACGATAGGATACGGTAAAGCGGCGATGCTCTTTCACATGTTGAGAAAGGAGCTCGGCGATAACAAGTTCTATGAAGCCCTCAAGGACTTCGTTAAGAAGAATTCCTTTAGAATGGCTTCCTGGGGCGCTCTTATCTCATCCTTTGAAACAACATCAGGGATAGAGCTCAAAAATATCGTCAACCAGTGGCTGGATAGACCGATTATCCCAGAACTGCAGGCCGGAAGAGCTTTAGTGCGACAGAAAGCCGAAGGCTATGAGACATCGTTTTCATTAAAACAAGAAGAGGGACCTTTTAACTTGACTGTGCCGATAACTATATATGCCGGGGGCGCCAAAGAGACGATTCCCAGGAAGGTCGACAAAACAGTCAACACCATAACGTTGTACTCAAGAGAACGGCCCGAAAAGATCGTTATAGATGAAAATTATGATGTCATGAGAAAGCTTTCCCTCGAAGAATTCCCGCCGATCATCGCACGGATTATCGACGATAAAAGTCTCGTGGTGGGCCTTCCTGTTTCAAAGAATACTATCTACGAAAATATAATAGATGCCTTCAAGAAAAAGGGAGCAATGATAAAAGAGACTGTAGCCATAAGCGAGGCCGATCTCAGTAATTCTTCTTTTATCATCCTTGGCGACGACAATCCCCTGTTGGAGAAATTTCGGGGTGTAATCCCCAGAGATACAACCTCCGGCGGGTTCACTATGTCAGTCGACAAGAATCCGTTCAATGCCGATAAGGTGATCGCTCTCATCAGTGCTGCATCCAGTCAAGAGGCCGACGCGGCTTTTCCCAAAATATTCCATTATGGAAAATTCAGCCGGCTGGCTTTCAGCAAGGGGAAGAATATACTCAAAGAAACGGCCCCTTCAAAGAGAGGACTGATTATGGAACTGGAAACGGACGCGCCGGCGGTACATGTACCCGACGTAAAGAGCCTATCCCAGGTTATAGACAATGTCAGGGATAAGCGCATCGTTTATGTAGGCGAAGAACATACCAACTATGCCCACCACGCCGTACAGCTCGAGGTTATACAGGGGTTGCTCGAAAAAGACAGAAAGATTGTTATCGGAATGGAGATGTTTCAGAGACCTTACCAGTCAGTGCTTGACGACTATATAAATGGGGCCATCGACCGTAAAACATTTTTGAAGAAAACTGAATACTTCGTAAGATGGAGTTTCGATTATGAACTTTATAAACAGATCATCGATTTTGCAAGGGAAAACAGGATACCGATTCTCGCCCTCAACATCGAACGCGAAATCGTGGAACTCGTCTCGAAAAATGGCCTTGATGCCCTGCCCTCTGACCTCAAGGAAAACATCCCTCCCGATATGGATTTTTCCGATGTTCAGTACAGGGAAAGGCTAAAAAAAGTATTTTCCAAACATACGTCCCTAAAGGATCGCAACTTCGATTTCTTTTTCCAGTCACAGATTCTCTGGGATGAGACAATGTCACAATCAGCTGATAAATATCTCTCAACACATTCCGATTACCGTATGATTATCCTGGCGGGAAGCGGTCACCTGCTGTACGGGTCAGGAATACCCAAGAGGACATTTAGAAGGAACGGACTCAGTTATGCCGTCATTTTGAGTGATGTTGATCTCGACAAAGACGTAGCCGACTATGTCGTCTTCCCACGGTACACCGAGGGGGCGAAACCGGTACGAATGATGGTACTCCTGAACGAAGAGAAAGGTAAAGTAACAATAACAGGGTTTCCGGATAATAGTATTTCCAAAAAAGCTGGACTTGAAGAAGGAGATACAATTCTTTCCTTAGATGAAGTTCCCGTTACAAGCATTGCGGACGTTAAGATATTCCTCGTTGACAAGAAAAAAGGAGATACGATCTGGGTAGAGGTATTGAGAAAAAACGCTGCAGAAAAAGGAATGCAAACTCAGTTTAAGCTCGTATTATAATCATCGACTGGAATCACATGATCATGCGAAAGCCATTTAATAATAATCGCAAAAGGCATCGATGAGGTAAAAAACATCATGGACGGCTTAAAGTTACAGCCTTTTGATCTTCCTGAGAGAATATCGGGGCTTGCGGAACTTTCGTATAATCTCTGGTGGAGCTGGCATCCAGCGGCACGAATGCTGTTCAAGATGCTCAATCGCGCTGCATGGAAAGAGAGCGGGCACAACCCCGTCAAGATGCTCAATGATCTACCTTCGGACATTTTTAAGATAGCAGCACAGGACCCTCAATATCTGCGGCACTACGATGCAATCTTGGCCCTATTTCGCAAAGAGATGGATACATCGGGCGGCTGGTTCTGCCAAAATGTTTCTGATCCTGAGTGTTTGCCGATCGCCTATTTCTCTGCGGAATATGGACTGCAGCATTCCCTGCCATTCTATGCAGGAGGATTGGGTTTTTTAGCGGGCGATCATCTGAAAGAGTGCAGCGATTTACGCGTGCCGGCGGTCGCCATCGGGTTCATGTATCCTGAAGGATATCTGCGTCAGAAGATTCGCGAAGATGGCTGGCAGGAAGGCGTTGACGAAATCCTCGACAGGGATGCGGCACCTATCGAGAGGGTATTCGACGATAAAGGACAACACCTTGTGGTTAAGGTTCCTTTCATTGATCCACCCGTCTACGTGGCGGTATGGAAAGTGGCTGTCGGACGCATACCGTTATATCTGATGGATGCCGACATCGAGATGAATGATCCGTGGAACCGGGCAATATCGGCCCGTCTCTATGCGGGCGATATCGAACTGCGTCTACGTCAGGAAGTTGTACTCGGGATAGGGGGAAGTAAGGTGCTGGATGTTCTCGGAATAAAGCATTCCATACTTCACCTGAATGAGGGACATCCGGCCTTTGCCATCCTAGAACGGGTTCGGGAGTGCATTGTTGAGGGTACTCGTCTGGACGATGCGTTACAGTACGTCAGGGATACCACTGTCTTTACAACCCACACATCTGTTCCGGCAGGCCATGATGTATTCCCCTTTCACCTTATGGATAAGTATTTCAGCAGTTATTATCCGCTTCTTGGACTCACTCGTGACGCGTTTCTCAAACCGGGTATTCATCCTGAAGCCCCGTCCTCCGGGTTCAACATGACTGCCTTCGCCCTAAGAATGTCCAAGTACTGCAATGGCGTTAGCAAAAGACATGGCGAAGTGGCACGTGGTATGTGGCGATCTCTATGGCCCAGCACAAAAGATGAGGATATTCCCATCTCTTCAATTACAAACGGTATTCACGTTCCCACATGGATCGAACCAAAAATGGACCTTCTTTTCGACAAATACCTCGGCCCGGGCTGGCTTGAGGACCATGACAACCCGGCAATTTGGGAGTTGGCATCTGATATACCCGATCAGGAGTTATGGCAGACCCATTACTGGCACAAGATCAAACTCATTAATTTCATCAGAGATCGCGCCCGCCTGCGATGGGCAGAAGATCACGTAAGCCCGACCAATATCGTCGCCGGGGGGACGCTGCTCGACCCTCTGGCGCTGACCATCGGATTTGCCCGCCGGTTTGCTACCTATAAAAGGGCTGACCTTATCTTTCACGATCTCGACCGTCTTAAAGTGCTGTTAAATAGCCGCTGGAGGCCTATCCAGATAGTTTTCGCCGGCAAAGCCCATCCGGCTGATGATCCGGGCAAACGTCTCCTCCAAAAGATCTTCAAATTCGCATGTGACCCGGAGATGGGGGGCAGAATCGCTTTTGTAGAAAATTATGATGAGCAATTGGCTCAGTACATGACTCATGGGGTAGACGTCTGGCTTAATAATCCGTTGCCGCCCATGGAGGCAAGTGGGACGAGTGGGATGAAGGCGTCATTGAACGGAGTTCTGAATCTAAGTATTCTCGACGGGTGGTGGCCGGAAGGCTTCAATGGTAAAAACGGATGGGCTTTTGGACAGGGGCTTACTCTAGAAGGAACGAGAGACGTTTCGGATGCGGAGGAGCTTTATTCAATACTAGAAAAACAGGTTATCCCTCTCTATTATAAACTCGATGAAGATGGCATTCCTCGAGACTGGATCAAGTTAATGAAAAAAGCGATCATCAGCTTGGCGCCTTCTTTCAGCGCTAGAAGAATGGTCAAGGAGTACGTGAATATCTTTTACCGGAACGCTCTCAAATCGGCACTCAAATAAACATGCAAAAGATGGGAACAATGTGGCAGCGCTTTCTTATATTTGATGCAGAGTAAATGATTCAAGTTGCGGCAAGATAGACTCAAAGGCCTCCACTACCCCGGGGTCGAAATACTTGCCCGCGTTTGCCACGATATGCTCGCACGCCTTTGAAGGAGAAACGCCTTTTCGGTAAGGGCGATCTGACATAAGTGCATCGTAAACATCCGCTACTGCAATGATCCTAGCGCCAAGGGGGATGTCTTCTCCTACCATCCGATGATAGCCGCTTCCGTCATATTGTTCATGATGGTACAGGATATAGGGTAATATCTGGACAACTTTCCCTCCAAGAGGTTCCATAATTTCGACTCCCCGCGTGGTATGGGTCTTTATGATGTCACGCTCCTCACCAGTCAGAGTTCCTATTTTCCGTAAAACTTCATTGCTTACTCCCAGTTTTCCGAGATCGTGCAGCAATGCCGCTGCCCGGATGTTTTCCACCTCATACTCGGGACACTTCATAGCGCGTGAGAGCATTACGGCTATGGTAGAGACTCTGTTTGAATGACTCTGCGTCTCCTGATCAACGGAATCGATGATGAGGGAGAGCATCTCCATAATGCCCCGATACGTTGTTTTGATCTCGTCGATGGCTTTTTCTTTTTTCTCATAGAGATGTCCGATGCAATATCCGGTGACGACAAGAAACCCCGCCCATGTCGCAATATCAAGCCACTTCGAGATGGGATCTTTTGAAACACTGAGAAAATTGTCCGGATAAATTAATGATATCAGTACGATTAATAGGACAGAAAATGTAGCAGAAAGCGTCGCATACCTTTTCCCAAAAAAGAATGCTCCAACAATAACGGGCAGATAAAATAAATTCAGAAAAGCACGCTGATTAGCAATGAAAAAAAAGATAAAGCCAGAGATTGCAACCAAGAGAAAAACAATAAGCAACTCTTTGTCAACCTTCAAATACGCAGCGATACGTTCCTTCATCCCCATAGGATAAGCCCTCCGGCAATCAAGTCTATCTGTGAATATGTACTCCCAAATCTACCATTTTCTCAATTAAATATCAATAATAACAAGAAGTCATACAGACAAAGGCCTTGAACGTTCAGCAATGCTTAGAGATTACTTGAGTCACGCGACTTCATATTGGAAGCTAATACTCTAGCGCTATATGGGACATATTGCATAGTTGCAAATCTAACGTTGCCCCATCTTGCCAGCTCGGTAATAGTTGAATGCTGTCCCCACGTGGTACATGAGGCTCCGCCGTCTAGCGCCGTGGTTTCTTGGGGGAGTCTCCGGCAGCACAGTCCTAAACACACAGTGCTCTGCCGATAGAAGACTTCCTCGGCGCAGTCCGTGAGGACATATGGGCGACCACATCATCCACTGGCTTAAAAGCCATGGCGTTTTCTGGCCATCTTTGATAGAGAGAACTCTATGGGAAACACGTATGTCGGATTCACTTCCTCATCTCGAAGTTCTTGATAAATTGTTCCACCTGAATTCCGAGGTAGACGCATTTTATGTTGTCCATGCAATCATCTGCATCCTTTTTCTCAAGATGGGTCGTAAGTTCCTTGCCATCTTTCTTGAATTTGATGATCCAGGCATTTTTCCCCTCATCGAAGCTCATTCCCACGGAGATCCCGTTCTTCCCTATCGCGGGGTACATCTCCAGTATCTTCTCCTCAAGTCCAACTTGCGTGTAGCCCATATTTGCTCCTCCTGTGAATAAAAGTTCTTTAATCTGTATTTATTCTACCAACCTTTGGAATCTTGTCAAGAACAACTCCATCTGTTAAAATCAACTATAATGAGGTTCTTAAAATAGCGACGCTTTACGGACATACCACAGGTCTCAAAAAAAGCCTTCTCCAGCTCCTTGAGAAGGTCTATCGCCGCAGGATTCCCCCCGACAAAGTTATAACTCAGGAACTTGCCCGTTATCTTGCCGGCATTTCCTTTGAAACGGGCAAGCAGCTCGGCATTGTTGCTAACAGAAGCGGTGCGATCACCCATGTGATTGTAGGAGATGCGCATGGTGTTTTCATCCCAGAACTGGAAGGCTTCCCGCTCGGAAGAAAAGCCCTTAGGGGATTGCGTTTCATCCACACTCATCTGCGGGATGAGCCGCTCAATCGTGAAGACATCACGGACCTGGCACTCCTTCGTTTCGACATGATCGCCGCCCTTACCGTCAGGGATGGGCTGCCCGATAAAATCCATTCCGCTCATCTCATGCCGCAGGGTTCCGAGATAAGACATGAAATCATCTCATCCGATTTTTACCGTTATGATCTGAACTTCGCAGAATTCATCGAGAACCTCGAAGCTGAGATGGAACGCCAAAGAACGATAAGCCAGCGCGACAAGCGAGAAAGGGCCATCCTCGTCAGTGCATCCACGAAACCGCGGTACGAGCTTGAAGAATCTATGGAGGAGCTGAAGGAACTCGCTGAATCAAGTGACGTCATCGTACTGGATGCTTTTATCCAGAGACTGAAGGAGATCAACCCGAAATATCTGATGGGTGAGGGCAAGTTGAAAGAGATAATAATGAACGGCATGGACAAGGGTTCAACTCTCCTCATATTCAATCAGGACCTTTCGCCTTCGCAAATACGGGCCATCACTGAAACAACCGAACTTAAGGTCATCGACCGTTCGCAACTCATCCTCGATATCTTTGCGCGTAGGGCACACAGCCGGGACGGTAAGGTCCAAGTTGAGCTCGCACAGCTCAAATATATGCTCCCGCGCCTTACCGGAAAAGGGACTGCAATGTCACGTCTTATGGGAGGAATCGGTGGAAGGGGCCCAGGCGAGACAAAGCTTGAGGTCGACAGGCGGCGCATTCGTGAAAAGATTTCTCATCTCGAACGAGAGTTAAAAACACTGAGTGAGGCACGCAAACAGAGAAAACAGCGGAGAGTTGCGGCAAGGCTGCCGATAGTCTCGATCGTCGGATATACCAATGCCGGCAAATCTACGCTTCTGAACACACTTACGAAAAGCGGCACAGTTGTTGAAGACAAAATGTTCGCTACCCTCGACACGGCAAGTAGGCGCCTGCGCTTTCCAAAAGAACGTGAAGTGATCATCACAGACACAGTAGGCTTTATTCGGGACCTACCGAAAGACCTTATGGCAGCTTTCAAGTCGACCCTTGAGGAACTTGAGGATGCGGACCTCCTTATCCACCTCGTGGACATATCGAATCCCCGCTTTGAACAGCACATCGAATCGGTCGAAAACATACTTAAGGACCTCAAGGTGGGAGACAAACCGAAGCTTCTTGTATTTAATAAGGCAGATAAACTCCCCGCCGATACGGTAACCCATATCCTTCTACGGTACGATGCAACAGCCGTTTCAGCAACGCGCCCCGAAAGCCTCAGGCCCTTTCTCGGTGCCATTGAAACCCATCTGTGGGAGTCACAAAACTTCTCTTAACGATGAGGTTTCTGGCGTTTGGCGCCTGGCGTGCCGCTTTTTCTCACTTTGCTCGCACCCTTGGTCTCCCTCCCCTCAAAGCGCTCCGGATGCGCTCTGTCAGGACTGTTCCGAGTAGATCTCAAACCTTGAGTAGTCGTTTTCACCCTAACCTTTTGTCCGTGGATGAGTTTGCCGTTAAGCGCTTTGATCGCTGCAGCTCCCTCAGAATCTGTAGGCATGTCAACAAACCCGAATCCCTTTGACTTGCCAGTTAACTGGTCGATGACCACGTTAAGAGACTTTATCTTTCCAAACGGCAGAAACACTTGCATTAATTCCTTTTCGGTCACTCCCTTGGACAAATTTCGTACTAGTATATTCATTTCAACTCCTTACTTTATTTTTCCTGGATTTTTATGCGAAGATATAAATCCTCAACTTTTTTTCTTGCCCAAGGGCTTTTTCTGAGAAATTTCAAACTGGACATAATACTCGGATCACTATTGAAACATCTGATATTGATAATTCTTCCCATTTCATGCCATCCATAATGCTCAACCAGATGGGCAAGAATCATTGCCAGAGTAACGCCGTGAAGACGATTATGGGATCGCAGGTCAGTCATATGCCTGTTTGATTGTTAAATTATTACAGTCCAAGGATGAAAGGGTAGGTGACAGGATAAGGACTGTTTTTCATACGTTATCATCGAGTATGTTTGTATAGTATAACGTCTTCAGACACTTTAATACCAATATATCTCATATTTTGGATGACTTTTCGATTCTCACACATGATTGGCACAGCATTGTCATTCGGCAACATGCATAACGTTTTATGCGATATCAGCCTCCAGCAGGTTTATGATTCCTCTTCTTTAAGGTATAATAAAGACTATGGAATTCACGCCGAAATGGATAGCCTGGGAAATAACGCGTAGGTGCAATCTTCACTGTGTTCATTGTCGCTCTTCATCGGAGATGGTCGTCAAGGAGCATCCCGATTTCCCGACTAAGGAGGCCTATCGCATGCTCGACGATATTTCGAGTTATGCGAACCCAGTCGTAGTGCTTTCAGGGGGCGAGCCCCTTCTGAGGGGCGATGTTTTTGACATCGCCAAGTACGGGACCGAGAAGGGCCTCAGGATGTGCATGGCGACAAATGGAAGCCTTGTGACTGATGATGTCTGCGAAAAGATAAAGACATCGGGTATTAAGATCGTGTCGATGAGCCTCGATGGGGCATCACCGGAGGTCCACGATGATTTCAGGAATGAGAAGGGTGCCTTTGCTGCAGTAATGCACGCTGCAGCACTCTTCAAAAAATATGGCATCGAGTTCATCATCAACTCTTCTTTCACCAAAAGAAACGAGGAAGAGATTCCTAAGGTATATAAGCTCGCCAAAGAGATCGGCGCGACCGCCTGGTATTTGTTCATGATCGTTCCCACCGGCCGGGGAGAGGAGATCATGAATGAACTCATAACCAAGGAACATTATGAAGATATTCTCGATTGGCACTATGGGATGGAAAAGGACGAACTTGAAATGCTGGTGCGGCCTACCTGCGCACCCCACTATTACCGCATAGTGCTTCAGAAGGCAAAAGAGGAAGGCGAAAAATTCGAGAGACGGACTCTTAAATTCTCGACAGGTGGATCAAAGGGATGCCTCGCTGGACAACTCATCTGCCTGATTGACGTGGATGGCAATGTCCTGCCATGCAGCTATTTTCCCAAGCCTGCAGGGAATATGCAAACACAATCATTCATGGATATCTGGGAGAATTCCACACTCTTCCGGGAGCTAAGAGATTTCAAAAGTTACAAAGGCAAATGCGGCGCATGCGAATACGTGAATGTATGCGGCGGATGCAGGGCCCGGGCTTATGCGGTCCATGGTGACTATCTTGCTGAAGAACCCTTTTGTAATTATATTCCACGCCGGGCGAAAAAGGAGGCTCAGTGAACGATACTTTTTTAAAAGCCTGTCGGGGCGAAAGAACTGACTATACTCCAGTATGGATCATGAGACAGGCAGGCAGATATCTGCCTGAATACCGGAAGATAAGGGAAAAAGTCGATTTCCTCACACTCTGCAAGACGCCTGAACTCGCCGCCGCAGTGACTCTCCAGCCGGTGGACATCTTGAAAGTCGATGCTGCAATTCTTTTCTCGGATATTCTTATTCCTATAGAGCCCATGGGGATCAAGCTCGAGTTCTCGGAAGCAAAAGGTCCGATACTCTATAATCCCGTCAGGGACGAGCCATCGCTTTTAAGGCTGCGCAATATAGACCCGGATGACGATGTCCCCTTTGTCGCTGAGACGATCAAGCTTTTGCTGAAACAGCTCAAAGTACCGCTAATCGGCTTTTCGGGAGCGCCTTTCACACTTGCTACATATATGATCGAAGGCGGGAGCACGAAGAATTTCCTCAACTCGAAAAAGATGATGTATCAAAATCCCTTACTCTTTCATAAACTCATGGACAAGCTCACCGTTACGGTAATCAGCTATCTCGCGGCCCAGATCGATGCTGGCGTAAGTGCGGTACAGATCTTTGATTCATGGGTCGGGTCCCTCTCTCCGCTCGATTTCAAGCTCTTTGCATTACCGTATGTACAGAAAATTATAACCGCTTTACATGCCAGGGTCCCGATCATCTACTTTGCCTTTAATGGAAGTGCCATGCTCCCGCTTGTGAAAGAGAGCGGGGCTGATGTCATCGGGCTCGACTGGCGTATAGATATCGCCGATGCGGTCAATACCCTTGGCGCAGGCTGCTCGGTCCAAGGGAACCTCGACCCCTGTATCCTGTTCGGCACCCGCGATCTCATAAGAGAGCGAGCATCCCACATTCTCAAGGGCGCCAAAAATGCGCGAAGTCATATTTTCAATCTCGGCCATGGTATCCTGCCCGAGACTCCCGTGGGGAATGCGGTCTCAGTGGTTGAGTCCGTTCACGAACTAAGCTCGAAAGAGAGATAAAATCGCATGCTTAACCTTGGCGTTCTTGCATCAGGCCGTGGCTCTAATTTCCAGTCTATAATCGATGAAATAGAGGCAGGCAATCTTAAGGCCTCGATCAGGCTTTTGATAACCGATAACCCTGATGCGTATGTCATCGATCGCGCAAAAAGGCATTCTGTCGAATACTTATATCTCAACCCCTGTGACTTCACTTTGAAGGACGACTTCTATGTGAAAATCGCCGACGAACTAAAAAAGTGGGATGTGGACCTTGTTATCCTCGCTGGCTTCATGAGGATCGTAAGAAAGCCGCTGATCGATGCTTTCCCAAACAGGATTATGAACATCCATCCTTCCCTGTTGCCCTCGTTCAAAGGGCTTCACGGGCAGAAACAGGTAGTCGACTACGGCGTTAGGATCAGCGGATGCACCGTACACTTTGTCGATGGTGGCATGGATACCGGACCGATCATCATTCAGGCGGCAATTCCTGTCTCGCCGGATGACACTGAGGATACCCTTTCCGAAAGGACACTTAAACTCGAGCACAAAATATTCCCGTATGCCATCAGACTCTATTCTGAAGGACGGCTCTCCGTAGAGGGCAGGACTGTCAAGATCAAGGGTTACGAACCCAAGGAAAATTTCATTATCAACCCGGCCCTTTCATAGAAACCAATGAGAATATCTGGCGGCACTGCAAAAGGAAGAAAGGTCGGCACACGGAAGGCCTTTGTCGGTAAAGGTGGCAACGACGAACTGAGGCCGACTGCCGCTAAAGTCCGCGAAGCCATCTTCGACATCATGAGCGAAAGGGTAGTTGGAAGCCGGTTTGTTGACCTTTATGCCGGTACGGGTGCGGTTGGGATCGAGGCATTAAGTAGGGAAGCCGATCATGTCGTCCTGGTTGAAAATAATGCTACACGAGTAGCGATAATCAGGGATCTGATCGGTAAATTCGGATTCACTGGACGGGCCTCGGTTGTAAAGACCACAGTTGCTTCATTCCTTAACAAAACCGCCCTTGAGGCTTACGACATCATTTTTCTAGACCCCCCCTATACTTCTGATGAACTGGACCGGATTCTGCCACTTATCGACAAATCGAAACTGTTGGCAGACGATGGGATTGTTATCGTTGAACATTCATCGAAGAAGACTTTGTCGTTTCCTCTGACGAACCTTAAGTGGAAAAAAAACTACCGTTACGGCGATGCATCCCTGACGCTCTATGAATACATAGCCAGTCCTCCCCTTAGTTTGAGGGAAGGTGAGCGAGGCTAATCGATCTTACTCCATAACAGGAAAGGAAAAGTCCATGAGAAAGAAGCTCGCCATCTATCCCGGAACATTCGATCCCATTACCAACGGACACCTTGATCTTATTGAGAGAGGATTGCGGATTTTTGACGAGTTGGTCGTCGCGGTCGCCCCGAGCACCAAAAAGCAGCCTCTCTTTGACCTTTCGGAGAGAATATCAATGATCAGGGACGCCGTCAAGAAATATAAGAATGTGAGGGTTGATTCTTTTCATGGTCTGCTCGTTGAGTTCGCGCGGGAAAGACGAGGGATTGCGCTCATCAGGGGATTAAGGGCAGTTTCTGATTTTGATTACGAGCTGCAGATAGCGCTTATGAACCGTCGCCTCGATGTGAACGTTGAGACGGTCTTTCTAATGCCCTCTGAGGAATATTCCTTCCTAAGTTCCACCATCGTTAAAGAGGTCGCCTCTTTCGGTGGTTCGATAGCCGGCCTCGTGCCCGAGGCGGTCGAGGTTGCCTTACGCGAAAAATACAATATGCTTGAAAATATGGCCGAGGAAGACGGCGGATGAGACAGAGGGCTAATCGATCTTCTTCAGCTTCTTAGCCAGGGCTATAGTTTCCCCCAGAAGTACGTCTACCTCATCAAGCCCCTTCCCCCAGAAACCGGCGTCTCCTATATCGATACCCAGATTACCAAATATATTTTTGGGCGAATCGGATAGTCCCGCCGATAGAAAGACTTTTACGTTGCCGATGAATTTCTGGTCCTTTTTGACATCGCTCTGGAGCGACTTGGAGATCAAAAGTCCACTTGCGTAAGAATAGACATAGAAGAATGACCGTATGTGCCCCCAATAAATCCACCAGTTCTCAGAGCCTCGAGACTTCTCGACGTGATCTCCCATATAGCTCGCCATATGGTTCTGAAATATTCCGCCAATATCCTCACTCGATAAATACCCCTTCTTCCTGAACTTCTCATGAAGTTCCTGTTCAAAGCGATAGCAGGCGACCTGCCTGAAGATCGTCGAAACGTCATCATTCAGTTTGTTCACCATCAGAGCAAGTCTCAATTCTTCGTCAGCCTCTTTCAGTATCTCTTGAAGTACAAAATCCTCCATGAACGTACTCGCCACTTCAGCAGTCGAAAGGGACGTGCCGAAATAGAGGGAATGCTGCCTCTTCCGAATGAGCTCGTTATTGATGCCGTGCCCCACTTCATGTGCCAAGGTCAACACATCGTTTAGAGTATCAGTGTGATTCAGAAGGATATAAGTTGGGTGAGATATCAGGTGGTGGGCGCAGAAGGCCCCGCTCGACTTACCTTTTCTAGGGAAAACATCAAACTGCCCATTTTTTAGGAAGGAAGCGAATATCAGAACAAACTCGCTGTCAAGCCTTGCAAAGACTTTTCTGATGAGTTCGACTGCATTCCAGAAAACGAATTTCCTGTCAGCCATTCCGTATTCAACGTTCCGCTCATGATACTTCAATTTCTTAACTTTCAGGAGCTTAGCCTTAAACTCGTAAAAACGGACGGGGATATCGAACCTCCTGACTACCGCCCCAATCAGGGAATCGACCACCGCACTCTCCATATCGTCGCTGATATGCCGAGCAAGATCCGGTCTGGCTATTTTTCTTAACTCGTCGTCCGTCTTTTTATTTGCCAGAATTGCATTGATCTCAGCCTCGGCGACAGCGGCATGCTTTGCAAGGATATTGTTGAAGGCTCTAGCCGCCGAATCCCTTACCGCCTTGTTTCTGCTATTCATGAGGCTCAGTATCTCCGAAAAGGTCTTCCGGGACTTCGCCCCGTCTTCCAAAAGCACGCTTCTTTCTTCCCTGACGAGAAAGCCGGAGGTCATCTTTACCCAGTTATAGTGAGAGGTCGACGACTTGAGGCTCATGATCTTCTCTTCAGCTTCGCTCAGCAGATATCTCGACTCGGCAAAGGCCCTTTCTATAAAATGCCGGTAGTTGGCAAGGCTGGGGTGTTCGAGAAACATCTTCTGTCTGCTTCTCGGGACCTTGCACAAACGCAGATAAAAAAAGCGCATATCATTTTCTATCTTTTTGCCGAATTCTTCAATCTTGTTATATTTGGCTTTAAGCTCCGCGGAATTCTGGTCCTGCTGGGTCCGGAGCCAGAAATAATAACCTTCGTCGCCGTCAGCACCGAGGCGGCGCATCCATCGCTCGTATTCGTCGAGTGCCTGACTGAGGATTACAGGATCTTCAAGATAGTCCTTTCTGCCACGCCATGTATCGACAAACCGGCGACTCTCCATCTCGAGTTTCTTCCTCTTCTCTTTGATTCGGGAAGAGTTATCACTCTCAAAGAGAGAAGTGAGATTCCAAACGATATTCTTGAGATTGTTCTTCTTTCCGGCCGAAGGCTTCATTGGGTGCTAATCCTTCAAGGCTGTAGCCATAAGTTTTGAAAGCGCCCTGGAAAACGCAGCAGGGTCCTTCGGCCGTGAGCCTTCCATCACCAATGCCTGATCATAAAGCAGGCCGGAATATTCTCCGAGCAATACAGTTCCCCCCTCTTTGTCGAAGATCCCGCTCATCGCTTCGAAAAGAGGATGGTCCGGGTTGATTTCAAGTATCCGCTTTCCCGATGGGACTTCCTGCCCCATCGCTTTCAGGAACTTTTCCATCCGCGGATCGACGTCCCCTTCGTCGGATACAAGACAGCAGGCCGAGTCCTTCAATCGTCCCGAAAGCCTCACGTCTTTTACATCTTCCTTAAGCTGTTCCCTGATGAATTCAATGAGCTTGCCGTATTTCTTCTTCTCTTCGTCTTTTGATTGCTTACCAAGCTGTATGTCACCCCTCAAAACCGATTTAAGCTTTTTGCCCTTGTACTCAAAACCCGAGAAGATCAGATCATCGATATCATCGAGCATGAAGAGGACCTCAAAGTCTTTGTCCCTAAATGCCTCGAGATGGGGGGACTTCATCGCTTCTTCGCGTGAACCTCCCCCGATGTAATAAATGTCCTCCTGCCCCTCTTTCATGCCCTGCAAATATGAATCAAATGTCGTATAAGCATCTGCCCCTGTCTTGGTGGACTGGAAAAGAAGCACTTCCGCTATCGCCTCGCGCCGCACAAAATCTATATGTATGCCCTCCTTCAGGACCCTGCCGAACTCTTTATAGAACTTCACAAAGCTGTCGTAGTCATTCGTCTTCATCTCGCCCAAAAGGTCCAGAACCTTTTTCGTGATGTTCTTTTTAATAATCTCCACCTGGCTATTGTTCTGGAGTACTTCCCTGGAAACATTCAAAGGCAGGTCGGAAGAATCCACCACGCCCCTGACAAAACGGAGATAAGGCGGTATCAGGTTCTCGCAGTGCTCCATTATCTTCACACGCCTTACATAGAGCGTCGGACCGATCTTATAATCCTGATAAAGTATATTAAAAGGGGCCAGAGAAGGGATGAAGAGAAGAGCGGCAAATTCGGACGTGCCCTCTGCCCTGTAATGGATCACCTTAAGGGGATCGGCGAAGTCGTGGGAGATGTGGCGATAGAATTCATTGTATTCTTCGGTGGTTATCTCCGACTTATCCCGGAGCCAGAGTGCCTTGCGGGAATTCAGCACCTCCTCTTCCTTCACTGTTATCTTCTTTCCCTTTTCGATCGAGCTTTCCTGCTCCCTTTCGACATCCATCACAATGGAGTGTTCGATGAAATCGGAATACTTTTTTACGACACCTTTTATCTCCCATTCATCCAAGTACTTCTTGTCTTCCTCCTTGATGTGAAGGATAACATCGGTGCCTTTGCTAGCTTTCTCTGCCTCTTCTACCGTAAAGGTCCCATCTGCCGCTGATTCCCATTTTACGGCCTTCTCACCTTTCGACCCCGCTTTTCGCGATATGACGGTGAGCCGGTCGGAGACCATAAAGGATGCATAGAACCCAACGCCGAATTGACCGATCAATTCGGGGTTTTCCTTTATCTCTTTTTCCTGGAGAAATTTTAGAAATTCGCGAGTCCCGGAATGGGCGATAGTCCCGAGTGCCTCGACCGTCTCTACCTTCGTCATGCCGATGCCATTATCACTCACAGTCAGTGTCCCGGCCTCTTTGTCGACGCTTATCTTTATTTTCCATTCATTTTCAGCTTCCAAGACGTCACTGTCGGTCAGGGACTCGTAGCGCGCCTTGTCAATGGCATCGGACGCATTGGAAATCAGTTCACGCAGGAATACTTCCTTGTGAGAATAGAGCGAATGGATCATGAGGTCAAGGAGCTGTTTGACCTCGGTTTTGAACTCCATCTTTTCTGCAGTCATATTATACACACCTCTCAATGCAGTGATTTTGTGGGCAACAAATTGCCGGATTAGCTAATCAGAAATTCTGAAAAAGCGGGCGGTGGATCTTGTCCTTCTTGTCCTTTTCCTCTTTCTTCTTTTTCTTGCACCCAGAGGGACGGCACATGTTGCAACGGCTCGCGCTGCAGCACTGGCAGAACGAGCAGTCAGGACAGGGATGCTTCTTTTGTTGCTCTTCGTTCATGATTACTATTATAACGCACTCAATACCCAAGGTAAAACCCCAATCTCTTCATCTCAGGATTTGACTCTATTTGTTCAAATCCTTTAAACTGCATGATTCCCCTTTTTAAGGATATATCGACAGGCACTATCCCTGATTGTGTCAAAAATAAATGAGAGGGTTATCTATATGGACAGCAACGAAATGATTGGCGCTGACACACCAGCCCAGGATATTGAACCGGCAGGACAGGAGAGCTTTGCCGAGCTGCTTGCAAAGAGTTCTTCGCGAAAGGCTCGGCTTACTCCGGGTGAAAGAGTTAAAGCGAAGGTCGTTGGCATATCAGGAGAAGTTGTGTACATCGACCTCGGAGGCAAAAGCGAGGGCGTTATCGATACAAGTGAATTCAGGGAAGAAAACGGAAATATTACTGTCAAAGAAGGAGATCAAGTCGAGGCCTACTTTGTTGCCGTTGTCGACGGAGCTATGAAGATGACAACTCTCGTCCGTGGCCAATCTACGGTCAAACTCGCCCAGTTTCGCGACGCCTTTGAGTCAGGAGAAGCAGTCATCGGCGAGGTCAAACGAGAGATCAAGGGGGGGTTCGAAGTTTTCATTGACGGAATAAAGAGCTTCTGCCCCTTCTCCCAAATTGATCTGAAAGGTGGCCGCGAGGGCGGACTCTATGTCGGGCGCGCATTCCCGTTCAGGGTGATCGAATTTAAGGAAGGGGGCCGCACGATAGTCCTGTCACGACGCGTATTACTCCGAGAAGAGAAGGCTGCTGCGGTCAACCGACTGAAGGACTCTCTTCAGATAGGAATGGTGATCGCTGGCAAGATAAGCTCATTGCAGAACTTCGGTGCCTTTGTCGACATCGGAGGTATTGAAGGGCTGATTCCGGCAAGTGAAATATCATGGGCAAAAAACAATAAACCCGGAGACTTCCTATCCATCGGTCAGGAGGTAACGGTAAAGCTGATATCAATAGACTGGGAAAAGAACCGATTGACACTGAGTTTGAAGTCAATGCAGCCCGACCCATGGGAAGGTATCTCGGAAAGATATCCGGCGGGGAGTAAGGTGGCAGGCCCCATAGTCCGCCTGACGCCGTTTGGAGCGTTTGTTAATCTCGAGGCAGGGATAGACGGATTGATCCACCTCTCTAATCTCGGGACCGGCAAGCGCATCAACCATCCCAAAGAAGCGGTAGAAACAGGGCAAATAATTGAAGCCTACGTGCTGTCAGTTGATCCTCAGTCACGGAAAATCTCCCTCTCGGTACAGCCAAAATCTGCACCAAAGACGATCACCTATCCCTCCGCTGGGGAAGTTATCGATGGAGAAGTAGACAAGGTTATGCCTTTCGGTATTTTTGTCAAAATCGGCGATGGCGTTACCGGCCTCGTTCCCAATTCTGAAATGGGTACACCGCGTGGCACTGACCATACAAAAACTTTTTTCAAGGGAAATATCATGAAAGTCCTCGTCCTTGATGTCGATCCTGAAAACACCAGGGTTACCCTCAGCAGAAAAGGGGTACTTCATAAAGAAGAAGAGGATGATCTCAAGAGCTACCGCGATGCATCGGCTAAAGTATCGAAATCGGAAAGCGGCCTGAGCAGCTTTGGAGAACTCTTGAAAGCCCGTCTTGAAGAAAAAGGACTTAAAGGCTGAATTTTAGCATCCACCTATCTATAGTCATCATATTATCGGAAATAACTATTAGATATAATTCGCCCGTTACGGTTAATTTATCAGTATTATGGAAAGTGTAACCGTAACATCTATTGACGCCAGGGGCATTGCCTGTCCCAAGCCCGTGATAATGGCAGAGGAAGCCCTCGCAAAAGTCAGCGATGGAACGGTTGAGATTCTTGTGGACAATGAGGCATCCGTCGCAAACCTCAAGCGGTTCTCTACAAAGTGCGGCTTCTATGCCGAATCTGCAAAGGAAGAGAAATACTGGCGCGTCAGGATTGTCAAAGGTTACGTCTGTGATGTCCCGTTGGCCAAAGACTCCCCAAAAGGACTCGAAAAAGACATCCTTGTCATTATCGCCTCAGATACGATGGGGAAGGTTGAAGAACTTGGCACGATCCTCATGAAGGGTTATTTCGAGACCATCAAGGTCACGAAGGAGCTTCCCCACACCATTATATTTCTCAACGCCGGCGTGAGACTTACTACGGTCAGCGACGAATTCATCCCCCTTCTGAAAGAGATCGAATCAATGGGGGTCGAGATTTTCACCTGTGGCACCTGCCTCAAGTATTTCGGTCTTGAATCCGAGCTCAAAGTCGGCTACCGCGGCACAACTAACCATATTGTCGAAGGGATGAAAGAGTTCAGAAAAACGATCTGGGTTGGATAGAGCTACAAATCAAAAAATTGTGCAATCGCTGATTGTTCCTTCTCCACCATAGCCTTAAGATCATCGATATCTTTATCATTAAGACCATTCTCATTGAAAAGTCTTTGATGCTCATCGGTCCACTGGCCATCATGGATAACCTGGGGGTAGACAAGATCAGACAAACCCTCTGCAAGAAAAATCACATTGGAAACCTTTGCATGAGGCCCTGCCAATATGACAAAATGGTGTGTTTCGATCGGGACTATGATTTCTTCGGGAAAACAGAGGTGATCTAAAAACCACTTTGCGGCCATAGGATGCGTGCATCGAAACACGTTGGCTTCGGCTTTCAGCAGGCCTTCGCCTTTCAGTTTTATCAGATCATGGACTTTCGTATCCATAATACTGTCAGAGATTACCTTTAAAAGTATGAGCCTCCCGATGTCGTGGAGCAGACCGGCAAGAAAACAGACACTCCTCTCTTTGCCGGATACTTTGTTGCAGAGACTCGCTGCAATATTACCGACGACGTATGAGTGGGCCCACATCTGCTTAAAATTGCCGTACTGACTGGCAAACACATTGAAAATGGAAGCAGCTAGGGAAATGCTCCTTACAAGGTCAAAACCCAGTAACATGACGGCCTGTTCGATAGCGTTGATCTTACCGGGATATCCAAGAAACGCGGAATTTGCCACCGCGATGACACGAGAAGCAATGGCTTGATCATGGCGTATAATATCGGAGATATCGTTAATTGAGGTATTGTCCTTATTAAGGGCCTTGACCAGCTGATATTTGACTACTGCGAGACTTGGAAGATTCGATAACTGTTGAATTTTATCCCTGACGGGGAAGGCATTTTCCGCATCGGTCTCCATATGATGCCTATCCTCTCCATTATTCATTTTTGGTCTCAAATCCCCAGCCTGTCAGCCATCATCTTTTATAAAAATGAGGACTAGGCACCTTCCCGCTAGCTCTGTTATAAGTATACAGAATCCAGGGAAGAAATAATATCTTGCCTTCTCATCGTCCACTCAACCAACATGGCACTTAGTTTGGCGCCGCATTACGATCGAAACGGTCTTTGTAGGGAATCTTCTTACAAACGTTGACTGCAAAATCTGACAATAAAAACAGTCTTTGCCCGATACCATACATCAACTTAATACATATATATTTGATTATAAATAGCAGAGATTTATTATTTTTATACTGAGAAAGGAGCATCCCAATGAACTGCCCATGCTTTAAAGAAACATCCGTCGGATTGTGCGACGCTTCAAAGAAGCTTCGCGTCCCGAGTATCTCCGAAATGGAGATATATTGCTTCAGAACTGCTTTCAGGTATTGCCCATTTTTCACGGGCGAAGCGTTGCTAAAAATTTCGGCCAAGGTTTTTTAAAAAGCAAGGCCTCGGAGAGGGACCTTCCCTCTCCAGATCTTTTCCACCCCACCCTTTATGGAAGCCGACGGATTTCATTGCTGTCGGGGTCTCTATTTACTTCTCCTTTCTTGGGATTATTATCTATAATATGCATAACTTATAAATTAATCGTAAGGACCTGCAATGGTAGAAAAAAAGATTGACAAAAAAATCATCGAAATAATTGAAGCAACAAGTTTCCCCCCGGTGGCGCTAAGGATATACAACCTTGTCAGCCGTGCCAACACCAGCATGGCTGAAATAGAGACGTCGATCTTGATGGATCCCGTTCTCTCAGCAAAGGTCCTGCAAGTCGCTAACTCCCCTTTCTTCAACCGGGGAAGGCAAACCGATACCCTCGATCATGCCCTTGCCCTCATTGGGTTTAATGCGGTACAAATGGTTGTTCTTTGCGCCGCCCTTCACGAACTTTACAAGTCTGCCTCAATAATCGATAAAAAAATGTGGGCGCACTCTCTGGGCGTTTCACTTATTGCTTCAATGCTTGCGAAAGAAACAGGACTCGTCAATGAGCACATTGCATCGACAGCAGGGCTTTTTCACGACTCCGGCAAACTAGTTCTGAAAAATGCCTCCCCGGAACAATATGCTGTAATGTCCGAGTCACTTGAGGGAAGCAACCTTTCCTTTTGCGACGCCGAAAATAAGATTTTCGGTGTTGACCACCAGGTTGCCGGCACTCTCCTCGCCAAGAATTGGAATCTCTCCAAGGAATATTCCATTGTAATCGCCTTTCATCACAAAGACGAATATCCGACCCCCATTGCCCCGCACGAGAGGAATCTCCTTAATGTGATCAAGATTGCCGATGAGATCGCATTCTTTTTCGGCATCGGATTACGGAAGAAAGTCGACCTTTACCAACTTCCGTATAAGAATCTGGGCATAACCAAGAAACGGTTCGATGAACTCATCTGGCAGGTAAACGAAATATACGAAGAGTATGTCAATAGCCTGTCTTTCTGAGGTCCTGCCCAGTGCTTTCGGCCGGCTGCAGGACAATCACTTCCAGTCAGTTTCCGGGCGATAGCGCCTCCAGGACGGCGTTATCGCCGGAAAGTTGATCTCTTTACCTGCTGCATCTGCCGAGATGAAATGATTTCGAATCGGCATACCCGTAGAAAAATCTCCCGAATCCGAGACAGCCCGATATGTCCGTAAGAGCATAGCCATCCTTTGATGAGAGGAGCAGATTTCTCTTCAATGATCCTTTGCCGTTTTGGTTATCGGTTATCAGGAAAATAAAATCGTCCTTTCCATCCCCGTTACTATCAAGGGCATAACTATCTGCAAGGTAATTGAGATTGCATCCGGTTTTTGTTGTCTTTGCCGGGTCATCGCATTTTTCCTGCGCATAACGAGCTACCATATCATATGCTTGTTTTGATTTATCATTAAGCGGAAATTTGATAAAAGGTTTTTTGGCCTCTGTGACAAACACCTTCTTGCCGTCGGGGTAGGCGACACATATCGTCTTTAGGAAGTCCGAGAACGACCTATTCGGGAATTCGGTCTGATGTGTCACTAAGGCCTCAAAGGGCAGCGGCTCCTGAGGGAACCGTTCCGACTTCTTCCCCTTTTTTACCGTCATGAAAACATTTTGTCGACTGAAACTATAGCGCGCGCCACGCAAAAATTGTTCAAAATCCCTGCTTAAATATTGTTTTTCACTGATCTCATAAAATATACCGTTCCCCCTTGCTGCATAGGCCTTTGAACCCTGCTTTTCGAGATAGACGATAAGAAAATGCGGTTCACGTGTGTCGTTTCGATATACGTCCGCTTTGAGAATCCCGACAGATCTTGATTTATCGAGCCATTTTACATCGAGAAATTCATCGCAGAGGCTGAAGCGCTCCTTCAATGCCGAAGAAACGTCTTTTCTGAAGCCCGCATTCTCAATATCCGCCGCATATGCACCGACGGCAAGGATGATAGCCATTAACAAGACAATAAAAATCGACACCCGTTTTATGCACCACCTGTTCATCTGACACCTCCGTGAAGTATGTGGAATACTCGCCACCGAACCGCAGGAACGGTTGAAGTGGTCAGCTTCGCGATTCACAGACACCAGCGTACTGGAGGCCTTGCCCACAGCACGTCTCTTGGTAGTCCCCTGCACGGTTTTACCCGAGCCATCCGTGATACAGCACACCTCCATGGATACCTCGCTATAATTCGGGCAGTCCCTGTCCTATTTGATACTCCTCCCTAACCTCGGCGATTGTCTACTTTACCACATAACGAGTGAGGCATTAGTGGTCAAGCCTCAGTTATGGCACAACAAATACTGCCTGCATTTCCCGATTATCAAGGTGAGTGTACCATATGGATAACACTCTGCGAAGTGACGTGGCTCACCATCGCACGGTCTTGGTAACAGTTGTCTATATATATATATATATATAGATATAGCTCCGTGCAGGAAAAAGTTAACAGCACCTGCCTACCTCCACCTAACTCTATTTTAGGCAGGAGAATGCGACGGTAAGTTTCGATCAAAACCCACTACTTGCCCCCCTTATGGCTCACGCCGAGCGGGGGGAATGTAAAACTCTTTCTTTAATGATTATTATAGTATATTTATGAGCAGGAAGAAACAATTATGGCTAACTATTGCATCTATCGTTTAAACTAAAAAGTGATGACCAATAAACATTTCAGGATATTCTTTTCGGGTATAGGAGGAAGCGGCGTATCGGCCATTGCCGCTTTCATGGCGGATAAAGGGCATATTGTTTCAGGCTCGGACCGGGCTTTCGAGAAGGAGCCGTATCATCCCGCCTGCCGGACTCTGAAGAATAAGGGCGTCACCATCGTGCCACAGGATGGCAGCGGCATCGACACGTCTTTGGATCTCGCCGTTTTCAGTACCGCTGTCGAATCTGACCGGCCGGAATATGTCAAGGCAAAGGCCCTCGGCATTCCTGTCAAAACGAGGCCGGAATACCTTTCACAGATTGTATCAGAATACAAGACGATAGCCGTGGCAGGCACGAGCGGCAAATCGACAGTCTCAGGAATGCTCGCCTATCTTATGTCGCAACTTGGATTGAAGCCAAACTTCATTGGCGGCGGAAGGGTCAAGCAGTTCAGGACCGAATCGAATCCGGGGAATTCGATTACCGGGGATTCAGAGCTCCTTGTGATCGAGGCCTGTGAAGCCGACGGAACTATTGTCGATTATAAACCGGAACATACGCTTATTCTCAACCTCGAACTTGATCATCACGCCATTCATAAAACATCTGCTATGTTCGATACATTGATTAACAATACGAAAAAACTGGTCGTTATCAATGCCGATGACCATAATCTCTCGTCCCTTTCTTCCACACGAATGAAGGATGCCGTAACTTTCTCCCTTTCAAAACCGGCGGGATACGTTCCTCGCAATATCGTTTGCCGGCCGCTGAGCACTGACTTTTCTCTCGGCGGACAACGCTTCACCCTTTCACTGCCAGGCCGATATAATCTTTCCAATGCTCTCGCCTGCATCGCCATTCTATCCGAAATGGGCATTACTCTCCAAGAAAGTGCCGGCGTGCTGCATAAATTCTCCGGCATCGAAAGGCGTTTCGATATTCACCTCGATGACGGGATTCACCTGGTGGTCGATGATTATGCTCATAACCCTCATAAGATATCGGCTTTAATGCAGGCTGCTAAGCCGTTACGGAAGCACATCTGCTATATATTCCAGCCTCACGGATTTGGGCCTACCCGAATGATGCAGGCAGAGTATATTGTTGCTTTTTCTGAAGGCCTGCGGGATTCCGACCATTTGATTCTGCTTCCAATTTTTTATGCCGGCGGCACCGTGAGTGATGATATATCGAGCCATGACCTCGCAAGAGGGATAAAAAGGAACGGCAGGTCGGTAGAAGTCGTCAAGGATAGGAATGAGGTAATAAGAGGTCTGGAGAGATCGGACAACTATATTGTTATGGGCGCACGTGACGAGACACTTTCAGGCTTTGCACGGTCTATCGCCCTTCTTCTCGGAATGGGGTAACCCTGAATATGCAGGCTGTCACTGTATACGTCTGTGTTTGCTCAATCAATACGCTCCACCATATCATTACTCGTCACCCTCTTCAGAATCTCCCTCGCCGCAACCACACCTGATATAGAAGCTTGAATCAGTCCACGTGTTACCCCTGCGCCGTCGCCTACAGCAAATAAATTCTTCACTTCTGTCTCAAGTACCGAGGTGAGTTTGAGCTTCGTCGAATAGAACTTCACCTCCACGCCATAAAGAAGCGTATCACCCGAGTTCACTCCTGGCGCGACGTTATCAAGTGCTTCAAGCATTTCTATGATATTGTGAAGATGTCGATAGGGTAATATGAAACTCACGTCGCCGGGGGTGGCGTCTTCAAGAGTCGGCCGCACAGATCCCTCGGCGATTCTCTCCGGTGTTGACCGCCTTCCCATTTTGAGGTCCCCGAGCCGCTGGACAATCACGCCCCCGCCTAAAAGGTTGGCAAGGCCGGCTATATACTTGCCGTATGACAGGGGATTGTCAAAGGGCTTCGTGAAGTCCGTACTCACCAGTAGCGCAAAGTTAGTGTTCTCAGTCTTGCGGTTCTTGTAGCTGTGGCCGTTTACACTGAATACCCCCTCGCTGTATTCCTTCACGACCTCTCCGTAGGGATTCATGCAGAACGTCCGCACTCGGTCATGAAACTTGCCTGATGAGTAGATGAACTTGCCCTCATAAGCCACATCGGTAATATCCTTCATAATATGTGCGGGAAGTTCAACTCGCACGCCTATGTCCACTGGATTTTTCTGAAGTGAGAGCTGTAGCCGCTTTGCCTCTCCCGAAAGCCATGTGGACCCCTCCCTGCCGACCGCGGCAATCACCACCGGTGAGACGAAATGCTTACCCTCCCCCGTCGTTACACCGCTGACCGCACCGTTATCTATGGCAACCTGCTGCACCGGTGTATCGAAGATAATATCGACTCTTCCATCGAGATGTTCCCAGATCTTCCTCAAGACCTCCTTACAGAGATCCGTGCCAATATGCCGGATACGCGCCGGGATAAGCTCGAGATTGTAACTGGCACATTTCTTTTTGAGACGCAAAAGCGCGTCGCGGTCTTCTCCATGGATATCACCTCCGGCACCAAAAAAGCGATAGATCGAGTCAACATAATCGATAAAAATAGTGATATCTTCCACGGACAGATAATCCTTCAGCCATCCGCCAAATTCCGAAGTAAGAGTGAGTTTGCCGTCACTGTATGCGCCCGCCCCTCCCCAGCCGCAGAGGATGCCGCATAAGTCGCACTGCACGCAGGGGGTATCAGACTCGACCATAGGACAGGCTCTCTTCTGAATGTCGCTACCCTTCTCAATCATGAGAATTCTAAGATTGGAATTCTTGACAAGCTCGAGTGCTGCAAAAATCCCCGCAGGACCGGAGCCGATTATGATAACGTCGTATGAAGAAGTCATATCAACTGTAAAAGCCATTTGGACATGGTGCCCTCAGATACCGCAATTCAAAGCATGTGTCACTCACATGTAAGTTTAACTATTATAAGCGATTCACAAAATGTCAGTGCAGACTTTATTTCAGAGCGTGTATACCAAATGAGAGACAAAAAAGCAATGCACGTTGGTTTTGCATAATCGCCGATAACAGCCAAAGGTTGCATTGACTGTGCAAAGCGTGAATCCTTGTTCGCCCGACTGAAAACCTTTCAAATCTAATAACTGCCTAGCCGTGCGCAGGTATCGAGAGCCTGCCAAAGAATGCATACCTCTGTCCAGTGACCGTTTCACGCCAAGCTTCGCTTGCGGTGGATTTATCAGCGTGCGGGCAATGCCTTTAGATTCTGAACCGCAGTTTTTTGACAGCAGCGAACTGCCTCATCAAAAATCAAGTTGAAAGCAAATCGTTGCCTAAATTAGAATCCAGTCGTAATAATTTGCAGAAACCCCATAATGACACCTGCATTAGGAGTAGGAGGCGCTAACAGAGTATAACCGCGTATATGTGTCATGGTTGCTGACGAGGCTGCTTTAACAATCATGGGAGTACAGGGCGAGACCATCTCCAGCTTTTAGGGGCCATCGCCCTGCTTCCCCAAATAATGTGGCCTTTGGCAAGAATCTTAATGCCTGCTCATCAACATCAGCAGGCACTACGTACATTCGCTAGAAAGCATAGACAATTTTAAACCAGGCTTTACTCCCATCCGGCTTATTTTCAACCGCCATTTCCTTCTGATATTTCAGGATAAAACTCATATTCTTATAGTCATACTTGACCTGTGGGCCAACAGCAAAAGCTTGACCTTTGAACCCATCCGTGCCTACTTTCGTCCCATCCTGCTTGTCGTCAGTGATCTGTTTGTAATAGAAGCCCCCGACTCCTAGACTCCAGTTCTTAATATGGTAGGCAAGGGTATAATCGAAATGAAATTCTTGGCCTGAGAGATATTCCGTTTCGTGGTTCTTGAAATTATAGTCATACATGAACTTGCTCGATGCCTCAAATCCACTGTCGCTTAAATAGGTAAAGGCTAGCGCTGGCTCCAAGTTCCAGTAATTTCGTCCCGGATTTGCGATGCGAGTCACGTCATACCCGCCTGTCGGAATATTGATGTCGAGGCCTGCCACAGCATGCAAATTTTTTGAATGCCACGCTAGTATAAGAGGACTTAAAGTCGCATCCCCAATTTCGGTAATACTTTTCTTCTCATTAGGGAGGTGAACATCCAAATTTGCGACCGGAATGATTGCATGCATCGCATAATCCAATCCGAGAATTTTTATCTTAGTAACATAGATAAAACGAAACGCATCCGCGATCGCCCTCACTTTAAAACCAGGTATCAAGCTATTGCCATCCTTGTCATTAAACCTGTTTGCCCAATAGTAATTCGTGTAATTAATAAAGTAAAAACCTGGCGGAGGGGCGGCACCAGACATAAAATCCTCGTTGCCACCAGCATATATTGAACCGCCGCCTTCAGTTGCAAAGGCCACAGATCCCAAGATCAGGAGAAAAGAGATGATCGCAGCCTGAATAACCATAATGACTTTGACTCGTCCAGAGATACTGAGTGTTTCAATCGAAAGTGCACGCTTCAAGATAACCTCCTCATTTCTATGATTTATTGCGATTGAATTCTTGCCAATTACATATCGAATTAATCCCCCGCTCTTCGCCCCCTTTGAACGAGAAAAATTACACTATCATACGCAAAGACATCGGGAAAGAGCAACCACATCTAAAGGAGACTATCAGTCGCTTATACCTCCGTCCTTACAACATCTTTATCTATATATCTTGTACAGAAGAACGAGAAAAGTGCAGCGATGAAAATGGCTAGTGGGGTAATCAGAAGCGCGGTCCTTAATCCGTTTAGATCGGACAGCCACCCTATTATTATCGGGGAAATCGCATCACCGAAGGCATGGATGAAGAATATATTTACAGCAAAGGCCATAGCCCGGATGGCCGGCTTCGTCACGTTTACAATAGTTGTATTGAGCGGCCCGGTGCTCAGGAACAGGAAGAATTCTGCAAAGAATGTTGCACCCAAACAAATTACAGCAGACTGTGTGGTAAGAGCGTAAATAGTAATGGGCACTCCTGTGAGAAAACCCCACGCTGAAACCAGTAGGTAGCCTTTGTTGCTCCTCCTTTGATAGTGGTCACCCAGCCATCCTCCTGACAGCGTACCGACGATCCCTGCCAGAATGGTTACGATGCCAAACAGAGTGTTCCCCGTGACGACGTCAAACCCGTGCATACGGCAAAGGAAGGTAGGTATCCACTGGGCCAAGCCACCGAGCGCGAACGTCATGGCAGCCATGGCCATTGTATTAATTATGAATGACCGGTTTCTGACTAACTGAAGATAGCCTTTTGAAGCCTGTTCTTGCCGGTATTCAACAACTCCGTCGCTTTCTCCGCGGGGTGGTTCCCGAAGAAAGTAGAGGGGAAAAGACAATATAATTCCAGGAAGACTCACCACGAGAAAAGCCGCGTGCCAGCCGGCGTAATGCCCTAGAAGTCCGCCTAAAAGGTAACCGAGCGCGCTACCGACCGGAATGGCAAGATAAAAGAAGGAAAGAATTTG
Organism: uncultured Nitrospiraceae bacterium; assembly: GCA_963727805.1. GTDB lineage: Bacteria > Nitrospirota > Thermodesulfovibrionia > Thermodesulfovibrionales > Dissulfurispiraceae > Fen-1308. The sequence goes on from CAVSHF010000003.1 coordinate 1,243,962, forward strand.
TCCGCGTTTTTCTCTCAAAAAATAGTCGGCAATTATCCCCGGTGAAACGGTGCCGAAACTTGCCTCTCCGACACCTACCATTGTCCGGGCTGAAAGTAGCATCCAATACCCATAAGAAAAGCCTGCTGTGGCTGTGGCGCAGCTCCAAGCCAAAAGACCGCATGCGGCGATCCTAACGCGTCTCATTCGGTCACCAAGCCATCCAAAAAGAGGAGCAGCTACCATATAGAAGATCATAAAGACACTTCCTAAAGAGCCGAGGGCGGCATCAGAGATATTCAGGTCCGCCTTGATCAGAGGGAACACGGCATAAATAACCTGCCTGTCGATATAATTGAGGAGATTGGCGGTGAAGAGAAGTGCTAAGGCGTAGCGGCTATACTTCGAAGGATTTGTGCGATAGTTCACTATTCATTAACCATCGGGCATCTTATCGAGGGCTTTTGCGGCAGCGAGCATCTGGGCCTCTTTCTTCGACTTCCCAGTTCCACTTCCGAACAATATTTCCTTCACATAGACCTCCGCAGTGAAGACCTTGCGGTGCTCCTCACCTTCCTGTTTCACAATCCTATATTCCGGCAACGTTCCGAAGGCCGCCTGGCACCGCTCCTGTAGCTCGCTTTTAAAGTCGTCGCGGTCTTTTCTTGCGATCACATGGCCGATTCTATTGCTGTAAAGCCTCAGGATAAGGGCTTTTACCGTTTCATAATCGCTGTCGAGGAATACCGCCCCAAACAGGGCTTCAAGCGTATCAGCAAGAATCGAGCGTTTCTGCCTGCCCCCCGTCGATTCTTCCCCCCGACCGAGCCTGACATATTCCCCCAGCGACAGAAACGCCGCAATTTCGTATAAAACCACCTTATTGACCAAACAGGATTTCATCTTCGACATATCGGCCTCACTGAGGAGACAGTTTTCAAGAAACAGAGTTTCGGCCATGACGAGGCCAAGGACGGAATCTCCGAGGAATTCCAGCCGTTCATTATGAACTGACTGGTCCCCCGAATGCTCATGATGAAAAGATCTGTGAGTCAGGGCTTCACTGAATAAATGCGGGGTTCTGAACTGGTATCCCAACTGCTCCTGAAGTTCAGAGGGGTCACAAGTATTTTTTGAAGATGAGACAGGCATTCGTTCCACCAAATCCGAAAGAATTGGATAATGCATAATCGACGTTGAGCTGCCTGGCTTTATGAGGAACATAATCGAGATCACATTCTGGATCAGGATTGTCAAGGTTAACCGTCGGCAGCACAATGCTGTTGAAAATGCTGAGCACACTTAGGATGGCCTCAACGCCTCCCGAGGCACCAAGCAGATGTCCCATCATCGATTTTGTCGAGCTTACACAGAGCTTATAGGCGTGCGTGCCGAATACCTTTTTGATCGCCATGGTCTCCAGTTCATCACCAAATTTAGTCGAGGTCCCATGAGCATTGATGTAATTAATTTGTTCGGGTCCTATAGCTGCGTCCTTCAGCGCAGCCTTCATGCACCGTGCAGCACCCTCGCCTTCCGGCGCAGGAGATGAAATATGGTAAGCATCCCCGGACATCCCGTAGCCAATGATTTCGGCATATATTTTTGCATTGCGGGAAAGGGCGCTCTCAAGGCTCTCAACTACCAAAATCCCCGTGCCTTCTCCCAAGACAAAGCCGTCACGACCCGCATCAAAGGGCCTGCTTGCTCTTCCGGGCTCTTGGTTGCGCGTAGAGAGGGCCTTCATCGCCGCAAATCCCGCCACTGCGAGGGGACATATGACTGCCTCTGAACCTCCGGCGAACATTACATCGGCCTCGCCCCTCTGTATTATTCTGAAAGCCTCGCCGATAGCGTGGCTTCCTGTTGCGCAGGCGGTCACCACTGATGCATTCGGTCCCTTTGCGCCGAGATAAATCGATACATTTCCGGAAGCTAAATTGATACAGACCATGGGGATGAAAAAAGGCGAAACCCTGCGGTGCCCTTTTTCGAGCAAGGCCTTATGATAGTACTCGATGCTTTTAAGTCCCCCAATGCCCGAGCCGATGAATACGCCGACTCTTTCGGCGTTCTCCGGTGTGATCTTGAATCCCGAGTCCTCTGACGCCATCATCGAAGCAGCCATTGCAAAATGGATGAAGCGGTCCATCTTCTTGATTTCCTTTGCTTCGATGTACTGGGCCGCGTCGAAGTCCTTCACCTCGCCGGCGATACGCACGGGATAGGTCGACGCATCGAATTGCGTAATGAGACCGATGCCCACCTTCCCTGCAACAGCCGCATTCCAAGATGCCTCGACACCAATACCAAGCGGCGAGATGAGACCCAGACCAGTTATAACTACTCTTCTCTTCTCGCTCATCAGGCCTTAGACTTTTTTTGTAATATATTCGATCGCGTCTTTGACCTTGGCTATTTTCTCTGCATCTTCGTCCGGAATCTCGATATTGAAGGCCTCTTCAAAAGCCATTACGAGTTCGACCGTATCGAGTGAATCGGCGCCGAGGTCTTCGACGAAAGATGCCTCGGATGTGACTTCCGCCTGATCAACTCCAAGCTGTTTAGAAATAATCTCTTTGACTTTCTCCTCTACCATTATGTCCCTCCATTTGTTTTTTGTCTTTTGAGCTGATATCTATGCGGGGATTTATTCCCGCTTTCCAGATCTACATATACATTCCGCCGTTTATATGAATTACCTGCCCAGTAATGTATCCGGTTTCGGGCGCCGCAAAAAAAGCGACGGCATTAGCAACATCTTCGACCGTACCGAAACGGCCCATGGGGATCGATTTCATCATTTCGTCCCTTACATTTTCGGGTAAGGCATCGGTCATCGCGGTCGTAATAAAGCCGGGAGCAACAGCATTGGCCGTCACACCCCTACTCGCATACTCCCTCGCGGTGGTCTTGGTGAGTCCGACGATTCCCGCCTTTGAAGCGCCGTAATTGGCCTGTCCCGGATTCCCCATAAAGGCCACAACGGACGCTATGTTGACAATCCTTCCGTACCGCTGCCTCGACATCAGCCTAATCGCTTCCTTCGAGCAGAGGAATGTCCCTTTCAAATTGATATTAAGAACAGCATCCCAATCCTCTTCCTTCATCCTCATTAATAGAGCGTCTCGCGTGATGCCGGCATTGTTGACGAGGATCTCGACCTTTTCGAACTCCTTTAGAGCAGTCTGGAAAAGCGCGCTTACATCAGCAGCGTTCGATACATCGGCCCTGGCGGGGATGCTCCTTACGCCGAGGGTTGTGATGTAGTCGGCAGTTTCCTTTGCTATGTCAAGATTGACGTCGACGACTATGATGTTGACTCCTCGGCGTGCCAGTGTCTCGGCTATGGCTTTGCCAATTCCGCGACCACCTCCGGTGATTACCGCTGTCTGTCCCTTCATAAAACCCCTCCTGGGAAAAAATCGGCTTTCATTTTAACAGAGTAGTATACCTATTTCAAGTCGAAAATATCCAAGTGGCACACTCAATGAGTTGGGTTATAATCCCACCACTATATTATCGATCAACCGGGTATTCCCAATTTTTACTGCGATGGCAAGGAGATTTCTCTTTCCCGTCGCCATTCTTTCATTCAGCGTGTCGGGATCATAGATCCCTGCATACTGCAACTCGGTGACAAGAGGTTCCATTATCAGCCTTTCCTGCATGTGCTCCTTGATGACTCTCGGTTCTATGCCCTTTTCGACCATCCGTGCCGCTGATTGGAGTGTTTTATAAAGGATCGGCGCAGCTTCTCTTTCAGCCGGCAAAAGGTAGCGGTTTCTCGAGCTCATGGCCAGCCCGTCGCGCTCCCGAACCGTTGCGCAGGAGATACTTTCAACATTCAGATTGAGGTCGCTAATCATTTTTTGAATGATCCGTGCCTGCTGAAAGTCCTTTTGTCCGAAATAAGCCCTTGTCGGCAGGACCATATTAAAGAACTTACACACAATAGTCGCGACTCCGTTGAAATGATCCGACCTGAAGGCGCCGCAGAGTTTTTCTGAAAGCCCCTTAACCTCGACAGATGTCGAAAAACCTTCCGGGTACATGGCCGAAACATCAGGCACGAAGAGAATATCGACCTTCGCGGTTTCGAGCTTCTGCCTATCGCTCTCGAACTCCCTCGGATATTGTTCAAAATCCTCAGTAGGTCCGAACTGTGTCGGATTGACAAAGATGCTCGCTACAACCACATCGTTCTCGCTTCGGGCGCACTTGCTAAGGTAAAGGTGGCCTTCATGCAAAGCACCCATGGTCGGGACAAACCCTATCGTCTTACCCTGCGTTAGCAGCCTTCTAGACGTTTCTTTCATCATGCGTGGCGTGCGGATAATTTCCATAAAATACTGTATACAAGTTTTTGGCTAATAATCAAGCAGCCCTTTTCACTTACCATGTGCAACATAAGGCGACATTAGGAAAGCAGCAGTTCAATTCACCGCAAGAATTATACAATTTTAACAGGTAAGATGAAGGCAGGCGATGGTCCTCTTTTGAAGGGAGAGGTCTTTATAAAGAGAGACTGCCTCTCCGGTTTTCTTCACATATACCTCGGTCCCTTTCGAAACATGTTCCCGAACTAAGTCTTGAGGGACTTTTAATGCACCATTAAACCCGGTACCGATGATAATCGATTCAGGCCTTTCATTTACGACATCCACAAGATCGTCTAGGTGCAGGGAATGGCCCGCCCTGCGCCTCCATGAAGAGTCGACTCTACCCGGATAGATGATCACATCCGCTGTATATCCCTTGCCGCCAACCGTAATTTTACCGAACGAGTAGTCTTCGATCCTCATATTTAATGAATATATAAAATTTCCCGGCACTTCACAATGAAATCCCTTTTATGCTAAAACACTAGAGACGGTTGAAGGATTCAGATGTCGAAGAGTTACTATGTCAAGACATAAAAATATGCTGGCATGTTATTTCATAACTTCTCAACGCCGGAACTCAGTAACTAATTTTTGGAGGTTTTGATGGCAAAAAAAATTGTTCTTGCCTATTCAGGGGGTCTCGATACATCCGTCGCGATTAAGTGGCTCAAGGAGACGTATCATGCTGAAGTTGTCGCATACTGCGCCGACCTCGGACAGGACGAGGACCTGCAGGCAGTTAAGAAGAAGGCGTTGAAGACCGGCGCTTCAAAAGCTTATGTTGAAGATGCAAGGGAAGAGTTCGTCAGGGATTATGTCTTCCCCATGCTTAGAGCAAATGCTATTTATGAGGGTGTCTATCTGCTCGGCACATCGATAGCACGTCCTCTGATCGCAAAAAAGCAGATAGATATAGCGATCAAAGAAAAGGCGGATGCAGTGGCACACGGCGCTACTGGCAAAGGCAATGACCAGGTCCGCTTCGAGCTGACATATTATGCACTGAAACCAGGCATACAAGTTATCAGCCCCTGGCGCGAATGGACCTTTGATTCCAGGCAATCGCTCATCAGTTATGCTAGAAAGCATAATATACCTGTAGACGCCACAAAAAAGAAGCCCTACAGCACTGATAGGAACGTCCTCCATATCAGCTATGAAGGTGGCATCTTGGAAGACCCTTGGGCGGAGCCGCCGAAGGATATGTACACTATGATGGTACCTCCCAATAAGGCGCCCGACAAACCTACTTATATCGAGATCGATTACGAAAGAGGAAATCCGGTAAAGCTGAACGGAAAGGCCCTTTCACCGTTTAAGTTCTTTCAGCAGCTCAACAAGATCGCAGGATCGAACGGTATCGGGAGGGTCGATCTCGTCGAGAACCGCTATGTCGGCATGAAATCGCGGGGCGTCTACGAGACCCCGGCGGGCACCGTTCTCCATGTCGCTCACAGGGCCGTCGAATCGCTCACTCTCGACAGGGAAGTCTTACACCTTCGGGATTCCTTGGTCCCGAAATACGCCGAACTCGTCTATTACGGCTTCTGGTTCTCGCCTGAAAGGGAGATTCTTCAAAATACGGTAGATATGATCCAAAAAGATGTAACAGGGACAGCGCGGCTGCAGCTCTACAAGGGCAACTGCCTCGTAGTCGGAAGAAAGTCGCCCAAATCGCTGTACCATCCCGAACTTGCGACTTTCGAATCGGAAAAGATCTATAACCAGAAGGATGCCGAAGGATTCATCAAATTAAATGCTCTTCGCCTCAAAGTCAGGAGCTTACTGAGAAATGATAATAGGAAATAAATGGATCATGTTTCAGCTAGAGGAGCCTGGATAAGAATACTATAATTAGCAGCGACCCTTATGGGAAATCGATTGCCCGGACCATCGCCGCTGAGTTCACAGCAGAGGGCTGTACCATTGTCAGCGGTATAGCCTGCGAAGCCCGCGCGATAGATACCACGGGGAATAAAGGGGCGCTGAAGGCGGAAGGTAGAAGTATCGCCGTGCTCGATCGCGGCATCGATACGCCCTATCCTCGCGAAAACAAATCGCTCTTAAAGAAACTGGTCGAAAACAGCGCTGTCATCAGCGAATTCACGCTCGGTACCTCACCGAACCGGAAGAACTTTCTCAAAAGAAACAGGCTCATTAGAGGACTTTCGCCAGGCCTGCAGATCATCAAGGCCAGCGCCGGAAGCGGCTCATTGATAACCACTCATTATGCCCTCGAACAGGGCAAGGGAATCTTGCCGTCCCGGAGGCATCATCTCCATGAATTCCTTGGGGCACTAATGCGATTAAAAAGAAAGGAGCAAAACTGGTTCATCATGTCAACGAGATCATCGGCGAGTTGACTCCGCTTCTAGGAGGCTGCTCAGAAGATTCCGAATGAGACCGATAAAAAGGGGCACGACATGGTTACTGTTCTTGGCGGACTTGAAATAAACAATAAAGAAAAGGCAATATGTAGTGTTCTGGGGAGCGACCCCCGCCATATCGATGTAATCTCCCGAGATACCGGGATAGCCTCTCAGAAATTGTCGGGAATTCTGCTTGACCTTGCAATGAAAGGTATACTAAAGCAGCCTGAAGGTAAAAGATTTGTGATACTCAAGACAACACAAACCAGGATCATACTCCGGCAGCCTGCACTGTCTGCTAGACAGTCTCGCTTATTATAAATTCCGGAAGTAGTGCATAAGTGCGCGATGTGTTTGCGTTTGTGCGACGATGTAAGAAAATACCGCATTTAGGGCGTGTGGACTTGCTATATAGGGAGGAGAATGGCAAGAAGACTGATGGATCTGCTGAGGGTCCTTGCAAAGGAAATCATCGAGAAGGGTTACGATGCCGATGACGCGTTGCAGAAGATCAACGTCGTCGACATAGATTTTATTACCGTTAAAGAGGAGCTCCACACTCTCGAGCAGTCGAAACATATCGACGATGCCGAACTGGACACTATAAAGGCGCTCCTCGCATATATACTCATGAGGGACTCCGACCTCGAAGTCGAGGACGTCTATGCCTTTATTTTCGGTAGAGGGCGTCAAATCATATGGAATTAGCTGAATTCATCCGGAATCAGGAGGAAGATTTTGAAATCTCTGGTCATAGTCGAATCGCCCGCCAAGGCGAAGACCATCAACAAAATACTCGGAAGTGATTTTGACGTAAAGGCCTCTATAGGGCATGTAAAAGACCTGCCTGCAAAGGAACTCGGAGTAGATGTAAAAAAAGGTTTTGCGCCCACTTACATCATTATCCCCGGCAAGGAAAAGATTATCAGGGACTTAAAAAAAGAGGCGAAAAAAGCCGAAAGGGTCTACATCGCAACTGACCCTGACCGCGAAGGAGAAGCTATCGCCTATCATATCGCCGAGGAGATCAAAGATCCAAAGAATCCTGATAAGATCTTCAGGGTCGCCTTTCACGAAATCACGGCAAAATCGGTCAAGGAAGCTATCAACCATCCTGGTGCGATCAATACGGACAAAGTCGACGCGCAACAAGCGCGCAGGATCCTTGACCGTCTCGTCGGATACAATCTCAGCCCATTCCTGTGGAGGAAAGTCCGAAGGGGATTAAGCGCCGGAAGGGTCCAATCCGTTGCCGTGCGGCTCGTTGTCGACAGGGAGCGCGAGATCGAGGCCTTCAATAAGGAGGAGTACTGGACCATCGAGAACATACTCGAATCACCCAAAATTTCCGGAGTCTTAATCCCGGCAAGACTATTTAAATACGCTGATTCCCTCGTCGTCGATCGCGATAAACCCGAAGGACAGAGGTTCCTGATCAGTACAGCAGAAAAAGCTCAGCAGGTTGTCGATGATATCAAAGGCAAGGAATGCTTCCTTGCAAAAATCGACAAACGCCTTAAGAAAAGGACCCCTGCGGCGCCGTTCATCACCAGCACCATTCAGCAGGAAGCGGCGCGAAGGCTGCGGTTCCCCGCGAAAAAGACCATGATGATTGCCCAACAACTCTATGAAGGTGTCGAACTCGGGGCCGAGGGCTCTGTCGGTCTGATCACTTATATGAGGACCGATTCTTTCAGAATTGCTCCCGAGGCGCAACAATGGGCGCGAGATTTCATCGGCAATAAATTCGGTAAAGACTATGTACCCGAAAAGGCACCCTTCTACAAGAGCAAACAGGCAGCCCAAGAGGCCCACGAGGCTATCAGACCGACTTATGAAGATAAATCGCCCGAAAAAGTAAAGCCTTTTTTGCACAGGGACCAGTACAATCTTTACAAGTTAATCTGGAACCGCTTCATCGCCAGCCAGATGAGCCCGGCGCAACTTGAACAAACGACCTTCATCATCGGTCTCAGAGACAACGGTCGTGATGTTCAGGGCATCGAATTCAGGGCATCCGGAATGGTAATCAAATTCCCCGGCTTTATGGCCCTCTATACCGAGAGCAAGGACGATATTGAGGAAGAGGAAGGGGGCTTGCTTCCTGCACTATCCGAAAATGATACGCTCGAACAGAAGGAAATCAAACCCGTTCAGCACTTCACCCAGCCACCCCCACGCTACACCGAGGCGACCCTTGTAAAGGCATTGGAAGATAAAGGCATCGGAAGGCCGAGCACGTATGCCTCCATCCTCTCGACCATCCAGGACAGAAAATATGCCCAAAAATCCGACAACCGTTTTTCCCCTACCGAATTAGGCGTAGTGGTCAACGATCTGCTAGTTGAAAAGTTCCCCGAACTGATAGATTACAATTTCACGGCGACGATGGAAAATGAGCTTGACGAGATTGAGCAGGCGAAGCTGAACTGGGTGAAGGTAGTCAAGGACTTTTTCATACCCTTCGATTTCGATCTGAAAGCCGCTGCAAAGGATACGGAGAGGGTCAAGCCCGAAGATATCCCGACCGAGATAGTCTGCGAAAAATGCGGCTCTCCCATGGTCATAAAATGGGGCCGACACGGCAGGTTCCTCGCCTGTTCCGGATACCCCCAGTGCAAAAACACAAGACCGCTTGAGGGAGAGAGACCCCAGACAGTCGAAGATATCGCCACCGGTGAAAGCTGCGAAAAGTGCGGCTCTCCCATGGTCATAAAGACGGGCAGATTCGGTAAGTTCGTCGCTTGTTCGAAATACCCCGAATGCAAGACAACCAAGCCGCTCTCTACAGGCGTCAAATGCCCCGTCGACGGAGGAGACATCGTCGAACGGAAATCGAAGCGCGGCAAACCTTTCTGGAGCTGCAGCAACTATCCAAACTGCACCTTCGCCCTGTGGTATAAGCCCGTCCCGGTGGAATGCCCGAAGTGCAAGGCTCCGTTCCTCGTCGAAAAGCGGAACAAGACCGGTGATATCTTCCAAGTCTGCATCGAAAAGCAGTGCGGACACAAGGAAGAGGTGAAACAGCAGGAGGGCGTGACGTAATCCCCCTGAGTCAGGCCTGCTCATGAGTACGCGCAAACCTTTCATAATAGGAATTGGCGGCGCGCACAGTTCCGTCGGCAAGACAAGCCTTGCTGCCGCAATTATCAGGTTTTTTACAAGCCGCCAGTCCGTGTACCCTTTCGGCAAACAGCCGAGACTCGGCGCGATTAAATATACCCGAACGCCTCTTTATGCTTCTCTCGTCGAAGATGCATCGCTTATCGGCATAGACCGTAAAGATACCGCGAGGCTTTCCGAAGCCGGGGCTGAAAAGGTGCTCTGGATTCAATCTCCGCGGACAGACCTCGAAGAGCTCGTTACCGTAGCCTTATCGAGACTCGCAGATCTTGACATAATAGTGATCGAGGGGAACAGTGCGATTGAGTTTGCGAAGCCTGATATTGTAATATTCATAATTGGAGAAACTGAAAAGAGTATCAAGCCCTCTGCTCAAAAGCTTTTAAGTCAGGCTGATATTATTATCGTTCCAGACGCGGCTTGGACAGTACGTCTTGTCTCAATGACATCGGCGAAGACACATGCTGTGAAGGACTATCCTTACGTATTTGATGATGAGGCCATACAGGTTATAATAAGTTTCATGGAAGAAATCGTGAAGAAAAAAAAGATTGAACGAATGCTGAAGGAAAGGGCTATTGATGCCCGGATTACCTGTACTGCCGCGAGGATGATTGCTGAAGAGCTTAGCGTGTCATATAGTGAAGTCGGTAACGCAGCGACCGAGTTGAAAATCAAGATCAAGAACTGCGAGCTCGGTTGCTTCTGATGGATACCATACTTTTCGAATTGGCCGTTACCGGCTACTTTGTCGCCACCGTCCTCGGCATCTTCGATATATTTAGGGGCGGCAAGCAATCATCGAAGCTGATGATCTCATTTGCCGCTGCCGGTTTTGCCGTCCACACCTCATGCATACTTTATCGCTATGTTGTTGGCGGCCACCTGCCCGTAACCAGTATGCATGAAGCGACTTCTTTCTTTGCATGGTGCATCGTGCTTATTTACTTCTTCCTCGAATTCAGGTACAAGATCGGAATCATGGGATCGTTCACCCTCCCCATCGTATTTCTGATGATGCTCTCTGCAGCTTTTCTTCCGAGGGCAATGGCACCCCTGAGTCCGGCGCTTCAGAGCAACTGGCTTTGGATACATACGATCTTTGCCTTTGTCGGCAATGCAGCATTTGCCGTTGCCTTCGGAGTCGGCATTATGTACCTGCTCCAGGAGCATTACTTGAAATCAAAGCATTGGGGCGGTCTCTTCCAGAGACTCCCAAGCGTGCAGGTCCTGGACGAAATCAACCATAAGCTTATTAACATAGGGTTCCCATTTCTCACAATGGCTATCATCACAGGCTCGCTCTGGGCCGAAAACACTTGGGGGAGATACTGGCGCTGGGACCCTAAAGAGGTCTGGTCGCTCATCACTTGGTTTGTCTACGCAGTCATATTCCATCTGCGACTTACCGCGGGATGGCGCCAGAAAAGGGCCGCCTTGCTCTCCATAATCGGGTTTATTATCGTATTATTCACCTTTTTCGGTGTTAATCTTCTTTTGAAAAGTGTTCACACATTTCAATGAACATCCTCGTCATCGGACTGAATCATAAGACCGCATCCGTAGAAGTGAGGGAACGGCTTGCCTTCAACGGCCCGAAGCTTGAAGAGGGTCTCTTAAAGGTTAGACAACTGTCATCTGTGAATGAAGCAGTGCTCCTTTCCACCTGCAACAGGGTCGAGATCTATTTGGCAGTAGGGGACAGAGTGGCAGCAACAGAAGCAGTAAATGATTGCATCTCGTACTTTCACAATATCGAACGGCGGGAGTTCGAGACGTCTCTTTATGTCTATAATAATTCTGAAGCAGTGCGCCACGTGTTCCGTGTGGCTTCAAGCCTTGATTCGATGATCGTCGGGGAACCTCAGGTCCTCGGCCAGCTCAAAGATGCATTCGAGTTCGCTCTCTCGAAAAAAACGACTGGCGTCTTCCTGAACCGCCTTATGAAAAAGGCGATCTCGACTGCCAAAAGAGTCCGAACCGAAACAAAGATCGCCGAAAATGCCGTATCCATTAGCTTTGCAGCCGTCGAACTCGCCAAGAAGATATTCACTGAGCTCTCCGGCAAATCCTTCATGCTGCTGGGTGCGGGCGAGATGGCCGAACTTGCCGCCCGCCACCTCGTCAACAGCGGAGTAAGTGATGTAAAGGTCGCAAACCGGACTTATGAGCGCTGCTGCGAGCTCGCGCAGGAATTCTGCGGCAAGGCAGTCCGCTTCGAAGATTTCGTCAAGGAACTGGTCCATACAGATATCCTCATCTGCTCCACGGGAGCGCCTTCTTATGTCCTTCTCAAAGATCAGATGCAACAGGTAATGAAAGAACGGAAGCACCGGCCGGTCTTTCTGATCGACATATCAGTGCCGAGAAACATCGATCCGGATATCAATAAAATAGACAATGTCTACCTCTATAATGTCGACGACCTTCAGGAAGTCGTGGATACGAACATTCTCGGAAGAAAAAAAGAAGCAGCGAAAGCGGCAGCGATAGTCGACGAAGAGGTCGAAAAGTTCACGCACTGGCTTACTACCCTCGATTCGGTGCCTCTCATCATAGCCCTCCGGCAGAAGGCCGACGGTATCAAGCAGGAGGAGATTGAAAAATTCAAAAATAAATTCCCCGATCTCGACAAGGAGAAAATGGAAGCGGTGGAACATCTCGCGAACGCGTTAACAAACAAGCTCATACATCACCCCACGGTTGCACTCAGAGAGAACGCTGAGGACCGTGAGATGATAACTATTGTGATAAAAAAACTCTATGGGATAAACGGAGACGATGAAGAATAGAAAGATCGTTATTGGAACACGCGGAAGCAAGCTTGCTTTGTGGCAAGCCGAATGGGTTAAGGCGGAATTACAGAGGCTCCATCCGGGGATAGAGGTCGGGCTAAACAAGATCAAGACGACGGGCGATAAAATACTTGATGTCCCGCTCGCCAAGGTGGGCGGCAAGGGCCTCTTCGTAAAGGAGATTGAAGAAGCACTATTACGGGGAGAGGCAGACATTGCGGTCCATAGCATGAAAGATGTGCCGACCGAGTTTCCTGAAGGGCTGCACTTAGCGGTCATATGCAAAAGGGAAGACCCTCGGGACGCCTTTATAGCACAAATCAGAAATCAACAGCCAAAAATCAATAATTTTGGGAGTCTACGTGAAGGGGCCGTGATAGGGACGAGCAGCCTCAGGCGCTCTTGCCAACTCCTGCATATCAGACCGGACCTGAAGATCGCTCAATTAAGGGGAAACCTCGGCACCCGCATCCAAAAGCTCGACGAAGGCCAATTTGACGCGATCATCCTCGCAGCCGCTGGAGTGAAAAGACTCGGCTGGGCTGAACGGATAACCGAAATCCTTTCTCCCGAGATGAGCCTGCCAGCGATCGGACAGGGCGCCATTGGGATCGAATGCCGGATCGACAGCGAGGTCAATGATCTCATCGCCTCCCTTAACGATTCCGAAACCTCAATCTGTGTGCGCGCAGAAAGGGCCTTCCTCGGGAGGCTTGAAGGTGGCTGTCAGGTGCCAATCGCCGCATACGCGAGGATTGAATCTCAAGTTCTTACAATGGAAGGTCTTGTCGGAAACCTTGCGGGGGATATCATAATAAAGGAACACATGGAGGGCCTGCCCGCTGATGCTGATTCAATCGGTCTTGCCCTGGCGGAAAAACTCCTTTCGCGCGGTGCAAAGAAAATACTCGACGAGGTATACGGCCGATGCGTCCCCGGAATAGACGGAGATTTGGCGAGCTAAATCTGCACTGAATCATACGGCTCTCCGATGTGACAGATTCCGGTCAACTCGGAATAATATCAACTTGAATCCACAGGAAGGTCTGAAGAATTAATGAAAAGAGGAAAAGTATACTTAATCGGCGCAGGTCCGGGAGACATCGGATTGTTTACGCTGAAAGGTCTCAGATACCTCAAAAAAGCGGAAGTGGTAGTTTACGATTTTCACCTCAACGCACAGATACTCAACTATATCGACCACGATGCCGATTTCATCTATGCAGGCAAGCGCGGCGGACATCATGCGATGACCCAAGACGAGATCAACCAGGCGCTTATCGATAAGGCAGCGGAAGGTAAGCTGGTCTGTAGGCTTAAAGGTGGAGACCCCTTCGTCTTCGGTCGTGGTGGCGAAGAGGCTGAAGCTCTTGTGAACGCGGGCATCGAGTATGAGCTGGTCCCCGGCGTAAGCTCCTCAATCGCGGCTCCCGCCTATGCGGGCATCCCACTCACCCACAGGAAATATTCGTCTTCCTTTGCGGTGATCACCGGCAACGAAGATGCCGATAAAGGCGAAAGCACGCTCGACTGGCCACATCTTTCTAAAAGTTTCGATACACTCGTTTTTCTCATGGGGGTAAAAAACCTACACCGGATTACCTCAAAGCTCCTCGATCACGGCAAGGCACCGGACACGCCGGTAGCTCTTGTACGATGGGGGACGAGGCCCGACCAGAAGACAGTTGTAGGGACGCTGATCGATATCGCCGACAAAGCCGTCACCGAAAATATAAGGCCGCCTGCCGTTATGATCGTCGGCAATGTGGTCAAGCTCCGGGAAACGTTGAAATGGTATGAGAAGAAACCGCTTTTCGGCCACCGGGTGCTCATCACCCGCGAGTATACCCCAGACTATGAGCCGCTTGAAGATCTTGGGGCGGAGGTGTTCGAGTTCCCAACAATAAAAACCGTACCACCAGAGGATTATTCGGCACTGGACAGCTCCATCGACATGATCGGGACCTATCACTGGCTTATCTTCACAAGCGCAAGCGGTTTCGGTTTTTTCGTGCGTCGGTTCATCGAGAGAGATAGGGACATCCGGGATCTGAAAGGGATAAAGATTTGCGCCATTGGAGCGAAGACAGCTGAGGCAATCAGGCAATACGGACTAAAGGTAGATCTTGTCCCCGATGAGTTCAATGCAGAAGGACTTATTGCCGCGTTCATTAAAGAGGCCAGGGGAACCGTACAGGATCCAAGATACAAGACATCCAACCTAGAGGGTCTACGGATGCTTCTGCCACGTGCCGAAAAGGCAAGGGAGCTCTTTCCCGAGCGGGTCAGAGAGCTTAACGGCGAAATCGACTGCCCCGCTACCTACCGCACTATAAAGCCTGAGAAGCATGGTAAGCGTCTTTATCGCTTTCTCAAGTCGGGCAGGATTTCCGTCGCCACTTTCACAAGTGCTGCCACATTCACAAACTTCGTCGATATTATGGGGGGCGAAGCTTCCAATTTTCTTCAGGGTATTACTATCGCGGCGATTGGACCAGTAACTGCGAAGGCGATAGAGTCAGCTGGGTTGAGAGTCTCAATAATACCCAAAGAGGCGACAATTAAGGCGATGGTAGAAGAAATCGTGCGCTGGGCGGGGACAGGGCTTAGAACATAAGCCAAGATCATCGACCACAGCCTACAGAAAGTGCCCCCCCTCCCGAATCCACTGGTTCAGCTCTATGCACTCGTCGAGTATGAAGTTATTCACAAAAAAGTGCATGTCTTCTGCACGTTCTAGTAACAGAATACTAATGACACTCCTTATAACATGCTTCCCTTTCCGAACAATCTGCAATCCTCGCATTTCTTTGCGCTGCATACCTTTGAGATACCCTGGTGGCAGAGGGCGAAATCATATTTCAATGGGTCTTCGAAATCAAGCTTTTTCAAAGATTCTGTAATCTCGACGGCCATCTTCCAGTCCTGCGAAGACCTTGTCGTGAGGCTGAGACACTTGCCAATCCTCGCTATGTGCGTGTCGAGAGGTATGATAAGTTTGTTCTTTGGAATACCTTTCCAAATGCCAAAGTCAATGTCCGTGTCCCGTATCATCCATCGCAGATAAAGGTTCATCCGCTTGCAGGCACTACCCTTGATGGGCGAAGGAATGAGTTGAAGAAGGCCTGAAGGTTTGATGTCGCTACCATAAACGGGCGACGTATCCGTCGCTATAAGGATCTCTATCAATCCCGAGAGAGCTTTCCCGATGTCCACGTCGTCGGAACCATACCGTTTTTTGAATGCGGTCTCAATGGAGCCATGCTTCTTGATGAGTTCGTGGAGTGTGAAGAAAAAGGCGATGATATCATCGTTCTCATTGAAGCGGTATTTTATTCCGAGAAAGAGTCTGCGGTGTTTTTTGATAGCGAAATTGCGGATAAACCCAAATGGACTTTCGCCCATTCGGGAGAGCAGTGTCCCCACAATAGGCTTGAAGAGATTGACGTTGCCGTAGGCGAAAGCAGCCGCAATGAATCCCGCTATTTCCTTGTCTTCCGACCTCTGGTAAGCATGAGGAAATGAGATGGGATCGCGGACAATGGTCCCAGTGAAATCGAAATCATGATAGAATTCATCAAGTATGTGTTTCAGATTGGAGACTGTTTTAGATGTCACAGTGAAGTATACCCGATTCTCCTCTCCACCCGCATGCTCAAAAGGAAGCACTTGTGGAGCAGAGATGAGACTTTAAGCTTCTTTCTTAATATTGACATCCCAATAATCGAGCCCTTGCAGCTATTATTCCAAACAGTCGGAATCTTCCGCCCTATTAACCCAAACCCTGATGACGATCTTCCTGAAATCCACTTGACTGCCTTCGTACGAGGTGAGAATACTCAGAAACTCAAACCCGTGTTTTCTGAAAACATCGGCCACTTCCCTGATCTTCCCTTCTCGAGAAGATAATGGAGCTCATAGAAATCGTCCGTCGTCGCCTTTAATGGCATGAATTCCCTAATGTCCCTGTCCGTTACGATCCCTATCATCTGGTCGCACCCCTCAACCGAAAGATGACTCACCTCATTCTCTCGCATAGTAAGCATAACCGAGGAGATACTTTCGTCAGCGCCATGCTGAGCCCGACAAAGGTAGAGATCGCCGAGAAGCATCCTGGCGATCAAGGTCTGCAGAAAAGTCCAATCTATGGTGCCACCACCGGTGCGTCTTGAGTCTATCTTCTGTCTCTCCATGCCGGCATCGGATAGATGTAATTCTTGGTGGCGTATTTCACAGGCCAGATCAGCTCATACTTGCCATTCTGGACCTGAAGCGCGAAAGTCTCATGGAAATTCTGATTCTGGTATCCATCTCTGTCCTCGAATTTCACACGACCAAACGCTGTCATTATACTGGTCGCCTTGAGCGCCGCACGGATGTCTTCGGTATTCCAGCTCTTCGCCTTCTCAAGTGCATTCTTGACAACAAAGAGTGCAGCATATGCCGATGCCCCATGATAAGACGGATAGTCACCGAATCTAGTCTTGTACTTGTTAGCAAACTCATGCGCACCCGGATAGTTAAGCTGATAAAACCACAGGGTTGCCGTGATGACATATTCCGCTGCATCCTTCGCATTATTGATGAACTCGGGGATGGTAAATCCAGCAGCACCGCCGGTATAGAGCTTAGCATCAACACGTAGTTCCTTGATCTGCTTCATCAGCAACGCTGCATCCATTACATACGAAACCATATAGATGACGTCCGGATTAGCAGCCTTTACTGTCAAGAGAATCGGCTTGAAGTCAATCGTGCCTTTCTCATATTTCTCTTTCACCAGAACCTTGATATGCAGCTTTTTGGCCTGTCTCTCCATGTCTTCTGACGCGGAGGTACCGAAGTTGGTGCTCTCGTAAATAATCGCCATTGTCTTGGGCTTGACGACTTCAGTCATGAATGAGATTACCGCATCAGTATAATGGTTGTTTGTGGCGTTCTGGCGAAAAACGTATTTATAGTGCTTCTGCGTGATTTCGTCTGCAGCACTTGCAACAACCAGGTATGGCGTCTTCCATTCTTCAGCGACAGCAGCAACAGCCTTGGCGCAGGATGACGTGTATTCGCCGATAATTATTGGTTGCTTATTCCTGATAAGTTTTTCGACAATTGCGCGCGCAGTTTCGGGCTTCGCCTCGGAGTCCTCGAACCGTAAAGTCAGGCGTTTACCCTTGATGCCGCCCTTGGCATTGATTTCTTCGGCGGCAATCTCATAGGACCGTTTCTGAATCTCACCGACTTTAGCCTCGGACCCCGTCAACGGCAGCGGAATGGAAAGTTTGAGGTCGGCTGCATAGATTTGAGCAGCATAAAGCACTAAAAACAATATGATCGCAAGGATAAAAGAACGTTTCATCGAACTCTCCTGTTCAATACGCTCATAAGCAAAATATATTCACAATCTGGCACAACCACAGTTTATGGATCGTTCGTAAAGATGCTTTTGGGGAACTTCTGAAACTTGCTTCTACCTTATTGCTCATGGAATCACAGGTTATACTATATAGAGCTTTTGCCCCATGTCAAGAACTCGAATAAACAGCCTCCCCTGAAGTCACAATGACAGCATGGCACTGCATTGCCACTACGGCACCAAAATTGCAAGTCCCTCCTTTCGTTGTTAGACTGATACTCATGTGTATATACCATACAGTGAGGTGACCATGGGTCGGCAGCCGCTCTGGCCTTTTGTCGTCTATACCATCGCCGTTATTTTTATCTCGGCAGCGATGATCATCGCTTCATATCTGCTTGGGCAGCGGCACCGCGAGAATGATACGGAGGAACCTTACGAATCAGGCATCCTTGCCACCGGTTCGGCCCGGATGAGGTTTGACATTAAGTTTTACATGATCGCCATGTTCTTCATCATCTTCGACCTCGAATCGGTCTTCATCTTCGCCTGGTCCGTGTCCTTATTCGAAGCAGGCTGGTCGGGCTATTTAGGGATGCTATTCTTTATTGGCGTCCTCATGGTAATGCTGATTTATTTGTGGAGAATCGGCGCTCTGGAATGGGGCCCGAAAAAAAGAATAACAGTAACGATTCAGAAAAGGCAGTTCTGACAATGGACACCATGCCCGCCGGGACCGGCAATCTGGGACAATCCATAGATGATACGGTCGGGAAAGTACTCATACTTTCACGCCTGCAGGACCTGCTCGCCTGGGGCCGCAAGAATTCCCTCTGGCCCTTCAATTTCGGACTTTCGTGTTGTTTCGTAGAGATGGCGACTAGTCTGACAAGCAAGTACGATATCGCCCGCTTCGGCGCGGAGGTGATACGCGGTACGCCCCGCGAAGCGGATGTGATGATCATAGCAGGCACCGTTTTCATCAAGATTGCCCCGGTAATCAAGCGCCTCTATCACCAGATGATGGAGCCGCGCTGGGTGATATCAATGGGATCCTGCGCGAACTCAGGCGGGATGTACGATATCTACAGCGTAGTCCAGGGGGTGGACAAGTTTCTCCCGGTGGATGTTTACGTGCCGGGATGCCCTCCCAGGCCCGATGCATTCATAGAGGGGCTGCTCCTTTTGCAGAAGGCAGTCGGCTCCGAAAGAAGACCACTCAGCTGGGTGGCCGGTCCGCAGGGCATTCAAAAGACGCCCGCTCCCTCGATGCGTGATCTACTGCGGAACGAGCGAATGAAGGTCGTCGACCTGAGATCTCCGGATGAAGTATGAGGCATCATGACTGAAACAGCAGCAGTGATTGGTGAACTCCAAAGCGCATTCGGCAGCAACAGCGTCATCCCCCAAGAAACGCGGGACGATATCCCGACTGCCTGGATATCACAGGACAAGGCGAGGGATATTCTCCGTCATCTGAAGACAGAAATCGAGCACCCATATGAAATGCTGTACGATCTTACGGCCGTAGACGAGCGGGCTCGCGTCCGCCTGCCCGACCCCCAGATGTCACGTCCGAAGCATGATTTCACTGTCGTGTATCACCTCCTGTCATTCGGGAGAAACGAGGACGTTAGGATCAAGGTCCCGCTCAAGGGCGATTCTCCTTCCATCAAGAGCATTGTCGACATCTGGCCTGCTGCGAACTGGTATGAGCGCGAGGCGTGGGACATGTTCGGGATCACCTTCGAAGGCCACCCGATCCTCAGGCGTATCCTGATGCCGGACTATTGGCAAGGTCATCCTCTTCGCAAAGACCATGCCTCACGCGCTACTGACATGGAACCCTTCAGCCTTCCCGATGATATGGAGACTCTTCGTCAGAAAGAACTTCAGTTCCGTCCCGAGGAGTGGGGTCTTAAAAGAAATCTCCGGGACACGGACGTGATGTTTTTGAATCTTGGTCCGCAGCATCCCGGCACACATGGACTTCTACGGGTGATCCTGGAACTGGACGGGGAAGAGATCATAGACTCCACGCTTGATATCGGTTACCACCATCGGGGCGCGGAGAAGATGGGTGAAAGACAGTCGTGGCATACATATATCCCTTATACGGACCGGATAGATTACCTGGGCGGAGTGATGAATAATCTCGCCTATGTCCTTTCAGTCGAGAAGCTTGCGGGGATCGAAGTGCCCGGCAGGGCGAAGGTAATACGTGTCATGCTTTCGGAGCTTTTCCGCATTGCAAGCCATCTTGTTTGGTACGGGACGTTCGCCCAGGATGTCGGCGCGCTATCTCCTGTCTTTTACATGTTCACCGATAGGGAGCACGTCTTCGACATCATTGCCGCGATTTGCGGAGGCAGGATGCACCCTAACTGGTTCAGGATAGGCGGTGTGGCCCAGGACCTTCCAAGTGGCTGGGACAGGCTGGTTACGGAATTCCTCGACTACATGCCTGCGCGGCTTGCTGAGTATGACAGGATCGTAATGGGCAATCAGATCTTCAAAGCGAGGACCAAAGGGATCGGATGCTATACAAAAGAGGAAGCTGTCGAATGGGGCATTACGGGACCGGGCCTGCGCGCCTGCGGCCTGCAATGGGACTTCAGGAAGAAAAGGCCGTACTCCGGTTATGACCAGTTCGAATTCGACATCCCAACGGCCTTAAACGGCGACTGTTACGACAGAGGAGTCGTTCGCGTAGAAGAGATGCGCCAGAGCCTTCGCATTATCAGGCAGTGTCTCGACAACATGCCGGGCGGCCCTTACAAGGCGCTCCATCCATCCGCCACACCCCCCATAAAGGACCGCACCATGCACGATATCGAAACGTTGATCGATCATTTCCTCGGGGTCAGCTGGGGGCCTGTGATTCCGTCGGGAGAGGCGAGTGTCGGGATCGAAGCGACCAAAGGGATCAACAGCTATTATCTAATCAGCGACGGCAGCACTGTGCCTTACCGGGTAAGGATCCGTACGCCCTCTTTCCCTCACCTCCAGATGGTGCCGCTAATATGTCGTGGCTTGATGATACCCGATCTCATGGCCATTTTGGGAAGCATAGATTTCGTGCTTGCGGATGTAGACAGATGAGGCAGGAATGATCACACAGGAAGAAAAACGAGAAATCGATGACGAGATAAAAAAGGCACCAACGAAAAAGGCGGCGGTCATCGATGTACTGAAGATCATGCAGAAACATCGGGGCTGGGTCACGGATAATGTCATTGAAGAGGCGGCTGAACTGCTCGGCATGACGCCTGCCGAGGTTGACAGTATTGCCACTTTTTTCTCTCTTATTTTCCGCAGGCCTGTCGGCAAACATGTCATCCTCGTCTGCGACAGTGTAAGTTGCTGGCTTGTCGGGTATGAAGACATTAAGGACCACCTAATGAAACGGCTCGGCATATCGTTGGGCGAGACAACAAAGGACGGCAGATTCACACTCCTGTCCTCAGCTTGCCTTGGCCTATGCGAAGAGGCCCCGGCGATGATGATAGATGAGAACCTCTTTACGAAACTGACCACGTCTCTCGTGGACGAGATACTCGGAAGATATTGATGGAAATGATAAACGAAAAACCTCTCACGAAAAATTTTCGCCCCAACGGGACTCCCTGCAATCTAAAAGAGTACGAACAATCGGGCGGCTACCGCGGTCTCCGTAAGGCCCTCGCAGACCACGACCATGAGGAGGTCATCGACATGGTCGTACGGGCGAACCTTCTTGGCAGAGGCGGCGCCGGGTTCCCGGCGGGCAAGAAGTGGAGCCTCGTACCGATGGGAGAAAATGTCCCCCGCCCGAAATATGTAGTCTGCAATTTCGACGAGATGGAGCCGGGCAGCTTCAAGGATAGATTCCTTGCCGAGGGAGACCCACATCAACTCATCGAAGGGCTGATCCTGGCGGGTTACGCAATCGAGGCCGAAATAGGTTATATCTTCATCCGCAAGGACTATGTGAAGGCCGCCCGGATATTGAACGCGGCAATAGCGGAAGCTTACACTAATCATTACCTCGGCAGCAATATCTTCGGCTCCGGTTTCAATTACGAACTTCATCTCCATGTAAGCGCGGGCCGATACATCTGCGGGGAATCGAGTGCCCTGTTGAACGCCCTCGAAGGCGGCCGCGCAATACCCAGAAGCAGGCCGCCCCATATGTCTTCTATGGGTCTATGGGGAAAGCCGACAGTCGTCAACAATGTCGAGACGATTTGCAATGTGCCACACATAGTCGCAAACGGCCCCGAATGGTTCAGGGAACTCAGTTATACGGAGGAAGGTGGCACTAAAATCTATGGAGTCAGCGGTAGGGTCAAAAGGCCGGGCGCATGGGAGCTACCGGTGGGCACACCCCTGAGAGAAATACTTGAAAAACACGCCGGCGGAATGCAGGATGGCTTCAAGTTTCGTGGGGCGCTTCCCGGTGGCGCGTCTAGCAACTTCGTGATCGACGAGCACCTCGATACGAGGATGGACTTTGCCTCGATGAAAAGGGTACAGAGCCATTTCGGTACTGGCACGGTCATCGTCCTTGACGACGGCAACTGTCCTGTCGGCATGGTATTGAACCTCCAG
Organism: uncultured Nitrospiraceae bacterium; assembly: GCA_963727805.1. Classification (GTDB taxonomy): domain Bacteria; phylum Nitrospirota; class Thermodesulfovibrionia; order Thermodesulfovibrionales; family Dissulfurispiraceae; genus Fen-1308. Next base: position 1,266,556 of record CAVSHF010000003.1, read on the forward strand.
AGATATTTCGCCCGCGAATCCTGCGGTTGGTGCACTCCCTGCCGGGAGGGACTTCCCTGGATCGTCCATGTCCTTGAAGCGCTTGAAGAAGGAAGCGGCACGCCGGAGGATATCGAAATGCTCGAATCACATACGAAACTGCTCAAGACTGGAAATACTTTCTGCACCCTTGCGCCTGCGGCGATGTTTTCTCTCGAAAGCGCCCTGCGTCACTTCAGAGAGGATTTTGAGCAGCATATACGCATGAAAAGATGTTCATATCGCTTAGGGGCGGGATAACCTCGTCCCTACCAAAACAATTAATGGCAACGATATACATAGAAAATAAGCCTTACGATGTCAGGGAAGGAAGGAACCTACTGGAGGCATGCCTCGATCTCGGCTTCGACATTCCCTACTTTTGCTGGCATCCGGCCCTCGGGTCAGTGGGCGCATGCAGGCAGTGCGCCCTGAAGCTCTTCCACGATGATAAAGATACGAAGGGCAATATCATTATGTCCTGCATGACCCAGGTAAAAAACGGAATGCGCATCTCCATCGACGATCCAGAGGTAGTGCAGTTCAGGCGGAGCTGCATCGAGTGGCTCATGCTCAACCATCCCCACGACTGTCCCGTCTGCGACGAAGGAGGTGAATGCCATCTCCAAGACATGACGGTGATGACTGGGCACGTTTACCGAAAAACACGTTTCAGGAAACGCACGCATCAAAATCAGTATCTCGGCCCTTTCTTAACCCATGAGATGAACCGCTGCATACAATGTTACCGCTGCGTCAGGTTTTACTGCGATTATGCGGGAGGCCGTGATCTCAATGTATTTTCAGCACATGATCATGTCTATTTCGGGCGCTACCAAGATGGCATACTTGAAAGCGAATTCAGCGGCAATCTTGTCGAGATCTGCCCCACCGGTGTTTTCACCGACAAGACCCTCAAGGAGCACTACACCAGGAAATGGGATCTCCAGACAGCACCATCAATATGCGGCCATTGCGCTCTCGGATGCAACACCCTCCCTGGCGAAAGGTACGGATCTGTCAGGAGAGTGCAAAACAGGTTCAACAGCAGGGTGAATGGGAACTTCCTATGCGACAGGGGCAGATTCGGCTATGCCTTCGTCAACAGCCCTGACAGAATCAGGAAGCCGGTCATGCGAAGTATCGGAGGAGACCTGAAGGAGGCGTCACAGGAAGACGTGCGGGATTACTTAAGAAGCTTATTCCATTTCGGCGCGCACGCTGTCGGCATTGGTTCTCCGAGAGCATCCCTCGAAGCCAATTTTGCACTTCGCACCCTTGTTGGTCCCGAATCATTTTACTTGGGGATGTCATCTGCGGATTACCGTTTGGTGTCCCTCATAACCGATATACTGAGTAAAGGACCGGCTGTAACTCCATCATTGGAAGACATGAGAAATTCGGATGCTGTGCTGATACTTGGGGAAGACGTCACCAACACCGCTCCGCTCGCAGACCTGGCCCTGCGACGTGCCGTGCGTCAGCAACCTATGAAAAAAATGGACGCGGGTGGCATCCCCCGTTGGAACAACCTGGCCGTTAGTTATGTCACGCAGGACGAAAAAGGGCCTCTATTCGTCGTGTCGCCTGCGCGCACAAAACTCGACGACATAGCAACAGCCACGTATCGGGCCGCCCCCAATGATCTAGCCCGATTCGGTTTTGCTATCGCCCATGCACTGCACAACGAAGCCCCGCAGGCCGGAGAATTTTCCGAAGGTGATCTTTCTCTGATCAATGATATCGCAACTGCGCTCAAGAAGGCAGACAGACCGCTGATCGTCTCCGGCACAGGATGCAGGAGCGAGGCGGTAATCCAAGCCGCAGCCAATATCGCGTGGGCGCTGAACGCGACAAACCATCGAGCAGGACTGTGTTACGTCGTACCCGAATGCAACTCACTTGGTCTTATGCTCATGGGAGGCATCAGCATCGAAGAGGTCTTTACAACGGATATTTCGCATGCTGAAACGCTTGTCATACTTGAACGTGATCTATATAAGCTTGCAGAGAAGCGCAGCGTCGACGCCTTCCTTGCGAAATTTAGACATGTAATCCTTCTAGATTGCCTGCCCTCTGAGACTGCATCAAGGGTTGAACTCCTGCTGCCTTCAGCTACCTTCACCGAAGGAGACGGCACCCTTGTAAACAATGAAGGACGCGCGCAGCGCTTCTATCGTGTATTTGCGTCATCCGATATGGTGCGTGACAGTTGGAGCTGGATAATCGATATGTTAAAAGCAGCTGGGAATCCTTATGCGGCAACATGGAGCACGATTGATGATATCAATAAATCTATGGCAGAAGACGTTCCGATATTTTGCACTATTCCTGAGATCGCGCCACCGGCCGGCTTCAGAATAAGCGGGATGAAGGTCCCCCGCCAGCCGCACCGCTACAGCGGCCGGACTGCGATGCATGCGGATATCAGCGTGCACGAACCGAAACCTACGGATGATCCCGACTCGCCCTTGGCCTTTACGATGGAAGGATACGAGAATTTGCCTCCACCTTCACTCATAACGCGCTACTGGACTCCGGGATGGAACTCAGTTCAGTCCCTGAGCAAATTCCAGGACGAAATCGGAGGGGCTCTGCGTGGCGGGGATCCCGGCATCCGACTGATCGAGCCTCATGAAGAAGCGGACCCGCAATATTTCCCGAAGGTACCCGCACCTTCGGGTCATAAAGCGAAGGAGTGGACTGTAGTCCCTCTCTATCATATCTTCGGATCAGAGGAACGGAGCATGCTCTCTCCGGCCATCGCCGAGCTTGCGCCGCGACCTTATTTGGCACTCAACTCGGAAGATATGAAGCATCTGAAGGTTGCAGAAGAAGATATGGTCACGCTGACATGGAATGAAGAAAGATTGTACCTCCCGGTCAAGCGCGAGGATTCCCTGACGAAAGGCGTTGCTGGCTTACCGTTCGGTTTGCCGAAGATGAAGTGGATCGATTTCGATGCAAGGTACAGAATGACACCAATGGAGCAAAAGCAATAATGAACATAATCATCGGCATAATCATTCCGCTGGGTGTCCTTTTTTCCGTGCTGATAACCGCAGCGGGACTAATCTGGCTTGAAAGACGGCTCCTAGCCTTCTGGCAGGACCGATACGGCCCTAACCGAGTCGGCACATACGGTCTACTTCAACCGCTGGCGGACGCGATCAAGCTGATGTTCAAGGAAGACTGGATTCCCCCCTTCTCCGACAAGCCAGTATTCATACTCGCTCCGATTGTTATTGTGATAACCGTCATCCTTGCTTTTGCAGTTATACCCTTTGCGCCGGGTATCATTATTGCGGACCTCAACATTGGACTTCTCTTTTTCCTGGGCATGTCATCATTGGGCGTTTACAGCGTAGTCCTGGGTGGCTGGTCATCGAACAGCAAATACTCTCTTTTAGGCAGCCTGAGGGCCTCAGCTCAAATGCTCAGTTATGAGGTATGTATGGGCATCTCCGTTATGGGTGTCGTGATGATGACTGGCTCCTTCAATCTCGTCGATATTGTCGAGGCACAGAGGATTGGATGGTACGGTGTCCCACAGTTTTTGGGGATGGTGATCTTCATCATCGCCGGCCTCGCTGAAACACGACGTCTTCCCTTCGACCTGCCCGAGGCTGAGAGTGAACTCGTAGCAGGTTTTCATACGGAGTACTCGGGAATGAAGTTCGGACTCTTCTTTGTCGGAGAATATATCGGCATCACTCTGGTTTCGGCAATGATCGTAACGCTCTATTTCGGTGGATGGCTCGGGCCATTTTTGCCTCCTATCATCTGGTTTTTGATCAAAACGTTTCTGTTTATCTGCGGGTTTATCTTGATCAGGGCAGCGCTGCCAAGACCTCGATACGATCAGCTTATGTCTTACGGATGGAAAATATTACTACCTCTTGCGATGGTGAACCTGCTGATCACAGGTGCTTTCCTGTTGGGGCCAGTATAGGGGCGGTTCGAGAACCTTCCCAACTGTAATATTGAAAGGAAAATATGATCGGTACTTTAAGAAGCATCTGGAATGTATTCCTTCATCTCTTCAGAAAGAAGGAGACTATACTCTATCCTGAAGAGAAGCCTTACTTGCCTCCGCGTTGGAGGGGCCGTATTATTCTTTCGAGGGATCCCGGCGGCGGAGAACGCTGCGTAGCCTGCTACCTTTGCGCTGCCGCATGTCCGGTTGACTGCATATCTTTACAAGCCACTGAGGACCAATATGGCAGAAGGTACCCGGAGTTCTTCCGAATCAATTTTTCACGCTGCATCTTCTGCGGTTTCTGCGAGGAGGCATGCCCGACCTATGCTATACAGCTAACTCCAGACTTCGAGATGGCGGAGTACCGGCGTGAGAACCTTGTATACGAAAAGGAGGACCTTCTGATTAGCGGTCCCGGTAAATATCCTGAATATAGTTACTACAAAGTCGCCGGGACATCAATAGCAGGCAAAAAAAAAGGCGAGGCGGAGAACGAGGGTCCGCCTGTGGATGTACACTCGTTGATGCCATGAAGGAAATGACGGAGGAACAGCGATGATGTCGTTTTTTTATATTTCGGCTGCCGTGGCCCTGATATCCTCGGTCCTTGCGATCAGCAGGTCGAATGCAGTCCACGCATTGCTCTATGCTATTGTATCACTCTTGTCGGTTGCGCTGGTGTTCTTTATCCTCGGGGCGCCCTTTGCTGCGGCCCTGGAAATGGTTATCTATGCGGGGGCGATCATGGTACTCTTCGTATTCGTCATCATGATGATCAGTGCTGGACCGGGAGCAAAGCAGCAGGAGAGGAACTGGATGAGCTTCCGAATATGGTTTGGGCCGTCCGTGCTTGCGACGGTCCTTATAGTTGAATTGTTGGCCATCATTTCGTATCCGCAATCACCGGTGACGGCAAATCCCGTTGTTGAATCTAAGCAGGTGGGCATAGCACTGATGGGCCCATATATACTCGGAGTCGAACTCTCGTCACTCCTGCTGACGGCCGGGCTTGTCGGTGCCTACCACCTCGGGAAGCGCAAGGGAGATGCTTCTCAGATAGAGGAGGTGCGACTTGATGACTAACGTGCCTGCGGAATATGGTTTGATTTTAGCCGCGCTGCTCTTCGCTACAGGTCTCGCAGGAGTGCTTGCCAGACGCAACATAATCTTCATCCTCCTGTCCATCGAGATCATGCTGAATGCAGCGGGACTGGCGTTCATAGCCGCGGGTTCGAAATGGGGACAGCCTGACGGACAGATCATGTTCATTTTCATCCTGGTGATGGCCGCTGCCGAAGTATCTGTCGGACTCGCCATCGTACTGCAGTTGTTTCATCATATTAAAACGGTAAACAGCGACGAAGCCAATACTATGAGAGGATAAATGCTCTTACAGCTCTGGTTGATACCTGCTCTTCCTTTTGCGGGATTCGTCATCCTTGCCCTCTTGGGAGCTAGGATGCAACGGCCTTTTGTTGCGGCCATAGGCGCGGGCTTCGTCGGGGTCTCCGCTCTTGTCGCGCTGGCCATAGCGATATCCTTCATGGCTGCGCCTCCTGCAGGTCAAATCTACACTCAGCACTTGTGGCAATGGATCGATGTTGATGGGTTCAGGCCTGATATCTCTTTGTCTCTCGATGCTCTCTCTCTGGTGATGATCCTCGTTATCACTGTCGTGGGCTTCCTGATTCACCTTTATTCAACTGAGTCCATGTCTGGTGAGGAGGGCTACAGCCGGTTCTTCGCTTACATGAATCTATTTGTTGGTTCGATGCTAACGCTAGTCCTGGCGGATAACCTGCTTCTGCTCTATCTGGGGTGGGAAGGCGTCGGGCTTTGCAGCTACCTCCTGATCGGCTTCTGGTATACAGACCCTGCCAATGGACGTGCTGCAATGAAGGCCTTCATCGTAACTCGAGTCGGTGATGCAGCCATGGCGATCGGCCTCTTCATTCTCTATCAAAACCTCGCCACTCTCCAGATTCATGAAGTACTGATCAGGGCAGTAGAGCAATGGCCCTCAGGCTCCACTCTTGCAATCACAGCGGCGGCCCTTCTTCTCGGTGGCGCGGTTGGTAAATCAGCTCAGATTCCGCTCCAGACGTGGCTGCCGGACGCGATGGCAGGACCCACTCCGGTGAGCGCCCTCATACATGCGGCTACGATGGTAACGGCCGGTGTATACCTGATAGCTCGGACCCATGTACTATTTACCCTCGCCCCCCCTGTTGAACTTGCCGTGGCGGTAATAGGCGCCGCAACACTGCTCCTTGCGGGTATCAGCGCTATAGTGCAGAGAGACATCAAGCGCGCGCTTGCCTACTCCACAATGAGCCAGATCGGCTATATGTTCCTTGCCCTTGGCGTCGGGGCATGGTCCGCTGCGATCTTTCATTTCATGGTACATTCCTTTTTCAAGGCCCTACTCTTTTTGAGTGCAGGAGTTGTAATAGATGCCCTCCACCATGAAAGGGACATGTTCAAGATGGGGGAACTCCGCCGTAAGCTCCCTTTGGCCTTCTGGTGCTTCCTGATCGGGGCGAGTTCGCTCTCCGCGCTCCCGCTGATTACAGCAGGATTCTACAGCAAGGACCTGATACTCTGGAAGGCATTGTCTTCAACTCAGGGGAGCGGCTGGCTCTGGGCTGCGGGTTTGGCCGGGGCCCTGTTAACTTCTATATATGCCTTTCGCATGGTATTCCTCACCTTTTACGGAAAGGCGCATTCGGAAGCAGCAGGCAAAACGGGTTTACGGATAAAGGTACCCCTGATAACTCTTGCCGTCCTTTCACTGATCGGAGGATTTATCCAAGTGCCTGAGATACTCGGCGATATCCCGCTTTTTTCGGAAATCGTAACAACCGCTCTGCCTGCGACAACGACCATCCCGGTTGCGATGTCCGAGAGCACCATGCAATACATCTCGGCGTTCGTATCACTCTTTGGCGTATTCATAGCCTACATCTTCTTCCTCTACAATCCGCTTTATGCGAGAAACTTCCTCTCCAAACCCTTTGGATACGCGCTTCATTGCTTCCTTTACGGCGGATGGAACTTTGACCGCCTGTACGAAGTCCTTTTTGTCCATCCCTTTGTCTGGACGGCCCGGGCCAACAAACGCGATATCGTCGACCGGTTTTACCAGCTCGTCGCCTTGCTCAACATGGTTTTGAACCGACTGCTGAGCACATCCCAGAGCGGCCTTGTCCGAAGATACGCCTTCGGCATCGCCCTCGGAGCGATAATAATCATAGGCGCGGTGGTCCTGAGATGATACTGATTTTTCTTATAGCCATTCCTCTCATCGGGGGCATCCTCTCCTGGCTTTCTACGCGCTTTCATCGCAGGGCGCCCTTCTGGATATCTCTGACAACCCTTACCGCTAATCTTGCTATCGCGCTTTGGATATGGATAACCTGGGCGGCCGTGACAGTTTCTGGAGGGATGCAGGACCAGTGGATTGTCGATTTCAAATATCCCTGGATCCCCAATCTCGGAATCGGGATTCACCTTGCACTTGATGGACTCAGTCTGGTCCTCATAACTCTCACTGCTTTGCTCGGTATCGTAGCACTCATTTCATCCTGGTCCGAGATCAGGGAGCGCATAGGCTTTTTCCATGCCAATATGATGTTCATAATCGCTGGGATACTCGGTGTCTTTCTGTCGCTCGATCTCTTTCTCTTCTACTTCTTCTGGGAGCTGATGCTCGTACCGATGTATTTCCTCATTGGCATCTGGGGCCATGAAAACCGCATCTATGCAGCGACGAAATTCTTTATATTCACGCAGGCGGGCGGACTGCTGATGCTTGTCTCGATCTTGGGGCTCTATTTTATCCATGCCCGGACAACGGGCGTTTATACATTCGACTATTTCCAGTTGCTCGGCACTGCCCTTTCGACTTCTGAAGGCCTCTGGCTCATGTTGGGGTTTGCCATCGCCTTTGCCGTCAAACTGCCTGCCGTGCCCTTTCATCCGTGGCTTGCTGATGCACATACCGAGGCACCTACTGCGGGAAGCATAATCCTTGCGGGACTCCTGCTGAAAACGGGGGCTTATGGGTTCCTGAGATTCGTGCTCCCTCTCTTCCCCGAAGCATCTTCGGTCATCGCTTTACCCGCGATGCTTGTGGGTACGGTATCGATACTCTACGGCGCCACCCTCGCCTTCTCTCAGACCGACTTCAAAAGACTCATAGCTTACACAAGCGTTAGTCACATGGGTTTTGTGCTCCTCGGCATCTTCGCCTTCAATGGACTCGCCCTGCATGGAGTGGTCATGCAAATGGTAGCGCACGGTATCAGCACCGGAATGCTCTTTTTCATCGCAGGTGCGCTCCAGGAGCGGATGCACACGCGGGACATGACCCTCATGGGCGGGATGTGGTCGACCGCACCTCGCATGGGCGCTGTGGCACTCATATTCGCCGTCGCCTCGCTCGGCCTACCGGGAATGGGTAATTTCGTAGGTGAATTTCTTGTGCTGCTGGGCTCCTATAAAGCTGATGCTGTGATTACGGCGATAGCGACAACGGGGCTCATCGCCGCTACAGTTTACGCTGTCTGGATGATGCATGTGACGTTTTTCAGCGATGCAAAGACGCCTTGTAAATTTCCAGACTTCTCGATTCGTGAGATGATGGTAGCGACGGTGATGATCATCGCCATAATCGGGATCGGTCTCTATCCGCAGCCTGTGCTTGATGCTGCAAAGGATTCTATGAACAGCCTGCAAAGAACCATGGAGGGCGCTAAATTTTCGATTAATCATGAAGATCATAAGACCTCAGTCGCTGAAACGGTAGGCAGCCGATGACCCCGAATGATCTCATGGCCTTGCTGCCGCTGATGGTTCTCTCTTCGACCACGATCACCGTCATGCTCGGCATCGCAGCCTCCCGCAGTCACAGCTTCACCGCGACACTCGCCCTCTTCGGCATTTATTTGTCATTCCTGTCTCTTGCCCTTGCTTATTCAGAAGCGCCTCGCCAAGTTACTCCTTTGATCGTGGTAGACAATTTTGCACTCCTATATATGGCCCTCATACTCTTATCCGGCTTTATTACCGCTGTTCTTTCCTTCGGATATCTAAATAAGCTTCAAATCAATCGCGAAGAATTCTATCTGCTTCTTCTCCTTGCGTTGCTTGGTGCTATGGTTCTGGTCTGCAGCTGCCACTTCGCTTCATTCTTTCTTGGGCTGGAGATCCTAAGCGTCAGCCTGTATACGCTCATCGCATATCCCAAGAGTCGGATTAAACACGTCGAAGCGGGGATGAAATATCTGGTATTAGCTGCAGTATCGTCGGCATTCCTGCTATTCGGCATGGCGCTGATATATGCCGATTCAGGCTCCATGATGCTTTCGGTCATAGCATCTAAAGCAGCACATAATGCCCATTATACCTTGTCCTTCACAGCTGGTCTAGTACTGATGCTTGTCGGGATCGGCTTCAAACTGGCGCTCGTGCCGTTCCACATGTGGACGCCCGACGTGTATGAAGGAGCGCCCGCGCCCGTGGCTGCATTTATCGCGACGGTTTCCAAGGGCGCGGTATTTGCTCTTCTGCTCAGGTATTTCGCTCAAACCGATTTCTTGAAATCTGATACACTGTTCCTTGTATTTGGATTCATTTCATTCGTTTCCATGGTTGCCGGAAATCTTCTCGCACTGTTCCAGAACAATATCAAAAGGGTTCTTGCATATTCGTCCATTGCTCACATGGGCTACGTGCTCGTCGCGTTCCTGGCAGGCGGCGCGCTCGCAACACAGGTTGTGTCTTTTTATCTCGTAACCTATTTCGTGACGACCTTCGGTGCTTTTGGCATCATCACTCTGTTATCGGATTCTAAGAAAGATGCTGACGATATTGAGGATTACCGAGGAATGGCATGGCACCGTCCTTTTCTCACCGCTGCCTTTACAGCCATGATCTTCTCACTGGCGGGGATTCCCCTGACCGCAGGATTTATCGGTAAGTTTTACCTCATCTCCGCCGGTGCATCGTCGGAGTTATGGGTGCTCATAGTCACTCTAGCACTGAGCAGCGTCATAGGGCTATTCTATTATCTCCGTATTATCTTCAGCCTCTATGCGCGGCCCTCTGGAGATCAAATGCCTTCCCTCCCCCTTATCTCCATTACCGGGAGTGTTTTCCTCGCAGTCCTCACGCTGCTTCTGTTATGGATTGGTATTTACCCCGACCCTCTGATGGAAGGGATCAAATCAGTGCTGGGACGATTTTCATGATGACTACGAAGATGACCGTCAGTGGAAAAAAGGAGAGACGTGATGAATGAATGCAGAGAATGCCCGTCCCCTGAAAATATGGGGACAAAAATCGCGACGACTCGCCGCCGATTTCTTGAGGCAATGATAGCCATTGCTACATTGCTTATTAGTGCGATACTTGGCGTCCCCTTCATCGGTTCGCTGATGCGATCGCAAGCCAGTGCTCAAAAAGAGAAGTGGGTGAAGGTCGCCGATGTCCAATCGATTCCCGATGGCGAACCGCTACGATTGAATTTCATCCAGAGTGAAATGGATGCCTATCGAGAACAAGAAACGGTACATTCAGTCTGGATCGTCAAACATTCCCCGTCTGAAATAGCAGTCTATTCCCCCATCTGTCCTCATGCAGGATGCTATTTCAACTGGAATGCACAGCGCAGGCTTTTTGAATGTCCGTGCCATGGGAGCGTGTTTAGGGTCGATGGCCCGGTCGTCTCGGGCCCTGCACCGCGCCAACTGGACGCCCTTCCCGTCAAAGTAAAAAATGGCGCTTTATTTGTTATCTGGAAACGCTTCAAAGCGGGCATACCAGATAAAATTGCGGTCTAGGGGAGGGATTGAATGTTCTCTCACATTAGGCAATGGGTGGATGAAAGATGGCCTTTGTCAGTCGTGATCAAAGCGGTCATAGAAGAGGACATCCCCGGAGGGAGCAGATACGCCTATACCTTAGGTAGTGCGGTCCTTACCATTGTTCTCATACAGGTTGTTACCGGTATTTTTCAGATCTTTTTTTATGTGCCAACCGTCGATCACGCCTACAACAGTCTCAGTTATTTGAGAATAATGGTGCCGTTTGGCTGGCTGATCCATGGTCTCCACTATTGGGGTGCCAACGCGATGATCATCGTGGTGGTCCTCCATATGACACAGGTCTTTCTTTGGGGAGCGTACAAGCGTCCGCGCGAATTGACATGGCTTTTCGGAGTAACACTTCTGCTTATCACCATGGGGATGAGCTTTACCGGCGGACCTCTGCCCTGGGACCAGGCAGGCTACTGGGCCGCTGAGGTCGGAACAAGCATCCCTGCGGCGATCCCTCTAATCGGTGATCTGACCACAAATCTTATGAGGGGTGGTCAGAATATGGGACAACTTACCATTTCGCGCTTCTTCGTCTTGCATGCAGCGATACTCCCGATAGGTCTTGTAGTCCTCTTTGTGGCACACCTTGTTGCCTTCAGAGCGAAGGGGGCTGTAGGCCCGTGGGACCCTGTCAAGAGACAAATAAAAGAGCCTTTCTGGCCCGACCAGGCTTTCAAAGATGTGATGATCGCCTCAGCGGTAGTCATAACGCTGATCGCGCTATCGGTTTTCTTTCCTCCTCCCTTCATTGGGGCTGCGGATCCTTTATCAACGACCTTCACTCCCAAACCTGAGTGGAATTTCCTTTTTCTTTATCAGGCACTCAAATATTTCACTGGCTCCCTTGAGCCGGTGGGCGTGGCAGGCGTCCCTGCCGCGTTGGTTTTCATCCTTGTGGCTCTGCCCTTCCTTGATCGAAACCCGGAGAGGAATCCCTTGAAACGGCCCGTTGCTCTGACAGGTGCGGCGCTACTCGCAGCAACTCTGATAGCCCTTACGATAGCAGGCTATATCAGCAAACCCGGATCTGCCACAACCGCCATCACTGCGGAAACGCCTGCAGCAGGCCGCCTTTCTCCGAGAAATGTTCCCTCCAGTACGGAGAGTATCAAGACAGGTGCAGCTGTCTTCCAATCCAATGGATGTGCCGGATGCCACAAGATTAATAGTGCCGGCGGCGTTATCGGTCCGGACCTGTCAAATGAAGGGAATCAGGGCAGATCGCACGAGTGGCTTACAATCCAGATCAGAAATCCCAAAGCGCACTACCCCGACACGATAATGCCTTCATTCAATAAACTAAACGACCAGGATATTAATAACCTGATCGATCATCTTCTGAGTCTCAAAATGGCGACTGCTCAACCTCCAACTCAGGGAAAGGCCGATACAATGCAACCTGTTAGTTCCGCGGATCCGGCTGTCTCCGCTCCATCTGAAAATTCCTCATCTGACCTGAAAAAGCAGACTGGACCAGCGGCAAACACTATTGGCAGCGCCGATCAAGGCGAGTTGCTTTTCGAGAGGCAGTGCGCCGCCTGTCACGGAGCGAGAGGAATGGGCAAGATACACAATCCTGGCTCTAATGACGGATCAGTGCCAGCGCTCAACCCCATCGACCAGAAATTATTCAACAAAAACCCTCAGGAGTTTGCCGACGCGATAGACAAGTTTATACAACACGGTTCGATACCATCAGGACATAAACCGCAGCTGCAAATGCCTGCCTTCGGTGACAACAGTGCCTTGACCCAACAGCAGATATCAAATATCGAAGCCTATGTCCTCAGACTGAACGGCGTCGACAGGGCCGAATTGGTCAATCCCGGCATGTCACCCATACGCTTTTTCTTCATCACCGTCTCGGCGTTTTTGGTTATCATGCTTTTAATAGGAGGAATCTATATGTGTCTGCCACGCACTGATCGGGAGAAGCCAGAAAAGGAAATTAAGTAAAATTTAGTCGATTCATCAACTGAAGAGGAGAGCACATGTCATATCAATACGCAAATGAATTTCTCTATTTTGTGATTAAGCCGGATACCAGTATAGGCAATGGGGCAGTCATCCTTTGTTCAGGTGTCAATCTCTCACGCTTTCTCCCCATTACAAAACAGCGGCACGGCTTGGCTTCAAATCCCGCCATGAGGGGACTACAACTGGTAAAGATCGATATCTGCGATCTCGCACTGACAAAAGGAGCATTGCCAAAGATTATTCGCAGAAACGACTGTGCAGGATTAACTCCTACAGACGAAGGATGGTATACGGAGATACTGCTGATAGAAAATACGCCGGAGTCATTTCCCTCAGAGGCGATCGAATATTGTGTCATGGCTCTTCTAAAAAGCATTTTCAAAGCCTGTCGTCTTGAAGTAAAGCTGCCTGATAAACTACCGAAGCCAGATGAACTTCAATTATTTATTGAGGGCGTGTGCAGTGCTTACGGCAGGGGATAGGGAGGATCTGATGAATACTTTATTTGAGAAATACAGGTATTTTTTAAAGGATAGCGTGCGCCGGACCATTAATTTTGCCTTGACGGACCAAAGTCAAGGGATCAAGCCTCCCCCCATTGAAAAACCCTACCCTGTAGATGCCGAACGCATCAACCTCACTGGGAAGGAGGAGATGGAAGGCTTATTCAGTATCGATCTTTTTGCTGCAATAAAAAACAGACAAAGCCATAGACATTTCAAGGATGCCCCACTAACACAGAAAGAGCTATCTTTTTTGCTCTGGACAACTCAGGGGATCCGATCAAAATCCAATGAATTCGCCACTCTTCGAACAGTTCCATCGGCCGGATGCCGCCACGCACTCGAAACATATTTATGCGTTTTGAATGTCCAGGGACTGGATGCCGGAATATACCGGTACCTACCGATTGAACATCAACTTCTCGTTGTTTCAATAGACGATGAATTGTCGAAGAAAATCGTTGAAGCCACTTTCAACCAGGTTTTTACAGGACGTTCAGCGGTAACCTTTATTTGGACTACCATCCCTTATCGCATGGAATGGCGCTATGACATCGCGGCCCATAAGGTGATTGCGCTTGATGCCGGTCATGTATGCCAAAATTTGTACTTGGCATGTGCAGCTATTGGCGGCGGGGCCTGCGCAGTCGGAGCCTATCATCAGCAACTGATGGACAAGCTAGTGGCAGTTGACGGTATTGATGAGTTCACGATATACCTGGCCACTGTGGGAAAGATATAATCGTTATCACACTTTTATCGATTTTACGTCATACCTTTCCTTCAGATATTCCGCAAAGAGATTGAAGCAAAAAGCCGTTGCCGTTATCATCATGCCGGGAAAGAATACCGTCCACGGGGCAGTTAGGATATACGCCCGGCTTGCGCTAATCATCGCTCCCCATGAAGGCGCAGGCGGCTGGACGCCGAGTCCCAGAAATCCGAGCGTGGCTTCGGCTATAATAAATCCTCCCAACTTCATCCCCATCATAACAAGTCCTACGGTCAGGCATTGCGGAACGATATGAACAAACAGTATCCTCGCATTGCTGCAGCCTATGGCCCGGGCAGCCTCCACAAAAGGAAGGCCTTTAACGATAAGGACCTGCCCTCGAATAAGCCTCGCAAAAGAAGTCCAGCCGGCTGCGGATAGAGCGATCATGGCCGTGTGAATACCGGGGGGCAGTACAACCGATATGGCGATGGCGAGGAGCAAGGATGGGAATGAGAGGATGAAGTCCACGATTGCCATTGCCACAGTGTCAATTTTACCGCCAAAGTATCCTGCTACGAGGCCTATGAGGGAGCCGATGCAGCAGGATGCAATAGCTGCTGCAAGGGCCACGCTTATGGATACCTTTGCTCCGTAAATCACTCGTGAAAAAATATCCCTGCCTTTATGGTCGGTGCCGAAAGGGTGTTCTGCATCGGGGGATATTTTCAGGGAGTCGAGGTCTATCCTGTTGGGATCATGGAGGGGCAGCAGGGGTGCTGCAAGGGAAAGCGCAAACAGGAAAAGGACGATGTAGAAATAGACCTTACCCGCTTTTATCATGGATGCTTATCCTCGGGTCTAGATAATGGTAAAGTATGTCGGTTAGAGTGTTGACGATCACAAATACTGCGGTACAGGTGATGATACATCCCATAATCACGGGATAATCGCGCATAATGATGCCTTCCATTGTAAATCGCCCTATTCCGTCCCAGCCGAATATGGTCTCGGTGACTACGGCTCCGCTTAGGTAACTGCCGAAATCGAGTCCTATAATCGTCACAATGGGGATGAGCGCGTTTTTCAGGACATGGATCATTGCTATTTTTAGAGGGGCGAGCCCCTTTGCCCTTGCGGTCCTGACATATGACATGCCCATAGTTTCCTCAATGGTTAATGCCGTTACCCTGGCAAGAGAGGACATGGCCGGGAGTGCAAGTACTAGGGCAGGCAGCATCAGAAATCTCAGCCCGCCCGTACCCGATGGCGGCAGCAGCTTGAGGTTCAGACTGAAGATAAGCATTGCCATAAGCCCGCACCAGAAGATAGGAACGCTCAGGCCACCGATGGAGATTATACTGACGAGCCGCTCCATGGGCCGGCCTTTTCGATACGCCATTACCATACCGAATGCAATGCCGCACGGAACAGCGATTGTCATTGCAGCCAAAGCGAGCGCTATGGTGTTCGGCAACTTAGCGACCATATCGTTGAGCACATCCCTATTGGAGTAATAGGATCTTCCGAAGTTACCCTGCATAATAAGCTTCAGATATCCGAGGTATTGCCAGGCAACCCCTTTATCCGCACCGATCTCCTTTCTGATGCTTTCGATTGTTTCAGGGTTTGCACGCTCGCCGACCATCGAATACACGGGGTCTCCCGGCAAGGCCTTTAGCAGGCAAAAAGCGGTGAACGTAACGCCCAATAGCAGCGGAAAAAGGCTTATGATCTTTTTTAGGATATATGTCTTAATAGTCTTGGCTCCTTAAGAGGACATCAAGCCCCTTATCCATTGTATAGATCGGGTACGTTTTGAACTCAGTTACCCACGGCTGTCGTATTATATAATCTGTCTTATGCCAAAAGGGAACCCATGGCGCGGCACTTACAATGATCTCTTCCGCTTTTTGATAGAAACGGTTTCTTTGTCGTTCATTGACGGAATATTGTCCGGCCTCGATGAGATGGTCGACTTCCCTGTTGATGTACCACGTCCTATTCCCCGCTGGTCCCAGGTTTGCGGAATCGAAAAGGGGAAAAAGAAAATTCTCAGGGTCGGGGTAATCGGCCCACCAACTCAGCCAGAACATGTCAGGTTCACCCTTGTTGATCGCCTCCTTGTATGCGCTCCATTCGAGTTGATGGACGACTATGTTCAGCCCTACCTCTGAGAGATAACTCTGAATAATCTCGGCAAGGTCGACCGCCTCTTGATCTGCAGGGACATAAAGCGCAAGGCTTGTGCCGTAAAGCTTGTGCTCCCGCATAATCGCCTTTGCCAATGAGGGGTTGTATTGCATTATGGACCCGTCTCTATCAAGGTTCCAGGGCCTGAGCAGATCAGGGATCGGGCCTTTAGCAAGTCTGCCCCTTCCTTCATAGAAGGTTTCAAGGATTTTTTTGCGGTCTATGGCCATGGTGATCGCTCTTCTTAACGCCGGATTGTTGAGGGGTGGCCTCGAGGTATTCAAGCCGAGATAGTATGTATTCAGCCCCTGGATGGATTCTATATATTGTTTCCACTTGTTATCATGATCCAATTTTTGATAAGCGGATGCGGGTATTTGCAAAATGTCGATATTGCCCAGTTCGAATTCGCTGAGAGCAGTTAAATCTTCAGGTATAATCCGGTAAACAATACCTCTGAGCAACGCAGTGCCACCAAAATATCGCTCGTTGCGCTTCAATATTACTTCTTGATTGGGAAGCCATTTCTCCAGGATGTAAGGGCCGGTTCCTGAAGGATTCGCCGCAAAATTCGCACCTTTCATGTTAACAATCTCTTTCGGCACAACGTACGTTGAGGTCATCGTCAACATCTTTAAAAAAGGGGAGAAAGGCCGTATAAGCCTTATCTCAAACACATAGGGGTTGACGACCCTGAATCCCTCGACTCCTTCTGCCTTTCCCTCCCGGAAACACTTTGCCCCTTCAACATTATCAAAAACCCAGGTGTTGGGAGATTTGGTCGAAGGTCTCAATATACGCTCGAAAGAATACTTGAAATCCTGAGCCGTCACCTCGCGTCCGTGCGAAAACAAGACACCTTCTTTCAGGAAGAACCGATATGACAGACCATCATTTGAGACTTCCCATCGTTCTGCAATATCAGGAGATATACCAAGACGTTCATTGAGCCTCACCAAGCCGTTAAAAAGTTTTGCTGCTATCAGGGACGCCTGCACATCGGTGATTAGCGCGGGATCGAGAGTGGTCGGGTTTACATTTAATCGGTAGTACAGATGATCGGCAAGACGATTTTGAGCAGAGCAGCCGACAAAAGCGAGAAAAAAGGACATTATGACGAGCTTTCTGATAACTGATTTGAAAGGCTCAGGATTCAACGAACTAGAAGCCCCTCGAGATTATTGAGCCGCCGCTCAAGCTTGGCAAGCCACTGAAATGTTCTCATCCCATCTGGCTTAGCAAACTTCTTCAGGTCATCTTTTTCTGCTGTTGTTGGCATGACATTATGGATTAGCGCTCACAGGGGAGGCATCTTTCTTCGTTCAAGGCCGTTATATTTATCTTTACGTTTGCTTATGCGTATCGAATCGACGCCGATAGTGACCCATCTCTCCTCTGAGTTTCGATAAAATTTTACTACTTCATTCTTATTTATCAATCGGTCAAGGAGCTCATCAGGCAGGAAAGCGCATTCGCTATCATGATACATCACCCAGAGACTCATCCTTATACCCCTCCCTAAAATCTACTACAAATGATGGCGGTTAACAGCTTCCCCCCTTGTCGCTAAAAAAACCGACCACAATAGCTAGCCCTATGCCTGTCAACACCGCAGTCGACAAAGATATGACTTCGTACGTGGACAACAGTAAAAGCAGTGAAATACCGCCTACTATTACTACCGGCACCCAAGGTGCCCTGTTATTACTCCCTCAAACCATTCCCATCACAATCTCCTTTCGTCATGCCACCCTTATTTTTACCTATTCCGACAACTAATGTACACCCCATATTTTTTACTGAAAAGAACTGCATTTTTGTGAGTACGGGACAGCAATAAATATCACTGTTTCGAAACCTAGTGTACCCTGCTCATTTGCACTTATTCTAGATCCCCCCTTTCTCTTTTTTTACGGCATGACCTCCGAATTCATTTCTCAGGGCGGCGATAAGCTTGTCGGAGAATGAATCGGTTTGACGAGAGCGGAACCGCTGAAAAAGAGAGAGCGCAAGCACTGGTGCAGGCACCGATGCTTCGATGGCTTGGAGAATAGTCCATCGTCCCTCTCCGGAATCGTCAACATATCCCTTAATCCGCGAAAAAGAAGGGTCTTTTTCAAAAGCATCCTCAGCGAGCTCCAGGAGCCATGAGCGGACTACGCTCCCTTGGTTCCACAGATGAGCAACCTTCGAAAAGTTGAGTTCACCAGCATAGGGAGAGGCATTCATAATAGCGAAACCTTCGCCATAGGCTTCGAGCATTCCATATTCGATACCATTATGGACCATCTTAACGAAGTGACCTGCTCCGGATGGTCCACAGTAAAGGTATCCGCCCGTTGGTGCAAGAGTTGCAATGGCAGGCTCTAGCTGTGTAAATACTTCCTCATCTCCCCCTATCATCTGGCAATATCCGACCTTCAATCCCCATATGCCTCCGCTCACTCCGATATCCAGATAATTAATTCCGGCAGTCTTCAGCGACGCACTCCTTCGCAACGCATCTTTGTAAAAGCTGTTCCCACCGTCAACAATCGTATCGCCTTTCTGTAGAAGGCCGCTCAACGATTCAATATGGTCATCGACGGTCGTGCCGGCAGGCAGCATCAGCCAGACAAATCTCGGTGTCACGAGCTTCTCGACCAGTTCTGCGAGTGAATATGCGCCCGCAGCTCCTACCTTCACGATTTCATCGACCTTATCGGAGGACCTGTTGAACGCGACCACATCATGCCCTCCCTTTACCAGCCGTAGCGCCATATTCATCCCCATCCGTCCGAGTCCCACCATTCCTATCTGCATGTACGTCCTCCTTATATCTGCACGTAATCCTTTTTCGACATAAGCGATGCCGCTTCCGAATCGAGAACAAACATCAAGGTGCCATTCGAAGGCTCAACCGTTGCTGCGGGGAATACAACCTGTCTTTCCTTGATTACTCGCTTGACAATCGCCGCCTTCCTCTCACCTGTTACAACAAAGATCACATTGGCGGCATTATTTATAACTGGCAACGTGAGGCTTATCCTCGCATACCTAACATGATCGTATTCGACGGAAATGGCAAGCCGTATTTTCTGCCTGACCTCCGGCGACTGACTCTCAGGGGCTTCTGGAAAGAGCGAAGCCGTGTGCCCATCAAGACCAATGCCCAGGCTGATCAGGTCGAATACAGGGAGTTCGGTTCCTGTAAGCTTGAAGAAACGTTTTAACTCCTCTTCGTAGCGGGCGGCTGCCTTGGACGGTGACGATTCATTTATACTTACGGCATGAATGTTTGTTCCGGGAATTTTGACTCTGCTCAATAAAAGAGAGTTAATCATCCCAAAATTGCTATTGCTGTCGCTGAAAGGGACAAAGCGTTCATCAACAAGAAAAATATGGGTCTGATCCCAGGGGAAGGAATCCTTCAGTGCCGCGAGAGTACTGTAAAAATCTGCTGGTGTTGTTCCCCCTGAAAGGGCTGCGGCAAAAAATCCTGTGCGCGCTATCGCATGATCGGCTATTTCCCGCCACTTCTGCACGAGAAAAGCCGTCATTTCATCCTTGTCCTTAAAAACACGAATGATCAAGCCGGGACTTGCCATTTCGCGCTAAACCGTAAGCCAGCGATGACCGTCCTCTTTGATGAGGCGATCTGCTTCTGCCGGTCCCCATGACCCAGCTTCATAATTCGGGAAATCACCGGGGGGGAAGCTTTCCCATTTTTCGATAATCGGGTCGACTACTTCCCACATGGCATCAACCATATCTTCCCTGACAAAGAGGGTGAGGTCCCCTTTCATGCAATCGATGAGTAATCTCTCATAAGCTCTGTAGTGCTCTTGTGGAAAGATGTCGCGATAACAGAAATCCATGTTTACCGGGTATATTTGATTCTCCGAAAATGGGTACTTGACTCCAAATCGGAGGGATATCTTTTCCTCAGGCTGGATCGTCAGGGTGAGTGTGTTAGGCTCCATAACATCGCAGGTGCGTCCGAAAAGTCTGAGCGGAAGCTGCTTGAACTGAAGGCAGATTTCGGTAACGCGTCTCTTCAGCCGCTTACCGGTGCGCACATAGAAGGGGACTTTAGCCCATCTCAGGTTATCAACATAGAACTTTCCCGCGAAAAAAGTCGGGATAACGGATAATGGTGATACCTTTTGTTCTTCCCGGTAACTCGGAACAGTTGTGCTATTTATTTTCCCTCCTCCATACTGCCCACGAACCATATACTTGTCTATATATTTACTCTCCATGGCCCTGATGGAGCGTACCACCTTGATCTTTTCATCTCTGATATAATCTGCTTTAAATCCGATCGGCGGCTCCATGGCTATCATACCGATCAGTTGCAGAACATGGTTCTGGACAATATCCCGGACAATCCCATTCCTTTCATAAAATTCCCCTCGGAGCTCAATACCAATATCTTCCGCTACGGTTATCTGAACATTGTCAATATGCCGCTCATTCCAGAGCCGTTCGAATATAGGGTTAGTAAAACGAAGAAACATGATATTCTGAACGGTCTCTTTTCCGAGATAATGGTCGATGCGATATATCTGAGTCTCGTCAAAAGCATCTCTCAATATCGCGTTCAACATGCCCGCGCTCTCTTGGTTCATACCCACCGGCTTTTCAACTATGATCTTTGCGTTTTTACAGAGGCTATGGTCCTTAAGAGCTTTAACGATTCCCGGGGTAGATTCAGGCGGGACGGCCAGATAATAAACAACCTCTTTGCTACCCTTCTGTGTCCTGATCGAAATCTCGTCGATTCGGGCGGATAGGCGTCTCATAGTGGCCTCCTCCCCGACATGGCCGGAAACGTAATAAAGATGCGAGATGAATTCTTCCAATGCCGACTCGCTATAAGATTTGACGGAATACTCTTCTAGGAACTCCTTTATCAGAATCCGGAACTCGGCGTCCGTCATGCCGGTCCTCCCGAAGCCGAGTATCGAGAAATGTTTAGGTAACTCCCCATTTTTATGGAGATCAAACAGAGTCGGCATAAGCTTCTTTCTGCTCAAATCTCCGGTTCCCCCGAAGATCAGTAGAGTAAATGGTTCGATCTTTGATGCCTCTGTCGGTATGTCGCAGGCCTGGAGATACCTGCTGTCGATGACTTCATTAGTGTTAGCTGTCATGTCTGCAAAAACTCCTTTTCGATGGCAGTGACCTTGCCGAGTCTCCTGACGTGTCTTTCAGCCTCTGAAAATCTCGCCACCAGAAAAAACGAAACGAGCTCCTTGGCAAGTTCTTCGCCGATAACTCTGGCTCCAAGACAGAGGATATTGATGTTGTCATCCTCGACGCCCTGATGGGCTGAAAACGAGTCATGGCAGAGAGCGGCTCTTATGCCTGGGAATTTATTCGCGGCGACCGATGCGCCGACCCCGCTTCCGCATATCAAGATGCCCCTATCTGCGCCTCCTTTTAGAATCGTCTCCGCAACTGCCCTCGCAAAATCGGGATAGTCGTCCAAAGGCTCATGAACAAAAGCGCCCGCATCTATGACGTCATGTCCTTTGTCAGATAAAAAGTGTGCGATTATCCCCTTAAGATCAAACCCGCCATGGTCGGAAGCAATCACTATTTTCATAACGCGATTAAGAGGTTCCAGTCCGCAGAGAATCTTTCCATACCCTTTACCGTCAGGTCATGCGAGATATCGAACTTCTTCCAAGGCTTCGAAAGATCGATTTCCTTGTAAGGAATTGTTTTCAGGCCTTTTGTATCGTAATTATATCGCTTATCAGGTAAAGGCAGGCCTCGAGACCCCCATTCCTTCACTATCTCGTACGGTACCGTCACGATATCGGAGCCTAATGCGATCGCATAGAGAAGGTGTTCTATGCTTCTGACACTCGCTGTCAACACTTCAACGTGGTGATCACTGTTTCTGTACATGCGGAGGATATTCGAAATAAGGTCTATGCCGTTTTCACCCCTGTCGTCGAGCCGGCCAATGAAGGGGGAAACGAATACATCTCCCTTGTTCGCACTTCTGGTGGCGGCATAGACGGCAGCGGCTTGCTCCTGGGTGAAGCAAAGCGTCATGTTCACCCTTATGCCGTTCTTCACCGCCTGCTCTGCAGCCTTGAGACCCTCGGCTGATAAAGGGAATTTGACATGGGCATTGGGAATCCATGAAAACATTTCTTTACCTTGTGAAAACATCACCTCAGCTTTCGTGGATGTGTCGGCATAAACCTCGACAGATACCGAGCCACCCGGTATCAGACTCGATATCTCGGTCACCACATCCCGATAGAAGCTGAATATTTCCTTTTGGTTAAATTTCCCCCCTCTCTTGAGACGCTCCTGCGCTTCAGGGTTTTTCGAAATGAGCGTCGGATTCGTCGTCTGGCCATCGAGAAAGCCGAGAATCCTGATACTATCTCTCGTTTCCTCAGGATTGCCGCCATCAAGAAAAATTCGGGTTTGTAGATTAGCCGGTCTCATAGCAACTCCTTTACCTTTTTGATAATCGCCTCTTTCGATATGTCCTCGAATAAGAGTAACTCTTCCGGCTTCCCGCTTTTCGGCATCTTCCGAACGGCGAGGGAATGCACGGCAGTGCCGGAGAGCGCGCTTCTCACAGCCTCACCTATACCGCCTTCTGATGCATGGTCTTCTACCGTTATGATCGCTTTGGTTGTCCTGGCGGCCTCTCTGAGGGTCGCTTCATCGAGCGGTTTGATGCTGTAAAGATCGATAACCCTCACTGCTATATTCTCTTTCATCAACTCTTCATATGCCTTTATTGATTCATGGAGGGTTACACCTGCCGCGATTATCGTCACAGTATCAGCATCGCTCCGCTTTACAACCTTGCTTCCTCCTATGGCAAATAGTTCATCATTGTCATAGAGTATCGGGGTCTTCATTCTGGTAGTCCTGATATATACCATCCCCTTGTGCCTAGCAGCCTCTTCGACAAGCTTTTCGGTAGTCACGGCATCTGAAGGGTAGAGCACCACGCAGTCCTTGACTGTCCTGAACATGGCAATATCCTCGAGCCCCATTTGTGAAGGCCCGTCCTCGCCAATGGATACACCCGCGTGGGAACCGCAAAATTTGATGTTGGCGCGGGAATATTGGCTCATACGTATCTGGTCAAAAGCCCGTGTAAAGAAGGCCGCAAAAGTAGAGACAAATGGGACCTTTCCCCTGCGCGCAAACCCGAGAGCCGCACCGGCCATGTTCTGTTCTGCGATATACATTTCAAAAAACCTTTCGGGATAGGCATCCATGAATATCTCAGAGTAGGTTGAGTTACTCACTTCTCCATCCAGAACGACCATGTCGGGGAATTGGGGAAACAATCTTTTTAAAGCATGACCGTATGCCTCGCGAGTTGCGAAGGGCTTGTTCTTATCGTAAGAAATCGCAACTGCCTCAATAGGAGCTTTCTTTTCAGCGCACTGGTCTTCAGGTTGGTCAATCTCCCCGATGACGGACATATCGACCGCGCCCAGTTCTCCAAGTGCAGTCTGAAACTCATCACGGTTGAGGGCCTTTCCATGCCAGCCGTTTTTGTCTTCGAGGAACGAAACTCCCTTCCCTTTTATAGTCCCGGCTATAATCATGATGGGTTTAGTCCGGCCCTGCGTTGCCTTCTTATACGCGTCGAGAACCTCCTCAAAATTGTGGCCGTCAATAACAATCGTATCCCAGCCGAAAGCGGAAACTCTTTTTTCATATGCTCCGAGATCGCAGCCATACATGGTTTCGCCTCTCTGCCCGAGGCGATTGACATCGATGATACCGATTAGATTGTCCAGTTTGTAATGGGCTGCAATCTGAATAGCTTCCCACTGAGACCCCTCGGCCATTTCACTGTCGCCCAGAAGCACGTAAGTCCTGTAGGCTAGCTTGTCGACATACTTTGCATTCAATGCCTCGCCCACCCCGATTGGAAGTCCCTGTCCGAGGGAACCGGTGGCGGCCTCGGTGTATTGAAATGCAACTGCTGGATGACCTTCGAGGACGCTGCCGAATTTCCTGTAAGACTTTAGGTCCTGCTCGCCGAGCCTTCCCGCAGCGGCCCATAAGGCATAGAAAAGTGGTGTGGCGTGCCCTTTGGAAAAAATAAGCCGATCATTATTTGGTTTATTAGGTTTATCCAGGTCGAATCTGAAGACGCCCCCAAAAAGCAGACCAGTCATTAGCTCCGTCGCGGAAAGACTCGAGGTTGGATGGCCCGAACCCGCTTCTGTTGTCGAAAGAAGAATGTAATAACGGATAAGCCGGGCAATTTTTTCGAGAACTGCGATATCGTCCATCGAATGTCTCCTTTTACATATGATTAGTCTGCATCCGTATTTTTCCTATGCGGTTTCATCCCTCTGCTATAGTCAATATGTCTTAAATAAGTATATGGGTTTAAAGACCCAATACCAAGAGAGCACCCAGAGTCGTCTCAAGCATGTCATCACACTATTTCTCTTTAAGTGCCTACTCCTCAAGGAACTCGTCTCTTGAAGTCACAAGGACAATGCCCTGTCCCGGCCTGAGGTCGTAAATAAAGGGAGACGGGATGGAGTCGAGCTGATATTCCGGAGAGATATCGACAGGTGCAGCTCCTGACTGGAGGTAATGGCCAATGTTTTCGACGTTAAAATGCTGATAGTTGTCAATATCCTTATTGAGGATAATCAGGGACTCCTCCTTCGTGCCTACCGATGCTTTCCATATGAAAAGCACTTTCGAATTGTCGCAGTGAAAGACCATCGCAGGCCCATCCTCTTGGAAAATGCCTCGTGAGGCTTTAGTCCTGTTGACCTTCGCGATGAAGGAAGTCAGATCGATGCCCGTCTCTTCCCAATCTTCTGGCCGTGTCTTTACTACATGCATCCTCTTACGGAAGCCGAATTCGTAACCCATAGGCATCATGACGCCACCGGAAAAGAGGGCTGCGAAAAGATAGCGCTGCTTTAGCACTTTGATATTGCCGTTCAGTTCTTCGCAGAGCCTTACTGTATCGTGGCTTTCAGGAAAGCTGATGGAAGGTGCGATGTCTCGCGTCAAAGCATACTGCTGCATAAGCCATGGGCTGTTGAAGTCCCACCACTTGGAACTGTTAAAGATATAATCAAAACCAGCAGAGGCGGTTTTTCTTGTAAGGTCGGGCGTACAGCCGAGAGTCTCGGCGAAAAAAAGCACATCCCCATGATTCATTCGTATCTCGTCGATAAGCCTTTTCCAAAGGCTCCTCGGCACCTGGTATGCCGCATCACACCGGAACCCCCTAAACCCGAGGGCTATCAGATATTCCACTACCTTCAGGCAATAGTCGTAGAGCCCTTCTTTATCGCGTGTTTCCCTATGATCGAATTTTGCTAGATCTGTCCAGACTACTTTCTTCCCATTTTCGTCCGCATCGGGATGGGCGATATGGGCTCCCACCCAGACGAACCATTCGGGGTGTGATCTGAGCAAGCCCGAATCGACCGAACAGTGATTGATAACGAGGTCCACCATCATTTTCAGGCCGAGTCTTTCCGCTGATTCAATCATCTCTTTTACCTGTTCTTCGGCTGATCGTGCACTTTCGGCGTCGACCATGAGGGGATTGAAATCA
Source organism: uncultured Nitrospiraceae bacterium (assembly GCA_963727805.1). GTDB lineage: Bacteria > Nitrospirota > Thermodesulfovibrionia > Thermodesulfovibrionales > Dissulfurispiraceae > Fen-1308. Next base: position 1,292,390 of record CAVSHF010000003.1, read on the forward strand.
AAGTAATCAGCTATCGAATAAAGGCTTCCCGAACTGCCAGTGCGTTGAATAGGATTCACAAATACCCAGTTAAACCCCATTTCTGCGACACGCGTCAAGTGCTTTTCCCATGCCGTAACCCTACCCGCAAGTAGAGGGAATAGATTGTAAATAATCATTTTTTCAGGTTTTTTCATTATCCACCTCTTTTTGCGAACCTTTATGATAAGCTGATGATTCTTGTGCAGCCCCGCTAATTTTTTTAACGACACCATCCGCCACTTGAGGAATGCCGATCGATAAGGAATCAATAATCTCAAGTAGCCTAGAACGGGATGTGTTAAGTAGGCTCGGAGGGATCGGCCATTGTTCAAGGATAACGCAGCCAGTAAAATGACGTTGCTGCAGTCGCTTGAAAAGTCCCATGATGCCTGAGGGATCTCTCCCCGACGGTCCAGTAAAAAGAGGAAGATGACTGTCATAATCCCCATAATTTTCGTGCATGTGGAGATGAATGATGGGCACATCAGGCCCAATTAGGTCAACGTAACGGAGATAATCGTTCCGTGTAGTGTGACAAAGATTAGCATGTCCGAGATCAAGGCAGAGACCCACGCTATCGGCAGATATAACGCCTGGCTCACGGAGCCGCCTGAAAAGCTCGTTGATATCCGCAGGAGTGGTGTCGATCGTGTTTTCGATAGAAAGTTTTATTCCGGCCTCAACAAGTTGATTTATAATTGGCGTAATTGTCTCATAATAAACGCGGAGTCCCCCATTCGTGGAGAGATGGATATTGAAAAGCGACGCGCCGATATCCTGCGCAAATTCTATCGTCTCATAAATAGACTTGTCGCCCGGGGGGTTCAGAGGAATGGTACGCGATGATGCATGGACAGTCAAACAGACGTCATTGCTGCGGGCGGCTTCCTTTATGACTGATCGCTTTTCAGCCGAAATATCGCCCTCCATCCAGCCTGCACCTGAGGCTTTTTTGTCAGGGAACCACTCGAAGGCGTCGAAGCCATTCACGACGGCGTATTCGAAAGGCTGCATTATGTTCTGAACAGTATAAGCGGTCTGGTTGCCGATCCTGATTCGAACAGTTTCTTCCATATCGAATTGTCCCTGAGATCCCATCCTCTCCCTCCGACGTGACGGAACGTCTGCACCACCTACGGGCTGGAAACAGGCGCATCAGGATGCCGTCGAACAACCTGCCCCTTTATCCGGATGTGAAAGCAGCCTTGCTCCCATGTATATAAAATATGCTGTTTATTCAAATTCATGCAAATTTTCATGGAGCTTGAGGAGACATAAGGATTTTTTCATCTCTTGATTTTCGGTATCATCTGTCATAATAAATTCGTTCTGTCAACCGGACGTAGTAGCGGCAATATATGAATAAAGAGGAGGTAATGAGAGTGAAATCGTGATCGACCGATCCCGTCTACATGGAAAACATGCTCGAAGGCATAAAGAAAGACCTTGGCAAACTCAGTAACCCTGCAAAGGCTAAATACCTCCCGCGATTCCAAAACCCTTCCGGGTGGTTATGCTAAGGGGGATATCTTCATCGGTGTCACTGTGCCAAACGTTCGCGCAGTGGCTAGAAAATACAGCAATCTGCCTCTTTCGCAGGCAAGGCACTTGCTGCGATCAAGGGTGCACGAACACAGGCTGGCAGCGCTTTTGATCCGCGTGGACTGTTTCAGGCGGTCCGGCGGACCTGAAAGAGAAAAAATCGCCGCTTTTTATCTGGATAATCTGTGCCACGTAAATAACTGGGATCTGGTAGATCTATCGGCGGACAAGATTCTCGGGAACTTTCTCTTCGATAAAGACCGAAGCATTTATACACCCTCTGCCGGTCGGACCAACTCTGGAGGCAGCGCGTTTCGATCATGTCAACCTTCTTTCATTCGTCACGGTCAATTTGATGACACATTTCGGCTAGCAGAGCAATTGCTTTCGCACAAACACGATCTCATTCATAAAGCGACAGGATGGATGCTTCGCGAGGTAGGCAAAAGGGACAAGAAAGCTGAAGAGAATTTCCTGAAAAAACATTACCACATAATGCCTCGAACCATGCTCAGGTATGCAATTGAAAAGTTCGACCCCAAGGAGCGAGAGAGCTATCTGAAAGGACTTGTCTGATATACTCATGAATATAGCACTACAGTTCGCCAGCGACTCCATACAGCCCTCACATAAACCGAATCGTGCCTGCCATACATTTCGCTAAGAATCGACTGTCCCACAATCCAGAACTAGGGAACTCTTGCTTTCTAGCAACTTTTTCAAGGGAGGCAGCTTCAATCAGTATAACTGGCTGAATCGTCCGTGACCTGTGCAGCATTTGACTTTCAGTACGGAAGGCTCGATAATCAAAATATCAGCAATTCTCTATTGCCGCGGGAGGGCGGAAGAAATGAACGCATACCGTATTGAAGAAGATTCCATGGGGAAGGTCAATATACCATCAGGCGCTTTGTACGGGGCACAGACACAGCGGGCCATCGAGAATTTTCTTATCAGCGACCTGCACCTGCCGCACAGTTTTATTAAGGCGCTGGCCTTAATAAAAGACTGCGCCGCTCGGACAAATGCCGAATTGGGACTTCTTGATCACGGTATCAGCAATGCTATAGCAGCAGCTGCAAACGAGGTTTTCGAGGGCAAATGGGTCGACGATTTCCCCATCGATGTATTCCAGACGGGCTCAGGCACCTCCTCGAATATGAACGTCAATGAGGTGATTGCCAACCGGGCAGCACAGATACTCGACTTTGAGGTCGGGTCGAAAAGAGTCCATCCTAATGACCATGTAAATCTTTGCCAATCCTCGAATGACATTATCCCAACCGCAATTCACGTAAGCGCGCTGCTCCAAATACAGGAGATACTCATGCCCGGCCTGTCACACTTGCATTCGACGCTCATCAAGCGTGCTGTTGAATGCGATAACATCGTAAAAACTGGAAGGACACACCTGATGGATGCGTTACCGCTGCTTTTAAGTCAGGAAATTGGTGGATGGGCTTATCAGATATCCTGGAGTATCGAGCGGATTGAGTCGTGTTTCCCCCGTCTTGCAAAACTAGCGATCGGAGGGACAGCTGTTGGCACCGGAATAAATGCTCATCCCGAATTTGCTAACCGGGTAATAGAAAAGCTGAACGATCGGACGGGACTCGTCTTTGCCGAAACGGATAATCACTTTGCAGCGCAGGCTTCGATGGAGACGGTCGTCGAGTTGAGCGGGCATCTGAAGGCAGTGGCAGCGGCACTTTCAAAGATCTCGAATGATCTGCGCTGGATGAACAGCGGACCTGTCGCCGGACTTTCAGAGATATCCCTGCCAGCTCTCCAACCGGGATCAAGCATTATGCCGGGGAAGGTGAATCCAGTTATCTGCGAATCGGTGTTAATGGCATGTGCCCAGGTGATTGGCAACGATGCATCGATAGCGATATGCGCCAATCTCGGCAACTTTGAACTGAACACTGCGTTGCCTCTGATGGCTTATAACATCCTTCAGTCAATAACTCTGCTCGGCAATGGAGCAACACTTCTTGCCGATAAGGCGGTTGCCGGATTCACGGTAAATGCCGAACATATCTCCGAATTTCTCAATCGCAATCCGATACTCATTACAGTTCTCGCTCCGAAAATCGGCTATGACAAGGCTGCCCGGATCGCACAACGCGCCTTCAATGAGAAGAGGTCCATTAGGGAAATTGCATCGGAAGAACTGAAGATGCCGAAAGAGGAAATAGCGCGCATACTCGAACCGCTGAGGATGGTCCAAAAGGGTATTATCGGCTGATAAGACAATTTAGCCAGGGGCACCTGACGCATCTGTCGCCGGCTTCTCAACCAACTATTCACTTTGATAAACGGCTTTTTATGAAACCTTGAATTGACAATAATAAGCGTACCATTTATTTAGCTGAACACCTATCTCGGAAGGATTTGCATCAACTAAATAAGGAGAACTGCAAACAAAGATATTTGCCACGTGCAAGTGCTGTTTTCTTTCATCTCCGTAATGGCTTCAGAAATTGGCGGACTTCTCAGTTATCAAAGAAGCAGGTAAACTTCAGGTTCTTTTAGCGGCAGGCAATGAACTGAACTTGATAGATACCGAGCGCCATCTGCTTCTGCGCGCCCTCGAAAAAACGTCCCGGAATCAGATGAAAGCGGCCGCCGTGCTCGGCATCTCCCGCAACCGGCTTCGAACTGAGACGAAAAACCACGGGTTCCTGCAGGAAGAACAGTGTGAAATTCCGCAGAGCTCTGTTTCTACAGGCATACTAGAGGTAGTCATGTCAGTCGATATCCTTAGGAAGTTTGAATAGTTCAACTAAGCTTCATTCTACCGCAAAGTCGCAGAAGCACTCCTGAAGAACTCAGCCGTTGCACTGACTATGATATCAGGTCGCTTTGTACAGGTATTGTGAAATAAAATGTCGAACCACTGCCCGATTTTGAATCTGCCCAGATCCCTCCACCATGGCGCTCTACGACCTTCTTGCAGATTGCCAAGCCTATTCCGGTTCCTGGGTATTTTTTCCTGTCGTGAAGACGCTGAAAAATTAAAAAAATGCGCCCAAAATATTCAGGCTCTATGCCGATACCGTTATCACGGATGGAAAAGACCCATTCATCTTCTTGCTGATCAGCCGAAATATGGATACAAGGTGCCCGGTCCCCGCAAAACTTGATAGCATTACCGATAAGGTTCTGGAAAAGTTGCACAAGTTGGATGTCATCCCCCATAACTACAGGCAGCGGATCCCGCGTAACCAACGCACCGCTCTGTTTAATAATCACCTGCAAGTTAGACAGCGCACGATCAAGCGCAACCTCACTGGATACCTGCTTGAATTGTTTTCCCCGGGACCCTACCCGCGAATAGGCAAGAAGATCGGTGATCAACCTTTGCATACGATTCGCACCATCCACCGCATAATTGATGAAATCGTCAGCGTCCTGATCGAGTTTCCCTTTATAGCGTTTCTCCAAAAGTTGGACGAAGCTTGATACCATGCGGAGCGGTTCCTGCAAGTCGTGCGACGCTATATAGGCGAATTGTTCCAATTCTGCATTGGAACGGGCCAATTCAGCCATAGCATGTGTTAGCTTTTCCTCCGCGCGTTTGCGCTCGGTTATGTCCCTAAAAGTTACAACTGCTCCAACAAGTTTGCCGTCTTCCTTAATAGGAGTACTGGTATATGCGACCGGAAAAGATGAATGGTCCTTTCTCCAAAAAACCTCGTCTCTCACATGATGAATAGAACCGTCCTTAATGGCTTTGTATATTGGGCATTCATCTTCTGGATATGGACTCCCATCTGCTTTTGTGTGATGACACATTGCATGGCTATGTTTATTCAGGAGTTCCTCAATTGCATATCCAAGCATTTCAGCGGCAACAGGATTAACAAAAGTATGATTCCCGTCTGAATCCAATCCGAATATCCCTTCCCCCGCTGAGTTTAAAAGCAGTTCCTTCTCAATTCTAAGTCGTTCAATTTTCTGTTCTGCATGCTTGCGCTCCTCAATTTCTAGAGATAGTTGTATATTCGAATCATTTAATTCAGCGGTTCGGTCCTTAACCCTTGTTTCCAATTCCTCTGTGAACTTCTGCAGTGAATAAATCAATTCTGATCTTTTATGTGCAAAATAAACACCTGTCAAAAGCATCATTGATGCAAAAGCAAAAAGCCCAAAGGTTATTTCCCGTAGTGGTGCGAAAGCCTCTTTCTCTAGTCTCTCAACAACTACTCCCCATCCATTTCCCTCAACCGGATGATATGCCGTAAGCATACGCTGCCCATCAGGACTTGAAAATGTCTCAACACCTGCCTTCCCTTGCTTGACTTTCTGCACCGCTGGAATACTGGAGAAATCAATAATCCGATCTACTGTGTACTTGGGGTGGTATATTAAATTGCCATTCTTATCAACCACGTAAGCTGTCTGATTTTGTGGAGCATGTATATAAGATACTGCGTTTTTAACATAATTCTCTTCCGGCTGCAATCCAAGAATGCCTATGATGCTATTGTCATCAGCCCTTATGGGTAAGGATATGGAAAAAACATACCTCTGAGGGGTACCAGCTCTCAGGTAAAATTCTGAGGCATAAGGCTGCCAGTTTTTGGAAACCCCTTTATACCAATCTCTCTGACTGAAATCCCTTTCAACTAACAAAGGATCATCCGGATAAACAGCAAGCAAAATGCCCCTGGAATTTGTTATAAATGCTGTCTCAATGGTGACAGAATGTTCAATATATTCCTTCAGGTGCCTTGTTATCTCTTTTCTGTCAGTACTTTTAATCGCCGCTATGAGAGATCTTCTTATGACAAGGAGATTGCCCAAGCGCACCTCGTTATCTATTTTCTCTTTTATATCATCTGCGACAGCAAGAGCAGACTGTTGGTTCTCTGTTATAACGATATCTTCAATGTAATTGGCGCTCTGAAAATAAATGAATACGGTAAGACCAATAATAGGAATCGCAGTGATGATTAATCCCGATAATATAACCCTCCATTTTTTCTGCAAAGACCATTTCTTCATTTATGGATCCTGCAGCATAGAGAGTGCCTATACATTAAAGGTATCATCATTTGTCCCAAAGTTAATTGTTGATCTTGATCTGCAATCGTCACATCTTAGCACACTTCGAAATCTGAATCATTGTCACTCCTGATTTTACAGATCGTTATGCCATGAATGACATGCTTGAATTGGTGATTTCTCACGGTTTGACGTCCACCTCTTCAACTTATATTGCCCACCTGACTAGTCGATTGTTCATTCTGCCGCTATAGTTAAATAAATTGTCGAGCCTGCTCTAAATATGAGCAAAAGAATATCCTCACCGGACTGAATCTTCGATACTACCCTCTCATAATCTTTCAAAGACCAAATCTTCTTTTTATTGATCTCAAGTATTACGTCATATTGACCCAATATGCTCGCGGCGGGACTACCTGATCCGACACCGGTGACGATGACTCCCACCATGCGCTTAGGCATATTCAGTCTCTTTTTCATCTCCGGAGTAACATCTTCGACGTGAATGTCCCTCAGAAGATTGTCGTATGCTTTTGACATCTTCTGCAGAGAAACTGGGAGCTCGCCGATAGCACTATTTACCGTCTTCAGTTTCCCTTCACGCTGAATCTTTATTGCAACCATCTGGTGGGGTGAAGTGCCTGCAACCATATTCCTGAGTGCTGTTGGGTCGGGGACCTCTTTCCCGTCATATTCAATGATCACGTCTCCCCTTTGGATGCCAGCTTTCTCCGCAGGGCTGCCCTCAGTGACATCTCCGACGAGCGCACCCTTTTCTTCCTTTAGTCCAAACTGCTTTGCAATTTCAGAAGTCACTGGCTGAATCGACACGCCAAGCCATCCCCTGACAACTTTTCCACTCTTGATTAGACTGTTCATCACCACTTTAGCCAAATCGCTGGGTATGGCAAAGCCCACGCCCTGGTAACCACCCGAGGTACTAAATATAGCGGTATTGATTCCTATAAGTTCCCCGCGTATGTTCACCAAAGCCCCACCAGAGTTTCCGGGATTAATCGCTGCATCTGTCTGTATGAAATCCTCGTAATCAGTGATGCCAACATTAGCCCTTCCGATAGCGCTTACTATTCCCGAAGTCACAGTCTGGCTCAAGCCGAAGGGGTTGCCGACCGCCAGTACGGTCTCACCCACTTTCATTTTACTGGAGTCTCCTATTTTAATTACTGGCAGATTGTGAGCATCGATCCGAATGATTGCGAGGTCAGTCTTAGGGTCAGTTCCGATGACCTTGCCTTTGAACTCACGTTTGTCTGAGAGCCTGATCTTTATCTCATCAGCATCTTTTATGACATGATTATTGGTGAGAATATACCCGTTCTTTTCGACGATAACGCCAGAACCGAGACTAGACTGCTTAAACTCTCTAGGTTTTTGGAGCCCGTTGAACTCTTCGCCGAAGAATCGTCTAAAGAGAGGATCATTGAAAAAGGGATGCTGTGTCCCTCGTGCTTGAATGGAGTAGGTGGACGATATATTGACAACCGTAGGTTTGACTACTGCAACTACTTCGGCCATAGCCTGATCCACTTTGGAGAGTACATCAATAGATTCCTTCGATATCGTCGGCTGTTCGGAAGTGGCCATAGAGCTCAGATTGAGACTTGTTGATATCCCAAGTCCAATGATAATGCCTGCAATGGCAAACATTCCTGCAATGAGTAGCAGCTTTTTTCTTACTACCATTTTTGATCTCCTTACATTATTACGTATATCGTTTACCCAAAGCAAATCGTTGATATTTTATCCAAATGAGGCAGAAGCCCGCTCCGTCACGGTTGCGCCATTTTTTGAACTGCAACAAGCTAATCCATCGCACAAAAGAAGGCCGAGCAAATCTCATACTTAGAGGATCATTAAATGCTCATATGTGTTTCATTCAGCACTTACTCGATCATAACTGCAATTTTCTTGGGTTTATCTCGATCTTTAGCCGACTTTGGAAGTGTCACTGTCAACACTCCTTTTTTGAGTTGGGCTGCAATCTTGTCTTTATCAACTTCGACAGGAAGAAGAATGGTGCGGCTAAACGAACCATAGGAACGTTCCATGCGGTAATAGGCCTTTCCCTCCTGTTCTTTCTCTGCCTTTTTTTCACCTCTGATTGTCAGTGTGTTGTTATTAAGCAAGACTTCTATATCGTCGTCATCTATTCCGGGAAGCTCGGCACGAACCGTGATGTCCCTAACATTCTCCGTAACGTCAACCTTGGGACTGAAGATACCTTGACGGTCTTCAACAGGCTCCATATGGACTCCGCCGAAATAATCATCAAACAGAGAATCGATTCTATGCCGCAGAAGGCTAAAAGAATTCTCATCCTCGCTTTTCCCGGGGACACTATTCTTTCTAGATGTCACAAGGCTTTTGATAGCCATAGCAAATACCTCCATCTTCAGGATTTACTCCTCACTTTACCAGGTCAATGACTCCACCGTCGCCCTCAGCCATTACCTGAATTTTATTTGTTTTAGCCGTCTCTGCCTTGGGCAGAATGATTTTCAAAATGCCGTTCTTAACTGTTGCATGAATTTTGTCCCTGTCAACCTCATCAGTCAGAGTAAAGACCCTTTGATAATCGCCGATTCCATATTCTGCTTTGGCAAGCCTAAAATTCTGCGGTATTTCTGCTTCAACTCTTCCATAAATGGTAAGGACATTTTTCTCCAACGTTATATCAACAGTATTTTCGTCCACGCCAGACATATCAGCGATAACAACAATGTCATTTCTCTTTTCCAGAATATTTACATTTGGTGCGTACATCCTCCTATCACTTGTACGCTCGCCTTGCTCAGGTGTTTTAGCCTCCTGTTTCCGCATCTCTTTTTTCGGCTCAGTCATGATCAGTTCGCCCCCCTCGAATTATTCCGACTTTATTGATATCTTCCTGGGTTTGTCAGCTTCTGCACGGGGTAGCGATATCGACAAAATTCCTTTTGCATATTTTGTTTCTACTTTCTTGACCTCTACAGGGAACGAAAGCTCAAGAGTCTTAGTGAACTGTCCCTGCCATCTTTCTCTTCGGTGATAGGATTCGCTTTCAATAAGCCCGTCCGGTTGACGAGACCCACGCAGCGTGAGCGCATCGTTGATGACAGAAATATCTATGGCCTTAGGATCTATCCCAGGTAATTCTGTCGTTACCAGTGCAAGATCGGCCGCAATCCAAACATTCACTGCAGGGAATTCGGCAGTTTGCGGGGTCACATGCCCTAATGCAAACCGATTCGTACGCTCAAACTCAAGCCATGGATCAAGCCATCTGCCGAACCTATCCAAATCGTACCATAACATATGCGTTACCTCCTGTTTACCAACAATTAGCACTCGCGAGCCTAGAGTGCTAATTGTTATTTAACAAAAAATTAAGAGTTTGTCAAGATCATTTAATTCATTTATTATTCAATAGGTTAATGCATTGAGAAATGAAATAATTGTTTGAAAGATATTCTATTTTATCATCTTCATCAGGCAATCCGACGATATAAATCCGAATTATTGGGTCTTATCTTAAAATAGAATTACTCCATTTTCCCAGTGGTAAGACTGATATGGATTTAACTTCAAACACATACAAGCCTATCAACGGCTTTACTAAGGTATTCGCGACGGGCTCGCAGGGCGAAATGTGAAAATTTTAGAAGTTCTATAAGCAACCGTGAACAGGGAATACGTTTAGCTTTTATTTTCTGCTACAATGGATTAAGAGAAGACATTTTTTGACGGATACCAAAAATAATTTTTGAGGAGGAACAGTATGGCCACTTTATTTGATCCTACAGAGATCAATGGTATGAATCTTCAAAATCGCCTTATCCGCTCAGCCACTTGGGAAGGGATGTGCGACGCCGAAGGCCGTCCCACGAGCAAATTGATCAATTATTACCAAACCCTTGCCAAGGGTAGGATTGGTCTGATTATAAGCGGGTATACCTTTATCAGGAAGGAGGGCAAGCAACTTCCCAGTCAAATGGGCCTCTATACTGAAGATTTTGCCCCTGAAATGAAAGCCCTTGCCAAGGCGGTGCATGATGAAGGCGGGAAAATCTGCATCCAGTTGGTTCATGCAGGCGGGCAGACAGACTCGGCCACAGCTGGCCGTCGCCCCCTTGCACCATCCTCAGTGAGAATAGCACAGTTTCCTGAAGTCCCTCGGAAGCTGTCTAAAGAAGATATAGTTGAAATTGTAGTCGCGTTTGGTGATGCTGCCAGACGGGCACAAGCCTTTGGCTTTGACGCTATCCAGCTTCACGGAGCACACGGCTATTTGATCAACCAGTTCCTCTCTCCCCTAACCAACAGACGCACAGACTCATACGGCGGTAGTATTGAAAACCGATGCCGTTTTCTCCTTGAAGTATACCGCATTGTACGTCAAACTGTAGGGAACGATTACCCAGTGATGATCAAACTCAACGGTGCCGATTTCGTAGACGGCGGCCTATCTGTTGAAGATGCGGTATTTGCTGCCAACATCCTTGATCGCGAAGGGATAGATGCCATTGAGGTAAGCGGAGGCACCTCAGCCTCAGGCAATAAAACCCCTGTGCGAACAAAAATTAAGCACCCTACACAGGAGGCATACAATCTGGAACAGGCCAAAAAGATCAAAGTCGCGGTTAGCTGTCCTGTGGTCGTGGTTGGCGGTTACAGAAGCTTCGAGGTGGCTGATCAATCCATTCGGAAGGAACGGATGGATTACATTGCCATGGCGCGGCCTTTCATCAGAGAGCCCAATTTAGTTCAGCGGTGGCAGCAGGGCGACACCTCGGTGGCCAAATGCATTTCTTGCAACGGCTGCTTTAAACCTGGTCTGAAAGAAGGTGGCATTTACTGCGTGGTAGATGCAAAAGAAAAATTAAAAAAGAGATAGTAAAATCGGTTAACCACATATTTACTGAGTCGTTGAGCTCATCCTGTGTTGTAATGCATGTCATTTTGACTGAATGTTAGTTACACCTATGCGAATAAAGGCGGTTAATAAGTAATTCCAGCGCTTTCCCCGAAGCTGTCAAGGACCGGACCCGGAAATACCGGCTGAATACAAATACACGTACCTTCAAAATCATCACCAGTAGCCAGCTTCAGCGGCGTGTTTTTTTGTATGGCGTTGCTACCATCCAACCAGGATTCAAAGCGCTCCTGATTTTGGATTACAACCTGATACGGGAAACACGCGAAGGCTTGATCAAGATGGAATTTAACCCCTTCGAAATCATTGCGTGCCGCGGCAATGCAGGCATGTAAATTATGGACAAGCCCCGGCAGAAAATATCCCAGCTGCACTGCTCGCAACAGATGACGCTCCGCGGCATCCGGATTTCCCTCATGCAGATAAGCTCGGCACAAATCCACATGCAATAAATGCATTTCAGGGAGCCAGGCTGAAGCAGCCTGGCATTCTTCAACACCGTATTTCCAGATGTTCTGAATGCCTGGCATGGTACGGAGAGCTTTACGAATTCGTATTTCATCATCTTTGTGGCCGGCAAAACAGGTAAGACAAAAAAAATCTCTGGTGAAATATATTTCCGGCGAAACAAGTCCTTGCCTTTGAAAAATATCAAATTCTTCTGTTCCTGGATAAAGGTGGAGCTGCGAAAAGACGAATTGATTGGGGTTAGCCTTATTAATATAATCCAGACTCTGCTGGAATGTCTTTTGAGTCTCTCCCCGGTTCCCCACCATCATGTAATATCGGGTTTGAATGCCGTATTTTTTTGCCGTCCTGGTCACATCGAACAGCTTGTTCAACGAGAGCCTTTTTTTTATGTTTTTCAAAATGATATTTGAAGCAGATTCTACCCCCACGCTGATCCTTATGCATCCGGACCGCCGCATCTCATACAGCAGCTCGTCATCCAAATAGTCTGCCCTTGTATCGCAGCTCCAGACAAATTCAAGTTGCCGTTTTCGAATCCCCTCACAAATAGCCAGCACCCTGGGCTTGTTCGCCGTAAACGTATCATCTTTGAACGAGATAATCCTCTGACCATGCCGATTAACTGCGGTCTCCAGCATATCCAGTACATATGCCGCCGAGTGGAACCGTACTCGTTTTCCCCACATCAGACTGCTGCTGCAGAATGTGCACTGCATCGGACACCCGCGAGAAGTCAAAATAGTGCGCATGTTGAAATAGTCACATGGTGAAGCCAATACGTCCAGATCCCTAATCTGCTCTCGCGGCGGACCAAGTTGATAACCATGCGGACTTCGCCAGGCTGTTCCCGGAATCCCCCAGATAGGTTTGTCTTCCTCCAGGCATCGAATGATGTCCAGGAACGTTTGCTCGCCTTCGCCAACTATGACGGTATCGATCGCCGGAATATGTCGAAGGGTTTCGATTGGCAATGCCGTGACATGAGGTCCGCCGACCACGATGTGGGACCTTGGGTGAACTTCATGGATCAACTGAGCCAACATCGCCACCCCGCGCCGATTTGCTGTCATGCATGAAAGCCCAAACAAGTCTGCATCAAGGCGACGAATGAGGATCTCGATAGCCGGCCAGGGGAAATTGGAAATATTAAATATCAGAACGCTCAGTCCATTCTTCAATGCTTGCGCCGCCAGCGAAAGCAGACCGTAAGGTGCCTGAATAAAATCACCTTCATTCACAGCTGCAGCATCCACATTGTCCGGTGCACCTTCTCCGGAAGGATAGGCTGGATAGCCATCCAATGCAATTTTCCAGGGCGGTGCATATAACAGGACAACTTTCATGACTAGTTATTCAATTTTAATGCAAGCGAACCTGCTGGGAATCACAGTCAATTAACCTTTCATTGCGAGCGGCATCATTAGTGTGGTAGAAACCCCTCAACAAAAAAGCCCAGGCAGAACCAGGGCTTTTTTGCAGGCTAAAATAATACTATCTCTGAGATGCAGGCGCTGCCGGCGGAGTTGGACAGGGACCAAGATACTTGCCCTTCATAGTCATCTTCATCGTCATCTCCTTGCCTTCCACCTTCATGACCGATTCCATGAGACCATCATAACTGGTACCAGCGTAAGTAATGGTTCCCTTGCTCGTTGCGTTCGGACAGACAATCGTCCACGTAACGGTATTGCCAACTGTCGTCATGTCCTGCATTTTGCAGCCTGACTCTTCCTTGACCTTTGCAATCGGCTCTCTCTGCGTAAGGCACGTGGTCATGATATGGGGCTTTGCCATGCTGGCCGGCATACCAGGCATTTCATTGGTTACGGTAACCTCCCACTGCCCTTCCTGCATATTTACCTTAGGCTGGGCAGGCGCAGGTGCCCGAGCACCGTCTTTTGGTTTCTCACCGCAGGCAGTCAGTGAAAGAGCAAAAAAAAGCATCAACACCAACAAAAAAAGTCTCATAAAAGGTTTCATCCTGTTCCCCTTCCTTGCCGATCTTGCACCGGCGCTTAAGATGACTGATAGGAATTTGCTTTTTCAGTATGAAAGAAGAATAACACGAGAAAAGGAAATTATCAATATGAAGTGCAGGAAATTTATACGGAATATTTTTCGAACACTTCAATTCGGAGCAATTTTTGATGCATGCACAGAAAGTCCCATTTCGATCATAGTGATGTCCCGCCTCGCATCCTGCTTTTGTTGAGATAGATTGCCGCATCGCGTGCCTTTGACAACTTACGTAGCACCACCATAAAAAAACTTGCTGCCGGGGTCTTATATATTTGACGATCAGTCTGTTGAGATTGCTGATGTCTTTCTTTATCTTATTCGTCTTGGCCTCCTGGAGATACCTCATCCATCCACTTAGGACAATACTCTTGAGAATCTCATCGAGGCAATAGAGCGCCATATAAAAATAATTTTTTCTGTCCGCTATATGGTTCATCATGAAACCCTCAGCGAGGTAGGAAGGATGGACAAGGTACTATTCCGATCTCTCTAGGTACGTGCGACTTCGGATCTGCTTTACCCGTCAGCGGTGCGTTAGACCTCCATTTATAGATAAGAAGTGAGCATGCTGATATTATTATGTCTTCCCGCTTGAGCCCTTCCGGAACAATTTACTTATCAGTCGTTCTGGTTCTATCTTCTGCAGTCTTTTGTCATCAATGATAGACCTAGTCTGTGAACGTTAAGTAATATTCAATTAAGTTATCCATTTTCTTTTTATCTTATGTGTGTATTCTGTCAACACTCATGTTATATTAAATAAATTACATAAGGCTTTCAGAGAACTCAGCTGACCCATTCTGGACTGCGCTTTTCGCGTATCTTCAAAGCTCTTTTTTGATAATCTCTGAATTTACAGCATATTATACTATGAACCACCGGTTCTTTTTATCTGGTACATTTATTGGTTAAATTAAGTGATTTTGAGCCAATTTCAAGGAGGAACTTCATGAAGCGCGTTTGGATATCACTTGTAATTGCACTGAGTGCGACGATTTTTATGATGTGGCAGGGCGGTGCCTTCGCCGAGAAACCGAAGGACATGGCACAGGCTGAGACAAAGGTTGAGCAAAAATCTGATGCAACGCCTAATGCTGCAGTATCGCCGACCATCTTGATCGACAAGACTTCGCTCAGTAATGGCGGCACTATCACCGTTACCGGTACCGCTCCCGCGGGGAAACCGGTCTATATCGAAGTATGGTCTGACGACAATGTGCGCGTCTCACGTTTCGATGCAGATGTGGACAAGGAGACCGGCAAGAGACCATATATCCTGTACATGACCGAACAAATGCCAGCCTACTATAAGATATTTATGCCGACAGACAAGAAGGAGGCACTGGACGGGATCAAAAAAGAGGGGAAGAACTGGAGCGTCTCAAAGGCGGTTAAAGACCTCAGTGCGGACATCGCGTACTCGATACCCGCAAAGATCAAGATAGAACGTTACCAGGCGACGCTGATGGGCAGCATCATCGGCTCACGCGGCGACCTACTTCCCCAGATGGATGAAAAAGAAAGCAGGAAGCGTTCAATGCAGCTCATCAAGGCTCGCTTCCGATCTCCGGACAAAGTGCTCAGCGCCGATGTCGAGGTCAATCCCGACGGTACCTACAAGGCGACGATCATGATCAGGGAAGGTCTGGCACCGGGTAACTATTCAATCGCAGCAGTCGTCGATAAAGGTGTGAAGAGCCAGCCGGTATCCTTTGAAAATAAGATCAGCTTTCCGAATATCTATCTGAGTAATGCTGGAACGAGCCTCAATCTTTTCTGGCCTTTCTTGCTCAGCCTCGCCATATCGATCTTCGGCGTTCTCATGGGTGCTGGAGGGGGCTTCATTCTGAACCCGCTCCTCGTATCTATTTGGCCGCTTCCGCATACTGTAGTTGCCGGTACTGTCATGCCGACGGTCCTCTTTTCTCAAGGCAGCGGCATCTACAATTATTCAAAGATAAAATTCATCAACTGGAAACTTGGCATCACGATCGGCCTCGGCATGCTCCTGGGCGGATTCATCGGCCCGAAGCTTACAGAGTTGATCACTCTCGATCAGTATAAATTCGTCTTTGGCTGGATCCTAGTCATTCTTGCGGGCCTAATGCTCTGGCAGACAACACCCAGCTATCTCAACAAGAACAAGAAGGAACAGGCCATACTGAAGGAATTCAGGAGACGGGCGGAAGAATCGATAAAAGCGAAAGGCAAATAAGGAGGATAATCATGATAGTCGAATTCTGGGGACACGAATTTAAGGTTAATATCATTTTCGGAGTAATCGGAGGTTTCCTGATCGCCATTGTTTCATCTATGTTCGGGTTCGGTGGCGGCCCCTTTATGACACCTCTCATGGCGGTAGGCCTTGGACTGCCGATGTATCTCGTCGTCGGAAGTTCGCTGCTCGCAATCTTCTTCAATACTTTGATGGGCACGATGCGTCATTACCAGTTCGGCAACTTCGACCTCGCCTTTTTTCTTATCATGTTTCCAGCCGCGATCCTCGGAGGATTCATCGCGCCGCAGATTGCGAAACGAGTCAGCCCCATTGTGGTAAAGCGGGTTGCGGTCGCCGGACTGCTCATCCTTGCGTTGAACCTGCTTGGGCTTTACTAGAGACCGATGTTGAAGGGGCGAGGAGCAGGGTCGAATAGTCCCTGCTCCTTCAAGAGCAGCATGAGACAGAAGTGCCGGATCAAAAGCGCGATGAATCAGTCAGTCGTATTATGAGTTCACTCGTTAGGAATGAACATGAACCACAGGGGTAAGACTGTCGTGGATACTCACACGCCCGACTGAATACAAAGACATCGCGCTTTAGCTCACGTTTTTCTTCGTGACGACAAATTTATGTTAAGCTGAATTTAGAAAGGGTTTTACGAAAGCAAATAACTACAGAGGGACAGATATGACAGAACAGACTTCTGTTTTTAGCATGTGCGGCATGTGCGCTGTGAGATGCCCCATCCGCGTCGAAGTTGAAGGTGGTGCCGTGACTTGGATCGAGGGCAATCCGCATGTGCCGGGCATCGAGGGGGCACTCTGCGCCAAAGGTTCTGCTGGACTTGCCTTTGAATACGACGCGGAAAGACCTCAGCATCCGATGATCAGAAGAGGTGCAAGGGGGGCCGGCAAGTGGGCACAAGCCACGTGGGACGAGGCCCTCGATTATATCGCCGACAAACTCAAAGAGGTGACAGACAAGCACGGAGACAGAGCCATTGCACTCGCGGACCGTTGCGGCCCCTTCACCGACCTGACTAAGAGTTTCCTCAAGTCTCTCGGCTCGCCCAACTATTTCGACCACGACGACTCTTGCGCGATGAACGTAAACATGGCCTGCCAATCTCTTTTCGGGTACGGCCGCGGTGAGTTGGGCTATGACTTTTCGAACACGAAGTATATCGTACTCTTCGGTCGTAATATCTTCGAATCCCTCCAAGTCAAAGAGGTGAACACGGTCTTGGACGGCATGGAGAAAGGCGCGAAGATGGTTTACATCGATATCAGAGCCACAGTAACCGCATCAAAGGCCGATAAGTTCCTAACGATTCGTCCCGGAAGCGACTATGCTATGTTGCTTGCCCTTGTTAACACAGTTTTGAAAGAACGGCTTTATGATGCGGCATATGTCAATCGCTATGTGTCGGGACTTGCAGAGCTTGAAGCCTTCGTTGCGGCCTACACCCCCGAGTGGGCCGAAAAGGAGACAGGCATTCCTGCCCACGAGATATACACCATAGCGCACGACGCGGCAGCTGCCAAGCCGAACGTCATATTCCACGGCGGCTGGATGCTGTCCAGATACATCGATTCCTTCTATGCCAGCAGGATGCTTTATATCCTTAACGCCCTTCTGGGTAGTGTCGAGTCTAGAGGAGGCATCATCATTGCCAAGGGGCCGAAGGATACTGGCAGAAAGGGGCTAAAGTCTTTGGGCGCTCATATTCCGGATGTATCAGACACGATTGTGGATACCGACATGAAAAAGAAGTCACTCGGTACAGGCCACATGGTCAATCTCTATAAGGCGATCAGGACCGGAGAACCCTACCCTGTGAAAGCCTTCATCGCGTACCGATTCGATCCGATAGCGGCATTCCCGGATCCCGATGAACAACGGCAGGTGCTGGATAATCTCGACCTGCTAGTAGCGATAGATGTGAATTATAGCGATACCGCGTGGCATGCTGACGTGATTCTGCCCGAGGCAACATATCTTGAACGTTCGAACATCATCGCGACACAAAAAGGGCCGAAACCGGCATTTGTCATGAGAAGGCAAGCAATGGCACCACGCTACGACAGCAAACCCGCCTGGGAGATCTTCACGCTTCTTGCCGAGCGCATGGGCGCTGGCCGGTATTTTCCTTACAAGAACATAGATGACATCTGGAACTATCAGCTCGAGGGCACTGGTGTGGAGATCGAAGACTTCGGCGCAAAGGGTCTTGTAAGCCTTGCCAAGGACCCGATCATAATGCCGCGTGATTCCATCAAGTTCACAACTGCATCAGGAAAAATCGAGTTGGTCTCATCGAAGCTCGAAAAGGCAGTATTCTCATCATTCGCTCCATATGTGACCCCAAAGAAACCCGAAGTGGGATTCTTCCGTCTTGCCTTCGGCCGCACTGCTGTGCATGCACATGCGCAGTCACAAAACAATCCATACCTCAATGAGCTTGTTCCCAAAAACACTCTGTGGATAAACGATGGCGAGGCAGAGAAGCTTGGCATTAAAAACGGTGATGACGTCGAAGTAAGCACCGAAGGTTATAGCGGGAAGATCAGGGCCTATGTTACCGCATACATTCATCCAGAAGCGGTATTCATGCTCCATGGCTTTGGAAACGAAGTGCCGCTCAAGACGAGGTCCTTCAAAAAGGGACTACGAGATACCAAGTTCCAGAAGGGACTTATTGAAACGGTTGATCCTGTTGGCGGTGGGGTCGCGTATCTCGAATGCATGGTTAGCGTGAAAAAGGCATCTGGGGGGCAATAAATGAGCATTTATTACATATATCAGGACCAGAATCGATGTATTGGCTGTTACGCCTGTGAGGTGCACTGCAAGACCAAGAATAATCTTCCGGTCGGACCGCGTTTTTGTAGGATTATACCTGTGGGGCCAAAACCGGTCAGGGGAATACCGAAACTCAATTTCGTCTTCATGCCCTGCTTTCACTGTGAGAAGCCGTGGTGCGCATCTGCGTGCCCCACGGGTGCTATGCAGAAGCGGGCAAGGGACGGCATAGTCTTCGTCGATGCATCGCTGTGCGTCGGCTGCAAATCATGCATCACTGCATGTCCGTGGGGTGTGCCGCAATGGGACTGTACAACGGGCAAGGTGATCAAATGCGATTACTGCAAGGACAGGGTCGACAGAGGTTTGAAGCCTGCATGCGTGACCAAATGTACTGCTCACGCCCTGCGGTGGGTGTCTCCTGACGAGGCGTCTGAATTAAAGAGGGAAAGGTTTGCCAAGGATATCACTGAAAATCAACAGTAGGGAAGTGCAGGCGGCCGAGGGCATGACAGTCCTCGAAGCTGCGCGCCAGGAGGGGGTCGACATTCCTACCCTCTGCTATCTCAAGGCACTAGGTCCCTACGGCGTATGCCGACTTTGCATAGTCGAGGCAGAGGGGCCAGGGCTTATTCCCACAATACTTCCTTCCTGTAACCTGACGATTTCAGAAGGTCTCATCGTCATAACGAATTCTCCTGTCATTCAGTCAATGAGAAGGACCATCCTAGAACTACTCCTAGCAAGCACGCCTTTAACAGAAGCCCTGAGAGTGATTGCGGATAAGTTCGGACTAGAGACTTCACGATTCAAGTCAGCAAAGAGCGATCCATGTTTTTTGTGTGGTCTCTGCGTAAGGGTCTGCTGCGACAGGATTGGCGCTTCGGCCCTCTCATTTACAAGTGTCGGGAATGAACAAGTGGTTGCAGAACGAATACGGATGAACGCGGAATTGTGCATAGGCTGCGGCACCTGTGCGAACATATGCCCTATGCAGGCTATGCAACTCGAAGATGCGGAAGCCGAGAGAAGGATTATACTATATGGCGAGGTTGTAAAAAGATTTGATCTGGTCAAATGCGACGGCTGTGGTACACCGTATACTACACAGAAATTCATAGACTCCATTATCTCACGACTCGCTGATGAACAGAGATGCGGCCTTAAGAATCTATGTCCTGAATGCGCCCGTCAATACTATGCCGAAGCTCTCACGGGACAATTCCCCTCTGAAGGATAGTATAGATGTCGCGTGAGAGGTCAATCAAGTACTGGAACAACAAACCAATGGGAAATGCACCGCCACTCAGGTACGGTGACCGAAAAGTCGCTGCTGTAATCGGATGGGGCGGCATCCAGGTGTTCGACACGCACGTTGACCTTATCAAGGTTTGTTATGAATATGCCCAAGCTGTGCAGAACAATTCGTGCGGCCAGTGCATCCCATGCAGGACTGGGATGAGGGTGCTCGCAGGCCTTTTTGCAAAGATCAGTGCAGGTCGCGGCGAGGGAAAAGACCTTGAGTATATAGAAGAGCTTTCAATGACGATTTCAAGGTCTTCGATGTGTGAGATAGGACAGAGCTCGCCAAGAGTCTTTCTCTACCTGCTTGAAAACTTCAGGGATACCTTCGTCGCCGCCCTGAAAGACAAACCTGGAGTTAAGAGTGACGGAAGCAGGCGGTATTCATTCCATTCAATGCTAACAGCACCGTGCATGCAGGCTTGTCCAATCCACCTCGACATCCCAAAATACATTGAGGATATTAAGACAGGAAGATTTCGGGAATCCCTCGAGATTATAAAGATTAGGCTTCCCCTCCCTGGCATTGTCGGAAGGGTTTGCGTGCGGCCCTGCGAATTCAATTGCCGGAGGGAGTTGGTGGATGAGCCCATCCAGATAAGACATCTTAAGAGGTTCGTCGCGGATTATGCGCGCGATCATGCTCAAGACTCATCGGATAAACATGTCCCTAAGACGACAGCTGCCGTTAATTTCAAACAACACGCCGCACCACAAAAGGTTGCCGTCATCGGGGCAGGACCGTCAGGTCTCACGTGCGCTTCCTTCCTAGCAAAGGCAGGTTATGACGTCACTATCTTCGAAATGCTCCCTGAGGCCGGAGGTATGGCAGCAGTAGGGATTCCGGATTATCGCCTCCCCCGCTACATTGTTCGCGGTGAAGTTGAGGAAATAGAAAAACTAGGCGTCAAAATCGTTTATGGTAAAGCCCTGGGCCCTAGTTTCACCCTGGATGACCTTGAAAAGGACGGGTATAAAGCAACATTCATCGGCATGGGCTGCCATTGTCATAAGAGCCTCGGCATAGAAGGTGAAGACAAAGGGTATTATGGGTATGTGCCAGGCGTCTACTTTCTACGGAACATAAACCTCGGACTTTATGATGAGATTCCCAAAGGAAAGAAGATGGTGGTAGTCGGCGGCGGCAATGTTGCCATAGACTGCGTGCGGACCGCCTTCAGGGTGGGTTTTGATGAGTCCCATATCGTATACCGCAGGTCACGGAAAGAGATGCCGGCAGATCAGGTTGAGATCGATGATGCAGAGTCTGAGGGAGTCAGCTTTCATTTCCTGACCGCGCCCAACCGTATCATAGGGGAGAACGACAAAGTGAAAGGACTCGAATGCCTGAGGATGGAACTCGGAGAACCCGACTCATCCGGTCGGAGAAGGCCAGTCGTAGTCCCCGGCTCGGAGTTCGTCATCGAGGCAGATGTGATTGTAGCCGCCATCGGCCAGGAAGGGGATTTCAACTGCATGTGCAATCTGCCGGGTGTGGAGGTGTCGAAAAAAGGGGCGATCCTCGTCGATGAAAATCTGATGACATCACGAAAAGGCGTCTTCGCGGGAGGAGACTGCGTCACCGGTCCTGACGTCCTCATAAAAGCATGCGCGCATGGAAGACGAATCGGCATGGCTATAGACAAGTATCTGATCGATGGCAGCTTGGCCCCCTTGGGAGAGGTAACGGATGAGAAGTTCCTGGAACAACTGAAGTTATATGATTCATCCGAAGTCATCGCTCTTCCCGCAGGCACGGGACGAATACCAGTCCGTCACGAACCATCCGCTGAGAGGAAGAAAGACTTTCGTGAAGTCGATAAAGGATTCACCCCCGAAGAGGCCGTTGCAGAGGCATCGAGATGTCTCAGATGCTATCGTGTGGTAATGTACGCCTGTGCCCGCTATGGAACTGATGAGATATAGTGCTGCGAAAGCTGCATAAAAATCAGTAGCAGATCATTGGGTGGTCTTTCTGGTAATTCTCACATCGGCATCTACTTGTTGCTCATCATGTTTCAACTGGAACTCTATATAGCCGCACAAGCTCATCATGATTTTACCCGTAAAGACTTCAGAATGTAGAAGTCTGTTGCAAAGGAGGTACAATCCCACTTACTGGCTCCATTCCACTACTTATCGGCCAGATGAAAATGCAAATATGTGACGTCCTGAAACCCAGGCCCATTGGTACATAGGCGATATTTGTATAACTTATCTTTTTCAATAATCTGTCTTGAGACAAGGTATGCGTCGATCAAATACGGAGCATCCGCCTCAGAAAGCTCTCCAATATTCTTAATATCTTTCTTGGGAATAATAACATAATGAAAATGCTTTTTTTGTAATGGCAGCTTTATGGCAATTGTTTTGTCAGTTTCCAAAACGATGAATGGTATCATGCTGGGTAATTTTTGTATTCCGACCGATGCGAGCAGACCGGCTAGTTCATTGGGGCTCAAACAATTTTGACACTGGTTTAGTGCAAGCAGTGATCGCGGCTGCGATTGCGAAAACAGATATCCTCCAATCACAATGCCGACAAACAACAATAATAGAGATAGAGTTGCAACTCTCCATCTACTCATCGTATTATGGCCACTATTTAAATTGGTCATTGTAAAAACAAAAGTATAATATCAATTCTGTAAAGCTTAAAAGGGGATAATCCTCAAGGCTTTCATAATAACCTCGCTGCCCCATAGATTCACTGTTCTAATCATCACAATTATATCAAACTTGAAGAGCACATTTCAGAAATGACGTAATAATATTTTGTCGCAAGTCGGAGGACTTACTCTCTCTCGTACTCTTCTAAATATAATTTATTGCAAGGATGCGACTTCCCCCTAAAAGTCTGCAATACTGTGCAGCCGAACCGGCGATGATAATATGATAGGGAATGCCCTGACCCTCAGCTCTTTTGCTCTCGCTTAAGGAACTACTATTATTGAGCTGTTCAAATAGCTGGCTTATCCTGTATCACTCATTTACCCAGAGCATTGCCGATGGGCTATCAGTCGCCAAACGGCAATATCGGCATCACGTAAACATTAATTTCTTTAACGCCAGGGATATTTTTGGCAGACTCTTTTATATTCTCAATGAGTATGTCTTCCTGATGTGCTGTAGCGCTCGTTTTAATCGATACAATACCTTCTTTGGCATATACTACCGCATCCGGAGCGTACTCTAATATTGCAACTTTTACTCTGGCCGCGACAAGCATCTCATGAAGAACCTCTTGAGACCCTGGAGAAGCTTTGAATTGATTCAGGCGAATCGTTTGGCAGATAATATCAACAGCATCATCAACGGATATCTTCTTGATATGAATTATCAAGTCATACAGACTTGAATCGTTAGTGTCAATCCCATAAACATGGTGACTCCATTTTCTTCTTTCTTCGTCATCATTTTTTAAAAGACGGGCTGCCTCTTTTTCTGACATTTTTTCACGTTCCATCTCCCACTTTATTCGATCTGCCATATCAGCAATGATCCTCACCTTCAATACATGGGAGACGCCTTTGAGCAGAAAATGTCCAGCGAGTCCATGGTAGACGACATTATCTTTACTCAGATGCTCAAGAAAAGCTACCTGATAGTACGCAATAAATTTCTCTTTCCCATATGTAAATTCATCTAAAATTGAAGGCGCATCATGCAGTGCCCGTTCGAGTTTAACTGCAGGTATATTGAATTCTTGTGACGCCTCAATAATTGCCTCGCGAGCAATACACTCATATCCAACCTTCTTAGCAACCTTTTCCGCAATTTCCTTCCCTTTGGTATATGAACCTCTTGAAATAGTAATTATAGACATTACGATCCTCCATCAGAAAACTAATTCATTATAGATGCCATAAGGCATCTTTGCATCAGGCATAAAGCTTATTTTGCCGAAAAAATATATTAAAGTAAAGTATATTAACCAGATTAGAGTTAACGATATTATAAAATAAGGTTGTGACATAAGCTGCTGGTTTCATTCAGGCTTTCCAGGCAACGTCCCTTGCGCGTCAGCGTCAGCGTCAGCTTCGCCTTCAGATACTGTCTTGCCTGGACATAATTTAACCGGCTCTGTCCTGCAGTAAGGATATTTCACCGTCTCGCATTCCCAGAAGACAAGGTTAGGACATTTCTCCCGGCAGTGGGTGTAGTCGATTCTATTGAAAAGTCTTGTTATCGAATCACCTTTCGAAAGGAACCAGTGATCCTGCTCGAAAATACGCTTGAGCCCAGACCGTTCCAGCACATCAGCAACTGGAGTCTTCACATTGGCCAGATATACCTCTACGCCCTTCTTTTTAAGTTCCAGCACCAGTTCGCGCATCTCATCCACACCGGTAGAGTCGATTTTGTTGACCATCTCCAGGTCAAGTAGAATGTATTTGAGATTGTCCTTAAATATCTCTGCTTTTTCGAGTACAGACTTGCGGAAGGATTCGGCATTAGCAAAATATATTGAGAAATCCGGTAGGAGATAGATGATCTGGGGACAGACTGGCAGTTTTTTTGCTTCGGCGTTAACAAAAATCTCGGATCTGGGATCGCGGGTTAGCATGATCATGCGTGGAGTCATGGATTCCCAAAGAAAGAGCAAGAGCGAGAGGGCTATACCGATGAAGATTGCGTAATCAGGCTTGGTAATGACTGCAAAGAGGAAAGTCGTGAGGGCCACAATGCCGTCATGCTTGTTTGTCCTGAGAAGCTTCGCAAACTGGCTTTGTCTCACCAGACCGACTACTGCCGAGATGACTATGGCGGCCAATGTTGCCTTCGGAAGGTGATGGAAAGCCGACGTAAAAAATACGAGAGTGGCAATTACGATGCATCCCGAAAAGACATTCGACAGCGCGGTCCTACCACCGGCCTGGAGGTTCACGGCGCTGCTGGAAAAGGAGCCGCTTACCGGATAAGCATGAAAAAATGACCCCACCAGGTTAGCCGCGCCCTGGCCGATCAACTCCTGGTCAATATCGACAGATTGTTTTGTTTTTTCAGAGATCGCTTTTGTAATTGCCATGGCTTCCATGAAGCCTACGATGGCGATAATAAGGCCAGGGCCGATGAGGCGGAAAATAGCCTCAAGGTTCGCTGCCGCCGAGACAACACCGTGCAGATCGATGTTCTCCTGTGGAACCATGGGCCCCATATACTGCCAGAAAGGGATGATGATCGAGGGCAGACCGGCAGGCATATCCCCTATGGTCCTCACCCCATAGCGGTCGATAGAAAAAAAATAGCTGATAAGCGTGGTAACAACAATAGCTATCATTGTAACCGGCAATTTACCACTTACCTTGCGGCCACCAAAAATGATCGTGAGAGAAAGTAAACCGATACCAAATGTGAGGAGATTAACATGAGAAACATTTTTTACGATATCGACAAATATGGGGAAGATGAACTCGCTGTCTCTCACCTGTATGCCGAACAGGTGCTTAACCTGCGTCGTAGCGATAATGATTGCAGCGGCGTTGGTAAACCCCGTTATGACGGGATGCGACACGAACCTCATGATAAAGCCGAGCTTTAAGATGCCCATCAAAAGCTGGAAAGTGCCGACTATGGCCGCCAAGTTAATGGCAATGATTATGAACTCAGGCGTTCCTGGCTTCGCAAAGGGAAGGACCGATGCGAAGGTAAGGAGGCTGACAATGGCGACCGGCCCCGTAGCGAGTTGGCTAGACCGACCCCACAGAGCCCCCACAATAGGGGGAATGCTAGCTCCATAGAGCCCATATATAGGAGGCAGGCCGGCAATCATGGCATTGGACATTGACTGCGGAATGAGGACCGCCGCAACTGTGATACTGGCAATCAAGTCCTGAGGAAGGTCTTCTTTTCGGTAGTCCTTCAGCCAGCCTATAAACGGAAGAAATCTTTGCATCGTATCAGAGCTCTCCTTCCCTACATTGATGATCGATAGTATACTGGTGTAACCGGTTAATAATTCTGAGACTTAAGAATTCTAGTTATTTACTACTTTATATTTATAACTTATTTTAGTGAAGTCTTCAAGCCTGACCGTTACCAAGCAATATGTCTCCTTTGATATTCAACCACTTTTTTTCAGCACATCTTCAGATATGTTCTTTCGGCTGTGACGTATTCTATTTGTATCGAGATAAACTTTTATGGTATCCGTTTTCATGGCGTTTAGTGAATTTCTTATTCAAGCTGTTAATGCCGGAAGAGTGCCAGAGTCTACCTTTTTTGTGGGAATCTGCATGTTTTATTTTCGCAATATTCGCATTCACAAGTGCTAGCTGTAGACTCTTCAAATGTCTCGAATGTAAAGCTCGTAGGTAGAAGAGCTGAGAAAGAAGATTGACGCTTTTTTCAGAAATTAGCATTTCTGCAGTTATCGTTGGACAAACGATTTGACGTGAAATGTCCATCAAAACTGCGTTCTTACAGTCTCAAAATGAATCTGTTCTTTTGGCCACTTTGTACCTCCAGTATTAGCTTAACGCCAATATCGGCGATGCAGAGTTCCGGAACGGGCGGATCGAGGAAAGCAATAGGCTTCTTGATAATACTGTCGCATCAGCTAAAAGGATGGAGAAAACCAGACAAGCCATGATCGTATATTGACGTGACTGCCCCCTCAAAGAATGCCGAGTTCAATCGCTTTATATCCCTCTGCCGAACCATGATAATGTCCTTTCCCGCCATACCGCCTCCATTTCAAAAGGACAGTATAGCAATCCCTACAACAGGACATTTCTGCTTTGCTCTAATAGGACATTATCACTTTGCTGTTACATACTATACCGTCGGGCTAAGAAATACTATTATGCCAATCGTTGAAGTCGGTACAGATAGTACAACATGCCATGTGTAATAGCAGAAATTAGCATCCATGATCATCAATTTCAAATATTTGAGAAACCAACTATGTCAAACATAGAGCCAAGCTCAGATGCAGAATTCTAGAAGAAATTTGTCTATTGCTTAGCTCGCCAGATAACAGACTTCCAGAAAGAACAGGATCCAACACTTGTGACCAATAAATCCAAGTTTTTTGCACAAATGAGTATGCTTGATATATTTATTTTATTGCTACTTGAAGAGGAAGAAGTGGGATTTTAACGTCATAAGTCTCGCATCTCAGGTCGAGTAGGCCGGTGGAATCGCACCACCAGCCCCTCACAGATTCCGTACGTGAACCTCTCGATTCATACGGCTCGTGTCAATCATCAAGTTGAGTCTTTGCAGTCTCAACCATACACATTGAGCGATAGTTCCTCCTGGTCACCCAGTTGACTGGTACTCTTTGTGGATTGACCCATCCCCTTCCCTCCACGGCTTATTATCACCGCTTCATCGGTACTATTGGACGGTCCGACCCCTTCACCTGCATCGATACTTTCCCCCTTCGTTTGCACTTATAGGGTTTTCTCTTAGCATCAGATGAAGAGTTCCCGCGTTCCACACAGGAGCCTAGATCAGCTTCATGCCGCCTCTATGCCGGACGCCGTTCAGGCAGTAAACAGGTATCTCCTGAACTAATCCTGATGCAAAGTAAGAACATCAGTTTTGACGTCGTCCTTTTCCTTTCGACACCTCATCAGCGGTTCGCTTACGCTCATCTCTCTGATCCATCCCTGACACGATCTAGTCGTGCCTTTTCCTTTAACGCTCACCACCGGAGCCTTTCGACTACAGCAGCTTAAGGTGGGTTGAAGCCTGCTCCTGCAAGCCGGCTTCGAGGGGCCAACCCTCATCTTCCTGTGCAGCCTCGTGGCGCACTTATTTCTGGAAGTCGACACGACATAATTGCATGAAATATTTAACATACAAGCGGAAGTCTAAATACTTTTGCCGCCGAACAAGGGATGGTAATATCAAACTGGTGTAACAGCGACGTGCCACTCAATCATGATGCAGCAATCACGCTGCAAAGCCTTCGGTGGTTATCGTCTCGTGGTGAATCATCCACCTCTTTTGTTTAGTATTACTGCATAAAAAAACCGGTACCAAAGTGGATCGGCTTTGCACTAATGGTATAATTACGTCTAACACTAATTGAGAGGTATTCGAAATGCATCTATTCCAAATTCTTGTTCTGGCAATAATCCAAGGGGCTGCCGAGCTGTTGCCGGTTTCAAGCTCTGCACATGTCATTGTAGCGGAAAAATTGATGGGGCTCGACCCGACTAGCCCCGAGATGACTCTCTTGCTAGTGATGCTTCACACCGGCACCATGTTTGCCGTTATTTTCTACTTCTGGAGGTCTTGGAAGGAGAGCTTTTTTGCTTCTCAAAAAGTATTCATGAATTCCATTAAGCTCATCGCCGTGGCGACTTTTTTGACGGGGATAATAGGTCTAGTGCTGAAATCACTTATTGAAAGATTCGTGCTAGGAAATGTCGCACATGCCGAAATCGAACTTCTGTTTGGCAACCTGTTTCTGATATCGGCATCTCTTGCAACTGTTGGAGTCTTGATCATGGTTGCCGGTTGGAAGAGCCGCTCCGGACATAAAACCTCCATGGACCTGAAAAGGTCCTGTCTGATCGGGATCGTGCAGGGCCTGTGTTTGCCCTTTCGTGGGTTTTCCCGTTCAGGAGCAACTATATCTACCGGTCTTCTTTTGGGGATCGATAAAATAAGGGCCGAGGAATTCAGCTTCGCACTTGCGGTCGTCCTCACGCCGCCTGTCATCGCCCGTGAAGTCTTTCGATTGCTTAAGGCACAACATTCTGCGACATTTAATACGGCGGATATGGTCGCGCTTTTCTATCCGAGCCTGATCGGCATGGCTCTAAGCTTTATCTCGGGCATTCTGGCCCTAAAATGGCTCTCAAGCTGGCTGGATCGAGGCCGTTGGCATCTGTTCGGGATTTATTGTCTATGCGGTGCTGTTATTGTTTTTCTGCTTCATAGCAACGGATTGTAATATGCTGCTGCCTTGATAATTTGATGTCCTTGCAGCAAAATATCTGCATTTCTGGTTATTGATAGAGCAAATTTTCTTTTTATTTTAACCCGTGACATCGACGACCCAGTGAGAGCAACGCGTCGCATCCTCCTTACAATGTTGCCAAAAACGTGTGGTCATGGAATTGATGTCGTTCTCATCGACAACGGAGTATACAGTCAGTGGATAAACATCTGACTTCCTTATCGAGCACCCGTTCTTTTTTCCCCTCCTATTCGAATGTCGCATTTGCACTAATTTGACTTTCTCTTCTCTTTCTAAAGTTTCCGATAAAGCTATCATCCAGCCTGCGATCAGCCACTTTTCCCCCTGACGGGCGAAGAACGCAACCTTTGCAGTTTCAATAGTCGATAGTCTTAGCACTGTTTAGCAAACTTTCAACTTGTAGTAAAGGCAGCACAATCTCAAAAGTCTTAAAGGCATTGAATTCAAGAGGAAGTGATCATAAGGCCGTAGCTCTTCCTCGCTTCATTGTGCATCTATCAGCTTGCAGGCGGTACGCTTGGATCAAGAGACCGATGAATCTCTCTTTTTTACACCTTGCAAAAATCGTATCTACCAACTCCTTGAACCAGTAAATACTCGGCTTTAGCATTACCAATATTATTTACCCGATGTACCTGCATGGAATGGAGTTGTAAATGCTGACCAGGAAGAAGTTGCATCTTCTCATCGGGTTCTCTCCTTTCCACTTGCACTACTCCAGTTAAACAAACAAAGAAATCTACCACTTGCGTGTGAAAATGCCAATCTGTAGCAGTACCGTGGTCGAGTTCCATTATTCTAACCGATACATCATCTGTCTTCATAATTACACGATTAATCATGCCTTTTTACCTCCCGAGGATTATCTATCGTTGCGACCAAGTATCTATCTTAGTGACATGCATTTTTCTTTTTGGGCCCATTCAGAACAGTAACTGTATTTTATATCTCTCGATTCGCCCCAGATCGGGCTCATGGTAATTATTTGGTTCCAGACTTACAACCTCTGACAGCAGATGCAAAATGAGTGGCCAAGTTTCTGAATCGTTTTAAAGGGTCTCCCGCATAACGCTATTACCATTTCCCGATTGTACTGGCCGGAGAGAAACTCGTGTCTTGTCTCCCATTTTCTAATTTGTCAGCCACGACTCCCCATCCCCCTCCCATCGCCTTGTACAAATTGATCATGGCTTGAAAGAGTGCTCCTTGCGTTTGCGCGTAACTGAGTTCAGCGTTGAAGAGGTTACGTTCAGCGTCAAGCACAGTGATGTAGCTGGTATATCCGTTATCATACCGGAGCCGTGCTACCCGAGCGTATGTGTGCAGTGCTCCAACTTGTCGCGCTTGAGCCGCAAGCTGTTCCCGGGTACGATCTTGGTCGACGAGAGCGTCCTCTACATCCCGGAAGGCATTCTGGATCGTCTGCTGATACTGAAGAAGCGTTTCCTCCCGAATAGCCTCGGCTGTCTGGACCTGTCCGGAGATCCTCCCACTCGTAAAAATTGGAACAGTTATAGGTGCGACCCAATTCCAAGCGCGTGCGGGGCCCGTGAAAAGACTCGATAGTTTGGTACTTTCCCCAGCGAACATGCCTGTCAGAGTAATATCAGGGAAATACTGAGACCTTGCGACGCCGATCTGCGCATTGGCAGCTATGAGATTTTGCTCGGCTTGGCATATGTCGGGCCTCTGTGCAAGAATGTCCGACGGAAGCCCTGCGGGGACGGAAGGCATGCCTAAAACATTTAAAGTTTTACCCCTTTCAATGGGTCCCGGATTGCGGCCAAGGAGTATGCTCAGGGCATCCTCCTGCTGTGCAATAGCCTTTTCTAAGGGAGGAATGGTTGCAGATACTTGTTCGTATTCAGACTCGGCCTGACTCAGTTCCAACTCAGAGACGTAACCTGCTCGGAAGCGGACTTGGAATATCCGGTATGATTCTTCGCGAGTTTTCGCGGTATTCCGGGCTATTTCCAACTGATGGTCCAGGTCGATCAGATTCACATAGGCGCTAGCAACGGATGTTACAAGCGTGAGGATAACGCCTCTTCGTCCCTCCTCATTACTCAGCACACTGGCAATTGCAGCCTCGGTTCCACGCCGAAGTTTACCCCAAAGGTCAATTTCCCAACTAGCCGATAATGACACCTGATACTGATTGAAGGGGTTAGGGGTGCCTGCAGGCAGAGGAACCTGCCCGAGTGCAGAGGTTCGCTCACGCTGCACGCTGGTATTGCCGAAAACCTGAGGGAAAAGAGATGAACGGGCGAAGGTATACCTTCCCATGAACTCTTCCACACGGAAAGCTGCAATCTTGAGGTCCTTATTATTAGAGAGGGCAGTGCTGATCAGTTTGGTCAGCACCTGGTCATTGAATTGCTCCCACCATGCTGTGTTTGCAACGTCTTTTGCTTCCTTGTTCTCAAATCTCCATGCTTGAGGGATGTCGACCGAGGGGCGTTTGTAATTCGGACCGACCATGCAGCCGAAAAGAGTCAAGGCTACGAGCATAGTTAAGGCGACTCTTTGCATGTCAGTCGGTCTCCTTTGAGGACGGCTTTTCTTCTGTTGTCAATCCTTTCTGTTTGCCATGTTCGGCCGCAACCTTCGTTTTGCCCTTGCTGAATTTTTCAATGATGTAGAACATCATGGGGATCAGAAATATGGCAATGCATGTTGCAGCAAGCATGCCGCCGATAACACTAGTGCCCATTACCTCCCGGGCCTTAGCACCGGCGCCGCTAGCGATTGCAAGTGGCAGACAGCCGAATATGAATGCAAAGGAAGTCATCAAAATTGGACGCAATCGCAACCGAGCTCCCGTAAGAGCCGCCTCTTTGAGATCCTTGCCCTTTTCATATTCGTTCTTGGCAAATTCAACGATGAGGATCGCATTCTTCGCTGCAAGGCCAATTAGTACGACAAGGCCCACCTGCGCGTAAATGTTGAATTCCATCCCCCTGATCAGAAGAGCTGCGAATGCGCCAAACACGGCAATGGGAGTACCGAGTAACACGCTGAACGGTAATGACCAGCTCTCATAGAGAGCTGCCAGAATCAAAAATACAAACAAAAGAGAAAGCATAAAGACGGCCTCAGGCGACACTCCCTGCTGGGCGAGCTTCTCCTGAAACGACATCCCCAGGTAATCGAAGCCCATATCAGACGGCATGGTATTAGCGAAAACTTCTTCCAGAGCTTTCATCGCTTGTGATGATGTGTAGCCGGGAGCAGCCGTGGCATTGATTTGCGCAGATCGGAACAGATTATAGCGCATGGTAAATTCAGGTCCAGTGCGTCGTTCGATATGTGTCACCGCCGCAAGCGGCACAGGGTCGCCATTTGAGTTGCGAACATAGAACTGACCCACCTGCTTCACATCCTTCCGATAGTCTCCCTCGGCCTCTACGTAGACCTGCCATTGTCTACCGAAGCGGTTGAAGTAGTTTACAAATTGCCCCCCCATGAATGCCTGAAGAGTTCCATAGACTTGGCCGAGGTCTACGCCTTGACTTAGTACCTTATCACGGTCTACTTCCACAAAATACTGCGGAACGCTGGGCAGCAGTGAGGTACTTACTCGCCCCAATTCTGGTCGCTTTTGGGCTGCAGCAATGAACTTTTGAGTATTCTCGGCAAGAAAATTGATATCTTTACCGGCACGGTCTTCGAGGACAAAGGTCACCCCCCCTGCCGTACCGACCCCTTGAATGGCTGGCGGTGAAAAAGAGAACGCAAGTCCCTGCGGCAGTTGACTAAGCTCCCGGTTGAGCCGTGCCATGATGGCCGAGGATCTCTCTTCCGGACTCTTTCGCTTGTCCCATTCCTTGAGTGTGACGAAAAAAAAACCGCTATAAGTGTTTCGAACATAGCTTAATAGGCTAAACCCGGAAACCCCAACCAAGCCCTCTAC
Source organism: uncultured Nitrospiraceae bacterium (assembly GCA_963727805.1). GTDB lineage: Bacteria > Nitrospirota > Thermodesulfovibrionia > Thermodesulfovibrionales > Dissulfurispiraceae > Fen-1308. The sequence goes on from CAVSHF010000003.1 coordinate 1,325,562, forward strand.
CCCCGGGGTGTTCAAGATAATGTTCTCCACCTGATGACTTGCCTCCGTGGTGCGCTGCAGAGAAGAAGTATTTGGCAGTTGTAGGCCGGTATAGAGGTACCCCTGATCCTCTTCAGGAAGAAAGCCACCGGGTATTTGTTCCTTGAGCAGGAAGGCTCCAACAGCCATGACCACAAGAATGACAAATCCAATCGCTGCCTTGCGCATTACGAACGAAGATAAATTAATATAGCCTTCGGTAGTACGCTTGAATGTGCGGTTGAACCAGCGGTAAAACAAGCCCATTGGGCCGCGCACTTCTTTTTTTGGGCGGAGCAGGATCGAGCAAAGGGCTGGGCTAAGCGTCAAGGCATTGAAGGCGGAAAGAAGCATTGATATCGCGATAGTGACAGCGAACTGCTGGTAAAGCCGCCCCGTGATACCGGGGAGGAAGACAGTGGGAAGAAAAACAGATGCTAAGACAAGTGCTATGGCTGTAACCGGGCCAGCAACCTCCTCCATCGCCTTCACAGCCGATTCTTTTGGTGATAATCCTTCTTCAATGTGACGCTCCACCGACTCAACCACAACGATGGCATCGTCCACAACAAGTCCTATTGCCACAACCATCCCCATGAGGGCAATAGGATTAACCGAAAAACCAAGCAGGGGGAAAAAGGCAAAGGTACCTATAAGCGAGACAGGCACAGCGATAGCAGGAATAAGCGTCGCTCGCCACCCCTGGAGGAATACGAAAACTACGATGATCACCAAGATAAGAGCTATGATGAGGGTCTCAACAATCTCTTTAATACCAGCGGTAACTGGACGGGTCGTATCAAGGGCAATTGTGTACTCCAGATCGCTGGGAAAAGATTCCTTGAGCCGTGCCATCACTTTCTTGACACCCTCCGCCGCATCCAGAGCGTTTGTGCCAGGCAACTGGAAAAGCGCAAGGATCCCTGACGGTTTGCCATTGAAGCGTCCCTGGATGTTGTAGTCTTGGGCGCCCAACTCAATTCGGGCGACATCTCTCAATCTTACAAGAGAGCCATCTGAGTTGGCGCGCAATACAATCCTTCCGAATTCTTCAGGTTCAACAAGGCGTCCTTGAGCCCGGACTGCATAGGTGAAATCTTGGCCCTGGGGAATAGGTTCGCCGCCTACTTGCCCGGCGGGGTTAACTGTATTCTGTTTTTGCACAGCGTCAATAATCTCTGGTATTGTGATACTAAGCTTTGCCAGGACATCCGGCCGCACCCAGCATCTAATGGCATATTGCCCGGCCCCAAAGACTGTAACACTGGCGATTCCTTTAACTCGAGTCAGTTGATCGTTTATGTGGATATAGGCATAGTTGGCCAGGAAAGTTGAATCATAGGTTCCTTTGGGCGACGTCAGGGCAATGAGAATGAACGGTGCAGAGAGAGATTTCTGGACCGTCACTCCGAAATTTCGCACATCGATCGGAAGCTGTGATTCTGCCTGTGCTTGACGCAGTTGAGCAAGGACCTGATCAGTGTTCGGGTCGGTCTTCACATCGAAGTTCACAATCAGCCGCATCAAGCCATTGTTTGGACTAAGCGAATACATGTAGTTCATATTGTCAACACCGCTCATTTGTTGCTCGATGGGGGTGGCCACAGATTGCTCAATTGTCAGCGCATCGGCACCAACGTAAGTTGTTTGGACAAGAATCTCTGGTGGGACAATATTGGGATATTGCGCTACCGGTAGCCTTGCCAAAGACACCAAGCCGACAATGACCATGATTATCGCTATGACCATCGCCACAATTGGGCGTCTTATAAAGAAGCGGTACATGATGAGTTATCGTCTCATTGACTATGGGTTGGATTCAGGTTTTGGCGCGACGCCTTGGCCGGTTGTACTGTTTGGGGTAAACGGCTTTGGAGAGACTAATAAGCCCTGTTTCACCTTTTGGATCCCTTCTACTACAACTCGCTCCCCTGGCTTCAACCCATCGTCGATTAGCCAAAGGGTCCCGAATCTATCTCCAGTCTTGACTGTCCGGATGTCTACTATGTTGTCAGATCCCACTACCGCTACCTGCTGGCGTCCCTGAAGTTCAGTTACAGCCCGTTGTGGGATGAGGAGGGCTCCCTTATTTGTGCCGATCAAAACACGCACTCTCACAAACTGCCCGGGCCGAAGTAAGTGGGCAGGGTTCGGAAAAAGTCCCGCCACTCGCTGCGTGCCCGTTCTAACATCTATCTGTCGACCGGCGGCATAAAATCTTCCTTTTTGCTGATAAATCGATCCATCCGCCAGGACTAGTTCTAGTTGCAGCTTTTTTGCATGTTCAAGACCTTCCGCCTGAGTCGAGAACCGTTTCATGAAATTGATGTACGCCTGTTCATTGACAGTATAGTAAACTTTGATCGGATCAACGGTAGAAACAACTGCCAACTCTCCTGCCTGAGAAGGGCCAACCAAATCCCCAACCTGTGCCCTGGCGATGCCAGCGATACCATAAATAGGAGAGGTTATTTTTGTAAATCCAAAGTCGAGCCGGGCTTTCTCTACAGCAGCTCGAGCAGCCGTGACCCCGGCAAGAGCTGACTGCTCCGCGCCAATGGCATCGTCCAAATCTTTCTTGCTAAGCGCGTTCTCAGCGGCCAGAGGCTTGACTCTAGTAAGATTTGCTCTGGCATTTTCATACTGAGCTTCTTGCTGGGCAAGGGTACCCTTTGCCTGATCCAATGCAGCTTGGAAAGGACGGGGGTCAATCTCAAACATCACCTGTCCTTTGTTCACAATTTCGCCCTCGGTATAGTCCTGCTTGATCAAATATCCTGTCACCTGAGCTCTGATCGTAGCGTTGACAAAGCCGTCAGTGGTGCCAACCCACTCGTGAATGATCGGAACATCTTGCTGAAGGACTTCCATTACTTCCACAGTCGGAGGTGATGGTGCAGTTTTCTGCTCTTTTTTGCATCCAAGTAAAAATGAAAGACAAACACAATAGATAGCGACGAGAACAAATTTAGAAGGCAAGAAATCCTTTGTCCTTGATATCATTTCCACCTAGAAAAACCCCCTGCTTAATTTAGATAATAATAACGCAGGAATATATTGCTGCTGGTCTGTTTCCCATATCGCTTACTAAGAAACTATACATAAAATTCCATGCGACCGCAAGTCGAATCAAAGTTCTTATGAACTCGGCGAACCAGTGGAAATATCCCCAACTGTAGCTGACAAAAAACGAACGATCAACCGTGTCCTCGTTGATCAGATATTGAGAGTTTAGTTCGCAGATATTCTTACATAGATCCGAAATGTGCTCTGCCTTTGATTCCCCAAAATGCTCTTCGTGGAAATAGGAATGTTAGTGGTTTAGTTTAACGCAAGATTGTGTAATTTATTACTTTAAGCTTTTATCCAAGCAAGTCTCAAGAGAAAAGCGAAATCAGAAAATGACTTCCCGAAATTAACAAAGATTATCCATAATCCGTGTCATCTCTCGTAGACTTCAGGGAGTGATTACCAGAAAAAAGTATTCTCTGATATCTCACTTTTTTGGGGGGGTGTAAAATCGCAAATAAACACTTTTCCGACATGCCCGCAAGTGAATAGCTATAGGTGTAACAAACGGCCAGAGAGACTTGGTCGGTACACGTATTTCTCTGTGAAATTGACAATGGAGAACAAGACCTAATCGCTTTTTTGCCGTCTATAGGTCAAACCGTGTCAACGATACATATTGAGAATGTTATCTACTTTTGCCATAGCGAGCGACGAAACTCCCATGGCGGAGCCGCATTTGAGTCTTGCCATAGCCCTAACCGTTGCTCACGAGCGTCTCTTTCAGCGCCCATATAATACCAATCATCAGGTCGTTTTAGATGTTGCCTATAGGCCCAAGCATATCCCAGTCTCACCATCTCGAGGTTCACATCCATGCCATTATTTTCGATTCGGCACACCTCTCTTTTATACGTCTTAGCGCCTGTCAGAGTGACCTGAACGGTCTGTCCTAGGATCATTTTCTTAAGGGCAGTTGTTGCCTCTTCACCGTATGGCTGCCCAGGCTTCTTAAGACGGCCCTTTCTGGTATACTTTGGCGTCTCGGGAGCATCGATACCGTAAAGCCGGCATATGAAAAATGATCTATCCATGACCGGATTGATAACGACAGTATCACCATCAGTCACTTTCATAACCTTACCGGTGATAGTTTTTTCCACGGCATGGGACGAAACAGTAAATAGTAAAAGCAGTAGAGGAACGAGGAGAATATATATGGTCTTTATTCTATGCATAGGAAATTATATCAGAAAATTACTATTACATTTTTGATAGGATTTTGATTTCAGGGAATCTTCCCCTCCTATGACAGAAAACTGACAGAATCATGCAGGAAGAAAATCTTCGCCAATATTATGGCGTTACTAAGTAGTGCATAAGTAAGGCCTCATTATGGTATACTAGTATGCATGAATACCACTGATGGCAGGAAACTCAGACATGAGGTTTTAGAGGCGATTCGAATTAGGGCAGTCAAACAGGTTGAGGCAGGGGAGAGCCCTGAGGTGGTAATTAGGGCCTTGGGGATGAACCGACGCTGCATCTACAAATGGATAGCGAAATATCGAGAAGGTGGCGTAGAGGCGCTGAGGGCGAGGGTTCTTTCGGGGAGACCGTTAACGCTAACGGGAAGTCAACTGCGCTGGATATTCAGGACTGTTACGACAAAGAACCCTCTGCAATTGCAGTTTCCTTATGCCTTGTGGACGCGGGAAATGGTCAAAGAGTTGATTAAGAGAAAATACAGGATCAAGCTAAGTATCACCTCTGTCGGGAGACTCTTGAAGAAACTGGGGTTAAGCTGTCAGAAGCCTTTGATGAGGGCTTTTCAGCAAGACGGGGTTCTTGTGCAACAATGGGTTGAGCAGGATTATCCGAAGATCAGGGCAAAGGCAAAGAAGATTAAGGCAGAAATATATTTCGGAGACGAGGCAGGGATGCGGTCTGATTACCACCGTGGCACAACGTGGGGATTACGCGGAGATACCCCGATCATTGCAACGACAGGAGCCCGTTTTTCAATGAATATGCTGTCCGCCATTACAGCGAAAGGCAAAATACGGTTCATGACTCATACGGGAAAGATAAACGCAACGGTATTCTGTGAGTTTCTCAAGCGTCTGATGCACAATGTTGATAATAGCGTATTTCTGATTCTGGACAGTCATCCGGTGCACAGATCATCAATGGTTAAGAAGTTTGTGGAGACACTAAAGGGGAAATTGCAGCTGTTCTTTTTGCCACCGTACTCACCGGAACTCAACCCTGATGAGCTGGTATGGAATAGTGTTAAGCGGAGAGTGAGTCGTTCTTCGGTGAAAGGCCCAGATGATCTCGGGATGAAAGTTCGCGGCCACCTCCGGCTTCTGCAACGGAATCCAGAGAAAGTCTGTGCATTCTTTAAGGAGCCGAATGTTCGATATGCAGCTTAAACGGGGCTTTACTTATGGCCTCCTTAGTAACTCGATTCATCGCCTGCGGGAACATGAATCAACTGTAACAGCCGGCAAGAATGAATCGGGATGATTGGCAGGAATAATCCCGGCTATACATCGGTCAGGTCGTTATAGTCACATATGACAGGAAGACCTCTCGATCAAAGCCGATGAGGGTTCTTACCTTTGTGGATTGAGGACTCAAAAACCAGATATAAAATGATCTACGCCAGAGCGGAGATAGTTGTTTAATGAGGCAATGTTGATATATTTATAAAAGAGGGGGTAGACGTGAAGCCTCGTGTACACATAGCTATTATGATCGTCTCGGTTATTCTCTCCTGCGTTTTTGCTCATAATACCCTTTCCTATGCGGCAGACGCTGGCTATCATGTGATCAAAAGGCTGCAGCTCGGCGGAGAGGGCGGTTGGGACTACCTGACTGTGGATAGTGCATCAAGAAGACTATACATCTCTCGAAGCACTCATGTGATGGTTGTTGATATCGATACTAATACATTAATTGGCGACATCCCGGAAACACCAGGAGTGCATGGAATTGCGGTCGCACCAGAATTGAATCGCGGTTTTACAAGCAATGGCCGAATCAATACTTCTACTATTTTCGACCTAAAAACCCTAAAAATACTCGGACAAGTGAAAACAGGAACAAATCCTGACGCAATCCTCTACGATCCGGCAACCAAACGAGTATTTACCTTTAATGGCCGCAGCAGGGACGCTACGGTGTTCGAAGCGATTTCAGGAGAGATTGCAGGGCGGATAGAGCTCGGTGGCAAGCCAGAATTTGCAGCGGCTGATAGTAAAGGCACGGTCTACGTGAATATTGAAGATACGAATGAGGTTGTCGAAATTGACAGCCGAAAGCTCGCAGTGTTGAAGCGATTTTCACTCAAGCCTTGCGAAGAACCCACGGGAATGGGTCTTGACGTAGAGCATCATCGTGTTTTTTCTGGATGCCACAACAAGATTATGACTATTCTGGACGCAAAGGCGGGCACGGTGATTGCAACCATGCCAATTGGCGAAGGTGTTGATGGAAACGGCTTCGATCCAGGGATGAAGCTGGCATTCAGCGCCAATGGGGATGGTACTCTGACAATCGTGGGCGAGCCTTCTCTCGGCAAGTTTGAGGTGGTCGCTACTGTTACTACGCAGCGCGGAGCCCGAACAATGGCGATCGATCCCAAGACCCATTATATCTATTTGCCAACTGCAAAATTTTCTCCATTTCCTTCTTCAGTCGTTGGAGCGAGACCTCGCCCCGTGATGATCAAGGACAGCTTCGAGATTTTAGTAGTCGGAGAATAGCATTTGTGTGAGAGTACTTTCGAATTATATATCGGCATACTGATCCTTGCCAGGCAGAGACTCATTGTATCACACGGGAAGCATGAACAATCTATTGCGATATTGGTAGACAGGTCAGAGTTGAATGCCGATATGGACCAAAATTAAATGCCTATTGACATGTATGATGGATACCCAATTTGACGGAACTTAAGCGGATATGTTATCATATAAAAACAGATTCAGAAGTATTTGCGATCGCATAAGGGCACAAAGACTTTGAACTTTGTGCCCTTATTTAATCTAAACCTTCTGAAGTCTCAAATTAACCGATAGGAGAAACAAGAAATGGCACAAGGGACTGTAAAATGGTTTAACGACAGCAAGGGGTTTGGTTTTATTACGGCCGATGACGGAACTGATGTTTTCGTGCACCACACATCCATCGAAGGCAGCGGATTTAAGAGCCTTGCCGAAGGAGATAAAGTCAGCTTTGATGTTGAAAAAGGACCGAAGGGCCCCAAGGCGATCAACGTAGTAAAACAATAATTTACCCGAAAGGCTCGTTTCTCATTTTTTTGATCGAATGGCCTTATTATTTGGAGTGAAAATGAACAAAAGAGCGAAAATGACGTTGGCTAAAGCTGAAAGGAAGCAACAGAGGGATGAGGCGGGCCTAGTGTCTTCTCATTTCCCCAATGTTGCCAGTATCGTCATTAGCATGACATATAGGCAAATTGGAGTATTGGAACCCATGCTGCGGACTATTAATTTTTTCCCGGGCAGTTACGCCATGTTCGTCGTTAACTGTTTAAACGAAGGATGCGTTGGTGGCGGGTTCGATTTTCGCGAAGTGATAGCAGACAAGATCAAGAACCTCAAAAATGTAGCAAAGGGGGAGCTCTCTTGTGCTGTTTGCGGTCCTGCCGCTCATTTTTCTGATGTTGTCTACGATATCTCAATACGTTACGCATAAATAGAATCCTCCATGGCGGTGCCGCTCTCGAGTTTATCTCCTCAGCCAGACTAACAAAGCACCTGCACAAAGTTCTGGGTGCGTACTTTCGAAAACAAAGGGTTAAAGAGGAACTTTTATCATATTGATTTAAAAATATACAGATCACGTTAAAAGGGAGACAGGGATAATAGAACCAAAAAAGGCAGAAAATGTAGAGACTTCATTCCGGGACGCCTCAGTAGTTGGGAGCCCGCTGAATGAAGCGTTCGAAAAAGCGAAGGACGGCAGGACAAAAAGCAGATCAGGGCAGTCATCGACGTGAACGTCTTCGAGCCTGAGGCAGGCGTAGAATAATGCTGTTCCTTTTGAAGTTCATCGGATCCACCGCTTTGGGAATGCTCGGCAGCTGGCTCGGTGGGTTTATCGGCTTCGGCATGGGGCTCTTCCTCAGCATCGTTCTTAGCATTGTAGGCTGGTATTTGACTAAGTACCTGTGCGAGGAATACTTGCCAGTTTGACTAAGCACAATCATTTTAAAGTCGTTGGCATCGGCTTATACTCCTTTTAGTTCAGCGGAAAGATGCGAGGGAGATTATTTCTAGCAACCCTCAGGTCACCCAGTTGCTAGATTCGGAGGATTTCAATCGGGAATTGATAACCTTGAATTCCGGCAAAAGCTTGCCGAGGCAAAGACCTATCTCGTTGTACTGAGCACGATTTATATCATTGCAAGACTTAACCCCATTGCCGAGTATCCAGATAAAAGTATAATCTTTAAAGAGGTGCAAAATGATAAAATCAAAGGAATCAATACCTGACAGAGTCAAAAAAGGAACTGTACCTGCACTCGAAAGGTTAAGTGCACTTGATATAGACCAGCTTCATGCTGTACTAGCAACTACATTAGATGGACAACCTTATACTTCTTTAATCGCTTATGCACTTACTCCTGATAAGAAAGGGCTTGTATTTGTTACACCCCAAAAAACACAGAAATATAGAAATATCCTCAAAAATAATCGCGTTTCCCTTCTCATTGATACACGATCAAATACAGAAAAAGATTATATGGGTGCTGAATCATTGACTATTTTAGGAAATGCCAAGCTCGTGAGAAAAAGGGGGGAATGGCCAGAATTAGCTGACGTGCTCATACGGAAGCATCCGACTCTTAAGGAAATAATTCATTCTGCTGAAACGAATTTGATATTCGTAACAATCACCAGGTGTATCCATGTTACAAGATTTCAGACTGTATCAGAATGGATTTTACGATAAATGCAATATATGGAAATCTATAATATGACGGTGGTTCGATACAACTGAACATATGAAGCGCCGATATAAACTTATCTTTGACTTTAGTTTGCCTGGGGAAGAAAATCGATGGGAAATCATGACAGATGGGGTCATGGGTGGTATCTCACAAAGTCAACTGTCAATCACATCGAATAAGAGAGGCATTTTCCATGGGGGGGTATCATTAGAAAATTATGGTGGCTTTGCCTCTATACGATCCCGTCCACAGAAACATCAGTTGGATGGCTTTGAAGGCATTGCTTTGCGGGTTAAAGGTGATGGCAAGAAATACCGACTCCGTTTGAAAACCGACGATGAATTTGAGGGTGTTGCATATCAGGCAAGTTATACAACACAGGCCGAAAGGTGGATTACTGTACATTTACCATTCAAAGAGTTTATACCTGTTTTCCGCGGGCGCACAGTGCTAGAAGCTGCCAAGCTTGAAGCGCGCCACATCAGAAGAATCGGCTTTATGATTGCTGATAAACAAGCAGGACCTTTTAACCTTGAAATTGATTGGGTAAAAGCCTATACGGATAATAATTCATAATAAGAATTGGCTAGGGAATGGATATAAGAGAAAAGAAATCGGCTGCCGGATTTCATAACCTGTCTTCTAAAGTTCTGCATCAATGTAATCCATTTCGATAGGAATGATCTTTACCATACTCATAAAATATGGTATCAATACTGGTTTGAGACTCTTATGTTTTTTTGGAAGCCTTAATCCCTTCTTCGAATAGTGCGGACCCTCTTCTGTCGATCTCGGCAGTTCCGCTAAGCATATCATGATCTATCCTCTCAAATCTTGTATGAATCTGCTTCAAACTGGACAGTTTTTATCAGATTACCGGTATCATAAAATTGAATTCTCAGCTTTTGCAAAATATGGTCATATTTTTTTTCGTCCATTTTAGGTGATCGGTTCAGTATCCATAAATACTTTCTGTCGGGATGACCTACAACAGCATAATCATAATTTTCTCCAAGGTCGATAATCCAGTAATGTCCAGAAAAAAACCAGAAAAAAGAAACCTTCAATTTAGCATTTGTCGTATGATCAACTACCCACGCTTTTCCCTTGATTGAAGAAATCACACCGTCAAGCGTCCCCTTTCGGCATTGATTCAGGACATCAATCTTACCATCCTCACGGATTGAGTAAGTTGCAGTCGTTCCAACGCATCCTTCTTGAAAACGGTTGGGATAGTGGGCGATCTCATACCATTTTCCAGCGTATCGGGTTAGATCAACGAAAGTAACCACCTCTAGAGGAGGTGCCCCCTTCTTCAGCCAAGAACTACAGGCCAGAAAAGATATGCTCAATGTCAGGAAAATCCACATGTGCTTACCTATTTCCATACATAGAGCATAGTTAAAAAATATCCGTTAACCAAGTCAGGGACAGAGATAGGGTCAGCCCTTGATTCTTAAAAAAATCCCCGAGCTAACAAAAAAGAAGGCTGACACTGACTTGCGATAAAATAAAACATGTAAATCGGCGTAGCATTTTGAGCCACTCATACGCATGCTAAAAGCTTGGATAAGAGTATGTTAAGACATTAGCAGACGGATCAAAGTTGAATGCCCATAGAGGGCAAACGCAGGTCAAACGCCTTGGCTGTCAACATAATACTGGTAGATCTGGCCTTAAGGCTACATGAGTGCATGCTTTCAGAAGCGTATATTCGCATATTGAGAAGTAACGACTGCGTCTGGAAGAAACAATCTCGAAGTTCGATATGGCAAAATTAGTGAACAAGCACCTGAGTTGATACCCTAATCCAGTTTGAATAGTGGGATTCTGCTCTGAAGCTTCCCAGCACTTACGGAAGCTTCAGAGCAAACGATGTTACATCACACCGCTAATGTCAGGATACCTTTTGCAGAAGGCCTTTTACGACAGCCTCTTCCTCGTGGAGGGACGATTTGTCGTGTTTCGTTTCTACGATTTCCAGTCTCAACTCTGAAAGGTAGGAATCAAGAACCTTCTTCAGCAGGGTCTTCTCTGCGGCGCTCACCTCAACGTTCATGACGATGCTCCTCCTTTTTAGTGTATTACATGATCTTAGTATAGCTGAAAAAAGCAGAGTGTCAAGACAATCAACCGCTTTTCTATGCCCTTTATCTGCTGCGGACAAGATCAGACGAAGGGGGGCAGAAGAGACCTTCACATTTCACGTCAGGACAGGATCTCCGATTCGAGACTATAGACTGAAGTAGGTTGTCATTATCTATTTTTTGACAAACACGGTTTCCGAGTGACTGGTATCGGCAGAACGGGCAAAATAAACATTGAATGTCCTTGGTCAAGGGCATTCAATGTTTATTTTGCCCGTACCATGACATTATCTTTTTTGCTCCGAGATACGACTCTATCTTTTCTTGACAGGATCTAATACGGTGATATACTTAACGTATTGATTAAAGCTTTGCTTGACTCAATATCCATAGACATGAATGAGGTTGGAAGGATGACAAAGGCACTATCCGAAAAGGCTCTTGCTCAATAGGGTTTTCTGGGATAGGCTTAATATGGCAACCAAAGAAAGTCTCGGGAAAGTATGCCACAAATGAAAGGGCTGAAAGAGCTAATGTTGCCGGTTAGGCGACAAAGAGAGGATGCGCAGATATAGTGGATCTTGGATATGCAGGATCTTGGATATGCAGGAGCCTATATGTTCCCATAGGAAATGCAAGAAAAGACCACGTGAGGGAAATCTGTGCATTGTCAGGATATTAAGGAAATTGGGGGACAGATCCCTATAGAAACAAATGCAGCAATTCGCCATGACGCAGAGGCTGCAGGGCGATTGTGATGGCCTTTTCTAGGGCGAACGGCCGAGGCAGTCCCCTTGAGGAGGATCCACACTATTTTCAATAAGGCTCATACAACACAGGGCGGAAATGTGACAGGCGTCAGCACTGTCTGCGGGCCTGCACAGGTTTCATGTGCACTATTAGGGAATCTAACAGGTGGGACATATCTAAGATTATAGACGTGTATCCAGCTCGAAAGGATGTATGAAATGGCACAATGGATTGTGGATCCTGATCACTCAGTAGCGGCATTTTCCATTCGCCACATGATGATTGCTCATGTTCGGGGCCAGTTCAACAAAATCGCGGGGAGTATATATTTTGATCCTCCTAATATTGATAACTCATCAATAGACCTAACCATTGATGTATCAAGCATTTTTACAGGGGTAACGAAACGTGACGATCACTTGAGAAGCCCTGATTTTTTTAATATCGAGAAATATCCCACCATCTCGTTCAAGAGTATCCAAACAACTGCAGTTAATGGCAACCGGGTGAAAGTGACTGGCGACTTAACAATACACGGAATAACACGTCAGATAACTATTCCTGTTGAGTTTTGGGGTCCAGTAAAAGACCCCTTTGGCGACGGATTAAGCATGGGCTTTGCAGCATCTGCAATAATAAATCGTGAGGACTACGAGATTAATTGGAATCAGATAATGGCAGACAATGGGATCATGGTCGGCCGGAAGGTCAATCTTTTCATAGATGTGGAAGCAGATCTCGCCCCGGAATAAAGACAATTATCCCAACAATGAAGAGGTGAAGTCATGAAAACATATGATGTCATCGTCGTTGGTGCGGGTGATGTAGGCTTGGCGGTCGCCTTTAAAGCTATCTCAAAAGGTCTGAAGGTTGCTCTCATCGACAAGGGATATACAGGCGGAACCTGTGTTAACAGCGGGTGTGTACCCTCTAAAATGCTTATATATACTGCAGACCGAATAATTGAGACACGAGAAAATACAAAACTCGGCATCAGTTCGGCAATAATCGATGTAAACTTTAGAGCGGTCATGGACCGGATGAGAAGTGTTGTCATTAGAGGCAGAAACTCTATAACAAATGCTATTGAGGAGTCTGAGAATCTCCATTTCATAGGCAAACAAGGCCATTTCATAGACGAACATACTCTTGAAGTCGATGGTGATAAAATCCGAGGGAAGAAGATTTTCATCGCCACTGGTGCACGACCTTCGATTCCCCCGTTAAAAGGACTTGGTAAAGTGCCGTATTTGACGAATGAAAGCGTCTTGGAACTCAAAAAGAAGCCTGAGAGCATCATTTTTATCGGGGGCGGATATATAGCGCTTGAGTATGCGCATTTCTTTTCGGCCTTGGGTGTGAAGGTTACGATAATCGATAGAAACTTGACCCTTCTGCCTTTCGGTGAACCGGAAATTTCTGACTTGCTAAAGAAGAAATTGGAGACACGCATCGAACTGCATTTGGGCGTTGAGGGGATTGAAGTGAGACGGACAGTCAACGGACCCAGGATGTTAATAAGAAACATCGGCACCGGCGGGGAAAAAGAGATTTCAGCAAAGGCGGTGATGGTCTCCGCTGGCAGAAAATCCAATGCCGATCTACTGAAACCTGAACATGCTGGAATCGAGACAGACAAGGCCAATTTCATAAAAGTTGACGAGTACCTCCGGACGAACAAGCAGCACATTTGGGCACTTGGAGATGCCATCGGTAGGACAATGTTTACCCATGCCGGAGACAAGGAAGCCGAGTTAGCATGGCACAATGCCACACACAGGGAAAAGATCAAGATGAATTTCCGGTCCGTCCCCCATGCGGTCTACACGTGCCCGCAGATAGCATCTATTGGCCTGACCGAGCGGCAGGCCCGAAACGCCCACAACATTCTAGTAGGCCGTGCGTTATATTCCGATACTGTGATGGGAGAGGCGATGATGGAGCGTGATGGTTTTGCAAAAGCTATCGTCGAAAAGGGCACTGGCAGAATTCTAGGGTTTCACATCATCGGTCCGAATGCTGCAATACTGATTCAGGAGGTTGTCAATGCTATACTAAACAAGGGCGACGTGAAATCTATAACTGAATGTATTCATATATTCCCTGCTCTGTCAAACATCGTGCCGGAAACTTTCAGTAATCTTGAATAAGATCAAATCACAGACACTTCAAAAGAAGCTGCATTTTTCAACCTTTCTCCTACCAGCACACCTTGCTTTGCATCTTCGCCTAAAAGACAGTATATAACTATGTATCAGTCCCGGTACTTCTTGCAGTCAAAGATTTGATCAGTGACTTTTATTTTCGGGGACCCACACCATCGCTATGAGCCTGTTTTGTGGCCTCGGCAGGGGGAAACATACTCGAGCACAGCCCAGAAGATGTTTCCCTGCAAAAAACCAACAGATCTAGAGGTGCCCGACTCGCGTGGACTTCAGGAAGGAATGTCGCAACAATGTCTTCATTAGAGTCGAGGAGGAATTTAAGTAGTAATGCGCTAAGATAAAATCATATTTTGAGGTCGTAGTTGAATACCGCATTCCGAAACCCCAGTCAAGATGTGTTTTTACAGTAAATTCACATAATCTCTTATACAGATCATTTTGCCTGCTTCTTGTATTGATAAATCAGATTTTTCATCTCCTGAGATTCGGCCTTCAGCGTTCCGATCTTGTTCTCCCTGGTATATTCGCCTTCAAAAACATCGAAATCCCCATGCTGGTTCGCTACGTATTTCTTTCCCTCATGTTCATAGCACGTGACCAGCATATTGCTGTATAAAGAACGCACATGAGTCATTGCAACCATAGGTCCTCCTCTTCCGTTTTATCGGTAATTCGTAAATTGCACGTGAATCCCTAGATCCTTTCCCTTAATCAAAGCCATAAGCGTCTGGAGGTCATCGATTTTTTTGCCCCTCACCCTGACCTGGTCTTTCTGTATTTCAGCGTTTACTTTGAGCTTCGTATCCTTGATGATCCTGACAATCTCTTTAGCCTTTTCCTGGGGTATGCCTTGCTGGAGTGTAATGACCTGCCTGACCGTGCTGCCAGCCGCCTGTTCTATCTTGCCGTAAGTCAGTGCTTTCAGCGAGACACCCCTCTTTACGAGTTTTGACTGGAGGACCTCGGTAACACTCTTTAGCTTGAATTCATCATCCGACACCAGTGTGATAATTGCCTTGCCCTTGTCGAGTTCGATAGAGCTCTTACTGCCTTTGAAATCAAACCGCTGGCCTATTTCCTTCTCTGCCTGGGTAACAGCGTTTAAAACCTCTTGCATATCAATTTCGCACGCAATATCAAAAGTATGTTCATCAGCCATTGAGGACCTCCTGACAACTTAGTCCATTTTGATTATTATATCATAAAGGCTTCCCTTAGCGGTTGCACAAAGCCCCACATTCCCTTTAATATTAAAGCATGTTCGACCGATGCATCCCGCCCCGTTTTACCCTGAGCCTGAAGTTCATTATCGGATGTAGCCTCACGCTAATCATTGCCCTCGGCATCTCTTTTCATTTTCTCGCTGAACGACAGGAGAAGCTCATTATGGGGCAGGTCGAAAGAGAGGTTAGGGTCCTTTTCAAGCAGATCGTCATTACAAGAGAGTCGGTTGCAGACCACGGCGGCATCTTCATCAAACGTCTTCCTTCAGTAAAGCCGAGCCTTTATGTTCCCAATCCTGAGATCGTTGATGTGAATGGAAAACGTTACATCATAAAAACTCTCGCCATGCTTACAAAGGACCTTTCCGAATACGCCAAAGAGCAGGGGCTTTAGTGGTTCCGTATAACAAGCCTTAAGCTTACCAATCCGGAAAATGCGCCGGACGAGTTCGAGATCAGGCAGTACCCGGCACCACAGGGACTTTCCTTTCATAGTACAATGTAAGCAGGAGACTAAAATAAATGGACAGGGAAAAAATTCATGAGATTATCATCAACAATCTTCCGCACGGCTTTTCGCTCGTCGATAAAGAGGGCATCATTATCGAATTCAATCGCGCCGCCGAGGAGTTGACGGGGTATTCGAAGAGTGATGTTATCGGGCGCTCGCATCTGGAGATTTTCCACAGCACTTCTGATAAATCGAAATGTCCCCTTATGCAATTCACCGTACACGAAAAAAAAGGCTTTGATTCTCTCGAAAGCCTCCTGAAGAAGAAGAACGGCGAAACAATTATGATTTCGGTCACCGTCTTTCCTATTTATGATACGAACGGTTCATTTATGGGCGGCGTTGAGCTTTTCAGGGACATCACGGCCCAGAAGAAAAGAGAGCGTGAGCATAAGAACATCCTTTCTATGTTCGCACATGACATGAAAAACCCGGTAGTCATAGCTCGCGGGTTCCTGGCGCGCCTGCTTTCAGAAAAAGCCGGTGACGTGACCGAAAAACAACGTGAGTATTATGGCTTGATGGAAGAGGAACTCAAGAGACTACACGAACTCATTTCTGATTTTCTTCAATTTTCCCGTTTTGAAGCTAAAGAATATGTCCCTGTGCTTTCTTCGTTCAATATCACCGATGCATTGTTGGAACATGTAAGATTCGCCAAAGTTGAGGCAGATATAAAAAATATCAATATCGTATGCGACATCCCCACTGGTGATCATAGCCCCCTAATGGCTGACGGGTCGATGATCAGCAGGGTTGTCTCGAACCTCCTTGATAATGCAATCAAATACACCAATCCCGGTGGAACCATTGTCGTCACGATCGCCGACCGAAACAATTATCTCCTTGTTAGCATAAAAGACACCGGAGTCGGTATTTCTAAAGAACACCTGCCCTTTATCTTTGATGCTTTTTACCGAGTAAGCAAGGACAGCAAAGGCTCGGGACTCGGTCTTTTTATCGCAAAGACCATCGTGGAAGCCCACGGCGGGACAATCTGGGTGGAGAGCGTTCCCTCAGAGGGCAGTACTTTTTCCTTCACCCTCCCTAAAAAATTGTGCGAGATGGCCTTATTATCCTAACATCCTTTCCCTGCAGAACTCGCAGGACTGATTATCAATGCCTATGAGAAAATCCAAGCTGATTCTGTTCACCCTCCTTTGGAATCCGGCTAAGTTAACTCCAGACCGCGAAGCCATTACCTGACACTCTCCGAGGCAGAACGACAATGTCTTGCTGGGTGTATCCGAAACAAGGTATCAGTATCGAAAAAGCGCTGCAGGGAAGGATAGTCGAACCTTTAAATCAGACCCAAAGAGGTCGCAAGGCTAAGATCTGCAGCACCGACTGTGGGCTCTCATTGTCAAAATTTCGTAGACATATTGGGCGACAGCGGCAAAGGAAGTGCTTTCTTCTTTACTCAACCGTTAAACATATCATAACATTGTTGCCTCCATTTGGCTACAAGGCGTGATACCACTATACTGAACGTATGACTACCTATTCGAAGGAAGGTGTGGTATGGATAAGATAGTTGTCGTAGCTGATCTCGGCCATTTTAGTGCGTACAGATTTTCAAAGACCCCGCAGGGAACAGGAAAACTTGATCTGATCGAAAGCTTCGATTCCATCGAGGCCCATGGGAGGTATTCCGAAAAAGTTACCGATCAGGCGGGCAAGTTCGGGGCTGCGAACGGAAAAAATTGGGCCAAGGGATATGGGGAAGCGCACAACATTGATATCGAAAATGAAAAGAGGATTATAAAGAATATTGCTAAAACGATTCATAAGATTATCAAAGAGGGGACTTGCGACAGCTGGCATCTCGCTGCCGAAAAGGCCATCAATGGCCAAATAGTAGATTATCTTGAGCCAGCGGTGAAGGCCAAGCTCGAAAAGAATATCGCCGCTAATCTTACAAAAGCCGATAAAAACGAAATTATAAGCAGATTCCTATAAAATTACGCTAAACTTTGAACGAGAGCGGGTTGTCTTTCCCGACAGCCCGCCGGCATGCTGTGATACAGTCACCACAGTTGTGGCAAAGGGGATATATTGTTCCGCCCATAGGATTGAGGCCCAATTGGCATGCCTTAACACATTCTCCGCATTTTATGCATTGGTCTGTCTCTCTCCGATAGGTGACCGACATGGTCTTTGCGATCCTGAAAATCCCGAGAAAGCCACCGACCGGACAAATATAGTTACACCACCCTCTGCGGATCATGAAAAATTCAAAAATGATGATA
This sequence comes from uncultured Nitrospiraceae bacterium, assembly GCA_963727805.1. GTDB lineage: Bacteria > Nitrospirota > Thermodesulfovibrionia > Thermodesulfovibrionales > Dissulfurispiraceae > Fen-1308. The sequence goes on from CAVSHF010000003.1 coordinate 1,343,557, forward strand.
ACCCCTATAAGCCCCAACTCCACACCCACTGCGCTAGACATCAAATAATAAGATATTTGGACCGAAATGATTCCCGGCGCAGAGATAAGATTGGCAACAGGAAAGCCCAGAATCACAGTGAGAGTGAGCATGACAGCGAGGACTGCATATCGCGGCATGGGAGTTAGAGGCAAGCTAAAAGGCCGTTGAACCCCGATCTTTCTCGACAGGAAATCAAAAAGTTCGGAGAGCGCATTCTGCGGGCACATCCAGCCACAAAAAACCCGTCCAAAGACAAGTGCAAATACTATCGGGATAGACATTGAAACTATCAGCGTTGCATCAGCGCTGAGGGTCGTCAGAATGACCTGTAGGCCGCTTAATGGATCGGTTATCCAAATCGGCCCGATGGCAAGAGAATAAAGACTTCCAATTAAAGCATCGATGCCTCTCTTATTCAGCATAGGAATGGCGATGAGCATAGCTATTGTCGAAAGCTGGGTAATCCTGCGCAGAAGCCTTATCCTCATTTGTCAGCCTTTGCCTTCACAATAATTGCTGCGGGATCGACAGGACAAACATTCTCACATATTCCGCAACCAACACATTTTTCCTGATCGACTACAGGCCTCAATTGATCATCCATGATAATCGCCTCGTTGAAGATCGGGCAGTTCTCGTAGCAACTCCTGCAGAGTATTCCCTGCCATGGCAAACAGGTCTTCTTGTCGATAATCGCCGTTCCCATCCTGACATTCTGCATACGCGCTAACTCGCGGTCCAGGGCCCCCGATGGACAGACTGGAGGACACTTCATGCAGAGATAACACGGGATTTCGCGGGCCCTGATGTAAGGAGTCCCCATCATCGACAGCCCGTCGAGAAGGCTTACGACTATTATCGACCGATACGGGCAGACCTGTGCGCACTTTCCGCACCGGATGCAAGAGCCAAGAAATTTCCTCTCACCCTGCGCTCCGGGCGGCCTCAGAGGCTTTCTACTCATCGATCGAAGAATAGACTGGATAAACTCCCACCACTCCTTCCAATGTCTGCATATTTCTTATACTCTCTTCTATAACACCTATCGAGTCGCCATCCATAACAACAACAATCTGGTTTTCTTTGACTCCGTACACACTCACTTCAGGCATCTGAGCGAGGATCCCTAATACAGCCCCAATCAAACCCTCTTCGGTTTCTACTACGGCACTTGCGATCGGCATTATACCTTCTCCACCCGCACCGCGCAGATCTTGAATTCTGGCTGCTTCGAGAGTGCGTCAAAGGCGTCAATAGTCACTAAGTTGATGAGCCTGTTTGGGTCATGGAATGATGCATAGACAAGTCCATCCCTCGGCACATCGACGACCTTCGCTTCCATGACGACCGAACCCCTTCTTGAGGTGATCTTCACCATGTCCTTGGTCTTGACCCCGATATTTCTGGCATCCCTTGAGTTCATCTCTAGGAACCCGTGGGGAGCTGCGCGCTTCAGTTCAGGCACGTTGTAAGTCATTGTACCGGTGTGCCAATGTTCAAGCTGCCTGCCGGTAGTAAGAACAAAAGGATAGTCTGAATCGGTGGGCTCAGCCGGGCCTTTGTGCGGCCTGAGCCAGATGGTTGCCCGGTTTCCATCAACCTTTGCCCCGTAGAATGACACATCCTCGGCCTGGGGATCGAACTTTTTCACGAGAGGGTCACCATATTTTGCAGTGTATCGCCTTGCTGTGCCGGTGCTGTCTTCCGTCGGCACAGGCCATTGCATTCCATGGGCCTTCCTGAGACGCGCCCTTGTCATGCCCTTGAAATCGTAGGCCGTCCCTTTAGAGGCCATGCGTATCTCGTTCCAAACATCTTCAGTGCCCTTGTATGCGAAAAGTTTCTTTGCTTCAGCGTCTCTCCCGAGGGCCTTGAAAAGCCTGTTCGCAAAATCGATCATGACCTGGAGGTCAGGTTTGGCTTCTGCAGTAGGGTCTACAGCCTTTTCGAGATACTGATATCTCCTCTCAGATTGCCCATAAGTGCCATCCTTCTCGACCCATAGAGCCGCAGGCAGGACAAGGTCGGCAAGTTCAGATGTCCTCGACGGATGATAAGCCTCAGAGACGACGAGAAACGTTTCATCCGATGCCATCCCCTTACGATAGGATGCGAGATTGGGAAGGCTTTGACCAGGATTCGTGCAGGCGATCCAAAGGCATTTTATGTCACCCTTATTAAACTCCTGGAACATCTCGATCGCTGTAGGACCTGGTTTGGGCGCTATACGTCCTTTCGGAACTGACCAGAATTTCTCCATTTCCTCCCTGTCTTTGTCATTCGCAACAACCCTGCCATAGGGAAGTAAATGGCTCAGGAGCCCACCGTCTCTGACCCCGCCGCAGGCGTTTGGTTGTCCTGTGAGCGAAAAAGACGTGGCGCCAGGCCTACATATCTGGCCGGTAATAAGATGAAGGTTGTGGACAAGATTGTTAGCCCATACCCCTCTTGTTCTCTGATTGAGACCCATGCACCAATAGCTCGATGTTGCCTTTGACTGTGCAAACCACCGCGCTGCCTTGATGATGTCCTCTTTCGAGCATTTTGATACTTTTTCAGCCATCTCAGGTGTATACTCGTCGAGAAACTTCACGTAGTCGTCCCATGTAGTTTTTTCGATCTTGGGCGGAGGGCCGGGGTCGATCATCTTCTTGAAAACCGTATGCTTGTCAACGAAGTTTTTATTGTAGAGGTTTTCTTTCACAATGACATGCGCCATCGCGTTCAGAATCGCAAGATCCATGCCCGGAATGAAACTCATATGAAGATCAGCGATTTTTGCCGAAAGAGTTTTCCTCGGATCGGCAACAATGATCTTTACGTCCTTTCCCTTCTGCTTTCTTTCATTGACTATCCTAAATATGACAGGATGGGCCTCGGCCATGTTCGATCCAATGAGGAAGAAACAGTCCGCGTGATACATGTCGTCATATGAGCCCATGGGCTCATCCTTGCCGAACGTGGAGACATATCCAACTGCTGCGGAAGCCATACAGAGACGAGGATTCCCGTCAATATTGTTGGTTCCCAGCCCACCCTTGAAGAATTTCGATATGAAGTATGACTCTTCGGTGTATGCCTGCCCCGAGCCATAGAAAGCTACTGAATTGGCACCATTTTTCTTTATCGATTCGGCGAACTTGGATACCATGAGATCCATCGCCTCTTTCCATGATATACGCTCGAACTTATTGCCTTTCCTGAGCATGGGATATTTTGCTCTGTCAGCCGCATAAAGTATCGGAGCAAGAAAATATCCTTTAATGCAGAGGAAACCCTTGTTCCAGTTGTCATTGTCACCTTTGACGCTGACAACCTTACCGCCCTTTACTCCTACATAAACCCCGCAGCCCGCGCCACAATATCTGCAGACGGCCTTGACCCACTTTTCAGCTTGTACTGCCGCCTCGATCCCCGGTGGCAATGGCAGATCGAGTCCAATGGCCGAAGCCGCTGCAAGGGCCGCCGAGAATTTGAGCAATTGTCTTCTTGTTAATTCCATCGTAATCCCTCCTTAGCGAATTTGTTCCACGGACTTCGGCTTTAATGAGTGCCCATCGTGACAGCCCCAGCAAATCTTCAGTCTTTCTTTGTGTCCTGACGCCGCACCGGATACCTGTTCGGCGTGACAACCGGTGCATTTCTCGGGGCTTGGACGCATTATGAAATTCTTGTCAAGATCTCCGTGACAAACGACGCACCCGACACCCATAAGACCGTGTTTGCCGTCCTGCCATACCTCAGACTCTTTGTCGTGACATTCACTGCATGCTTGGTCCGGAGGCACAGCTGGGTGCTTTTTGACCACGGCCATTGACACTACCGGTAGAAATGTCAAAATCAATAAAATGGTAATAAGTCTTTTCTTTATCATGCCGCCTCCTAAAAAAGGATGGCGGCATTTGTGCCGCCATCCAAGTACTGTGCCTGCGCTACTTCACAACCGGTTTCGGCACCAGATGAGAAATGAAGACCGCCTGCCATAGTCAGCACAGACGCCGCGATATATACCAGAAACAACTTTTTACTCATACCCATCTCCTCGATAATGCTTGATAATTTCCAAAAGCCTTTTCATAAAAAAGCCGCCTTGAATTACCCCTTCGAATATTGCTGAATTACTACATAAAAGTATAGCTATTTCTATTGTAATCGTGAATTGCGTAAATGTTCAGTTAATAACGGTAAATTTTCTGTTAATTTCAGTCTCTATAATTCGAGAGCTGGGTGTCGAGAGAAATTCTGACTTTTTCGGTTGACAACTGCGGGAAATATTCCCTAAACTTAACGGTTATGGAAAAAGCGCTTCGTGCAATACTCGACCAGGTGGTGAAGAGACTGACTGGATCGGAGCTCGGCACTATCGAGATAGAAATCCCAAAAGAGGAAGGGTTCGGAGACCTCTCGACTCCCATTGCCATGGGACTGGCGAAAGTACTCAAAAAGCCACCAAGGAAGATAGCAGAGGAGATCGTAGCCATGATCGAACCGGCAGACATCTTCGAAAGGATTGAGATCGCCGGCCCCGGATTTATAAACTTCTATTTTTCGCGGGTCTTTATCTGTAGGAAACTCATAGGACTTCTTAATAAAGGCGATTCCTTTCTTTCCGAGAACATCGGGAAAGGCAAAAAAGTGCAGATTGAATTTGTGAGCGCAAATCCCACGGGCCCTCTTCACCTCGGACATGGGAGGGGAGCTGCCTTCGGAGCAGCCCTCGCAAACTTGCTTGCCGAGACGGGTTTCCGGATTGAAAAAGAATTTTACATCAATGATGCGGGCAGACAAGTGCGACTCCTGGGCTTATCCGTATTCGCCAAGTATAAAGTTTTGTGCGGAAAGGAATACCCCTTCCCCGAGGAGGGATATCGGGGGTACTACATAGATGGCCTTGCAACTGAATTCAGGTCACTCTTCGGCGAAGAATTTGCCACCAAAAATTTCAATGAAGCTTCAGAAACTGTAATCGACTTTTCATATAAAAAAATGCTGGATTTAATCAGAAAAGACCTTGAGGACTTCGGGGTCTTTTTTGATACCTGGCAGAGTGAGCGGGAACTCTACAATAAGGGGGAAGTGGAAAAGGCCCTAGATGATCTGAAGGCCCGTGATTACGTTTATGCGCAAGAAGGTGCTATCTGGTTCAGATCTACGGCCTTCGGTGACGACAAGGACAGGGTCATCATCAAAAAAGATGGTGAGTACACTTATTTCGCTCCCGACATCGCGTATCACCGCAACAAGGTGCTCCGGGGCTTCAGTGAACTCATCGATATCTGGGGCGCGGATCATCATGGCTACGTTCCCCGGATGCAGGCGGTCATACAAGCCCTCGGTCTTCCGAAGGAGAGCCTTCGAGTGCTGCTCGTTCAGATGGTTTCGCTTCTGAAAGGCGGCGAACCGGTCCAGATGTCAAAGCGCGCCGGCGAATTCATTACCTTAAGAGAGATCATGGACGAGATCGGTCCCGATACAACTAAATTCCTGTTCCTGACAAGAAGGTCTGATAGCCACCTGGAAGTGGATATTGAAGTCGCCAAGGCACAATCGAGCGAAAATCCCGTATTCTATGTCCAGTACGCCCATGCGAGGATCAACAGCATCTTCGAGAAGGCAAGGGAATTGGGATTCAATATGCAGGATTCCGGAGATTTCAACGGTGAGCTATTTAACGACGAGGAGATGAAGATCGTCAAAAAAGTACTCTCATATCCCATGATGCTCAGGGGTGCTGCGCTGGCCCGCGAACCTCACCGGATAACTTTCTGCCTCCAGGAATTGGCCGGGTTATTCCATCCGTACTACCACCGGTACAGAGTTATTACCGAAGATAACGAATTAACAAGGGCACGCCTTGCCATCTGTGCAGCTGTAGCTATCGTCCTGAAACACGGCTCGAAAATATTGGGAGTAAAAGCACCAGAGAAGATGTAGGGAAGCTCAGCATGGTAGTCCCCCTTATAGCGCCGACATGTCATCTCAGACCCCTTTTTCCATTTGTACCACTGGTTTGGCGGCATAACAGCCTCCAATGAATATAAGAAATAAAATATGCATTACTTGTTTCCCCATGCCCTTGCCTCCGCAAGCGCTCTGTTCAGATGACAATTATTAAACCACCTGGTCATTATTGCCAGGCGTACATCACACTGAAGAACAGAATAGAACATACTCTGCTTAATTTCATACTATTATAATCACAACCTATATATGTATGCCCCTATCACCACGAAATACCAGCTTGGTCTAACAAGGCATTAATGTCAAAGGACCACAAATTGCCCGATTTGCAGTGAAATGGACAATCCCGGAGATATCGCGACATGCTGCATGCAGATAGGGAGAAACTGGTTGGTCTATGCTGTCAGTATTTCGAGGGAGATCAATTCAAGCGCCCGCACCGGGTCTTCATGTTTGAGGATGCCTCTGCCCATCACGATATAGTCCGCACCCTCTTTGATAGCGGCTTGCGGGGTGGCCGTTCGATTCTGATCATCGGGGGGCACCCATGAAGGCCTAATTCCCGGCGTGACTACCAGAAAATCTTTGCCACAGGCGTTTTTGATAATAGATATTTCCTGCGGTGAGGCGACTACTCCGTCGAGGCCCGCCTGCTGGGCCAAGGAGGAGAGGTTCTTAACTTGCGACTTGACGCCGTGCTGCACGCAGAGTTCATTCTTCAGGGCGTCGCTGTTGAGGCTTGTGAGGACCGTTACACCGATCATCTTAGGTCTTCTTAAGTTCTCTTTAAGGCACACATCGTCGACCTTGTCCTTGCATCGTTTCATCATATCCAGCCCGCCCGACGTGTGCAGATTAAACATGTAGACGCCAAGTCGCGCTGCCGCAACAGCAGCCTTCGACACCGTATTGGGAATGTCGTGAAACTTGAGGTCGAGGAAGACCTTCTTGCCCTTATCGTGTAATTTTTCGACTATCGAAGGCCCAGTGGAAACGAAGAGCTCGAAACCGACTTTATACGTATTGATGTCGTCGCCAAGCATTTCGACTATGCCGAGTGCTTTCTCGGGCGCAGAAACATCAAGCGCTATGATGAGTTTATCTTTCCAGGACATTTTTCATGTATGGGGGTGGATATTATACTTTCGGAAGTGTAATTCCCTTTTGCGCTTGGTATTTCCCGGCCTTGTCTTTATACGATACCTCGCACATCTCGGCAGCCTGAAGAAAGATGATTTGAGCAATTCCTTCGTTTGCGTATATTTTTGCGGGAAGCGTTGACGTATTTGAAATCTCTATCGTCACATGCCCTTCCCACTCAGGCTCAAGAGGTGTAACATTGACAACAAGCCCGCACCGCGCATAGGTCGATTTGCCGAAGCAGATGACAAGCACGTCTCTTGGTATCTTGAAGTACTCCAGCGATGTGGCGAGCACAAAAGAATTAGGCGGGATAATGCAGGCATCACCTTTAAAGTCTGCAAAGCCCGCAGGATCGAATTTTTTTGGATCGACGCACGTGCTGTTGACATTAGTAAATATCTTGAACTCGTCGCCAATCCGCATGTCATAGCCGTAGGAGCTAACTCCGTATGAAATAACGCCCTGACGCCCCTGTGAGTCGCTAAAGGGCGCGATCATACCATTGCGCGCCATCTCACGAATCCACCTGTCATTTTTGATCACAGATCCTCCCAACGGATATCAAAAAAAGGAACTGCAAATAATACGGAAAGACCGTATCAGACTTCGAAAAGACTGCGGGGCTGCTCGGGCTGCAGGTCGTCGTAATCCTCAAGGGCTTCGGCGTACTCCCTGATTAGTTTCATGGAATCGAGAGCGACCGCTTCGTCTACCTTCTGGATCGCAAAGCCGGCGTGCACAAGCACATACTCACCCACCTGCGCTTCCTCGGGCAGTAATATCAGGCTGACTTCCCTTCGGGCGCCGAAGACATCAACAGTCGCAAGAAGGTTATCTATATTGATAACTTTTGAGGGGACGGCAAGACACATTCTATATTCCACTCCTTCAGCTTATCGATGGTCAAATCGATGACTTTCTCTATATTAGCATTAACAATATCAGACATTTCAAGGCCGAAGGTAAAATCAATGTCAGCTGGCTGCATGCCGATCAGGCAAACCTTCGACGGCATGACACCTTTCAGCTTCGCAACCGAAAGGAGATCGGCAAGACCGATCTGATGCACGGAAAGTTTGGAAAAGATAACGGCAGGGATCTGGTCGTTTTCGAGTATCCCGATATAACCAGGCTCCCTGCCGAAATTTACCGCGTCGACTATCAGGACCCGGTCGAACTGCTCGAAAAGAGGAAGGAGGTCAAGGCCCAGCGTGCCGCCATCGATAATCTCCAACTCCGGAGAGTAGTCATACCTCTCCTTTATCGTTGTGACCACGTGGACCCCAAGCCTCTCATCTTTAAGCAGTATATTCCCGAGCCCTAAAAGTACTGTCGACAAATTAGTGCCCATCCTCCATATTTTTATAGCCGCTGAATATCGAGCTCATCAAACCATTCCTCTCGATGAGGTCATTGTGCCACGAGATGTACACATGAACGATCACGAAAAGGCCAATGACCCACATGATCAAGTGGTGGACAAGCCTCAGATAGGCAACGCTCATCAGGCTCAGCGACCAGCCCCCAAGAAGCGTCCAAAGAATTCCGCCTCCAAGAGCCTCTTTATACATCGCAAAACCCGTAACGATCTCTATGATGTATAAAACAAACAGAAACAGGTACGAAAGCCCGGCCAACCCGGTATGTCCCGGATAGTGCGGCAGGTCCTTCCTGCAGAATGCATAGAACGCTGCCGTACAAACCGTGTTATCCAACCTCTCTTTCGACGTCGGGATGAACTGGTTGAGCTTCGCATACTTGTTGCCTGCAAACCACCAGTACATCCTCACTATGACGCAGACCGTAAAGAGAAAGGCCGCGACAAAGTGAACGAACCGCATGTAAGCCATGATCAGTGAATCGGCATCTCCATCCAAGAAGGGGGCGCCGATGTAAAACCCCGTTACGGATAGCACCACGATGCTCAACGCAATCAGCCAGTGCGCCACTCGTACCGGGAACTCCCAAACATAAACTCGACTCATGGCGGCCTCCTTATCTCAATTTGACGCTGACGATCTCTTGCCCCTGGGTATCAAGAACATGGATGGCACACGCCATGCAAGGATCGAACGAATGGATCGTTCTCTGGATCTCCAGTGGCCTATTCGGATCGGCGATCGGTGTTCCCATAAGGGCCTCTTCGTCCGGTCCTCTCTGTCCCTTGGTGTCTCTCGGCGATGCATTGACCCCACCGGGGACTACACACTGATAGTTATCGATCTTCTGGTCCTTAATAACAATCCAATGGCATAGGGCTCCACGCGGGGCCTCATGATACCCATACCCTTTAGCCTCTGCCGGCCAGGTAGAGGGCTCCCACTTTTCAGTGTTGGCGGTTTTCAGGTCTCCCTTTTTCATGTTCGCCGCAAGCTCGCCGATATAATCAGGCATTTTGTCGGCAATAATCGCCGTCTCGATACCCCTCGCAGCGGTCCTGCCGAGTGTCGAGAAAAGCGCTGCCGGTCCAACTCCCAGCTTACCCAGGACCATATCGACAGTTGCCTTGGTCTCTTTATGCCCTGACGCATACGCAACAAGCATCCTGGCAAGAGGCCCGACTTCAACTGATGCTCCGTCATAACGGATCGCCTTGACCCAAGAATACTTCTTATCAAGATCAAGAGACTCATATGGCGGCTTTGGTCCGGTGTAGTTAGGATCTGTCTCACCAACCCACGGATGGAGCGGTTTTGAATCACCGCCTTTATATTTATACCAGGAACGTGATACCTCTTCCGTCATTTTCATGTGATCAACGGGAAGGACCTTGCTCAGGTCCTTATTCTTTATGTAGCCCCTCGGCAACCAGACTTTATCAGTATTCGGCTCGTTTGCACTCTGATATTCGCCGTACGAAAGGTAATTCCCCACACCACCACCAATCGCCGCCCAGTCCTTATAGAAAGAAGCGATTGCGAGGAGGTCAGGTATGTATACCTTCGAGACAAAATCCTTCGCCTTCTGAGCGAGATCCAGCATCATTGCAATGCTACCTGCGTTCAGTGCATTCTGGCTGTTCGGATCAACCGGTGTGGCCATGCCGCCGACAACGTATGTCTGCGGATGAGGATTTTTTCCACCGAGAAGGGCATGGATCCTTATAAAGTCTTTCTGAAACTCAAGCGCCTCAAGATAGTGTGCTACCGCCATAAGATTCGCTTCGGGCGGCAGCTTATAAGCCGGATGTCCCCAGTATCCGTTTGCGAAGATACCGAGCTGACCGCTCTCGACGAAAGTCTTCAGCTTGCCGGCAACTGACTTAAAGTAGCTGACCGATGAGTTGTTCGGCCAATCGGAAAGCGATGAAGCAAGAGCCGCAGTCTTTGCAGGGTCTGCCTTCAAAGCACTTACGACATCGACCCAGTCAAGGGCATGGAGATGATAGAAATGGATTACATGGTCCTGAATGGTCTGTGAACAGTTGATAATATTACGGATGATTCTCGCGTTGTCGGGGATTGTAATGTTGAGCGCAGCTTCAACAGCTCTCACGGAGCTGGTAGAGTGTACGGTAGTTCAAACCCCGCAGATACGGGACACGAACGTCCATGCGTCCCGCGGGTCTCTGCCTTTCAGCATGACTTCCAAGCCTCTCCACATTGTGCCTGCAACCCAGGCGTCAGCGATTTTTCCGCCTTCGACCTTGGCTTCGACACGCATATGTCCTTCTATTCGCGTCATGGGATCAACGACTATTTTAGCCATCCTCATTCCTCCCTATTAGTCCTTATTTTTGCCTTTTGTGGCTGTCCTGATAGCTGCGTGAGCCGCTACGGCGGCCACTGCAACTGCCGCTATACCAAGGCCGATCTTGTCAGCATTGGCCATAACACCCGCGCCGGGTACCTTGGGCATTCTCTTGTAGAACGGATATGCCGCATCCCAGTTCCCCGGTGTCGAGCAGGCAATGCAGCCATGTCCGGCCATTACCGGCCAGCTCGTACCACCGTTCCACCTGACTGTCGGACAGTTCTGATGCGACATCGGGCCCTTGCAGCCCATCTCGTAAAGACACCATCCCTGCTTGGCTCCATCGTCTCCCCAAGCCTTCACAAACTGCCCGGCATCAAAATGCGGACGCCTCTCACAGTTGTTGTGGATCAGTTTTCCAAAAGCAAACTTCGGACGGCCATTGCTATCCAGGGCGGGTAATGCACCAAAAGTGAGGAAATGTACTACGGTGGCGGTGAAGTTCTCTACGTTCATCGGACAACCGGCGATATTGACGACTGTGCCGCCGATAGCTTCCTGAATACCAACATATCCACACGGATTCGGGGCGGCTGCGGAGAGCCCGCCGAAACAGGCGCAGTTGCCTACAGCGATATTCGCCATTGCGCCGGCCGCGACTTCCTTGAGGATAGCCATCGAGGACTTCCCGGCAACGCAGCAATAGACTCCGCCGTCCTTCGAAGAGACTGCTCCCTCATAAACAGCGATATACTGGCCCTTCTTGTTTTTCAGAATGTCCTGCAGCGATTTCTCAGCGGCTGTTCCACAAGGGGCCATGAGAGTCTCATGGTAATCAAGCGAGATGATATCAAGCACAATCTGCCCGATAGTCGGCTTTGTCGCCCTCAAGACTGATTCGGAATCACCGGTACATTCCGCAAAGTGCATCCAGACAACCGACGGTCTCTGCTTCTTTTCCAGGGCTTCGGCGATCTGAGGGACCGCGGAAGAGCTCAAACCTAAAGTCGCAGCTGTTCCAGCGCAAAACTTCAGGAAGTCCCTGCGCGACACCCCTCGTCGCGTCAGATAAGAATAAATGCTCTCGTTCTCCATACCCGTCCTCCTGTGACGAAATTTAACTCTACAATATAGAGCTAATGGTACCACATTGTAGACGAAATGCTACGTGGTGTCAAGTACTGATAATTTATAGATTATTAAAATTTTTTTATAGATTCGCATTCCGAATAATATATGCCTGACCAAGCGAAAGACATGCGTCATTGCAGGGGATATTCTCATTCGTAAAGACGGCAAAACCGAGGGTGGATAGCTCGCGAAGAGTTCTTTCTAAGAGCATTGCATTCTGGAAGCATCCCCCGCTCAGAGCAACGCGGTCCATTCCAGTTTTTCCCCTTATGCGGCATACCATATCGACGATTACCTTAATCATGGTAATGTGGAAACGTAACGAAATAACTCTCTGATCAATATGGCTTTTCACCTCACCGGCAATCTCGGAAATCATCTCAGAAAAATCGATGACAGATGTCTTTCCATCATAAATACGATAGGCATAAGGGGCTGTTTGAGCGCTGTTGTCGGTATCGGGGAGCGCACTTTCGAGCGCTACGGCAGCTTCGCCTTCATAGGTGCTGGTGTGACAAATCCCAGCAAGTGCCGAGATCGCGTCGAAAAGCCTTCCCGCGCCTGAGGTGAGGGGAGAGAGAGTCCGATTATCGATAATCTTAAGCAGCGTGTCGAGGTTGCTCCTGCTGTATCTTTCTAAATAGCCTATATCCGTAAGATACTGATAGACGTCGCGGTCGTCCGCGGCGGACTGCTTCAAATAGCTGACCGCAATCCTCCATGGCTCTTTGATAGCCTTTTCACCTCCCGGCAGTGGAACATAGCGAAAGTGGCCAACCCTTTCGAATCCTTCAAGAGAGCAGACTAGAAACTCGCTTCCCCACAAATGACCGTCAGTGCCGTAACCTGTGCCGTCAAAAGCGACGCCGATTACTTTTCCTTTAATGCCGTTCTCCGCCATAACCGCTGCAATATGGCCATGGTGATGCTGTATTCCGTATCCCTTCAAGCCTTTTTCACCAATGTGCTGTAGCGCCCATTGGGTTGACAGATATCCGGGATGAAGATCATAGGCGACCGCGACCGGATCGGACCGGTAAACCTGCTTGAGATTTTCTAGCGACTCCTCGAAAAATTCGAGGGTCTCCAGATTCTCCATATCGCCGATGTGCTGGCTGACAATCGCCGCATTTCCCCTCGTGAGGGTGAAGGTGTTTTTCACCTCCGCACCGCAACCGAGGACATCTGGGCCTTCTTCGCCCAGCATAATCGCTTCCGGTGTGTATCCCCTCGACCGCCTGATAAAATGAGTTTTTCCATCGATAACCCTAATCACGGAGTCATCCACCCGCATAAAAATGTCCCGGTTATGAAATAAAAAAGCATCGGCGAGCCCCCCAAGCCTGTCAAGGGCATCATCATTGGCGATTACAATAGGTTCTTCGGAGAGATTTCCGCTCGTGGCGACGAGAGCCCTGAAATGGGGGAGTTCGTTGAAGCTTTGAGGCTGATTAGTCCGGCAATGAAAGAGAAGATAATGCAGCGGTGTATAAGGGAGCATAAAACCGAGAAAGCTGTTGTGAGGCGCCACAGCATCGGGAAGGCGGGATGGCTTTCTTTTGAGCAGAACGATCGGCCTGCGCATGTCGCAAAGCATCTTTGCTTCATCGGTAGAAACATGGCAGAACTGACTGACTATGGCGACGTCAGGAGACATCACGGCAAACGGTTTATTTCTCCGTCTCTTTCTTTCTCTGAGCAACCTGACAGCTTCTGCGTTTTCGGCATCGCAACAGAGATGAAATCCTCCGAGCCCTTTTATCGCGACAATCGCACCCTGTTTCAATAATTCTATCGCCGCGGGAATCGGTTCCCGTTCATCAACTTTGAACTTTGAACTATGAACTTTTAGGTGTACTTGAGGTCCGCATGAAGGACAAGCATTAGGCTGGGCATGGAATCTCCGGTCCGACGGATCGTTATACTCCGCCAAACACTGAGGACACATAGGGAAAACCGACATAGTAGTATTTGGCCTGTCATAGGGAACTTTTCTGGTAATACTGTATCTCGGACCACAATTGGTGCAGTTGGTGAATGGATATTGAAAGCGCCTATCCGAAGGAGTTAATAGTTCTTTCAGGCAGTCGTCACATATTGAAATATCCGGTGAGACATGCGTGAATCCTCCTTCGTCGATGCTCCGGAGGATTGTAAAGTCGTCATAGCCTGTGAGAGGCAGCTCTTTGATCTCTATTGATTCGATCCTGGCAAGCGGAGGGAGATTCTCGCGGTGGGCTTTCGCAAATCCTTCGGCCTCATCGCCCTCAACCTCGATGATCACGCCCTCTGAGGTATTCGTCACATACCCCGTCAATCCCAGTTTTCGTGCAAGGTTATACACTGAGGGCCTGAAACCGACGCCCTGCACCGTTCCTTTAATCGTTATGTGAAAATGAGCCATAAAAACAATGCAAGAACTAACTCCTCAACTCGACTTTTGACTCCCCAATCCTATACTTTTTTGACAAATATTTCCTTGGCCAGTTCCGGGTCGATGGCAATAGTCGTCTCATCCATCTGGAGAACTATGGACGGCTTCCGCTGGAGCAGCCGGATGATTGTACCGGGGATAATCCCGATCGAGCTGAGACGCCCAATCCGCGATGCCTCTGAGGGCGTGATAAAAACGATCTTCCCTTCCTGCCCAACCTCGAAATTGGGTAGCCTCACAACAACCGGACGAACATCTACACTATATTTCTTGCAGCACTCTCCGCGGGGAATCGGCTTGCCGTGCGGGCACAGAGGCGGATGGCCAAGAAAAGTGCAGACGCTATCGGTGAGTTCCTGGCTCAATATGTGCTCCATCTTGCAAGCATCTTCCTCTATCGCATTTTTGGGCAGGTCAAAGATATCGGTAAAGAGTCTTTCGGCAAGCCTATGTCTTCTGATAAGCGCCTTTGCGAGATCGATACCCTTGTCGGTCAGGCAAATCTCGCTGTCACTGAGAACCGCGAGCCCTTCCCCCTTCAGCATTTCGACGAGCGTGTCGACTTCAGAATCATCAGACGAAAGCTTGAATCTCTTCAGATCGCGGTGCCCCTCCTCTGCCAATACCCAGAGGAGTTCCAGCGCTTCATCTATTCTCTCTTTTTCCATAAAACCTCCCAAAAGCGGTTAAAAAGTAAATGGACGAATGGGCAAAAAGACTAGACACTTCTCATTCACTCATATAATCATTCACTATCTCTTCAAACGGCAGTGCGAGCGACATTACGGGGTAAAAGCTTTTACGGTGTATCGGACAGGGACCGTATTTCATGAGGCACTCGAGATGCTCCTTTGTTGCATACCCTTTATGCCTGTTAAAGCCATAGCAGGGATAGGCCGCGTGGTATGCCATCATGATCCTGTCCCTGGTGACTTTAGCTATGATCGATGCCGCCCCTATGGAAGCACTTTTGGCATCGCCTTTTATGATAGGCAGCTGTCTTGTTTGGATATTCGGAATAGTGAGGGCGTCTACGAGCAAAAGTTCGGGGAGAGTTCCAAGTTCCGCAACGGCGTCAAACATTGCTTTTTTTGTCGCATTCAGTATGTTGATCCTGTCGATCTTCTCTTCGTCGACGATGCCTATACCAACCCGTCCCGAAGACAGGATGATCGCATACAGTTCTTCCCGTTCGGCCTGCGGGATTTTCTTAGAATCCCTGACACCGCTGATTTTTATGCTGCGATCCAGGATGACCGCTGCGGCCACTACGGGTCCGGCGAGGGGACCCCTACCCGCCTCATCGACCCCGGCTATTATCGAGAACTCGCCGTTTCCAGCGGATTCATCAAATTCATAGGGGTCCATGGGGTACTATTCTTTGGTGACCTCTTTCTTAACAAACTCCCTGGCCTTTTCCTTGACCTTAGCGTCCTTCCCTTTCTTGTGCCTCAGGTAGTAGAGCTTAGCCTTGCTCACATCACCCCTTCTCAGGACCTCGATCTTGTCAATAGACGGCGAATGCACGGGAAAGATTCTCTCAACGCCGACGCCGAAAGATATCTTCCTAACCATGAAGGTCTCGTTGACCCCCTGTCCCTTTCTGGCGATGACGACGCCCTCGAAGGGCTGAAGTCTTTCCTTGTCGCCTTCTACAACTTTCACAAACGTCCTGACTGTGTCGCCAACGTTGAATGCCGTAACGTCCTTCCTAAACCTCTCTTCTACAGCCTTTATCAAGCTCATCGTTCTCCTCCGACAATATAATCTCTTTTCGCGAGCAAAGCTCCTGCAGCATCCTTTTATCTTCAGCGCTCAACGCGGCTGTTTTCAGCAGATCGGGTCTTTTCTCAAGAGTCCTCTTCAGGGCCTCTCTCCGTTTCCACTCCGCTATCTTCGCGTGATTGCCCGAAAGTAGAATATCAGGGACCCCATGCCCCATGAATTCCGGAGGCCTTGTAAAATGGGGATAATCAAGTATTCCCCATGAAAAAGATTCCTCTTTCGCCGACTCGTCATCCCCCAGCACCCCTGGGCAGAGCCGGACAATGCTGTCTATTATAACCAAAGAGGCAAGTTCGCCACCAGTCATAATATAATCGCCTATCGAAATTTCTTCATCGATAAGGGTTTCCTTCACCCGCTCATCGATTCCCTCATACCTGCCGCAGATTAGGAGCAGGCGTCGCTTCTCTTGCGAGAGTTCCTCGGCAAAAGCCTGGTTATAGGTCCTGCCCTGAGGGCTGAGAAGAATTTTTCTCCTCTCCTCCCTGTCGGATCCAATTGCATTGATGGCATTGAACATCGGCTCTATCTTCATCACCATCCCTGAGCCGCCACCGTAGGGGGAATCATCAACCGTCCGGTGCCTGTCCGTAGTATAGTCACGAAGGTCATAGACCTTCACATCAAGCAGCTTCTTCTGGACAGCCCTTTTCAGAATACTTTCGCCCAGATAGGCGTGAATGATCGACGGAAATATAGTGACTATGTCGAATCGTGTACACATAATTCACGCACAATAATAAGGGGCGTTCTCGACGAACGCCCCATTACCGTTGTCGCTTATGCTGCTCTCTATTCCAGGATCTCAAGGACACAGCGTTTGCCGATCTTCGTCCCCGCAGCACCGAGTATTGTCCTCATTGCGCGGGCCGTCTTGCCCTGCTTCCCGATCACCTTACCAAGATCGCTCTGGGAAACCCTGAGCTCGTAAACCGTCGTTTTTTCTCCTTCGATCTCACTGACTTTCACCTCTTCAGGCCTATCCACAAGTGCCTTTGCCATAGCCTCGATCAATGCCTTCATGTTTCCACCTCCACAGGATTAGAGTCAATAGATTAAAGAGAGGGAATTGTTGGCCTACATGCCCGCCTTTTGCAGAAGGCGTTTCACTGTATCGGAGGGCTGAGCGCCCTTGCCAATCCAGTGCTTGGCACGTTCAACATCGACCTCAATCTTCGACGGTTCGACCAAGGGGTTATAAGTACCGAGGATCTCTATGAACGGTCCATCCCTTCTTGCTTTCGAATCGGCAACAATAATCCGGTAAAAAGGCCTTTTGTGCGCCCCCAGCCTTGTCAATCTAATCTTAACCAACTAATCACCTCCTGAACTGATTCTCGTAGTCAAAAATTGTAATATATTTGGACCAAATAATTCAAATTATCAAACGGTTCGCCGGGTTGATAATCTGTCCTGCCTAGAAGGGCATAAACTTGGGAAGCCTGAATCCCTTTTTCCCGCCACCTTTTATCATCTTCATCATCTTACGCATTTCGAGGTATTGCTTGAGGAGCCTATTGACATCGGTAACCGTCGTCCCACTACCAATGGCGATCCTTTTCCTCCTGCTGCCGTTGATGATCGTATGGTCGTTCCGTTCCTTTTTGGTCATCGAGTTGATGATCGCCTCGATCTTCACGAATTCCCTTTCGTCGACCTTTATGTCCTTCATCGCCTTCCCCATGCCGGGTATCATGCCGAGGATGTTTTCGATTGACCCCATGGAGCGCAGCTTCTTCAACTGATCCCTTAGGTCATCGAAGGTGAACCTGTCCTCGACGATCTTCTCCTGGAGCTTCTCGGCCTCCTTCCGGTCAAAGGTATCTTGGGCCTGCTCGATGAAAGAGATGATATCTCCCATGCCGAGTATCCTTTTTGCGATTCGATCCGGATGAAAGGGTTCGAGCATATCGATCTTTTCGCCCATGCCCATGAACTTTATGGGCTTCCCGGTAACTTGCCGGATCGAGAGGGCAGCGCCACCCCTTGCATCGCCATCCATTTTGCTTAGGATGACGCCATCGATACCGATAATCTCGTTGAAACTCTTGGCGATATTCACTGCATCCTGGCCGGTCATTGCGTCGGCAACGAAGAGGACCTCACTGGGATGGGCATTCACCCTCAATTTCCTGAGCTCATCCATCAATTCCTCATCGATATGGAGCCGGCCTGCGGTATCGATAATCACAATGTCCCGGGCGTCAAGCCTCGATTGTTTCAAGGCGTCAGCACAAAGCGACACAGGATCTTTGTTCTCTTTCGAATAGTAAACAGGAACATCGACCTGCTTCCCAAGAGTAATCAACTGTTCGATAGCAGCAGGCCTCTTCAGATCAGCAGCAACGAGCATGGGACGCCTACCCTCTTTCTTGAAAATACGAGCGAGCTTGGCAGATGTTGTTGTCTTTCCTGACCCCTGGAGGCCAACCATCATTATCACGGTGGGAGGATTCGGGGCCAACTTAATTCGTTCATTGGCAACACCAAGAAGTGTCGTCAATTCTTCATGGACGATCTTGATGACCTGCTGAGCGGGTGAGAGACTTTCGAGGACTTCATTGCCGACCGCTCTTTCACGGATGAGCTGAATAAAGTCCTTGACGACTTTAAAGTTGACGTCTGCTTCGAGGAGCGCCAGCCGAACCTCTTTTAGGGCAGCATCAACATCCTCTTCCTTGAGAAGTCCCCTGCCCCTCAATTTCTTGAATATGGTTTCGAGCTTTTCGCTTAAACTTTCAAACATACTATTTCTCCTGTCGCTTCAACAGCGGACTAATTTCGGATACGAGCCTCTTCGCATAATCACCGCTTATGCCGAGATGCTTGCTAGTGATCTTTCCATCACGGTCGATGATTACCGTCGTCGGGAGTGTAAAAGCGCCATACTGCTTCATTACCTGTCCGCTATCGATAGCAGCGTCATATGAAAGCCTGTATTCTTTTACAAATGACCTCACCCTCGCCATAGCATCAGGTCCCTCATCAGCCGCAATGGCGATTATCGCAACTCCTTTATCTTTATAGCGCGCATAAATGGATTGCAATTCAGGAGCTGAGATGCGGCATGGCTCGCACCACGTGGCAAAGAATTCCAGAATGACCACCTTCCCCCGATAATCGGCAAGGGACACTTTCTTTCCGCCAATATCTTCGAGAACAAAAAGGGGTGCCGTGTTGCTGTCGGTCTGCTTCGGATTCTCATGACCCCTTGAACAGGACACTGCCAGCAATATAACGCAAACAAGGGACACCAAATGGACAAGCCGTCTTGTCATACCAAGAAGCTGGATTCTAAGCAATCCGGAGAAAGAATTAGGTCAAAAGGGTGTCGATCTTTGATTTCAGCTGAGGCTTTGGAACCGCCCCGACGATCTGGTCGACTTTTTGCCCATCTTTAAAAAATATAATTGTAGGTATCCCCATGATCTTAAACTTACTTGCTATATCGGAGTTCTCATCGGTGTTAAGCTTTCCCACCTTGATTTTCCCCGCATAATCCTTTGCAAGCTCCTCAATGGTGGGGGCGACCATCCTGCAGGGACCGCACCATACAGCCCAGAAATCTACCATAACGATACCTTTATATTCAGTTACTTCCTGGTCCCATGTAGCACTCGTAAGATTGACGATACCTTCTGCCATACCAAAGCCTCCTTAGAAATAAATACTTGTTGAATTATAATGGAACAACCCTCTTTTGTCAATATTTACAAGCCGTTGTGAAGTGGCACAGCATACGACTTCAGCAGTTAATAACTTCGTATATTTATTTCGAATTCGTATCTGTGCTTTTACCTCTCGAACACCGGAATTCCTAATCTCCTAAGCTTGAAGGGCTTAGGATACTTTACAATCCCCGTGCAGTCTACTAAAATTAGTCTATGAAATATCTTGTAATTGGAAATGGTATCGCCGGCACAACAGCATCGCTGAACATCAGAAAATTTGACGCTAACGGCGAAATCACCATCATCACCGAAGAGGACCTCCCCCTTTACAGCCGCATCCGGCTCCCTGAATATCTCGCAGGCGCGATCGACGAAAAAAAGCTGCTGCTCTACAATGACCTCTGGTATGAGCATAACAGGATTACTCTCATCACGAACAACAAGGTGGCCTCAATTGACGCTGGGAAAAAACTGATCTTCCTTAATGGAAATGTGCGAATCCCCTATGACAAATTGCTCGTTGCGACCGGCAGCAGAGCATCTGTCCCTGCCCTGAGCGGCGTGGATAAAAAGGGGATATTCACCCTGAGAACGATTGCTGACGCGCGGAGGATCAAAGAATATGCAGAGAAGGCTGTTAGCATCGTCATCCTCGGTGGCGGAGTCCTCGGGCTCGAGATAGGCAATGCCCTCAGGAACATCGGCAAATCGGTGACTTTTGTCGAATATTTCCCTCGCCTCTTGCCAAGGCAGATGGATATCGAGGGATCACGCATCTTCAGGGGGAAACTCGAAAGTTACGGACTGCGTTTTATTTTCGAAGCCAGGGCCGATCAAGTTCTCGGGAATGATACCGTAGAAGGCCTGATGCTGCTGGACGGCAGGTCTGTGATAGGTCAAATGCTTATTATTTCCGCAGGCATAATCCCGGAGATATCTCTCTTTAGCACCACGGGCATTGCCCTCGGCAAAGGGGTCCCGGTCAATGACCGCATGGAGACAGAATTACCCGATGTCTATGCTGCCGGTGACGTGGTGGAATACCGCGGAACGGTTTATGGTATCTGGCCCGCTGCAGAGAAGCAGGGCGAGGTTGCCGGTATCAATATGGCTGGGGGAAACACGAAGTACACTGGGACCACACCGTCACATACTCTAACTGTTGCAGGTATCGAAGTGGTGTCCGCTGGAGAGTTAGACCTTGATTGCAAGCTCCCGGCTCTGGTATACAAAGATACGGGGGAAGGTATTTACAGAAAGATGGTTATCAGAGACAACTGTGTTGTGGGCTGCATCTTGTGCGGTGATACGACGGGAAGAAGAGAAATCATAGCGGCAGTCAAGGAGAGGCGCCCGGTCAAGGACATGCAGGAATCCTTTGAGAAACTAAATTTAATATGGATGCAGCCACAAGAATAGCTGAAGAGAGGATCAGGAAGGCGATGGAGGAGGGCGAATTCAACAACCTCCCGGGTGCCGGCAAACCGTTCTCCTTCGAAGATGAAACGTGGATCCCCGAAGACCTCCGGCTCGCCTATCGCATTCTAAAAAATGCCGGATGTATTCCTCCTGAACTCGAACTGAAAAATGAGATCATCACGCTCAGAGACCTCATAGAGACGATCGATGACGACAAGGAGACACTTAAACGGCTCAGGCAGCTTAATTTCAAGATTATGAAGTTTAATATGATGCGAGAAAAACCCCTCTCCCTCGAACAGTTCCCCGAATATGAACAGGCGCTGTTCGACAAGGCAAGGGACTAAATTTCAGGTTGTTTCTGCTTTTGTTTTTGCTGAGCGTGGTAAAGAATCATGTACTCTTTTTCAATGTCTTCATACTGTTGCTCAAGAGCCTTCATTTTCCGGTCTTTCGCCATAAGCTGATCTTCCATCTCAGTTATTTTTGCCTCGAGTTCAGCAGTTTGCCCTGCTGGCGGCGCAGGCTCCACTAAAATTGCTGTGGGAATGTACTCCTCACCCGCTAAAAGTCTATTCAGCTCCTCCTCCCAATGCCTGAATTTATCGGAGAGACGGCTTTCCTCTTTTTCAAGGACCATAATATAAGATACAAGCTTACTGGTATCGTCTTCAAGGGCAGCCACAGAACTGCTGACTTCGTCCATGAGGCCATGAGACTCGGCAATGGCTTTAACCTTATCCTGCTGATCTTTGTTCCTTTGTGGTAGAGCTCCAAGCCGCATCCGGGCATTTTCGAGTATGTCCTTTACCAACATCAATTCCGCGATTATATTCTTTTGAAAGTCGATAATGCCAAGGAGCTTCTTGATCCTTTCGGACTCCGGCCCCGTTTCTTCCGCTGGAGCTCCAGTCGAGCCTGTAAGTTCGTCTGACGGCACTGCTTCAGCTGCAACTGCGACTTCAAGGATGTCGGGATCTTTCGCGATCCCCGGCATTTCGGGCTTCTCCTCAATCGCCACTGCGTGCTCTTCCTCTTCTATTGTGACTGTTTCGATATTCTCCAAGCTTTCAAGCGGTTTCTGGGTAGGAAGACCGGAATGCTCACTGAGTGCAGCAAGGTAAAGCGTCCTGTATCTTCTGCCCCGCACAAAAAGAAAGACAGCAAGGGCAATCAGAGTTATGTCCGTGATCCCGACCAACAGCAGCGTCTTCTCCCAATCGATCTCTTCAGCAGCACGCAATGGGGGCATTGCCTTTTCAGCAGTCTGCGTCTGCACTTGCGCTAGAACAGCGGGCGGGGCAGAAGGTTCGACTGCCTTGAAAAAAAGGTCCTTCATCCTGTTGAAGGTCTTACCTTCAGCAGATAACTTAACCATGTAATCACCCGACTGGGTTGTGGTGAATTCGCCTGCATAGATACCCTCATCAGGGGCAGCCTTCCCGGTAAGCGGTATTTTAAGGCTTTTACTGTCGGGGCCGATTACCTCGGCAAAGAAATTGACTTGATCAAGGACGTCTTTTTCTGCAATCCTTTTGTCGTCCTTTTCGAGCCAGGCATCGATGACAACTTTATCCCCCTTGGTAAGAGCATTCTTCCCAAAGGAGCTTTTAAGCTTAAGGTTCGTCAGAACAAATATCCGGTTACCTTCACGACTGCTGAGTCTCACCTTCCATTTTCCCGCCGTCGGCTCCTGGACCGTGATCATATCAAAAATATTGGAGCTATACCATTGAATGTTCTTCGCCGATCTTCCCTGAATATTCTTTTTGCCGGAAGGGTCGATCAGAACGGTCGTGGTCCCTGCCTTTTTCGTGATAAGAAGGACTGCTTCCCTGATATCCCCGTCGATCGTAAAGGTGTCTCCCTGGAGCGCGACCGAATCAGGAGATTTTATTTTCTCGAAGATCGAAGCAAACATGATATGGATATCCTTGTCGGTCGCCGCATATCTGAAAAAGCCCCCTGTCTTTTCCGCCATATCGCTCAGGAGCCCCGAATCGGACAGCTCTGAAAAAGCGACAGTATAGATTTTTATTTCAGCCTTGTTCACTTCAGGCAGCAACTTCATGAGATTTTCGAGAGAGGCTGCATCCTTCCGGGGATCACCGAGTGCAAGCTTTCCATCGGACATAAGGATTAGGGCCCTATTTTTCCTATTCGAAGACTGAAGCTCTTCAAAACCCTTTTTCACTGCCCCGGTAATATCTGTCGAGAATTCCCTTGACGTTATTTTTTTGACGGCATTGGAAAACGCGGTCCGATTATTCCTTATATTGGATGTCAAAGGAATGAGCGTCTTTGCCGAATCGCCGAAGCTGATAAGGCCAGCCTTATCGTCTTCCCCCAAAAGGGATATAAAAAGACGCGCCGCATCTTTTCGGTAACTCCGGGGATCGGTTTTCTTCATGCTGCCGGAACTATCTATTAAGAGAATTATGTCAAAACCCTGATCTTCCTTTTGATGCACATCGGATGCAGCGGGAGGGATTTCCTTCACAACCTTTTTAAGCTCGGCGGAAGGGGCAACGGAGGTCAGGACAAGGAAACCAAGGATAAGCACAACAAATGCCATTCGCCTGTTCTTCATATCTCAACTCCGGTCCGAGATTATCAAATATAAGTATACAACAAAAATATATGTGGTTGTTTGAAAATATCACGTCTCAAATCCTCGACTCTGATGATGCCGTTTAAGTTAAAATAAACTATGTCCACAACGACACTATCTCAGGCTTCCGTAGAATTCCTCATAAAAATGGTCGCTGACTCCATGGACTATTACGAACCTCGCCCGTGCCAGATCGAGATGATGGATGCCTGCGCGCGGACTATCGAAGAAGGCGGTATGCTAATGGCGGAGGCCGGGACAGGCACGGGCAAGACCTTTGCCTATCTGGTGCCGAGCATCATCTCCGGGAAAAAAACGATTGTTTCCACAAGGACCATCAACCTCCAGGAACAGCTGGCCCATAAGGACCTCAAATTTCTGTCCTCGATTGTCGAGGTCGACTATGCCGTCGCAAAAGGCAGAGGGAACTATCTCTGCCTGAGGCGCCTGAACGCGTTCAGACACGAGACCGATGAAGAAGAGCGCGAATACCGTTCTATCCTTCAATGGGCATCTGAAACCAAGGATGGAGATGTCGACGACTATGGGGTCGTGCGGTTCTCCCTGTGGGATCGGATATCGGCCGACCCCGATGCGTGCAAATGGAAGAAGTGCGGCTATTATGGCCAGTGCTTTTATTTCGCGGCTCGTCGACGATGGGCTGCGGCACAGATCATTGTTGCCAACCATTCGATCATAGGCATCAACGCCATGCTACCCGAAGACTCGAAACTGTTCCCAGATGCCGAAGTTCTTATTGTCGATGAGGGTCACGCACTTGATCATGCACTTACCGACCAGATCGGTCTGAACATCTCGAACCGCGTTTTTGACTATGTCTTCAACAAGCTACTCAAGGTGAGCGATAAGGGGACATATAAAGGGCTTCTCTCGCAGTCTCCTAACCTTTTTCCTGCTGTCGAATCGCTGAGGAGCGAGGTCGAGCTATTCTGGATACTGCTCAGAAGGTCCCATAGAGACGAGGAGATGATCAGGGGAGCCTTCGAACTCAAAGAACCTCTACTAAAGCTTTCTGAATCCATTCAGGAACTCATCGAAAATATGCGATCGGCGACGATGGGACTTTTCGAGGAGGACGAGGAGCTTGAATTAAGGGCTGCCCTCATCAAACTCAATGCCCTTTCCGAGGCCATCGAGCAATTCCCAGAAGGGCTTCCCGACTATATACGCTGGATCGAGATTGAGGAAAGAAGGACCTCCCTGAGGATGTCGCCGGTCTATCCGCGGGATTTTATCATCAAGAGTATGCTTCCGGCCCATGAATCGATAATCGTCACTTCGGCCACACTATCAGTTTCGGGTGATTTCAGATTTTATGAACATATACTCGGTCTGGAAAGTGCCGGGAAAAAGGCGTTCCCCTCTCCTTTCGACCTTGCACGACAGGCAGTGATTGAGATCAGACGGGGCATTGATTTGAGGAATGATCCTCAGAGCATAGGAAGACTTTCGGAGGTCATTATTGAAGAAGCGTCGAGAAAAGATGGTGGCATCCTCATCCTTTTTACTTCCAGGGATATAATGAAACGAACCTGGGACGTAACCGCTTCAGCTCTAAGGATACTGGGACATATCGCGATGATGCAGGGCGAGCACCTTCAGAACAGGACCATGCTCGAAATCATGAGGGAGAGCGACAATGCGGTCATCTTCGGCCTTGACTCTTTCTGGGAAGGGGTAGACATTCGAGGGGATGCGCTCAAATGCCTCATAATCACCAAACTGCCCTTCGAAGTGCCGACAGAGCCGATTACGCTTGCACGGACAGAGGACATTGAGCAAAGGGGAGGAAACTCTTTTTATGAATATTCCTTGCCCCGTGCCGTGATTAAGTTCAGACAAGGCTTCGGCAGGCTTATTAGATCAAAGACCGATACCGGAAGAATTGTCATATGCGACGACCGCATCGAAACGAAAAGATACGGAAAGAAGTTTTTACAGAGCATTCATGGTTGAGGAGGTATTATGAACATAGTTTTTTCTGAAGGCGGTAATGTCCTGATCGACTTCGAAATCGCAAAAGATTCCCATGTCTATTTCAATAATGGCATCATCGATTTTTACCGGGAATGGGAAGAACTTCCAGCTCATAGCGGAGAAAAATTCCTGAAGATCGCAGAATTGGTATATCAGACGCTCAATGCTGAATTAATGAAACTGACGAAATAACATAGACTAATATCGTTGCTATTACAACCAATTCCGACTCCATATCAGGTTTGATTCGCTGATAATAATAGGGCAGCAATGAGAATCTACATCCTGAGCAACATTTTTTGTGAGCAAGGTCACATATTAGAACTCAAAATTAACCTAGAATTAAATTAGGCAGCTGGCTGACGCTGTCAAGATTTCGTAAAATGAAGCACTGCAGCACAGCAAGGAGGCATAGACGTGGTATTACCGAACTTAGGATTGTTTTCAATAGGCGCTATCGCACTTTGTATCGGCGTTGTCATCTCCGTTAAAGACTATGCAAGCAAACAACTGAAATGTAAAAAATGTGGCGCAAAAGAAATGCGCACAAGAGCTGGGCATTTAGTATGTAAAAATGGTCATAAAATCATAATAGGCAAATAAGACAGCTGCATTAGCTTTAGTAGTCAAGCACGAAATAGAAGTCAAGCAAATGCAGTTGGCTATGGCATTCCTCATAGCAGGAGAAGAGGGTTATTTTGTTATGACATGCATCACATCCCGCTCATTAGAGCGCAAATCGTACCACTTTGCATAACACCTGTCAATGTTATAAAAGATCTTGCTATTAGAGGACATTATCATATTGCCGTAACCTGTTATAAAAGATCGGTTCTCCAGAGAAATGAATTGTTATATTTCAGGTTTAGTTTTCTCGTTGAAATGCCTAATCCAACTCGACTGATGCATCTTTTAGTGACTAACATCACCAAATGCGAAATATCATCACTTTGGGTCTTACCTTCTGATATAAAATGAGCTATGATAATGATACGAAGAACCGAACTTGGGAGGGTAGCAATATGTTTATAAGAGTTGTATACCACGACAATACATACGATGCTATTCCTGCTTTTATCCTCCAACTCGGCATCGATTGCAAAAAGGTCAAAATGTTTTATCGCAATTCCGAAAGAAGATGGATTACTGTGGGCGTAGATCCCATGAGAAAGACAGCGCAGATATTAGCTCCTCCTGCTGGCGCTGAAAGACGTGCTCCTCAGATCTTCGAAAGACCTCTTTTACGGAACAGGATCGCATGCCAGCTCAGCGAAATTAATAAGCAACTTTCCTGAGGCAAAGTTTCGCAACACAGATTATCGAAAGCAGCGCCGATCTATCGATATCACAGCCGCTTTTAAGACATGCGAACATCCGCAGTACTCAGTCTATTCCCATGCAAACGTCATGAAGCTTCAGGACGTGGTAAACACCCGGGGCTTAGTTGGAAGCTTAGTGAACGAGTCAGGGAAGAAATAACCTCTAATCTTTCAATAAGTTTGAAACGGAGAGGGGGGGATTCGAACCCCCGGTGAGGTTGCCCCCACAACGGTTTTCGAGACCGCCGCTTTCAACCGCTCAGCCACCTCTCCAGGGCCACTCAAAGACGGTTTGTTATTATACATGAATGATTTTTTCCCGGTCTACTTTAAGTGATCTGAAAGGATGAGGAATCAAGAAATTTTTAAAAAAGCGGTTTGTCAGGTGCCGCTTCTCCGTTCGCTAAAAAAGCTTTTAAGCAACTGTGAGCACGCTGCTTCGAGCACCCCCGAGACGACCTCTACCTGATGGTTGAGCCTGTTGTCTGAGAGCAGCCGGTACAGGTTTGCGACAGCGCCTCCCTTTACATCGCTGCATCCATAAACAAGCCGCCCGAGGCGGGCATTCACCATTGCACCGGCACACATCGGGCAGGGCTCTTTTGTGACATAAAGGGTGGCGTCTAAAAGTCTCCATTTCCCGAGCTTCTGCGCGCCTTCCCTGATGGCCATAATTTCGGCATGGCCGGTGGGATCATAGGATGTTTCCCTGTTATTGTGAGTTGACGCTATCGCCTGCCCGGCGACGACCAAAACCGCACCAACCGGAACCTCTCCCTCTCTGAAGGCCGCCTGTGCCTCCCTGAGGGCTAACCTCATGAAATTAACGTCTTGATCCACTTCACCCACTGTTCGATACCTTCTCCTGTCTTGCTCGACACTTCAAAGATCTCCATTGAAGGATTGAGGGAACGGGCATCCCGCTTGATCTTCTCGACATCTACATCAAGGAACGGCTTGAGGTCGATCTTGCTGATCAGAAGGGCCTTGGACTCCTGGAAGATAATGGGGTATTTCAACGGTTTGTCATGCCCTTCGGTGAGGCTCAGAATTGCAACCTTGATATCTTCACCAAGCTTAAACTCCGCCGGGCAGACAAGGTTTCCAACGTTTTCGATAAAGAGCAGCCTGATAGAATCGAGCGGCAATTCGTCAAGGACGTCTGAAATCATGCTGGCATCTAGATGACAGGCCCCTCCCGTATTGATCTGCACTACAGGCACACCTAGACGATCAATGCGCTCGGCATCGTCAGTCCCCATTATGTCTCCTTCGATGACGCCCAGATTCACTTCATCACCGAGAGTCCTGATCGTCGTTTCGAGCAGCGTCGTTTTGCCGGCACCAGGAGAACTGATAAGGTTAATAACAAAGATGCCTCTGTCGTCGAAGGACTTCCGGTTCCCTTCTGCGATCCGCTCATTGGCGGTGAGGATCTTGTTCGCAAGCTTCAGCTTCATTCAAAAAACCTCCATTTCAGTTATCATCAATTCGCGACCGGTCAGCAGTGTGTAGGAAACACCGCCGCAATGGGGGCAGCTCAGAATATAGATCTCTTCGGTCGTAAAATCCTTTCTGCAGTCATTGCAAAGACCAGTGACAGGGACCTCTTCAATTTCGAGAGCAGCATTATCAGCAATAGTCCCTTCCTTGACGGCGTTGAAGCCAAAAAGCAAGGCATCCGGCATAACTCCGGATGCCTTGCCTATCAACAACTTTATACTCCCTATTTGACTAAACCCTTTACTCCTGCAATTTTCAAGGGCAACGTCCAACAGGCTCTCGGCAATGGACAACTCATGCATACCTACTTGCTGACTTCTTTCTCGTAGGCGTCTTTGCCTGCTTCAACAGCAGCAGTAATAGCAGATTTTTTCTCTTCGAATAATTCTTTTGCCTTCTCGACCGTCGAGGTAACCTTTTCCTTCGCCGTACCGGCGTAATCAGTCGCTTTTTCCTTTACGGTACCAGCGTAGTCAGTCGCCTTTTCCTGCACGTCATCTGCCAGTTCCTTAATCTTTCTTCTCGTTTCAATCCCCGACTGCGGGGCGAGAAGAAGCGCAACCCCAGCGCCAACCATACCTCCCAGAACAAATGCGAGTAATACGGACCCTGCGCTGTAACCTTCGTCATCATGATGGCTCATAGGTATACCTCCTTTATTTTTGATGCTTTAATAGAACGCCAAGCGCCGTTTGAACACCTGCCTTAATCCCAAGCGCTCGCAGCGATATTTGGTCCTTCAGGTCGCCAATGAGCATGCTGATTGCCTGCACATTCGACGCGACGTCCAATACCGCTCCGGAAACCTCCCGGACACTGCCAGACACAGCAGCAATATCGTCGCTGACCTGGCGAATGCTTTTCAGGGTCTTTTCAGTTTCTTCAAGCACCGGCTTCAACCTCTGGTCGGTAGTCCGGACAAATTCATCCATTGTTGCCGCCATTTTCTTCATCTGCATGGTTGAATAAATGAGAAAGAAAAGAGCTGCCACAAACGTAATGATGACAATTAAGAACCCGATGGTCAATAGCAAAACCCAGTACTGGCTCCCCATATGGCTCCCCCTTCAAACTTATTAGAGCAACACAATGCCTTACCGCTTAAGTTATTTAAAGTATATAGTATCGGGTCTGAAGTTACAAGCAGCACAACAGGGCAAATTCCTAAGCTACTATAACGTTCCATTGCGGAGTTGCCGATAGACGTGGACAATCCTCTGGATGACTGTAACGTGGCTCAAGATAAAAATAATAACAACGACGGGAAAGAGAAGTCCTGTGACGCACCCGAATGCCAGGAGGACAACTCTTTCAGGCCTCTCCATAAGCCCAACCTTGCAATCGATGCCAAGCCCTTCAGCGCGCGCACGGGCATAGCTTGTTGTAAGTGACCCGACGAGGCCGCCTATGGAAAGAAGCGCCCCTGTCAGACTCCCGATAGTATAAAAATACCATGACACACCTATGAAGAGCATCGAATCGGCATATCTGTCAAGGGTTGAATCCAGGAAAGCCCCAAAGCTGGTACGTTTACCGTTAGTGCGTGCGATAATTCCGTCGAGCATATCCAAGGCCCCACCAGCAAGGATTAAAATGCCCCCGACAATAAGATGGGATGGGATGACAATGGCGGCGACGGCCGTCACAAAAAGGCCGGCAATCGTTATAACATTGGGACTAAAGGGTATGCGTCTTGCCAGAGGCGCCAGCGGTTTGTCAAGGATATGACCAAACCATGCACTGAACAATTACCTCTCCCTTTTGGCGGCGATAAAGTCCTCGACCATCTCCCTCGCCTCTTCATCGGGGAACTGCACACGCGGATGTTTCATGAAGTATGAAGACGGGGAAAGCAGTGCGCCCCCGATTTTCCTATCCCTCGCGATTTTACAGCATCGTATGGCATCGATTACCACTCCGCCGCTGTTCGGCGAGTCCTCAACGGAGAGCCGGACTTCCAGATTCATTGCGACATTTCCGAAACCCCGGCCTTCCATCCTAAGGAAGCAGACCTTGTTGTCGTTCAGCCACGGCACAAAATCAGAAGGGCCTATGTGAACATCGTCTTCGGAGAGCCCGTGGCTGATCTGGGAAGTAACCGCCTCGGTCTTGGATATCTTCTTGGACTTGAGTCTCTTTTGGTTAAGCATATTAAGGAAGTCTGTGTTGCCGCCCACGTTCAACTGGTAGGTGTGGTTCATCTGAACACCCCTGTCCATGAAAAGCTTCGTAAGCATCCTGTGTATTATTGTAGCGCCTATCTGCGATTTGACATCGTCGCCGACGATGGGGATGCCCTTCTCTTCGAAGCGCCTGATCCACACGTCATCGGAAGCGATAAATACAGGAATGCAGTTGACAAAAGAAACACCGGCTTCTAGGCATGCCGTAGCATAATAACGCGATGCATCTTCAGAACCGACCGGAAGATAGTTCACCAGTATTTCAGCGCCACTGCCGACGAGTACCTTCACGACATCGCATGGTTTCTCATCAGAGGCGATAAATCTCCTGTCGTCGGGATAATCAGTCATATGTGAAGAGATGCCATCACGAACTTCACCCATGTTGACCGTAACAGGATAATCCGGCAGTTGAGGGAAGAACACCTTCGTGCAGTTAGGTTTCGCAAAGAGGGCTTCCTTAAGCGGTTTATTGATTTTGCGTTTATCGATGTCGAACGCAGCTACGACCTCTATGTCCCCTGGGCGATAACCGCCGAGATCATAATGCATCAGGCCAAACGCGTCGCTTGCTGCCTTCTTCCCCATCGCTCTGTAGTACTCGATCCCCTGTATTAAAGAACTCGCACAATTACCGACGCCGGCAATCGCAATCCGAATCTTGGCCATTGTCTTAATCTCCTCGATTATTTTATCTCTATCGATTTGGGCGATTCCAGGACCTTCTTGGGGAGGATGACCTTTAGAATGCCATCCTTAAGGGTAGCCTGAATACTATCTTTATCCACAACCTCGGGCAGGGTAAAGCTCCGCAAAAACCTGCCGTAGCAGCGTTCAACCTGATGATAATGTCTACCCTCCCTCTGCAGCCTTCTTTCACCGGCAATCCTGAGTTGGTCTCCCTGGACATTGATAGCGATGTCCGATTCCTTCGCCTCGGGCAAATCAGCCTTTACGACAAACATTTCGGGCGTTTCGTAAATATCGACTACAGGAACCCATCCGACGGACGACTCGTCCCTCGCCTTCTCATGGGCACTCGCGAAGATCTTGTTGATCCTCTCCCTTAAGGAAAAAATGTCTTCTATCGGGTCATGTTTGTCCATTTTCGATATATTCGCCTGCAAAATCGAAACAGATTCTTATAAATTAATTCAGGGGTTTCTGTCAAGTTGCAAGGGATATAACACGAGGAAATTCTACTACTCAAACAGGGAAATGAACTCAAACTTGGAGGTGTCGATAAGGCCCAGATTGCTGAGCTTCAGCTGGGGAATGACAAGTAGGGACATGAAGGATAACATCATGAAAGGCGCCCTCAGACTTGTCCCAAGCGTTTTTGCAAGCCCGTCGAGTTGCCGGTATTTCTTGGCGACCTCGAACCCGTCTCTGCCAGACATGAGGCCAGCGATCGGTAGAGACAGGCATTCCATAAACTCGCTACATGCCGCAGATATGCCGCCTCCGTTTTCGATTACCAGGTTGACCGCCCTTTTGATGTCTTCATCTGAGACTCCGACACAGATGATGTTGTGAGAGTCATGTGACACGGAAGAGGCTATTGCCCCTTTTTTTAAACCAAAGTTTTTAACAAACGCGACAGCGGGTGGCGCGTCGTAATACCGGTTGATAACAACAAGCTTAAGGATATCCCGCTGAGGGTCTGATCGGGCAAAGCCACCGTTGATATAAGGAGAAGCGCGGAGTTTCCCGGTAGTCAGACTGCCATCGAGAACCTGTATCACATTCGCCATCCAGCCCGATGCCTTCACAGTAAAGTCATCCGCAATTTTTGCGCTTACATTGAAATTATTCGGCGCCATCGATGGCAGATTGACGAAAAACGTCTCCCCATTTTCCGCCACTAGTTCTCCGTTAATATATGTCTGCCGAACAGAGAAATTTTCGAGGTTATCAACCACCAGAAAATCGGCGGGGTCGCCCTTTTGCAGTAGCCCTACACCCAGACCGTAATGCTTCACCGGGTTGACACTGGCACATCTGAAAACCTTTAAAGGATCGATGTGGCGCTCCAGCGCCCTATGGACATGCTCATTAATATGCCCCTTCACCAGATCATCGGGATGCTTATCGTCGCTGCAAAACATACAACCGCGGTGGTTTTCGCGAAGCAGATCAATAAGATCATCAAAGTTTTTTGCAGCAGAGCCTTCACGAATTTGGATCTTCATTCCTTTTTTGAGTTTTTCGCGCGCCTCTTCCCTGTCGCCGACTTCGTGGTCGGTAGTAACGCCGGCATCTATGTACTTCGAAAGAGTTTCGCCTCTTAGTCCGGGGGCATGACCGTCCACACATTTCCTGAATTGTTTCGCAAGGGCTATCTTCGCCATGACATCCCGGTCTTCATTTATTACAGCTGTATAATTCATGACCTCGCCCAGGAATTTGATTTCATCCCTCGCTAAAAGACCTTCGACTTCTTTCACGCCAATTGTCGCGCCTGAAGTCTCAAAGCGGGTGGTTGGAACACACGAGGGGGCACCAAAATAGAACTTAAAAGACTGTTTTTTACTATTTTCTATCATAAAGTCTACGCCTTCTATCCCCATTACGTTGGCTATTTCGTGTGGATCGGCAACAGCAGCAACGGTGCCATGTCCCACCGCTATACGGGCAAATTCAGAGGGCACAAGCATAGAGCTTTCTATATGTACATGGGAGTCAACAAGTCCGGGGACGATGTAAGAACTGCACCTGCTGTACTCTTTGTTAATATCGATAATCCTGCCGTTTTTTATCAGCAGTGTTCCAGCATAAATAGAGTTGTTAAGAACATCGACGATATTACCCGATACCCTGTACACTTCCTCAGACACTACTCACCGCCGTCCTTCATCTGGGATGTGTTCGCCGCAGAAAGTATAAGCCTTTTGCGATTTTTCGGCAAACGCAGCTGCTTTGAGCGGCCTGGCAAGAATGTATCCGATATGAGCATCTATAAGGTGCGCCATTTCCAAAATCAGCGGCCTCGGGGCTTTTACCCTGTCGATATTCGCAAAACACCACTGTACGATGCTGCCATAAAATTTCAGGGCGCCCCGTGAAAGCGTAATCGCCTCCGTACCGTCACCTCTGCATGAGTCACAAATGAGAGACCCTTGAGAGAGGTAGAATCTGCTTTCTGCCCTTTCTGATGTCCTATCCCCACACCGTCCACAGGCATCGAGCCTGGGCAGATAGCCCACGATACGGAGGAAGCGGATCTTGCAGAAGAGGAAATAGAGATCGTTGTGGTCTCCTGGTTGGAGCTTCGAGAGCATCCGTAACAGCAGTACGAACATATTCCCGTTGGGCTCCCTTTCAGGCAGAAAATGAACTATCATCTCGAGTATTTCAGCAAGCCGGACAAAACATTCATAATCGTCCCTCAGTTGATGAAAAGACATAATAATATCGGATTGAGTCAGCCTCGGCAGGTTGGCATCCTCTTTTCCGATAAAGGATATCTTCGAATAGGTGAGAGGTTCGAGACTGCTGCCAAACCTGCTCTTGATCTTTCGCGGGCTCTTCGCAAAGGCCTTTAGAAGGCCGTAGTCGCGGGTGAGATAGGTGACGATGAGATCGGCCTCTCCGAAGACCGAGCTTTTGAGGACTATTCCTTCAGTTCTGCTCAGCAAACTACATGATGTTGCCGAAGTCTTCCGGCTTGAGGTTTTTAAGCCATTCCTCGAGCTCGTCGGCCTTCCTGACGTCTAACACGTCTTCTTCCACAAAGATAGGCACCTGCACTCTTAGCGCCACGGCAACCGCATCGGAAGGTCTTGAATCTATAGTGATCTCCCGAGTGCCGTCCTTGACATGTATGAGGGCATAGTAAGTATTCTCGATAATTTCGGTGATGACAATGCGTGACGCTTTGACATCCAGGGAGTCAAAAACATTCTTTATCAGGTCATGGGTGAGGGGCCTAGGCGTGATCACTTTGCCGAGAGCAAGGGCGATCGAATCGGCCTCTGGTTTTCCAATCCATATGGGAAGAGTCCCATTGCCGTCGATCTGCTGAAGAAGCAGGATGTACATACCGCTCCTCGGGTCAAAAAGAAGACCCTCCACCTTCATTTGTATCAGCATTATCGGAACCCCAGTTCTCTTAATGTACGCTCGTCACTGCGCCAGTCTTTCCTGATTTTGACCCACAACTCGAGAAAAATCCTTGTTCCCAGGAGACTCTCGATATCGTGCCTGGCCTTTGAGCCGATAGACTTCAGCCGTAAGCCCTGTTTCCCTATTATAATACCCTTTTGCCCTTCTCTTTCAATATAAATGTTTGCTCTGATAAAGACAACACCATCTTCCCTCTCGGACCATTCATCGATTTCTACAGCCGCTGAATACGGGACTTCTTCCTTGGTCGCTTCAATAATTTTTTCTCTGATGATCTCCGATGCCATGAAGCGCTCCATCTGGTCTGTGATGACATCATCAGGAAAGAGTTTGGGGCCCTCCGGTAGATACTTTATAATAGTCCCGATGAGTTCATCGATGCCATTACTCTTAAGCGCCGATAAAGGGATAATCTCCCTGAACGGATAGAGTTTGCTATAGGCCTCAATGACAGGGAGGACTTCCGGCTTCTTGACAATGTCGACCTTATTGAGCAGAAGAAATACCGGCTTCGCGACTGGCTTTATCCTCTCAAGGACGAAGAGGTCTCCGCTGCCGGGCGCTTGGGGCTCCACCATGAAGAGAACAATGTCGACCTCTTCGAGAGATTCATAGGCCACTCGGTTCATTGCCTCACCGAGCTTTTGCCGCGGTTTATGAATCCCAGGGGTATCAATGAAAATGATCTGTGCGTTAGAAATGGTTTTTATCCCGGTTATACGGTTTCTAGTGGTCTGCGGTTTCGACGTGACAATAGCAATCTTTTCGCCAAGAATGGTATTCAGCAGCGTCGATTTACCAACATTCGGCCTGCCAATGAGTGATACATACCCACTATGGAAATGTTCGGACTGATTATGCAAGTCGTGCAACCGCTTCCCTTATCCGCCCGACAGCCTTATCGATATTCTCCATCGAGGTCGCATAGGAAATTCTTATGTAGTTGTCGTCTCCGAAGGCTTCGCCGTGAACAAGAGCAACCCTCGCCTCTTCAAGAAGATACAGTGCGAAATCGAGTGACGAAGCTACCTGCCTCGAACCAGTAGTCTTCCCATAAAGCGATGAAACATTCGGGAAGGCATAAAAGGCACCGGTCGGGTTGAGGCATCTAATCCCCTCAATACTATTCAGGCCGTTAACGAGGAACTTCCTCCTCTTGTCGAACTCAGTGCGCATCATACCCACAAAGTCCTGAGGCCCCGTCAGCGCCGCCACCGCTGCCTTCTGGGATATCGAGGCCGGGTTCGAGGTAGATTGGCTCTGGATATTCGTCATCGCCTTAATGATCTCCTTTGGGCCTGCGGCATAGCCGATACGCCAGCCGGTCATAGCATGGGACTTGGAGAGTCCGTTAACGACGATCGTCCGCTTCTTTATCTCCTTGCCCAGAGAGGCGATGCTGACGTGTTCAAAACCATCATATACAAGCTTTTCATAAATTTCATCCGAGATAACATAGATATTGTGTTTAACCGCCATCTCGGCAATAGCTTCGAGGACCTTCTTTTCGTAGATTGACCCTGTGGGGTTTGATGGCGAATTAAGAATAAGCGCCTTTGTCTTCTTGGTAATCTTTGATTCGAGGACCTCGGGCCTGAGCATAAACTTGTCTGCTTCATCCGTCTTCACAAAGATAGGGATCGCATCGTTCAGAAGCGCCTGGTCAGGATAGGAAACCCAGAAAGGGGCGGGGATCAATATCTCATCCCCTGAGCCAAAAAGCGCCTGCGCAATATTATAGAGCGAGTGTTTAGCCCCGCACGAAACGATAACTTCTTCCTTCGTATAGTCAAGGCCGTTATCATTGCTGAGCTTGCCGATAATCGCGTCCTTGAGAGGGTCAATGCCACCAACCGGCGTATATTTCGTGAAACCGTCGCGAATAGCCTTGATCGCAGCTTCTTTGATATGATCAGGAGTGTCGAAGTCGGGCTCGCCCACCCCGAAGTTTACGATATCGATCCCTTCAGCCTTCATAGCCTTAGCCTTTGAGTCCATGGCAAGCGTTGCCGATGGCTTGATCTTTCCTACCCTTTCAGCCAGCATCAGAATTTCCTCCTTAGTGACGATATCAACATACGATGCAGCAGTCATTTATTATACCCCATCTCCCGGGAAGTTCATAATTTTGATTGCCGCCCTCTTTACCCTTCTATGAAGGGAGGGAATAAGATAATCTGTTATTCATCGGTGGAGAGGACTGGGGTAGCGTCTCTTTTCGGCTCAATGCAAGACGAGTAAACTCTCTTACAGATACTTTCTTTTTGCCCTGCTACCCAGAGAGGTGAGAATTTCGTAGGGGATGGTCCCGATTCTTCGGGCAAGATCATCAGCGCCGATCGATTCAGAACCCTGTCTACCCATAATGATAGCTTCATCGCATTCAGTGACGTCTTCGACATCGGTCAGATCAATCATGGTAAGGTCCATACAGACCCTGCCCACGACTGGTGCACGTTTACCTCTCACAAGGACTTCGGCATTATTCGAGAACCTCGTGCTAAACCCATCAGCATAACCGACGGCGATAACTCCAATCAGGCTCTCTCGCTTGGTAACAAAGGTCCTCGCATAGCTGATGGGCGTGCCAGCGCCAAGTCGCCTGAGAGAAATGAATCTCGCCTTCACTGTCATGACCGGAACAAGGTCCGGCTTCAGACTACTGGCTTTCGAGTTCTGCAGAGGCGAGTAGCCATACAGCATTATTCCCGGTCGAACAGCGTCGAGGTGAGATTCAGGGATGCTTAGCACCGCCGCGCTGTTGGCGATATGAAATAATTTTATCTCAAGTCCGTTTTGAAACAACTCAGCTCTCAAATTAGTGAAGGAATCAATCTGGAGCTTCGCGAAAGAAGGGTCCGCAAGATCAGCCTCGGAGAAATGGCTCATAATCCCTTCGATACTGATACCCTTACTGGTTGCAATATCAAGAATAGCCCTTGCGGGGTGATCGGCGAGTCCGAGCCTTCCCATGCCAGTGTCAACCTTGATATGGACAGGAATTCTGACTCCCCTCTTCTCGGTCTCCTTGGCTATGCAGTGTGCCGATCTTATATCGCTCAGCACAGGGATAAGGTTATATTTCAGAACATCATCGATATCGGGATCGAAGAGGACAAGAATAGGGGCCTTAATTCCCGCTTCGCGCAGCTTTCGGGCCTCTTCGGTAAATGCCACCGCAAGGTAGTCTGCGCCGGCCCGGACAAGCGTCCTCGAAACCTCAATGGCACCATGACCGTAAGCATCGGCCTTGACGATCGCGATGACTGCTCCATTGCGGGAAAATGCCTTAACCGCATGGAGGTTTTCGGAGACTGCACCCAGATCTATTTCTGCTACAACGCCCCTGTGCATACTTATGACTGCATCCTATTTCTTTTCTTCTTCCTTGGCCTTATCGACTGGCTTCTTTGGTGTTACATCTACTTCGTCCGGCTCATTAACTGCCTTTTTGAAATTCCTGATCGCCTCGCCGATGCCTTTTCCAATCTGTGGCAGTCGCGCACCGCCGTAGAGAACCACGACGATGCCAAGTATGATTAACAGTTCCTGCGTTCCGAGACCAAACATGTATAACCTCCTCTCTCCTCGATAATTCCAATCCCCAGAAACTAAACAGCGACTATCCTTTGTGTGTCAGAGCCTGCCTTTACTGCCTATTATAATTTCATAATCGTCCACCGTATTGATATTAACAAAGGACTTACCCTCCGGATCCACCAGCCTCACGTCTGTCTCATCAACAAAATACACCCTTATTTCCTTCAAAAACTGTCTGAGTGACACTTTATCATTGAGAATCCCTTGTTCGAGGGCTGGAAGGACTGTGTTACAGTACACCCCCAAAAGAGGCTGGGGTTCACTGTTGAAGACCGGAACCACCCCATCAATATGACCTCTATGTGATTGCTCGTTGTATTTTTCGCAAACAAGACGTATGACCCTGGCATCAAGAAAAGGCATGTCGCAAGCACTCACAAAAATTGATGGATCACGGGAATTAATCAATGAGGTATAAATACCGGCCATGGGCCCCCGGGACGGCAACATGTCTCCTACTAACGGTACCCCGAGATAGAAATATGCTTCGGGCATGTTTGTGCTTATCAGAACATCCCGGAACAGCGTTCTCATCAGTGCGAGGTCTCTCTCAATGATGGGAATGCCTTTTATTCTAATAAATCCCTTTTGGATCGGAAATCTCGTGTTCTGACCACCGGCAAGAATTACGCCGGTAATTCCCTTTATCTTTTGATTCTCCGCTCTGTCCATTGTTACTTCTGTTGCTATCACTTGATGATGATCCCGGCATACCCAACGACACGGTCAAAATCACCGCTCACCTCTCCAGAGGTCGAATATTTGATCAGCCTTGCTCCGCCAGCGCCTAATCCAAGAGCCGCATAGAGCATGACAGTCGCTGGAATGAAGCCGCACATGGATATCCCCTCCCTCAGGACGATGGAATAGAGGCCTTCGGGGTTAAGGTCGAGCACTTCTTTCATAGCGAGATTGTCAAGCTTCCGTGCAACTGCGTCTGGTTCGTAATGGCTCATGTCCGAGCTCGCTACGATCACTACATCGTATTGGGCCTCTCTTACTGCCTCGGCGATTCCCTTACCCGCTGCAGCACACTCTTCGAGCGAAGCCCGCATTATCGAAATCGGCAGGATACGACACTCGTCAGAAAAGTAGGCTATAAAAGGAAGCTGCACTTCGAGGGAATGCTCGTATTTATGGGCCTGCGTGTCTTCAACGATGAGGGGAACCTTTTC
Organism: uncultured Nitrospiraceae bacterium; assembly: GCA_963727805.1. Lineage (GTDB taxonomy): Bacteria > Nitrospirota > Thermodesulfovibrionia > Thermodesulfovibrionales > Dissulfurispiraceae > Fen-1308. The sequence continues at coordinate 1,383,329 of CAVSHF010000003.1, forward strand.
TTTTATCCTACGTCCTAGTTCCTCGTCTACTTCAAAAGTCGCCGACGGGATTTCCCATTCACCCGAACTCATTATGGACAAGGGGGCACCAAGCCCCGTATGATTGGGGCCAAGAAGTATGAAAGTCTTGGGAAAGCGTATTGCAGAGTAGACTGCACCTGCCACAGGCCCAGAATACATGAGGCCCGCATGCGGTGAGAGTATGGCGATTGCCTTTTCTCGCTCAGTATTTTTAATAATATATTGCCCGACTTGGTTCTTAAGCCGTACGGCATTCGCATCATAGAACTGCCCGGCAACCGCCGGCAACCGCTTCATCAGTAAACCTCGACTTCCTGCTCGTAAGTCAGACCGGAATGGTCGTGAAACTTCGTACACGCAGCTTCAAATGAGAGTTTCACCGTACCTGTCGGGCCGTTTCTCTGCTTGGCAACATGGATTTCTGCCGTACCCCGGTTATTCGGACTGTTTTTATTGTAGACCTCGTCCCGGTAAAGAAAGATAATCACGTCGGCATCCTGCTCGATGGCGCCTGATTCCCTAAGGTCAGCGAGGGTCGGTATCTTTTCATGCCTCGATTCGACGCTGCGGTTGAGTTGGCTGAGGGCGATCACAGGTACTCTTAGTTCCTTGGCGAGCGCCTTGAGAGACCGCGATATCTCGGATATCTCCTGCTCGCGTCTCTCAAAATTTCCCCGGCTTCTCATCAGCTGGAGATAGTCGACCACTACAAGGCCGATCCCTCCGTGCTCCATCTTGAGTCTCCGGGCCTTTGCGCGTATTTCAAGGACTGTAAGGGCGGAAGAGTCATCTATGAAAATGGGGGCATCGGCGAGCCTCCCCGCTGCGCTGGTGAGTTTCGGCCAGTCCTCCTTCCCGATGAATCCCTTTCTCACACGGGCGGAATCGACCATACTCTCTGAGCAGAGCATTCTCATAACGAGCTGTTCCTTCGACATTTCGAGACTGAATATCGCAACAGGCTCCTTCATATGCATGGCTGTATGCTGCGCTATGTTGAGGGCAAAAGCAGTCTTTCCCATACCGGGCCTGCCGCCTATAATGATCAGGTCGCTCGGCTGAAAGCCTGAGGTGAGTTCGTCGAGGTCTTTGAACCCCGAGGCGACACCGGTAATGGCCTCTTTTTTGTCATAGAGATGCTCGATCATCTTAAAGGTGTCTTTGATGACATCCTTCATGCTCGCAAAAGAGGTCTTCGTCCTCTGTTCCGCGATTTCGAAGATCATTCTTTCAGCATTGTCAACAATCTCATCAGCATCGGAACTGTTTTCATAGACCCTTGCAGTGATATTCGTAGCAGTCCTGATAAGGTTGCGCAACAGGGCCTTTTCCCTCACGATTCTGGCATGATACTTGATATTTGCTGAGGTTGGGACGCTATCTGCGAGTGTGGAAAGATAGGAAACCCCTCCGACAGTGTCGAGATCGCCGCTCTTCCGCAAGTAATCCGCAACGGTGACAATATCGACAGGCTCGTTCTTTTCGAAGAGGTCAAGGATAGCCCGGTAAAGCCGCCGGTGCGACTCCCGGTAAAAGTCATCCTGCTCAAGTATCTCAAGCGACTTCGGCAAGGCCTCGTTGTCGAGGATAATGGCACCGAGCACCGCCTGCTCCGCCTCGATGTTCTGAGGAGGCAGCTTATCGATTGTCAGGTCCGCTTGTTTCACTTCAAGATACCGGAATCAGTTTTAAATAAATACGTCAACTGCCCTATTCGGGCACCACCTGCACGTTAAGCTGGGCAGAAACTTCCGAATGAAGCTTTATCGCTACCGTGTATTCGCCAATTCTCTTGATTGGTTCGTCGAGTTGGATCTTTTTCTTGTCGATTTCGATCCCTTCGGCCTTGAGAGCATCGGCGATGTCCATGGAAGTCACTGAACCAAAAAGCTTATCTTCCTCTCCAGCCTTGGCCTTTATGGTTATTTTCGCCGCGGAGATCTTCTCCGCAAGTCCTGCGGCTCCAGACTTCACCTTCCTGGCCATCTCATGTATCTTCTTCTTTTCATGTTCGAATACCTTAACATTCTTCGTACTTGCCTCTACAGCAAGCCCTTGAGGGACCAAAAAGTTCCTTGCAAAGCCATCCTTTACATTAACGACCTCGCCGACATGGCCAAGGTCTTTCACATCAGTCTTGAGAATAACCTTCATATAAAGCTCTCCTTACAATGATTGATTTTCGATGAATGTAATAGTATACCTAATTGCTTCATGAAATGTTAATATAGGGACTATTAATACTTTAAGGTCCAGCAGGACCGAGATTACATCAGGCTTTTTTTGCAGAAAAAATGCCGCAGATTCCCATTGTAATCGCCTGATATGATATCAAAAACCCCATTGTTCAACGAAACAAATGGCGAACTGTGCTCGTTCATGCGGATATGGGACAGCAGACCAGTTTCTTGGAACCTGAGCGACTGGTAGTCAAGAGAAGCGCCTCCGATATCGGCCTTGAAGGTCCGTATCCTGCCATCCTGCTGCCCAACAAAAAGGTAGACAGCCTGATCGTCTTTGACAACTGTTGGCGCGGAAAAACCGTTGACCTTTATATCGTTCAAGCCCCCTTCGATCCGTTCCCAGACAGGAAGCCCTTTTTTCATTTCTTTTATATGGTACACATAGACTCGACCGTCGGCGGCGCCGGAGATGAGTTGCCATTCCCCGTCTCCGTTGAGGTCAAATGCCACTGGGGTACTGTGTTCCTTTATATGTACCCCCTGAAAGAAACGCTCCCTCTCTTTCCAGGCCACTTTTTTCGTGCCAGTGTCGATAAAAGCACGAACATTTCCATTCCCCTGTCCCGTAACAAGCATGCTCTTCCCATCCCAACTGGTAAGTATTCCGCGAGAAAAGCCCTGTACCTTTATGCCGCTGAAATATCCGGGTCTCTCAATCCATGGGATGCCATGGTCAGCATTGGTATGCTCGAAAAGCCTGAGGGTCCCGTCCATGTTGCCTATCACCATATATGTCTTGGACCCAACACATGAAAGAGTTGGGGTGCAAACAGGACCTGCAAAAATCCTGTTGTTGAAGAGGCCCTCATTTTTTCTTAGGGACGTAAAGTCACCTTTCGCGTTTTCATAATAGGAGAGCACCCCGTCGCCATCGGCCACAACAAGGTCAATTCTACCCCTATCCAAAAGACTCGCGAAAGCCGGCGATGCAAAGGTCTTTGACGTGACCGCGACTTTGATCTGCCTGGCAGAAAGTCTGCCTCCGTTCTTTCTTATCTCAAACAGAAAGAGTTTCCCCATACTGTTGCCTATAGCAAGAAATACTTTATCGCCGATTTTTTTTGCCGTTGGTACCGCATACATTCCGAAGTTGGCTTTGATAGGAGGGTTTGCATCTTTTATGAATTTCAAATCACGACCGGTTGAGACATTTTTGAAAAAAAATATCTTCCCTTCTGAATTGCATGCAATGATGTCGGGCTTACCGTCGAAATCGTAATCGGCTACTGTCACCGCCGCATCGTTTCCGATCGCGATGGAGAGGTCGTTAATCCTCTTCCACGAAGGATTGGTTACGCTTCCCTCGTTTCTGAAAAAGAACAGCTTTCCCGAATCCGAAGAGAATCCCCCCGTGCCGATAATGAGTTCAGCCTTGCCGTCTCCGTCCAGGTCCGCAAGGGCGGGAGACGAAAAGGCACCTGCCTTTACGCCATCAAAGTATCCGAAGGTCTGTTGCCACGGGCGCACAAGGGGTTCTCCGGAATTTTTATACCGATAGACATACCCGTTTTTGTTGCCGACGACCATGTCCTGCATTCCATCACCATCAATATCAATGAAATTAATTCTCATAAAAGGCATATTCTCAATACCGCTTCTGTTGATGCTCGTCGTCGTATCCTCTTCGCACGGTTGTTCCTTCGGGGCAACCGGTTCTCTGACCTCAGGATGATAGACAACTTCAGGAAGTGGTTTTTCCGAAAGGATCTTTTTTTCAGGCGGTGGAACATAGACGTTCTCTTTTTGCGTGGCACATGAGGAAACAATGATGGCGAAAAAAAGGAATGCGGATTTAAGAAAACGAAGAAATAGGTTATTCACAACAAGCTACCTGCCTCTGCATAAAAAATAAGGGGCGGGAGGACATCCCACCCCTACCGTTAAACCTATTATACCTTATTTTATACCTTATTTTACGACGATCTCGAAATGGACCCTCCTGTTGGATTTCATGCATTCATCGTTCTTATTCTTGGGGGTCGGATTCTCCTCGCACAAAGGCCTCGTTTTACCGTATGCGATTGTAGTCATCCGTGACTCGTCAATGCCGCCTTCTTTCGCAAGGAATTCCTTCACGGCACCGGCCCTTCTCTCGCTGAGCCTCATGTTGTAATCATCGGCTCCATGCTGACAAGTATTGCCCTCTATCCTGACCGAAGTCCCAGGATTAGCCTTCAGGGTCTCAATATTCTTTTTGAGTATACCTTGAGCCTCAGAAGTGAGAGTTGCCTTGTCGAAATCGAAATGTACATCATCGAGAATTATAGGCTTGGGCTCCACTTTCGCAGCAGCTGGCAGTACTTCTTTTTTCGGCTCCGGTGCGGGCACAGTGACAGGAGCAGGGACCGGCGGAACCGGTTTCAGCGGGCAGAGTGCCTTAATTTTGTCCATCGCTTCCCTAGCCATATCTATAGCTTCCTGCGTATGGCATGCCATATAGGCCTCATATGCCTTATCTACCATATCTTTTGCCGCATTAAATTCTGCCGGACATTCCTTATCTTTGCCCGCCGTGCGAGCCTGATCCAGCGCTCGATCTGCGTTGACTAATTCCGAGGGATAGTACAAATATCCGGATCTGTATTCGGGTCTCTTCTCCATATTGGCGCATCCGACCAGCAAAAAGACAGAAAGAATAAGCATAAACACAAATAGGACTCTTCTTAAAACAATCTCATTCATATACATACCTCCGTTTCTTTAGTTTTCAAAACAATCACAATCAGCCGCGAAACAAAACTTGATATAACCTCCTTTCTTGTCAAATAGGTTGAGTATCCTCAGGAGCACTGGCTCCTTCAGAAAATCCGTTTGCAAACCATCACTTCGACTCCTCCTTATCGTTTAAATCACAAATTTTATTATCACCCTCCGTTTGACCCAAACGCACCCTACATACAAGATATCAAATTTGAAGGTCTCTTACAATTCTTTCCTCTAGCGCGGTTATTGTTTTAAGCATTATTATTGAACCATTCTGAAGCAGTAGATAATTCTGAGATCATTTTCCTCCCTTCACGCAGAAGGGATTATCATCCGCTCCTCTGCCGCACCGCTTCATAGAGACATACGGCTGCGGCAATGGCTACGTTCAAACTCTCCGCCTTGCCCGGAATCGGTATTTTTACAGACTCTATTGTCTTCGATCTCAGGACTTCGCTAACGCCGCGAGATTCGTTGCCGAAAACAAAAGCAACAGGTTTGCTTAAATCGCTCTCATAAAGAGACCTCCGAGCCCGAATATCGGTAACGATCAGATCAAGCGTCTTTAAAGCGACGTACTCGAGAAACTCGGAATATCCGCATATTATTACGGGAATATTGAATATGCTGCCGGCCGTCGCCCTCACTGTTTTTGGAGACAAGGGGTCGCACGTTCCCGGTAGCATAACGACAGCGTCAGCGCCTGCGGCATCGGCAACTCTGATGATAGTCCCCAGGTTGCCGGGATCCTGAATGCCGTCGCACGCCGCAATAAGTGACTTCCCTGACACAACCAGCTCGCGAAACTTGCACGGATTATGAGCAACAAGTGCGACAATACCCTGCGAGGATTCGGTGTCGGATATCCGTAACATAATCTCATCCGGAACCTCCACACGCACTTCGGGGGGCGACTGCATAACGGCCAGTTGAGTAAGAAGCATTTTCCCCTCTTCCTTGCGCATAAAGGTCTCAGTATGGAAGACCTCTTTGATCAGGATAGAGGCCGAAGCCGCCATTCCGACAAGATGAGGCCCCTCCACGAGAAACAGCTCTTCAGCTGAGCCTAGTTTCCTCTTCTTTACTTCGATCGCTTTCCTGATGAGCGGATTTGAAAGACTCGTGATTCTCTTGTATCTCATTTTGAATTCCTTTCATCGTGATTATAAGTCTTGGGCGAAGTGATAGTTATAAAGTCACTTTGAACGGTGACGGGACAAAGGTGATGATAAAGATGATCAAAGCGATGAAGCCTATTGTTTTTCTTCGCCTGTCGAGCGGCAACTCCCAGTAGAGTACCGGCGGATGCTTTATTCCCAGGAGTAGCATCAGACCCGCCCAGAAAGCCCATCCCTCCCAGAAGAATATTCCCATAACCACAAGGATGACAATGAGGACGATGGATACATTTTTATGCTTGTCACCGAAAAGTGCGAAGGCAATATGTCCACCGTCGAGCTGTCCCACAGGAATGAGGTTGAGAGATGTTACGAAGAGACCAATCCACCCTGCAAAGGCAACCGGATGCAACAGGATCTCTGCATTGTCGGGAGTGATACCAAGGATAACCCTTGAAAGACATGAGAACAAAAGAGAATCTCCGAGAGTGAGCACTCCCTCTGAAGTGGAAATTGTTACAACTGTTGACATACCAAGACCCGCAATGCAGGCAAATACAGAAACGACAAATCCCGCGAGAGGCCCTGATGCACCGATATCGATGAGAGCCCTCCGCGTGACAATAGGGGACTTCATCTTAATAAAAGCACCGAATGTACCAAAAAATGTGGGCGCCGGAATGAAATAAGGCAGTGTCGCAATCGTATGATGTTTCTTTGCTGCGAGGTAATGAGACAGCTCATGGATCAGGAGTATCGTCATCAAAGTAACTGCAAAGGGGAACCCTTCGATGATGCGTTGAGGTTCTTGCAGAATATTGATACCCTTCTGAAGAGCGCCCGCAGCAAGCGTCGTCAGAAATGTGATAATGAAGAGTATCAGATGGAGTATGGGAATCTTTTTCATTTAGGGACCGTCAATCTTCGACCAAAATACCCTTCACATCATAATCATAGGCACCGACGATTTCAACATATGCAAATTCCCCAATCTTTAGTTCTGACTTCCGACTGTTTAACTCCTCATCGCAACCTCTTAGTTTAAGATGGCGAACAGGGGAATTATCGACTATGACCACTCCGTCTATCTCCGGCGTATGAGAGCAGAGCCTGCCTATAATGACATCCTTATCGACTTCATCTATTATTACCCTAAACCTCTTTCCGACAAGATCCCTATTCTTTTCAAGCGAGATGGCAGCCTGACGACTCATGATCTCGTCAAGCCTCCGTTTCTTGACTCTTTCGGGTATCTGCCCCTTTAACTTCGCCGACGGAGTGCCTTCCTCTTTAGAAAAGGTAAAGACCCCAAGCCTCTCGAATCTCATTTCCTCGATGAAATCGACGAGTCCCCTGAAGTCCTCTTCGGTTTCCGAAGGGAAGCCGACGATAAATGTTGTTCGCAGGGTAACGCCGGGTATTTTACGCCTGATCGTCCTGATGAGCTTCGTATATTCCTTGCGCGTGCCGCGCCTGCCCATAAGCCTTAGCAGACGGTCTTCAGAATGCTGAAGCGGGATATCGAGATATTTACATATTTTTTCTTCGGTCACAATAAGATTGAGGAGATCGTCCGTTATCTCGGTCGGGTAGAGGTATAAAAGTCTGATTCGGAAATCACCTTCGATCGACACCATGTCCCTAAGCAGCGCAATAAGGTCGTACTCCTTCCACTCCTTACCATAATTAGTTATGTCCTGTGCCACAAGGATGAGTTCCTTCACGCCACTCCGGACATACGTGTGCGCTTCTTCGAGGATTGACTTGCGCGTAATACTCCTAAATGTTCCCCTTATCGACGGGATGACACAGAAAGTGCATTTCTTGTCACACCCTTCGGCGATCTTAAGATACGCAAAAGATGACGCAGCTTCACTGCTTCTACCTTTAGGCTTTTGGACTCTGATTTCTGACTTCTGATTCCTGACTTCCGGCCGTTTTTCAACATTCATACAATATTCGATAATCGCCCTCTCCTCACCTACTCCCCAGATGCCATCTATTTCAGGTATCTCTTTGAGAAGCTCATCCATGTATCTCTGGGCCAAGCACCCGAAGACGAGGAGTTTCTTCATATCCCTCCCGCTGCTACTCTTGAGTCTCGAGAGTTCCAATATCTCAGAGATCGACTCTTCCTTTGCGTCCCTGATGAATCCGCACGTATTCACCAGAATGATATCGGCATCCTCAGGTGCATTAACGGAAATAAGGCCCTCTGAAACAAAGGACTCCAGCAGATGGCGCGAGTCCACCATGTTTTTAGGGCAACCTAGAGTGGTAAGATAAAAAGCGGTCATTGGGTCCTTCCCACTTTCCTTTGTCTGACAATCGCATAATAGATCAGGGCATACCCAACAACCCCGCAGACCAGCCCAAGGAATACGGACCCAACAATAAAAGGCGGCAATATCGGTTCCAGGTCTCTAATAAGCTCGGATATTCCCATAGAATGCCAGTTAATGTCCGGCAAAATATGCTCCAGTCCCAGCAGCCTTCCTCCTAGCCAGGTGGCAAAGGTAAATATTGGAACAATCGTCCACGGATTAGTAACGTACACTCCCACTATTGTAACAAATTTATTCAGCCTAAAAAGCCACGCTGCAAGTATGCCAAGGATGGTATGAAGACCGAGCAGTGGAGACATTCCGAGGAATATGCCGATCGCGAAGGACAGGGCAATCTTGCGGGGAGAGTCTTTGACCCCGATGACCTGCCGCAGTTTATCCCGGAGGGCCAAAGTGCTGATATCCTTCCGCTTTCAGTGCTGACTTCCTTCCCTCTTTATTAACTAATGCTCTCTCCTCGCGCGTGATTTCACCGATACAGGATACTTTTGTATCGTGTGCCTGGTTATACGATTCCAACGGAAAATCGGGAGCGGTGAAAAGAATCTCGTAATCCTCCCCTCCCGATGAGGCAAAGTCAAGAGGGTCTCTGTCCAATAATCCCGATACCTCTTTGAGTCCTTCTGAGAGGGGGATTTTGTCTAGGTATACAATGGCGCCAGTCCCGCTCTCGTCGCAGATCCTGGACAGGTCTATAAAGAGTCCATCGCTCACATCGAGCATGGAGGAAGCATAAGGTGCCATATATTGGGAATCCCTCGCCACAGGCATGAGATGCCGGACCAAGAGGGGCCTGGCAGTCTCCCATTTTATCGTGATCATGCCATCACCTTTTTTCAATTCCAATCTATCAGGATCCCCTCCTGCCAGCTGCAAGGGCATATCGCTATACTCTTCTGCTTCCGCATTTTGTCTCCAATGTCTGATCTTCTTTATTCTTTCTTTCCCCTCGTTATTGAGCCGTCTCAATATCTCAAGCCCGCAGGCCGAGTCTCCCGTCGACGATGTGAGATAAATCCTGTCGCCGGGGATCGCACCAGCTCGTGTAACAATCCTCTCGCCGTCGCCGATTACTGTCGCCGAAAGAATGGTGTCGCACCTCGCCGCACAGAGATCTCCACCCAAGAGCTGCACTCGGTAAAGACACAGGGCCTGCTCTATTCCGTCATAGATCCCTTTGAAAAATTCGTCATCTGCAGCGCGCGTAAAAGCGAGATCGATGAAGAGGTACTTCGGGACCCCTCCCATGGCCATAATATCGCTCACATTAACCGATACGATTTTAAATCCCAAATGAAAGGGCGAGGTATAGCCCAGATCGAAATGGACCCCCTCGTTCATCATATCCGTGGTGACGATAGTTTTTTTATGATGAGGGGCGATCACTGAGGCGTCATCGCCGATACCGACGACGACACCTTTTTCATCCGGACTGAGTCTAAACCTTTCTCTTACTTCTTTGAGAAGTCTTAACTCTCCTGTCTGAAAGAGCCGCATTCCTAGTAGTTGCAATTTTTATTTTTTTTGCGCCCCTGCTGTTTCCCGACTGTGCATGAGCAACTTTCTTCTGTTTCGCAGCCGGGAACGAGGCTTTTTTTTGTTCCACAAGGGTAGTCTTAAGCACCTCATCGACAGTATCAACGATCACAAAATTCATACCTTCCTTCACATAGGTCGGCAGGTCATCAAGGTCTTTCTTGTTCCTCTTCGGCAGCACAACCGTCTTGATCCCCATTCTTTTGGCGGCAAGGGTCTTCTCCTTAAGGCCACCGATAGGAAGCACCCTGCCACGGAGGGTGATTTCTCCGGTCATCGCAACATCGCGCCGTACCTGCCTGCCGGTGAATGCAGATGCTATGGCCGTCGCCATCGTGATGCCCGCAGAAGGTCCGTCCTTAGGGATCGCTCCCGCCGGGACATGAATATGCAGGTCGCTTTGTGAAAAAGCATCGGCACTTATGCCGAGTTCCTTTTCCTTTGATCGCACATAGCTTAATGCTGCCTGGGCCGATTCCTTCATGACGTCGCCAAGTTGCCCGGTGAGGGTCAATATGCCCTTCCCCTTCATCAGCGTCGCTTCGATAAATATGACATCGCCGCCTGCCTCGGTCCAGGCAAGGCCGGTCGCAACGCCGACCTCGTTTCGTTTCATTTCCTCTTCAGGTAGGTACTTGGGAATGCCGAGGTATTTCGAGATGTTATTGGCGGTCATACTGAATACCTTAGCCTTACCCTCTGCCACCCGCTTTGCAACCTTTCTACACAGGTTTGCGATTTCCCTCTCGAGGTTACGCACTCCCGCCTCGCGTGTATAGTGCGAGATGATACGGCCTATGGCCGAGTCGTTGATCTTCAACAGCTTTGTGGTGATTCCGTGCTCCTCAAGCTGTTTCGGTACGAGGTACTTCTTAGCAATTTGCAGTTTCTCCTCGTCCGTATAACCCGATAGATAGAGTATCTCCATGCGATCCCTGAGTGGTCCAGGGATAGTGTCGGTCAGGTTGCCTGTCGTTATGAACATTACCCTAGAAAGATCAAAAGGCACAGCAAGGTAATGGTCCATAAAAGAATTGTTCTGCTCAGGATCGAGCACCTCAAGGAGCGCCGAAGAGGGATCGCCCCTGAAGTCTGAGCCGATCTTGTCGATTTCATCGAGCATAACAACAGGATTATTTGTTCCCGCCTGTTTGATACCCTGGATGATCCTGCCTGGAAGGGCGCCAACATAGGTCCGCCGGTGGCCGCGTATCTCGGCCTCGTCACGAACACCACCGAGCGACATCCTGATAAATTCTCTTCCAAGAGACCGCGCAATGGAGCGCCCAAGAGAGGTCTTTCCTACGCCGGGAGGCCCGATAAAACAAAGGATGGGACCCTTCATCTTCTCTTTGAGTTTTCTAACGCTCAGGTATTCAAGAATCCTTTCTTTGACCTTTTCGAGGTCGTAATGATCTTCGTTCAGCACCTTGTCGGCCAGCTTGATATCAAGCTGATCCTTAGTGCTCTTGGACCAAGGCAATTCGGTCAGCCATTCAAGATAGGTCCTTATCGTACCCGCCTCGGCGCTATCAGGATGCATCTTTTCGAGCCTCTTCAACTGCTTCTCAGCTTCCTTCATGACCTTTTCCGGCATTTTGGCGTCTTCAATCTTTTTCCTGAATTCGCTGACTTCTTCAGCGCGCTCGTCGATATCACCAAGCTCCCGCTGGATAGCCTTAAGCTGCTCCCGCAGGAAATATTCCCTCTGTGTCTTGTCGATCTCTCCCCGTGCCTCGGTCTGAATCTTCTGCTGTATCGTAAGCAGCTGTATCTCCCTGGCCAGTATCTCGCTGATGCGCTTGAGCCGACCAACTGGATCAGCCATCTCGAGGATTTCCTGAGCCTGCTCGGTCCTGAGCCCAAGGTTCGACGCAATTAGGTCTGCAAGCCTCCCCGGGTCGTCGATATTCTCTATAACTACCATGACATCCGGCAGTATTGTCCTGCCAAGGGTGACCGCCTTATCGAGCTGTTCTTTGACGTTCCTGATAAGAGCCTCGTTTTCGAGAGAGACTCCCTCCGACTTCTGCTCTGGCAACTTCTCGATATTCGCAATGAAAAAGGGGTCAGCCTGCGTAAAATCGATGGCCTTGACCTTGCTCAAGCCTTGGACGAGTATCTTGACCCTGCCATCAGGCAATTTCAACATGCGGATGATCATGCATACCGTGCCGACCGAATAGAGATCGTCGGGCGTCGGCGATTCAATATTAATATCCTTCTGACTCATAAGGACGACCATGCGGTTCGTATTCAGCGCATGGTCAATCGCTTTGATCGAAATATCCCTTCCGACAAACAGAGGAATTATCATATAGGGGAAAACCACTATATCTCTGACAGGCAGGACAGGGAGCGATCCCGGTATCTCAACCTCTTTCTCAGATACTTCTTCGTATTTTTCAGCCTCGCTCATTGCACTCCTCCGAATGGATCAATTTCCCTTTCTCTCTATTGAAACCCTGATCAATTTACCCTTCAGCTTCGGAAATTTTACTTTAAGCACCCCTTCGCTATAGCTTGCAACAGCTGCAAGCGTATTGACAAGAACAGGAAGCTTTACTACCCTTCTGAAACCTTTAGGACTCCGCTCCATGCAGAGATATTTAAAACCTCCCGGGAACATCTCCTGATCGCTCTCCTGAAAGCCCGCGCTTTCGATGAGCAGTAGATCTTCATAAACCCTTATGGACAGCCTTGAAAGATCCGCACCCGGAAGGTCGACGTCACAGACCAAGTAATCCCCAGTTTCATAAAGATCAATGAGGGGGTCGCTGCATGACTCGACCTCATAAAAAAATAACCCCTTCAAAACTTTCTTCATTGCAAGGTTTTAACTTTTTCAATAAGGTACTTCCTGAATCCTGCTGCAAGTTCCTTATTTTTGAGAGCAAAATCAACCGTTGCTTTTAAATAACCGAGTTTATCCCCGGCGTCGAAGCGTCTCCCTTTTATAGGATATCCATAAATAGGTCTTTTTTTAACAAGGGTCCTCAGGGCGTCCGTAAGCTGGATCTCGCCGCCTGCACCGGGCTTCTGTTTTTCGAGTATTTCAAATATGTCCGGCGTAAGGATATACCTGCCGATTATTCCTAGGTTAGAAGGAGCCTCACCGGCCTTAGGCTTCTCGACAAGGTCCTTAATCTCGTATACCTTCCCCTTAAGAACGCCATCGATGATACCGTATCGGTGGACCTCGTCCGTCGGGACTTCCTCGACCGCGATTACCGGCGATTGTTTCTCCTCGTAAATCCGTATCATCTCTTTCAGCACCGTGGATCCAGGCTCAAGCACATCGTCGCTCAGTATGACAACAAAGGGTTCATCCCGGACGAAAGGCTTGGCACAAAGAATGGCATGTCCGAGTCCCAGGGCCTCCCGTTGGCGGATGTAGGCGAATTTGATATACTGCAGCTTGTTAATCTCATCAAGAAGTTTCTGTTTGCCCGAATGCTTAAGCTTCTCCTCAAGCTCATAGGCCGAATCAAAATGGTCCTCGATGGCCCGTTTGTTCTTCCCTGTGATTATGATAAACTCCTCGATGCCGCAGGTTATGCATTCTTCGACACCATACTGGATCAAAGGCTTATCGACCAACGGCATCATCTCCTTGGGGGATGCCTTGGTGGCCGGCAAAAAACGCGTGCCAAGACCAGCTGCGGGGAATATCGCTTTCTTAATAGTCATGTTCATAGTCCTCACTAAACAAAATATTTGGTGCCGGAGACGAGGGTCGAACTCGTACGATGCGAGCATCGAGGGATTTTAAGTCCCTTGCGTCTGCCAGTTCCGCCACTCCGGCTATAGGATAAAAACACAATAACACGGCACTGCAATAAAGACAGTTCTACTTAAGATACTAAAAACCGGACGTGCAGCGCAACCACATATCGCCAGACGGTTGTCTTATTCGTTCACGAAAAAGTAAAATAGAGTCCGTCTGCTTGACGGGCACAATGAAACAGTACACTATCATACATCCCCTTTACATGGCTTTCTATTCGAAATCCCTCTACCGGGACATAACGAATAACTGGTCGACCTGGTTTTGTTTTCTCTATCTCCTCTCGCTGCTAGCCCTCTGCTGGATACCGGGAATGATCCGATTGGATGCCGATATTTCTACATACGTCGATGACGAGGCCCCCAAGTATGTAAACCAACTCCCTTCCATTGTAATATCAAAAGGTCAGGCCTCGATTGCCGAACCCCAGCCATCTATCGTGAAAGATCCGGAAAAGGGAGATCCCGTCATGATCATCGATACAACTGGACAGATCACTTCATTAGAGAATTCAAAGGCCACAATACTGGTCACTAAGACACAGTTATTTTTTAAAAACAGCCTTCAGGGCACCCGAATTATCAGTCTGTCAGAACTTGGCGATATGACTATCGACAAGGCCCTTGTTTATGATTGGCTCGAAGTTTTCTCTGAATGGTTTGCCATCCTACTATATCCCTTTGCACTGCTTTTTTCCTTCGCCTTTCGGAGCGGACAGGTCCTGATGTACGCTCTGATAGGATTGTTCTTTTCGCGGGCACTGAAGATCGGTCTCAATTATCAGGTACTGATGCGACTCGCAGCAATTTCCCTAACGCCGGTTATTATCCTCAATACGCTAATTATTTTCTTCAAGATAACTATACCGTCGCCGTGGCTCATAAATGCCATAATCACCACTGGATACCTTATCTATGCGATCAGGGCAAGCTCATCGTCAGTTGATTCGTAAGAATGGCCTCTAGGCTGTTTCCCTCCTACATCGCACCGGGCGTTATATTCCTTGTTTTCAGGTCTCTCAACTCCTTCTGAATCGGCCATTCAGTAAGGGCAAACCAGACAAATATCACGAGATTCACAATCGGTACGAACAGAAGGATCATCTGTACTCCAGAATAGCCGGCCTTCCTGAAGATCAATACCGTGAGGAAAACCCATACGATAAACCCAAGCACTGCAAATAGGCCCATGAAACACCTCCATATTATCCGGCTCGATTATCTCCTGTTCATACCGGTGATCCAGGAGAGCAACGTGCTGACAAGACTAATCACCAGCGCACCCCAGAACGCGGGCCAGAAACCGTCGATCCCCAGCCCGAGATGCAGTGGCCCCGAAAGGACAGCCGTAACTGCGAGCATCGTCGCATTAATCACCAGGGTAAAGAGACCGAGTGTGACGATGATCAAGGGAAAAGTGAAAAGCTGTACCACCGGCTTTATCAGGGCATTGACCAGACCGAAGAGAGCGGCAATGATAAGGATCTTCCACCACTCTCCCGCAAAAGTAATGCCGTTAATCAACCTTATAGCCGCAGCAAGCGATAGAGCATTGATGGACAACCTTAATATTACATATTGCACAATTTCTCCTTAGTTCTTTTTCTATGGTATCTAAAATAAGTATAATATATTTCTGTAAAGCGAGCTATATAATAAAAAGTATTGTATTAGTCTCCGATACCCCCAAAGCAAAGTACGATCGCCACTCTGACTAAGTAACAGACCGTATGATTATGATAATTACTCATATTTATGTTAGATTTTCATGGTAGTAAGTTGATTGAATCTGCCTTATTTATAGATTGCCGACAATTCCATAATTTCATGGTTACGGCGGATGTACCAGGGCCAGGATTCGGCTTCAGGTATTCCACATCATCCAATAACTTTTTTAAAGGGCAGGCGGGCGGGTCAAAGCAATGCCTCATTTCAGGAAGGCATTCAAATGCTTCACAGAATGCTGTAAAGACTCCCGGGTCAATCTCTTTGAGGTCTTTCCACGCTTCAAGGCATTCTTTGCTAACAGGCTAAATCTTCTGTACGCACGTACTGCGGGCGATTTGTTTTTTACATCCCTCATCCTGATGGGTCTTTTTGGCCCTCAGGACCCAAACCGCAATATTTCCCTTTTTATATCCTGGGGCATATGGTGGACAAGTGTTGTCCTGAGCTGGTTCTTTTTTGGCAAATTGTGGTGCGGCGTTTGTCCCTTCCCCGGATTGGGCCGGCTCTTTCAAAAATATGGATTAAGCCTGAACCTCGACGTCCCTCAGTCCCTGAGAAAATTCTTTGTCCATCTCTCGGTACTCCTTCTGGGTCTAATCATCTGGGTTGAATCGGTCACGAACATGAAGGAATGGCCTGCAGGGACGGCCTATCTCCTTTTGAGCATCTTGTTTGGAGCAACACTTATGGCCATACTTTTCAAAGGGCAAGCATGGTGCCGTCACGCATGTCCTCTCGGCAAGATCATAGGCTCCGCCGCGACGATTGCGTTAACCGAATTCAGGGCGGATCAGTCGAAGTGTAGAACCTGCAAGACCTTTGCCTGCAAGCGGGGCAGCGGTAGAAAGCCAGGGTGTCCTATCTATCTCGGCGCCATCAATGTTAAAAGTAACTTCTACTGCCTTGTATGTGGGCATTGCGTAACGCTCTGTGAAAAGAACTCGCCGGCTATTTACCTGAGAAACCCTTTGGCTGAACTTACCTCTCATGTGGCGCTGACATCGCAGAAAACGACCTATCTTACCTATTCATATATAATCCCATTTTTTATGGGATCACAACTCGCACGTTTTACACAGCACCGTCACTGGTATGGATTGGTAGAGGCCTTTTTCTTCAGTTCCAATCTGATCGCCTTTACGGTTCTTCTCATCTGTGGGTCTCTGTTCGTCCTAACCGTCATCCGAGTGGGAGCCACCCTTTTTATCCGAATCAAAAATGATGTCTTAGGTCTCTTTTCTCCAATGGTCCCAATCCTTGTCCCTCTGGCCTTTACCGGAGAACTCGCCTATCGGCTTCATTACTTTCTGTCCAATGCAGGCAATCTCCTGCCTGTCCTGGGACGACAGGTCGGCATCAACATGGAGACGCTTGCGTTCACTATTCCAGGAAGCGTTATTCGTAGTCTATGTCTGGCAGCTTTGGCAGCGGGAGTGATTGCCGGAAGTTACGTGCTTCACGTCTTCTATCAGGGCAAGATAGTCGGACCTCTATCGAAAAATAAATATATTGCCGTCTATGTATTAATATTCCTGATTTTCCTAGCTTATGTAGTGCTGTTCTAAACGGCCGCTGGCTTCATCTTCCGCGACATTTCTTCGAGTACCCTGAGCTTGGATATCTCGCCAAGCCCTATCAATGTGTCTCCGGCTTTTATACTGCTGCGGGAGGTCGGATTGAACTTCATTTCACCAGTGGCGCGCTTAATGCCGACAATAATGATTCCGAGTTCCCTGCCGATGCCGCACTGGTCAATCGACTGGCCCTCCATAATCGAGCCTGTAGGAATTGTTACTTCTTCCATCTGGAGTTCAATATTCCCTGTCTTTGTGGCGAATTCGATGAAATCAACAACAGCAGGCCGCAACACGCTGTGGGCGATCCGCAGGCCACCAATGTGATACGGAGAAACAACCTTGTTGGCACCGGCCCGCTTCAACTTGTTTTCAGATCCCTCCTCGCCCGCCCGGGCAACAATTTGAAGGTCCGGGTTCAGTTCACGTGCGCTGAGGACTACATAAAGGTTTTCGGCGTCTGTAGGCAAAACTGATATAAGTCCCCGCGCCCTTTCGATACCTGCCTCTTTCAAAACGTCATCATTGGTAGCATCACCCGCTATAATGAGAAGGTCGTCAGTACGCGTCGCAGCATCGAAACTTTTCTCGATAGCTACAAAGGGAACATGTTTCGCCTTCAGTTCCCTGGAGATAATCCTGCCCATCCTTCCAAACCCACACACGATATAATGGCCCTTAAGTTCTTTTATCTTCTTCTCCAATCTTTTCCTCCCGAACAGTTCCTGAAGCTCACCCTCAAGGATTAATTTCGCGCCGGCACTGAGCGCATACAGCACTGTACCGACCCCCACCAGCAAAAGGACAATAGTGAATATCATTCCTTTGCTAGACAACTCATGGACCTCTCTATATCCGACGGTTGTAAGCGTAATTATTGTCATATACAGGGCATCGAGGAAATTCCACCCCTCTATGAGTTGGTAGCCAGCGGTACCAAAAGCGATGACGAGGAAGATGAGTGCCAGGGCCAATATGAATCTCTTTCTCAATGCCTTCAGCGAGCCTCCATGTCTTTATTGATAGCAGCGATAACAGCGTCAATCATGATTCTATGAGACCCTTCCCAGTAGACTTTACCACAATCCCCGCATTTTAAAAAAGCTTTCGCGTTCCATAGGACATACTCGGGAACCTCTGCAAAAATAGCGCTCCTTTCAACGAGCAGAAGCTCGCCGTTACAGGAAACACAGCGTTGTGCTGAAACAACTTTACCGGATCGAGCGCCGAAGGCCTTGAAGACTTCCTTGATCTGTTCAACGGTGTCCTGGCTCCGGATAAGAAGGCAGTCACCGGCCTTCTTCCTCCTACAGATTCCCATATCTCTCGTGAGGAGCATCCTGTTTTCCTGCTTTGCAATTCTAACGAGTTCGTTATCATCGATCAGTCGGAAGTAGAGCGTATCGTATCCCATGATCCTCAGCCATTTGGCAAGGCTGCCGAGCATAACGTCGGCTAAAAAGCGTGGGCTATCGGGCATGTCTCTTATCTGTGTCCGTATTCATAGTCCGTGCTTAATGAATAGGATATCATTCATGTAATATATATACATTTAACGATGGAGAACAAGGAGCAGTTATTGCGGTCCATAAACAAAACCAGGCCATGGAGCGTTCTTCAAATCGCATCCATGGCCTGTTATGACATTCCTGACTGCCAGAGTTTAGCTTTCTTCTGTCGCCGCCTTGCTTTCCTCTTCTATCTGCATAGCATAGAAGTCACCCTCAATGAACGTATCCCGATAAATTGGCATGCCAGTTCCGGCAGGAATGACCCTTCCCATTATGACGTTTTCCTTCAGTCCTTTCAACTCGTCCACGCCACCGCTGAGTGCCGCTTCAGTAAGGACCCTGGTCGTCTCCTGGAATGATGCTGCAGAAACCCAGCTTTCGGTCGCAAGGGACGCCTTGGTGATGCCGAGGAGCAGGGGCTTTCCGTGAGCAGCTCTACCGCCCTCGCTCTTGACCCTCTCATTCTCCTCAACAAAAACCATCCTATCGACTTCGTCCCCAATGAGGAATATGCTATCGCCCGAATCCTCAATGCGAATCTTCTTCATCATCTGTCGGACAATGACTTCTATGTGTTTGTCACTTATCGAAACGCCCTGGAGCCGATACACCTTCTGCACTTCATCGACAAGGTAGCGCTGCAGCTCCTTAGGACCGAGTATGTCGAGTATGCTGTGAGGATTCACCGAGCCGTCCATGAGTGGCTCCCCTGCCTTAACCCAGTCGCCTTCGTGGACGGTAACATGTTTACCTTTGGGGATGAGATATTCCCTTGATTCATCACCCCCCTTGACCACAACAACACGCATGCCTTTATGTGCACCCCTGAATTCGACAATGCCGTCGATTTCCGTAACCATAGCCTGTTCCTTCGGCCTTCTTGCCTCAAAAAGTTCCGCAACCCTCGGCAGACCACCGGTGATATCCTTCGTCTTGGTGGTTTCGCGCGGTATCTTGGCGAGGATATCTCCAGGTGCCATCTCCTCATTCCTTTCAACAAGCATATGGGCTCCGGAAGGCAGCATATACCGGGCAGGATTGTTGGAACCGGGGATCTTTCCGGTCTTGCCTGAGTTGTCTTTTATCGAAATTCTCGGCCTCATGTTGGCCGGATAATCGATGATGACCTTATGGGCCAAGCCGGTTGTTTCGTCGACCTCTTCCTTGAAGGTTACGCCTTCTACGATATCTCCGAGCGCAATCTTGCCTCCGATTTCCGTGAGAATTGGCGTTGAATAAGGGTCCCACTCGACGAGGCGCTGGTTCGCTTCGACACGTTGCTTGTCTTCGACATATATCCTTGCCCCGTAAACAAGATTATATTTTTCTTTCTCCCTTCCAGCCTTGTCGACGATTGCGATGATCGCGTTCCTGTTCAGGACCGTGATAAATCCTTCCTTGTTCTTGACGGCGTTAAGGTCGACGAACTTCACGAAGCCAGAATTCTTGGCAGTTAGCACGGCTTGTTCGATAATTTTTGTTGCCGCGCCACCGATATGGAACGTCCTCATCGTCAGCTGTGTGCCGGGCTCTCCGATGGACTGGGCCGCTATGATACCGATGGTCTCACCTATCTCTGTGGCCTCACCCCTTGTCAGGTCGCTGCCGTAACATTTACCACAGACCCCAATCTTGCAATGACAGGTAAGCACTGAGCGGATCTTAACCCTGTCTATACCCGACTCAACAATTTTCTTCGACAGTTCATCGTCCACCATCGTATTTCTTGCGGCTATCGTCTCATGGGTGACCGGGTCCTTAAGCGTCTCAGCGACCGTTCTTCCAAATATTCTTTCTTCAAGAGTCTGGATAATCTCGCCGCCCTCGATAAGAGCCGTGACACTGATGCCCTCCCGCGTACCACAGTCCTCTTCCATCAAAATAACATCCTGGGCAACATCGACAAGCCTTCGCGTAAGGTAACCTGCGTTAGCAGTCTTGAGTGCTGTATCCGCAAGCCCTTTACGAGCACCGTGCGTCGATATAAAGTATTGAAGCGGGGTCAGGCCTTCGCGGAAATTTGCAGTAATTGGTGTTTCAATGATCTCGCCCGACGGCTTGGCCATAAGGCCTCTCATACCCGCCAGCTGTCTGATCTGGGCCGTACTACCTCTCGCGCCGGAGTCCGCCATCATAAAGATACTATTGAACGAGCGACTCTCCTGTAGTTCCTCCTCTGAGAGAGATTTCCCATCTTCGGCGCCGAGTTCCTTCATCATTTCGTCGGCGACCTTTTCGGTCACGTTCGCCCAGATATCAATAACCTTATTGTACCGCTCGCCTTGGGTGATAAGGCCGTCTGCATACTGCTTGCTAACCTCCATGACCTCATCTTCAGCGTCCTTTATGAGTTCCGCTTTTTTTGTAGGAACATGCATGTCGTCGATGCAGATGGAGATTCCCGACTGAGTCGCGAAACGGAACCCTATCTTTTCAAGTTTATTCATAAAAATGACGGTTTCCCGCTTACCCACAACTTTATGTATATATTCGATCAGCTTTCCGAGCTCCTTTTTAGTAAGCTCTTTGTTGATCATTGTGAAGGGAACATTTTTGGGTAGTATCTCGCTGAAGAGCATTCTCCCGACGGTCGTTTCGACAAAGGATCCGTTCATCTTTACCTTGACCATGGCATGGACATCGATTGCGCCGGCATCGTACGCGATTCGAACATCGTCGACATCAGCGTAAATCTTTCCCTCTCCCTTTACGCCCCTTCTCATCTTTGTCAAATAGTATATGCCGAGGACCATGTCCTGAGTCGGCAGAACAATCGGTTTCCCATTGGCAGGAGAAAGGAGGTTGTTCACTGACATCATGAGTACCCTCGCCTCGATTTGTGCTTCAAGGGAGAGCGGAACATGTACGGCCATTTGATCCCCATCGAAGTCTGCGTTGAAGGCAGTGCAGACGAGCGGATGGAGCCTTATCGCCTTGCCCTCGACGAGTATCGGATCAAAAGCTTGTATGCCGAGACGGTGAAGAGTCGGCGCTCGGTTCAGAAGAACCGGATGTTCCTGTATCACTTCTTCAAGAGCATCCCAAACTTCGGGCTTTTCCTTCTCGACGAGTTTCTTCGCCTGCTTGATGGTTGTAGCATAGCCCTTTTCCTCAAGCTTGTTGAATACAAATGGTTTGAAGAGTTCCAGAGCCATCATCTTCGGAAGTCCACATTGGTTGAGGTTAAGATCAGGGCCGACGACAATGACCGAACGACCTGAATAATCAACTCTTTTCCCCAGAAGGTTCTGCCTGAAGCGCCCCTGTTTTCCCTTGATCATATCGCTTAAAGATTTAAGCGCTCTTTTGCCTCCGGCCTTGAGGACCTTAGTTTTTTTGCTGTTATCGAAAAGAGCATCGACAGCTTCCTGCAGCATCCTTTTCTCGTTCTTTATGATAACGCTGGGGGCCTTGAGCTCCATTAGCCTCTTCAACCTGTTGTTCCTGTTGATAACGCGTCTGTAGAGATCGTTCAGGTCAGAAGTTGCAAACCTGCCACCATCAAGAGGGACAAGGGGTCTCAGGTCGGGCGGCAGGACCGGCACGATATCAAGAATCATCCAGTCAGGCCTGTTGCTTGATTTCGTGAATGCATCCACGACCCGCAGCCGTTTTGTAAGTTTTTTCTTTACGCCTAATGAGGAAACAGCATCTATTTTCTCCTTAAGTTCTTTTGCAAGGGTCGCAAGATCTACCTTTTTGAGAAGCTCCCTGATCGCCTCAGCCCCCATGCCAACCTTGAACTTAGTGCCGAATTCAGCTATCTTCTTCTTGTATTCCTCTTCGGAGAGGAGGTCCTTTTCCTTGAGCGTCGTATCTCCCGCATCGATTACAATGTAATCCTCGAAGTAGAGCACTCTCTCAAGCTGCCGCACCGTCATGTCGAGAAGCGTTCCGATTCTGCTTGGTAGTCCCCTAAGGAACCAGACATGGGCAACAGGCGTCGCAAGCTCGATGTGGCCCATGCGCTCCCTTCTCACCTTTGATTGTATGACCTCGACGCCGCACTTGTCGCAGATGACTCCGCGGTGCTTCATGCGCTTGTATTTGCCGCAGAGACACTCCCAATCCTTAACAGGACCGAATATCTTTGCGCAGAAGAGGCCGTCATGTTCCGGCTTGAACGTACGGTAGTTGATGGTTTCAGGCTTCTTGACCTCACCATGAGACCATTCCCTTATCTTTTCGGGTGATGCAAGTTTTATCCGAATGGCATCGAAATCCCGAGGGTTCTTTGGCTTTTGAAATAGGGCGTATATGTCTTCCTGCAAAGCTATCCCTCCCTGCTTCTCTTTTTCTCCAGAAGTTCGACATCAAGGCCGAGGCTCTGGAGCTCTTTTATTAATACATGAAATGATTCAGGAACGCCCGGTTCGAGCACGGGATCGCCTTTAACGATGGCCTCATACATACGCGACCTCCCGCTGATATCATCACTTTTTACCGTCAGGAACTCCTGCAAGGTATGGGCAGCACCATAGGCTTCGAGCGCCCAGACTTCCATCTCTCCAAGCCTCTGACCGCCGAATTGAGCCTTTCCGCCTAGCGGTTGCTGAGTCACAAGCGAGTAGGGTCCGATAGAGCGTGCGTGTATCTTGTCTGCAACCAAGTGGTGCAGCTTGAGCATGTACATGCAGCCAACCGTAACCGGCCTTTGGAAAGGCTCTCCTGTCCTGCCATCGGTAAGGTTCATTTGTCCTGATGTACGGAAGCCTGCCTTTTTAAGGAGATCCTTAACCTCGCTTTCACGCGCCCCTTCAAAAACAGGAGTGGAGACGTAGATATTATGGTTAACGGCTGCCCATCCGAGATGGGCCTCCAATATCTGTCCTACATTCATCCTCGACGGAACACCAAGTGGGTTCAATACGATATCCACAGGGCTGCCGTCGGGAAGATAAGGCATCTCTTCCGCGGGGAGGACCATTGAGACGACACCCTTGTTTCCATGGCGTCCCGCCATTTTGTCCCCCACCTGAATTTTTCTCTTCATCGCTATATAAACTTTCACTACTTTGTTCACCCCGGGAGGTAATTCATCTCCCTTCTTTACCCGTTCGATCCTCTCATGGTAACGCGTTTCAAGGTAGCGTATGTACTGGCTAATCTCTCCGTTTGCCTCATCAATCTTCTCCCTCGAACCGGGGTCGTCGATCTTGATCTTCAGAAGATGGTCATCCTTGACCCTAAGCAGCTGCGCCTCGGTGAGCTTCTTGCCTTTCGGGCAGACCACTTCCTTGGTCTTCGAATCCTTCACATCCTCAACAACTTTTTGTCCGACAAGAAGCTTTCTGAAACGGGCGGCCTTCCCTTCTTTAAGTATCTTTATCTCTTCATCAAGATCTCTTTGGAGTCTGACGATGTCGTCTTCTTCGATGCTCTTGGTCCTTACGTCCTTTTCGATACCCTTCCTCGAAAGGACCCTCACATCGACAATAGTGCCTTCAATGCCCGGAGGAACATAAAGACAGCTTTCTTTGACCTCTTCGGCCTTCTCACCGAAGATAGCCCTCAGGAGTTTCTCTTCGGGGGTCAGTATGGTTTCTCCTTTCGGGGTGACCTTGCCAACGAGTATATCGCCTGCCTTGATCTCAGCACCGATCCTGATAATGCCGCTCTCATCGAGATCCTTAAGAGCCTCTTCCCCGACGTTCGGGATGTCCCTTGTGATTTCCTCCGGACCGAGCTTGGTGTCCCGAGCTTCGATCTCGAATTCATCGATGTGTATTGAGGTAAAAACATCATCCACAACCATCTTTTCGTTAATAAGCATAGCGTCTTCAAAATTGTATCCGCCCCAGGGCATGAACGCAACGATGACATTCTTCCCGAGCGCCAACTCCCCAAATTCAGTTGAGGGACCGTCTGCCAGGATGGCACCTTTTTCGACAGTCTCACCGGGGTTTACCGTAGGCTTCTGGTTCATGCATGTTCCCTGATTGGACCTCTGGAATTTAACCAGGCTATAAATGTCAACACCTCCACTTTCTTCGGTTACCCTGACGACGATGCGCGAAGAATCGACACTTTCGATCACACCTGCCCTTTTGGCGATAACAAGCCAGCCGGAATCTCTTGCGGCAAAGTGCTCCATACCGGTGCCTACAACCGGCGCATCAGGCCGCAAAAGCGGGACCGCCTGTCTCTGCATGTTTGATCCCATAAGGGCTCTGTTAGCATCGTCATTTTCAAGGAACGGAATCAGTGCTGCTGAAACGCCGACGATCTGCTTCGGCGAAACGTCCATGTACTGGACCTCTTCCGGTGTAAGTATCCTGAAATCATGGCCAACCCTCGCTGACACCGGGCCAAGCAGATGCCCTTTCTTGTCAAGTGGCGACGTTGCTTCCGCGATAATGAATCCTTCACCTTCCGAAGCAGAAAGATAGACAATCTCGCTGGTGGCCCTGCCGTTGACGACCTTACGATAAGGAGCCTCGATAAAGCCGAAATCATTGATCTTTGCGTAGCTTGCAAGAGATGTAATCAAGCCGATATTCGGACCTTCAGGCGTCTCGATAGGGCATATCCTCGCGTAATGCGTCGGATGTACGTCTCTTACCTCGAACCCTGCCCGTTCCCTCGTAAGTCCACCCGGCCCGAGGGCAGACAATCTTCTTTTATGTGTGATTTCCGAGAGCGGGTTGGTCTGGTCCATGAACTGGCTTAACTGGCTCGATCCGAAGAATTCTTTGACGGCAGCCAGGACCGGCTTAGCGTTGATCAGGTCATGGGGCATAGCCGTATCAAGTTCGGTAATGGTCATTTTTTCTTTAATGGCTCGTTCCATGCGGACGAGGCCGATCCTGAACTGGTTTTCGAGGAGTTCACCAATCCCCCTGACGCGGCGGTTACCGAGGTGATCGATATCGTCCACCTCTCCTTTGCCGGTCCTAAGGTTGAGAAGATAGCGCACAATCTCGACAACATCCTTATCGGTTAACACCCTAACGTCGAGAGCGGTGTCAAGACGGAGCTTTTCGTTCACTTTCAAACGTCCTACGGATGAAAGATCATAACGCTTGGGATCGAAGAAGAGCCCACTGAAGAGCTCTTTTGCAGCATCTTCGGTCGCGGGCTCACCTGGTCTCAGTTTCTTGTATATTTCTTTCAATGCATCCTTCTGCGAACCTACCTTGTCTGTAAGTAGTGTCTCCCTGAAGGAGGGTAGATAACTAACATTATCAATAAAGAGAAGACGGAGAGAACTGATCTTGAGAAACGTGATTTTCTGCAGTATGTCTTCCGTCAATTCCTTGTTGCTGTCAAGCACAATCTCGCCTGTTTTGGGATCGACAATATCGCTAAGGGTGACCCTGCCGACAATTTCGTTTCTCGGGATAGGAATTTCCTTAATTCCGACAGACTCGATCTTCTTGAGGGCAAGCTTAGTAATCTTGCTCCCTTCCTTTACGATAACTTCCTTGCTGTGAGGAGCTGTAATGCTATATTTAGACCTGATGCCGGAAAGCACGTGGCTTACGACCCTGGTGAAGTTCTCCCGGTCCTTGATTTTTATCTCTTCGACAGGATAGAAGGTCTTTAGCAAGTCTTCATTGGTATATCCAAGGGCTTTAAGGACAATAGTCGCGGGAAGCTTTCTCCGCCTGTCGATTCTCACATAGAGGATGTCCTTCGAGTCAAACTCGAAGTCGAGCCATGAGCCTCTCACGGGAATTACCCGCGCGGTATATAAAAGCCTTCCGCTTGCATGCGTCTTCCCTTTATCTGGAGCGAAATAGACGCCGGGAGAGCGATGCAGCTGGCTAACGATAACCCTTTCAATTCCGTTTATGATAAAGCTACCCGTATCGGTCATGATCGGCATCTCGCCGATGTAGACTTCCTGCCCTCTCGATTCCTTCAATATCTTATTGTCTTTTTCGTCCTTTTCCCAGATGTTAAGTTTGACTTTGATCTTGAGCGGGGCAGCATAGGTAACGCCCTTAAGTATGCATTCGCGGGGAGATACCTTCGGCTCCCCGAGCACGTAGGAAATGAACTCAATTGAGGTCGTGTCGTTATAGTCATTGATCGGAAAGACGCTGTTAAATGCAGCCTGCAGCCCCTCATCCAGCCTCTTTTCGTATGGTTCATCCTTCTGGAGAAACCGGTCGAAGGACTTCTTCTGGAATTCTACGAGATAGGGCACCCCTAATACGGGAGGTACCTTTCCGAAATTCATTCGCTCTCTTAAAAGCTTTGCCATAGCTCTCCTTAAATATAGTTAATGGGTTGCAACGTTATCGAGTCGATGGATGAAAGAATCATTGCTGTCTTCTTCCACCCATCGCCCCATGTTCCCATTGACGCTTTACTTGACCTCGACTTTTGCTCCTTCAGCTTCAAGTTTGGCCTTGACCGAATCAGCTTCTTCCTTGGAGACGCCGGCCTTGACAGCCTTGGGCGCCCCGTCGACGAGGTCTTTCGCCTCTTTAAGGCCAAGCCCAGTAAGCTCTCTGACGACCTTGATGACCTGAATCTTCTTGTCACCGGCAGCCATAAGGACTACATCAAAACTCGTCTTCTCCTCGGCTGCAACGGGAGCGGCGGCGGCGGGAGCAGCCGCGACGGCAGCAGGAGCGGCTGCAGTAACACCATATCTCTCCTCGAATTCCTTGATAAACTGCGACATATCTAGGATGGTCATATTATCGATAAAACTAAAAACATCTTCCTTGGTAATAGCCATGTATCTGTTCCCTCCTTTAATTTGAAACGTTATTGGGTTTTTTGGTTTTTAACTGCTTGAAGCGCGTAAGCAAACTGAACCACGGTGGCGTTCAACGCTCGGGCCAGCTTCGCAGCAGGCGCCTGGAAGGCCCCGGCGAGAATGCTGAGAAGAACCGTCTTAGAAGGCAGCTTAGAAATCTCCCTGATCTCATCAGTCGAATAGAACTTGCCATCGATGACACCGCTCTTCACCTTAAACTTATCATTCTTGCCGGCAAATTCAAGGACCTTTTTGGCAGCCGCCACCGGGTCATCATAGCCGAAAGCAAGACCCGTTGGTCCCGTCAGAACGTCCTTGGCGGCCTCGTATGCCGTTCCCTTTGCTGCCATCAGAACAAGCGTATTCTTGAAGACCTTGTACTCGGCGCCTGCCTCTTTCAGGTTTTTGCGTAGATGAGCGATCTGCGCAACCGTTAGCCCCTTGTATTCAGTAAACACAACGGCCTTCGATTTGGATAATTTCTCCGTTAAGTCCGCAAGCTGTTTGGATTTTTTCTCTTTGGTAATCAGAATGATCCTCCTTTCCCAGAGACTGCGTTGAGCAGGTAGCGATTGTCGTGCCACGGGTACAATGAAATCGAATCACTGCATGACATCCCGTGTTCTTCTTTACCACCGTCTCGGCAGGTGGGGACTCCCCCATTAAACAAGTAACAGGACGATGCGAATCCTAGTTCCATCAAGTATTCACACGGCCGATTACTAATACTGTACCTACTGTCTCTGACGCTGTAATTACAGGCAAAGCCTGTTATATCAAAGGAAACTCCGTCTGCACCGCTAGACACTATGTTCAACGCAGGCAGAGCACCCTTTATGCAATTCTTAATTTTGCCACATCCAGTTTCAGGCCCGGCCCCATCGTCGATGAGACTGTGACCTTCTTTATATATTTGCCTTTCGATGCCGCCGGTTTCGCCTTTGAGATCGATTTCATCACCGCAACTGCATTATCGACAAGTTTTTCCTTTTCAAACGAGGCCTTTCCGATGGGCACATGAATGATGCCGGCCTTTTCAGTCCTGTACTCAACCTTACCGGCTTTAATCTCTTTGACGGCCTTGGCGATATCGAAAGTGACTGTGCCAAGCTTCGGGTTTGGCATGAGACCTCTGGGTCCGAGAACCTTCCCGAGCTTTCCCACAAGACCCATGACATCTGGGGTTGCCACAGCCTTGTCGAAGTCCAGCCATCCCTTTTGGATCTTCTCGACGAGGTCTTCGGCCCCGACAAAATCAGCCCCGGCATCCCTCGCCTCTTTTTCCTTCTCGCCTTTGGCAAAAACGAGAACCCTCACAGTCTTTCCCGTGCCGTGGGGTAGAACGACAGTGCCTCGTACCATCTGATCAGACTTTCTCGGGTCTACTCCGAGGTTAAAGGCCATATCCACCGTTTCGTCAAATTTGGCATAAACGCTTTCCTTCACAACCGCGAGGGCCTCTTCAAGGACATATTCGTTATTTACATCAATCTTCGCCATCATATTGTCATACTTCTTACCCATCGTCGTCTCCTTAATCCTTGATATCAACGCCCATGCTCCGCGCCGTGCCCTTGATGATCATCTCAGCGGCTTCGATGGACGTCGTGTTGAGGTCAGGAAGCTTTGTCTTTGCTATTTCCTTAACCTGAGCATTTGTGATCGCACCCACTTTCTCCTTATTCGGAACCCCAGAGCCCTTGACAACTCCTGCCGCCTTCTTGATAAGCTCGGAGGCTGGAGGCGTCTTGAGTATAAAGGTGAAGGACCTGTCGTTGTAGATGCTCAGCACCGCAGGCACAAGAGTGTCACCCATTTTCTGGGTCTGGGCATTGAACTGTTTACAGAACTCCATAATATTAATTCCGTGTGGGCCGAGGGCTGGTCCAACAGGCGGCGCAGGATTAGCCTTCCCCGCAGGGATAACAAGTTTAACTAGTGCTACTACCTCTTTCTTAGCCATCTATTTCCTCCTCATCGAGTTCGGGAGTTACAGAATTAAAGCATCATGGAGTTTCTAACTCCTCACCTCTTCAACCCTTTAACTCTTTATCTTAATTTTACAATCATGCCTTTTCAGCTTGCGCGAATGAAAGTTCGACAGGCGTCTGCCTGCCGAAGATGCTCACCATCACCTTGAGTCTGCCGTGGTCCATATCGACGTCGTCGATATACCCGACAAAATTCGTAAAAGGACCATCGGTAATCCTAACGTTTTCTCCCTTTTCGAAGTGGGTCTTAACAACAGGAGCAGGGCCCTTTTCAAGCTGCTGAATGATGACATCGACTTCCTCCTCGGGTATCGCCACGGGCTTGGTGCCACCAACAAATCCGGTAACTCGAAGAGTATTCTTTATCAGATACCAAGTCTCGTCATCAAGTTCCATCTCGACGAGTATATAGCCGGGATAAAACTTCCTGTCGCTTTCCCTCTTCTTTTTACCGCGAATCTCGATAACCTTTTCGGACGGTATGAGTATCCGACCTATACTCTCTTCAATACCCTTCAGCCTAGCCTTTTCTTCAATTGCCAGTTTGACTTTCTCTTCGAATCCCGAATACGTATGAACTACATACCAGTTTTTCCCCATCGCCCTACCTTAAGATCATATAGTTGACCAGCTTGCCGAGGCTGAAATCGATCATGCCGAGAAAGACCGATATAAAAAGCACCGTCACGATAACAACCCATGTCGAGCCGATGAGATCATCTTTCGAAGGATAGTTGACCTTCGCTGCTTCGACCTTCACTTCTCTAAAAAAATTCCTGATGCGCTGTATCATTGCCGTCCCCTTCCGCAGGCACTCGCTCAAAAATGGCAGGCCAGGAGGGATTTGAACCCCCAACCCTCGGATTTGGAGTCCGATGCTCTAGCCGTTAGAGCTACTGGCCTATGCCTTAGTCTCCTTATGCGGTGTATGTTTTCTGCATTTCCTGCAGTACTTGCTGCGTTGCAGCTTATCCGGCGTATTCTTTTTGTTCTTCATAGTCGAGTAATTCTTGTTCTTGCACTCTGTGCACGAAAAAAGTATTATTTCTCTCATTGTTTACTCCAGAACCTCAGTGACGACTCCGGCGCCTACCGTCCTTCCACCTTCCCTGATCGCAAATCTCAGTTCCTTTTCCATCGCTATAGGCGCTATCAGTTCCACCGTTATTGCAACATTGTCACCTGGCATCACCATCTCGATCCCCTCCGGTAGCTTCGCTACTCCCGTTACGTCCGTCGTCCTGAAATAGAACTGCGGACGATACCCGTTGAAGAACGGTGTGTGCCTCCCTCCCTCTTCCTTCGTCAATACATACGCCTCTGCCTTGAACTTCGTATGCGGCGTGATACTCCCAGGCTTCGCCAATACCATTCCCCTCTCTACATCTTCCTTGGCCGTCCCCCTCAGCAGCACTCCTACATTGTCTCCTGCCCTTCCCTCATCAAGCAGCTTCCGGAACATCTCTACTCCCGTTGCTACCGTCTTCCTCGTCTCTCGTAGTCCTACTATCTCAACTTCCTCTCCGACTTTGATGATCCCCCTCTCTACCCTGCCCGTCACTACCGTCCCACGGCCGGATATCGTGAATACATCTTCTATCGGCATCAAAAATGGCTTGTCTATCGGCCTCTCAGGCGTCGGAATATACGAGTCCACCGCATCCATAAGCTCAAGTATGCACTTGTACTCAGGGGCACTCTGGTCCCCTGCACTGCTCTCCATTGCCTTTAAAGCACTGCCCCTTACCACCGGTATGTCATTGCCCGGAAATCCGTATTTGATTAATAACTCCCTTACCTCAAGCTCTACTAGATCCAGAAGTTCAGGGTCATCTACCATGTCTACTTTATTCATGAATACTACTATATACGGTACCCCTACCTGCCTCGCCAAAAGTATGTGCTCTCTGGTCTGCGGCATCGGTCCGTCCGCTGCGCTTACCACCACTACCGCTCCGTCCATCTGCGCCGCTCCCGTGATCATGTTCTTCACATAGTCCGCATGGCCAGGGCAGTCTACATGCGCATAATGCCTCTTGTCTGTCTCATACTCTACATGCGCCGTCGCTATGGTTATTCCCCTCGCCTTCTCTTCAGGCGCATTGTCTATCGAGTCATACGCCCTGAAGGTCGCCTGCCCCTTGAACGATAGCACCTTCGTGATCGCCGCCGTCAATGTCGTCTTGCCATGATCTACATGCCCAATCGTCCCCACATTTACATGCGGCTTCGTCCTGTCAAATTTTGCCTTGGCCATTTCTCCTCCTTACGAACTCAAACTTCTCTAATTCGCTAAAAGTTTATTACGTCAACAACCTTTTTCAAAGCCCATGACCGGAATCGAACCGGTGACCTCATCCTTACCAAGGATGTGCTCTGCCGACTGAGCTACATGGGCACCAGTCCCGTGATGTGAATTCGACGATGCAATTTTGCACATCATCCATTATCCGTTACGTGTATGGAGCGGGAAACGGGATTCGAACCCGCGACCCTCAGCTTGGAAGGCTGACGCTCTACCACTGAGCTACTCCCGCATCTACTCACTTCCTTATCTTCTGCACTTCCGCACTATAAACTATTTATGGTGGAGAGGGAAGGATTCGAACCTTCGAAGGCAGAGCCAGCGGGTTTACAGCCCGTCCCCTTTGGCCACTTGGGTACCTCTCCTCTTTCAAAGTAAGAAGTAGAAAAATGGGAGGAAATTCTCTTTCCCATACCTGTCTTTTTCACTTCTCCCTTCTCACACGCTACTTTCTCTGAAGCCACCGAAGGGATTCGAACCCCCGACCCACTGATTACAAATCAGTAGCTCTGCCAGCTGAGCTACGGTGGCGTCAACTTATTAATATAAAGGCGATATTATATAATTGTCAACCAAAATATTGCAACAACAACTGATAGAAAAGACAACTTTTTCTGCTTTATGCGCCTTGCGCTGCGCGATCTAGTCGATCAGCTTTACGATATGACCTTGTTTAACGGGTACTCAACGATACCCGATGCCCCAGCGGCCTTGAGCTTGGGAATGAGATCACGGACCCGGCCTTCATTCGTAATAACCTCAAAGGCATGCCATCCCTTGTCGGAAAGTGGGGAGATAGTAGGGGAATGCATGGCCGCAAGGAGACTCAGCACTTTTTTGTATGCACTTTCAGGAACATTCATCTTGAGACCCACTTTTTCCTCAGCAGCGAGCGCACCTTTGAGCAAAAGGGCAATGTTTTCCATTTTCTGGCGCTTCCACTTGTCCTTCCAAGCCATTTTATGGGCAACAAATCGCGTGGAGGACTCGATAATGGTCTCAACAATCCGCAGATTGTTGGCCTTGAGAGACGTACCGGTCTCGGTCAACTCAACGATGGCATCGGCCAGATACGGAGGTTTCACTTCCGTTGCGCCCCATGAGAAATCAACCTCGGCAGTGACACCTTTTGACTTGAGGTACCTCTTCGTATACCCGACAAGTTCTGTAGCGACCCTCTTACCCTGTAGGTCCTTGATGCTCTTGATCTTGGAATCCATCGGGACCGCAACTACCCATCTCACCGGCCTGAATCCTTCTTTGCCGTATTGCAGTTCCGCTACCTCGACGACATCGGCATTCTGTTCCCTGATCCAGTCGAATCCGGTTAGACCGCAGTCAAGATGCCCGTTTTCCACATACCTGGCCATTTCCTGGGCACGAATGAGCATGGATTGTATTTCAGGATCATCAAAGACAGGATAGTAAGAACGGGAGGACACTGAAATGTGGTAGCCCGCCTTCCTAAAAAGTCGCAAAGTCGCCTCCTGAAGGCTGCCTTTGGGAAGGCCGAGTTTCAGTGAATTCTTTTTATTATTCATAGGTCGATCCCCTCGTTGAGCTGTCGATATACCTAATGGTAAGACGTTTATAATAAATAGTTTGGCCCATCAAAGTCAATTCGACGTTGATAGCAGCCGAGCTTTCACATTGTTCACTGCGATTGAAAAGACCTGCCCAATATACGAAATGGAATGCCGACTTGTTATAGTCCCGGTCACCTAATATGAAAAAAAGGGGACGGAAGTTCCGTCCCCTTTTGAAGCAGTTGCCAGCAGCTGAAAGCTCTAGAATCCCAGATGCGGTTTGGCGCCCTTTTCAATGTCACGACGGGCGGCCATGTCCATCAGAACCTTTTCAGTCCCGAATTTGCCGTATTCGTATTTTCTGAGCTTCAACTCCGCTCTTGCCTTGTCAATGAAACCGAGAGTCATCTCAAGAATCTTCTCGACCTTCGGCTCAAATACGAAACAACCCTTGAACCGCTCCATCCAGACGTTTGTCATAAGGTCGGTAACGCCCGGCGCCGCCGAGAAGATATTTTCGCCGCCAAAGATTACCGGCACACCGGATGCGGCGACGTAACATGCAATCGCAATGGCCTTTTCCGACATCCACTCAGGAGCGATACCGACAGCGGGCATTCCGCCAATCTCGTCGGAGAGTCCGCCCTCAGCTGCCATGGCGCTTGCAATGGTGAGTATCCTCGAGTTATCGACGCAAGAACCCAAGGCGAGGATCGGCGGCATACCCGTGGTTTCGCAGACCTGTCGAAGACCGGGGCCAGCCAGTTCGTAAGCAGCTTCCGGGGTCATATACCCTGCCATGCCGCAGGCATGCGAGCCGCAACCCGTTGTGATAACGAGAACATCTTGCTTGATCAACTCGGTAATCAAGAACTTGTGGTTGGCCGTTGCAGGAAACCTAGTATTGTCGCATCCCACAACTGCCGCGACACCACGAATTCTTCCCGACATGATGGCATCGTTCAAAGGCCTGAATGATGCCCTCCACTTTCCGCCAAGCATGTATTCGATATATTCATGGGAGAAGCCAGTGACCATCGTATGCTTGTCCGCCTTCCCGCGGTAGCCCTCTTTAGTCCTGTTCGGGAAATTATCAATTGCGACCTTGATGATCGAACGGGCCAGCTCTTTGGCTTTGGTTTCATCGACCATAGGCATATGAATAGCTCCCGGCATCTGCGCCTTGACCGAGGTGGTGATGATCTTGGTATGGAACTTTTTAGCCACGTCCGCAACAGCCGGCATGATGCACTGGACATCGACAGTCATTGCATCAACCATGCCGGTCAGGATTGCCAACTCCTGATTAGTAAAGCCTCCCAGCGTCGATATTCCATGCCTGACCAGTATCTCATTGGCAGTGCAGCACATGCCGGTGAGGTTAACGCCCTTGGCGCCCTTCGACTTGGCATAGTTAACAATCTCGGGTTCGGTCGATACCTCGACAAATTTTTCTGCCAAGTTGGGTTCGTGCCCGTGCACGACGACATTGACCATGTCGTCTTCAAATACTCCAAAATCCGCACGTGCCCTTAGCGGTTTCGGGGTGCCATAAAGGATATCAGTGACATCCGTAGCGATCATGGAACCCGCCCAGCCATCACCCAGTGCAGTCTTAAGACCTGTATTCAGCAGACTATCGGCATCAAGGTCAACACCAGTATGGGTCCTATGCATCGCCTCGATAACCTCACGCTGAACTCCTCTGGGAACGATGTTATACTTTCTCCATCTCTCAAGGGTTTTCGCCGGAGCACGCTTGGCATAATTAATCTCACCGCTCTGGCGTGTAAAGTCTTCAATGAGTTTATGTGCCACATCTTTTGCGACATCGTTTACAGGTCTTCCCTCAAATTCTATTTCGAGGATGCCGGCCACTTTATAAAGCTTTCTCACATCCTTGATCTCGAAATCTTTGGTATGCCCTTCGGCGACGGCAAGCAGCAGCATGGCCATGTCGAGACCATGGTCAGAATGAGCCGACGTGCCGGCAGCTATCATCCTTACTAAGTTTCTGGCAGCGACAGTATCGGTGGTAGCGCCGCATATACCTTTAGCATCTTCCTTGCTCGTGAGCCTGCAGGGACCCATGCTGCAGTTCTTGCAACAGGCACCGGTATGCCCGATCGGACAGGGTTTCATTTTTTCGGACCGATCGAAACACGTTTCAATTCCTCTCTCTTCAGCCCACTGCAATATCTTTTCTGCGTCGGGATTCGCAGGTCTTACTTTGGCTTTCTTTTTCTCTTCTTTTTTCTCCATTTATTCCTCCACTGAACAGGTTATTACGGTTTAAATCTTACATCCTACTCGTTCTACTATTATAACATTGAAGGCAATTCCAATGCTGGATGCCCAACCTTGGTCAGATGCTCCAAGAGCTTTTCAGAATCCTCGCAGATCGTCTCATCCGCTATCTTGTCGAGAAGATCCGGAACGCCCTCTTCGGCAGCTCTCTTCTTGAATACTTCCTCTATCCTCTCTTTGAGAGACTTTGGCATCCAGACAATCCTCTTTATACCACCGTCACCTAACAGGAACTTCCTGCTCGCAACAAAGTTAACGCCGACACCCATGAACCCAGGCGTCTGAGCGCCACCGCCGACCGAGCCAGCAAATGTCGAAAACTTCATGCCTACAGGTGTCATTCCCTGGTAACCACGATGCACGAGCATAACGCCATTCGCTTCAGGGATGATGCCGACGATGCATTCGAAGCAGCCGCACGAGGTCATGGGATTCTCCATGATCGTATACATATTCACTGTTTCAACAGCGCCTGCAGTGGCCTTCTGAACGTATTTATCGACGCCGGAAAAACGTCCCATCTTGGCATCGAGGACTTCTTCTTTATTGATCGGCTGGTTGCCGCCGGTAGGGTCGATTTCCTTGGCAGCCTTACAGTCGAGCCAGTTGAAAGCTCCGCATAATCCAAGACGTTCGGGAGATACGACACAGATATGGCTCGGCGCAAAGGACTGGCAGAGGAGACATGAATAGAAATCCTCCACTGACTCGTCGGTAAGGTTCCCCAGTCTTGCGTCACGTTCGGCATAGGCGGCCCTCGCTTCTTTCAACTTTTCCTGGACATCTTTATCGTCCAAAAATAGAGTGACCTGGACCTTGTCAACAATGGATTTAAACCTGTGGTGCGCCATCGTGGTGTGAATGATACCAAGGTGTTCAAGGGTGAAACCTGCCTCTTTAGCTTGTTTGCTTATCCTCACCCAGTTAACATCACGCTGGCCCATATGCCATATGCTTTGTGCCTCGTTGATGTCAGAGTGTATCTTCCTCTCGAGAACGGACTCGAAGTCTTTCTGCATCTTACGACCCGCCACCTCGATCATGATGCCCAGAGGCAGCCTGCCGCCCTTTTCATAGAGTTCCTTCCAGTTGTCGGGCTTGATGATGACCTTGTTGTCCTCTATGTCTTCCATCTCCCTCATCCGAACCCATTCGAAGGCCGCCGTCTTATTGCCTCCAAATTCGATGAAAGTATCTTCCTTCCTGATTCTCTCGCCTTCAAAAGCGGGACCGTAAGCGACCGGTATAGGCGGCTTCTCGATCGTAATCTTGAGCCCTCTAACCTCGATTGCCTTCTGGACAATCTTGGCATGGTCGAATTCCTTGTCAACATGCTCATAGGTACAGACACCGGTCGGTAATATAACTGGAACATCAGTATCACAAACGGCAGGGAAGCCCATATTGATAGCGCCCGCTCCTGTCGCCCATTTGATATCGTCCATCGGGCCGAGGGCTATCGCGAATGCAAACACCCTGTCCTTCTGGTAAAGAAGATGGCCTTTGAAGTCGCCGGGCTTCTTGCCTCCGAAGATGAGTGACGCCCTGATCGCCCAGTCTGCTGCATAAAGGATGTGCTCCGTGTCGGGCCCGAGAGGCACTATCCTCGAATCCCATCCAAGTTCGACATTCTTTCTCAGCAATTGTTTGGTGAAGCTGTCTCCGTTGGATTGACCTGCGAGAAAGGTAAGGATGTTCTTTTCCTGCAACTCCCTCGCGATGTTCGCGGCGATGTCATCGGTCGGCGCTGCACCGAGGATACAAGCAAATCCCGGCATGGTGCCGTCGACGAGTTGAATTCCCAAGTTTCTCTGGATTGTGTCACCGATAAAGCCGTTGTACACATAGCCTGTCTCAGGATCTTTCACCGGCTCAAGACCGTTGACATACCTAAGAGCTAGCAGAATCTCTTCCGTAAACAAAGTAGCCATACCACAATCGAGGGTCTCGCCAAGATAGGGCACCCACATGTGATCTGTAGGCTCTTCATGGAGGAGGTCCTTCGCGAAACCAAGGGCGACCTCCATGTCTCCAAGCGTCTTCACCTTAAATGCCGTCATGGCAAGTATCATCGGGAGATAGAACGCCGTATCGGGGAATTCAAAGGCATAATCCTTTCCTTTTTCGGCGATCGTTTTTTTGAGCAATGCGTCCGTTCTGGTTACAAGTTCCCGTGTACCTCTCATAACCGCTGTTGCTATAATCTTCGACATCCTTACCTCCTACAGTCGAATTTTTTAAAAAGACTTAGTTTGTACGAGCCTTCAAAAATGCAGGCAAACCATTGGCCTCTCTGGGGCCTACGGTAATCTTCCAACCTGGTAGCTTATCCTCTATGGAACCACTCAGGATCGCGACATAGCCCGGGATGATGAGCTCCCTGTGACTTATTTCTTTTTCGATGCCGCTCTCCTGGATGAACTGTGCAATCTTCCCCGCCGTAAACTTCCCTGCTGCCCAACCAGTCAGAACCGAAAGGCCCTCTGTATCCAGAACTGCAAGCCTCACCGGAACCTTGCTGCCCTCGATTTCTCCGGAAACTATAAAATAGGTGAGAGAGAAATTTGAGGTTATCAGTAAAGGTGAATCGCCAGTAGGAGTGCCGATAGGATAGATATCCTGCTTAACCTGCAGAGGGACCTGCGGATTTGTATAAATGTTCTGTCTGAGGGTAAACAGGGCGAGGCTCTTCCATCTGTCGACGCTGCTCATGACCACGATAGACGCATACTTCATTACCCCCAGAGAGGCGATGAGGGTTTCTAGCATCACCTCGTCCCTTTGGGCAAAAGTGATTATAGGGTAACCTACAGACTTATTACCCTTCTTTAATGCTCCCCTTCTGATGTAGGTGTTGTCCCGCAATATTTCTTTGGCGGAACGCGCACCAGAGTCAAGCACCATGTCCTCAACACCAAGCCCCTTGATCTTGTCGGTAAGTGCCGTCAACCCATCGAGGTCTTTGGCTACTACGCCCAGAGAAACCTTATGGGTCTTTGCAATATTTGCCATTGCATCCGCATTGGACTCGTTTGCCCCGTAAAGGAGTGGCTTATTGGCCGCCACTATCTTCACAGCCGCTTCTGCCGCTGCAGGATCGGTGGTTGAGAGTATCAGCGGGACTGCGGGGGCCTTAGCTGCAATCGACTTTACAGC
This sequence comes from uncultured Nitrospiraceae bacterium, assembly GCA_963727805.1. Taxonomy (GTDB): domain Bacteria; phylum Nitrospirota; class Thermodesulfovibrionia; order Thermodesulfovibrionales; family Dissulfurispiraceae; genus Fen-1308. The sequence continues at coordinate 1,421,892 of CAVSHF010000003.1, forward strand.
AGCTTCAAATTTTCCTGCATCCCCAGATGCATTGCTCACAAATATAGCATCGATCCTGAGCTTCTGGCCGACCCTGTCGATCTCGGAACCGAGAACCTGAGCTACAACTGCATTTATTTCATCAGAGGACATCGTATCTTTAACTTCCACGGCAAAAGCACATTGGTTGACAAAAGTCTTATCATGCCTGAACAAAACGGTTTCTTCGCCCATTTTCACCGCGATGTCTCCGGCACCAAGAGTGACAGGTCTGATCGGAGGAGCGGATGCCTCACCGAGAACCTTTTTTGCCTCTTCGGAGACATCCGGGCACAAATCGAGAGAAACCTGCCTCTGGGCAAGTTTCATTGCAAAAGCAAGGCATGTCGGATGGCCGCACTTTTTGCAGTTGGTTTTTGGAAGCAGTTTAAATATCTGAACGCCAGATAAAGCCATTTTTATTCCTCCCTTACATTAATTCGTCAATCAATTTTTCTACTGCGTTAATTGCTTCGGGATGCCTCATGATCAAAAGCTCCGAGCCGGCAATCATGAGTGCACTTGCCGTCACGGCCTCCCATGCAATTGCTCTCTGCTCAAGTACTCCGCCAATGGGAAGTTCCGCTTCGGTAGCTATAGCCTCTTTGGCCTTCCAGGCATTCATTCCGACATCGGCGAGCATAGGCATTTGCATCGTGGCGTCATTCTGGGTCAAGGCGGCCAGCCTAATCCTCTCCATGACCGAATAGGTATAATCAAGTCCATACCCGAGCGCCGAGCACATAGGATCTGTAACCAGATTCTCTTTATCAAAGCCCATCTGTGTTATCAGAATATTCAGTTGCTTGGAAAGATTGATATCCAGCTGCGACATTGCTATAAGTTTGAGGTTGTTTGCCATGCACGCTGCAACTATTGTCTTGTAATTCTCTTCCTGCGCCTTTCCCAGAAAACAGTTCTTGTCCTTGGCCGCTTCTGCAGCCGCGATCAGTATGGCGGCGTCTTTTTCAACATGATTGCTGCCGAGGATTATTAACGGGACGCTAATCGCGGCAAGTACGTCCTTTACTGTTTTGGCGGCATCTTCCGGGGAGCGATTCTCCCTGTCGGGATGTGTCCCTATCAGTCTGAGCGCAATTGCTTTTGCATTCAGTTTGTCCTGGCAATATTTCGCCCATGTGACAGGATCTCCGGAAACTCCTTCATATACTTTCTTAAGGGTTTCCGGCCAGTCAGCGGGGGGGACGTCCTGAATCTCATAAGCCACAACGGGTCTGTTCGGAACGTTTCCTTCAAACAAATGGAAAGGCAGGACATCCTCTCCACCAATAACAATTTTCTTGTCCGTTCCCGCATCAATTTGAAAAACTTTACCAGCAGAAGTCTCATTTGGTGCTGTAAATGCCATATATACCTCCGTTTATTAGTCGTGCGTCGGTAGGATGTAAAATAAATAACTATCGACCATCGACACTATTTTACATTTCCAAATAGGAATGTGCATAAAGGGTCCTGCCCATTATCACATCTATCGTTTTAGCAGTTTCTTTGACTTCTGCGGCATCTGCAATCGCAGCGGTCAGTCCCTCGTAAAGCAGTAATGTCAGCAGATGTTTATTCATTATGTGTCTGAGAGGCTTCGGCATGCCGTTTGATATATTGCTCAATCCCACTACTGTCTTCATCGGGGGATCGTTCAACTCCTGGAACATCTTCACGGCCTGTATTACTTTTAATGCCTGGTCCTGGGTAGTGGCCATCTGGAGAACAAGCGGATCAAGATAGAGGTCTTCAACTGGCATACCGTATTCCATCGCCCTTCCCATTATCTCTGAAGCTATGGCCGCCCTTTCTTCAGCATCGGCAGGGAGACCGCCTTTGCCGACGGTGAGGCCTATCAATTGTGCCTTGTATTTTACGGCGACTTCCATGATCGGGAACCTTTCAGGATCGTTGGAGGTGGAATTAATCAGCGGTCTGCCCCATTGACTATTATGGACCTTCAGTCCGGCCTCGATAGCTTTAACATTGGTAGTGTCAAGACAAACAGGTAGTTGAACCACTTCCTGAATGGTTGTCACCATCCACTCCATCATCTTCTCTCCGCCGTCTTCAGCAGGGCCGATATTGGCATCAATCATGCCCGACCCTTCTTTCCACTGCCGCACAGCAATTTCCTGAATAGGCCCTTTGTCGAATTTCATCATTGCTTCGCGTACACGTTTGGCGATAATGCTCAACTTCTCCCCGATGATTAGCATGCATCCTCCTTTTCTTTATTGCTTAGTTGGCTTTTTACACTCTCACTATTATAAGCATTTTAAAATTAAAGTAAAGAAGTATATTTTATAGTTATAAAGCTATAAAAAATGCAAATGTTTCAGGTATTTCCACTGCTGAAATCCAGCCTTGCCTCATGGCAGTTTTGCGCTTCATGTTTGCGCTAAGCTCCTTCCGAACGAGTGCTGAAAACTAAATGAATTATGGTATACGACAGGCGTCAAGTATACCGTACAGGGCCTTCACCGAGACGGCATCTTCGGGAAGTTCAAAAACCGGTTTCCCCTGGAGGTCAAACCGCGAGATCATCTCATCCTGCGGAACGAGTCCCGCGACGGTAATCCCTGCCGTCTCAGCAATTTCCTTCAGGTCGGATGCTGCATCCCCGATCACCCTATTGATGACGAGGATGCTCTTATCGACTTCGAGTTTGAGTTCATCGACAAGGGCGTGGATTCTTTTTGCTGTGAGTATGCCCTTCATCGTGGGATCGCTTACTATGATAAGAAGATTGACCTTATGGGTTGTCCGTCTGCTCAGATGCTCCATGCCCGCTTCATTATCAATGACCACATAGGGATAAGTTTCCGACAGCTTGTCGCTGTACTTCCTAATAATATTATTGGCTGCGCAATAGCAGCCCGCTCCCTCTGGCCTGCCCATGACGATAAGGTCGAAGCCCGTCGCCTCGATCACAGATCGACTGACCTCATAATCGAAAATCTGCTCCATAGACATCCCGCCTGGCCTATCCACCCCACTCCTTATGGTGTCAAGCGATTCCTCGCGCAGCCTGCCGACAGTGGTGTGAACCTCTACTCCTAGAGCCTCGTTCAAACATGAATTGCTGTCAGCATCAACACCCAGAACCGGCCCGCGCCTTTTGCTCACAAGGTATTTCATCGTCAGGCCAGCCAGGCTAGTCTTGCCCGTGCCGCCTTTTCCTGCAAAAGCAATTGCATACGCCATATCCAAATCCTCCTTAACTCTTCAATATTTTTAATATTTCAGGCATTGTATTGACAACATAATCCGCTCCCCGAAGTGAGCTGAGTGGTCTGTAACCATAAGTTACTGCGATTGTTGTGACGCCCGCGGCCTTTCCTGCCTCAATATCAAAATTACTGTCACCGACGATAACGGCCTCTTCAGGTTTGGCTTCAAATCTCGAAAGAACATACTGGATGGGGACTGGGGAAGGCTTCCTTTCGGATGTCGTGTCACTGCCGACCACAACATCAAAATATTTCCGCATACCGAGAAGTTCAAGAATCCTAGATGAGAGATCTTCCCTCTTATTAGAAATGACCGCTTTGGGGTATTCTTTCAACGCTTCCATAGTTTCCTTGACACCCGGATAGACCGGCGTATTATCTGTAAGGTGAGCGGAATAGTGATTGAGAAAACGTTGTATGAGTATGTCTTTATCCGCAGAGAGGTTGTACTTCGCGATAATCTTTTGGAAAAGCGTCGTAATGCCCTCTCCAATCATCGTTATAGTTTCCTGCACCGTTACAGGCGGAACATTCGTTCCCTCGAGTGCATAATTGATAGCGTGGGATATATCGGTGCTCGAGTCGACAAGCGTTCCGTCGAGGTCGAAGATAATAAGCTTCATCGTCATGATATTAATGTAACCGATCATCGTAAAAAAGCTCAACAATCGGCGGTAATCGGCAACTCACCTCTTTCCGCCTCTTACTTCTCACTTTCTTCTGTTATAATTAACGATGAACCTATATCTTATAGACGGCCATTCCTACTTCTACCGAGCCTTTCACGCCATAAAAAATCTTAGTAATTCCAAGGGCTTTCCAACTAACGCGATCTTCGGTTTTACCAATATGCTTTTCAAGCTGATCAGGGAGAAGAAACCTGATGCCATTGCAATAGTACTTGATTCGCCGGAGCTTACAGAACGCCACAGAATATACAAAGATTACAAGGCCCAGCGCCCAGAGACGCCTTCCGATCTCGTGCGCCAGATTCCTCATATGAAAAAGGTGATCGAGGCATTTAAAATATTGTTCTTTGAGATTCCAGGATACGAGGCCGATGATATCCTCTGCACCTTGGCAAAAAAGGCAGTAGCGGAGGGTGTCGATGTCTACATACTGAGCGGGGATAAAGACATGATGCAGGTGGTCGAAAGAGGTATCAAAATCTATGATCCTATGAAGGAAATCATGATAGACGAAGTCTTTGTATATGAACGATTCGGCGTGCCCCCCAAAAGAGTCGCAGAGGTCATGGCCCTCACCGGAGACGCAATAGATAACATTCCAGGAGTAAAGGGAATCGGCGATAAGACGGCAAAGGACCTCATCTCGAGTGTCGGGAGTCTCGACGAGCTTCTCGAACATCCCGAAAAAATAAAGAATGAACGAACCAGGAAGATGATCATAGAAAACCTCGACGTGATCAGGTTGAGTAAGACCCTCGCGACAATCGATGTCAATCTGCCGATAGACTTGGTCATGAAAGATCTCGTCGCGAAGGAACCCGACTGGCCGACACTCCAGAAGATATTTTCAGAGTTTGAACTGAAAAGCCTCATCAAAATGATCCCGGCCGAAGGGCATAAACAGAGAGCCAGTTATATCACTATTACTGATAAGAAAGGACTCGAGAATTTCTTGGGATTGAACGGATGAAACAGAGATCGTTATTCGACGAAACAGACGCAATTTCGACTGTAGCTCTAGCTCCAAGGGACGAAATCGAATGCTCCTCACCGTTCAAGGAACTTTCCTTTGATGTTGAGTCAACAGGCCGGCATCCGGTATCGGATACCACAGTTGGCATCTCATTCTGCAAAGAAGAAGGCACTGCCTGCTATGTTCCTGTGCGACATGCAGAAGGCTGCAATGTACCCAATGCGTTTTCGATAATCAAACCGGTGCTGGAAGATAGGCGTATCGCGAAGATTGGCCACAATCTGAAATACGACATCCTTATCCTGAGAAAGGAAGGGATTCAAACAGCAGGAAAGCTTTACGATACTATGCTCGCCTCATACCTGCTCAACCCGAACAGGCCCGAGCACAGCCTCGAATCAGTGAGCCTCGAATACCTTAATCACAAGAAAAGGGCATTCACCGAAGTTCTCGGGAAAAGGACCTCCTTTGCCGAGGTACCGGTGATTGATGCCACGGCCTATGCTGCTGAAGATGCTGAACTAGCCTGGGAACTCAAAGAGATACTCTTTGACAAGCTTGATGCTGAGGACCTCGGTCCGCTCTATTTTGATATCGAGATGCCTCTAATTTATGTGCTCTCCGATATCGAAGAGGCGGGAATAAAGGCCGACGTAAAGAGACTCGAGGAACTCTCTAAGGAACTGGAACGGGAACTCGATCTGCTCGACTCCAAGATTTATAGTCTCGCCGGAGAGGAATTTAACATCAACTCGCCAAAGCAGCTTAGCAGAGTACTCTTCGATGTCCTGAAGCTAAAACCCAGTAAAAAGACAAAGACCGGTTTTTCCACAAATGTAGAAGTGCTCGTAGAGCTTGCCAAGAGCCATGATCTGCCAGCTGAAATCCTCAATTACCGGACTTATTACAAATTGAAGACGACCTATGTCGATGCCCTCCCTAAGCTCATCAACGAAAAAACAGGAAGGATTCATACCTCTTTCAATCAGACCGTTACTGCTACAGGCAGGCTGAGTAGTAGCGACCCCAATATGCAGAACATACCGATCCGTGGATCATGGGGTGTAAAGATACGGGAAGTCTTCATTGCGGAAAAAGGTTCCGTCCTCATCTCCGCCGACTACTCGCAGATTGAACTCAGAATCCTTGCACACCTGAGCGATGATGAGGGATTAATCGAGGCTTTCAAGAAGAATATTGACATCCATACGAGAACGGCATCCGAGATTTTCGGTATTTCTCAGCATGAAGTAACTCCTGACCAGCGCCGCGTTGCCAAGACCGTTAATTTCGGCGTCATTTACGGCATAAGCCCTTTTGGCCTGTCTGAAGCTTTGGATATTTCACCTAAGGAAGCCGCTATCATGATTGACCATTATTTTGAGAGACATAGAGGAGTTAAAGACTTTATGGACCTGACACTTCAGGGAGTTCGTTCAAGAGGATATGTTAAAACGCTTTTAGGAAGAAAAAGGCCTCTTCCTGAAATACACAGTTCAAATGCGAATGTGAGGATGCAGGCCGAGCGCATGGCGATCAATGCCCCCGTGCAGGGCACCGCTGCGGACCTTATAAAGATAGCCATGATTCATATCTGGAAAAGATTAAAGGAAAGCACGTTCAAAACAAGGATGATCCTTCAGATACATGACGAACTGCTTTTCGAAGCGCCGGAGGAAGAAATTGAATCCGTATCGGCGATGATCAGGGAAGAAATGGAAGGCGCCCTCAACCTTTCAGTGCCGCTTCATGTCGAAATTGGTCAAGGACGTAATTGGGCCGAGGCGCATTAATTCAAAGTACTCTGCCAGATAAGAGAGTCTATAGGATACGCAAGAACAGGAGTAAACACGAATATGCAGTGATTCATTGGCTTCATTAGTGAACAAAGAGAACCAATAGCACCCACCTGCAAATCACAGTGAGGTGTGGCGCTATGTTTTTTAACCCTTGTTGAATATCGGTAACAGCTTATCATAGGTATCGAGGATGTGCTCAGGGATCATTCTCACCTCTGCGGTAACAGCCATGAAGTTCGAATCCCCTCCCCACCGTGGCACCACATGCATATGGAGATGCTCTTCAATGCCCGCCCCCGCAGCCTTGCCGATATTTATCCCTATGTTGAATCCCTCGGGATGAAAGGCTGCAGTGAGGCAATCGACGCAGTATTTGGTTAGCTTCATGAGTTCACACATCGCATCGGCGTTGAGCCCCTCGAACGACGATGTGTGGAAGTATGGGATGACCATCAGATGGCCATTGCTGTATGGGTATTTGTTCATCATGACAAAGACATTCTTGTCACGGTAAAGGATGAGATTTCCCCTGTCGTGTGTTTCCTGCGGCTTCATGCAAAAGATACAGTATCTCTCTTTCTCCCCGAGAATATACTCCATACGCCAGGGTGCCCAGAGGACTTTCATTTCTCTTCCTCCAACCTTTTGAGGACCGCCAGTGCGTCCTCCCACGTCAGCCATTTATCCTTTGGGTTTCTAAGCAGATAGGCGGGATGAAAGGTCGGCATGACAGGTATTGACCTTTTACCGACCCTGTAGTCGAAGAATTTACCGCGCTCCCTGGTAATTGAAAAAGACGTAAGCGGGCCAGTCCTGCCTGAAAGGGAGAAGGCCGATATCCTGCCTAATGAGACGATAACCTCAGGTGCTATGATCTCAATCTGCCTGACGAGAAACAGGGAGCAGGTGCGCATCTCATCGTCGTGAGGATCACGGTTCATAGGAGGCCTACACTTTACGATATTGGCTATGTATACATCTTTGCGTTTAAAGCCGGTCTGTTCGCCCATCTTTTCTATGAGCTTCGTGAGAAGCTTGCCGGCATCACCAACGAAGGGCCTTGCCTGAATATCCTCTTCCCTGCCGGGGGCTTCGCCGATAAACATTATGCGTGCATCGGGACTGCCTTCGCCGAAAACGATGTTCATCCTCTCTTGCGACAGAGAACATCTTTTGCAGTCGCCGATCTCATCCCGTAGCGAACGAAGTGCGTCCTTCTTATCAAATGCCGGCTCGTGGGAAACATTAGTAGAATAATCCGTCGCATCCTTGGCTGTCTGAATTGCAGCAGCAGGAGTAAAGAACGCTGACGTAACCGGTACACGCTCGAATCCCATGGCCTTGAAATATTCAAGCATGTCGCTAATACTTTTCTTGAGTTCGGCGTTCATTTATAGTTTACCGTTCTCCCCATTTGAGCTTTGTCCTCAGGAGATTAAAATAGTCGTGACCGCAGGGGGCAAACATTTTCGCGGTAGAGGTAGATCTTCTCACTTCGATGACATCCCCCTGTTGCAATTTAAGACCGACCTGGCCGTCAACAGTAAGATAGACACTTTCGCTGGCTGATTTCAGGGCAACTCTGACAACAGAATCGTCGGGCAATACAATAGGCCTGTTTGACAGCATATGGGGGCAGATAGGAGTCATGACCATGCTCCTGAGCGTGGGGTAGAGAATGGGGCCACCTGCCGCCAATGAATAGGCCGTAGAGCCTGTCGGCGTCGAGATGATCAAGCCGTCGGCCCTGTAGGTCGTAAGATAGGAATCATTCACAAAGGTCTCCATTTCAATGATCCTCGCCAGTGCACCTTTGTTGATGACCGCATCATTTAAGGCTGTGAAACATCCCGCTTCCCCAGACTCCCGAATCACCAACGCATCGAGCATCATTCGTTCCTCAACAGGACATGTCCCCTGGAGTGCCTGTTCAAGCGCACTGAATATCTCGTGTTTGTTTATCTCGGTGATGAATCCGAGTCCGCCCAGATTGACTCCAAGAATAGGAACGTCCCTTCCAGCAATGAGACGGGAGACGCTAAGCATCGTTCCGTCTCCACCGAGAACGATCATGATATCAACCAATCCCGGCATCTTTTCCCTCTCTACGCCCTTTATCCCGAGGACTGAGGCCACCTCCGGTTCGAGAACAACCCCGCATTCCCGCTCTGCCAACCAAGGCAGCAGTAGCCTTACAAGCTCGAGCGGCTCTGGCCTGCCTGACTTGCATATGATCCCTATCGTCTTCATTGTTTCTCCGCGTCCGTTAAAGAAGCTTTCCACTCATCGCTCTCAATGCCTGCGATTGCGATCTCACGCCTGTCTTCTCCGCGATATTGAAAAGTGACCGATACCGCTCCGTCAGGCACTTCTCCGAGTTTCTCGGCCCACTCTATCACAACGATGCCGTCAGACTCGATATATTCCCACAAACCGATGTCCTCGATGCAGGGCTCGTCGCCTAGTCTGTATAGATCAATGTGGTAAAACGGGGGAGTTGTTTCATACTCTGCAACAATAACGAAACTCGCGCTACCTATCTCCCTTCCCGGAATGCCGAAGGCCGAGGCGAATCCTTTAACAAAGGTCGTCTTGCCCGCACCGAGGTCTCCGTAAAGACACACAATAACAGTCCCGCCCTGCTTCTTTAAGAATGAACCGAGCCTGAACCCGATGACTTCTGTCTCTTCAGCTGCTTGAGTGACGATCCCTCTGTTCATTATCATCCAGATGGGTCCTCCAAAAAGGTGAAAGGAGCCGTGAGGGCAGAGGTTAAAGATTCCCGAGGCTCAGGCCTTTGATTATATCGATCTTGCCGATGATCCCCTTGAGTTTTCTTCCTTCGACAACTGGAACAAGGTGGATATTCCGCTCGGACATGATGGTGGCAATTTCGTCCACCGGGGTATCCTCGCTTACGGTTAGAACCTCTTTTCTGTATATATCCTCCACCGTGACGGCAGCCATCTCCTTGATCTCTTGCTCGATACTGCTCTTGCTTTCGAGCATAATGAAGGCATCGAAAAGCCTGACGATGGTCGGAATGTGAAACTTCTTGTTTTTCCGTATTAGATCGTTTTCCGTCACGATGCCGATAAGATCCTCCTGCTCGTTGAGGACCGGCGTGCCGCTTATCTTGTGTTCGACCAGCACACGCGCAAGGTCTTCGACTGTTGTGGAGGTGCCGACCGTTCTTACGTTTTTCGTCATTATGTCCTTTGCCTTTAACATCACATCTCCTTTCGACAAGACTGCACAGTAAGTCTTATCGATTACTCTTCGATATTACACTATAATACGGCACAACCACACCAAAATCAATCAAACATCGAAGCAGCCGATCGAGGCAGATGAGCCTCCTTATGGCGGAAGACAAGTATTTGTTATAATCAACATAGATAGTTCGTTTAATACAATAGGTCCTTCCAAAATTGAGGTCCCATGAGTGATGAAGAAAAGACACCAAATGAAGTTTCCTATGAGATAGCGTACCTGCGCGTCCTTCTTGCCGATGTCGAACACAAGAACCGGCAAGCCGAGGAGCTCCTGCGCGTCGTGACAGACCAGTATCGTCGCATCACCGAAGTAGTTTCGGACTATATCTTCAGCGTCCATGTCGTTGACGGCAATCCCGTCGAGACTGTTCATGGACGGGGTTGCCTCTCAATAACGGGCTATGCGCCCGACGAATTCTCGTCAAATAATTTCCTTTGGATTAACATGGTCTTTGAAGATGACCGGGCACCAGTCCTCAGACATGTTGCGGGGATCCTCTCGGGAAAAGGTACTGCGCCCTTCGAACACAGGATCGTGCGGAAGGACGGCGCGATGCGATGGGTCCGCAATACGCCGGTCTGTCAGTATGATACGGAGGGGAAACTACTTGCCTATGATGGTCTCATCCAGGACATTACTGAGCACAAGCATACGGAGGCGTCTCTTAAAGAAAGCGAGGAAAAGTATCGCATCGTCGCGGATTTTACATACGACTGGGAGGAATGGGTCGACCCAGACGGCCAATACTTGTATGTGTCGCCATCGTGTGAGAGGATCACAGGATACCGGCCAGATGAATTCCTCGCCAACCCCGATCTCGTCGTCATGATCGCCCATCCTGCAGACCAGGCGATGGTTGCTGCACATTACAACGATTCCGCCAAAGGACGCATGGAGGCTGAGCATATCGATTTTCGCATTACCACCAAGAGCGGGGAAAAACGCTGGATCAGCCACAGTTGCCAGTCTGTCTTCAGCGAGGACGGCAGATGGCTGGGCCGGCGGGCGAGCAATCAAGATAGCAGCGGGCGCCGGAAACTCATGGAGGAGTTGATGAAATCACGGGAACTTGAGGCCGTCGGCATCCTGGCAGGCGGTATCTCCCATGATTTCAATGATCTCATCACTGCCATCCTCGGCAATGTCTCGATCGCGAAAACGCACGTGGAACCGGACACTAAAGTTTATCATCTTCTGACGAATGCCGAGGAAGTTGCAGTACGTTCGCACGACCTGACCCAACAGCTGATAGCTTTTTCGCAGCGCGGCAAGTTATTGAAAAAGCGAATCCCTATCTCTGAAACAATCAAGAGCGTAGTCTGCGCAGCCATCGATAATGACGGTATTAAATGCGATTTGTCGATCCCCGAAAATCTTTGGCCCGTTGAGGCCGACGAAGGTCAGATATCCCAGGCAATCGGCAACCTAGTCCGGAACGCGAAAGAGGCTCTGGATGACAACGGCCTGCTGACAGTTAGCGCGACAAATACGACTGTCCGTGATAAAGATAATTACCTGATCGAACCGGGCGATTACGTCAGGATATCCATAGGAGACACTAACACCAACATTTCTACAGAAAGTAGCGCAAAGACACTCGATCCATACTTTACAACGAAATATCTCGGGATACCAATTGGCGCGGGACTGGGGCTCGCAATCGCCTATTCAATCGTCGCCAACCACGATGGCATGATCACTTTGGATCCCGGGGAGGGGCAGGGAACGACTTTTCACATTTATTTGCCTGCAGAATAAGCATAAGTTCGTATTTTCATGATTTTCTGTTATATCCGAAACGGGCCTCGAAGATCGGCGCATATTCTCACTTCTCTCTTTAATGTGAGTATCGATGAAAGATAAGCCATCAAGAAATCTCAGTGGCAAGTGTACATAATCGGCAACGCCTATTTTATAAACGAACAGCAGTAGTCGGTGAGTGTTTTCACTTTAAGTTTAAAGGTCGCATTGGCGGCAACGTTGAAGGCTTCATCTCCGGCTACTTTTTCCCATACACTCTTGCCGGGAAGAAGGACTTCAAGTTCTCCTGAAAGGATCTCCATAACTTCCGCATCCTTCGTGCTGAACTCATACTCTCCGGGCTGCATGATGCCGAGCGTTTTCTTTGTTCCGTCCTCAAAGAGGACCGTCCTGCTCGTCACGCCGCCGCCAAAAAACACGTTCGCCTTCTTAACAACAGTAACGCCCTGAAATTCAGACATTGAGTAAGCCTCCTTGGGTTAGAATGAATGGAAAAACTCTATCAGAACGGCACGCCTCTTTTCAAGCGGCAGCGGCATCCACAATGCAGTTTTATGGGGAAGAAACCAACTCTTTTCCCTTCAGAGGAGGGGAGTCCATAGATTTAGAGGATAGGGTGTATTTTTTTATTTCTCCTGAATTCATCCTTTAAACCATGCCGACATTAGCCTTAATTCTTCCGACAGTCTCAAGAGCTCTTCCGAGGCCTTCTTCACATTGACAATAGATTCCTCGGCCTTCTTAGTTATGGTTGCGATACGTTCCATGCTTCGCGAAACTTCTTCCGAAACAGCAGATTGCTCTTCAGTTGCCGTAGCAATCGCCTGTGCCATATCGACACCGCGCTGAGAGGCATCCAAGATCAACTCCAGTGACTTACTCGCTTTATTAGAAAGTCTCACACCCTCCTCGACCCTGGTTTTACCTTTATTCATTGCAGACACGCACCTCTCGGTATCCGCGTGTATTTCATTAATTATCCCTGATATCTCCTGGGTTGACTCGCCAGTACGTTCGGCAAGCTTTCTCACCTCATCGGCCAAGGAATAAACATATCGTCACTAACATCGTCATGAAGACAACATAAACCATCTTTACAACGCTTTTCAGGGATCCTCCTCTGATTATTTTCTTTTATACCAATAAGATTTTAATTTATATCATGGATAATTGTAGCATTAGTCTCCCGAATATATATTATTGGAAGCACTGAAATGCTGGCCTCATACAGGTCATGGGTTCTTCCTTTGCCGGTATCCCGGCGCTGTTCTTCACAAAGGCAGTCCCAAATCCCTTACAAATAGTGTAAAATTGCTTGATGGCTAATCAGGTTATAAAGGCTTCAGGTCAGGTGGAAGAGTTCAACTCCTTCAAACTCGCCAACTCCCTGGTCCGCGCTGGAGCGCCTGAAGACGTTGCCCGTGAAATTGCAGACAAGGTAGCGCTGCAGGTCACCCCTTCATTCCATACTCGCCACATTTTCAGGATGGCAAAGAAGCTGCTCAGACAATACAATCGTGCTACCGGCATGCGCTATTCCATCAAGCGGGCGATTTACGCCCTCGGCCCTACGGGATATCCCTTCGAGAAATATGTCGCCCGTATTCTGAAAGCCTATGGCTACAATGTCGAAGTGAATAGGATTATTAAAGGGTACTGTGTAACCCACGAGGTCGATGTGCTGGCGAGCAGGGACGACCGCAGGTGCGTAATCGAGTGCAAACATCATGCGAACGGCGTAAAGCCGGCGGATGTCAAAATTGCTCTGTATGTCCATTCGCGGTTCAACGATATTAGGAAAGCATTTGAGATTTCGGAGCATCAAAATTCTCATGTCCACGAGGGATGGCTGGTGACCAACACGCGGTGCAGCGCCGATGCCATCAAGTATGCCGAATGCGTGGGGCTCAAGATTGTAAGCTGGAGATATCCCGAAAAAAATAGCCTCGAAATGATGATCGAGGCAAAACGTCTCTATCCTGTAACCATCCTCCCGGCGGCGACAAAGAGCTCGATTCAGTCACTTACCAGCCGCGATATCATCCTTGTTGATGAGATTGCCGACATGGATCAGCAGACGTTTCTCGGAAAGAGCGGTCTTGACCGAGCAAGCGCACTCTCCATCAAAAGAGAAGCTGACGAACTGTGCTGCGCATCTCCAAATAAGCCTCTGTAAACGCCTTTTAAAAATCCCACCACGCTATAATGTGGTCAAATTACTCCTCATTTCAGAAAAAGCATCCCCATTTTTGCATATTTGCACGAGCAGTACCAACAGATTTGCTGGAAATTCAATGCCACTTATAATGGCACGATATATGCTAATTTAAGATAAAGGGAGTGAAGAGTTATGAATAGAAACATGGATAAAATGAAAGAAATTGTCTCAATCCTTATGGAGAGCACACTCTATTTTGATGTTCCCCTCGATGAGCGGAGGGAAATAGTCGTCAGGCTCATCGAGCGCATAAACTGGGCTTAAATCTGCGTTGTCGAAGTCAGTGTGTTTACTCCTCGAAAGCAGCGCCTCCGCCATATTTTGCGTTCACAGGCTGAAAAACGCTATAGTTAATCAATGATCTATGTATTGAATGCTCCGGTCATTACAAGTTACGGGGTTTATCGTTTTACCAAAATAGAGCCTGAAGCAGCAAAGAAACTGCTCTTGGAAGGTTTCGTTTCGGCGATAGGCCATGACAGTACGGCCCGTCTCATGGGCGACATAATAGGGATCGAGATTCCCTTCAACCGCATAACAATTCACATGGAAGCGGGAGATAAAGCAGTCGCCCTCTGGCTCCTGAACCGTCCTGGTGAGGCCCAGATCTATTCCCGGGAAGACCTATCGGCTATCCCGTGCGAACTCGGCCTGCTTGAGAGGGTTAGCTGATCTGGACGAAGAAAGCCCTGCATCCTTAATGGATTAATGCAAATTCATTATGTTTCTGTGTTTCTTGTTATAGGTTTGATATATTTAAATGATGACAACGCCTTCAGACAATATGGATGACCCCTTCAGATCCCAAGGTCGGGATATGGACAATCACCGTCACGTACCTGTCGGGCATTTCCTAGTGGACATCGAGGGGACAGTACGTGAAGTAGATCAACTAGGCCTCCATTTACTGGGGGAAAACATGCCTTCTTTTCTCGAAACGCCCTTTTTAGATCATGTTTACCTGGATGATGCAGATCTTTTTACCAGCCATCTGCAGCAGGTCTTCGGGTCGCTCCAAAATAAAAGCTGCGAAGTCCGTTTGATCAGGAAAGATGGCAACGTATTTGATTCTTTGCTCGAAAGTGCAGTCGGAAGTGGTCCGGATGGATGCCACGATATATGCAGGATTACGGTACACGATATCACATTAATCAAGTTTATTAAGAAATTGCTGTCACATGAAAAGAAGTTTTCAGAAAGCATTATCAGCAGCACATTCGACGGCATCATCGCCTTCGACTCTATCTATCAATGCATGGAATGGAATCCTGCCATGGAACAGATGACCGGTATTTCACGAAACGAGTGCCTCGGTAAAAACATATTTGAAACCCTCCCTTTTCTCAAAAGAATTGGCGAAGACAGGTATTACCTTGCAGCACTTCAGGGTCGAAAGGTCACTTCAAGAAACAGGTACTATAGCGTAAAACGGACAGGCCGGGAAGGTTTTTTCGATGCACGCTATTCTCCTTTGAAAGACAACAGCAACGCATTAAGCGGTGGGATAGCAATTGTTCGGGATATTACAGTACAGAAGATGCAGGAAGAGGAACTCCTCAAAACTAATAAATACGAATCACTGAGTTTGCTTGCGTCAGGGATTGCCCATGATTTCAACAATCTTCTGGCTGGCATTCTGGGGAACATATCTCTTGCCAAGCTCCATATGAAACAGGGTGATAAAACTTATGGACTCATCGACAAAGCCATTAAAATAGTTCTTCGTGCAAGTGATCTGACCAGACAGCTCACATTATTCTCTTCCGAAGTCGAGCCTATCAAAAGACCGGCATTCATCGCCCCCCTGTTGAAAGATGCAGCAGACTTTGCCTTGAGCGGCTCCTCTATCGGCTGTGAATTGGCTATTGATGATAGTCTATGGCCGGTGGAAATCGATGAAGGACAGATGAGGCAGGCCGTCCATACTATTATCACGTATTTAAATAAATCCTTGCGGGAAGGAGCCAAGATTGCCATCGCAACAAAAAATGCCGTCATCGCTCGGGATTCGGCGCTTCCGCTGCTCCACGGGAAATATGTACTGATATCTATAGCTGACTATAGCAGCAACATTTCATCTGATAACATTCTTACAACAAGCGATCCTTTCGGTATCACTAATGTCGAGGGCGATAAAATCAGGAAAAGCCCTGAACTTTCAATGGCTTATTCAATCATAAGCAATCACGAGGGGTTAATCACCGTCGAATCGGCGATTGGAGTCGGTACTGCTGTCGTCATTTTCCTTCCCGCCACTGAAAAGGCTGTTGAAGAAAAGGAGATGAAGACGCTCCCTATTCTTGCCGGGAAAGGCAGGATTCTCATCATGGATGATGAGGATTATGTCAGAGACATCGCCGGCAAGATATTGAGATATATCGGATATGAGGTAGCATTGGCACAAGACGGTGAGGATGCCGTGAGGGCATATATGGATGCAATTAACTCCACAAGGCCCTTTGATGCCGTCATACTTGACCTCACCGTTCAGGGTGGCATGGGTGGCAAAGATGCGCTCATGAGACTGCTCGATATCGATCCCAAAGTGAAGGCAATTGTATCGAGTGGGTACTCGCGCGATCCGGTCATGTCAGAATTCGGCAATTTCGGCTTTAAAGGTGCCATTGCGAAACCGTTCAAAATCGGCGAGCTAAATGAGATACTGTCGAAGGCGTTGAATAAATAACTTAGGTGAAAGCAGGACAAAGTCGTTAGCCGCATACAGGAAATCGCCCAGGTTGCATCGCGTCATTCTGAACAATAAGCCCCATATCATTGTATCACGATGAATCCGTACTGTCTGCCTACAGCACCTTTCGCATATCTGTATGAATAGTATTTCTCAGGAAGGCAGTGCGTGCAGTCTTCTGATATCCAGACATTCTCCGGCAAAATGCCAGATGAAAGAGCCTGGTGTCTGTTCGCAGCTCCAAGATCCACAAATCGGGTTTCTCCGCGTGCTAGGACATAGTCTCCGTTCCCTGTCTCTCTAGTTACTGCATCGACTACTTCCGGCCCGACTCCATAGCAGCATCCTTTTATGCTTGGCCCGATAGCGATGATAATATCCACTGGAGATGCATGAAAATAGTCTTTTAAGACAGCGATCGTTTTTTTTACTATACCAGCTGCCGTCCCACGCCATCCTGCATGGACCGCGCCTGCTATATGTTTCTTTTTGTCGAACAGCAGTACCGGAACGCAATCAGCCACCTTAATACCGATGACAAGGCCTCTCCTGTTCGTCACCACTGCGTCGGCAACTTTCGGCTCCAGATCGTATTCTATAATGTTAATCTTATCGGTATGCCTCTGAAGAGGGAGATATGTAGTTTCAGCATGTAATTCAGTACTAAGTCTGTCGACTTCGCCATGAAATCTCTTCGTAGTGAAGAAAGCGTGAACCGGAAGCCCTTTGAAGATATCGGGAGTAATGATCCCCGGGGTCATACACGTGCTCTGATACCGATCATGCCATGCAGCGGATCGTGTCAGATAAATACTCGATAATATCCGAGGCAATTAGCGAGTGCTCTCCTCTGACCTTTGCCGCCTCGTCACCCGCACGTCCATGCAGGTACACGCCCAATACGGCTGCATCAAATGGATTGAGCCCTTGTCCTGCCAGAGACGAAATAATGCCGGTCAGGACATCTCCGGACCCGGCAGTAGCCATGCCTGGATTGCCGGTCGTATTGATGTAAACGTCACCTTCGGGTGCGGCGACGATTGTCGGAACTCCTTTCAGTACAACATAAACTCCCGTCTCCTGCGAAAAAGATACGGCGGTATTTATCCTCTCTTTTTCAATTTTCGTTCTGACTTCTGCTTTATTACTTCCCGCTGAAGACTTAGGATTCAAAAGTCTTGCCATCTCTCCCGGGTGTGGTGTAATGATAACCGGCGATTTCGCATTACTCAGGATCTTAATGCTGTTTTTTAGTGCATTCAACCCGTCGGCATCAATCACCAAAGGGACTGGAGATTTCTGAATAAGGCAAGACGTGATCCTTGCGGTATCAGGAGTAACGCCGATGCCCGGACCGATGGAGATAATATCGGCCTTTTGAGAGGCGAAGCCGAGGATTATTTCAAGCGCTTTTTCATCGAGTGTCCCATTTCCCTTATCCGGCAAAGGCAACGTCATCTCCTCTGTTACCCTACCCTGAAAGATATCTACCAGCGATTCGGGCACACCAAGGGTCAACAGTCCCGAACCGGTCCTCAAACATGCCTTTGCCGTCATCAGCGCCGCGCCAGTCCTCCCCCGTGAGCCCGCCAGAACAAAAACATGGCCATATTCTCCCTTATAAGAATTGCGAGGCCTCTCCGGTAGAAGGTGCACCGCTCTTTCTGGTCCCATCAACTCGGTTTTAATAGCATCCGACTGAATCAATTTCATTGGAAAGCCTATGCCTTCGACGCAGAGACTTCCGGTATATTCTGCGCCTGGATAGAGAAAGTGCCCTCTCTTCGGCAGTCCGAAGGTCACAGTATGATCAGCCTTTATTGCCTCGCCAAGGATTTCACCAGTGTCGGCAGAAATACCCGAAGGGATGTCGACACCCAGAACTGGGACTTCTGCCTTATTAATAGACCTGAACAGAGCGGCTAAATCTCCTATAACTGGTCTGCTTAGGCCCGTCCCAAAGATTGCATCAACAATAAAGGCACCGTGCAGATCGCTGCTTCCCATGCTTTTTCGAACTTCGATGGTAATTCCTGTTTTTTTTGCTGCCCAGTATTGGGTCTTGCAGTCAGCGCTTAAGGAATCAGCCTTGCCGAGCATTATGACCTTGACGCGATACCCTCCGTTATAGAGACTGCGCGCTGCTACAAGGCCGTCACCGCCGTTATTGCCGCTGCCACAGAGAACAAGCACTTTCCCCCCGGCACATACGTCTTTCACTTTCGCTGCCACAGCAAGTCCGGCTCTCTCCATAAGAACGAGCGAGGGGATTCCATATTCTGCAATCGTGGTTCTATCGATCTCTCTCATCTCAGCGGCGGTAACGACTTTCATAATGCACCTCAAAACTCAGTTGAAGAGTTAAAGGGGGAAAAGTCGGTATACTTTCTTACAACCTGAAAGTTACCGACTGTCTCTTTCCCGAATTTCGACCCTCCGGATTTTACCGCTGATCGTCTTAGGGAGTTCGGTAACAAACTCTATGATCCTCGGATATTTATACGGGGCAGTCACTTTTTTAACATGCTCCTGCAGCTCTTTGATTAGCTCGTTGCATGAAATGTAGCCTTTTGCCAAAACTACTGAGGCCTTGACGATCTGTCCCCGCACCGGATCAGGGACCGACGTGACAGCGCATTCGAGCACCGCAGGATGCTCGACAAGGGCGCTCTCGACCTCGAAGGGGCCAATTCGGTACCCTGAACTTTTGATAAGGTCGTCCGCCCTTCCCACGAACCAGTAGTAGCCATCCTCATCACGCCAAGCCATATCTCCGGTGTAGTATATGCCATCATGCCACAGCCTTTCAGTGAGGTCCGGCTCACGATAATAGCCCTGGAACATTCCAACCGGAGTCCTCCTGTCGGTGCGGATAACAATCTGTCCTTCCTTTCCGAAATCGCATGAGTTGCCATTTTCGTCAAGAAGGTCGATGTCATACCACGGAGACGGCTTTCCCATTGACCCCGGTTTCGGCTCTAACCACGGGAAAGTGCCGATCGCGACCGTCGTTTCGGTCTGCCCGTAACCTTCCATGAGTCTGATCCCCGTTGCATTGAGAAACTGGGAATAGACTTCAGCGCTTAAAGGTTCTCCGGCCACGGTGCAATATTTAAGCTTCTCGAAGTGGTATTTTGAAAGGTCTTCCTTGATGAGAAACCGGTAAACGGTAGGAGGAGCGCAGAAAGAAGTGACACCATACTTCACCAGTACATCGAGGAGTTTGCCGGGGGCGAATTTATCAAAGTCATACACGAATACCGCACATCCCGCAATCCACTGGCCGTAGATCTTTCCCCAAACAGCCTTGGCCCAGCCGGTGTCGGCCACGGTAAGATGCAATCCATTATCCTGCACATTCTGCCAATATTTAGCAGTGAGTATGTGGCCCAGCGGATAGGTAAAGTCATGCCGCACCATCTTTGGCATGCCAGTTGTTCCTGATGTGAAGTAGAGGAGTAATATGTCATCATTAGAGGACGCTTCATCATTCACCGGACGGGTAAAAGACAACGGTGACCGCTCCATCTCTGCGTTAAAGTCAAGCCAACCGGCCCGACTGGCGCCGACGAGGGCCTTCAAACAGAGTGAGGGGGATTGTGCCTCGGCGGCTTCGACATGAGTGATGACTTCGGCATCCGCCACGCTGACGATCATCTTGATGTCCGCTGAGTTATTCCGGTATACAATATCCTTGGCAGTGAGCAGATGCGTGGCAGGAATGGAGATTGCGCCAATCTTATGAAGAGCTAGGATGCAGAACCAGAACTCGTAGTGCCTCTTGAGGATGAGCATCACAGGATCGCCCCGCTGTATGCCGTGAGACACGAAGAAATTTGCCGCCTTGTCACTATATCGTCTAAGTTGACCGAAGGTGAATATTTCTTCCCGACCCCTGCCATCACACCACACCAGAGCAATCTTATGAGGATGTAGCGCTGCTATTTCATCAACAACATCATAGGCAAAATTGAAATTCTCCGGGACCACGATGCGGAAATCCTTTATAAAGTCTTCGTATGAAGTGAAATCCACTTTTGAAACAAACCGCTTAAGCATTAGAGTCCTTTCATAAAATAACCACAAAAGACGTGGCTGGCATTTGAGCCGACACTTCGGCGATCCACCTCAATTCGTGTATCCTTTCATCGGGTTGACGAAACTGTTTGGACATCGGGGAAATTATCATTAATTTGACAAAAAAAGCAATATGGCCAAATGCTTCTTACCAAATCTTTGCCCGGCATCCTTGCTAATCAAGGGATGATTACTTCATGAGAAAAGCTTTAAGCGATAGATAAACAGTTATCAGTCTGCATCGGCTTTGTATGGTTAGCGTGAAAACATCTCTCTAACTATTGTGAGGAGGCGATTCGGCGATACCGGTTTAATTTCGTGATTCTGGTGCAGACTAATAGGCTAATCAATTTCTTTGTATAATTAATCGAGGTTGGCCAATAGCATCCCCCTCAGGAAAGGAGAGTGTCATGATCATTGGTATTCCCAAGGAGATAAAGACCCACGAGTATCGGGTGGGGATGACGCCATCGGGTGTCGCGGAACTGAAGAATGATGCTCATACGATACTCGTTGAAGCTGGTGCCGGAGAAGGCAGCGGGTTTACCGACAATGAATACCTGGATGCAGATGCCGATATTGTCGATAAAGAAACCATTTTTGAAAAGTCCGAACTCATAGTGAAGGTCAAAGAGCCTTTGCCTTCTGAGTACCATCTCATGAAAGAAGGCTTAGCAATCTTCACCTATCTGCACCTTGCGCCAAACCGCGAACTTACGCAATTGCTACTCAGAAAAAAAATAACCGGCCTCGGATACGAAACCCTGCAAAAGAATGGTATGCTGCCGTTACTGGTTCCCATGAGCGCCATAGCCGGAAGAATGGCTCCTCTTGTGGGATCCTATTATCTCCAGAGGCCGCATGGGGGCACCGGGGTTCTTCCTACAGGGATTGCAGGTAGTCGGCCGGCAAAGGCAGTGATTCTAGGGGCCGGTGTTGTCGGCTTCAATGCTGCACGTGTGTGTGCAGGCCTCGAAATGGAAACCATAGTGATCAACAGGAGCACCGAGAGACTCGAACGGCTTGACGAGCTTTTCATGGGCAAGATAAGAACCCTGCCACTCACGCCACAACATGTCAAAGAAGAGATACGAGACGCGGATATCGTTGTCGGCGCAATACTCGTTCCCGGGGCAAGAACACCCATATTGATCACCAGAGGTATGGTTGGGACAATGAAAAAAGGTGCCGTCATAGTCGACGTATCGATCGATCAGGGCGGTTGCGCCGAGACATCGCGACCTACGACCCATACCGATCCTATTTATGAAGTGGCTGGTATCGTTCACTATATGGTCGCCAACATGCCCGGTGCATATCCGCGCACAGCGACCCTGGCATTGACGGATGCAACACTCCCCTATATCAAGGCCCTCGCAGCGAGGGGTATCGAAGGGGCGCTCAAGGAAGATGCAGCGATAAGGAGCGCACTTAACACATGGGGCGGAGAGATTGTCCATGAGGGCCTCGCGCAGGTCTATAAAGCTCAGAACAATACAGCCATATTTAATAGCTAGTTATAGGTAATCAGGCAGCAGATCAGTGGCTAAAATACCATGGCTTCTTCTTATAATCTGGATCGTCGGAACATAAGTAGCGAGATATATTATGTCTGGGAATCCTTCTTTCGAGATTGCTTATAAATTATGCGGATCTTTATCGGAAATGATTACCGCTTGGCTGACCAATTAACCCAAACAGATGCCAAAATAGCCTGTTTAAAATAATGATTCAACCTTGGAAGGAAGCTAACGAATAATCTTGCCTGTGCTAACCGACAGATCCCACTTATGAGTATTGCCGTTATAGTGTATCATCAGTTTTTTGGCTCTTGACTCTCATTTTCTAAATGGTGCAGAATTTTGAGCATGAGATCAGTCTGTCGCTCCAGATGCAGTAGAATCGTTTCAATTTCTGTTTCGGCTTTTATATTGACTTCGAAATCTGATTCTGCTCTTGCCTCTGAGTGACGTCCCTGGAGATTTTGACCTATCATAATCAGCGGCATTAAAAATATCTGCAGTACATTGGACAGAAAGAGCCATAAGACAAACGCAGGGTATGGATCGAATCTCGTTTCTTTAGGACCAAGTGTATTCCATCCTAACCAGAAAAATGTCCATGCAAAAACAACAATGAAAAAACCCATTGAGCCGACCTTGTCTGTAATCCAGACAGCAAACAACTCTAAATGACTCAGGCTTTTTCTATGATCTGCATTGACGTTTCTGATCGGTTTGTGCACCTTCTGCTTTTTCAATTCTTCATGAGTTAATAATTGAGTCTCGCTCATTTTGCTCCCTCCATGTCTGATTGTTATCAAGCCACCACAATAAAAAGACCATCAATGTTTTTTATCGCCCAATATCGATTTAACTTCAAATCTGCACAATTATACCACGGGTTCAATCATAAGGACTTTAGGAAGCGGATGAGACTATTCGGGTGCAAGATCTTTTCATTGGCAAGAGATATAATAAGCTAATTGCAGCCGGTAAACGTTGACAGCCATGGCTATTTAACGAGTACTTTGACACTATCGGCATATGAGATCATGCTTAATGACTACTCATAGCTGAATGTCGTCAGGTGAATTTATACTCTAAATCATAAAATATCTCTTCAATCTTTCTCTCTTTCGGTACCATAATATAATATGGTTACTTGCAGGAAGAATATTTTTCTCACCGGAGCTCCTTCGTCAGGCAAGACCACTGTCATCAAGAAGATCATTCAGAAACTAGTCCTTCCGTCCTGCGGTTTTTATACGGAAGAAGAACGGCTGGGTGGCAAAAGGGTGGGTTTTGTTATGAAGACCATCGATGGCAAAACATCATACCTTGCCCATCAGGATATTAAGTCGGAATTCCATATCAGACGGTTCAGTGTCAGCCTTGAAAATATCGAAGCTCTTGCCGTGCCATCGCTATCTCCGACAACCGGCAATAGTATTGTAATCCTCGACGAAATCGGTAAGATGGAATGTTTTTCCGAGGTCTTTAGAAATGCAGTGATCAGAGTCCTGGATTCACCCAACATTATCATAGGAACGATTACACTGGGAGATGATGATTTCATTGCAACTATTAAGAATAGGGGGGACATCGAGATCCTTGAGGTAAATCACGACAACAGAAATGTCCTGCCAGACATAATCCTAAAAAGATATTAGACCTGAAAGAGGTGGGATCGCGACAAATACTGCGATAATTATACGGATTGGCGCAGAGACAGAGGTCAACAACATTAGCGACAAGAAAGACATTGGGAGATGCAAGGGCCATTTAAAAGCCGCTAGTTGACACGGGACTCACGTCTCCGAGCCATCCGGTAATGATGCGGGACTGTTTTTTTTACAGCGTACGAGTGATTATTTTCTTTTCAGCGGGGAGTGTCGAATTGCCTGACTGCAAGTGGCAGACACATTCTTTTGCAAGCTTGGCGCATGAAGCTTACGATGACTAATCGAGGACGGACCAATTCGGACTAGCCCCGGCAGTTAAGCATTGACAAGGGCACATGCGACTAGGGATATTTTCCATCCCCTCACGTTAAGCTGTCCATCTGACTCACCGGTTCTTCTTAATAGTGACTCTGCCCTCCAGATCGTCTGCAAACTGGCGCGCTGTCCTTCCCGAATAGCTTCCATGTTCGAGAGACCACTGCATCGCCTCCTTTTCAAGTCTGTTAGGCTCAATCACGATCTTTCTTAGAGAGGCATAATTATGGACGATCCGGAGATAGTTGTCTTTATCGAAATTAAAAAAACCGAGCCGAAGTCCAAAGCGGTCGCTCAGGGAAAGCTTTTCCTCCAGTGTTTCGGCAGGATGCAACTCTCCACCTTTGTAAACTAGCACATTGTCTTCGATCTGTTCAGGCATGAGGTGGCGCCGGTTTGAAGTCGCATAGATGATCATATTGCTCGGCTTGGTCTCGAGCCCTCCTTCAAGAACGGCCTTGAGCTGACGGTATGAGCTCTCCTCCTCTTCAAAGGCAAGGTCATCACAGAAAAGAATGAATTTTTCAGGCCGCGTCCTTATGAGATTGGCAACATCAAAGAGGTGAATAAGTGCATCACGTTCCATCTCGATCATGCGGAGGCCTCTTTTGGCATATTCGTTCAAAAGCGCCTTTACTGCTGAGGACTTGCCTGTTCCTCTTGGGCCGTATAGGAGAACATTATTGCAAGGCAACCCACCGAGAAGCTGCCCCGTATTCTCCTTCAGCTTAACGATGATATCGTCGATGCCTTTGAGTTCCCTCATGCTAACGGGATCAGGGTGTAAAATTCCCTTTATGCAAGGGACTCCGTTTATGGAATGGACCTTGAAGGCATTGAACCGATCAAATACCTGCGGATCGACCTCCGGCGCAACAGCGTCTGCGAGCCTCTTAATATTTTCATTCAGGCTTTTCAACTGGGATATCAATACATTTGCGTCATCCTCGTTTAGCATGTCGGAATCCTCCTGTGCAAATGCTATGTATTATCAGTCTAGGACCCGCCGTCATCCTCGCTCATCTCAAGGCACGGTGACGAAAATCCAACAAGCCTCAATTCGGGTCTGAGAGAGACGCCGAAATGATCTTTCACCTTTTGTTGCACCTCGCCGGCAAAACTGACGATATCCCGCGCAGTCGCTCCCCCATAGTTCATGATAATAAGCGTATGCTTCGGCGATATACCAACATTGTCCTTCCGGAATCCTCGTGTATAACCCACGCATTGAATAAGACAGGCAGCCGACATTTTCACCTTGCCTGAATCGAGAGGCCAGGCCCAGTCGGCACACCCTCCCACCCTTTGAACTCGTTCTGCAATCGCTCTGAATTTTTCCGGGGCAACAACCGGGTTTTTGAAAAAAGAACCAGCACTCATGAAGGACTCATAGCCTTCGCGAACGAGTAACCCTTTGACGTCCCTTATGGATATCACAGCATCCCTCACTTGTCGGAGCGTTATATCTTGATTTCCCTCGAAATATTTTAAGAGTTCCCTGTATTTCATCGCGGGGGCTCCGTCTTGCTTTAGCCTGAATGTCACCCCAGTGATAAGGTACTTGCCAGCGGAGTCACCATTGAAAATACTTTTTCGATATCCGAAGCCACATTCTGCATTGCTGAAAAAAATGGACTTGCCTGTATCACTCTCGATTGCCCTAACACCGGCTACTGTTTGCGACACATCCTGACCATAGGCACCGATGTTCTGGACCGGCGATGCCCCAACTGTGCCAGGGATGCCTGCCAGACATTCGATGCCTTGCCAGCCGCTACTGATACATCTGTCTGCAAAGTGCTGCCAGTCCTCTCCCGCGCCTGCGTAAACAACTGCGTCTTTGTCTTCTATGCGGCTTTTGAACCCCTTTATCCTATCGAGAATCACTAGACCATCAAATCCGACATCACTTATCAGGACATTACTCCCTCCGCCTAGTGTAAAAATGGGGATATTTCTTTCCTTTGCGAAGTCGAGAGCTTCGACAACCTCATCCTCACTCTTTACAACAGTAAAATAGCGCGCAGGGCCTCCTATGCCGAAGGTTGTGTGTTCACCGAGGGGATAATTTTCCCTTATCTCAATCCCTTTAGTCTTCATTCGAATGGTTTATTATAACATCCATCTTCACTCCTCACCGATATCAATATCCGGGCGCAGTTTTCTCACCGCAAGACGCCAGATCAGTAAAGCAAGCACCATGAGCATGATTAAAACGAGGAGTGCATATAGCGCTTCTTCGACATCTTTCTTGATCAATTCAAGCGTGTTACCGCCCCAGTAACCGGCTCCAACCATAAGCGAGATTGTCACGACCGACGAAACCGCGTCGGCGAGAACAAACTTCAGCCGTGGCATCTTAAGAATGCCGGCGACCAAAAATATCTGTGAGCGAAGGCCGACAAGATGACGGCCGAGAAAGATAACGAGAACCCCCCATTTGCGGAATGTTTTTTCGAGGCGAGTAATACGCTTTGCGGAGATAATCTTGCGAAAGCGTCTGTGGGTCACGACTTTCCTTCCGTATTTTCTCCCGACATGATAGAGGAAATAATCAGTCATGAGCATACCAAATGATACGACAAGAAGAGCAGGTACCGGCTTCACGACATTGTTTGCGATCAGCAGGCCGCAGAGAATAAGGATCGCGTCCTCTGGAAAGGGGAACCCGATCACTCCAAGCACGAGGAGCACAAAAAGACCAAAATACGGAAAGTGGTGAATGATTGATATATCCATTTCGTTTTCTATTTTGCCGACTTTAACGGACCGAGTCAATCCTGTGATGCAACTGCATAAGCTCATTGTCATGAGAGCCCGATTTTGATATAGTTGAAAATAGTATTAAACATGGGAGGACTATTATGATCGAATTGTTGCGCAAGCGACGAAGCATTCGCAAGTATACCGGAGAAGCTATCGACAAGATATCGCGTGAGCTGCTCATAGAAGCATTGCTCCGCGCGCCATCCTCACGTGACATTAAACCATGGGAATTCATTGTTGTTGATGACCCCAAGTTGTTGTCAAAGTTATCAGAAGCGAAAGAGCATGGCTCACAATTTCTTCGGGCAGCGCAATTGGGAATTGTTGTATGCGCAGACAGTACAAAATCAGACGTATGGATTGAGGACTGCTCTATCGCGGCGATACTCGTTCAAATGGTCGCAGTGTCGCTTGGCCTGGGCAGCTGCTGGATACAGATAAGAAATCGAAAATATAAGGAAAAGAAAACATCGGAGAAATATATTCGGGACATACTCGGCTTGCCCAGTCAGATCAAGGTTGAATCGATAATAAGCATCGGTTATCCCGGTGAAACTAGGAAGCCGGTTGCGAAAAGTGAATTGCAGTATACCAAGATCAAACACAATCATTACTCTGAATCGTACTTTTCATAGGAAATAGGTTAAACTATCGAAACAGCTTATTCTTGCATTAAGCGTGATTATACCATTCAAAGGAGATTAGAATGTCAGAGACTCGTGCAATAATTGAAACGAAATTAGGAAATATCGAACTCAAGTTCTTTCCTGATGTTGCCCCCGACCATGTCAATAATTTCGTAACCCTTGCGACGGCGGGCTTTTATGACGGTACCACCTTTCACCGCGTCATCCCCGACTTCATGATACAGGGAGGCGACCCCAATTCCAAGGACCACGAAAAGTCGCAGCACGGCATGGGTGGCCCAGGGCATACCGTTAAGGCTGAATTCAACAAGAAACCGCACAAGCGCGGCACCCTCTCCATGGCACGTTCAGCCCATCCCGACAGTGCGGGATCGCAGTTTTTCATCTGCGTTGCTGACGCTGCTTTTCTCGACGGACAATACACCGTATTCGGCGAAGTAGTGTCGGGGATAGATACGGTAGATGCCATTGTTAATCAGCCTAGAGATCTGAGGGATAACCCAAACGAACGGGTTGAGATGATGGTCAAAATAGTGGAGTAATGAGAGCTGTTTAACCTTAAATCGGATTGCCTGTGACTGTTAACTTTCCGTCCAAAGTGGGGTTGCCAAATATCAGGCAGATTAGTAGTCTGATCTCTTTTTAATCTTGATATTGCAAGAAGGTGATCTTTTATCTGCGACGAAATGAAGGCTGATTCGACGTTCGCGAGAGCTAGAAAGAATGTTCTCGGTCCGGGAAATTTCCCTGCGTGACCTCGTCCTTGTATTCATTGATAGCCTTTAGTGCATCTTCTTTTAGGTTTCCATACTTTTTTACAAATTTCGGCGTAAACCGCTCAAAGAGACCGAGCACATCATGGATGACAAGGACCTGGCCGTCGCAGTAGGGACCGGCTCCTATGCCGATAGTCGGGATAGATATCTCTTCAGTTATACGATGTGCAAGTTCTGCAGGGACTGCCTCAATTAGCAGAGAGAATGCACCCGCATCTTCGAGCATCTTTGCGTCTTCAATCAGCCTTTGGGCTGCCTCCTCGGTCTTTCCCTGGACCTTATAGCCACCCATTCGGTGTAACGCCTGGGGAGTCAGGCCGATGTGAGACATGACCGGGATTTCTGCAGTTGAAAAGGCCTTAACTTTGTCAGCAACCTCTCTTCCCCCTTCAAGCTTTACCGCCTGAGCGCCGGCCTCCTTCAGAAAGCGGCCCGCGTTTCTCACTGCTTCCTCGATGCTGATCTGATAAGAAAGATAGGGCATGTCACCAATAACCATAGCGTTCCTTGCGGCCCTTGAAACCATCTTGGCATGGTAAATCATTTCATCCATTGTTACCGGAATGGTGTTTTCAAGTCCCTGGACGACCATCGCGAGGGAATCACCGACAAGTATGGCATCGATGCCTGCTTCATCGACAATCTGAGCGAAAGGAAAATCGTAGGCAGTAAGCATAACGATTTTCTTATGCTCCTTTTTCTTTTTCAGAAAATCCTGAACAGTAACTTTCATATAGCTCCTCACGGACATTTAATATCTGTCATTGCGGCTTGTCCGCAATCTTATCAAAAAAAAGGATCCCCGACAAGCGGAAATAGCAAACGAGCGTACTTAGATAGATTATATACTATCTATCGACTCACGTAACGCCTTCAGGTTCAATTGCAAATACTTACCGCCATCCCATTCATTAAGCACGGGAAGAAATGCAGCGTCGACAAGATCGCCGTTGCGAGCTTTATCGAGCATGCCTCCAAGATCAAAGCCGATGGTGTCCATTCCCTTTCCATTCTGTCTGAGATACATCTTGAGATGATTATTCCCCACAATCCTCGGCCGCGTCACTTCAAGCATGCGAGCCCCGAAAACAGGCTCTTCATTTCCGAACCCAAAGGGCTCGAGTTGCGCGATTTGCTGTACAAAGTGCATCGTCACCTCCGCGAGCCTAAGCGGTGCATCGATCCTGAGCACAGGCACAAGGTCGTTCTCCGGAACCGTGTCATGCACAATGCCGGAGATCATTTTTCTGAATAAATCGATATCAGGCACAGAGAGGGTGAGACCTGCGGCCTGTTTGTGCCCTCCGAAGCTTTTGAGCAGTTCCTTGCAGCGGCAAAGACCGTCATGAACATCAAAGGGTGGGATGCTCCTTGCAGATCCTTTAGCGAGCCCATTGTCAATCGACAAGACAAAAGCAGGCCGATAGAAGGCCTCAGTTATCCTGGCGGCTACGATACCAAGAACACCTCGATGCCACCCTTTTCCAGCGACGACGATGGCTCCGGCCCCATTTTCAAGAGCTCCAGAAGACCGCAATGCTTCCATTGCTTCGCTATGCACGGCTTCTCCGATCTGCTGCCTTTGCAAATTCAGCCCATTAAGCCATTCGGCGAGATGAGAGGCCTCCCTATGCGAGTCGGTGAGCATGAGCTTTACCACATCAGATGCATCAGCGACACGACCTGCGGCATTGATTCTTGGGATAAGCATATAGTGAATCGCTGCAGCCCTCAGAGCGCCGGATTTGATACCTGCAACCTCCTTTAATGCTCTGATGCCAACCCGCTCTCCAGCCTGAATGAGCTTTAGTCCCTCTTTCAATATGATACGGTTGTCGCCAACAACAGGGACGACATCGGCCGCCGTTCCCAATGCTGCAAGATCAAGCAGATCTCTGACATTGTCGACGTTGTTCCCGAGCAAAGCCTGGGCGAGCTTAAACGCCACACCTGCACCGGAAAGTTCAGCTAATGGCGCTTCCTCCAGCACAGGCTTTGGAGGTATAAGTTTCGGATTGATGATGGCAACTGCATCGGGAAGCAAATATAACTGCGTTTTGGGGGAAGACGAAGTTTCTGTGAAGGGTTCATGATGATCTGTGATGATAATGTCGATGCCTAGGGAATTTGCAGTTGAGACCGCTTCAAAGGAGTTTATGCCGCAGTCGACAGTTACGATCAGTGAGGCCCCAGTCTCCCTCGCCCTCCTGATGCCTTCTGCACCAAGTCCGTAGCCAGTTGCCCTGTCGGGAATGTAATACCGCGCCTCTATGCCAAACTTCTTCAAGGCTTCCATCATGATCACCGTTGCTGTTATACCATCAGCATCGTAATCGCCATGGATGAGCACCTTTTCTCGCTGTCGCGCAGCTGTGGCGATTCTCTTGACTGCGTTCCCCATACCGGGGAGTTCAAAGGGATCGGCCAACCTTGTTAAATCTGGATTGAGAAAAGAGTCGAGCTGCCTGGACGTCTTGATTCCTCTATTAATGAGCACCTGGGCAAGAGGAGAGGAAAAACCCGTTATCCTCGAAATATAGTCGATATATTCAAGGTTTGTCTTGCTGAGCAGCCATTTGCAGCCCGCAGTCCCAAAAGACATCGCACGCTCCACTTAATGAAAACCGATTATCTAAAGCTAACTGATAAGGTCAACTCTTTTTAGAGGAGAGGGGGTGCTTGCGCTTACCTAGGAGTATGACGACGGGACTCGCCACAAAAACCGATGAATAAGTACCCACGGCCACGCCGAGCAGCATTGCGAGCGCAAAATCATGGATGACTTCTCCCCCGAAGAGAAACAGGGCAAGGGCGCTAAAAAAAACGGTCAGAGAGGTTATGATAGTCCTCGAAAGCACCTCATTAATGCTCCTGTTAACTACATCGTTGATCGGCTCTTTGAGAAATTTCTTGATATTCTCGCGCACCCTGTCGAAAACAACAACGGTATCTGTAAGAGAATAGCCGGCGATGGTCAGGAGTGCTGTGACGACTATCAGATTAATTTCCCTGTTGAGGAGATAAAATATTCCGAGTACTGCAAGAACGTCATGGGCGGTCGCGATAGTAGCCCCAATACCGAAGCGGATCTGGAACCGCACGGCAATATACAGAAGAATGCACCCGGCGGCTATCAGGGATGCCCAAAGGGCGTCCTGCCTCAGACGGGAGCCGACCTTGGGACCGATCTCGGTTGTTGAATCGATGATCGGTTTTTTATCCGCAAACTTCTGAGTAAGTATTTGTGTAATAATCGCGCTGACACCTCCAAGCTTCTCTTCCTGTTTCTTGACCCTGATGAGGATCTTGTTTTCGGTCGGAAGGTCCTGAAGATCGAAGTCCTTGACTCCGCCTTCCTCAAGCGCCAGTCTCACATCGTGGAGCTGCACGGATTGGCTGAATTTGATCTGGACTGAGGTCCCACCGGCGAAATCAACGCCTAGATTCGCATTGCCGAGCCCTATCTGAACAAGGGCGAAAATTCCAAGACAGGAAAGAACCCCCGAAAGAATAAAAGCGTAAACCTTCTTCCCCATGAAATCTATTTGTGTATTTTTTACCAGTTCGATCATATGCTCAACCTCTTAACCTCGCCTCTCGATTGGATAATGTCAAAGACCGTCTTGGTGCCTATCAGTGCGGTGAAGAGATTTATCGACACGCCGAGGCTCAGGGACACGGCAAATCCCTTGATAGGCCCGGTACCGAACTGGAAGAGAACCATGGCAGTGATAAGCGTCGTCACATGCGAGTCGAATATCGTCCAAAAAGCCTTTTTATATCCGCCTTCGACAGCGGCACGGGGCGTCTTGCCCGTTCTGATTTCCTCTCTCATCCGCTCGAACATCAGGACGTTCGAATCGACTGCCATACCGATGGCAAGGATGATTCCGGCGATGCCGGGCAAAGTAAGAGTGGCATTAAGAGATGCCATTGCGCCTAGCAACAGAATGATGTTCAGCATGAGCGCAAAGTCTGCAATGAGGCCAGACAGCCGGTAATAAAAGATCATAAAAACAACTACCATGATAGTCGCAATGATACCGGCCATTTTGCCAGCATCGATCGAGTCCCGTCCGAGGGAGGGGCCGACAGTCAGGTTCTGCAGAGTTTTTAAAGGCGCGGGGAGTGCCCCCGCTCTTAATACAATGGCGAGGTCTTTCGCCTCATCCAGTGCGAAGCTGCCGCTTATCATGGCATCGCCACCACTGATTTTGTCTTTGATATTAGGCGCAGAATAAACATTTCCATCCAAGATAATAGCGAGCCGTTTGCCGACGTTCCGTCCCGTGATATCCTCGAAGATCTTTGAGCCGGCTGCATTGAATCTCATAGAGACATAGGGCTCATTGAAGCGCTGATCAAGATTGACCTTCGCCTCGGTGAGAGTATCGCCGGAAAGGAGCACCTCTTTTTTGAGAAGGAAAGGGGTTTTTTCGACAACGAGATGAGTCTCTTTGTCTACAACATTGTGGAAGAGAACCTCATCATTCTCTGGGATTCTACCTCTGAACTTCTCGAGGACCTGTGCCTCTTCACCTGGCAGTATTTTTGATGGCAATTCCGCTGCGACAGGCGATTCAGTATCGACAAGCTTGAATTCAAGCTGCGCCATCTTTCCAATAATGTCAACAGCCCTTTTGGGATCTTTCACCCCCGGGAGCTGAACGACAATCTCGTTTGTTCCCTGCCGGAGGATAGTAGGCTCTGCTACGCCGAATTGGTCGATGCGATTCCTGATGATTTCGAGGACCTGATCGGTCGCAGTATCCTTGATCTTCTGTACTTCGGCAGCAGAGAATTTGTATTTAAGGACGCCGGTACTATCAGCAAGCGAGAGCGAAGGATACATGTCCTCAACGATCTTTCTTACCGTGGCATCAGTGGGAGAGACCACGACAAAGGGACCCTCCCTTTTAACGGTTCCCTGTAAGTTTTTCCTCTGAAGAGCTCCAGTAATCGATGTTGCCGCACGATCGGTAGCGATCTCTACAGCTTTATCCCCTTCTACTTCGAAAACGAGATGGATGCCGCCTTGTAAATCCAGTCCGAGGACGAGCCCCTTCCCAGGCATATTTGTTGTCCACCACGCCGGCATATATTGAAACAGCGGGGTATTGGGCAAAAAGAATATGACGGCGGCAATAACCGTAACACCGATAAGTATCGTTCTCCACAATATGCCCTTCTTCATCTATTCACAGTCCTCCGGCTCGATATAATGGGTCCTTGTTTTTATACAACTCCTGTTAGTCCTGGTCTGAGCCGCTTCTCACAGTCGCAATGGCAGACTTAGTGAATTTGATCTTCGTGTTTTCGGCCACCTTCAGCACGACAGTGTTCGTATCCACATTTTCAACTACACCGTACATACCGCCGGCGGTCACCACCTTGTCGCCCTTCTTGATATTGTCGAGCATGTTCTTAAGCTCTTTGGCCTTTTTCTGCTGGGGCCTGATTAAAAGGAAATAGAAAATAACGAATATCAGAATGAGTGGAGCCAGATTCATAATCATTGACTGAATTCCGCCTCCCTGTCCTGCACCTTGTGGAGCGGCACCCATCGCATATGCATCGGTGATCAGATCGAATAGCATTGAAGCCTCCTTTATTGCACACCCAAAGATTAGTCGGCAAATTTTTGAACTCTATAGTAACAATCTTGCTGCAAAAATCGCAAGGGCGCAATGCCTCGCACACCCCGGAGATTTAGAACAGATATTCCCTAAATAGATGGAGGCCTCTCTTGTGCTCGTCGGACAACTCATAGTCAAGCATGTTCCAGTAATCAATGATTGTCTCTTCCCTCATAAAAGCCTTCATGGGCGAATGACTCACGATCTCACGCAGGTTTTTCAGTGATTCTTCTTTTGCCTTCAACAGATCGTCGGTAAATTTCATAAAGAGATCGTGCCTCACATCGTCGGGATTATACAGCTCTTTCCGTACAATCCAAAGAGCAAAGACAAAGGGGAGTCCTGTCTTTTCATGCCATATTTCGCCAAGATCATAAACAAACGCAGAAGCGCCGATGTCCTTAAGTGTCGCATGTTGAATTTTGATCCTTGAATTGTACTTCAGGGCTTCATCCCCTATGAGTAGAAACGCTTCCGCATCTATCGATTCGGGATTTGTTGAAACCGTCAAGTGGCAAGAAACGCCATAAAATCTTTTAAGAATGATATGGAGAAGGGCAATGGAGGTCTCTGACTGAGATGTGACGTATATGGTGCATCCAGCAAGAGTCCCGATTGGTCTCTTGCTGAAAAGAAAAATGCTTCCCACAGGGCCCTTCGAACTGACCGAGATGCCGTCTACATACCCGTAGAGTAAAGGGTTGTGCAGATATTCGATCGATGATGAA
This sequence comes from uncultured Nitrospiraceae bacterium, assembly GCA_963727805.1. Taxonomy (GTDB): domain Bacteria; phylum Nitrospirota; class Thermodesulfovibrionia; order Thermodesulfovibrionales; family Dissulfurispiraceae; genus Fen-1308. Next base: position 1,456,680 of record CAVSHF010000003.1, read on the forward strand.
GGACTGAGGTCAATTGAGCCCGCCCTGAGCATCCCGTTCAGGCTTGAGGGAACGCCTTCGACAAAATCATAGCATGAACAGTCGAACTCTTTTTCGAGAGTATAGAAAATCGGGAAAAGATTGGCAAAAGGTATTCTTCCGACCTTCAGTCTCCGGTCCGCCATTATCCCTTTATCACTCCCATCGGCCTCAGCCGAGCAATCTTTCGGGCAATCCCAGCATTGTGGACCACGTCCACTACGTTTGATATATTCTTATAGGCTTCAGGCATTTCTTCGGCAAGGATCTCTCTTCCAGCAGACCTGACAATTATGCCCTTATCTTCCAGTTCCTTCCTTATCGTCCGCCCCTTTGCCTGCCTTATGGCCTGGTGTCGCGACATGATCCTACCCGCTCCATGACAGGCTGAACCGTAGGTCTCATACATGGCCTTCTCCGTTCCAATGAGCACAAAAGACGCCCTCCCCATGTCACCGGGGATGAGAACCGGCTGACCGAGTTGCCGATAAATACCAGGGAGTTCGGGATGGCCCGGCGGGAAGGCCCTGGTGGCCCCTTTGCGATGGACGATCACTTTTTTCTTTTTACCGCCGATCACGTGCTCCTCGACTTTCGCGATATTATGCGCCACGTCGTAAACCAGATTCATCCCAAGATTGGCCGGCGATGACTTAAAGAGACCCATAAATGTCTCGCGCGTCCAGTGCATGAGACACTGCCTGTTGGCCCAAGCATAATTCGCCGCAGCCCGCATAGCACCCAGATAAGCTTGCGCCTCGCGGCTTCTGAATGGCGCGCACGCCAGCTCCCTGTCAGGTAGTTCGATTTTATATTTCTTAACCGCCTCCTCCATGACTTCGAGGAAATCAGTGCATACCTGATGACCGAAACCGCGCGATCCCGTGTGGATCATCACTGTCACATCGTTTTTGAAAAGTCCAAGCGCATTTGCGGTATTTTCATCATATATCTCGTCGATATACTGCACTTCGAGAAAATGGTTGCCCGAACCTAGCGTACCCTGTTGCGCTCGTCCCCGTTCATAGGCCTTAGCGCTTATTTGATCGGGATCGGCGCCGTCGATGCATCCCCCCGATTCGATCCTGTCGAGGTCAGTCATAGAACCATATCCTTCCTCGACAGCCCATCGTGCCCCTTTGAGGAGAAGCTTCCTCTCAGAATCGGGGCCGAGCCGTATCCGGCCTTTCGAACCGACTCCAGCCGGTATCTCGTTATAGAGGGCCTCGACGAGGTCTCTGATCCTCGGAGCTACCTGTTCCCGTGTGAGGTTGCTCCTGAGGAGTCTGACCCCTCAATTGATATCGTATCCAACACCCCCAGGCGATAATATCCCCTCGTCAAGATCAAAGGCCGCCACCCCTCCGATGGGAAAACCATAGCCGGTATGGATGTCCGGCATGGCGAGTGACGAGCCAAGAATCCCCGGGAGTGTGGCGACATTTGCTACCTGGTCGATGCATCCCGGTTCAAGCCCCTTTTCGAGAATGGCGTCCGCAAAGATGATCCCGTTTGTTCTCATGCCTGATTTGTAGTCCTTTGGGACCTCGATCCTATTGTCGTCTATCCTTTTCAGCTTGTCCAGAGACATACGGACCTCCTCATTTACCTCGAATTCTCAGATATCAAAGATAACCTCTACTTCACACCGACCGCCGCTCTTATCGACCCTGATATTGTGATATGTCGCCGCCTTTAAAAGCAACCTCTGCTCATGTTTCCGCGGGTCGAACTCTTCACCATAAACCTTTGCCCTGATAAATGCTGCCGAGAATTCTGTGACCTCGATCCGCTTGCCTATGAAGTTGTACGTATCAAAATGGAAGATTAGTTCGTTGAGATACTTCACCAGAAGACTCTCGAGCGAATCTGATGAAATGTCTATTTCGAGCGTTTTTCTTTCTCCTATCTGCTCTAGATCGGTGATCAGACTGTACATCCCGATGCCGACGTTGCCCCAGGCCTCTGCACAATCACTTCCATACGCCTTAATGCCTGCGTCACCGAATATATCGATAACTTCATAATTCATACTTACATGATATCATAAGCCTCGGTTGACCACGGGCTATCGAAACCTGCTGATAAAGATTTCAACAAACATACCTCTCATTTAAAAATACAGTTGTGAGAGTTGGTGCCAACACTGGAATTTCAACATTCGTCCTGCTGTCGCACAGGTTATGGGAGTTCGAACGCGGCGAGACCGCTGAGTAGTGCATTAAGGACAATGGCAATATTGACACTGATACAAAGAGCCTCTGCCCATCCCTAATCAAATGCAGCGCATTAAATCAACACCTTGCAGAATTGTCTAAGGTATTTGCTGTGGGTAAAATGCATTCCTTTGAAGTGAAAACCATCGCTGCTGTTCACTTGTTCGCCATCGAAGCATAGGTTATTAACCTAGCCGTTGTGCGCACACTGGCATATCGCCAGAGCAAAGGTTCGCGTTCCCTCTATGGTAACCAAGTCCATCTAGGATGCACTGATACGCACATACTGCCATGATCGTCTGCTCCAGTCGTATCTGTGCACCAAGGAGTGAAACTGAACTACGGCAATGAAAAAGCAGTGCTAGGTGTCAATTAAGCTCAGGTGCGAACAACAAAAGCAGTCACAGTAGCCCTGGCACCCATGGTGGCCAATTATGCGTTCCTATTTATTACCGTAGCTTATTCAAGAAATGGAACATCGCTCTGCCCTTACTAAGGTGGCCGGCGGCGACCCCTCAGACGAGAGTTTCTACTGCCGAGTGCTCGGAGTTTGTGCTCTCAGTTGATAATCATATAGAGGACACCTCCCGAGCATACCATTTGGCGAACTGCTGAGCAAGGAGGCGATTGATTCACTCACGAGACAGATAAAGGCAAAATAGGTGGTAGTGGAAAAGAAGATAGATCTGAGGAACCCCTATGATCTTCTTCTAAGTAACCAGGAGTGGGGGAAGGTAATCGGCGTGCCTTTACCCAATTTCGCCGATTGCAACACGCAGATGAAAAGACGGTTATATTCCACAAAGATTGCAATTTGATTTCTTAATGCGTTTAGATCGCAAAAAAAAGAGGCAAGGTCTAATGACCTTGCCTCCGTTCGACTTAAATTGATCAGCTTATTTTATAATTGGCTTGTCACCTGCCATTCCATAAGTCATCACAGAATCAATCCCCGGGTCCCAAGCACCATTTCCATTGGTATCGACGTACCAAGTACCGTTTCTGAAGACGCCAATCTTGGTCTTTCCATCACCATTCCAGTCAGCGACAACCGGAATATCGCCGGCAATCCCAAAAGGTATGCAAGCATCTTTAGTCGGATCCGCAGGCGCTCCGCAGCCAACCCACTGGCCCGTAGTAGAGTACGTCCCAGGGTAATCAAGATACCACATCCCATTTCTGAAGACTCCGATCTTGGACGTGCCATTCCCATTCCAGTCACCCACAACAGGGATATCACCAGCCGTACCGAAAGCTATGCAGGCATCTTTAGTCGGATCATTAGGCGCTCCGCAGCCAACCCATGTGCCTGTGCCAGGGTAGTCAAGATACCACATTCCGTTTCTAAAGACTCCAATCTTGGACTTGCCATTTCCGTTCCAGTCACCCACAACGGGTATATCGCCAGCAACACCCCAAGAGATGCAGGCGTCTTTAGTCGGATCATTAGCTGCTCCGCAGCCAACCCATGTGCCTGTGTCAGGGTTGTCAAGATACCATGTCCCGTTTCTGAAGACACCGATCTTTTTCGTGCCAGTACCGGTCCAATCACCAATAACCGGTACGTCTCCGGCTAGGCCGAAGGATATAGTAGTGTCAACGCCAGGAACCCACACGCCGGTTTGACTCATATCGATGTACCACATACCGTTTCTAAAAACACCTGCATATGATTGTCCCACGATTACAGAACCCATTTGTGTTTTTGAGACCTCATTCGAAGTGACACTCTCCAGTCCTGCGGAATTATATGCGGTTGCAACAAAATAATAAGTGCCGGACGCCAAGTTGTTAAAAGTATAGGTTGTTACCTTGCCGAGAGTAATTGAATTAGTGTAATTACCAGAAGAACTGCCATAATAAACATTATATCCAGCAAGGTCTGTCAGCGGCGTCCCATCGGTGTTAGTGGTCGGAGCAGTCCAGTTAAGAGTTATTGCTGAAAAGGCATTTTCAACAGCTATCGGTAATATAAGCATTAATACGGTGAATAAAGTCAGCGTAGCAATCCAAACACGATGAGCGGGCCGGTAAAGCCTCTCGTTCTTTAACATAAGCACCCCCCAGCAGCCCGTCCGCCCTATCCCCGAAGGATTCAGGCCCGTAGCGTTGCTTCCCACTCGTTCGAGTGGTTTGCCCCTTACGGCATCAGCAGATCAAATCTGCCTTCTACGATTCAAACGTATCATGTACGGCTTTGGCGTTTCAGTGATCGACATCACACATATTGTTATTTTGCGCATTATTGTATTACGTGAAAATGAAGTTTAAATTAAGAAATTATGAATTTTTCTTAATTATTGAACACATATTCCAAAATCCCTAATGCTTTGATGCGTCAGCCATTAGTGGAACTAGCTCTGTGAAAGATTCCGTACACACTTGGCCAAGATTCAAAATATACTCGGCATCATAGGCCCCATTTTGACTTGTTATCCCTGCAACGCATGCCTTCTTAAATATGCCCTCATATCCTTAATTGGTCCGCGATTTTTAGTACTAAGCGGTATTCTATCATATATATATATTTTTTTTTGATTTTTGAAAGTTTTTTCCACTCCTGCAAGTCCTTCCGGAACGTGAGCGTGACAACGTGATCCATCGCTATTAGACGATACCCTTTTTCAGGGTCGCTTCACGCCATGCCAAGTCCTGTATAATTAATGCATGATATCGGTAAAATTGACGAATACGAATGCAGATGAAATAATTCGACAGGCAATCTCGAAGATGATGAATGGAGGGATCATCAGCTATCCCACCGAGACTATCTATGGCCTTGGTGCAACATATGACAATGAGAACGCGTTAAAAAGACTGTATGGGCTCAAACAAAGGCCGTATGAAAAAACGGTTCCCATAATAATAGGAAGCATCGAACAATTGTCCCTTCTGGCCGAAGTCGTCAACGACACCGCTGCCGACCTGATTTCAAGATTCTGGCCGGGGCCTCTTACCCTTATTTTTCGAGCCAGGAGTGGCCTTAACGGATATGTGACTTCGAACCGGAAAGTCGCCGTCCGCATTCCCGGCGCATCGTTCGCTCTTGACCTCGTGCGAGCGGCCGGTTTTCCGATTATCGCAACAAGCGCCAATATTTCAGGGTTGCCCCCCGCCCGTAATGCCGCGATGGTCGCCGATTACTTCGCTGACAACCTCGACCTGATCGTAGATGGCGGCGAATCGCCGACGGCGGTCCCTTCAACGCTTGTCGATGTTACAGATAATACCCCGATCATTGTCAGAGAAGGAGCAATCAAAAACTCGCTCCTCTTCGTCAGCTAGCTCTCACGTTCAGACCTATTGATCTTGTTGCGAAAGGACCTGCCGCTAGTGCTTCCTAAAACAGTAATCGCGCTTAGTCGGGACCGTAGCGACGCACAGGACGCTTACCCATCTGTCACATTCATGTCAAAGCATATTTTGCTCAACGATCGTTCCCATATTTAATTTCATCGCGGAGCACGACACACGGCATATTCCTGAAGTCATGGTCCATAGATACCCGAGATAGCCTGGTACCAAGGTTCTTCAAATAGAGTTCATGTTTAGTCAACAATCGTTCTTAAAAATAGAATGTTCATTTAAAAACAACTTATGTTTATTTTTTTAACTTTTCTGTTGACAAATTGCATTTTATCATTTATACTCTTTTAAAGAGGTGAACTGCTAGATGCTGAAAAGCCTTTTCTCATCATCGATTCGGGCCGAGGTGCTGTCGCTCTTACTGAACAGCCCTGATGAAAGGTTTTATGTGAGAGAGATCGCGAAGCTCCTCAGGAAGAACCCATCAGGCGTGAAGCGTGAAATTGACAAGCTCGAAGAGATGGGAATTGTAATCAGCGAAAAAGTTGCCAACCTCAAATATTGCCAGGCGGACAAAAATTCTCCGCTCTATTCGGAACTCAAAGGGCTTATTGCCAAATCGCTGGGATTGCCCGGAGCACTGAAAAGCCTTCTGCGTGCCAACGAAGTCAAGCTCGCCTTTATTTATGGTCCTTACGCGGTGGGAGAAGAGACCGTGACCGTCGATCTCGTCGTAATCGGTCCTTCCACCCCCGCGCTCTTAATCGGCTTACAGGACATCGAAAAGAAATTTGGGAAACGGATCAACTGTACCGTGATCGATGAGGATGAGTATAAACAGAAGAAAAGGAAAGATGCGGGACTGAAGCGCATACTCGCTGAAAAGAGAATAACTCTTATAGGAAGGGCTTAGGTGCTTAAAAGCTCCACAAAAGCGCATGTTTTTGTGGTGACGAAAGGGGGTGAATAGAATGGCTACAGCAAAAAAGGCTCCTGCAAAAAAGGCTGCTCCGGCGAAGAAAGCCGCAGCAAAGAAACCTGCAAAGAAGAAATAAGGAAAGAAACGGTCTCAAAAGGGATTCAGGGAATACCCGAAGTACAGTTTGGTTAAAACCTCGCGAGGGTTCAAACTGTGGGTATTCCCTCTTCTTTTCTAGGTGTAGTTTAATACTTGGCGGCTAAATTGGTCAACTTCAGAAACAATTCGGTAGCATTCCGGTGAGGTAATCAGCCTTTTCAGAAAATGCACATTGGCACTGTGGCCGGATTTTTCCATAACAACATGCCCCTCTATAGGCATCCCTATCAATGAAAAATCCCCTACGGCATCGAGTATCTTATGACGGACAAACTCGTCCTTGAACCTCAACCCTGATGCATTAAGTATCCCTTCGTCATCAACAATTACCGCGTTATCCAGAGAACCTCCCTTTGCAAGACCGTTTGCCCTGAGTCTTTCAACGTCCTTCAAAAATCCGAATGTCCGCGCGGGTGCAATCTCTGTTGCAAAATTCGCTTCGTTGATATCGACCGTAAAATCCTGATTTCCCAGTACCTTATGATTAAAGCTCATAAAGTAGGAAAGACGCCTACCTTCATAGGGAAGCGCAACAACACGGCAATGGGTGTCTTCGTAAGAAACCGGGGACATTATCTTGAGATACGATATCTTTTTGGCCTGTTTGGCGATACCGGCCTCAAGCAAAATACCCACAAGTTCAGTGGAACTGCCATCGAGGACTGGTATTTCGGGACCATCGATATCAATAAAAAGATTATCGATGCCCAGGCCAGCGGTCGCGGCAAGCAGATGTTCCACAGTTTTAATCTTAATCCCGTCATATCCGAGAGTAGTAGCAAAAGCGGTATCGCTCACGGAATTCAGGTTGGCCCTGATGATCGCATCCTTGTCAGACCGAAAAAAAACAACCCCCGTATCACGCGGAGCAGGTTTGAGCTTCACAGCAGCGTATTTCCCGGTGTGCAGCCCTATCCCGCGGAAATAAACTTCTCTCTTTATGGTACGCTGTAATCTCATAACAAGTACGGATTTAAAGCAAAAACCATACCAGTTAAGGAATACAATGGAATCAGAGCGTTACAATCAGCAAGTGTTGATTTAATGCTATAATGTGTGTTTTTTACTACACTCTACTACATATCTTATGATTGGACCTCTCCACCCACAACGATCTCCTTTATCCTCAACGTCGGCATTGCATCGGCAACAGGAACTCCCTGTGCATCCTTGCCGCACGTGCCAATAGAAAAGCCGAGATCCGATCCCACCATGTCGATGGAGTTCAAAACCTGGGGCCCATTTCCAACCAGCGTTGCCCCTCTCACCAAATCACCAACCTGCCCTTTCTCGATCAGATAGCCTTCTTGGACGTCAAAAACAAAATCTCCAGTCACGGTGTTCACCTGACCGCCCCCCATCTTTTTTATAAGCAAACCCTGAGCGATGGACTGAATCACTTCATCGGGACTTACCTGACCGGGTGCGATAAAGGTATTAGTCATCCTCGGTATTGGTTTATTCTCATAAGACTCTCTCCGTCCGTTACCTGTTGATTCGACTCCGTCTATCATGGCAGTGTATTTGTCATACATATAACTGGCGAGAATCCCTCCCTTGACCAGCACATTCCTTCTCGAAGGCGTACCTTCGTCATCGCAGGAAAAGGAGCCTCTTTTATTGGGTAACGTTGCATCATCGATCACGGTAATCGATGGGGAAGCGATCTGTTGACCTAATTTCCCTGAATAAATCGAAAGCCCACGCTGAGCGAGATCGGCTTCAAGCCCGTGTCCGATTGCTTCATGAATCATTGTGCCTCCCGCTTCGGAAGAAATAACTACTGACATCCTCCCGCCGGGTGCCCGTCTCGCATCGAGCATACGTACCGCCCTTTCGGCAGCTTTATAGGCGATATCGCTAAAAGGCCTCTTTTCAAATAGCTCGAATCCGATACAACCACCTTCAGTTTCGTAGCCGGTCTGAATGCAGTCTCCTTTGCTTGCTATAACGTGAGCTAAGGCGGTTGTATGAACCCTTTCGTCTTCGCACATGAATCCAGCGGATGAAAAAATTTTCACTCTCTGGACTGAGTCCCTGTAAACGATATTGACCTGTTTAATGGCATCGCTAAACTTGCGGGCCGCCTTGTTGCCTTCCCGCACGAGGGCTATTTTTGCCAGCATCGGCACTGTCTCTGGGAAGAGCTTGATGACTGAAGGCACTTCATGGTACCTTCTCTTCAGGTCGATCAACACGTCAGGGCATGCGCTGGATGATGAGGCCGGACTCATCGCAATGCGGACAGTATCGGCAATCTCGTCGAGCGTCGTTTCGGAAAAATCATTGCTATATGCATACGCAGTCTTCAGATCTCGGATGAGCCTGATACCAACGCCCGCAATCGATCCGGAGACAGCCTTCTCGATCCGACCGTCTTCAAACTGGATAACGGTGCCTTTCCGCTGCTCAATATATATATCGGCATAATCCCCGCCGTCGGACAGAGCGCTCTTCAGAAGGCGTTCTATAAGGGCATCTGCTATCACAAACCCTCCAAAAATATTCTTACATGATACCACAATGTCCGATCTTACGCGAATCTCTTTTGCCTGTGGGAACGCCTTGCTCGCCTCTCCACAAAAGCAAATTCCCTTGAATCGGTCTAAACAAATGAATACAATAAAAACATGGCGATCGGACTTATCGGAGGAAGCGGACTTTATGAAATCGAGGGACTCTCTATATCTAGAGAGGTTTCACTCTCCACGCCCTATGGACCTTCCTCCTCTACATACAAGATAGGTACCTTCGAGGGAGTCGAGGTGATCTTTTTGCCGAGACACGGGATTCCCCACTCCATTGCCCCACATCAAGTCAATTACCGTGCGAATATCTGGGGCTTCAAATCGCTTGGGATCGACAAGATTATAGCGGTAAATGCCACGGGAGGGATTAATCGGGACATGTCGCCTGGAACCTTAGTTCTTCAGGACCAGATCATTGACATGACTTCTGAACGCCTTCACACTTTTTACGATGCTGAAAAAGCGGTTCATATTGATTTTACCCATCCGTACTGTCAGGAAATGAGGGAACTCTGCATCTTCGCAGCCAACACTATCAGACTTCCCATAAAAACATCCGCAACTTATGTTTGTGTTAATGGACCACGTCTTGAAACCGCGATGGAAATACGCTTTTTTTCCCAGATCGGGGCTGACATCGTCGGGATGACCGCTATGCCTGAGGCGGCTTTGGCCCGGGAACTTGAAATCTGTCTCCTCGGAATCTCCGCAGTCACTAATTATGCCGCAGGCATAGTGGATAAAAAACTGACCGCTACTGAGGTCGTCGATAGCATGAGAAATTCTAATGGACTCATTAAAAGACTGCTACAAGCCTTCATCCCGCTTGTCCCCAAAACACGCTCCTGCCCCTGCAAAGAGGCATTGAAAGACGCAGCATTGTAATCATTGCCTTGCCCAATTCTTCGTATGCCTCATTGACAGATTTAATATAATCTTATTAATATAACAATTACGTTTTTTGCTTACTTAGCTTCATTTTTGTCGGACTGATAAGTACTTCAGTTGCAATTATCCATATCGGAGGTCTTCATGTCAGGACATTCCAAATGGTCTCAGATAAAACATAAAAAAGCCAACACCGACGCCAAGAAGGGTAAGTCTTTTACCAAGATCGTCAAGGAGATTACCGTAGCAGCGCGGTCTGGCGGTGGGGATCCTGAAGGCAATCCCCGGCTGCGATTGGCCATCGACAAAGCAAAAGAAGTAAACATGCCCTCCGACAATATCAAAAAGGCAATCATGAAAGGCACCGGTGAGCTGCCTGGCACGACTTATGAAGAAAGTATATATGAAGGATACGGTCCCGGCGGAGCTGCGATCATGATGGAAGTCATGACTGATAACAAGAATCGGACCGTTTCCGAAATTCGGTATATCCTTTCAAAAAACGGCGGAAACCTCGGCGAAGCAGGCTGTGTTTCATGGATATTCGATAAGAAAGGATATATCCTTGTCGAAAAGACGAAAGTCGATGAAGATGCGCTGATGTCTATCGTGCTCGATGCGGGTGCCGAAGACATGAAGAATGACCCGAAAGAAGAGAATTATGAAATTATCACCACCCCCGAAACTCTTGAGGTCGTCAAAGATGCGATCAAGCGTAATAAAATAGACATCTCCCTAGCGGAAGTCACGATGCTGCCGAAGAATTACGTTCCTCTCGAAGGCCTTGCTGCTGAGCAGATGCTGCGGCTAATCGATGGCCTCGAAGACCACGATGATATACAGAACGTCTATGCGAACTTCGATGTGACAGATGACAGCCTGAAGTCGTGAGAAGATGCTGCTAAGCGCGCTTGACAGTTTCAATCGGCACGGTAGACAATAAATAATAGCTATGTTTGACCCAATTCGCATTACATTCAAACGTAAATTTCTTGCAGGACTCGTCATTACCGTCCCCGTGACACTCACTATCGTTGTCGTCGCCAGCCTTTTCAAATTCATCGACGGAATACTCGGTCAGTTCTTCGACCTTTTTCTGGGCAGGCATATAGCCGGACTGGGGTTTATCACCGCCGTAGGTATCATCTTCCTTGTGGGGATTATCTCAACGAATGTTTTCGGCAAAAGAGTATTAGGCCTAGTTGAGAAGCTTTTTCTCAATATCCCGGTATTCAATAGTATTTACACGGCTCTCAAGCAGCTTGTTGATGCTTTTTCGCCCGAAAGCAAGGGGTCGTTTAAGAAATTCGTCATTATCGAATATCCTCGTTCCGGCTGCTACGCCTTCGGCTTTCTGACCAAGGAGTGTACCGTCCGATCGGACAAACGAGAGACTCGCTTGAAGACCATCTATATACCGACAAACAACCTCTACCTGGGAGAGATAGTACTTCTGGATGATAACAGCATTATCTACACAAACATCCCTATTGAAGAAGGCATCAGGATTGTCCTCTCCGGTGGGACAGCCACGCCCACGCTTATTTTTGAAGCAAAGGAGGGAGCATAGTGGGTCTTTTCACGGTCATTCTAGCAGCCGGACTCGGGACAAGGATGAAGTCCGCTACACCAAAGGTACTCCATACGATTAATGGCAAAGCGATAATCCGTCACGTCGTCGATGCGGTCACAGCACTGAATCCCGAAAAAATCGTTGTCGTAGTCAGCCCTGGCAGCAGCATGATACAGGATGCTCTCAAGGATAAGCGGATTACCTTTGCAATCCAGAGAGAACCAAAAGGCACGGCAGATGCACTCAGGGCAGCGGCCCAAAAGCTCGCGGGCAAAAAAGGGACAGTGTTAGTCCTGAGCGGAGATACTCCTCTCGTAAACACTTCGACACTGCAGCGGCTTATCACAACTCATAAGCGTAAAAAAGAAGTCCTATCCATCCTCTCCTTCACAGTGGAAGGTGATCACACTTACGGCCGAATATGTCGGGACGGCCAGAGTGTAGCAGCCATCATTGAAGCGGGGGATGCCGATCAGGAACAGCAACAAATAAAAGAAGTGAACAGCGGCATTTATGTAATGGAATCTTCCGCGCTAAAGCTGTTGAGAGAAATCGAAATAAATCCCCTCAAGGGAGAATATTACTTGACCGATATCGTCAGCATCGCGGTCCGCAATGGATTTCGAGTCGGCTCGCACGTCCTCGGTGACGAGACTGAGTTGACCGGAATCAATACACGAAGAGATCTTTGCATGGCCGGGCTCTACCTCAGGGACAGGATCGTTTCGAAATGGCTCGAAAAAGGAGTTTCCTTCGTCGACATGAAAACTGTCTATATCGATCCCGATGTCAAGATCGATATAGATACGATTATATACCCCAATGTGATTATCGAAGGGAGAAGTACTATCGGCAAAGGTTGTGTAATATACCCCAACACACGAATTGTAGACAGCACGCTCGGCAACTGGGTCACCATCAAAGACTCCACCATTATTGAATCATCAGTCATCAAAGACGCTGCATCGGTGGGACCTTTTGCCCATCTAAGGCCTGATTCGGTAATCGGAGTTTCTGCAAAAATCGGGAATTTCGTAGAAATAAAAAAGTCGGTCATCGGCAACGGTGCCAAGGCCTCACATCTAAGCTATTTAGGGGATGCCGATATCGGCGGCAATGTGAACATAGGAGCGGGCACCATAACCTGCAACTATGATGGTGTGAACAAGTCTAAAACGATCATAGAGGAAGGCTGCTTTATCGGCAGTGATACACAATTAGTCGCGCCGGTCAAGGTCGGCAAGGGCGCTTATGTTGGTGCTGGGTCGACTATCACCAAAGATGTTCCCCCGCTTGCACTCGCCGTTTCCCGAGCACCCCAACGAAATTTTGATGGATGGGCAGCGGGGAGAGCCTGTAAAAAGAATATCAAATCTTCTAAAGGATAGACGGACTATCGTTCTAAGGAGGTAGACATGTGCGGCATCATCGGCTATATCGGCAACAGGAACGCCATTCCTGTCGTGATGGAGGGCCTCAAACGCCTCGAATACAGGGGATATGACTCTGCGGGCATCGCTTATTTTGAAGGCGACGAAATCAAGGTAAAACGCTGCAAAGGCAAGATCAATCAACTCGAAGCGATCATTGATGCACAGAAAATTGATAGCACCGCTGCCATCGGTCACACCCGATGGGCCACTCACGGGAAGCCTTCGGATGAGAACGCTCATCCTCACCGGTCCGACGGGATAGTGCTTGTCCATAATGGGATTATTGAGAATTATGTCGAACTAAGGCACAAACTCGAATCTGAAGGGTATATTTTTAAATCGGAAACCGATACCGAAGTGCTTTGCCATCTTATCAATAAACATGCCGCCGGAGTTCCCCTGGAGGAGGCGGTAAGATCTGCATTGAAAGAAGTCCGGGGTTCTTATGCCTTTGGAGTCATCAATGAAAAAGAGCCTGACAAAATTGTAGCTGTCAGGAAAGAGAGTCCTCTGGTGCTGGGCCTTGGAGATAATGAATTCTTTCTCGCATCTGATGTGCCTGCCTTTCTCAGCTATTCACGGGAGGTCATTTTCCTCGATAACAATGAGATGGCCATTATGCACCGGAGCGGGGTTATCATTACCGACTTCGAAGGAAAGCCGTTGAACAAGGCTGTCATGACGATATCATGGAGTCCTTCCATGGCCGAAAAAGGTGGCTACCGCCATTTCATGCTCAAAGAAATCTACGAGCAACCGCGCTCAATAGCGGACACTATAAGGGGAAGAGTGTTCCCGGAAAAAGGAGAAGTCGCAATTGAAGAATTCGGGCTGAGTCCTGAGGTCATCGGGCAGATAGATAAGATATTCATAGTTGCCTGCGGTACCTCTTACCATTCCGCCATCATTGGTAAGTACATGATCGAGGAGCTCGCAAGGGTCCCGGTAGAGGTCGATATCGCCTCTGAATTCAGGTACAGAACTCCTATTCTCGGCAGCAGGACGCTTTTTATTATCATCACGCAGTCAGGCGAGACCGCCGATACGCTCGCTGCCATGCGCGAGGCGAAAAGGCTTGGGGCCTCGACCCTGAGCATCTGCAATGTTATCGGTAGTACGGCATCGCGCGAGGCGGATTATGTGTTTTTCACTCATTCAGGACCAGAGATCGGCGTGGCGTCGACAAAAGCCTTCACCGCTCAGATCGTCGCCCTTTACCTTCTTGCCATTGCCCTGGGGAAAAATAGGGGAACCATCGATGAGCCGGCTGCATCCGGTCTCATTGACGACCTCCTTCGTCTGCCGGGCTACATTGAAGGTGTACTCGAACTCGACAACGAGATACTTGCAATCTCGAAGGATTTGTTCAAGGTTACAGACTTTCTCTACCTCGGGAGGGGCATACAATATCCGATAGCCCTCGAGGGTGCTCTGAAATTGAAGGAGGTCTCATACATTCATGCAGAGGGATATCCTGCAGGCGAAATGAAACATGGTCCTATAGCTCTCATCGACGAAGAACTCCCCGTCGTTATCCTTGCGCCCTCCGGGCACCTTTTTGAGAAGGTACTCTCCAATATGGAAGAGGTCAACAGCAGAGGCGGCATCCTCATTACCATGGCCACGAAAGGTAATGAGGCTATTAGGAGACTCTCCCGCTACTCAATTCTCATCACGGGAAGCAACAGCTATCTCAATACCGTTCTTTTCACGATTCCCCTTCAACTCCTCGCCTATCATATCGCAGTGCTGAGGGGTTGCGACGTCGATCAACCGAGAAATCTCGCCAAGAGCGTTACTGTAGAGTAACCCCAGCGTTTTTTTTCGCCTTTTTTGACAGTCGGCCCTGTCTTTTTATGGGGTTGTATATGGTATAATTAAGGAGACGAAAATGGCTAAAGATGTCTTATTAGAGGATCTGACTCCCCAACAAAAAGAAGCCGTTCTTCATTCCAATGGTCCCTTGCTCGTTCTGGCTGGCGCGGGAAGCGGCAAGACGCGTATTGTGACCTGCAGATTCTCCTACCTCGTTAAGAAAAAGAAACTCTCACCAACATCCATTTTTGCCGTAACTTTGACCAACAAGGCCGCTGATGAGATGAAGGACCACATTATGACTTGCCTGGCCTGTGATCACAAACACAACTGGATCGGGACCTTTCACTCTCAGTGCAACAAGATCCTGAGGAAAGAGATAAAGGCTATAGGCTTCAAACCGGATTTTGCTATCTATGATGAAGACGATCAGAGTTCGCTGATCCGGCATATCCTCAAAGAGTTCAATATCTATGAAGCACTTTATAAAGGGGTAGCCTCACGGATCAGTATACTTAAGGCCTCGATGGTCACACCGGAGGACTTCCTTTCCCAGGGAGACGGATTCAGTTTTGATGAAAAACTCGGCCGGGTCTACCTGAGATACCAGGATGAGCTTAGACGCTCGAATTCTCTCGATTATGACGACCTTGTCATGCTTACCATTAGAGTGTTCGAGGAGAACCCCAAAATCCTACAGAAATATCAGGAGATGTTTCCTGCCTTGCTCATCGATGAATTCCAGGACACCAACCGCGCCCAGTTGAGACTCCTCAAGCTTCTGTCCGGAAAACAAAAAAACATCTGTGCGGTTGGAGACGACGACCAGAGCATTTATAAATCAAAGGGCTCCGATATCAGCAATATCCTAAACTTTGAAAAGGACTTTCCGGGAGCCAAGATCATTCGGCTGGACCGGAACTATCGCTCAACCCAGAACATATTAAAAGCCTCGTCCGCCGTCATAGCAAAGAACGCACAGCGAAAGCTTAAGACACTTCAGACCAACAATGTGTGCGGAGAGAAGGTCTTATACTGCTGCCTCAATACTGAAGAGGAAGAGGCCAAATATGTCGCTCGCGTCATTAAGGATCTTTACCTGAAGAGCAATTTTGAATACAATAACTTCGCCGTCTTTTACCGGATCAACCTCCAGACGAAGGCATTGGAGGATGCCCTTAAGGAAGAGAGCATCCCCTATCATGTAGTCGGCGGGGTAAGCTTCTACCATAGGAAAGAAATCAAAGACATCATTTCATATATGCGGCTGGCTCTCAACAACAATGATAATGTGAGCCTAAGAAGGATCATCAACAGTCCGCCAAGAGGGATTGGCTCTACGACGATAGCAAAAATCGAACAGGAAGCGAAGAAAAACTCACTAAGCCTTTTCAAGACATTGAAGCTTATGCTCCAGTCGAACGGTATTGCGTCGTCCTTCAAAGACAAACTCGCCGACTTTGTTGCAACTGTCGAGGACTTCTCTTCACACTCCTATAGAAACGCCTCCGATATGGTAAAAGATATTGTCGAAAAAACGGGATATCTCGATGAACTCGAAGAAGAGAGGATCCAGACTATCCTCGAACTCTCGTCATCCGCCGAAAACGCTGCGGTCAGGGACTTCGTCGATCGCATATCTCTGGCATCGGCATGTGATGAAGCATTGCCGACGCGGGCGGTATCGCTCTTACCATTACATAATACAAAAGGTATTGAATTCCCGGTGGTCTTCATCATCGGGCTTGAAGAAGGCATTCTCCCTTATTTCAAGGCCTTTGACAACGCTGCGGAAATGCAGGAAGAGAGACGCCTGTTCTATGTTGGCATGACGCGCGCTAAGCAGATACTCTCTCTGAGCAGCGTCAAGAGAAGAAGAGTGTACTCGAAGATACAGGAACAGGAACCTTCACGGTTCCTTGCCGATATGCCGAAAGATTGTTGCACGTTGGTCGAACGGTCCCATCCGAAGGAAAAATCGCTGACCGCGGCCGTCCCCATTGGTCTCTCAAAAAAAGCCCCGACGTTCATCGTTGGTTCAAGGGTGAAACATCCTGCCTGGGGGGTAGGGATCGTGAGAGACTGCTGCGGTGAAGGCGAAGAAGCCAAAGTGACAGTCAATTTCCCTGGCATCGGGTTGAAGCGTCTGGCGGCCAGGCTCGCTAATCTTGAAAGGATATGATTATGAAGCTATCGCTGGAAGAAGTGAGACATATCTCGAAACTATCGCGGCTTTCGCTGTCGGAGGATGAAGCTGGACTGTATGCGACACAACTCAGCAAGATTATCGACTACGTAGAGCAGTTGAACAATTTGGACACTTCCACGATAGAGCCCACTTCTCATATCATCCCATTGGAAAACGTCATGGGTGATGATGTTCAAGGGATTTCTCTCCCGCGTGAAGAGGCATTGAAAAATGCCCCCGATTCGACTGGTAAGTTTTACAGGGTCCCTAAGATAATAGAATAGGCACACGACCAGACAGTAGGACTATGTTCGAGAGTTTCAGTCTTATTAACCGATACAATAAGCCGATGCGTATATAAAGGAGAAAGAGGTATGTTCAGATGTTTTTTAAGAGCGAAGATCCACCTTGCAACCGTGACCGAATCGAATCTCGCTTATGAGGGAAGTATCACTATTGACAGAGAAATCATGGATATGGTCGGCATACTTCCATACGAGCAGGTGATGATAAGCAATATGAATAATGGTGAGCGTTTTGAAACGTACGTAATCGCTGGCAAACCCGGATCTCGTGAGTTTTGTCTCAACGGGCCCACTGCGCGAAAGGGCGCTGTCGGAGACAAGATCATAATCTTCAGTTACATCTACACAGACATCAACGAGATTAAAAAGGATTTCAAACCAATAATCATTAAACTCAACGACAAAAACAATCCCAAATAAGTTGTCCAATCTCGCAGGTCGACTTTCCTGCATTCCCCGCCGGCAGTCACTTATCACACGGGCGATTTCCCGATGCGCCTGCTAACGCCCCTAACTGTATTTCCGATTGCTTTTTCGTCCAATACATGTGTAAATTTAACAATTACATTTTACGCTTTTGCCATAGGGATGAACCCTAACCGGAGAAAGGTATATGAAAAAGCTCTCTGTCAGTCTAATACACCTTCTCTTTATTCGTATCGTTGCATTAACAGACTCGTCGATCTCTGTTCTTTTGACGAGTTTCCGTTTCTGGCACAACTAGAAGCCTTACATAAAAAATAGAAGGAGAGAAATATGGCATACAGCTTAATCTTAACTATTATTCTGGCACTTACTACAGCACTTCCATACACCGTGAGCGCAGTTGATAATTCTCAGCCGATGAGCGTGCGGGGATTCCAGACTGCACCCGGTACAGCTCCAAAGAGGCTTGCGCTTGCGACGGTGACCGCGGTCCAGGATTCTTTACTGACAATAAAGGTAAACAATGCCACACACAAAATATTGATTGACGACAAAACAAAGATCACAAGGAACGGAAAACCGCTCCAACAGGCGGACATCAAGATGGGGATGAAGGTACGGATTACTTTCGTAGAGCGCGGCGGAAGTAAAGTTGCGACCGCTGTCGATATCCGTTCAGACGCCGAACCCGAGGCAATTACGCCGATGCCGGCCTCCCCGCCGCCTGGGAGCAAGGCTACACACACGATACGATAGTTGAAAACAGAGCGGCAGGTATAGCCCGCCGCTCTGTTTTTCATGCTAAAGTTCTATAGACGCAATTTATGATCCATGAAACTTATCTTAGAACAACGTCGACCGTTACTTTGAGCTATGTCCTATATTCCGCATTTATCTTGATATACTCCTCGGTCAGATCGCAGGTCAGAACCTTCGCGCTGCTCCTGCCGAGATGCAAATCAATCACAATCTTTATTTGCTTATTTTTTAGCTTATCATTCGCCTCTTTATCAACACCAGCAGCCATGCCATTCTTTGCGACCATAAGGTCGTTCAAATAAATATCAATCTTCTCCTCCTTGATAGCAATCCCTGCGTACCCGAGGGCCGCCATGAGCCGCCCCCAGTTGGCATCATTGCCGTATATCGCTGTCTTTACAAGGAGTGAGTTTGCAACAGCGAAGGCACCTTTTTCGGCATCCTTTTCACTCTTGGCATTCCTCACTTCAACTTCGACCAGTTTGGTGGCGCCCTCCCCGTCCCTAACGATCATTTCGCTCAGCTCATAAGTATGTTCGACAAGGGCAGCCGCAAAAACGTTATAGGCCTTTGACTTCGACTTGATCGGCTCATTGCCCGCCATTCCATTCGCCATAATCAGAACGGTGTCATTTGTCGACATATCGCCATCTATAGTGATCCTGTTAAATGATCTACTTACCGCTTGCCTCAATGCGGCGTCGAGGGCCGATCGCTCTATGCTTGCATCGGTTGTGATAAAAGAAAGCATGGTTGCCATATTGGGCTGAATCATCCCCGCTCCTTTGCAGATACCGGCAATAGTGACCATCTTGTCTCCGATCTTCTTCCTCTTTGACACTATTTTCGGAAAGGTGTCGGTGGTCATGATAGCAGCGGCCACATCGTCAATAGTTGATTGCCCGAGGTTTTCAACTAGCTCGGAAATCTTCGGCCTGATCCTTTCCATGGGCATCAGAGTCCCGATAACCCCCGTCGAGCATACATATACTTTGTCGGCCCTGATCCCCTTGAGATCGGCGGCGAGTTTGCCCATCTCAACAGCATCCTTCATTCCCTGCACGCCGGTACAGGCATTGGCGTTACCACTGTTGACTAGAATGGCGTGTCCCTTCCCCGATTTGATTTGCTTCATATCGAGCCTTACCGGAGCGGCTTTCACGTTGTTCGTGGTAAACATTCCTGCCATGACCGATTCCTGCTCAGAATAAATCAGGGCGATGTCTTTCCTGCCAGGCTTTTTTATAGCCGCTTCCACTGTCGAAAAGAGAAATCCCTTAGGTACTGATGCTGCTTCCCTATTTATGGACATAATGCCAATCCCTCCAATGCCGTTGTTTCTTCAAAGCCGAGCATGATATTCATATTCTGCACCGCCTGCCCAGATGCCCCTTTCACAAGGTTGTCGATCGTGGAGACCATAACAAGCGTGTTCGTTCGTTCGTTGACCTTGATGCCTATGAAGCAGTAATTGCTCCCCCTGACATGTTTCGCATTCGGGTAGAAGCCCTCTTCGAGGACCTCGACAAAAGGTTCCTTTAAATATTTCCTGTTATACAATTCGATTATTTTTCCGGTGCTAATCTTTCTCGTCAATTTTGCATACACTGTCGTTATAATTCCCCTGTCCATCGGCACGAGATGCGGAGTGAAGTCGATCCTCACAGGCTTGCCGGCTATGTCCGACAATCCCTGTTCTATTTCGGGTGTATGCCGGTGAATGCCGATGCCGTATGCCTTGAACCCTTCGTTGACCTCACAGAACGAAACTGCCACATCCGCCTTCCTTCCCGCGCCAGAAATTCCAGACTTAGAATCTACGATAATGCTCTCCGGATCAATCAGGCCTTCCTTAAGGACTGGATAGATGGCGAGTATCGCACTTGTCGGATAGCAGCCGGGGTTTGCAATGAGGCGGGCTTTCTTTATTATCTTCCGGTACAGCTCCGGCAGCCCATAAACAGCCTTCTTGAGCGTATTTGGATAATGATGCGGGGCTTTATACCACTCCTCGTAGATGGAGGGGTCAGAGAGACGATAATCCGCTGAAAGGTCTATGACCCATTTGCCTTTCTGAAAAAAGAAGTCCACAGCCTCCTGTGATGCAGCATGGGGCAGAGCCATAAAAAAGATGTCTGCCTTTGACAAGAGCCTCTCTTTTTCCATCGGACCGTAAATGAGTCCTTTGTATTTCACCAGATGAGGGAAAAGGTCGGTGACCCTCTTCCCCGCCGACTTCTCGGAGGTCACCGCAGTCAACTCGACGCCAGAATGCTGAGACAGTAGCCTCATAAGCTCGGACCCCGTATATCCACTTCCGCCACAAATCGCAACCCTTACCATATCCATCCACCTTTCATTAGTCAATTGCTACGCAATTTCGTATTACACATTTTACAACATTTGCCCGATCAAGCCTATAAAAAAGGCCCGTTCGGAAACGGGCCTTTCGTCAAAATCGCTGTATATCGATAAATGATTATCTCTTTGAGAACTGGAACCTCGCCCTGGCACCTTTCTGCCCGAATTTCTGCCTTTCGACCTCTCTGGGGTCTCTGGTCATAAGGCCTTCTTTCTTAAGCTTTGTCTTCAGATCCGAATCAACTACAACGAGCGCACGGGCTATGCCATGTCTCAATGCCCCAGCCTGTCCACTAAGCCCACCGCCGAGCACCTTAGCCCTTACATCGTACTTGCCGACGGTACCAGTGACCTGCAGGGGTTGCCTTATGATCATCCTCAATGTCTCCCGGGGAAAGTATGTATCCACGTCTTTATCGTTCACCATAATCCTGCCCGTTCCTGGAGTCATAACAACCTGGGCGACTGATCTCTTCCTTCTTCCAGTTGCGTTATAAGTTATTGCAGCCATTTTTTTGCTTACTCCTTATTTCGAAATTTGGATAAGTTCAGGCTTCTGAGCGGCGTGTCCGTGATCAGTCCCCGCATATACTTTGAGCTTCTTTATCATCGCCCTGCCAAGCCTGTTCTTCGGAAGCATTCCCCACACTGCAGCTTTTATCACCCTGTCGGGCGTAGTACTGAGTCGGTCCCGGAGGCTCTCCTCTTTGATGTGGCCAATGTATCCGGTATGATGATAATACTTCTTATCTTCGAGCTTATTTCCAGTAACCTTTACCTTGTCGGCGTTGATGACAATCACAAAATCCCCGGTATCAACATTCGGCGTAAAAATAGCCTTGTTCTTACCCCGAAGGTAGTCTGCTATCTTTGTCGCCATCCTGCCCAATATAGCATCTTTTGCGTCAACGAGGAACCATTTCCGCTGAATTTCCTCTTTCTTTGCGAACTTCGTCGTCTTCATCGCTATTTCACCTTTCCCCTACGATACTCAAATAGTAAACTAAATATATGCAATCAAAAAAATCATTACAAGTTAAATAAGATAATCGAAATCGAGGGTATTTGTCAACATTCTCTACGGCTTGCTATAATAACAACAGATGAAAAATGCCCTTACAATAGCGGGTTCAGACCCGACGGGGGGAGCAGGATTACAGGCTGATATCAGAGTTTTCAGTCGCCTTGGCGTCCATGGACTCTCTGTTACTACAGGTCTTACCGCCCAAAATACGCACGGAGTCGACTCGATTTTGAGTGTCGAAGCCTCTTTCATAGAGGCGCAGCTCACCTCACTGCTCAACGACATCCGGCCCGATGCGTTAAAAACAGGCATGATCTATTCGAAGTCTGCCGTAACAGTTATCGTCCGGCTAATCCGGGGATTCGATCTCGAAAACCTTGTCATCGATCCTGTTACGGCATCATCTTCGGGCAGACCGCTCATGGAAGAAGGAACCCTCGATCTTCTAAAGAATGAACTATTCTCACTGGCTAGGGTAATAACACCGAATATCTATGAGGCATCGGCGCTTTCTGGCATCAATGTGGAAGACGAGAATAGTATGGAAGAGGCTGCGCTTATACTAAAAAAAGCGGGTCCTGAAGCGGTCATAATCACCGGAGGACACCTCGAAAATGAAACCCTTGACCTCATCTATTATGGAGATAAATTCTACCGATTGAGAAGTAAAAAGACGCCGGGAGAGTTTCACGGTACGGGGTGCGTCTTCTCTGCAGCGCTTGCAGCCTATCTAGCTAAGGGCTCTTCGGTAATTAACGCCGCCGAGAGCGCCAAGGCCTTCGTTCATGAAGCGATCATCAATGCCTACGCAATCGGCAAAGGGATGAAGCTCCTCGATGTCTAAGGCCAAGACCGTCTTTCAGTGTCAGTCCTGCGGCTATAGCAGTCCCAAATGGTTAGGGAAGTGCCCTGACTGCGGGGCATGGAATAGCTTTTCAGAAGAGATACAATCCCCGAAATCACTCAAATCGTTCTCGACAGGGAATTCAGGGCCGACGCCCTTGAGTTCCGTTACCGGTGGCAATGAAAAAAGAGTCCCTATCGGTATTGCCGAGTTCGACAGAGTGCTTGGAGGTGGACTGGTAAAGGGTGCTGTCATCCTGATAGGCGGAGACCCCGGCATCGGTAAATCGACGATTATCCTTCAAGCGATCTCTCGAATTGCTTCGCAAACAGGCACCGTTCTTTATGTCTCCGGCGAGGAGTCGCCTGAACAGATCAAGTTGCGGGCAGAGCGGCTATCCATCGATTCAAACAGAATAATGCTCCTCTCCGAAACGGTCGTCGAACAGGTGCTCGCCGCTGCGGAGAAATTAAAACCAGCAGCCATTGTCGTCGATTCAATACAGACAGTCTATACGGAAGAGCTGACCTCGGCTCCTGGCTCAGTGGGTCAAATCCGGGAATCGGCAGCCAAGCTAATGTTCTATGCGAAGAGATCTGGGATACCGGTGTTCCTGATAGGCCATGTCACAAAAGAAGGAGCCATCGCAGGGCCTCGGGTCCTAGAGCATCTCGTCGATACCGTCCTTTATTTCGAAGGCGACAGGGGACATCCTTTCCGCATCCTGAGAACCGTAAAAAACAGATTCGGAGCTACTAACGAGATTGGAGTTTTTGAGATGACCGACAGCGGACTCAAAGAGATAAACAACCCGTCCGAGCTCTTTCTCTCCGAAAGGCCCCTTAATACCTCCGGATCGACTGTGATAGCAAGCATAGAAGGAACAAGGCCGATGCTCGTCGAATTGCAGGCCCTCGTATCGCCAACAACCTTCGGTATGCCGCGAAGGACAAGCATGGGCATCGATTTCAACCGCCTTAACCTACTCATTGCCGTACTCGAAAAAAAGGGCGGCATCCATCTGGGTGGTATGGACGTTTTCCTCAACGTCGTGGGAGGACTGAAAATAGTGGAGCCGGCTGCTGACTTGGGAATCATTGCCGCCGTGGTTTCGTCCTTTCGGGAAATACCGGTCGACCCTCAGACCTTTGTATTCGGGGAGGTCGGTCTATCTGGCGAAGTAAGAGCGGTCGCCCAAGGTGAAGCCCGGATAAAGGAGGCTGCAAAAGTAGGCTTCAGGAGGGCCATCATTCCCGCCGGCAACACAGAGAGACTAAAAGACAATTTCGGATTAACAATTTTAGGAGTGAGGAATATCGATGAAGCGATTGAACATATCGGGATATAGTAAGCAGGTTACGGCAGCACTCAGTCATGGGCCAGTAGTAAGAGGTTTTTCTTACGTACATGTTAGCAAGTCTATATCTTATTTATTATTTTGGCTCCTGACTTCTGTCTCCTGTCTCTTTGTTCTAGCCGCATGTGCGGCCCCCAGGCATGCTGAAACACTCTCCTTTAAGGGACTTACACTTGATGCCGCTCTGGCTCAATACAGGACCATATCTTCGATAAACAGCGTGCTTGGTCTCGAATACGAAAAGAACGATACGATCATGAGCGGTGACGCTTCTCTCTCTGCATCTCCTGATAAACTCTCGCTACGTATTTATTATCTCGGCTTTCTGCAAGGCGAGGTCTATGAAGAAAACGGGATAATCAAAAGTAAGCCGAAGCTCGACAAGAACAAGAGCGCCCTCCTCGTCGAAGGACTCAAGAGCGGTCTGTTCTGGTGGAACATCATGGATTATGATACTGTCGAAACGGTAACCTCTTATGAACTCAGGAACGCAAGAAGGAAGGTAATCATTGACAAACAGAGCCTGCTGCCCATCGAGCAGACAATCTATTTCGAAAACGGAGACAAGCTGATTATTTCCTATGAAGCACCATCACGGATTGCTCCTGAGGACGGCACGGGGAATTTAGACAACTCTCCGCTCGGTTGGTATCAGTCGCGGATAAAGATGCAGCTCAAGAACTACGTCGTCAGGGTCAATTTTAAATCCTATTCCGTGACGAGATGACAGCCCCTACCCATGGCTAAAAAATCTTTGGGTCAAAATTTCCTATTCGATCCGTCAATCCTGACTAGAATTATCGAGGTCGCTGGCATCACATCGGACGATACCATAGTGGAGATCGGACCTGGCCCCGGCAGGCTCACGCTGATGCTCGCAAAAAAAGTCAAGAGGATCGTTGCTATCGAGCTCGACAGGGCTTTATGCACCAGATTGAATGACGAAATTGTCGGCACGGAAAATGTTGAACTTGTTCTCGGTGATGCTATGAAATATAATTATAGTGGGCTAGGACCATTTAAGGTTGTTGCCAATATTCCTTATTACATCACAACACCTCTGATCTTCAAGCTGATCGAGGCAAGGTCAAACCTCATCTCAATGACTCTCACGATTCAAAAAGAGGTCGCTGAAAGGATCGTCGCCAGTCCGGGCACCAAGGATTACGGGGTACTGTCTCTGGCGGTCCAGTATTACGCCGAACCCCAGATTAAATTCATTATCCCGGCGAGCGCATTCAGACCAATGCCGAAGGTCGATTCGGCGGCCATTCACATGCTTATCCGAAAATGTCCAAAGGTTATCGTGGCTGACGAGGCATATTTCTTCAAGGTCATCAGGGCCGGCTTCTCGCAGCGTAGAAAAACGCTCTCCAATGCTCTGAAGTCTCTCAGGAAGGACATACGAGGTGTCCTGATTGATATGGGAATTGATCCTCTCAGAAGGGCAGAGACGCTAAGTATGGAAGAGTTTGCAAAACTTGCCGATACCCTTCACCGCATCGGATAGACCGATTTGCCTACAGATATAAAAAAGGCCGCGTGCGATTACACGCGGCCCCGTCGAAATTATTTTTATCTTGCTATTTTCTTCTCTGCGAGCTGTACTCTAATCGTAGCCCTTTCGAGCGCAGATGTTGCACGCGCTACGTCGATCGTGTCCTGTTGCCTGAGTCTTTCCTCGGCGCGTTTCAGCGAAGCCTTCGCCCTCTCGACATCGATATCATCGGAAAGCTCGGCGCTGTCTGCAAGGATTACGACTTTATCCGGTCCCACTTCTGCATACCCTGAATTGATGAATACATATTTCGTCTCGCTACCCTTGCGATATGAGAGCATGCCAATTTTGAGGGTCGTGATAAAATCCACATGCCCCGGCAGTACACCAAAATCCCCTTCACTCCCCGAGGTTGCTATCTCGTCGACGTCTTCCCCCAATATCTGGCCGTAAGGCGTTACTATTTCAAGACGCAGTTTATTCTCCATGGTTGCATGCCTCCAGCGTTATGCCTTGCTCCAGCCGAGTTTCTTCGCCTTCTCTTCAACCTCTTCGATGGTTCCGACCATGTAGAAGGCCTGCTCCGGCATATCATCATACAGACCATCGGCTACTGCCTTGAAACCCTTTATGGTATCTTTCAGTTCTACATATTTGCCGGGTGTTCCGGTAAAGACTTCGGCAACATGGAACGGCTGGCTGAGGAATCTCTGAAGTTTTCTGGCCCTTGAAACTACGAGTTTATCGTCTTCGGAGAGTTCTTCCATACCCAGAATTGCGATGATGTCCTGAAGTTCCTTGTACCTCTGGAGAATACCCTGCACCTGGCGTGCACAAGCATAGTGCTCCTCGCCAACAATTCTCGGATCAAGAGCTCGGGATGTGGAATCCAGTGGATCGACAGCCGGATAGATTCCGAGCTCAGAAATTTGTCTCGAAAGAACGACGGTACCGTCAAGATGCGTAAAAGCCGTTGCAACAGCAGGGTCGGTGAGATCGTCTGCAGGAACGTAGATCGCCTGCATCGATGTGATCGAGCCTTTCTTGGTAGTCGTGATTCTCTCCTGGAGGATACCCATGTCGGTGCCCAGGTTTGGCTGATATCCGACTGCCGAGGGCATTCTTCCGAGGAGTGCAGAAACCTCAGAACCTGCAAGAGTATATCTGAATATATTGTCGATAAAGATAAGAACGTCCTGGCCCTGATCCCTGAAATACTCGGCGCAGGTAAGAGCGGTGAGTGCGACCCTTAGTCTTGCTCCAGGAGGCTCGTTCATCTGGCCGTAAATAAGAGCTACTTTCGGTAGAACGCCTGAGTGCTTCATTTCGAGGTACAGATCGTTCCCTTCCCTCGTCCTCTCGCCGACGCCCGCAAAAACGGAAACGCCGCCGTGCTTCATGGCGACATTGTTGATCATCTCCATGATAACAACGGTCTTACCGACGCCCGCACCACCGAACATTCCCATCTTACCACCTTTGATGAAGGGCACGAGGAGGTCGAAGACCTTAACGCCCGACTCAAACACCGTTGAGACAGGCTCCTGCTCAACGAATTCAGGGGCCATCCGGTGGATCGGCCACTTCACATCACATTGTATAGGTCCCATTTTATCATAATCGCCGCCGACAACATTCATAATCCTGCCGAGCGTACCATTTCCGACAGGGACTGATATCGGCATTCCCATATCAACAACCTTCATCCCCCGGACAACGCCATCAGTGGTCTGCATGGCAATGGTCCTGCATTTGTTATCGCCCAGATGGGAAGCGACTTCAAGGGTGATATTGATCGGAGGAATACCCTTTTCAGGATCTCCGGATGCTTCCAGCTTTAATCCGTTAAGTATCGCCGGGAGTTCCTGGTCGAACTCCACATCAACAACAGCGCCAATGACCTGTGAGACTCTGCCTTCATTCATTTCTCATGTCCTCCTCTATACCTTCTCTCTCTTAGTTTCTCGATCTATCTCTTCAATAACTTATTTCTTTAATGCTTCGACGCCGCCGACGATGTCCATAAGCTCCTTCGTAATTGAAGCCTGTCTGGCCTTGTTATACTGAAGTGTGAGCCTCTTGATCATGTCGTCTGCGCTCTTGGTAGCATTCTCCATAGCAGCCATCCTCGAAGCCTCCTCTGAAGCCTGGGAGTCGAGCAGAGACCTGAAGATCTGTATCTCGACATTCTTCGGAAGCAATCTTTCGAAGATTACATTTTGGGAAGGCTCAAAGAGGAACTCTCCTGTAGCTTCCTCCGGCGAACCGGAAGCCGCAGGCGAACCCACCTCCTTGAACGGCAGCAGGCGAAGTGTGATCACCCTCTGAACGGCAGCAGACTTGAATTCAGTGTAAACTACCATGACCTCGTCAAAGGTCTCGTTGATATAATTATCAATAATATCGGTCGCAATCTGTTGGGCGTTTTCATAGCTGATCCTGCCTGAGAGGCCGACCCAGGACTGTCTCAGCGCAATCTTCCGCCTCTTGAACAAATCGGTCGATTTCTTACCGACGGAACTGATGCTCACTTCTTTGCCATCAGCCTGGAGTTCCTTGAGAAGCTTCGTTGCAGCCTTCATTATGTTTGTGTTGAAGCCTCCGCACAATCCCCTATCGGAAGAAAAGACAAGTAATTCCACCTTCTTGACGACTCGCACATCAAGCAAGGGATGTCCGCTCTCGACATTTTTTGCCATACCACCAAGGACAGCATGCATCTTATTGGCATAAGGTCTAAGTTGAATAATTCTTCCGACGGCCCTTCTAAACTTAGCCGCAGCGACCATTTTCATGGCCTTCGTGATCTGCTTTGTACTCTTTACGGATGTAATCCGTCTTTTAATTTCCTTTAATCCCGGCATTTGTCGTCACCTTCCCCGGTTAGGCTATGAAACTCTTTTTAAACTCCTGGATTCCTGCGGTAAGCTTCGCCTTCAGCTCGTCGTCGATCGCCTTTTTCTCCGCAACTTCCTTACGGACATCTGCCTTCTTATCTTTCATATAGGCAATGAGTTCTGCTTCAAATCTCTTGATGTTCTCGACAGTCACATCATCCATCATGCCTGAGGTCGCTGCAAAGATCGCGATGACCTGATCTTCCATTGGGACCGGCACATACTGGCCCTGCTTCAAGAGTTCGACCATTCTTTTCCCTCTCTCAATCTGAGCGAGAGTGGACTTGTCAAGGTCAGCGCCGAACTGGGCAAATGCCGCAAGTTCCCTGAACTGGGCCAAGGCAAGTCTGAGCGTTCCGGCGACCTGCTTCATCGCCTTTGTCTGAGCAGCACCGCCGACGCGGCTGACCGAAAGACCGACGTTGACCGCGGGCCGGACACCTGCATAGAAAAGGTCAGGTTCAAGATATATCTGGCCGTCGGTAATAGAGATGACGTTTGTCGGAATATAGGCTGATACGTCACCGGCCTGCGTTTCAATAATCGGAAGTGCTGTAAGGGAGCCTCCTCCGAGAGCGTCACTCACTTTTGCGGACCTTTCCAGCAATCTTGAATGGAGATAGAAGACGTCTCCGGGGAATGCTTCACGTCCCGGAGGGCGCCTGAGCAGTAGCGAGAGCTGCCTGTATGCGGTAGCCTGCTTGCTCAAATCATCATAAATGATAAGAGCGTGCTTGCCGCTGTCCCTGAAATACTCGCCCATCGCGCATCCCGTATAAGGAGCGATGTACTGGAGAGGGGCCGGCTCGCTGGCAGAAGAAGAAACAATAATGGTGTGCTCCATTGCGCCGTATTCTTCAAGGGTCTTTACCACGCGGGCAACCGAGGCCCTCTTCTGACCTATCGCAACGTATATGCAAACGACGTCTCCGCCCTTCTGGTTGATGATAGCATCGATACCGATTGCGGTTTTTCCTGTTTGGCGGTCGCCAATGATAAGTTCTCTCTGTCCCCTGCCGATAGGGATCATCGAATCTACCGCCTTGACTCCCGTCTGCATCGGCTGGTTAACCGGGGATCTGTCGATAATACCGGGTGCGACAACGTCGACTATTCTCGTCGTCTTCGTGTTGACGGGGCCCTTACCATCGATCGGCTGGCCGATAGCATTGACGACGCGGCCTACCATTTCCGGGCCAACAGGTACTGACATGATCTTACCGGTTCTTTTTACGACATCCCCTTCCTTGATGAGAGTGTCCTCGCCAAAGAGAACGGTCCCGACCATGTCTTCTTCAAGGTTAAGGGCCATTCCGTAAACACCGTTGGGGAATTCGAGGAGTTCCGAGGACATGCAATTATCAAGGCCGTAAACCCTTGCAATACCGTCACCGACACTCGTGACAACACCCACTTCACTAACATCGACACGTTTTTCGAAGTCCGAAATCTGTTTCTTCAGGTACTCGCTGATCTCTTGAACTTTTATTTCCATCTTTTCACCCCTCTATGAACTTATCTCTTAGAAGCCTTAACTGGCCTTTTATACTGCTGTCATACATGGTACTTCCGATGCGTATCCTTACTCCTCCCAGAAGGGCCGGATCATGGACGAATTCCATATCGATGTCGCGGCCGGTCACCTGCTTGAGGGACTGCTTGAGCTGCTCTTCGAACTGCTGGCTTATCGCTACAGGCGATGTCACGATCGCCCGTGCCCGCTTCTTCATGTCAAGATAAAGCGCGGTAATCGCAGCAACAATTTCTGGCAGGCCGCCCAGTGCCTTTTCCGCCGACAGGTAGGCAAGATACTTCCCCACCTTTTCGGAGGCCTTGATTTTTTCGGAAATGAAGGTCAGGGTCTTCTGCCGCTCGTCCTCACTGAACAGGGGGCTAACGAGAAGCGTCCTGAAGCTCTTGTCCTTTCCCAACAGGCCCGATATGGCACCGAGCTGTTCGATGGCCTGAGGGATTTCAGCCATTTCGACATTCGCTAAAAACTTCTTCGCGTATTTCTTTACTCCTTTTACCTTTTTCAATTTTTACCCTCTATCATTTTGATGGATTCCTTCAAGAGCCGTTCCTGCTCCTGCGGCGTCATCCTCGATTTGATCTTCTCCTCGGCGAGTTTGATTGAGGCCTCAACTGCCTCAGCCTGAATTACCTGCTTGGCCTTTTTCACTTCAAAATCGATGTTTGTCTTCGCCTGTTCGACGATCTTGACCTTTAATTTTTCTCCCTCTTCGATAAGCCTGGCCTTCTCGCGCTGACCCGACTCAATTGCAGAGGATATGATATCGGCCACTTCCTTGTCCTTCAGCTTGAGCCTCTCTTCGACCTCCGCCAGTGCCTTAGCCGCAAGGGACTTGGCCTCTTGGGACTCCTTGATGCTCTTCTCGATCAAATCCCGCCTCTGCTTCAAGTGCTCCTTAATCGGCTTGCCCAGATAATACCCGAGTACGCCAACAAGAATGCCAAAGTTGAGAAGCTTCCAGACCCAGCTCATAATCGAAGTCCCGTGCTCTGCTTCTTCCGCAAAGGCAAGCACAGGCATAAGCAGGACGGCGAGAAGGCTGCATACAAAAAAAATTTTATTTTTGAGTTGAGCCTTTTTAATGGGCATCATATCTTCACCAACTTTCTGACGATCTCTTCAGAGAATGTTTCGATATCCGCCTTCAGCGCAACTCGTGCCTTTTCGGCCTCGGCCTGAAGTTCTTTTCGAGCCTTCTCAATCAACTGACCCGCTTCTGATTCAGATTTCGAAAGCGTCTCTTTCTGACTCGTAAGTCCTTCATCCCGAATTGCATTCTGAGAGGATTTCGCCTTTGCCCTTGCCTCCATGAGTTCTGCGTTCATGGCAGTGATGGCGTTGTCTTTTTTCGCCGTAAGTGCCTTCGCCTCTTCGAGTGCACCCTTGGTAGCCGCTTCGCGCTCTTTGAATATCTTTGCAAGAGGCTTGAAGAGCAGCCAATTGAGGGCCGCAAGGAGGATAAGGAAATTAGCGACGAGGATAAAAAAATCACGCGCATGAAATTCCAGCATAATACCACCTTCTTTTATGAGATTGGTTTATCGTTTCAGCGTTAAAAAACGTTTGAAGTTACCACAGGTGCTTTTTGGCTGTCAAGGTTTTCCCTGATTATAATTTTTAATAATAAAATAAATGAATCAGGTCGATCTTTTATTGGTCAATGTCCCTGTGGGTTACGACCACCTCGATGCCGTGGCTCAATTGCACATTTCTCACAAGTTCCTGCACAATTACCGGAGACCGGTGTTTGCCACCGGTGCACCCCACACCGATTACCAGATAGGCCCTGCCTTCTTTAATATAACGCGGTATAAGAAAGTCGAGCAGGTTATTGAGCCTGCCCATGAGTTCTTTTGTGTCCCCGCTTGCAAGGACAAAATCAGCAACATCTCTGTCAAGGCCGGTCAAGAGTCTCAAAGATGGAACAAAATAGGGATTGGGGAGAAACCTGACGTCGAAGAGAAGGTCGACGTTCTGCGGGATACCGAATTTGTAACCGAAAGAGATCACGGCAATATTTAGTTTCTGCGTCGACTCAAATCGACCGTACGACGATATGATCAATTGCCTCAAATTGTGAGGCGTATAGTTCGAGGTGTCGACAATCCTGTCGGCACTCTCCCTGAGGATCATCAATTGCCGCTTTTCCTCTTCGATGGCCTCTCCGATACCCGCCGCGCCGCTACTGGCGATCATAGGATGGGGACGTCGCGTCTCTTTGAACCTCCGTATCATCACTTCCTTTTCGGCTTCGAGAAAGAGTATCTCTATAGCGTACCGCTCTTTGAGGGTCGAGATGATCCGATAAGCGTCCCCCAGAAAGGTCTTTTCGCGGATATCCACGCCGATACCGACATTCCGCATGCTGGCACGGGACTCGATCGTGGCGAGGAACGATTCGATGAGCGTAACCGGAAGATTGTCGATGCAGAAAAAGCCGGTATCTTCGAGGGCCCTCAGGGCAACGGTCTTGCCGGCGCCTGAAAGCCCACTGACGATAACGAGCCTTATTCTGCTGTTCCCCTGTTCAGACATTCAGAACGTTTGTTCCTTCTATTCGGTAGTATTATTGTACCGGCTCGATGAGACCAAAGTTTCCGTCACCGCGCCGGTAGACAACATTGATGTCACCGCTTATCTGATTGGCAAAGATGAAAAAGCTCTTGTCGAGGAGTTCCATCTGGTCCACTGCCTCTTCAGGGCTCATCGGCTTCATTTCGAACTTCTTGTACTTGATGATGTTGCCCGGTCCCTCTTTTTTCTCCGCTGAGGTGACAGCTGCTTTCTTGTCGGACTTTCTGAAGGTCTGGAGCTTTTCCTTGTATTTGACAACCTGCTTTTCGAGCTTGTCCACAACCTCGTCAATCGACGAATAAATCTCTCCGGTCACGCTTTCGGCCTGGATCATATAGCCGTTGACTTTCATTAGAACCTCTGCTTTGTGCCGATATTTTTCGACACTGAGAGTGACCACCGTTTCGGTGATATTGGGAAGATATTTCTCGAATTTGCCCATCTTCTCGATAGAGTAATTCTTTAACGCCGGCGTTACTTCGAGATGTCTCCCGTTAACAATGATATTCATAGTTTCCTCCAAAAATAAAAGTTAATGAGTTAGAAAGTTGCAGGGAGCAGAAGTGGCCACTCTACACTCCTCATCTCCTGCACTCTTCAATTGCCCTACTCGTATCTTTTTCTCATATTCTGCGGGGGAATTTTAAGTTCCTCCCGGTATTTGGCAACCGTTCGTCGCGCGATTTTCACGTTGTTTTCCTTTAATTTATCGGCTATCATTTTGTCGCTCATGGGCTTGCCTGCATCCTCCGATGCAACGATCTTCTTTATGATATCTTTGACTGATGTTGAGGAGACGTCTTCTCCGCTGCCTGCCTGGAGAGCGCTGCTGAAAAAGAACCTGAAGCTGTACACCCCATGTTCGCACGAAAGAAATTTATTCGATGTTACCCTGCTTATTGTGCTTTCATGCATATTGATATCCTGTGCTACATCCTTGAGATTGAGGGGCTTGAGGAGTTTCCTTCCCCTATCGAAAAACTCCTGCTGAAACTTGAGGATGCTCTCGGATACTTTATAGATCGTCCTATTTCTCTGGTCGAGGCTTTTTATCAACTCCACGGCGAGCCTCAACTTCTCCCTCAAAAAAACCCTTTCTTCTTTGGTAAGGTTCTCCTTCTTCTGAAGAAGCTTCCTGTAAGCAGCGTTGAGACCAAGACGCGGCATTCCTTCATCATTCAGAATGATTTGATAGCCTTCGTCTGTCTTTATTATCGAAACATCAGGAGCGACATAAGATGCTTCTTCTCCCGAAAGACTGGTTGCAGGCCTCGGGTCGAGCCGTTCGATAACCCTTACGGCGTCCATAACCTCATCGATAGTAAGCCCGTAAATGCGAGCAATATGGCCGTATTTATGCTTTTGAAGATCTTCGAGATTATGAGTAATCATCTTCTCGACAAGAGTCCCTTCAAGATCGAGTGTCTTTACCTGGAGTAGTAAACACTCCCGCGGGTTCCTCGCCCCAACTCCGGAGGGATCGAAACTTTGCACAAGTGCTATGGCATCTTGGATTGCGCCGCCGGTATCTCCGGAAGCGGACATCAATTCTTCTTCGGTTGCCCTCAGATAGCCGTCATCGTCAAGATTGCCGATGACAACCTCAGCCGCTCTTCTCACATTATCGTCGGCGCTGCAAAGCCTTAGCTGCCATAATAGATGCGAAGAGAGGTCCGGCTTTTTTGAATAAAAAAGTTCGTAGGAAGGCTTCTCTTCGTATCCGGAGGTGAAATAGCCAAGATCGCGGCCATCGCTGCTCCTTTCCTCGAAATAGTCATCAACGCTGAACTTTGTGAGATTTTCCACCGAGAGTTCGCCTTCGTCTGCGTTGTCATCATAGACCGGCTCTTCCTCATGAGAGATCTCGGTGTCGGATGACGCTGCAACCTCCTCTTCCTCAACTTCTTCGAGGAAAGGATTGTCAGACAACTCCTGGTTGAGCACCTGAGCGAGTTCAAGCTGCGGCAACTGAAGAAGTTTGATTGCCTGTTGGAGCTGTGGTGTAAGCACCAGTTTTTGCGATAGTCTGAGATCGAGCCTGTTTTCGAGCGCCATTAGAGTCTGAACTCCTCTCCGAGATAGGCCTCTTTTACAGCCGCATTGCTG
This sequence comes from uncultured Nitrospiraceae bacterium, assembly GCA_963727805.1. Taxonomy (GTDB): domain Bacteria; phylum Nitrospirota; class Thermodesulfovibrionia; order Thermodesulfovibrionales; family Dissulfurispiraceae; genus Fen-1308. Next base: position 1,491,408 of record CAVSHF010000003.1, read on the forward strand.
ACGAGTTCATCGGGCGTGCCTTCTGCGAGGACCGCTCCGTTATTTATGATGTAGGCCCTGTCGGTTATCGAAAGGGTCTCCCTGACATTATGGTCTGTTATCAGAATACCAAGCCCTTTCGACTTTAGATATGAGAGCATCTTCTTAAGCTCAATTATCGCAAGCGGATCGATGCCGGCAAAGGGTTCGTCAAAGAGCATAAAGGTCGGCTTGACTGCAATAGCCCTGGCAATCTCGGTGCGTCTCCTCTCTCCTCCGGAAAGCCGATATCCGTCCCTGTCGGCAAATTCGGTAAGGTTGAACTCCTCAAGAAGCCTGTTGACTTCTTCCTTGATATAGACCTTCCCGAGAGGGGCTCCCCCAAACTCGACAATTTCAAGAACTGCTTCTAGGTTCTGCCGCACTGTAAGCTTTCTGAATATCGAAGGTTCCTGCGGAAGATATCCGATGCCCTTTCTAGCCCTCATATACATGGGCAGCTTGCTCAAATCGTGACTATCCAGCAAGATATCTCCGCTCTCGGGCTTTATAAGCCCGACCACCATGTAAAAGGTCGTCGTCTTGCCTGCACCGTTGGGCCCAAGCAGACCTACTATCTCTCCGGTATTGACGGAAAGGCTGACTTCTCTCACAACCTTCCTTTTGCCGTATACCTTGAGAAGATTTTTCACCTCAAGGGTGTGTGTATCCTTATCTGTTATAACCATAACGGTCTATTTCTTCTTATCCTGATTTTTATCAGTAGCTTTTCTTTCAGGGCGTCCCTGTTCTTTTTCGACGATAAAGACCTTGCTGTTTTCGACTAAAGACCGATCATCCTTCATGTAGTAAGTCATCTTTGTCCCGATCACGACGTTTTTCCCTTCTGCAGCCCTCGGACTCTCGGTAAAAATAGCCCTTTCTTCGGGTCCCGCGAAATACATGAGCTTACCCGAGGTTACGACGCGATCTCCGCGTGTAAGCTTGACGTTTCCTTCAGCATCGATCTTGTCGATATTGCTGCCACTGCCCCCTTCGATGTAATAGACGAGCATGCGGTCAGCGTAAAGGGTCATATCACCCTTTTTCGCGACAACCGAGCCAGTGAAAAGGGCCGTCTTAGCCTTGTTATCGGCGGTAAGTGATTCGGAAGTGATGATCGTCGGCATTGGCTGGGCATTCTTGTCTGCCGTCTCTACCGCATACGAGGCAGAATCCATGAGACAGGTAATAGGTGATACTGCATAGAAAAGACAGAGAATAAAAAACGTTTTAAAGAGCAATCCAAACTTCCGGCTTTCCTGTGCTGTCTCCTGACTATTAACTTCTCTATTCTCATTTCTCACTCTTGTTCTATTTCCCATTGAAAACCGCCTTTACGTTTTTATGCAAGGTTGCCGTGTCGGTAGTTGCCGTAAGGCTCTCTCCTTCCACATAAAATCTCTTTCCTATGATCATTACCTTATCGTCCGAAAGTAATAAATTTTTTGTAGCATCCCAGTGCAGCTTCGTAGTTACAATATCGTAATCCTTAGTCACAGCCTTGATATTGCCTTCGATCTTGAGGTCTTTGCTTTCAGTGTTATAAAGCCCATTTTCGGCCGTGAGGGTCAGTTCCTTTTCCGGGAAAAATATCTTAAGTGCCGTAAGCTGCACATCAGAGGCGGTCATAAAAACCGCCTTCTGGGCATCTACGATGAAACTAGTTCCCCCCCCCTTTTTCTGAACGATACTGACATTTTCCATATATGAATTTTCGCCGATATGGACCCGTCCTTTTATGTCGCTGTCCTGGAAGAAAAAAAGCGTCAGTATCGTCAAAAGTCCAACCCCTGAAAGCAGGAACAACACCTTCTTCATATCAGATATTACCACACAGGGGAACGCTTGTAAAGGCAAATTACATGCCAGATATGCTGAGAAAAGACGTATTTGTCAAGATTTTTTAGTCTAAGACCTGCTTTTTTATCACTTCTCTTGCTATTTTCTTTATTATCACATTCTTGATAGTCACTGTTTCATCGCTGATTATCACTGTACCGCACATAGATGTCTGCCCTACGATTCCATTTTTTTCAGCAGCGCCTCTTTCATAACCTCGATGGGCGGCCGTACGCCAGTCCATATCTCGAAGGCAAGGACTCCCTGCCAAAGGAGCATTCCGAGGCCATTCAGCGTTACGCAGCCTGCAGCTGAGGCGGCGCAGAGAAACGGGGTCTCTTTATAGATAAGATCGCATACAGCCTGGTCTTTTTTTAACATCGACACATCGAGCGGCATCGGATCAGTCGGCTTCAACCCGAGCGGGGTCGCATTGATGATGATATCGGTAGCCTGCAAGAAATCTTTGCTCTTCATGGCTGCAGCATCCACCTGCATTGCATTCTGGCGGATGGTGTTTAAATGTTGCGTAAGCGTTTCAGCCTTAGTGGCATCAACGTCGTAAAGGAAAACCTTCATAGCATCTTTGCAGAGATAATAACCGATGGCTCTAGCTGCACCTCCGGTACCAACGATTAGTACCTTTTTGTCTTTTGCCGTAATGGCTGCTTCCGAAAGAGAACGCATAAAACCGCGTCCATCGGTATTAAAGCCGGTCAACTTTCCTGCGTCATTTTTTATAGTATTGACCGCGCCGATGAATGAAGCCTCTTCATTGATCTCATTGAGGAACCCCATGACCCTTTCCTTATGCGGCACCGTCACGTTCACACCTCCCAATGAGAGCGCCCTTATTCCCTTGACGGCGTCCGCCAAGAGATCAGGATGGACCGGGAATGTGACATAGCAGTAATCAATAGCAAGATGATCAAAGGCGGCATTGTGCATGGCTGGCGAAAGGCTATGCTTGACAGGATACCCGAACAATCCGACAATCGTCGTCTTTCCGCTTATGTTCATGGCTGACTCCTTATTTCTTACTTCGACAATTCCAGTACCGCATCGATGATTCCGGAAGGTGTCGATTCAATTATGACTGATTTAACTCCGAGGATTTCCTCGATCTCCTGCCGTGATACATCATCGAGAAAGACCTCGTGTCCCTCTTTCATCACGACATCCGGTATGATCAATATGTCCTCGCTATGGATATGTCCCGATAGCGCCCTCATCACATCCCTTCCAGTAAGCAAACCCGTAACGGTCACGCCGTGGCCGAAATAAACGTTCTCAACCGGGAACGCTTCGACATCGAATCCCCTTTTTCTGATACGTTCGATAAATTTGGCAAGAAAAGGATAAAACGAAATGCCCGTCAGAGTGACAAATTTTCTCTTCTTGATTTTATCAGGCACTTGGATCTTCAATCTCTTTGCCTGTGAGAGGAATTGTGGTACCAATCCAACACCGTTTTCTATTTGGGACAGTTCATCATAATCTTTCAAGGAGGGGAACTCCGTGCCCGCCTTGATATACAGCTCATCAGCAGCAAAGACAATATGCTCGCCGTGCTTTCTTTTGAGCCTAGTCTGGAAGCGGGAAATCGTCTCGAGGGCGCTCAGGGCATCGCTTTTCTCCACAGGCCGTAGCACTTTTTTCCGGTGGGTCGTAAGGCCGACGGGAACGACAGCTATCGATTGAACATAAGGGTAGAACTTGTAGAGATCGTTTATGGTGCTGGCCAACTCTCTGCCGTCGTTATATCCGGGGCAGAGTACGATTTGGGCATGCATCCTGATGTTGTGCTCTGCAAAAAACCTCAAGTCTTTAAGGATGTCTCCTGCTTTTGGATTGCCGAGCATCCGGTTTCTGATTTCAGTATCTGTCGAGTGGACCGATATATAGAGTGGACTCAGGTGCTGCTCGACGATCCTCTTTCTCTCGCCATCGGTCAGACTAGTAAGGGTGATATAATTCCCGTAAAGGAACGATAGCCGATAATCTTCATCTTTTGCATAGAGAGTCTTTCTCATTCCTTTAGGAAGCTGAGCAACAAAGCAGAAGATGCACCGGTTCGTGCACTTTTTCATTGTGAAGGGTTTCAGGACAATCCCCAGATTGGATGCCCCCCCAGCCGTCTTGATCGCAACGTGCCTCGTCTCACTTCCGCGTCCCATAAGTATGTCGAGGTCAGGCTCATTGCCGTAGTACATCAGATCGATGCTATCCCTTATCCTACACCCATTTATAGATATGAGCCTGTCGCCTGCCAGCAGTCCCGCTGCCGCTCCGATACTTTCCGGAGCGACCTCTTCTATATCAACACCGCTACTTTTCATTCTGTGTCAAACCTCTGTAAATATACTGGAGTCCAGAATAAATAGTGAGGCCTGCAACGATATACATAGCGGGTTCTGGCGCCTCATTCGGTAATGACGGCAAATTGATCGCCAGAAGAACGTAGGCAATAAGGACAAGCTGTGATGCGATCGCCGCCTTCCCGATAATCGTAGGCTCAACCCTAGTGATGTGCGAAGTTAAATAGAGTAAAAACCATCCGAGCGTCACAATAAGGTCACGGCTGATGACCGTAATCGTAAGCCACGTCGGAACCCAACCATAAACTGAAAAAAGGATAAACGATGTAAGGAGCAGCACCTTATCTGCGAGGGGGTCAAGGAAGGCACCGAGCTTGGTCTTCTGGTCGGTCAAACGAGCGAGGAGCCCGTCAAGCATGTCGGTGATGCTCGCTGTCACAAAGAGGGCTAGCGCATAATCATACCGCCGGTATAAAAGAGCAGTTACGAATACCGGGATGAGGATGATCCGCATGAAGGTAATCATATTGGGAAGGCTGATAAATTGAGACTTCATAGCTGTCATGGAATATTGAAGGGCATTGAATCGAAATTCAGATCAACTCCGATTTTTTTATAACATGGAGGATTCTTCGCAGTAGCACCCTTCCTGAAAGCCTGTGCCGAATTCAGCAGGAGCAGACGCGCATGGCATCCTTCGAGCTTGAATTTATGCCTCTCAGCATTAGCAAGCGCGGATTGCATCAGCTTTTGCGCTTTCCGGTTATTGCCTTCCATCCACGCAACCTCCCCGTCAGCCAGATCGCAATAAATGATGCCCCGCGGGTCTTTCGTCTTTTTGAAATTCTTGCGGGCCCTTCCAATAAGCTCACCAGCTTGTATGAGATCACCCTTCATCTTGTACACCATCGCAAGGCTCCAGAGAGTGTAAGAATAGCTCACGATATCACCAATCTCTTCATAGAGGCGAGTGGCTTTCCTGAAATGACTCAAGGCCTTTCCGTACTCTTTCATAATACGATTGGCGTTGCCGACGCCGCAGTGTGTATAGGCGGAGCCAAAAGTGTCCCCCAGTGAATGAAACATTTCGTTTGCCTGATGGTAATACTTCAAAGACTCCGCTGTTTTGCCAACGATACGGTGTGTCCCGCCGAGGCCGGCAAGTGAATACGCGATGCCCGGATTGAATTTTACGGAAGCGAAGATGCGCTTTGCCTCCTTGAAAGTCGCGATGGCAGCCGGTATCTTTCCGGCTACCCTCAGCGATCCAGCTTCCGCCCAAAGGGCAAAGGCCACGCCTTTTTTATCTCCGGCAGCCATGTATATTTTCCGGGCCTTCGTGATGAGCCTGATAGCCTTTTGCCACATGCCGACAGCCCGATAAGAGAGCCCAAGTCCAACCATCGCGTCTGCGGCCGTGAGATCATTGCAGAGTCCTTCACAGAGTTCGAGGGCCTCGGTATAAAACTCGACCGCACTGTCAAAGTCTCCCATAATGCGAAAAACGTCGGCAGAGGCCATGTTTGCATCGAGGAGACCGCCGATATCCTTTCGTTTCTGTGATAGAGTGCGGGCCTTCGTGAAAAGGACAAGGGCCTCCCGGTAATTCGACTTCCGTCTTAAAGACTCCGCTGCTTCTATGATCTCATAAATTTTATTGTCCATTTTTCATCCTTTGCCGTTCTGACCTTCCTGCGTTCGGCGCTTTCAAGCTTCTGATCTATTAGGTACTTCCCAGTGCTTCTCTGAGTTGCTTCATAAACGCAGCATAGTCTCCCGTACCGAAAAAGGCCGAACCCATAACGAGAATATCGGCCCCCGCCGCTGCTATTCCTGGTGCATTATCGAGCTTCACTCCTCCGTCAACCTCGATGACAACAGAGAGACTCTTCTCCCTTAACCTTCCTTTCAGCACCCTGATCTTATCAAGTGCTGACGGGATGAAGCGCTGCCCTCCGAACCCCGGATTGACGGACATTATAAGGACGAGGTCGATGTCGGATAGTATATAATCAAGGTTGCAGAGAGGAGTCGCTGGATTGAGAGACACGCCTGCTTTGACTCCGCTCTCTTTGATGCATTGAACCGTGCGGTGAAGGTGCGCGGTCGCCTCGGCATGGACCGTGATATAATCAGATCCTGCTGATGCAAAATCCCGGAGATATTTATCGGGGTTATTAATCATGAGATGTACGTCAAGAGGAAGCTTCGTTATTTTTCTAAGGCCCTCGACAATCATCGGCCCGACAGTAATGTTCGGAACAAAATGCCCGTCCATCACATCGATATGTATCAAATCGGCCCCGGCGGCTTCGGCAGCACTAATCTCCTCACCCAGCTTCATAAAATCGGCTGAGAGTATGGAAGGCGCAATCCTGATCACTTTTTCTCCTCCTCGATGCTGCCGAGACTTATGAGAACGCGGAAGTTGTCCCCCCCCTTTTCCTCGCTCTCGGGTCTCTGAGCAATAATGAAATTCTTTTCGACATCACAATGAACATAAATAGCTTTAGCTATACGTATCCCTCTTCCCGCTAAGACGGCCTCCGCTTCTTCAAGCTTCATGCCCACGACATCGGGCACGTACTGGACCTTCGGCCCCTTGCTCACTATTACCTTTATCCCCCGACCTTCCTTGACCTTGCTTGAAGCAGGTATGTCCTGGCGCACAATATATCCTGGAATAACTTCGGAGTCATAATCCTCTGCAGCGCCGAGCAAGTGCAGGCCTTTATTCTGAAGAACGTTCACAGCTTCGGCAACACTCTTTCCTTTCAGATCTGGGACCTCCACTGTATTGCTCAGGCTGAGCACTTTAAAAGTAAGATGCCCAGCAACCATTCCCACGATAAAAAGAATACCTATGTAGAGAGGTATTTTGACTAATTTATTCATTCCGTCCTCTTGAGTCGCGTCGCGAAGAACCCGTCCATATTGTCCCGATGGGACCAGGTGCGGTAAAAAAGGTGTCCCTCTTCATCGCGATACGCGAAATGCCCGAGAAACTTATAAGCTCCCTCTATAATACTAAAATCGGGATGAGACTGTAAAAAAAATCTGATAACTTCATCGCCCTCTTCTGGTTCCGTAGAACATACTGAGTAGACCATACTGCCGCCTGGCCTGAGATATTGCGCCGTGCGGTCCAATAAGTCGAGTTGCAACGATTGAAAACGTTTGAGATCCTTCTCTTCATGCCGATATTTCACGTCAGGGTTTTTTCTGATTACCCCAATAGACGAACAGGGGGCGTCAAGAAGGACTTTGTCAAACAAACCTTTCACAACAGCACGTCTTATGTCCCCATGAACGATCACCACCGACTTGAGGTTGAGCCGCGCAACATTTTCTTCTATTTTTTTGATCCTTCCAACATCCATCTCAACAGCCACTATTTCCCCTGCGTCATGCATGAGTCGGGCGATATGGGTCGTTTTCCCGCCGGGCGCGGCACAGGTATCTAAAACCCTCTCGCCGCTAGCGGGATCGAGGAGATACGTTATGAGCTGGGCTGCCTCGTCCTGGATGACATACGATGTGACATCAAGCGGAATGTGTTGCGGAGCAATGCGGCTATATTCCATACCCCCCCGCTCGGCAGTGACTGCTTCACTATATTCTTCAGGGCCGTTCTTCCTCTCGCTCTCTTTCCTGCGTCCTTTAATAATGACCCCAACGGGCGAATATTGTGTCTGCTCTGCATCTATCCCATTTTCAGCCATAAGCTTCAATGACTTTTCACGATCACCATCTATCCTTAGAGTAAGCAACGGGATGGCGTTGTTCTTCCGCGCCAGCTTCAGCGCCTCTTCGCTGCCAAGCCTCCCAATCCACCTTCTGATGAGCCATGCAGGATGGGATGTCGCAATCGAAATATTTTCAACTATGCCTGCTTTTTTAGGATCGCCAATTCCTTCTCTTCGCCGCAGGTAATTCCTGAGTACCGCGTTCACCAGTGCTGCCTTGCCACTTTTTCTTTTCTCAATCTGGACCGCCTCGTTGACAGCAGCCCATTCAGGTACACGCATAAAGCGCAGCTGATACATGGCTATTCTTAGATTGTTCATTGTATCGGGAGGAAGAGCGGAAAGCTTGTGGAGAAAATTCGAGAGCAGCCAGTCGAGAGCATCCCTGTGCCTCAGAACACCGTAAACAAGCTCCATCAGAAACGACCGCTCGCGATCATCCAGTTGCCGGGACAATTTGCCGAGCACTTCTTTAGGCTTATCAGAAGTGGAGAAGATCTGCTCAAGGGCCTTTACGGCAAGGTATCGGGTAGACATCTTATCGGTTATCTGCTCATTTGGCGCCTGCAAAAAAGGTGATCGCCTCCTGGACCTTCGTAAGGTCTACCCGAGTATTGATGCAGGGACCGAAGGGACGTTCATTGAGGATGCCGATGACAGGCAGCGGATAGGTATCAACAAGCCCACTGCTAAGGTCCCTTTCACAGGCCACGGCGATGATCGCCTCGGGCCGCGCCTCTTTCACAATACGCCGCGCAATGGTGCCTCCCGTAGCGACAAAAAGCCTCAAGCCATAGTCTTCCGAGATAATTATCAGGTCTTTGATCTCGCACTTTCCGCACCTTTTGCAGTTAGATATATTATGGGTTATCCTCACGTCGCAATCACTAATCTGGAGGCAGTGGGGAAGCAGGAGCAGCAAGGTGCCTACCCGGTACTTTCCGGACCTCACCAGCCTATTGTTGATTTCAATGATACAAATCTGGAACCTCTCTTTTTTGTTCTTGAAGAATGCGCCTGCCAGCATCATCGCCGGATAGAGTATCTTAAGGACGATCCCTCTAAGAAAATTTCTCATGGCCTTCCTTCAATTTCCTTCCCGCCAGGAATGCGGCTGCAGACATCGCATGTCTCCCTTCAGGCTGGAGTCCTTCGATCATGAGAAGGCTCTTTGAGGTGCCGACAAGCAGAGTCCCCGACGATGCCTTCTCTATCCTTCCTGGTTCCCCGCTCCCCTCAACGGCTTTTGCCCTGGTGATCTTTATGCGTTCTTTGCCGAGCGAGCAGAAAGCCGAGGGCCAGGGGTTCATCCCCCTGATAAAATCCACCAAGGTTTTGGCGTTCTTCTGCCAGTCTATCCTGCCGTCCTCTTTCCTCAGCGAAGAGGCATATGTGGCTTCTCCCTGCTGTGGTATCGGCTTCACACATCCTGACCTCATACCTCTGAGTGTGTCGATCAGCATCGCAGCTCCCACGACGGAGAGCTTCTTGGAAAGAGTTGTGGCATTATCATCTTCAGATATTTCAAGACTCGACTGGAGCAGGATGTCCCCTGTATCGAGACCTTCATCCATCAGCATAGTCGTAACACCTGTAGTCCTCTCGCCATTGATCAAGGACCATTGTACAGGCGCGGCGCCCCGGTATTTTGGCAGTAGCGAGGCATGGACATTGATACAGCCTTTCGCGGGCATATATAAAATCTCCTTAGGAAGGACCTTCCCATAGGCGACAACAATGATAAATTCAGGACTGTGCCGAGCCAGCTCGCGATAGAATTCCTGATCCCGTATCTTTTCAGGCTGGGCCACGCCGATGCCGTGAGACAACGCCAATTCTTTCACTGGCGGAGACGAAAGGGCATGGCCCCTCCCTTTAACCCTGTCAGGCTGGGAGACCACGAGGACAACATCCTCCCCCTTTTCGATAAGGGCCTTCAGTGAAGGGAGGGCGAAGTCAGGGGTCCCAAAAAAAATTATGGCCACTGCGACCTCTGAATTACAGTAATTGTTTTCTGCACTTTGTTCCAGCTATGTTTTCTGCTATGTGCCAGGTGCCCTAGACCTTTGACTCTTTGAGGGCCTTGAGATAACGCTTTTTAAAAAACTCCCGTTTGATCGTGCTAATGCGGTCAATAATCAGAACGCCATCGAGGTGGTCTATTTCATGCTGGAAGGCCCGAGCAAGAAGGCCTGTTGCCTCCATCTCGACGGGCTTCCCCTCTCTATCCACCCCCCTGATGATGATCCTTTCTGCTCTCTTAATTTGGGCGATATATTGCGGCACGCTGAGGCACCCCTCTTCGGATTCGATAAGGCCTTCTGCAAGTATAATCTCTGGGTTGATGAGCACGATCAGGGGCTGGCCCTCTTCTCTCAGGCCTACATCGATAACGATCACCCTCTTCTTGACGCCAACTTGAGGTGCGGCGAGCCCAATCCCTGCACAAGCATACATGGTCTCGATCATGTTGTCTATCAAGCGCTGGAGGCCCTTTTCAGCCATATCCACGGCAAGGGCTTTCTCCTTCAGGACATCTTCGGGATATTTCTTAACCTCAAGGACAGACATATTCAATTATAACACACCTCTTTGTGCCTCCTGCAACGTACAAAAGACGTAGATTATGCCACTTCAGCGCAGATAGTCCCTTCGATTTTCTCCTTCAATAAAGGGAGAAATGCGGTATGGGTGGGCGCCGTTGAAATATTTATTTAAAGAGTGTACAGTAAGCTATCGCAATGCTGCAGGGGTTTATCGAATGATAAAAGTACTTTTTGTTGAAGATCACGCAATCGTACGCGAAGGGTTGAAGCAGATACTTGCCGACACCGACGATATTATAGTGGCCGACGAAGCGGCTGACGGCGAAGAAGCTCTGGAGAAAGTTCCTAAAGGCGATTTTGACGTCATTGTTCTCGATATCTCGATGCCTAAAAGAAGCGGCCTTGACGTATTATTAGAATTAAAGAGCATACGCCCTAAGCTTCCCGTTTTGATCCTGAGCATGTATCCCGAAGAGTTGTATGCTATCCGCGCATTTAAAAGTGGCGCCTCGGGCTATCTCTCAAAAGAAAGCGCCCCCACCGAATTGATCACTGCCATACGGAAAGTTTCCTGCGGAGGGAAATATATAAGCCCCGCTCTTGCCGAGAATCTGGTAGTCAATCTCGGTGAAGACAATGGCAAACCGCTGCATGATAAGCTTTCCGAGCGAGAATACCAAATACTGTGCATGATCGCCTCAGGCAAGACGGGAAAGGAGATCGCTGTCGAACTCAAGTTGAGCGCCAAGACTGTCAGCACATACCGGGCCCGCATCCTAGAAAAGATGGCGATGAGGACCAATGCTGAACTAACGCACTACGCCCTCCAGAACCGGCTCGTCTTCTAGATTGTACGCTCACAAGGCTATGTCTTCCATATCAACATTAGCTCCCCCTTGAATTTGTCCCCAAAAGGGTTATCTTGTTAACTAACCGCGACTGACGCTTTTGCGTTAGTTTGGGTTACCGCATCAACGACAGTTCGATAACGGTATTACTAGAAGGGTTATAAGATTACCGACCGCAGAGGTTTTCAGGAATACTGAACATATTAAGTTTGTGTTCAAGGTCGGTGAGGCCTCGATGAGTGGATACGATGACCTCCGGATCTTCGAACATCTAAAATAGCTAAAATAGGCTGAACTTGAAGTATTTCTTAGGGTTATCTTTGATATCTTTTGTCAAATCTCTGAGTTCAAGAACAACTTGATTGAGTCCCGCCACTGACTCCTTAACCTGTCGTGCTAGCTCTTCGTCCTTGACTATCGAACCCGCAACCCCTTTCCCAGACTCAATCCCCGAGAGTACGTCTGATAGCTGGCGTGAGGCCTTATCGAGGTTGTCGTACATCGATGGATCCGAAAGAAGTTTCTGAAGGGACCCATTTCCTTGGTTAAGCTTTTTGCTGAATTCATTCAATGAGAATGCTGCCTCGGACATCTTTGTATATAAAGCGGGATCTTTTACAAACTGCTTGAGCGAACCGTTGGAATTCTCGTATTCCTTCAGGCTTGCCGAAAGGGCCCTCGTAGAATCTTTTAGGTTATTATACAGGGAGGGATCGTTCACGAACCTTCCAAGTGACCCCTCGCTTTTATCGATTTTTTCGACAAAATGTCCGAGTTGCTGGACGATATCTGTCACCTTAGAGAGTGATTCCGCTGTTGCATCGACGATATCTTTGATCTCAAGCTGCACCTTTCCTTTAATGACTTCGCCGGGCTTGATTCTTTCGCTCTCATGCTCACCATTGGTGACTTCGACATACTTATCACCCAGTAGGCCCATGGTCATGACCGTAGCAACAGAATCTTTTCTGATATACTCCATAGCGCTCTTGTTGAGAGAAAGCGTCACGAGAGTGCCGTATTTAGGGTGCAGGTGTATATCCGATACCGATCCCACCTCTACTCCGGCGAACCACACGGGAGAGCCGTTCCTAAGACCCCTGACATCCTTGATCTGCGCGAATAGATGGATCTTCGGAGAGAAGAGAGATTCGATACCACCGGCGAAGAATACGGTCACCAGAATCACAATGAGGGCAGTAGTCACGACAACGCCCACCTTAAGCTTCGACCACATGAGCTGTTTCTTTATATCAAACATCTCTTCCCCTTTTTATCCGCATTAATCGAACTCATGCCGGAATTCGTTCAGGAATTCCTGGATATCCGGATTCTCTGATTGTAACAGACCGGGTCGGTCTCCATCAAAGATAATTCTCCCGTTCTGCAGGAAAAGGAACCGCCGCGCCACCTTGAAAGCATCGATGACTTTGTGAGTGACGATGATCATCCCCGTTCCTTCCTTGCACAATTCGTTGATAAGCCTGCATATCTTGTCGGCATTGACCGGATCGAGACCGGTCGTTGCTTCGTCGTAGAGAAACATCTTAGGCTCAAAGGCTGCAAGAGATCTGGCTATAGCGACCCTGCGGTGCATGCCGCCGCTCAGTTCGTCAGGCATAAGATTTATTGCTTGTTCGACGCCAACGACCTTAAGAAGTTCTCGCACCTTGACATCAATCTCTTCCTCCGACATTTTCGTGAATTCCCTTAGGCAAAAGGCGACATTCTCTTTCACGTTGAGTGAATCGAAGAGCGCACCTTCCTGAAAAACGATACTAAACTGCCTGCGAATGTCCCTGAGTTCGTCCTCCGGCGTGTCGGTAATGTCGGTCCCATCGACTAGAATATGCCCCGAATCGGCTCTTATGAGACCGAGAATCAGCTTCAGGATCGTCGTCTTTCCTTCCCCGCTGCCGCCTAGAATCGCTACACGTTCATCGGCACCGATGGATAAAGAGGCGGCTTCCAGAACAGGTTTCGGACCGTAGCCAAACGTGACATTATCAAAAACGATCATAGCGAAAACCCGAGGACATAAAGCAATATTCTTGTAAGGACAAAATCGGCCATGATTATCGCGACGATGGAGAAGACTACCGCCGTTGTAGTCGAACGCCTCAAACCGACAGCGCCGCCGCGTGTTGATAGCCCCATATAACAACTGATCGATGAGATGATGAATCCGAAAACAAAAGGCTTGAAGGCCCCCAGAAAGACATTTCCGAAGGTGAGTTCGTACTGAATCGAGGTCCAGTAGACATACCCGCTCTGATGACTTACATAGACAGCAATGTACCAGGCCCCGAAAAGGGAAACAGCGTCGCCGATAAGGGTAAGAGCCGGCAACATGATGATGGAGCTGAGTATCCTCGGCGTAACAAGCTTTTTAATCGGGTCGATACCAAAGACTCTGAGGGAGTCCACCTGATGGCCGAGGATCATGAGACCCAGCTCAGAGGCCATTCCAGCCCCCACCCTTCCGCAAAATACGAGGGCAGCGGCAACGGGCCCTATCTCGCTGATGATAGAGATACCCACCACCTTTCCGGTATACATTTTAAGTCCCATTACCGAAAGTTCCGCAGCAAGCCGAAGAGAGAGGGCCATCCCGATAAAAAGCAAAACAAGGCAGACGATGAGGAGTGAACCGGCCCCAGAGTAATCCATCTGTTCGATAAAATCATGGAAATAGAAAGGCCTTCTGAACATTCCGATTACGCCCTTGGCCGAAAGGAAGTAATATTCCTGCAGCTCGTCGACAGTGCGCTTCAGATCTCTTTTCATTCAGGCACCCTTTTCCATCTGCGATGGATCCAGAGCCATTCAGCCGGATGTTCCCTGATGAAATTTTCGATATGGCTGCTGAAGGCCTTCGTATCTTCAATGAGCGCCTTTTCCGCATCCTTTTCCTGCGAAAGGACGACTGCTGGAAAGATCGTACCGATGTGTCTGCCACCCTCCCGGTAGATAAAGGCTGGGAGTACCGCCGCTCCCATCTTTCGTGCGATAAGAGCCGGGCCCTTCATCGTCCATGCCGGCCGACCGAGAAAGTCGATTATAAATCCTTCATCGGGTAATACGGCTTGGTCCATAAGTATGCCTATTCCCCTGTTTTGTCTTAACTCCGAAACGATGGCCATCAGAGCACCCTGCTTATAGACGATCCTATTTCCATATCGTGCTCTTGCCCTCTCCACAAGTCTGTTAAGATAGGGATTGTTCTGCGCCCGTGCGATTACGGCAAATGGTTCTACTCGCGCGCCGAATCCAAGGGCGGTCATTTCCCAGTTTCCGCAATGACCGGTAATGAATAGTATGCCTTTGCCCTTTGCCTTGGCATTGACGAAGTTCTCAAATCCGGTAATCTCAATAGCATCTATCATCTCTCTACCAAGGCCGAAATAGATCTTGATGACCTCGACAAGCGACCTGCCGAGGTTCATGAAGCTTTTGCGTGCGACCGAATAAGGCGAAGCATTAAGCTTCAGCCCTCCGGCCTTCACCGCCTTTTCGATATTCTCGATAGCGATCTTTCTCCTGCTGCGCCAGAGGTAAAATACGAGCACTCCCAGAAGATCACCCGCTTTCAAGGCTATGGTTCTGGGCAGCACGGCAAAAGGCAACGCTAAGGCAACGACAATCACTGCCTCAACAAACCACTTAATTCTCTTCATTTGTCCTCATTGTCGCCATCCTTCTTTTCCTGCTGCTCGTCCTCTTTCCCCTTTTTCTTTTCGAGTGCTACAGATATTTCCTCAAGCCGCTTCACAACGAGGTAATTCACACTACCCTCGGGATATGCACCGTCATCCTTAAGCTCTCCAGCCGGCATGCCAGAGAGAAGTTCGAGTCCCTCTTCGACCCTGTCGATAGCGTATATTGAGAATTTGCCGTCTTTTACGGCATCGATCACTTCCTGCTTGAGCATAAGGTGCTTTATATTTCTCCGTGGGATAATAACGCCGTGGCTCCCATCAAGACCCCTAATCTTGCAGAGATGATAGAACCCCTCGATCTTTTCGTTTACCCCGCCAATGGGCTGGACATCACCATTTTGATCCATCGAGCCAGTAAGGGCAAAACTCTGCTTGAGAGGCACGCCCGAAATGCTGCTCAGGAGCGCGTAGAATTCGGCACATGTTGCGCTGTCACCTTCGATCATCTCGTAAAGCTGCTCGAAGGTGATGGATGCCGATAGGCTAATGGGCTTTTTCATAGCATATTTCGACCCAAGATAGCTCGTGATAATCATGATCGCCTTTTCATGAATGCGGCCGCTCATCTTCGTCTCACGCTCAATGTTGACAACTCCGGCCTTGCCGACATAGGTTTTTGCCGATATCCTTGAAGGCTTTCCAAAGCTGTAATCGCCTAAGTCCAGGACCGCCAGGCCATTCACCTGGCCTACTTTCTCGCCTGATGTATTGACGATAAGCGTATCCTCGACCATCATTTCCTGAAGGGTCTCTTCGATCCTGTTTACCCGGTAAATCCGTTCGTCGAGCGCCTTAACGATATGCTTGGCACCGACAAGGCTGCTTCCCTCTTTTTTTGCCCAATAGTCGGACTCGCGCAAAAGGTCGGCAACCTCGCTAAACCTGGTCGAGAGTTTATCTTGATGGGCAGCAAGCCTCGAGCCGTATTCCACGACCTTTGCCACACCTTCATTGTCGAACGGTAGCAGACTATCGTCTTTCTGGCATGAAGCGATAAATGCGGCATATTTCACCATCGTTTCCGGTGTCCTCGCCATCCGGCTGTCAAAATCCGCCTTTACCTTGAAAAGCTCGCGGTACTCATCGTCGAGATTGTAAAGCATATAGTACAAATTAGGAATG
The DNA here is from genome assembly GCA_963727805.1 of uncultured Nitrospiraceae bacterium. Taxonomy (GTDB): domain Bacteria; phylum Nitrospirota; class Thermodesulfovibrionia; order Thermodesulfovibrionales; family Dissulfurispiraceae; genus Fen-1308. Next base: position 1,507,567 of record CAVSHF010000003.1, read on the forward strand.
CCTGTGAGAATGACCTTCACACTGAGGGGGATTGCCTCAGGTTTCATCGCGGTGGTACTCATGAGACGATACTGCTCCCAAACATCTTCGAACCTAATCTCGCGGTTCTTAATGGCCCTTTTGAGGCTGTCGTAAGAAAATATATTCTTAAGCAGGTCAAGGGCATTAATTACGATATAACCTCCGTTGGCTCGATGAAGCGATCCAGCTTTCATCATTGTGAAGTCGGTCAGGGCCATTCCATACTGGACCTTGTATTCAAGCTTGCCGAAAAGATTGAGATAAGTCGGATTGCTCTCAAAGACTACGGGAGCGCCCATCTTTTCACCATTATTTACGATCACGTTGACGACATACCGGGCAAAGGAGGTCTCAGGCTTAGGCATCTTCAAAAAAGGAAGGGGCGAGGGTGCCTGTTCCTCAGTTGTTTTGAAATCCTCGAGATGAGAGAGAAGGTCCTCCTTAACCGCTTCAAGATAAGCGGGTATCTTCATGTGATCTCTATATTTGTCCCCGAGCTCGTCGATTAAATGCCCGACTGCTCCGAGGGCGATCTGACGCTCAAGCTTGTTGAGCATATCCTTCAACAGCTTCTCTGCCTCACGCACCGAACGAGCGATATCATTCAACTTTTCCTGAAGCATCTTCCCTATTTCTGCCGCACGAGACTTGGTATTCTCATCGAGTGCAGCGAATTCCTCTTCGGTGAGCGCCTCGCCCGACTTTTTGACGGGGACGATGAAGAGCCCTTGCGGCCCACGCCTGATGGCGAAACCCTTGGAAAGGGCCTCCTCATCGAGACTGGAAAAAAGTTCCCTCTGCTTTTGCTGAAACTCCTCGACAATATTACTACGCTGCTTTTCGTACTCCTTCGACTCAAAGACCCTGGGTATCTCCACAGTAAGACTTTTGATGAGATCACTCATGTCCTTTTGGAAGACAGTGGCTTTACCTGGCTCAAGCGAAATGGCCAGCGGTGCATCGGGATCCTTGAAGTTATAAACATAACACCAATCGTTGGGAACCGGCTCGTGAGATGCCTTTTCCAATAATATGGTCCTGATCGCGCGCGACTTACCAGTCCCGGCCTCCCCGAGTGCAAAAATATTGAATCCCTTGTTTGACAGCGAAAGTCCGAAATCTATGGATTTGAGTGCCCGCTCCTGTCCTATCAACTCGCTCAGATCAAGAATTTCCTCAGTTGTGCTAAATTTGAAGAAATCGGGTTCACAGCGTCGGTACAAATCTTCGTTCTTCAATTTGACTGCCATGAGTTCCTCCTGCATTTTTCATCCCGGTCTGCCAGGATCATTCTTCGAAAAAGAATCCCGACTAGCGGGAATGACATAGTGTAATCACGCACATGTGCCTTAATGAACAACTTAACCACTCGCAAACCTACTTTACTTATTTTGCCCTGGGATGGTGGTCGAGATAGGCCTTCCGAATCCTATCTGCCGAGACCTTCGTATAAATCTGAGTCGTCGATATGTCTTCGTGGCCGAGCATCTTTTGTACCGATCTCAGATCGGCCCCACCGTCAAGCAGATGTGTTGCAAACGAATGCCTGATGGTATGCGGCGTTATCTGTAGTCCGGCGAGGGCGCCCAGCTTCTTGAGCGCCTGCCAGAACCGCTGTCTAGTCATGGGCCTGCCCCTGTTGGTAAGAAACAGAAAAGGCGATTGTCTGCCCTTGAGCAGAAACGGTCTCAGCTCTAGTACATATTTCCTGATCTTTTCCGCAGCCCGGCGGTTCATCGGAACGATCCGCTCCTTCGATCCCTTGCCGAAAACTCTCAAAAATCCGGCCTCGAAGTTGAGATCATTGACTTTGCTCGATATGACCTCGCTCACCCTGAGCCCCGATGAATACATTAGTTCGAGCATCGCAGAATCCCGAACAAAAGTCTCGCTCTTTATCTCTGTTTCAAACAAAGTCTTGATATCTTCCAAACTCAACGCCTTCGGTAGCCTGTCCCACTGTTTTGGGCTTCTCAGGGTTTCAGTGGGGTCCTCGAAAATGATCTTTTCGGTAATGAGATATCGGGAGAATCCCTTAATCGAAGAGATAAAGCGGCATACGCTTGCCGTGGAATATCCGGTATCCTTAAGCCGTCCGAGATAATTGACGATATCCTGGCGCGTAAAAGAGCCTGGATCTCCGCCACTCTCGGAGAGAGATCCGAAAAACCCCTTCAGATCGGTGGCATAGGATGCTACAGTATTTTTGGAAAGCCCTCTCTCGACTGAAAGATAGGAGATGAAGGATCTAAGCACATCCACAGACCTTTTTCTCTCCCATGCATTCTTCTATACCCGAAAGGGTCTTCATCTTGTCGTATAACACCCCGGCTATCTTCAGCAGGTGTTTTGTGTCTTCCATATTATAAATAAGAAGCCTCTCCATCGCCTCAGAGCTCCCCCTTCTTGCCTGCTCCCACAGCTTCACGGCATCGTAGCCGTTCATCCCCCTGACACTCTCCTGTCTCTCAATGCCAAGCATCTGTTCAAGTTTCTTGAGACCTCCATTCATATCAAGCCTTCGCGCCGTAAAACAGAGGTCGAAATGAGGAATGTTAAACTTCACTCCTGGGAATGTCCTGAGCAGGAATGGAATATCAAAGGCAGCCCCATAAAAAGTGATCAGACATTTGTAGCCTTCGAGTTCGTGGTTCAGATTTTCGACAGTAAGGTCCTCGTCCCTCACAAGGCAGCGGCAGTCGTAGCCGTCGTAAAGCCCGACAACTGTCGCATATCCACCAGCGCCCGGCTGCAGGCCGTTCGTCTCTATATCGAGGCATACAGCACCCTCACCAAAGACTTCAAAAAGACGCCAGTGTTCTCGTCGTTTCAGGATCCGTGCGAAGTACTCAGCATTCCCGACGCCAAGTTCAATTGACGCACGAGTCAGCAGGTCGTCATAACCAATTTTCCTTTCAGGACTGATACCGTCTATCTCTCCGGTCTGCAAGAAATCATCCCACGTGAGAATACCTTTTTTCCAGAGACTACGTTCGAGTTTTTCCCCAATACCGTTGAGCAGGGAAAAAGTATGGCGTATCACACAATGCTCCTTTTTTGTTTCTATTATACCCTTTATGAGTAATCATAACAATATTGATAAATTGGGGGAATGTTGAAATAGACTTACTTCACAAGAAGTTGAGTGCACGCAAGGTGCGCGTCTTGAAGAAACTCAATCCTGGGATTATGAATCCATAACTTGCCTGACCCGACTTTCATTATTATCCGGCAAATAGCGTTGTAACTACTTTAGGAAAACTTCCGATGAGCATTGGGAAGATAGTGGATTTCATCGGCTAATTCCTGTCGTGCGAAACGATAGCCGATACATATTATCAAAATAATCTTGACATTAAATTTCTATCAGGCGTATATTTATATTCATGTTTTTAACGAAGCTGATCTTCAAAAGAACCATTGATAAGGCTTGGCATACAATGCCATGGCTGAAGGGGTATTCTATTAGCTCTTAGTAGAAGGCGATCAGAAAATCTCAGAGGCCACGGAACGATCTCCGTGGCTTTTTTTTATTTTACCCATGAAGCGTATGCAGATAAATGGATGTACCCATGAGGAGACCGATGCATGATACGCAAATGCACTAGAAACGACTTCGACCTAATGTATTCAATTATCAACGATGCCGCGAGCGCGTACAAAGGAATAATCCCTCCGGATCGATGGAAAGTGCCCTACATGTCACAGGATGAACTGCGTCATGAGCTTCGCGAAGGCGTCGCCTTTTGGGGATATGTACATGACGGTGAACTGACGGGCGTTATGGGGATTCAACCCGTACAGGACATTACGCTCATCCGGCATGCCTATGTCAGAACCGAGAAACGGAATCAGGGTATAGGAAGTAAGTTGCTCGACTATCTTCTCAAACTGATAACAACACCTGTCCTCATCGGCACTTGGGCGGATGCCGGTTGGGCAGTCCGTTTCTATGAGAAAAACGGGTTTCAACTAGTATCTATAGAAGAGAAGAACCGACTATTAAAAAAGTATTGGGCCATTCCGGAACGTCAGGTCGAAACATCGGTAGTTCTGGCAGATCACCGGTGGCTAGCTCGGGCAGTCAAAGCTTATTCTCAGAACGACCCAACTTTAAGGCAGGCGGTACCGGGTGCAAAGATGTGGGCGGTAGCATTGAAGAAGAGCATGCTTAGTTATTTTGAGCTTGAGCCGAACATGCAGTTTCCCGAGCATGCACATGAAGCTGAGCAAATAACGATGGTCTTGGAAGGCCAACTAACCTTTGCCTTTGAGGGCAAGACAGTTGTTCTCGGCAAGGGCGCTGTCGTCGCTATACCGTCCAATGCGTCACATTCTGCATCTACTGGCAGTGCACCATGTATGGCAGTGGACGCGTGGTCGCCAGTCGGAAAGGAATATTTATAAGAAATGAAAAAATTCGATCTTAAAGTGCTTTTACTGCTGGCACTGGGACATTGTATGACCGATATCTATCAGGGCGCTCTTCCGGCGGCATTGCCATTTCTCAGGGATAAGCTCAGCCTTACGTATACCTCAGCTGGGATTATTCTGATTGCATCGAACCTTGCGTCATCAGTGGTACAGCCATTATTTGGATTCTATTCGGACAGGAAGGAGAAGCCTCTTCTGCTGCCTATGGGGTGCCTCTGCGCCGGACTAGGGTTTTCTCTGTTGGCCTTCCCTTCGAATTATACTATCATTCTGTCGCTTGTTCTCCTCAGTGGGTTCGGCGTGGCTGCTTACCATCCGGAAGGGTTCAAAACAGCATCCTACTTTACCGGCGACAAAGTCGCTACCGGTATGTCGGTATTCTCTGTTGGCGGGAACCTGGGGTTTGCTCTCGGACCTATGGCTTCCCTGTTCATTCTCAAACACTACGGCCTCTCATTTCTTCCGTGGATGATTTTGCCTGCATTACTTTTCGTTCTGCTTATTGCTGTTTTCTGGAAAACAATCCTGGTCCCTGGCCGAGTGAATACCGGAGACGAGAAGAAATCTCTAACGAAATCGCAGAATTCCGCTTATGCAGCTTTATCGCTCGTAATCGCTACGGTCATAATGCGCTCATGGACTCAGTTCGGCCTTATAACGTACGTTCCTTTTTACTATATTGATTATCTAAAAGGCGATCCCATGTACGCAGGGAAGCTCGTCTCGACCTTTCTCCTGAGCGGTGTACTCGGCACGCTGATCGGAGCACGTCTGGCCGATCGATGGGGTCATAAACGCTTTGTGATAATTTCATTCGCCGTAGCCTCGGCAGTGTTTCCGCTTATCTTTGTTGCAAAGGGATATGCCTTGTTTCTGATATTCGGTTTTTTCGGCTTCGTCCTTATTTCCTCGTTTGCCGTCACTACCGTAATGTCACAGCGGTTGCTCCCAGGAAATGTAGGCATGGCATCGGGTCTAACGGTGGGATTCGCGATCGGTACGGGCGGCATTGGAGTCACTGTTTTAGGGGTGATCGCAGATGCGTATGGCGTCCCCGCCGCTCTGAAATTCATCACAATACTCCCCGTACTAGGATTTATCATCAGCCTGTTTATCCGGTATCCATTATATCAACGAGAACAATGACAGTACCTGCCTGTTTTATCACAATCATTTTCCCCTTTTGAAAAGGACTCGCATTAGTACGGCAATGATGGCCATTACGCCGACGACGACTGGATATCCGCACAGCCATTCGAGTTCCGGAAAAAGCGAATCCGCTGAACTATCCCTTATGCGCGATGCTGGTATTTATGAACTATCTCCACCCCATTCAGGTGGACTCTAAAAATGGCGGGCGTCGAATTGCTAAATGTCGATTGACTGAAGGAAGAAAGAGGGAACTCATTCACTAAAAGGGTCGCTTTATTGACTGCAGTCTTCGCCGTTATACTTGCCATATGCTCCCTTGGCTGGAACAACTCTAAAAACAAACGTAGCCCAAAGCTTTTGCACTGTGGGGATTATGCGCTCTCACTCACCAGCGCAATTACGCGGACTGGTGCTGCTTCGGCCTTGAACTTCGCCGGCAACGCACAGACTTCAAACACAACAATGCCGAGCAGGCTTTCGAGGTTTGTCAGATTCTCTATGATCAGCACATCTCCTGAGAGCAATATCCGATGGATTAGAAACGGCGTTCGGTCGGGACTGGCTGTATCCAAGCCCACAATGCTCACTCCCGCCTTCACGAGCTCCTCGGCAAATGATTCTGTCATATCAGGATAATCGCTATAATAAGACGCATGATGGTACTGCTCGGAAAAACCGGTCAACACAAGGACAATATCATTCTGCTGAAGCTGCACTCCCGAGAGAAGATCATCGTCTATCATTTCCTTCCCACGCGCGTCGATCAGAACGCCCCGCCCGATGAATTTCTCCACCGGGATTTCAGAGAGAGATTTCCCGTTTTTGAACATATGAAGCGGACTGTCCATGTGGGTCCCCGTATGCATGCACGTTTTCACCTGTGAGAGTGTGAAGCCCCCTACGGGGATGTCGGTCAAACGGATTATCTCCGGCTCAGGATCGCCAGGATAGACAGGCATGGCATCATCAAAGGTATGGGTCAGGTCGATGAGCTTCATGGCTAATCTCGTCAGACGAGTCCTCGTTCTGCCAGTTCGCTCTTTATGTAAGCGTAATATATCGGGGCAGCGATGACGCCTGCAATGCCGAAAGCTGCCTCCATTGCGATCATCACAATCAGCAATTCCCACGCATGGGCATGGATCCGGGCACCGATAATGCGGGCATTAAGAAAGTATTCGAGTTTATGTATCACGATGAGAAAACCCATAGATGCCGCTGACACTGAAAGCGAATAGCTTAGGCTGACAATTACGATTATTGTATTTGAAATGATGTTGCCGATCACGGGAAGAAGCCCGGTGATGAACGTGATAGTCACCATTGTTACAACGAGTGGTAAGTGGATACCGAACATTGGAAGTAGAACGCCCAAATAAATCGCCGCAAACAGAGCGTTCAGAGCAGCGATGCGCACCTGGGCAAACACCACAAAACGGAAGGCCGTGCCGAACCTTTCGGCACGCGCCCCCAACGCACGGGCAAGAGGGCGGGATTCATGTGACGATACTACTTCTCTTAGAGAGATAAGCGCGCCAAGCACCATGCCCATCAATACATGAATAGTGACTAGTCCAGCCTCCTTTCCCACTATCTGAACTTCCTTGGCATGGTCCCTGAGCCACAGCGCAATACCTTCCCTGAGACCTTCGGGGTCGCCCGGAAAGTATCCCTTCATCCATAGCGGAAGCGCCTCGCGGTAACCATCAATAATCTCAGCCATTTTCCTGAGCAAAAGCGGGATGCTGCCCGACTCTCCCCGCATAAATACGATAATGCCCCATATAATAAGAGAGAGCATTGCCACGATCATTATCGAGAGAAGCGAGACGACGACTACTCTGGCTCGAAGACCCATCAACGTGCCGATCCGGAGCAACCGCGAAAGCACGTGGACTAGCTCGTAGACGAGCATGCCCGAAAGCAGCGCCGGAAGCAGCTGAAGTTTAAGGACAAGAATCATTGCAGCTCCTGCCAACAGCCACGAGGCAAGGTCATAGCCCGTAAATTTCAATTTTTCGATTTCGCTTGTCTCTCCCATTTATATGTTCCGTCTCAGTTTGTATTATATCCATTCTCGCTGCTTTACGGGGGACTCAAACTTCAACCAATAGCATGCAGATAGATACAGCAAACCGCCTGATCGGTTCTCTTCATAAGAGTCTGTTGCCCTGATCGATGATCACCCGACTAATACCCTGTCAACGAAGTGAAATCCTCATACCGCAGAGAATGGCTAGGTTCTGTATAACATTTCTGCGGGTGTTCTAATAATGATTGGTTATAATAAGCTCCAGTCATCGACCACCAATCTCTTTAAACCGAGGAAACTGCTGACGGTGATGGTCAGAGGAATCTTCCGAAGCCTGCTTGGGACAAAAATCGTCACATCATGCATGATCTTCTTTTCATAATCTCGCATGTTTCGCGGCTCACCGAAACGGACGACAGGGCACTCCTGAAAGTCAAAACAGCAGTTTATGATGGTCTTCGGCAATTCAAGAAATATCGGTTTGTCCTTGCTCTGAATCAACGCGACGGCATCAGGGGTTAGTGTCAGCATAATCTATTATAAAGTTTACTTAGAATCCTTGTCACATCACACAAGTTATATTTAGCCCGCTTTTCAGTGCAATATATTCTTTAAGTCTATCGGGACTGCTGCGAAGGATCTCTCGCCCATTGTGGCGTTCCAGCGGGTAGATATCCATGCAGCAATAAAAGCTGTTGTCCCTCTTTACGTCCTTTCGGGTAAACTAATCAAATGCGAAATATCAGGCTCCTCATCCAATACGACGGAACGGATTATAGCGGATGGCAGGTCCAGCCCAACGCGGTGACAATCCAAGGATTGATTGAACAGTGTCTCAGGAAGATCACTGGCGAGGAGACACGGGTCTTGGGCGCAGGCAGGACCGATGCCGGTGTTCATGCACTCGGGCTTGTCGCTTGCTTCAGGACTTCCTCTCGACTCGACCCGCAAATACTTCAATATGCGCTCAATGCGCACCTTCCCTGCGATATACGAATAATGCAGTCTGATGAGACTGACGATTCGTTCCATGCCCGTTTTTCTGCGAAAAGAAAATCATATTTTTACCTTATCTCCATGGACAGAATCGTTACTCCGTTTCTTCACCGTTATGTATGGAGGTTGCCCTTTGCTCTTGATTTGGCGGTAATGAAAGAATCGATATCATACATAACCGGTACACATGATTTCTCTGCCTTCAGGGGTAGCGGTTGCGGGGCAAAAACTGCGGTCCGCACGATTCTCGAGGCAACGATTGAAAAACTTCAGGTACTTGAATGTATGACTTTTCGCTGTGAAGGCAATTACGTTAAGTTCCGCTTTGAGGGTGATGCCTTTTTGCGCCACATGGTGAGAAACATAGTAGGGACCATCGTGGAAGTAGGGAAAGGCAAAATAAAGCCCGAAGATATCGGGCGAATTATGAGTAGCGGCAACAGAAATTGTGCAGGGCCAACAGCGCCGGCACAGGGGTTATACCTCGAGAAAATAATCTACTAAGTTAAAGTACCCCCTCTTCTTTTTCAAGTTTCTCCTTCATCTCTCGTTCTTCCTGGCAGTCCCTGCAAAAGATGGCGAAAGGCAGTATTTTTAGCCTCTCTTCGCTGATCTCGTCTCCACACTCGTCACAAATCCCATAAGTGCCCTCGCTGAGCTTTCTGAGGGCAGAATCTATTTTGAGCAGCGTCTCCCTGTGTGTGCTCAACTGCTTAAGGTTAATGTCCTCCGCAAGATCGACCACCGAAAGGTCTCCATCATCAAGCACCGTTTCAACGAGCTGTTTCTTTTCGCCCGAAACATACTTCCTTATCTCGGACTTGCTCTCTTTTACAATATTTTCCCTCTTCAAGATAAGCAATTTCTTAAGCCGGTCCCTCCGGGCCTCATCGCTCTCGGGCTGTTCCTTTTTCTGTGCCTTCTTGGCCATTTCTCTCTCCTCTGTGCAGTGTGAAAGCTGTCTCCAATGTCAGCCCTGTAGCCGCAACTGTTACTCAGCGGGGGCAACGACTTCTTTACAGATTCCCCTGATGCTTCTCATTTTGATACCGACCTGTTCGCAGGCCTTCAGGATATCGGTCTTTCTTGCCTCGGAAACCTTAACAACGTAGCTTGCATTCACAGACGTATCATACTTCCATAATCTCTTTTTCTTTATGCTGGAGCACCTCTTCGACCTTTTGAATGAAAGAATCAGTCAGTTTCTGAATCTCTTCCTGAACCCGCTTTACATCATCCTCGCTCAGGTGCTTTTCCTTCTCGCTTTTCTTAAGGTCTTCGATAATATCCCGCCGGATGTTCCTGATGGCCACCCTGGCTTCCTCGGACCTTTTTTTTACTACTTTCACAAGCTGCTTTCTTCGCTCCTCCGTAAGTTGGGGAATGTTTATCCGGATAGTTTTTCCGTCATTCCCAGGCATAAGGCCAAGGTCCGACTTTAGGATCGCCTTTTCAATGTCGGGAATGAGCCTCTGTTCCCAGGGTTGGATGGTCATCTGCCTGCTCTCAGGAATACCTAGTGTCGCGATTTGGCTGATATGCGTCGGGGTTCCGTAATAATCGATCTTGATACTGTCGAGCAGGCTGAGTGAAGCCCTTCCGGTCCGTATGGACCCATAATCCTTCTTCAGAGATTCAATGGCGCCGTTCATCCTATCAGTAGCCTTCTTCTTAAGTTCCTGCATGTCCCACCCCGTCTACAATGAATAGATGGATCAGCGACCGCCCTTCATGACGGTCGTACCGATCTTCTGTCCAAGCAAAAGATTCTTTATATTATCTGTTTTTTTGATATCAAAAACAACTATCGGAAGGTTATTGTCCATGCAAAGCGATATGGCTGTCGAATCCATGACCTTGAGGTCCTGCTTTATGACATCAAAATAGGAAATAATATCATACTTCTTCGCCGCCGGGTCCTTCGTGGGATCGGCTGTATATACGCCGTCGACCTTCGTACCCTTCAGGATGACCTCGGCACCGATCTCCATGGCCCTGAGGGCTGCGGCGGTATCAGTCGTAAAATAAGGGTTGCCGGTCCCTGCAGCAAAAATTACGATCCGTCCTTTTTCGAGATGACGCACAGCCTTTCGCCGTATATAAGGCTCAGCAAGCTCCCGCATCTCGATGGCCGACTGTACCCTTGTCTGAAGTCCCAGTTTTTCAAGGGAATTCTGGAGCGCAAGGGCGTTAATGACCGTGGCGAGCATCCCCATATAATCAGCAGATGCCCGCTCCATACCCTGCAGTGATGCCTCCACACCCCTGAAGATATTGCCTCCACCAATGACCACCGAGATCTCAACACCCATATCATAGACCTTTTTGATCTCCGCAGCCATAAACCTAACCGTAGAAGGGTCCAAGCCGTAGGTTTTATCACCCATTAGGGCCTCCCCGCTCAGTTTGAGGAGAATCTTCCTATAGATCGGCTTGGGAGCTGATTTCTTTACAGATGACATGTCTTCAGCACCTTCACTTAACAGGATTCGGCCTTAGCAAGGCCTTCGCCGAGCTGAAACCGGGCGAACCTTCTAACAATGATGTTTTCGCCTAGCTTGGCGACCTTTTCGGTTATTAGCTCTTTAACCTTTTTTTTACCATCAGGATCTTTTATAAAGACCTGTTCGAGCAAACACGTATCGCTATAGAATTTCTCAAGCTTCCCCTCGAGAATCTTCTCAACCACCTGCGGGGGCTTGTTGACCACCTGTGCCCGGTAGATTTCCTTTTCCCTTTCGATAATCTCAGAAGAAACATCTTCCCTCGATATATATGGCGGGTTGGCTGCAGCAATGTGCATGGCAATATCTTTTACCAGCCCCCTAAAGTCGTCGGTCCTCGCCACGAAATCCGTCTCGCAATTGACCTCGACCATTACGCCGAGCTTGTCCATATGGATGTATGAACCGATGAGTCCTTCTGAAGCCGACCTGCTTGCTTTCTTGGCGGCGGAAGCAAGACCTTTCTGCCGAAGGAAATCAATGGCCTTTTCCATGTCGCCGGCACTGTCCGAAAGGGCGCGCTTGCAGTCCATCAGTCCCGCGCCTGTCTTTTCCCTCAGTTCCTTTACCATCTCAGCACTAACGTTCATTATGCGGTCTCCTTCTCAGCAGCTGCTGTTGATGCTTCCTTCTCATCACGAGCAGCTTTTTCCTGGCTTGCTGCGGCGTCGGCAGCCTCTTGTGTCTTCTTTGCAAGGGTCCCCTTGCCTTCTATGGTTGCCGATGCCATCTTTGATGAAATCAGTTTAATCGCCCTTATGGCATCGTCATTGCCAGGGATGACATAATCAGCATCTTCGGGATCGCAGTTCGTGTCGACAACAGCGACTATGGGTATCGAAAGTCTCTTGGCCTCCTGAACAGCGATATTTTCCTTGCGCGGATCAATGATAAACACCGCGTCAGGGATAGTCTTCATTTCCTTGATGCCGCACAGGTTCTTTTCGAGCTTTTCTCGCTCATTCTCGAGTTGGGACACTTCTTTTTTGGTGAGGACATTATAGGTCCCGTCCGCCTTCATAGTCTCTATCTTTTTGAGTCTTTCGATGCTCTTTTTGACGGTAGTATAGTTCGTAAGCATGCCGCCGAGCCACCTACTCGTTACATAAAAAGCACCAGCCTTTTTTGCCTCTTCGGTTACGGCATCCTGTGCCTGTTTTTTGGTCCCTACGAAAAGTACAGAACCACCTGCGGCAGCTACATTCTTAAGAAAATTATATGCCTCTTCCACTCCCTTCAGTGTTTTCTGAAGATCGACGATATGTATACCGTTTCTTTCGCCGAAGATGAACTTCTTCATCTTCGGGTTCCACCTTTTAACCTGGTGCCCGAAATGGGCGCCTGACTCCAAAAGTTCCTTCATCGTTACAACAGCCATTTTTGTTCCTCCTTGGTTTTTCCTCCGCCCTCATCTCCTAACCCGCCGATTGTCGGGACCATAAGAGAATTATACTGGACGTGTGTTTTTAAGCTTAAAAGTTTATCATGAATTACACTTATTTATCAAGAAGTAAAGCAATACATTTAGAAAGCTATAGGAGTGGCTTGATAAATAGTTGCATAATGTCGCAGAAAAGGCTTTCCCGTCGGCTCAATCTATAAGTGGGAGCTGCCATTTATTGTGATGTCTTTTGTGGGAATACAGACGAATCGAATTCTTTAAAAGCTTTGCTTCATACAGCGCCTTGTCGGCGGCATCATATATATCCTTGTGATCTTTAAATTTGGCACCCTTTGTATGAGCGATCCCGATGCTAACTGTAGGGGCATAGGTCATTCCCCTGAAATGTTGTTTCGCAAAGGTCTCCTGTAGTCTCAGGGCGAAATTATAAGCACCTTCCACGTCGGACTCGAGAAGGGCATATCCAAATTCGTCTCCACCGAGCCTGCAGACGATATCTCCCTTTCTACCAATCTGGCGAAGGATATTCGACAGGGTCCTGATGACCTTATCGCCGGCAACATGTCCATAAGTATCGTTGATCGGCTTAAGGTTATCGATATCGATGAAAAGCAGTGAAAGCTGCACACCGTATCGCGTTGTCCGCAAAAACTCTTCTTCGAGCCGTTTAAAGAAGAACCGTCGGTTGAAAATGCCGGTGAGCGGATCGATCAGGGCGATCTTGCGCAACTGCCTGTTCTTTCTTGTCAGTTCTGCAGTCTTTTTGGCCACTTCCTCTTTGAGCGCCTCATTCCAGTGTGACATGTTGTTATAAAGCTTTGATAGAGCAATAACTTGACCGACAAATCCTGATAGCAGCACCATGAGGTTTTCCATATTCCGGTCATATATCTCGTGATACACCGGGTGGCTGAAATTGATGACACCGATCACCTCATCTCCGACCTTGATCGGCACTGCAAGTACCGATATTATATTAACGCTGGTGTCGAGCATTATGAATGTTGCATCTTTTGTAACATCGGGCACAAATACTGCTTTGCCGATAGAAAAAGCCTTCCCCGCCACCCCTTCTCCGATCTCTATCGTAGTGCCGATTTTCCGAGTCTTTGAGCGCTTGTACTTGTCTCCCTTGCCGCACCCGGCGATAAGCACAAGAGATCTCTCGTTTTCATCCTTAAGCATAATCGAACAATTGTCGAAGTCAAGCTCCTTCGAAAAGATCCTGACCATTTCGCCGCAGAGAGTATCGATGTCCGTCTCAGAACGACTAAGCGCGCTCACTCTTATCAATGCCGAGATCACCCCGATGATCTTCTCATAAAAATACTCGACTCTTTCAATAACGTGAATGGAACCACCTGCCATCACCTGGCATTTCGCTGCTTTTTCGATTTCATCATTGATCTTTTTCGCAACATTAAGTTCTTCCCCTGAAAGCTGATTAAGAGGGAGAGGCCTTATCAGGGGTTGGCTGAATGATTCATGGAGAAGCCGTATGAATTCCTTATGGCTCATAACCACATCTGCATCACCGAGTCGACGGTGTTGTCAACCCTGGATTCGACTTGCAATAATTTATGTTCAGTCATGCCGAGGATTTTTAGAACATTATTGTCAAGCGGGCCCTCGTATCCCCTTATAGAAGCAGGACTGAAGTCATTTTTTGCCGCTATGACATCCGCCAGATGCACTACCGCTGCAACAGAGGACTTGAGCCCGTCATGGAATGGAATATGATGATAACGGATGACCTCATGCAAGAAATCGGGCAATCTCCATTTGTCTGCTATCCATGCACCGATGTCTCCGTGGGTGAAACCGCACACCTCCATTTCGGCATCTGCGAAAGGCATTCCCTTTTTGACTCTGGCGATAATTTGCTCATATATGTCGGGGAAAAAAGCATTCATTACCAGTAGCCCGATATCATGGATCAGCCCGCTCGTAAAGACATCCTCCTGCACAGACCATTTGAGAACATCCTTGATGTCTTTGGCTATCACACCCACTGCCATGCTATGCCTTATGATATTTTCGTAGTCTCCGGCCTCGCCATTCTGTTTGACTCTAAAAAGCGTTAGAAGCGATATGCCGAGGGCGATGCTCTTGACATTGTCAACCCCAATCTTCATAACGGCATCCCGGATATTGGTTACAGCCTCCCCCCTAGAGTAAAAGGCCGCATTGGACAAGCCGATCACCTTTGCCGATATCGCAGGGTCTTGTTCAATCGTGTCGACGATGCTGTTAATGAACGCAGTATTGCTGCTGATGAGCCTGATGATTTTGTCGGCAACAGCGGGAATGGTAGGAAGTTTGGGAATCTTCTGCGTCAAAATTCTCAGAGATTCATTCATAGACACCGTTCCCCCATTCTTCACGGCTTTTCAGTAGCGTCTATTATATACAAAAACAAGCCTGGAATGTCATCTTCTCTGTTTAAAACTTCCTGTATTTTTTGCCGGGGAGCCAAAAACGTATCGTCAACAAACCTACCACAAAGCCTCCGACATGAGCCAGCCACGCAATGCCTCCCTGCTGTATCTCCGATTCGCTTATAAGGCCGTTCAACACTTGGAAGAAAGCCCAGTAACCTATGACAAGGAGGGCAGGAATTCTCATAACCCAGAACAAACCAAAAAAGACCAGCGTCGTTACCCTCGCTGACGGAAAGAGGACTATATAGGCGCCCAATATGCCAGAGATTGCGCCGCTGGCCCCGACCATGGGGACTAATGAGTCGGGGCCAGAGATAGCAAAAGTGTACGTTGCCAAGATGCCTGATAGCAGATAGAAAAAAACAAATCGCCCGTGACCGAGTGAATCCTCTACATTGTCTCCGAAAATCCACAGGTAAAGCATATTACCGGCGAGATGAAATAAATTGCCGTGTATGAACATAGCAGCAATGACACTGGAGAATGGACTTATGGGCTGAAAGACTTCCGGCGTCGTCGCCAACGATATCAGGTTATAGGGGATCGCTCCGTAGAGCCGTGCTATGGTGGGAATGTCGAGCGGAGAGAATATCTCCCATAAAAAAACGAGACCGTTGGTGACGATGAGTAGAATGGTTACAAAGGGGAATGTTTCAGTCCTGTTGTCATCTTTTAAGGGGATCATCGTTTACCATCTATAACAGCCTTTTTTTTAATTCATATGCAGGCCACTGCTTGCTGTGCCCTTATTGGCCATGGGTAGGCAATGGATTGCAGATATCACCCTTGCAGCACGTTCTTTACCTGCTCGCTCAACTCAGAGACCTGATAAGGTTTGGTGATAATACCCGCAAAGCCATGTTGCCGGAAATTAGTCATGACCGGATCGCTTGCATAACCGCTCGAAACAATCGCCTTTACTTTTGGGTCGATTTCAATAAGTTTTTTTACTGCCTCCTTTCCTCCCATACCGCCGGGGATGGTAAGGTCCATGATGACCGCGTCAAAAGACGTCCCTGACTTCATGGCATTGGCGTATTTCTCAAGGGCTTCAGCGCCATCTTTTGCGAATTCGACTTCATACCCAAAATGTTTCAGCATCTCTCCTGCCACTTCCCTGATAATTTCTTCATCATCCATGATAAGGATTTTCCCATTGCCGGTACTCATTGTATCTCTCCCCTTTCTGAGTGATTCTCTGATGGCTGCTACAGAGCGTCAATCTACCGTTAGTATTATTCGCAAGCAGGGAAACCGCGGCAAATTTCCCTTGCTACCATTCTTTTTGAAGTTGCTCAAGATGCTCAAAAGCCACATATGAGATCACAAGGGAGGGGTATTGTAAGAAAAGATACTCGGATAATCAAGCTCGTTTTAATGTTGAGGGCGGGACGCACGGTAGACGCCTCCAAATTCGATAGTGCTCTTCAGGTAATAATATCACACGTTGCCTCAAAAACATACCACGGCCGGGTATTAGTATAAAAGGGAAAGGTGGGGTGCATGGTTAGAGGGGGGTGAAAAGGCAGGCCCTTTGAAGGGCCCGCCTGAGGAGGCTATGCAAGCAGTATTAACCGAGAATCGCCTTCAAATCCTGGTCCGGGGTCGTGATTGGCTGGATGTTGAAGTTTTTCACCAGCACGCCGAGGACATTCGGGGTGATAAAAGCAGGCAGTGAGGGCCCGATACGGATGTCTTTGATACCGAGGTAAAGCAGTGTGAGAAGAATCGCAACCGCTTTCTGCTCATACCATGAAAGGACCATTGACAGGGGCAGGTCATTCACGCCCACATTGAAAGCCTTTGCAAGGGCCACGGCTATCTGGATGGCCGAATAAGCGTCATTACACTGTCCTACGTCGAGGAGCCTCGGGATTCCGCCTATGTCTCCAAGTTCCTTGTCAAAGAACCTGAACTTTCCGCAGGCCAGTGTAAGCACTACACAGTCTTTTGGCACCTTTTCGACGAATTCAGTATAGTAGTTGCGGCCTGGTTTTGCGCCGTCGCAGCCGCCGACGAGAAAGAAGTGGCGAAGCTGTTTACTCTTAACCGCCTCAATCACCGTGCCGGCAACGCTCATGACCGTATTTCTGCCGAAACCAACCGTAACACTCTTGCCGGGAACGTCGGCAGGGAATCCTGGCAGCGACAGCGCCTTGTCGATCGCCGGTTTAAAGTTACTGTCTGCAATGTGCTGAACGTCAGGCCAGCCGACCAGTCCAGCGGTGAAAATTCTGTCCTTGTAAGAATCCTGCGGCTTCTGGAGACAGTTAGTCGTCATCACGATCGCGCCGGGGAATGCCGTGAAATCCTTGTGCTGGTTCTGCCATGCCGTGCCCCAGTGCCCATAGAAATGCGGGTACTGTTTGAGCTTCGGATAAGCATGCGTCGGCAGCATTTCGCCGTGTGTATAGACGTTGACTCCGGTCCCTTCGCTCTGTTTAAGGATCGCCTCAAGGTCCTTAAGATCGTGACCCGAAACGAGCAGCGCCTTGCCCTTCTTCGGTCCGAGAGGGACCTTTGTCGGCACTGGGTGGCCATAGGTGCCGGTGTTGCCTGCATCGAGGAGTTCCATGACACGGAGATTTATCTCACCACATTTAAGTACAAGGCCGACCCACTCATTAAGGCCAAGCGATTTATCGAGCGTCGCCACAAGGGCCTCCTGACAAAATGCATATACAGCATCATCCTGCTGACCGAGGATCTGAGCGTGGTCCGCATACGCAGCCACTCCCTTGAGGCCGTAAATAAGTGTTTCCTGCAACGACTGGATATCAGGATCTATTGAAGGATCGGATTTAATGCCTACCTCTTCTCCCTGTTTCACCAGTTCTGCCTTGGCAGCGGCCGGCTTGAATGTTGCTGGAGCTGCGTTGATGGAGATGCCGATTTTCGACTTAAGCTTCTCTCTTAGTTCAACGCACTTATTGATAAGGACGACAAACCGGTCCGCATCGAAATCGACATTGGTCAGCGTTGAAAAGAGTGCCTTAACAGTGAATACGTTCACCTCACTGTCAACGATGCCTTTCTTTCTCGCCTCGACCGCATACTGCGAAAGGCCCTTCAGCGCATAGACCAGAAGATCCTGTAACGCCGCAACATCGGGTTGCTTGCCGCAGGTGCCGATCTTTGTACAACCTTCTCCCTTTGCTGTCTGTTCACACTGATAACAAAACATTTCAGTAGTCCTCCATAAAGTTTATTTGTATCGTTAAATGAATTATAAAGGCCGGAGAGTATTCCTGTGTATGATTTAGATCATATGCCCTATAAAGCGGACTACTATTTGATGACGAGGCTCAGTCCTTTGCAAATGGCCCATGCGAGGCCGGCACATACAGGGATAGTAATGATCCAGGCGAGGACAATGTTTCCGCCGACGGTCCAGCGGACTGCTGATATTCGCTTTGAAGCGCCGACTCCCATAATAGAGGACGAGATGATATGGGTCGTTGACAGAGGTATACCGATACGAGAGGCTATTTCTATTACTGTCGCTGCGGCTGTTTCGGCTGCGAAGCCGTTGATTGGTCTAAGATGCGCAAGCTTGGTCCCTAGCGTTTTGATAATCCTCCATCCTCCAACTGCCGTTCCACATGCCATCGCTGCGGCACAGAGGAAGATAACCCACATCGGGATGTCGAAAGTGGGGAGATGATAATAGCTGATAAGGGCCATAGTAATGATTCCCATCGTCTTTTGAGCATCATTGTTCCCATGACTAAAGGCCATATATGCTGCAGAGACAATCTGGAATCGGCTGAAAATATTATTCACTAATGATGGGGAGTTATTGCAGAAAAACCTGGCAAGACAAAACATGATGAAGCCCCCCAGAACAAAACCTATAATGGGAGACACAACGAGTCCGATGAGGATTTTGTAAACACCGGCACTAATAACCACTCCTGTTCCTGAAGTAGCAATTGCAGCACCCACAAGGCTCGACAGCACAGCATGGCTCGATGATGTGGGGATGCCAAAATACCATGTTATAAGGTCCCATATGATAGCTGAGAAAAGGGCCGCAAGGACTGTCAACTGGGTAACGCTCCCTGCATCGACTAGGCCGGCGCCAACAGTCTTTGCCACAGCAGTGCCGGAGACTGCTCCAAGAAGGTTCAGTGCCGTCGCCATTATAATGGCGTTCCTCGGCGACAGAACCCGGGTCGAAACCGAAGTGGCTATTGCATTTGCTGTATCATGGAAGCCGTTGATGAAATCGAAGACAACTGCTAGGACTACGACGCAGACAAGCAGGAAAAAAGAATCATGCATACTTAAGGACTATCGCCTCGAGGATGTTCGCCACGTCTTCACACGCATCCGATGCGTTCTCGAGATATTCGTAAACTTCCTTCCACTTGATGATAGCTATGGGGTCTTTGACCTCATCAAAGAGCTTTACCAGCGCATTTTTATAAAGACGGTCGATCCTGTTTTCGAGGCTGTTGATCTCTATGCAATATTCCTGAACAAAAGAATATTTTTTGTCCCGGAGGGCTATAATCGCCTTGCTCATCATTTCAGTCGTCGTAAGGATCTCTTTAGCCATGTCAATGGCCTCTTTGGTGGGAACCGACAGCCTGAAGAGTGTAAACCGCTCTACACAAGCCCATATCATATCGATTACATCATCAATCTTCGTAGCAAGGGCATGAAGATCCTCGCGGTCGATCGGGGTGATGAAGGTCTTGTTGAGCTTCTTCATGATGTCGTGGGTCATCATGTCGCCCTCCTTTTCGGAGTCACGGACTTCCTTCGAGATCATCTCGAGATTATCCATGTCCTGCAGGACGGCAACGAGAAGCGAGGCGCCCTTGATAACGTTGCGCGCCGCATGATCAAAAAGCTCGAAGAAATCTATGTGTTTGGGGAAAAGGAATTTCATCACTTACCGCTGTTTAGATTAATAGATGGCAAAGAGGCATGTCAATAGTATTTTCATGCTTACACAGGCCAATCACATCCGGTCATCAAGCAGTAAACAGTTTGACCTTCGTACCCTTGCCGGGAGTGCTCTCGATGGCCATCTCCCACTCATGTGCCTTGACAAGATGCTTAACAATAGCGAGGCCAAGACCGGTCCCCCCCATCTCCCTTGAACGCGCTCTGTCCACACGGTAGAAGCGTTCACCGAGCCTCGGCAGGTGACTTGCCGGAATACCTACACCAGTATCCTCGACAAACAACACCGGCACCTCGCCCGACAGATCGAATCCAGCAGTCACTCCCCCTTTTTCGGAGAACTTTATGCCGTTATCGACAAGGTTGAGTAATATCTGCACGAGCCGGTCCCGGTCGGCGCTGATGACAGACTTGCCGGGTGGCAGGTCCTTCTTAAGATAAAGACCTTTTTTGTCTGCTTTGTCCTTCAGAATTGCGAAAGCGGTATCGATAACATCATCAAGCTTAACTTCTGACTTTGTTACTATGATATCTCCCAGCTCTATCCTGGAAAGGGTCAGCAGGTCGTCAACGAGGCTGTTGAGCCTCTCACTGTGGTTTTTTATCATGCCCAGAAACCGAGCCGCGTTCTCCCTGTCGTCGATGGCGCCATCTAGAAGAGTTTCTGCAAAACCTCTAATCGCCGTTATCGGCGTCTTTATCTCGTGGGAAACGTTGGCGACGAAGTCTTTTCTCATCTCTTCGAGCAGTTTAAGACGGGTAATGTCATGCAGGGTGATGACCGTGCCGCCGACCGAATCGCCTGAATAAATGGGCACCGCAGTCGCGAAGAGATAGAGGTCCCTGTCGGCACTCGAAACAGTAATCTCAGCTGCAGCAATATCCCAGGTGGCCATCGTCCTGTTGAAGAGACCGAGAACTTCGGAGTTCCTAAGGACCTCCATGATCTGTTTCCCCTCGATCTTCTCATTAATGCGGAATATCTTTCTGAAGGCCCTGTTCGCCAATACCACCCTTCCCTGGATATCGACCATGAGGACACCGTCCGACATCCCCCTCAGGATCGCCTCCATCCGCTGCTGCTCGCGCTCGGCCAGATTGCGCCTCTCCCTCGTCAAATCCATGACCGAGACTATATCACGGGCAATCCGGTCAAGGATCGGACTGGCCATTTTATACGACCGCGCCTCGGAATTACCGGAAGAAAGCTCTTTCATCAAACTGCCAAATTCGCGTATTGCAAAAACAGTGCGGACAAGATACACAACAAGACTGACGATGATAAGTGATAAGATGATAATAATAAAGGTATCCATTTATTTTTCCACGAAATACCCGACACCCCGCATGGTCTTTATGTATTCAGGATTGTTTGGATCATTTTCAATCTTTGCCCTGAGTCTCCTGATGTGGACGTCCACAGTCCTCGGTTCGACATAAACATCATTTCCCCAAACCATGTCCAGAAGCTGTTCCCTGTTGAATATTCTCTTTGGCCTTTCCGCCAGGAAGAGGAGCAGCTTGAATTCGGTCGCGCTCAGCTTGACGTGCCGGTCCCCAACCATAACTGTAAAACGTTCCTTGTCAATGGTCATTTCTCTTATCTTCAGGATACTCTCAGCCTGCCGCGCCTCCTCGACCGTCTCGACAGGCTGTTCAGCCCTGCGAAGTATGGCCTTCGCCCGGGCGACCAATTCCCGCGGACTAAAAGGTTTGGTGATGTAATCATCTGCACCCACCTCAAGCCCGATGATTTTATCAATCTCTTCGCCCTTTGCGGTCAGCATTATGACAGGGATACGGGACGTTTCGGAAGTGTTACGAATCCTCTTGCAGAGTTCGATCCCCTGAATACCGGGAAGCATGAGATCGAGAAAGATAAGGTCATATTTTTTAGAGTCTATTTTTTTCAGGCCCTCTTCGCCATCGTGGGCAGTGTCGACCTCGAAGCCCTCTTTCTTCAGATTATAAGCGACAAGTTCGACAATATCCGCTTCGTCATCTATGACTAGAATGTTCTTCATTGCAATAAGACCCTTTCGATATCCATTGTTGTTATGTCCTTTCTGATGGCGACTTTTCCTATTTTTTCAGGGACTATAAATGTCATCTCTCCACCTACGACTTTTTTATCACGTTTCATGCAAGAAAGCAAATTGCCCGCATTGAGGTCTTCTGGTAAACGGCACGGCAACCCGTAGAATTCGATGAGGTTTTGTATCCGGCCGATCTGTTCTGAATTCATGAGGCCGAGAACTTCCGAAAGCCGGGACTCAAGGCACATGCCGAGCCCGACTGCCTCGCCATGAAGAAACCGAGTATATCTGGTCTCGGTTTCTACTGCGTGGCCTATAGTATGGCCGAAATTGAGGATAGCCCGCAACCCAGCCTCCTTTTCGTCATAAGAGACGACCCCCGCCTTTATCTCACAGGACCTTTTGATTATAAGACTCAGCACGTCTGCATCGAGGCACATGATATTATCTTTCTTTTTTTCTAAAAAGCCAAAAAATTCCGCATCTTGGATAATACCGTATTTGATCACCTCTGCAATACCGCTGATCAATTCCCTTTGAGGTAGGGAATCGAGTGTTCCAGTATCGATCCAGACAAGGCGGGGCTGATAAAACGTTCCTATCATGTTCTTGCCGAGGTAATGATTGACGCCCGTCTTGCCACCCACAGAACTATCGACCTGCGCGAGGAGCGTTGTCGGCATCTGAACGAAGTGTAGCCCGCGCATGTAGGTCGAAGCGACGAAACCTGTAATGTCGCCGATTACCCCACCGCCCAAAGCGACTATGCATGAATTCCTGTCCAGTCCGCGTTTTAAAAGCTCCGTGAGGATGTAGTGAGACCAGGTATAATCCTTGTATTCCTCTCCGTCAGGAATCAGAACAGAGAAACAGTCAAAACCCGCATCATCCAAAGACCGCATCACCCCTTCTCCGTAAAGCGCGAAAACATTGGGATTGCTAATGATCCCGACTATAGGGCTGAAGCCGAATGACTTCATCCTCTCCCCGACGCTGGAAAGGATTCCTTTGCCTATATGAATAGCATAACTTCTTTGCCCCAGATCAACCGTTACTTTTTCCATATGTCCTCATACCTGTCATTATCTCTTCGGCAACCTCCAGCGGAGACCTCCTCTCGGTGTCGATTACAATATCCGCCTTCTCGTAATAAGGCTGTCTGAATGCAAGCAGTTCCTTTATTTTGGCAAGCGGATCCTCGACACTGAGAAGCGGCCTGGCCTTGTTTCTCTTCGTTCTCTCGTAAATCGTCACGGCAGATGCGGTAAGGCAGACAATAACGCCATTTCTTCTCAAGTTGTCCATATTCTCCTGCCTGAGCACCGCACCCCCGCCCGTCGAAATGACTGCCCTTTCGCGTTCTGAAAGTCTCTTGATCACAGCAGACTCGATGTCCCTAAAGGCCGACTCGCCGTATTGCTTGAATATTTCAGCTATCTTCATATGCTGCTCTTTTTCGATCTCATCATCCACATCGATCAGTACATAGCGGAGCTGCTGGGCTAATACTCTTCCGACCTCTGTTTTCCCGGCACCCATAAAGCCGGTCAGCACTACATTTTTCACGATCTATTTCCACCCTTTCGGCCATTTCGCGAGTTGGCCGCATATCCCGATCCTATGCTAAGATAACGCATGCGACGCTTCTATTATACTAAAATAGTCCCCATTATTTTCCTCATTACATTCATTACTTCCCCTTCTTATGCATTTCCCGGCACCTCTTATGTGGTGACTAAAGTCCATGATGGCAACACCGTGAGCATCAAGGTGGAGAGTTTTGCAGGCTTTCCCCTCAAAATCGAGCGCCTCAGGCTTATCGGCATCGACTCCCCAGAACTGAGACAGGAACCATGGGGAAGGAGGGCCAAAAGACACCTAAAGAAACTCATCAGTGAAAGCAGCTGGGTCGTCACGGTAGAATTCGATGTCGAGCAAAAGGATAAAAACGGCAGGCTCCTGGGCTATCTCTGGAACAGAAAAAATGGGAAGCTTATCAATGAGCGAATGATCGAAGATGGCTATGCCGTGCTCTATACCTTCCCTCCGAATGTGCGGTATGACGAACGGTTTATCGAGGCGCAGAAAACGGCACAATTAAAAGGCCTGGGTATCTGGGGAAAGAAGGGCCTCACTCAAAATCCTTCACTCTGGCGTAAAGACCATCCCTCGTATTAATAGAAGCAAGCAGTCCTGGATTTACTTGTCCTTCTTGCCGAAAAAATCCCTAAAGATACTGCTTTTGGCGATTGAGAAAATGATCAATGCCGCCAAGACAAATATAACAGCCATCTTGGTCAGCTTTAAAGCAACCAATGCGAGCAATATGCCGATGATGATAAGATAGTTCATGATTGGGAAGCCTTTCTTGACGCGATGAATCCCTCCTTGATCATTATGGCGAGAACAAGGACGAACCCAACCATAAGCGGTATTGGCTTGATAAGCCTGAAATAGGCGAGTATGACGAGAAAGATAAAGATCAGGATAACTTTCAGTATACTGATACCCATGATGATCGGCTGGACCATCTGCGTGCCGATGAATTTCTGCACTGACCATGCCACTGTCCTGAAACTGAAGATGCTGATGCCGCCTCCGAGGAGGACATTGAAAGCGAAGAGCCAATCGGTAAAGATAAATGAAGTTGCTGCAAGGGCAGGGATGATGATCAGTGACTGCTTAGTGGTCCTTTCTATCATTTGTGGCATCATAGCTTCCACTGTTCTTCCCCTCCTGCTTCTTAGCGATCCTAAACAGCTCCCTGAACCCGGCAATGATCCCCATGAAGAGAAAAATGAACTTGAGGAAGGATGTACCAAAAAGCTTATCGAGTCCATATCCTATGGCAAGTCCGGCAAACGTCGAAAGAACGAGCTGTATGCCGACGGTACTTGCTTCGAATATCTGCTTCAGAACAGATTTTTCTTTATCTTGTTCAGGCAATCACATGCCTCCCCTGTGTTCGTAATCTGATGATACTAGTTGCTTCAGCATAATTGCAATCTTCCTGTACGTCCCCTCTCATCGTTTCCAAATTGAGGCATTCTCTTAACATAAGAAGGCAGGATGCATCATGATATACCCTTACACAAGCTCTTTAAATGTCCCATAGGCAGCCTTTATCGTCCTGTCGATATCTCCCTTTGAATGGGCAAGCGAGATGAATCCTGCCTCGAACTGAGAAGGTGCGATATAGATGCCGCGATCGAGCATCCCCATGAAGAAACGCGAAAACCTATCTGTATCGGCAAGCTTTGCTGTCTCGTAATCGACAACTTCCTTATCTGTAAAATAAGTGCAGAACATAGTCCCGGCGCGATAGAATTTCGTCGCCACCCCGGCCTTCTTCGCGGCCTCCTTCAACCCCATCTCGAGCTGTATCATCCTTGATTCGAGTTTTTCATAGGTGTCGCTCATCATCAATATCTTCATCGTCTCGATACCTGCGGTCATTGCAAGCGGGTTGCCCGAAAGCGTACCGGCCTGATATACCGGTCCTTCAGGAGAGATCAGCGCCATGATCGCTCTGTTTCCGCCGTAAGCGCCGACCGGCAGGCCACCGCCGATCACCTTGCCGAGGCATGTCAGGTCCGGCTTGATCCCGAAGTATGCCTGTGCTCCGCCAAGAGCCACCCTGAAACCGGTCATGACTTCATCAAATATAAGAAGTATCCCATATTTTTTGGTCTCTTTCCTGAGCGTTTCGAGAAACCCCTTTCCCGGCAATACGCAGCCGATATTGCCGACGACCGGTTCCACAATGACGCAGGCAATGGATTTCCACTCTTTCGCGATTATTTCCTTTAAAGCGGGGATATTATTGAAGGGAAGCGTGATCGTATTTCTGGCATAGGATTTCGGGACCCCCGGACTGTCGGGAACGCCGAAGGTCATTGCACCTGAGCCGGCCTTGACCAGAAGGCCGTCCGCATGGCCGTGATAGCAACCTTCGAACTTGATAATCTTGTCCCTTCCGGTAAATCCCCTTGCCAGCCTTATTGCGCTCATGGTTGCTTCTGTGCCCGAATTCACCATCCTGATTTTTTCGATCGATGGATAGGCCTTCATGATCAGGCTGGCCAGCTCGATTTCGAGCGGCGTAGGTGCCCCGAAACTCGTGCCTTTTTCAGCCGCGGCCTTCAACGCCTTGATTACCGCAGGATAGGCATGTCCCAGAATCATCGGCCCCCATGACAGGACATAGTCGATATATTCATTGCCGTCGACATCGAAGATGTGTGATCCTTTTGCATTTTTTATGAATACCGGCGATCCTCCCACAGCCTTGTATGCCCTGACGGGACTATTGACGCCACCAGGCATCAATGCCATAGCCTGCCTGAATAAGAGTGCTGATTTTTTTCTTTCCATCGTCGTTTCCCCGCTTTGTCTATTTTGGCTTATAATGAAAAAATGTATCAGAAAGAAACTTGCCCTGTCAAAGTCTTCATGTGAAATTCACAATTCAT
The DNA here is from genome assembly GCA_963727805.1 of uncultured Nitrospiraceae bacterium. GTDB lineage: Bacteria > Nitrospirota > Thermodesulfovibrionia > Thermodesulfovibrionales > Dissulfurispiraceae > Fen-1308. The sequence goes on from CAVSHF010000003.1 coordinate 1,533,971, forward strand.
TGGTATATTTATCAATAATAGACATTTTGCTGTCGTAAACAAAAATTAACAAAGGAGAGCGAAAAAAGATGAAAAAAGTTTTAGCCGTTTTGGTTTTGCTGGTGTTGTTCGGGTCGTTTGCTGTTGCGCAGGCAGCTGACGAAAAGAAGGACGCCATGCCGATGATGGACCACCAGATGATGATGAAGGGTGGCGATGAAAAAGGTATGATGGATTGCCCCATGATGAAGGGCCCCGAGGGAAAAGGCATGATGGATTGCCAAATGATGAAGGGTCCCGAGGGACCGAGCATGATGGGTGGCATGATGAAACATCACCAGATGATGATGCACGATATGATGCAGATGATGAAGGACATGATGGCCATCCAAAAGAAGATGCTCACCTCTGCCACGCCGGAGGATAAGGCACAGATGGGACAAGACCTATCGGCCATGATGGAGAAGATGGACAAGATGATGACTTCCCCGCAATGCATGAAGATGGACATGCAGCAGCCAGCGGCAGGGGAGCAGAAGAAACAGGACTCGATGCCGGCAGAACATAAGCAATAAATCAGCGTCAAAACGAGTGGGGAGAGCAATCTAATGCCTCCCCACTCCATGTCCCCCCTTTCAACTCGTTGATTCAATCTGATAAACTGTAGAAGCTTCACAGGGGAGAGAGCATGCCGTCATATGAAGAGCTGATCAACGAATTGTCTGAACTCTGCGGAATTGTCCCGGAATATTGGGACACCTTCGGCATCAGGCACATGGCCCCCGTTGAGACAAAGAAGTCGATCTTGAAATCAATGCGGCTGAGGATTGCCACTGCTGAAGACCTACACGCTGAAATCGAAAAGAAGCGGCATAGACCCTGGAATATTTCCTTGGACCCTGTTAAGGTCATCCTTTATAACGAACAGCCCCTCGTCCTTACCGTCCATGTCCCGATCAGGGAAGGAGACGAGCACAGTATAGTTTTTAAATGTACACTTGAAGATGAAACTGGGAAGATTGATAGCTTCTCGTTCTCGCACGGGGATGTCGAAATCGTCGCACACCGGCTTATTGACGAGATCCACCACTTGAAAATCAATATTCCTTTCAATGTCGTGAAGGAGATTGGCTATTATACTCTTGATCTGCTCTTTATGAGTTCCGGGTTCGGACTCTCAGCCACCTCGCGGCTCATCATAACACCTGAGACCTGCTACCTACCCACTCAGCTGGAGCCCTCATCAACTGATGCCATTGTCACACAAGAGCAATTGCCAAACAGTCTGCATTTCGAAAAAAGCAAGACCTGGGGGCTTTGCATCAGTCTCTACGGAATCAGGTCTGAAAGGAATTGGGGTGTCGGCGATTTTACCGACTTGAAAAGAGTCACGGAATGGACCGCAGACCTCGGTGGTGGATTTATCGGCATCAACCCACTGCATGCCATACCCAACAAGAGGCCGTTTGGAATAAGTCCCTATTCGCCGATAACCCGCCTCTACAAGAATTACCTTTATCTCGATATCATGAGCGTGCAGGACCTTGCAGAATCGAGCACTGCCTCCGAATTGATCGAATCGGAAGATTTCCAGGCAAAACTCAAGACCCTCCGGAATTCGGTGCTAATCGATTACAAAAAAGCTGCGTCCGTCAAAAGAAAGGTTTTACAGCTTGCTTTCGAATCTTTCCTTGATGCCCATCTTGTACATACTTCTGACAGAGGTGAGGAATTCGAACGCTATATTGAGCGAGAAGGACAGCTGCTCGAAGACTTTGCCCTTTTCACGGCGATCCAGGACAAGACGGGGACCGCATCATGGCTAGACTGGCCGATAGAGTACCGGGACATCCGGAGTCCGGAGGTCGAGAAATTCAGGAAGGAAAACGAACGGGAAATTCTCTTCCATCAATATGTTCAGTGGCTCATCGATGGACAGCATGAAAAGATCGGAGAGCGTGCTCGGCAGCTCGGTATGCCCGTAGGGCTCTATCACGACCTCGCCGTCGGTTCCGCAGGCGACGGATTCGACGCCTGGATAGCTCGGGAGATCATTGCAAAAGAAATTGACGTAGGCGCTCCTCCCGACGATTTCAATTCAACCGGCCAGAATTGGGGATTCCCCCCCTTCGCCCCCGAAAAGATGCGACAGTCCGGGTATGAATTCCTGGTCCAGACCATCAGAAAAAATATGCAACATGCCGGAGCCCTGAGGATCGACCATGCCCTGGGGATGTTCAGGCTTTTCTGGATCCCGCAGGGGACGAAACCGGAACACGGGGCTTATGTGCACTATCCGGCGGAGGAAATCCTCAGGATCATCTCTCTTGAGAGCATCAGGAATAAAACGATCGTCATTGCCGAAGATCTTGGCACTGTCGGAGAGGACGTTCACGAGACCCTTTTCAGGTTCAGGATGCTCAGCTACAAGCTTCTTTATTTCGAGAGGAATTATCCCGATCCTTCCCTCAAGAGTCCCGAGCGTTATACCGACCGCGCCCTCTGCGCCGTAACGACCCACGACCTACCTACCCTCTACGGCTTCTGGTCGGGCCGCGACATCGAGGAAAAGACGAGACTCGGCCTTTATCCGAACGAGAACCTCAGACAGCGACAAATCCGCGAGCGGGAAAGGGACAGGGGCCTTCTGCTCCAAGCGCTTAAGTCGCAAGGACTTCTTCCCGAGGAGTTCTCTACCGACCCCGGAGTGCTTTTTATGATGATACCCTCGCTTTGCCTCACCATCTATGAATACCTGTCCCTCACTCCCTGCAAGCTTCTCGCGGTGAGTCTCGATGATATCATAGCCACACAGGACCAGCAGAATATGCCGGGGACCATAGACGCCTATCCCAACTGGCTGCGTAAGACACCGGTCACCCTCGAAAACATCATGTTGAACAGATCGTTCTTCACACTCTCAAAGATTTTCAGGAGAAACCATCGGTAACGTTTGCCGTCTGTGGCTCATTCGGGAGAAGTATATAACTATCTTAAAGTTTTTTGGGCGGCAAGTTTCGCCGGTTGTGCTTTTCCCCTATCCTGTGTTTCCCTGATCTTCCGGGTCTAAAATATGCGGAGCCAATCTAATGCTAGATATTGTTGAAACACTTTACTAGAGCAAGGCCTTGCAAGAAAGCTCTGCAGACTTGGCAAAAGAAGTATTAGCTGTAAAACTATTGCGGAGCGTACTTTGTCGATCCCGGATCCACGGATGTTCTTCTGATAGTGAAATAGACCCCGAACATCATAATTGCCATCCCTATCCACTGATAACGCGATATATCTTCTTTAAATATTCCGATCAATATAAGCACACTGAAGAGTGGGAAAGTCATGCCGAGTGATATTGCTTTTGAGATATCGAGTCGGGAAAGTGCCTCATACCAGATTATTTTGCCCACTCCGAGAAGTATAATCCCTGTTACTAGGACGGTAGGCCAATCGGTACGTATGATAGGTAATATGCTAGCTTGCGTCTCCAAGAGGATGGAAAGAACAAGTATGAATAATCCACCCAATAAAAAGCGGACAAAAAGGATTGTTGATGGGGACACTTGATTAAGGGCTTTTTTTGCATAAAAATTACCGATAGGATATGTTGCAGTACTGGCGGCAACCAATATGTCGCCAACATTCAGCTTGAACTTTCCGTTGTATAAAATCATTAGTGCGCCGATAAATACGCTCAATGCACCGATGAGCTTTTCAACCGTAGTCTTCTCCCCGATTAAAGGAGTAAATAACAGAGTAAAAATAATTTCTGAAAGTAACAGCAATGAAGTATTTATACCGGATGTTTTACTTGAACCGATGAAGAATAGAACATAAGGCATAATAACTATGCACAAAGTAATCATCAGAAGTGAGGCATATGCTTCTTTCTTCCTAAGTTCGCCCAATTTGTGTTTGATCACTGTATAGAGAAATGCGCCTGCAGCAGCCAGCAGTGTGGAAATCGCAGCAAACGTTAGCGGAGGAATATGACGCGCTCCCCGGTTGACCATTACCGGGAATATACCCCACAGTGCTGCGCTGATGAGGGCGAGAAGTACACCCTTGTTTTCGCGTGTGGTGGGCATTCTTAATGTCGGAAACGAGGGCTATCGCTGATATCATTACCTGCCCGTCTGGCGATTTTCATACTGCCGTCTTTTCTTTCCAGTATTGATATTCATAGGGCCATTCTTCTTTTCGATAATCCACAAGTCCTCGCATGCGTTCCCGAAAGCTCTTCCGCAGCAAATCGACGTCGGTCGGCACTTCGTCGGCCCTCCAACTTGAAATCAGCTTTTTGCCCAGCTTGCGCGCTTCATCTTGCACATTCGCTGTAAAGATGCCACCCGACATGGCGGACATGCTAGCCCATACTCCGCCTATGGGCACTGCCCCCGTTATAGTTAGAAAATGATTCATATACTCCACAATAGCCTTTTCGTCGCCCCCGCCTGAGGTAACTACCGAAGCCCCGTACTTACCCCAGAATTGCATACAATGGATTACGCCGCAGCACCGGTCCATAAAGGCCTTGAGCTGAGCGCTCACACTAAAAATATAATTAGGGCTTGCCAGTATCAAACCGTCAGCCTCAGCAATTTTATCCTTTAATGATTCAAAGCTGTCCTTTTGGACACAGCAACCTTTCTTGTGGCAGACGTCACATCCTCGACAAGGAAGCACAGTGTTTCCCTTCAGTACGATAATTTCAGTCTTCGCACCTTCGGCCTCAGCACCGTCCAGAACGTGTCGTAAAAGTCCGGCAGTGTTACCCTTTAACCCATGCGGGCTTGCCAGCAGTGATATGATTTTCATGACAGCCTCCTCTAGCAAAAAACTTTAGTTATTTTTCAGTATATCAAAGGTTATTACCAAGAAACATAATCATCGTGGATCTGTTAACTCTGTAAGTTCACCAGCGGCATTCACAATTAGGGAATGAAAATTGTTATTGATGGATGTGCTACTTGATTGTTTGATGAAAACACCATTCCAATAGACGTGCTATTATTGTAACAACTACGTAACAATAAGTCTGTATAATATAGCGATGAATAAGAACTTCCTCTGGGGGGTTGCCACTTCTGCATTTCAGCTTGAAGGTTCGCCCCACGCAGACTGGTCGTCCTGGGACTCGATCCTCAGCCAAAATCCGGATGTTACCAATCACTATGCTCTCTACAAAGAGGACCTCTCCCTTCTGAAGGATCTCGGGGTTAATGCTTATCGCTTTTCTCTTGAATGGAGCAGGATCCAGCCTAAGGAAAATGCCTGGGACTCCTCGGTGATCGATCATTATCAGGAGATCATAGGGATACTGAAAAGCTACAATGTGGAGCCGATGCTCACCCTCCACCATTTTACACATCCGCTCTGGTTCATTAAGAAATACCCATGGCACGATGACGCATCCGTGGAGATGTTTCTTGCATATGTCGAAAAAATTGTATCGGCTATCAAGGGAGTGTCATATTGGATTACCTTCAATGAGCCCTACGTCCTGCTGCTCGGCGGATATCTCGAAGGCTGCATGCCCCCGGGCATCAAAGACCCCGGCCTCGCTCTAAAGGCCTTGAAGAACATCCTTGTCTGCCATGCAAAGGCTTACGATATCATCCATAGGGCTGACCCCGCGGCTATGGTAAGCGTGTCGCACAACATGGCCGCCCTTGCGCCTTGGAGCCGCTGGAACCCTTTCGACCGTGCCCTTGCGAAGATGGCTAAATATTTTTATAATCGCTCTCTTACCGATGCGTTTCTGACAGGTTATTTGAAGATCAAGTTCCCGTTCCGCAAAGAAGCACTGATAGAAGTCCCAATTAAGGGCAAGCTCGATTTCTTCGGAGTCAATTACTACACCAGGGTGCATATACGCTTCAATCCCTTTAGGAAGATGGCTATCGAATTACGCCACCTGGACATTGACGGATACGGCCTCACCGATCTCGGATGGGAGATTCACCCTTACGGTCTCGAGAAGGTATTACGTTATGCCTCAGCTCTGGGGGTGCCTCTGATAATCACCGAAAACGGGATAGCCACGCGCAACGCCCAGAAGAAGATCGATTTCATGAGAAGGCATATCGACGCCGTCGAAAGGAGCATAAAAAATGGCATCGATGTTAGGGGATATTTCTACTGGTCCCTTATCGACAACTATGAATGGCTCCAAGGCCTCGATGCCCGCTTCGGCCTCTATAGAGTTGACTTCAAGACCCTCAAACGCAAGCCCACCAACGCTGCCGCCTATTATTCTTATTTAATAAGGAGCAGGTCGGAGTTCTGATAACAGCAATCTGCCGGTCGATTATCGCCATTTTCACCTAACCTTAACATAACCGCAACCTCCTTGTAACCGTGCTTTCGTAAACTTTAAGAAAACACTCCAAGGAGATCACATGATCGAACAAAAGCGCAGCACCGTTACGCCTAAGAAGGAAAGTCAACTTATTGTAAAACGGGCGGACCATCAAAGCGAAATAGAAGCGGCGCTGAGACTCCGGTTCGAGGTCTTTAACGTCGAGATGAATGAAGGACTTCAATCTTCATACAGAATTGGCCTTGACTGCGACGAATACGATCCCTTGTGTGACCACATGATAGTGGTCGATGCCGCGAAGAATATGATTGTCGGCACTTACCGGTTGCTCCGCGGGTCCGAGGCCGAAAAGACCCTCGGATATTATTCCGAAACCGAATTTGAGATATCTGCACTGAAAAGGCTGCATGGAGAGAAGCTGGAGCTCGGCAGGGCCTGTGTTCACAAGGATTATAGGGGGTCGGCTGTATTGAATCTAATGTGGAGCGGCATCGCAGACTATATCGACAAACATCGTATAGATTATCTTTTCGGCTGCGGCAGTATCCATACTATCAACCCGACTGTCATCAGCAGCATGTATGGATATTTCAAAATGAACTATCTGACAGATGAAACTTGCAGGGTGACTCCCCTGAAGCATGTTCCCGGATTCGATTCCGAGGCCGCTCCTGACAGGCGGTTGATAGCACAGCACCTGCCGCCACTTCTGGGCGCCTATTTGCGGGTCGGGGCACGGGTTGCCGGCGAACCAGCCTTCGATGAGCAATTCGGTGTGAGCGATTTCCTGATCGTGCTCGACCGGGAGAAACTGCTTGAACGTTATAAGAATCGATACTTTTAGAAAGAACGTGACATTGCTCAGGATATATAGGCTTCTTCTCATCATTCTGATGAGTGTATTATTCCTTGCTACTGGGATTGGTGTTCTCGTCTTTCTCATTGCTGGTAAGTCAGCACTTACGAAGGTCAGGGCGCGCTGCACCATGTGGTGGGCCAGGTCCATGTGCTACATTCTTGGCATCCGCATAGAAAAAAGCGGCGAAACTGAAGAGCAAAGCGGTAGTTTCACGGTCTGCAATCATATCAGCTATCTGGACATCTTCGTCGTAGGAAGCGTCAGACCCTCGAGTTTCGTGGCTAAGCAGGACGTCCGAAACTGGCCCCTTGCGGGATGGCTGGCAAGCCTTGCAGGCACAGTATTCATCAATAGGCAATCAAGGCGGGCTGCAATCGAAGCAATGAGAATGATGGAGCAGAAGATTGACAGCGGCGTAAATGTCGTGATATTTCCTGAAGGCACAACCTCCGATGGCTTTGTTATCAAGCCATTCAAGAGCACTCTGTTCAACCTTCCTGCATGCAGGAATATCACGGTGATTCCCGTCAGCATCAGGTATACAGGCATCGATGGAGAAGTGATGCCCCAAAACAGACTCGACGAGATCGCATGGTATGGAGACATGCAGCTAGTGCCGCACTTATGGAATGTCCTCGGTCTTAAATCGATTGAAGCAATATTGCATTTCAATCCCAGCATTTCGCCAGTCGGCGAAAGTGTGCCACTGCCCGCCGCAAGAAAGCGTCTTTGTTCTCTTTCTTATGAGAGCATCGAGTCGGGATTTGCCCTTGCTGGCAGAAGCAATTAACAGGCTTTCATTACCGATCAGGTTCCGACTGTCTAAATCATGCAGAACTTGAGAATATGAAAAAAATAAGCACGTCCTGCCAATTTAATCTGATTGATGAAAAGATCAAGAAACAGTTAGATCAACCTTTCAAGACAAAAGCCAATCTTTTAACCCGAACGTAACGCTCCCTTAATAATCGCGTAACACAATAAACGTTAGCATTAAGCACTAATGTTGCTCTGCGATTTTCACATTCATACGACATACTCCGATGGTTCAATCGAACTCAGTAAAGTTGTTGATCTTTACGGCCAGGCCGGCTTTGATGCCGTCGCAATCACAGACCATGTGGTAAACGAGGACAGCTCCATCGGTAAACTCGCACACCGTTTCGGATACACTGTCAATGAAAAAAACTTCGCAGAATACATGGAAACAATACAGTCTGAAGCAGCCAGGGCCTTGAACAAATACGGGATGCTGGTCATCCCGGGTATTGAGATAAGCAAAAACTATATCGACTCGGATAAGTCGGCACACATCCTGATCCTCGATCTGAAGGGGTTTGTTTCAGCCTGCTGGGATTATGAAAAAATATTTATGGAAGCAAAAAGACAGGACGCCCTCGTCGTCGCCTGCCATCCGCACACCATGTCGGATATGAGTAAGGACACGTACCACCTCTGGAACAACAGGGACCGGTATGCGAAATACATCGATGCCTGGGAGATCGCCAACAGGGACGATGTGTTTAATGTGGTAAGCCTCAAGAAATACCCATATATCGCCAACAGCGATTTCCACAAGGCTCGCCATCTCTACTCGTGGAAGACGCTCCTGAATTGCCAAAAAGAAGTCGGCGCGATCAAACAGTGCATACGCCATAACAAGGGTGTAGCAATAACATTGTTCAGAAACTGATTTAAGGAGGATACAATGGTACTATTCCTCATTTTTGCGACATTAAGCATCATTGGGCTTCTTGCATATACAGCTCAGATATGGACCGTGCGCTCATATCGTTCCCTCCCCACGGTGCCCCCCTCGGGGGAAGATCATTCTTCCCCCCATTTTTCCCCACCGATCTCCGTTCTCAAGCCGCTAAAAGGACTTGACGACAACCTTTTCGATAACCTCGCAAGCTTCTGCCATCAGGATTATCCGCAATACGAGATCATCTTTTCTCTGCAGAATGAAAATGATCCGGCCTGCAAGGTGGCACGTTTGATAAAGGATAAATATCCCGAAAGGGACATAACCATCCATGTCGAGCGGTGCTCGTCAGGACTCAATCCGAAAGTAAATAACCTGATCCCGGCATATCGGATATCTAAATATCCGTACATCCTTATAAGTGACAGCAACGTAACAGTAAACAGGCATTATCTTAAGGAGATCATCCGCGACATGGAAAACCCCGAGGTTGGATTGGTCAGCAACCTCATAAGAGGGATGGGGGGATATTCCGTCGGCGCCGTCTTTGAAAACCTGCATCTTAATACTTTCGTTATGGGAAGCGTCAGTTTTCTCGATAGGTGCCTCAAAATGCCATGCGTCGTCGGCAAATCGATGCTGATGAGAAAAGCCGATCTCGACGCTATCGGTGGCTTTATAGGTGTTAAGGACATCCTTGCCGAAGATTATGTTATCGGAAAGCGCATGCATGACAGCGGCAAAAGGGTTATCCTATCCAGACACATGATCGACAACGTCAACGAATACTGGGGGATCCGGAAATTCCTTAACCGGCATACCCGCTGGGGCAAATTGAGGTGGCATATAGGCGGCCCGAAATATTTCTCGGAACTGCTCTGTAATCCCGTGTTTATGGCATTTCTACCTCTGATCTTGCTTGGACCCACAAGACTGTCATTTGCCTTCGCAGCAACGGTAAGTCTCTGCAAGGCGATGGGAGACTTCATAATCGGCCGCCGGATAAGAACAGACTTAAAGGCTTCGTCATACGTTCTCGGTCCACTGAAGGATGTCCTGATCGGGTTCATCTGGTTTGTGCCGCTCTTAAGCAATACCGTCATCTGGAGGGGCAACAGATACATTATCGGTAAAGACTCGCAGCTTTCCTCCTGTCCGGAAACTGGAATATTCTCCTGGAGATACAGGATATTCGATACTATAAAGGCGCGTCTGGCCTGATTCTGGCATCCCTCATATGTCATCATGGCGGGCATTCTGCTTCCAGATGCAGATAATTAGCGTGCAACCAAACCTTGATAGTAACCAAACATTAACATTCCCTTCATGATGAGGTAATACCAGTGAGCTACAATATTACTAGAAATGAAATTAAAGAAAGTGAGGTCTGAAATGGAAACGATCCTTATGAATACATGCTGTCTGCAGCATGTGCTTGAAGCAAGGCAGCCCGAGATCTGTCCCTATCTCGATACGGCAACGAACATCTGCGAAGCATCTCTCTCATCGATCACCACCGACGGGATCAGACGTGCCAGTTATTGCTCAACTGATAACTATGATAACTGCGCCCTGTTCATAGCAAAATCACTGAGAAGGAAATAATTCTACAGGCCCGGGGTAAAATAATCCGGTCCACCCGCAGCTCCATCCTGCCTGCACCAACCACAGTACCTCCCTACTCTTCCTCCCATTGTGCAGCAAACTTGCTGTTTGCCTTATTCTTGTTCACACATAGGCCCTGAAATAAAGAAAGTACTGCCGGAGATTTTGGTAACCAGATCTTAACATTCCCTTCATACCACGGTAATACAGCAAGGGTACAATAAGATAAAATACGTTCATGAAAGTGAGGCTGCTATTCTCCCCACTTGCCTGTCAACCGCTGCATCAAATGTTTTATTTCCGCTACTTTCTTATTTCAGACCGAGTCCGATTTTACATTCTTATCCTCTTGCCAGTCTTGTCACTCTCATTTCAAAATACACCTTTCCCCATCATTGCATGATCTGTCTAAATTGGCATCTACTAAATAGTCAGCAGCGTCAAACGATGTTCGCAATACTTGTCCTAAAAATACAAGGTTCATCTAAATTGAAGGGGGCTATACAATGAAAAGAACATACGTGCTGGACACAAACGTTGTTGTTCAAAACCCGAACGCAGTGACGACATTCGATGAGCATGATGTTATAGTCCCTATGACAGTGATTCGTGAGCTAGACCAGATGAAAAAAGGGGCTACGTCGGTATCATACAGTGCACGAGCGGCCTTGCGTGTGCTGGCATCCCTGGTGGAGCAGGATGAGGTGAATCGAAGCGTCAACGTACCGTTGCCAGGTGGCGGCCAGCTCAGCATTGACTCGAGTTCGATTGGGGATGACCCCTCCCTTTGTCCCGATGACCAGATTATTGCAGTGGCACAGGAGTTAACAAAGCAAGGGAAGCCCGATGTCTGGCTTATCAGCAAGGACACGGCCGTTCGCCTTAAAGCCAGTGCCAAGGGTCTTAAAACTGATGACTATCGGCATGATCAGGCCCGGCTGCATGAAAAATATGGGCGTCTGCTCGTTGAAGATGAACCCGTTAATGGCATTAAATCGGTTCGGTACCGCCTTGCCGGTGACAGCATCTGGAAGATACGGGGGACCAATGAGAAAAAAGCCCGACGCACACGCGAAGTATACGGAATAACTGCCAAGACACCCGAACAAGATGCACTCATTGATGCGCTTACAGATCCAGAGATCGAATTTGTTTGTGTCACAGGAGTACCGGGCGGCGGGAAGACCCTTCTTGCGCTTGCCTGTGGGCTGCTGCAGACCCAGAAGAGGTCGCCGCTTTATGACCAATTGATTGTCGCACGCCCCGTAACTCCCCTCAGGGGCAATGATCTCGGATACTTACCTGGCGATGTGGAGGCGAAAATCGGTCCTCACATGTTGGCCATTTGGGATGCGCTTGAAATGCTACTGCCCACCGCAAAGGGCGAAAAAGACGGAGTCGCATACGGAAGCTATCCCAATGCCAAACTGCTTATCGACCAGGGGAAGCTCGCCCTGGAACCTCTCACCTTTATCAGGGGACGTTCCCGTCCAAGAATCTACTACATAATCGATGAAGCCCAGCAATTGTCGCGTTTAGAAGCCAAGACCATTATTGCACGTATGGGCGCTGGCGCAAAGCTTGTGTTTACTGGGGACTTAGGGCAGATTGACAATCCCTTCATGGACGAACGATCATCCGGATTGGCGTTGACAATCGAAGGTTTTATCAAAGAAGACAACTTTTGTTATCTCCACCTTTGCCAGTCGTGCCGATCGCGCCTTGCCGAACAGGCTGACACGCTTTTGTAATGTCAAAGCAGAGTTCTATAGGATGCAGTAAATTTCTTAGTTCTGTGCAGTAAAGTTCTCTTGGAGTCTTTGATGGGAATGGATGTTAATTTCCTCCCGTAAAAAGCCATCAAGACCGCGATCGAGCGCTTTCGCATAAGTATTTAGGTCTTCAGGCTGGTCTTCAGCATTTTTAATAGGGCCTCCGATTCTTTCCATAATCTTGATACGTTATATTGAGATTTATGCATGTGTCTAAGTATGTATTCCAAGCAATTGTGTTACGCTCCAGTGACTATTAGTGTGCTAACGATCTTGAAACTAAATAGTCGGAGATGCTCTTAGACATAAATAAACCGGACCTGAGTTTTCACTCCGGTCCGGGCCCGGGCCGTTGTCACTTGTCAGTCGTCATCGCGCAGTTGCTAGGCATGCGTCCGAAAGTCCGAAACTAAAATCCTGATTAGATCAGTTTTTTTCTAATCCCCACCAGCCCCATCAGACCGGAGCCAAACAGCCAGGCTGCAGCCGGAATCGGGGTGGCTGTGGCGGGTGTGAGGCTTGCTGTAGCACTCCCACTCCCACCAGTTAAATATGACGCCCAATATGCATAAGTGTTTGGACCGGTGGCCCCTATACCTATGGCGGGAACATTATCAGTGGAGCTATTTACAGACCCATTTACAACGAGAGGGTTATTAAGAAGCCCCGAACTTTGCACGAGTATCATCCCATTATACTGATCAGCAGGATTAAATACAGGGTTTGAACCAGGAGATAACAGGTTATCAGCTCCACTTAAATTAGCACCAGCCCCATCACTATTTTGAGCAGTAAGCATCGGAGCAAGCAAGGCATAACTAATACCATTGTTTAAACTGCCATCTCCAGTTAGAGAAGCACCAGTAGCAAGTAACGGACCATTACCATTGGAAGCCGTGTAAAGTGTACCTGTAAAACCGTACTTGCCATCTGTACTAAGAAAGCTAAACGAGTAATCAGCATATGCCGAACTATAGCTGATACAGACCATAGCCACCATTAAGAACAATAATTTCTTCATTTTTCTCACCTCCTTTTTTTTAGATTTGATCAAATGACAACATTGTAGTTATTTGTATAATGTTATTCTTTTACTGTTGCTTTATGCTCCTTACCTGATCGGAGTGTTACCCTTTGAATTTCAATTAGCCTGCACCAACATGGTCGGTGGTTTTGTCCGATGAATAAAAAAACCCGGAGCAGAACCTAACTGGTTCAAACTCCGGGTTTTCTGGTCCCTTAAAAGGTCAGCAAAATGCCCGTACCCTTATGCTAATTAATTTGATTATACGAGTACCCTGTTACAAGATTATTACGAGATGATTACAAGACTATGAAGGCTGGCTCGCGCAGACTATTAGTAATAAAATTAGGGTGACTTAAGATTGATAATCCCTTCATGGATGAACGATCATCCGGATTGGCGTTGACAATCGAAGGTTTTATCAAAGAAGACAACTTTTGTTATCTCCACCTTTGCCAGTCGTGCCGATCGCGCCTTGCCGAACAGGCTGACACGTTTTTGTAATCTTAGGCAGCGTGGATGTGGGATGCAATAACGTGCTTCCCATGCGTTAGCTGAGTTTCTCCATGTCCTTATGCTGCTTTTGCAGCCTTTTGCTGTCTCACTCAAATTTGGTAGTGTGTTGGAACTTAAGCACTATTTGTTTATATTCTCGAAGAACTCATCAAGACTATTATAGGAATGCAGTTCTTTCCCTTGGCGAGCCTTTTGAAGCGTTTCCGCTGTCTCTTTGTTCGGAAGCCCGACATTGGAGGGAAGTCGCCTTCTCAACGTTACCTGTTTGTAAAAAAGGGGATTACCTCCGTGCTGGACAACCCCAACTTTTCAAAAATGCCTTCAGCCCCTTTCTTGAAAGTAGGCTCCACTCGTGCTCGTATAGTCTCTGTCTTCGCAATGTCTATGATTACCCTGCTTTTTGAAGATGTGCTTGCTTTTTCTCTTGTACCCCATTTGAGGAGCAAAAGCAAATGATGGTTCTAAGCATAAATTAGCGCTGGCCAAAAGGAACGATGAGAAAGGCGCGCCGATGATTTTCTCTCTGGTGTGCGGAGGCATAGCGGAATAAGTAAGGCCATCCATTTTTTACACGGCGAGGTGTATCTTTGATTTGCGCAGAGCAGCATAGGGTATTTCTTACACCTGAAGCTCAACACCTCGGGCATCTCATCAACATTGATGATTTCCTCCAGAAAGAAATTGTTAAAATCAGGTTCTCAGGTTCTTCTTATACAGCGAATACTCAAAGATGTCATTACAAGTGCCTTTTTTTTGGCATTAAATGTTTTTTACAGAGTTCAACAGAGCAACTGTCGTCACTTTCCCCTTTCCCCCGATTGCTTCCAATTGTTTTTGAAAACTTCTTGAGCTTCCTCTATTGAGAAATCAGGCGGCAGTTGGGTATATCGCGGTTCATAAACGGTGACGCTACCGTCTTTGGGAATCATTGAGTATTGTCCCTTGATGGATAATATTGCGCCGACTGTCATATCGGAGAGAATCTTTATGCGGGCATCTTCTCGATTCTGGGAGAAATGGAACTCTAATCCTAACTTGAAAACAAATCCGTAGCTGTCGAGGGCAATGCAATCAATGGCAATGTGCATCGCTTTGTCAGGATGGATATATGACTCAACTTTTTCTATTCTGACAAATGTATTGAGTTCAAACCCGCCGCAAAACAGATAATGATTGAAAGCGGTAACTTCCCCACTTTCGATGTTCTTAATGTTCCCACTTACTATTTTGTCTTTCATTCTTATCCTTCTGATGATGATTTATCTGGTGGGCTGCTCAAGCATATAATTCATAGCCGACAAATCTTTGTGAAGTAAGATCATCATTTCTCAACGCCCCAGTGTATCATCATAATAAATTGTAGCCGAAACGACGCAGTAAAGCATCTAATTAACAAGAGAAAAGGCATGAAATATAAGAAGTTACTAATTTTGTGACCCCCATCACAAAAAATCAGCCAGATTAATTCACTGAGCCGCCCAGCGGCATTGCGGCATTTTGGCCACATCTCCAGTTGGCTGGGGAATCTCGATTATAGCGGTGACAATTGTAGCCAACTGCACATTTAGTAGGACCTTGTGGTTTCGCTTTCTCCGTGCGATTTCATTCCGCAGGAGCAATCTTTCCCGCCGATGGTCAGTGACTCCTAAAATTGTGCAGAATATTGACCCTAGTCCAGCAAAGAAACGTTGCCTAAGCGACGCCGTATATTAACTGAACATTCTTATTGGTATGCTTACTTTACATACACGCAAACATGCAAGTGTTGTTGCAACTTTCCATTGATAGGTGACCTGAATGCATGTTGCGGATCAATGCCGGGGACCGTATTTAAAGCTGTGTGAGTGTAGATTGTAAAATGGAAGTAGTGACAGACAGCTTGTGGGCTGCCTTGGTAGTGCCCTGTAAGACACACAGCAATCGCGGAGGGTTAAACTCTGTAAATCGGCAACGCCATTTTCTCTCAGGTGGTTTATTTTCAGCCCTTCAATTCGATTTTTCCGCCTTCTCCGTATATTCCAGGAAAGGCCATCGCATTAAGGGCGTCGTGGCGTCAACCAGTGCTTTAACTATAACTTATTTAAAAAGCTTATCTCTCTAAAAGTAACGCAAATGTCACATTTAGTTCACTTTCTCGCAACAATTATTTGCTATAGTTTAATCAGGTTGCGGGCACTTTGCTGACCTTTTTGGGGAACCAGAAAACCCGGATATGTCATTCCAGTCCAATGATATATCCGGGTTTTTTAGCTTCTTGAGGAATAAAATACAGTAAAATAAGGAGACTGCAATGAGGAAAAGAGTACTAAGTGGATTGTTTCTGTTGGTTGCAGGACTAATCTTCCTGATCCCTTTTCAGGCCAGTGCTGCGTTGACGTACACAATGACCGGTTATCAGAACCTGGGTCCGTTATATGCGTCCGGGGAAATAACTGGCAATTTGACTGGCGATCTGATTATTGCGCCTCTGTATTCATTTTGCGTTGATAATCAGGCGCTTCTTTACCAAAATACCCCTTATGCAGCGACGTTAAGCCCGATAGGCAGCAACCAGGGGCTGCTTGAGTCGGCATATCTCATCGCCACATATGCTCCGAGCAATACTGCCTTGACGGACGTTAATAAGGGAGTGGAACTTCAGTGGGCTATGTGGATGGCTTTAGGCCAAGCATCACCTTTAGGATCACCTTCAACTAGTGGCAGCTTGGCGAATACATATTCGTCTATTTACACTCAGGCTCTGCAATATCAATCAAATGCTCAAACGTGGTACACCAGTGCTAGTGCTGGCGATCTTGCTCAGTATGCCAGCATGTACCAGGAACTTCAGCTCCAAGGTAGCCAGAATCTGTTGTTGGTTCAAACTTCCACCGGAGGTAATCTTCCAACTCCCATCCCTTCAAGTATTGTTCTTCTCGGTCCCGGCCTAATTGCTCTCGGTGCTGTCAGAAGAAGATTTCAGATGTAGGCTTTATCAATAAAAAAAGGCAGGGTCAGAAACCGCCCTGCCTTTTTTTTCTTTGCAGGATCGAACCGGACAGGATAGTTTCAGGGCCACATCGCAACTCTTCGCCGGCGGCATCTTCATACGGGATCCGTCGTGCTGATCTAATCGATCAAATAGCAAATTATTAGCTATATTGCTTCGATTATTACTTCGGGGTACTCCGCAAATATTGAGGGATAGAGCTGCAATGACTCTAAGCAAAAGCCAAGCAGGCGCATTTGACAGTTTCTAAATTGTTGAAGAAGGCCGCCTGATCTCAATTATTTAGGAACAGTTTGCAGCAGTGCCGTTTCCTGAAAATCAAGATTTGTACACGATATAAACGGCTGGCTAAGGTCGCCTAACTGCTTGATTCGCGTTGGATGTGGGAATCGCCCCATGATGATTACGTTTTAAATAGAGCGTCTTCACCGTGTCGGGTACGTTTTCAATGAACTGTGAGTAGTTAACCGTGTTTTGCGTGACCTGCCTCTTAAAGGCGGCCTCCGCGATCCGCTTGATAAGTGGCACCCGTACCCCTTCTTTCCCACTTACATGATGTGAGCAGGGCCTGCTTCAAAATCATTAGTATGGCCCTCTTATTTTATGTTGCCGGCAAGCCTTTGCCATGTGAGATTGCGCACAGAAATGAACACATGCTTGATTCATGATCACTCTGCAGCGTACAAGTGGAAATAATCAGCGTCAGTGCTCAAGATTTCCCGGAAGCGCGCACAAACTAATGATCCCTAAAAATGCTCATCACCGTCGGCATATCACAGTGGTCCTTTCTTGATGGCACCGACCTCTCTTTCAATTACTACCCTTTGCAGCTGCCGATAATTTTTCAGCATCTTTTGGTATCTCCTCCGGACGGATCGAGAGGCCATTATGATGCCAATGAATGTAACGATAAATTAACTAATGCCAGGCTTTATTTATGGTATTGTTAATGTATAAAATTTAGGAGGTGGTTTAGTTGAAGAAGATTCTATTTGCCCTGCTCGTTTTCTTTCTGTTATTTCCTATGGCATATGCTCGCGGTGCTGACACGAAATGCGGGACTCTGACTAAGGAAGAAGCAACTGCGATTGTGAAGCATTTGGATCCTAATTTGAGCGCTATCGATGTTAGAACCAGCCCTGCAGAAGGTATGTGGGAGGTTACCGTCAATACCGGGGCAAAGAAAGTACTGGCATATATAGACTGCTCGAAACGTTACATCATATTAGGCGAGCTGCTCGACACAAAAGAAAAAAAGAACCTGACGCGTGAGCGGATGACAGAGATCAACAAGGTTGGCGTTTCGTCCATTCCCCTAGATGATGCACTCGTTATGGGCGATAAAAGCGCCCCTCACAGGCTGATTGTATTCGATGATCCTGAGTGACCATACTGCGCCAAACTTCATCAGGAGATGAAGCAGATTGTCGAAAAAAGAAAAGACATTGTTTTTTTAATAAAGATGTTCCCCCTTGCCATGCACAAGGGGTCGTATGATAAGGCAAAGGCCATTGTGTGTGAGAAGTCACTCAAGCTTCTTGATGATGCTTTTGAAAATAAGGAGCTACCTCCGGCAAAATGCAATACACAGGTGCTGGAAGATAATATAACATTGGCGGGCAAGCTTGGTATCCAGGGCACACCTGCAATTATATTCCCGGATGGGAGGATCGTACCAGGGTATATGCCTGCAGATTCTCTGATTAAGGAAGTGGATGTGGGTACTGCTCCAAAGTAATCGAATATGCCAGCGAATGAACGGGTGACCGGAATGCATCGGAATGGGTGGGAATCGTCCGGATAATGCAGGATTATGATCTTTTTTGACAGCACGCATGGCAATAAAGTGGTGTATTATCGGGAATTTCACTGAGCGTCGCTGGAGAGAGCTCTAGCCCGCACATGTCCTCCAGGTGGTGGGGCATTATCCGCGTAGCTCATTTTCAGACCTTGGCACGCCACGATTCTGTCATTAGGGGCTTTGCCCAGAGTATTCAGTCAATTCTTTACAAGTTCGGGTTTGAACGTGGCATCCTTGTCACGCGAGGTTGCAAGCTCGAAAGTGACGTAGTCGGAGCAAACGGTATTTTGTGTTTTTTATCATTCTCTTCGTTCTTTGTTTCTGGCGGTTCGGAGTCGATATGGGATTCTACCGCCCTTTTAAGGTGGCCTTCAAGATCCGTTTGATAAGAGGCATCAGTCCCTCATCTTTCCCACTTGGGGTATGCTAGCCTTGAGTTTCTCAATGATTTCCTTCTGAAAGGCTTCAAATCAAATCCGGTGGACAATAACTTCTTGAAATCCTGTTCCATATCAATCTTCCATACATAGATTGTAGCCCATCAGGCTATCCAGAATAATTGACACAGTTTATTTCATAGACCGGAGACGGGCGCCACTCCAGACTCTTAACGAGGGTCTTGCTATGCATAACAAATTCATCTATGAACATCTAGAAGGGAAGAGTCTGCGTAGCCGCGAATAAAGCCCTTAACCGGAAGGCCAACTTTGAATTCAATTAGTTACAGCGCACGCGAGCCGCAGGGGGATATATTTCCCTGCGACGCGCGATTTCTTCACCTATCATGTTCGACTCCCCGAACTGCAAAGAAGTCGTAACTAACACTCAACCCCGTGGCGCTGTACTTTAGGAAATTCACGCTTTCTCCCCATCACACGCAATCCCCCGATCATGGACAGTCCGGACCCTAATAGTAAAACGGCAGAAGGAATAGGAGTCGGACTGGGATTGGGTTCGCCTTTCGCCCAGTGCCTATGCTCCCATTGCCCTTTCTCCATCCATTGCCACTTATTGTGGGCGTCTTCATCTCCGCCGCGCCAATGCTCACCTTTGAAGCCTCGGAGCTGTGCTGAGTCGTCTGCCCATTTCTGGTCTGGGTCGTCCTGTTTTGCCTTCGCCCAGCGTCTATTTTGCTCGGAATCTTTCTTCTCCCATTGTAACTGATACTGGACATTTTCATATCCGCCGAACCCAATTTCACCCTTTAAGCCTTGAAGCCGTGACTGCAAATATCGCTGTTCCTCACTGCTCTGACCGCTGGCTAGCGGGTAGGTATTCCCCCATGAGGCAACATCCGTCTTTGTCTGCTCCCACGTTGTCCCGGATTGAAATACACCGTTGGACTCCTGGTCGGCGCTTATACTGGCCTGGGCTGAAACGCCGAGACTAAGAATGCCGATTAATACAACTACAGTCATAATGTTTTTTACGACAGTTTGCATATTATCTCCTTTCTGATCTTATCCAGGCCCTTCGTTGTTATATGACAAGCAGCAAAGAGCTTCTATTAGGTTAATAAGTTACTCTTAAGACGGATGCCTTACACACCAGCCTTAGTGCGATTCGGAATTGATAACAGTGATTCATTCCATAATCCCCGCTGCCTTCAACGCTTGTGTAACGTCCAGGGAATTCTCATCGCTGGATCACAGTTCTAGAGCTAATTCAGACTCCTTTTCACCGAAGATGAGCTGGTAGCAGAAACTGAGCAGCCCGACTAATAACACAACAGCAATAATACTTCTCCTGATGAAAGCATTCATAGAATCTCCTTTCTGATTTTATCCAGGCACTTCGCTTTTTCTCGCAATACGAGCAGCAAAGAGCCGGCATGCGGTTCATAAATCAAGCATAAGACAGATGTCTTACACAGCCTTAGTGCGAAGCAAAATGGATTACTGCGATGCCTCATGCAATCCCGCCTCCTGAGATACCTTAACGCCTGATGCATTCTCACCGCTGGGCAACATATCTAGCTGAAATGCTGCATTCTTTTCGTCAAAGATAATCTTGTAACCAAGGGTCTTAGATAGACCAATTCGAAACTTCCCCGATGAGAGATAAACACTGCCGTCTGATAGTTCACCCACATCAACGCCCGTCGGGCCTCCCTTGATTTCAGCCAGCTTGTCATACCGGATACCTTCTCCGGCCTTATCAGCAAGAAACTTCCTCAGAATCATTTCGATCAAACATGAACGCGAGCATCCAGACTCACGGCTGATGTCATCGAGTAATTCCAACAGTTCCTGCTTTGTCCGGAAAGATACAGTCGCCGTTTTAAACATCTACAATCCTCCTTTCATCCATAATGTCAACCCAACCTGCCCCATTAAAAAAGCCCGAATCGATAAGAAAAGACTTCTTTTCTCGATCCGGGCTTTCTGGTGCCAAAGCAGGCGATTCTGCTGGTCAGCAAAGGACCCTAACAGTGCGAATAAGAATATTGTACCACCTGAGTATTACCATTGAGTGACAAAGGCATTACAAAAGTTTTACAAATGTATGGAGGTCGCGCGCAATTGAAAGTCCCGGATTCGATGAGCTACTTACCACCTGAAAGTCATGATTGTGGCAGGATTGGGAAGGTTTTCAAGACTAACTAACGGGAATATAGTAGAATTTTATGGTATTGCCGGAATATCGCTACCATCTTTTCTGCAGAAACCTGCCACCCCTGGGAAGGAGCAGCCCTTTGGTAAGAATGAGACGGTGTATTACTTTCATGCGAGAGGTGATACTGCATATGCTGTGCTCGCTACAATGTGGCGCAGAATGTGGAGTTGAATGTTGGGGTGGAATGTTGGGGTGGAATTGACAAAGAAGTAAGATTATCTTACAATTGAATTGGACGCTATTGTGCGATGGTAGGATGGAGGCGGTAGCTATGAAGACTATTACGGTTTCCGCAAAAGGGCAGATTGCTTTGCCGAAGGAGATTCGGGAGGCCTTACGTATCGAGACGGGTTCGCAGCTTACGCCGGTTATAAAAGACGGTAAGCTCATTCTTGAACCGGTCGTGACCATTCCACAGTCTCAGGCTTGGTTCTGGACTCCCGCGTGGCAAAAGAAGATTGCCAATTCGATGGACGACATCAAGAAAGGACGCGTTTGCACCTTCACGTCGGTCAAGGAAATGAGGAAAGCCCTTGGCTCTTAAGACATCTTTCACGGAGTCTGCCATAGGCGATCTAAATAGACTCCCAAAAGAGATCCGTTTAAAATTCTTTGATCAAGGCGAGCGTCTTCTGAAAAATCCTGCTCACCCTTCATTGAGAAATGAGAAACTATCCGGCCGAGAAGAATGGGCGTTCAGTATCACAATGAACTATCGTGCTGTTTACATTCGCACATACGAAGAAATTATAATCGTTGCCGTCAGCACCCATAAGGATGCGTTAGGGAACGGGCAGAATGCCAGATAGCGGACTGGGGAGTCTATCGCTTGTGTCGAAGCGGCATGCAGTTTGTCTTTGCCAGTTAAAAGGATGGACTCAAGAGAATGACCATAGGGGGATACTGCAGAAGCATAGGGGAGCGGAATATTTTCTGCTTGAAGAGGTGAATGGCGGGCCGAAAGATCGTGCCGAGGCCAGACCTTGCATGAGGCCGCAGCAGCAAAACCCTCTGCTCAATATACTAGAGAAGCGTGAGGCAGCTTTGTGGAGTTCAGATGGTAAAATTGCGTGTGTGCGCAGGTGGGCAGGGTTATGAGCGCATGACACTGAAGATGACTTTGTTGAACATCAAATTGGCTCTCCTGAGCCAGTCAATGGAAGCAGGAAATATTCGTGGTCTCAGGTAGTTCCAGAGTGCCTTAAAGACCGGAGATGCTCTGCCACAGTTGCTGGATCGCTTTGATTAGCTGGATCAAATGACGCCTTCTTTATGCTACAAGTAGAGCAAGTGTTCTGCAAGCTCAGCCAGGACTATCATCGGATTGGGTTAAAATTGCACGATGCTGTGTCTCTAAGATCTTTGTTTGCCCCTTCTTATCCTTACCATGTCGCTGCAAACTAACAGCGGTTCAGCACAAACCCCAGGATCTTCTCCTTCGGAAGAAACTGGATTGCTTTCTTTACATCATCCATCGAAGTTTTGCCGGCTTGTACAACGATAATTACATAGTCGACGAGAGGGGCGAGAGTCAGAACATCTGCCCCCGTAAGAATGGGAGGAACATCAAAAAGTATGTAACGTTCTGGATAGCGTCCTTTCATTTCAGCTATGAGTTCTTTCATACGCGGCGACCCGAGCATCTCGGCGCTTTCCAGGAAAGCCCTCCCTCCGGAAATCAGAGTCATCTTCTCAATCCCCGGCCAGGTGATCAGTTCGGAAACAGGTGATCCATCGGCAAGATAGTCTATCAGTCCCTTTTCACCCGCGCATCCAAGGTATTTATGAATACTTTGTTTCCTCAAATCACCGTCAACCAGCAGGACCGTATGCTGGAACTCCCGCGCAAATGTGAAGGCAAGATTAATGGCAGTAATCGTCTTGCCCTCTCGCGGTAAGGCACTTGTAACCATAATCGTATTGCCCCCGGTGCCTTGGCGTCGCCGCAGAATCTGCGTCCGCAGGACCCTGAAGGCCTCTGCTTCCGGAACATTGTCCAGGTAAGCCAGACACCGATTACACGCGATGAATCCCGGGTCCAGATGAATGGTCCGGGATTGAGAATAAGTCGGCGATATCCATCCGGGCTTCTCCTTGTCGTTCTCTTCCAGATTGTTCTGCATGGAGGGCGTTGGGGCTTCTTCCTTTAGCGTCCCCGGCCTTTTTCTCAACAACTTTATAGTTTCCCTGATCTCATTTATCATTAGAACCGCTCCCTTTCAAGCTCTCTTTTAAATTCACTGGGCCAAACGCCTGCCAACGCGTGCCCAGAGAACATCCAGATCCATCACGAAGAAATGAATAAACAGGACCGCAACCACCACTAGGACGACCACGGTGCCGGCGAGTACCTTCCGGCGCTGCTTCTTCCTCAGTTCATCCTCCAATGTGACAATCTCTGGTATCTCTGCGAGGACCGGGAAGGGACCTGCTATCGCCAGGTCTTCGGACCGGCGCGCTGAGTGATCACTGGTTTCTTGCAGAGCAGCAGTTCCAACGCCTGCTCCTATTCCAAGAATGAGCCCGATCAGGAGGATAACTGGGCGATTTGGTCTTACAGGCTTCTCAGGCAGTCTCGCCGGGTCGATCAATGTAAATCGCTCACCGATATTGCCCTTTTCCAGCCCCTGGGCTACCTTTGCTTCCATATACTTTTTAGTAAGATCTTCATACTTGGCCTGCGTATTGTTTCTGTCCACCACCAGATTCTTGTAGCCTTCTTCCACCCTGGGAGACATTTCCATTCTTCTTTGGTATTCGTTTTTCTTTTTTTCGAGCTCGCTGATTTGTCGTTGGACCGAGCTTATCTCTGACTGCGTGCTTGCCAGTTGAGAATCGAGCGCTATGTAAGCAGGATTATCCGGTTTTTTCGCAATGGCTTTTTGCTTTTCAGGAGAATCCAGTATTTTTTCAAGTTCAGCGATTTCTTTTTTGGTTTTGATGACGTCTGGATAAGCATCAGAATAACGGGTCTTTTGGCTCGATAATGCCACCCTTAACTCCTTTAGGCGATCCTTGTTCTGGGTTTCAGCATCAGGGACCATACTTGCCAGCTGGGTCTGCAGGTAACTTTCCTTCTCCTTAAGGGTGCGCAGTTGATCGGTGAGCTGCTCATACATCCTATTATTCGCATCAAGAGTCTGGAGGTTAAACTGAAAAAGTTCAGGCAAAGCCAGGGGATTCTTCTCTTTGTAAACAGCTATCGCCTTCTCTAACGCGAGGAGCTTAGCCTGTACGGAATTCACTTCATCTTGCAGGAATTTTGTGGTCCCTGACGTCTGCTCACTCGTGACCTTGATGTTCTCTTCAAGATACAGAGATGCCAGGACATTGGCAACCTGTTGGACCACGACCGGATTTTTCCCTTCATATGAAACAGTAAATGCAATGGTCGCCGCCGTTTTCTGACCCGTCCGCCGGTCTATGACGTCTGCCATGACGGTTTCGAACTTGATATCTTTTTTTCGCATGTTCTCGACTATCTCTTCGGTGGTGGATTTATTGCGCTTATCCGCATAGAGATTGAACTTGTTGATTATTTCAACAAGACGCGCCGAGCTCATGATTCTCTGGTTGATCATCTGCAGGCGCTGTTCCGCATAACTGGTCACAGTCGCCATAACATAGTCACGTGAAATTTCCTGTTCCTCGATAAGGATTGTTGATGTGGAACGATAAACAGGGTCCCATATGAGAAGGACAAGCACCGAAAGAATGACCGCTGAGAGTGCCGGCACTAAAACCGCCCAACGTCGCCGCTTGATTATTTTGATAACATCTTCGATATTTATTGCTTTATTTTGCTCCATGCAGAGTCCTTTCCATTTTTTATAAATGCCACTACTCTAAAACTGGATGCTGGATATACAAGCGCAGAGAGAAGAGATGCCTGTTCGCCTTAGTTGTCGTTGCCATATCGTTTACCATAACATAGTCGTACGACCCCTCTGCAAACATATCTCTTGAGAATTCGTAGCGAATCCATGGATTGATATGGAAGGTCCGCTGTTTGATCGTCTGTGAAGAAAATTTCTGCGAGTTCGAATCATTAATAAAATATTCGGCAGTGAAATTGAGCAAGAATTCGTATGAAATCCTGTGCTGGGCCGAAAGAGCCAGGGAATCACGCACCGCTGCACCCCCCAGTCCGACTGCCGGCTGAACGAGTCTGCTGTAAGAGAGACTCCCCGAACCGACTTCACCCTTGAAATTCAGCGAAGCACTGCCTACCCAGCCCCAGCCGGCATTCTTGACTTGCTCACTCACCACCTGGTTACCAATCTGAATCGGAAATCCAAAGAAGAAGCCGTAGACAGGCTCCAGCTGTGTTATAGTTATATCCGCCCGGGTATGCTGGACCCCGCCATCAGCCTGAATGCTCCACACTTCGTTGAAATCCCGCGAAAAGCCGACAGTGCCCGTCACACTGCCTATGTCGGAGCCGATGAAAGAATAATCACTGTACGTCGCATTTATCCTTCCCTTCACAGCGGGGAAGTATGTGCCCAGATCATAGACAAGCCCTGCATTGACGTTATGGGATGTATCGTCAAGATACTTTTCACTGGTAAACTGGTCTCTGCCGTATCCATAGGATGCAGATAGCGCTGCCTTTTCGGTAAGCTGATAATCAGCCGACAGCGAAGAGGTAATATTTTGACGAGGTACTGCTGACAAAACAATGCCTGTGGTTTCTATGGCACGGTCAGGACGCGAATCTTTTATATAACCGGCTGCGGCTGATAATCTCAACAGTGGCGTAAGGAGATATTGTAAACTGCCGTTGTATGTCTGGTCTGTGGCACTTAGGTCCCTGTTGTTAGTGTATTCAATGCGGTCCAGTCTGGCTAGCACATCCATATTAATCCGCTCTGTGTTATTAACCATTTCGAGCCCGGGAGACAAAGTAGTGATAAAATCGTCTTTTTTATCACTTGAAGAAAGAAAAATATTATTGTTGTATTCCTCTTTGACTGAAAGGCAAGGTACAATACGGAACTCATTTCCCCATGCAAAGGCGGGACAGGCAACCAGAAAGATAATAACAAGGATGATGGACCGATAACTC
Organism: uncultured Nitrospiraceae bacterium; assembly: GCA_963727805.1. Classification (GTDB taxonomy): domain Bacteria; phylum Nitrospirota; class Thermodesulfovibrionia; order Thermodesulfovibrionales; family Dissulfurispiraceae; genus Fen-1308. The sequence goes on from CAVSHF010000003.1 coordinate 1,560,221, forward strand.
ATCAGGGAATAACTACGACGTCACCCCGTTTGAGCCTGATATTCTGCTCAAGACGCTTGCCGTCAACCACCTCGTCATACTCAAATGGCAATATAGTCGTTTCATTTTTTCCCCGTCTGAATACCTTGATCCTGTTCCTTTTTGCATAAACGTTAAGACCTCCGGCAGTGGCGAGAGCCTGCAGTACATCCACATTGGTATTCATGACGAATCGGCCGGGAGTATTGACTCTTCCAATGACGTAAATGATCAGACTGTTTACCTGCTTGATATCCATATATAAGTTTGCCTCTGGGACATAAGGTTCGAGTCTTTTTTCAATCTCCGCTTTAAGTTGTGAAGCCGTCCTTCCAGCAGCCTGTATATCCCCGATCAGAGGGAATGAGATCAAGCCATCCGGTCGCACAGTGCACGAACGGGTTAAGGCTTCATCCTTCCACACGGCAATATCCAGAACATCCCCCGGTCCGATGATATACCCTCCTTCAGCGGGCACCTTTGTGGACGGTGACTCTGCATTCAGTGCAACGGCATTACCTTCGGACACTGATGCTGTAGTTGCAGAATTCTCAGCATCTTCGCCTTCAGCCCACATTATTGCTGATGAGGAAACTACCAGCATCCAAGCTATCATCAAAATCAACATGGTTCGAAGCATTTTTTTTCGCTCCTCCTAAATTTATACAGGGACGGGTAGTAAACAACCCGCCCCTGCATTGATCATTTTTTCAGCTTCTAATGGATTCCAGCCACGGTTTTCTCTGCCTCCTCCTTGCCCGGGAAACCGACTTTGGAATTCAGGGCAATCTGGAGATATTCTTTTGCCTTTCCTGTATTGCCTGCCCGGTAGTAGGCCATCCCCAGATGATAATTGATCACTGGGTTCCCGGAGGCCTTTGCCTGCGCCTTTGTGAGCGCAATCAGTGCCAGATTCAGATCGCCTTTTCGGTAATTGATCCAGCCTTCGGTATCGTATATGGCGGGATGATCCGGGTAAAGGGATTTAGCCTTCTCAACAAGAATAAGAGCACGGTCAAGATCCTTCTTGCCATTGCCGTATTCACTTAACAGGTAGGCCAGGTCGTTCGTAGTGGACCATATTTCAGGATGAATTCGAACTATGTGCTCCAATTCTGCGATAGCACGGTCCCATTTCTTCTGTGCACCATATAAGGCACTCAGTTTCACATAACTCAACGGATTATTCGGGACGCGCTTCTTGATATCCTCGTACGCCCCTTCAGCACGCTTAAAGTCACCCGCAAGCATCATAAGGTCTCCCAAATCTGCCCTCACATCCAGATCGTTCGGGTTCTTATCCAGGATGCTGCGATACTGGGATTCGGCATTCTTGAAATCTTTCTGCGCGGCGTAGATGCGGGCCATGGCTCTAATTATGTCCCTTGAATCTGGCGCAATTTTTAATGCATTTTGAAGAGTGTCGAAGGCAAGGTTCATTTCCTTATTCATAGCATGTGCCTCGGCAAGGCTGATGTAACCCGGTATAAATGTCTGCCTTTCGTTGATAACAGTCCGGAATGACGAAACTGCCTGAACGCCTTCCTGCTTTCTGAGATGGATAGTTCCGGCGATATAATTGGCATCCACGTTCTTAGGACTTTCCTTGAGCACTTCATCCGCATACTTCTTCGCCTTGTCGATCTCCTGTCTTGAAAGGTAGAACTGCGCCAAAGAATTTTTTGCATGAAGGATGTTCGGATTCGCCGAATCTCTCTCCAATCCCAGACATTCCTTCAGCATGGACTCTGCTTGCTCCGGACGGTTTGTACTTAAATAGAAAGCACTCAGAGCAAAGCGAATCTGGAAGCTTTTTGCATTCTGTCGTATTCCTTCCTTCAGCTGCTGCTCAGCTTCGGCAGGCTTATTTCTTGAAGCATAGAAATCCGCCGCCTGTATCCACCGGTCTTCCTTTTTCGGATCAGCAGATACAAATGACTTCAGGACATCGGCTGCCTGCGGCTCTTTGCCCAATCCCCAATAAATCCCGGCCAGAGCCAGGCGGTGCTGACTTACCTCAGGCTCTATTGCAATAACCTTTTGCATAAGGTTCACCGCTTCATCAGACCTTTTGTTCTTCAGATAAAAATCAGCCAGGGCAAGATAAAGCGGAATCGCTTTCTCATTGGCCTTGATACCTTCACGCAAGGTATTCTCCGCTTTTTGTGTATCGCCTTTATAAGCGTATATTGAAGTCAGAAGTAAGTAGCCGTCAGGTTTATGGACGTCCCTGCCCACAACGGATTCCAAGAATTGCCGTGCGCTGTCGACATCCTTCTTTTGCAACAGGACAGCTCCTTTTAAGATCAGAGCATCCTCTTTTTTCGGTTCGGCTTTTAAAACAAGTTCCACCTTCTCCATTGCCTCATCCGTCTTACCGGCGCTCAATAAAAATCTGCCCAACTGGATATGGGCGTCCCAATGCTGCGGTGCCAATTCGATTACCTTTAAAAAGGTTCCGTAGGCCGCCCTGGGGTCTCCCGATTTCAAAGCGATCATCCCGAGCATGAAATATGCGTCGGCATATTTAAGGTCGATCTGAACGGCATTTTTGAACTCCAGTTTGGCTTTTACATAATCTCCCTTTTCATACAACTCCTTGCCTTTATTATAAAATTTGAGCTTTTTTTCTTCAGGACCACTACAGGCCGCTAAGATCGCGACGATCAACAGCAGTAAAACTCCTATAAACAGCTTGTTTTTTCTGAACATCGGGCTAACCTCCACTTTGTCGCAGTTGTTGGGGACGCACTGATTACTGGCGAGCCCCTCCCGGCAGACGAGCCCCTATAAAGAAGATGTATTATTGCCTGACGACTATTACGGTAAGATGAAAGGCAGGTTAAACTTCTGTGAAATTCCCTGATTGATTAGAGATTGTGCAGTATTCACAATCCCGCGAATCCCCGCACGGCAAGCAGTAATAAAGCTGCAAGGGTTGTTACAGCAAGGGCAGCAAACTTTTCACGCAGTTCTTTGATCAGTACTTCGTAGCTGAAGAAGAAAATGATAATTTCTACTGCCAGCAGTCCCAGGTTATAACTCTGTGACGACCACCCTGTCAGATTCGGAACGATAAGGGCAATGAAGATTATCAGGAAATCCATGGTCGTCATCCTAAACCCCTTCTTTCTTCTGGAGAACTTTAACGTAAGAATTACAAACAACGTGGCTATCCCGAAGCATAGATGATAAGGTAATAACATCTTATCGCTTATCCAGTCTGCTCGCCCCTCTCCTGTGAGATACAGAATAAAAGGAATCGTGATGTAGAGAGCCAGCCTAAGGCAACCCCCAAGATATTCTTTTCTGAATATGAGCGCACCTAAGATAAGCAGACTGAAGCATACATTCATGATGGAAACATATGTGGGGATACTTGTAGGAAGAAGACATGAGGATATGAATAACAGTGGAATGATTATTTGCAACGCCCCAAAGGAAACCCTGATTGTCAAATTAGTTTCCCTGATTATCCTCAATCTACCTTTGACGGCATGTTCGATCACGGGGTAGCGATGGTATCGAAGTTCCTTGCGCTCCGCAACGGCAAACACACTGATTGTGAACACCGAAAACCCGATATACCCGGCTATCAGAAGCCAATCTGCCTGGTACTTGAAGAAAATAGCTGACAGGACCATCACGGACTGTATGACATATATGATGACAACAGCTTCGGCGTGAGACAACCCGAAGCCGATAAGCCGATGATGAAAGTGGTTCTTATCCGGCGAAAACGGAGACCTCCCCCGGCTGATCCTATGGACCATAACGTTCAAGGTATCAAGAATGGGAAACCCAAGGATAATCAAAGGCAAAATGGGACTGAGCGGTATATTTCCCTGGGTGGTTTTAACAGCCAATACAACAGCCGAAAACCCAAGGAGCTGACTTCCTGTATCTCCCATGAAGAGACTGGCGGGATGGGTGTTAAACCTCAGAAATCCGAATATCGCCCCGGCTATGGCCATGGTTATGAGAATAATAGCGCTGCTGCCGTCAAGATAGGCAAGATACCCGATACAGCAGAAACTTAAAAGGGAAATGCCTCCGGCAAGGCCATCCAGACCATCGGCGAGATTGATTGCGTTTGTGACGCCGACGATTGCTACGAGAGTGAGAGAGACTGAGAGCCACTCGGCCAGATGTATCTCATCGGGCACCAAACTCCCAAGGGAACTGATTCTGACACCGCCGTAGAATATGATAAACAGGGCAGCGAGAATTTGCCCGGTGAATTTTGCCTTGTATCCAAGGCCCTTCATATCATCGACAAAACCGAATAAAACCAATATACCCGTCCCAAGCAGATAAGCCTTCACGAACTCATCCGCGCCACCCCAAAGAATGACCGGAATAAAAATAGCAAGCGCCATCGCCAACCCACCTATCCTGGGCACAGGGCGAATATGGACCTTCCTCGGGTTTGGGAAATCCACCATTTGATAGCGATCAGCCAGTTTAATCATGATAGGAATGAGGCTGACCGTAATGAATATAGATATCAGAAGTGTTGAAAAATAAACCATATCCGCGTCGGCCCCTAATTAAACCACACGGAATGCCATAAAGCTAGATTCATCAGGTTCCACATCTTGAAGCTGTTGAACCGTTTGTGGTTGCAGTGCTTTTTGAATATCTTCTCGATATAATCCGCATTGAAAAGCTCTTCTATTAATCCACTGTCAAAAATGACCTCTCTCGCAAATTTGACTATCCTTGGAGTGACCATATTAGTTGCTGAACCGCAGAATCCCCATTTGTTCCGGTATATAATTTCATCGGGTAGAATACCCTCAGCTGCTTTCTTAAGGACATATTTTGATATACCGTTTCTGCACTTCAGCGACGAAGGAATAGTGAGGGCATACTCCACAAGGTCGCGGTCCAGGAATGGAACGCGAGTCTCTATTGCATTGGCCATGCTCATCTTGTCAACCCTCATAAGCAGCAGTTCGGAAAGACGGTTCTTAAGCTCGACCTGTATGATCAAGGCAAGATGATCGGATGCACCGAGACCTTCCTTCAGCTGCTTTATAAATGCACTGGACGATGCCCCGCTATATCCGGATTTGAGAAGGTGCCTCTTTTCCTCGTCCCAAAAGGCGATGGCATTGCCAGTGAACAGAGGCTCGCCGTACTTGGCGCGGCGAAGCATGTCCGCTGCATAGGGAGGCAGCCAATCATGGGTCGTCCAGTAGAGCAAGGACTTTAACGCTGCTGGGGTTTTTAGGAAATGTTTATAGAAATATCTGTTCGCCTTGTCAAAACGATGATACATTCCATATCCAGCGAATATTTCATCACTGCCCTCCCCGATCTGGATTACCGGCGTCCCTGAATCACGGGCGAGCTTTGATACGTAATAAAGCGGAACACATACGGGATCGGCAAGTGGCTCATCCTGATAATACGGCATTTTTGGCAGGAAAGAGATAAAGTCGAGATCATTGATAAAGAGTTCATGATGATTGGCGTTGAAATGCTGGGCAGTCCTGTGTGCAGAAACAAATTCATTCGAGGGATCTCCTTCAATCCCGACCGTAAATGTCTGGACCGGTTTGTCCATCATCTCTGTCATCAAGGCAACATTGAGCGAAGAATCCACCCCGCCACTCAGGAATACCCCGAAGGGAACATCAGAGACCATGCGGCGCGCAACGGACTGCCTGAGAAGCCTCCTGATCTCTTGTACACAGTCACTCTCAGTCGGATTAGAATCACCCGGCCTGAACTGCTTGGAGTCCCAATAACGCACCGTTCTGGAATTCCCGTTTTGATCGAATGTCCGATATGTTCCGGCCTCCAGTTTCTTTACGCCCTTGAAGAGCGTCCCCGGTGCAGGACTGTTTGCAAAGGTCAGGTAATGAAAGAGGGACTGTTGCTCGATCTGTTTGTCGAACCCGGGGAGGGCAAGAATGGCCTTGATTTCAGAGGCGAAGGCGACTACGCCACTCTCATCGCAGTAATAAAGGGGCTTGATACCGAGAGAATCGCGCACCAGAGTTAGTGAATGATCCTGCCTGTCATACAGAGCAAAGGCAAACATGCCCCTGAACCTATGCAGTGCGCCTTCCAGACCCCATTCGCGGACTGCGTAAAGAATAACCTCAGTATCGGTCTTTGATCGGAATGAATATCTTCCTATCTTCTCCAGTTCATCGCGAATAGCTTCGAAGTTGAAGATTTCGCCGTTGAACGTCACCCATAGCCGGCCATCTGCCGTACTCATGGGTTGGCGCCCACGAGGAGAGAGATCAATTATCGAGAGCCTGCGATGGCCGAGACCGACATAGAATCCGCCTTCGTAGTCGACATAAATACCGGCATCGTCAGGCCCCCGGTGCCGCATGGTATCGCGCATCCCAACTAGGTCAGCCTCAGAAATCGAATAACCCGTTCGTTGGGAGAAGACCCCTACAATTCCACACATATGTCTTCAGATCCTCCCTTGAACATCAAAATAATATCAAATTTATGGTCCATCATATCACCTATTTCGCTTAATAGATTTCTCCGGACATAAAATCGATGACCGAGACGCATCAATGACAGTGCAAACCCCTTCTCCAGTGCAAGGTCAGAGATAAAAAGGAACAGAAAGACAAACAGCAATTAAAATCGCAAATGCCTTATTTGTCGGTCTGCCGGATAATGTCCCTGAATTGGCTCCTGATCACCGACACATCATAGTGCTCTTGAGCTTGCTTATATGCATTTTCAGCAAGTCGCACACTTAGTTCCTTGTCTTTGAGCAATCTGGTAATCTTCTCACTCAGATCGGCAGGATTTTTTATCGCGACGATGAGAGCGTTTTCTTCATCTCGCAGAACCTCTTTCATTCCCCCCACAAACGTGGCAATAATCGGCGTTCGAGTTGCCATGGCCTCCAGAATGACATTAGGAATTCCCTCCGAATGGCTCGGCAAAATTAGTATGCTGCACTCGTAAAGAACCCGCAGCTTCTCTTCATCGTCGATCCAGCCGTTGACGCTGATCGCATCGGACAAACCCTTCGTCTGGACATAATCCCTCATGCGGTTAATCTCCTTGGTCCCAAAAAGACTGAGATGTGCCGAACAGCCTTCCCCTCTCAGTCTTTCAATGGCATCAACCAGCTCAAAGACCCCTTTGGCGCGAATATACCAGCCGAGATACAGCAACTTTCCCTCTTTGCGCTGGATATTGTACCGATTCCTCATAGCCTGGAGATTTATGGCGTTGCGAAGCACATGCACCGGCTTATGTGGGAAGAGAGTGGCTATATATCTTCTCATCTCTTCAGTCAGCACAACAAACGAGTCGACCTGTCTGAGGACAAAGGTGGCATACTTCAGCTCGACACCTGAAAGGCCATTGTAAAAATCGCTAAATCCTGACGGATGTATGTGAAGAATGACCTTCTTGCCCAGAAATTTGGTCATGAGGAGAAAAATACTTTTCCGGTAAAAACTGGTGAAAGCCGAACTATGAATATATACCAGACTTGCGCCGTTGATACTCATAACAAATCGAAACAAGCCCTTAAACAGCATAACTATCTTGTGGCGTGAGGTATCGCTCGAACTCGCAACGTATTTCAGTACATAGTCATCGAAGAAATCGGCATCACGCCAAATGGACACGACCCTCGAAACACCACCCTTGCCGAACTGGTCCGGTCCGACCATGACTATCTCTGTTTTCCCTTTCTTCAAAAGCTACCCTTAACCCTATAATACGATAGAGTCCCATTCTCGCCGGCAACTACAACACCTGCTCCGAGCAACTCTATGCTCTTGACCGCGTTCTCCACGCGCCCCTCCCGGATGATCTTGCCGTCGGCAGCCAATAGCAACACAGCGCCATCTTCACAACCTACAACTACGCAGGCCGATTGAGGAAAACCGCGTATTGCCGTAACAGACTTATCAAAGTGTTTTTGCCAGACGAGGTCTCCTTTTTCGTCAAAAGCATGCAGCCAGCCATTTGCCAGGCCGACCACAACCATTTTACCTTTAGCGGCATTGGATGGTAATATCGCCAAACCGCGCACGAAATTCCTTGTTTCCTTCTTATCAGGGCCGAAGTATTTTATCCACTTTGGTTCACCAGTGGCCCCGTTATACACTCGTAGTTCGTTCCAATGTCCGCTCAGGCTATAGATCACATCATCGGTTCCATCATTATCGATATCTGTAACCACGAGGCTGCTTAGTCCTCTTTGCATCCATGCGTGCATATTCGTATAACCAGCTTCTATAGTCCAGTACATCTGATCGGAAACATTTTTATAGTTGCGGTTTATTCCGGTGAGCGAAGGATTTCCGGTGTATGATTTCCCAACAATTAGAAGGGGACCAGGATCAGGACGTCCAGCCGTTCTCACAACTGCCAAAGATGTATTGTTGCCCCAATGTGTCGCAACCCTTCCCTTGAACTGCCCGCTCAAAGTGTAGAATTCAACCGTGCTCGGTCTGCCTATCGCTATTTCATCTTCTCCGCTGTTCCATAAATCACTTACCAAGATGGAATAGACTCCAGTCATTTTGAACTTGGGTCCAGGATCAGTAAACCAGGGGGCTTCGTATCTGTCCCCTATCTTAAAACTCGGATCGATCTGCGCTTTGACCTTCCAAAGCTCCTTTCCGTCCGCAGTATATGCAGCCAGTGAATCGTCCCTTTTGCCCACGAGTAAGCCAAAGGCTTTCGCCTGCTTAGTGGTCCGTGGTGTCTGAAGGGAAAGGACATCTCCTTGAATGTCGATCGCCCCGATGGCGGCGCCCTGACTATTCAGTTTGAGCAGATTGGTCTGCCCGCTCCGCTCCTTAGCCACCCATACAGTTGCATCAATCTCGGCCGCCGCAGTCACAGATATTCGAACTTTGAGGTCCTGCATCCATTCTGGTTTCCAGGTTTCTGCGTTGGAGACTTTTATCTCTGGAGCCGGACCAGATGCATTCTCTTGGTCCGAAGTCCTGCTCAGCGCATCAAACAGCTCACTTAGCTTTCCATGCACACTCTCTGTCTCCGAATCAACCTTCAATTGTGTTCCCCCCGCACCTAGTTTCATTGGTATTGATCCGACGACCGCATTCACCTGGTTTTGTGAGCTCAACTTCATGTCGATATAGCCAGAATTCATATCCCAAAGCAGCGTGATGGGTGAATCCGACTGAAACACGTTATATTCGCCAATAGAAAAATGCTTAGCCCTGCTCAAAAAGAGTCTGCCCCGGTCAAAATAAGCAAAATCGGCATCAATCAGCAGCTGACCCAACGATAGTCTGCCCAAGCTAACAAAAGCCGATTCAGTGCCGGTCACGAGGTAAGCATTCGAAGTGAGTTGCTTCAATGCCTTGGGTTTCCGCTTGTCGTATAGCATACCGCTGATAATGATACGGTCTTCCGGTTTGAGGTCTCTTGATAAATGCTCGTAAACCAACCCTCTGTCAGCTGAATCTGAGATGACCATGTTGTCAGTGGTAAGTAGGCTTAATGTCCCATAAAACGTGGCCTGCCTGGAAGATAAATCACCATGTTTTATCGGGCCCATCAGCCAATAGCGGGTAATGTCAAACTGTCCCGCCTGTCTGGGTACAATTTTGTCAAAGATGATGGCCTTGTTCTTTGTGTACAAAAAATATCGCTTCCAGACAGATTCGGGCATGTCGGGCACTTCCGCTTCGATGTACGCCATATTTGCCGTGGCAAAAGAGTCCTTCAAGCCAGCAGTCCTGGCAACATGCGGGTCAACCATGCCGTTATAGAGAATTGAGATATCATTCATATAGCCGACCAGTGTCCAGGTGCCGCCGAACATGCGAAGTTTTGTAATGTTATTCAGGTGGTTCGGATTTCTTCCAAGACCATTGAAGCCGTCGAAGAGGAAATAATCGTCAGTCTTGTCCAGCCCGGCCCTGAAAGAAAGTATCTGAAACGCTTCATCCGGCGGGACCGATGTCTGTGCATCCTTCCAATCAGTTCGAGCCAGAGGGGCCACAGTAATGGTCCCGACAAGGTCAAGCGGTGCCTTGACTTCGAGATCATCTCCCGGCCAATAAGACTGGCCAATTCTGAAGACATCAAGGTCATAAGCCAGCTGCCGTACCATCCAGATATAGCGGCCGTCGTGGAGCATGTGTGCCGCTTTGTGCATGAGGCTAATGGATAGATATCCGCCGAAGTCGTCACCAGCGTCGCTGCCGTTCATCAATACTTCGAGGCCGCGCATCATGGTCTTGGCTGTCCCTGATGTAATAAACTCATCTGCGCCGTCCATACAGAAAAAGTCCATGACCGGTTCTATCGAAGTGGAAACCCAGCCGAGCGTATCTCTCTCAGCCCATGTGGGATCTCCTATAAACGAGCGGAAGCCATTTCTGACATTCTCTATTCTCTTTTGCCATATCGCGTCGGGATAATACCTCGCAAAGTAGCGGCTCCCCGTGTAGATGTTCATCATGTGCCACAATGCATGCCTGTCGCCATTAGGTGCAGAGAAACTGTTATTGGGATCGAGAACTAACTGGTGCTGGAGCAGCTTGTTTGTGATGAAAAGTCTTTCCTGGTCGTTGAAGAATGGACTGTTTTCGATAAGATTCCAAACGCAGTCAAGCAGGTGAGACCTGTAGTGATCGGACTTTGCTATAGGGTCCGCAGGATCGGAAAAAGCCGAATCAGCACGGTTTATCGCTGGGATGTTATCCGGCCTTGGCATTGCCAACCGCTTGAAAGTGTCGAGATATTCTGTCTGTCCTGTCATGTAGTAAAGTATTCCTGCTACGCTTATTGGGTTCCAGCCAAAGAGAGTGCCGGGCAGGTATGCGTCTAGATTTGTCTTACGCCAAGAGTCTTGCCAGCTGAATACTTTCCAGGAATTGGAAGCAGTATTTATTACAGGGGGATGCTCCATCCCCTTGCCGAGTTTGATTTTCATAGTCCAGCCGACACTCAATGACTTGCCAGGACCAAGCATGCCAATAAAAACTTTGCCAGCTTCAGAGACGCCTTGATCATCCGAGCCCCCAAGGAAAATCACATTGTGGCCCGTGCCGTAGGGATTATGGAGCGACCGCACCACATGTCCGCCAGGTCCTGGGTATTTAATATCGAGAATAACGTACCACTGCCGGTATAGAGTCTCGATAAATTTATTTGTGCTGCAGTTTCCGATAGCAATGACATTGTAATTTTGCAGAACCTTTTCAGGCATAGCATTTTCATCGTCATACACTTTCAGGTCGGCGCCCGTTGAGTCTAGAATCTTATCATGCACTTCCCTTGCAATCTCTACGTATCGACCATTTTTCGGCGCTACGATGATCGCCTTGGCTGCGCCCTTTTCAACCAGCAAGGTCTTCATGTGAAGATCCCTGAGCTGACTAATCACCTTGCCGGTATCGGCAAAAGCCGGCAGACTCGAACTTAAAAGCATGACTATAGCCAGCGTTAGTGGAAACACGTGAATATGCCTTTTCATGTCATAGAACTCGTGCCGACTCATTAAAAAAAACATGCTTTAATTTTAGCCGTATCATCAGGTTTTGTTTGAAGTATCTTTATGCTGCAACGAGCGCTTTCATATAAAGAAAGCATCGTGCTAAAGTCCTTCCCTATCAATGTCCTCAATCCTGTATTTGCTGTTGACTATCGATAGGTGAAGAACAAGCTCTTCTTTTGAAAACCTACTAGATATCCTCTTCGCTGGATTCCCTCCATAGACGGAGTACGGCGACACATTTCTAGTCACTACAGCTCCGGCTGCGATTATTGCACCTTCGCCTATTGTCACTCCCTTCAAAATGGTAGACCCCATACCCACCATCACATCGTCCTCTATGATAATCGGAAGGTTTACCCCCCCGTCTTTAACATTGATTAGGTACTCGCCTACTCTCGACATGTTATGATCTCCTCCTAAAATCCTTACGTAAGGAGAAATGATTGCGTAGTTGCCGATTGAAAGACTTGAAGGTTCGACTATAGAAATGTGACAATGTTTGCCAATAAAGCAGTTGTGACCTATTTTCATGCACCGCTTGTCAGCAAGGTGTGCTGTCGGGTTAATTCTTGTTCCGTTACCCAATTCAAGGAATTTACTACGACAGTATAAGAGATAAGCCTTTTGTAACACATACCTAAGCATATCCAAGAGCATAGCTGACTCAATCAGTCCATGGAACGTGAAGTATCAGCTTCATACGTCGCGGCCTTTAGCAAAATAACACTTTTATATATCTCGAGATACCCTTCGTACATTCGCTCTATCGAAAAATCGCGGGCTCGCAAGAGGGACGCACGGGAATATCGGCTCCTCAATTCGTCGTCTCCAAGAAGCATGTTAATTTTGTCGGCAAGATCGAAAGCATTACCGGACTCGAACTGCAGCCCATCTCTGCCATTGACGACGATTTCCGCAGGTCCATCAATATTGGATACAATGACAGGCAACCCGCTGGCCATGGCTTCAACAATGGCCATGCCAAAACCCTCATGACGCGATGGAAGAACAAACAGGTCGGCATCGGCTAACAGTTCAGGCACGTCGTTTCTCACCCCCAAAAGTCTGATCTCTTCTGTCGATAGGCCTAATTCAACTATCATGCGCTTCAACATCTCGTCACTCGGACCTTCTCCAGCGAAGTCGCAACGAAACCGTAGACCTCTCTTCTTCAAAATATAGAGCGCCTCAATCAATACATCCTGTCCTTTAATACGGTGATCAAGTCTTGCACAGCAAATAATTTTATAAGGTTCATTAAGCCTATGGATAAGGGGAAACTGTGTCAGATCGACTCCATCATATACCACTTTGATTCGTTCACTTTCACCGGTTCCATTTAAGAAAACTTCCTTTACCGACTGGCTAATAGCTATGAACTGGTCTGCGCGTTTGAGAGCCAGCCATTTCGATGCTCGATCAAAAATACTACGGGAATACAGATGCATCTCATGGATGGTAAACACGATTCTGATCCGAAAAAACAAAGAAGCGAAAAATCCCAATAAGAATCCCAATTTATTGTGAACATGTACGACATCGGGTTTCGTTGCTCTCAGGCATCTTCTTAGCTTGAGCGCATAATAAAGAATGTTCCATGGACGACCGGGCAACCTTCCCAGCTCAATCACTTTGCTACCTGTCTGCTCAATATATTTAACCATTTGCCTGTCCACTACATCATTGATTATCACAATGATCAACCGGCTGTCGACAGAGGTCATAGTCACACGACATAGCATGCAGATCAGGTTTTCTATCCCAGCTTTTTTAAGAGAAGTTAGCAAATGAAGAACTATCATAATCGGCCTTTTGTTGCAAGCCTCTTCCCGATCACTTTTAGTGCATACCAAGCGATGCGTCTTTTTGTCCTAGCGCAGAACGGCGCATGATGGCGATGTAGAATGCGGTATATCTCGCCGAGGAAAGATAAACCTCCATTTACTGTCTTGGTTGAAGCATGCCACCTAAAAAATGCACAAACTCCACCAATATGACAGGCATCATGAGTATTCATTATACGCAACCAAAGATCCAAATCCATGGCAAAGCTTAGATTGGTATCAAGATACCCTGCCGCTTCCACAACGCTCCTCTTGTAAAAAGAACCTGGTTGATACACGTCGTAATCCGTTTTCAAAAGATAGTCATTGCTGATGGCAGGGTATGCCTTCTTTATCTTGATTTTTTTACCGGCGTCGTCTATGAAAACTATGTCGCCATAGGTCAGTCCAACGCATTCGTTCTCCTTAAAAACTTTTACAGATTTCTCAACTACGTCCTGAGCCAAAACATCATCTGAATTAATCCAGCCCACTATTTCGCCTTTAGCCATCCGGAACCCTTTCTCTATGGCATCAGCCTGACCATTGTCTTTTTCACGAACAATCTTAGACACACGCGGGTTATTCTCGTATTTGTCTAAAATAAGCAGCGTGTTGTCTGTCGATTCTGCATCGAGAATTATGTACTCTATATACGGATAAGTCTGATTTATTACGCTTTGAATGGTTTCCTCGATGTAGTCACCCTGATTATAAGAGGGGGTTATAATGCTTACCAATGGGTATTTCATAAAACCGGCTGTTCTACGCACGAGTAAGCAAGTTCGAACTCAATGCAACAGATATGGTCAAATGTAGAAGTCAAGATGCCAGGTTGGACCAATTTGTTTAACCTGACACCAATTTTATATAAATAGGTCATCGCTAGTGGATTCTTTTTTTGTTTGCATGCATATGGTGTATCCGGCGAGAGCCAGACAAGGGATCTGAACACCGCTAGACATTGCACTGGAGGCTATGGTACTGATCACCGTATATATAAATTGCAGAAAAAATGCACACTGATAATAATACAATGCACTATTATTAAAATTCCTTCGAAACGATGTTACAACCACGGAAATCACAAAGATGAGCAATATGGCAAATCCTGTGATTCCGGTATTTATCAGTATGTTGCCCCAGGTAGCATCAGCCGAGTAAATCGTAAGATTAAAGTCGTTGCTATACTTATAATCATATTTGTCTGCACGAATGCTGCCTGAATGTGGTCGCAGTTTGAGCTGGTTATAAGCAATATCGTCATGCACAAATCCATACCCCATGAGCGGATTTGCCTGCATGACCATTGCGAAACGTTCCTGAACAATAGACAGCCTTCCAGTATATGAGTCATCCTTTTTTTTCGTTCCTGGAAATTCTGTCCCACATCCCCGGTTATTAATTGCAACCCGCTCAACGTCCTACTGATCATCTTATCAAGTTCCCCAGTACTAACCAGTACCACGAAGGCCATGAAGGTGACTATACAGGATATCGTGAATTTTGTTGGTTGCAGTTTGCCATCCTTAATTAGAATAATTATCATCGTACAGATAATGATCATCACCCCAAAATATACGCTGCGCGTGTAAGTTCCCATGATCACGACCACCATCAGGGCGAGATAGACATATTCGGCAACGGACAATTTCTCCCCGGAAAAATAACGAACAAGATGAAGCCAAGTGAACAATAAAGCATAGGCTAAAAACCCGGGGATGCTTCTCGTTAGGCCTTCATAGTCTCTCGTCAATGATTTGAGAACGGGGAAGTGTAAGAATGATTGAACGACGAAAAGAACGACAAATAAAAAGACCACACGAAATAACAACCTGAAAAATGGCTCGACTTCATAATTCTGAGACTTGAAGAACGATACATAGACAAAGTAGGTCATATATCCTAACAAAAGCTGCCGTGCCGTCTTGACAGTTGGGATTAATGGGTAATGGTACAAAGACCAGGCAAATTCGATCAGCATCCAAACAACAAATACTATCAA
Source organism: uncultured Nitrospiraceae bacterium (assembly GCA_963727805.1). Lineage (GTDB taxonomy): Bacteria > Nitrospirota > Thermodesulfovibrionia > Thermodesulfovibrionales > Dissulfurispiraceae > Fen-1308. The sequence continues at coordinate 1,575,552 of CAVSHF010000003.1, forward strand.
TATTTTTTCATAGGCCAGTTTTCCATGCCGCTTCTTGTTGGAAGTCAGCAGCAGCTGTAAATAGGCAATAAACAGCATTATGATGCCAACATCCCACAGGTCTATGCCACCGATAATGTGTTCAACGAGATCAAAACACGAAGACATAACGACTATCGCAAGCAAAATCTTGTATTTCATGCTAACAAACAGAAATAGCATACCAACGACTAGTGCAATCAGAATGATATATGGAGTCAACATTGATTTGCCTGTTTATTGCATTTTGATGTGGTGAGAACTTCGGAATATATATGCAGTGTTTTGTCGATAGCACTCTGCCAGTTAAACAATTTTGCATGTTCATAACCCGATACATCCATATTCATTCTTAGCAATTCTGTGTTCAAAACCTCATAGCGCGGAGTTAGAAATAAAAACAGTGTAACGGTGATAACGCCGCATATTAACAAGATATACATTGTCTAAAGCAGCGAATCGGACTTTAAAAACAGACCATTGACCTGCAATTGTTGCCCGGTTTTCGGATTAAAGAACTCAGGTTCGATATACACGAGGGTAAATCCTTTTCTTTGCAGATAAATCACAAGCTCACCTAGCAATGGTTCGTCCCTATATAATGGCACTAACGACATTTCAAGCTGGATTGCCAATATCCGCTCCAATGATTGTTCAGCGCCTTGAATCACTTTCATTCCAAACCCCTGAGTGTCAATTTTGAGAAATAATCTATTGTCAGGACGGTAATAGTCATCAATGAGAGAGTCGATGGACCTTACGCCTATTTTTTCCGTCCCAATATATGCGGATTCGGGAGCTGTTTGAACGTGTGCCGGAAGCATTTCGAGCAGAGAACTACTCCAGGAGTTCCTGGAAATGTTAATCTCAGACGTGCCGTCGCTATTGCCGATGGCACAGTTTACAGCCTCCCACTTAGGATCGGTTGCGCAACGGTTTTTAAGCTTTACATAGGCGTTACTCAGCGGTTCGAAGGAAACAATGAGGCCTTCGTAGCCAAGAGATCTCATCTGCAAGCCATACTGCCCTTCATTAGCGCCGATATCAAAGAGAAGGTTGATCCTCAAGTCATTTAAGAATTTCATCCTGACTGCCGATGAATCATACCTGAAGTCGTAAGATGAGATAACACACCCTGCTCTGCGTAAAGCCCTTTTCAGCAATTGTTTAACCATTAGAAAAAATCTCCCTTATCAATTTTGTTCGTTTGGCCTTGGCCTGTTGCTGCTAACCCTGCAGTACGTTTTGGTAAACTTTCAACGTCTCTCGTGCGCATCTCTCCCATGAAAAGAGTTTAATGCGCTCCCGTCCCTTTTCGGCAAGCAAGGAGGCATGCTCTGGTGATGAAGCTACCCTCTCGATCGCCATACGCATGTCATATTCATTAGCAGGATCGAAGAACTCTGCCGCATCGCCAACCACTTCTGGCAAACAACTTGAATTGGCACAGACAACAGGACAACCAAATGCCATAGCCTCCAACGGCGACAGGCCAAACCCTTCGTATAATGAGGGATATATTAACAATGCCGCAGAAGCAAATAATCCCGCCAACATATCATCGCCACCGGACACATGGACAACTCTGGTCAGTGAGAGATTTAAAGACTCCATCAGGCCTAATTCGCGCGTTGTGAATGCACCTCCGCCAAAACAGATCAAGTTAAATTCATTCCTCAAGAAAGCAGAATCAGCATATGCGTGTAATAGCTTCCCGAAATTCTTGTATCCCGCTCGTCGACCGACATACAGGATGTGAGGATTTGATACAACAGCGTGTTGACTTGCCCATCCCTTCGAGCTAATCGAATAGCCCAGATATACAACTGAAGTCTTTTCTTCGGGCACACCCAGTATCTCGATTAGATCTCGTTGGGTATTTTGAGAAATGCAAATGACATGGTCCGCACGTTTCACAGCATGCGCCTTGATCTGCAGCATCTTATCCCCACCTGGAAAGTTGTCTGCAAACTTCTCGTGAATCATGTCGTAAACCGTTATCAACCTCTTCGCTGAACGTGGGCAAACATCAGACAAGGAGTAATAAGTTTCATGAAAAATATCCACGTTCCGCCTCGGTTTTATCAGCAAATGAGCAGTAGTCAAGTTCACCCCGTTTATAAGACGTCTCATTCGATTTGGACGGGAAATCTTGATGCCCATCGGACATAGCTTATTACTGTTATGGAAGTATTCATTGACATATAGCGGGGCAAATATCTTGACCTCATGTCCCCCTATACCTGCCATATGATTGGCGATTTCGTAAATATATCTGGAAACGCCACCGTATTGTTGACAACTAATAATCTGGTAGTCGAAGTATATTCTCATCTTGACCTGTAAGATATTATGGGATAATCGCAGTTTAAATAAACTCGCATCACGAGTGTCTACGCATGCACTACAGCGTTACTATTTCTGAGTTTCGCTGCTTCGTGTGTATAATTTCTTATCAACCGTCCTACCTCGTTTATTCTTCTGCAAGCATGCGCGCGACTGCCTCGTTATAGTCGTTGGCAGTAAGTGACTTGTTCTTGTAGATTTTGTTTAGCAACAATATTATAAAGGGCTTTTGCGTTATTAAGGAAAACAGGGTGTTCGAGATTTTTCGGGTCGTAAAAAGATGCATCGACTTATTATTGGAAACCAGTTTTAGAGACAATGTTTCCGCTAGTATCTCAAGGCTTTTCCTGGTGAAAAAAGATATATGCTGCCCATGATCTTTCCCGAAATACCACCATTCGTCCAGCTTTGGATTGCCTGGTGGAAGAAGCATGGTGGTAAACAATATATTGTCTGCATAACTTTTCATCCGAGAAACTTCTTCCCGGGGATCCGCCAAATGCTCTAACACTTCAAAGCTGGTTAGTAGATCGAAGCTGCCTGACCCGGCATTAACAACATCATAGCCTTGAGCGAAGAGGTTCTCACAATACCTATCGTACCAGTAGAAATTGAATCCAATGTCGCGCATCATCCTCACAAATATACCGTAGCCTCCACCATGATCGAGAAACCTGCCATGCCCGTCACAGAACAAATTTAGCAGAGCACTTGATATATCTGCCAACTGTTTGTTTCTAGCCAAAATGCCTACGTCAGAATGATTGATGGCCTTCGCATACACTTCATCCAGCCAGAAGGGTTCTTCGGTCTGGATGAATCCGCAAGATCTGCACCTGAAATAACTGACATGATATTTATTCAGCAATTTCATCTTTCCATAATAGTGAGAAAAACAATCACAAATCTTACATAAAACATCACCCATGATGGACACCAAAGGCCATTCAGTTTTTAACAAGTAATAGAGCTTTAGTCTGCATTTTAAACACAATCATGGTTTTCTTGGATAGTGCATTACACAGGTAGGCGGCAAAACCGTACGATATTACCGTTGCTATGGCAGCACCAACTCCACCATACTGTGGTATAAGTACTATATTTATAATGACGTTCAAAACTGCGCCCAATATTGTCTGAATAAGTGTGTATTTTAATATTCCTTCATTCACAAACCATATTGACATTGCACCTCCGAGAAACACAAAAATTGCGGCCCATATATGAATACTAAGAACAATTCCAGCTCCAGCGTATGTTTGGCCATATAAACAAGTAATAATAAGACTGGAAGCAAAAGTCATTGGCAGTGCAATAACATAAGCTATACGCACCAGTACGTTACAAAGTTGTTGTAATTGTCGGTAATATCTGCTCTCTGACTCCTGCTTAGCATGGGTAAGTGAAGGCCTAACTGAACTGACAATCACCGATGGTATAACATACCAGATTTCAGAGAAACGCAAAGCCGCTGAGTAAATCCCAACTTCTCTATTCCCTGACATCTGCGCCAGCATGACCTGATCTATCCGCATATAAATCATGATGGCCAGTCCTGAAAGGATAGCCGGCCAGCTTTCACGGAGAAGCCTTCTGGCTTCATCCATCCTGGGACACCACAAGGTGGACATTGAATGTTGCCTTGCATAAAAAAGCACAAGACCGGCTCCTCCGATTATGACTTCAGCTAACGCAGCATACGCAAACGCAACAACTGACGCACGATTCACAATCAGGATAACTTTGATTACCGACAAAACGACAAAAGCCAAATTCTTGGCTACTACTGTATATTTAGACAGGGTTTGAGACTGAAACCACAGATCGATTGCGTCGAAAGACTGAAAAATTAACCCGGTGGCAATAATTCCGACGAGCCAGCGGGTTTGGGTGTCAGCAGGACGCATTACTAAAATCGCAGCGAAGGACGCAAGGAATGCGATAGCCCCACCGCATAACTTCAATATAAACGTGGAGGAGAGGATCTCGTATTTCCTCTCAGGCTCACGGATGATATCCCTAATAACTATTCCATCCAGACCAAGGGTAGCAAAAACCGCAAAAAGCGAGACAAAGGCGACTGCGAAATTTAGGGCTCCGAACTGCTCAGGTCCAAGATAACGAGCAACCCAAACACCGACAACGAGGCCGACCCCCATGCGGAGAATCTTATCGGCAAGCAGCCATACCGTATTGCCAACTACCTTTTGGAGAAGGGGACGACCATCCATTCTTTTTTTTACTAAGGAAGGCACTAATATCGACAAGAGTCGTTCCGACTTGGAGATCATAAACATTCAATGCAGGCGTGCAGTCATTTAGAGAATAGTCTCTTCAACCATCATTCTGGCAACATCCTTCATTCTGCAGTTGGCGTACCATCCTAACGCATTTGCAGCCCGAGATGAGTTGCCGCAGCTGACCATAATCTCTGATGGTCTCAATAATGCGGAATCACTCCTCACATGCTCCCGCCAGTCGAGATTCAGCGAGGTAAAAATCTCTGCCACAAATTCCTCGAGCGTGTGCTTTTCTCCGGTTGCAATGACAAAGTCCTGAGGTTGTTTCTGCTGAAGCATCAGCCACATTGCTTCGACGAACTCAGATGCCCACCCCCAGTCGCGTGCGATAGATACATTACCCATATGGAGTTTCTCCCCGCTCCCAGCCGCAATCCGACGAGCGGCCCTAGCGACCTTCTGAGTGACAAACCGTTCCGGGCGCAGCGGAGATTCGTGGTTGAAAAGGATGCCCGTACAGGCAAACAGGCCGTAGGCCTCGCGATAGTTAGCTACCTCCCAGAAGGCAGTTGCCTTGGCCACAGCATAAGGGCTGCGAGGGCGGAAGGGGGTCTCTTCGTTGGCAGGTAGGCCATCGGTATTACCGAAGCACTCGCTGGAACCGGCGTTATAAAGTTTTGTCGACCGTCCGATGAAGCGAATGGCCTCCAGCAGGTTTAGGGTGCCGACGCTAATACTTTCAAGAGTTTCGACTGGCTGTTCGAAAGAGAGGCTGACTGAGCTCTGACCTGCCAAGTTGTAGATTTCATCAGGTATTACCTTGTCAAGGACTTGTAGCACACTTCTAAAGTCGTTGAGAGCCATAGAGTGAAATGTGATTTGATCTTTGATGCCAAGACGTTTAAGGTTTGAAAAAGTGGACATTTGTGCATCACGTGATGTTCCATATACCTCGTAGCCTTTTGACAAAAGAAGTCTTGCCAGATAGGCACCGTCCTGTCCGGATATACCGCATATTAAGGCTTTCTTACCCATGCGCAGTGTGTGCTGAAACAAATTCTTTCCAGGTTTTCTTAATACCGTCTGCTAGACCTATTTCCGCTTTCCAGCCCATATTTGATATTTTTGTCACATCAAGAAGCTTTCTCAGCGTTCCATCAGGCTTGGAGGTATCAAATCTTAGCTCACCCTCATATCCGACGATATCTTTGATCAGGTGGGCCAGCGCTTTGATTGAAAGGTCCTCTCCCGTCCCGATATTGACTATTTCGTTATCATTATAATTTTGCATAAGAAAAATGCAGGCATCAGCAAGGTCGTCCACATAAAGAAATTCCCGCTTGGGCGATCCGGTCCCCCATATTTCAACAAATGGTCTGTTTTCAATGCGAGCCATATGAAATTTGCTTATCAGTGCGGGAAGCACATGAGCATTTTGAAGGTCAAAATTATCTCCGGGTTCGTAGAGGTTAGTAGGCATTATGGAAATATAATTTGTTCCATATTGTCTGTTATATGACTGGCACATTTTGAAACCTGCTATCTTTGCCACAGCATATGGTTCGTTTGTAGGTTCCAGGTAACCCGATAACAGGTATTCCTCTTTCATTGGCTGCGGACAATGTTTTGGATAAATACATGAGCTGCCAAGAAACAAAAGTTTCCTTACACCAAACAGATACGATGAATGGATTAAATTTGTCTGGATTATCAGATTACTATAAATGAACTCAGCGGGATAAGTATTATTTGCAAGAATCCCGCCCACTTTGGCAGCTGCTAAAAATACATATTCAGGTCTATTCTCTTTAAAAAACGCTTCAACTTCAGCCTGCCTCTGTAAATCAAGCTCTGCACTGGTACGCGTGAGCAGATTATTGAAGCCTTCAGACTGCAATTTCCGTACAATTGCCGAACCTGCAAGTCCCCGGTGTCCGGCAACATATATTTTCGATGATTTATTCATAATATCTGAATGTTTTAAACCCGCTTTTTTTACAGAACAGATCTCGCTCGGCTTCTTTTATGTCCTCTCTTACCATCTCAGCAACTAGCTCATGAAAGCCGATTTTCGCCTTCCATCCCAGCTTTTCTGCTGCTTTAGACGGATCACCAAGTAATGTCTCCACTTCTGTCGGGCGGAAATATCTCGGATCAACCTCCACCAGGACCTCACCTTTATGATAATCGTACCCTTTTTCGCTAATACCCTTCCCTTCCCAGCTGACCCTGATCCCTATTTCATTAAAAGCCGCTTCGACAAATTCCCGGACGGAATGCTGCTCGCCAGTGGCTATCACATAATCTTCGGGGCTATCCTGCTGAAGCATTAGCCACTGTGCCTCTATATAATCTTTTGCATGGCCCCAGTCACGCCTGGAATCCAAGCTTCCCAGGAAAAGCTTATCCTGCAAGCCGAGCTTCTTCCTCGCCACGGCCCTTGTAATTTTCCTTGTGACAAAAGTCTCACCTCGTAACGGCGACTCATGGTTGAAAAGAATGCCGTTACAGGCGAAGAAATTGTACGCCTCACGGTAGTTCACCGTTATCCAATATGCGTAGAGTTTTGCAGCGGCATAAGGACTTCTGGGGTAAAAAGGGGTTTTCTCGGTTTGGGGAGATTCCTGGACTTTCCCGTATAATTCCGAGGTTGAGGCCTGATAGAATCGTGTCTTTTTCTGCAGACTCAATATCCTGATTGCTTCAAGAATTCTCAATGTCCCCAAGGCATCTGAATTCGCTGTGTACTCCGGCGTCTCAAAAGAAACCTTCACATGGCTCTGTGCCGCAAGGTTATAAATTTCATCAGGCTGCACTTCCTGAATGATACGAATTAGATTGGTCGAATCCGTAAGATCACCATAATGCAACACTAAATTCAATTGTTTCTCATGGGGGTCCTGGTATAAATGGTCGATCCTACCTGTATTAAACATAGACGCCCTGCGTTTAATTCCATGCACAATGTACCCTTTCTTGAGCAGGAATTCTGCCAGATATGCCCCGTCCTGGCCCGTGATACCGGTAATAAGCGCTTTTTTCATGCGACAGCTCTCCTTGTTCTCATTTGACTGTTTCGTTTATCAGATAGAGCAGCTCTTCTGTCTTCTCTTGCATGAGGATCCCATCTCCCCTCGCTTCGATATTGAGGCGAACAAAGGCTCCGTATTGGAACAGCGAATGTTAAAACGCCACTGTTCAAACTCCCTAGAAAGGCCGTCGGTGTAGTCAACGCCCGGATGCAGCGGAATGTAGTGCTGACGTATCCGTTCGATGGTTGCTTCGGGATTCGCAAGTACCCGGTTGATCTCGCCGCTGACCGGGAAAAGCCCAAGCCTATCGCCGACAAGCTTCGACAAGGCTAACCCTGTCCTGCTCATAATCTGCAACACCAACAGCCAAGGGATCATGCCGCTGTCACAATAGGCGAAATCCCTGAAATAATGGTGAGCGCTCATCTCTCCACCATACACAGCATCTTCCGCACGCATTCGTTCTTTGATGAATGCATGCCCTGTCTTACTCATTATCGCAACTCCGCCGGCATTGTTCACCATGTCCACCGTATTCCAGGTAAGACGCGGGTCGTGAATGATGCGGCCGCCTGGGTACTTTGCCAGAATGGCAGATGACAAGAGCCCAACTACATAGTAACCCTCGACAAACGTACCCTGTTCATCAAACAAGAAGCAACGGTCAAAATCCCCGTCCCAGGCAATACCGATGTCCGCCCGGCTGTCCCGCACAGCGGCAATCGTCGCGGCACGATTCTCAGGTAGCAGAGGGTTCGGTATGCCGTTGGGAAAGTTTCCATCCGGCTGGTGATTTATCTTGATAAACGATACCGGAAGACTCTTTTCAAGTAGGTCAATGACCCTGCCAGCGCATCCGTTTCCAGAATTCACTACAACCTTCAGCGGACGCAGGGAAGAGACGTCCACGTAGCCCAGCAGGTGGGATATATATGCAGCCTCGATGTTCAACGACACAACAGTTCCGATTCTATCGGCCGGTTCAAAACAGTTGGCTCGCACCAGTTCCTTGATGTCATTCAGACCGGTATCTCCGCTGATCGGTCGCGCATCCTCCCGCACCAGTTTCATGCCATTATAGTCCATGGGGTTATGACTCGCCGTCACCATGATGCCGCCGTCCAGTCGTTCGTGGAAGGTTGCAAAATAGACCTCTTCTGTTCCGCAAACCCCTATATCAAGAACATCACTGCCGCCATGCGTCAATCCGCGCACGAGGGCATTGGCCAATGATGCGCTCGAGAGGCGGACATCACGCCCGACAACTATCCTGGAGGGTCTGAGAAACTCGGCATAGGCCCTTCCAATTCGATAGGCGATCTCCTCATTGAGAGTATCAGGGACCCTTCCTCGAATATCGTAAGCTTTGAAGCAACTAAGGTCTCGGCTATTATTATCTTCCGTAAACATCCTCAAACCTGACAATATCGTCCTCACCAAGATAGCTGCCTGACTGCACCTCGATCAGTTCCAGCGGTATTACCCCCGGATTTTCAAGTCGATGTGTTACTCCGATCGGTATGTACGTGGACTGGTTTTCTGAAAGAAGAACAGTCTCGTCACCCCTTGTAATACGCGCAGTTCCTTTCACCACTATCCAGTGTTCCGCCCGGTGATGATGCATCTGCAAAGAAAGCGCAGCCCCAGGATTAACACTAATACGTTTTACCTGGAAACGTACGTCGCAATCTACGCATTGATATGATCCCCAGGGACGATATACTTTCCTGTGAATAACAGCTTCCTGACGATTTTGGGACTTTAACTGACTGACAATTGCCTTTACGCCCTGAACACGGTCCTTTCGTGCGACCAACACGGCATCTGACGTTTCGACGATGATATGATCCTCAAGCCCCACCGACGCGACAAGGCGGCTTTCAGCAGAAATGAAGCAACCCTTGGACTCATGCACTAATACATCACCTTTGAGGACATTACCGGATGCGTCCTGGTCTCCAATTTCCCAGAGGGCTGACCAGGAACCAACATCGCTCCAACCGGCGTCAAGGGGAACAACCATTGCTTCGGTCGTTTTTTCCATTACAGCGTAGTCGATTGAATCGATGGGGCAAGTCGCAAACGCTTCTCTGGAAAGGCGAGTAAAGTCCATATCTCGCGTGGAACCTTCATAAGCAGCGCGACAGGCGGCCACCATCGCGGGTTGGAATTTATTTAATTCAGCCAAAGAGCACTCAGCTGTAAACATGAATATTCCGCTGTTCCAGAAATAGTCGCCAGACTTGACATACTGCTCTGCAGTTGAGCGATCCGGTTTTTCGACAAAGGCGGCCACCGTATGGGCGTCTGCATCAGGATCATTCCTGTCGGCTCGGATATACCCGTACCCGGTTTCAGGTCCCTTTGGAAGAATACCGAAAGTAACAAGTTTACCGGCCTCGGCATACGATCTGCCCGCTTCAACTGCCCTGTGAAATGCAGCTTTATCGGCGATCGCATGGTCGGCAGGGAGAACGAGCAGCACGGGATTTTGACCATCTTTTATAGCTTCCAAAGCGGCCAAAGCAGCGGCCGGAGCGGTATTTCTGCCAAAGGGCTCCAGAATAATCGCGGCCGGGTTAATACCTGTCTGACGCATCTGCTCTGCAACCATAAAGCGGTGTTCCTCGTTGCAGATTATCAAAGGTGCTGCAATGCCCGCGATGCCGAGGGTTCTTAAAACGGTGTCCTGAAGCATACTGTTTTGGTTAACCAAAGCAATGAGCTGCTTCGGATACAATTCACGAGAAAGGGGCCAAAGTCGACTACCCGTGCCGCCGGCAAGTATAACAGGGACGATCATATTGATTGGATTCTCCTTATCATCCTAATTCTGCAAGTTAGCAGGGCGCATTTCTAGGCACGGTAGATTATCCGGCCATCGCCGCGCACGACGTTCCGCGTATCAACAACAGAAATGCCGAGCGAACCGAAATCAATGTTCCTGTATTCATCATGGGCCGTGGCAATCAGAATCAGGTCAAAGTCATGGCTAACCTCCACCGACCTCCGTCCAGCATAATGACCATATTCCCGTGACGGTCGAACAACAGGTATATACGGATCATTGTAGCTGACCTCGGCTCCCAGCTCTTCCAGCTTTTCCATCAGCCGGTAAGACGGGGACTCTCTATCGTCCTCCACGTTTGCCTTGTAAGCCAAACCGAGTATCAGGATGCGGGCGCCCTTGACCGCCTTGCCCTTGTCGTTTAGAGCCAGCATCACCTTGTTTACAACGTAATCGGGCGTTGCGGTGTTGATTTCCCCGGCCAGCTCGATGAAGCGTGTTTGGCACTCGAACTCACGGGCCTTCCACGTCAGGTAGAACGGGTCAATGGGAATGCAATGCCCGCCGAGCCCCGGTCCGGGGTAAAATGCCTGAAATCCAAAAGGCTTGGTCTTGGCCGCCTCTATGACCTCCCAGATATCGATAGCCATCCGGTCGAAGAGGACCTTCAGTTCGTTCACCAGAGCTATGTTGACCGAACGATAGATGTTCTCAAGAAGTTTGGTTGCCTCGGCAACGCTGGGTGATGATACGGGTACTGTTCTTTCGACAATGCTTTCATAGAGTGCACTGGCCGCTTTCAGGCATTTAGGTGTGTAGCCGCCAACGACCTTTGGGATATTTCGCACGCCGAACTTCCCATTGTTGGGGTCTTCACGCTCCGGCGAGAACGCCAGATAAAAGTCTCTACCGGCCCTAAGCCCGCTTTTTTCAAGAATAGCACGCAGTTCTCCGTCAGTCGTCCCCGGATATGTGGTGGACTCCAGGACAACAAGCTGTCCCCGGTGCAGTGTCGCGGCAATGCAGCTGCCGGAGTTGAATACATAAGTCATGTCTGGCTCCCGGTTTTTGTTCAACGGTGTCGGAACGCATATCAGGATGCAGTCCATTTCACCAAGCAGGTCAAAATCAGTCGTAGCACGAAAGCCGTCTTCAAGAGCCGTCACCAGTGCAGATGTATCGATATGCCTGATATAACTTGTACCCTGATTAAGGAGTACCACCTTGGACTCGTCGATGTCGAAGCCCATAACCGGGAAACCGGCCCTGCAAAACTCTATGACAAGGGGAAGGCCCACGTAGCCTAATCCGATGACACCGATACGGGCCTCTTTCATTCTGATTATTTCAAGAATAGCCATGCCTGAAAACGCCTCCAAATAAGTAGTTAGCGCTGATATTTTTCTTAGACGGCTCTTCATAACTGTTTTCATTAGATGTAAATATTGATGCTTGTCTATCGGGGGATAAACTCATTCAAAGTCGGTATGATGTCTTTGATAAAAACCTGCAGTCTTCGGTCGGCATCGTCGACCTTTTCAGCGGAAGACATAGGGGTAATAATCCTGACCAGCGCCCCGTCCGTTCTTTTTCTCAGCAATGCATCCCACACGTTATAAATCTTCATTTCATAAGCATTCGTCAGGACACGTCCGCGCTGATCGTACCAGAAGTATACCAATTGCCTGCTTTCCCCCTTTTCCATCAGGGCACGCATTACCGTCACAGGCAACACACTTTTCCCTGACAACGAGATATTGGTCGTTCCGGCCTGCCTAAATATCCAGCCGCTTCCGGGCAGGCAGGTTTCCGGAGAATGGATCGACTTACCCTTCCGCTGACTTGCATAGTACGCCACATAAACATTTATAGGCGGACTGTCAGGTTTAGAATAGTTGATGGAGGTATAATCGGTGAATTCAAGGGCATCGATAAATTCCTGCTCCAGGAACTGGCGTTTTCCTTCCCATGCTCCTACGACAAGCGGGAATTTGCTGAAGGGTCGGCTAATGGGCGTTTTTTCCCCGAAATCGACGAAAGAATGTATCGTAAGAGTAGCCACCAACAGGACAATTGCGACTATGGCCTGGGGTTGTGAAAATTTCATGTCGACATTCCTAGCTTCAGTTCTCAAATCATCTTTCTTCAGGTGTTCCGACTCTTCATTATCGCCGCCTTTGGCAGTCCCTTTCTTTTTCAGAAAACTTTCATCAGGTCGTGGCATAATTTTGCTCAAAACCCATATCTCAGCCATTAGGATCGCGAAAGATACCATAAAAATGGCCCAACCCGAAAAATCATGAAAGAAACCCTCCGCTGCAGCACGGCCGACCGCCTGATAGAGAAACGCCGTCAATGCAATGCGGAGCCCATTGGTCACGATAGATAAAGGAATCGACGACAAGACGATGATGATTTTTTTCCAATATACTGCACGGTATAAATAGGCCATCAGGACGGCCATTAAGAAAAGCGGGATTAGATAACGAAGTCCACTGCATGCGTCAACAACCTGTAGTTGCGTAAACCCCAAATCTATAATGTTTCCTTCGCGGTAGCCCGACATCCCAAAAAGTTGAATCATTTTGATGCCGAGTTCTGATGAGACCAGCTTCAGGTTGAACGTAAGCTTTGTATTTAAAAAGTGAGGCAGCGGAAAGAGAAAAAGAGCGACAAAAAGCGGAAATGCCATGGTCCTTAATTTTATCCATCCCGTATGCAGCCACAATAACCCCGCGACGACGAGCCATGAAGAAATATAAATGGAGTAAAATTCGCCAGCCAGCTCGCCGCCCCAGTATAAGAGGATGCCGGGAAGCAACAGAAGCAGTCCGCTCCAGGATGGAACCGAAGTCTCCTTCATCCATTTGTTCCTCTTCTCCCAGATCAGGTAAAGAACGACAAACGGAATGAGATAGCAATAATTATAATCCTCTCTTGACCAATCATGCCCTATCAGCCACTCATAAGAAGAAAAATACATTACTGAAAGCAGCAGCCCATAAACAGCGGTGTACAACGCTGCTTCCGACTGCGCCATCGACTTTATTTGCACTGTTCTCCCCCTCTCGCCCCTTTCGGATGCTGGGATACCGGACCGGCCAGGACAGACCAAATGCGTTCAGCGGCGCGGCCGTCCCATTTTGACGGGGCGGAATAATTTACTGTTTTTTCCGGAATGGATTGGTATGCGCTCAAGATGCCTTCCTTTTTTGTACCAGCAAGAATATTCGTACCCGAGGTTAACGTAATCGGGCGCTCCGTATTTTGGCGAATTGTAATGCATGGAACACCAAGAGCGGTTGTCTCCTCCTGAAGTCCTCCGCTGTCAGTCATAACCGCCCGCGCATCCTTCCACAAGAATAAAGACTCCCGGAAACCCAGCGGCGGCAGAAGAATGACATTCTCAGAAAAGTTGATGTTGAAATAATCGATCATTTTCTTCGTGCGCGGATGGACTGGAAAAATAATCGGCTGTTTGACGGCAATCTCATTCAATGCAGAAGTAATACCCTGGAATATTTCTCTATTGTCTACGTTGGAAGGCCTGTGTAAAGTCAAAAATATATATGGATTTTTCTCTTTCTTCAATCTGCAAACTGAATATTGCTCAGGGTTTTCGGACTTGAGAATCTCAAGTTGATGGAAGAGGTTATCGACCATTACGTTGCCTACAAAATGAATTCGCTCGGCAGGCTTCCCTTCATGGATTAAATTTTCGGTACCGCTCTCCTCGGTGACGAAGAAACAGTCCGTTATGCTATCTGTCACCATGCGGTTAATCTCTTCAGGCATACAAAGATCGAAACTTCTCAGCCCCGCTTCGACGTGGGCCACTTTGATCATGAGTTTCTTAGCCGTAATACTGCAGGCTATCGTGGAATTTACATCTCCAACGACTATGACCCAGTCCGGCCTTTCCCGTAAACATACCTCCTCGAAGGCAACCATGATCTTTGCGGTCTGAACGGCATGAGAGCCCGAACCGGCTTCAAGGAAAAAATCCGGATGCGCAATTTCCAAATCTTCAAAAAAAGATGAAGACATTTCATAATCATAATGCTGCCCGGTATGCACGATCCGGCAGTCCAAACCCTCAATTTGTTTTGCGGCCCTGTGGATCGGCGCTATTTTCATGAAGTTCGGACGGGCACCCGCAATCAGCAGTACCTTCATATCGTCTTACTCCGCAAGCCGCTCATATAGCTAAGTTTGGCTGAGAGAACCAATATCGCAAACAGAGGCAGCCATTTCTGTCTTTTGATCCTTTTGGGTTCTGCAAGAAGTCTGTAAAGCCATTCTGCCCAGTACTTACGCCAAATCGCCGGTGCACGCTTGACCGTCCCGCCTATCGTGTCCAATGTGCCGCCAATGCCCTGGACGACTCTCACATGCTCAAGGGCAGCCTTATGTTCCGCGAACCATTTTTCCTGTTTTGGCGAACCCAGGGCGACAAAGAGAATTTCCGCCCGCGATTCGTTGATCTGCCTGATCAGTTGCGGCATTTCAGCTTTGCCGACATACCCGTTCGCCCTGCCCACAATTAAAAGCCGCGGATACCGTGCCGCAAGTATCTCTGCCGATTTTCTATTGACATCCTCGCTTGCCCCGTATACAAATATCCGGTAACCTTCTTTCTCGGCCAGACCGCATATGTCAAATATAAATTCCGACCCTGGAACCCGTTCTAGTTTGGCGCTTTGCAGGATTCTGGCAGCCAGTACCATCCCTATACCATCTGGAAGCAGGAGATCCGCGTCTCTGAATACATCGTAAAGCTCGGGATCTTTCGGCACGGAAAAGTTCTTTTCGGGATTTGATGCAAATACGGAATTCGGCCGGTTTCCATCTTTAAGAAAATCCCTGACTCGCCCGATTGCTTCATCGCGGGTCACAGGATCAACCCATATATCCAGGATTCTAAGTCTTTCTTTCATAGCAATGACCTCTTTGCCAGAAGTTCCTGCACATGCTTTGGCTTGTTAATGCTTATGGCAGTCAAGAACGAGACATCATTGGGATATCCTCTTTTACTATGACTCAGAACACCGCTCTTGACCCTGACGCCATAAGACGGGGAATACCAGCCAAACAATGGATGCTCACACCCGGAAAAATAATTGAAACTTGAATCTTCGAGAAGCCGGAGATATACCTGCGCATCCTTATGGTCTATCAACCACGATCCATCTGCTTGTTCCGCAGTCATTGCATGTGGGTGCAGATGATAATTCAGCTCAAAATCGTGCAGGCCGTTTCCGTCAAAACTGTCCCGTATTAAGAAAAGGTCCCCCTCGGAAAAAAAGATTTTCCGGATATGTTTGACGGGATCTCTCAGACGCCCATATCCGTTATGGG
The DNA here is from genome assembly GCA_963727805.1 of uncultured Nitrospiraceae bacterium. Classification (GTDB taxonomy): domain Bacteria; phylum Nitrospirota; class Thermodesulfovibrionia; order Thermodesulfovibrionales; family Dissulfurispiraceae; genus Fen-1308. Next base: position 1,591,334 of record CAVSHF010000003.1, read on the forward strand.
AACCCTCCAATACAAGACCTTCATCCAATCTGGTAGCCCCCGAAAGGCAGGCTGTGTAGGGGCAGCGCCAAATAACTTCCGTTTCCTGCACCGCCTGATCCTCTTTGTCTATGTTTACCGTATTGTGTGCCCGCGTGCCCTTGAAATATCTTCTGAACTCGGACACACCATTATAACGGTAGGTTCCCGGGTCCGCGAGCAGCAAGTTGCCGTTTACAGAAAGTGTTACCGACAGCGCATCGGCGTGTCCGTGATTGTAAAGGGGTGACATGCCCAACGGGCCGTGATCAAACGTAAAAAGGATCTCTGGGCTCCTGATGACAGTATATCCAGCCTCCGGAAAGCTTTTATACATGATGGCACCAAGTTTCATAATACATACGCGGATGAATACCTGGAGCTACGGCCATGCCGTCATCGCTGTCGCCGATGGCTGGTAATTGGCCACGGTCGTCACGGAAAGCCTCCAGGAATTGCTCTCCAAGAATAAGGCGCGGTATAAAATCTTTACATTCGTAGATCCCGTTCTTTTTTAGGAACCCGACAGCCAGCCAGTACAGATCAAGCACGAACCGGTGATACGTCAATGACTGTTCTGCCGGACCTCCGTCATTGAGGATTTGGTGAGGGAGTTCATCGGACAACAACTTAAGTCCCCTGCTTATCCAGTTACGGCCGGCGGACACAGAACGAAAGATGCTTCCAGCAAAGATAAGGCCTATGCATTCACAAATAGTGTGGTTACCCAATGACGAGTAAAGGGACAAGCGGTTTGCAACCAACCAGGCATGCCTGTAAAGCGTTTCGAGAATCTCCAGGCGCTGCTCGGCTGCCAGGTCATTAAGGATTTTCAAGGCATAAAAAAATACAGGAATCCTCAAGCCGCATTCCATCGCTGACATGTAGTGCGGACCTGACAAAAACGGATTGTTTCGCACCCACTGAAAAAGCGTCTTTTGGGCTGCACCTCGTGCGCTCTTTGAAGCAGGGCAGAAAAGCATTGCCGTGACATGCTGAAGCCTCGCCGGCTCCCAAACAGTCCGGATATCCGGAGATAAAGAGCTGCATCTGATGTCGCCAAAATATTTTCCACGCGTCTCCTTTTCAAAATGATCGATGGCCTCTCTATCTCCTCCAATTGTAAAAACATCTCCAGCGAAAAGCTTTTGCAGCACACTGTCATCTATGTAGAAAGAAAAATCCGGCAATTGAAGCCGCTCAATTTCCCGCGCATCGATTCTCGGCACATCGATTAAATGTTTGTTGGCAAAAGCACGCCTCATTTGTGCAATGAGTATACTTTGACGCACCCTGTATGCAACTTCGCAAACAGACGCCCTGCGTATGCGCAACAAATAAGATTTCAGATTCCTACCTGGTAACATCTGTTCAGATGACTACAGTTTCAGATTGAATAATACGGTCTGTCGAGAACGTCGATGAAGGTTGTAATAGCACTATACTTTTCCCAGTTCGAAGTGATTCTAATACGGCAAAGGTGACTCGTGAGGTGCTGTGCAATTCCACAAACGGGATAAGCTCCGATTTCCCGCTCATGACGACATCAATGAAAAGACGGATTTCATTATTCTGCCCTTTGTCCTGGGACAACAGCTTCCTCTCTTTTTTCTTCCCTCGTGCATAAATGGAAAGTGTCCGAAAATCGTCGAGGACTGAGGTCGTTCCATTGGAGAAGACTTCAACCCGCTCTTTAGGCATACTTTTGTCCCCATTGGCAAAATAGGAAATCGTGCCGATCGAACCATTTTCATAGGTTAGGGTTATCACAAGTGTGTCATCCAGATTGCCTGCTGCCCTCATCGAAGCGGCATACACGGATACCGGCAAAGACCCGTTAAGATATGTAAGGAAATCGACAAAATGACATACCTCACCGATTATCCGGCCGCCTCCCGTTTGCATATCCTGTATCCATGAATCGGCCGGTATGGCGCCGGCATTGACCCGGTAGAGGATTGACATGGGGGACATACCAAGCTCCCGCTTCAGCACCACGGCGAGCGGAGCAAAACGCCTGTTGAATCCGACGACGAGCAGTGATGGGGTGTTTGCGGATGTATAAACGTCCGTGATTTCATGCAGTTCATCTTCGGTCAGGCATAGGGGCTTCTCTACAAAAACATGCTTGCCCTCCTTCAGGGCCTTCACCACAAACCCCGCGTGTGAATCGTGTCTGGAAGCCACAAAGACTGTACTTATCTCAGGGTTTTCCAGGATATCCAGAGCATTCGTTGAACACATTTCAAAACCGAATCGGTCCCCTACCGATCTTGCCGTGACGCCAGTGGTCGTCACTACACCCTTAAGTGAAATACGCGGGTCTTTCGGTATGTTGGGCAGCAGGTGGCTTTGTGCGTAGGAGCCCGCACCGATAAAACCAATGCCAATCGAGACCGGTGCATTGCGGTCAGTCCGCGGTTTCAGTGTGATCTTTGCCCGGCTAAAATCGCTACCCTTATCATATTCGATAAGCATGCCTATATAGAATTCTGACTTGGACATCATCATTTCATAAGCATTGGCTGCTAAATCCAATTTAAACATATGGGTGGTCAGGTACCCGACATCTATCTTTTTTGAATATATCAATTCCTGGAAGGCTTCCATGTTGCGCTGTTCCGTCCATCGTACATAAGCCGCAGGATAATCAATTCCTTTGTCCTCATACTGCGGATCATAGCGCCCCGGACCGTACGAGCATGACATTTTTACCTGCAACTCTTTCCTGTAAAAGTATGGATCGCGATCAAATCCTGTGGGCACTGCGCCGACGATGACAATCGTACCTCTTTTTCGCACGATTGCGCCTGCGAAGTTTATAGGGTCGAGGGTATTTGAGGCAGCCGTTATGATTACAGAGTCGCATCCAATCCCTCTGGTGAACTGGGATATTGTATTTTCAATGCCTTCAGTATTTCTAAGCAAGGCAAGATCTGCACAGTTTCTTTCAGCGATTTCTACCATTACGGGATCGATATCGATGCCGATGACCCTGACGCCCGCTGCCCGCAAAAGCAGCGATGAAAGTTGTCCCAGGAGTCCAAGTCCGACAACTGCACAAGTTTCCCCGAGCCTGATGTCGGCCTGTCTTACCCCTTGAATGGCAATCGCCCCCAGTGTATTGTATACCGCCTGCTTGAGATCAGTTCCATGATTCAGCTTGACGCTCAGGTTAACCGGTACACTCACGATCTCGGCATGTGCGGCGCTGAGGCCGCCGCATGCAACCATATCTCCCGGCACCAAACCACTTACATCGGCAGCAACTTCTATGACCTCGCCCGCGCACGAATACCCTAAAGGAGAGTAAGCATCCAATTTCTTCATAACAGCGCGGTAGGTTTGGACTGGTCCCTGCGTTTTGAGTGTATCAAGGACCTGTTTGACTTGCTGGGGGCGTTCCTTCGCTTTGCCAATAAGACTCTTTCTCGCTGCCTGCACAGTACTGCCTTCGGTTCCGGCACTGATCAGAGAATAGTGGTTCCTGACCATTATATGCCCTTTTGACAAAACTGGTACTGGCACTTCCAATATTTCCATTTTCCCGTCCATTAACCGTTGCGTCAGCTGATTCATAAGCGGCTCCCTGATTAATCCTTCCCTGAAAAAAAGGAATACAAATAAAACCAGACTATCTTTGCAAATTCCAGCATCATCGGACGTATGTCCGCCCTGTCTATATGCCCCATATCAGTCATTCCGGGTTCATAGCTCGTCGGAACGTACGAAATATAGCGGGCTTGCTCGCCAAAGGTTCTCTCGCAAATCATTTTGATCCGCTTCATATGATATGGAGAACTGACCATAATGGCGGATTTCAATTTTAGGGCGTTAATCATTTTTTCAGCATATAAGACTTCAAGGTGTGTTTTTTCATAGTACCTGGGATACCCCTCCGCGCCACTTGAGGATGTATTTTTAATGACATCAGAGAGTTGAGGAGAGATGCCCCCGGTTGAAATAACCTGCTGCAGGCCAGGCATAATGAGGAACCTGGCGTAGCCTTCATTAAAAAGAAAATAGGCCTCTTTTTCCCTGGCTGCTGGGTTGGGACCTAAAAAAAGAATGATTGCATCAGACTTAACCGGTTTGTCGGCACAAGCAAGGAAGCGGGGGACATAATACACACCAGTCATCATCAGAAGTAGGACTAAAGCAAATAGTACGGCCATCGACTTATTTCTTACATCCATATGCCATTGTTCAGTCTTGTCTGAAGCAGCCAGAGAGACCGAGTTCTTGTTTTGCAGCACACTCACGTTAGTCACATCCCTTTCCTATACCGATGATTTGAGACCTCCAACTATTCGACCGTCACTGATTTGGCCAGATTGTGCGGCTGGTCCATGTCACTCCCTTTAAGGACCGCGATATTCCAGCTTCTCCAGACCGCCAAAGATTATCGGTGATGCCTCTCGCTGTCTTATATAGCCTGCGATGCCACACATAGTGCGTTCTCCTTTGATTATTGCCGGATCCCGCTCCAGCGTGAAAGACAGGTATTGTAAGAGTAATGGTGACTTAAAAAGGTTATAGCTCCGCTCTCTGAGCTACATGGTCCCTTTTCTTATGAACGACCTATGTAATTCACCAGTTACTCCGGTATGATTTGACTTGCTTCAGGCTTCGATATGACCCGGGCGGAAGCGGTCGGTACTACTTAGCCGCTTTGATCTCTTCGTTCAGCAGGATTTCCACTGCGGCTTTTTCCCGGAGCTTTTTGGCCTGGACGTCTGCTGCCTGCCTTGCTTGTTCCTGCATCAAGTACTGCCGTATACGCTCTTTGACACTTTCATATGCCAGAATACTCGCCGGCTTTATATCGACCACTTTGAACAAATGATACCCATAGTCCGTCTCAACAATCCCACTTATCTCTCCTGATTTCAAACTCAAGACTACACTTTCCAGTTGCTTGTCTAGTTGTCCCGATTTAATATATCCCAAGTCACCGCCGTTAGTTCTGGTGGGTCCATCAGATCGCTCCCGGGCGAGGGCAGCGAAATCCTGGCCATTCTTCAGGTCCTTTAAAATCTGTTCAACCTTCCGATGCGCCTCCTGCTTATGGCTTGCATCTGATTTGGGATCTAACTGAACAAGAATGTGGCTGGCCCTAACCTCTAACGGGTGTTTAAAAAGGTCTACATGCCCCTCATAATAAGAAACCATATCATTGTCCGTAACAGCCGTCTTTGAAGCAAATTGCCTCTCAATGTACTGCTGCACTGAACTATTCTTTTCCAATCGGGAGCGCAAGATCTCCTCGGAGATATTCCTCCTTTTCAGATCATTTGTATATTCCGACTCGCTCGCAAACTGTTGCTTTAACGCTTTAATCTCCTGTTCCACAGCTTTTTCATCGGGCTTAATCCCCGATTTGCGGCTTTCCTGATACAGGAGCTCAACGCGCACCATACTTTCTAGCACTTCATTCTGAATAGACGTTACCTGCCTACATGACAGTGGCTTCCCCAACCCCAGGAGTTTCGTCTGTATCATCAGCACATTTCCTTCGAATTCTCCACGGGTAATTGGCGTTCCGTTTACTATTGCAACCTTGTCAGACGCCTCGGTTTGCTTCACTTCGCCCTGGACCGGTATTACCATGACCATAAGGCAGACAACCATTATCAAAAAATATAGAGACAAAACTTTACCCATCATTATTATTTCCTCACACTATTTTTCTTAATTTTCTGTTGATCGATTTCGTCCTGGTATTGGTCGGTAAGCTTTTCCAGCTCAACCTTCTTGATTTGTGTCAGGGGTTCATTTTGCAAAAGCATTGTCCCTAGTCCCTTCTTTCGGTATTTTGTCAGAAGTTCATCCGAAATGATGATCAGCTTCGCATTATTTGACGTGCACTGGCCGAGATCCTTGGTCGTCTGTTGCTGCTGCACCTGAAGTGTCTGTTTCTCTCCAGTTACTTTCTTCAGTGAACTGTCCAGCTCCTTGTTGTTTTGGACAGCTTGTGAATATTTACTTTCCTTCTCCTGAAACTCCTTCTTCAAACGAGCATCTTCCTTGTCAGCTTCCGCTATTTTTTTATCTAGTTTCTCCACCGTCGCCTTGAATTTACCCACCTGCCCTCCAAGGGCAATCTTCTCTTTCTGGAGCTTATCCAAGTCGCTTTGGTACTGCTGCTCCATAGACGCTACGGTCTGGTTCTTTTCCTCGGCCATCTTCTTCTGTATAAAAGCGATTTTCTTATTAGCCTCTGCAATTTTGCCCTGGAAAATCTTCTGTTCCTTCTGAACTTGAAAATAGCAGATCCCCAATCCAATGATCAGGCCTATCGCCAGCGCAACTGCCGGAACTATAATTTTCTGTATTTGAGGAAGCTTAATCATCAGCCCTTCTAGCACCTAAAATCTTGCATTAATATCCAATTGGAGCACATCAATTGCAAGCGGGGGCCCGGCAATCTGGTCCGCAGTCAGCCATCGGAGTCTCAGCCAGGTGTTCTTTGCCACCCCGAATTGTCCCCCAAGAACCCAGCCCTTAGCATTGGTTCCACCGAGATGGAAATCGGTATCAGTAAACGCATCAACGACAGCGTCACCCCCCAAGTACTTATAGTTAAGGCTGGCATTCCACTGGCCGAACTTCTCAATTAGAGGATATCCGACAGTTAAGCCGATTTGATAACCAACTGTCTTGTCCGGAACACCAGAGCCTGCTAGCTGCGCAATTGCAGCATTATTAAACCCAAGGTTTTTCACATAGTCTCCCATGAGGACGATATGAACCGGGTCCCAAAAACCGACATCAATATCTCCATTAATGTTCAACTCCTTGAACTGCGAAGCAAGACCCACACTTAAACTGTTGTTCGGATCAATAAAGAACAGTGTATTCCCAGTCTGCTGATACAGAGGGGCCGACCAATTTGTTGTCCCGGCCACATCGGTAGTATTGGGGACTCCGATAATGTTGCTGAAATAGTAGTAGGCTGCGGCGATCGTGCCGCCAATGCCTTTCCGGTTTTTTTGCTCCAGTCCGAGCTGTCCCGCTAATAGCCATTTGTCATGCTGGGTGAAATCATTCTGCTGCAGTGGAAACGCGCCGACGGTAAGGAAAGGCGTCAATGAGTCGGAAATCGGTTTCCTTAATTTGACGGCAAGTCCCTCGAAGTTCAAATCTGGAGCCCAGACTAGATCTGATGAATAAAAGAGGTTCGGTATCCGTCCGCCGTACACAGAAAGAGACTCATCCGGATGCCATCTGAGATATGCAAGGTCGAATAAAACATTGTCCTTATTCAGGTAAGTACCCATTATATCATTTGTCGAAACAGGTGTTGACGTATTTCCGGTGGAGAGACGAACAACTGCTTCAAGCTGATCGTTGATATCTACTCCAACGCCAACGCGGACTCGGTACTTGAAACGGTCCGTGTTATTCGTAGTGTTTCTGAGATTTTGGGTGACAGCGCCTTGACTGATTGACGGCATCTCACTGTCGTTATTCTTATCAAAAAGATCTTTCTCATAGCGCAGGCGAACATCGCCGCCAAAGCGTATCCGTTTGGCCCACTCAGGAGCAGCCGCAGCAAGTCCTGCTTTCTGTACTTCTATGGGCAACTCTTCATGGACCTGTTGTTCCACCTGATTATGAACACCCTGCTTTATTTTCTCAGTGACATCTACAGCGATCTGCTCGACCTGTTCCCTGTTATTTACATCCGGAGTAATAACATAGTCTCTTCCTCCACTCGTCCTACTCCCTTGTTGCTTTGTGAACTGTGCAGCTTCATCCGCACCAATAATTTTTTTACTTTCGAGCAAAGCCACAAGAGCTGCGAAATCCTCAGACGTAGAGACAGCTCCATTCTGTCCGCTGGCACGAGCCAATGATCGATCAGAAAAACGTGCAGCCTCATCTGCACTGATGACATTCTTTCTCTTCAAGATATCAACTAAGGCAGCGATATCCGGACCGGACGGTATTTGCCTGTTATCGGGGCCCAGCCTTGACATGTCTGCATTACGTGCAGGGATTGAATCTTGCTTGCCCGTCGTCAAACCCGGCATGCTTGCACACCCGAACAAACTTATAAGTAAGAACGCTAGAATCCCCGTAGAGACATATCTTTTTGTGCCCGTCAATAATGCTATTTTTATTCTGTCGTCACCTAGATTCATGATATACACTTCCAACCTCTTCAGCCCTGGATTATTTGAAAAACAAGTGATGTTGCCGTTGTTGGTTACAAATTATCTTACCATGGCGTTGCTCGATAATTGATTACAAGGGTGTTACAATTTATTTAAAAATTGATGAAATGAAACTGGAACGCAAAATATATGCTTTATTATGCAATAGGGTAAAATTTCAGGATTAATTCTTGAGTGTACACCGTTCCGTTATCTGTGTCTGGCGTCTATCGTTGTTAGCTTTACTGCCTTAAACTATGATTGTTTGCAGCCCGCTTCTAAAGCAAATCAACCCTGTGAGCTAATCTTAATGCTCATAGTCCGCGGCATCCCATCTGGTGGCGGTTCGCTGATTCTAATATTAGAGAGAGACAACTTGACCGCTTCGTCCAATCTATTGTTGCCAGAAGAGCCTATAATCTTGGAGCCGACTATGGAGCCATTGCTGTCCACACTTATCCTGACTACGGTTTGCAGCTTTCCTTTCGGTATCCCGCCCTCCTCATCAAGCTGTTTCATAACCTTTTTCCTGACTTCCATCTCCACCATCTTTGTATACCCCGCGAATTTGCTCAGCAGGGAAAGCCTTCCCATGCCGTCACCCCCCGCAAGAATGCTCCTACCGCCTTTCTTGCCGGCAAGTCCGAAAGCGTCGCCCCCAGCCTTTCCCTCTGCATCGAGACCAAGTTTGTCCCCGGCGGGCGTGTTATCATTTTCCGGACCTTTAGGCTGGTCCTGCGGTGCTTCGATAGTCTGTTCAATTTTCTTCTCAACCTGCTTGATCTCCTCCGGCGGTTTTTCCTTTACCGTAACAGGAGGAGGAGGCTTCAATAAGGTCACAGTGGTGACTGAACTCTTTTTATGCGGTCCGTCTTCGGACAAGACCACCTTCACGATATAAACCGCGGCCACCACGAACACAATCATCAGTGCAATGAGGCCCCATGATTGGGGAGCAGACTTTTTATTTGCTGTGTCCGCCATGGCCCCCGTGTTATTTGACGAGCTTCTGCGTCACGAGCCCGAGCTGGCTGATCTCAAGCTTCTGCAGGATATCCAGGACCTCTATGACGCTTTTGTACGATATCTTTTCATCACCCCGGACCACTACCGGGAAATTAGGGTCCGCTGCCTTATACTGCCGGAGCCTGGCCTCAAGTTCTCCCAGGGTCACCGCAAAACTATCCAGGTAAATTGTCCCCTCGGCGGTAATCGTTATCGCCTTGGTGGTCGGCTTTATCTTACTGACAGCCGCGCTTGCCTTGGGAAGATTGACACTGATCCCTTGTACAGACGCCGTCACGACGATCATGAACACCAGCAGGAGGTTCCAAGCAAGGTCTAGCATGGGCACTACATTGATCTGATCGTACACTTCATGGTCGCCATAGGGATTTTTTCTCTGGCGCATAGCTTTAGTCCTCTTCCATCTTGAGGATGAAATCATCCATAAAAACATTCACGTCGGCATTCATATCTTTTATTTTGCTTGTAATGTAACTGCTGGCAAACAGTGCCGGGATAGCAACCAGGAGGCCCGCCATCGTGCAGGCAAGTGCGGAGGCGACGCCCGGTGCAATGGCCGTAAGATTCGCTTCTCCGGCTTCCGCCAGCCCTGCAAAGGTGTTCATAACTCCCCAGACCGTACCCAGCAGACCGAGAAACGGCGCACCTGCGACGCTCATATTCAAAATGACCATACCTGCTGACAGCTTTCTGCTTTCATACATGGCCTCCTTCTCGAGGGCTGCCTTGAAACTGTTCATAACCCTGTCGGAAAGCCCGTCTCCTACTTTGCATTGTCCACCTTTCCTCTTCATGCAAATATTCAATTCCTCGCAACCTGCTTTATAGACCCTATAGAGCGACGATGTTGTAAAATCCTCCTCTTTTTCGAACAGGGCCATAGGATTCTCAAGACTGCGAAAGGACTCTGAAAAAACTTCGTTTCCCTTTCTGGACTGTCGGAGCATTACGACCTTCTGCTTCAAAATATACAGGGACGTACACCCCATTAGGAACAGGAACCCTATTATCAGCCATCCATCGAGAGTGATAGTCCGGATAATGACCTTCATGAGCTGGATAGTCAGTGATTCGCCGCCGCTTCCACCACCGGACTCTTCCTCAAGAACTGAGGTTAGGACGCCGTCAGGTCCCTGGCTCTGGACCGCCTCTTTCAGCCAGGCGGCCGATCTGACGGTATTAGATAACTCAACCTCATCTAGGTCGCCTGTGAAAATATTGCCGCCTTTCGCGGATGCACCGATAATAATGTCGGCGGAGGGCGCCGGGACAGTCGCCTTGATCTTGAGTGATGCAGCCTCATTACCGTCGATATACAAGGTGACTTGCTTGTCCGGTTCAACTGTCACTGCAAGATTATACCAGCGCGTGGGTTTTAATGCCGACGTTTTCGGGGTAGTCATCACATGCCCTTTCCCCGTGCTGAGCGAACAATATGCCTTTGCCTCGTCAAGGCCGATCACTATGGAATGGCTCCCATCGTCCCAAGAAAAAATATGATCATTGCCTAAGGACTGGTTGAAACGGATCCAGGAGGAGAAGGTAAACCCTTTGGCAAAATTAAGTGATGTCGCCCTTGCAATCGTCATCTGCTGGCCTGAACCCCCAAACTGGGCGCCGTTGCCTACTACCGCCGGCAGACCTAGCTTGCCCGAAAAAGAAGCCGCATGGTTGCCATAAGCCGTCGCATCCTTTGGATTGCCGTCTTTCTCCCCAAAGTGGTAGACTGCCACTTGGTTGACATCATACGTGCCGCCACTCTCCTGACCATCCGGTGCAGCAGGGTTGCCGTAATACATCCAGATGGAATCCTGATTAGCCCCACCGGTTATCCGGGGAACCTTGACCCATACCAGCGCAATCTCCTCCTTAGCATCGAACTTCTCTATGTGATACTTAAGAGGGGACTTGTCGTCGGCGCTGACAAACCGCAGATCCGCCCCGTCAGACTTGGCATTGGAAAATGTGAAATTGCCCGTATGCAAACGTACGAGCACCGGCACGTCGGTGAGGTTTTCCTTGATATCGGCAGCCTTGGGCGAGGCATCAAACTGGACCTTCTTCCGTTGTTTCCACTTTCCGTCCCACCAGGCATGCGCACTCGGAACTGGCACACTCATGAAGAAGACTAATCCCATGATCGCCACTACAATCTTTGTTAAAAAATTTCGCCCGTTTATTTGCACGATCTTTCTTTCTGCCTCCCTTGCCTAAAATACAGAATAGCAAACACTAAATGAATGGCTTATTTTACAACTTCATTTGTTACAGCAATATTACGCAACCCTGACTTCCACAAACCCTTGCATTACTTACCTAACAAATACCGCGTTCTATTTGTTCTATATAGTTTGTAAGATAATGTGTCTGCTTAGTTCAATAACTCGGGCAACAATAACTGAAGCCGGATCAACTAAGGCAGGAAGAGTTATAAGACACGTATTCAGAATGAGCGTCTTCAAGAGAATTCCCCCGGCAATTGCGGATTGTCAGGTTAGAATTGAGATTGCGAGCCCGAATCCTGACTGTCCAGAATAAAATCGATGACCTTTACGTCAAGCCACTTCATCAGTGTATCATCTATCATCTGGTCTGTCTGTGCCTTTCTTCCGCCAATAGCACCGCTTGCATCACTCATTGCCTGACTGCTCTGGGTCGCGCTATTCGTACCCGACAGAGCACCGATTGAAGTCGATGCCGATGCTGTCTGTGGCACTCCGGCAACGATACCGGAGGCGACAATGTTGCTTGCATTCACTACACCGACTTCAGCCCCTATAAAAATATTTCCTCCGGCAATCCCAGCCTCTCCGGCATCGATTATGCCTTTAGCATAAAGATGGATATCACCGGGCAAAGCGTATCCGTAGGTCACAGCCCTGATTCCGCTTCCAATGGAAGGAGCAGAAAACTTACCGTTACTGGGTGGAGACGCGCTGACCGTAGTCTTCGACCCTCTGCCAGCATTGATGCTTCCGGTGTCGCTCCATACTGTTATATCGCCGCCGTCAAAAGTCATCAGCCGCGATTCCTGAACGTTGACATCCTTAACGGCAAATATGTTGATAGCGCCTCCGCTGCCAGTAGCAATACCGTTTGTCGGGCTTATTGTGGCGGTTGCGCTGGGTATGGCTGTCTTGCCCAGGTTCAGGGTGCCGGCGGCAAGAATATAGATATCGGAAGCGGTGATCGAAGTCATGATCTGGGATGACGTCATATCGATGTTGCCACTGCCCGACAAAGCCCCTTGGAAGAATGGGCCTATGATCGCGGCCCTGGCTGTATCAATATAGCTGACATCCTTTGTCTGGCTATAGTTGTCTATGGCGCTACGCAGTGTGCTAAAGAAGCTGCTCACGTCGGTTATATTCTTATTTAATGAATATCCCGCCGCAAGGATAAGATACCCGTTATCCGCCGGAAGAGCATTATTGGTGCCGTTTCCGTTCATTTGGATCCCGTTTTGCAATGACCCCAGATCGATTGATCCTCCAGCCTCTACCATGAAGCCCCCAGGTCCGCTCTGAAGAATACCCGATGCTGCCAAAGAATTTGCGCTGTTCTGATTTGCCAAGGCGTGAGGAATTGCAATATTGCCATTTGCTCTAATCCAAGATACGTCTTGATTACTAATGTTCTGGCCCGTATACACAAAATTGTTGATATCCCCACCGGCGGTTATCTCCGCCTGTTTAGGCAAATAAAGGTCCAGGTACTGAATGTTTCCGCCTGCACTGATCAATATTGGCTGATCATCGTTCTGGTGCAGGATATACCCTATATTCGCAATTTGGTCCCTAGCCTTATAATAGCCATGGGCTGTTTCGTCACCAGTGAACTGACCAATATAAGTATCGTTGCCTTCCGCGTTGAAAAGCACGCTGGCGTATGTAGGATTAATGTGAGTTTCAACTTGGTACGATGCCGTAATGAAGGTGCCGTACCAATAACTGGGAGGGAGATCGGACATCACAATTTTAGTCTGATAAAGTGTTGAACCGGTGATAGTGCCACCGGCAGAAAGGTTCAGGTTCCCCAAAGGTGACGACGCAAGCAATAATGAATCAGTTAACAGATATATATTGCCGCCCATTGCGTCTATCTTCACGCTGGCGGGCAGGACACTCTCGACTTGTGTTGCTAGATAGTTTGAACCACCCAGAGTTTGTCCGCGGTACGCAACATCATAAATAGGCGAATGAGCAGTATACGTCACATCGTTGCCAGCCATCAGACTAATGCTCGAATCCTCAGAGTACGTGCAACCTATAACAGCAGATCTCGATATAGTAGTACCCAATACCTTAGGAACGTCCAGTTTGTTGCTGGCAAGGGTCGGATTCACCACAGCCCCCACAAGGGCATCCCCTGCCGCAGTTACGGAAAATTTGCTGCCCAGGAGTTCGATCTGTGGGGTCTCAGCGGGAAGAAACTGGTTCAATCGTCCGAAGTTCCCCTTGGCACTGAGCTGTCCCTGCCCATTAGCGTTCACAAACCGGCCAGTGATATCCCCGCCAGAATATACTACGAGGTTGCCAACACCGAATGTCCCTGTCTGGGCCAGGAAATCCCCTCCGGTAAAGATTCGGACATTGCCCCCAGCCATAGTTACAATGCCTGCCGTGCCGTTAACATAGTCGGCAGTGAATTTAGTATCATACCCCGCTAACAAAATACTGTTTTGGATATTTGTGCCACCGCGAGCTAGACTTTGTTGTTTTACAGGCACGGTGAATATTGTGAAATCGTCCCATTGGTAATTGCTGGAACTGCCGATGGCTGTCGCCCATTGGCTATGTACTTGGTCATATGTTCCCGCATTGCCTCCCACACTTATATTGATATCGCCACCGCTCTGATACCTCCAGTAGTATTGTGCGGCACTGCTAAGGTAAGAGACTGACAGGTTAGTGCCTCTGCTTGTTGCCGACGCGAGCAGCGTGCAGCCGTTCGGGTTGCCGCAGTTTATGGCAGCGATTGGTCTGGGAACATCACTATTAGTTTCTTGTATGACGGGTAAATTCCGCAATATGCCATTCTGCAGATTGTCCATCTTCGGATCACTGGCGTCAACGCCGATGAGTACAGATGTGTCCAGCAATTCGCCGGTTGTGCGGATGGCTCCCAGAGTGGGAGCACTACCGATGGCGGCGATGCCAGTCTGCAATTGCAGGTCACGCCCAACATTGATATTGATAGCGCCTGTAGCTGTCTGGATAGCCCCGGTAACTACAAGGTCTCGTCCCACATCGCCCTGGATTGCACCGCTGAAGGAAGCCAAATTATAAACCATGTTGAAAGCAGTGGTCTGTCCATTGGTAATGATAGAATTCGGATCAATCATATACCCAGGAGTATTGCCCACGGTTTGTCCGCTGCCTGGGTTGATCGGATCGATAACCGTGTCGCGAGCAGACGAGAAACGGATAGGGGCGTTTTCAGTATAGACTACAGTATTATTGGCAATGGTCAGGTCCCCGTTGAGCAAGTTTCCAGCTGCTCTTGTTGTTACGGCCATATAGTTTGCGCTTTTGATGTCGGCTCCTGCCACCAGGTTAAAACCCCATGTCCTGACTAAAGGGTTAGAGACAATAGGAGCATCATTATTAATATTAGTATATGTATAAGCATCAATGAGATTCTGCTGAATATTGAGGTTCCCGGCTGCACGGAGGGTCAGCACGCCGGGGGCAGGGGCAGTGGCGCTGCCATACTTGATGTTCGACAAATCAATAATTCTATCTACAGCAATGTCGCCCTGAGTGTTAATAACTTCGATTTCGGGAAGAATATAGAAAGGATTAGTAGTGGGCACTGCACTCGTGTAATTAGTATAGAATGTTGACGCATTAGAAAGCCACGTGCTAAAAACAGTCCAGTTAGAGGAGATAGAAAAGTTACCGCTAGAATCTACCAAGTTCAAGTTAGCAACATTATAACTCTCAACGGCCTCAATATTGACCGCTTTTGCGCCCTTGATGTTCCCGCCATTCAGCTTTATATTCACATTACCGGTATCAGTACGTTGTGCCCTAATATTTACAGTTCCAACAGAAACTCCAGTTGGTCCGCCACCAACATTAATCGTCCCACCGTTGATATTGACAAAGCCCTGAGAAGAGCTCAGGGTAACGGTACCGCCCAGTGAGCCTTCAGCTGTAGAAGAGGCGTTGACCAAACCACCTGACTGAATATTTAGATCGTTCATAGCATAAAGTTCAACGTTGCCACCGCTAGCTGAAGATGCATCGATAGTGCCGCTTACATTAATGTACCCAGTGAGATTGCCATTTGCATCCTTTGCGGCACCATCTGCCGTCAATTTGACATTGTTCGCAGTCAGCGTCTGATTGGCTACATCAATGTTCCCTGTGCGTGTCCTAATGCCAACAGATTCTGTAAACTTGCCGACGCTGAGCATAGTGATGAGATTCGCCATTTCTGGATCCCCAATCACAGACGTATCGATCGTAAAAGATCCGCCTTTTCCTCCATTAGGTGCTCCGTTTAATGACCCTGCAAGAGTAACTCCACCAATAGGCGCCGACACGATGATAGACCCGGAGTCGCCCTGGGCGCCTGCTGCAACGTCGATCACGGACCCCGAGTCCAGAGCAATGGAACCACTGTCGGTCTGCATGGTGACCTGACCTCCAGGAGCATTGTCGGTTCCTACCGTATCAGACGTATGGCCACTTGTGCCGCCAGCAAGTATCGCAGCCTTCCCGCCAAGGTGAATGTTGCCCATTGCATTGAAATCGACTGTGCCACCATTCGATTGTATGACCGTTCCGATATTTAAAGACATACCGTAGAATTTCAGCTCACCTCCGGAAGTAGGGCCCGTACCAGCTGCTGCGCCAGAGGGGGAAGCATTGATTGCTATATTACCGACGGGGTTCAGTACCGAACTGGCAGTATTCTGCCCGCAATGTCCCCCGCTATCGCAAAAGTAATTGTCGCCGGTATATACCACAAAATTGGTCGGCACGATAAGGTTCGTAGAAATCTTTTCAGTGCCCGTCCAGGTTTGCACGCTGCCCTGTGTGTACGATTGTGCACTTGCAGTCACAACGCGGGCTGCTGCGATATTGAGATCGGCGTTCCCCGTCGTCAGACTTCCTTTCCCAGTTAAGACCAAGTCTCCATTGCTATTGAGTGCGATCGATTTAAAATGGGCAAACAACAAATCACTGCTTATTACGCCTGTAGTTACAGGATTGTACGCAACGCCACCGATTGAGATAGTATCAACAGCGTCGGCTGTGAATGTACCCGAATTGCTCGTATTGAGCATCTTCGCCGACGCTGTCCCCGAATTTCTTATATTGACAGCGGCAGCAGATAGCGTTACATTCGCAGCGCTTGCGCTTCCGGAAGGCCCTGCAGCCCAGTCAAAGTCGTCAATTACTGTCGCGTCTAGCGTAATACTACGCAATGTAGTGCCGTTTGTAGCCGAAAGACTTGTCCCTTGAGGCCCCCAATTGTCCTGAAAATATATTCCGGTTGGCACCGCAGTGCCGGCCACAGCATTCAAAGAATTGCTTTGGAGGGTAATATCCGTAAATCCGAGCTGCATAAGCGTATTCCATAAATTACCGTCCAGGTAAAGACCGCCTAATGCAGGATTATTGCCCCCAACATATATAGCGGAACTCGCAATAGTAATGGCGCCGCTGATGGTACTCAGCTGCCCATTTATTATAAGATTGCCGGTATTGATGCCAAAGGTCTGGTCGGCTTGCAGCTTGGCGCCCGCATCAATCTGTGTAATTCCACGCGACGATGTTATCAGGTCTATTTCTCCCGTACCATTCGTCTTGGCAATGAGCTGAGCACCGCCCTGCACTTCTATCTGTTGTTGCGCAGCTAGTTTTATGACCCCGGCCTGCAGCAACGACCCCGCAAGGATTGTTACATACTTGGTATTCTTCCCGTTATTATTAGTCGGATCGCTGGCATCAATATACCCTAAATCTATTTCCTGGAACCCGTTTTCTGAAAGACTCTTGTCAGACACGATCATGTATTGCTTCGAGCCCGGCACAGAGGGGTCATCCGGGATACGGCTGTCGTTGAAATGAAAATCCGCAGGCAGTGATGAAGAAAAATTCGCTGAAGGCTCAACATAGACACTGCCATTACTTGAGCTGAGTGTAATTTTCCCGCCGCTAAAGCCTGCAAGAGGAGCTGCAGATAAGGCGCCATTTATAATAACCGTCTTCGCATTAGTGCCAAATGTGATGCTTCCTCCATCGCCCGAAACCAGAGGGTTAGCGCCCGATGTCAAAGAATTGGTAGATGTTGCCGAAGGCGGCACAAGATAATTTCCCTCCTGGGCCAGCACATCAGCAGCTGACCTCACACTGAAAACGACAGGCTTAGTGCTGACTATCGACGTATCAGCTATGCTGGTCTGCCCGACGATAAGGGGATACCCGTTCGTTGATACAGCGCCATTTACCGGCAACGTTGAACCCGACTGGACTTCCAGTATATACGCTCCGGGCAAAAAGGCATAACGAGCATTTTGAGCAGAACCAAGAGGGATCATAGAGTAGTAACCAGCAGCGAGTCCTCCAACACCTGATGGGAAATAGACCTCCGTTCCCGGCTGCTGAAACCCATTGTCCTTAAAAACAACATAGCGGTTGGTCTTAAGTAAAGGATCGTTAGTCCCGTTGAGGCCGGCCTGGAACTGAGCAGCATAGAGCGACCCGCCACCCTGCACGTCGACCTTTGCATCAGACATTATAATGGTTTTTCCTGCATTGAAAGTGACGCCTTTGGAGATCTGTTGGTACGGCGTTGCATTGCCGGAGCAGTTGCCGCCGTCACTGCAAAGAATTGCGTTGATAAGTGTAGGATCCATTTGGTACTGTGTAGCTTCTCTGGAAATATCACTGGCAGGCTTATATGGATCGACCCAGGCCCACTGACCATTGGAATCAACGACACCGTATTGGATCGGGATGATGCCGCTTGTCGTTAACAGAGAGCCAGCTCCAAGATAGATCATCTGGTCCGTGCCGGCGTTAAGCGTGATAGTCCCCATAGGGGCAGCCAGAGTTCCTCCCTCTATATCGATCCCGCCCTTGTCGGAGGTAACAGTCAGAGCTCCGGCGGCCGAATAGATAGGTCCTCCAACCGGCGTTTTGCTGGGCATTATCTTGATGTCATTTGCGGCCTCGATAGTAAAGATTGAGTACACGCCTGGACACCATGTGATCGTCCCTGCCGCGGTACGCTCATACACATCGCCGGGATATATACGGTCGGCGGACAACGTCAGACTGCCGCCGGTGAATAATTGCCCAATCGTAGAAACACCCGAAGGCAATCCGACATAATTTACTGAGTTCAAGCGAATGTCCCGTGCCGCATCAAGCATGACATTACGAAAACCGCTGAACTGTACGCTGCCGATGACATCAATCCATCCAGTACTGGTGAGAGAAATGTCAGCTGTTGGGGAAGCTGTTGTCATATTCAATGTTGTCGGCAGATCCGTATTGGCCAAGACTATCCACGGTGCCTGAAGCGCTACGCTGCCCGCTCCCTCGATAACATGGGCGTCGAGCGTCAGCTTCCTTCCCACAGTTGCACTCATGGCGTTTAGTGTCAGCGTGCCACGACTGACAAGAGAGATATCATCAAAGCCGGATGTTGTATATCGCTGCATATCGATGCCACTTACGTCCATGTCGGTAAGATTAGTGATAGAGAGTTTTCCGCCCTGCAAGCCTGCCATCTTAGGATGAGCATTAATTGTAGCTGTCAAATTGGCCGCACCGCTCGAATCGTATGTCAGATAAATGCTGCCAGGTTGTCCGGCATTCGTATATTTATAATAGTAAGAAGCATTCGCATTCTGGGAGGACTGTGCAATAACATTCTGGACCGGACTCGATCCTGAGATATCAATGAACGACCCGTCGCTCATTGTCAGTGTCCCAGTCGTAATGGAAACCGTTCCACCGTTAACCGGGATATAGTTTACGGGAAACCCCTTCAGCGGGGATGACCGATCAGGCTGGTTGTACCCCCCGGCCAATATACTGGCGCTGCTTCCAATCCGAAGGCTTCCGTTCACTGTCATAGTGATGTTTCCACTCAGCGATTCCAGAGTACCGTCAATATCTAGGTTATCAGGTGAAGCAAGTGTAATTGTTGAAGGTATGCTTGACGACGCTGGAGTGGGAGTTGTGCGTATAACAACTCCTGAAGAAACCGTTAGTTTCGCAGCAGGATTTCCCAATTTCCCGTATGCTCGCAGATGGTTCTGATATTGCGATCCGGTCGCAGGATCAAAATAAGAACCGTCAGGGTCCTTAGAAGCAGTCGCGCTAAAGGAGGACTGACCGGCCATATATGCGGTACTATCGTCAAGTCCATTAAGTCGAATGAGGTCTGGACGGCCGGCGCTACCAACAGACTGTCCGGTACCGAAGGCCGAGCCGCTCTGCCCGGTAGACAACGGATTATTCAGTCTCACCATGGATGGGGCAATGGTCGTGTTAGGATCTATAATAACAAATCCACCTGCATTAAGCGTGATCCTGGTAAAGCCCGCATCATCAAACCGGTTACCGGCAAGAAAGAATGTTACTGCGTTTGGATCCTGCATGTCCTGAGGAAGCGGCAAATACGCGCCAAAATCAGACCGCTCAGCAGGCGTTGTTGTTGTCACCTCAATATTATGAGATTGCAGCGTTATAGATCCTCCCAAATACTTTCCTGTTGTATCGGCCAAGGCGTATCCACGCAGATCGCCGTCAAGCATTAAAGTGTATCCCTGGATGGCCAAGTTTCCTGCATTGCCGCCAGTTACCTTGTACTTGGGGCTTATAATGTAGCCACCGCTAACATCAACAACAGCCCCGCTCTCTATAAAGACTCCTGCGCCAGCATCTGTTTCGTCCTTGATAGCTATGTTCCCACCGCTGATCTGTCCGGAACTCACGATAGCTTTGTTTCCGTTTCCGGCCGGACTGTTATCGATCTTTTGCCCGGATACATCCAGAACGCTCCTCCCGCCGAGAATGATTCGCTGATCAGGCGGATTGCTCGCACCATTCTCCCCAATGATCAAAGAAATAGAACCGGAGGGGACTGTAATGTCCCCTTGGTGTTCAATCCTGCGGGCTTCGGCTGAAAAACTACCGCCAGGCTGCAGATTAATACTTACGTTCGGCGCTGTCATGATGGTCGATAACGCCAGAAGATTAATCGTCCCGAGTTTAGCTTCGTTCAGAGTCCCAGCGGAAATTATGGTGGTACCTGAACTCAGTTGTGCAGCGATCGACGTTTCTGAAGCATCCGGAACAATGGAAATCGAAGTTGGCGCATATACTGAAGTCAGACTCTGACTACCGATCGTCAATGTTCCAGAATGAGGAACCTCAAGTCCGCGAATCCATGAACACATCAAATCGTCATTGTCTGAAATCGGAGATGTTGAGGGATTATTCGTACTCGCAGTCCAGTCTGTCCAGTTATTCTGATGGAAACCGCGAGTTGTTCCACCGATAAGCTGGCCTTCCAGCACAACATTCTTTGCATTAAATTCAACACTGCCAGCATCCCCACCCTGCGTATATGAAGGCACATACGTTCCTAGCGCTGATGAGCCCCCGTAATATATTCCCGTCCAGGATTCAGCGACATCAAATGATACTCCTTTGTGCGTTACGTTGTACGGTCCAAGCACAGCGGTATATTCGAGATTTGCAGGGGCTGATGCAATATCGTATAGCTTCCCGCCCGATAACAACATCGTTTTATTAACATACCCCCCCTGATAATTAATAGCTCCAGCGGCAAAATTGAGTTTTGCTCCGGGATAGACAATAATTGAACCATCGGCCACTGTTGCGTTTATATCACCTAACTGCTTTTTATAATAATAATGGTATGACAAATCTGTTGGGTCCTGGTACATCTGCTTTGTCCATGCCCCACCTATGCTCCGCTGCAGGGCTGTCCTGTCGAGGGTCAAAATCACCTGTTCGAGATTGCCGATGGATGAACCGTTCACCAGAGTTGTAGTAATCGGCTGCCCAAGCAAGATACCACTCTTTTGCGTGTATGCATCCGCAAGTTCGACCGAGGTGAGCTTGTAACTCTCGATAGCCGCAACAGGGAGGCTCGCAACAACACCGCTCACATCGATAACGCTGCCTGATTCCATTATGATTTGTTGCTTTGCATTAAGAGTCACCTGACCAGCCGGCGCCGTAATAGTTCCAGAAAGATCGATTTCCAAGGGGGTAGGTTCGACATCCGCAGAGGACTTCCTCGCCCCAATGTACACCGTTGGTTGAATATCAGAAGAATCGGTTACAGTGCCCCCTGATGCGTCGACAGAAAGATCGATTGTGCTGTCACTTCCGGTAAGCACTTTCCCGGTCCCCTGGAGCTCGACTTGGCCTTTATGATTCTGGTATGCGGTTATCGCCCGGATGACGCCCCACTGCTCAATGTTATTGCCGTACATGCCGACAAAGCCGCCAGGGGCGTATAAGCCGCTCATGCTACCGTCCGCCAGTTGCGTGCTGGACCAATTCACCGCCTTTCCAAACAACGGATCATTATTGGGAGGTGGGGATGTGAAATTATCGTTGACTGAAACGTTAAAGATATTACTCGATGCAGAAGTGTGTTGCAACGAGTAAACATAATTATCGTTGAAAGCCAAAGTTACACTACTGCCTGCCGCCAAACCGATCTGGCCGAGGGGTGCATTTATGACACCTCCATTCTCGACGTATGGGGCGATCAGGAACACATACCCACCGGATGCCTGTATATTCCCGTAATTCGATACCGCGGCATTATAGTAAGCACCGGGGGTAAGACTGCCAGTTATGCTGTCGGTGCCCTGAGGCTTAAGAACAGAGTAAGTGATACCCTGGTAAGAGTAAGGATTTTGCATGGCAATATCGGACCAATCTGATCCAGCTGCTCCGGTCCCGTCTTCAACATAGAATGGAAATGAAGTGCCTGATGCAAGTTTATTAAGTCCGTTCATATTGGAAAGAAAATCTATATTCCTGATATTCAGGGCCGAGGCCACAAGGCTGTAAACGTTTACCTGCGAGCCGGGTCCAAAGAGGATTCCGTTTTGGTTGATGAGGTATATCTGCCCGTCAGCGTTGAGCTTGCCCCAAATTTGACTGGGATTATTATCCCAAATTCGGTTTAAACAGGCCCAATTCGAATGCGGAGCACCCGAAATATTACCTGGTGCAGCGTTATCCCGCTGGTAAAAATTAACAGACGAGTTGCTGCCTATATTGAAAGACTGCCAATCAATGATGGCTGTAGGCTGATACTGATAAATGTTGAATTGGCTGCTTCCATTCGGATCCGGACTCTGATTAAAGGAAGGTGTCGCGCCTATTATAACTCCATCTGCTGTGCTCCCATTAAGTTTCGACTTCAATAATGGAATCTGATTCGGTGAGACAGCATTAAGATTTCTGGCACTCGCATTGTAAGAGGCATTGGACCCGTAAACACCGGGGATAGTCACCCTGCTAGAAGCAGGTCCGGCCTGGCACAAAAAAGGGAACAAAAGCACGCCTAAAAAAACCGAAGCCCCGACCACAGAGATACTAAGGCACAGAGAAAGAAAAATAAACTTAACAAATTTATTCATTAAAAGGACCTTCCTTCTATAATCTTTCATCATTTTTTCCCGGTATATCTGCGATGAGTACCGATACCCGCACAAAAAAGCCCGAATCAGGACAACAAACTGGCCTTGTCGATCCGGGCTTTCTGGTCCCATAACACACATATATGTTGGTCAGCAAAGTTCCCTCTGATAACTTATTTAATTATACCATTTACTCTGTTAAATTATTGTTATAAAAATGTTACAATTTTTAGCCCAACAAGTCATCATTCATGTTGTAAACGTTTTAGGTTAATCTATCTCACAAAGACTAGCATGATGCGATAAATATTTTTTTGTTCAGTGATGCACATTCAGATCATTATTAACAGGGAGTTGATTCGCTGAAGTTCGCAAATATTTATGTCAACCCCAATAAAAATGGGAAGAAAAGTGTATCCGACGGAAACTTTCGTAAAGGCTTTTGTAACGATATACCACAAGATCTTATTGCGATGCTAGATCTGAGATTATATATCGGTTAAAGAAGACCCTTCACTTTAAAATATACCCTCTCGTCACCACTCCTTATCCTTCCTGAGGACTTCAGTGCCACAGCCCAGTCCAATTCATATTCCACGTGCTTCGTCACTGAGCCCCGCATTCCCGCACCAGTGCCCTGGAGTTCGACAGTCCTCGTCTGACTGGGAAGAGGTTGTAGTGTTGTTAGTCTAATGATGTCATAGAAGATATACGGGGTCATTTGAACTGTTTTTGCGATTTTTGAACCCTCAAACGGGGCCGGAAAGGATACTTCGACCGTACCATGTAGAGCATTATCCCCCATAGCCTCGTTTTCCATGTATCCTCGGACACTTTCCATACCCCCTGAGCTATATTGTTCATTGTCGATAAGCGGTCCATCGGCAATCTGTCCGTCCAGTTTCATGAATAGACCCATGCCCAAGGGCAATTTCTGCATTCGCTGGATACCAGCAGTGACATAAAGGTAATTTGCCCTCGCTAGGTAGCGCTTGGTTTCGAACTCCGACTCGCGTGAATTCACCTGCCTGAGGTTCAGGTTCAGCCCAGCGCTAAATTGCGACACGCCGCCCAATTCGTCAGGTAATGAGCTATTGTACGAAGCAGAAAGGGGTGAATACGTCACCGGCGTCTCAGTTATCTGGCCGGTTACCGGATTTGCAAATCCAAAGGACTGCTTGAAATGCTTGTAATCGAGACCCAATGATATATTGTGTGTATATAGCTTGTACTGGGGAAGCGGGACCACATAACGAACCCCGAAAATCTGTCCTTTTCCGACTACCGCAAACCCTTCCCCGAATGCAGTGTTGCTATCGGACCAGATGCCGTAAAAAACCAACTGATTGTCAACATTCCACGGTGCCGGAAGAACGTAAGAAAAACTCCATGCCTTCGTTTGATTCAGATTCAGTGGCGCGGTCTGGTACTGAATCGAAATTGAATGCTCCTTCTGCCATAAATTATCGTAGCGGATCATAGCGTTCAACCGCAATTCAGTCGTATCATGACTGGCTCGGTTATTGATTTCAAGATAACCGTGCAGTGGCAGGTGATCCTCAACCTTCAACTCCGCATCAATGGTCCCGAATTCCTGTCCGGGAGATATGGCGGGGTCAACCTTGAAATCCTGGTTCCTGTTAAGCCTACCTACCTCTTCATTGACCCTCGGCAGATAGAGTATCTCTCCAGGAGTGAAAGCCGGCAGGTCATGCATGATCTTTTCCTTTGTGAAATAGCGGTTGCCCGTGACTTTTACATTGCCTATCCGCGTCTCGATTACTTCTAGTTTAACAATGCCCTCCTTGAGAGTCTGAGCCGGTATATTCACCATAACAGCAGGATACCCTGCCTCGTGATAAAGTTTCTCGATGGCATCACGCGCTTTCTCCACGTCAGATGCCGTCTTTCCCATACCGATGAAAGGAGCTGCAGCACCCAACACCTTGCCCTTAGGTAAAATAGTGTTTCCGGTGATATCAAAGTCCTTGATCTCGAAATCCGTTTCCAAGTTAGCCGCCGCGCATACGCTCGCCATGGTGGCAAGAAGTGTCACGATGTAAATCCAACCACACAGGCAAGTAGACACTGAGACACTGAGAAAGAAGAAAAACTTAGTAGGCTTATTCATTGGAGAAGCCTTATCTTTAATCTTAAATCTCATTATATTTTCTATCTTTCCTCCGCATTGTTATTGCCGTCATTCCCGAAGATGGTGACAGGAAATCCATTCTTATCAAGGTTAGGTGGCTACATACCTTCGCGGGTATGATGACATGTTCTAACTAGTGTCTGTAGCCTACTTTGCTTTGTCTTTCTCTGTGTCTGCGTTTATTTGTGATGAGTCGCCCTTTTGGTCCTCGGCCTGCTTCGCCTCTGTCTCCCGCTTACTGTCTTCAATCTTATCGACCGTAACATCGCATGTCAGGGGTTCACGGCCGAAGGGGTTACGGTAATCCACAGTGATCAATGCATCATTCACAGACGTAATGCGGCCCACTAGTTGGCCCGTGCGTATAAGTGTACCCACTTTAGCATCAATTTTGATTTGAATTTCGTTTTCTGTCTCCAGGACTGAACCGGGGCCAAACGGTGTCTGCTCGATAGTGCCTGGTACTGCTGAAAACCGCACAACCACTTCCTTATCAGTAACCGCCTCCACCCTTCCCGGGAATTTAGGGTCGATTATCACAGGTTGTCCAACTTCAGCGGATTTACCTATCCGTTTCTCGTATTCTTCCAGAGGTATTTTCAATTCCCTTGGCCTCTTACGAACCCTGCTCAACTGGGCGACATAATTCTCTTCCGCCCTCCACGCTAAATCATCTGCTGTCAATTCCACGTGGCGGGTCTCGCCCACGTTCATGCCGACCACAACTGCCGCCAGGCGGCTGATTATCTCGTCCTCAAGAAGCAAGTCCTGTCCCCTTTGCTCTGGCGTGTGGAGATTGCTTGCCATGACCGATACAGGACCGCTTTCCCTCGTCGGCACAAACAGAGCTGACTTGGGTTGATTCTCCGCGAGAGTGTCAGTGGAAGCTACAGCTTCCCCGTTCTTCAGCTTGCAAAGGTAACGGATGTCCGCAACGTCACCGGCCTGGATGATCTTCACAGTGTCGGACTTTACAGTCTCGGGTTTGAAACTGTCTGTCTTTACGCTTGCCGTGGTGCCACAACCAGCCAGGAAAAGCATCAAACACAGAGACATAATTGTGACTAGAGTTGAAAGTCGCGTGTTACGCGTGAAGACAATGCCCCAAAAACAACGTGCATCAAAAAAAGTAATCATTAGATCCCTCCTTCATTTAAATACCAAAGTCCGTACCAAAAAGGCACAATCTAACCTCAGAGACGCTTAATATGAAGAAAAATGAAAAGACCCAGTTGGCGTAACTTTTGTTTTGGTGACCTTGTTTTGCTAAGAAGTCCTCGGCAGCTTTCCGGTTTCCTCGCTCGCCACCTGCTGAAACAAAGTATCCATCTGTCAAGAATTCTCCCTACCTCTGCGCCTTCTTCACTTCTGCTTGCCTCCAAAATATTTCTCTTGACAGGATGCACTTGAAATTTCTCACAACCTGCCGAGGTGCCAATTTCGACCGAGTTGAGCATAAGACGTGCATATTCCTTGTCACACTTAAAATCTTCTATCTCAATCTCGTATCTCTTTCCCCTTCACGGCCACATAGGTCCACACCCAAATAGCTCACTTTACAGTCGTAGCAGTTATTACCCTAATGGGAACCAGGATCAAAATGGCCTTTCACACCTGTGCGATTGTCGATATCGATCGCCTTGTTATCGCGTAAGTTTCTGTCCCCTTTCTTATTTCTGACGTTTTTTTCTCCTGAACAACTTATTATTGCATTCAATTCCTCTGACTGTTCGACCCTTCCAAGGCTTCCCTGGCTGAAATTGATCTTGATGTAGCCGCTGAATTCTCCCTGCATAAGCTTTCGTATCGTCTCGATAAGCTCCTTCATCCTACTCATATACTTCCTCCCCAATGTAGCATAGCGCAAGAAACATGACGCCACGCCAGTAGCTAAGTTCGAGAGCCTAAAAGCCATCTGAAATCACAAAGGGCAATGTGCAAATCTCTGAGGAAGCAAAGAGTTCTTCCATATCCCTATACCCTGTTATTACCCTATGATCCTGGCCCTGCCACAATGAAGTAGATCAAAGGAATGCAGTCCAAACAATCAAGTTTTCTATCTTAACAATTTGTTTGTTACATCAATATTACGACAACATCAAGTATTCAACATCTTTCATTCAATACCTAGCAAAACACAAGAAAACATTTAGAAACACAGATAAAGGAACCCACTCACCCGGATTAAAGAAGCTGTCCGATAATTGAAGGACCGGCGTTTAGCTGCTCATGGTGGCTTAATTACCCAATGCACCAAATACTGCTTCGCGGGGTAATTAATGCCGGTTTTGTATCCGCTGCGATACAAGCAATTACCCGCATTCATGTAGTCCATATTGTTCCGATTGAAGCCGCCATATCGGGTTGGAACCACTGTGAGGCTTACGGTCAGATCATCAAAAATTCATCAGTGCCGCCAGAGCAGATCTTTCCGAGAAGGGAATACAGACCGCTGACATAAGGCAAATGATAATTATGAAATGTTGCTTCAGTGTTACTACTGTAGAAAAAGGCAGGGCCTCATCAGAGGCCCTGCATGGAATCAACTCATGTGACAGACTACAAAATCAAAATCAGTGTTTCTTCCCCTTTTAATTATAGGGAAACGGTGCCACTGCGGGACAATTAACAATCGGAAGACGAAAAACAGGCATGCCACAGCCAGTCCTCCAATACGTCATCTGGCAATTTGTTGCATATGACGGGTCATTTTGGTTACCTGGATCAGCTGCAAAGGAAAGCATGGCCTGCTGATAGGCATCCGGAGCAGCAGGTGTATAGAAATTCTCAACTGTCCAGAAGTTGTAGGTGCCATCCAAGACGTGAGTCTTGACATCATTTGTCGTAGTGGGCACGCAGTATCCATTTGCAGGGGGTGTTCCGGCTCCACAGTCCGAATTCTTAGCACAAGAGCCCCCGTTGAAGGCATGGTTCCCAGCGCACCATCTTGGAAGGCCATACCCAGCATCAGCCGATACACCGTTTAGTGAAAGCCTGATAATATTTGGATATGTGGAAGCATTACCGTTAAAATCTGTCTCCGCGGCAACCAGCTGATCGGCATCAGAATAGCCGATAGCTAACGGCTGGTTTGCTACGGTACCCCATGTCCATGTACCGCTAGTTACACCATTTACGCAGTTAAGCAAATCGGGGCTGCCATCGTTGAACCAATAGGCGTAACCCGCAGTCGGCAGTGCAGGCACCGGGGATAGCTCGGTAGAAGCTGCAATCAGAGGTGCCTTCATCTGTGTGGCAGCTATAGTGGCATGAGTGCCTGAACCGGCATGGCGCATACATACTTGCATGTTCTGACCGGCAGCGTACTTGTCGGTGACGGCTCCGCTGTTTCCGCCCATGTCGTCCCATAACTCTATCTGACCAGAGAAGATCAGATTCACTTCTGCAGTCGTGATATTACTGATCGGGTTGCCATTGCGTAACAATACATTCTTATTTGCAAAGAAGGCAAAAGGAACGACTACCGGGTGGGCATCATTAGCGCCATAGCCATTTACTGAACCGACTCCAGCAAAATTACGAGTAATCGGCACCGGCACGCCATGAGACTTGTCGCCTAACGGCCCATACTGTGAGCCAGAAGATGTCTGGGTAAAGCAACCTTGCTCCACGTCAGACGCACCTATGGTTACCTTCTCGCAACGCAGGGAGGTACCTGCTGTAGTCGGATCTGCCATTGCGCGAAAGCCAGGCAAGCATGCTGCACCTACCGTACCATTCGCTGCTATAGCATGATCAATTTGGGAATTATTAGCAGAACAGTTAAGATTGCCGGCGGGATCACTAGCTATAGCGCAAAGGCCGTCATAAGAAGCCTTCGAAGCTATACCGATATAGTCACCCGCAGCATTGTAGGCAACACAATGTTTAGAGTCATAACACTTCGTGGTGACGCCAGCAGGGCCGCATGTTGTTGCTAGAAAAGGCCCGGCTTGATCCTTCCAGAAATTAAACTGGGCGGAAGCGCCGTAAATAAACTGGGCAGGGTCACATACCGCCGCCATGGCTGAGCCGGCAAGGCCAAACAGCATGGCTCCTGCAGCAATCGATGCAATTATCTTTCTGATTGTCATGATATTTTCTCCTTTGATTTTTTATTACCGCTTATTGTCCTAAACTGCCATCTTCCTGCGGATACCGAGCAGACCCAGGAGGCTCGATCCCATCAGCAGGATTGAGGGCGGAACCGGTGTAGCTGTAATAGGATCCAGCTCGGTATGGCCGTCAGCATACGTCCTGAGGTCAACAGCAACCACTGTTTGAGTAAGGGAGCCCCTACCCGCAGGGGCAGAGGGATAATAGTACAGCACTTGGTCAATATAAGAGGTTCCGATCTTAGCCTCGATGGTTCCCGTTGTGACAGAGCCAGTCATTGTACCTGTACTGCTCCCAGAGAGATCAGCCTGAGTCCAATAAGAATCAGCATTTGATTGTGCCAAAGTAGCGTAGGTAAAAGCGCCAGACGTTACGTTGGTGGCAAGAGCCGCATAGGTAGGAGCTATAGCCTGTGTAGCGTTCAGCATACCAACCTTAATAGTCCCAGGATTAACAACCTGAGTTGCAGCGCCACTCAAATATAACGGATAGCCAAGAGCAGGCTGTGAAAAATAGGCAACAGAATAGCCACTGAGGCTGCCAAGTCCTAATACGCTTGAAACATTGTTAGTGAAAACCTGATTGCCCGTATCGGTCGTCCTTGAAATAGCTCCAAGGTCAACTGCATACTCATTCCCTACGCCGCCGGTCTGATAAAGTACCTCGATAAGGTCACCCGTTGCAAACGCAGCCATCGCCTGTCCGCTGAAAGCAAACATAAGCACGGCTACTGCAAGAAGCATTATGATTTTTTTCATTTTGTTCTCCTGAGTTATTGTGGATTATTTCTTACCCTCAGGCAACCCGGCCATCCACTCGCATGGATCCGTAGGCTTTCCGTCATCCGGTCACCCGGACTTTGGCCTTATACTGGAGGCTGGATGCCGGCTAACCCGTCATCCTACCTTAATTTGCTCCAATCAAGCGAAACCTGTCACCTCCCCTTTTTTTTGTAATTCCCAAGCTTAAAAAGCTCTTATATCCGGGCTTTCTGTTACCTTCACAGGTCAGCCAAGTACCCTATAAAAAAAGCCCGAATCGATAAGAAAAGACTTCTTTTCTCGATCCGGGCTTTCTGGTGCCGAAGCAAATAAAACTGTCGGTCAGCAAAGGACCCTAATGATGCTGCTTCGTTACTTCCTTAGTATCTCTTCAAACTTCTCAACTCTCTGAATGGCCCCGCCTGCAAAATTAATTTTTATGTATCCAGTGAACTTCTTGTCCATTAGGTCCTTGATAATATCCATGATTTTTTGTAACCTCTCCATCGCTTTCCGTTATTCTCTACTCTGGATATTCCGTTGAACCTTCCCGATTTCATCGCTTCTTGCCCAAATCATAACAGTTGAATGTTACAGCTTGATGACAGTAAAATTACAATCAGGTTAGTATTGTTTATCCGTTTTATTTCAGAGACTTGTATCTTCTTAACTTAGGTACTTAGGTTTGCAATTTAACAATCGAGTGATCCACACAGCTATTGGTATTAAGATAACGTGGGCTAAAGAAATGCCCGAGGGACAATGCTCCGTTTCGACAGTAATTGACATGCAATTTTTGCGCTCATTTCGTTGACTAATTTCTCTTAATAGACAGACCAACCGGAAGCGTACGGCGCTTCCGCTATCGTTTTAACGTCGCTGTCATTCATTTGTCAATATCCCGTCATCAATTGACCGATATGCTTATAAAAGTCTGTCCCCCTGGCCTCCCCGTCTTTTTTTTATGTTAAATGCTGAAGATGTGGAGATAAAAGACTATCTATATGGCTTTTTTGTTACAAGCCTTGAGCTTCCGGCTCATCTTGTCTGGACAAACTACTGGATGCGGGCAGATGCACAGAACATGTTTAAGGAACTGAAGGACGATTTCGGTGCTGACAATTTCAATATACAGATTTTCTGCGTCACTGAGCCACTGAAAGGGCAAGGAACTGCGTCATGATAGCCGATAACCTGATGAGTCTTTCCAGGCAGTCGGTCTTGTGCAATAGCGTATTCTCCAGCCTTTTCGAGGTATGCGCCGACTGCAGTGGTTTGAAAAACTCCGGTGCAAATCATAAGGATTGTGATCTGCCTGCGTCCTCCCCTTCGCATCGCTAATGACAATTATGGATTAGAAGAGCGTGAATAATCCTAGACCGGCCCCTGAAGCTTAAGGAAGCTGGGACCTTCACGACAGCAAGAGTCTCTTAGTCCGCGTGTCCAGGCCATCTCCGACGATGCAGCCTTCGGCTCGTTTCTGCGTTCAGCGTTGGCTCGCGTCCCCATGCACTTCCCAGAGCTGGAAGAAGGGAGACTGGAGGGCGACAGGCGTGAAATAGCGCGGTGGCGCTTCGTGTCGGAGAAAGAGTATATTAAACACCGATGCGGCGATCTGCTCATCCATTACGGCGCCAAATTGCATAGGTTGCAGTATTTCCAAATGGCTGCCGGGTGTTCCGTAGCTGCGACGAACAATTTTATCGTTGTCTATGATGAGAAGCTCAGTCACTCTGAAAGCCTTGCCCCGAGCCGTCCCTTCCCCCGACGTAAGGTTTACTCGCAACCCCTCTTCGGACAGTAGCTCATCGTTCTCCTGCCGGATTCCCTGAAACGACTCGTATGCCGGGTGCCGTCCCTCCTCTGGCCTGCCCTGCCACGTCCCGGCCCAGTACCACGTATATGCGCTTCGCGTCAGAGAATAATCAAGGAACAGGTATAGGGGTCGGCTTGTCGAGGGATAGAGGTAGTTCAGCCATTCGTCCGTGGTTCTGAGGTCACCCTCCGGGCTCAACGCTGTCGATGCCAGGATGGTCCTCCCCTTTTCCGGTCCGGCGCCCAGAACTTCCTTGATGAGTGCGAACCCCTTTTTCCGGTCACCCCCCACGGCCCGGTAGATCCGTTCCATACCGTCCATTCCGTGAGTGGCATAGAACTTCATGAAATTGGCTGATAGACGGAAGTTGCTCGTGGCCAAGGGGAGCCAAAGATAGACGCTAAGCCCCGGACTCATGATCGCCCCATCCGCTAAGGTGGCTCGGTCCGCCCAGTACAGGAGCGGATATCCTTGGTCCCAAGACGCCCAAAGGATCGCATCGGCGGGTGTCTTTTCTCCGGCCAACTTCATTCCCGCCGCCACCGCAGGATGCACGCTCGGGTGGAGTAGTGTCCGAGGAAAGGCAGCATGATAGAGCAGCACTCCGATCAAGACTGTGGCAATCGCTCCTACCGCCTTCCTACCTTTATCCGTAAACTGGGAGGCGACCACATGAACCAGGTAACCCAAACCGAGAGCCATCATCGGTGTGAGAAAAATGATGAAACGCACGCCGCGGAAATAGGAAGACAATCCAATGATAAGCGGAGAGACAAAAATCGATAACTCCTTCGGATACTTTCGGATTAAAAGAACGAGCCCAACAAAAGAAGCCACCAACAGCAACACGTTGCCCGAGGCAAAATGGGCGAACTCGGTAAACGGTAACCTCTTCATCTCTGAAACATCGAATCCGATTGTAGGGAAGAAATCTTCCCCACTCCCCGAGAATAGAAACCGGGTATATCCAGCAAGAACTTGAAACCCCGATAGCAGCTGCCGCCCTGCTAGCAAAGCCGCAATTGTGATAATTGATGCGAGTAAGCCGAAAAACACCGCTGCTTCCCTGCGGTGTGGCCGGTAAAAGAGAGCCAATGCCACACAAAACGGCGGCAAACAGAGAAGAGTGCCGTTGGCAATCGTTTCTCCCCAAGCCCAGAGGAGGAGCAAATAGGATACCCCCCATCCGGCAAAATCTAGGTACCTTTTCCGGGATTGTATAGTTCCGAAACGGAGGGCAAAGTAACATGCTGACACTGATAGCAAAACCTCGAGCCCGTCGGGGCGGAAAAAGGCGAAGTTGGTACGGTAAGTGTAAAAGGGTGCCAACAGAGTCGCTAAAGCGGCCACCAGCCCGGCTATAGGCCCACCGAATCTCCTTCCTGCAAAATAGACGGGGAAGGCGACAAGGATACCGATCATAGGCGCTAGCAGGGCACCGATCCAAGTATAGGCGGCACCGGTAATCTTGGCGACCGCAGCCGAGAGGACAGAGAGTAGTGGTGGAAGCAGGGGCCGCACTACCAAATGGTCTGGCACTCCTCGCTTATCGTCCGTCTTACCATAAGTTCCGGCGATCAGATCACGACCCAGCCGTAGGTAGTGATATCCATCGCTCTCGAAAAGCATGGGTTGGCCCTGAAAGAAAGTTTGCTGAGGCTTCGTGCGCCAGACTTGGAGCGTTTCGATGCGGACATAGAAGCCAACGGCGAGCACTAGTGCCAATAAAACCGCTGAAACGCTCCAGATGTGAAAGACACCGGGCTTTCCGCTGGTTTCGTTCCATGCCTGATTCTGGTTGGGTCCTGCGGGCGGCTCAGACGCTGCATTGGGGCGCGCACGCGAATGAGAGACTTGAAGGGGTGGGGCGCCACGCAATCTTTTCTTTCGCGATGCCATCTGAACGCCTTTCAACAGTAATATGCTTTTTTGCGGCTAGCCATAATAACACCTGAATTGAGCGCGCGTCAATGCAATTTTCAAGATTGTGGGGAAGAACTGGAAACTATCCGCGTAGTGTTTGTCCCGCCCGACCGCCTGATTTCGATCTTTAACAACTAGCAGTACTGTCTTCGCCACGTAATAGCTTTTCTTCAACATTTATCGTACAAACCACCACTGCTACAACACCTGTGGAATTAAGCAATATCAGTCGTCGAATTAAGCAAAACGTGGTAAAATTTTCATAATGTACTCGATCCTGACAGCAGTTATTTAAGCATAACATGTCGTAACACCGCATTTTTTGCGAATAAGTTATCGTGATTTTCAGTGCGATATATTTATCTGATTTATACGTCTTTTACTTGCGAATGAATCAGAGAAATTAGGCATAAGTGATATCAAGGATGCTAATCCTGGCCAAAATCGGCAGTATGAGTTATCTGTTTTATTTTTTGAACCTTTAGGTATTTAGGGTTGCTATTTAACAATCGGGTGATCCACACAGCTATTGGAATTAAGATAACTCGGGCTGAAGAAATGCCCGAGGGGACGTGCTGTTACGGTCGTAATTGACATACAATTTTTGCGCTCATTACGTTGATTAATTCCTCATTAGCAGATAGATCATTCGGAAGCGTCCGCTGCTTCCGCTATCGTTTTAACGTTATTGTCATTCATGTGTCATTATTCCGTCATCAATTGGACGCTATGCTTATAGAAGTTTGTCCCCCTTCCAAAGGCGGGGAGGCCCACCCCCGGGCTTCCCCGTCTTCTTTTATCACTTCATTCAAACGAAAGACATATTACTGTCAAGCTAGGTCACACCGCGATATTGCGCACACTGACATCGCCTCAACATTCCAAAACATGTTTGGCTGGCAAACCGATAATCTATTGCTTTTTAAAATCTGTCATATCTGAATCGGCTGGTCATTAATACGTGCTTATTCTTCTATCTCTGATTATTGAAGAACCTTTCTGCATCTTTGCCAAATTCTTAACCTCTGTGGCTATAGAAGCCAGTTGCGCATATGAATCAATCTTGCCAGCTTCCGTGCTTACAATTCCGATTGAAAGCGACAAAAGATCGAATTTCTCTGTTTCTCCTTTTCTGTTTTTTGAAGTGTAAGCTCCCTTTTCAAAATCTTCCATCCCATGGAATTCCGGCAAACTTGATGCAAATTTATGGATTATCTTCTCCGATACAGTTACCGAAATTGATGGGCGGGTCAAAAGTATAAAGTCATCACCTCCGATATGCCCGACGAAGTTAAACCTGTCGTTATCAACGGCACTCATAGCGTCATTGATAATACCGGCTAGACATCGGATTACCATATCTCCTTTTTCGAATCCGTAGTGGTCGTTATAAGGCTTGAAATTGTCCAGGTCTATATAGCACGCATCGAATTGCATGTTTTGGGACAGCCTCTTTTCAATCTCTTTTTGAATAGACACATTTCCCGGAAGTCCGGTAAGCGGGTTGCAGTTCTTTGCGGTACTGATGCTGCGTTCCGTCATGGCCTCCAGAAGGTCGCTAACCGCCACCGTTCCGCGATATCGACCATGTGTCGTCACGATAAGATCGTCATATAGAAAAACCGCCTCCCGTGCATTGACCCTCTGTGCCACGTGTTCGAGCGAAGCGTTCTCATCGACCAGCAGAAAACGCCGTTCCATCACGGCGCCTATATTCTTGTACGAATTGAGGTACATGCCATATCCGAATCTTCCCAGTATCTGCTGCTCAGTGAACCTTGTCCTGTGCAGCATCCCGAGCACGGTGCCTTTTACAACAACAGGCAGGCCCCTGAGTCCTGTATCTCCCGAGAACCTGCCGACTGCTTTCGCAAATGGATCCGCAGGGTATATGGGATCAACTTTGCGGCAGATGTCGCCGATTACATTGAAATGACGACCGGTGTTGTTGTCGCATCTGTTGCAGTTCGTTTTTGAACGGCCGACCGTTGTAAAAAGATTTTCATTGACAGCAAGAGAGGGGGATGGTTTACCCAGGAGGTATCCCTGCAGCAATTCAAAGCCCATATTAATAACGACATCCAACTCTTCCTGAAGCTCTACACCCAGAGCAATGACTTCGATGCCAATCCTGTGACATGCAGTGGCGATGGATTCCAGGAGGTTAAACTTTATGGTACTCCTATCAATGTCGGCTATAAAGTGCCGGTCTATCTTTACAAAATCCGGCTTTAGCGCAGAGAGTATCTTTAACCCGCCCAGCCCAGCCCCAAAATCATCAATGGCTATTTTGTACCCTTGCGCCCGATAGTGGGCGATCGCATCCTTGAAAAGAGTGTAATTTTCTACGGCCGTTTCTTCAGACAGTTCAAGAACGATCTTCTCCTTAGGCATCCCCCACTGTTCAGCAATCTCATCTGTGATGCCGACTTTGTATTGCGAGCACATCAGCGTCTCCGGGCAAATGTTGATGAACAGGTATGATTGTTTCTCTTTAAGCCCCAGCAATGCCGCTTCACGAATTGCATTGCGCCTGCAGTGCAGGTCGAGGGATGATATCACGTTAGTCTCTTTGGCCTTTCGGAATAGATCGGCGGTATTGCCGAAAGGATTATTATATCCCGATTGTATACGACTAAGTGCCTCGTATCCATACACTGAGCCGTCAGTCGCAGAAAGTATAGGCTGGAAGTAGATAGCAAATGCTTCACTGTCGATTAATTCGTATATTACTTCTTTGTAAAGATTGAATTCGCTTTGTGCATGGGATTTACTAGAACCTATCTCAAAATTAAAATGATGTATCATAAAGGATGCGTTTGAGTGATGCACAATGGGAATTGATACGTGAGCACTTTCCTGAGGAGAACATTCCAGATGGCCGTGCTGGTCGAAAACCTGTTCCTACGCGCAAAGTTTTGGAGGCTGTTCTGTGGATATTGAATACTGGAGCGCAATGGCACATGTTGCCACAGAGCTTTCCGAATTACAAAACAGTTCATCGTCGTTTTCAGCAGTGGTGTAGAAGCGAAGTGCTTCGCAATGTCCTGACAAGCCTCGCCAATACGCTGAGAGAGCAAGGAGAAATTGATGAACGAGAAAGATTTATAGATGCCACCTTTGCCTCTGCCAAAGGCGGTGATGCCGACATTGGCAAAACGAAGCGCGGCAAGGGCGTGAAGATCATGGGAATCGTTGACAGGCATAGACTTCCGCTTGCCGTTTGTACTCATGCGGCGAATCATCATGAAGTGACATTGGTTCAACTGACGTTTGATTTTTATATGATGGAAGCAAAGCCTGAGAAGCTTATTGGCGACAAGGCCTATGACAGTGATGACCTTGACGATGATCTTGGCAAACAAGGAATCGATATGATCGCGCCTCATAAAAGCAACCGAGTGAAAGACCCGACGCAGGACGGAAGAAAACTTCGTCGATATAAGAGACGCTGGATAGTTGAACGTTTCTGGGCCTGGCTTCAATGGCATCGTCGTCTCCTTGTTCGCTGGGAATACTACCCCGAGAATTTCCTCGGTCTTGTACAGCTTGCGTCTATATGCATACTACTCAAACGATTTTGAGATAGGTTCTAATATAGTCTTTGATAAATCTAGTCTTCATTGCAGACTTCTCTTGCGTCTTTTCGCGTTGAGATGACCGTCCCGGAAAGTCTACTAACATGGATGACCCCCAATGAGTTCGCTAATGTCCTGTACATGCCTCAGTTGATATTGCTAGCTTCTACATTATGGAAGCCGCTTCTGAACAAATGGCTTTGCTTGTTACATGTTCTGAACAAATTTCGTGAATTCCCAGACAATGTTCTCGGTGAAACGAAAACATCCCTGCGCAATGTACCTCCCCTAAAAAATGTGTACCGCCAAATTATCCTAATACAAATTAGACCACGCAAACTTTACCTCAGCATGAATACCAGATTGCAATATGGTTACATCACTGCATTTTGTGACGGTCGTCTCAAGTTCGGCGATTGCTACACCTGAATTTTGATTGTTAAAGCTCATGCCTCATGTCAGAGGCATAAAAAAGTGTATATGCTAAAGAAGTTGTATACGTTGGATTATATAATTAAAACTGCCCGCGGGTCGCGAGGATAGCCGAGGCATGCTGTTCTTATGAAAGCGTGATCAAGCTGCCAGTATGTCGTTCTTGATAAGAAAACCTTCTTCACACGAATACCATCCGTAATACAGGTGGCGTACATCGAGGCTTATTAGGTATTGAAAATAGTAGAAATCGGAAAGTGTGTGTGTGGACAGTCTCATGGGCTTCAGATAATTAATGATTATACTTAGAAGCGATCTCCTTTCAGCCCGCCGTAAGCTTGAGTCCTATGATGCCAACCATTATCAGGCAGATGAAAGTAAGCTGTGAGAGCTTATAGGGTTCTCCAAGAAAGAACATCCCGATCAGGTTGGTCCCCGCAACGGCAATGCCAACCCATATCGCATATGTCGAACCCGTTGGGAGCTGCCTCAGGGCAAGAGAGAGGAAGAAGGCCGCCCCCAGGCCGCACAGGGCATAAGACAGGATAAATGGAAACAATTTTGTGAAGCCTTCAGTGCCCTTGAGGCTGTAAATCCAGCCAATCTCAAATGCGCCTGCTATGACAATATACATCCACGCCATCATTTCACCTCGTTCCATTAATATCGACCAATCCTGACGGATATTGTATCAGTCATCTGTTACGTATAGATGAAGCTGATATTACAGTTATATTAATTGTCCTATATTCTAGGCATCTTCTCTTGCACCCTCCTGTTGTCGAGGGACTTGCCATATTTGCCTTATCTTTTAACTGTCCTGTCACAATAATTTAACATGAGCGTAACATTCCATTGATACTCTGTAAATAATTGTTGAAATGCCTCTTTGAAGGCTTACACTGTAACCATAATATGCTTGGAGGAAAGTATGAAAAAGAATTTACTGGTAGTCTTAACCGCAGCAGTTGCAGTGTTCTTTGCCTGTTCTGCATACGCTATTCACGACTTAATTATCGATGGCACCAAGTTCCCCTTGGCAGGCCCCGATGCCGGCAAGCTGTACAACTTCATTACTCTGTCAAAACCCAATTATAAGCTATGGAGTCTTGGCCCCGGCAAAAACGAATTTACTTCTGCCAAAGAACCGCATGGCGCCTTTGTCACCGCCCGCGCGAACAATATTGCGATTGATTCATTAAAAAAGAATGAAGGCATGGCTGACGGCTCGATAATCGTCATGGAGAACTATAATCCTGATAAAAACCTTCAAGGATGCACTGTGATGTATAAGATAAAGGGCTATAACCCGGAAGCTGGCGATTGGTTCTGGGTGAAATACTCAGCCCCTAACGGATATATTGTCGCATCCGGAAAGGTAGAAGCTTGCATCAGCTGTCACTCTGCTCAAAAGGATAATGACTACATATTTTCCGGTGAGGTGAAACACAATTAATTGGCAGCGAAATTGAATTGACGGTCGGCATTCGTGTGTAGCCTCTCTCTTAAACTGGGAGGACCGAGCTTCGGTCCTCCCAGTTTTTTGTCTTCTGTAATCAAAGTGTAATATGACCTTAATAATCCGTTAACAACATTTCATCTATTATGAATGCGATGCCAATGAAGAAGATCCTGTTCATGTGCGGTTCAATGAATCAAACAACACAAATGCACCAGATTTCCCAGCACCTGACTCAGCATGAGTGTTGGTTCACGCCTTTTTATGGTGACGGCATTGTCAAACATTTGACCAGTTACGGGATGCTCGATTTCACCATCATGGGCGGACGTTTCAGGAAGGAAACCGAAGAATATCTGAGCAAAGCCGGCTGCCCTGTCGACCTGGAAGGCAAGATGAACAACTACGATCTTGTGTTTACCTGCTCGGACCTGATCGTCCAGAGGAACATTAAAAATAAGAAAATCATCCTTGTCCAGGAAGGCATGACCGACCCTGAAAATATAATGTTCTATATGTCGAAATGGTTCAAGCTACCGCGCTATCTCGCCAGCACATCAACCACCGGATTGTCACATCAATATGAAAAATTCTGTGTAGCCTCTGAGGGCTA
Organism: uncultured Nitrospiraceae bacterium; assembly: GCA_963727805.1. Classification (GTDB taxonomy): domain Bacteria; phylum Nitrospirota; class Thermodesulfovibrionia; order Thermodesulfovibrionales; family Dissulfurispiraceae; genus Fen-1308. Next base: position 1,631,047 of record CAVSHF010000003.1, read on the forward strand.
CCGGGAGCTTTTTATACGAAAGGGTGTTAAGCCTGAGAAGATAGAGGTGACAGGCATACCCAATTTCGATCATGTAGAAAGGTACCGCACCAACGACTTTCCTTATCGGAATTACGTGTTTGTTGCAACATCAGATGCGCGGGAGACCTTTAAATACGATAACAGGAAAAAGTTTCTGCGGAAATCTTTGATGATAGCCGGAGACAGGCCTTTAATCTTCAAACTCCATCCCAATGAGAATATAAAGCGCTCGACAAATGAAATAGAAAGCTTAATTCCTCATGCATTGGTCCTTACCGACGGCAATGCACATCATATGGTGGCCAATTGCGACGTACTTATCACACAGTACTCTTCCCTTACGTTTACCGGAATTGCTCTAAGGAAAGAGGTACATTCGTACTTTGACATAGAAATGCTAAAGCGTCTCGTCCCGGTTCAGAACGGCGGAAGCTCCGCCCGAAATATTGCAGAGTCATGCAGGGGATACCTTGACTGAGCATCACGGACGTAATATTGTGACCATCATCCAGACAAGGGTGGGGTCGACACGCCTGCCTGAAAAAGTCCTGAAACCACTTGGCGGCAAGCCCTTGTTTGTGAGGATGATCGAGCGGATCCGGTGCGCCTCATTGACAGGCAATGTCATGGTGGCCACTACAAACTTAGAAGAGGACGATGCTATCGAACGAATCTGTAGAAAAGAATATATTACCTGCTTCAGAGGCCATCCTCTGGATCTGCTGGACCGGCATTACCAAGCCGCCCTCAGTCATCATGCAGATGTCGTGGTAAAGATACCATCTGACTGTCCACTCATCGACCCATGCATAATTGACAGAGTTATCGGTTTTTACTTCCGGAACCGGGACAATTTCGATTATGTGAGCAACCTGCATCCGGCGAGTTACCCTGATGGCAACGATGTCGAGGTAATCTCGATGTCAGCGTTGCGTGCGGCATGGGTGGAAGCAAATAAGGACTTTGAGCGGGAGCACACTACCCCATATATTTGGGAGAATACTGACAGGTTCCGTACAGGCAATGTTGCGTGGGAGAAAGGTCTCGACTATTCCATGAGCCATCGATGGGTCATTGACTATGAAGAAGATTATCTCCTCATACGACGAATCTATGATGAACTGGCGATCGTCAATCCTTTTTTCGGCGTTGACGATATTCTCGATCTTGTTGCCGGTAAGCCTGAACTCATGGATATAAACAAGCACCTTGTTGGTGTGAACTGGTACCGGAATCACCTCAAAGATCTCAAAACCATCAACGCAGAGCAGACAAAATTGGAACCTATTGAGAGGTGTTGAATGACAGACGATGATTTGACCGCATTATACCAAAGAGCGTTGAGGGTGCGCGAACACATATTGCGCATGTCCACTAAGGGCGGCGCATTCACCGGTGCAGCATTCTCATGCACCGACCTGCTCGTATATCTTTATTCACGCTTTATGAACATTTCGTGCCACAACCTGGACGACCCTGATCGTGACTATCTCTTCCTGTCAAAGGGTCACGCTGTCCCTGCCCTTTATGGAACACTCGCAGAGGTGGGGATACTCGATCACGCCAGGTTAACGAATCATCTAAGAATAGATGACGACATATACTGGCATCCAAACCGCAACGTACCAGGCGTTGAATTCCATTCTGGCTCGCTCGGCCATATCCTGCCAGTTGCAACAGGAGTGGCCCTTGACTGCAAGATGAGCGGCGCCCGAAACTGCGTTACGGTCATACTCGGAGACGGAGAATTAAACGAGGGCAGCAACTGGGAAGCTTGCCTTTTTGCCGCAGCCCGCAGGCTCGACAACCTCATCATCGTCGTGGACAGAAACAGGTTCCAGGCAAACATGAGGACGGAAAGGTTAGTCCCTCTTGATCCTTTGGAGGAGAAGTTCAATTCTTTCCGATTATCGGCGGTGACCATAGATGGACATGACTTCTCCGACATGGATGAGACTTTTTCCAGGATTCCGTTTGACCTTGGAAGACCGAGTGTCGTAATTGCGGAGACATTACGTGGCAAGGGGTTGCCGAAGATCGAATGCCGGGCAGACCGCTGGTTCTGCAATTTTACGGAGGACGAAATTGGACATTCGTTAGATGAGCTTCGCGTAAGCATGCATAAGGAACTTATGTCGAAAACATCGGGAATCAGATTATGACCTATCAGGAGCGACTCACAGAAATAGCCCTTGCTGATAAGCGCTATTTTGTAATGACAGCTGAAAACCGCGCATCCATAAAGTCAATTCCGGAGTCCCTTGGGGATCGGTTTATAGATACCGGCATTAACGAACAGGCCCTGATCGGTGCAGCAGCTGGTCTTGCGCTCAGAGGCCGCATCCCCGTCGTCCATGCCTTGAGCGCTTTCATGACGATGAGGGCCTTCGAGTTCATAAGGACAGACATCGGCCTGGCCGGGTTGCCGGTCAAGCTAGCAGGCAGCGTGGCCGGATTTCTCTCAGAGGCCAACGGCCCGACCCATCAGGCCCTCGAAGACATCTCTCTCATGCGGGGCATCCCCAGGATGCAGATATTCTGCCCAGCGGACGAAGAAGAGCTTGTCATCGGGCTTAAGGATATACTGGAAAGCCCGTTCCCATGTTACATCAGGTTGAACCATCTGAAGCCGCCAATTAAACATTCACCTCATTTCAGGATTGGCAGCGCTGAGGTGATATCCGACGGAAAGGACATTTCGATCATAGTTTATGGAATCCTCCTCAAAGAGGCCTTTGAGGCAAAAAGGGTCCTGGAGGAAAAAGGTAGGTCGGTGAGGATTATCAATCTGCGCACCGTCGTCCCTATTGATGAACAGGTTGTGCGAGCTGCCGCTAGCGAAACTTCACTTGTCGTTACGCTCGAAGACCATTTTGTCACAGGTGGGCTCTATTCTATCGTAAGCGAACTTCTTATCCGGGAAAGGATTGCCGGCAAAGTTCTGCCTATAGCCCTCGATAATCACTGGTTCAGACCGGCGCTCCTGCCACAGGTCCTAGAATACGAGGGGGTTACCGGCCGACAGATCGCGGACCGGATATTGAAAAGCTTAAACGGAGGAACAATCCATGCCTAACACTGTAGGATTTAATCATGACTACCCCTCGATTACCGAATCTGACAAGCTCTATGCCAGAGCCTTAAACCTCATCCCCAACGCAACACAGACACTCGCAAAGGGGCCGACCCAGTATATCAAGGGTGTCGCCCCAAAATACCTAATGAAGGGAAAGGGCTCTCATGTCTGGGATGTTGACGGCAATGAATACATTGATTTCACCATGGCTGTTGGACCATTGTCTTTGGGCTACTGTTATCCAAAGGTCGATAAAGCCATTCGTCGCCAACTTCGAGACGGCATCACTTTTTCGATGATGCATCCGCTCGAAGTTGAAGTTGCTGAACTCATTCGGTCAGTTGTCCCTAACACCGAAAGGGTCCGATTTAGCAAAACCGGTGCGGATGTCACCTCAGCCGCGGTGCGGCTTGCCAGGGCGTATACGGGCCGAGACAAGGTACTGTGCTGTGGCTACCATGGCTGGCACGACTGGTATATCGGCGTGACCGACAGAGACCGAGGAATCCCGCAGGCGATCAAGGACCTGACCTTCACGTTCAATTATAACGACCTGGATTCGGTCATGGATTCGCTGGATGACGACATCGCTTGTGTCATCCTCGAACCGGTTGCGTTTGAGGAACCCAAGCACGGGTTCCTTGCCTGTTTACGGCAAATATGCTCAGACCGCGGCATCGTACTCATCTTCGATGAGATGTGGACAGGTTTCAGGATCGCTCTGGGCGGCGCTCAGAAATACTATAGTATCGACGCAGATATCGTGTGTTTCTCCAAAGCCGTCGCCAACGGCATGCCGCTGTCGGTGCTTGCCGGAAAGTCGGAGCTCATGGACCTGCTCGAAGATGACGTTTTTTTCTTTACTACCTTTGGTGGTGAGACATTGTCGCTTGCCGCCGCGAAGGCTACCATCAAGGAATTGAAGGATAAAGAAGTGCCCCAGTATCTGGCGCGGCAAGGCGCCAAAATAAAAAACGCTTACAACACCGTGTCAAGCTCATGGGGTCTGGAGAAGTATACCAGTTGCGTCGGACTGGACTGCCGGACACTTGTCACCTTCGGCAATGAGGCGGGAAACCCCCTGGAGATGAAGTCATTTCTCCAGCAGGAAATGTTCCGGCGCGGCATACTCTGGTCCGGCTTTCACAATATAAGCTACTCCCACAGCGATGAAGACATCGATCATCTCATCGGTGTTTATGAGGAAATCCTGCCCGTTCTCAAGACAGTTATTGAAACAGGTGATATAAAGATGCATTTAAAAGGAAAGCCTGTAGAGGCGGTTTTCCGCAGAACAAGCAATTTCAACACGAAACCGAAATATGGACCTATTCTCGCTCAACGATAAAGTTGCCATTGTAACTGGCGCTCTGGGACTCCTGGGCAAAGAGCACTGCATCGCTCTTGCGGAGGCAGGTGCCTACGTCGTTGTATGCGACCTTGATGAAAAAGGCTGCGCAGACTTTGCCGAGATATTAACACCACGCGGCCTTGGTGTCGGTGTTGATGTAACAGACCAAAGCTCGGTAGAAAACCTTCTTGAGAGGACCATCGACCGCTTCGGCCATGTCAACGTCCTCGTCAATAACGCAGCGATCAATGAAAAGTTTGAAAACCCGACTATGGCCGCTAAACTCTCGCAAGTAGAGCACTACCCCCTGGGGGTCTGGAAAAAGCTCATGGATGTGAATGTCAACGGAGTTTTTCTCTGCTCCAAGATCATCGGCGCTTCAATGGCGGAACAGGGCCATGGGTCCATCATCAACATTGCTTCAACATATGGAATGGTTGCCCCTGATCAGTCTATTTACCGCAAACCGACTGGCGAACAAGCCTTTTACAAGTCACCGGCCTATCCTACGACCAAAGGTGCGGTTTTGGCGCTTACCAAACACCTTGCCGCGTACTGGGGGCACAAAGGTGTCAGGGTCAATGCCTTGTCTCCAGGGGGTGTTGAAAACATGCAGGAAGAATTTTTTATACAGAACTACTGTGAGCGTACCCCGCTCGGAAGAATGGCGCGACCGTTTGATTACCGGGGTGCTGTCATCTTTTTGGCGAGCGATGCTTCAGGCTATATGACCGGTGCGAACTTGGTTGTAGATGGGGGGTGGACCGCCATATGAGAAACGGCAGGTCTTCGCAAGCGATGATCAGGCAAAAGGCTGAAAAGATCAAGCTACTACTTTCGGATGTGGATGGCGTGTTGACCGATACCGGAGTTTACTATTCAGACGCCGGCGAGGCCATGAAGCGATTTTCCATTCGTGACGGCATGGGAGTGGCCCTGTTGAGAGAACTGGCATGCGTTGAGACCGGGATTATTACCGGAGAGTTATCCGGGTCGATCAGAAAAAGAGCTGAAAAGTTGCAGATTACCGAATTGCATCTCGGAATCAAAGAAAAGGCCGCCGCGCTGCTTGAAATTCTCGGGGCAAAAGGCCTCAGCAGCGAAGAAGTAGCTTTTATTGGTGACGATGTAAACGACATCGGTATCATAAACAGCGTCGGACTCTCAGCATGTCCCAATGACGCTTATCCTTCCGTGAAATATGAGGCTGACATCGTTTGCAGGGCCAAAGGAGGCCATGGGGCCTTCAGGGAATTCGCAGAGATCATCATCTCTGCACGTGTAAACCACAGGAAAGCTTCTCCTGAATAATGAAACGGAGGAAATAAAACATGAACGTCCGCAGAAAAGTCAATGTCAACGGTACTGAAATTGGAGATGGGCAGCCTGTCTTTGTCATAGCCGAGATCGGTATCAACCACAATGGCTCACTAGAGATGGCAAAAAAGATGATAGATGGGGCAGTCTTTGCTGGCTGCGATGCCGTGAAGTTCCAGAAAAGGACCCCGGAGCTTTGTGTCCCTAAAGATCAATGGTATGTGGAGCGTGACACGCCATGGGGCAGAATGACATACATCGACTACCGTCACCGGGTCGAATTCGACTACAATGATTATTCAGAGATAGACCTATATTGCAAGACAAGAGGGATTATGTGGTCTGCTTCATGTTGGGACGAGGAAGCAGTAGATTTTATCGATCATTTCACCCCGCCGTTTCACAAGGCGCCATCGGCCTCCCTGACGGACTCCTCACTTCTTAAGAGAATGAGGGCCACCGGCAAGCCGCTGATGATTTCGACGGGAATGTCCACGATGGAAGAAATAGAGAATGCCATTGCGGTTGTCGGAACAGACAATCTCCTAATAGCGCACTCCACTTCTGCATATCCCTGCAAGGTTGCTGAACTGAACCTCCGTATGGTACCGACGCTAATGGGTAGGTTCCTGGGCGTACCCATCGGGTATTCGGGACATGAAACTGGGCTTGCTCCCACATGGGCCGCCGTTGCACTCGGGGCATCTTTCATCGAACGGCATGTGACACTGGATCGTACATTGTGGGGAACGGACCAGGCCGCCTCAGTCGAAGTGATCGGCATGCACCGACTTGTGAGCAATATACGCGACATCGAACGATCGCTGGGAGATGGAGTAAAGAGGATTTATGAAAGTGAGGTAGGAGTCAGGAAGAAACTTCGACGCGTCGCCGGAGAACACGAAGCGGCTGTCTGTTCTTAATCGAAATAACTAGGGCGGGAAGGCCTGCTTATCAGGCCTTGCCGCTCAGAACCATATCCTGCAAACGTTTGTTATTGCAAGCGATTGCGCGCGTAAAGTTCCAGATAAAGGTCAGAAAATCCGTACTCTTCTCGAAGGCGATGCTTCATCGTTTTGATTCCTTCTCTGTGATAGGCTGTACCCTTTTGTCCTGATTCGCACAGCCATCATTATTTTTTCCGGAGACAACCCCATATGTGTAAGTCCTTGATGTCGCTGATGTCCACGAAATTCATGTAGATAAATCTTCTGGCATCCTCCGGGTCTATTTTGGCAGGGTTGCTTGCCATTGGTATATGAAGGCTTTCTCTGATCAAAAAAGTACGTCGGATAAGCAACGAGCAACCCTATCAGTACACCGTTAAGAGGATCGACGAAATAAAGGCCGGTGAATTTTATGATAATAGCGGATATTATAACCCCAACGGAGTCTGGCAGATCATTCAATATTAGCATCGTTGCGCCCTTGAGGTTGATGTCCGCAGTATGCTTATAAAACATCAGTAATCCTTAAGCATTAACAGCCAGGCCGATTACGGCGATCAGGAGAATCTTATCTGCTTCTAAAGGCTCGGGATGAAGTATTTTGTCGTAGGCATCGAAAAAAATATGGAAGAGAAGAAAACCGGACAGTACCTTTGCCCTTTCGTATCCGGAGGTCTTGGTACTCGTCGGGGATTTTTCTGAGAGCCACGAGACATAGAAAGCCATGAATGAGGCATAGGTGACAAGCGCGAGGCTGTGGTAATAAATACCACCCAATAACTCGACGAAGAAGTATGGTGTTTGCAATGAGAACCGATTCTTGAAATTATGTAGCCATAATCTTTTCCGATCTTGATTAAAATGTGCTTTAAAAACGTTAATCGCGTTCCGTCCATTATTTCTCATTACTTGCCTAAGGACAGCGGTCACTTCGATTGCTGCGGATGTCAGGTAAGTAATGAAGGAAGTAATGGACAAGGGATAGAGGTACATACTATTTTTAGTTATAATACAATTAGAAAAAAGCACAGAATGCGCGGGAGGCATGTGATGGGAATTCTTGACAATGGACTTAAAGGTAATATTTTCACAGGGCTTGCTATCGGGATTGGGGCAGCTGTGCTGGGGCCAGCCATCCTGCCTGTTATAGTTGGCGCCGCAAAACCCATAGTAAAAGCTGCAATAAAGGGTGGCATCCTCCTTTATGAAAAAGGAAAAGAAAACTTCGCAGAAGTCGGTGAGGTCCTGGAAGACATGGTTGCAGAAGTGAAGGCTGAGCTTGCAGAAACCGGTGAACAGGTCGCGACCCCTCCGCCCCCCCCAGAGGCATGATACCAGAAGCGCACATAGTTCATCGATCTTCCAGGCGGCTGCGACTCAAGATGCCGGTGAAAAAGTACCGCGAAGATTATCTAAAGGCACTGCCTGAAAAGCTGGCCGGCTGCCCCGGAATAAGCGAGATTGAAATCAACCCGGTTACCGGAAGCGTTCTTGTCAAACATGACGGTAATACGAAAGACATCATCGATTTCGTACGGTCCAAGGGCATATTTACAATAAAATTCAGCTCGGTGAGACCGCCGTCTGTTCATCAGAGCATAACGTCAGTCTATCGCAACCTTGACGGACTTGTGCAATCGTTTTCGAACGGCTCTACGAATGCAGGCGGCCTTGCTTTCCTGGGACTCATTGCATTCGGTGCCATCCAAATCGGAAAGGGAAACTTTGCAGCTCCTGCGTGGTACACAGTCTTCTGGTATGCGATGAATATTTTCCTAAAGTCGCAACCCGATGAAGCAGGCCCCGATATCGACGCAGAGTAACATCACGATATTTAACATGGAGGTCACAGCAGTGATGGTAATCTTTTGTTGCTGTCCAGGATAAGGCGGAGCTAACAGTCAATAATTCATTGTTCCAAAGGAGGAATAAAATGGCAACCAAAGCTGTAAAAAAAGAGAGCGTCAAAGAGGAAGTCGGCAAGGCGGGATCCAGCGTCAAGGCGGGCATTATCAGCAGTCTGAAGGGGATCAACGAGATTGAGGCTGAGATCGTCAGTCTCGTCCGTAACACCGTCTCCAACGCATTGCGGGCTACAGGGTCTGTTGCAGGTGAAGGCTTGGAGATTACCAAAGATGTCATAAAGGGCGCGATTCAGGCGACAGAAGAAGTCGGCACTGGCCTCATCCTGAGCACCAAGAACGTGGCTAAGGGAGTGGTGATGGGCGTGAGCGATGTTGGCGGAGATGTAGTCCATGTTGCTTCGCAGACGGTTAAGGGCGCTGTCAAGGGCGCTGCCGAAATCGGAGCCGATGTTGGCCTTGTTGCTAGAAGGGCCGTCGACGGGGTTATCGAAGCAGCCAAAGAGACGGGCGGAAACGTCGAAGAGGTTGCAAAAGTCGCCGTAGGCGGAGCAATCGAAGCTGCCGGCACGATCGGCAATACGGCTGTGAAGGCAGTCAGGGAAATGCTCGTCGGTGTGGTGGAGGGAGTCAAAGACATCGCTTCAACTGCCTTACCCAAGAGCAGGGAAACTGCCTTAGCACCTAAAAAGACCCCATCGCCCGAGGTGACATCCAAAAGAAGTCGGCGTAAAGGAGCATAAGAGTCAGTGGTCAGGGCCGTCCATTGGGCTGTAAAAGGCAGGGTTCGCTTTAAAGTGGACGGCCTCCGCCACTCCGAGGCGCTTAGGCGTCATATCGAGAGTGCTCTGTATGGCAAAGAAGAAATCACTATTCTTTCGATTAATACGGTGACCGGGAGTGTACTTGTTGCATACAACTCCGGCAATACATGGCAATCGGTAACGCCGGTTCTCGAAGGGATTGTGTCGGAATATGGAGCCGGCTCTGAGGCAGCAAAACATGTACAAAGCGGTAACGGAAAGAAAGAGGCTGATGCGCAAACAACGGGCAGACGTCTGTCTTCTTCCTCCGAAGCCCACAATCTTCAGAGCAGGAGAAAACTCAGAAACCTCGTTGTCCATGCGGAAGATCAGCCGGAAGAGAAATGGCATAATCTCGAAGCGGATACCGTTCTTCGCCTCGTTTCTGCCGATGAAGACCTGGGCCTTTCCGATGAAGCAGCACAGCAGCGCCTAAAAAAATACGGCCCCAACATGCTTCCTGAGTCAGTGCCTCGATCGGGGTTCAGCATCTTCATAGAGCAGTTCAAATCGTTGCCCGTAGCGCTCCTCGGAGTTGCGGCGGCAGTGTCGGTGGTTACAGGCGGTGTTGCCGATGCTATTGTCATTATGGCGGTAGTCGTAACGAATGCGGCAATAGGGTATGCAACCGAGAGCCAGTCTGAAAAGACAATCAATTCCCTGAAAAGCCTCGTAAGACCGACCGCCTTTGTCATCAGGAACAGCAAGATACGCGAGATAGCAGCTGAAGGGGTCGTACCCGGCGATATCATCGCACTCAGGCCCGGGACATATGTGCCTGCCGACGCACGCCTCATCGATGCCAGCCGTCTCAGCATTGACGAATCGACCCTTACCGGAGAAAGTCTGCCAGTCGTGAAAAGTACTGCTGCCTTGATCCAAGGCAATAAAGCTAACGGTAACAATGAGATCCCACTCGGCGACCGCACAAACATGGTCTATATGGGCACGATCGTCACAGGGGGTCAGGGTGCCGCTGTGGTAATCGCCACGGGGCGATATACTGAAATCGGACACATTCAGACCCTCGTCGGCTCTGCAAGGCCCCCTGAAACTCCGATGGAAAGACAGCTCGACCGGATGGGTGGGCAACTCGTACTTATAAGCGGCGCCGTCTGCGGGATCGTTTTTCTGATCGGCCTTTTGAGGGGATACGGTTTTCTCCAGATGCTCAAGATATCCATTTCCCTCGCTGTTGCAGCAGTTCCTGAGGGACTGCCCACAGTCGCAACGACTACGCTATCTCTCGGCATACGCAGGATGAGGAAACACAACGTACTCATTCGCCATCTCGACGCAGTTGAGACGCTCGGTTCTGTCCAAACGATATGCATGGATAAGACAGGAACCATCACCTTGAATCGCATGTCTATTGTTGCGTTGCATACTGGGAAAAAACAGGTCCGGGTAGCCGACGGTAAGTTTTTCCATGGCTCCAAGATTCTGAATCCTTATGAATGCGACGAACTTCTGAGGCTTCTGCATATTGCCGTCCTTTGCAACGAAAGCGATGTAAGACGGTGCACCCCACAAGAACCTTGCGGGGGACCGGTTGTGGATGTGAAGGGAATGGGCCTTGCTGTTGGAATGATGCAACAGCACATGGTGAGCGGCTCGTCCACCGAAAACGCCCTTATTCATATGGCCCTCGCAGCTGGTATCGATGTCATTCAGCTCAGGAAAAAGTTTGTGATTGCTGATATCGGACACCGCGCGGAAATGCGTAATTTTATGACCACAACACATAGCGTACCCGATAACAGGAAACTTGTCGCCTTGAAGGGCAGTCCAGGCGAAGTGCTACAGATGTGCGATCGACATATCGTGGATGGCAAGATACTTCCTCTCACCGAGGACGACAGAATGAACATAGAGATTGAAAACGAAAGAATGGCTGGAAATGCTTTGCGGGTCCTGGGCCTGGCTTATAAGCTGCTTGAAAATGAAGAGAATGATACCGATAGTCTTCAGGTGTTTATCTGGCTCGGTCTTGTAGGAATGGCCGATCCGGTTAGAAACGGCGTCGGTGACGTCATTGAAGTTTTTCACAGGGCGGGGATCGATACCGTAATGATCACCGGCGATCAGAGCTCTACAGCTTACGCCATCGGCAAGGAGCTGAACCTGAGCAAGGGTGAGCAGATTGAGATACTCGACTCGACCCATCTCACCGACATAAGTCCTGAGGTACTCAAAGCCCTCTGCAAAAAAGTTCATGTATTTGCGAGAGTCAGCCCTGCTAACAAACTCCAGATCGTCCAGTCTCTGCAGTCCGCAGGTAGGGTTGTGGCAATGACAGGTGACGGCATCAATGACGGGCCAGCGCTAAAGGCTGCCGACATCGGAATAGCAATGGGGCACACTGGAACCGATGTAGCACGCGAAGTAGCAGATGTCGTTTTGGAAGACGACAATCTTGAAACGATGATCATCGCAATCAGCCAAGGCAGGACGATCTACAACAACATCAGAAAATCGGTCCATTTCCTGCTCTCAACTAATTTGAGCGAGATCATGGTCATGTTCACCTCCATTGCAGGCGGGTTGGGGCACCCGCTGAACGCTATGCAGCTCCTGTGGATCAACCTCCTTTCGGACATTGCCCCTGGCCTTGCACTGGCTCTTGAACAGCCTGAGCCCGATGTGTTGATGAGGCCACCGAGAGACCCAGGAGAACCTATTATCAAGACATCTGATTTCAAGAGGATAGGCTTCGAGGCGGCGATGCTCTCTGTAGGCTCTATGTCAGCCTATCTTTACGGCATAACGCGTTATGGCATAGGTCCGAGGGCCAGCACAATGGCTTTTATGAGTCTCACCTTTGGCCAACTCTTTCATGCTTATAGCTGCAGATCCGAAACTCACAGCCTATTCGACAAAGGGAAAATGCCGACCAATCCATATTTGAACGCAGCCATCGCCGGGTCCATGGGGCTTCAGGTACTCGCCATGGCTGTACCCGGCCTGAGGACGCTTCTTGGAATCACACCGATAGGCTTATTTGACAGCTTGGTCATCGGCGGCGGTGCAGTCTTGCCGCTCCTTGTCAATGAAGCTACCAAGTCAAAACCGAAAGAAGAGGATAAGAAGCATTCTTCTATCATCTTGCCGGACGGGCTCGTAATTGCCGACTCCGTTTAGCTTAAACTAGGGATTATGCATTAGCGATAACCGGCACCATAAAGGAGGCGCCCCGCATGAAGAAAGATTTCATGTTTACTTCTGAATCTGTGACAGAGGGACATCCCGACAAACTATGTGATCAGATTAGCGACGCCATCGTCGACCATTTTCTTCAGAAAGATCCGTTCTCAAGGGTCATTGCCGAATGCGCGGTATCGACGGCAATAGTATTCATTGCGGCCAGATTTAGTTCAGGTGATTCGGTGGACTTTCCAGGCATTGCACGTCAGGTCATCAGCCAGGTGGGATATGACCAAAATACATTCAATTCAAAGACCTGCAGCATCTTGACGAGCCTTAAAGAACTTCCTGAAGAAACAAATCGCTTCGACGAAAATGACCTAAGCGATGAAGAGATCGAGAAAATTACGGTAAAAAACCAGGTGACGGTCTTCGGTTTCGCCTGCAATCAGACGTCTGCGCTCATGCCCTTGCCGATATGGCTCGCACGGAAGCTCTCACGTAGACTTGCGTCGACACGGCTGCAGAGAATTCTCCCTTATCTTTCGCCTGACGGTAAGACACAGGTGGGGATCGAGTACCGTGACCGCAAGCCCAGGCGCATTCACAGCATTACGCTTATCGCAAGCCAGAATATCGAAGGAACTCCCAATCTCAGGCGCCTTAGAGATGAAATGCGGGAAACCGTCATAGAACCGGCATTTCAGGATGAAGAAATAAAACCCGACAGCGCTACGAGGATATTCGTAAATCCCGACGGGCCGTTTATCATAGGCGGACCTTCAGTTCATTCGGGCCTTACCGGCAGAAAAAATGCAATCGACACCTACGGCGAATACTCCCGTCACAGCGGGGCTGCCCTGAGCGGCAAGGACCCTATGAGAATAGACAGGGTGGGAGCCTATATGGCTCGCTATGCGGCAAAGAACATCGTCGTGGCAGGCCTTGCAGACGAATGCGAGGTGCAGCTCAGCTATTCAATCGGCCTCTCCCGCCCGGTGAGCATTCAGATCGAGACTTTTGGTACCGGCCGGATTACAGATGACGAGATTGCGTCGCTCGTTGAAAGGCATTTTGACTTCCGGCTCGCCGCTATAGTGAAACAGTTCAGACTCAGGCTTCTTCCGTCAATCGTAAAGGGTGGTTTTTATCGGAAGCTCGCGGCTTACGGTCATGTTGGCCGTATGGATATTGGCTTACCCTGGGAACTGACAGATCGAGCGTCTCTCCTTAAATGAATTTTGGCAAGACAAAGATGTTAAAAAAAGCTTTATCCGAACGTATAGAACCGGTCGGTTGCGTCGAGAAGACCTCTGTTCCCAACAATGCCGCACTTAATTCCGCGCATCGCAACGCAATCAAAGCACTCGCCGATCACTTAGGGATAGCGGTCGAAGATGTCTACAGACTGTATTGCATTGTTCTCAACAGAATTGCGAAGGAAGCGAAAATTAAAGATTATCTCCCCATTCTTGTCAGCAGAAGAGTAAGTTACCTGATCCAGAAGAAAATAAAGATGAGCCTGCGAGCTGGCAGGATGATAAACCTGTCGTAGGACGAATGAGATTTGCTGCTAGATAAGCATTGCTAGCAATGCGAGGGGCGTCCCCTCAAGAACGGTACCGAGGACCGAACCGAGGACTGACCTCCCGATAAAACTGCCCGCTTTGGAAGCCGCGCCATGAATGTATTCATCATGCGTTAATGCTTTGGACTTGTCGAAGTATCCCTTCCGGTCAAGCAGATTGACGATATCTTCATGTTTGATAACTTTATGATTGTAATTTATAAGTAGACTGCCGGTCGTCAGGTTGACGTCTACGGTAGCTATTCCGTTTATCGCACCGAGAGTCTTGCGCACCTCGTACAATGCATTTTCGTTTTTCTTTAAGATGGGGCTTTTGATCCTGAGCCGTCCTGGAACATTGTGGATGTAATAGTTCATCAGTTTTCCACCTTCTGAGCAATTTTTATGTATGTTCGGCACTGAGGGTAATTCGCACACCTGAATGTCAGCATATTACCACCCCTCACATTGAGGTGAGTGTGCCCACCACAGTTGGGACAGAGGGGTTTGTTTCTAACCTCCCTCCGGATTGCGTCGGGAGTGAACTGTCGTCCGCAGATGAGGCAAAGGAATCGCTGCTTACCATTCTTAATTCTGCCGTTCTTGTAGAGAGCGCCGGAATTACACACAGGGCAGTGTAGTTCAGTTTGAGCTCCCTGTTTGCATACGGCTTCCATATGTTAATTAAACCAGATACTTGTTACATCAGCATGAAGGCAATGTTACAATTGTGTTACATAACTATTAAGAGGCTTAAAGACGAAGATTAAATAGGGAGAAGAAAAGTGAGGGTGAATTATAAATAGCTATATCAGGCCCCGATTCCGCCTTCAAGGGAATCTATTATGACCTGTTCAGCGGCTTCAACAACTTTTTTTGTCGTATTTTCAATAACCTCATCAGATGTTTGTGCTTCGGCTAAACGGAAATAGTCATGCTTCTCAATAATTCCGATTATCTGCTCGCAATTTATTATTTTTTCATCAAAGTAGATGACAGCGCTGCCTGTAACGATGTGAATTTCAACCTCTAAAATGCCCTTGAATCCCTTTATAAATATTTTAAATTCTTCCCCTTTTTGGGAGTTATCATGAATCAGAGGCGTTTGAATCCTTATTCTGCCCGGCACATAATGAATATAATATTTCATATTTTTATTTTATCATAATTTACACTAGTCACCCCTTGGGGTATTTAATATAAAATTGTGACGCTGAAGACGTGCATCGTAATCCGGTGATTAAATAGGATATTCTATGATAAGATTATATGAAAGCTGAGGAGGTGAAACTCATGTTCGGGGGGCTCTTCGAGCCACTTCACCTGTTTATAATTCTTATCATTGCTCTCATAGTATTCGGTCCCGGCAAGCTCCCGCAGTTGGGAGCTGGTCTCGGCAAAGGGCTGAGGGAATTAAAAAGGGTCCTGTCTCAGGGAAAAAAGACTCAGATACCGCCAGTTGAGGCAGATCATGTAAGGAACATAGTTAAAATTATCGTAAAAAAAATATACTACGTATTCTTTTTTAAAAGGTAAAGTATCATATCCGCTTGACGCGGAATATCATAGCACGGAGGTTTGCATGGACATATTAAGCGGACTCAAAAAGGACATCGAAGAAGGGATAAAGCAGGGTGTGGATGCTGTCAGGTCCACCGCAACTCTGGTCAAGGAAACAGCCGCAGAATTGACTGAGAAAGGCAAAACGCAGTATCACATTTACGAGCTGAAGAATAAACTACAGAAACAGTTAGCTGACCTCGGGGGAAAGCTTCACCAGCTGGCCAAGGCGAAAAAAGTGAAGGTCTCAAATCAGGACCTGACGAAGCTTCTTTCTGCAATCGACAAAACTCATGCCGCAATTACCAAACTGGAAAGTAAGGAGCCTACCGCCGCTGCAACTTCGGAAAAGCCAGTCGCGAAAAAAGCCCTGATCAAAAAACAAAAAGCACCGGTGAAAAATAAAAGGCCGCAGAAAGAAAAAAGGGAGATGTCGAATTAATCAATTCAGGGATATCCTTATAACTGTTTTTTTCCCCGATTGTCATTATTCTGTAACAATCAGTTGCTATACTATTCATGGATGTAGAGGTTCACTTCCTGTGCTTGGAGGACCGGCCCCTCCCGGTCCTCCAAGCACTCTTCCCGATACGCCCGTCCGAATAGATCATTACTAATAGGCAGCTTCTGTTTTGCAAAGACCTGAAGTCGTTGATGGGGAAGCTTTGGACATGAGACGCTTAGCCTCTCGAATCCCCCGAACGTGTTCCTGATGAGGACATGTCAAGTTCTTATAATATTCTCTTAACGCTAATGTAACACTCTTTATATACAATTAACTTAATGACACATCTTTATAAAGCAGACCTTCATGTGCATTCAAGGTTTTCTAACAAGCCTTCTATTTGGGCACTCAGAAAATTGAACTGCCCCGAAAGTTATACCTTACCGGAAAGCATCTATAGAATTGCCCTCAAAAAGGGGATGGATTATGTAACCATAACCGACCATAACACGATAAACGGTTCACTTGAGATTGCCCACCTGCCGGGTACTTTCATTAGCTCGGAGATAACTACCTACTTCCCTGAGGACGGCTGTAAGATGCATGTCGTTGCACTCAACATCACTGAGCGCAGTTTTGACGACATCATGCACTTGAGAAAAGACATCTATGAACTCGTGGCCTATCTTCAAGGAAATCGTATCGCCCACTACATCGCTCACCCGCTGTATGATATGAACGGGCGGATTTCGGCTGAAACAATCGAGAAGTTGGTGCTTCTCTTCGATGTCTTCGAGACAAAGAACGGCTCACGTTCTCAGCGATACAACCAGATGGTATCCAGTATCCTCGATTCTCTTGACGAAGACAGGTTGGCGAAACTGGCTGACCGGCACGGGATCTTACCATATGGACAATCACCGTGGATGAAGGGTTCCGTGGGAGGGTCAGACGACCATAGTGGCTTTTTTGTAGCGAGGGCATACACGGTATCCCCGGCAGGAAGGTCCATTGATGAGTTTGTTGGCTCAATATCGGACCGTAACAGTCTGCCCGCCGGTGACGATGGTGACGCTATGATGCTGGCACACAGCATCTACGGCATCGGTTACCGCTTCTTCAAGGAAAAGTTTGAGAAGAAAAAGATCAATTCCATGCCGTTTGTCAAAGCCCTGATGAAGCAGGTCATGAATACAGATCGCAGCGGAATGCTTCTAATCGAGAGGTTGCAGTTGTTTATCAGGAAGAACATACCGGAGATGTATACCGGGCTTGAGGGTAGGACATTCGAGGAGATCATCGACCGGGAGGCGCGCATACTCCTGAACGACCCGAGCTTCCTATCGAGCATAAGCGTCGAGGATATTAACAGACGTGTTTTCACTGTGACGAGCTACCTCATCAACAGGCTCATATATATATATACAAATCAGATGATAAAGACATGTTTGTCGATGAGCATAATGAATCTTGCCAATTCACTAAGCAGCATAGGGTTCATACATCTTCTTGCATCTCCTTATTACCTCGCGTTTCACCATCAGCACCGAAGCAAGGCTCTGCTGGCGGAATTAGAGACTCGTTTCCTTGCGGAGATCAAATCACCTTTACCTCAGAAGATCGCGCTTTTTACCGATACGCTCCATGAGATAAACGGGGTGGCGATAACCATAAAGCGTCTTATGGAAAAGGCCAGGAGAGAAGGTGTCGAACTTGTGGTCATTACCTCGAGCCCGGACGAAACATCCTTCAATAACGGCATTATGAATTTCAAATCCTTCGGCATGTTCGCACTACCTGAATATCCGGACCTTAAGCTCCATTTCCCGCCCATCCTCGATATTATCGATTATGTGGAAAAGGAAGGCTTTACGCGGTTTCATGTCAGCACGCCCGGAACTGTAGGTCTTATTTCCCTTCTTATTGCGAAATTGATGGATATCCCCATATCGGGCACTTACCACACCGACATCCCGCAATATGTAAAAAGCCTCACTAACGATGCATTCCTAGAGGATGTCGCCTGGAGTTATATGATCTGGTTCTACAATCTCATGGAAGAGGTGATGGTACCATCTGCAAGCACACGTAAGCAGCTCATCGAAAAAGGTCTTGTTGCGGACAAGGTGCGTCCCCTTCCCAGATGGGTCGATACCGAATTTTTTACACCCATAAAAAGAGACCCCTATCTATGGACACGGCAGGGGCTTTTCGGCAGGGTGAAGTTCCTTTACACCGGCAGGGTTTCGCGGGAAAAGAACCTTGAGCTCCTCTCACAGGCATTCAGGGCGATGATAGACGCCGGCCTAGATGGTGACCTGATTATCGTGGGAGATGGACCGTATCGGCAAGAGATGCAAGAGCAGATGAAAGGCTATCCGGCAATCTTCACAGGCTTTCTTACGGGAGAGGATCTCTGTATTGCATATGCTTCTTCCGATGTCTTCGTCTTTCCGAGCACTACTGACACCTTCGGCAATGTGGTGCTGGAGGCCCAAGCATCCGGCCTCCCTGTCATCGTATCCGACGAAGGTGGACCAAAGGAACTGATGAAAGACGGCGTAACCGGCCTTTCGATATCTTCCAATAATCTCGATGCCCTGATCAATGCCATGAGCTTCTTCGTGAGCGAGCGCAGCCTTATTAATACTATGGGGGCTAACGCCCGGCATTTTACCGAAAATCATTCAATTGATGTGAGCAATGCATACAGCACCATACTCAGGAGCAAGCCTTGCCGAACGCCGCTCGAAGACGCCACCATGACCGCATGACGTCAGGCCATGCCTTAATAAAGGGACTTCAACTCCTTACCCCTTTTTTCAGTAACCACCTCCCAGGTCAGGTCGTCATGCAATACACCGACATGTGCAATGCTCAGTGTCCCCAGTGCGGAATGAGGAGCACCGAGTCCTTCAAAAGATCGACGCTCGGCATCGATACTGCCAAAAGGATCATAGACCATGCCGCCGCAAGCGGTATTTCCGCTCTCTCAATCACCGGAGGAGAGCCCCTGCTATTTCTCGATGATGTTGTGGAACTTATCAGATACGCTCATGACGCGGGCATTAAATATACGCGGACCGGTACAAACGGCTTCCTCTTCATGCATTCAGAAAAACCGGATTTTGAGAAGCGCGTCTCAAAGATCGCTGAGACCCTCGCCGTAAGTGGCATCTACACCTTCTGGATCAGCATTGACTCTGCAATTCCGGACGTCCATGAGCAGATGCGCGGACTACCGGGCGTCATTCCCGGCATAGAAAAAGCCTTGCCCATTTTGCACGAACACGGCATCTATCCCGCAGCCAATCTCGGTATTAACCGAAACATTCTGAGTAATATCGAAGGCAATAATTTGTCGGTCACACACCCAGTCGAATTCTACGAAGCATTCAGGGAAGCCTTCGGCCGGTTCTATTCATTTGTGATTGATCTTGGCTTTACGATGGCAAACGCCTGCTATCCGATGAGTATCGACTCCAACAAAATTGCGAGACTCAGCGCCGCTTATGCCGCAACCTCGGAAGCACAACTGGTAGAGTTCGCCGATGATGAGAGACCTCTTCTATTCAAGGCGCTTTTCGATACCATTCCACTATTCAGGTCAAAAATTAGAATATTTTCTCCGAGGAGCTCCCTGTACTCTCTCATTAGGCAATACACTGTCGGTGAAGAGTACTGCTATCCCTGCAGGGGCGGAACGGACTTTTTCTTCGTCGATGCTAAGGAGGGTGCTGCCTACCCCTGCGGGTACAGAGGAGATGAACGGCTCGGACGTTTTTGGGAGATCAACATAAAAAACCGGGATAGCGCCTCCTCGTGCAGGAGATGCGACTGGGAATGTTTCAGAGACCCATCGGAACTGATGGGCCCTCTGCCATCGCTTTTTTCGCAGCCTGTGACTACTCTTTCGAGGCTTATTACAGATAAGACCTATTCAAAACTGTGGCTTGGGGACATCTCTTATTTCCGGGCTTGCAACTACTTCGATGGCCGGAGACCTCCAGATTTCAGAAAGATGTCGACATTCTTACCGAAAGAGGAGAGACGTTCATAATAGGCTTGTTGGGCATGTCCAACAAGCCTCATCTCCCGGCATATTTTCGCTCGGGCAGATTGTGCATATTTCTCTTGTTTTCACTTTTCGCCCTCCTCTGCGCATCGACTGAAAATGGCTCTGCGGCATCACTTTCGCCGGTCAAATCGATTACCATCGAAGCGCCCTCTGAACTCCTAGAAAATAGCATCACAATATTGGCAATAGATGATGCGATTAATCTTTTGAAAAAAAGTTTCACAGGAGCTGCCATCTCTCTCAATGGCGATAACGCACAAGTACGGATCATCCTGCCGAAGATCATTAAGCATGAACGCCTGATGACTTCGAGCTTTTCCAAGGGAAGGACTTATGACTATCTGAATTATCCTGAGCACAATTACAGATGGCGCTCATCTCGGAAGAAAGACATCATCACTCTGGAGCTCCGCAGTTCTTCTTATGAAGGGACGGCCTTCGGCATTTATGGTCTACTTCAGGAGAAGCTCGGGTTCAAGTTCTATCACCCACGGAGATCCATAATCCCATCCCACAAAGCTTGGCCCCTGCCTCCCAATTTTGATTGGCAGGCAACGCCGCGCTTTGATAAAAAAGGCTTCCATATCCACACTCAGCACCCTGTCGAACTTGCCGAGCAACTTCATAACCCCGGCATGGTCAATGCACTTGCTGATGTGAAGGAATACATCGACTGGCTTGCTCGAAACCAGCAAAACGTCTTCCAGTTTTATCTGCTTCGCGATATTCAACGAGACCAGTGGATGAGGCATGCCAAAGAAATAGTATCATACGCTCACAAAAGGGGAATCCTTATAGGGGTAGAATTCTCCCTCGCCTGCATACAGCAAAAAGCCTTTCAGGCGCTCAAGCTCCTCAACCCTTTGCAGGGCAGCTATCGTACTCAGGTTGATGACACCCTTGCATGGTTGTTGCAGGCAGACTGGGATTTTGTGACCGTTGATTTCTCCATGGGCGAATATATGCTGGATCTTGGTGTGACAATGCCGGAATTGCGCGACTATGTAATCACTCAAATCACCACGAAGTACAAAACTAAGGTACTATATGCAACTCACATAATTCAGCAAAAGGATTGCGTCAAACTGCCAAAGGCATTGCAGAGCATGTTCAGTCCCGCATGCGACGGTACTATACATATCCCTCAGCAAGCAGGGGTTCTGATTCACACCGTGATGTGCTACTCCATCGATGCGATGAAAGCTCCGGTATACGGCAATGCAAACCAGCGCTATATGCTTCGGCGAGCTGCTGAGGAAAGCAGAATCCGTGAAACCTGGTACTGGCCCGAATCGTCTTACTGGGTCTCGTTTGACAACTCCGTGCCTTTGCTTTTGCTTACGTATCTCGACGCGCGGTGGCGTGATATGAATACCATGAAAAGGATCGGGGTCGATAACCACATTACCTTCAGTTCGGGATGGGAATGGGGTTATTGGCTGATTGACTGGAGCATCGCTCGATGGTCGTGGGTGCATAAGGGAAAAGGCAGTGGAAAAACATCCCATCCGCTAAACATATTGTTCGACCTATTCACAGATGAGCGCATTGAAAACATCTGGGAAGAAGCACTTGCTCTCCAGGACTACTTTTTTAATGAACGCGAATTAATGCCATTGATGTCGGCCCTTGACCCATCAGCGGAACTTCCATCACCTTTCAATCATCCTTTCCAGCCCCGGCCGAGCTTCACATTCGAATGGCTTCTCAGAAAATCTTCAGATGATTATGTAAACAAGGTCCTGCAGGGCCCTGTCGCTTCACTGATTGATTATGACCAAAAGATGAGTCATTTGACAAAAATGCTCAAGGTCGAATCGGCACGTTTCTTTTCAAAAAGAAAGCATAGCAATCCTCAACTCAAGGGGCTCATGGATGAGTTGACCAGAAGCTTACAGATTACCGCCCTACGGGCCAGGCACCGTTCATTGACCATAAAGGCACTGATTGCAAAACGCGAGCAAGTTCTAAAGGGCCGACTGACGAATGAAGCGGAGGCCTTGCTGCAACGTGCCATGGAAGTGCGCAGCGAGGCCCAGACAATAGTGCATGTTCAGGAAGGTGCATACCGTTATCCTGTGGAATTGCTTGCACGTAAGCGACAGAGCTTTACTGCTTATGAGTTCGGGTATCTTTATCCTGCAAGCAATCTTTACTTCTGGTGGCGGGAAGAAGAGCAGGTCCGAAACACTAGATTCGATGCCTTTTATCTGAACATATGGGACTTCAGACGCATCATAGGTCTCGAGAGCCTGCTGTATTAACAGAAGTGTAACAGTCCTGTAATGTTGGCTTAATCTCAATATCGATATAATGAGCTCGATGTTGAACAGGAACATACCTCGCTTACTTTCATGATCTACCTGAACAACATCCTTTTGACCTATAATAGACGAGGACGAATTGCCGACCGGAGAGATCGACAGCCCGTATAATATGGTGTTTCCTATGGGAGGAAATTAATGAAAGTATGTGAAACACGTTTTTATACGAATATCTTCAGGCACGAGGTCGATACCATCCTTAAAGAACTGCAAAAGAATTGTGCGACAATAACGGGTGACAATCCGTGGTATGTTGACACCCTCCAGGCCGGCGTCAAGTTAAAGGGTGAGTGGATTGAGAAATCCTTGATCCTATCGATAACCATCACCAATAGTGATTGGTATGTTCCACACTCAACAATATGGGCAAAGATTGACGATTTGATGTCCGGCATCAAGGGGATGTCGGATAACGTAACAGCGGCGAATATCTCCCAATCGTAAAAATCGCAAAGTCTGTATTAGACTATATGGTAAAATGTCCACGGCCCTGACATTGCAGATTCCCTCCGGAAATAGTTGCCGCAGAAATAGAGAGCTACGAGTACAAGTCCCTTTAAAATCGGCCTTCCTAACGGATGTCTGATCACAGCTGGAAAAGTAGCGTCGATATTAGTCCCTGAGTAAGCCATCGCAACCGCTATCTCCTGTTTAAAATTATTTCTCTTGGATTAACAATACATATGACCGAGCTTCCCTGAGACTAGTCCGTCGAGGGTTTCGACTTCAATCAGAATATGCAACAGACATTCACAGTCTTGCATCCTATGCAATATGCAATTTCATATGATTATTCCACTCCGCAACTGAAGAGGTCTTGATATGCGGCTTTGCTTCCTCCTCGGTCATCGACGGGTTTTTATATTTGAGCCCCATGAATCTACACATCACGTTAAATAGATAAGTATTGTCGATATACCTGTTAAGACCGAGTTGTTTGGCCTCATATCCGTAGGCCAACACTATCTGGTCTTCCGCGGTATGATTTGTAGAGGTAAATCCAACGTTACCCCTTCTCAATAAAGCCGTCTCCACCCCTTCCCCGTTCTTGCCGTAAATGCTGTGGGCCAATGCCTTGCCAAGCAAGGCATCCGGCAGATATATGAAGTCCCCGGGGTAAGACTGGTAGCCAGGCTGCATCGATTCATGTATCATCGAAGCCTCGTCTGCGGAAAGCTTATAAGTAGTATGGTAATCAAAGATGTCCCTGATTTCAGCTGCTGTCTTGCCTTTCATCTGCTTAGTCATTATTTCAAAGGATGCCTTAATAGGCATATATTTCTTCAATGCCTCGGTCGAATCATTATAATCAGGCCCGGTCCCGTTGATACCCCAGCCTGAGTTCCCATGGTCTGAGGTGACGATCACGAGCGTATTTGGGTTCACCTTCAGATACTCTTCTATCACTCCCAGGGTCATATCCATTTCATACGTATCATTGATGGCCGTCCACGCATCATTGGAATGGCTGGCATGATCAATCCTTCCCGCCTCGACCTGCAGGATGAACCCCTTTTGGTTCGCAGACAGCCGCTTAAGGGCAAGCGATGTCATCTCCGTTAGGTTTGGCTGCTTGCTATTCAATGCCTCATCATTCATCCTGTCAACATAATAGCTTATATGAGATGAATTGAAGAGTCCGAGGAGTGACTTGCTTGAAGACGATGCGGCCATGGATAACAGCGTTTCTTTGTCCTTTGCCACGTCATAGCCACCATCCGCAAATTCCCGAAAGAGGTCTCTGCCATCCTTTCTCGTTGATGGACTGAAATGTGCGCTCCCGCCTCCAAGCAGGATATCGGGGCGGAATTTCAAATAATCCAGGGCTATGGCATCCTCAAGATCCCTGTGCATCTGATGCGAAATCCACGCAGCCGGTGTCGCATGCGTTACCCTCGTGGTCGTGACAAGTCCGGTTGCGTACCCGGACTCTTTTGCTATCTCAAGAATCGTCTTCAGGGGTCTGCCGTCTGGCAACGCCGACAGCAACCTGTTGGCGGTTTTAGAACCCGTCGCCCATGCCACCGATGCAGGAGCGGAGTCTGTAACGATACTCGATAGACTCTTAGTCCCCACGAACCCGATAGCTGCATTCTCGTCTTTCATGCGAGAATAGAAATTGGTATCGGTAGCCCCGTTGAATCTCACCCTCATCTCGTGCATCGCCTTGATAACTCCGAGAGGCATTCCGTCTCCAACCACAAAAATCAGCCCGCGCGAATTTGAGGACTCAAATTCCTTAAGATTGCTTGCGGACAAGCCGGATGGTAAAAGGGAGTAAAGAGCCCCGGCACCTATTATCTTCAGCATATTCCTCCGACTGATACCATCGTCGGACTTTTTGTTATTTTCAGGCTTGTTCATCAAATACCTCCTTTAACAGATTATGTTAAGGGGCAATACCCCAGGATTCCATTTGATTCAATTGCTTTTTGCGTCCTATCGCAACGCTATTGCAAGGCCTTACTGAAGACCAAACTCTTAACCAGCCCTTCGGCGCAGTCTCCCGTATATTGCGAGTTGGTTTGGACCCTTATGCCGCGTATCTTTCGGGGTTCTTCATTGAATATCTTTCTGTAATCGTCGTGTATATTTCTCGTCATCGTCAGCCACTTCCCCGTATCGGAATTCCCGGTTTTCACGACAAGAACCTTAACCGTGACAAAGAGGGGGATGCCGATCGATTCATCGGTAATAGTCCCCTCGGGGGCGTTTGAGTCCCAGACATAACTCATGATCTTTCTGCCCTCGAAAGCGACGAGGATCTGGAGAACCTGGTCGTTACGCGATCTCTTTCGCAGGTCTCCACGAGCTGGGATAATCAGAGCCTTCCATGTCCAGTTAAAATAAGGGAACTCTAGTACGTCGAGCGCCAGTTCTCTTTCGAGTGAGAATGAAGATTTCGATGACCGCAGATATAAAGCTGGGCCGCCCCCATCGGTCATCACTTCCGCATAAGCTGTCCCTTCGTTGACACGCAACTTCCATGGTGCCGGGATTCCCGACTTCCCCTCGGAGTCGGTAAAGTCGATAATAACAGCCGAACCATCCTTGCAGGCCGATCCGGCTGGAGATGTCATAATGGTCGATAAACTCGCTGCAATAAGCAGCAGCACCAATAATTTCTTGCAGCAGGGGACCGGAATAGTCGTTTTCCCGATTAAAAAGTCTGTCACGCCCTCTCTTCCAGCAATTCCTGACAGTCTCTGCAATGCGTAGCAAAGGGAAGAATCTTGAGTCTTTTTTCGTCGATCTCCGCCAGACATTCTTCACAGATACCGTAACTGCCAACGCTTATCTTATCCAGTGCATTGTCAATCTGCTGCATGACGGCCCGCTGCGAATCAAGATTCCTGAAATGCAGATAATCGGAATGGCAGGAGAAGGCACAGTCGCCTTCTTCGAGGCCGGCTCCAATAGTCTGCCTGTTTTCCCCTGACATGCGCTTTTTCATCTCGGTCTTCGATCGATAGATAATCTCTTTCTTCTTTTCGTGGAGCCTTTTTGCGACTTCCGATCGGATAGACTTTGTCAGCATGGATGCCTCCTTATCTTTGGAACTTCAATACTTAAGTATAGAAAAAAGTATATTAAAGCTAATTGACGACAGGATTAAGATACGGTTACAATATTCTACAACTTTCTGCTCTTGCGTTCCGGGAAATCCAGGAACGCTGCGCAAAGCGTCTCCACCCTCAGCGGTCGTAGTCAAGAAGCATCTTATATATAACTTAGCCAAGCGGCATGGATTTTATAATAAGGTATAGAGCAAGCAAAGTATAACGAAAACTATGATCAATTCGATAAAGATAGGCTATTGTATCTCTTTTCTTACTCAAATATTACGCTTTGTTGATCTATGACCACAGTAAAATTTCATTAATTGCCTGCCAATTGATCCACTTATGTACATAAAAATTGTATGCTTAAAGGAACTCGCTCACTGAAGCCCGGAAGGTGAGAGTCCGGAAATAGCGACATTGGGCCGCGCAAGAATATACGACAATGCGTCTCCGCTGTTAGGAGTGAAGTCCTTTGCGCTCCGTGCTGCAAATTAGCCGCCGGGTTGAAACGGGACTTTTTCTGGCCGTTTCTATAAGTCGACATCCTAGCATTTTAACAGGGTAAGTATGAATAATTGCTGGACCACTGCAGGGAATGTGCAATTAGTGTTGATATTCTCTATTGCACAGCCTTCAATGATGATTAGGAACAACATTTGACGGGCTAAAGACAATGCACCATTTCTTATATACATTTTTCATTGCTTTAACAAACAACTTTGATAATATCGGAGTCCGGATAGCGTACAGCATCCGAGGAATAAGGATATCCACTCTGATAAATCTGTGGATATCTGTAATAACCTTTGTCATTTCTTTTTTTGCTGCATTATCGGGGACAATAATATCGAGATTTCTGAGTCAGAAACTCTCGTCGCTGCTAGCGATGTTGATACTCACTGCTGTCGGATTGTGGATGATATTAGAGCCTTACATAAAAAGAAACAATATTTGTAATGATGAATCTGACCAGACTAGCAAGAGCGGTGCCTGCCACGTTATCCTGAATCCCCAACATGCTGATATGGATAATTCAAAACATATCGATTTCAAAGAAGCGACTCTGCTTGGCATTGCGCTGTCGATAAATAATGTTGGAGGAGGGTTGAGCGCCGGGATGATCGGCCTAAACTCTTTTTGGGTGGGATTCTTGTCTGCAGTACTGAGTTTTCTAGCCCTGTGGGCGGGAAACTACGTTGCAGAATTATTTATAAAATGGAACATAGCAAAGAGAGCCGCAGTCGTAGCCGGTCTGTTATTAATCGCTATCGGTATAGAACAAATCATTTAATCAGCTCTGGCATGTTCATTCGACTCTGCATAAAAAAGTTATTGAGCTGCAGGAGGTCTCGACATATTGCTAGGTGATGGCAGGCTGAGCTGTGGATTGAAGGAGATATTCGAAGTTTATATCGCGTCCGGATTGGCAAATATGTTCAGGTCTCCTCTGGCTTCCAGTATATTGAAAATCCCGGATATGACCATGACAGGGGCCTGTTGCGGGATATACTGTCCGCTTGCGCATGAGTTATTGATGAGAAGGGAGAACGTCCAATGAATATTTTCACACGGCTCTATTACGGGTATCGTAAAATATGGAAGGCGATCATGCTCTATTTCATGATTGCAGGCCCTGGCATTGTCGTGATGGTGGCGGATAATGACGCGGGGAAAATTACCACTTATGCGGCCACAGGCGCCAAATACGGCTACAATCCTCACCTGCATATTCTATAATTTTACAAAATAAAATAATCTTGGTGTCCACTGAATCGAGGGACTTTTACCGCCACTCTTGATGCGAGGTAAGTAATGTCGATAATACCCAATAATCGCTAGGGGGGTACGATATACTGAGTTATACTTTATCTATGAATTATAGCCAACAACGCACAGGGAGGCGGTCATGAAGAACGAGGAAATCAAAAAGGAAAGCGTTAAAGCAGATGTGGGTAAGGCTGGATCCTCTGTTAAAGCGGGCATTATCAATAGTCTGAAAGGCATCAATGAGATTGAGGCTGAGATCGTCAGTCTCGTTAGGGATACCGTCTCCAATGCCATTCGGGCCACAGGGTCTGTTGCCAACGATAGCATCGAGATTACCAAGGATGTTGTAAAAGGCTCTCTCCAAGCTACCGAGGAAGTCGGCACCGGTCTTATCCTCAGCACCAAGAATGTGGCCAAGGGTATAGTCATGGGAGTGAGCGACGTCGGCGGTGATGCAGTCAAAGTTGCTTCCCAGACGGTTAAAAGTGCTGTCAAGGGTGCCGCTGAGATAGGTGCGGACGTTGGCCTTGTTGCCCGAAGGGCTGTGGATGGCGTCATCGAAGCGGCCAAGGAGATAGGTAGTAACGTAGATGATGTGGCAAAGAGTGCTGTCAGCGGAGCAATCGATGCGGCGGAGACTATAGGCAATACTGCTGTCAAAGCTGTTAAGGAAATGCTTGTCGGCGTGGTAGAGGGCGTCAAAGAAGTCGCTTCTGCCGCCTTGCCAAAGAATAAGACGTAGTCGATACGCCTGAAAAATATACAGGAGTTTGGTATCTCATAGCGGAATGCGACAATGAGAACATCGCAATGAGCTTAGGCTCATCTATTCAACCAGTCCGAGCTCTTAAATGAGTGCAGAGTGAGCCTGTAGAAAAATGGCACATTTCTGTAAAGTTAGCCTTACCATCATTAATGTTATCGTGGGCGAGGTATTGCGCCCGCTCCTCACGAGGGGATTCGATATAGCCAATTAGAGGGATAGAACTTTGCAGAAATGTTTCTTAGAGGGAGAAAGATATGTGCTCGGGAAAAAACAGTGTCAATCCGATGATGTGCCCGCATCTGAGGGGAAGCAATAGCGGGGCTATTTGTGATGTCGTTAAGGATTATGTTCGGGACATCACCAATGTCGAGATTAAGTTCTGCATGAGCAAATACTTCGAGATATGCCATGTGTACCGCTATGCTATAAAGCGGGCAAATATTTGTCGTCAGCAGCTCTCATTCTGATAGGATATCATTGCTCTTTGAAGATAGGAGTGCGTGCAGGCCGCATCAATTTACTTTCTCAAGAGTCTTTAATTGAGTAGTCTATCGCACGTGGCTATCGATCCATGCTGCGACAGCACGGTAATCCGAAGCGCCATGGGAGGAGGATGCAAAAGTTATGATCGGCCTGCCGTGTGCAGGAGCCTCGGCAAGGGCGGCGTTTTCGCGCACCAACGGTGCTATCAGACCGGGATAAGCATTCTCAAGCTGTAACATGATATCGCCATGTATACGCCTGCGGATGTGAGTACGGCAGGGAATGATAGCTTGCAGCTTGAGGTGGCGGTCTCGATGCTCTCTGGCGATCTCATCGATTGTTGCGGTCATCTGGTGTAACCCAGCTACGGAAAGACGAGTAGCCTCCACCGGTATCAACACACCATTGCTCGCATGCAAAGCCGCAACGGTAAGCACACCCATGCTGGGTGGACAATCTACGATAATCCAATCCCATGAGCCATCAGTATAGCGGAGACATTGCCAGAGAATCTCTTTGCCTAGAGCGCCGGCAAAACGCTGCCAGGCTCCTATAAGGAGGGGGCCAGACGGCACAAGGTCCACCCCGGTAATCATCGTTGCCTGAATCGGCAGGGGTATCGTTTTTTGCAAAGCTTGAAAAAGCCGTTCACCGTCATCCTCAAAACCTAAAGCGAGACTGGCGCTACCCTGAGGATCGAGATCAATAACTAATACGCTGTAACCCCGTTCCCCCAGGCATGCAGCCAAGTTGACAGCCGTGGTTGTTTTGCCAACACCGCCTTTATGGTTAACGACTGATAGTAAGTAGCGCTTTGGTCGAACCTGGATATCTTTCATCATAAGTAGATTATACACCATGGGTTTCTTGTCTCTCAATCGAAGGTGTATCTCGTTACCAGCTTCAGTGTAAAGGGCCCCCTGACATTAGTGGGTGCAAGTTCCCTTTCTTGTGAAGGTCATCAATATAAGGTGGGGCTTAGGCAATACATCACACAAGGAAGTCATAGTAGCCACACCTATCGTGAAAGATAAAAATGATCATACGTGGGGAAGAATAACACAGGGCAAGCGAGAGATCCTTCCTACATACATTTCAGGAGTTACTTTTCCCCTGTCTGAATCTCGCTCCCTCAGTTCGACATATAATGTTGAATCAAAGCTGCTTTAGAAATGCTCGTCTTTTATTCGGTAATAGCTATCTCGAAAAAACCTCTTAAAATCTCTTATTGCAGAAGAGAAACAGCCTTTGAATGGCTCATATCGTCACGCATCCCTGGATAAAAAAAAGAATCTTTAACATGAACTTAATATGTCTCTAATAATCTTTCAATATGGCGTAGTGTATAGTCAAAGTGAGATTATTTGCGAGCTGCGGTGAACGAAGCAATCGTTTTCATTCAGATTTTATATATACGTTTCCGTACGAAGAATATGGAGTCTGTATTATAAGTGACAAAATTGAGTGCTCGGTTGACTTCAAAATAATTTCCCATTATCGAAAGGAGCATCGTGACCCCAGGGACTCATCTTGACATTATCGCTCATACAATCCAGCTTTCTCTCGCACCCATATTTGTTCTCGTTGCCTGTGGCACAATTCTTTCTGTTCTGATCAACAGGCTTGGGCGCGTAGTTGATCGTGCTCGCCTTCTGGAAGGCCGGCTGGCTGCCCATCATGAAGAGGAAGAAAATACCAAACTACAAATAGAACTCGACTCGCATTTCCTTCGTGCTCGACTAACTTACTTTGCTATCACCTTAAGCATTGTTTGCGCTCTTGCAATCTGCCTAGTGGTCGCCTTTATGTTTATTGGAACATTCATGTCGAAGGATTTTACAACAATCATCGTATTGCTCTTTGTGGGTGCGATGATTGCTTTTATTGGAGCACTTCTGACCTTTCTGCGGGAAATCTTCATCGCTGTGACATCGCTTAGAATTGGCAACAGTTAGTAATGATCGCTCAACTGTATGGCATGCTGTTTCTGCATTCATTTCAAAAGCACTAATAGAGCCATTAGAATGGAAAATTAAATGTTGTGGTTATATCGGGATAGAGGGCCCCTCATTTGAATTCCATCATTGTCGACTGAAGATTTGACGCGCATTACCATTGGAATTCTGTAGAATCGGGTCAGAGACGCCGTGCCATTATTGTCGTCAGTCTTCTCCTATCTACTTCGCGGTAGGGACGTTCGTTACCAGCACCCCAAAATAGTTGAGACGACCTCGCACGACCGAGCGGTGCCATTTACCCTGAACAGTTAACATTTCGTGCCTCATGCGCATGATCTTTCCCCTCACCTCTTTGAGTTTTACCCGCTTGCGTTTGATGATTGTCTTGCGGCGAATTTTGAAACTAGCCGGTAGGATAAGGTGTCAACAGTTCAGATAAGCGCAGTATCTTGCTGATTTCCTGACAATATTTACACAATATGTAGTGTATCAACACCCTAAGCAGCCGGCTAGATTGTAACCCGACCTTCGTTCCTTCCGTCTTACTTACATAAAGCTTCCGACTTCGATAAGTCGGATCTTTTCACTATCTATTACCAGCATATGAGCCAGTCCGCAAATTCAGGAGCAGCTTTATATCCCGGCATACCGAACAGGGTACGAAGCTGCTCTAACAATTCACGTTTTGTAATGATATTGTAACATTCCTGTAACATTGCCGTAACTTGCGATGTGGTGTAATTCATTATTAAGTTTATGGAGGCAAGTTATGTATTTTGACATGAAACTCACCAAAACGGTCATGTGCCCTTATTTAAAGGGAAGCGATCATGGGGCCGAATGCGCTGTTGCCATGGACCTCGTACGTAATATCGAAAATGCTGATATAAAGTTCTGCATGAGCAGGCACTATGAGATATGTCACGTCTACTTTACATCATTAAGACGTGAAAATAGTCTTCGGTCACAGCTGCAAGCGTATTGATGTAACGCAATTGTAACGCTGCCTTCATACTGAAGTAATCAATATTTGTTTTAATAAACATCATGGAGACAGCCATACCAAAGGTCGTTCAGTCCGAATTGCTATGCCCTGATTGCACTTCCCCTGCCCTGTACAAATACGGAAAGATTAAAGGCGGCAAGCAGCGATTTATCTGCCTCATGTGCGGTAGGCAGTTCACACCGGAGGCAAGCCGAAAAGAGGTCAGAAACAAGCCTGACTGTCATATCTGCGGAGGACCAATGCACCTGTATAAGAGGAACGCTGCATGGGTAATATTCAGGTGCTCGAATTATCCTCTCTGCAAAACGTATACGAAAAAGCCGGCAGATCATGAAATGCCCTCATCTCATTAATTGGCGTCTGACGGTTTGCAAGGCATGCGAAAAGCCTTATACCCCGACATCCTTTCAGATCAGGGAATATTGTAAAAGTTTTCTTCACCGGAGATGCCCCTTTTATCTGAACATCATGGAAAGGCACAAAGATAAGATCTATTGTTAGATTCAGTCGGCATTGCTTTGTTCCAGCCAGTCACTCTGTAACATGATTGTAACATCAGCGTAATACGCCCTTAACTGTGAGGTTTTATAATTAATTACTTGCATCACGAAAGAGATGAGATTCCACTAATACGGGGAGGTGACATTTTAACTCAAATGTAATAGTTTTGTAACATGGCTGTAACATTTTATGTATACTCTAAGTTAAGACTTAAGGAGGAAATTAATGAAAACAATCTTCAAGTTAGCAGCGATAAGTATCTTGATCCTGTGTTCCGCTACTGTATGGGCAGTCGAAACTCTAAACGGCGCGGGGGCTTCATTTCCCTATCCTGTATATTCTGCATGGTCCTTTGAATACAATAAGGCCACTGGAGTCCAGCTCAACTACCAGTCAATCGGGTCCGGTGGAGGTATCAGGCAGATCTCAGAAAGGACCGTTGAGTTTGGCGCATCTGATGCACCGCAAACCCCGGAATTTCTCCAGAAGAATAACCTGATACAGTTTCCCGCGGTAATGGGTGGAGTTGTTGCCGTAGTCAACATCGCGGGCGTCAAGGCCGGCCAGATGAATCTCGACTCTGATGCAGTCTGCAAAATCTATCTCGGCGAAATCAAATTCTGGGACGATGCAAAAATTAAGTCGATGAATTCTAAGATCAAGCTGCCGCACAAAGAGATCACGGTTGTACACAGATCAGACGGATCCGGAACTACTGCAATTTTTACTACCTATCTCAGCGAAGCATG
This sequence comes from uncultured Nitrospiraceae bacterium, assembly GCA_963727805.1. Taxonomy (GTDB): domain Bacteria; phylum Nitrospirota; class Thermodesulfovibrionia; order Thermodesulfovibrionales; family Dissulfurispiraceae; genus Fen-1308. The sequence goes on from CAVSHF010000003.1 coordinate 1,664,335, forward strand.
CCCTGCGTGGAAGGAAAAGGTCGGTGCCGGAACGTCGGTAAAGTTTCCTGTAGGAATTGGCGGCAAAGGCAACGAGGGAGTATCGAACTACGTCCAGAGAAGTAATGATTCTATCGGTTATGTCGAGTTCGCTTATGCAGAGCAGAACAAATTGTCATACACACTACTGAAGAATCCTGCCGGTCATTTCGTTGCGCCCAGCTTCCAGACCTTCGAAGATGCAGCCGCCACAGGCGACTTTGACCCCAAGAAGGATTTCTACCTCTGGCTCGTCAATGCCAAAGGCAAAAACGCATGGCCCATCGCCGGCGCAACCTTTATTTTACTCGCTAAAGACAAAAAGGACGCCAATATGAAGACCGTCAAGTTCTTCGACTGGGCATTTAAAAATGGCGATGCTAAGGCAAAAGAGCTCGTCTATATCCCGCTGCCGAACTCATTGAAAGACAAAATCAGAGCCTATTGGAAGGCAAACGGAATATACTAAAACAAAGCCACAAGTCAGAAATTGTGCTAATGGGTCAGATGACCGTTGTATCTGACCCATTAGCTTCTTTATACTGAAACAGGAAAAGGAATCGACTTTTGGGACAATCCATTAACCCAACCGCCAAGCCGGCTACAAAGAAAGACCCCTTCGACGTGCTGTTTTCCGTCGTGACAGCGGTCTGTTCTCTTTCCATAATAGTTCTCGTGTTTGGCATTCTTATAGTCCTTGTCTCCGAATCATCCATGTCGATACGGAAATTCGGCATCCTTCAATTTCTCTTCTCGACGGACTGGAACCCCGTGCAGGAGACGTTTGGTGCTGCCACCACGCTCTACGGGACACTCGTGACGACCGTGCTCTCCCTGATAATAGCTATCCCCGTAGCGATCGGCATTGCCATTTTTGTAACTGAAATCGCTCCAAATTTTCTTAAAGGCCCTATTGGGGTTGCCATAGAACTCCTTGCAGCCATACCGAGCATTATTTACGGACTGTGGGGCCTTTTCACTCTGGCGCCAATCATGAGTTTGTATATCGAACCGGCGCTCCAGCGGACCTTCGGCACCCTTCCTCTCTTCTCGGTCGTTTTCGCAGGGACACCGATGGGCATAGATCTTCTGACAGCGAGCATCATACTGAGCATCATGATCATCCCCTTCACGGCCAGTATCTCCCGCGATGCCTTCAATCTCACGCCCGCAGTGGTAAAAGAGTCAGCATATGCTCTCGGCGCTACAAAATGGGAGGTCGTCAAGAATATCGTCATCCCCTATTCCAAACTCGGAGTCTTCGGCGGCATCGTCCTGTCTATGGGACGCGCCATCGGCGAGACAATGGCTGTGGCCTTTGTGCTCGGAAACAACCACCAGATTACCTCGTCCCTTCTCGATGCTGCGGCGACCATAACCGTCTCTCTTGCGAATGAGTTTTCGGAGGCCGATTCGGACATCTATCTTTCTTCTCTTTTTTATCTCGCCCTCGTCCTCTTCGTGCTCAGCTTTATCACGCTCGCCGTAGCCAAGATATTCCTCATCAGGGCTGAAAGGAAATATTCTCGATGATCCACGAGAAAAAACGGAAGGTGGAAGGTTTCATCGCCCTCTTATTGAGCACTCTAGCCGCGTTCTGTGGCCTGTTCTGGCTGATCTTTATCCTTGGCGACGTACTTATACACGGAATAGGAGCGATGAACCTGAGCCTCTTCATGAATGATCCCGCTCCTGCGGGCGTGGAAGGGGGAGGATTGCGGAACGCATTTCTCGGACATCTGATGATTACCGCCTTTGCAACGATCATCGGCGTTCCTGTGGGCGTTCTCGGCGGAACCTTCCTCGCCGAATATGCAAAGGGCAGAAATATCTCGCGGATCATCAGTATCCTTGCCGACATCATGGTCAGCGTACCCTCTATCATCATCGGAACATTCATATACGCTATAATGGTTAAGCCCATCGGACACTTCAGTGGATGGGCCGGAGCCCTCGCACTGGCGATCATTATGATACCAGTTGTCCTGAGAACCACCGAGGACATGCTCTCTTTGGTGCCCTGGACATTGAGGGAGGCAGCGTTTGCGTTGGGAGCACCTTATTATAAGGTAATAGTTCAGGTGGTTTACCGGGGTGCCGCTACGGGCATCTTCACCGGCATACTGCTTTCTATCGCACGGGTTGCCGGGGAGACGGCTCCTCTTCTTTTCACTGCGTTCAACAATTCTTTCTTTTCTTTCAACATGAATGGTCCCATGCCCTCTTTAACCGTCAGCGTTTTCCAGTATGCCATGGGTCCTTATGACGACTGGCATGCTCAGGCCTGGGCCGCCTCACTCGTCATCACTGTGTTCATTTTGTTCATCACTATTGCGGGAAGACTTCTTCTTAAGTGGAGGTATAAACTGTGACAGATACCATGGAGCTCGAAATCAGGGGGCTCAATTTCTACTATTCTGGCAATACGCATGCCCTCAAAAACATCAACCTGCCCATCTATAAACAGAGCGTCACTGCCCTAATCGGCCCCTCCGGGTGCGGCAAAACGACACTGCTCAGGTGCTTTAATAGAATGCATGACCTCTACCCGAAGCACAGGTATGAAGGAGAGATACTCCTTCAGGATACCAACCTCCTGGCCAACGGCATCGATCTCATCAGCCTTCGAAGTCGCATCGGCATGGTCTTCCAGAAGCCGACTCCATTCCCCATGTCGATCTTCGAAAATATCGCCTACGGACTTAAACTCAAGGGGACAAAAAAGAAATCAGAGCTTGCAGACCGAGTCGAAAGGGCTCTCAAGCACGCCGCCCTGTGGGACGAGGTCAAGGACAAGCTCAATGAGAGCGCCTACGAACTTTCAGGGGGGCAGCAGCAGCGGCTCGTCATCGCCAGGGCGTTGGCGGTAGAACCGCAAGTCCTTCTCTTCGATGAGCCGACGTCGGCGCTCGATCCGATCTCGACATCGAAGATAGAAGACCTCGTTATGCATTTGAAAAAGGAAATAACTATAATAATAGTCACACACAATATGCAGCAAGCCGCCAGGATCTCCGACTGGACGGGATTTCTGATGCTTGGGGAGATGATCGAGTTTGGTAAGACCGAGAAGATATTCACTGCGCCATCGGAAAAGCTTACAGAAGACTATGTAACAGGGAGGTTCGGATAATGGCCATTTTTGACGAAGAATTATCGCACTTGAACGGAGTAGTTCTTCAGATGGGATCTCTTGTCGAGAAAGCGATAAAAGAATCAGTGCAGGCCCTCGTGGACAGGGATGATACCCTGGCTAAAAGAGTGATTGATGGGGATCACCAGGTGAACGCCCTCGACATAGAGATCGATGAGGAATCTATCAGGCTCATCGCACTGAGACAGCCTAAGGCCGGCGATCTGAGACTAATCACCACAGCGATGAAGATAACAACTGATCTTGAGCGCATGGGAGACTTTGCAGTGAACATAGCACAGAGGGCACTGGAGTTGAACAGGGAACCAGTCCTGAAAGAATACATAGACATTCCGAGAATGCGCGAGATCGCTCAGGGGATGACTCGGGATGCCCTCGATGCCTTTGTGAGAAGGGACATGAAACTGGCCAAGGACGTTATCATGAGGGATGACGAGATCGACGATCTGAAGCAAAAGATACTAAGCGAACTGCTCTTTATGATGACTGAAAACCCGAATATCATCTGTAGGTCTATGAGGATAACGTTTGTTGCCCAGTACCTTGAGCGCATAGCAGACCATGCGACGAATATCGCCGAAATGGTACTCTATCTTATCGAAGGGAAAATCGTCAGGCATACCGAAAAGCTACCTGAAAAAGAAATGAAAAGTTAGGATATGGAAGCGATGCGATTGCGTAAAAAGTCCAGCGTCCAGACGGGCAAACACTGAAGAATGAGTCGTACTTTAATGTACATAGCAGTGATGTAGGAGAAAGCACGACGCAGCATAGGAACTCTTTACTAGACCATCACGGCATGTTGATGACAATTTCGTAGCTGCCTACGCTGACTTTATCCATTATTCCATTCTGCCACAAAAGTTCCGTAATCTTTGCTTTCGTGTTTTTGGGGACCATGAGGATGAGTTTGGGCCCATGCTGGGCAAGCTCTTTCCATTCATTGGCCTGGTCCTGATTAATTGTACTGTCTGTCTCCACTTCCAGATTGGCGAGCACAAGGCCGTGGTTTGCGAGCACCATATCCGGGTTGCCTTCCGGATTGACCGTTACTTCCTTGTAATCCCTGGACAGCTTCCGCTTCAGATGCTCGACGATGAGATCATGGACCAACTTCTCATTTTGCATACCGTATCCCCTTATTCATTTTCGTCCTTGTTCAATTTCTTCTTGTGTACGAAATCTACGCTTATGATTTTCTTATCAGCCTCTGTAACAATCTTTGTGCTATTCTTTGTGCCTGCGGAAGGACCTTCACTTCCGGTCTCTGACCCAGCCATGTCTTTAACCATCTGTCGTTCATGAACCGCGGCAACAAACTGGGCATTAAGCTCGGCGGAATAAACCGCTTCTATGCTGCCGGCCGGGATGAAGCACTTTTGAGCTGCTGCCCCGAAGACCAGTGTAGTCGAAATGCCGTACTCATCCCAAGTAAATTTCATCTTCGGATTGAAGACAAGGATAATGCCCGACTCCTTTTCCTCCCCGATGAAGCCACGATTGCCGATGACTACGTCGGGAGAATATTTTACAAGCACCATCACCCTTCCCGCCATGTCAAGGAATTCATAGAAGATCTGCTTTTTGAGGCTATTGAGACGCTCTTCGTATTCCATGAATTTCCCTATTTATATATTTTACCGCTGTTTCTTATTTATCAACAGGCACAGCCCTATGCCCGCCAGAATCATCAAACTGCTCAGAATCTGTCCCATGGTGATCATGCCAAGGATATAGCCAATCTGGGCATCGGGCTCCCGGAAGAATTCGACCGCGGTCCTAAAAACACCATAAAGGATGAGGAAGATTGCGAAGAGGGTCCCAGGCTTGAATTTTCCTTTCAGCATCCACAACACAACGAAAAGAACGATACCTTCCAAACAGAACTCATACAACTGTGAAGGGTGTCGTGGCAGGCCCTCCCCGGGGAAGACCATCGCCCATGGCACATCCGTAACCCTCCCGTAAAGCTCGCCGTTGATAAAGTTGCCTAGCCTTCCAAGCCCCAAGCCAATCGGCACGGTGACAGCGATGAGGTCCGCAACAAGCCAGATGTTCGCGTGATATCTCTTGCAGAAAAGCAGGCCGGCAAGCACTACTCCAATAAACCCGCCGTGAAAGGACATACCCCCCTGGGTTATTGCAAAGACTTCGAAGGGATGTTGCATGTAATAGCTCGCATTATAAAAGAGCACATAGCCGATGCGTGCCCCGAGGAGAAGACCGAGGATGAGATAGGTATAAAGCGTCTCGACAAACTCCTCGCCGAACGCCATCCCTCTCTTTTTGATCTGGTATCTGACGAGCAAAAATGAAGCGGCGAAACCTATGAGGTACATAAGCCCGTACCACCTTATCGCAAGGGGGCCTACCTCAAATGGGCCAATTGCAAAAGGGCCGATTCTGAGAATTTCAGGGCTTATATGCGGATAAGGTATCATCTGCTTAATCCTTGTACGCTGTATGTATATATACGCACCCCAGGCTAAGCCGGATCTTATCGCACCTGCTGAACCCTGCTATCATGATGAGCCGCGAAAAATCCTCAGGCGTGTAAAATTTCTCAATGGAATCGGCGAGGTAATCATAAGCATCTCTTGTCGAAAAAATACCGGCTACAAACGGTAATATCTTTCCTAAGTAAATGCTATAGGGTCGCCTGAGCAGGCCTTGCGGCATCGAAAACTCAAGAAAGACCATCTTCCCACCCTTCTTTAATACCCGATGAATCTCCTTGAGCGCCTTCGTCGTGTCATGCATGTTCCTGATGCCGAAGGCGCAGGTGGCGCCATCGAAGATCCCGGATTTAAAAGGCATGGCATAAGCCGACCCAGCAAGGACTGCATATGTCTCGTCAGTTATCTTTTGCTTTGCCCGCAGGAGCATGTTGAAACTGATGTCCACCCCTACTACGGTGACACCCCTTCCCACAATCGCTTTCGCACTGTCGCCAGTGCCGGTCGCGAGGTCAAGCACACGATCTCCCTTCAAAGGATTCAGTTCCCTGACCATGATCCGCCGCCAATAAAAATCCTGGCCGACCGAGAGCACGTGATTCAGAAAATCGTATCTGTCAACAATAGTGTCGAAATTCAAATAACAAAGCCTCTTTCATATAGGGAATGGCGCAGCCAGCATCAGTTATCACAGAAAATAATTATCATCGTATTGTTTCGTTTGTGTCAAGCTCTTGCTCACTCATCTCGTTGAAAGAGGCCTAGATTTGATGAGCTTTTATTAAGGAATTATAAATGCCCTGCATTGGCTCGCAACCGGGGTTGTCAACAATATCGCGGGCAGGGATTGACAGTAATATCCAGTTTTATCCTCGAATATTATTTAGATTTTGGTTTTTAAGGTCCGGCAACCGGTTCCCTATTACATCCCAGACAACATCGCACTTTACCCGAAATAGAAATGGATGACTAGATACCTTTCGGTTTTGTTTTGAAATCGGCAGAGAGATTTATAAGCACCTCTACCATGGCGTGAAGGGGTAGCATACACACCTTCTTCAGTGTATCATTTTGCATAAGGTCTCTATGATCAGGATCTGGCGTAGTGAAAGACTGCTGAGATTCTCATGACTTCTTTGGCGTAGTCCCCTACCCTTGCAATTTCAGGATCGTGAAGAGTCCGATCCTGATCATCTTCACTGCTATTGCGGCAAGGACCAACGAGGTGATCTTTGCGAAGGCCCTTGCACCGTTGATTCCGATAAGCCGTATTATCAGCTCCGCTTTGTAAAGGATCGCCCAAGCTATCAGAAAATTTAAAAACAATGACACGATAACGGGTAAGTAGCCGTAGTGACCCACCAAAACCAGAGTGGTCGTGAGCGTTGCAGGTCCTGCCAGAAGCGGTGTACCGATAGGGACAACTCCCATAGTTGTTGACGATACCTGCCGTCCTTTGCTGTCGGGAAAGACGATGTCGACAATCGAGAAGACTAGCAGTAGGATACCTCCGGCAATCATGAAGTCCTCAACCGCTATCCCGATAGCCCTGAAGACTGCACTCCCTAAAATCATGAATCCCGTGGCGACAAGAAACGCAGTGAGTACCGACTGTCCAGCTATTTTCTTCCGCTCGCCGGTAATTTCCTCCGTAAATGAGATAAATATAGGAAGAACGCTTAACACGCTAATCGCGACAAATATCGAGATAAAGGCTGTGAGATATATATTAAAATCCATTACTAGACATTGTAGAAGTATATTGCCGAATAATCAATGACCCGGTTCTCCACGTAAGACGAATGCTGACTCTGTAATCAGACTTCCGCCGACTTAAATCCTTTCTGCTTTCAGATATACTTTTAATTATGAAGGGCAATATGTTGAAAGGAGATTCTTATCATGGAGTCAGTTGACAAAGTGGAGCTTGTCTTCCTGTGCACCGCCATAGCGTATTTTCTCGTGGTCCTCATCGTCCGATAAAAGCAGAACATTTCTCTGGGCATAATGTATCGCTGCTCTCCGGCACTGCGTCAGATTTTTCTTGACAATCCCCTTATGAATCGGTAAAAGTATGTCAATATGACAAAGTGTTTATCCGGCAACTTTTACTTCTGGTACGGCTTTTACTTTAGCCGGTCTGCCTGTGGTAGGGGTTGACGAAGAGATAGCATAAAATCAACCGAAAGCCGAGGGCAGACAAAGGGCCCCCGGCTTTTTATTTTCTGAATCCATGAAAAAGGCCGGGTAAACTCCCCGGCCTTTTTGCTTCGGAAAACGAAAGGAGACGAAATGATCGTAGTTATGAAAGCAGGAGCCACAAAGTACGAAAAGGAAGAGGTGATTAACAGGATTAAAGAACTCGGTTACAAGCCCCACGTTATCCACGGGACGACCAGAGACGTTATTGGAGCCGTCGGCGATGAACGGGGTAAGCTCGTCCTCCAGACGATAGAGTCCATGCAGGGCGTCGAAAACGTGGTGCCGATTCTCAAGGCCTATAAGCTTGCTTCAAAGGAGGTAAAAAAAGAGGCGAGCATCATCAAGATCTCCGAGTCGCTTTCGATAGGAGGCAAACAGATCGTCGTCATGGCTGGGCCCTGTGCCGTCGAGAGCGACAAGCAGATCATAGAGACTGCCATTGCGGTAAAGAAAGCCGGAGCACATGTCCTGCGGGGAGGCGCCTTCAAGCCGAGGACCTCTCCATACTCTTTCCAGGGCATGAAAGAAAAAGGATTGAAGCTCCTTGCGAAGGCAAAAAAGATCACAGGACTTCCGATCATCACCGAGGTAGTCAATCCCGAATCAGCAGACCTGGTTGCGGAATATGTCGACATTCTCCAGATCGGCACAAGGAATGCTCAGAACTTCGAACTCCTGAAAAAAGTCGGTCGGATAAAAAGGCCTGTGATGCTAAAGCGTGGCATGTCGATGACGATCAAGGAACTGCTGATGAGCGCCGAATATATTATGAGCGAGGGCAATCAATCGGTAATACTCTGTGAGCGCGGCATCAGGACCTTCGAGACGGCGACGAGAAATACGCTCGATCTCTCCGCCATACCGGTGCTAAAAGGTGAAACCCATCTTCCCGTTATAGCCGATCCTTCTCACGGTACCGGCCACCAGAGATATGTCGCTGCCATGTCATTTGCCTCAATAGCGGCAGGGGCCGACGGCCTGATGATCGAGGTGCATCCTGATCCTGAACACGCCACATCGGACGGGCCGCAATCTCTGACACCAAAGGATTTCGCTACGATGATGGAAAAGCTGAGACTCTTTGCGGAGGCTGCAGGTAGGACCCTATAATCTGGGAGGGGTGGCGTGCCACGCATTTACGTGATGGAAAAAAGTGGCTCTTCTATAGTCTCGGTGCGGCATATAGGGCACTTGCCGGGCTTACTAAGCCGTTCCCGTTTTCTAAAAACGAATCCGCACTTACTGCATCGGGCGGGGGTGACAACAAGTTCATGTTCACCTCTGCCCATACTCATACGAATATGCTCGAGGTGCTCAAAAACCTCCTTCTCCTCAATCCGCACCCTAACAGATATGTCCTTTGTCGAAAGGGTCTGCCCCCGGATGCTTTCGATAATCTCCTGACGGATGGTCTCATGCCTTTCAGCGGGAACAAATAGTTTGCGTGCCTTTGTCCTCACATTATCAATCTCCCTCGACCAATGGTTCAAACCTGATACCCCTGTCTTCCTTGAAGGGATCATTATGGTCGAAATTGCCTTCCCATATTTCCAGTGGAATGCCCACAGGGAAAGCATCACAGGAAGGGTTACTTTTTTCGAAGCTTCCACGGAAATGTATGCAACTCAGGCACTGTTCCTGCATTTCAACCTCCGGCTGCTATACCTATATTATAGTTCAATATAGCGCCAATTCTAATAGAGCAGGTCATTGCGGCAAGATAGTCATCTATGTGGGACAAAAGCTATTAACATCAGGGGGCAGGCATGGTACAATAGAATAATTTTCATGCGCAGGCCACTGATTGAATCCTATGCAGCGCGGGGAGAAGACGCAATGGACTGGTATTATAAAAATGGGGATACTCGGATTGGACCGATCAGTGATGAACAAATGCGGGCTCTCGCCCTGCAAGGGACGATCACTCCCAAAACTCTGGTATGGAACGAACTCATTGCAAAGTGGCAGCCATACAGTGAAACAGCAGGCGGCCTCGCCTCGCCCACCACACCCGTGCAACCGTATGAGCGGAAGGAAGAGGTGCAGCATGAGGCCCCGATAGACGCTAATATGGACCTGGATTGGGACCGCACTGATCACGATACTGGTCCTTCAGATACCGAATACAAGCCCCCGCAAAAGACTGAATCCTATTGCTCGCAATGCTTCAACAAATTTCCTATTGAGGAACTTATTCAGTACGGCGATGCAAAGATTTGTGCCGTCTGCAAACCTCTTTTTTTTCAGAAAGTGAAGGAGGGAGCAAAAATAGCTGGGACGCCACACTACGCAGGCTTTTGGGTCCGCTTTGTCGCAAAATTTATCGACCACGCCATCGTCGGCGTCATCGGCATGCTCTTCTACGCTGCCGCTATGTTCATGTTTTTCCTTGATGATAGAATGCTGATGTCTCCGCTCAGGATGGTGGTCTTAATGCTCGTGTATGTGCTACAAATTTCATTCAACATTGCCTATACAACTTTGTTTATCGGGAAATACGGTGCCACACCCGGGAAGATGGCCCTCAACCTCACAGTGGTTAACCCAGACGGCAGCAAAGTAAGCTATACGAAGGCCTTCGGCCGTTTCTTTGCCGAGATCATCAGCGGCATCATACTTGCCATCGGGTACATTATGGCCGCTTTTGATAGTGAAAAGCGGGCACTTCATGATCGCATCTGCAGTACCCGAGTCATAAGGAAATCAGCGTAACCGCATGATGAGCCCGTCGATCGACTGCCCTAAATGCAATATACCCCTTGAGAGGCAGTTCTTCAACACCTCGGATATGACAAGGTGCCCTTCATGCGATACACGCCTGCGAATTGAAATCTTTCCTGCCTTTTTCGAGGAGCCGCCGACCACGGAGACCCTGGGTCTCCTTGTTGTCGGTAATGAGCCGGGCTGTTATTTTCACGAGCAGAAAAAGGCGGTTGTTCCCTGTGCTCTGTGTGGCCGTTTCATCTGCTCCCTCTGCGATATAGAATTGAGCGGGCAGCACGTTTGTCCGTCGTGCTTCGAAGCGGGTCGGAATAAACACAAAATCTCGGCCCTCGAAACCCATCGAGTCCTTTATGACGATATAGCCCTCGCCCTGTCAATCATTCCCATGATCTTCATCTTGCCGACTATCGCAACCGCTCCAGCAAGCATCTACTTATCGATATGTCACTGGAAGTCTCCGTCAAGCATAATCTTGAGAACGAAGGTCCGCTTTATTATTGCAATGTTCTTATCGCTCTTTCAGATAATTGGTTGGGTATTTCTCATCTCCTATTTGGTCACGAGATAGGCCCGCAACAGAGGAATATAATGAAAAAAGAATATCAGCGCTTAGCAGGAAAAGGGCGTAAAAAGAGAAACATCTTCGGCTTCACAAGACTTTACCTCGGAAAAGACCATCTCCTCTGTGTCTATAATTCTGCCTATACCGAGGATTACCGCCGTTTTTACTTCAGGGATATCCAGTCAATCGTCATCGCCATTAATTCGGCCAGAGAGAGATTAAGCGCCTGCTTCACAGGTGCCGCCCTATTGCTGCTCTTGTTCGCCTTTTGGAGAGGGGGATATTGGGCCGTATTCTTTATGATCCTTGCCTGCCTCTTTCTCCTCAACGCTTTGATCAACTGGCGCCGCGGCCCCACCTGCACGTGCCAACTCTCTACGGCAGTAAGCCAAGAGGAACTGCCCTCGCTCGGCCGGCTGCAAAACGCGATGAAGGTTATCGAGGTCCTCAAGCCGCTGATCTCGGAATGCCAGGGCACGCTTTCGCATGAAGATATCAGGACGAAGGCCTCAGCCTCAAAACATAGATCATCTCAAGTACCGTGATGAAGGATCTCTCCCGCCGACGCTGCCATAATCATCCGAGCCGCGAAGCGGCAGCGCTCTGTATCGAATGCGGCAGGTCATTCTGCCGTGAATGCATCACTGAGCACGATGCCCGGATGTCCTGCTCATCATGCATCGGGAAGCTCTTAAGGCCCACATCTTCGCGCCGCTTTCATCTTTCTGATATCGTTGCTGTAGGACAGTCTCTACTTGGCATCCTTATCACATGGCTGGTCTTTTATTATCTCGGTCAAGTACTCCTCTTGCTGCCCTCGTCATTTCATGACGGCACAATCTGGCGAGCGAGCTTCTAGGAGGTTCGGTGAAAAAAAAGGATAGTAGGCGTCACCAGAACAAAGGTGCCCTCGAGATAATCGAAGAGGCGACACACCTGCTAAGGCTTATGCCAAAAGGGATAACTGCCCTCTATTATATGGGCAGTCTCCCTTTCATTCTTGGCTTACTCTATTTTATTGCTGACATGAGCAAGAGCGCATTCGCCTATCAGCATGAGGCGAAAGCTACCTTTGCTATAGTCCTTCTGTTCCTATGGATGAAGTGTTGGCAGACGGTTTTCTGCAACCATGTCAAATCCTATGTTTCAGGTGCCCCAGCACCGAAGTGGTCTTTGATCGAGATTATGCGCCTGTGCGTTACGCAGACTTCCCTTCAACCCCTTGGGTTCGTCATACTGCCGCTTGCTTTTCTCATCACCCTTCCCTTCGGATACGCTTACGCCTTCTTCCAGAATATCTCACTCCTAGGCGATGGTAAAACTGGCGGCACGAGGGCCCTTTACCGCTCGGCGCTAACCCAGGCAAGGCTCTTTCCGAGGCAGAACCACTTGGTTCTTCTCATTATTATCCTCTTCTGGCTTTTCGTCCTTCTGAATGTCATGATCGCAATGTTCATAGCGCCCCGGCTACTCAAGTCGTTTCTGGGAATGGAAACAGCCTTCACCCTGGCGGGCTGGGGGCTACTCAATACGACCTTTTTCGCTGCCGCTTTAGGCATCTCCCACCTCCTTGTCGACCCACTTATTAAGATAATTTACGTCCTCCGATGCTTCTATGGCGAATCACTCCGCACGGGTGAGGATTTGACGATAGAGCTAAAGCTCATGCGTCCCGCCGCGAACACAATGGTCGCACTGTTCGTTTTATTTTGTTGCTGGCAGACATCTCTATCTCCGGCTGCAGTCGAAACTCCCATTCCCGAGGTAAAAGAAGCGGGCTTGTCTGCTTCGGACCTCGACCGTTCGTTAAGCGAAGTGATCGGCAAGAGAGAGTATGCCTGGCGGTTGCCCCGTGAACATGAGGAAAAGAAAAAAGATCACGGCCTTTTTGCCACGTTCGTGGAAGGAGTGATCGAAACGGTGCTGGATTGGCTGAGGACCCTTAAGGAGTGGGGGGCAAAGGTTATCGAATGGCTTGATGCAAATATCTTCAGGTATTTCAGATCCACACCGCCTGCGTCTTCTGACAGTGGATGGTCCGGATCAACGCCGATTCTTCTTTATGTACTCGCCACTGTTGGGGCTTGTGTCGTTGGTATTTTCGTGCTACGAACCATAAAAAAAAGAGGCCTCGCCGCAGTTAATCTATCCATCGAGGCCGCGCCACAGGTCCGTGATCTCTCATCTGAAGATGTCACGGCGGATGAGCTTCCTTCGGGCGAATGGCTCGCACTCGCGCGGCAGATGGCCGAAAGGGGGGATCTACGTCTCGCCCTTCGTGCCCTCTATCTCGGGAGCCTCGCAAACCTCGCGCGCCAAGGGATCGTCACTATCGCAAAGTATAAATCCAATCACGACTATGAACAGGAATTAAGGCGCAGGGCCGCCGAATCATCCGAACTGATCGCTGCCTTTTCGAATAGTATCGCTACTTTTGAGAGCATCTGGTACGGCATGCACGATATCTCGCAAGAGACCTTCAGGGACTTTAACGAAACCCACAAGAGGATTATGGCGCTTGCAGAAAAGCACTAGGATACAAAGCATCATATTCATCGGATTGCTGGGCCTTTTTCTCTTCGGCCTGCTCGAACTCTTTCAAATGAGGTTTCAGTCCGGAGATATCTATCCTATCTATTCTTCTCTGAGGACCGATCCCCTCGGGACAAAGGCCTATTACGAAGCTCTCGCTGCAATGCCCGGGCTTTCAGTGTCGCGCAACTACAAACCGCTGCCGAAGCTTAAAGGTGACTCTACTCTCTTTCTCCTCGGGGTGAATGGATATGCCCTCGAATTCATCGAGGATACGGAGGTGAAGGCTCTCGAATCTTTTGTTACGGGCGGTGGGAGGCTCATTATAACCCTTGTTCCCACACGCGCGGGGAGACAGACAAAGAACACCGAAAACAAGGATTATACAAAGCCCGCTGGGGTTAAGCCTCCCATCTCGCTTGCCAAGAGGTGGGGATTCAGATTTTCTTCAGGAGGGTCAGAAGGGACCCCAAAGCGGGAAGCCGTTTCAACCGCGGACGGATATCAACATCCAGCTTCTATTACATGGCATTCTATCGTCTCTTTTGAGGGACTTGACGCTGGTTGGGAAACTATTTACAAGTCGGCAGACAAGCCGGTTATGATTGAGAGGAGATACGGCAAGGGGACGATCGTCCTCGCAACCGATACCTATTTTACGAGCAATGAGGCGATCCTGAGAGAGCGTCACCCCGAGCTGCTCGCATGGCTCGCGGGCTCGCACCAAGGCATAGTTTTCGATGAAACGCATAATGGCATCTTCGAGAATCCTGGCATCACTTTCCTCTTACGCAAATACGGCCTTCACGGCGTTTTTGCCGGATTTCTACTTCTTGGCTTGCTCTTCGTCTGGAAAAACAGTGTAAGCTTTGTACCGCGGCATGCGAATCAGGACGATGAATCTGACAATATCGCGCCCGGGAAGGACCATCTTTCGGGATTCATCAGCCTGCTTCGCCGAAATGTCCCTCGGAAAGAAGTCCTTTCTGTCTGTGTGCAAGAATGGAAAAAAGGACTTAGACAAGGCGCACTCCCGAAAGAGAAAATGGAAAGGATTGAAGAGGCAGCAGGGGTTTTCAGGGACAGGTCCGTGAAAAGTAAGTTGCAGGTAGATGCATACAAGTCCATAACGAAGATCTTATCAGAGAGGTTGACACATGGAAAATAAGATAGACCATTTAAAGGCGGTACTGGCTGAAGCAAGAAAAGAAGTTTCAAAGGTCATCATCGGACAGAAAGAGGCGGTGGACAAATCGCTCATCGCGATCTTCACCGGTACCCATGCCCTTATTGAAGGCGTACCAGGTGTGGCGAAAACTCTTCTGGTGAGAACACTGGCACATATACTGGGCTGCGATTTCAAGAGAATACAGTTTACGCCGGATCTCATGCCGACCGACATCACCGGCACGAATATCTTTAACATGCAGAAGAACGACTTCACTCTCGTCAAGGGGCCGATATTCACAACTTTTCTCCTGGCTGACGAGATAAACAGAGCGCCTGCAAAGACCCAGTCAGCCCTACTTCAGGCAATGCAAGAACGGCACGTCACCATCGACCGCGAAACGTATCCTCTCTCTCCCAACTTTACGGTCTTCGCAACCCAGAATCCCATCGAATATGAGGGCACCTACCCGCTGCCGGAGGCTCAGAAAGACCGTTTTATACTCAAGATTACGATGGACTATCCGGACAAAGGTGATGAGCTTTCGCTCGCGCACCGCATGCTCGGAAACGATTCTCCTGAAGCAGTCCTTGCCGCGGGCGGTGTCAAGACCGTCATAACCGCTGATGATCTAGATCTGTTGCGTCGGTCTCTCGAAGGGATACTTATCAAGGATGAACTAATAGGATACATTGTGGAGATCGTGAGACAAACGAGGAGTCACGAAAGCGTACTCGTCGGCGCAGGCCCGCGCGCCACGCAAGCCCTGATTCTGTCGGGGAGGGCTTATGCCGCCCTCGAAGGTCGCGATTTTGTCACACCCGATGATATCAAGAACCTTGCTATGCCGGCTCTCGAACACCGCATCATCCTGAGGCCTGATTACGAGATCGAAGGATTGAGCGTCCGCGAGGTGATCGCCGACGTCCTCAAAAAGGTGAGCGTCCCCAGATGATCATTCCCCACAACAGGCTTCTCTTTTGGACAGGTGTCGTCGTTATCCCATTTTCCGGGCTCAGTGCGTTAGTCCCGGCAGAGAGAGAACTATCCGCAATAGCAATCGGTCTGCTGCTTCTGCTTGTGCTCATCGACGCGTCTCTTGCTTCCAGGGGGCTGCGGGGGATAAAGGTCGAATTCCCGGAAGTGGTTCGCCTTTCTCGTGGCCGGAAGGGACTGATCAGATTCGTCGCTTTGAATGAAAACTCTAAAACTAAAAGGGTGCGGATCGGCCTCGTATTCCCATACGAGATTGGTACTAAAAGTGACAGCCTTATTCTGAATCTTCAAAAAGGAGACCGCACGCTTTTTCAATGGGACTGCACGCCTATGAGGCGCGGTTCATATTGCTTCGATCTCTGCTACCTTGAAGGAACCTCTCCACTCGGCTTTTGGGCAGTGATGGGAAGTCTACCCATTAATTCTGAAATCCGGGTCTATCCCGACTTCCTTGCAGAAAAGAAACACCTTGCGTCCCTCTTTTTGAATCGTGGCAATTTTGGTATTCATACCCGCCGACAGGTAGGCCAGGGGCGCGACTTGGAGAAACTTCGCGAATACGCACACGGCGACAGTTATGAGCATATTCACTGGAAAGTAACTGCCAAGCGGGGGCGCCCGGTGACCAAGGTATTCCAGATCGAAAAGACCCAAGAAGTCTATGTCATAATTGACGCCTCACGTCTCAGCAGCCGCAGCCCCGCTATTACGGATGCAAATCAGTCGTACGGCAAAGGCGAATATCCGCTATCATTAATGGAGCGGTTCGTTACGAGTGCACTCGTCATGGGCACTGCAGCGCACAGGCAAGGGGATCGTTTCGGCATCCTAACCTTTAGCGACAGGGTGCGAACTTTCATCAGGGCCAAAACCGGCGCGGGCCATTTGACCAATTGCCGCGAGGCTCTCTTATCGATACATCCGGAAATAGTGAATCCCGATTTCGGCGAAATCTTCTCCTTTATCGGCATGAAAATAAGAAGGCGCTCACTCCTGATCTTTTTGACGAGTCTCGATGACCCCGCCCTCGCCGAAAGTTTCATAAACGGTATCGACCTAATGGCACGCAAGCACCTCGTCATGGTAAACATGCTCAGGCCGGCAGGAGTAAGGCCGCTCTTTTCTGATTCCGGGGTGGATTCCCTCGAAGATATTTACGGAGCACTGGGGGGACATCTCATGTGGCAGAATCTCGGCGAGATAGGGAAGGTCCTCGAACGCCGCGGGGTACGCTTTACCCTTCTCGAAAATGAAACAATGTGCAGCGCGTTGGTTTCACAATACATGGAATTGAAACAGAGACAGCTCCTATGATTATAGACCTGCAGAAATTTATCGCCGAGGAGGGCCCCTACTGGATGGACCTCGAAGCAACGCTTGGCAGACTCGAAAACGATCCCCTTCAGAAAATGTCCCTCGATGAGGTAAAGCACTTTCATTACCTCTATCAGCGCACCGCCTCTGCGTTGGCGAAGATGGCGACCTTCTCTTTGGAGCCTGAGATTAGACGCTATCTCGAATCCCTGACAGCCCGTGCTTATGCCGAAATCAATGAGACGCGGGAAAGACCTCATAGACTCTCGCTTGGCCGTTGGTTTTTCACTACCCTTCCAAGCACCTTCAGAGGAAGGATACAGGCTTTTTACCTATCCTTCGCGATAACGATCGTTGGAATGATCATCGGCGGCTTTATCGCTAGCCTCGACCCAGAAGCGAAAGAGGTCATCCTTCCCTTCCCTCATCTCAAAGGGAGCCCGACCGAAAGGGTTTACGGCGAAGAAAAAGTTGTTGAAGACCGTCTGAAAGGCTTCCAGGCGAGCGGCGCGGCGTGGTACATGACTCACAATACCCAGGTCTGCATCTTCACAATGGCCCTCGGCATCACATGGGGCATAGGTACGGTGCTGATGCTTTTTTATAATGGAGCTATCCTGGGCGCAGTTGTCTTCGATTACGTCCTTGCAGGAGAGGCACAATTCTTGATCGCATGGCTATCCCCGCACGGAGTTGTCGAGATCCCCGCGATCCTGCTTGCGGGGCAGACAGGATTGGTTCTTGCGGGTGCGTTCATAGGCCGGGGAAGCAGCACCTCTTTACCGACGAGGCTCCGGCAGGTCTCAAAAGACCTCGTCACTCTTATCTTCGGTGTGGCCATAATGCTCACTTGGGCGGGCTTTATTGAGTCCTTTGTCTCGCAGTATCATGAGCCTATGCTTCCTTACCCGCTAAAAATCGGTTTCGCCGCTATCGAGTTTGTCATGCTCGTCCTTTTCTTTGGTTTTTCAGGCCGACCTAAACAGAAAACTCAAAGGAGTGGACTTGAACAACACTAACAGAAAAACGAATATGCTTAATATCCGGACACCTGAGGGGATCGTCTTTTCGATGCTCCTTGCCGGCCCGGTAACCCGATCGTTAGCATGGGCCGTAGACCTCGCCTGCATCATCGCCGTCATGAGCATTATCGGCAGCATTGTCGGCACACTCAGTATTGTAAGCAGGGATTTGGCAGGCGCCATTTCGATGGTTCTGTATTTTTTTGTTTCGATAGGCTACAGCATTTTAACGGAGTGGCTCTGGAGAGGACAAACTATAGGCAAGAAGCTCCTGCGACTGAGGGTAATGGACGTTCAGGGGCTGAAGCTTCAGTTCAGCCAGATCGTGATCCGCAACCTCCTGCGCTTCTTCGATTCTCTTCCAGCCTTCTATTGTGTCGGAGGTACCGCATGCCTGCTCAGCAGGAAATGCCAACGCTTGGGCGACATCGCTGCCAATACTGTCGTCATCTATACGCCTGAAGTTGGGGACCCTAATGTCGAGCAGCTTATTGCCGGAAAGTTTAATTCACTCCGAAGCTATTCGCATTTAGCAGCCAGGCTCAGGCAGCAGATATCTCCGCAGGAAACCAGAATCGCTCGTCAGGCCCTGATGAGGCGTGATGAACTCGACCCCGCAGCGCGTATCGGACTGTTCAGAAAAATCGCTGACCATTTCCGGTCCATCGTCGAATTCCCAGAGGAGGCAACGTTTGGGATTACTGATGAACAATATATTCGTAATGTCGTCGATATTCTCTTCAGGGACAAAAATTGAACTGAGTGCCTTATTTGGTCCTCACGGATGGCCGTCTACAGATGTAAAAAGGCCCGGAGAGACCGGGCCTTTTTACTGTTGCCTCATTGTCTTTAGGCGTTAACGGCTCCCCGTAGAGGTTTTAAACTTCCTCGTCACATCCTGGAGATCAGCGGACAGCCTGGCAAGATTATTCGACGCTCCCTCAATCTCCCCTGCGCTGCTGCTCGTCTCTTTTGAAACATTGGCTACCACCTCAATATCAGAGCTGATGGTGTCGGAAACGGTCGACATTTCTTCAGTAGCGGATGCGATTTGCTGTACCATCGACTGAAGTCCCTGCACACTTACCAAAATCTTGTGAAGCGCCTCACCTGCTTCAGCAGAAAGCGAGACCCCTTTTTCGACCCTTGTCTGGCTCTCTGTCATCGCCTGCACGGCCTTATTCGTTTCATCCTGGATAGCACCAATCATCTCTCCAACTTCGGAAGTGGCCTTAGAAGTCTTTTCAGCGAGTTTGCGCACCTCGTCCGCCACCACTGCAAAGCCTCTTCCCTGCTCTCCGGCCCTTGCAGCCTCGATCGCAGCATTCAGGGCAAGCAGGTTCGTCTGATCGGCGATGTCCTTGATCACATCAACAATCTCAAATATCTGCTTTGAGCGTTCTCCCAAAGTCGTAATTCTGCTGGCAGATTCTGACACCGTAGTCGAAATCACCTGGACCTCGTTGACGGTCTGACTTACAACCCTTTCTCCTGTTTCCGCTATCTTCAGCGTATCGACCGCTGACATTGCTATGTTGGAGGCGTTCTTCGCAATGTCCACAACAGTCTGGGACATCTCGGTCGCCGCAGTCGCCACCTGCGTAGACTTCTTTGCCTGCTCATCGAGTCTCCTCGTAATGTCGCGGACTGTTGCCGAAAGCTCTTCCGACGCTGAAGCAACCTGAGTTGCCGTGCTGGCGACACTGCCCATGGCGGTATTTAGTAGATGACTGAGATCATTCTTGGTTTTATTAAGCGCAGCCGCCAGTGTCCCGGCCTCGTCCTTGGATTTCACATCGAGGTCGACTGCGGTAAAGTCACCTTCGGCCATCCTATTGGCGAAAATGACACTTGCTTTCAAAGGCCTTGTGATAATGAGCGAGATAAAAAAGACAAGTACAAAAATAACAATTGAACCGACCGCAGTGGCAATCAGCACTTTGGTCCGTATCAAGGATATCTCGGCGGAAACTTCACCAACATAGGTTCCGCTGCCGATAACCCATCCCCATGGCTGATAGAGTTTCACATAGGAAACCTTCTGTACAGGTTTTGCTTCTCCCGGCTTTGGCCATTCGTAGTCCACAAATCCTTCGCCTTTTTCCTTACATGTACTAACCATCTCGACAAAAAGTTTCTTTCCATTAGGATCCTTGTTGTCGCTCAGATCCTTGCCGTCAAGTTCGGGTTTAGTTGGGTGCATTATCATAGTGGGATGCATGTCGTTAATCCAAAAATAATCATCCTTCTTGTAACGGAGGCTTTTGATCCTGTCGATAGCCCTCTTTTGGGCCTCCTGAATGCTTAATTCCCCTTTTTGCGCGCGAGCACCATATTCAACCACAAGATTGTATGCGACATCAACAACACTCTTAGTCGCAATCCTCTTCTCCTCCATCATCTTTGACCCCATCAAAGGTAGGAAATACAGGACTACCCCCAAAATTGCAGCGAGGATAGTAAACACAGATATGCCAATCACTTTAGTCGAAATCTTCCAGTCTCTAGGACTAAATAGAGTCATGATGCCCCCCTCAAAGGCAGATATTTAATAGTTTACCATAATTATTCATTACCTCACTAGACATGCACCAAGTATTTCAAGAGCTATAAGTGTCAAAACGACTCATCATACGACCGACTCGTTAAAAGCATCTATTGAATTGACCCCAAAAAAACAAAGGGCCCGAAAAACCGGGCCCTCGTAACGGCACAATAAGACGGGTCAGCTACTCACCATGAACCATTTTCCATGAGAAACTTATGCATGTCTGCGGCAGCTCTTTTGCCAGCGCCCATCGCACTTATTACGGTAGCAGCGCCTGTAACGACGTCACCTCCCGCCCAGACCTTCGGTTTTGTCGTCCGTCCTGTTTCTTGATCCGCTACTGTCGTGCCCCACTTTGTCCTTTCCAAGCCTTCCGCATCGATAAATACAAGCGGGTTTGGACTGGTGCCGAGCGCGACAATCACACTATCCACTTGCATTTCAAATTCGGATCCCGGGATCGGCACCGGTCTACGGCGGCCCGAAGCATCAGGTTCACCAAGTTCCATACGGATGCAACGCATCGCTTTCACAGTCCCCTTCTCATCACCGATGATTTCAACCGGGTTGGTCAGGAAGTCGAAAATAACTCCTTCCTCTTCGGCGTGATGCACCTCTTCGGCCCTAGCCGGCACTTCATCCCTTGAACGGCGGTACACTATATGGACTTCATCTTTTCCATTCTTCGCCAGGAGCTTCTGGAGCCTGAGGCTGCATCTCGCAGAGTCCATCGCCACATTCCCTGCGCCAATAACGGCAACCTTCCCGCCCACCTTTGAAGGTGTATCATATTCTGGGAAAAGATAGCTCTTCATCAAATTGACTCTCGTGAGGAATTCATTTGCCGACATGACTCCATTCAGGTTAATGCCGGGAATTCGCATAAAGGACGGCAGTCCTGCACCAGTGCCGAGGAACACGGCATCATACTGTTCAAGCAACTCAACTAATGTGAGTGTCCGGCCTATTATGTGATCGGTACGAAGAGCGATTCCGAGACACTTCATCGCATAATCAACCTCTGAATGCACTACACCTTTGGGCAGACGAAATTCGGGGATACCATAGATCAGAACGCCACCGGGTCCATGGAGGGATTCGAACATTGTGACTTCATGTCCCTCCCTGCCCAGATCAACCGCACAGGTGAGGCCTGCAGGTCCTGTGCCGACTACGGCGATACGCTTCCCTGTTGCCGGCGCTTTAACTAGAGGGCAGGTACGATGGGCAAGCTCGTAGTCACCGACATATCTTTCCAGCCTTCCGATTGCCACCGAGTTACCCTTTTTGCCCAGGAGGCACTTCCCTTCGCACTGGGTCTCCTGCGGACAGACCCTGCCGCATATGGCAGGCAAGTTGTTCTTGAGCTTCATTTCAGCGACGGACTTGGCCATATCGCCTTCACGCAATGCCTTGATGAACTGCGGGATGCGGACACCAACAGGACAGCCCTCAATGCAGAGGGGCTTCTTGCATTGTATGCAGCGGTTCGCCTCCTCTTGTGCGGTTTCATACGAATATCCCAGGGCAACTTCTTCGAAGTTCCCAGCCCGTATGTGTTCATCCTGAACAGGCATATCATGCCTGGGTATTTTCATACGCTCTTTATTAGTAAGCTCCGCCATATTAAGCACCTCCCTTTTCAATAGCAGCATCAAGATTACACTTATGCTTGTACTGATCTACTGCGCGCTTCTCTTCATCTTTGTAGTAAGACAACCGGGAAAGAAGACTGCTCCAATCCACCTTATGGCCGTCAAATTCGGGGCCGTCAACGCAAACGAACTGGGCACCGTCGGTAAGCGGCACACGGCAGCCGCCGCACATGCCGGTTCCATCGATCATGATAGTGTTCAGGCTGACAATGGTGGGGGTATTATAAGGTTTGGTAGTGCCGGCAACGAATTTCATCATGATTGCAGGGCCGATAGCCCATACCTGCGCAATAGTTTTTGTTTTTGAGTCGAGCAATTCCTTGAGAGGGTCTGTTACAAGACATTTTCTGCCGTATGAGCCATCATCCGTGCAAATCGTCAACTCGTCCGAAACGGCTCGCATCTTGTCCTCCCAGAAAAGGAGTTCCTTCGTACGGGCGCCAATAATTGAAATAACATAGTTCCCTGCTTCTTTCAGGGAACGAGTAATAGGGTAAATTGGGGCGATACCGACGCCGCCGCCGATGCAGACAATAGTGCCGTAATTCTTGATCTCGGTAGGGTGCCCGAGCGGACCAGCAAAGGTAGAAAGCCTGTCTCCTGGATTAAGGGTCCCCAGCTGCATGGTAGATTTTCCGACTTCCTGGAAAATAAGGGTGATTGTCCCGGCATCCCGATCATAATCAGCGATGGTAAGTGGTATGCGTTCGCCTTTCTCATCGATGCGGACGATGACAAATTGTCCCGCCTTCGCCTTCTTTGCTATCTGGGGTGCTTCCACGACCATAAGTTTTGTCACATCACTCAGAATCTCTTTCTTCACGATTCTGTACCCTGCTGCTGTTTCTGCGTTACCGGAATTTTCCTGCGCCATACTACCTCCTTGCTTAATTGATGGTCACATTTTTTATGGCCTTATGAGAAATACATAATTGATCACTTGGCTATAAAAACTGAATTTGGGCTTATCATCCGAGATGAGATGCGTGCATTAAGTGAGCTGATACCCATATTATTTATATGCTTATAAATATATATTAAATTTCAAAAAGTTAACTTCTTTTGAATAATACCACCATGTGACGTCATCATGCAAGTAAGACACTACGTGGTACCAGATGGTGCCTCACAATGTCATTAGTATTGCTCCAAGTCTTCCTCGGACATGCCGAAGTAATGGCCAATTTCATGAACCAGGGTCAACCGTATCTCTTCTATAAGCTGATCTTCGGAATTGCATATAGCCTCGATGTTTTTCTGGTAAAGAATGATAGAGTCGGGTAAGGGAGCAGGAATACTAAAAAAACTCCCCTTTGCCGGATATGCTGCTCCGGCGAATAACCCGAGGAGTTCATTCCTCGGAACTCCGGCAAGCCCGGCATCTTCCTCACTAGGGAAATCTTCCACAAGGACCCTTACATTACTGAAATGCCGGCGATACCTTTTGGGGACCCTCTGCAGCGCCTCCTCGACAAGCCGGTCAAACTGTTCCCTGCTCATGCCATATGCCATGCGTTAGCTTAACGCAATTGCTGTCGACGCTGCTCCATCTGGAGTTCCAATGCCTGGAGTTCTTCGATAGTTTTCCGAAGTTCCTGTTCCTGCTTTTCGAGTTGCTCTATATTGCTCCGCAACGTCCGGTTCTGACGCTCAGTCTGCTCATTCTTCGCCTTCAGTTGAGCAACTTCCTGGTTGACATCGGTGAGCCTGCCGAGCGCTACTATCCAATCCCTGATATCCTTGTCTTTAGATATTTCAGGCTTCAGATCGACAGCTTTTTTTAAATCTTCCAGGGCGCCGTCGTAATCGATGCGAGGGTTATCGGCCCTGAGCCTCAGTCTGGCCCGGCTGAGATAGGCCTCAGCGAGGAAGAAAGGGTTGCTCTCATTGTTAATGTTCTCTGTCAGGACCTTTTCTTCCTTCACCAAGTCCTCCGTGACAGGTACGCGCTCTAAAATCGCGCAGCCGCAGGCTGTGAGTATAAGCACCCCGGTGACGACTGCCGTAATAACGCCACCGAGACCGCGACGCCGATGCCTAAAAAATCCTGCACTCATAATCATAATCTATCTGCCCCTTCGCTGAAACGTCGTTTATCGACAGCATAGACGCTGCCGGACATGGATTTTGCATGTTCCTTCAACTCAGCAGCCCGCCTGTGAGTTCATAGAGGGGTTGATTGACCCTCATGATAGCTGCGTTGATCCTGTACATCTGATCAAGGCTCGAAAGGGCATAAACGAGGTAGATAAAAAAGAGGATAAGAAGCAACCCGTAACCGAGCAGTATTTTTTTGGCTATATTCATGTTGTTAGACCGAAGTGTTAAAACTGAGCGTACTTTTATTTTATATAGATTACCTTGATTTTATCCAAACTGCCACACAGGGTCTATATCGACAAATGTAGAAAGTATCTATAAAACAACCACATCGGGATAGGAGGAGCACAAAACACAATCCTTATGAGAAGAATAAACTCGTGGGTTACACTGATCCGAGATCAGTGATGGGACTTTGCTAGGGCCTTAATGAACTCTATATATTCAGCAGGTGGATATATAATCTCGAGACCTATGCTGTCGATCTCCTTTTCAGGCAGCATCTTGTGATATGCCCATCTTGTTTTACAGTGGAGTGTGATTTTCTCTTTCGCTGAAATCTGGAACCTCACATCGATATCCATTCCGGGAGTATACTTCTTATAAGCAACGGATGGGGCAGTAACGATATGAATGCCGCTCTCGGAGATATCCTCGATGAATACGGTATGCTTGTCACCTCCCGAGATACGCTGCGCTTTCAGATTAATGGATATTCTATTTGATCGCCTCCGTTCCATATTATAATTGTATCATGTTCCTCGATCGTTTATGCAAAAGAATCGGGCCATCCTGCGGCAGCGGAATATATCGCCGTTTAACTTAAGTAATGACACTCAATGGAGGCAGCGATGAAAGCTCAGAAAGTCTACATTACCCGGATGATTCCGGAAAGGGCTATACGTTTACTGGAAAGTCATTATTCAGTCGAAGTGAATCCCGAAGACCGCCCGCTGAGGCGCGACGAGCTCATCGACAAAGTTAGAGGCAAGCATGGGGTAATAACCATGCTTAACGATATGGTCAACGATGAATTGCTGGATGCTGCCGGCAGCCAGTGTAGGATATTTGCAAATTACGCGGTCGGGTACAATAACATCGACATCCCGGCGGCGACAGCGCGCGGTATTTTTATTTCCAACACGCCTGATGTACTAACAGATGCAACGGCGGATTTGGCATGGGCGCTCCTGCTCGCAGCTACGCGCCGCATCGCCGAGGGCGACCGTATAGTCCGTTCGGGCGGATTTGTGGGCTGGTCCCCCCTTTTCATGCTCGGCGTCGAAGTCACCGGTAAAACCCTCGGGATAATCGGCGCCGGACGCATCGGGCAGGCTGTGGCTAGGCGGGCGAGTGGGTTCAACATGAAGATTCTTTATACCGCCAACAACCCCAAGCCGGATTTTGAAAAAACAACAGACTCATCGTTCGTCGGCCTCGACTCACTCCTAGAACTGTCAGATTTCGTGTCCCTCCATGTCCCACTTACACCCATGACACACCATCTGATTAGCATACGCGAATTCGGTATCATGAAAGAGACAGCCATTCTCATCAACACCTCACGAGGTCCTGTCATCGACGAAAAGGCACTGGCTGAGGCCCTGCGCGCTGGCCAAATACGTGGGGCGGGGCTCGACGTCTACGAGCGAGAACCTGCCGTGGAGAGGGAACTTCTTGACCTCGACAATGCTGTGCTGTGTCCTCATCTCGGCAGCGCGACGCTCGAAACCCGCCAGCGCATGGGTCTTATGGCAGCAGAGAATATCCTGGTAGCGCTGCGCGGAGAGATGCCACCACAATGCCTCAATCCGGAGGCGGCAAAAGAAAGAGAGTAAAATGGTGTTACTGCTGGCGGACGGCATACCCCTGGCGCGAGAGCCTATCTATTATCCCACGTTTGCCGACGAGATGGCCCGCTCCCACCGCTATGAAGTAAGTGCCTTTTTGTGAAAGGATCTTCTCTATCCTATCCGCCATATGCCGGTTGCGTTCATAGAATAGTTTCTCGTAAATCTGAGACAGACGATAATCGTCCTCTGCGTTCTTGAACATCAACCTTTCCATAGTTTTGGAATCTCCTTCCCTCCACGCATTTAGGAGGACCTCCAGATTTTTTTTACTCTCGTCAACCTCTTTCAGGGAATAGATTAAAAAAAGCTCCTGGTCCCGATCCGACATCGAATTAAATAGCTCCATCTGGGAATCGAAGGACTCGAGTTCTATGATCTTTTTGTTCCCTTCCGCCTTCTGCAGAAAATATTTATCGATCCCGTATTGGGGATCGAGACCCAGTTGTTGGTATTCGAACATCTCGATCGTTACTGCCAAAGACCAAGGTTTAAATCTCGACATTATCGCGAAGGGCAGACCAAATGATTCAATCTTCTTTTGAGCGAGATCGAGAGTCTCCCGTGAAACATGATTGCCGATGTTATCATCGCCGCGATAGATCATATCCGTCATCATCGTGTCCTTTTGAGATGCCACAACTTCGTTGATATTGAATTCCATGACGTAAGCGTCCGACTTTCGGAACGCACTCTGTATCCGCGCATCAAGGGGATACATCTCTGCTCTGAACATGTGGACCGTCCCCAGTATGTATGCCGTTGCCTGCTGTGACTCGACCTTCCACATGAAGACCTTGTCACCCGCACATGCGGCTTGAACAATGATGATATTAAGGAGAATGATAATGAGACTGCGAATTAGAAAAAAACCTCTTCTTCTGATCATCTTTATTCCCCTTTATCTTTGTGGAGATATGCTTCGATGTTCTCGATCAGACCTTCGCCCAGAAACATTAGCGACTCGACGTCGAGAAACTGGTCAGCCGTGGAATCCAGAAGCATCGATACCTTGGACTCGAACTCTTCTTCTTCCGGCCAATAAAGAATGAGGACGGGAAGCTTTGGAAGTAGGTAGAGATGCCATGCATTCTGTGTCGCAAATCCACTACGTTCTTCAGCGCCAATGCGGTGCAATATCTGTTTCACAGAGCTGTAATCGCGATCGAGCAGTTCTCGGAGAGGGTCTTCGCACTCCCTCCGGAAAGACAATGCTTTTACCATGCCGCTTTTAAGTTCAGAATACGAGACCCATCTATTGCTTAGCTCCTCCTGTCCACGGGTTCTTACATAATGCAGCAGGAGTATCTTCATCCATGGTGTATTATGTCCGCTCGTAGTTATTTCGCCGTCAGGAGCTACGGTAAACTCCCTTCCGAGAGACCGGATAATAAGGCTGCCTTCCTGCATAGTGGCCCCGAGGCCATCTGCAATCTCTGGGAAACTGATCCGCGCTACCTCTTTCCTTAATTTCGAGATCAACTCTTCTCTCCAGTCAGTCTTCTGGATGGAACCCTTCAATGCGACGCTCTCTTGCTGAGTGAGGCCGGGGCATTCAGAAACATCAGCCTCACCACTCAGGAGCGAAAAGGCGAAGGGCATACATGTCTTCTGCCTGCATTTGCCGCAGTTCTTCTTTGGGAGTTTTTTGTATATTTCGAAAGCGTTCATTCGTCTGCCGTCACTTCCCCAATAGGCCCTTGAGCAAATCCTGGCGCTTCTCGTCCTGCTTCTTTTGCTGTTGTTGCTGCGATCCATCCTTGAAGAGGCGCTTCTCGATCTCCCCCTGAATACCTTTTTGCAGCTGTTTTCTAAGTGTTGCCTGGTTAGCGCCGACAGTGGGGTTGTCGGAAGTGCCCGTGATCTTTAAGGGGATCAGCGTCCATCCATCCTTGCCATCCATAAAACCGGTAAACCTGGCAACACGCATCTTCGCGGCAATCTCGGGAGAAACCTCAATATCAGTCAGCAGGGCGAGGGTTTGATTGAACCCGATGGTTCCTGATGGGGCAACCTTCAGACGCGGCGAAGACATCAAACCGGAAAGCAACACCCTCTCGTTCTGGATATTGATATCAAAGTGCCCCTTGTCGAAGGAGGGCCGTCTCAGATCGTCGAGCCCCGTGAAGGTTGCTACAGCGTCCGTCAGCTTGGATTCCTTGACCTGAACTTTGTCCATGTCCACAATCATCTTACCGATAAGAGTCTGTTTAATTTGGTCGGATGCACTCCCTTTGTCAGAACTGTAGCGAAAACCAAGGTTGCCTTTCATGTGGCCAGAAATATCTACTTTATCGCCGTTGGCGAAGTTCAGCGACAGCGGATCAATTGTAGCAACTCCGCCACTGTAATGGTACTCCACCAAAAGATTCTTCATCGTATTTCCCTTGTAGTGGGCTGTGTCTACTTTAATATTTCCTGCGGCCTTAATGTCCATCCTCTTTTCAGGTCCAGAAATAACGCCGTCGCCAGCTTCGCTAACGTGGAACCCTTTCTTGAGTTTCTTCTCCTCCGGCCTCGCCCCGTCGCTCATGGACATGAACTTTTCGAGATCCAGCTGTTTTGCGTAGAGGTCGAGGCGGACCTCAGGCACCGTCATATAGTCTTGTATCGTACCCGAGGCTGCGATAGTGTCGCTACCAATCACTGTATTCAAGGCATAAGTCACCTCCTCAGGAGTCACATCGATGGTACCCGCAGTGCGGGTGGCTACATTGCCCATCGTAATATCGAGACTTTTTACCTGTAACTTGCCAGAAAATTTCAAGGCCCCCGGCTCGGTGCCTGCTGAAACCTTAAGGTCAGCATCAGAAGTTGCCATGACCCTCGGCAGTTCTTTTTTTGCATCAATGAACTCAAGTTTCGCATTGACTATCGCGATCTTGTCGGCAATGACGCTGAAAGGCATACCGCCCTCCGTCTTGGGCTTAGGCCCGGTTTGCACCTCCCTCGTGCTGCTTGCTTTGAATGCTGCAACGATGTCTTCGTAATTGAATTTTCCGCTTCCATCTCTCGTCACGTTCAGGGAGGGGTCGATGACCTTAAGGGAGCTGATCACCAGTTTTTTGCTCAAGAGTGGCATGAGATCGTAGTTAAGTACAAATTCCCTGATGGCTGCAAAATCTGCCGCGCCGTCCTTACCCTTCACATGGATCCCCAGCATCGAAATGCCGCTGAAAATCGAGACATTGATAGCCTCGATGTCTACCTTTCTTCCGGTGGCCTCCTCTACCATTGGGATGATCAGCGCTTTGAGCTTGTCGCTTTGGAGGTAGCTTTTGACATAAAGCGATAGGCCAATAAAAATAACAACGATCAGGCCAAAAACACTACCAAGGATTATGAGCAGCTTCTTTTTCATAGTTTTCTCCTGTAAGTTTTCTCTAAATAGGATACCGAAAAGAGTCAGATTGCGGAAGAGACCTAAGTGTTAGCGGTGCGGATCGGCATTCTTAATCACGAGTTTTTGTCCTCCTTGTCGGGACAGCGTTCCAGGGATCATCCGGCCAGGGGTGCTTCGGATATCGCCCTTTCATTTCCTTTTTTACTTGCTGGTAACTGCCGTCCCAGAATCCCTTCAGATCCTGGGTGATCTGGACCGGTCTCCGAGCTGGGGAAAGAAGATGCAGAAGCACCTTTACACGTCCTTCCGCTATGGTCGGCGTATCGGCTAGACCGAACATCTCCTGAAGTTTGACAGCAAGAACAGGTATATCTCCCGAAGTGTAGTCAAGCGCAACGCGATGTCCGCTCGGCACAACAACATGAGTTGGTGCACGCTTGTCGAGGAGGCGCAATTGTTCCCACGACAACTGCGACCTTAGTGCATGAAGGATATCAATACCGATCACGCCCTGCGCGCTGCGGATGCCGCCGAGAAATGACAGCAGCCAGTCTTGGGGCGCAGATAAAAGACACTCATCCGAAATGTTCGGCCATGATTCTTCAGTAAAGATACTTCTCATAAGAGCGACTCGCCCCTGAAACTGCCTGGTCTCTTTAGTAAAGGTTAGCATCGCGGGAGTCATCTGTATCATTTCACATAAGATCGGTACCGCCTCTTCATCGGTCGCAGGGAAGGGCTTTGCCGAGAGAAGCATGGCACCCAGACGTTCTTCAATGGTGGCAATGATTCTGCTCTCTCTTCTGTGCCATTTAACACATCGTATCGTTTCTATCCTATTGGCGCATTCTTCACGAATAATCTGTTCAGTCAGTGATGCGGCGATATGCACAATCCCGTCACCTTTTGCGCCCGCATCCATGTGGGCAACAACAATAAAAGAGCTCTTGCTCAGAGTGCTGATTGATGCAAATCTGACCGCCCTTCCCTGTACGAGGACAAAACAACCTTCTTTATCATCGCGCCTGCGAGCAATCCTGTCGGGGAAGGCGCGCAGGAGAAGTCTGGATATTATGTTGTGATCGTCTGTCTCCTGATCTGGGTCTATATTCATGAGAGACATCAAACGCATAAGTTGCTTCGATGCCCTCTCCACTGCACGCAACGCCCAAGGGTCAGCTTTATCATCCACATTCGTCCCCATGCGCCATACGCGAAGAATATCGAACCTTTCAGTAATATCAGCATCATGGATAAACGCCATACGTCTGGCCGCACTTCTGCGGATTATGTCGCGCTCTGAAAGCAGCGCGGCAAGATCGGCACCAAGACTCACACAACCAAGTTCTCTGGCCCTCAGCAGCATTCGAGCAAGCCTGGGATGGACCGGCAAGCGAGCCATTGCCTTGCCTTCAGTTGTGATGGAGCCGGATGGATCAAGTGCGCCAAGCTCTATCAGCAGGCCCTTGGCTGCATCCCATGCTGCCGTAGGTGGCGCGTCCAGCCACGAAAGTTCGGACGCTTTTTTAACTCCCCATGCCGCAAGATCAAGGACAAGAGATGCAAGATCAGACACAAGAATCTCAGGCGGCGAAAAGGGAATCATCGACTGAAATGCTTGGCGACCGTAAAGACGATAACAAACACCGGGTCCGAGTCGGCCCGCCCTGCCCTTCCGCTGTTCGGCAGAGGCCTTTGAAACTGTGACCGTAACCAGCCTGTTCATGCCAGTCGAGGGATCGTACTGCAATCTGCGGGTCAGGCCGCTGTCTATGATAACGCGTACACCTTCGATAGTAAGGCTCGTCTCGGCAATATTCGTCGCGAGCACGATCTTGCGTCTATGCGATGGCAGAAGGGCACGCTCCTGGTCGTCGAAAGATAGATCGCCGTAAAGGGGATGAATGGTGGTACCATCTCGTCTGCCTTCCATAACAGGTCGAAGCGCATCAGCGCATGATCGTATCTCACCCGCACCTGGTAGAAAGACGAGGATATCGCCGATAGTATTTTTCAGAGCAGTTTCTACCGTTTCGATGGTCTGATCTGTAAGAAACCGGTCTCGTTTGTCAGAGATATAGTTCTCTTCCACCGGAAAGACTTTGCCATGGGAGGCAATTATCGGAGCGTTTTCGAGCAGTGCTGCAATCGGGCCGCAGTCGAGTGTCGCGGACATGACTAGTATCTTCAGGTCCGCCCTGAGATTCACGCGAGCATCGAGACAGAGCGCAAGAGCAAGATCTGCGTGGAGGCTTCGTTCGTGAAATTCGTCGAAGATCACCATCGCAATTCCTTCAAGTGACGGGTCGGCCTGTATACGCCTGGTGAAGATGCCCTCGGTGACTACCTCGATGCGCGTCGCTGCGGAGACCTTGCTATCAAAACGTATCGAGTAACCAACCCTCCTGCCAACCTCTTCGCCGAGAAGATAGGCCATCCAGCGGGCTGCGGAAACGGCGGCAATCCGGCGCGGTTCGAGCATGACAATGCGCCCGTCTTCGCGTATCATCATATCGAGCAAAGCTAGAGGGACACGTGTCGTTTTACCGGCACCGGGTGGCGCATGCAGGATAATTGTCTGATGTTCAATCACTGCCTTTTTCAGTGCAGGGAGCACGTTGTCGATAGGATAGACAGAATGCATAGGTATATTATTATAAATCGCCACGCCATTTGTAAAAAAGACGCGGTAAGTTAGAACAAGAGAATTTTGATATCGTCAGAATACGTAACATCGACCGACCTGACCAGTGTAGAAATGATTCATTTAGATAATATTATATTAAGACCAATTAACAGTTAGATAGCAATAGCATAAACATACTGTATTAAAGTCTCTGATTGACACCTCTTCCAGCAAGAGTGCCGCTATTGGCGGGGGAGATTTGGACTTCGGGTTCAAAAAATATGCACTGTGATGTACTTCCCAAAATAAACGCCTGCCACAAGGCTATGGCTTAACCGAGTGCTTGAACCATAACTTCTTAAAATGATTCAACTTCAGAAGTGTAATGTAGATGTAACTTAGCATTCCTTTTCTTGTAACAATTATATGCTACGCTTTTAGAAGGTTTACGGGCACTTTGCTGACCTTTACAAGGAAACAGAAAACCCGACTCGATCATTAGTATTGGCGCGATCGAGTCGGGTTTTTATTAAAAGAATCAAAACGGAGGCTTTAGTGAAGGAAGTGATTTTATCTTGGACGGCAATGCTGGCATGCGGACTTTTGATGGGCATAACGTTCTCAGGATCTGCCCATGCTGCCCCTGCCATTGCCAAGATTGGCGTATTTTTAAATGGGGCCTGGTATCTCGATTTAGACGGCAATGGGTCATGGTATCCGGAACCTGTAGTCAAAATTACCTCCATAAATCACTACCGCGCACACGTAGACACCAGCTATAGTTTCGGAATGGCGGGAGACATTCCGGTAGCCGGTGACTGGACAGGCGACGGGATGAAAAAGATCGGGGTTTTCAGATCGGGGATATGGTATCTCGACATGAAAGGCGATGGGGTCTGGGATGGAGGTCTCATCGATAAGGTATATACTTTCGGCACAGCGGGTGACATTCCTGTTGTCGGTGACTGGACTGGTGACGGCAGGGATAAGATTGGAGTATTCAGAAATGGGACTTGGTATCTCGATATGGACGGCGATGGCGTGTGGCAGCCTTTCCCTTTAGTGAGTTGCCCATCCGTCAGCCCGTGCACATCACCTGTAGACACCAGCTATAGTTTCGGTATGGCGGGTGACATTCCAGTAGTCGGTGATTGGACAGGTGATGGTATAACCAAGATCGGCGTTTTCAGATCGGGGATGTGGTATCTCGATATGGATGGCAATGGCTCATGGAATCCGGAACCATTATGCCAGTGTCCAGCTGGTAGTCCTTGCCTCACTGCAGTCGACGCTGGTTATGCTTTCGGTATGGCCGGAGACTATCCAGTTGTTGGTGATTGGACAGGTGATGGCAGGGCTAAGATAGGTGTGTATAGAAATGGAGCGTGGTACCTGGACACAAATGGCAATTTCAGTTGGGATGGGCCGCAGATAGATCGAGTAATTCCAAATTTCGGAGCTGGACTGCCTTACGTGGTTCCAGTGGTTGTGAACTAAGGCATCGGGAAGCTGAAAAACGCTGATTTGGGCACCTAACAAGCTGGTAGGACACGCATCATCTGAACTCTTGGATGACCCTGCGACAGTTTCTGGTCTCATTTATAGTTCTTTTTTTGAAGAAGCACATCCGATGTTGGCGACATACTCAAAGCTACGGCGGTTAGCGATTGATGCTATCATTTTATATATCTCAATAGAATATCAGGAGGCTCAAAATGATTAATAGACATGAGATTGAAAAAATAGCCTATGAACTTTATCAGCGGGATGGCTGTATTGCAGGCTTCGAACTTGACCACTGGATCGAGGCGGAAAGCATCTTCCAGTCCAGGCAGGCCGCATTTGCTGAAACAAAACCTTCGAGTTTAAAAAAAGCAGACTCTAAAGTACTAGGCAAAAAAAAGGTCGCGGCAAAGGGGAGTAAGCCTGTTGTCGAGAGCACGGCATCC
Organism: uncultured Nitrospiraceae bacterium; assembly: GCA_963727805.1. Lineage (GTDB taxonomy): Bacteria > Nitrospirota > Thermodesulfovibrionia > Thermodesulfovibrionales > Dissulfurispiraceae > Fen-1308. The sequence continues at coordinate 1,698,554 of CAVSHF010000003.1, forward strand.
CGGACAAGTCAGGTTAAAGTGAAATCGAAAAGGTCCGAAACATCTAAAAAAGAGGTGGCGCTGTAGCAGATATTCAGGCTCGACCGGTTCACTAGATCTAATACTGGCGATCGACATTGATGTATATCGCCTTACTGTTCGTTTAGGCCCTCAGTAAACTCGCTAGGGAGACAGCGTATCTGCTGATATCATGCTCTCCGGTTATTCAGTTCAGATTCTTCTGTTTGTATAGTTCCAGGCATAAGTCGGCGTATATTAGCCGGGTTGCCTTCCTTAGCTGAAATACTGACTGAAGGCTAGAGAAGGAATGGCTTACGTAATCGGCAAGGTATATGTTTATATACTATTTGTAGCTACACTTTAATCAAACATTGGCATCATAAGTATTTGTATGCTGTCCGACAGATAATAAGGATGACAAGCGCTGAGCAACCTATCAGCTAGGAGGAAAGTCATGGCACCTCCCGTGTGATAGGGTGTTTGCACTGGAAATCAAACATTATAACCTTCAGGAGCTTCTTGGTTCCCTTATGTCTAATGGAAATAAGTATATATTTGAAGTATGCGTTCTGAAAAGCGTGCTAACCATTTAGTACGGCCAGCAAACTACCGGGGGCAATGATGCTCGAATTCATCCGTTCATCCTATTTTCAGGAGCTGTTGAACAGTCTTTCTCTTGGCATTGTGATCTTCAATGCCGGCGGTACCGTCTACGCGATTAACAACTCAGCATTGTCGCTTCTCGGGCTTTCACTGGATACCCATGTCGGCATCGAATGGACGCAATTGGTTGACGACTTTGAAGAGAAAGAAGCACTTCACACTATGGTAAGGGTTGCTGCTGAGCACATTCAACCTTTACTCGCACCTGTGACTACGCGGCTTGCGAGACAGGACGGACAGTTCCTGCATGTTACGGTTTCCGCTTCCCCGCTTCTGTATTACAACAAGCTGTTTGGCATTGTCCTGCAACTAAACGACGTTACGGCTTTGTATACATCCCATGAGAGAGAGCGGAGAACGCTCGAAGAGCGGAACCTCATGCAACAGGATCGTTACGAAAGCCTGCAGAAAATGTCTATGTCTGTGGCCCATCAGCTTCGGAACCCAATCACAACTATCGGCGGTATGGCACATCTTCTCGTAAAAGGGTGCACACTCTCACCCGACCTGCTGGAATATTGTGATGCGATAATTACTTCGATGCATCGTCTAGAAGCGGTTGTAACAGCCGTTTATGAGTATAGTGCGCTGATGGTGACAGATCGTAAAGCCACAGGCATCGACAACCTTATTCATAGTGCAAGGCAGATGTCAGCTAGGAGGGTCCCCGAACTTGTGGCCAAAGCAGAATGGGACGTGGAAGTGGAGCCATATCAGCTTGTCACAGATCCTTTGCTGCTGTCAAAAGCGCTCTGCGAAATATTCGTAAATTCGCTTGAAGCTCTCCGCGCCGGCGACGGGACACTAACAGTGCGTGTTATGGCAGATGATATGACCTGTTGGATCGAGATTTCAGACAACGGACGTGGCATACCAGCCTCTGACCTCCCCTTCATCTTCGATCCTTTCTTCACCAGAAAGACAGTAGGTGTAGGCATGGGACTTTGCAAAGCGCAACGTATAGTGCAGGATCTAGGCGGCCACATAGGGGTAAAAAGCATTGAGGGCGTGGGCACTACCGTCTCGCTGGCGTTTGGCCATAGGTAAGATGTGCTATATCCTCCCCCCATTAACCCGATTCAGATGTTTAGAAACATCCTGGACTCGAGTACTATATAGAACCCGAGAGGCCAGCCTTAGCGATAGCTTGCACTCTCTTTCAGTCAGTACCTCTCAGCGGTACGTTCTCGATACCGCCGAGAAATCAACCGAGCGAGCTACTCTCTCCGGTTGTTTGTTCTCACTAATAAGCAAGATTTTCAGGAAACAGAAGGGCCGATACTTACTGTCTACAATCTTGAACGGTCCTCGTGGTCAAGGTATACATCTTCCACGTTGAAGTCCTGATTCCGACGACCATCTCAGAAATGATAATGAGCAAAATGATTCGCTCCATCACACGCGTAGAACGCTATAGATCATTTCAATCCGGAACGGCTTTCTGATGTATCCACAAATGCTCAAAGCACCCAATTTCTTCTTAATTGTGGAAGGATCTTCTTCCGACATGACGAATATCCGAGTGGCAGGATAATATATTTTTGTATAGCCCACAAGGTCAAAGTTGGCAATAACGGGGAGGTTAAGAGCAGTTAGCAAGATGTTCACTGAAGAGGTTTTTAGAACTTTTAAAGCATCCCTGCCGTTTTGGGCCATGCAAATATTATATTGCTTTGCGCAAATGGCGAAACTCTGCGAGAGCTGATTCAGCACATCACCGTCTTCATCTACAATAAGAATACTTCGGGTATCGCAAGATACGCTTATTCCCCTCTGCGTATCAAAGAAATTAACCGATTGATTAACTGATGGCCTTCCTTTTACGTTTGCGCCGACCATCCAACCTCCCATTGCTTAGACAATAAAGTATTTGTCATCGCCTCGGACTAAGATATATTAGTTTCCCAATATGCTATTAGTCTAAATGCTAACAGGTCTACGTTACACAATTCTTACAACAGTATGAATACAATGTTAAATCTCGCTAAAGTGTCGGAGCTTTTGTTAGCGGCTGACCTTAACAGCTATTGAAGGACACTTAGAAACAGCTAGTCGTTATATCTTCATTGACTGTCCCGGGGTTGACTTGAGGGAAAAGAGGATAATGACTGTTTGGCGGTTTTTTCGTTAATCCTCACTGTCGGTTGCAACTATCAGAAGGTCAATTCGTGATACAATTTGAGCAAAAGGATAAAAGGATAATAAGCGGAATATGCCGTTCATGCCGGGCTACCAGTGTAAAATAAAAGCTTAATTCTGCTCTTCCAAAGGAGGTACTATACATGACACCCCAAAAATCAGCTAGGGAACGATTGGCAACAATTGGTTCTTGGGTGCTCGGGATCGCAATTATCCTCGGCTTGGCTGCAGTGTTTGGCTTATTTATTGGGCACCAGTGATAATCATGGTAGTATCATGACAAATCGTTTCAAGTGATGTGCCCAAAGGGGCATCAAGAAGGATCTTGCTCAATAGGTGCAAAATAGAGCTGTTTGTCGCACTGGTTTTTGTTTGAAATAAAACGACTCGAGGTGTCGCGTACAGTCAAAATTCCGAGTAAGTGTCGTTAAGGTGCAATGTCGCTTTTCTCGATTATGAATACACGATCGGCCAGCCTCGGTGATAGCTACACTCATTTTCAGTCGGTAATGCTCATGGGTAGGTTCTCGAGATCACCAAAGTAACCATCGAAGTCGCAGTGCTGTGATAATTCCCCGAAAAATAATCTCGATTGGGCAGCGAGCCGAGATGTCCTTCCTGAAGCAACGCAAAAGCATACTATTTTTTTACTAATTTTGTACCTTTCGAGGATCTTGTCTGACTAGTGCTTAACAAAGCGAGGCTGCAGGTAACCCCGCTTCAATAGTTTTCACTATGCTGCTGGCAAACTCTGCCTCCGGAATGTCTGGCCTAAAGGTAATGATTACAGAAGCCGCACTGATGCTGATACGAATGCTTCTGACGTTCTCCACTGACTCTATGAGCGATTGCAGACGATTTGCGTAAGCCTGATTTGTCTTTAAACGCGGTACCACCAAACGGATGCGGCCCCGAGTCTGGTGGACGATTCTAGCAATATTTGACTGCGATGTGAACCCAGCATAAGCTCCTCTGAGACTTGCTTTGCTAAGTCCCCCGATGGAAACACGGAACCCCTCCTTGTTTTCAAGGTATGCGAGCAAGTCTACGAGGAGATTCTGCAAGACTGACAATCGTTCATGTCCCTTCAGAGCTTCCGCCTTATCAGCACTGTCGATGGCCGCAAGCGTACAACAAACGGCCTTGCTCTGATACAACGGAGCGTGTTTATTTTTCTTGTCTCTAATCTCCTCCTCGAACTGAAATAGCGGGATAGACTCGAATACCGGAAGAACGGCTGTGACCTCCCCTATACGCCTTACCACTGCATCACCCAGAGAACTTCTCTCGTCGATGCTGAAGCGGAAGGCATCACCCGGGAAACGGCTGCGGCTTTCGAAGGTTTCCCCAATCTTTCTGATCAGTCCAATCACTGCGGGATCCTTAGTGTAAGGGCCGTACCGAAAATTATGATGCGCCCAGCCAAAATATTGACTCAATCGGTAGAGAATTTCAATTGCAGCTGGCGAACCAAATTTATACTGATCCGGATACTCTTTCTTATAACAGGCCAGTTCGTCTTCCTCGAGAATACTAAAAAGCTGTGCCTGCAACTCATTTATAGCTAGAAGGAAAGGATTCACGTATAGAGCAGCCTCTTGGTCGCGTTTGAGCTGCCTTTGCGCCTGCTGTTCAGCGCTCCATGTTAATACAGACCAGACTGTTGCAGCCAATGCTGACAAAACGGAAAGAATTTGCGCTGGGTTCATGCCCGTCCTCCTACATGAGAGGTGATAAATCGAATGTTATTTTATAGATATCATAATCGGCGAGCTTTTGCAATTGCTCATGTGGATTTTCTGCAGATATTATTGCGTGCAGTTCTGTAAAATAATACTGAACATGAATGCTCATCGACATCAGCACACGATAGGCAAGTCATCGGCGATAATGCGCCCGCTTCAACTTGTCCTTCCCCGAGTTGATGGACTCAACTGAAACTTTGTATTTTGACAGAGGAGGTGTGCGTGTGTGGAAAGGTCAACTAGTAATTCTCACAGGTGGGTTTCTCGAGACCATCCTACTATATGCACATGATCGATAAAATTGATTTCTGTAAAAATAACCCGTTGAGATGTGCCGCTCAATGGGTGCGTTTAAAGGTTGATTTCGGTACTCTCAAGTTAATATAGAAAAAAGAGAAAAGATGGAAGAAAAGGTAGCAAATATTATTCTAGCTGCCGCTAAACTGCCCGGGTATAAAATTCATCCATATGAAACCTATGCCAGGTTAAATATCTTTGGTATTAATGATATTAATCACCCAAAAGATTTATTTAAGGCTGACGTTCGAATGCTAACAGCAGCGGCAAAGTCTTTTGCTAAGACACACTACAGAAAGCTGGGGGCCATTGGATTTGGAACAGGATTGCCAGGTGGCCCCTGGGGTGCGGCTGCCGGTGTGACTATTGACTTGGAAGAATATTTAAGGCGAGTTTTCCTTATGACTCAAGAAATTGGACATGTTTACGGTGTAATTCCACCAGCATTTGTGGATAACGTAAATAAAAACACAGACGAATATTTTGCTGAGGTACAAGCAGAAATATTGAAAGCTATTATGATTGGCCTGGGCATTAGTGGGGTTTCGATGACGATTACTGAAATTGCAAAGTTAATTGCCACGAAAGAAACAAAGGAAATTATAGCACAAAAGATATCCAATCAAATAATAACATGGTTAGTAAAACAAATTGCTAGAAGGTTAGGAATTCAGTTAACTAAACGTCAAATAAGCCAGGGGGTTTTGAGATTCATACCTATCTGGGGTGGATTCATAAATGCTGCATTTTGTTATAAGAGCATGCAACTTATTGGGAATAATCTGATTAATGCTTTTGAAATGGAGCATAATAGTGTTAGGGAAACAGTTCTTAAATACTGGCAGTAGCTCCATTCATCTAAAACAATAGGCACAAACGAAGAAGACTGTGTGATCGACTTCATTGCCGATGGCATGAAAAGAATTCGCTGTTGACTGAGCCGCTGACTGATCTTTCCTGCGGCAAAAAAGAAAGGGAATATTTTAAAGCTGCTCTTGTTTTTCTTGACAAAACATGCTCTTTAGGATTAAATTGAGAAGTTTAAAGCGCTTCCCCGGTCACCTCCGATATTAATCCGGACGTACCAATCACGGGAGAATTGGAACAAATGACACCATGTCCGAGGACATGCACTAATAAGGTTGCGCTTGGGCAAAGTATTTATTGAAAAGGAGGGATTATCATGGCAGAGAAAGCAAGATCCAAGACTGACGTGTCCGCAAGGGCCGAGGCTAAGAACAAGGTGTCCAGTTGCCGTTATTGCGGCAAGAAAGTCGACGTTGTCCTGGCTGTTTCGCCGTCTGGGAAAAAGAGAGTTAAACGCGTCTGCTGCGAAGGCTGACCTGATGACGCCGGTGCAGAACCCTTGACGCCGGCGTCATTTATTTACTCATCAATTCATACCTGCTTCGGTCTAATCTATCCTATTCCCACTTCTCGATTGAATAATTTTAGTGTGAGCCAACAAGATTTCTTTTTAAAAATCAGGAAACATCTTTAGATTAAGGCGATTGCCATCTTCGCTTGTTGACCGAGCGGTCAATATCCCGCCCTCGACATATGCGAGATCGAACCCCTTAAATCCTCGAGTGATTAGACCCTTGGCATCAGCGGGGCATCCGCGTTCACAGCCGACTGTACCCTTGATCATTTCCGAAATAAGCCCTCTCACATCTGAAGTGGCAACACTGGTCCCCTTTGAGAGGGCAAGTAGTTCAATCCGCGCGATTATGTCATCAAGATCGGGTCGAAAGGGCTGATCAATCGGTATTGTTACAGAAGCACCATCAATAATTACTTCAAAGACCATACCAACCTCCCATTAGGCAACCTTCACACCACAGTTAGGATACCTTATGAATCCTCCCTATAAGACGTTGCAGGATGTTTGATTCTTAGCACCTTACTGTCTATTATACTGATAGCGCGTCTATAAATCTTTAATAAGCTCTGCTTACGGCGCAATGTCTTCATCTGTTTTTCCCGTAATGCAGACACGTCCCTCCCAAGTAATGCCACAGATGCCAGGCAGCAATATGTGGGCGTACTTTACACATCGGCATTTCTGTAAAGAGCTTACAAATCTAATCTTATCACGATCTCAAATTATTTTGAGAATTGTGTCTTTTTGTCATTCGCAGTCATTCAGGCCTACTGTCAGTATAGGTCAGTCCTTTACCTGTGCTTTTCTAGGCGTCCTTCCGCTCAATCATAAACTTGTTGCCCAGATAACAGAAGGAACCCATCCAATTCTCCATACGGTATTCCTGCAAGTCTCTAGGGGATGCCATATATATATTAGGAGGGCCGTGATGTTGGAGTCGATGTATTGCTACGTTACTTTCACAAACTGCATGACTTGGATATCTCATGCCTGTTATTTGTAATTACCTAGATTGGTCAACCCCAGGGGGCAGGCAAGCCATCCTCCACCCCGCGATAGGGGACTCCGGGCCCTTGGGGAGTTCTCTCATTCATAAAAAAAGAGGGCTTAGGAATTACCCAAGCCCTCTTTTCAATTTTTAATCCGGCGGCTACCTACTTTCCCATGACCTCTCGGTCAAAGTATCATCGGCCATGGAGGGCTTAACTTCCGTGTTCGGGATGGGAACGGGTGCGACCCCTCCGGCAAAACCACCGGAAACTTTATTTCCGATTGAGTTTATTTTAACATTAACTGCGTCAAGAATGCAATAAATATTCTTTAAAATTATTTGACGAACAAGGGGGGAGGGAAGTTAAATGGTCAAGGCACACGGTCTATTAGTACTGGTAAGCTGAACACATTACTGTGCTTACACCTCCAGCCTATCGACGTGGTGGTCTACCACGGACCTTCAGAGGGATTACTCCCTGGGAGACCTCATCTTGGGGTGGGCTTCCCGCTTAGATGCCTTCAGCGGTTATCCCTACCAAACACAGCTACCCAGCATTGCCACTGGCGTGACAACTGGAACACTGGAGGTTCGTCTGTCCCGGTCCTCTCGTACTAAGGACAGCCCCCCGCAAGTCTCCTGCGCCTACAGCAGATAGGGACCGAACTGTCTCACGACGTTCTGAACCCAACTCACGTACCGCTTTAATCGGCGAACAGCCGAACCCTTGGGACCTACTTCAGCCCCAGGATGCGATGAGTCGACATCGAGGTGCCAAACCGCGTCGTCGATGTGAACTCTTGGACGCGATAAGCCTGTTATCCCCGGCGTACCTTTTATCCGTTGAGCGATGGCCCTTCCACACAGTGCCACCGGATCACTAAGCCCTACTTTCGTATCTGCTCGACCCGTCGGTCTCACAGTTAAGCCACCTTATGCCTTTGCACTCAACGGCTGGTTTCCGTCCAGCCTGAGGTGACCTTTGGACGCCTCCGTTACTCTTTAGGAGGCGACCGCCCCAGTCAAACTACCCACCAGACAGTGTCCCCCACCCCGATAAGGGGTGCAGGTTAGAGTCCCAGAAACACAAGGGTGGTATTTCAACGTCGGCTCCACAAAGACTAGCGTCCCTGCTTCATAGCCTCCCACCTATCCTACACATGTATTGCCAAAACTCACTGCCAAGTTATAGTAAAGGTGCACGGGGTCTTTCCGTCTAGCTGCAGGTAACCGGCGTCTTCACCGGTATCTTAAGTTCGCCGAGCCCCTCGCCGAGACAGCGACCAAGTCGTTACTCCATTCGTGCAGGTCGGAACTTACCCGACAAGGAATTTCGCTACCTTAGGACCGTTATAGTTACGGCCGCCGTTTACCGGGGCTTCAATTCAGAGCTTCGCCTTGCGGCTAACCCCTCCTATTAACCTTCCGGCACCGGGCAGGAGTCAGTGCCTATACTTCCTCTTACGAGTTTGCAGACACCTGTGTTTTTGGTAAACAGTCGCTTGGTCCACTTCACTGCGTCCTATTGCTAGGAACCCCTTATCCCGAAGTTACGGGGTTATTTTGCCGAGTTCCTTAGCGAGGGTTAACTCGTCCGCCTTGGTATCCTCTACCCACCTACCAGTGTCGGTTTGCGGTACGGTCACACGTTGTACTCCCTACGAGGATTTTCTCGTCAGCGTGGAATCACTTGAGTTCACCCTTGCGGGCTTCCCCGTCACGCTTCAGCCTTAAAAAGGAGCGGATTTGCCTACCCCTTAAGCCTACACGCTTGGACCTGAACCATCACCAGGCTCAAACTATCCTCCTGCGTCCCCTCTTCAGTCAAACGCACAACATATGGTGCAGGAATATTAACCTGCTGTCCATCGGCTACGCCTCTCAGCCTGGCCTTAGGACCGACTAACCCTGGGCGGATTTCCCTTCCCCAGGAAACCTTAGGTTTACGGCGGGCTGACTTTTCATCAGCCTTTGCGCTACTTATGCCGACATAATCTCTTCTGTCCCCTCCAACAAGCCTCACAGCTCGCCTTCACAGGTGCACAGAATGCTCCTCTACCACTTGTCTTGCGACAAGTCCGTAGCTTCGGTGTAGTGCTTGAGCCCCGTTACATTTTCGGCGCAGTATCACTCGACCAGTGAGCTATTACGCTTTCTTTAAATGATGGCTGCTTCTAAGCCAACATCCTGGCTGTCTGAGTAACACCACATCCTTTCCCACTTAGCACTATCTTAGGGACCTTAGCTGACGGTCTGGGCTGTTTCCCTCTCGACTACGGATCTTAGCACTCGCAGTCTCACTCCACAGGAACGTCCGCCAGGGTATTCGTGGTTTGATTGGGTTTGGTACTACCTACGTAGCCCTAGCCCATTCAGTGCCCTACCCCCCTGCGACTACCTGCAGGCTGTACCTAAATACATTTCGAGGAGTACCAGCTATCACCAGGTTTGATTGGCCTTTCACCCCTACCCACAGCTCATCCGAGCTTTTTGCAACAAACACCGGTTCGGGCCTCCACGAAGTCTTACCTTCGCTTCACCCTGTCCATGGGTAGATCACCTGGCTTCGGGTCTACTGATTGTAACTAGTCGCCCTGTTAAGACTCGGTTTCCCTTCGGCTCCGTGCCTGAGGCACTTAACCTCGCTACAACCAGTAACTCGCCGGCCCATTAATCAAAAGGTACACCGTCACGGCATTGCTGCCGCTCCGATTATTTGTAAGCATACGGTTTCAGGTTCTATTTCACTCCCCTCGCCGGGGTTCTTTTCGCCTTTCCCTCACGGTACTTGTTCACTATCGGTCATCAGGATCGTATTTAGCCTTGGAGGGTGGTCCCCCCAGATTCCCACAGAATTCCACGTGCTCTGTGGTACTCAGGATACCGCTTCCCTATAACACACATTCCGCCTACAGGACTATCACCTTCTTCGGTCGGCCTTTCCATGCCTCTTCAACTATATGCATTAATTGGTACTCACGCGGTCCTACAACCCCTCCCCTATTGCTAGAAAAGGTTTGGGCTCTTCCCCGTTCGCTCGCCGCTACTTAGGGAATCTCGTTTGATTTCTCTTCCTCCCCCTACTGAGATGTTTCACTTCGGGGGGTTAGCTTCATACGCCTATGTATTCAACGTATGATACCTGCCTCTTCAGCAGGTGGGTTGCCCCATTCGGAGTCCCACGGATCTATGCTCGCTCACAACTCCCCGTGGTTTTTCGCAGTCCGCTGCGTCCTTCGTCGCCGCCTGATGCCAAGGCATTCACCATATGCTCTTCTTACCTTGACCTTACTTTACTTCTTTCTCTTCCCCTTGTTTGTCAAAGATCAAATTCAAAGACTCAAAGCATTCGCTTTGAGTCTGGAATTTTAATTGGTGGAGGTGAACGGGATCGAACCGATGACCCCCTGCTTGCAAAGCAGGTGCTCTCCCAGCTGAGCTACACCCCCATAACATGGGCCTGATTGGAATCGAACCAATCACCTCACCCTTATCAGGGGTGCGCTCTACCAACTGAGCTACAGGCCCGAGGCCCGCTATTTTACGACCTCCATCTATCTAAAAAAGTGCGTGGTAAAAGAATCCTGACAAGCCGTTATCCTTAGAAAGGAGGTGATCCAGCCACTGGTTCCCCAACGGCTACCTTGTTACGACTTCACCCCAATCACCGGCCATACCTTCGAAGGCTGCCTCCTTGCGGTTAGCTCACCAACTTCGGGTACAACAGGCTTTCGTGGTGTGACGGGCGGTGTGTACAAGGCCCGGGAACGTATTCACCGCGGCATAGCTGATCCGCGATTACTAGCGATTCCACGTTCACGGAGTCGAGTTGCAGACTCCGATCCCAACTGAGACTACTTTTAGGGATTGGCTCCACCTCGCGGTCTCGCAGCCCTCTGTAGTAGCCATTGTAGCACGTGTGTAGCCCTGGACATAAGGGCCATGATGACTTGACGTCATCCCCACCTTCCTCCAGCTTGTCGCTGGCAGTTTCCTCAGAGAGCCCTCACGGGCAACAGAGGATAAGGGTTGCGCTCGTTGCGGGACTTAACCCAACACCTCACGGCACGAGCTGACGACAGCCATGCAGCACCTGTGCTAGCTCCTTGAGTTACCCCAAGGTCATCCCCCTTTCGGGTTCTTACCACTAGCATGTCAAGCCCAGGTAAGGTTCTTCGCGTTGCGTCGAATTAAACCACATGCTCCACCGCTTGTGCGGGCCCCCGTCAATTCATTTGAGTTTCAACCTTGCGGCCGTACTCCCCAGGCGGGGTACTTAATGGTTTCCCTGCGGCACAGAACCCGTACGGGCCCCACACCTAGTACCCACCGTTTAGGGCGTGGACTACCAGGGTATCTAATCCTGTTTGCTCCCCACGCTTTCGCGCCTCAGCGTCAGTCAAGACCCAGAAGGCCGTCTTCACCACAGGCCTTCCTCCAGATATCTACGCATTTCACCGCTACACCTGGAATTCCGCCTTCCCCTGTCCGACTCAAGCAATGCAGTTTCCAGGGCAGTCCCGCAGTTAAGCTGCAGAATTCCACCCCAGACTTTTATCACCGCCTACGCGCCCTTTAAGCCCAGTAATTCCGAACAACGCTCGCCACCTCTGTCTTACCGCGGCTGCTGGCACAGAGTTAGCCGTGGCTTATTCGCAGGGTACCGTCATTATCTTCCCCTGCAAAAGAAGTTTACAACCCGAAGGCCTTCATCCTTCACGCGGCGTCGCTGCATCAGGCTTTCGCCCATTGTGCAAGATTCCCCACTGCTGCCTCCCGTAGGAGTCTGGGCCGTGTCTCAGTCCCAGTGTGGCCGTTCGTCCTCTTAGACCGGCTACCCGTCATAGGCTTGGTGGGCCTCTACCCCCCCAACTACCTGATAGGCCGCAGATTCATCCTAAAGCAAATTGCTCCTTTTACCACAAACATCCCAGTCCGTGGTCTTATGCGGTATTAGCCCAAGTTTCCCTGGGTTGTCCCCCACTCTAGGGCAGATTATCTACGTGTTACTCACCCGTGCGCCACTAAGTTATCATTGTATTGCTACAATAATAACCCCGTCCGACTTGCATGTGTTAGGCACGCCGCCAGCGTTCGTTCTGAGCCATGATCAAACTCTCAAAATTTTTTCTGGCAAATGTAAAACTATTGAAGCTTGCAGTCACTTTACCACGCACTTAATTAGCTGATTATCAAAGAACGAGTAGACATCATAATCAAAATAGATGACACGTGTCAACTCCTTTTTAACATTTTTAGAAATGTTGTACTATGAACAGGAACCCCTCTTATTGCCACGATTGTGTGTGTTCGATCTTTACTAATAAAAGGAAAATCTGTTATAACATCCCATCGGGCGATTAGCTCAGTGGGAGAGCGCTTCCTTCACACGGAAGAGGTCGAGGGTTCGATACCCCCATCGCCTACCATATTTCTCAATGACTTGCCAGTCTCACCCACGCGGCTTATTGCCAAATTGTGCTAATCATTTCCGTTGAAATATCTTCTATTGGAAAAACTTCTCGGAAATCCTCGCGAAATGGTAACCTGAATATGCTGCAAAGTATAGATGGAAATATTCAACGATCGATCCTCTGTTCCACATACACGTGCACACTTTTAAGCTGGGTTTACAAATGAGGATTCTGGTATGTATGCAAAATTACAGCATCTCTTGTCCGCAATATTGTAGAAGCTAGTTCGATATTAAGAAAGCCGGAGCAGTCAAAATGCTTCAGTTTTTCCTTTTGAATAATTAATTATGTGCTGACGTGATATGCAGCGTCGCCAAGTCTATCCAAAAAAGTTTATCATAGGTTCGCCACACATGCATCGACAATGCAATCCGCCTCGGCGGATATCGTTTGTGACTAGCGTCACCAAATCCCGAATATCTTCATTTTGGGTCTTCCCTTCTGTTATAAATACAGTTATGATACTGAAAATTAGAGCCTAATCTGTAGAGAGGCATTAATGACGATAAGAGTTCAATACCACAATGGCGTCTATGACATAGTCTCCGCCGCTACTCTGCAGCGTCTGATCATCAACGGCAAGATCAAAAAGTTTTATCGCTATTCTGAAAGGAGATGGGTTACTATTGGCGTCGATCCCATGAGGAAGGGGGCCCAGGTATTGGCTCCTTATGCCCAACCCGAAAGACGCTCACCGCAAATCTTCGGACCGCCTTCTTGACAGAGCAAGATCGCCACCACCCAAAAGTTTTTGGTCCTGAAAGTGAAAATCCTTTATAATCTATAACTTAACACTTGGTCGCTGCCTGAGTTCGTGTACCGGATTATTGTAGTCCAGTCTCGGCTGCCTGTCCCTTTATATAGTATCCTCAGGAGGGTAATTCGGCTTTTTTATCCAAACGGTCCTGCCACAATATCTGTCCCTCAGTTGAAAATCTCGATTGTTGAATCGCGCTCTTCAGTCAAATATATACCAAGGATAGCGTCTCCGTCTGATGCACACGCTATATGCGCCATGAACAGGATGCACTCAACGGCAAGAAACAAGCGTATCATTTTTGTCTTTCACTCGTTAGCGTACGGTTGATAATCTTATAGATTCAACATAATTTTTATTGCTTTGAACATACTAGGCTAGGGTCAAGGTAGATTATATCTGACATTTTGTTCTTCTCTCTGGGCTCATCGATTAAATGGAGAGGATCCACCATCGCCCGGAAAGGATGCGGGACTGTTTTTGTCATGTGTGAAGGGTCTTTGCTGAAATAGTAGACAGGGATCTCGACAGTCTGACGCCCACCGGGGGGTATGGCGTTCAATCCTGCGCTGTTGCCCCAATCATTGCGTGGAAGGTCCATCACTTGGACCACCGTTTTGTCCGGCATGGCAGGTGATGGAGCTGATCCGACATTGGCCACGGTAACCTCGAAGTAAAAAATGGGTTGATTCGGCTCGCATTTTCCCCAACCCTTGAAACGGAAAGTTTCTATAACAAGATCGGGTTTACTGGCTGATGTAACGATTTTAAGAGGACAACAGGCACAGTTATTTTCCTCGTCGCTTTCCTTGAACTTATTGCCAGCATCAATGACCGCACATAAGAAATAGTCTCCTGCCGGGGTATCGGCTGGTATTGTATTGGGACCAATAGGACTAATGACAAGCCTCTGACCTGCATTCAAGGAAACCTGCTGGCGCCCTCCTTTTAGAAGCACCCCATCATGAAAATGTGGAGAATACTCTGCCAAGGGTGTAGGGACAGGACATGTAAGCTCTTTCTTTAACATTATGTCGATTATGACATCTTTGGTATCGATCATACCCCGATTTATCGCCTTTATTTTCAGAGCAGTCCCTAGATCATGACCGGGTCTTGCCGTCTTGGGACATTCCTTGATTTTCACAGTCAAATCTGTAGCTGTTTGGTCGCAATTTAAATTGAACTTTGCCTTGTTCGACTCGATTTCCTCCGGATATACAATCTGGATTATCTTCCATCCTTCATGTGAGGGCAAGGAAGGGGTACCGATAGTCCGTTGCACGTTTATTACCTTCGTACCCGGACCGCTGAATTCAAGGGTTTCGACTGGAAATAATGTGCCATCGCTGCTCTTGATCCTATACTGTACCTTGCCCGGTTTGTCAGACGTTATTGCGCCTTTGAAATAAATCTCGGCAGGACAGGGACCGGAATAAGATAAATTATCTGAGTTTAGAGTCACTGTGATCCCTGACTCAGCACAGCTTGCAGTCAACACATATAGCAATGTAACGATGCCAATTATCTGAGCTCTTTTACCTGCAAAAAACTTCCCTCTCAAGTCCATAGCTGACTTTAGCACTATTGAGATACGAAGTGTCAAGACTGCAAAAAATAGCCAGGATTCTCAATTATTCGCGTCACGCTGCCCGCGTATTTTGTAAATGGTGAATGAGGATATTATGAGTACCGGAAAGATATGTCATCATCTTCATTGAGGAATTAATAGACAACGCAGCAGCGGACATCATGTCGCGGATCTCCTAATCGGTTGAGCAACGAATACTGCGTCTACAGAGCATGGAGATCCGAAAAACTATATTTGCTGGTATTAAACGCGAGGGTCGATAATTGACGGTATCATGAAAATCCGCACGACCCAGGTCGATACACGATATACTTAGACAAATCTATTAGGATTGCATATTCCTTCGATAGATGGGGGGAATCCTGCGGTAGGCGGGATTTCTCTAATAATACCCATTGGCATGAATATTTTGTTTGAAAAAGCTGATTGTTTCTTCTGCTACCCGATCCTTTTGGTTGTCCAGAGGCAACATGTGATAGGTATCATCCAGGAGAACCTTTCGAACCAGGTGCGTACCGATATTCTTCTCGATGTAATTTGCGTTTTTTATGCTCGCGACATCATCCTCAAGTGCATGAAGGATCAACGTCGGCACATTCACCTTGTGAAGGTTCTTCTTCACTATCTTTATCAGCTTAAAGAGTTCGTGCATGCTCTGAGATGGGAAATGGGCATATGCAATTGAATTCTCCTTGAGGGCTATCTCGATTTGCTTCCTCATGCGTTCGTTCTTTACGCCGTATGGCGGCCGTTCTTCGTAAGAAGCAAAATATTTTAGGGGCGGCAGATAGAATAACGGCAGAATGAACTTATACCAGGGTAAGCTCCAACCATCGTAGAAGAGAGTCGTCGACAAGGTCGCAATGGAGGAAACCTCGTCTCCCTCTTCATAGGCTAGATGAAGGGCCAGGAGTGCCCCCATGCATAACCCAGATACAGATACAGTTTTATGGCTCTTCTGCAATTCTTTAAATGTGTCACGGACTGTCCCGTACCAGTCATGCCAGGTTGTCGCCGTAAGCTCCTCCAATGTTTGGCCATGACCGGCGAGGCAGGGCCCTTTTACCGTAAACCCGCTGTTGTTCAGTTTTCTTGCAAGCGGTTTCAATTCAAAGGGGCTGCCCGTAAGGCCATGAATCAAGAGGACTGCATGTTCACCGCCCAACAGGTCTATTTTATAGTTGTTCACACTTTCCTCACTACATGTACCGTATTCGTCCACCGAAGGCGAAGAAGTTTGACATATGATCCTAATGCTTAGCCACTTCTCCCTTTATAGAGGACATAATCAATATTACTCTCGGCGTCCAAGCCCTTTTTCATCTTCTACGGCTTCAACGTTTGCCTTTGCTTTATGACTATCGTAAGCAGTGTCAATTGGACATAGTCTTCTTGGATTTGCCGATACTCTGCCTATCCTAGCCCCGAGCACGCAATCAATAAGACTTCCAGCAATCGCGGTTGTTCTACATAGACACCAACGAGATATATTTTAAGTTTAAATCATCGCACTAGAAAAAGTCCTCGTGCCTTCATAGCAAAATTCGATTTATAGGCCTGTTGAGAATTGGATGGGGCTGATCAACTTTTATTAGGAATCATGTATGCGGTGTTCAACTGAAATACACGCTTACCTGGTATACCCCAAAAAAGTTTTTTTAGGTGAAGCCGACTCTCTCACTCAATGGGATGCGCATTCGCACATCATCCCGTTTGTAATCACGTTTAAGAATGCGTTGAGTTTGATCGATAACTATCAGATTAATGATCAGCAGCTTACGCTCCTTATGCTTTTTAAGGGTATTCCGGATTCCTGAGACCATCCGGTTTGCTTGTAAAAGAGATCTTTTATTATACTGGTTATATGTATGATGAAAAGATCGATGAAATTCTGGGCATCGTCAGATGTGCCCGTTGTGGACAACGTCTTGAGGGCGATATCGAGTGTCCTTTTTGCTCTCTTTTCCCTGAGCGGGCGAAGAAAAGAAATTTTAAATGGGTTTATTTTACCGCGTGTTTCCTCACTTCACCGCTCAGCATATATTTTATCTTTACAAATGATCGTCTGAGGCCACTTGAGAAGGTTCTTGCGCTCTCGGGATGTCTTTTTTGGTTTACTTTTTATTTTCTGTTGTAGTAATGACTCTGTGCCAGCCAATGACCACGCAAAAGTAAACTTCCGATGCGTCCTCAGGAGTTCAATTGCCTAATCCCATTTTAGTTAAATGTAGGTTCACTGAAGATGGCGATGAATAGCACGGCGCAAAGATGCGGGGTTTGGCAAAAGAACCTTTTTGCGCAGTTTTTTCTGAAGTCTTCATTTAGGGCATGCCAGTCGATAATGAAGGGATTCTGGCAATGTGGAGCTAACAAATGCGGAAGACTCTGTATTTGGTGTAGTAATCTTTTTTTCTACGGTAGCTATTTAGAATCTGTCTCAAAATCAACTTTGAGCTTTCAATATGCGGATTTCGGTGATGGCGACCAGCTGTTTCGGTCGATGGCGACCACTGCGAGAACGTCGTCGCACTGGGGTTAGTCATATTACTCGGAGTGGTCGCGATGCGTCAAGTTTTGCTTCTTTTTCCGCATCGACTCTCCCTTCAGCGTGATCTTGTGCGCAGCGTGAATGATCCTATCGAGTATGGCATCGGCCAGCGTCGGTTCTCCGATCAACTCAAACCACTTTGAAACAGGATACTGGCTCGTTATTAGCGTTGATCTGAGTCCGTGCCGATCCTCTATGACTTCCAGGAAGTCCCTTCTCTCTGCCTCATTCATTGAAGATAAGCCCCAATCGTCGATAACGAGAAGCTCTGTCTTGGCTATCTTGTTCAAGAGTTTCAGGTAACTGCCGTCTCCTCTCGCTATTGCGAGCTCCCTGAAGAGCCGTGGATAGCGGTAGTAGATTGCCGTCATTCCTTCACGGCAGGCTTTTTGTGCAAATGCTTCAGCGAGGTAGCTCTTGCCAATGCCCGTAGGCCCCGTGATGATAACGTTGTGGTGGTTCTTGATCCACTCGCAGTTTGCCAAAGAGAGAATAAGAGACTTGTCGAGACCCCTTGAGTGCCTGTAGTCAACGTCCTCAATAGTCGCTTGCCTTTTTAGTTTCGCCGCCTTGAGCCTTATGGCGAGTTTTCTGTTTTCCCGGTACAGCCACTCTCTTTCTACGATCATGGCGAAGCGGTCATCAAAGGACAGCTCCGTCATGGAGGGCTGCTCACGTTGCTCATTGAAGCCCGTAACCATTCCGCTCAACTTCATATGGTAGAGCTTCTCTACTGTCTGGTTGTTCATAAACCTCCTTGTGTTGTTCAGTTGTAGTAATCGCTGCCCCTGATGTTGTCGTGATAGACGATAGCTGTCACCTCCTTGTCTTCGGTTATCGGTAGCTGGTCAATGCCATGCTCAAGGATTGAGTTAACGCTTCTGTATGAGAACGACCTGATAAGGAGTGCCCTTTGAGCTGCGGCCTCAAGCCGCTCGGCAGAGTATCGTTTGCCAAGTCTCATGATTCCGAGGCATGAGCGGTATCCCTGTTCGGGATGCGGCCTGGCGAGCATGATCTGTTCAAGCAGTTCTGCAGTATGCGGGCCTACTGTACTTGCAGCCCAATGGATGATCCTCGATGGCGACCACTCAAGATAACGCTGATGGGACTTGGGTCTATGCTCTGCGATCGTCGTGAAGCCTCCCTTCTGGAAGCTTCTTTGATGCAGGGCTACTCGCCTGGATTTGAATAGAATCTCTACTGTATTCATAGTCATCCTGACGTCAACCTGCTTTCTAACAAGTTGATAAGGAACGCTATAGCAGTGACCTTCGACCTCGATGTGATGGTCGATGTTGACGGTGGCTTTCTTCCACTGGGCATATTGGTATCGTTCCAGTGGAAGCGGTCTCAATGCCGGCTTGTCGATCGCCTCAAACATCTCGCGTCTGCATCCGGGCAGCTTTTTGAAGGGACGATTGTTGAGTCGCTCAAGGAGCTCTCGGATTGCTTCATTCAACTCGCGCAGGCTGAAGAAGGTTCGGTTTCTAAGGGCCGCAAGTATCCATCGAGTAACAACGAGCACGGCTGATTCGCCCTTGGCTTTGTCCTTTGGCTTTGCTGCTCTGGCAGGGATGATGACTGTGCCATAATGGGCGGAGAACTCTTGGTATGTGGCGTTCAGTTCCGGCTCGTATCGACAGGCCCTAGTCACTGCAGCCTTGAGATTGTCAGGCACCATAATCATAGGGACCCCACCTATAAACTCCAGGGCGTTTATATTGCAGCTGATCCAGGACGGGATGTCTTGACGCAGCACCGCTTCGGCATAAGTATAGTTGCTGGCACCAAGTACTGAGACGAAGATCTGGGCTTCGTAAACTTCCGTCGTCAGGGGATTGATGATGGGGATGGTTTTGCCCGCGAAGTCCAGGAAGAGCTTTTCGCCTGCACGATGAACCTGTCGCATGCTGACTTCAACGGTCTCGGCCCAGCGCCGATAATGCTCGCAGAACTGAGTATATTGATACCCGTCGGGGTACTTCTCTTTGTACTCCTGCCATAGGAGATAGAGCGTTACGCCCTTCTTCCTCAGTTCCCTGTGGAGTTCATCCATTGCCGGAAGTGGCCGGACTGTATCCCGGGCAACAGATTCCTTGCCGAACAGCAATTGCTCAAGTCCGGTGTCGTCGAGATCAGAGGGCAGCGGCCAGGTGATCGCCGCCTGTTCCGCCTTCTCAAGATACTTTACGACGGTGCTGTGCGAAACCTTCACACAGCGGGCAATCTGCCGCTTGGGTAGCTTCAGGTCGAAGTGTAGTCTTAATATCTCTCTCGTCTTTTGCATGGTTATGGTCGGGGTGGACATTGTGCCTCCTTGATGAATGGTCAAGAAGAAACAATGACTTATAACCCCCTGCTATATCCAGCTAAGACGACGCTCTCGTCAGCTCCTATATGACCTCTCGTTTCGGACTACGACCAAAAGTGGTCGCGCTCAGTCCGAAATGGGTGGTCGCGATACTCCGAAACAGGTGGTCGCGATGGACCGAAATGACTGGTCGCGATGCTCCGAAATACGCACAATACAAGAATTGGCTTCATATGCAACAGATAGTATTCCTTTTAAATGCACTATTTCGTGACGTTGGATGTCTCCGCAGTTCCATAGTCCCTGTATCGTATGCATTTTTAGATAGGTTCTACCCAAATTCTAATATAGGATGATTCGAATATTTGTCGCCCAATTTGTGATGCGCTAATCGGATTTAGTTTTATGATGATTGAATCGTACAGCAGCATTCAGCGGAGTGTTTATCACCAATTAGCAAGGTTCTTGATGATTTCCAGTTGATCATCGGCGTTGTGCCAGATGATTAGTATCGAATCCTCATCTATACTTTTCCAGTATTGACCGGTAGGCTTGTAGAGGTGGATTTTAGTTGTAAGACGATATTTGTGGACTATTGGCTCGACATCCTGCCCGACATAAATGCGCCCCTTAAGCTCGGAGGAAAGAAAGGGAAATTCCATCTGATATCGCCATAACAGTAGGCCATCACGGTAAATCTCCAGAAGGTCTGAATAAGCTTTCAGAAGTTTTCTCTCCTCCCTAGTCGAAACCGTGTCTTTTGCCGCGGCCATTTCATTGGACAAAATCTGCACTCGTTCGGCCACCTGCTGGTAAAGCGCCCCCTCGGCAATGGCTTTTTTTATCGCTAGGGCAGCAACGCTCAATTTAATAAATTTGCTCTTGTTAATTGCCGGTCCGAATGAACAGTTCCACTGAAGAATTAAGATGATAAAAAGCGAAATCAGAAAAAATCCCCGTATCTTCACACGCTCTTGCCCAAAAACAGTCATATGTTTAAATATACTTCAGCTCCCTTTACTTTTCTATATATTAGTAGAAATAGAAATCCTTATTCTCTAAGGAGAATATTAAAACAATTCATTAATCAACAATGGTCTGACTGTTGAAAGCTCGGATCGAATAATACGTCTAATGGAAGAACGGAATCCGGAAAATCATCATGTAGCCATTCAGAGTTAAAACAGCACCTATCGATGTGGCAATAAGCGAAAAATAGAAAACTGGGCGCGACAGAGAGATGATTGATATGGATGCCATGACTATGGCGATCTGCAGCATCACCTCGCCATAGTCAAAATATGGGTCTTTTGCCCTGTTGATATCACGCTCAAGGTCAAGCTTTTTTGCTTCCTGCTCTATCTCTTTTTTTTCAGCTGCATAGCGGACCTCTTGGTCAGCAACCTTACTGAGCTGAACTTGGTATTGTTTTAGGACATCTGGCTTCATCGCGTCTTTGCGTTCTAAAAGTAGCGCCTCGATACGGCTTTTTTCTATCCCATAGAGATGTTCACGCATGACCTTGGATTGATAGAACGCCCACTGATCAGAGGCTTGCTGCTGGGCAAGCAGCATCTCTTTCATGGCATTGTTACCACCAAGAGAGCATATAGCGAGCAAGACGGCAATCAACGCTGTATACAGAGCAACCTTTTTTGTAAAAGTGTTCTCTCTTTTCTCTTTCAATTCATCGATATTAGGCAATTCGACTTCATCCACTGAGATATCCCTCATTGCTGATATAAATATATCTTAACTGGAATCTTCAAAACGACGATAAAAACTTCTGAACGCGTAACTGTATGCTTTATATCATACCATTTTTATTATGCATAATAAATTGGGGTATAGTGCAATGCTGGATATCGTTAGAACCTACCCATTAATTTGCAGCAAGGGGGATTATACGGAGCGCTTGGGCGTCCCAGTTGTCGGCCGTACAACCACGGAATGCAACATTTACCCACAGAAATGCAATTCTATCTTAGACCTCCTACGTTTCACAAAACCAGTACCCATTAGAATCATGACTAACAACAAAAAGGCGATTCCACATGCAAAGCTTGCAACGTAAAAAGGATATCGATGGCATCCCGGCCGCGGAAATCCTTTCGGACAAGAATATACGCCACAGGCAAACCACACGCAACGATGAAGAATGATGCTACAGCCGAAACCTACAGCGAAAGTCGCAGTGGGAATAGAATCGAGCCTTCCATAGCTGGCTACCTCGGGATACCGAATCCATATTTGAGAAGTATTTGTTTGCCCTCCTCTGAGCGGAGCATTTCGACGAACTTTCTTGCTAATGCCTCTGCGCTAGTTCCTTTCACAACGGCAGCAGGATAGATCACCGACTGATGGCTCTCAGCAGGGGCAGAAACTACCACTATTACATCCTTGACACGCGTCCTAGCGTCTGTTGCATAAACAATTCCTGCGTCTACTTCCCCGCGTGCGACATAATCGAGAACTTGCCGCACATTCTCAGCATATATTCTCTTGTCCTTTATATATGGTTTAATTTTATAGAAACTGAGGACTTCCTCAGCATAGCGGCCAGCAGGTACTGTTTGGGGATTGCCCATCGCAATGAGTTTCACGTCTCGAGATGCCAGAGCAGCAAATGATTTGATGTGAAGCACTGACGTCTTTGAGATAATAAGAACAACACTGTTACCGGCAAACCCGATCCTCGTACCACTAACTATGAGTCCCTTGGCCTGCAGATCATCCATATCTTTCTGCGCAGCAGATGCAAAAACATCTACAGGTGCCCCGCCTTCAATCTGCCGCACCAAGGCACCCGAAGCACCGAAGTTCCACAGCACCTTAACCCCTCTGTTCTTCTCTTCATACGCCTTCCCGATTTCCTCGAAGGCATTCTTAAGGCTGAGGGCAGCTGAGACAGTAATCTCCTTGTAAGATTCGGCGGTTGCGCTTGACGCTGCCAGCGCCGGTAATATCGATCCCGTAAGAATCAAAATAAATATTTTTTTTATCATCAGTGTATAGAAATTCCTACTCCCTCTTTCTTTCATTTATTTGTACCTCCTGTCTCTGGACACTGCCGCACACTTTACAGCCCTCACTCCTGTGAATATTGAATTTCCTGAACTCCATGCCCGCAGCATCGATATAAATCATTTTGTAAAGCAGGGCTTCACGAAACCCTATCAACAATTTGAGTGTCTCAACAGCCATTAAACAGCCAAGCATGCCCGAAACAGCCCCCAACACGGGAAACCCCATTTCCTCCCAAGCGGGATCGTCCTCGGGATATAGACAACTAAGGCATGGCGTCTTGCCCGGGATAACGTTGAAGAGATATCCTTCCATGCCATTCATTGCGGCCTCAACCATAGGGATTCCTTTTCGAACGCATCCCTTGTTAAGTGCCCTTCTCTCCTGAAAGGCGGGCCGGGCGGAGAGCGCTATGTCGACCCCCACGAGTAAGGCGTCTATGTTATCGTCAGTTGTACGTGCATCCCATATCTCAACTTCCACATCAGGATTGATCTCTTTGATAGTCTTTTTTGCCTGGATAACACGACTGTTACCGATCCAGTCATGCTTCATAAGGATCTGACGATTCATATTCGAGAGTGTCAGATCTCCATGATGTACAATAATCATTTTTCCGATACCCGCAACAGCTAGGTAAACGGCAGCAGTGCCACCGAGTCCTCCGATCCCTGCTATAAGAGCGCTAGAATCCTTCAGCTTCTGTTGGTGCTCATTCGAAAAACCCGAGAGCATCATCTGCCTTCGATAGCGTTCCATTTCACGCAGACTTAAAGCATCCATTGCAACAACAACCTCCAGGCCTCACATATAACTTTAATTGCCATCGTTATTCTCACGTAGCTGATAAAACCACGATCTTCGAAATATAAAGCCCAAACACGAGACTACCCCAAGCAATAAGAGCTATATAGGTAGCAATCTCGCCTTTTTCACAAACATCAGACCTTCTGGCAATCATCAGCGAAATCATAAACACTAGCAGTCCGAAAACTAACACGCACGTAATCATTGTTTACCTCCTCAGTGTTAACATGTATCAATGCTTATGAGTTATTTTCACATCATTAAAGATCTGAACCCCAGACACGCCGCGGATAAAAGCGCGCGGAGAACAAGTGCCTCTCGTGAGAAAAGGGTCAGGGTCATAATCGTAATAGCCACGTACTTGCAGTTCAACAAACAACCGCTCAGCATAGTAGCCTCCTTAATTACACATTTCGTATTCCTCGCCTATCATTGCCGCGAGCACTTCAAGTTCCATGTCCTTATCCTCGCCGATTGTCCCACATGCGTCAGCCCGACATTGCCTACAGTGCGTCATCTGCTCCACGTATGGACTGCATTCTCGGCGCAGAGAGTTGATCAATTCTGGCTTCGGCCTTTCCATGCCACCAAATTCTGCTTGAGGAATCAAGGGTAAGATATTCATTATATCAGCTCCCCTGGTACCCGCAAGCCTTGCGATAATTGGGATGTCTGTATCGTTGATACCAGGGATCAAAACGGTATTGACCTTCACCGCCAGCCCTGCATCAACTGCATTGAAAAGACCCCTCCACTGATTCGCATAAAGGAGCTCCGCGGCTTCCTTTCCCGTATATCTCTTACCTCTGTATACAACCCAGGAATAGATCTTTTCTGCCGTTTCGGGTATGGCCGTATTAATGGTTATAGTTATACTCCTTACTCCTGATTTCATAAGGTCTTCCAGCCTGTCTGTGAGATATAGTCCGTTAGTTGAAGCACAAAGGATCAGATCGGGAAATTCCCTCCTAATTAACCTGAAGGTCTCAAAAGTCTCTTCATTAGCCAGAGGATCACCAGGGCCAGCTATCCCAACTACACTGAGGCGCTCGTTTCTCTCCACCAGAAACCTGACCCTGTCAATAGCCTCTTCGGGTGTCAGCACGGTGCTTGTAACACCAGGTCTCGATTCATGAGCGCAGTCATATTCTCGTCTGCAATACTTGCACTGAATATTGCAAGCTGGAGCAACCGGCAGATGGATCCGCCCAAAGCGGTGATGAGCTTCTTTAGAGAAGCAGGGGTGGTTCTGCACAATTTTTTTCATTTTGGGTGGTGCCGCATATTCTTTCATAATTTCCTCTCTGCATCGATTGAAATAAATTTACTATTGTTGAAATGCAATACAGATGCCACATGTAAGTGTCTGATAATATTACATCTCGTCGTGTGCTTATATTACTAATATGTCCTATTTATAACTTTTTTGTATTCTTTTTTTTGAGCTTCCCAAGTTGGGCCATTTTTCTAAGGTAGGGCTAAAGTCAGCTACGTGAGACAAAGAATATCGCTAAAGTAGGCGCGCAGACATAGCGCAAAGATCCGGTATCGCAAGCAATCACAAGATTCTTAATATTGAGGAATTTATGGAGTTACAGTGAGTATCCTGGCTACAATATCGGGGAAATCAGCAATCAATTTCAATTCATCGTCCATCAGTGGTTTTTGAGTATGAATATTTGCATACTGGACAAGACTTAGTATTTTCCTAGCCTCGCCATCATTACGAAAGTTGATACCGAGTTTGCTATACACGTGTCTAAAGCCTTTAATGCCGCTGTAAGCCCCGGTTGTAATGATTCTCCCAGTTTCAAAAAGTTCAGGCATTCCCCTCCCGATGGCCTCAGGGGCGTAAAGCTCATAACTTCGTCGGTCCTTGAGCGTGCCATCTGCATGAATCCCTGATTCATGGGCAAATGCGTTTGCACCGACACCGGGTTGATTCAACGGAATCGGAATATTAAATGCGTGCGATGCATACCTCGCTATCTTCCATGACTGCACCAAGTCGATAGACTCGTCACAAAATACCTTATTTTTCAGATCAGATGAGTACTTTAATGCCAGCAGCACAGAAACTAAATCACAGTTGCCAGCACGCTCGCCGTAACCGTTGATCGTGGTATTTATATAGGCATCATACCCTCTTTCCGTCGCGCCCTGAGCTCCTGCAATCGAAACGGCGACTGCCATGCCGATGTCATTGTGGCAGTGTAACTCAACGGGTAGCCCAGTAGCGCCAGTGATTGCCTTAATCTTTTCATAAATGGCCAGAGGTTCATCTGCGCCAAGCGTATCACTATACCTGAAACGCACCGCGCCTGCTTCCTTACCTGCCATGACAAACTCAATAAGTTTATCAAGTTCGGTCCTCGAAGCGTCTTCAGCGCTAATAGCCAGCGTCTCCACCCCCTTTTCCTTAGCCGACAATACGGTTGCAACAAGCAATTTGACGATATCCTTCCAAGTTTTCCTGCCTTGAAACTTTGCTTTGATCATGATGTCCGACGTGGGAAGCGAAACATTAAGGTGCCTGATTGTCGGACAATTCTTGAATGTCAACTCTATGTCCTCCGGAATTGCACGGCACCATCCTTCAAGACGCAATCTCTTAATACCCCCCACCCTAGCCAACTCGAGGTTAGCATTAATGTAATTTGCTTCATGGCTCAATGCAGGGAAGCCCATCTCGCTCTGGTACACTCCCATCTGGTCAAGATAGATATTGATCATTGTTTTTGAGAGCTTAGGCAATAGAATCCGTGACGCCTGGACGGCATCTCGGTTCGTCACATCAATTATGTAGACTTTGTTGTTCATCATACCGTTCATTAAAGTATATGGTTTCATATAATGCAAAAAAAGGCGCTACAGCAGTCACACACTCGCCAGCCGATCCTAATGCACTCAGGCTACACTTAGTTCAGGTCACCAAATATCGCCGTAAGGTACTGACGGAGAAAATCCTCAAGTACCTGCAAAAGGCCTTCGCCGAGATACGTGAGGCCTCCGCATTGCTAACTGATCGACGTTGGAGGCGAAGATGATCATATCCATCTTCTGATAGAAAGACACCCCGCTCTTAACATCGCCACCCTGATCAATAACCTTAAGTCAGACAACTCTAAAAGGGTTCGTAACAACTTCCCTCAGCACATCGCTTTATTTTACTGGAAACCCAACTTCTGGGACAGAGCATACTTTGTTGGCAGTGTTGGTAATGTAATCTTTGAGACTATCAGACAATATGTCCAACAGCAAGGCACCAAAGAACTTCCGCAAAAAACAAAATCCACAGCATCCCCCCTGCTAGCGTAAGCCAGGAGGGGGAATGCGCAGCAATGAGTTCAAATCTCAATGTGGATATGGCATTTCTTTGTACAGGTCCGAGAACATGCCTCACAGCCAATACACTTTTCGGCATGAGCGACAGACATAACTTTGTTGCCCATATCGTCACCAAACTCGTCATTACCCTCAAACGGCTTTTCGATCAGCTCGAGGACTTCCCTGCTGCATACCTTGTAGCAGCGGCCGCAACCAATACACTTATTGACATCAATCGATTCTATGAATTTGGGGACCCAAACTTCTCCTCCCCTAGTATATCCCATCATGGTCGCCATATTGCCTCCTTTCCTGCACTGACATTTCCATTATTAATTCTTTTGGCGAAACTTCAAAATACTTGTCATCTCTACTCAGGGCAGCGATGCCCCGTCAGAAACATCCTGAACGATGTATACTGTCCTTCATGTAGCGAGTAATACTCGGCTATCCTGCAGTTTTCTGCAATTTGGCTAAGCTATTGCTAAATCGCCCTGTTCTCCGGTTCTCACGCGAGATGCGCTATCGATAGGACAGACAAATATCTTTCCGTCTCCAGGCTTACCAGTCTTGTTGACCTGTATTATCTCATTGACTACTTTGCTTGCCATATCGTCCGGTACGATGATCGTCAAAAGTCGCTTCGGAACGTAGAGCGCCACCTTTGGTAGAGTATGTTCAAGGGCATAAGACGATGGCGTCGCCTTCAATTTAACCGTGGTGCAGTAGCTGTCAGGCAACTCCGAATCCATCTCAGCGCACATGGCCCCCTTCTGTTTTCCCCTTCCTTCAACGCTCTGTATCGTAAGGGATGGCAAGCCAAGTTCTTCCAGCACCCTCTTCGTGTCCGGAAGCTTATCCCGCCTGATAATTGCCATAACCTCTTTCATAGGCCAGCCTCCCCTGTTCTTATTGTGTAGGCATTATCGACCGGACTTACAAATATTTTTCCATCCCCTATAAATCCTGACCTAGCCTTGTCCTGGATAATCTTGACCACCTTGTCAGCATCTTCGTCATCGATCACAGTCATGATCAGCGTCTTAGGTAGTTCATCGTAATGGAGCGGTCCAACTTGCAGTCCTTTCTGCTTACCCCTTCCAAAGACTGGCATCTTGGTAAGTGAAGGGAATCCGGCACCTTCGAGTGCCAGCACCACCTCCTGCTCTTTTTCAGGTCTAATAAAAGCCCTTATCATTTTCATTGTGTCTGTCCTCCTCAATAGTTGTGATTG
This sequence comes from uncultured Nitrospiraceae bacterium, assembly GCA_963727805.1. Classification (GTDB taxonomy): domain Bacteria; phylum Nitrospirota; class Thermodesulfovibrionia; order Thermodesulfovibrionales; family Dissulfurispiraceae; genus Fen-1308. The sequence goes on from CAVSHF010000003.1 coordinate 1,726,849, forward strand.
CGCTATGCATTTTTTTTATTATGTCTTGCCTGGCCTGCCTATCGTAATGCCTGAACACAAGCCTCATTAGCGATTCATGCCCAAAGCTTTTTTTAGCCACGGCGGAGGCGAGACCTTGACCGTTTCGAGCAGTCTCTTCATAGACTCCTCGATGGTAACTTCCTCTTTCACCTTCACCGGCATAATTCCTTTCTTTATCAGCCGCGCTGCTGACGGCCCCCCGATCTCGGTGAGATAGATGATCTTGCAGTCGGCAAGTCTATTCACCTTGGCCTGAACTCGGTCATCGTGTAACTCCCCCAGTCCCCTTGTCTCGACAATCGTCTCATCAACTCCGTCAGCGAATTTTCTCAGTTCAATAAAACTGTATTCTTCGGGTGTCAATTCATATACAGCAAACGCACCTGCCCTGCCGAAATGCTCGTCTACATTGATACCGTCTGTTGTTGCAAAGGCTACCTTCATATCGTACCTCCTTCAGCCCATTCAGTGGGCTGCAATCATTAAATTCCCCAACTCGTTGACTATGCCGAGTGTTCCCGAGTACCCGATCGTCACCCTTGCCGCAATCCCCAGGAGTTTATAGACCGGAAACCCTGCATGATACAAGGGGATCTTCAACCTCTTCGCCGTCTCCTGGGCGTGCGAGTTAGATATTAAGATATCTATGCCGTCTCCGACAGACTGCAGATCACCTACAATCACCTCGTCAGCAATGAGATGTACTGCAGATGGAACAGAATAAGGAATCACCGCTTGTTTCACCACCACACCCGCTTCATCGAGCATCCTTGAAAGTGCTATAGACAGATCGGGTTCCAGCGCAAGGCACGCCCTTTTGCCACCGAGATAGAAATGGGCGTCTCGCATACCATCGATAAGGATGCTCCTCTTCCGCTGATATTTCCCAGGCATCGGCCTGCCGCTCAACATAGAGAGTGCCTCCATGAACGAATCGGTGTCCCGCATTCCGATGAGACCTCTGAAAACCCGGTATTCCATACCAAATTGCTCCTTCAGTTTTATGGATGGAAGCTCCATTGAAGCGCCTATTGCGATGGTAAATTCTGAATTGGCCGCTACCCTCAAGTCGTCGACAGTCGTTCCCCCAATGGCCAATGCCGATACCCCTTTTCTGCTGCCGTCAAGGGCAGCGAGATCAGGAATTATAATCGGCCTCAGGCCGAAGGACTCGATCATCTCCCGAAGTTCGGTGAAATCCGCAGGCGTGAGGTGAGAGCCCGCCAGAACATTGACCTGTCCGTTTTCCAGGTGAGTCTTTTCACTCTTATTAATCGATGCAACAAGGGCCTCGACCGCCTTGGCGTATCCGGTTTCCAACCCCCCTGCATAATCGGGGGTGGAAACATGAACAATTACTGTGTCATGCGTTCCATCGAGCATCTTGAGGGTGCCCGGCAGATCATCTCCCTTTGCCTCTGAGAGCCCTGTCGTGAGAATGCCTATGACATCCGGAGAATTATTTCCGATCAGACCCTCGACAGCACTGACGGCGTTCTCCTCGCTGCCCATTACCACATTTTCGACAAAAAGTTTCGAACTCACCATCGCAACGGGCTCGCGGAAATGGGCGCTCAGCAATACCTTTCCGAGGAAGTTACATCCTTGGGCGCCATGGATTACCGGCACGGCACGGTCAATACCCTGGAACGCCATTGCAGCGCCAATCGCCTGGGAATGCTTCAACGGATTAATGAGCACGTCACTCGTCAGCCTTTTAACTGCTGCCTCCTGAGCAGGTGTATTGCTATGCTCGCCCGTGACTCTTGTTTTCTCATAGAACCTTATGGCGTTGCTCAAATCATCAGCGATATTGACGAGCCCTTCGTAGCCCGCATACGGTCGGTGCCTCTCCTGGTTGACGTCGATGAAAGGATATCCTTCTTTAACCCCGAGATACTTATTCCTGCCGCCCGCTACGAGCATATCGGCATTATGTTTCTGCAGCAGCGTGAGAAGGTTTTTCGGCGTAACGTCCTCGACGAGAGGCGCGTCAGGGCCGAGTATCGCTTTCATCTTTTCCTCATCCTCGAAGGTGCTCTTCTTAGTCCCCACGGCAACGACCTCGATGCCGAGGTCAAGGAGTGCCGAGATGAATGACCAGCTCTTTACGCCGCCGGTATAGAGCACAGCCCTTTTCCCCCGCAGGTGTCGGTACGGCTTCAATCTTTCTTTGAGACTGAGTTCCTCCTTTGCAATGACCTCTTCAATTCTATCCGCCACATCGGACGCCGCATAGTGCATCATGAATTTTTCACCTATGGCCCGCAAAGACTTGGACATCTCGGTTTTGCCAAAAAAAGATACCTCAGCGTAAGGGATGCCATACCTCTTCTCCATCTCTTTCGCAACGTTGATCAGAGCGCGACTGCAGACCATGACATTAAGCCTTGCGCGATGGGCATAAGTAATCTCTTCGAAAGTCGAGTCGCCCGTAATCCTCGAAAGCACCCTGATACCGGCCTTTTTGAGCACCGGTTCAACGAGCCAGAGATCCCCGGCGATGTTATATTCTCCGATTAGATTGATATCGTATTCCGAAACATCCTCAGCCTCGCCGGTACCGATCACGTGCTCCAGGAGCACCTCTCCCGCAATCCGGTTGCCCAGGTTTTTAGGTCCCACAAAGCCGGGAGCATTCACCGGGATAACCCGTATGCCGAGTTCGCCCTCGGCCTTTTTGCAAACGGCTTCAATGTTTTCACCGATCAAGCCGCTTACGCATGTTGCATGAACGAATATCGCCTTCGGATTTACGGCATCGTTTATCTTAATGATGGCACGATAGAGTTTCTCTTCCGACCCGTAGATAATGTCGAGTTCCTGCATATCGGTGGTAAATCCCCATTTATGAAGATCACCCTTCGACGACAGGGTCCCCCTTCCTTCCCACGAATTGCCGCAGCAAGCGATAGGTCCATGGACGATGTGAGCCGCATCGGCGATGGGCTGAAGCACAATCATCGCTCCATCAAAAGCGCATGACTCTCCACCCCGTGCCCGACAGAGCTTTTCTCTCTGTTCGTGCTCGCAGCCGCTATTGAGCAATTTGTCCACATTCGCAAACATGATATTCTCCGTTTTAGTGTTCGTCTGGATGCCCGTATTGCACTACGCCCCTGAATGTCATCTTATGACATCAAAGCTAGTTGTATTAATCGTTGCACGATCAAGTTCATCCAGCACGGTGTTCACAATCGAGGTCACTATGTTCAGCGCGCCCTGGTAACCGATAATCGGGTACCTGTGCAGATGGTGCCTGTCAAAAAGCGGGAAGCCGAACCGGATTAGCGGTGTACCCGTGTCACGCCATAGAGACTTGCAGTATGAATTGCCTATCAGCAGGTCCACCGGATCGGTAAACATCAGCGAGCGCAGGTGCCAGAGATCTTTGTTTATGTAAACTTTGCCCTCGGCACCATAAGGGCTTGAAGCGAGCAGTGCCCTTGCCTCTTCCTCGAATGCCTTGTCACCATTGGTGCAGATGATATGCACCGGCTCTCCACCCATCTCCAGGATGATGCTGATGAGCCCAAGCAGCAGGTCCGGATCTCCCGCCAGCGCAAAGCGCTTGCCATGCACATATGGGTGAGAGTCGACCATCGCGTCGACAAGGCGACCGCGCTCGTCTTCCAATGTCTGCGGCACCGGTTTACCGGTGATATGGCTCAGGCCCTCAAGAAACTCGTCGGTATTTCTGACGCCGACCGGTATTTTCACCAGCGTCTTCTGATTCCACCCTTTGTTGATAAAGTCCATAGTCTTAAGAGTCGAATATTTCTGGAGCGCCACCGTCGCCATGGCATTTATCGAATCCATAGTATCCTCTATTGTCGTGAGGCCGCGATAGATCTTCGCCTGACCTGTGTTGGGCGCATCGAAGGAATCGCTGACATCCGCAAGCGTTGTATACTTTACATCCATCATGTCCAGCATTCGCTTGATCTCCCGGTAATTGCCCGTGTAGGGATCAAACCCGGCAATGATGTTCACCTTGCCGTTCGGCTCGCCCTGCTTACCTGTTGTGAGCGTTTTGATGATGCTCCTCATCATATTGTCGTATCCAGTAATATGGGAGCCGACAAAACTCGGTGTATTCGCATAAGGCGTCAACAACTCGGGAGGGATGATGCCCTTTTCCTTTGCGCCCTTGGTGTAGGCGTTCAGGTCGTCGCCAATAACCTCGGCTATGCAGCTCGTAAAGATCGCCATCATCTTGGGCTTATAGAGTGCATAGGCGTTTTCCAGACCCTCGGTCATGTTGTTCAGGCCTCCGAAGACCGCTGCATCCTCCGTCATTGAGGATGAGACCGCCTGCACCGGCTCCTTGAAGTGGCGATTCAGATGGCTGCGAAAATAGGCCACACAGCCCTGGGCTCCCTGACAAAATGGCAGCGTATTTTCAAACCCCAGCGCGCAATAGAGTGCCCCCAGAGGCTGACAAGCCTTAACAGGGTTGATCTTGATATGCTGACGCGCAAAGTTCTTCTCCTTATATTCTTCGGTCTTTGTCCATTCCGAGATCTTCTGCACCTCTTCGGTCGTCGGGCAACACTCGAACTCTTTTTTCCGCTCGAACTGTTCCTGGTACTCAGGCTCCAGGAATAATTCGCTGTGATCTTTTATTTTCAGTTTTATCATAATATCCTCCCATGCGTACTTAAAATCGTCTTACTTCTTCCTCCTGATGAGCTTCCAGGTTGGGCTGTTTATGGTAGCATCCATGTCTCGGGCAAAAACCCCGAAGCCGTCAAAACCGTGGTACGGCCCTGAGTAATCCCATGAATGCATCTGCCGGAATGGAACACCCATCTTGTGATATGTATACTTTTCCTTGATTCCAGCTCCGACGAGATCGGGTCTTATCCGGTGGGTGAACTCCTCCAGTTCGTACTCAGTGGCATCGTCGAGGATCAGGGCACCCTCCTTCATTTCGGGGTAGGTGCGCTTATAATCGTCATTATGGGCGAACTCGTAGCCGCTCGCGATCACTTCCATCCCGAGGTCTTCATAAGCGCCGATGGTATGGCGCGGCCTGAGACCGCCGACATAGAGCATGACCGTTTTGCCCTCCAAACGCACCCGATACTTCTCGATCACTGCATCCATCTTCGGTTTATATTTTACGATCATCGCCTCTGCCTTCTCCTTGATCGAATCGTCAAAATGAGCGGCGATCTTCCGGATGCTCTCGTATATCCTCGTGGGTCCAAAGAAGTTGAACTCGGTCCACGGTATCCCATAACTCTCTTCCATGTGACGGCAGATGTAGTTCATGGAGCGGTAGCAGTGGATGAGATTCAGTTTCGCCTTATGTGCGATGCCCATCTCATTTACTGATGCATCGCCGGTCCACTGTGCAATTACCCGAAGGCCCATCTCCTCAAGCATCTTGCGCGAAGACCATGCATCACCACCGATGTTGTAATCGCCTATGAGAGCAACATCGTAAGGGGTGGTTTTTTCAAGAGTCCCTTTGCCGAGAACATGGTCCCTGATCGTATCGTTAGCGATATGGTGACCCAGTGACTGGCTGACACCGCGGAACCCCTCGCACCTGACAGGAACAATCGGCATGCCAAACTCCTTTACCCTCTTCTTCGCCACCGCCTCGATGTCGTCGCCAATGAGACCAACCGGGCATTCGGAAAGAATCCCGATTCCCTTTGCAAGAGGGAATAGTTCCTTCAGTTCAACGAGTGCACCATCAAGATGCTTGTCACCGCCATAAACGATGTCCTTCTCTTGGAAATCAGTCGTAATATGCATTGTGCCGAAGGTGTCTATCCCAGTCTGACCGTTATAATAGTTGCGGCGCGCCCACCAGCTATACTGACCACAGCCGATCGGTCCGTGGCTAATCGTTATCTGGTCCTTGACCGGGCCCCAAACAACACCCTTAGCTCCCGCGTAAGCACAGCCGCGGACCGTCATGACGCCCGGCCGGGACTTGACGTTAGATTTCACCTGACATGAAGCGCACTGCCCAGTTGGATCATTTGGAGCTATGTGCTTTGCACGCAGCTTTTTGGTCTTTTCCGGGTAGACCTCCAGGACTTCATCTATCATTTTTTGGGTATCTTCAATTGCCCTGCTCATAATATCCCCCTTAAAAAATTAGTACGGATGTACGTTTGTTCAAGACAGAAATATTTCGCTGCTTTTCAGCTGCACTTGTGCTTCCACATCATTTTGTTGAGTACGTTTAGTACTCAGGCATTTGCGCACGTCCGCGCTGAACATTTTTATGCTGCAGCTTCGTCAGCCTCCATGATGCCAAAGTCCATCAAGAGCTTCTCCAGCTCGTCCATGGTTATGGGCGTAGGGATCACAAAGTTCGTATTATCGGCGATCTTCTTTGCGAGTACCCGGTATTCTTCAGCCTGCGCGTGCTGCGGAGAATACTCTATCACAGTCTTTCTTCTGAGCTCTGCACGCTGCACCTCATTGTCTCTGGGCACGAAGTGGATCATTTGAGTGCCAAGCTTGCTAGCAAGTTCGGAGATGAGTTCGAACTCCTTGTCAGTCTTTCTGCTGTTACAGATGAGGCCTCCGAGCCGCACGCCTCCACTTTGAGCATATTTTAGAACACCGCGAGAGATATTATTGGCGGCATACATGGCCATCATTTCTCCCGAGGTGACTATGTAAATCTCCTTCGCCTTTCCTTCCCTGATTGGCATTGCGAAGCCGCCGCAAACAACATCGCCGAGTACATCATAGAAGACAAAGTCGGTATCCGTCTGATATGCACCGTTCTCTTCGAGAAAGTTAATAGCAGTGATAACACCCCGTCCTGCGCACCCAACTCCCGGCTCGGGACCGCCAGATTCAGCACACCTAATGCCCCTGTATCCAGTAAGCAGTACTTCCTCGATCTGGAGGTCCTCCACTGTACCACGTTCGCGCGCCAAATCCATGACCGTGTTCTGAGCTTTCCTGTTAAGAATGAGGCGAGTTGAATCCGCCTTGGGATCACATCCGACGATCATGCACTTATGACCCGCTTCCGCCAGACCTGCAACCAGGTTCTGTGTTGTGGTCGATTTGCCGATGCCCCCTTTTCCATAAATCGCGATCTGTCTCATATATTTCCTCCTCTTTAGACAAAGTTACTGATCTAAAATTGAGCAAGAGGCATGCCATGCTTATAAGTAATTGATATATTGGCCATTAGTCGACATCTTGGCCTTTTTGGGATATTCCTCTATATTTCATTATTGTAATATTTACTACTTTTTTGTACATATATTGGCCAAAATTATTATCTGTTAGTCTCTCTTCCCATCACTACAAGTGGCAGTGAATGCCAAATCTATCACAAGCGTTTCGGATGGACGAATCGTTGAGACCAAGGGCGGGTTTGACTAAATAAGAATGTTGACCATTGGAATATACAACGGAACGGATACTCCTGTGCTGACAAATAGGTTTTAAAGTCCCTTTAAATGAGATGAGTTATCGCTTAACGATAACGCAAAGATTTATGTGGTAATCTGTTTTAGAATGAAGAAGAATCATTCCCAATGCGCTATGTGGTGCTGATTTCAGATAGGGTGTCCTATTACGCTCGCCTCGAAACCTGCTATAATCACTTGAAATGAAGCACACACCGTCAAATCAAGAACTCTATCATGAAATATTCGGTTCCATCCTAGATAGAATCGAGATGACACCATTCTTATTATCGCGTGCTAGAAATTATGATGTGGCCATCAACCAAGCTTCCAAGATGATGGGCAACCGAGGGTTTGATACTTTTGGCAGCACCGATTTGCGAGAGAGTGAAAAACAGAGGGCTCAGAAGTATATTGAACAGGTTTATAATTATTTTCTTGACTGGATGTTTCCTTTTTGCAGGAATCAACTCGCAAAGCTCTCTGCCTTGAATTCCAGCAACAGCAGTCACTACAAGCATTGCCTGCGGAGCATCGACACAACGCAAAAGATTTTGAAGAGCACGGAATTTCGAAGGTTACTCAATGAGGATCCTCGACATCTCTTTCTTATTGCATCATCAAGAAAATATCCTCATGTTTTTTATGGGTACCAGGGAAGAAATATGAAAGTTCCAGCTGAATGGCAGCCAATAGCCTGTTCCATTCTTAAGATGGGACACCTGATCAAATCAATTGAAGAGGACAGCCAGGATATTAACGATTATGCTCAGTTGGGTGTATTTCTGGAAAGACAGGGACAAAGCCTTGATGACTTATACAATTACGACTGGGAAAATCCGGTACATCTTCCGGATAGTGAATACGCACAAAGAGCATTTGTCAAGATATCCACTTTTTTTCATAAGCTGAAAGAGTCGATGATGTCCGATGCAAAAAAAGGCTGTTTGGTTTTCAATAGCGGTGACGGCGTTGAAGTTGACATAGCCGAGATTAAAGCCAGGTTGAAGAGTCCGGAAAGTATGTTTACCAAATTGGGGAAGAATGTAGAAGGAGAGGTTTACGATATAAGGGATATCCTTGCAATCACTTTTATTTTGAGGAGCAGGGATGACACGCTAATGCTTTTTCATGCATTACAGAAGAGAGGGGTCATACTACAGGAAAATACCGTTTCTCATTCAATAACCCAGACGCTCTTTGATAGCCCGAAAGATATGATGGAAGCGATTCGAAGACTTGTGATCAGCCTTTCACACAGCGAGGGCAAAGATAAGGTACCGGAGGGAAAAGAGCTGCTTTCCAACGCGATAAAATTCTATGAGGCTCTTAATGTTAATGCTGCTAAGAATGTATATTCGTCTTCAGGCCATAAAAAGTTTCAGTGTAAAATAACTTTCTCCCTACCAATTCACCGCGCAACTGAAACAAATGAGATCATGATTCCAGGAACACCCTCATATTCAAATAGAGATCAGATCCGTAAAAAAACTCAACAGCATACGCTCAGTGTAGAACTGCGTATATCAGATGAGCAAAGCTGGTACGCATCTGAACAAAAGGGAGACTCGCACCATGATGCTTACAAATTCCGTCAGCTCGTCTCTGTGATGAATAGGGTCTTCAAAAATAACTTCCATTTACCAGAACAGAGCTTTAAGCAATTGAGGGAAGACCAGAGAACCCTCTTCCCCTGACCTCAGCTTTGCGGTGAGCCGCATCCTTATCACACTTGTGTTATTGTAAAAATGTCAAACGCATCTATTATCTGCTATGTCGTTTGACTGCTTCCCGTTCAAAGATCGCTGAAGAAAATTTGTCGAACTGCTAACTTTTTTCCCTTTTTGCCTAGACTTTACGCCTCCTGTAGTCACTGTAGCCCTCTTTTCTTGTAGACTCATAAGGCGTTGAGACCCACTTTTAGCCGATATCAGCCATTAAATCAAAATTCTATGTCATTACCTTGAAATTTAAAGCCTTGCACCTCGCGGAAGGGTCTTCTAGCCTTGGAATTTAAAATTCATTTACCAAGATACGTCGGCTGCAGTCTTCCGGTAGCATCAGCATTTACGACTCAATCAATTTCCCCTCACCGTTCCTCACTCATTACCTGCCATGATCTTCCTGAAACATTCCGAGGTGCGGATAGTATGGTATGTCTTTGAGGTCTTGATGTAATTCCAGTTGTTATAGCCCTTCTCTATTGCTTTTTTCAACCATCGGCACGACTCCTCGGTATCCATTTTTGCCGCAAAGAGTTCAGCCATGCTATTCAGAGCGTAAATATTATTGGGGCTCATCTCAAGGGCTTTTCTAATATCTTTTTCAGCCTGGTCATAACAACCCATCAGGATATAATGGAAGCCCCTGTTGTTATATGCCATATCCTTGTTCGGATTCAATTCGATGGCCTTGTTGTAATCGGCGAGTGCTTTATCGTAGCGGCCGATCTTCTGATAGGTATTGCCCCGGTTGATGTAGGCGAGCGTAAAGTCGGGCCGCAATTCAATGGCCCTGTCGTAATCGGCGATGGCTAACTCGCGATGTCCCCGTTTTTCATATTCATTGCCACGGTTATTATAGGCACGGTAATCCTGCGGATTGGTCTTAATCATCTTACTGTAATAGGCTATCGGGTCACGCTTTGCCAAATTGTCCAAGACGATTTCTCCCAGCTCAAATAGCGTATGCTAAAAAAACTATATTTTATGCCGACTGAAAAGTCAAGCTCGTGGTACTATTTGTGGTACTATTTTGTGGCACTATTTAGATGCTGTGCAGGATCGCACTTGCCTTCACGCAAAAAGTTTGGTTATAGTAATCAAGAAATTAGAGCCTATTTTTAGCGGAGGTGTACTTTGCATATCGCCGTCATCGGAACCGGTTATGTCGGCCTCGTAACAGGCGCTTGCTTTGCTGAATTCGGCGTTTTCGTCACGTGTGTCGATAAAGATAAGGAAAAGATCGATTCCCTGAAGAAAGGGATCATCCCCTTTTACGAGCCCGGACTTGAGGAGCTCGTCAGCAGGAATTATAAACAGGGAAGGATAAAATTCACCACCAACCTCGGTGATGCCATTGAAGAATCACTCGTCATCTTTATTGCTGTAGGGACCCCGCCGCGAGGCGACGGCTCAGCTGACCTGAGCTATGTGGATGAGGTTGGAAAAGAAATCGCGAACCAAATTAAAGGATATAAAGTCATCGTCACAAAAAGCACGGTACCTGTGGGAACGGGCGAACGTTTAAGGGAGATTATCTCCAGGAACCTCCCTAAAACGCTCGACAAAGAAGCAATCAATTTCGATATCGTATCGAACCCCGAATTCCTCCGAGAGGGGGCGGCCATTGAAGACTTCATGAGGCCCAACAGAGTGGTGCTTGGCGCAAATAGCCAGCAGGCGATAGCCATCCTGAAGGACCTCTACCGGCCTCTCTATCTTATTGAAACACCTTTTGTGATAGCCAATATCGAAACGGCCGAGCTGATCAAATATGCATGCAATGCATTTCTTGCAACGAAGATATCCTTTATTAACGAGATCGCGAACCTCTGTGAAGAGGTGGGAGCCGACGTCAAACTGGTCGCCAAAGGTATGGGACTTGACGGCAGAATCGGCCCCAAGTTCCTCCATGCCGGCGCGGGCTTCGGCGGCTCCTGTTTCCCTAAAGATACGCGTGCGCTGTTGCAGATAGCCTCGATACGCGGCGTGCAACTCGGCATTGTCGATGCAGCCATTGAAGCCAATGAACGTCAGATACAACGGATGGGCGAAAAGATCAAGAGTGCCCTCCCTGATATTCACGGAAGGACAATTGCTGTCCTGGGGCTTTCCTTTAAACCAAACACCGACGACATACGGGAAGCGCCAGCCTTGAGCATTATTCAGGACCTTGCAGAACAAGGCGCCGTAATACGAGCCTATGATCCGGTGGCAATGGAGAACGCAAAAAAGACGGTAGAAATATCGGACATTACTTATTGCTCCGATGCATACGACGCATGCGCCGGAGCCGACGCTGTTGTCATCATTACGGAATGGAACCAGTTCAGAAACCTCGATTTGGAGCGCATCAAGGGACTGCTCAAGGTCCCGATCTTCTTCGACCTCCGGAATATCTACGACCCTGAAAAGATGCGGGGAGCGGGGTTTATATATTATTGTGTCGGAAGATAATGTTGGGGGGACTTCCCTTATGGGGTGCGATGGGGAGTTACTTTCGATTAGTTGGGTTAGTACAATACGGACCCAGTAGGGACGAGCCTCCAGCTCTCCCCTACTGGTCAACCGATCATAAACCGTGTCTATCTTTCACACGTGTTGCACATTCACCACACACAACTAAACATTAAGTGGTTTTAAGCCATATATATTAGCAAATTCTTCTATTGGCATATTTATTGCTAATTTTAACATTATTCTTTGTCAAGTTTTTCCTTGACAAAGAAGTATCCGCATGGTATAAAAGTTACCATGCCTTTGAAAAACGCTAATCATGGCGTTTCATCCTTAAAGCATAGAAGGGGGTGATAGAAGGAAGGATTAGATTGGCTTTGCAGTGAGCGGTAACGATGTTTTGTACCTCTGCCTTTGGCGGAGCAAACTGAACTAACCATTGGAGGGTTAGGAAGTGAAAAAATATCTTGTATTAGCACTCGCAGCAATGTTTGTGCTGGGCTTTGCGGCTAGCTCCTTTGCTATCCACGCAGAAATCCCGGCGGAGACACAGGCAGTCGTATCAGGTGGCTCGACCCAGATCACCATCGGCGGTGAAATAAGGGTCAGAGGTCTTGCGGAAAACAACACAGGCGATTTCAATAGTAACAAGACTAGCACCGGCGATGCCAATAAGTGGGACCAGAGGGTGAGGCTCCAAGTAGAGGCCAAGGTAACCCCGAATACCACTGGTTTGATCCAGCTGGAAGCTGGTGATCCGACTTTAGGCAGCAACACACAAGCTGATATCAGAAACTGGGGTACTGAGACTTCAGGTGCTACGGGTTCTCTCCCGTTTGCCAATGCAAAACAGGATGCGATGAGGGTACTCCAGGCCTGGATTCTGCACCAGGGTAGTGGTCTTCTCGGAGTTCCTGCACTGGTCAAGATCGGACATATGCCGATCCAGATCGGTCAGGCCGGCCTTTTCTATGAGCACACTAAATTTGGCGATGATGCCCTTCTCCTTGGCGTCGACCCGATCAAGGGCCTGCACCTCATCGGCGGTACTGTGAAGATGTCCGAGGGTAACAGTGCATTGAACGATGATGTCAATGCGTATACCTTCATTGGATCGTATGATGTCAACAAAGACATCAACTTCGGCCTCGATTTGACCTATGCAGATGGTCAGAACCTCAATCACGGGAACTCTTTTGGAACCGTTATTAATGATCCTTCCCTTCACCTATGGAACTTAGGCGCCAACGCCAAGGTGCGGGTAGCCGGACTCGGGATCGCCGCCGACGTAGCCGTCCAGGATGTTAAGATCGTTAACTTAGCTTCAAATACTACTGTTGACAGCAAATTCATGACTTTTGCCACCAAGGGTGACCTCGATTACACTATCAAGCCTGTGACCCTTTTGGCTGGAGCCGCATACGGCTCAGGCAACAACGATGCGAGTGGTCTCGGCCGTAAGGACTTCGTTACCTCGCAGAGCAACATACAGCACTTTACGTTTGTTTATGAGTACCTGACGCCGAACGCAGCCGGTAACACCAGCGGCGGCCTTCAGAACACTTGGTACCTCAAGGCTGGCGCCAAAGCCGACATCGTGAAGAACCTTGACGCAGCGCTTCAAGTGTATTACCTCAGGGCTATAAATGGCTATCTGAAGGAAACTGATGCCCTCCATCAGGATACGGATCCTAGCGGGATTGGCAAAAGCAAGGCCATCGGTACAGAAATTGACGGAAACATCAACTTCCAGATCGACAGAAACCTGAAGTATTATGTAGAGGGCGGTTACCTCTTTGCAGGAAACTTCTGGAAGTATGCTACCCCAGTTGATTCCACAGATCACCACAAGAGCCCGGATGATGCATGGGCAATCAGGCACGGCATTCAGCTCAGCTTCTAAATTCTCAATGCGCCATGCGTAAAGCATGACGCGATGATTCAAAAGAACGGCTGTCCGAAAGGGCAGCCGTTCTTTTGTGTGTATCGTTAACAAAAGGGCGCACCTATAGGTGCGCCCTTTTGTTTTTGGTCTTGCGTGGTCAGACCAGAAACGCAGGACTGTCCCAACAAGCCTGACGATAATGCGGGACAGGCGAACACATAGATTCACCTCTACATAAGTTTGTTCATGGTTCAAAACAACGACCACAAACGAACATATGCGTGGCGCAAAATTACACTACGGACATCCATTCCCCGGCAAATTATGGTAGCGCAATTATTACGAACATGTTATTTGCAACTAAACTGAAATGAATGAAACTCATCCCGGCTAAGGCCCGGAGTTTCTTCGCTCAATCGGAGGTGCAATGGCGCTCATTGGCACGGCAGAACAAAACATGGGGATTGCACGTCTATGCGGCGAAGATACATGTTCAATGGGCTCCATACGCAGCCTTTAGGACAGCTACCCATTTTTTTATAGAGTTTCCAGGAGTCAGCGGACTGTTTGATGCATTTATGTGAGAATATCCTTTGCAATATAGCGGTCCGAACGCACCAGCTATAACTTTGATGAGTTGAAAAACCAGTGGAGCTGGAGTGGTAACACGACATAAGACTCAAAGCGATGTCGAATCATCAGCCATAGGGTTGCTCTTGTCTGCAACTAGCGGTCGCTGCTTGTCGGTCTGACAAATCCGAATAAACATCACGAGGCAATTACCAGTCGTCCGTCATTATTACATGCAGTCGTCAAACAAACAATCCATGCAGGGCCAATCATTTCTGACTGTTACAAGCAACCATGCCGAGTCGGGAAAAGTTCAAGATATGTTGCGAAATCCACCGCATTTTCTAGGGCAGGTTAAAGTTGCTGCAGAGCAGTTGAGTATTGCCGCTCGAGTAAAAGTCATCGGGATGCATGCTTTCAGGAAACTTATCGACGCTTTGGAGGCAATTCTGGTAAACCGGTTTAAAGGTTGCCTCAAACTGGTAAATCATGATCCTCGGCTGCCGTCTTTTGGATAATGAATAATCCGGCTAACTGGACAGATGACAAAGATTACCCATTGGATCAAATGTCGGGGCGTACCTATGTTTACGCTATCTACGTTTCAGGGCAGGCACACAGGTCTGCCGCTACAAATCACCAGATTATTGTACCTATGGGCATAATACAATACGCCCGTACGTTACACATCCCGTATCATCAATAATCAATAATTCATTATCTCCAGGTAATCCTTCAGGTCCGTTTCTTCCTCTCCCTTTGCGGTATACAATCTCTCCTTGATATCGGCGATCTTCTTATCTCTGTCGCCTCTGTAATCCTGATCGATCTCAACGGCCCTATCCATTATCTCGGCGGCATCGCCGTATTTCTCCAGCTTGTTATAGGCAAGCGCCATTGCGTAATACGGGAGCGAAAATGATTTGTCTCGTCTGATCGCATCCTTGAATGCATCAACCGCCTTGTCATAATCACCTAGACGATAGTAGGACATCCCCAAGTTGTAAAAGGCCCACTCGGGTGTCTGATAGAGCAGATTTGCGAGCGCCTTCTGAAATGCCTCCACTGCCTCCTTCCATTGCTTGAGCCGCATATAGGTTGCGCCGAGATTATTATAAGCATTCGCAAATTGAGGGTCCAGCCTAACGGCCTTAAGAAAATATTGTCTGGCATTGGCATAGTCCTCAAGTTCGAAATAGACAAGCCCGAGGTTATATACGATCTCCTTGTTGTTCGGTTCCATTTGTATCGCTTTCTGGAACTCGACAAAGGCAAGCTGCACCTTACCTTCATTAAGATACGCCATACCCATTTTATTATGGTAAGCAGCCTCCTTAGGTTGCGCAATCTCGGAGGAAGAGATGCATCCACCAGTGGATAACACTACCGTAAGGAGTGCAGCTAATATGCTTGCGATAGTCAGGCTCGTCATATGGTGCCAGATATTTTCTTTCATAGGTTCAGTTTAAATCATTTCACCTGTCTTGTCTACAGAATGATGCGGGAGCGACTTCTCACCTCTGAAGCGAGGTACTCAATTCAATTAATAATTTTTCCACTGCATACATCGATTCTTCGGATGGCATGCCTTGTGTACTGAATTCGAATCCGTCCTGTAGAAAGAGTAATCGCCTGCCTTTTTTTAAATTCCTCTGGATCTCGAAAAGTGCCCTGAGCACCCTGTCGGCAAAGTCTTCGGGCAATTGATATTTTCTGCCGCTTTCATCCTTTCCGACGGTGAAGCGATAACGGCCGTCAATAGCCATAACCTTTCCGATAAAAAGTAGCTTTGCAAGCATTTTTATCCTGATCACATGAATCAGCCTCTGCACTTCTTCTGGCATCACGCCAAAGCGATCAGTCATCTCCGCGCTAAAATCGTCAAGCTCTTCGAGAGATTTTATCGAGGTGAGGCGCTTATACATGCTCAGCCTGAGCGCCATATCGGATATATACTCCTCGGGAATAAAGGCGGCGAGGCGAAGCTTTATCTGCGGTTCGATCTCCTCCTGTATTTCTTCACCCTTCAGTTCCGCGACGGCCTTTTCGAGCATCTCCAGATACATGTCGAAACCGACCTTGTATATATGACCCGACTGCTCCCCGCCGAGTAGATTGCCGGCGCCCCGTATTTCAAGGTCCTTTAACGCGAGCCTGAAACCAGCCCCCAGATAGCTCATCTCCTGGATCGCCTGAAGCCTCTTTTTCGCGTCATCGGTGAGGATATCCTCTCCTGGGATCAGAAAGTAGGCATAGGCCTGGATAGCGCCTCTCCCTACCCGGCCCCTCAACTGATAAAGGTCAGACAGGCCGAAGGTATCGGCTCGATCGATTATGATGGTGTTTGCCGTAGGGATATCAAGGCCGGAACCGATGATGGCCGTTGAAACCAGCACATCGATCTGCCTGTCGAGAAATGCAAGCATGATATTTTCGAGCTGGTGTTCCGCCATCTGTCCGTGGGCATAAGAAGTCCTCGCCTCCGGGACCAGCTTTTTGACATATGACACGACCCTTTCGATGTCTCGTATTCTGTTGTGGACAAAAAAGACCTGCCCTTCGCGTTTCAGCTCCCGCTCGATTGCTTCCCTGATCGTCCTGTCGTTGTGGCGAGTGACAACGCTCCGCACTGCAAGCCTTTCTTCGGGAGGCGTCTCAATAGTTGACATTTCGCGTATACCAGATAGTGACATGTGAAGAGTCCGCGGTATTGGCGTCGCAGTAAGCGTAATGATATCGACACCCTTTCTAAGCTCCTTTAGACGCTCCTTCTGGGCCACGCCGAAACGGTGCTCTTCATCGATGATGAGGAGTCCTAAGTCTTGGAAATGAATCGTTTTGTTGAGCAGCATGTGGGTGCCGATAATGATGTCAATCTGCCCTTTTGCTAAAGCCGCGATACTCCTTTTCACCCCTCCCGAATCCTTGAAGCGGCTGAGATAATCAATCTTGACCGGGAAAGCTGCGAACCTCGACCTGAAGGTGCGGTAATGCTGCTCCGCAAGCAGTGTTGTGGGCACCAGGACAGCCACCTGCTTGCCGTCATAGACCGCCCTGAACGCGGCTTTTATCGCCACTTCGGTCTTGCCGTATCCGACGTCGCCGCAGATAAGCATATCCATTGGCTGGTCGGATTGCATATGCTTCTTGATCGCATCAACGGCCTTTATCTGGTCTTCGGTTTCCTCATAGGGGAAGAAGTCGTCGAATTCCACATGTAGCGGTGTATCCTCACTAAAGACATATCCCCGTGATACCTTTCTTTCCGCATAGAGCTTAAGAAGTTTGTCGGTCATCTCCATGACGCTCTTCTTCACCTTCTGCTTCGTCGTCTGCCATCTTTTCCCGCCGATCCTATCAAGGGCAGGGACATGGTCTTCGCCCGCGCTGTATTTCTTTAGCTTTTCGATGCCCTGAAAAGGCAGGTAGAGCCTGTCTCCGCCAGCATATTCGAGCGTGATAAGGTCTTGCTCGTAATCCTCTATCTTCTCTCGCTGGAGTCCAATGAACTTCCCAATACCATGGTCTCTGTGGACGACAAAGTCTCCGGGTTTAAGATCGTCGATAGTCAGCAGAAGCCTTGAAAGCCTTGATTTCCTGATCGGCCTGTAGGCGGGTTGCTCCCCGAAGATCTCCCTGCCAGAAAGCAACAGCAACTCCGGAAGGTGCATACCCCCCGAAAGCGCTCCATGAGTGAGGCAAAGAACACCTTCATACGAACACACAACCTTGCTGTCGATAAAAGGGGCAATGAGACTTATTCCCGCGAGCAGATCCCTGAGCCTGTCAATCTGCCCCATCGATGCCAGTACGATGACCACTTTCTTATTCATTTTATTCATCCGCGATAGAGCATCTGCAATATCATCTACAGACCGCCTTTCTTCGGGCAGGATGCCTAGTCCCGCCATCGGTATCGCACCCGCATCGATACCTTCGCCGGCTAGGGCATAGTGGGAAAAAACAGTGAGCAATCCGTCGCTTCCCCGCAGTCTACGGTGAGGGTGGGTAGGGGTACCCTCTTCTGTGAGCCCGGGCGCGATCTTTCCGTTCACAAAGACTGTGGCTTCGGGCATCAGCATAATCACTGAATTTGCGAAATCGATGCCACCATCTTCCTTTTCTGGCAAAGTTTCGAAAGCCGGATAAATCGTCAGTTCCTTCATCCTTTTTACCGACCGTTGCGTTTCAATATCGAAGGTCCTGATCAAATCTATCTCGTCGCCAAAGAATTCGACCCTGACCGGCAGGTCTTCAGTCACAGGATAGATATCGAAAAGCCAGCCCCTCTCGGCATATTCGCCCTTTTCCATAACGATATTCACCTTCCGGTAGCCGAGGTCCTCGAGCATCATCTTCATCAACTCCCGGTCGATCGAGAGTCCTTTGGAGATGTCAAAGGCTTCTTGCGCAAGAAGGCCAGTATTTAGAGCAGCAACTGAGGTAACAATGCGCTCTATCTTGCCCGAAGCAAGTTTATTGATTATCCGCGCCCTCTCGCCGATAAGTTCGGGGGAGGAAGGAGGGGGGAAATAATCGCAACGTGCGTCCTGCCGTCCACACACCGAGGCAAAATAGAACATATCATGACAGAGCAATTCCGCATGCTCAGGCGTGTCTTCTATTACTAATAAACGGCTATCGCAATGGAGCAGAAGTGCTGCAAGGTGAGGCACTTTAACATTGTAAATCCGCCTCTCAGCAGCGTCATCAAGCCGCTCAAAGACCTCTTGGGAATGTGTTGCAAGCAATCGTTGCAGGGTATTGTTGTGATTGAGAGAAGGAGTCATCGTCTCTTTATTATAAACAATGCAAGGCACATAATCCCTCCTCTATCCTCGCCTTATAAAAGGGGGGGAGTAGGATTAATACCCTAACACTTGATGGCTCGATCCTTGCCGTACGGGGAGAGCGTTCTCAACTCTTTAATTATGGGGGGCATAATCTCAATGACCTTCTCGATCTCTTCTTCAGTGTTGTAGCGGCTTAAAGAGAACCTTATGGAGCCGTGGATTGCAGTATAAGGAATCCCCATTGCCCGCAACACATGGCTCGGCTCAAGGGCGCCTGAGGTGCAAGCAGAACCAGATGACGCGCAGATACCATATTCGTCGATTCTGAGTAATATGGCTTCTCCCTCGACATATTCGAAGCTGATGTTGGTCGTATTCGGAAGCCGGTGGACGGTGTCGCCGTTAACACGGGGGTCTGGGCATTTTTCGAGGAGAGCCTTTTCCAGCTTGTCCCTCAATCGCGCCATATGAACCGCCTCTATCTCAAGGTTCTCAAGGGCGAGTTCACAGGCCTTCCCGAAAGCGATAATACTTGGGACATTTTCGGTACCGGCTCTTCTGCCACGCTCCTGATGCCCTCCGATGAGATAAGGATAAAACCGCGTGCCCTTTCTCACGTACAACGCGCCAATACCTTTCGGTGCATGGAGCTTGTGGCCGGAAATGGACAGCATGTCCGTAGGAAGGCTCTTCACATTTATCGAGATCTTCCCCGCCGTCTGGACGGTATCGGTATGGAAGAGAATGTTTCTCTCTTTGAGTAGCGAGCCGATCTCTTCTATCGGGAAAATAACTCCAGTTTCGTTATTGGCATGCATGATCGAAACAACCGCGGTATTGTCATCAAGCGTCTTCAAAAAATAATCCATGTCGAATAGTCCCTGATTGTCAACAGGTACAAAAGAGACGCGGTAGCCCTTGCGTGCAAGATGCTTTGCAAAATTCAACACCGCTGGATGTTCGACCCTTGAGGTAATAATATGCTTTTTGCTTGGAAATGACTCCACGGCGCTCATGATAGCTGTATTGTCGCTTTCGGTGCCGCAACTCGTAAAGATAATCTCTTCAGGTTCAGCCCCAATAAGTGCGGCAACCTTTGCCCTTGCCTCTTCCACATTCCGGTGGAGTCGACCTCCGAAGATATGCATACTCGACGGATTACCATACAACTCATGGAGATAGGGAAGCAGGGCTTCGGCAACCTCTGGAGCCACTGCGGTTGTCGCATTATTGTCGAGATAGATAGGGTTCATTTCTTGTTAGTGTGCCTCCACCACGATATCTTCGCTGATGAGTTCCTTGAGTTTCTGCTCGATGCTCTGGACTGTCACGCCCCCCATTGGGCATGAAACGCACATCGCGCGAAGGGCTATGATGACCTTGCTGCCTTCGACATCGAGGAGTTCAAGGTCGCCTCCATCGGCCTGGAGCTTGGGCCTTATCTCCCTTTCGAGCACGTCCTGGATCAGTGCGATCTTCTGAAGGTTTGTAAGCTTCTTATGCTCTTTGGGTTTCGGCACTTCTTTGAGTGCCCAAATGTCCTTGAGAATTGCCTCTATATCGGGAATGCATGTGCCGCAGCCCCCTCCAGCCTTTGTAAAATCAGAAATCTCTTCAACGGTCATAAGATGGTTCTCGATGGCAACACGCCTTATCTTTTCTTCAGAGACGTCGAAGCACTTGCAGACAATCCGTTCCTCAGTCTCTGCAGGCTTTTGCTCTCCCTTGTAACTCGCTATGGCTGCTTCAAGCGCCTCTTGCCCCATGACGGAACAATGCATCTTCTCCTTCGGGAGTCCACCGAGGAACTCGGCGATATCCTGATTCGTAATCTTCTCAGCCTCATCTAGGGTTTTCCCTTTGAGCAGCTCGGTGAGGGCAGAAGAACTCGCTATCGCGGATGCGCAGCCAAAGGTCTGGAATTTAGCGTCGATGATCTTCCCCGTGTCTTTGTCGATCTTAAGGGTAAGCCGCAGGGCATCTCCGCAGACGATGCTGCCCACTTCTCCGACAGCATCTGGATTTTCGACTTCACCGACATTCTTTGGATGAAGAAATAAGTCTCTAACTTTATCGGTATATTCCCACATGCATTCATTTTTACATAAAGACCAGCTTCTGTTCAATAAATATTTGAAGCATCGGGGTTATTTTCGCAGGAAGACAGATTGTGTAATCACATGACATTGACAACATTGAAGATCAAAAATTAACCTAGTTGCAGTGCATTTCACTTTGTAAGGAGTCTCTTTGAAAGAGCTTATCCCTTTTAATAACGGATCATATAGAACGAAAACAGTTAGGACATCCCTTTTTGCCCGTCTCTTTCCTGAAATAGATTTTTACTCAAATCTCACGAGGATCGTCTTCAGATCAAGCTCGCAGGCCAAACATGGCCGTTACGGAAATGAAGAGTGGGCCACAAGCAGTCGTGAAGTGATGCAGATGCTTGAAAACGTGGGGATCACCTTCAATGTCACAGGAATAGATAATTTCAGCGGCCTTGCGGGTCCTTGCGTTTTTATCGGCAATCACATGAGCGCACTTGAGACCTTTGCCCTGCCCTGCATAATCGAACCGATTAAGGATGTGACCTTTGTGGTGAAGCAGAGTCTCATCGATTATCCTATTTTCAGATATGTCATGCGGTCGAGGAATCCAATCGTTGTCGGCCGCACCAATCCCCGGGATGACCTGAGGGCCGTGCTCGAAGGGGGGGCGCAGATTTTATCTGGCGGCAGATCACTCGTCATCTTCCCGCAAACGACAAGAACGCCAGTCTTCGATCCGAAGGAGTTCAATACCATCGGCATTAAACTCGCGAAGAGGGCCAACGTGCCGGTCGTACCAATTGCACTCAAGACCGATGCATGGGGAAACGGCAACATGCTGAAGGATTTCGGTACAATAGACCCGTCGAATAAAGTCTATTTCAGTTTCGGCAAACCGATGCCAATCAAGGAAAGGGGCGTCGAAGAGCATAATGCGATCATCACTTTTATCGAGGAACATTTGAAAGAGTGGAACTCGTAGCGGGTACCTTTACGAGAAGATCACCATTAATATACGATCGATATCCTTTAGCGTATCAATCATCCCCGCTGCTTCAGCAGGCATGAGTTCATCGGCTTTAAGCTCCGAGATAATTCTAGATAGCCCGTCGACGGCGCCTTTGACATCCAGGTCATTATCCATATTATCGACAAACGTCTTTTTCAGCATGGCGACTATCTTCCCTTCGACCGGCGCTGAGCGCCTCGCATGTTTCCTGATCGTTTCGACTAGTTCTTTGAACTCCCTCAGCTTCCTGGCAGCTGCTTCCACGCCCTCGGCTGAAAAGTTCATTTCACTCCGGTAACGACCGTAAATAAGTAAAAACCGTATCTCTTCAACCGAATACCCCTGCGACAAAAGGGTATCAACATAAACAATATTCCCTTTACTCTTCGACATTTTCTGCCCATTCACGAGTAAGTGATGCCCATGGAGCCAATATCGCGCCATCGGGAAAGGCCTTATCGATTCCAGAATCGCGAGGGTGTAATCGTGGTGCCGGTAAAGATTGTCGATGCCGCCGCAATAGATCGAGAGTGTCTCACTGAAATAATCGACGATCATGCTTGGGTCCTGGATATTCCACGAGGGCCTGCCTTTGCCGATCTTCGTGTCCCAATAGACCTCGTCCCCGTCTTTGTATCCATGCCACAGGATGAAATCCCCGAGGTTCCATTGGATGCCTGGGTAGGTATCTTTGTGGTATCTCCTCTTGCTCTTCGGCCATTTGGACATGTCGAGTCCGAAGAGTTTCCCGAACCCCTCGAACTTCAGAGGGTCGAAATAAACATTTCCGTGATACCAGTAGGCGATATCGCGTTCGAGCAGGTCCCGAATTATACCTACGGCCTGATCGACATGGTCCGAAGCCCTCGGCATAAGGTCTGGCACCTTTACTTTCAGGAGCTTCATTTCACCGACAAACTTTTTGATATTTCTGTCTGTGAGCTTCCGAACGCTGACGGATTCCTTCTTCGCCTCGCTCATCACCTTGTCCTCAACATCGGTGATGTTCATGCCACGCTTGACGCTATAGCCTAGATATCCGAGATAGCGGACGAGTATATCTTCGAAAAGAAAAGTCCTCATATTGCCGATATGGGCGCGCTGGTATACCGATGGGCCACAGGTAAAAATACTGACCAAGTCAGGGTCGACCGGTTTGAAGGTCTCAATCTTTTTCCCAAAGGTATTGAAGAGCTTAAGCATTGAGGTCTCCTGTCCTAATAAAAAAGCTATCTTTCTAATTTACCTCATTACACTAAAAAACAGAAGTCGGCGGCTCACCCCACCCTTACTTCTTTCCACTTGCCACCATGAAATCTCTTCGCCATGAGTACCCCCTGGATGACCATCGAAACCACCATCGCTATCCAGACACCAGTTGCCCCATAGCCGAGCATAAGCGCGAAGATATACGCCAGAGGAAGCCTGATTAGCCACATGGCGGTTCCCACGACCCACATTGTTCCCCGCGTGTCCCCTGCTCCCTGCAACCCACCTCCGAGCACGACGCTCAGGGCCATGAAGGGCTCCGAAAGCATGTTAAATCTCAGGTATCTGACAGTTTCGGCTAGAACCGCAGGATTGTCCGTGAAGGCGGCGGCAATCCGCTCCGCCAAGATGAATATGACAAGTGCCATGGAACTCATTAGAACGACCCCAGTCATGCCGATCTTCCATCCAACCTTTTCAGCCCTCTGAGGATTACCGGCGCCCAAGTTCTGGCCGATCAGCACCGATGCAGCCATATTGAGTGCAAAGGCTGGAAGAAAGATAACCCCTTCGATCCTGAATCCATTGGTGATGGCCGCGAGGGCTGTAATGGATGCATCCCCCAGCCTGCTGAGGACATTGTAGAGAACAATGCTCCCGGCATTCCATGCAATTTGGAGCAGGGCAGCCGGCCAGCTTATAATCAGCATTTTTTTGATAAGCTCGGCGGAAAGCGTCCACGGGCGCTTATAGATTCCTGCCCAACTTCCGAACCTGAAAAACAGAAGATTCATCACCATCCCGACCATTACGGAGAGTGCAGATGCGACCGCTATCCCGATATAGCCGAGCTTCGGAAAAGGGAAGACGCCGAAGACAAGGAGAAAGTTTAACACTATGTTGATGGCACTGACAGCAGTCATCGTAAGAAGAGGCTTCTTCACTTCGCCGCATGCCCTGAATATAGAATTAGAAATGATGAGAAGGTAATTGGCCCCGAGGGCCAGAGCATAGACCTGAAGAAAGTGCCCCGCCATACTCCTGATCTCACGAGGAAAGCCAGTAAGATCGACGATCTCTTCATACAGAACAAGACCGGAAACCATCACAGCCACAGCAACGATGACGCCGAACATCATTGCTTGACGGGCAATCTCGACCGCCTTCCCGGAATCTCCGGCCCCGACAGCTCTTGAGACAAGGGAGAGGCTGCCGATGCTGACTGCGTTGGCGATGATGATCGTAAGAAATAATATCTGGCTGACAAATCCGACAGCCGCCTGGACCTCGGGGCCGATAAGGCCTGCAACATAGACGTCCACAACCCCGACAAGAAAATTCAGAAGCATGATGATGAGCATCGGCCACGACATGTACCAGATATTGGCCCAAATGTTCCCTATGGTAAGATCGACTGGTTCATCCTGCATAGCTGCCGCACACTCCCGGAATCCGTCTCTATCAGATTATTCTACACGAAATCGCAGACTGGCTACTTGTGACATAATTTTTATTTGTCAAGGATTTCGGGAGGGTGTTTCATGTCCACCGGGAGGACGATTTTAAGGGAGCGCCCTTTTCTTCTCGCGAATCCGATGATTGAAAGCAATAGGTCAAAAGTCAGGCGTGTTAATCGGGTTGACAAAGGCCGCGGTTACTTTTTATCATAAACTTCACGGCAATCGGTTACCGTCATGAGCGTCTATGCCGATCAACAAGGTATAGACGCTATTTTTAGTCATTACGAAAGGACAATAAGGACCCTTATGGACCAAAAAAGCGCCGGACTCAATATTACGATTTTTTTTTGCCAGCAATTAGACCCGAACCAGGAGGTCAACAGGCGCGCCCTTGAAAGGGAGCTTGGTAAGCAGATCCGGTTTTTCCCCCTGCCGTGCAGCGGACGCATCGATTCTCTTCACCTCATGCGTGCCCTCGAATCGGGGGCTGATAAGGTATATGTTGTCACCTGTCCCGAAGGGGCATGCCATTATCGTGAAGGGAATTTACGTGCCAAAAAGCGCCTTGCCTATACCCAGGGATTGATCGAAGAAGTAGGCCTTGAGCGTGAACGTTTAGAGTTGATTGTCGCTCCTGCGGGAACCTCTTTGACCGTCGATGAGTTGGCGAGGGGGATCCTTGCCCGAAATGCCTCAATCGGCCCCTCTCCTGTGCGTGGGAAACAGGCTTGAAGATAAAAACGGCTGATGATAAAGGAGTAAGAGCATGATAACTGCTGAAAGAAAACCTCTATCAGAGATCAAAGAGATGATAGCACCTTACAAAAAGATATTGGTCGTAGGCTGCGGGTCCTGTGTGGCTGAGTGTGCATCGGGTGGAGAAAAAGAGGTCGGGCTCCTCTCCTCCGCACTCCGTATGGATGCAAAGGCATCAGGGAAGGAGATAGAAGTAAAAGAGATGACCCTGGACCGCCAGTGTGTCTATGAGTTCATCGACCTTTTGACAGACGTGATAGGCCAGTACGACATTATCCTCTCTCTCGCCTGCGGTGCAGGCGTACAGGCCGTTGCAGAGGTATTCCCCAAGGTCCATATTGTCCCTGCCCTTAATACAACATTTCTCGGAGAGACAAAAGAGGCAGGCCTCTGGATAGAGAACTGCCGGGGCTGCGGTGACTGCAAGCTCGGGGTTTTCGCTGCTGTTTGCCCTGTTACACGTTGCGCTAAAGGACTTTTTAATGGTCCCTGCGGCGGCTCCAGGACAGACCGCTGCGAGGTGGATCCCGATGTACCCTGCGCATGGCAGCTGATTGTCTCGAGACTCGAAGACAGGGGGCGTCTTGACCTCCTGCGAAAGGTGCATCCCCCTGCGGATTGGTCAAAACAGCAGGGGAAAGGACCGAGGAGAATTTACAGGGAGGACCAGAGAGCGTGATGACTGAAAGCCGGCTAAAAAAGGTTTTACATAGTGGAAAATTTGCCGTTACCGCTGAATGCGGCCCTCCCAAAGGGGCAGACCCCGAAGTCGTGAAGAGCAAAGGAAGGATTCTTAAGGGTTATGTCGACAGCGTAAACGTTACAGATAATCAGACTGGGGTGGTCCGTCTTTGCAGTCTTGCTGCATGTGCTATGCTCAATGCGGAAGGGCTTGACTCCGTGCTACAGATGGTCACCCGTGACCGCAACCGCATCGCACTCCAGTCGGACGTCCTGGGAGCCTCTGCCCTGGGCATACGCAATATTCTCTGTCTCTCCGGCGATCACCAGACCTTTGGCAACCAGCCTCAGGCAAAAGGCGTCTTTGACATCGACTCTATTCAGTTGCTACAGACCGTGCGTAATATGAGAGATGCCGGCGAAGTCATCGGCGGGGAAAAACTGAGTATGCCGCCTTATATGTTTATCGGGGCCGCAGCAAATCCCTTTGCCGATCCTTTCAAATACCGAGCTGCCCGTCTCGCTACAAAAGTGGATGCTGGTGCGGAGTTCATACAGACCCAGTGCATTTACAACCTCAACCGCTTCAAGGAATGGATGGACCTCGTAAAAGACTATGGGATGGATAATAAAGTTTTCATACTCGGTGGGATTACTCCGCTTAAATCTGCCCGCATGGCAGAGTACATGGCAAAGAATGTTGCCGGCATGGATGTGCCCGAGGAGATCATCAACAGAATGAAATCGGTCCCCGCAAAAGAACAGCGGCAGGAAGGAATCAAGATAGCCGTAGAAACCATCCAGGCGCTTCAGGCAATGGAAGGTGTCCGCGGGGTCCATATCATGGCAATCGAGTGGGAAGAGGTAGTTCCCCAAATAGTTCAAGAGGCTAAACTTTTCCCCAGGCCTCAGGTTTGAGAGGAGTTAGCATATGCCCCCCAAATATCATATTCATGCCGGCCAAGTAGCGAACCGGTTTCAGGCGATAACCCGGTCTGGTGTCATTGCCTGGGAAGAAGGCTGCCTCAAATGCGCCCGCTGCGTAAAAAAGGATTGCGTCTACAAGGTATATGAAAAGCGGGGCATTGATTCCCGCCAGATGCTCGAATCCCTCGACAGTGTCTGCATGGACTGCTTCCGCTGCGTCCAGGGCTGTCCGAACAAACTTATCCAGAAGGGTCTCAATCCCTCATATAAGGCCCTCGGGGATCATTACTGGACTCCGGAGATTATTTCGGGACTCTGGTACCAGGCAGAAGCAGGCCGTATCCCGGTGTCGGGCGGCGGCTACGGGGGACCTTTCTCCGGACCCGGGTATGATGCCATGTGGACGGATATGTCCGAAATAGTACGTCCTACGAGAGATGGTATCCATGGCCGCGAATACATAAGCACTACCGCTGATATAGGCCGCAAGGTGATGGCACTCGAATTCGATCAGTCAGGGGCACTGACGATTACTCCTCCGCCCATTGTGGAGATTCCGCTGCCGCTTTTGTTCGACATCCTACCGTGGTCTCCGCCGCGGAAAGGGATCAATCTGGCCCTGCTCGAAGGAGCGCGCTCATTGGGGACCTTTGCCATAATCAGGCAAAGTGAGTATGGTTCGGCGATGGAGCAGTATCTGCAGAACATGGTTCTCTTCGTTGACGGACGTTTATCCGATATTGATTCCGCTGTTCTGAGCAAGTTGCGATTGATAGAGATTCCTTATGGGAAAGAGGTTATCGCCACACAGAACTCCTTAAAAGAGAAGTTCCCCGGCATCGTGACAATTATCCGGATGGACCTCAGTCCTGATTCATCTGAAAATATCATTCGACTCACCGCAGAAGGCGCCGAGGTTATACATCTTGTTGCCGATGAATATGGCCTTGAAAGAGCCGACAGGCCTCTCTTTATTAAAGAACGGATGAGGGAGATACACCTTCACCTCGTAGCGAAGGGAGTGCGTGACCAAATCACCCTCATTTCAGGTGGGGGCATCGCTATGGCGGAGCATGTGGCAAAGCAGATCATCTGCGGTTCAGACCTGGTGTCCGTCGACATACCACTTCTCATTGCTATGGAGTGCAGGGTATGCCGCCGCTGCAAGGAGGGCATTGCGTGTCCTGTGGAGCTTGACAGTG
Organism: uncultured Nitrospiraceae bacterium; assembly: GCA_963727805.1. Lineage (GTDB taxonomy): Bacteria > Nitrospirota > Thermodesulfovibrionia > Thermodesulfovibrionales > Dissulfurispiraceae > Fen-1308. The sequence continues at coordinate 1,754,988 of CAVSHF010000003.1, forward strand.
TCGACACCGTTTGGGGCGCCGGCCGGGTAAGGAATCTGATGGTAGGCTGGCATAACCAGCTTATCGAGATACTCGGTGCCATGGGTATACGCGAGGTGAGAAGACTACGGGGAGAAATGGGTCGTGCCATGTTCTTCGAGGATCTCGAAAAAGATATCTTTGCCACACTGGGTAGAAGGGGTTGATACAATGGGAACAGACACACATAAACTCATGCTGCCTGATGTGAAAAAAGTGCCGAGCCGTTTCCGTAATGCCCTCGGTAAATATCGCGTAGCGGTATCTAAGGCATGCAATAACTGCGGACTCTGCATAACGCTTTGCCCTTATGGAGTATACAAGGCAGGATCAAAAAAACCGCGAGTCGCAGCCGATCATCTTTGCCTCGGGTTTCCCTGCAGCTCGAACGAATTCTACTGCGTGAGCAGATGCCCGGAAAAGGCAATTCATCTAAGTCTGAATCCATCCTTTGAGATCCTGGGTGACAAACGATGGTCGGCTGATCTTCTTGCCAGCACATGGCATATGGCAGAGACCGGAGAACTTCCTTATCAAGGACTCAACTATAAGACAGGTGATTCAGGCGGCGGGTTTGATAAGCTCCGTTTTATATTCCCCAGGGGAAAAGAGCTGGATGTCCCTGATGAAGCAATATCCACAGCCATTGAACTTAATCGTACCGGAGATTCAAGGCCGGGGATCGAGATACCTGTTCCGTTCTATCTTGGAGGTATGTCATTCGGCTCTGTCAGTATTGTGACCATGCTCTCCCGCGTCAAAGCTGCGGCTGCGCTCAATACCTTCTGCTGTACCGGAGAAGGTGGATACCCTGAAGAACTGATCCCTTACGATGATCACATCATCACGCAAGTTGCAACGGGTCTCTTCGGGGTAAGAGAAGAGACGCTCAAGAGGGTCCGGATAGTCGAATTCAAGTATGCTCAGGGGGCAAAACCTGGTCTCGGCGGACATCTTCTCGGTGACAAAGTGACGCCGCGTGTTGCCGCTATGCGCGAGGCAGTAGCAGGAAGCGCCCTCTTTTCACCGTTTCCATTCCATAGCGTCTACTCGGTGGAAGACCACAAGAAGCATGTAGACTGGATAAAGGAGACAAACCCCCGTACCCTCGTGTCGGTAAAGGTCTCCACACCGACTGACGTGGACATGGTTGCCGTGGGAAGTTATTATGCCGGTGCCCATATCATTCAGCTTGACGGAAGTTACGGCGGAACAGGCGCCGCACCTGATATCGCAAAAAAGAATATTGCTATGCCCATCGAATATGCCGTACCCAAGGTGCATAAATTCCTGTCTGAAGAGGGGATCAGGGACAAGATAACAATTATCGCGAGCGGCGGGATACGCACCGCGCATGATATGGCTAAAGCCATTGCCCTGGGCGCAAATGGCGTATGTCTCGGTACAGCCGATCTCGTGGCCCTCGAATGCATCCGCTGTCACCATTGTGAATCAGGTCGCGGCTGTGCCAGGGGTATTGCCACAACAGACGATCAACTTACGAACCTCATGGAACTCGAATGGGCGACTCAGCGCATTGTCAACATGTATCTGACCTGGCGGCGCCAGCTTGTCTCCATCCTCAAACGTCTGGGGATGAAGAGCGTTACAGAGCTTGTGGGACGATTTGATGTGATTGGTCACCTCGATTACATTAAGCAGGAAGAGATACAAGGGGAGTTGGAACTATGAAACATTTAAACAATAGAGACGCAATAATTAGATCGCGATACTATTTCCGCGAGGCCGACCGGCTGGTAAATCGAAGTACGATTGAAGCTGAAGAAGGCGGTTGTGGCGTTACCGGTTTTGCCTGCAATATTCGCGTGAGCGGTCGTCACATATTCACTCCTTCTGTTCAGATGCATAACAGGGGAAACGGCAAAGGGGGAGGTCTTGCAGCTGTCGGCCTGAGTCCCGACAAGCTCGGAGTGGACCAGGAAACTCTCGACAGTCATTTCCTCCTGCAAGTTGCAATCCTTGACAAGACAGTCGTACAAGAGATGGAGGCGCGTTTTATCCACCCTCACTTCCGGGTTGCCCATGAAGCGGCCGTCGATGCACTAGATGACTACAGGGACATTGCAGGCCTTGAGGTTAAGCCTCCGGCGGTGAAACGCTATTTTGTGCGGGTAAAACCGGAAGTCCTTGCCCTTTTCCAGAAAGAGCGCGGACTGGAAATGCTGTCTTATGACAGGGCAGAGGAAGAGTTCATCTTCCAGAATACGTACCAGTTGAACCTTGCCCTGTACAGTTCCCTCGGTGAGAAAAAGGCCTTTGTTCTTTCCCACGGCAGGAACATGATGATACTGAAGATAGTGGGTTATGCCGAGCAGGTGGCCCAATACTATAAACTAGAAAACTTTGATGCCAATATATGGATAGCCCATCAGCGGTATCCCACCAAGGGCCGGGTCTGGCATCCCGGCGGGGCTCATCCCTTCATAGGCCTTAATGAAGCCCTTGTGCACAATGGAGACTTTGCGAATTATTATTCCGTATCCGACTATCTTCGCCAACGCAATATCTATCCGCTTTTCCTTACCGATACAGAGGTTTCTGTTCATGTGTTCGACCTCCTGAGCAGAGTATACGGGTATCCTCTTGAGTACATAATTGAAGCCCTTGCCCCTACGGGAGAGATGGATTTCGATCATCTACCGAAAGAAAAACAACTCATCTATAGACAGATCCAGGCTACCCACATCCATGGCTCTCCTGACGGACCCTGGTTCTTCATCATCGCCCGCAACAATGTTCAGAAAAAAAAGTTCCAGCTTATCGGCATTACCGATACAGCCATGCTGCGGCCACAGGTCTTTGCCTTGCAGAAAGGGGCAGTGGAGATAGGACTGATCTGTTCGGAAAAACAGGCGATAGATGCGACCCTGGAAAGCCTCGCAAAAGAAGACCCGCGTTTCGGTACGATAGCAGACCATTACTGGAATGCCCGTGGCGGTAGTTACACTGATGGCGGGGCTTTTATCTTCACAATACAGGAGTCTGCACCAGGAAAGATGAGTCTCACCTGTACGGATAAATTCGGACGGCTTGTGGATGTTCCAACAGACCAGACACCTCTTGATAGCAGAGCCCACTCGCAGGCGGCACCGACCACTCCTGTGGCTCTCTCAAAAGACATCCTTAAAGACATGTCCGAGGGCAACGCAGAAAAGATATTTACCGGCTTGAAAGCGCGTTTTGTTGAATGGGACTATACACAGCTCTCCACATTCCTCAACCAGATCGTCGCCCTTGCAGAGAAGGATGATCTGAGGAAGACGGCAATCGCTCTGCTCGCGCTCCTTCTTGACCGACACTACTTTACAGGAAACATGAGACGGCGTTCAGTGCTCCAGATGGTCTCCGACGCACTCGATTCTATCTTCAGGGCTATTCCTATGATCAGTGAGACTAAAAGCGCTCTATCCTGCTGTAAAATTGATTTTTACAACCGTCATATACTTCGTGCCCCAGCGAAAGGGGAAAAGGTCTTGGTTGCTGACGCGGGACTATTCCCTCCCGAAGGTGATGACTCATTCGCCCGTCTTATCTCAGACGCGTACAGTCTCGGCTGGAAGCGGTTCATCTGTTTCGGCCAGCGTGGTCAGCGCTTTCTTGGGTGCGGGGTTGGTCCCGACACAAAGGGAGTGCGTATAGACTCCTTCGGCTCTTCGGGAGACTATCTCGGTTCCGGCATGGACGGACTTGAAATCTTCGTGCACGGAAATGCCCAGGACCAACTCGGGCAGATTATGAAATCGGGGAAACTCGTCGTGCATGGTGATGTAGGGCAGACGTTCATGTACGGGGCGAAAGGCGGCGAGGTCTATGTGCTCGGAAATGCTGCAGGCCGTCCCCTCATCAATGCGTGTGGCAAACCGAGGGTTGTCATAAACGGCACAGCACTCGACTACCTGGCGGAATCTTTTATGGCGGGCGATCCTTACAAGGGCGGCGGTTTCGTTATTCTGAACGGCCTGACCTTTGATAAAGATGGAAAGATGGTCCCTCTGGAGATACCCTATCCCGGATCGAATATCTTCTCACTCGCATCAGGTGGAGCAATTTTTGTGCGCGACCCGCATCAGTCCATCGTACAGGAGCAGTTGAATGGAGGTCAGATCCTGCCCTTTAGGAAAAAAGACTGGAAGCTGATACTCCCCTATCTGAAGGAGAATGAACGACTATTCGGCATCGGGATAGATGAACTCCTTACTGTGGACGGCAAACTTTGCAAACCTGAAGAGGTCTATCGCACTATTGGAGCGGTAAAGCTCGCCGTCCTTTCGGGGACCGCCGCCATCGCCATGAATGAAGAGTGGGAAGAGGAAGATTAGAGGATAACTTCTGAGGACGGCTCATATATCCTTAAAAAGCTCACGGAAAGACAGTAGAAACAAACAGCCTTCAGATCTTCTTTTCACACTCCTCATGGTTCTCTCCATGGTCATCTGGGGTGGCAGCTGGGTATCTGCAAAGGTTATGGCCGTGCGTCTCACACCTGAGCTGCTCAGTTTCTGGCGGTTTCTTCTGAGTTTTCTGTCCTTTGTGCCCCTGCTCATAATCCTCCGAATACCACTCGTGCTTTCAGGCCAGGGCGTAGGGTACAGCGCATTCGGCGCTTTTTTTATCAGCGCCTACATGTATTATTTCTTCAGGGGGCTGGAGCATGGATTGGCGGGAGCTGCGGGCGTGCTGGTCACCTCGATGATGCCGCTGATGACCTTGCTGTTCTCCCTGCTCCTCCTTAAAAAGAAGACGACAGGACGTGACATTGCCGGTCTGGTGGTAGGTATGGCCGGTGCTGCGGTACTTCTCAGGCTCTGGACCTTCGATGCGCACGACCTTTTCCAGAGCAGTAATGTCCTATTCGTCCTCTGCTCAGCCCTCTGGGCCCTCGTGACAATCAGCAGTCAGCGGGCCGCCGAAACCATTTCACCCTATATGTTCAGCTTCATGACGTATGGCTTTTCAACCCTCTTCTTTCTCCCGTTCGCTTTCAGTCAGGGTATAGAAGCCATCTTCTATCAGGATGCCGTCTTCTGGAGTAATTTAGTGTTCTTGTCCATCATATCTGGTACTTTTGCCACTACTGTCTATTTCGTGGCAGCAGAACGCCTGGGGTCTTACCGGACAAGTTCTTACGTTTTCCTGGTGCCGTCAAGCGCAATGCTGCTCAGCTGGCTTTTCCTTGGCGAAATGCCAGAGTCCTCGACGATCATAGGCGGCGCGATTGCCATCTCGGCCGTCTACCTCATTAATCACACCCCGGCATAACGGGAGGCCGCGGAAGCAAAGAAAAGTCGGGAGAGGACTACTTACCGCCTGTTCTTTTATGGTATTATATTTAGTTATGCAAGTTCGGGGCGTAGCGCAGTTTGGTAGCGCGCACGGTTCGGGACCGTGAAGTCGGAGGTTCAAATCCTCTCGCCCCGACCATTTCTTTCCCGATGTTTGTGTTATTATACCTGACGTATTTTTGAGCCCCCTTAGCTCAGTAGGATAGAGCACAGGTTTCCTAAACCTGGGGCCGCAAGTTCGAATCTTGCAGGGGGCACCATTCCCCCTTATAATACATCCACTTAGATCCTATACTCAATGAATTGTCTCGCGATGAAGACTCTGGACCCAATAGTGAGCAGAATACTTGACTGTTGTTGCAACATCCTTGTGACCAAGCAACTTACTGACAGAATAAAACAATAAGTTCAACGTTATCAACGCACAAATCTAAGGCTGACACGAGGTCAGCTTTTAATGCAGACCCTTATGACTTGGGGGAGTGAAAAGATGGTATTCTGGAAAGTAGCCAACGCTTCTCGCCTGTAATAAGAAACGGTGATGGTGAGCGTCGTGATGTGGGAATCCGAGCATTTCTCGTAATCAATATCGCTTACGGAAAGCCCTGACTTATCGATTATTGAAAGGACATCCTCTTCCCGCAGCGCTGCATCGGCACTCACGGTAACGTAACTAAAGGTGAGCTTGGGCATCTTCCGCTCGGCAAACCTGAGCAAGGTGAGGGTTAAGATGGTAATAATAAAGGTCACGATCCCTGCCACATATAATCCGCTACCGACTGAGAGCCCGATGGCCGAAACCACCCAGAGACATGCGGCTGTTGTGAGGCCCTGGATCGAAAACCCTGTTTTCAGTACTACCCCGGCACCGATAAACCCGACTCCTGTAATAGCACCCGCAGCGATCCTTCCGGGATCAGCCCTGACATAGGAAGGGTCCATGACGCCGAGATAATGATAGTATTCGGATACGATCATGAGGAGAACCGAGGCGACGCAGACCAGAAGGTGGGTACGCAGCCCGGCAGGCCTGCCGTGGATCTGGCGCTCAAAGCCTATGACACCACCAATAAGCGTGCCGAGTAGCAGGCGCAGGATTATTTCTTCTGACGATATCATACAGTATATTATAAAGCTTCCCCATATTTTTTTTTGCACTTGCGCTGTCCTCATGGGCGGCGGAGCCAACAATGTTACCTTATACTATGTTTGCACGGCTTTTGACAATCACCTCGACGGTCCTCCTGTTTCCTATTCTCTCCAGATATTATGACGCTGCTTATAATGCTTTCATATAAGATTCCTGTCCCTCGGCGTCGCTCGAAGTAGCTCTACGTTCAACATTATAGGAATATCCTTATATTGTAATAAGGTTCGGATCTGGTTATTAATCTTATAGTAATGAATAAGGACTGCATCAAAAACGACAAGGCAGGAGGGTCTTATAAGATAAGCCCGTCCAATGCCACTGATTTTTCTCTGCTTCTTGCTATGTATTGCTTTTTTACACCTAAGCCTGCTTCTCAGGGTCTTCCGCCGCTGAATCCCGAAGCCTGTCACAATTGGGTAAGAATGCTTTTCAAGATAGGAAGGAATTATTGTGCTTGGAAGAATGGCATGATAATAGGCCATGCCGCACTTGTTCCTGACCCAAACGGAAAGTCAGCAGAGTTCATAATCTTTGTCGACCAAAACCATAGAAATCTTGGAATTGGGACAGAGTTGATGCGGGTTGTGCTCGAAGACGCTAAGAAACTAGGCTTTATGTCAGTCTGGCTGACGGTGGAGACTTCCAACTTCATTGCGATAAGACTTTATCGTAACTTCGGTTTTCAATTCCGTGATACTGATGCCTGTGAGAGGGTCATGCTCCTTACGTTTCTATAAGGATTTCAACCAGATTTCACAAAGACAGTAAACGTCTCGCAATAGTACGTTGCTTTACTTGACAAGTACCCACTCAACGGGTGTCTATAAATAGATATAGTGCCCTCTCAATGGGAGGAGTTTAACAACAATCGGTAGTTTCAACGGAGGGCGAACCAAACGTTGCAGGATTCCTCCTCCTCACAATTTAACCATAAGCGTCAATCCTTGAATAGTGAACTGCCAAATCACCTTGATACAGCTCTTATATGTTTTAGTCGTTACATATCCTGCCTATCAAAACAGAACTTTCAGAATGGGTAAGGATATTCCTTGATACGCTTCCCATCATCCCCTTGATTCCCCTCAGACCTCTACATCCTACCGCTATAAGGTCTGCTTTTAGGGTTTCTGCTGTTTTCAGTATTTCTGTGGAAGGATCACCGATTGCTGACAGGACCTGTATGTTTTTGAACTTTTTGCTCAAATGTTCTCTGGCTTGATTAGTGATTCTTTCGGACTCAATAAGCCTCATTGATCTGACCTTCTCTGTAATTTCTATAATCTGTTCAATTATCCCGGGGGCAAAAGTTTCAGGTATGTCAAGAAACTCGGAGGGCATTACATTCACTATCGTGACTTCTGTGTTATCTCGAAATGGTATCTGGGACAAGAATTCTCCAGTGGAGACGGAGTAGTCAGAGTTATCGGTAGCCAAAAGGATTCTAATCTTATCTGGCCTTTCACACGCGGGTAGTTTTACAACAAGGACAGGCTTTGATGTCTTAATGGCTACTGATCTGGTTACGCTTCCGATAAAAAGCGATTTAATGCCCTTTACCCCCCTTGCCCCCATCACAATCATATCCATATCCGCGCTGTTCGCTTGATCCACAATGCATTCTTCGGGAGAACCTTCCACAATCATAGTGCTAATTTTTGCATGGACAGGTTTCAAGATATCTAGAGTAGACTCGATGATCTTCGGCGCAATATCCTTTTTTATTTCCTTCAGAGTATCATAATAAAAATCTTTGTCATAGGGAAATGGAATCCAATGAACGGCATGATAAATAATGATTTCATCATTGGAGGATAAATTCAGACACGTCAAGAAATTAGCAGCCCGTTCCGAGTATTCAGAGCCGTCGGTTGCAAGTAATATTTTCATCCGATTTCACCCCCGATCTATGGATAAGCTCAATATGACAAAAATCATGTCGAAAGACAAGGATCATATTTCTTCACTGGCAACTCCATACGAACCCGATCTTAGGCAATGTTTGTTCATCATGACACTCACAAGTATGCGTTTAAGATCTTCCATCATCTACTTCCGCGTTAAAATATCTCCTTTCAACTTCACGCCGCAGAGCGCATTTTAATATACATCTATTATTTGAATAACAATTTATTAAGTCATTTGCAAAAATATAATCGACTAGTTGACTTGACTCAAGAGATTAAGCTCATATCTATAAGATGCGATTTACAACCTCTTCTGCTATTATGGCAAGATGTGCAATCGATCCGCCAAAGGCCGTTATCCCCAGTTTGAAGAATAGCTTCTCCAGTTTAGTAAAAAAGCCCTACCTTTTTTTCTGATTGACGATACTGGATCGCCAAGGATAACCGCAGACATGACGATTTTTCAGACAATAACCGTCAACTCTGCGTGTTCTGATGCTTCTTTTTGGAGACTGTCAGTTTTATATCAATGCTGCCGAGTACGACCGGAATTGAACAGTCAGCGCATGATCATGTTTTAGGTGCACGTTTTGTTATATGCAGAACGCTGCTAGAAATATTGCCAAGATATCGTTCAACAGACCTGCTGTCATCCACTATTCTTCTTTTCTTTTGGTATTCCCAAATAGATCTGTATATGTTTCAGGGTCCACTTTCTTCAAACATTCTGGGCATATGCCATGGGTAAAGGAAGCGTCTGTACGTTCTTTGATGTAGTCTTCCACTTTCTTCCAATAACCTCCATCATCTCGTATCTTTTTGCACCAAGCACAAATCGGCAGTAAGCCGCTCAAGATCTTAATGTTGTCAAGCGCACTTTGAAGTCTGAGAACAAGCTGTTCCTGTTTAAGTTCAGCCAACTTTCGATCGGTTATGTTCCTAAATATCCCTTGAGTAGCAATTACTTCTCCTTTGAAGAAACGCGGATGTACATTACCTTCTACACTTATCTGTTGCCCATTCTTCGTTACAAATATTGCCTCTACATTATCTATCGATTCTCCTGACATGACCTTGCTAAAAGATTCCCCACAGTGAGGTACGCAGCTGGGATGTAAGACATCGAAAATCGTGATATCCTGCAGTTCATCCCATGAATAACCCATTGTCTTTAACCACGCTGCATTTGCAAACACGTAATGCCCATCGGCTGCGACACTTTGAATCATGTCATGAGCATGATCGAATAAATTGTGGAATCTCTCCTCACTTTCTTGTAACCTTTCTTCCACCAGCGTTCGCTGGGTGATATCCCTTACTACTTCAATACCTCCTATCATGTTCCCATCGGCATCCCTTATGGGTGATGACTTAATTTCAACCTGTATTATTCCTTTATCTCGTACTGCTCTCTTTTCTAATGTGTGTACTCTCCCATCTTCAAATGAGAGCGCTAAAGGGCATCCTTCACAAATCCGGTCATTGTTAGCATATGCCGTGTAACAATATTCACCTGACTTGTCCCCTTCTACAATATTTTTGTGCACCTGATTTTGATATAATACGCGGTAATTTGTATCTTGGATGCTGATTCCATCCCCGATGGCGGCTATAATTGCGTCTAACTTTGTTTTTTCAAGTTCGGCCCGTTTAACGGCTCTGTGTAGTAATTCTTCAGTCTCCTTGCGTTCACTCACGTCTCGGGTATTGACTACTATCCCAGCAATCAACGTGTTATTGAGTTGGTTGCTACCAGTGGATTCGACCACTCGCCACGAGCCGTCTTTGTGTTTATACCTGTATTCTATAGATAAATGAGCATATGGGTTCTGCACTAGCTGCATGAAGGCATCCATGACTCTTAACAAATCTTCTGGATGGACCATCTGAAAGATATTCTTCCCAATCAATTCATCAGGCTTATCTCCAAAAAGACGCTCGATCGATGGGCTTTGAAAAAGTATTGTTCCGTCAGTTTTAAGAATTGTAATAACATCTGAGGAGTGCTGAATCAAGGAATACCATAAATCATTATTCTCAAACACCGGTATCTCCTTGATTACTAAGGATGGGTGGATCACAAAACATTATATAAACACTCATATTGAGTGATAATGATCAGGTTATACTCTTGAAAGTATATACTGCTATGGGTTGAAAAAGAATCGGTGATAGTCCGATATTTTTGTAGGGGTATCTCTATAATTTCTGTCGGTGTTCGCCCGACATGTGAGCATACATAACAGATGCTGAGATCTCTAACAAGACAGAAGAGTTTGATCATTAAGTGTTAGCTGCTCCGAAAGTGCCTTTGTTGGCTCGTGTAATGTCAAACCTTAGCTTCGTTTTTTCAGCAAAAAAAAAGCCCTGGGGATTTTCTCCTCCAGGGCCTTTCTGTTTGATAGTGTAAAACGACTACTTATTTACCGCATCCTTGAATGCCTTGCCAGCCGAGAACTTCGGCAGCTTCTTTGCAGCAATCTTTATGGTTGCGCCGGTCTGTGGGTTTCTGCCCGCTCTTGCCTTTCTTTTGGAGAGGGAAAACGCGCCGAAGCCGACAAGGGAGACCTTGTCGCCCTTCTTCACAGCCTTTTTGATGGCTTCGATCGCCCCGTCAAGTGCCTTGCCCGCGCATGCCTTTGTGCATCCCGATGCTGCCGCCATCTTCTCAATGAGATCCTGTTTCGTCATATGTGCTCCTCCTATAAGTTTTCTCTGCTCTTAATCTTAGTCAAATACGTCCGTAGTGTCAATGCAGCATGTTCCTCCGACATCTGATAAATGGATAGTTCGAATGATAGGTCCACACCAAGTGGGTAAAATCAAGGTTAGATAGAAGGTGCATTCCGTCTTTGAGGACACAACTCTCAAAATTCTAATAATGGCGGTATATTGGTACATGACCGCCGAGGTACTTCTCGCGGAACCATACAATAAGTGCGATCAGAACGCACAACAGTGACTCGGTATTTACCCAATTCTGCCCGGTTCTCCATCCAGCGACATAGAAATACCTCTGCATACTATATCTAACAGGACACGAAATATCATACACGCCTTGATCGGCACCCCGTCAATTATTCCCAGATCCCATGAATCGAACCATTGTACCGTTTATTCTAAAACGACACTAAGCCTTAGCCTGCAAAAGCCAAATGATTGTCCCAGTCAATTGCGCGAAGTTTGCCGAATAACAGTGGGTCGGGAACTCCGTCTCGCTGATTTCATTGACTAAGTTTGCCCTTGATGCTCTTAAGCAAATCTTAGTCCTCCATGTGGTTTTAATCCATTTGGAGATGCGTTAGTCTTATTTTCCATATCGCGTATTGTTGTGAAGCTTATCTTTAATAACTTGACCTTCTTTGACTGTGGTACTGTGATATCGAAAATAGCTTCCCGTTGCCGCTCGCCCTGTTAAGCTAGCTTCTTTAAAAGCCAAGCCATGTTTTCACCGAGGACTTTCATGGTGAGAATACCTTCCTCATCCTTCTCAACATCTCCCTTTTCCCGTCCAACTCCCATATTCCAGTAGATCGAGCCAGGAATAATCATCTGGCTAATCAGAAAAAAATGGTTTATGGTATCAAAGACATGAATTGCCCCACCCCTGCGTTCTGCAACCACGGCAGCTCCAACCTTCCGCCTCAGCATGTCCCCATTTGCCCTTGAAACCATACCCGCCCTGTCAATCAGTGCCTTTAACTCCGTAGAGACATCGGCAAAATATGTAGGCGAAGCAAGGATAATGCCTGCGGCACCGATCATTTTTTCTATGCATTCATTAATGTAATCACCCGTAACAGCGCAACGCCAGTCCTTATTCTCCCAGCATTTGTAACAGGCTATACACCCTCTGATCTTTTTCCCAGATAGCTGGACCATCTCGGTCGCTATTCCAGCATTGTTAAGTTCGCCAAAAACATTGTTTATGAGTATTGCAGTATTCCCATCTTTGCGGGCACTTCCGTTAAAGGCTATAACTTTCATGGTCTTCCTCCTTGTCGATGTACGGCATTACTATTTTGGTGTTAAGAGTAGTTTGCAATCGTAATTTCGCTTTCATCTTGAATAAAAACAAGAGGGGAAAAGTGGTCATGTGTATCGCGGGATACGCCTTGACCAATAGGCCTTAGTTCCCTTCCCTCACAAATGCAAAGTTTTTTTCCACATTGGCCACGGTAAAAGATTTTACAGTATCATGGGCTGTTAAGGAAAGAGTTATCTGTGTAAATTAGAACACTTTTAAAAATACATCTTTCCCTCGGAAACTGTGAATAATGGCCTGCACGGCAAATATCACTTTTTGTCTGAAACATGTAATATCCTTTGAGACGACCGCATATGCTTTATCTCTGATAACCTCCCCCCTTAAATCACCCATGGAACAAGAAATATCGTGGCGATGTTGCTTTTCACACCCAACACATGAGAATCGGTACTAGGTTGAAAAAGATCTTGACAAGTACGTCAATAAATATTATCCTAACCGGGACTATTTAAGTCCTAAATAGGAGATCGATGTAAACTGTTATTATGCAATTAGACCACAATCATAGCATACGCAGTAATCCTGATAATGTTTACGATTAATCTTAGGATGGAAAAAGATTCATCCGACATTGTCGATGCTGCAGGATGACTAATGAGTGTATTGCTTGTAGGCAACATGACTGCTCAAATGTCTTATCTTATGGCATCTCTTCAGATGAGCTGCATCCCGGTTCTTATAGTAGAGGACATCGAAAAAGCCGTTGTGGAAATTGGCAGATCTAATAGATACAGCCTGATTTTGATCGATGCAGACATCCGGGTTTCAGAAGTATACTTATTCATCGAGTACGTTCGTGGTAAACGAAGCAATCTTCTGATTATCATGATGCATGCGTTGATATGCACGGGACATCCAAAGCAACGCTGTCAACAGTCGTTAACCAATAAGTGTATAGAAGCATGTGATGCCGTAGATGCCGCTGAAAATATTGTCCTTATTATGCATGACCAAGGCTCAAATCATTCCAACCCTGAATATATTAATAGACTAGGCATGATAGTAGATATTGCCTATACTAAAGTCAATGCTCTTATACTCCAGGTGGAGCTGTTTCGATCAATAGGATTACTTGATACAAACGGATTGACCCAGCTTTACTTCAATCTTTTGCTAATAAAGGATTTAAACAATATCATCTTGTTGGATGCTCATGAAGCAAGCAGTCTCAGCTAGGAATACTATGCCAGCCCCTCCATGCACTTTTGATTCACATAAATAGTTTTTCGGTTATCATTTGACGGATACTAGAAACGTTCTCCTGTCCGCAAGGCGTTCAACTTCCTCCCGGTTCTTAAGGCACTGCATTCCTTATAGAACACATTCCTCATTTCCTTAATCTATTCCTCCGAAGATAGAGACTCTCGATGTATATATTATGCCAGTTAAATGAATTTGCAATTTTCCCGGCTACCTTATAAAATCATTCATACATATGGATATCATCACTTCTCACATCAACGCCGACTTTGATTCGCTCGCCTGTGCGATTGCAGCCCAAAAGCTCTATCCCGAGGCGACGATTGTATTTCCGGGCTCAATGGAAAAGCGGGTAAGGGATTTTATAGAAATATTCAAGCCCGCCGACATCAAGAGAGTAAAGGACATCCCTCTGAATGAGATAACAAGGCTCATCATCGTCGACACCAAGCACCCCGACCGGATAGGCACACTCAAGGAACTCCTTTCGAGGCCCGACATCACCGTACACATTTACGACCACCATTCCGTAACCCGCGATGATATAAAGGGGGCGGTCGAGATTCTGGATACTGTCGGGGCCGCCTCAACCATTTTTACCGAGATTATACACAAGAAAAAGCTGCCAATCACGCCAATGGAGGCGACACTTCTGTGCCTTGGAATATACGAAGAAACGGGGTCACTCATCTTCACCTCGACAACGCCGAGGGACCTCGAGGCGGTTGCATTCCTTCTAAAACGCGGTGCCAATCTAAATATCGTCTCCGATTTCCTTAAGGAGGAGATGAGCAGGGAAGCGGTTGCGCTCCTCAATGAACTCGTGCAATCGCTGAAAGAGGTCGTCATCCACGGCGTTCGTATACGCATCGGCAGGGGTACGATGGAAGGCTTCAGCGACGTTTCATACCTCGCCCACAAGATAATGGACATGGAAGACCTTGAAATGGACGCCCTGATGATTATGATCGGGATGGCTGACAAAATATTGATCGTTGCGCGGAGCAAGGTGCCCGAACTGAACGTCGCTCAGGCGCTCGCCGATTTCGGCGGAGGTGGCCATGCAACCGCCGCCTCGGCGACGATCAAGGACCTGCCCTTCGAGATCGCCGAAGAGAGGATCATCGAATCCCTCAACAAGAATATCCGGCCTATGAAGCTTGCTGTGGACGTCATGACATCGCCGGTTGTAGTTATCAAAGGAGATAGCAGGGTGAAAGAAGCCGAGGGGATGATGACCCGATACGGGGTCAACGTCCTGCCCGTTCTGAAGGATGATGTGTACAAAGGTATCATCACGAGGGAGGTTGTGGAGAAGGCCCTTTTCCACGGTTTCGGGAACAGCAGGTGCATTGACTTCGCAACAACCGATGCTATCACCGTGACGCCCGGGACATTCCTTTCAGAGATCGAGAAGACGATGATCGAGCACAACCAGAGATTTGTAGCGGTTATGGAGGACAAGAAGATCATAGGCGCCATTACAAGGACCGATATCCTGAGATCACTCTATGAGGACGTGCTCAGAAAAAGTAGGATTTCGCTCGAGCAAGCCGTGCCCGGCGAAGGCTTTCATGGATTTGGGAGGAATGTGGCGTCACTACTTAGGGACACTCTTCCCGATAACCTTTACGACTTTCTGGTTATGGCGGGCGACGTCGCGGATGACCTCAGTTACGGGGCTTACCTCGTCGGCGGTTGTGTGAGGGACATCATGAGAAGGGAGGCAAATCTTGATATCGACCTCGTTATTGAAGGAGATGGAATCGCTTTTGCAAAAAAGCTGGGAGATAAGCTCGGCGCAAAAGTAACGATCCACGAGATGTTCGGCACAGCGGTCGTAAAAAAGGATGCCTTTAAACTAGATGTCGCTACGGCACGGACTGAGTATTACGAATCACCCGCGGCACTCCCTAAGGTGGAAACCTCATCACTGAAACGGGACCTCTACCGCAGGGACTTCACCATCAATACCCTCGCGATTAAGCTTAATAAAAAGGACTTTGGGTATCTCATCGATTTTTTTGGCGGTCAGCGGGACCTTAAAGATAGGATCATAAGGGTGCTCCACAACCTGAGCTTCGTTGAAGACCCCACGAGGGCATTCAGAGCAATACGGTTTTCAGAGCGTTTTGGCTTTAAGCTGACAAAGCACACGGAGAACCTTATTAAGCTTGCGGTCAAAATGAACATCTTTGACAAGCTTGCAGGGACAAGGCTCTATGATGAACTGGCTCTAATCTTCGATGAAACTGACCCCCTCAAATCGCTGGAGAGTCTCGGAGAGTACGACCTCCTCAAGGTGATCCATCCAAAACTCGCATTCACAACAGAACTCGAAGCTATTATGAAATCTGTCCACAACACGATCTCGTGGTTCGATCTCCTGTTTCTCGAAGAGAGATATGATAAGGGACTGCTGTACATCATGGCCCTCCTGAATGGCCTCAACAGGGACGAGCGAGAAGCGGCTCTGAACCGGCTTTCAGTTGCCGAAAGGACAAGAAGCCTCATTCAGCAGGGATTTCAGTCTGCGGCCAAGATATCGAGGAACCTCATACCGGGTAATCCGGTCATGACATACCATCTACTCGCTGAATGCGATATCGAGGCCATGCTGTTCAGCATGGCACACCTGCAGGATAGTGAAAAGAAGAAAGCGATATCCCATTTCCTACGCGAACTGAGAACGGTAAAACCACTCATCAAGGGTGCGGATCTCAAGGCCCTCGGAATCCCGCCGGGGCCGCTTTACTCAAAGATATTAGCGGATGTGCTGAACGAAAAACTTATAAAGAAATTACCCACGAAAGAGGATGAGATCGATTTCGTTAAAACAAAATTGGCTGAATTTTTACAGTAAGCGCCATAGTATAGCAGGAGAAAAACTATACAGGTTTATTTACAAGATTGAATGCAGCGTGATTTCTATAAGTCAGATAATTATAGCAAAAGTTGACGGCTACGGGATCAAGATGTAAGTGGCTATACATTGGACTCGGGCTGTAAGGGAATAAGGGAATGGGGTCAACCTTTTGATATCATTTTTACGACTCTCTCCTCTCAAGCAAACAACGGTAACTGCAGAAATCTATCACATATTTTCTACGCATATTTAAGAAAGTTAAGGGGAACAGATTTTAACCAGATTATTTCGGAAATACGCGAAGTCGGCAACATCGCGCAAGTACGGACAAGTATGCATTACCGAGTTTTTTCAAAGCAGTTTATCGATTTTTCCCCAGTCACCCGTTGACAGGTAAATCTTTACTTATGTCCTTCGGCAACTAGCCGTTGTTTCTTTAACGAAACCTAATCCTGCACAGAGTCAAACATTCTCGATCCAACCGGTTTTTTAGAGTCCCCGAGCACCTTTGAATCTGACTGATGGGGAGAAATCTGCCTTAAAAGTGAACCCCGGCCTGTATAATCGGTCGGATTAGAGCCTTCCTTGAAATACTCATCGAAAGTTGAAGAACCCTCCGCAAAGGAATCTGCAAGAAGTCCCGTCGATGCATCAATACGGACTTTGACAACACCCTGCGGCATGCCGAAATCGGGCGCAGGCTCACTGGTTAGGACATTTCTCATGAAACGCTGCCAGATAGGGGCGGCTGCCCTTCCACCGACCTCGCCGCGCCCAAGAGAGCGCCGCATATCGTCAAATCCTACCCATACGCCAGCCGCAAGCTCCGGTGTGTATCCCACAAACCAGGCATCTTTATAATCGTTGCTCGTACCCGTTTTCCCAGCAGCTGGCCTTCCGATATTCGCTCTCATGCCTGTTCCATATCTGATGACATCCTCCATCATGGAGGTGATCAGGAATGAGCCTGCAGGAGTGAGTACTGGAGTACCTTCAGGCTGGTTGCTCTCGAGGATTGCTCCCCTCGCATCAGTGACATATTTAATCGAAATGGGCCTCATCTTCGTGCCAGCGTTTGCAAAGGCTGCAAAAGCAGAAGTGAGCTCAAGTGGTGTTACACTTGTTGATCCAAGAGCGATCGTAAGGTTTCGAGGCATCGTTCCTTGGATGCCTAGGTTCCTGGCGAGTTCTATAACTCGGTCGACTCCAATAGCCTCGACGAGCTTGATGGTGACGATATTTCTTGAATAGGCAAGGGCCTCCCTCAGCCGCGTCGGCCCCATATATTTGCGATCGTAGTTTTCAGGCTTCCAGTCCCCGGCAGCTCCTCCAGGATAAGTTACCGGTTCGTCAACCACGATGCTTGCAGGCGTATAGCCATGCTCAAGCGCGGCCGCGTATATGATCGGCTTTAATGAAGAGCCTGGTTGCCGCTGGGCCAGTACAGCCCTGTTGAACTCGCTCCTGGTAAAGCTGAATCCGCCGACAAGGGCGCGTATATAGCCTGTAGAAGGGTCAACCGCGACGACGGCACCTTCGACCTCAGGCTCCTGTTCAAGGCTGAACGTTATATTCTTACCCGAGATGGTCTTGAATCTCATAAGTGCGATATCGCCTTTTTTCAAGATATCGGTGAGCTTGAAACTTTTTATGGCCCGCGGTTTACCAGATGATTTATCGATAATATTTGCGGCCCAGAGCGCATCGTTCAGCAGCAACTTACCGGTAATGCCCCGGCTCTTAACAACTGCCTCCTTTGGATTGATTGACATCACAACACCCGTTGAAATGTCTCCTACGGATGCAGCAAACGATACGATCTTCTCATCATTTTTATCCTTTATGTCTTTGTGCCCAATGGGGCCACGCCATCCCCTTCTCTTATCAACGTCCCTCAATCCGTCCTGAAGTGCGTTCTGTGCCTGGACCTGAGCGTTCTTGTCGACAGTTGTATGAACTCTCAAATTGCCTTTGTAGACCATGTCTTCGCCATACTTTGCAACAAGATTCTGCTTTACATAATCGATAAAATAATTATACGTCTCGGCGGTTGTCCTCATATGAGAAAGCGCAAGGGGCTCTCTTTTCGCCGCCTCAGCCGCAGCCGGCCTCAAATATCCTTCCTCCACCATTCTCGAAAGCACAACGGCCTGCCGCTCCTTGGCCTTGACAAGGTCGTTAAAAGGCGAATAGGTGGTTGGCCCTTTTGTCAGACCGGCGATCATTGCCGCCTCGGCGACACTTATTTGCCTTACCGACTTCCCGAAGTAGGTTTTCGATGCCATTTCGACTCCATACGCGCCATGTCCGAAATAGACCCGGTTCAGATAAAGCTCGAGGATCTCGTTTTTTGTAAGTTCCTTTTCGATCTGGAGGGCGAGCTGGGCCTCCTTTATCTTACGGGCAAGGGTCTTTTCAGATGAGAGGAAGACGACCTTTGCGAGTTGCTGGGTGATAGTGCTGCCGCCCTCCCTCAGACTGAGATGAAGCATGTCCTTGACGAGTGCCCTGCCGATGCCAATGTAATCAATACCGCTGTGTTTCCAGAAGCGGGAGTCCTCGACGGCAACGACGGCGTTCTTCAGGCTATCGGGCATCTGGTTCAATGGAACATAGGTGCCCTTTTGGAGCTTGATCTCTCCGATCAGCGTATCGTCGTCAGCATAAATCTTTGTTCCCACAGAGGAATCCTGCTTTTTAAGCTCCTCGATGGAAGGAATTCCCGAAGCAAGGGCAAAATAGGCACCGACGAGCGAGCCGAGGAGAAGGACCGCCGCGATGAGGATAACTTTCGAACGCATATATTATTATAAACAGGACAATTCTAAATTTACAACGACGATAGGTAGTGGCAAGGAGCTAGAAATATGATTTAACCTAAGCAATTATATACCCAAAGGCTCATGGACTCTTGAATACACCATTAGGCTGAACAACGAAGGCACCTTTATCCTTCCTGAAACAACAGTTGAGGCGCTCTATGCACCCGAGATGTTCGGCGTCATTCCAAACGGGAGGATTGAAATCAAAAGATAGAATAGTGCAGTAACGCGCAGGCACGGCGGCTTCGCACTGCGGGCCGCCGTCATCAAACCGGCCGGTTATTCCGTGACGATCCCTTCAGGGACTGACTCTTCGGGTAGCGTACCTTCAGCGACGGTACTTTCAGTTCCCTGATGTGTGGCTGTATCCTTTTTTAGACGTTTCTGTCTTTTCTCTTCCTGCTTTTTTAGACGCATCACTTCTTTTTTCCTCTTCTCGCTTTTAAATGCACCTTGTCTTGCCAAGCGATCCTCCTCATATTGATATTTCTTAAATTATATCATGTGATTATATCACGGACGATATGGTGACTGCGAATTTCACCCTGTTGTCCTCCTCACTGCGTTGTCCAAAGTCGTCTTCGTCATGCATTATGGCCGTATAATAAACACCACTCTAAAAAAGGAGCAATTGCTTTTTTACTCTCTATAATGTCATAATTATACTCGAAATGTTGTAATGTTTTAGTGTGCGAGGAGATATGACCACAAAGGATAAATACTTTGTGGCTTTTTTTTAGCGATGTTGGACTTTCTTACGCCGTAGCCTTCAGATGAGGAGCGCATGGTAAACAGACATAAGTACGCCGCAAAAATGGATCAGAAAAAACAGAACAGGCTCATTGCTGGTGTGGTCCAGGATCGTTTCCCTGAAGTTTCCGGCATTGTCATTAATATGACCTATTATCAGCAGGGAGCAAATCCCATCCTAATGGAACGCACGGTCAATATCTTTCCGTCTTCCGATGCTTATTTCAAGATGGATTGTATGATAAAAGGCTGCGATGGCGGCGGATTTGACCTTACCCCTGTTATTGACGGCATGGCAAAAACACGCAAGCATGTCAAAAAAGGAGCACTCGTTTGCAATGGGAATACCGATGTAGCTTCTGACCATGCAAGTGTCGATTATGAAATTGTAATTCAGTATAAAAAGCGTCTCGATAAGCGCTCTCTATAACCAGTCCTCGCTACCGTATTTTGAGTGTTTTTTCCAGTTACACGGTTCAAAGTCCTCACTCAACCAGCACTATCAACACATCACACTCGTCCGCACTTCGTCCTTCGGACGTGTCCTATTTTATTCCAGTACAAAAAAGGGTGCATGGTTTGAGGTAAAGAACGGAGGTGTTTTTTTCAGAATCGCGGATACGGCAGGGTGCCGCTTGAATTCACTATTGAGAAACTGCCTCACATGTTTTCGGTCCCATCCCTCAGGATGAGAGAAATCGGTATAAAGAGAGAGGTCTCCTTCGTAAAAATTGCTGATCTTGAGCATCTGTGCTTCGGGCACGCCGACAGGCATATTGAAAAGAGCAAGATTGAGAAAGTCGATTTCACCACAATGGCTTACAACAAATTCGAGGGTCTTGCGTGCTCCCGCGAGTGTCTCCTCAGGAGTACCAAAAAGCAGATAGACGCAGGCAGCTATACCCGCCCGCTTGAGGGTGTTAAGCGCCCGAGATGCTGTTTCGAGATCGATCCCTTTCTGCATCCTGTCAAGCACGGCCTGATCTCCCGATTCTATGCCAAGCTTGAGCATCGCACATCCTGAGTGTTTCAGCGCCGTGCAGAAGTCGATGTCCGTCAACTCCCTTTCGAGTCTTACAAATCCGAACCATGGAGCACCTGGGGGATTATCTATCAGTGAATTCAGGAACGCAAGGCTGATCGAGTTATCCAGAAAATGGATCAGCGACGGCCGCATGCTCTTCACGAGGGAGGACAGGTCGTTCATTGCCTGCTTACCGCTAACCGGCACCCAGGCACTGCCTTCAGCCTTTTCGGGACAGAATGAGCATTTTTTCCAAATGCAGCCGCTCGACCCGCTATAGGGCAGTATCACACCCGGAGACAGATACTCGCTAAGAGGGAGGGAGTCATAATTCGGCGTATAGTCTTTCTCCGGTTTTTCATGCATGCCCGCCAGCTCAAGCAATGCAGCCTCCCCCGGCCCTTCAACGAAGTGATCGACCAGCCCGGAAAATGGATGGTCAACGGGATTGTCCCGACCTGGTCGCCTTAACCATGAAGTGACCAGCCCACCTCCGCAAATCAGGACTAATCCCGGATACTCCCGTCGCAGAAATCCGAGCATTGCAAAGGTACATAATGCCTGGCTCAAATATGTCAGCGAGAACCCGACAATTGATGGCTCCTCTCGTTTCATAAGCTCAATCAAGCGCCGCTTGAAGTATGGGTAGAATGGATTGAGCTCGTAATGCTTCGCAGCGTGGATAAGGTCAGCGCTCCTTAATGGTGAGAGCTCATTATGCTGATAATTCGCAAGACTCACCGTCTCGCTCCTTCCCATAACGGATGATTCAAAGACCCTGTTTACGTCCATGACTGTCCGCCTGTAACGATCAATTGAGCGATAGGTTTCCCGGTCTCTTAACGCGTCAAGATTTCGCAGGAAATTCCTTGTAGCCCTACCAGTCCAGGTGTCATGAACGCCGTTGGTATTGACCCTAGCGGAATCCATGAGAAACAGAACCCCTTCGAGATTCGCATCGATGATTGTGTTCTTTATCCCGTGATATTTTAGAGCACCCGAAAGCTTTGCAATACCGGCAGGCGGCTCACATGGTTTGGCAACAGGAGGATAGATGAGGATCACAATCCAGCCAATGTGTATCTGTCAGGAATAATAGCGAGAGGGGGAATAAATGTCATTTATTATTTAAACATAACAGAAGGGATAGTTCCAGCCTCACACAATAGCCGCGCCATACCCGCACCGCTTATAGCCGAGGTGAATATTATATAATAATGTTATGACTCACCCACCATCCAATATTGTATTAATTGGTATGCCCGGCTCCGGCAAGAGTACGGTCGGAGTCATCATGGCGAAATTGGCGTCGCTGAATTTCATCGACACAGACATCCTCATCCAAAGAGTCGCGGGAAAGCCACTTCAAGAGATTGTTGATACTGACGGATACCTGGCTTTACGAAAAATAGAAGAGGATGTCCTTCTAAAACTTTACTGCCGTGACCATGTGATCGCGACAGGTGGCAGCGCTGTATACAGCCCGGCGGCGATGGAGCATTTGCGAGCGGATGGACTTATCGTCTTCCTGGATGTTGAGATTGCAACGTTGCTGTCACGCATCCGCGACTATGAAACAAGGGGATTGGCAAAGCGCCCTGACCAGACCCTCGAAGAATTATTCTGCGAGCGTTTGATTCTGTACCGCAAGTATGCCGACGTGACGATTAGTTGTGCGGGACTAACACAGGATGAAGTCTCTGCAACAATCATCAAAGAATTACTAAGGAGGCCATAAGTAAAGCCCCGTTTAAGCTGCATATCGAACATTCGGCTCCTTAAAGAATGCACAGACTTTCTCTGGATTCCGTTGCAGAAGCCGGAGGTGGCCGCGAACTTTCATCCCGAGATCATCTGGGCCTTTCACCGAAGAACGACTCACTCTCCGCTTAACACTATTCCATACCAGCTCATCAGGGTTGAGTTCCGGTGAGTACGGTGGCAAAAAGAACAGCTGCAATTTCCCCTTTAGTGTCTCCACAAACTTCTTAACCATTGATGATCTGTGCACCGGATGACTGTCCAGAATCAGAAATACGCTATTATCAACATTGTGCATCAGACGCTTGAGAAACTCACAGAATACCGTTGCGTTTATCTTTCCCGTATGAGTCATGAACCGTATTTTGCCTTTCGCTGTAATGGCGGACAGCATATTCATTGAAAAACGGGCTCCTGTCGTTGCAATGATCGGGGTATCTCCGCGTAATCCCCACGTTGTGCCACGGTGGTAATCAGACCGCATCCCTGCCTCGTCTCCGAAATATATTTCTGCCTTAATCTTCTTTGCCTTTGCCCTGATCTTCGGATAATCCTGCTCAACCCATTGTTGCACAAGAACCCCGTCTTGCTGAAAAGCCCTCATCAAAGGCTTCTGACAGCTTAACCCCAGTTTCTTCAAGAGTCTCCCGACAGAGGTGATACTTAGCTTGATCCTGTATTTTCTCTTAATCAACTCTTTGACCATTTCCCGCGTCCACAAGGCATAAGGAAACTGCAATTGCAGAGGGTTCTTTGTCGTAACAGTCCTGAATATCCAGCGCAGTTGACTTCCCGTTAGCGTTAACGGTCTCCCCGAAAGAACCCTCGCCCTCAGCGCCTCTACGCCACCTTCTCGATATTTCGCTATCCATTTGTAGATGCAGCGTCGGTTCATCCCCAAGGCCCTAATTACCACCTCAGGGCTCTCCCCTGCCTCAACCTGTTTGACTGCCCTAATTCGAATCGCCTCTAAAACCTCATGTCTGAGTTTCCTGCCATCAGTGGTATTCATGCATACTAGTATACCATAATGAGGCCTTACTTATGCACTACTTAGTAAGTGCGCGAAAACACACTTCGCCTTGAACTCAGTGATATCTTTGCTATACTTAAAAGTATGATGAAAAAATACGTTTTCCTAATCCTTGTTGGCATGTTGCTCCCAGCATTCATCGCTTTAGCAGCCTGCTCTCAGACACCTGATAAGGCGGCAACAAAGACCGGTACCGAAGCATCATCCGCTGTATCAATGAAGGATGCTGCACAGGACCCCTGGAGGACATACGTGAAGCCATCGAAAGAGGAATTGAAAAAGAAACTTACCCCTATGCAGTACGAGGTAACCCAGAACGAAGGCACGGAGCCGCCATACAAAAATGAATATTGGAACAATAAGAAAGAGGGCATCTACGTCGATATCGTGTCCGGAGAGCCCCTGTACAGTTCGCTTGACAAATATGACTCAGGCACTGGCTGGCCCAGCTTCACAAAACCGCTCGAGTTGGGCAATATCGTCGAAAAAAAGGACCGAAAGCTATTCACAACGAGGACGGAAGTGCGGAGCAGACAAGGTGATTCGCACATCGGCCATGTTTTCCCTGATGGGCCTAAACCAACGGGCCTGCGGTATTGCATGAACTCTGCAGCCCTTCGTTTCATCCCGAAAGAAGACCTAGAAAAGGAAGGCTACGGACAGTATTTGAAGCTCTTTCAGAAATAATCATCTTGCGCTTTGCAAAATCCCATTGTGTCACAACCTTGCTGTAATGGTGTCATGGTCATTGCACGGCCGGCTCCGTTAAACGTGATATACTATCACCAGATGTTAACATGCGAGTGTCGTAAGGACCTAAGAACTTGTTACGGTAAAAAACAATGACGTTTTTTCTCATCATTTCCTGCCTATGCCCTTTGCACATTTAATGAAATCAAGATTGCCTATAAGCTATCTGATACAGTCCTGCTTGCCCGGTACGGCAATATGATTCACGAGCTGAGAGTTGATGTACATGGCCGAAGACTCGATTGGTCAAGCCTCGAGGATATGTCTCCGGCGCTCTTAAAAGCCGTTATCCAGTCCGAAGATAAGAGGTTTTATTAACACGGCGGTGTAGACTGGTTACTGATGGAGATCATTATCTCCTTCTTATCAAATCCCCTTTCCGCGGGCCAACCGGAGTCTGGATTAGTACGATCTCGCCAGCCCTTGCCGATACAGCATTAATACCGTCTTCGTATCGCAATGCTTCCACCGGGTAGATTTGTTCTTCAAACCCCGGCGTTATGTACTCAAGTGCCTCACCCAGTGCAAGCCCTATCCGGAGCAGGACTTTCGCGATCGTTCCTTTGGTTTCGAGGATAATGCCCGCCAGTTCGGCTGCTTGAGCATAATTCTCCCCGGAGAAGTTGTAAAGTCTGTCACTATTGTTCCCGTTCCCCCCTGATAAGAGCAGGCCTGTCGTATATCCCCTATTGCGGAAGAACGCTAGCTCTCGGTGCCACCGAGGGAGTTTCGAGGAATATCGTTCATGTTCATCGATCAGGTCCACCGCTTCGCGATAAGTCTTGGTCACGCCCGCCGCATAATGGATTCCCTTCATTCGTCCCTCGATCTTGAAGCTGTCTATTCCAGCGTCTAAGAGAAGTGGCAGATGGTCGATCAGGCAGAGGTCCTTCGAGTTCATCACATACGTTCCACGGCTATCTTCGAATACAGGTAAATATTCGCCCTGCCTTTTTTCTTCGACAAGGGCATATTTCCACCGGCATGAATTTGTGCATTCTCCTGTATTTGCGCTTCTCGATGCCAGGAAGCTGCTGAGATAGCATTTGCCTGAATACGAGAGGCATATCGATCCATGGATAAAGGTCTCAAGTTCGATGCTGGTGCTTTCGTTAATTTCCTTTATCTCATCAATCGAGAGCTCTCTCGAAAGAATAAGCCTCCGTGCGCCCATTTTCTCCCAGAAGCAGGCCGCCTCAGCATTGGTGATGTTTGCTTGGGTGGAAACATGAATATCTATTTCAGGCGCCGTTTCCCTGAACAATGTGAAGATACCGGGATCCGAGATGATAACAGCATCAGGACTTATCTCCCGGAGGAGAGCAACGTGGTCCCTGATGGCAGGCAGATCGGTATTCCGCGCAAAGATATTCACTGTTGTATACACCCTGACATTACGTTCATGTGCATACGCTACTGCCGAGGCAAGCTCTTCAGCTTCGAAATTTTTCGCCTTGTTGCGCAGACTGAATCTCGGGTCTCCAAGATAAACCGCATCGGCCCCATAATGGATGGCTATCCGCATCTTTTCAAAATCACCCGCCGGAGCCAGCAGTTCAGGCCTTTTCATCGAGCCGCTTCTCTTCGGCATCTATCTATTTCGAGCCGCGCAATCTCATCGCATCTTTCATTTTCAAGATGCCCATTGTGACCCTTTATCCAAACCCATTCAATGTCATGCCCTTTCGCTGCCTTGAGAAGCCGCTCCCAGAGGTCTTTGTTCAGGACTTCCTTCTTCTGAGAGTTGCGCCAGTTGTTTCTGATCCAGCTATGAATCCACTCAGACATTCCCTTCACGATA
Organism: uncultured Nitrospiraceae bacterium; assembly: GCA_963727805.1. GTDB lineage: Bacteria > Nitrospirota > Thermodesulfovibrionia > Thermodesulfovibrionales > Dissulfurispiraceae > Fen-1308. The sequence goes on from CAVSHF010000003.1 coordinate 1,781,418, forward strand.
TAATTCGAATCTGTAATCACCCTGACCCTACATGGCTTTTTGAGGGCTTCGAGCGCAGAGATGACGCCCATAAGCTCCATGCGATTATTCGTCGTCAATAGCTCGCAGCCGGAGATCTCCTTATTTTTGTCCCCGGATCGCATGATAGCACCGAAGCCTCCGGGGCCTGGATTACCACTGCACGCACCATCGGCATAAATCTCGACAAATATTTTCTTGGCTGTTTGCATAATTATCTATATTACAAGGAAGTATATAGCATTGGAAAGATAAAAAGGGAAATGAAAAGCGAGTGCTTCTCGGTTATAGAATGGCAACCGAGCGGAGAAACTAATGATTATTTAGCGAGTGCAACGTGCCAAACACCGACGAGGCCGTTGCCAAAGGTATCGCCGGGTTTCTTCACTTTGGTGAAATAATAAAGAGGGATTCCCTTGTGTGTCGTCTGCTTTGTCTCGTTAGCTCGTTGAATGATTTCAAAGTTCTTTGTATCAAGTCTGGGAGCAGCAGTGACCTTTTTAACGCAATTTAGCAGGCCACTTTTCGACACAACAGCTATCGGAGCATATGCTCATATCGGCACAGACGTTCTTGAAGAGGTAGAGGGCCATCCCATTGCCGTCGACATAACTGTGCCGGACGCTTGTCCGAGAATGACTCCCGACACTTGTACAGAGATAAGAATGCTCAGGACGATGATAAGCAGGCAAGGCGTCTTCCCCCGTCAAAGATTTTGATTAGAAGAAATAGGCTTGCACTTGCAAGAGGCCATTCCAGCTATGAATTCCTTCATCATCCTCGCATCGCCAGCATAGGCATTTATCGTATAATTTTAGTAATTGAGTGTAACAATCGTCACGCCTTTCCCTCCTTCATACTGTTCGCCGCTCCGAAAGCCAGTCACGAGCGGATGGCCCTGAAGGTGTTCACTGACTGCCTTCATGAGGATCCCTGCCCCGATCCCATGGATGACGATCACCTCCTGAAGCCCGGCGAGTACTGCAAGGTTCAGAAAAGGTTCGAGCCGCGACAGGGCATCATCGACGCGAAGCCCGATAATATTAATGCTCGATGACGCACTCCCAACGGTTGATTGCTTGCGTTCGATTCCTGGCTTACCAGAGGCAGAAGTCTTTCCCTTTCTTTTCCTAATGCTTGAAAAAGGGACCTCGACCTCAACACTCCCATAATTCACGCGGACTCTTTCATGACGCCGGTCGATGTCAACTACCTGCGCGTCGACGTCTATGGATTTGACATAGACACAGTCTCCTCTTTGAAGCATCCCTAAAGAAAGGACTTCCGCATCTGCAGGAACCTGCGATGCAAGCGCGTCATCGATCTCCTTCTTCTTTGTGCCGACGATTTTCAGTGATTCCCTGATTTTTTCCTTTTCCGCTTTTTTCGCGGCTTCGAGAAGACCATACAACTCCCGTTTGACCGAGCCGGCCAAATCCGAGGCGTCGCGGTATGCCTTTGCCATCATTGCTTCATGCTCGCGTTGTGTCGTTACTGTCAGCTCGTCAAGGAGTCTTCTTTTTTCTCTAAACTCGGCCTTCTGATTCTCTATTTCGCTAATCGCGTTTTCGTAGTATGCTCTTTTGTCGGTGAGGTCCCTGATTAGATTGTCAAACTCCACCTTTACGCCACCGAGTAACGCCTTTGCGGAATCGACGACGCTATCCGGAAGTCCGTATCTCCGGGCGATTTCAATGGCATGGGACTGCCCCGGTTCTCCTATCCGTAACCGGTAGAGGGGCGTCAGCGTATTCTGATCGAATTCCATCGATGCATTGAGCATCCCAGGAGTCCTGTGGACAAACCCCTTTATATCCATAAGATGGGTCGTTGCAAAGAGAAGCACCCCTCTATCCTTCATCTCTTTCAGCACTGCGCACGAGAGGGCTGCCCCTTCTGCGGGGTCCGTGCCGGTGCCAAGTTCGTCAAGCAGCACGATGGTCTCTGAATCCGCCTTTTTCAATATCTCAGCTATGTGCGCAATATGAGCCGAAAAAGTTGACAGGTCGTTCTCGATAGACTGCTCGTCTCCGATGTCGATAAGAAGGCTGTTCACCAGTGGAAAGCTCGATGACGAATCGGCAGGCACCGGCATTCCGGTCAGGGCCATGAGCGTCAGGAGTCCAATTGTTTTGATGCTGATGGTCTTACCGCCAGCATTGGACCCCGTAATAATCATGACCGTATTGTCGCCCCCGAGCTGGACAGTAAGGGGGATCACCTGTCTGCTCGCCCCGTGTTTCTGAAAAGTAAGGGAGAGGAGCGGGTGTCGACCGTTAACAAGATTGATGAAGCCGGTATTGTTGATCGCCGGGATCTCCATCTTAAGGAGTGCGGCAAAGCATGCTACACTGTTGAGTACATCCACGTACACAAGGGTTTCAAACTGACTCTCGATATCTTCGAGACGTTCCCTTATTCTTGAGGAAATACTCCTCAGAATGCGAATCTCCTCGGCCCTCTCCTCAGCACCGAGATTTTCGAGTTCATTGGACAGGCCGATGATCGCAACAGGTTCGACAAAGGCGGTCTCTCCCGATTTTGAGACATCGTGGACCACGCCTGACACCTGCCCCTTCGAGTCCATCCTTACCGGGATGACCCATCTACCCGACCTTGTGGTAACGAAATCGTCTTGTAAAAAGATCGCGACCTCTTCGCTCCTCGTCATGTCTTCGAGCTTTTTCCTGATCCTTGCCTCGAGCCGCCCTATCTCTTTGCGGACCGCAGCAAGAACGGTCGACGCGGTATCAAGGATATTCCCCTGGCTGTCGACCGATTTTTTAAGAATTTTCAGAAGTTCGGGGAATCCAGTAAGCCCTTCCGTAAGTTGCCGCAGAGAAGGGATGTCATCTCTGGCACTCAATTGTTGGAAGATATCGTCGATAATATCGAGGACCGGTATAACCCCGGCAAGTTCGACTGCTTCGAGGACAGCGCCTTCGGGTCGCGCCTTGGCAAAAAGACCGCTGATGTCGGGATATGTCGACAGAGGGAGGGACATCCCCAGAGAGGACATCCTGAGTATGTCCCCTATCTGACCCTGTCTCTGCTCGATCTCTTGCTGGTCTGAAAAAGGGCCGAGATCCGCCACTGCAGCTTCGGAGGCGCCGCTGTTGGCGAAACCGGCTATCGTCCTCAGGAGCTTATCGAACTCGAGTAGAGAGAGCGTATGAGGTGACGTCATCGGACTGCTTCAGGACGTCTATAACCCAATCGCCTCCATGATCCGACCCTTCTGTTTCTCGAGGGCCTTCTGTCCCTGGTCAAGAGTTTTGATGATCTCTTTCTTGGCCGCGCCTGAAAGCTCGACCCCCCTGTCGATAATCTCTGTCACCCTGTCTTTGGTCTCATCGACAAAATCATCGACTCTGTCAATTGTGTCTTCGACGAGATCCACAGCCTCGTTCTTTACGCGCCGTGCCGTCCGTTTGATGTCCTTTCTCGTCTCGTGCCCTGACTGTGGAGCATAAAGAAGTGCAATGGCCGCGCCGATGGCGCCACCTATCAAAAATGCCGTGCCTACTTTAACAACATCTTCATTTCTCATGAGAGTCCTCCTCGGTGAAAATTATTTGGTCTGATTGCATTCAGTTTATCAATATTTAGCTCGAAATACTATGAGTGATGCACTTATAGATCTCGCTTGTTTCAATAAATTAATTGTCCAGAATTAACCGCCTCTCGTCTATATATCTTCCTTTTTTGTGACTCGGATCACCTGAGGCATTATTATTTCACGCTATAGTTGAAGCAGGAACCCCTTCCTTCATTCTTTGTGGCAGTCATCACCGACGATTAGGTGCTGCCTGCCACAGATTTCTTTTTCTCCTCCGCCCTCTATTTTGTGCCATAAGCTGATATAATGATAAAGGATTGGATCATCAAAGAAGTAGGGGGGGGTATTGTGAAGGGGTTGATGAAATTACTTGTATTGCTCATCGTCGTCTTTTTCGTCTCTTCGTTGTTCAAGGGTGGTGACTATCTCAGATCAATCGGCCACTTGACAGGGATCAACGTGCACTCCATAGCAGATGTAGCTGACACCTTGAGGATCGAAAGATTCATGGCCGAAAAGAAACGAACTCAAGGAGAAAAAGAAAAAGGGATTATCGGGAACTGACACAGGGTCAACCCTTTTGAGAAAACTCCTCTTGATGTAAGCTCAGAAATTCACTTCGATGGTAATTCTCAGTACCCCGTTCCGCGACAAAAAAGTTCCAATGCCGAGAGTCGATGTGCCATCCCGTTGTCCTTCGGAATGGATCAGCACATCATAGTCCTTGATCTCTCCTCTCGGGGAAATGCTAACAGCTTTGGTGCGGCAGGTCCGAGCATCTCGATAGGAATACAACTCATATGAATGTCTGTATTGGAGATGTTGGAGAACTCAAGTTCAGCCCTTGCCTCGATGCCGATATTATTGAACTGCGGCCTTACGTGAATCGAATATGGACTAATCACATAGGTGCAGTTATCACAATCTACCACGGTTACCATAAGGCACCTGACGCCATCCATTATGATATCGCTGAACAGATGTTAGTGCGCGGCAAAAAAGCTTTTACTTTATGTCTGACGAATAAATTGTGCAACGCGTCCCTGCCTGCCTTATCCTTAAAGATTTTCTCTTTGACAGATCGGGATCGATCTTTGAGAATAGCGGCCTATGCAGAAAGATGAATATGTTGCGCTTTCACGTTAAGCATCGAGATCCTTTTCAAGCCACTTGAGCTGTTCGCCCGAGATGATTCACTGCCTCCCTTTCTATTCCGTATCGAGGGCCACAAAGTGAGAAACTCTGAAATCAAAGGCCCCATACACGTTGCCGGAACTGTGTTTCGCGTGGTTATCTTGCTCCCGGTCACCAGTTGCCTCATGGTTGCCGATAACATGGGGAAAAGGCGCAGCGAGAGGTGCTATGGTGTTCAGAAAGTAATCGACCTCGTTCTTGACCGTCTGAAACGAACCCGTAACCATGATAGACATCTCCCAAACTCACGTCAAATGGAGGGTCGATCATAGACATCTCGTCCAGTATCCGCTAGTACGGAGACGAATATGGCATATCCCTTCGTGAAGGCTTGAAATTGCCACAGGCGCCAAAGGTGAACTCAGGGCTATGGTTGTTCAAGCACCAAGGAACTATTCAGATATTTACGGCCTGTCCGTTGCAGCTTCAGCGGGGTTCATGAAAACAATTATGCACGAAAGGACACTAATGATATTTTTCAAATTATACAAATACCTTTATTTTGACAGTTATCTTCTCTTATTCGCAGTTCAAGTCTCGTCTTTTTCCTCATCATAGCCTCCTGAAATCTCCTTTTTTCTGCTTCGGTTTCGGGAATGAGTCCAGGCACCTCTTTTGGTCTCCCTTTGTCGTCGAGGGCCACGAAGGTCAGGTACGCGGAAGCCGTATGACAGACTTCACCGGTAAGGTAATTTTCGGCCTCAACACGCACGCCCACTTCCATCGATGATTTTCCAACCATGTTGAGGCAGGCTTTCAGAAAAAGTACGTCCCCCACAAAGACAGGGTGGTGAAATACCAAGCGGTCGATAGAGGCGGTTACAGTGTTGCAACGCGCGTGCCGGCTTGCAACCACGGCAGCGGCGGTATCAATAAGCTTCATTATTACACCGCCATGTACGTTACCGGCGGGATTCGTATCCTGAGGAAGCATCACCTGAGCTATTGTGATACTTGTGTCTTTGACTGCTTTTTCTGTCATCATGAGCCTCCATGGGTTTTATAGCTTTCGCAGGTATGTCGTTGTAAACACGTTCATGCCGAGTGAACCGGCGTTAGCAAATCCCTTTGTGCAATATCAGCATGCCGATAAACGCCTAATCTGCACAATTATATCATGTTTTAGCCGGTAGACTTCAGAAAAGACCGTCGCCGCATGATCCGGAATATCGCAGACAGCTGTCTCCCCATCTACATAGACATTTCAAAGAAAACGATCGATTTTGTTATACCGCGGTAAAAACTGTAGCACGGTTAACTTCCTTCTACCATTAACACCGATATTCATCGGTGCACCATCATTAAAGACTTTGCGAGGATGTGAGCTCCAAGAGATCATATTAAGCGCCAGAGCATTATAAACTGACTTGTCAGAACCCAATGCAGACAAGGTCGGCAGAGGCCAGGTGCACGCTAACACGATGTCCAGCATCAGCCCACAGCTAGATATTATGGAGCGTCTGCTTATGGCGTTCATCTGGACACTCGTCAAGAACGGTAAGCAGAACCATGATGTCACCACTGTCTTGAAGCAATGAAGCAAATTATCCCTCCCTGCTTTTATCTTCGATCAGCTTCTGCGCGACAATTAAAAGGTTTCGGGCATCATCAACAATCCACTGCTCGGGCAACAGGCCGCTTGCATGGACCTTCGCGCTAGTGAAGTCGCTTGTAGATGCGATGCACGACATCCCGGCAGCGACTGCGGCCTTGACCCCCGAAGCAGAGTCTTCGATTGCAAGACATTCTCTGGGTAAGACCGCCAACTCCTTCGCAACCAGCAAATATATTTCAGGGTCCGGCTTGGCATGTTCTACATCATCTGCTGTCGCCACGAAATCAAACTGTTTCAATAGGGTTAGGATACGAAGTACGCGAGTCGTGGCGGCACAGCTAGAGGTTGTCGCCAACCCGATCATATATTCATGCTGTTTTGCCCACCGGAGCAGACGGACATTGTGGGGACAGAGATAGCGGGGCAGGATTGAGGGATCAGCGAGTAAAGCTTCGTATTTGCCAAGGCGCACTTGCACAAAGGCCTGCCACGGCTTCTCTACATTAAACTCCGCCATTAGTCTCCGCGATGGTTCTTCGAGATCGAATTGTTTAAGAAGCCGCTCAGCGACCTCCTGACGGGAGCGCCCTGCCATCTGTTTGAAGGCCTCGATTACTGCTTCCTCAGGAAACTTGTCAGGCCGGAGCGCGACCCCTGCCCGGGCATAGGAGATTGCTTTCAGAATCTCTGTCTGGACAAGCGTTCCGTCAAGATCGAAGATGATTGCACGGATCATTCGTTTTCCTCCATCACTTGTACTTGTTTAATGCCGTCACTTCGTCGTACCGGTTATTCCGCAGTGCGGCGGCACAAACACCCGAATAAACAAGCCCCGTTGATCCATCGATACTGATCTCCGCGCCTTCGTGGATTTCGACGCCTCCGATGACTGCGTACAGGACGTTACCGGTACCGGTTCGAATACTCATATCGGAGCAGCCGACGACCGCAGTAAGCGAGAATTTCTGCGAGAGAATGGCAGCGTGCGACGTTGCCCCACCAATAGAAGTGACGATCCCGCTTATGCTCGGCATAACGGCAACATCGTCGGTGTCTGTCTCTTTCCTGAGGAGAATGATTGGCCTTTTCTCATGCGACATCAGCTTCCCAATATCTTCCGGTGAGGCCGAAAAACAAGCTACCCCGCTGAGCGCTCCGCCATAGACCCCAATGCCGCGCCCGATGACTGATGATTCCATTTTGCAGGACTCCTGAAATTTCTCGGCAGGTCCTCTCCTAAATTCCATCCGCTTGGTCTGTACGATGTAGATCTGCCTTTTGTCACCCACGGTGACGTATGCTGATTCAACCTCCTGAGGAAGGCCTCCCATCGCATCTTCCACTTTTTCAGCGGTTTTACAAAACAAACGATAAAGTTGCGGATCCAACTTTTCGAGACTGTCCCCATTGTTGGTCTGAGATTGTGCGAGCGGACGGTTGATGAAGTGGCCATATACCAGGTCGTCGCCGGTGGCGGTCTCGCGCACTTCACCAAATATACCCTTTTCAAACGAGACCGGAACTCGCGTAAAGAAGACAGCGGCACCGGAACCCTTACGGTTACCATAGACCATGCTCATGAGGGTGACTGCAGTGCCCCATCGATCCGAAACCGCCATGGCCTTCCGAAATTGGAGGGCACGGTCGCAGTTCCATGACTGATAGATAGCCTTCATAGAGAGTCTCAGTTGCTCATAAGGATCATCCGGTATCTTCCGCCCGACATTACTCAGCCTGGTGAGGTATTGCGCAACTATCGCCTCCAGGCCGGTCGTATCAAGTCTTCGCATGTCATCCTCATGATAACGCTCCAAGATCACCCTACGTTCCTGCTCGAAAACGTCTGACGGCACATCCAGCACTATTTCAGCGTAGTGCTCAATGAATCTGCGGTACGAATCATACGCAAGCCACGTGTCGCCAGTCGCATCCACGAATCCCGCGATTGTTTCGTGGTTCATCCCACAGTAGAGGATGGACGAGAGTATGCCGGGCATGGAGAGATATGAGCCGCTCCTGACTGCAAGAAAGAGCGGATTCTTCGCGCTTCCGAATGTGCGGCCAGTGGAATGTTCGATCATTGCAACCGCTTCGCGGATGGCATGGCCGATGTTATTGCCTGACATGACTTCTTCGTGTGTGCTAGTGATGCTTGAGGGGAACACCGTGGCCGGTGGCACCAGCAGGCCCTTTTCCTTGAGATACACCAGGTTCTTTGCCTTGCTGCCTAGCATCGGCGCCCAGGCAGCTGCTTCTGCAGGCGAAAGTCCATGCAGAGTGAACCATTGTTTTTCCGGCTGTGCAGGCATTAAGCAGGGAATAATAACATCGTTGCCAGATTCAACGAATAGAGAAAGCTTCTTGATACAACTGTTCAGAAGCCGATCGAGCTCTTCGAACCCGGCGATGCTGTTGATTATGTCCCGGCTTGTGATATCGATGGCCCTGTCGATAAAGCTCTTATCGCGACTCTCCAGTCTCCGCAGAAAGTCGGGCATGTCGGCGTGAGGGTATCTGCCGAGCAATTCAGTTAACGCTCTGAGAAAAGCCCTATGGAAGACTTCGACCATCCACGTAAGTTCCCGTTGCCACACCTTTAGGAGGTCTTTGATCTGGGCAAGCGAAAGACTGTTCCACTTCATAATGGTGAGCACTTCTGAGATTCGAGGATTATCGAGGTCATGCAGAGCAAACAGGGCATGGGCCTGCTCAAGAGTATCGAACCAGCTGCGGACAGTGCTGATATCGACCTCGGGCCCACAGCTTTCGACCGCAGCAATCGTCTCTTCAAGGAAGATGCGTATCTGCTCTTCGAGCCTGAGGGCCTCTGCCAAGGCATCGAACTTAGTCTCATGGTACGAACCTATGACCGAAGGGATGCCGAAGGCAATATGGCGTTTATAGTAGAGGGATTCCTGCGCTTCCGTTTTCTCGAGTGAGGTGTAGACTGTCTTCAGACGTCCAAGCTGTTCAACGATCTTTGCAGAGTCGCTTGCAGTGCGTGGCATGCCCATCAGTGCATATTTCAAGCTGACCTGATAATACAGACTGCGAAGGAGGATGATCTTCCTGCGGATCTCCTGCGGCGCATCGATAGATTCGACAACACGATCGAATACGACGTCGGATATAGTCCGCAGCTTGTCGAAGCGTATTGTTGTTTTTTCAAGGAGGCTTAATGACGTAAAAATCTGATGCAGTGCCGATGAATAACGGGCGATCTGTTCCCGGTCCATGGCGGCAAGAATCTCTTCAGGGACATATCCTTCCAGGCATGAGACATCGTTCAATAGCCATGCGCGAATAATCTGTTCTATCAGAGTGATATTGCTGTTGCTGGCATTGACATGTATCTGCTTTCTCAGGAAATATAAAACGCTGTCATTACCCCACGAATCGATATCGGAGGAGAGATCGCGAATCATGCCAGATGCGCCCACGTCGTTGAAATAGCACGGCAGCCGCTTCAGGAGCAGATAGTGATAGAGAAAATGTGTTCTCAAAGCTCCGGAGTTCAGATATGCTGATATGTCACGCTGGAAGATGCGGTCATCGGGTATCCAGACGCCGCTGACAGCGAGATTACAGATCAGGTGCACAAGGATGTCAATGCACTTCTCCGGAGCTGCAGCGATAATTGCCATAAAGGCGGATATCCTTCGTACATGCAAGGGAGACACCAGTTCTGCCCATGTCTCTGCCGAAAGCCCTGACGCTCTCGGGTGGGGCACAATAATTCTTTTAAGGAGCATCCGATAATGTCCAACAAGCTGATTGTCATCGCTCCCCAGAATGAGCGCAGCGATCTCTGCGCTGAGGAGTATATCATCCTGAACCGGTGAATCGCTTATGGTGTTAAGAATTAGCCTGCTCGCATTGCTCCGTTTTTCTGACAGAAGCGCCTTGAGCAATGCCTTAATGTTGATTACTACAGTGCGATCGACATTAGGGTTCTGGTATCCGCTGAAGTCCGGCAACCCGGACAGGCTCGCTGCAATGTCACTGTCACTCATCATGTCAATGCTGGGGAGGAGTGCACCGAAAAATGCGATGTAGAGCTCTTCCCTATCAAGTATTCTAAGGTCAAGTGATGCGAGTTGGTTGAGAATCGTCGGCCTTGAAACTTTTTGAGCAAGTTGGCGGTCAATTGTATCCAACATTTCGAGAAATGTGATTCGCCACGCTTCGGAAAAGACAAGCACTGGCGCCAGCTTATTTCTTGGGAGGCATCTCCTGACGAGATCGATGAGCCAGTCATGCAGTACTGGGACAGACCGTGCATGCCCGCGCAGTGACGCGATACATAACGTTATAATCGGCGTGCTGTCTAATTCTGGCAACCTAGTAGTGATGCGGGACAGCATATTGAAGATATACTGAGCAGCGAACGACAAATCGATTGTGGCACTGCTGGCGGCTTGCATCCAAATTGTTAAAAAGGATTCCAGTCGGCCGCTGTCCATCTCCTGCTCGATCGGCAGCTCAACAAGCGACACGGCATTGTATACCGCTCGTGCCTTTGAAGCCTCGGTGACCTGCCCGCAGGCCTTGAACGAGAATCGTACAAGGACAGGGCCCCAATAGTAGAAGGCATCCCTAGCACTCCAGAACAAGTCCTTCGAAAAGCTGTGAAGGACTTCAGACAGCTGTCTCCAGTCTTTTTTTGCGGACAGGATATCGGAGACGACCGTTTCAGCAGCTTTTCGCATCCCTTCTTTTCCGCCGATTGAATCGACCAGCGCCTTGAACCGGATGCCTCGAAGATCTTCTGATACTTCAATGGCTGAGGCAAACGTACCGCCCGAGACTTCTTTTTTCAAGAGGAAGGTTCCGATATGCTTGCCAGACTGAATGATATCGAGCTGCAGATTACGAGCAGCTTCTATAACTGCAGCGTCTGCTGTCAGAATGAAATCGCCATTGGTGAGCTCTTGTCTGCTGATCTCATTCCCTCCTTGCATAAGCACAATGATATAACTGCCGGGAGGAAGTGATATCATCGTTCCTTTAAAAAAGGTAACCCTATCCTCGATCATTACGCAAAAATCCTTGACCACAAGAGCGGTGACCAGGCCCTTGTATGCTGTGGCAAGTGTGCCGACCAGATAGTCAAGAGAGCAGATATTCATGGATGCGTCCATATAAGTAGCATTATAGCAACAAAGGGGTTCCTGACTTAGGCAAGCATCAGTAGCTCCATCCTCTGCATGACGCTGGCAATGCTCAACTGTCGGTGAATATCCGGGAACGGGGAATGGCTATAAAAGCTGTCCTTTGCATAAAAAAAATATTACGGCCATCTATTGTAACGCCAAATGTAAATAACAAGATGCTAACCTGACATCATTTCCTGGACACTTCAATCGATGAGTCGACCCTCATGGCTTCACTTTGGACAGAAGTCTCGCGTAGAAAGTCGAACCCTTACTCATAATAATACTTTTTTATATTGTTTTCCCTTTGAATGTTATGCGATCTGTAATTTCTTTAAATATAGCAGCGTTATTGACCTAATGCATTTTGTGGTGTCATGTGGATATCCTCCTGTATATCTCAGTCACCCTATCCGGCAATTTATTTACATCGTCTACGAGTGTATAGTTTACCTCTCCGCACATATGAGGCATATAGGACTGCGCTTCTTTGTCGATTGTAATGAAAAACGGGTAGATGCCATTCTCTCTCGTCTCGATCAAGGCCTTTCGAGTATCCTCTACGGCATACTCACCCTTGTATGCGTCCCAATCTTCCGGCTTGCCGTCGCTAAGAATTATGAAGAGTCTTGTTCTCGCCTCGATGGATTTAAGTATCACTGTTGAATGCCTGATTGCGGGCCCCATCCTCGTATAATCTTTCGGGGCTATCCCTGCAATCCTTTTCTTTATGGTATCCGAATATGTCTCTTCAAAACCTTTTATTCTATAGTAATCACACTTCGTCCGGGTCATGCCGGAGAATCCATAGATTGAATAGCGGTCACCGAGCGCATCGAGCGCTTCGCACATGAGCACAAGGGATTCTTTTTCGGCCTCGCTCACCCATCCTTTTGTAGAGCCGCTCATGTCAAGGAGAAAAAGGACGGCGATATTCCTTTCGTGCCTGTCAAGCCTGACAAAGAGATCTTCGGCCGGGGAAAGGCCAGCGCGCATATCCGCAAAGGCCTCAACTGTTGCATCGATATCGATGTCGTCGCCATCCTTCTGACGCCTGAGCAACTTCGGTTCTCTTTTAAGAAGCTCGAATTTATTTCGAAGTAGCCTGACATACGCTCCGTAGCGTCTCAATGTGATTTCAACAAAAAGATCATGTCCAGGATAAATGTCATGCTCATAGAGGCTGCACCAATGTTTTTTGTATCCGAGCCGGCGGAAATCCCATTCGTCATAGGGGATGCCCCCCGCCTGGACCACGGCAATCTCCTCCTCCGCGACCAGGTCGGAAAGCGTGATCGGACTTCCTGCTCCCATATTGCTGCCTTTAACAAGAATTCCACCAGGAATGCCCCTCCGCTCCTCTATGATCTCCCTCAACTCGCTATCGAGCTCAATGATCTTCCCCTTTATCAACAGGTACTCCTCATTGGGTCTCAGCTCTTTTTCGGCGGCTTCTCGCTTTGGTGACAAAGGCACCATCCGGGGTTCATAATCCTGAACAGTCAGCAGCTTCTCAATCATGGTTTCATACTTCTTCTTTTTTTCTGCTCTTTTTGATCTGAGAAGTCGGGAAACCTTGTCAGGTCTGATTTTTCCGAGGAAAAGAGGTTCCAGTGGCATATAGGCACCTGCGAGATGCGCCACAACCTCGTAAATATCCAATAAAAGGCGAAATGCAGTTGAAGTACTTTGTGCATTCCTGAGCAGGTCAACTTCCGGTAGCAGCCTTCCCAGTCCTCCATGCATCTGCCCTTTAGTTTTACCCATGAGATAAAGCTGATATATTCCCTCAACAACAGCGGTCTTCTCTGAAAGAGTTTCGAGAGATGGTCTCTCATCGAAGATTCTCTGCTTCAATTCTGTGACTTTTCGCATCAGTCCGGGTAATTCCCTGAGTAGGAATCCCTCTATCCTGAACGACTCCAGAATATTATAAATGTCCTGGGCCATTTCCCTTTCAGGGAACGTCCTGAAAATCGACTCTATATCGGGATGGTTTTTGTGCTTCCTGATGGTGGTCCAAACGGTCTCTTTGTCCGGGATAAGAGTGCCGCAAGCTATACGCGCCCACTGATGCACAGCCATAAGCTTATAGATGAAAAAATTTTCACCCCGGTCTCCGTATACATTCACCGTTGCGGGAAGATAGATTGTTGCCGTATCGGTATGGGGCATCCTGCCCTGCGCGATCTTCAGACCGAGGCCTGAAATCCCCTGAATGTATGTCTCAAGTCTTGGGAGGATGGACTGGATACGAAGGCCCCCAGGACTCTGAATACTCCTCAGTGCATCATCGCGATCGGCCTTCGAAATGAATCCGATAAAGGGATCGATACCCTTCGCATCAAGGAGATCAAAGGCCTGGGTAAGCCATTTTTCAATGTCTTTCGGCGATAGGATGTACGAAGCTTTTTTGATGCGCTTTAAAGTGCTTACAACAAGGGTTGCACTGGCATGTGAAAGAGAAAGGCACAGTGCGAGAGTCTTTTGCTTCAGCCCTGGATGAAGCGAATCGAGTTCGTCGAATATTTTCCTAATCTCGTAGTCCTCGAGGAAGTCAAGCTTCAGGTTTCTTGCAAGTCCTTCTCTGAGCTGTTCAGTCTGTTTTTGGGAAAGCGATGACATCAGAATAGAGAACTGACTATCTCAGAAAGCGCGCCACTCATCTCTACATCATCCGTCAGCGGACCGGAAATGGCTACTTCGCAAGCTTCCGCAGGATGAATACCGGAAACAATGAGTTGGGCGGCATGGATGAGGAGCCGCGTGCTCGCCCCCTCTGAAAGACCTCTGTCTTTAAGGTTTCTCGTCTTTTCACCGTAGCTCACAAGCCTGTCTGCGGTTTCTTTATCAACGCCTGATTCATGCACGATAATCTCGGATTCCGTCTCCTTAACTGGATACTTGAACTCTAGGGCGAGGAAACGTTGCCTGGTGCTCTGCTTGAGGTCTTTCAGAACGCTTTGATAGCCTGGATTATAAGATATGACGAGGAGAAACTCTTTAGGTGCCTTAAGAACCTCACCCCGCTTTTCCATGGGGAGGATCCTGCGGTCATCTGCCAGAGGATGAATGACGACCGTCGTGTCCTTTCGTGCCTCGACGATCTCATCAAGATAGCAGAAACCTCCGGCTTTCACCGCTCTAGCAAGAGGTCCATCGACCCAGATTGTTTCGCCACCCTTTACCAGATAACGGCCGACAAGGTCCGATGCGGTAAGGTCGTCGTGGCACGAAACCGTAATGAGAGGTCTTCGATACTTCCATGCCATATATTGCATGAATCTTGTTTTTCCAGTGCCTGTGGGACCCTTGAGCAAAACAGGAATCCTGTTTCTGTAGGCTGCACTGAAAAGCGCTATCTCATCGCCCACAGATAGATAGTATGGCTCAGCCTCGATTAGATATTGCTCTGTCTTTACAGCCATGGCCTTCATTGTTCAATTGTAGCGGGATTTAGGTAAGCAAACAACAGTGTCCAACAGCTTTGGCAGAGAAGGGTTGATATGTCCTTGCCGACGATATCGCCGATTTATTAAATGGAATCTAACCATTCTTAACCCCATGGACAAATATTCCACGACATCATTCAACTGATGCTCATGCCGATTCGTCAACAGAACTCATATGAACAAGGCGGTATGATCACAGACCGGGATCTACTTAATAAATAGACAGTGCCGTCAGGATCGGGCTTCCCGACCGCCTGAGCACTACACGCGCTGCTTTAAGTTTTAGCAGAAAGCTTCCTACTTGCTCCACACATGCCCGAGCGGTTCCCTTGCAGATAGCGGCACGGTGCCTGGACGCTAACTCGGATACTTTTCCTTTAACCAAGACCTCTGCGATCCATAAGTCGGGCCACTGCCTGATGGCATGACAACCCGTACCGGTTCGAGTGTTTATACCTCCCGATATGCAAACGACGACAGCATCGTTGCATACCGTCAGATGCTCAGCGTTGATGTCGCCACCGATAACACAGTGTCCGCTCAGAGAGCCGCTTTACTTCCAGCAGACTCACCGAGTCAAACATCTGCCAGGCTTTCCCTCGTATCTATGCAGCTGTGAATTCAGCTGCCGCCGATGAATTATCAAGCATTAGAGCGGAGATTGTCACTTCAGTCCTCGTTTCCTTTTCCACCAGTAATCAGCTTCCAACGCACTTCTTCAAAAAATGTCTCCAGGCGACACTTCAGTTCGGCACCACTTTTTTAAATGTTCTTAAGTCTTTATCCCATTCAGATAGGATTTTTTTCGCCAGAGGACTTCCTGTCAGTCTATTATGGGCTTCAATTAAATCCTTAAGCCGGCTAATATCAGAACTGTCCAATTCAACTATCGTTACGTATGCTGAATTAATGCGATCGTACAACCCGCCGTCTCTGTCGGCAATATAGATCACGCCGCCGGTCATTCCAGCTCCTATATTGACACCCGTTTCGCCGAGGACCACTACTTCTCCACGTGTCATGTATTCGCAAAGATGTTGTCCAGTTCCTTCGACTACCGCAACCGCACCACTGTTGCGCACAGCAAAACGCTCACCTGCAATGCCCCCGGCAAAGAAGATTCCGCCTGTTGCGCCGTAGAGCACTGTATTGCCGACAATCACCTGACGGTGTGGATCGATGAGCCCCTCGTCGGGCCTTATCGTAATGGTTCCGCCATACATCCCTTTTCCGGCATAGTCATTGGCATCGCCGATAAGCGTGATCGCAATCCCTTTATGGGTGAATGCCCCGAAGCTCTGCCCTGCCGAACCCCTGAAAACAAGCCTTATAGTGTTGTCGGATAGTCCCTTGGTACCGTGATGCTTCGCAATATAATATGAGAGGCGCACTGGGACGCTCCGGTCAGTGTTGCGGATATTGTATTCCCTGGTCACCGCCTCAGATCGCTCGATGAAGGGGGCCAATTCAGATGTAATCCGATCATTAAGAGATGGAGAGGGATTATTGTTCCTTTTCCCTGAACTCAAGCGGGGCTGACCTTCGGGTGGCGCTTGAAGCAGGGCAGTGAGTTTCATTCGGTATGAGCCGGGATATCGAACGTCAGGCTCAATAGAAACAAGATCTGTCCTGCCGATGATCTCGCCGAGACTTCTGAATCCCATTTCGGCAAGAATCCTACGGACGTCATTGGCAAGTGCACGGTAATAAGCTATTACTCCTTCGGGGGTCCCACGGAACTTTGCTCTGAGCCGCTCATCCTGAGTTGCGATACCCGTGGGGCATGTATTCATATGGCACTGGCGTGCCATGATGCAGCCCACAGAAATCATTGTTGCCGTGCCAAAGCCGAATTCCTCGGCGCCGAAGAGGGCCGCCAGTATCACATCCTTGCCAGTCCTGAGACCGCCATCGACCCGGACAGTAATGCGCTCCCGAAGACCGTTCTCGATAAGTATCCGCTGTGTTTCTGCAAGGCCGATCTCCCAGTAGTTGCCTACGTTTTTTATCGATGTGATAGGAGAGGCACCGGTGCCACCCTCGTATCCGCTGATCTGTACAATGTCTGCATAGGCCTTCGCAACGCCCGCCGCTACAGTGCCAACCCCGACTTCTGACACAAGTTTGACGCAGACCTTCGCTTCGGGGTTAGCCTGCTTCAGGTCGTTGATAAGCTGATTCAGATCTTCTATTGAATAGATATCGTGATGAGGAGGAGGAGATATGAGAAGTGTGCCGGGCTTGCAGTATCGGAGGCGTGCGATATAATCCGTCACCTTGCTTGCTGGCAAGTGCCCTCCCTCGCCCGGTTTGGCCCCCTGGGCCACTTTGATCTCAATCTCTCTGGCTGAGGCCAGATAGGACGGCGTCACGCCGAAGCGGCCCGATGCGATCTGCTTGATAGCGCTATTTTTTATAGTGCCGTACCGCGCAGGATCTTCGCCGCCTTCACCACTGTTGCTCCTCATCCCAAGCCGGTTACACCCCTCCGCAATAGTCTCATGGGCCTCGGGTGAAAGGGCACCAACAGACATTGCGCCTGATACAAATCTTTTAAAAATCTCCTCTTCGGGCTCGACCTCATCGATTGGTATCGCAATACCTGCACGGCAACCCAGAATGTGGCGCGCATAGATGGGCCGACCTTCGGCTGCCGAAGCAAATGAACGATACCCTTCTGCCTTTCCCTGCCGCACAAAACGGTTAAGTGCCGCTACCGTGGGGGATGCCCAAGCATGCTCCTCACCATCCTTGCGATATTTGAGTGTGCCTCCTGCGTCGAGCTTTGGCTCGGACACCCCATATGCAGCATCATGGCGGGAAATAAGTGACGCCTCTATCTCAGATAATCCGTCAGCTTCAATATTCGCAGGAAGCTGACCGAAATACTCATGGAGAATGCCCTGCTTCAGACAGATGGTATCGAAGAGCTGGGCTCCATGATAAGAGTCGATTGTGGCGATTCCAAGACGACCAAGGACCTTAAGAAGCCCATCTTCGATAGCGTTGCGATAGTTGCTCACGGCGGCATCAAAAGACTGTTTTACAACGCCGCGGCTGCATAGTTCGGCGATCGTCAGAGGCATAATCCAGGGATGAACCGCAGAGGCACCAAAACCGATAAGACAGGCTATGTGGTGGACATCGCGGGCCTCGCCTGTCTCAATGATTAGGCTCGCGCAGTGTCCGCACTGCTGGCGAAGTAATTCCTGAAATACTGCCGAAACCGCAAGGAGCGACGGGATGGCGAGCCATTCCTTCGAAATGTCCCGATCGGTAAGGATGATGATTTCGGAGCCCTTCCTTACAGCTTCAATAGCGGCTTGGCGGAGCGCTCCAATCGCTACAGCAAGATTTCCATCCGCGCGGAGATATGTGATTGGGAGCCGGACCGTTCTAAAGCCGCTCCCGGTCTCGATCTCATAAATGTCTTTTTCAAAGAGAAGAGGTGAGGGAACGCAGTATCGGCGGGCATGCGCGGCTGTCTCGCTCAGAAAACTGCGGCGCGGACCTAGATGCATGGCTAGGGACATGACCAGCTTTTCCCTGATCGGGTCAATGGAGGGATTAGTGATTTGTGAAAAACGTTGTTTGAAGTAGCGGAAGAGGAGTGGCGGCTTTTCCGAAAGTGGCGGAAGGGGTGTATCATCTCCCATTGAAAACGTGAGTTCACCTCCGGTCTGCGCCATTGCTGCCAATATCGTATCCACTTCTTCGCCTGTGAAACCGAAGGCAATTTGTCGATCTAAACCTGAACTTGCTGCCGGCATCGCGACGGGCTGGAGTCTATGGGTTATTAATGACTGCTGGAGCCATTTAGCGCAGGGATGACGCGATGCAAGGGTAGCGAGAATTTCTCCGGTTTCGCGGATGACTCCTTTGCTGAGATCAACAGCAAGTGTGTCGCCAGGTCCCAGGCGTCCCTTCTTTACAATACACTTATTGCCGAGATCGACCATGCCTACCTCCGATCCCATCACCATTATGCCAATATCGGTCAGGACGTAGCGAAGGGGGCGTAGACCGTTACGATCAAGATGGGCGCCTATGGTTACCCCGTCGGTAAAGACAACGGCAGCAGGTCCGTCCCATGGTGTCATGAGGAGCGAGAGATAGTGGAGCAGTGCCTTTTGATCAGGCGGATACGGGGCATGTTCCCACGCAGGCGGGATACAGATGTTCACGGCGAGTTCCGGCGGGAACCCCGCCAGCATGAGAAACTCCACAATACGGTCAAGGGAAGCAGAGTCGCTCTCGTGATCGGCAACAAGGGGTTTAATAATGCTACATTGGTCCTTGGGGAAACTGCTCAATACCGCTGACTCTATAGCCTTCATCGCATTGCGGTTTCCCTGGATAGTATTAATCTCTCCATTGTGGGCGAGCACCCTGAAAGGTTGGGCCATCACCCATTCCGGAAGCGTGTTCGTCGAGAACCGCTGATGGAAGACACAGAATGAGGATTCGATGTCCTCGCTCATGAGGTCGGGATAGAACCTGTCAAGCTGTGGCGCGACGAGCAGGCCTTTGTAGAGGACCGTTCTCGATGATATATTCGAGATGCAGACATCGCTACCAAAATTTTTTTCTATCACCTTCCTGGCAAGAAAGAGATTGAATTCACGCATCTCGACAGCAACATCGCCGGTATCGATAAAAAGCTGCTTAATCCTCGGCTTGGTTAGAAGAGCTGCCTTGCCGAGGGCGTCGTCATCGGTCGGGACATCGCGCCATCCAACAGGTCTGAAGCCATATCTCATCAGGGCCTTATCGATTTCGTCCTCTACATTGCCATACAGAAAAAAAGCTCCTATGGCGAGATTGTTAATGTCGGAAATGGAAAGACCGAGTTCCCCGATTTTTTTTGCAAAAAACTTTCGTGGTATGCCAATAAGGATACCTGCACCGTCACCGCTCTTGCCGTCGGCCCCAACTGCCCCGCGATGAGTGAGGTTCTTGACCGCCTCGATGCCCCAGTCGACGATCTGTCTGCTTTTATTACCGTATACATCGCAAATGAACCCAACACCACAACTCGAAGCTCCATGGGTGTGGCGCTTAAATTCGAAATTAGACATTATCACCTCACATTCGATACGCCTACTGTCATAAAATTCGAGACCCTCAATTTTCAATTGCCAATGATCTTTGAGGGTTTTCCTTAGATCTGACTAACTAATTGATTAGCTATTTCATTCCCCTTCGGTCACCAAATATTTCTTAGAATCTCCACCACTTCATCATCTGACACCTGTGAAAAATCGCGATAGTAATTGCCGACTGCCTTAAAATCTTCTGGTGTTTTTAGACAAATGAATTCATCAGCCATCATTCTAAGCTCATCGGCAGTCCGGATCGGGGAAACCGGAATGGAGACAACCAGCCTCTCAATTTTCTCCAGCTTCAATGTGGCAATGGCAGCCTTCATTGTAGCCCCCGTAGCTACTCCATCATCGACAAGGATAATCGTCTTGCCCTCAAGTTTGTCAAGTGATTTGCCACCCCGGTACAGTCTCGTTCGGCGCACTATTTCCTCTTTTTGCTCCACTATTTCATCGTCGATATACGTCGTCGGAATCCCACTAGTAGAAATAATTCGTTCATTCAGGACGACAGTGCCTGTCTCTGAAATAGCACCTATAGCAAGTTCCTCATTCCCAGGGTAGCCCATCTTTCTCACTATAAGAATATCAAGAGGCGCATTGATAGCGCGCGCAATTTCCAACCCTGTGACTACCCCGCCACGAGGAAGTGCAAGGACCAGCACCCCCTTAAGGTTTCTATAGTGGGTTAATTTTCCGGCGAGCTGAAACCCAGCATCCCTTCTGTCAGTGAACATGGTCTATCCCTGCACTATTGAATAGAACAGCCCCTTTTAAGCATTTTATCAGTATTTGTTAACACTGGCGAGTTCATACTTAATTCAACAAGGGATTCGTCCTTCGGCATATCCGTAATGATTAAGTTCGCAAGCTAAGTTTATACTGAATTATCAACTAAAGGACATATGGTTAACAGGTCCCACCTCCGCAGCTCTGCAGTTTATTTGTTCAACTATAAATAAATTGTTCCTTAATTTGAAGAAACAGTTTCTCTTTAGATGTTGTCAATAGTAGTGCGGTGTTTCTTACAAGGTTGAAATAAGTTAGGCTAGGGGAAAGAATAGATCTGACCGTCTCATTATGAAACGCGTGGAACAGCTAATACAGTTAATCCATAAGACTGCTGCATGCAAAGATAAAATCTCGCTATTGCCGATTAATGTGCGCTTTTTTCTGCAATGAGTTGACTGATGTGATAAAATAAACAATTATGCATGACATAACGGAATATCTATTCAAAACAAACGCGATTAAAGTCGCCGATTCAAAAACTCCCTTCTGGTATACGTCAGGTTTAATCGGTCCCTTTTACATCAACACGCATTACCTCGCAGGAGGAGAAGCAACCGCCCTCGAACTCTTAGAATTGATAACTTCGCACCCCGACAGCATCTCTGCTTACAGCAAGCACATTAGTGCCATTCATGCGAAGGTCAAAGAAATCTACGAAACACATCCCATATTTAGAGACACAGTGCGGAAGACTGTTGACTTAATAAAAACCCATATAGACGTGTCAAGAATCGATTTCGTCAGCGGTGGCGAACGCCGTGACTGGTTTTTCCATTCCATCGTTGCCGAGAGACTTAATAAACCTTCATTGTTCATCCACAAAGACTCATCTGTATGGGTAAAAGAAGATGATGATATTGGGCAAGTAGACTGGATAGAAGGTGCAAATGCGCTGCATGTTGCTGACCTTGTCACTATTGCAAGCAGTTATGTAAAGGTGTGGATTCCCGCCATCAAACAGTTGGGCGGCACTATCACTCATGCTCTCAACATCGTTGATCGGTTGCAAGGGGCCGATAAAGTGCTAAAAGGGTATGGGATAGCAACCCTGTCCGTGGCACAGATCGATGCCGAGCTGTTCCATACAGCTTCACAAAGGGGGTATATCACAAGAGCACAACATGGGATGATTGTGGACTATATTCGTGACCCATTCACCACTATGAAAAAGTTCCTTCTGGAAAATCCCGAGTTCTTAAAAGACTCACTTGCATCGGATGATGATAGAATTGCGGCAAGGGCGAGACTGTGCGTGAGCGAAGATTTATATAAATTGAAGGTAATCTGAGGGGTATTATTCTTCTTCTCTATCCCTCACGGATTCCTGCGGATATTAATCGTAAATGCGCAGTTATTAATCAACCTGCTTTTTCAGACTTGT
Organism: uncultured Nitrospiraceae bacterium; assembly: GCA_963727805.1. Taxonomy (GTDB): domain Bacteria; phylum Nitrospirota; class Thermodesulfovibrionia; order Thermodesulfovibrionales; family Dissulfurispiraceae; genus Fen-1308. The sequence goes on from CAVSHF010000003.1 coordinate 1,803,624, forward strand.
CGGCGAACCAGATCGAAATACTGTGCTGCCTGCGGCGGTGTAGCATGTGACCCGATGACTATTCAGGCAATACTGGATTTCATCATAGATTGCTTACCTACATGTTTAACAATACACTGTCCTCATACAGGAATTATTGACAAGTAATTGACGATGTATTTGTGTAACTTCATAGCGACTGATGATAAAAACACAAAATATAATCTGGCCGATGCATCACCTCTTCATTTTTTTATTAAAGGTCTTACGCGATTTCAAGCGCAATCAGGGCCTCCTCTTATCAGGCGCAGTTGCCTATTATACCCTGTTATCAATTGTTCCCATGTCAATCCTTGCCCTTATTGTCCTACCTCATTTTATAGGAGAAGAGCAGTTGGTCCAGACCTTATCAACATATCTCGGAATGGTTATACCAGGCTATGCTTCAACTCTGACTGAGCAGGCACGAATATTTCTTGAGCATCGCCAGGTAATAGGTCTCATTGGGTTCTTCGTTATGTTATTCTTCAGTTCTATAGCCTTTACTGTGCTTGAAAACGCTATGTCGGTAATTTTCTTTCACCGCGTCAAAATTCAGCATCGTCACTTTTTGATATCTGCTATCATTCCGTATGTTTATATTTTTCTAATGGCTCTGGGTATAGTGCTAGTGTCATTTATTGCAGGAGCAATAGAAACTCTTGAAAAAAGACAATTGATATTTTGGGGCTGGAGATTGAGCCTTGAGGGCACTTCAATGGTCACACTTTATCTTTTTGGAATCATTGGGGAGGTGTTTATGCTGACCTCCATATATTTGGTTATGCCTGTGGCACGTATTACCTTTCGTCACGCACTTATCGGTGGCATGACCGCAACTGTTTTATGGGAGATTACCCGCCGCTTGCTGGTTTGGTATTACTCAGTTCTCTCTATGGTCAATTTAATTTATGGTTCCTTTGCTACGGCGGTTGTGGCTCTCCTCAGTATAGAAGTTGCGGCAGTAATTCTTTTATTTGGTGCTCAGGTTATTGCAGAACTTGAACGCAGAACTTACGAGTTTAACAAGAAGGAATTACATGGATTTGAGACCTAATGCTAAACAGAGGTGCTATTTCACGCGTACTTTTTTCAGTAGTGATTTATCATATTCTGGGGACCGCTATCCGCGCGCTTCCTGCGCCACACAGCTCTAGGGCATGCTACAATGGTACGGCTCTTAATTTGTAATCGGTGTGTTCATTCGACCGAAGTGACAAAGTGTACATAGCAGGCACAAAATTGACCTCCTCATTCCCAAGCTCAACGGATAGCCTATTCAGATCAGACTCATGCCATTCTGCTATAACGGACTTTCAGCGGATTGAGCAGTATCCCCCTGGGACTCCCTTTGGGGAGAGTACGATCTGATAGACCTGCAGACAGCGAGAACGAAATGTCCCTGCATCGCTCAAAAGATAGTATTTCCACATACGATAGAACCGATCATCATATTGATATTTCAATGCCTCCCAGCTCCTGTCAAAATTGTTGAACCATGATGTCAATGTAGCATCGTAATAATAGCCAAAATTATGCCAGTCCTCTATGACAAATAGTTTTTCGATTGCTGTGCTAATCTGATTCGGAGATGGGATGAGCGAGTTGGGAAAGATATATTTTTCAAACCAGGGCTCCATGGTCACTTTCGTGTACACTTCTCCGATGGTATGGAGTAGAAAAAGTCCGTCGTCGTTCAGGCATTTATGGACGGTCTCCATAAAGGTTCTGTAATTCTTGTGTCCCACATGTTCGAACATCCCGACAGAGACAATATGATCAAACTTTTCATCAAGGTCCCGGTAGTCCTGAAGCCTGATCTCAATGGGTAACCCTTCACACAGCTCTCTGGCAAGTATCACCTGGTTTTTAGATATGGTTATGCCAACCGCTTCGACCCCATATCTTTCAGCTGCATATTTTATGAAACTTCCCCATCCGCAACCGATGTCAAGGATTCTGTCGCCAGGTTGTAGGTCGAGTTTCTGGCATATCAGCCCCAGTTTTGCTTCCTGAGAATCGTCAAGATTATCTACATCTTTCCAGTAGCCGCAGCTATAGGTCATCCTCTTATCGAGCATTTTCTTATAAAGCTCGTTTCCAATGTCATAATGCCTTTCTCCCACCTGAAAAGCCCTCGCCTTGGTGTTCACATTACATATTGCAGCCCGAAGTAGCATTCTCCAATTCTTTCTAACTTTATCTTCAGCATTAGAGCACATAAGTCTATAAATAAATTGATCAAGACTTGCACATTCCCACCATCCATCCATGTATGATTCTCCAAGACCCAAGCTACCGTCAGCAGCGACCCGATTATAGAAGCGATCGTCTATGACCTGGATGTCGAAAGGCTTGGCTCCATTAATAGTGATCCCGGCAGCGGAGAAGATTTCTCCGATAGAATATTTCAGTACAGAAGTGCCCATTATTCCTGATAATATGGTGTCTGTATATTTTGGCGATAAACTAATTCCTTGTTCATGCAGCACTCAAACATTCTTCTCTCAAGAGACAATTTAATTGATTGCAACCATTCGCATCAGGTTTCGCTAAGCGCTCATTGTTTCCATCCACATTTCGGATGGATCTGATAAACTTTGTTTGTCCTGATTGCATAACTTCATGCCTATCTTTTTCGCATTATTTCTATCATCCTGAATCTTAATGCTTGGGTATCCCCTTCTCGATTGAAGATAGGCAATATATTTACTTGAAGCAGAACGGTACCATTTTTCCGACGTCGGATAACTGGGGCCGTATTAGGCACTGCTACTTCCTCAATCATATGCTTTTTTCAAATAAGTAAACGGCATCTTAACTTCCCTAATGAGAGATCTGTTTGCGACGGTTTCAACTATATCTTTATACTCAGTTCATTATATGTCTTCATGATCTTTTGAAGCATCCGTTATCGTCTGATATTTTTGTAGGATATTGGGATATATTCTATCAGTGTTTGTCTTACAATAGGGGCCTGCTCGACCCATTTCTCGGGGGACGAGGAGTGAAGGGCATGAGGGTCAAGTTTTTCCATATTATAAACTGTCCCTATTCGACGGCAAAGTCTTTCAGACTTACAGTTCAAAGTCGAATCCTTATAAATTATGTTACGAGAGAAAAGTTTACCTGTTTCTCTCTTGCACAGACAGAAAGATAACCACCTCAGATCCGCAGTTTTTCAACAAACGTACTTCGTGGCTCAAGGGATTAAGGGATAAGTGAGCACCAAATCTTCACCGCTCAGGGCCTCGTTAAGAAATGTTTTAATTTGCGACTTTTCATCGGCACTAAGTCGCAGAGGCTTCAGCGCGATATTTCCTTCACCGCCTCCGCTGTTAATGAATTCGATCACTTCGTCGATGGTGGCAAATATTCCGTTGTGCATGTAAGGAGCGGTCTTTGCGATTTCTCTGAGCGTCGGTGTTCTGAATGCCTTCCAGTCTTTTCTATCTTTAGTGATCAGGTATCTGCCAGGATCCTCATCGAGATTCGCGTAGTCGTCATAATGGTATACCTTTGCAACAAAACGCCTAGTGGCAATAATCCTCGGGTCTTTCCGGTGTTCGGGATTCTCCGGGACATGCAGCGCATGGAACTTGTCATCTGAGAGATTCACCCCATAATGGCATTCGGTGCACCTGCCCTTGCCGGTGAATATTTCATAACCCTTTTTTGCATCTCCGGACAGGGCTGACTGATCCCCTTTCAGATATCGATCGAGAGGTGCGTTCACTGAAACGAGAGTCCGCTCGAATGCAGCGATAGCCATGGCAACTCGCTCTCTAGAAACGTCTCCGCCGAAAACCTGTTTGAAGGCGGTAACATATTCAGGAACAACCCTCAGCTTTTCTTCAAGGTAATCAAGGTTGAGGTTCATTTCGAAGGATGACATTACCGGAAACAGGGCCTGATCCTCAAGAGAGGTGACCCTGCCGTCGTGGAAAAGATTTTTGAAAAAGGCGATATTGATAAGTGTTGGCGTATTCCTCCAATTCTTCGTGGTCGGATAGCTTAGCGAAATTTCCTGACCATCGGTATAGGCCAAGTCTGGGATATGGCAGGTAGCGCAACTCATCGTGCCATCGCCGGAGAGCCTCCTATCGAAGAAGAGTTTCTTGCCGAGGTCCACTTTTTCGGGAGTCTGGGGATTGGCCAACGGAATAGGAACGGACTTGAAGGGCTCCAGATGACCGCCATAGGCGTTCATTGCCGAGACTAAAATGTAAAGAACGAGGATGATGCCGCTCCAGCTATTTCCTCGCCGCATCGAGTTCCTCAATAACAATCTTTTTCAGGTATTCATAGGGGACATCGCCAATGACCCTCCGCCCGTTGATGAAAAAGGTTGGTGTGTTGTAAAGGTCGAGAGAGAGGGCGAGATTTACGTCTCGCTCTATTATCTTGTCGTTCTTCCGCTTGTCAAGCGATTCTGTGAATTTATCCGCGTTGAGCCCGATCTCCTTCGCATAACCGATGAGACTGTCCCGATCAAGCTTTGGTGACTTCTTGAGCAGAAGCCGGTGCATCTCCCAAAACTTCCCCTGGTCTGACGCTGCCAATGCCGCTTCGGCAGAAATCCGGGCAAAATCGCGGTATTTGTAAGGATAGAACTTTATGACGAGCCGGACCCTGCTTCCGTAATCCTTTGTAATCTTCTCGACGGCCGGACCGACCGCAACGCAGTGAGGTCATTGATAATCGATAAATTCGACAATCGTGACAGGAGCATTCTGCGGGCCAGCGGACGGAGATCCTTCAAGTGAGACGTTATAACGCATGGTCTCAGCGGAGGCTATGGGGACAAGCAGTCCTGCAAAAAGAATAATAAATATTTTTTTCATTTTTCCTCCCCTTAGCTTCATTATACCCATTAAAACAGACATTTGCAGTTGGAATTAAAGGTGGCTGAAGAAGGCTTTGCCGTCAAGCTCCCCCTCCCCCCGCCAGGGGAGAGGGATTCCCCTGATGGGGGGGAGAACGAATTGCCGCGCATGGACAAACAAGGCGTCAGCGTCTCGCATGTCCCGACGCCTCGTCATCTTCATCAAACAGCTTTTTTACGGCCTTCCACTATTTTCAACGCACAGTTCTTTTAATGACTGCGTCCTTCTTCAAGCTCTTTAATCCACTTGGGGTGCTTCTTCTTGGCCCACCAGTAAGGAATCTTGCCGGTGATCATTATTCGAATGGTCCCCGGATTTCCGAGCGTACTCAGATAGACATGGACCGGGATGAACGCAGTAATAACAATGAAGCTCACATTGTGGATAAAATGGGACCAGACTAGCGCCGGCTTGTTTTCAGGCATGAGCCATATAATAAAACCGGTGGCAATAATCGCGAATCCGGACACGAGCAGGGTGAGATAGAAAAACTTCTGTCCCGTGTTCAGTTTGTGCATAGGCGGCACTTTGGCCTTGTGGCTCAGGTATCCTCCGGCAGTCAATATCCAGCCGATATCGTCTGAATCGAACGTGAGCGACTCCTTCAGCCAGTTAAACATGCTCAAAACAAGCGATGCGCTGAAGACGACCCCTGCCCAATTATGAATACCCTTCATCGCCGGGAAACCTCCGAAAGCATTTCCGATGCCCTCTATATGGAACAGAAACCCAAATCCGCTGATAGTCAATACAATGCAGCTAATTGCCAGCGCCCAATGGTTGACTATACCGAAGGTGCTTTCCTTTCTCACGAGATCACTATTTTGCATCGTCGTTTCCCTCCTTATCCTTCTTCGGCCCGATCGCCACATAATGAAGGAGCATAAGTGCAGCCGTGCCTCCGATCCCGATCCAGGAGAGGGGCTTCAGATACTTGTGCCAGAAGACGACCATTTCTGGGATAGCTGGCTTCTCATCGAGACCGTAGAGCTTTGGTGCGTCATGAAACGCATACAGCGCGCCGAGACCGCCGAGATCAGCCTGACCGTAAAGTTTGGAATAGCCGGCCTTCTGGGATTTTGCTATAAGGGCATCCCTGTCGCCATATGAGATGGCCCCCGTGGGACAGGTTTTCGCGCAGGCCGGTGCCATATTGTTTGCGATCCTATCCGCACAAAGATTGCACTTTGACACCTTGTCATTCTTGTCATAACGCGGGACGTTGAAGGGGCAGGCAGCGGCGCAGAGCTTGCAGCCGATACACTTGTCTTTGTTGAACGCAACAGCTCCTTCCTTTGTCTTGTAAAGCGCTCCCGGTGCAGGGCATATCTTCATACAGCCCGCATCATCGCAGTGCATGCAGCGCTGGCTCACGAAGAGCCAGCGAACGGGATTTGCCTCCGATGGCACCTCGACAAACCTTATCTTGTTATACAGGTCCGGCGTCAGATCCGCAGGGTTTTCAAAAGTCCCTCTGTTGACCGTCTTATCCCCGGGCAACTGGTTCCATGATTTGCAGGCAATCTGACAGGCCCTGCAGCCGATACATAACTCCGGAGATATAAGTAAACTCGCTCTTGCCATGGTATTACCCCCTCGCCTTCTCGATGTTGACCATGAAGGCCTTCGATTCGGGTATCATCGTATTCGGATCGCCGATGGTCGGCGTGAGGAGGTTGGCACTCTCGCCTCCGCTGCCATCCACCGGGAACTGCCATCCGAAATGCCATGGCATGCCTACCTGGTGGATAGTCGTATCCATTACCTTGAATGGCTGGAACCTGTCGGTGACTATCGCGATGGCCCAAAGGCTTCCTCGGGCGGATGAAACGGTCACCTTCTCACCGTTTTTGAAGCCCTTTTCTTTCGCCAATTCATTGCTCATCTCCACAAACATCTGCGGCTGGGCTTCGAGCAGCCACGGAACATGGCGCGTCATGACACCGGTCTGCCAATGCTCGGTTACGCGATACGTTGTACAGACAAAAGGATATCTGGTGTCGCACGAGTAGAAGATATCCTCCTCAAGGCTGCCCTCCTTGCCGAAAAAGAGCTTCACCGTCGGATTTATCCTATGCTTCTTGGACATAGGATTCTCCTGGAGCGGGCATTCCAGCGGTTCGTAATGTTCCGGGAACGGACCATCCGCTAGGCCGGGACCAAAAATCGACCCCACTCCATCGGGCTTCATGATAAAGGGCAGTTTGCCTCCCTTCTCATCGGCCATAGGAGGGGCGGGCCCGTCAGGGACATCCCCCTCCCAAACGCCCGGCTTCTTGGTCTGGGGGTTTTCTTTTGTTGGGTTCCATTTCAGGACCGCGCGTTTAGGGTCCCACGGATTGCCATAAAGGTCGACCGAGGCCCTATTGTATATAATCCTCCTGTTGACCGGCCAACTCCATGCCCAGTTTGAAAAGAGTCCGAGACCTGTCGGGTCTTCCCTGCCCCTGCGCGCCATCATGTTCATGATCTTGTCGTCCTTCTGGGTGTAACTGCCGCAGAAGAGCCAGTTGCCGCTGGAGGTGGAGCCATCGTCCTGGAGGCTCACAAAATTGGTCACCAGGTCTCCCTTCTTTCCGATCAGTTTCGGCGGGGTCGCTTTCTTGTCGTACACATCCTCCAGATAGTAACCGTTGATCTCTTTGGCGACAGTATGGATATCGACATGCTTGACCTTGCCTTCCGCATTCTTCTCTCCATAGTTCCAGGAGAGGTTTACGATCGGCGCCGGGAATTTGCCACCCTCTTTTTGATAGAGCCCTTTCACCCTGAAATAAAGCTCATTCATGATCTCCGCATCGGGCAGCGACTTTCCGATGGGCTCTATCGCCTTATACCTCCACTGTCCAAGACGCCCCGAGTTGGTAATGCTGCCTTCCTTTTCGACAGAAGAGCAGCATGGCAGCATGAAAACCTCTGTCTGGATAGACTTTGGGTCCATGCCCGGCCCTTTCCAGAATGAGCCGGTCTCATTATCATAAAGGTTAACATTGACCATCCATTTAAGCTTGGTCATCGCCTTTCTCACCTTGTTGGCATTGGCGCCCGAACAGGCTGGGTTCTGGCCCCAGGCGAAGAAACCTTCGAACTTGCCCTTGAACATCTGGTCGAACAGATTGAGCCACGAGGCATTCATGCCCTCGTCGAGTTTCGGCATCCAGTTATAGCCGAAGTCGTTCTCCTGCTTTGCCTTGTCTCCATATATCGCTTTCAGATAACTCGCGATATACTTCGGCCTGTTGCCCCACCAGTTGACGCTCCTGGGGTCTTTCGTCTTGGCAGTAAACTTATCATTATAAGCCTTGAGGTCGACGACGGTTGCGGTCGGCACCGGGTTGTAGCCCGGCCATATGTGGAAGAGAAGACCGTGGTCAGTCGATCCTTGCACATTCGACTCTCCCCTTAATGCATTGATACCACCTCCCGGCATGCCGATGTTGCCGAGAAGGAACTGGATTATCGAAAAGGAGCGGATGTTCTGTACGCCGACGGTATGCTGGGTCCATCCCATGGCGTAACAAACAGTGGCTGTCCTGTCCGGTTTGCCGGTCGAACCGATAGCCTTATAGACCGCTTCGATCTTTTCTTTCGGCGAACCGACGATACTTGAAACCTTGTCGAGAGTATATCGGGCATACTGTTTCCTCAGCAGCTGGAAGACGCAGTTCGGGTCCTTGAGAGATGGGTCCTTCTTCGGAAGTCCCTTCTCATCCATTTGGAAAGACCAGGTCTTCTTGTCGTACTTGCGGGTCTTTTCATCGTAGCCCGAGAATACGCCGTCGAGCTGCGACGAGGTCTTGAAGTCGGGATTGACCAGGAACGCGGCGTTTGTGTAATTGACGACGTATTCCCGGAAGTAAAGATTGTGATCGATGATGTATTTGATCATGCCGCCCAAGAACGCTATGTCCGTTCCGGAACGGATCGGCGAGTAAATGTCAGCCTTTGCCGCTGTCTGGGTGAAACGGGGATCAACCACGACCAGCTTGCCACCGTTCTCCCGCGCCTTCACGATCCACTTCATTGAGACTGGATGGTTCGAGGCCGGGTTCGCTCCCATGACCAATACTACATCGGAGTTACGAAGATCCACCCAGTGATTTGTCATTGCACCTCGTCCGAACGACTCTGCCAGAGCCGCTACAGTTGCAGAGTGTCATATGCGGGCCTGATGCTCTATATAGACCAGCCCCCAGGAACGGACAAGCTTCTGCATGAGATAGCATTCCTCGTTATCCATTGCCGCGCTTCCAACATGGGCGATGCCGTCTGTCCTGTTGACTACGAACTCTTTTTCCACATCGACTTCGGTACCATCAGGCGTCTTCTCCTTGATCTTCGATTTGGAGGTTACCTTGAATGTCCTATCGCGAGTATCTTTGACCTTTCGGGCAATCTGGTCAAGCGCCCATTCCCATTCAACCTCTTTCCACTCCAGCGCACCCGGCGCCCTATAAAGTGGTTTGGTAAGCCTCGTCGGGTTATTGGCCATTTGGAACAGCGATGCACCTTTAGGGCAGAGAGTGCCCTCGTTGATGGGACTGTCGGGATCGCCTTCGGTGTTGACAACTTTGCCGTTAATCGTATGGATGAGGATGCTGCAGCCTACAGAACAATATGGGCATATAGTTGTCGTCTGCTTGGCGTTCTTTATTCTGAACTCCTGGGCAGCAACCGCTGCAGGCGAAAGAGCTGTTCCGACGGAACCAAGGGCGAGCGTGCTTCCTGTGATCTTCAGGAAGTCTCTTCTCGAAACATCCATGATTACCTCCTTTTTTTAAAAAAATCTATATTACTAGAAACGATGTCGGGTCTGTGACAATTCTTCCCAATTCCCATTTACCGAAATCCTGATAATGACGCGAGGGCGTTTTCTTGTGACGAGATTGCTTATCCGGTAGTAGCATTGTCCGGGCTGACATGCCAATATTATAGCACCGTCAACCCTTTTTTACAGGTCTAACCAAAAACCGCGGGTTCAACACGACTGCTGCACGCCCCCCGAACAATCCCGGATATTCGGAGGGTAGTGCAGCTGGGAGATCCTTACACGGTCGGTCACTTGCCGAGAGACACAACGAGCAGAGGAAAGCGACAATACGCGGCTCAAGATTCGTGGCTGTCATCAAGGACTCCTGCCATCTCGGCCGATAGAGCGTCGGAAGTAAAATGGCAACTGGCAATTGCCCTGCAGGGCAGGCTGCAATACAGATCCATACCTGTCGGAGAGTTCCTCGACGACTGCACCCCTGCCTGTTAATAAACGACCGTAATTCCAGGTCAAAAAAAACGTGTACGTGGGACAAGATACCAAGTCTTTCGACAAATGCAACAGCATCAGTAAAAGAGACCTCTTCAGGACACAAGACAACCATATCAGATATTCATCACCCAAAGAGCCGGCTTTATCCTCGGAAGACATCCTCTTTCTGCTTTCCAGAACTTGCAATACTGAGCGATTTGACATCCCGTTCCGTACAAATCTCGATCGCCAGGGGTGCTACCTCACAGCTGCCGCATGAGGCTGTTCAGTTCATGCTCAATTCGGTTTGACTGCACATTTCGGATAATATTAATCGGGATGCGGCATCAACAAAGTGCCACCACTCTCTTGGCTGTAAAACTGGTAATTATTGCGGCCCTGGTTCTTTACCCGATACATAGCAATATCCGCGTGTTTCAACAGGGTCTCGCTATCTGCTCCGTCATCGGGAAACAATGCTATACCAATACTCGAACTCACATGCAATTCATTATTGTCGATGCCCAGAGGGAATGCTTGCATCTCGATGATTCGTACCGCGATGGTTTCGGCTTCGCGCGGTAAGTCGATGTCCTGTAGGACGGCGACAAACTCATCTCCACCAAATCGCGAGAGTGTATCATTCTTGCGCAGACACAGAGCAATCTCCTTCGCCTCTTCCTTGAGAACCTCGTCGCCTACATCGTGTCCACAGAGATCATTGATCTCCTTGAAACGGTCGAGGTCAATGAACATGATGCCCGCCTTCTTTTCATTGCGACTGGCTGACGCGATAGCCTGTTGAATGCGGTCTTTCAGTAGGAAACGGTTGGGCAGGCCGGTAAGCTGGTCGTAAAATGCCATTTCGCGGATTTGTTCTTCGGACTCGACCCTCTTAGTCACGTCACTTATTACGAGCACCGCATTGGTGGTTGTCCCATAATGCGTAATCGGTGTAATCGTGAATTCGAATATCCCGTTCATCCTATCAATGCCATGAGACCAGACAACCCTCTGATTCTCCATGAGAGACGATATGTCAGGCCAATCCCCCGGAGGTGCATCGTTACCGAATATCACCCTATAGCCGTATTGTCCCTGAACTTTTTTTGCCGACGTCCTGAACCAGTCTTCTGCTGTGCGATTCATCCTTATGATCCGCCCGTCCCTGTCGAGTGTAACCACAGCCTCTTTTACCGAGTTGAATGTGCGCTCCCATTCCTCCGCTGAACGTTGCAGCGAACCTAGTGTTAGATTGAGCTTCTCAGCAAGACGCAGGAAGGATGCTGCGAGCAGCCCGATTTCATCTCGGGATCGAATTTTTTTCAGAATATCCAGAGAGGAATGTGCCGGATCGTACGTCCCTTTCGTCTCCGTACTTTCAAGTTCTGCGCTAATCTGGGAAGCAACACGTTCGAACTGCTCGAGCGGCCTGGAGACGCGACGAATTGCTATAGCACCAAGGACAATAGCCAGTAATATAGCGATGCCTGAAATAAGCAATATGCGCTCACGTGCTTTTGAGACTGGTGCATAGGCTTCCTGCTGCGTTACCTGAACGGCAACAATCCAGTCGGTGTTCGCAATCCGCCTGACCGAAAGTAGCATGGGGACACCCTTTGAATTGACCGTCTCTCCCTCGCCCTCGAATCCCTTGATCGCGGCCTCCATCATCATATTCTTCCCTTCCCCGACAAATGTCAAAAGCCGGTCGTCCTCAGGGTGAAGAACTAGCCGACGTGCCCTGTCAAAGATAAACAAGTAGCCCGTATCCCCGAATTTCTGTTTGCGATAACCGCCTAATGCTTTGTAGGAAAGAAGGTCCGTTGAGCAGGCTACAATAGCGATAAGCTGACCATGCTCATCAGTCACCGGTGACGTAAACGTAAGCACTGGCTGTCCTGTTCGCTTTGATATATAGGGCTCGCCAACTATCCCCTTTCTCTCTTGGACGGTGCGCTGGTAGTACTGGCGGAAGGCAAATGATTGACCGCGCAATTCCGGATGAGAAGGATAATCTACTAGAAACTTTCCCTCTTTGTCGAGTATGAATATCCCGTTCTGATACTCTGGAAAGATCTCCAAGAGTTTTTTAAGATGGGATTCGACTTCATGGGATCTGCCCTCCAGAAGGGCCTTCATAGGCAGGGTAATGGCGGTGGCATGGGCATCCTTCAAACCCTCATTGATAAAGGTTTCGATGCCGTGGGCCGCAATCTTCACCTGACCATCCACGCCTTTTAAAATAGTCTGCCTGAGCGACTCTTCGTGATAATGAAGGAAAAAAACGCTTACGGTTACAAGCACCGTGGTGACAACTGCCGTAAGCAGTAATGTTGTCTTCGTGACGAGATGCACGCCCCCCTCCCCCAAAAAAATTACTCTCATTTGTTATACTTTATTCCGACTCATCTCATACTTACGATCCTCTGACTATCCTCCATTATTACACATCATAAATTTCGATAGAGTAACTCATCAAGCTTCCCAGGATGCGTCAGGATCGGGTAACATGCTGCCCAGAGATATCGGCTTTTGTCACGCAAACTGAAATCAGGGCGCGGTTATTCCTCGTTTCGGAATGAGGAAAGTGAAGGTGCTGCCTTTTCCATATTCGCTTGTTGCCCAAATGCGCCCGCCATGAAGTTCAACAAGCTGTTTGCTCAGTGCGAGTCCGAGACCGGCGCCCTCAAATTTATCGGCGTAAGGAGAATTAAGCTGCGTGAACCCCTTAAAGAGATTCTTCATATCCCCAGGCCGTATTCCTATCCCCGTGTCTTCGATCGAGATCTCCACGCACTCATCAGGGATCCCTCCTGTTTCCTGAGAGAGCACCTGCGATCTAATACGGACTGAACCTCCATCCGGAGTGAATTTTACCGCGTTACTGAGGAGATTGAATACAATCTGCTTAAGCCTCAATGGATCCGCCACGATCTCGACGTCTCTGTCAGTGCCCATCTCAAGACTGAGACTGATCCCGTGAGTCATTGCCTTTTCTTTCTGCATATTTAAGGCAGCCTTGAGAATATCAATTAAAAGCACCCGGCACAACTCTAGATTCAGCTTGCCAGCTTCCGCCTTCGAAAGATCGAGAATTTCACCAATTAGTCTGAGCAGATGCATACCGCTGTCATGAATGTAGCCCACATATTCACGCTGTCTATCATTAAGATCGCCGGCGCTATCATCTTGAAGAATCTCTGAAAATCCGATTATAGAATTAAGCGGGGTCCTCAGTTCATGACTCATGTTTGCAAGGAAGTCTGACTTTGCCCTGCTAGCAGCCTCTGCCCCTTCTTTTGAGATTTCCGCTTCTTCCGCGCGTTTGCGTTCGGCGATATCAACCACTACTGTCCGACAATAGACAGGACTAGCCTCGGTATCTTTATCAGCTACGCTCAGCAGTCGAACATTGGTGAGGGGAGCGGCATTTCTCCCGAGTCTGAGCTCGCATGTCCTGCGCTCACGTCCCTTGAAAACCTCCGACAGGTGTAAGTTGAAGATGTCCCGGTCTCTAGAATCCACATACCCCTGGAACGGCGTAGCATTTAGAAGATTCTTATCGACACCCAGAATATGCGAGCCGACAAGATTGACCTCGCGGATTAAACCTTTTTCGTCTAGGGTGAAACAGCCAATGGGGGCGAACTGGTACAGATTAAAGTATCTGCTGCATGATTTCTCGATCTCCTCCTGTGCCCGGAGCAATTCCTGGTTTTGCATCTCCAGCTCGCCTTGGTAAGTTCTGAGTACACTAACAAGCTGACCGATGTCCTTTGAGGACAACTCCCCTAGTCGTTCTTCTAGTTCTTTCAGCTTTTCTTCTGTCTTCCCGCGAAGCTCAGAGATTTTTCCCGACTTCGAATACTCCATCGTTTTTGGACTCCATTATATCCAGTCTCTTCCAGAGCGAAAAATATATCTGTTTCTTGCGCTGTTTTAAAACTATCTCTCTTTTTTACCTGTCACCTCTAAATTAATTCTATTCCCCTGGAACGTGTAGATACTGGGCCGAACTGCCAGGCTCAATCGACTCGAGCAACCGCAACCATGAGGAACTGATATGCTCAAACTCTTTTTTGCAGGGGATATAAACAACCTTCAAATCGGGATACTGCTCCTGCACATACCTCAACTGGATGACCTCTTGCCTGAGATCGAAGCCGTCACGAATGCCCCGGATGAGTGTTACATCCTGATCCTGTGCCTTCCGTTTAAGATAATCGGATAAAAAGCCACGGAAGGCCTCGACCTGGTGGAATGGCAACTGTGTTTCGATTGCTGTGGTTCGCTCCTTCGCGATTACATCCCAACTCCGACAGTCAGTTTTTTCCGGATTCATGCCCACACTAATGATGACCTTATCGAAGATCTTCTCAGCCTGATGCAGGACGTCCATGTGGCCTATGTGGAAGGGATTATAGCTGCCTGCGTATACCCCTACATTCGGCCTTCTAGCACGTATATATTCCGTATAAGCATGCATGAGCGATACCCTCACGGCTCGTTCGCTTTTCGGGAGAAGCCAGGAATAGTTATCTGCAACGCGAACCAGAAACGCCAGCCTAGTTGCCCGGTAGACTGAATAATCGACCCACTGATATTCCCTGAATATCTTCTTTTCTTCGATAATAAGCCTGTTCATGTCGCCTGTCAGGAACCCCTTCAGGTCCATGAGCATAAAGGTGCGAATAATGTTGGACTGCGGCTTTGTCATGACTTCGTACTTCGTCTGTACAATCCCCTCATCGACAACTGCCTTATACCGAGATGACGGCCTTACACAGGCATTAAAGAAAGCGCGCGATGCATCCTCATTGTTGGTGCCCCGCGGATTGAAAATGATATCGTGCATCAAGGCAAGAAGCACAAGAGGGGCCCTGTCAACCATGTTCTGTGCAAATATCTGTCCGATTAGGTCGTCGAGATGGGACAGATCGTGATAATAGCGGCCCTTCTCGCTCCACCTGGCGATAATCGCCGAGATCGGAAGGCTCAGATGTGCAGAGATGATCTTCTCGATCTCTTTCATATTGGACCGGATGTTGCTGTACTGGTGGATATCCTTATTCGGCACCAGCCTACTTTTCATCTCCAACCGTCTCCCTTTCTGTACCTTTACGACTTCAACTTATTGACAATATCGACGATGAATCTTGCCGTTATTCCCCATATCACTCGCTGGTCTACTTTATACACATAAATGTCATGTTTGAGGCTTCCCCAAGGTTTCGTATATTTGTCCGGCAGTCCCAGGTCCCGTGCCGGGAATAAAACTATTTCCTCGCCCGTTTTTTCGTCTGTAACAGCAGGATGAACTTTGAGGAGAGTCTGGTATTTTTCCGGTTCATTCTTTTCAAAATGCGATACCGGAACGGAAAAAACACACTCAACTTCATCCTTGTTTGCTGCAATTTCATCAAGACTGCTTATGTCGGCCACACCCACGAAGGCATGAACGATCGCACCCACTGAGGCTATCTGGGCGTCAAGCGCTCCGATAACTTTAATCTTCTCAGCCGGAATCCCCATCTCTTCACCTGTTTCCCGTATGGCCGTACGTTCGGGTGTGGAATCTCCTGGATGGCACACGCCTCCGGGGAAACATATCTCTCCGTTCTGCCTGATATGGGGACTTCTTTTTTGAAACACAAAATGGTATTCACCCCCCATAAAGAGGAGCAATGCCAAAACAGCGGTTGCGATATATTCGCCTTGAGTGTGTATCCCAGCATGCACTGGCAACTTGCCCTGCAACTGTTCTAACCGCGTCATTCAACAGCTCTCCTTTTTTGTTTCAATCTTACAAAATCGCGTCATGTGCTATTACTCACTATCCCATCCATTTTTCCTCCGCACTTTTAGCCTGCAGGCTCTTTTCCGGTTCGGTAGGAATCAGACACATCTCGCCCTCGATCGGTGCAATCACTGCCTCTCCCCAGACATCCCTGACTCGCTCCTTGACCTGGAGCAGTTCAAACCAGCGCTTGATAGTGCCAACGAACACAACAATCATCATACCCATGACAATAGTTGCTAAGGCTGCCAATAAATACAGTTGTTTCGGCAGATATGCGACCGTGATATTCAGATAACCGGCATACATGGTGATAAAAGCGAGAAATATGCCAGGCACCGCAGTCACCCATGCATATTTTGCCTTGCCCATACGGATCAGCATCGTGGTAACAATGATGAGCGCGCTCGATGCAAGCAACTGATTGCTCATGCCGAAGAGCGGCCAGATTGTAGAGATATTCCCCGTATACACCAGATAACCCCATGAGAAAGAAAAGAGACCACCCGTAATGATAATGCCGGGGACCCACTTTTTCTCATTAAACTTCGGGATGATCTTGCCAAACATCTCCTGAAGCAGAAACCGCCCAACCCGCGTACCGGCGTCGACAGCTGTAAGTATGAAAACCGCTTCGAACATAATGGCAAAGTGATACCAATACGCCATTAACCCTTTCATATATGGGATTGAATCGAAGATATATGCCATACCGACCGCAAGGGACACTGCGCCTCCGGGCCTACCCTGGATTTTTTCACCTACTTCTGTTGCAAGCCTACTGAGTTCAACAGTAGGCATTCCGAGTTTCGCAAACGCGGCCGGAGCGGAATTGATGGCAAAATAGTCCGCCGGTATCAGCACGCATGCGGCTATTAGGGCCATGATCGCAACAAAGCCTTCCATCAGCATCGCACCATACCCTACAAAAAGGATGTCCTTCTCGCTATTCAGCATCTTTGGCGTCGTTCCTGTAGCGATGATTGCATGGAAACCCGATACTGCTCCACAAGCAATCGTGATAAAGACATACGGAATAACATTGCCCGGAATAACCGGTCCGCCCCCTCCGACAAACTGAGTAAGCGCCGGCATCTTAAGCACTGGCTGGACGAAAAAGATTCCTACAGCTAGAGTTACGATCGTAGCAATCTTAAGATAGGTAGAGAGATAGTCCCTTGGTGCCAAAAGCATCCAGACCGGCAGAACTGAAGCAGTGAAAGCATAAAGCGGGATTGCAACCGCGATCTGCTGCTTGCTGAGCTTCAGTATCTGGGCAAGTGCAGATGCGGGCTCTATCGCACCTCCTGCATATACAGCCAAGCCGAGCAATATAACTCCGACAATGCTCGCTCCTTTTACGTCTCCCGGGCGAATCTTGTACATCCAGAAGCCCATGAAGACCGCAATAGGGATGGTGGAACCCACGACGAAGACTCCCCAGAAACTTTCGAAAAGAGCATTCAGACAGGCGATGGAAAGCCCTGCAAGCGTGAGGATAAGGATAAAGAGGAAGGCAAAAGAGGCGACAACTCCCACTGTCTTGCCGACTTCACTCTCTGCTATCTTTGCGAGGCTCTGTCCTTTGTGGCGCATCGAGGCGAAAAGTACAACCATATCATGCACTCCCCCCGCAAGCACACATCCGACGATGATCCATAGTGCCCCAGGCAGAAACCCGAACTGAGCCGCAAGAACAGGCCCAAGCAAGGGACCGGCTGCTGCTATAGCTGCGAAATGGTGTCCAAACAATACAAACTTATTCGTTTTAACATAGTCGATTCCGTCCGCACAGGTTTCAGCCGGTGTAGGACGATCAGCCCGCAGACCCAGGACCTTATTGGCAATGAAAAGTCCGTAAAGCCGGTACGCAATAGCAAAAATGCATAACGTTACAAATACAAGTGTTACTGCGTTCATCTCTATTCCCTCCCGATAGTCTTAAGTCAGCAACCTCCGGCTATGCCAGTGGTTCGATCAGCCGCAAATATTTCACCTTTGCGTGACAAATAGTATAATCTTAACTCTAGCACGTCTCACAGCTATATTCTATCGTTTTTGACTGGCTCGCTGTCCCTTCTTATTGTCTATCCATCGCACAGCGGCCCTCCAACTGCTCTTTTTATTCACCCTAATTACTCCCTCAGCATTTAAAGCTCTGGGGCTTTCGCGGGAACGAGACAGACGACAATCAATGTGTCCTTGCCAGAATTTCGTATTTGATGCTCTTCATTGCCCGGAATAAACAGAACATTGCCGGCTTTAGCCAAGTTCCAGCGACCATTGCCGTACACTTCGCCTTGACCATAATGAATAAACATCTGATGTTCCCAATCGTGCGAATGCCTCGGCGTGTTTCCTCCCGCTGAAATCTCGAAGATGCGCATACAGAACTTGTCTGCCCCGTCGGCCTTGCCGATGACTACACGAGCCGCGACACCTTTTGCTTGGTCATTGTCATAATGCGTTGCTTCAATTTCAGCATATGGAACAACCTTCATCATTTCCTCCCATTATCGAGTCCAATCACATGGTCAGTCTTCATTTTTAAAAAGAACTCCTTCCTTCTTTGTCGAGGCCCTGGCTGAGTTTACTGCCAAGCGCAAGGCTAGCCTGCATTACCGCAGTATTGAGACCTTCAGCAGTAAGTACATGATATTTAATGCCGGCTTCCGATTCGGCAAAAGCGATATATTGCTCGATCTCGGCGTCCTTAAGCGACCGATACGTATAAAGAAACCCTGCGAGGGTCTCTTGCCGGATGCTCTTTTGCAATTGTTCCCTATCGTCATTAACCTCGGCTAAAATCGCTTCGACAGAAGGCCTCTGCTCCGCAGGCATCGCAGCGGTTACGGCCAAAATGAAAGCGACCTGCAAATTAATAGTAAGGCTCACTCCAACATCTGTGGCTTTTATCGCATTATCCAATTTTGAGAGCAGTTTGGCGCGCTCAGAGTTTTTATCAATCCTATCGGCCATCTTCCGTATGTCTTTATTTGCCTCAAGCTTGGAAGCTTGTTCTTCCAGCATCGATATCCTTTCTCCAAGCGGAGAACTGAGCCACTCCAACACTGCGCGTATGTCCTTCTCCGGCAAATTCTCCTGAATATGCATTTGAACAGTATCATTCAATTTTCTGGCATTGAACGACTCTGCCACCTTGCTGCTTAAGTCATTTATTTCACTCTGTGATAATTTATCGCTGGACTCCTGATTCGCCCTGATGATGTCGGCCTGTATCATAGCCGGAAACTGTTCTATCTGCCTACTTAGCCCTGACTTTTTCATAACCTGTCTAACAAGCTGCTCATCCGCTGTTCCTTGTTGAGCGGAGCAAGTGGCCGAATATAGCAACAGCAATCCCGTACACACGATCTTAAAGACTTTCAACATTTACTGTCTCCTTCTCCCTGTAATCATCCCGACCGGGACGGGCCGTGCCAATAAGCTTCAGTTCGATATATTTATATTGCCATAAGAATTCGTTATGCGATCTAGTCGATCCTATCTGTCATAAGTGCCGTGCACCATCCCCCCCCGCGTGCTCCATTCTAAGCACTCTTGAAAGGGACAAAGAATTCCGAAGCAAAAATTAATCATGTTCATTTGATCGCCTCCACAAATGCTATGGCGCTTGGGTTCCCGTCGTCATGCTCAAGAAGCAGCTTCTCGACTTAATCAAGACCGTATTCCACATCGCCATTGCTAATCCCCTAAGTGCTGGGCGAGAACACCATGGCCTTCATCGAAAAACGGTGTAATATTATCAGATATTTCCATGGATAAAGTCCTTACTATTAAACATCTGTCTGGAATCAATTTAGTTAGGCACACCGTAGATCCCTATCCTATAGGGAATCAACTAGCATTGAACGAGCAATTTCTTCATATATCTCATCTTTTCTTTCGTCTCTTGAATATGCACGGCACGATCATCGGCACATGGCGGGGATACTCCTCAAACTCCTTGCCGAAATCCTTCCACAGCCTTCTCTCTTCTGTCTCTTGAAGGTAGAACCTCACAGCAATAAAAAAGATGAATACCCCTATCAACGCCGGCACTGAGTTCAGGTAGAGTGCCATGGCGAGATAGCATAAGAAAAAGCCCAGAACCATGGGATTCCTTGTATACTGATAGGGGCCTTCTACAACAAGATGCTGTGTTCGAGGACTGACCGCGACATTAAAGAGGTCGGTAGGGCCGCCCTTGCCCTTTAATAACAGCGCAATATTTGACCACACTGCTAAGACAAGACCGATGATAATTAGAACTAAAGAAATAATAACGCGAATAAGAGGATTTAAAATGTCGGGGCCGTAATATGTTGTTGCAACGGCATAGATACCGTCGGGAATCGCGAGCATAAACACCGTGAAGCCTATGATATAGCCTATCAGGTATCGCTCAAGCGTCGGCAGATTCATGCCGGCAATACACCCACCACTTCAGGCCCGAGCATCCATTGCAGCATCCATGAGCCGTTGTGCTGTCTTTTGAGACAGACGACCGAGGCGTGACCAAAGGTGATAGTGCTGTCATCAATGAAACCACATGTCAACAGCGAAAAAAGTTTCGGTAGGTAAGGAAGGTGGCCTACTAGCATTATGTTCATATCGCGGTCTCTAAGTCGCTGCTCCCATTCAGAAGGATCGTCGAGAGGTCCGAGGTGATCGGTTTCCTGAACTCCCTTTCTGGGCCTAAGAAATTGCCCAAAAACACTAGCCGTCTGTTTTGCACGCATTTTCTGGCTATGGTAGATAATGTCTGGGCGCACTTTAAGCCCTACGAGATACGACGCAATGTTCTTAACATTACCCAGCCCTCGTTCCGAAAGGGCTTGAAATGGGTCGGCAAGTTCACTTTGTGCTTCGCCGTGACGCACGAGATAAAGAAACATCGATACCTCTGCTACCCCTTCTATAGAATCCCCTTATTTAGGGTTGAACGCATGGGGTTAGATCTTGGCGAGTATCGTGTCAAGCGTCTTAAGGTTCTCGACCTTGACAATGACACCGTCCTTGGCAAGATAGATGACCTCCTTGATCTGGGCATTTCTGATCATCCTTGCGCAAAGGAGGCAGGGTTTGCCTTCTGCAGCGGAACCATCCTCCTCGGATCCTGCAATGTAAATACTCGCGTCCTTCATTCGCTCGGGGGACCCGTTGATGATAGCGTTCTGTTCAGCATGGACCGCTTCGCAGAGTTCGTAGCGCTCACCCGACGGGATGTTAAGCTCCCTGCGCTTACATTTATTGAGGTCAACGCAGTTGATGGAGCCGCGCGGCGCCCCGTTGTAGCCGGTACTGACGATGACCTTGTCCTTTACTATGACCGCGCCATAACGCCTCCGCAGGCAGGTCGAGCGCGATGCGACCACCTTGGCTATCTCAATAAAATACTCGTCCCACGATGGCCTCTTGAGGGTAGTATTTCCGTTGCCGCTCATTGACCTTACCTCACTAACACTTGGTAAAACCGCAGTTGTGGCACTTGGCGCAGCCTTCCTCGTGCTGGATGGTACCGCCGCATTCGGGGCAAGCACCCATTGTTATGTTATCGTTATATTTGGATTTGCCGTTGCCGTTGCCATTTTCGGCCTTAGTACCGCTCGGGATATAGTTTTCGAGGGCCTTTGCGATAGCATCGGAGCATGAAAGTATCCGACCTTCCTCGTGCCATGAGGGCTGGTGGCAGGATATGCCCTTGAGCTGTTTAACAATCTCATCGGTCTCAATGTCGGACCTGAGCGCAAGGGAGATAAGCCTTCCGATCGCCTCGGCCTGGCTCGACGCGCACCCGCCGGCCTTGCCCATGTTGGTGAAGACCTCAAAAGGCCTGCCGTTTTCGTCCTCGTTAATGGTGACATAAAGTTTGCCACATCCGGTCTTCATCAGTCGAGTTCCACCCCGGATCATCGCAGGTCTCTTTTTCGGGATGATCTTGCCTGGTTCTTGTGCCTGAGGCCGGGGCTTTTCCTCGGCTTTTTTCGTGCTGAGGACCTGCTCCTCTCTCGAACCGTCGCGGTAGACGGTAACACCTTTGCAGCCCGTCTTGTAGGCAAGGACGAAGGCCTCTTCCACATCCTTGGCTGTAGCCGCGTTGGGGAAGTTGACAGTTTTGGAGACAGCGTTATCGGTATATTTTTGGAAGGCTGCCTGCATCTTGATGTGATCGACAGGTGTGATATCGTGGGCCGTAATAAAGACCTTTCTCATTTCCTCGGGGAATTCTGTGAAATGCGCGATAGAACCTTCTTCCGCAACCTTTTCCATCAACTCCCTGGTCCATACCCCGACCTTTTTCGCCTCTTTTTCGAAAAAAGGATTGGTCTCGATAAGCTTTGTGCCTTCCATGACTGTCCTCACATAAGAAACAGCAAAGAGCGGCTCGATGCCCGAAGAACATGCCGCGATAATCGAAAGCGTGCCGGTGGGGGCGATGGTCGTCACAGTCGAGTTTCTTACTGCCATTTCGTCGTAAAAAATGCTCGTGGCATAATTGGGGAATACGCCGCGTTCTTCGGCAAGGGCGCCCGAGGCAAGCCGGCCTTCGGTCTGGATGAAGCTCATCACCTCTTCGGCAGTCTGAATCGCTTCGTCGGAGTTGTAACGGATGCCCAACTGGATCAACATATCGGCCCATCCCATAACACCAAGACCGATCTTCCGATTGCCTTTAGTATGCTTCTCAATCTCCTCGAGGGGGTATTTGTTCATATCGATAACATTGTCGAGGAAATGAACGGCCTTCCGGGTCGTGTCTTTGAGCTTTGCCCAGTCGACTTCGGCCCCTCTATCGGTCATTTTGACCATATGCGCAAGATTGATAGAGCCGAGATTGCAGGACTCGAATGGCAGTAGTGGCTGCTCTCCGCAGGGATTCGTCGATTCGATCTCGCCCAAAACAGGAGTGGGATTGCTGGCGTTCATCCTGTCGAGAAAGACTATGCCAGGTTCGCCGTTCTTCCACGCCTGTTTCACGATCTTGTCAAAGACCTCTCTGGCCTTCAGGGTGCTCATTATTTTTTTCGTTCTCGGATTGAGGAGGTCGTACTCCTCATCCTTCTCCACAGCCTTCATAAATCCCTCGGTTAAGCCGACAGAGATATTAAAGTTGTTAAGCTTATGACTGTTGTCCTTGCAGCTGATGAATTCGAGGACATCGGGATGGTCCACCCTAAGGAGACCCATATTGGCCCCCCTTCTGGTCCCGCCCTGCTTGACCGCCTCGGTTGCGGTATCAAAGACAGTCATAAACGATACCGGACCTGACGAAATACCCTTGGTGGAGCCGACCACGTCGCCTTTAGGCCTGAGCCGGGAGAATGAAAAGCCGGTGCCTCCTCCGGATTTATGAATGATTGCGGCGTTTTTAACACCATCGAATATTGATTCCATAGAGTCATCTACTGGAAGCACAAAGCATGCGGAGAGCTGTCCAAGCCTTCGGCCCGCGTTCATAAGCGTCGGACTGTTAGGGAGAAAATTGAGCGAGGTGATGAGTTCGTGGAACTCCTCTTCGACGTCCTTGACCTCATCCTTCGACTTGCCGTAGGCGGCATCGGCCGACGCGACGAAGCTCGCAACCCTTTTAAAAAGGTCCTCGGCAGTCTCGATGACCTTGCCTTCCATGTCTTTCTTCAGATACCGCTTCTCGAGGACTTTTGAAGCATTAGATGTCAAATTAAGAGTGCCTGATTTACTCATGATCCTCTCCCCTTTTTAAGCTCGAATTAATAAATAAGTACCGGCATAATTTTAATAATGGCGCTTTTTCAATCAGATCGTTGCGCCTGCAAAGCCCCTCATCTAGTATAATCACTGGTATTATACCACAATATATTGTGTTGTCAAATACAAAAAATAAGCCTTTGATTTTGCTTGCATTTCCAGAAAGATAATTCACAAGTGTTGGATAAAACCATTACGAAAATGCTGATTGATGCTTATAAATCAAAGTGTTCTTACATCAAACCCCTTCGGCCTCCCAACTGTTTCACCACGGATAAGTCTGCTATAATATACGTTATGCACTTTAAAATCTACCATAATGATGGAACAGCACGCACGGGGCTAATCGAGACTCCCCGTGGGACAATCCAAACGCCCGCTTTCATGCCTGTCGGCACACAAGGAACCGTCAAAGCAATGTCCCCGGATGAATTGTGCGATATTGGCGCTGAGATTATCCTCTGCAATACCTATCACCTCTATCTGCGGCCAGGCCATAGCATCATCAATCAGATTGGAGGGCTTCATACCTTTATCAACTGGAAGCTGCCGATTCTCACCGATAGTGGCGGATTTCAGGTATTCAGCCTTTCAGCGCTGAGGAAGATACATGATGACGGAGTCGAATTCAGGTCCCACATCGACGGATCGCTCCACTTCCTTGGCCCCGAAAAAGCGATGGAGATACAATGTATGCTCGGCCCGGATATCGCCATGGCCTTTGACGAATGCACTCCCTATCCAGCCGAATACGATTACGCAGTGACGTCTCTCGAATTGACGACAAGATGGGCAAAAAAATGCAAAGAGTATCTTCTGAACGTTAATGCAACCAGACATCCGCACGATCGGCCATCTGCGATTCCAAGCCTATTCGGCATCGTCCAGGGCAGTATGTACAAAGACCTGCGAAAACGGAGCCTCGAAGAACTAGTTGATATCGGCTTTGACGGCTATGCTGTGGGCGGCCTGAGCGTTGGCGAACCCAAGGGGGAGATGTACGATATCATCGGATCTGTCGGGACACAGATGCCGGCGAATTGCCCACGTTATCTGATGGGTGTGGGGGATCTTCAGGACATGCTTGTCGCAGTCGAAAACGGCTTTGATATGTTCGACTGCGTCATGCCCACGAGAAATGCACGGAACGGAACACTCTTTACGAGCAGGGGTCGTGTCAGCATTAAACGGACAGAATACAAGGCCGACCCAACTCCACTCGATCCCGACTGCAACTGTTATACTTGCAGGAACTTTTCGCGGTCCTATCTCAGGCACCTCTTTCTCGCAAAAGAGATCCTCTCGATGCGACTCAATACTCTCCACAATCTCTATTTCTATTTGGCATTTTTTAGAAAGATGAGGGAGTCCATTAAAGAGCAGCACTTTGCGGCATTCAAAAAGAAATGGGACAGCATACTTGGACGGGACATTTGAGATACTCAAAGTTCTGATCATTACCCTTCTGCTTAAGATCATCCCGCAGACTAATCCGAATCGTGAATCGATATTTTTTTGGACGGTAGAATTATGATATACTAATTTTTTCAATTCGCCGGTGTGGTGGAACTGGCAGACGCGCCGGACTCAAAATCCGGTGTCCGCAAGGACGTGGGAGTTCGACCCTCCCCACCGGCACCAATTTTTGATTCGGCTGCCCCGTGTCAGCATAGGAGGCGACACCGTCTGTGAGTCTGATCACTGAATATATTCCTGCATCGTTTTGAAATGCAGCATGAGAATAATTATTTCAGCCATGATATCCGCTTTTCTCTTTTTATCTGTTGCATCCGCCTCAGAAAAGACAACACACATCAGCGAGCCTTCATATTATAATAGAGAGCTGCTTTCGCAGATCAATCGTTACAGGCTGAGTCACGGCCTAAAGACCCTCTCTTTCGATAAAAAATTAGCAGGCCTTGCACAAGGTCACAGTGCCGAATTGCACCGGCGCGGACAACTGAATCACAACGGATTTGATCAAAGATTCAAAATGTCGGGACGCAACCTCTGTATTGAAAATGTTGGGTGGAATTATAAAACAGCGAAAGAGCAGTTTCTCGCATGGCAGAGGTCGGAAGGACATAATAAGAATATGCTGGCGAGAGACATCCAACGAGTCGGTATTGCAAAAGTAGGGACATCTGTGACGCTCTTCGCCTGTAATTAGACCGATTCAGGCAGCTCACTCTTCGAGGACAGAATACAAGGCACGGTAGGCGGTACGATTTAATTTGTGTTTGTGTTCGGCGTCTTCTCTAAGTATCTGTAATGTTTTCTGCTGCGATAACCCTTTCCTCTTGGGCGTGCTCGTAATCAATGCTTCATACGAATCAGCAACCGTTACGATCTGGCTCAGCATATCGATGTCTTTCGCTGCAAGATTCTGTACATAGCCGCTGCCGTCAAGACGCTCGTGGTGCTGCAGCACTATTTCGTAAACATGCTGAGGCACACCCTTCAGACTTTTAATAAGATTCGCTCCTTCCAAAACGTGACTGCAGTAGTGCCTATATTCGTCAATCGAAAGATCGCCCTGTTTGTTGATGACCGGATAGGAAACAAAGACCTTGCCGATGTCATGCAGCAAGGCGCCAACTCCAAGACAATAAAGCGTCTTCTCGTCCATACCAAGGCGGGCGCCCAAGGTGATAGAAAAAATGCAGACGTTCACCGAATGCGCGCTTACACGTGAATCTATATTCCGTATATCGACTAGGTCTTTTAAGCCATACAGGGGATGCTGTGCAAACTGTACGATGAGAGTCACAAGTCCGTATGTCTCCCGCAGCAGGATTGCAAACAGCGACTCATCTGTGTGGCTGTTCAGAAATTTGCTTAAGCGACATCTCAATAATTCCTGTCTTATGTGAAGCAATCGTTTTTCCGTGCAGAATTCCTTTTCTGCATCAATCACGCGGTGCAGATATTCCTCATATTTCGGCGCATCTTCACCTTTTATGACAATGTCCGCGTTCAGTCCCATTAGGGCTTTCAGCATTTGTTCTGAAATATGATTACTCATAAGTGGGATGCCTCCGTAAATGGGATAGCGCATACCTCCTATTTCAAAGTTGATATCTGCCAATGGGGAGAGTAAGGTTTTATCTATATAGCTATGCTTTCTTTTGTATTCTGAATATTCAATGAACATAACGCTGTCATCCTTTATCATCCTGCCTAATTTTTCGGCATGACTGAGATATTCGTTAAAATTCAGATTATTGGCGTTTTTTATGTAAAATCGTGTAAGCCCTTGACGGTGTATGATCTCTTTTGCAAAAACGTTGAATATAAATCCTTTATCGAAGAGGGATTTTTTGAAGCCACCATCATCGGTAAAGACCTCAAAAGGAATGGCATGTCCCTCAACTAGTCTATCAAGCGTTATCGGGACATACTGTTCTATTTCCTCGATAAAGTATCTCTTCATGATTTCGTCCGGTTATGTCAGCCACTCACTAATAGTATTCATCCTGCTGAATTATTTCCTACTGAATTATATCACGCTATGATATATGGTTTGTGAAGACTCAACTTTCTGCGTGATAAAACGATTATAATTAGAAAAGGCTTCTAGATTATGAACATGTTCATTATCGATAACGAACTCGCTATACGCCTTGGGTGTTTCTTTGGCGTTTTTATCGCCATGGGCGTCTGGGAATTGCTTGCGCCGAAACGCACGCTCACCTCGCCAAAAAGGCGCCGGTGGATCAGCAACCTTTTTTTAACCCTTCTCAATTCTTTGGTTGTGAGGATATTTTTTCCTGCTGCTGCGGTCGGAATGGCGTTCATGAGCGAATGGAGCGGGTGGGGGATCTTCAATATACTGCGGGTGCCTTCCATGCTCGCGGGGATCATGTCGCTTCTCCTTCTCGACCTCACGATATATGCTCAGCATGTCTCGTTTCACAGGCTAAAGCTTTTTTGGCGTCTTCATATGATGCATCATACCGACCTTGACATCGACGTGACGACAGGTGCCCGGTTTCATACGTTCGAAATAATCCTCTCGATGGAGATTAAGATGGTGATCGTTATCCTGCTCGGGGCCCCCGCATGGTCTGTTCTTCTCTTTGAAGTACTGCTCAACGCCACATCTA
Organism: uncultured Nitrospiraceae bacterium; assembly: GCA_963727805.1. Taxonomy (GTDB): domain Bacteria; phylum Nitrospirota; class Thermodesulfovibrionia; order Thermodesulfovibrionales; family Dissulfurispiraceae; genus Fen-1308. The sequence goes on from CAVSHF010000003.1 coordinate 1,831,407, forward strand.
TGTTTAATCACAGCAATGTCCGTATGGCTGCCCACACCGATAAATTTCTGAGAATGTTCGTAGTCACTCCCGACATGCACCGGGTGCACCATTCGGTCATCATTGGAGAAATGAACAGCAATTTCGGCTTCAATTTCCCCTGGTGGGATAGGCTTTTCGCGACGTATCGCGATCAACCCGTTGAAGGGCATGAGGCTATGATAATCGGACTGCCAAATTATCAGGACAAAAAATATCTCACCTTACCGTGGATGCTCGCGGTCCCATTTCTTGGGAAAACCAGGTAGTGCCGACTGGAGCGGAATGCTACTCCTCAACGGTTATCGCTTCGACGGGGCAGTTCTCTTCAGCAGCTTCGCAGCAGCCGACGAAGTCGCAGGCATCAGGATCGATCACTTCAGATTTCCCGGTCATTTCATTGAGATAAAAGACCGCCGGGCATATCTCCATGCACCTACCGCAGCCGATGCAAATATCTTCGTCCACCATGACGTTCATTGCAGTCCCTCAATAATAATAGCCGCCAGTAGGGGGAACATGATCTCGTGGTGTCCGGTAAGAGCATAACACTGTCCCTTCCCGATCGTCGGTCTCTTGAGGACGTTCTGTTGCGGACGGTAATGCTGAATGAAATCCATGTTAACGGTTGTGAATTCTTCCACTTTGTGGCCAAGATTTCGCGCCACAGTCAGGGCCTTGAGAAATACCTCCGGTAAGACAACGGCAGAGCCGAGGTTGATGTAGACACCTCCCTCAAGATCAGCGACTACCGATGAGAGCAGCCTGAAGTCTCTGAGGCTTCCTTCGCCGATAGAAGCGCCGTCTGCTTCGGGGTGCATATGGATGATATCGGAGCCGATGGCGACATGCACTGTTGCCGGTATTTCAAGCTTGAAAGCCTCCCTGAAGATGCTCCTATCCCTGTTAGGGAAGTCCGAAGCGTCGATAAATTGTCCCATGGAGCGGCCTATGCCGAGTCCATTACGCACACCCTCTGTAATAGCTCGGTTGATCAACTGGCCAGTCTCCCTCCCCATGCCGAAACTCCCGGTGCACAATTCACGGGCAACATCTTCGGATGTCTGGCCCATAAATGCTATCTCGAAATCGTGGACGATAGAGGCCCCATTCGAGGCGAACGCCGTGACAATGCCCTGCTTCATAAGATCAATGATGAGGGGCGAAAGACCCACTTTAATGGGATGCGCCCCCATTCCAAGTATTACAGGTCTTTGATTATTTCTGGCCGAAATGACCGCACCGGCAACTGTCTTAAGATCCTTTGCAGCAAGAAAATCGGGTAGCGCTCCGACAAACTCAGCAAAACTCCTTCCCTTGGTATGAGAACTGGCTGAAGCATCGATAGAAACAGTGCTCAGTCTCTCCCTTACCGAATAAGTCTTTATGCTGGTGACGTCTATTTGCCTGTATTTCAATTCATTACCTCCGGAAACTCTGCGGACTCTCCGTCGAAAGTCCTTAAATTGTAGCACAAATATTGATTTTATGGCACCATATATGCTATTTTTATGTCTTATTAAATACGTCGCAGATTACAGGAGGAACAACCATTGGCAGGAAAAGCGGCACCTAAAAAGAACCCTTCGGCACTCAAGCGGGTCAGACAGTCTGAGAAGCTCGGCCTGCGTAACCAGTCCAGGAAGGCAGAGATAAAGACCCTCGAAAAGAAGCTTGAGTCGACAACGCCATCAATATCAAAAGAAGAGGTCGAAAAGCAGGTGAAGAATGCCGTCAAAATCATCGCCGGCGCGGCATCAAAGGGGATTATCCACAAAAACACAGCTGCAAGGAAGATCTCGAAGATTGCCAAGCTAGCGAACACGATCGGCAAAAAGGTCTAATAACACCTAGATTTTTAAAAGTTTAACAAGCAAGTCTTCCATGACATGGCTGTGGGATGTCTTCACAGCCATATCTGCTTCATGGAGCAGAGTAAATACCCTGTCGAGCTTCTTTTTATCCAGCCCCTGCATTTTTGCCCTCGCATAACTGCTCGAATACTGCCAGTTGAGCGCGCCCATCAGCATCTGTGGTTCCATAGTCCGGCTGATATTCTCATAAATCCTGAAGACTGCCGCTGCATCCTTTTTAGTCAGGGCGTTAGTGAGATCAAAGGCGCCGTATTCGGCACCCGCGTAGACCACGCCCCTTAGCTCATCGATATCGACTACACGAGCTTCTTCGCTTGACGAGAATTTTTCGATCTCAGCATGGAGCATGCCTAGATCCGTTCCTGCGAAACTGATGAGACATTCCAGTGCCGCAGAAGTGAAGGACAGTCTTTTTTTTGCAGCCCTCTCTTTGATCCATACGGGAATCTCGCGTTCGCTAACACTGAGTGATATCGTCTTCAGATTCTTCATATGTGAAGGTTCGAATATATCCGGATTGGTCCCCTCAAAAATCATTATGAGCAGGGTAGAGGGGGAAGGGTTTTTCAGGTACTCGCCAAACTTCTGCGCCTCTTTTTTGGTCCACTTTTGTATGTTCCGGAGAACGAGGGTCTTTCTCTGGGCAAGAAAGGGCAAGGTGTTCAGGATGTCGATTATCTTCTCAGATGGGAGCTTCTCATCCGAAGAGGCGATATCGATGGTCTCAAAATTGAACAGGGCGGGGTCCTGAAACAGCCCTTTCAATACTATAATCGATTCATAAAGAAGGAAACTCTCCGTTGAATGCAGAAGATAAACGGGCGATGAGAACCCCTTCTCACTTTCCTGCTGGAACTGTCTGAGGCTCAATTGTCGACTCACCTCTCTTTTCTGTACTTTTCTTTCCGGTGCTCTCAGAGGGCGCGGTCTTTGCCGGCCTTTTGTATATCATGCGCCTTGCTAGTTCCTGACTCAGATCTCGCAGCGCGCTCTCCGTAGCCACTTCTTTCTGGGCGAGAACGCTAACAAGCGCACCCGACGATCTGAAATAAGTGATAAACGGAGAAGAGACGTTGGCTAGGGGCTCCTTTTTCTGCGTCTGTACGTCAATAATAATAAAATTCGCCACAATAGTAATCTGATATTCAATAGCCGTAAGAGATTTCTCAGAAACTGGTATGAGAGCGAACTTCTCTATCGAGCCTTCAATTTTGTACCTAGCGGAGGGTCTCACGTCAATCCCATATTCCATAAGCGTCTCGGCGAGAAGCCTGCTCATTCTGTCCTGCAACTTAGGCTCTACGGTCGTGTTCTGAATCGTACCGAGAGATACGGTTTCGAAAGGGAGATCTGCCCTTCCCTGAAGAGTGTATCCGCAGCCCGATGCAAGTGCAGCAACCAAAAGAGAGATGATCAATCCAATTCTCACGAGCCGAGTCCTCCATTTATTCATTTGATGACGATGTTCACCAGCCTTCCCTTGACCACTACTACCTTCACAAGCTCCCTGCCCTGGAGTAGTTCCTTGATCTTTGGGTGGTTAAGCGCCAGATCCTTTGCTCCATCGTCCTGCAGGCCCGAGGGAGCCGTTAGCCTAGCTCTCAGCTTGCCATTGACCTGGACCACAAGCTCAATCGCGTCCTCTTTTGCGAGTGCCTCATCCCATTCGGGCCATGACTGGGCAAAAATGCTCGGGTTGGACCCGGTTGCCTCCCACAATTCTTCACATACATGGGGGGCAAAGGGGGCGAGCATGAGCAGCATATTCCTGATAGCGGTCACAACTGCAGCCTTGTCCTCATTGGACTCAGGGCTGAATGAGGAGATTTCGTTGATCAACTCCATAAGCGCGGCAATTGCTGTATTGAAATGATAATCCTTCTCTATGTCATCAGTGACCTTTTTTATGGTCTGGTGCGTCTTGCGCACAAGCGCGGTGGCCTTCGGACTTTCGATTGACGCTGGTATTTGTACACCCGCACCGTATTTGCAGACGAGCATCCATACCTTGTTCAGAAAGCGGTAGGCGCCTTCGACTCCCTTATCTGACCATTCGAGGTCGCGCTCCGGCGGGGCGGCAAACAGGGAAAAAAGTCTCATAGTGTCCGCTCCGTATCGGTTGATAAGGGTATCGGGATCGATGACGTTCTTCCTAGACTTCGACATTTTCTCGACCCTTCCTATTTCGACGGGACTTGAGCAGAGAATACATTGATCGTCCCGCATGTCTTGGGGGAAAAGCCATCCATGCTCTGGACATTTGAGAGTCTCCTTGCATACCATTCCCTGAGTGAGGAGATTCTTGAAGGGTTCGCTGAAGGAAATGATGCCCAGGTCTCTCATGCACCGCGTGAAAAAGCGTGAGTAGAGGAGATGCAGCACCGCGTGTTCGATACCGCCAATATACTGATCAACCGGCATCCAGTAAGCTACATTAGTCTTATCGAGAGGATCCTCATCCTTCCTCGAACAGTATCGCAGGAAATACCACGAGGAGTCGACAAAGGTATCCATGGTATCCGTCTCGCGCCGTGCAGCCCCCCCGCAGAGAGGGCACGTAACTTTACTGAATGACTGTGATTCTGCAAGCGGAGAGCCACCAGTCCCAGTAAGTTTGATGTCCGTAGGCAATATAACCGGAAGGTCCCTTTCCGGAATAGGTACAACACCGCACTTTTCACAATAGACGATTGGGATCGGCGTTCCCCAGTATCTCTGGCGGGATATGCCCCAATCCCTAATTTTGTAATTGATTGTCCCCTTGCCAAGTCCTCCCAATTCAAGGTGCTCGGTGATCTTTTTCTTGGCATCGTCACTCACGAGTCCGTTAAATTGGCCTGAGTTGACGATGATACCGTCGTCCTCATAAGCGGCTGCTAGTTCTATTTCTTTCGACTTATCCCGAGGAACGATGACAGTCCGTATCGGCAGGTTGTATTTTTTTGCAAACTCGAAGTCTCTCTGGTCATGAGCCGGAACGCACATGATGGCGCCGGTCCCATATTCCATGAGAACGAAGTTGGCGAGATAGATCGGTATCTTCTCCTCGGTGAGAGGGTTTATCGCGTACGACCCGGTAAAAAGTCCGATCTTCACTTCGTAATCACCGTAGGTAGCAGTAAGAGGCTCGATCTTACTCGAATCAGGAACAAACTCTTTTGCAAGCGGGTGGTTGGGAGCGAGACATACAAATGTCGCTCCAAAGAGTGTGTCGGGTCGGGTTGTAAATATCCTTATCTTTTCGTTGCGTCCATCTATGGGGAAGTCGACCTCGGCACCCTCACTTTTACCTATCCAGTTCCGCTGCATGGTCACAACCCTTTCGGGCCATCCCGAGAGTTCGTCGCACCCCTGGAGTAATTCCTCCGCATAGGCCGTGATCCTGAAGAACCACTGTTCGAGCTCTTTCTGTGCAACGTCGCTGTCGCAGCGCCAGCACTTACCGTCTATGACCTGCTCATTAGCGAGAACTGTGGCACACGAAGGGCACCAATTGACATAAGACGCCTTCTTATAGACAAGGCCCTTTTCGTATAGTTTCAGAAAAAACCACTGGTTCCATTTGTAGTATTCGGGGCTACAGGTCGTAACCTCTCTGTCCCAGTCGTAGCTTAGTCCCATACGGTTGAGCTGTTTCTTCATAAACTCGATATTTTCGTAGGTCCACCTGGTAGGATGCACGCCATGCTTGATCGCCGCGTTTTCAGCGGGCAGACCGAAAGCATCCCAGCCCATAGGATGCAAGACATTTACGCCGTGCATAATCTTATAACGGGCGATGACGTCGCCGATTGCATAATTCCGGACATGACCCATATGTATCTTGCCCGATGGGTAGGGAAACATTTCAAGGCAATAGAACTTCTTCCTGGAAGAATCGGTCTCGCTCTGGTGAAGTCTTCTTTCGGCCCAATAGTTCTGCCACTTTAGCTCGATTTCATTGAAATCGTATCGTTCTTTCATAACGCCTCACGACAAGTCTTAATCCTGCAAAATGAGCATTAGAGCGAAAAAGAGTTCTGCCTAAAGCTCAATCTAAAATATTATTATATCCTGAAACGGTCGTTCTTTGCTCATATTTTGATGCCGAAATTGGGAAAAAAACTGGCGAGCCATCCGATGTTGTCTGAAAGAAGAATGATCCCGAAGGCGATGAGCACAAGGCTGCTAGCGACCGTCACGACCCGCATGAAGTTCTGGAGCTTGCGAGTATACGAGAAGAATACGTTTATGGCTATAGTGGAAAGGATAAAAGGCACAGCGAGACCAAGGGAGTAAACCGCAAGAAGTTTCAGACCATATGACGCTGAAGCCTGTGAACCGGCATATATCAATATTGTGCCCAGGATCGGGCCAATGCAGGGCGTCCATCCCGCGGCAAAGCCCATCCCGATAAAAAAAGCCCCAGCGTAACTGGCAGGATGCTTGTCGAAATGAAATCTCTTTTCCCTCATAAGAAAGTCGAGCTTGAGGACTCCGGCTGTAAAAAATCCGAAGATGATCACCAAGATCCCCCCTCCAATACGGAGGTAATCTTGATACTTCACAAACAGGGTGCCCAGCAGAGATGACGAGGCCCCCAAAGCCATGAAGATAGTTGAAAAGCCAAGGACAAAAGCTACAGTGCTGCCAAGTCCCTTCGTATAACGCCGGGTATGCCTCAACTCGTCGAATGAGAGGCCGCTGATAAAGGAAACATAAGCGGGAACGAGGGGAAGCACGCAGGGTGAAAGGAACGACAACAGTCCTGCAAGAAAGGCGAGTGTATATGAAACTTCATTCATGTCCCGTACTCTTTCATCTGGCACAATCCCCAGGGCAACCTTTAATTTTCTCGATCGCGTGACTAAGAGTGTCCATAATCACGGTCAGGTTTTCCCGGACCGCCTTGGGGCTTCCCGGCAGATTGATGATGAGTGTCTCTCTCTTCACCCCCGCTATGGCGCGGGAGAGCATGGCGTTCTTCGTCTTTTTGAGGCCTTCTGCCCTCATAGCCTCAGCGATACCCGGAATTTCTCTTTCGATAACGTCTCTCGTAGCCTCGGGCGTCACATCACGGGGAGAGAGGCCCGTGCCTCCCGTCGTTAGTATAAGATCGACCTTGCCGGCATATCTAAGGAGCCGGTCTCTTATGAGAGCCCGCTCATCGGGAAGAATGTCATAAAATTTCACTTCTCCGGTCCCTTTGAGTATTTCAGCTATGGCAAGGCCGCTTTCGTCGAACCTTTCGCCCCTAGAGCCCTTATCGCTCAGCGTGAGGACAGCCACCGTTATCATTCTAATCTGTTCTCGACGATGTCGAGATTCTCGAGGAAAGCAACATCTATTTCATCGCCAACAGTTAGTGTGTCGCCCCTGAGGATCCGGATAAAAATCCCTTCCTTCGGCATAACGCAATCGCCGGCCTGCTCATAAATCGCGCACCGCGTGTGGCATTCCTTCCCTATCTGGCTGACTTCGCCGATCACGCCTTTGCCGAGCTTTAGCCTTGTGCCGATTGGAAGCGCGAGGAGATCGAGTCCCTTGGTCGTAATGTTTTCGGCAAAATCACCGGGCTTCACGTCAAGGCCCATGCGCTGCATCTTCTGGACGCTCTCAATCGCAAGAAGGCTCACTTGACGGTGCCACTCGGATGAAGCATGGGCGTCGCCGACAATTCCGTAATCCTCCTTGATCACTGCCTCCTGAACTGGAGTTTTCCGTTCCCCTTTCTTTTCGCTTATGTTGATAGATACGATTTTACCTTTCATCTTGTTCCGACCTTTCTGTAGAAGATTGTTTAATCTACCATAGAGCCACGCTTTAAAGCAGGGATGCCCTGAATCGGAAATTCCTCTCCTCTTTCCCTCATGAACTGAGCAACCTCCTCCAGACCGGGAATCCCAGCTCTTCCACCAACCTTTCTGCACTTCATTGCAGCCAAAGCTGATGCGAAGCGGATGGTTGATATGATATCCCATCGCATCAATAAGCCGAAAATATAGCCCCCGTGAAACACATCGCCCGCGCCGGTCGTATCAACCTCTTCGACATCGTATGCGGGGACAGCAATAGTCTGACATCCATGGAACGTGACGCTCCCCTTTTTCCCCAGCGTGATCGTAGTAAGACCGAAGCTGCGCTTTCGCAATAGTTCCCGAAACTTTCCTGCGTCTCCATCGTACCCTAGTTCTTTGGCGAATTCCTTTGAGGCTACTATATAGTCACAAAGCCCAGCGATATCGAGCATTCCTTCTCGGAGTCTTCCAGCGTCGATCATTACCGGCACTCGCATCACCTTCGCCCTGTGCGCAGCTGCAAGAGAGACGCCCTTCATAAGCCCGTCGAGAAGGAGAAAATCGGCCCCCCTCAAAAAATCGTCGCCAAGTTCATCAGGCATAAGTTCTTCTCCGGATGGGCGCCTCCAGAAGATCGTCCTATTCCCCGATCCTTTTTCGATAACGATGAAGGCCGCTTGCGAGACAGCGTTGTCGCGTCTCATAAGTCCGCCCACATCAACTCCTTCATCGACCAGAGACTGCCGGATTTTTACACCTTCCTGATCGTCTCCGATGACGCCGTAAAAGGAGCACTCAGCTCCAAGCCTTTTGAGTGCAATGAGTGCAGTTGCCACAGGCCCTCCCCCCTGCTCTTCCCAAAGGAGCACTTCTTTTTTGGTATCCCGCTCAGGAAAGGAATCTACCAGGGCGAGATAATCAAGAGAGCATTGTCCGACTCCGACGATTTTCATAGTGCATTTCTGATAAGGCCTCTTCTTACTATTCTTAATGCTCAGCAAGTCAATTATAGCAGTTGTCTCTCCGGAATATGAATTATCGAAGCAAAATATGTTACATTCAAAGATTACATTTTGACAAAGGAGATTACGCATGAAAAAATATGTTTTGCTATTGCTCTGCCTCGCACTCCTCGCATCTTGCACACAAGGTGGAGAGAAAAAAGGTGATGTCGTTGCGAAGATCGATACCGACGTGATCACAACCAAAGACGTTGAGAAAGAGATCAATGCGCTGCCGGAATTCGCCAGGGAGTTTTTCAAAGGCCAGGATGGCATGGCCCGCCTCGTCGACGAACTCGTCAAAAAAGAATTGCTGTATGTAGAGGCGAAAAAGAAGGGTCTCGACAAGGATGAGGATTTTCAGAGAAAGCTTGAAGAAATAAAGAAAAACGCCCTCATCACCCGGCTTCTCGAAAAAGAGATGAAGGCAGTACCCCAGCTCACCGACAAGGAAGTCAAAGATTACTATGACAGTCATAAGGACGATTTCGTCCAGGCAAATGCAGTACGTCTGAGCCAGATTGTGGTAAAGACCGAGGATGACGCCAAGAAGGTCTATGAAAGACTCCAGAAGGGAGAGCCGTTTAATAAGCTTGCATCAGAAGTCTCTATGGATAAGGCATCGGCAAAGTCAGGCGGCGATCTGGGCCTTTTTAAGAGAGGCGAGATGAATCAGGATCTCGAAAAAGTCGCGTTCAGTCTCAAAAAGAACCAAATTAGTATGCCCGTTCCCCTCAAAGACGGCATCCATATTCTGGTCGTGACGGATATCAAGGGGACCGCATTTGATTTCGATAAAGTAAAAGGCAGTATCAGCCAGCAGCTCATGGCAAAGAAGCAGCAGGATGGTCTTGAAAAGTTTATTGAGGGACTTAGAAAGAATTACAAGGTTGAAGTCAACAAAGAAAATTTTTCAAAGATAAGCTTAGCACCGGCCCAGCCTCCGGCATCCGAACAGCCGGGTACGCCGCAAAAAGCTCCGGAGAAAGCACCGGAAAAGACTTCTGTCCCCGAAAAGAAATAACACTGAAGGGAGTGCGGATATCGTTCCGCACTCCCTTTTACTTCTAAGATGGTTGAGTGGTCAGTCTAAACCTGTCGTTTGTTCTCCTGCCTTCCGTGCCTTGACACAGTGCAAAAAAGCAGTTCACATCTAGAGCTGTTACTGCTATACTCTACAGGAGTTGATAATGTAACTCTAAGGAGCGTTAACATGCCTCTGCCAAGCAACAAGACAAAAATCGTTTGTACGATTGGCCCTGCGTCGGAATCTCCTGAAGTGCTGCAACATATGATCCGCGCCGGCATGAACATTGCCCGACTTAATTTTTCTCATGGCGATTACGAAAGTCATGCACGTATTGTCGAGCGCATCAGAAACGCTGCAGTACAGGAGGGTAAACGCGTTACACTCATGGCAGACCTACCCGGACCGAAAATGCGAATCGGTCGGATTGCCGAAGAGCCGGTTCAACTGCGTCCGGGCGATATGTTCACATTAACAACGCAAGACATAGTCGGCTCAGCCGCCGGAGCTTCCGTCACGTTTGATCGTCTGCCGCTCGTGGTTAAATCACGCGACACACTCTACCTGAATGACGGCCTTATACAGCTCGAAGTGATCCGTGTTGAGGGGAATGATGTAAAATGCGATGTTGTTGTGGGAGGGGAGCTCCGCTCGCGCAAGGGTCTGAATCTTCCAGGGATCGATCTCGGCATCAGTGCATTTACTCAGCGTGACCGACAGTGGCTGGAGATTGCCAAGCGGCTCGAACTCGATGCAGTGAGTCAGTCTTTTGTCGATTCAGGAGCCGACGTTGAAGAAGTGCGCACTGCTGCTCAGGCGATGGACTATGACCCATTTATCATCGCCAAAATCGAGAGACTGACAGCGCTCCGCAACATCGATTCGATCCTGTCGACCGCTGACGGCATTATGATCGCCCGTGGGGACCTGGGCGTCGAAATCCCGATCGAAGAGATTGCCCCTGTCCAGAAGATGCTCATGAAGAAAGCTAACCTCGTCGGCAAACCGGTTATCACCGCAACTCAGATGCTTGAATCGATGACCAATAATCCAAGGCCAACACGAGCTGAGTCTACTGATGTGGCCAATGCAATTTTGGACGGTACCGACTGCGTCATGCTTTCGGGAGAATCGGCAATGGGCATGTATCCGATAGCAGCAGTCGACATGCTCGCACGAATAGCTTCCGCTATCGAAAAAACAAGGCTGGCTCATGCAGTGCGCGAAGAGGTCCGGCAGATGAACTGCGATCTCCCCCCCAAACTTTCCGACCTCATCGCCCTCAGTGTCGAGACAACCCTCGAATTCATCTCTCCTGCTGCAATATTTGTTCCGACCCGCGACGGCAATACTGCTCGAAGCATAACACGCTTTCGACTGCCCGTCTGGATTGTCGCGGTGAGTTCGCGGCAGGCAACCTGTCAGCGTCTCCAGTTCAGCTACGGAGCATTAGGAGTTTTTGAGTCCGACCACCCCGAAAGCTGGCGTGATTACGCCAAACAATGGCTTTGTAAAAATGGCGTCGACGCTAACCTTGTAATATTCACCGAGGGTCCGTCATCAAAATATCCGGAGATGAACAATAAGATGGAAATCATCGACCTAACCAGGGAGGTCTATAAAAGCAAAAGATAGCGTAGAGGATTCTAGAGAATTCAGCAGTGTGATACCGATGCACACCTTCTTCTTCTGATATTTTGACTTTAAATATGCTATTGTGGATACTAATTATAGCAATTCCAAGACCTAAAGACTGAGAGGTTATCTATGAGGATGCGATGGATAGTCGCTGTGATGTTTGTGCTTATTGTCGCGGGCTGCAGTAAGCTCACAATGGAAAACTACAACAAGCTCAAAGCGGGTATGACCTATAATGAAGTCGTGAATATCATCGGCTCTCCGGATAAGTGCAGCGACTTGCTGGGTATGAAGAACTGTGTGTGGGGTGATGAAAAGAAGTCCGCCACTGTCACCTTCGCAGGAGACAGAGTGCTCTTTTTTTCAGCCAACAATATCCATTGACTCAGGCATTCTGTACCCAAGTGCGTCTGCCATCTGAACGTCGTGTCTGTGAATTCATTCCAAGTTTGTAAGTAGAAGCTGCGATCTTTTTTGCCGTTTGGTGTCAATATCAGATTGTGGTAACAGTTTTCATTTATTACTTCGGCGATTATGCTATTTTCTCAATTATACCTTCATACCGCCTTCAGCCTGTCCGAGGAGACCAAGTTTGTCTGCGTTACTTGCCGATACAAAACTCCGAAAATATCCGATCGAGTATGTCCTCAGTTGTCACTGCCCCAATAATCTCGCCGAGACTATCAAGACATTCACGCAAAGAGAAGGCCGTCACTTCGAGAGGTTCCCCACGTTCCAGGGTTTCCCTCGCTTGTTCCAGTAATTCCCAGGCTTTGTCCAATAATTGCTTATGTCTGATATTGGTGATAAGGAGGCCTGGGATAACGTCCTGACTAGGTACATTCTTCGAGAGCAGCGAGGTGACTATCCTTTTCTTCAGTATATCAGTCCCTTCGTTTTTCAGGGCTGATATCTTGACGGCGGTATCTATATTCAATTCTATGTCGCCTTGATCAAAGTCGTGGTTGATACTGTCGCACTTGTTGATTACCATGATCGCTTTCTTCGTCTTCACTCGCTTAATAACCTGCCGATCTGCCTGATCCAGCGGTCGTGATGCATCGAAGACAGCCAAGACAATGTCGGCGTCTTCAATGGCGGCAAGGCTCCGTTTCACTCCTTCGGCCTCGGCAAGATTGTGAGCCTCTCTGATTCCAGCAGTATCCATGATGCGCACAGGCAACCCGTCAATATTCAGGCTCTCCTCTATAATGTCTCTTGTAGTTCCCGGCATATCGGTGACGATAGCACGATCCTTCTTAATTAAAGCATTCAGGAGGGAGGATTTCCCGACGTTCGGCTTGCCGACGATCGCCATTGACGCACCTTCTCGGAATAACCGGCCTTCATCGAAGCTCAGGATGAGTGCTGAAAGGCAATCACGAATAGCCCTCATGGAAGTGCCGATACCAGCCTTTGCAGGTATCTCGATCTCTTCCTCCGGAAAGTCGATATGCGCCTCAATGAGCGCACACAATTCTGTAATCCTGTCCCTTATGGCCTTTATCTCCACAGAGAGCATTCCTTCAAGCTGCTGTAACGCTATTCTCTCTGATTGGTCGGTCATGGCCGTTATTACATCGATAACCGCTTCTGCCTGCAATAGGTCAATCCTTCCATTAAGAAAAGCCCTTCTGGTGAACTCGCCCGGTTCAGCCAGACGCACGCCCTCTTTGAGCACTAGGCCGAGAATGCGTCGGAGAGGAACCGTGCCCCCGTGACAGTTAACCTCAACAACATTCTCACGCGTGTATGTCATAGGTGCCTTCATAACCGTAACGAGGACTTCGTCGATTCTATCCGATGATGCTGGATCTTTGATAAACCCGTACATGATGGTGTGGGAGCGCATGTCCTTGAGACGTTTTTTGAGGGGAGAGAGAAAGAGCCGGTCGATGACCGCAATGGCATTTTTGCCACTAAGCCTGACGATGCCGATGCCCCCCTCACCTGGTGCCGTCGATACCGCTGCTATGGTGTCATCAAGAAAGTTCATGGGAAGGATTCATAGGCCAGCCGAACGGCCGTGCCGCGAGCCGCGTTTACCCCTTTTTGGACTTATCCGCCTTTTTATTGATATAGAACTGCTGTGCGATGCTCAGGATGTTGTTGACAAGCCAGTAAAGTACGAGGCCTGATGAGAAATTAAGAAAAATGAAGGTGAACATTATCGGCATTAGCAGCATTATCTTCTGCTGTTTGGGATCTGCTGTCGATGGCGTCATCTTCTGCTGAATGAATGTTGTAGCCCCCATCAGCAGCGGCAGAGGGCCTAGTGCAAAACCTCCTAAAAAGGGAACCGCAGAAGGGATATGTCCGAAAAGTGTATCAGGCGCTGCAAGATCCTGAATCCAGAGTATGAAGGGTGCCTGTCTCAGTTCTATAGCCGTCGAGAGGATCGAATAGAGTGCGAAGAAGACGGGCATCTGCAGGAGCATGGGAAGACATCCGCCCATCGGGCTAACTTTATTATTTTTGTAAAGCTCCATCATCTCGCGCTGCATTTTTTGAGGATCACTCTTATATTTTTCCTTGATCTCCGCCATTCTCGGTTGAAGGTCGGCCAGCTTCTTCATCGACTTTTGCCCCTTGCTTATGAGCGGGAAGAAAGGAATCCTAGTGACGATCGTAAGAATAATAATTGCGATACCGTAATTGTGCGTCAAACTGTAAAAGAACTTCAGGACCCAAAAGAGTGGTCTTGCGATGATCGAGAAAAAGCCAAAATCGATGACATGTTCCATGCCCGACTGATATTTTTCAAGGATATCGTACTCCTTTGGACCTGCATAAATGACGTAAGAGTTCTCTCCTCCCTTCATCCTGACATCAACCATAGCATCGTTGTCTTTAGCCCAGGCACGCGCCTCCTCAAAGGCCACTTTGGGCACAATAAAGGCAGTAAAATACTTATCTTCCTGTGCTATCCACTTGACACCATCCTTATAAGTCTTGATCTCCTTGAGATCCTTGGGTGCCAAAGCAATCCTGTCGGCGTCCTTAAGAATAACGGGACCATGATGGTTGGTTCCTATCTTATCGTAAATCCCAAAGTCCTTACCGAGAGCTATGACGTAAGAATCAATGCCTGTTACTTCATCTTTGAGCGCTATCGCATAATCGCCCTGATTGAAACTGTACGTTCTCCGGATCATGATTCCCTGGGAGCTATATTCGAAAACCAGATTGGCGGTTTTAGTTACCGTAATGAGTCTAGCATCCGGGCCGACAACTGAAAAATCCGCTCCCGCAAACTGGAAGCCTTCATCGAGGCCAATCGACAAAGGAGGAAGGACTTCATCTCCCTTTAGGATGATATGGTTCCCCTGATTATCTTTATACTGCTTAAGTTCGACTTGTTTGATGGTGGCTCCGCGAGAGTTAAAAACCATCCTGTAAACATCGTTTTCGACGGTAACCGTCTTCTCGGGTTTCTCAGTCCCTTTGTCTTCAACCTTCACGGCCTGTGACGGAGTCATCGTAGCGGTCTTTGTAATCGCGGACAGCGGTACCTTTTGCTCCTCTTTTGAGGGCACCTGTTGTTGCTGCGCAGGAGGAGGTGTACTTTCTTTAATGAAAAATTGGAACCCTATAAGAACAAAAAGGGAAAGAACAATGGCGATCAATGTATTTTTTTCCATACCGAGTCCTCTATCCGCTTCCTATTTCACCGGGTCATATCCGCCGGGATGGAAGGGATGACATTTCAGAATTCTTTTTACCGTAAGAAGCCCGCCTTTGAGTGCGCCGTACTTGCTAACCGCTTCAAGGGAATACGCGGAACAGGTGGGTACAAACCTGCAACTTGTAGGTAGCAGAGGTGAAATCAGATACTGGTAAAACCTGATGAGGCCGATCAGAAAATCCTTCACTCCATACCTGCGTATTAGCCGGCCAAACGGGTCCTTTTCTTTGCCCTTCTGTTTTTCAAGACCCTTCTGCCGGCCCTGGTGCTCATTCGCGTCAGGAAACCGTGTGTCCTCTTCCGTCTCAAACAATGCGGACGATATGTAGTATATGTGCCCATTTTGTCCTCCGAAACAATAATTTCCAGAAACGAAATTATACTTCCTTCTGACTGGCAAAGTCAATTGTACGCGATGCGTGTCGACAGGATGAAAAGGTCTGCGTAGAACACTTGCTTCGTCGATCACGGTTTCCAGAACTCTTCAAACTTGCCGTTTCTGGTTATCCAGACAATATAGGGCGCCTCGGAAACATCCCCTTTCTCGTTGAACATTATCTTCCCGAGAGCTGTCGGAAATTCCTTTGCCCTTATTTTGGCTATCACCGCCTTGGTATCAGTCATTCCCGCGTCTTTCACTGCATCGAGGAGAATGTTGACAGCCACATAGGCATAAATCGAATAAGGCCCCAGATCGCCATATTTCTTCATGTATTTCTCGATGAAACCAGCAGCAGCCGTAATATGTGCGGGATCGGGACTGAAGGTAAGGTACGTGCCCTCGGCTGCTTTATTGCCAGCTATCTCAATAAATTTCTGATCGATCGTCCCATCTCCGCTCATGAAAGGAACCTTCATGCTTATCTCTCTCGCCTCTTTTACGAGAAGTCCCGCATCGGCATAGATACCGCCGTAATAGATGAGCTGCGGATCCTTCTGCTTCATCGAGGTAAGGACTGTTTTGAAGTCCTTATCTCCCCGCGTAATGCCGCCGTAATAAACAACTTCGATACCTTCTCCCAAAGCATCCTTAAAGATATCGGCGAGTCCTTGCCCATATGTCGTTTTGTCATGGAGGACAGCCACCTTTTTGAGCTTGAGTTTCTCTCTGACAAAGCGAGCCGCCACTCTTCCCTGTTGGTTATCTGTACCGCACACCCGGAAAACACCCTTGTAGCCACGTTCGGTCAGAAGAGGATTTGTCGAAGCCGGGGTTATCATGGGCGTACCAGCGCGTTCGTATACATCAGAGGCGGGAATCGAGCAGCTCGAATTAAAATGGCCAATAATGCCGATGGCTCCCTCATTGACGATTTTATTTGCAATGGCCACGGCCTGCTTGGGGTCCGATTGATCATCTTCAATGACTGCTTCAACCTTTTTCCCTATTACCCCGCCTAGAGCATTCCACTCTTCAATTGCTATTGAAGCCCCTTGCCTGAAATCAGTACCCATCTTCGCATCCGGACCGGTCATCGGCCCCGCAATACCAATTTTAATGACCTTTTCCTTTTTCTCACATCCAGCGATTACAACAACTGCGAGGAGGGCCACAACAAAGACGTTAAAAAATCGTGAAGTGAGCATGTTCGGTCTTCTCCTTAGTTAGTTTTTATTAATAGCACCGTCGCAAGACACCCGTATATTTTCACCGACCTTTCCCCTATTGTCAAGATTATTCCTCTTTCGCCGATATATATAGAAGGAATTGACAATATAAAGGGATTACGCTATTGTAAGATATGGGAATTGTTGGGGCATCTTCGTTAGGCGATTTACTTCTACAGTCCAAATTGATCTCTGAGGAACAGCTTCTCGAAGCCCTAGCCATCCAGAAGCGGGAACGTCAGAAACTAAGCACCGTCCTCCTGAAACTAAACTTCATCAGCGAAGAAAGCCTTACGATGATTCTGAGCAAACAGTATGGGGTTCCTCCCATCAACCTTGCCGCTACTACCATCGATAAAATGGCGTTAAAGATAGTACCTTATGACACGGCTAAGAGATGCCAGCTCATCCCTCTGACATACGGCGGAGGAGAACTGAAAATTGCAATCGCCGATCCTTCGAACAATTTTGCTATCGACCATATCAAATTCCTAACAGGCATGAAACTCCGGCTCTATGTGGCTTCTGAGTCGGCCGTCATGAATGCCATCGAAGCAAATTATGCGACCAGAGACAAGTCCGATGGCATTACACGATCTCCTGTGGCACGACAGGCACCCGGTCAGACTCAAAATCAGGCAACCGGCCAAGTCCAGAGTAAACCCTCAGTCGAAGAGAAACTTACTGAAGAGCGTGCATTCATCCAGGAGATGAATTACGTAACGGAAGAAAAGTTCAATGACGGGAAAAATCTCTCCGAAGAAAAGTCTTTTATAGAGGAGGACCTGTCAAAGGTCATCGGAAGTGCCCTCGACGAGATTACCGTGATCGAGGAAGAAGAAGACACGATGGGGAAAATCGATGTCGACGCCCCCATCATCAAGCTAGTCAACAATATCCTGTTTAATTCCCTCAAGTCTAGAGCAAGCGATATCCATATCGAGCCTGCCGAGGAGATGCTCAGGGTGCGCTATCGGGTTGACGGCGTTCTCCATTCAGGGTTGCGCCTCCCCACCAAGATCAAGAATGCCATCATCTCTAGGGTCAAGATCATGGCCCACCTCGACATTTCTGAAAGAAGGCTCCCCCAGGACGGAAGAATAAAGCTGAAGTTTGGCCAGAAAAAAGAGGTCGATTTCAGAGTGTCAACACTGCCGACCCTTTATGGCGAAAAGGTGGTCCTTAGGATCCTCGACAAATCGAGTCTTCAGCTTGATCTGACAAAGCTCGGCTTCGATCAGAAACCGCTGGATGACTTTAACGAAGCCATTGAAAAACCTTACGGCATGATACTGGTAACCGGCCCTACCGGTAGCGGCAAGACAACCACCCTGTATTCCGCATTACAAAAAATCAATAAACCAGGTGTCAACATCATGACCGCTGAAGACCCCGTCGAGTACAACTTCTTCGGCATCAACCAGGTGCAAATGAAGGAAGAGATTGGACTCACCTTTTCTGCGGCCCTCAGATCCTTTCTGAGGCAGGATCCCGACATCATCATGGTCGGTGAAATCAGAGACTTCGAGACCGCTGAGATAGCCGTTAAAGCTGCACTGACAGGACATATGGTCATGAGTACCGTCCACACCAATGATGCGCCGAGCACGATAACGAGGCTCGTCAACATGGGGATCGAGCCGTTTCTCGTCTCGTCATCAGTTGTCCTCATTGTTGCGCAGAGGCTTGCTAGAAAAATCTGCCCAAAGTGCAAAGAAGAGCACACTTTGCCCGATACAGCTCTCTTTAAAATCGGGTTCCCCGCTGACGAGATTGGGAAATTCACCTGCTACCGGGGCGCGGGCTGCGCGAACTGCAACAACACCGGATACCGCGGAAGGATTGCCCTCTATGAAGTAATGCCTGTCAAGGACGAACTTAAAGAGTTGATTCTGCAGGGCGCATCGGGTCTCGATATCAAGCGGGAAGCGGTACGTCTCGGTATGGCAACCCTCCGCCAGAGCGGTGTCGGGAAAGTAATGGAAGGTGTGACCTCCATCGAGGAGATCTTGCGTGTCTCTTTCGAAGATTGATGATCAAGCAGTTCTCCCGCCTTACTCATTGACAAACTTGAGAGATTATTGTAGCATGTGTCAGAGTGTTTCGAATCGCCGTTTTCTTTTCCTTAAATTAATATTACTAATTATCACGGGAGAGGATATGTGGTTCCGCGAAAGCATCGTCAAATCTTGGGGGCATAAAATATCTGCAATTCGAGAGGGGGCCTTATGACTCTGAATTACAAGAACTGGAAAATTTCAACCAAAATTATAAGTATGTCTGTTTTCACCATCCTTGCGGCAATCCTTGGGATCGGCGTATATTTCCTGCCCTCAATGGAATCGAAAATAATGGAGGAAAAGAGGGTTGCCACTCAGAGCGTTGTTGACGTCGCGTTTACTCTCATTACCGAATATGACGCGCGTGCGCAGAAGGGAGAATTCAGTACCGATGAAGCCCAAAGAAGAGCAATCGCCAGGATCAAAGAACTTCGTTACAAAAAAGAAGATTATTTCTGGATCAACAACATGCATCCCACTATGATTATGCATCCGACTCAATCGCAGCTGGACGGCAAGGATCTGAGCGACTATAAAGACCCTAACGGGAAAAAGCTCTTTATCGACATGGTTAACATATGCAAGGAAAAGGGTGAAGGCTTCGTGGACTACCAGTGGCCCAAGCCTGGGGGAACTAAGCCAGTGCCGAAGATTTCCTTTGTGAAACTCTATCAGCCCTGGGGATGGGTGATCGGCAGCGGTATTTATGTGGATGATATTGCGCCGCAGATGGCCCATGCAAGAAACATAGTTCTGATTGCAACTGCTCTTGGTACTATTGTTCTAATTTTTCTCAACTTTCTGTGGTACCGCAAAAGCATCGTCAAACCCCTTCTGGCAATAGGGAACGTCATGGGCAACGTAAAAAAAGGAAATTATACCGATAGAATAACGATCGACTCGCGGGATGAACTATACGACATCGCCGAAACTTTTAACGAGACGATGGACAAGATCACAGTGCTGATTCAAACCGATGACGAGAGGAAGAAGATGCAGGAAGATATCGTCCGGTTCCTCAACATACTGAGTGCCGCATCCGATGGTGATCTTTCCCAGAAAGCTGAGGTGACACCCGATATCTTTGGTTCCCTTGCCGATGCCTTCAACCTCATGGTAGAGGGGCTCTCCGACCTGATCACGGAAGTAAAAAAATCAGCCGAAGAAGCGAACAGCCGTAGTATTACACTGGCCGAGATTATCCGGAAGCTGGAAGCAGGTGCCGATATGCAGAAGATTGAAGTTAAAACTGCATCCGACGCCGTCATTATCTCCGCCGATTCGGCCACTCAAATCGCCGATAAAACGAAGGTTGCACAACAGATATCTGAAGATGCATTCACGGCTATCAATAGAGGAGGCAAAATTGTCGCTGACTCGATTAACGGGATGCAGCTTATTCGTGTCACCGTCCAAGCGATTAACAAGAGAATGAAACTCCTGTCAGAAAAAATGATGGAGATTGGTATCATTTCTCAGTTAATATCTGAAATAGCCAATCGGACCAACCTGCTTGCCCTCAATGCGTCGATAGAAGCCGCGCGGGCTGGAGAACAGGGGAAGGGATTCGTTATTATCGCTGACGAAATCAGGGGATTGGCTGAAAGGTCTGGGAAGTCTACGAAACAGATTAGCGAAATCATCGGTGCCATCCAGAACGAAGCAGCCACCGTGACAAAGCATCTCGAAGAGGAGACCAATTATGTCGAGATGGAGACCAATATGGCGAGCGATACGGGCACGATCTTCGCACAGATCGAAACCATAATCAAGAATATTGGGTCGATAACCGCTGAGATCGATGCCGCGACCGGCGATCAGAAGGCCATTACCTCAAAGGTAGCCATTTCAATGGAGGAGGTCCAGCGCATTTCTCAGGATGTGTTAAATGTCGTCAGCGACCTCACCGAAATCTCGACAGCTCTTTCGGATTCATCGAACTTCCTGATAACCTCGACTGAACGATTCAAGCTTTAAATGAGTCGGTAAATTCGCCGGGTATGCTACTCTCTGTAAACACAGAGAGACATGCCCGGAAATATTTTGCAGCACCTCGCCGATCATCTCGCTTAATGGTATTCGTGTTCTAAACTCCAAAGTCAAAATACAAAGTACAAACTGATAAATTCACGAATGTTAAGTTTAAACTGTAAAGTTTTCGTTGCCGATAGACTTCGTTACTTTTGGTTGTCGCAATTTGAGAAGTGGATTATTGATATATCAAGCGGGCAGCAGTGCATATTTCTTGAGGCTTGCTACAAGGGACCTTTCATCGAAAGGCTTGACAAGATAATCATCAGCGCCGAGTTCGAGAGCCTTCTCCCTGTGTTTCCCGGTACTGCGTGATGTAAGAACGATGATCGGAATGGCTTTCAGCGTATCAGAAGCTTTTATCCTGCTGACAAGCTCATAGCCATGCATGACCGGCATTTCGAGGTCAGTGATAATTAGATCCACTTCGGTCTCTTCGAGCATCTTTAATGCCTCGTTTCCATTCCCTGCTGAGTATACCTTCAAATTCCTGGCCGTAAGGAACGTACTCAGGTATTTCCTGACACTCAATGAATCATCAACGATAAGAACTCTCCTGCCTTCAAAACTTTCTATTTCAGGAGGCGTTATCAGAAAAGTCCTCGTTTCTTCCTCGAATATCTTGATGGGGTTCAACACCAGCCGTACTAGTCCGTCGCCTGATATGGTAATGCCGGAGTATATGGAAAGCCCTTCGAGAAACCGGTTAACAGGCTTGATGATCGCCTCTTCCTGCCCCAGGACATCGTCTACAATTAGACCAACCCGCTTGTTCGAAATACTGCAAACTAGAACAAAATTGTCCCTTTTGCCTTCGTGGCCGTTTCCGGCGATATAAAACACATCGGAGAGTCTCTTGGCCTGTATCGGAGTGCCACGGTGATAGACCATATCCAGTGATTCCTTACGATCACCGATTTTGTCATTTACCGGTTCATAGTGCACAACTTCTTCTATAAGGCTCGTCGGCATGACAAATTCCATTGCCCCGTAAACGAAAACAATCACATTCGTTATGGCCAGTGAAGAAGGCACCCTGATCCTGAAGGTCGTCCCCTTTCCCACCTCGGTGCTCAATTCGAGAGTACCATTAATATTAGATATCTGACTGCGGACGGCGTTCATGCCCACGCCCCTGCCCGATATCATGTCGGTAGCACCTGCAGTGGAAAAACCAGGCAAGAAGATCAATGAGAGTGTCTCCTCCCGAGAAAGCGTGGCTTCGGGTTTCACAAGACCCTGCTTTACCGCCGCAGCAAAAACCTTGTTGGTGTCAATACCAGCTCCATCGTCCGCGATTTCTATGATAATGTTGATGCCCTCGCGTCGCGCGGACAGTGAGATAACCCCCTCCCTGCGCTTTCCGCTCTTGGTCCTTTGTTCGCCTATTTCTATACCGTGGCCTATACAGTTCCTGATCATATGCATGAGGGGATCAAAAAGGTTTTCAAAAATTACCCTGTCAATCTTGGTGCTCTGACCGACGATCTGCAAGTCTACTCTCTTATCATGCTCTTTTGCCATGTCCTTGATCGGCCTTACAAAACGCTGAAACAGCCTGCCAATATCGATCATCCTTGACTCAGACAGGTCAGACCTGAGGAACTTGACGATCTTATCGAGGGACTTGATATCGTCCTGAAAAAGTCCAAAAAACTGCATCAACTCCTTCAGCGCCTCGGTGATGTCTTCGGTCAGTTCTTGGAGTTTTCTCGAAAAGAGATTCTGTTCATCGTACCGGTCGAATTCGAGGTCTCCGAACTCAGAAAAGAGTGGGTCAATATATTTAGTATTGTCGGTAATCGTGTATGCATGCCGGTCAGCGAAGGCGTTAACCTCTTCGAGCAGTCTCTTGCCGGCAAAGAGTACCTCTTCTGAAACCTCGCCGGCCTCCTTGGTTTTTTTCAGCATAGCGTTCTTCATGATCGTAACTTCGCTGATGAGGTTGAACATATCTTCGATCTTCTTCAGATCAATTCTGACAAAATTCCCAAAGAAATACTCGACATCGTCTTTTCTCTTTGCAACGGCTTCCTGAGCCTTCACACGGACATCAGGCGGGACTTTCGCACCCACGGGTAGCATGGGCACCACAGGCTCGACCTTAACCGCTTCTGCCGGGGCGACAGGCTGCTCAATTGCTTCTTTAATTGTCGCAGGAGGACTGAGGGTGGATTGCGCTGCTTCTTCCATTAAATTGAAACTCTCGAAAGCGTCTACCGGCCCTCCTGCCTGGGCCATCACCTCCGCAACCTGCCTGGTGAACTTCTTTTCGAGATCCCCATTCTCCTCTCTGCCTTCCGATATATCTCTCACGATATGGGCAACAGCATCGAGCATGGAGAGAAGCAAATCGATCACATCCTTCTTTACCGCAATATGCTTGTCTTTAAACGTCTCAAGAATGTCTTCCATCGAATGGGCTATCGAGCTTGTAACGGTGAGTCTCACAATAGCGGCAGCACCCTTTAGCGTATGAGCAGCTCTAAAAAGCTCCTCAAGAAGCGCGGTCCTGTCAGCTGACGTTTCGAGTTCGGGGATGCCGTGACTCAACACATTGAGATAATCCTCGGCTTCGGCAAGAAAGTACTCGAGAAGCTCAGATCTGTCAGTTTTTCCCATAACCCATGGTTTTAATTCGGTAGGTCTCGAAAAAACTCTTGATATCGATGAGGTCATCGACAACGATATCGTCATCGAAGGTCACGAAAAAAGGAGATGTCTCGGAGAGAAAACCTATATTCTCATTCTCCACATCGATGATCAGCAGTTTGGGGCTTGCATAGGAAGGCTTTTCTATAGGATAGATTTTTGATAGATCAACCGCTGGGATAATTTTTCCGCGCAAGGGGAGAGCGCCGTAAACATAATCCGGTGCCCCAGGAATTGGGAATATCCTTGCAATATCGACAACTTCCCGAACGTCTTCAGCAGCCAGCAGGAACTCCCTTTCTCCCACTCCAAAAACGCAGTATGTCTTTTCACCTGACGCGCCGTCGCGCATTTCGTCTTTTCTCATCGGTTCAGAAATTTGTTCACTGCAAAGAGCAGCTCAGTTGGTTCGTACGGTTTAGTGAGGTAGAAATCAGCACCCTGTTGCCGCCCCCACATCTTGTCGCTCTCCTGGTTTTTTGATGTTACCATGATGACCGGCGTCGCTTTCAGTTTCTCATCTTTCTTTATCCACCGACACAATTGAAACCCGTTCTTTTTAGGCATTACCACGTCGAGGATGATGATGTCGAAAGGCTGGCTCTTAATTTTTTGTTCCGCCTCCTCGCCATCCTTTGCAAGTATGAGTTCGTGGCCTTTCTCGGTCAGTATAGATTCAATAAACTTCATATCCGTTGTACTATCCTCTGCAATTAGAATCTTCGCCATTAAAATCCTCCTTTATAACTGAGGATCCCGACTTGAGCCAGCCTGTGAAGTATCTTTTTGGCCTCCGCCATTCCCAATCCGCTCAGCTCGGCATTATCGACCACATTTCTCATACCGTCGACGAGGGAAAAAACCTTCTGTTCCTGATCATCAAGACCGAAATCCTGTATATCCCCAACCTTTTTCACAAAAACGAGATCGTTATTTATACCGACGCTTTCCGCGATGCCACTCTCTTTTCTCCTCATGCTGTGAAGCAGCAGTGCGACAACATTTATTCTCTGGGGCATGTCGATGAGAGCAGCAGGGACTTCCATCTTTTCGAAGAAAAATCCACCGTCCTTAAGATCTGCCACCATGGAGAGCGTTTCAGACATGCGCTCACTCAGACCTTCTCCCAATTCAGCCAAGGAGCTAAAAGTCTTGCGGTCCTTGCTTGCCAGAGCATATACAACCAATCCCTTCTCAAAATATATCTCTACGCTGCCGGTCGGAGCAAAGGCAAAGAACTTCCCTGTTAAACGACTTGAATCTATCAGCTTAAGGATTTCGACACTGTTAATCTCTCTGAGGCTACCGGAGAAAAGTATCGTTGACGGTCTTATTATGCTGTAACGCTTGAGGATATCCTCAATACTCTTTTCGATCAGCAACGGCAGTTCATCAGAAAAATACCTTCCCATAATCCGGTCCACAGCATCCTCTGTGTTGGCTCGGTTGGCAAGGGCGCCACCAGCAAAGGCCGGGGGAACTGGTTCCAGCATGACTTCAGTCGGCGCCATCTCCTTCAACGCCTGCACGGCTTCAAAGTCAAATACGTTGAGGATTTCGGGCGTTGCCTCAGGCAATGACGGTGCTTCAGTACTCTCCACCTCGATTTGTTGCGTCGCAAGTCCCTCGAGATTAAAATCAAAAGAGGATATGCTCAGATCGGCCTCTTCCATTCCACTCTGAAAGGAGGGTTGCGGTTCCTCAAGTGTCGCCAGATCATCAAAAGATAACACTGGGGTCCCCTCGACCACTTCCCTTTCACCCTGAATCGAGGGCTGCGGCTCCTCAAGTGTCGCCAGATCATCAAAAGATAACACTGGGGCCCCCTCACCCTCTTGTATGTCGCCGAATTCCGCTTCACGATGGATGCCGCTCTCTTCCATGGGATGGTCAAATTCGCTCAGAGCTTCAGGCATCTCAGCGGGTGCCGGCATCTCAGCAACCTCACGGACTTCAGTCAATTCAGAAACTTCGTATTCGGGAACTGCTGCAGCCGCTACCTCTTCAAATGAATAGGAGGGAGCCTCTTCTACAGGTTTTTCGAACGTATCAAAAACAGGTTCTTCTCCCAGCCTCTGCCTCTGCGCATTGATAATCGAGTTTACCTTTTCGACTAGCATTTCGGATTTAAAAGGTTTTATAAAATAATCGTCAACAGCGAATTTTTCGGCAAACTTTTTCCCGACATCTTCACCTTTTCCAGTAATCAGGATGATCGGAATATCTTTCAGAAGCTCGTTCTCTCGCGCAGATTTACAGAACTGATATCCGCTGATTCGCGGCATAATAAAATCGACGAGGATGACCGAGGGTCTCACTTCTTCAGATATCCGCAGCCCTTCTTCTCCGTCTTCCGCAGTATAGACCTTGTAGCCCTCTTCCTCCAGAGCCAGCTCGGCGAGTTTTCTGACAATTGGGCTGTCATCTATGACGACAATCTTCTCTTTTGCCATCTTCCCTCTCCTCGTTATGGGAATTTTTTACCATCTGCAACCGATTATCAACAAAAAAAGCTGCCCTCAGCCACAAAAAAAGGAGACATCTATTTCTTGTTGTAACAAAAATATATCACTGATAACAAATGATTGTCAATCATCGAACGTTTTAGTTGAAAGGCGAAGAGCCTTCTTTCAGCAAGCCAACGCCAACCCCTCCCTTAAATGATGACATTATACAGAAAATCTGCAACATTTGCTGTGATATCGCCCCTGAATATTCCAGAAGATGCCGCTACGCCGTCACATCCCACACTGAAAACCTGGGCTGCATTAGACGGATTAATCCCGCCTATGGCGATCACGGGTATTGCAATGGAATGCTTAATCTCCAAAAGAGAGCCCGGACCTTTCGGGGTCCCTGCATCTTTAGTTGTCGTGGAAAAGATGGGACCGAAGCCGATATAATCAGCTCCTCCTTTTTCAGCTGCGAGCGCCTCTTTCAAATTGTGGGTGGAGACGCCGATGATCTTTCCGCTCATGATCATTCTCGCCTCACGCAGTGGCAGATCATCCTGTCCGATGTGGACCCCGTCGGCCTCGACAGCGAGGGCTATATCGGCGAAGTCATTAACGATGAAGAGTGCTCCGAATCGTCCCGTCAGGTTGCGGAGCTTCCTTGCTTCGTGATAGAACTGCCTGCGTGTCCCGCTCTTCCTCCGGTATTGGACCCACCGGATACCCGCTTCAAGAGCGACTCTCACCGCTCCTTCGAGTCTTTCAGCATCTCCCCTGTCAGGAGTGATGAAACAAATCTGGCTAAGCTGTTTCCTCATCACTATTAACAGGTGCAGAAGATGCGTTGACGATTTTGCCAAGGGACATCTTTTCGATAAAATCAGTGTTGAAGTTACCCTTAATAAAATCGGGATGGTTAAATATTTTTTTATGGAAGGGAATCGTGGTCTTGATTCCCTCGATTTTGAACTCGTCAAGGGCCCTGCGCATGCGGGAGATAGCCTCATCCCGTGTCTTGCCATGAACGATGAGCTTTGCAATCATAGAATCGTAGTATGGCGGGACCCACCAACCGGCAAATGCGGCACTATCCACCCGGACGCCCGGACCACCGGGGGGAAGGAAAAAAGTTATTTGTCCGGGCGAGGGAATGAATTTCTCTGGGTCTTCAGCATTTATCCTGCATTCGATGGCATGGCCGCTCGCCTTGATCTGGTTCTGCCGATACGAAAGCGGTAGCCCGGCAGAGATCTTTATCTGTTCCTTTATGATATCGACGCCCGTCAGTTCTTCGGTGACGGGATGCTCGACCTGAACGCGAGTATTGACCTCCATAAAATAGATATTCTGTTCCTGGTCAACTATGAACTCGATGGTCCCAACATTCCTGTATTTCATCGCCTTTGCCGCCCTAACGGCAAGCTCGCCTATTCTCTTCCTGAACGATTCCGAAGACACAGGGGATGGTGACTCTTCAATGAGTTTTTGGTGCCTCCTTTGTATAGAACAGTCCCTTTCCCCGAGGTGTATAACATCGCCTTTAGCGTCCACGATGATTTGTACTTCTATATGGCGTATAGAGGGCAGATATTTTTCGACATAGAGCTCTCCGTTTCCAAAGGCGGCGAGGGCTTCCCTCTGGGCCATCAGAAAAGCTTGCTGGAGTTCCTGCTCCTCGCGCACAATTCTCATTCCCCTTCCACCGCCACCAGCAGAAGCCTTGAAAATCACTGGGAATCCTATCTTTTTAACCACCTTTATGGCCATTTCGTCGGAAAGCAGAGGTCCGTCACTGCCGGGCACTACAGGGATGCCTCTTCGCTTCATAACCTGTCGTGCCTTAGCCTTATCCCCGCCGATACGGATATTCTCCGCTGTAGGGCCGATAAAGGTTATCCCCGATGTTGCGCATGCCTCAGCAAAATGGGGGTTTTCGGAGAGAAAACCATAGCCGGGATGGATGGCTTCAGAATCGGTAATGTCTGCGGCACTTAAGATCGCCGGTATATTCAGATAGCTCTGCGTCGAGTTCGCAGGTCCGATGCAGATCGACTCATCGGCATACTTGACATGCAGCGCATCCCTTTCGATATCGGAGAAAACGGCAACAGCTTTTATTCCGAGTTCCTTGCAGGCCCTGATAATCCTAATGGCGATCTCCCCGCGGTTGGCAATAAGTATCTTTTTGAAGAGCGCCATATGCTATCCCACCGGATCAACTAGAAAGAGCGGCTCGCCGTACTCGACAGGATGTCCGTTCTCGACGAGTATCCTCGCTATAGCCCCATCCATTTCGCTTTCGATCTCGTTCATAAGTTTCATGGCCTCGATTACGCAGAGCACCTGTCCCTTCTTTACCCTCGCGCCGACTTCGACAAAAGGTGAAGCATCCGGCGCCGGTGCCCGGTAAAAAGTACCCACGATCGGTGAGGCGACAGTGAGAAGGTTTCCTTCCACCTCAGAGATGATCACTTCTTCCTTCACGGCTTTTCTTTCGAGCATGGACTGAGGGACCTCAATATGCCCGAAATATTTCTCCCTTTTGATCTTTATCTTGATCCCTTCTTTTTCGACCTGCAGTTCCGTGATATCAGTGTCTTTCAGCAGCCCTATCAATTCCTTTAAGTCCTCATGTTCCATTACTGTCCTCCGATTCGGTTGCCCGTTGTCCACTGCGCGTCACTACTAAATATCGGTAAAAAACACGGACGGATTTACTTCACCTTCTCTATATATTCACAGGTCCTTGTATCGACCTTCAGGATGTCGCCCACCATGATATGGAAAGGGACCTTGACCATCGCGCCGGTTTCAAGTTTTGCCGGCTTGTTGCTGCCCGAAGCGGTATCACCTCGAAAGGCGGGTTCTGTCTCAACAACCGTAAGTTCGACGAACATCGGCGGCTCAACACTCATAGGCTGGTCGTTATAATAAAGAATGGATACCACCATATTTTCCTTGATGAATTTCTTTGCTTCACCGAGCTGTGCAACGGTCAAAGGAATCTGCTCGAAGGACTCTGTGTCCATAAAATAATGGAGATCGTCCTGCTCGTACAGATATTGCATCTTTTTTTCCTCAAGCTGCGGCGAATCAAATTTTTCTCCCGACCTGAACGTATCTTCAAGGACATTGCCGGTCCGTAGGCTCTTCAGTTTAGTCCTGATTACAGCGCCTCCTCTTCCCATCTTCACATGCTGAAAATCAACGATCTCGCAGGGTTCCCCCTTGTATTCCAATTTTGCTCCCTTTCTGAAATCTGCAGTGCTAATCAAGCTTTCCTCCCTGATGATTGTTAGACATTACCCATTTATTAATTCAAGTTTTCTGCTGAGCGTCGTCAGCGTACTGCCCTTATCGCCCTCAACAAGCACAAGATCTTCTATCCTCACGCCGCCGACACCGGGGACATAGATTCCAGGTTCTATGCTGAATACCATACCCACTGCAAGAGATTCACGACCGCT
This sequence comes from uncultured Nitrospiraceae bacterium, assembly GCA_963727805.1. GTDB lineage: Bacteria > Nitrospirota > Thermodesulfovibrionia > Thermodesulfovibrionales > Dissulfurispiraceae > Fen-1308. Next base: position 1,860,698 of record CAVSHF010000003.1, read on the forward strand.
CCAAGATATCCGAGGCCCTTCATGGACGTCGAGACCGATTCCGTGGCCTGTCCCGTGACCGAAAAAATCACCATAGCCGGCGGCCTTAATAACCTGCCTCGCAGCGGTGTCGACTTCGGAGGATTGTCTACCCTCCCCGACCTCAAGGATAGCCCTTTGCCGGGCCCGGTTAACAATATCAAAAATCTTCTTTTTCCGGGCCATGTCAGGGCCTGACATCAACAAGGTCCGAGTCATATCGGAATAATATCCGTCGGCCTCCCCGCCCCAGTCAATTATAACAAAATCTCCTTTTTCAATCTTCTTTTCGGTTTGACAAGCGTGGGGCATCGCAGAATGCTTTCCCGACGCAACAATAATATCAAAAGGTATTCTCCGGCATCCCCTTTTTTTTAGCTCTTCTTCAATCCCCAGTGCAACAGCCCTCTCGGTGATGCCAGGTTTGATCCGGGGCTTGACCTTCAAGAATGCTTCTTCAGCTCTTCTAATCGCCTCTTTAATACTTTTCAACTCCCCCGAGTCCTTTATCATACGCAATTTTTCGATAAGGCCTCTTTGCGGTATTATAGCGATGGGTAATTTTCTCAGTTGATCATGGAAATCAAATGAAATACTCGACTCGAAACCGATGCGACGAATCCCCAGCTTTTTTACCAGTGCCCGGATGATCGGAATTCTCTTTCCTTTTTCGAGTCTCAGCTCGAAGTTCTGAACTTCTGATCCGGCCTGTTCCCTATAACGGAAATCGGTGAAAAAGAAAGCTCTGTCCTCGGTAACAAGAGCAAAGGCAGATGAACCGGTAAAGCCGGTCAGATACCTAATATTCTTGATATTGTTAACAAGGAAGGCATCGATCTTTTTCAGACTGATAGTGTGGCGGAGACCCTCAACTCTGGTCAGCATATTGCTCACAGATTTCTCCTTGCCCCCTGCCAAAAATCAGCGGTCTCCTACGGGCAGATCATCGAGAGAACCCGAAGCGAATCTTTTCTTGATAGCTTCCTGAAATCTATTCAAGCGCTCAATGGTCCTTTTGCTCGCAACATCCTTTGCTCCCCCCATTTTCGCATCGATCTCTTTGAGATAGCGGAGGGCAAACTTGTCCCCCGGGGACACTTCGAGGACAGCATAGAATTCCTTCCTAGCTTCGTCGAGCTTATCATCCTTAAGATACCAACGCCCAAGGGTGAGCCTGGCTGCAGCAAAGGCGGGGTTCTTTGCGATGCCTTCCTTAAGCACCATCCAGGCTTCTTCCTGTTCTCCCCTCTTTTTCAATTCTTCAGCAAGGGTCAGGATGAGCTTCGATCCGGGATTCTCAAGCACCCGCTCCCTGAGTTTCTCTATATAGTAATCAGCGTTCATCTTTTTCTTAGTTCGACTATCCGGTCAAAGATCGCTGAAGCAACCGCTTCTTTTGTCATCAAAGGAAGCGCCTTTTCACCCCCGACATCAAGGATCGTCACCTCATTGGTGTCCACATCGAAGCCAGCATCCTTTTTGGACACATTATTGAATACGATCATATCGGTTTTTTTTCTGACAAACTTTTTCCTCGCCCGGTCGATACGGTCACCTGTTTCGGCGGAAAAGCCCACCGTGAAAGGCCTTTTCTCAAGGGTTGATGTGGCGAGAAGTATATCGGGATTCATTTCCAGATTTAAAGAAAGACTTTCAGACCTCTCGATCTTCATCTCCTGGGCCTTTCCGGGTGTGAAGTCGGCGACCGCCGCGCACATAACAAAGATGGACGAATTAATAATATTTTCCATTACTGCCTTTTGCATTTCCGAAGCCGTTTCCACGCCGATCATCTTTACTTCATGCGGTGACTTCAAAGAAACGGGTCCGCTTATAAGCGTCACCTCGGCACCCCGCCTTTTTGCAATCTTCGCCAGGGCATATCCCATCCTGCCCGACGACCTGTTCGAAAGGAACCTCACCGGGTCAAGATATTCCCTCGTAGGTCCGGCGGTGACGAGGACATATTCACCTTTCAGGTCCTGTTCAACAATGGCGGTATGGACCGATTCCATAATCCTGTCAATCTCGGCCATCCGCCCTATTCCCTCCTCTCCGCAGGCAAGACTCCCCTTATCAGGACCAACAGTCTTCACACCGAGCGAAGCGAGGTAATCGAGTTGCTTCCGAAGAATCGGGTTTTCATACATCCTCCAGTTCATGGCAGGTGCAAGGATGACGGTGCCGTTAAAAGCGAGGAGTGTCGTGCTGAGCATGTCGTCAGCGATTGCGCTCGCATATTTGCCGATGCTGTTCGCCGATGCCGGAGCAACTACAAAGAGATCGGCCCCGGCAGGCAAACTTATATGGGAAAGCGGATATTCGAACATGTCCGTATAAACTGTGTTTTGGGAAGCTATTTGCATTGACAGAGGCGTGATGAAGCGTTGTGAGGAGTCGGTCATAATCACGTTGACTGTAGCGCCATCCCGTCTCAACTCTTTGACAAGATCGAGGGTCTTATATGCAGCAACACTCCCGGTGACACCGACAATTATTGACTTGCCTTTCAACACCGTTCTTTATCCTATGCCGGTATTTAAGCTGTCCGATACAGATTAATGAAGCCCTCTGCCTTATGACTCGTAATTCTCGTCGGTCTCGCTGAATAGTTCCTCCAGCACCCGCTCAGTAGTTTCTCTTTCGTGCAGATAGGTTTTAAGGTCCTTTTCGAGTTCCGAGATATCGGTGATTGACTTTCTCTTGTCCTCGATAAGCTTTCTGAAGTCAATCTTGTCAGCCTTTTCCCGCGCTTCCGCAGCCTTTTCGCCAATCACAAATTTAATCTCGCCCGAGATAGTCTCGAGAAGGGCGACAGTGCCGATCTTCTGCGCTTTTCTGGCAATGCGTGGCTCTGCCCCAAAAGCTAGTTCCCTAGCTCGTTGCGATGCAATCACGGCAAGACGGTATTTGCTTTCTATCTTCTTTTTATCGTATTCGATCGGAAGCGTGATTATGTCCATTCTAATCCTCCTTCAAAAATTGTTCCACTAGCCACTCATGATCGATTTTCGCGATCTTGTTCCTTTCGGCCGTAATAATGGAAGCAAAAACGCCAAAAGCCTCTTCAAAGAGGTCATTTACTATAACATAATCGTAGTATTTATATTCGCCGATCTCTTCGCGCGCCTTTTTAAGTCGTCTTTCGATGACTTCCACCGAATCGCTCATCCGGTTGAAAAGGCGCTGCTCAAGAGCCGGCATTGAGGGCGGCAGGACGAATATCAGGATGCTGTCAGGATAATATTCCCTGATATGACGCGCTCCCTGCACGTCAATATCGAGTATAACATCAAGTCCCTCGTTAACGATGGCCTCGATGCGACCCTTTGAGGTGCCGTAAAAATTGCCGTGCACCTCAGCCCACTCGATAAATTCACCATGAGCAACCATCGTGTGGAATTTGTTATGGCCGACAAAGGTATAATGCACATCTGGTATCTCGTCCGGCCTCGGTGCCCTGGTCGTATAAGATACTGAATGCATCAACCCCTGAAGTTCCACTCCGGCCCGCCTGCACAACGTGGTCTTCCCGGCACCCGAAGGTGCGGATACTACGAAAAGACTACCCTTCTTTATCGGCATTTCCACTCTCTCCCGAACCTCCAACAGGATTCGAGACGCGCTGAGCAATCGTCTCGACCTGCAGGGCCGATAGAACGACATGATCACTGTCGGTGATAATAATAGACCGCGTCTTCCTGCCCTCAGTGGCATCGATTAGCTTGCCCCGCCCCTTTGCCTCTTCCCTCATCTTTTTGATGGGCAATGACCCCGGGCTGACGACTGCGATGACCCGTCGCGATGAGATGACATTTCCGAAGCCGATATTAACAAGCATCGCGTCCCTACCTTATTGGATTTTCCGCCTACTGGATATTTTGGACCTGTTCCCTGAGCTTTTCGAGTTCCGATTTTATGTCAAGGGTCAAGTTGATAATGTCGACATCATCGACTTTCGCGGCGATGGTGTTGACCTCTCGGTTTATCTCCTGGCAGAGGAAATCGAGTCTCCTGCCGACAGAGGCATCCGATGACAAAAAAGCACCAAACTGCCGGACATGGCTCCCAAGCCGCGCAAGCTCTTCGGATATATCGCCCTTCTGTGCGATAAAGGCGATTTCCTGCGCCATCCTTGTCTCGTCAGGCGGCGCGTTCTGGATCAGCTCAGCGATCCTTTTTGAAAGTTTCTCTTTATAGCTCTGTGTCATATTCTTGGAGGCCGCCTCGATACCGTCACGCTTTCCCGCGACAGTTTCAAGGCGCTGCCGGAGTTCTTTTTCGAGGGCGGTCCCTTCGTTCTTCCTCATCCCTTCGACCCTCGAGATGGCTTCTTTCACAGCTTTGAAGAGGGCATCCGTATTGTTCTCCGACTCTTCGGTCAGAAGCAATTCCCGATACCCCGAGAAAAAACCAATATCGAGTGAGCCCGGAAGGGCCAACTCCTTCTGGATTTCCGCAAACGCTTTATACATTTCACTTGCAAAGTCGATGTTGACTTTAACCTTCTTTCGCCTTTTATCGGTAAGAGATACTGAGACGTCGATCTTGCCCCGCTCAAAAGCCTCTTTCATGAGCTTCCTGATCGGTATGTCCTGTTCCATCAGGAAAGAAGGAATTCTTACCGAGACATCGAGATATTTGTGGTTGAGGGAACGCACCTCGACCTTGAATCCTTCATTTTCTGCGGCGCCGTACCCAGTCATGCTTCGTATCAAAGGTTCACTCCTCGCAGTTTGATAAGTTTATGACGCGACGATTCGCCCTTCATTATGATGACATCCCTCTTCCGGATGCCGAACTTTTCCGCTAGCAACTTAATAAGCAGTGCGTTGGCGGCACCTCCTACAGGAGGTGCCGTGAGCTTGATCCTGATAATTTTGCCCCCCGCACCAATAATCTCGTTTCGCGATGAACGGGGTTCGACCTTCACCTCGATGACGACACCATCCTTGGCCTGGCTATACGGAAGATCCATGGGCCCCTTCCGTCCAGAATTTATAATATACATCACCAACTACTATTGTGACAACGCTAAGAAGGACGCCTCCGAAGACATCAACGACATAGTGATACCGACAATACACCGTGGCGAAAATAAGGAGGATGACCGGAATTAATAGAAGGCGGAAAATGTTTCGGGCATATTTATATGAAAGAAAAAGTACGGTTAGAGCAATGCCGGTATGACCACTCGGGAAGGCATCGCGTTTCACCCCTTCGAGAAGGTTCAGAAAATCCTGTATCGGTTTTGATACCAGAAAACCTCCCACATCTGCTGTCTGAAGATGTTGCATGGCGTAACGGGGCCCAAGGGCCGGGAAGAGCATATAGCCGACATATGACAGATAAAAACAGAAAAGAATGAGGAAGAGGGATTTTTCAAAGACACCATTCTCGCCCCGCACCTTTAAAAAAACCCCTAATGAAATGGGCATGAAGTAATACGTCGAATAGGCGATTTCAAGTATGTCAGTAAGCGGGGGATAAATAAATCTTTCAAGATAAACCGTAGGATATCCACCAAAGATTAGATAGTCGAACCGAATTAGCAGGTAATCGATATCCTGAGGATTAATACGATGCACGATCAGTCCGAGGCTATCGAAGATTATCAGCACGCTCACTACGGGAAAGATAATATCCCGTGTTATTGCGAGAAACGAATTCATACCGCCAATACGACTGAGGATGATCTGAAATAAAATGAGAGAACTAAAAATAATCATTAGATATCCCGCTGCTGGGACCACATGGTGAAAAAGTGCCGTGATGATCAAGAGAAGAAGGCTGAAAAATATGGTAAGAGTGTCTGCCGGCCTTAATCTGCTCACAACTTACCTAGAATCCTTCTAAGGGTCTTCTCCTTTTTTGAGGGCCTGAAGGGATTCCCTTTCCGTTCATGTCTTTCATCCTCGTCGTCCTCCTCGACTTCCCGGACTTCATCTGCGTTTATTCTATGCGTTCTCGTTATGATGTCCATGAATCTTTCCGGTGCTACGGCCACTGATCCGGCAGCCCACGCATGGTCGGCGATGTCCCGGTCAGCAGTGACCACGATCCATTCCCTCCGCTCCTGGGTGACGGTTTTTTTTATGACATCGTCAGCCCGTTCGCCAAGCCGTGTAAAGATCACTTTCACGTTGTCCCTGAATGATAGCTGCTGAGTTGCCATGCCATTTTTGTATCCGTCAAAGACGACCGTGATATCGTGATCTTTCACCTTACGGTATTCAATCACGGCATCTAGCAAAGTATCCCTCGCTTTCTCCATGTCCTTGTGGAAAATGCCGATGACGTTATATCCATCGATAATGATATGCGAAATAACGATACCTCCAGGCTCGTAACACCATCCTCCCCTCTCTTAGTTAAGAAGGAGAAAAGGGGGAAGTTCCGTGGGTAGGCAAAGGAGGGTTATGCTCTGTTTGATGGTCTCCGGCTAATCTGCTCCCACATCTCTTCATCGATTGCGTCGATATATGCTGAAACCGGGTAAGTTCTGCCGCACACCGTGCAGCACAGAATGACCGATTTTCAGCCGATCAGCAACCGGATGAGCCCCTTGCAATCCCTGCATTTCATCCCAATATCCCTTGCTTCCATTGGAAAAACAGATATCTAATAATATACCATAACATTTATGATTAGACCGCATCTGCTATTGAATAATGAACTCGTCTGGCATGACAGGAAGAAATGGGATGAGGCCGTGTCACTACTCAGAGATTTGTTCGCTCATCATAACAGTGAGCTCTCTAAAATGGGCTGTTTGGCTATGGCACTTAGAGGTCATATTGATGCCGTCGATCACTTCATTCAGCAAAACACTGCACAGGTGTGTCCTGACTGCCAAAAAGTCTGCTGCATCAACAGGCATGGGTACTATGACTATCAGGACTTGATCTACATAACAGCGCTCGGACTGACACCGCCACTTTACGGAGAAGGTATCGTGGACACAGCTCCTTGTCAATTCCTTTCCGAATGCGGCTGCGCGATAGAGCGCTCCATCAGGCCTTTCAGGTGCAACTGGCACTTCTGCACCGACCTGATGGTCTTCATGTCATCAGGTCCTGCAAAGCCCTTGCGTGAATTCAACCTGCAATTTAAAGAACTGCAAGCGCTGCGACAAGCGATGATCGACTATTTCTTCGATATCCTTTCAAGAGACACAGACCGTATCCTGCCATAAGTGTACGCAGCAGACGCTGCTGCTATTCGGAATTCTTAGACAATAGTGCTCTCACAAAAGAAGTCTGAATGGGTTTTGACGTGGGTCTTTTGCTTATTGATTAATAACTCGATATACTATAACGGGCAAATGAGATGGCTGCCCTCAACGACTTCTATATGAAGACTTAATTTCTCATAAGGTCGGAAATATCATCATAACAAATGCCCGCGGGCCACTGTGTCCCGTAAGGCGAAGGAGGAGGAAACTATGGCAGTGTACAAGTTCATTGAATTAGTCGGGACTAGTGAGGAATCCTGGGAGAAAGCAGCAGCGTCGGCTGTCGAGCTGGCAGCAAAATCATTGCGTGAACTTCGGGTGGCCGAGGTCATTCAGACGGATATGACAATCGAAAATGGCAAGGTCGCCTTGTACCGCACAAAGGTCAGGCTTTCGTTTAAATACGAGGGTGCCTAAGCTTCGACTGTGGCATCATGCCAGAATGTTTGTCTGATGCATGGTCTTCAGCTGTAAGGGGAAACCGTTTTTGACTACGTCCACTGACTCGATGCAGTAGATAACGAATCGGGAAAGAGTAATAACTCTTATTTGCTCTTTCCCGATTCCCCTCTATTGCAGTGGGCGCCAGCTCGGACCGTAACAGTTCAGGAAATATTCGCCGCTATTTTCACAGCCTTTTGTGATCATTATCCCCAAATGAATAGATCTCTCGTTTATAGGTCTTGCCAGTCATGATTATGAGACCAATTTCATCTATAATATAAAATATAAGCATAAAGATAGCATAGAGCTGCGATCAAGATGAAGTCATTTGTCTCTTCAGTTGATCGCATTTAGGACGCGGTAAGTATGCTGTATATTTAAGGGAAAATATCTGCCTAAGCATAACGGGACATTTCATGCCAGCACATTTCGGCTCCCTCAGGTTTTTTCCTCTTTCTTCATATACCTTATCCTCTCCAGCATCGGCGGATGTGAGTAATATAGAAGAACATACAGCGGATGAGGATGGAGGTTGGACAGATTTTCTTTAGCAAGCTTTAAAAATGCACTTATCGCATCGCCTGCATCGCCCGTCAACTCTAGGCAATCACTGTCGGCCTGTCTTTCGTAGCGTCTCGCGAAATAAGTCAAGACGGGTTTCATGGGAAATGCGACGATGCCGGCAAGAAATCCGATGATGACGATCTTTGCGTATACTGTTGCAGTCTCAACCTGAAAGAGCTTCGTCAACGTATCGCCCTCCATGAGCCGGAAAGCGATGTAGAGCCCTATGAGCGAAAGGGTTTCCATCGCGACAATCGATTTCAGGACATGCTTTCGCTTCCAGTGGCCGATTTCATGCGCGAGCACGGCAACGATTTCTCCCTGCGTCATTCCTTCGACGAGTGTATCGAAAAGGATAATCCTCTTCGTCTTCCCGATGCCCGTGAAATAGGCGTTGGAATGTCTGCTCCTCTTGGATGCGTCAATCTTCATGACCTTAGTTACCTTAATATCGGCCCTCCGGGCCAATCCGACGATCTTTTCTTTAAGGGATTCATCTTCCACGAGAGAGAATTTATTGAAGAGTGGCTCTATGATATACGGTGAAATATACAAAATGATAATGCCATACGCGAGCATGACTCCCCATAACCACAGCCACCAATGTGCATCACTCCATTGCATGAGCCAAAATGCCGCAAAAAGGAGCACTGATATGAGTATCACAGAAAGGATCAGTGACTTTATGAAATCGGACAACCAAAGTCGTGGCGTCATGGTGTTGAAGCCGTATTTATTCTCGATCTTGAAGTTTTCATAGAGATGGAAAGGGACATCCACCATGTCGCTCACTAAAAAGAGGACCAAGAAAAAGAGCCAACCGGATATGGCAAACGAGAAGTTGAGCGAGACAATCCATGAATTAAGAACGTTCAGAAGACCGCCGAATATGAAGACGATGGTGATAATGTTTCCGGAAAGAGATGAGACAAAACCGAAACGCGTCTTATCTGCTTCGTAATCACGCATCTTTCTCATCACACCTTCATCCATTACCAGTTTGAATTCAGGCGGCACCGTGGTGCCGAATCTCCCCATGTACCTGAGATTCAGGTACCGGACAATATATTCAAAGCCCTCCCGGACAAGATACGCAAGGAGGATGAATGCGAGAGTATGCCTCAAACCCGCCTCCAAGATAGTGCCTTATCTGGCAAGGGCGTTAATCTCCTGATAGATGAACAGAGTAAAGTCATAGCACATCCGGTCGTGCCGCAGGGACACATACGGTGAAAGATTCCGTACCGCAAAGGAGAACACTTCTTCGGGCGAAGTGTAGTGTAACTCGAAATCTTTTTTAGGATTGTGGGCCGAAAGGGCGTTGAAGGCCAGGCCGATGCGGCAGCGGGCAAAGAGCTTTATCAGTGTATCCTTAATAACCTCATCAAGTCCCTCTACCCTGAGATTGAAAACACCACAGAGGAAAATGAAATCAAAATCTTCATCCAGAACATCTCTGTCGATATCGAGGACCCTGAAATCCACGCCAGGGTATTTTTTTTGTGCAACAGTGATGAGCTTCCCGTTGATATCGCAGCCCGTGTACTCGACAGGAACCTCTCTCTCTTGCAGAAACTGATACAGGTCCCCCTTGCCGCACCCGAAATCGAGTATCTTCTTGCCTGCTGTATCCCCAATATCGAGCATGCTCTGGTAGTGTGCTCGCTGTCCGACCGTCGTCCATCTCACCGCCTCCGGCCTGTCACCGTGCAGCATGAGATTCGTATCGAAAAAAGAGATTACGTATTCCTTGGAGAGTTCATCCATCGTCAGTATATTATCTTAACCCACTTTATCCGTAAAGTCATCTGCTGGCTCTTACGCTTAAGGCCATCACATGCGCGCACATGACGGGAGTGATATAGCTCTCTCAAAACTCTTACTCATCTCAAGTACCCCTTCGACGGACAATGAAAATTGTTGTAGAATATAACCCATGACAGACATATCTCTCATCAATAAACAAAGACTCATCGACACCTTTGTCGATCTGATCAGAATTAATTCACCGTCGTTCGACGAGAAGGACATCGGTGAATTCCTAGCGCGAAGACTTTCGGCGGCTGGCTGCAGTGTCAAGTTCCAACGGTATGAAAAATCCTTCAATCTGACAGCTGTTAAGAAAGGTAGAAAGAAAACCGCTCCTATTCTGCTGAGCGCTCATATGGATACGATCGAACCAACTACAGGAATCACCTTCACGATCGACAAAGACCGCATTAGATCAACCGGAACCACCGTGCTCGGCGCCGACGACAAGAGCGCCCTCGCACAGATTTTAGAAGCATTGACAGTACTTCACGAGAACGGGATACCCCATGCAAATCTCGAAATTGTCTTAACGTCAGCGGAAGAAAGGGGACTTCTAGGCGCCAGGAACCTAAATTTTCAAAACATCAGGAGTCGCCATGCCCTTGTGCTCGACTCAGCAGGCAGTGTCGGCAACCTCGTCATTGGCGCCCCTACTCATCTGCGATATACATTGACCATAACCGGAAAGGCTGCCCACGCAGGCATCGAACCCGAAAAGGGAATTAATGCCATCAGGGTCGCAGCCGAGATCATCACTAAAATACCCGACGGCAGGATCGATGAAGATACGACAGCCAATATTGGTATCATAGACGGAGGAACAGCGACCAATGTTGTGTCAAGAGAGGTCATTATCCGCGGCGAATTGAGGAGCCATAGCATGAAGACTCTCGAAACGGTAAGAAAGATGATTTTGGAAACGGTCCGTCAGACCGCCCACAAACATCATGCAAAGGTCAGCATTACTCAGGATGTGGCATACAAGGCATTCAGGATAGGGAAAAACGAGCCATTTCTGAAGTTCATGAAGGGCGTCTTCAGGGAATGCGGGATAGAGCCTCGTCTCACGAAAACCGGCGGTGGGTCCGATGCCAATATCTTTCACCAAAGGAGAATAATGGCTATCAATATCTCCAACGGAATGCAGAAGGTGCATTCACCTGATGAGTTTATCCTGATTGATGATCTCTGTAAAGGCTGCTCAGTTGTATTGAAGACAGTGACTAACTTCGGGAAGTTATGAGTGACAGGCACAGTGCAACATTAGTTATTGTACGGCTTCTGCCCGGTCCCTGCCCTCAGCCTGCCCATCCCCGCCAAACGCCTCCGCCTTTTCGGCAGCCTCTTTATGCATCAGGTAGATAGCCTCACTCAGACGGATGTCGGGATATTTTACCGTCGCTTCTATCGCTTCGGTGAGCGGATAATCGACAAAATGTCCCTCGGGCAATACAATCCGTATGAATCTCCTTTTAAGCAAAAAACAGCGCTTCTTCCTCCCGTCCTTGCTGATGAAAGGAATTATGACATACTCGATGTCTTCCTGGAGATGATAGTAGCTGATCAGCTCGTTTATCTCTTCCATAGATCGCCCGCTCGAAAGGATTACTTACCTTATTATATACTTTATTACACGGGCCGAAAACTGATGACGGCTCAGCGAGAGCATTAAACGCCACAATAAATAGGTAATGACCCCGGTCGCCTATGACGGGGGATGGCCCTGCAAGGGCTTCACAGTATCGATATCAGCCTGTTACTGCCCGCTTTCCCTATTGCCATGTTACAGATCTATAGACTTGCTGAGCGGTATGGTTATCAGAAGGGTTGTGCCCTTTGAGGGCCGTCCCTCAATGTGAAGATTGCCGTTCCAGAAACGGACTCTTTCCCTTATCCCGAGAATACCGAATGATTTAGAACCATGGATATTTTTCTTAGCGATCCCTTTGCCATTGTCGCTTATCCGAAAGGAGAAGAAATTCTTTGCGCTCTCCATAGTGACGATCACCTCTGTAGCTCCTGAATGGCGGATTATATTGGTAAGCGCTTCCTGCATGATCCGGAAGACCGATATGGACAAGTCCCTGCTGATCTTCATTTCACGGGGATGTATTAGTACGATGCACTTGATCCCAGTCCTCTTCCTGAATTCCTCTATCTGCCACTCAACCGCAGCGGTAATGCCGAGATGATCGAGGATATCGGGTCTGAGTTCAGTACAAATCCGCCTGACCGACTTGATAGTCGAATCGACAAGAGCCAAGCTATCTTCGGCCTTTGCGATAAGGGCAGTTTCATCCTCGGATAGCCTGTTCCTGATCCAGAATATATCCATCTTCAGTGCTGTAAGCGCCTGCCCCAGCTCGTCATGGACTTCTCTCGCGAACTCGGTCCTTTCGTCTTCTCGGGAGGATTGCAGGTGGGCTGCTAGCCGGCGGAGTTGTTCGCTCGAATTCTTCAGTTTCTCTTCCGCCTCCTTGCGTATAATAATGCTAGCAAGGACGTTCGCGATCGACGAGAGAAACTCTTTATGTTGAGGATTAAGTTGTTGTTCTTCCTTCAAATAGAAATTCACAACCCCGAGCACCCGGTCAGAACTGAAAAGGGGAAGACAGTAGTGGCGGTGAGAAAGTTCTTCTTCATGGTTATGCCTCGGTTGTTGTGAAAAGACCGGGGCCCGTTCCGATGTAGCTTTACCACAGAAACATTTTACAAAAGACACCTCGGTACACTGCTGCAACTGGGCCTGCGATATCCCCTTGTGGACCGTACACTCAAGCACTCCTGGCCTGTCCTTCACAAGAAATATGCAGCCCTTCTGCTCCAAAGGCAGCCAGGGCATCGAAAAGACCTTTTCGAGGGCCTGGCTGAGTATCTCTTCCAGATTCGAATTATTGAGGGACATGTGCAGGAGTGAATTCACGACGCGCTGCATCACGTAATGCTTCTTCAGCTTGTCCTCGATTCCGAAGCGTTGGATCGCCTCGCCGATTATTGGGGTTAACAATTCGAAGGCAGTGATCTTTTCGATAGGGAGCATCCCTTCTTTTTCGTCGGCAATGTGGATCGCGGCGATTACTGCCGGGCCGTAGCGGATAGGAATTATTGCGAGAGACATAAAGCCATGTTTGACGCAAACACCACGATATCGGGCCTTTCCCTTCTCGTTGAGACCTCGGATGAATGCACCTACGTTATCGTTGAGAAAGGAGCCAAAAGGGGTCATAAAAGAAATGTCCTGCGGTTCGGGTTTCGCGGTAATAACCCGGATGCAGGCACACTGCGCCTCTTTTATTGAAAGCCAGTTCTCGCTCTTCCGGAAATCATCACTGAACCCTGTATAGGCTTCGTAAGGGATTGTTCCATCCTCGTTTAAGACCCTTATCCCAACGCACCGACAATCACTCCATTCCCTGAAGAGGTCGACGACATGGCCAAGATATTTTTTTCTCGATATCCGCTTAGTCAGCAGCTTGAGGAGGGCACTGCCTGATACTGGTCGATTTCCCGTCTCCATTTCCTACCACACATTGAAACCCCGGACGGTCCCGGACTTTCTTGACTCAAACAGCATGGCATATCAATTCAATCTCTTTTTCTGCTGCTTACCATGCCGGCATCCCCCTGCAGGTCATCATTCCAGGATGTCTCAATAGATGCAATAATGTACCATATCCCCGCAATTAATTGAATATTGGCTGAATCGCATGAACTTTCAATGGAGATGGAAGAACCATTATAATATAAAAACGACAAGGAGGCGACGATACTATGTCAAACCGGTTTCGATCTAAAAGACCTCAGACCATGAAAAAGATAACCGCCAAGCCGATTTCTGAAATCGTGGCTGAACTCAAGCAGGCGTCCGGCCCACCCTCCGGCTACCGAGAACAATCGTTGCGTATCCACGGGCTGATTTGTGCCAAATGTGGCAGGGAATTCGACCATACTAACAGGCATCTGCTTACCGTCCATCACAAAGACAGCAACTCAAACAATAATCCACCCAACGGCTCAAATTGGGAAAATCTCTGCGTTTATTGTCATGACGACGAGCACAGCAGGGGCATGCTTGGGGATTATCTTTCCGGAGCTAAGCACTAATGATTCGAAAGCTCGTTCTTTTATTGCTCCCCTTTTTTATCTTCGGATGTGCCCAGGACCTTCGCTTCCATAATCTCGACAAAACAGAACAGGTCCCGGCCATAAGCTATGAAGCCTATTTTTTTGTCGCGGGTATCTCAGAAAGATCGCGAGCAGTCTTTCTGAAAAAACCTGATGTGGAAATCGCAATCGAACCGGCTTCCCCTGAGATCATAAGTACGACCGCCACCTATGTCGAAGCAATGGCTTTTATGATAGAGAAGCGACTTATGCGGTCGATCACAACACAGACAGTTACATACGAAGACAAGCCATTAGGCTATTTGCTCACTTATGATCAAGCAGGCGTGAATGGAGAAAAAGTCATCACCAATCTATATGAACGAGGCGGCAAGATTTATTTTAGTGCGCAGGAGGGAGGCGAGATCCAATGATTGACGGATTAAAATGCCTTGCCCTCAGCTTCCTTGCAATTTTTTTTTCCTCCAGCTTAGCGCTAGCTCTGCAGGTGGAGGTCTCACCGGGGGAACTCTTTCCCGGTGATCCCTTTTTACTCAAGGTATCGGGAGTGGACGCCTCCCAAAGGATAGCCGCCTCGATTGGAGGCAAAGAAATCCCTTTAAGCAGCTGCGGCGAAGATTGCGTTATCGGCATCGGCGTTGTCGACCCAGACACAAAACCGGGGGATTATGTTGTCTCCACCCAATTCGGCCTACAACAGCTGTCTACCACCCTGTCTGTTAAAAAGGCGGAGTATCCTGAGCAGCACCTCACGCTTCCTGAAAAACAGGTGACTCTCAGCCTTGAAGACTTGGAGCGGACTAAAAAGGAGGCTGAGAAGCTGAAAGAACTCTGGCTGCTAAACACCGAGCGACTCTTCCGGGGAGGGTTCATTATCCCTCTTTCGAACCCTGTCTCTGCCGTATATGGCGCGCGGCGCATCTTCAACAATAAAACCATCAGTATTCACGGAGGCATAGATATCAAAGGATCGAAGGGAGAAGAGGTCAGAGCATCCAACCGCGGCCGGATTGTTCTGGCTGAAAACCTCTTTTTCGGTGGAAATACCGTTATTATTGATCACGGACTCGGCATTTATACTATATATATGCACCTCGATCGGTTTAAGGCTCTGCATGGACAGATCGTTTCCAAGGGCGATGTCATCGGATTTGTCGGCTCGTCAGGCCGATCAACGGGCCCCCATCTCCATTTCGGCGCAAAGATAATGGACGCTAATGCAAACCCTCTTTCGTTAACAAAACTCAAACTCGAATAGGCAAGCTCGCTTCATCCATCTCAGGAGAGAGCAGGAAGTGTCGGATTGCTTCTGCCCTCTGACTCCTGTTTTGTCATTTGTAGGACAAATGCCTACACTGGTACGTGTAATATCCTACAACAGTAACAAGAAAATCCTACAAAAAAAAGAGTTTCCTTCCGATATTATTCCTTTTTGCCATCATGTATAGTTTTAGTTACCACATCAATTGCAAATCTACCAAAAATTAATATGAAAGGGAGCAAACATGTTCGAACCCGAAATCGCAAAAACCAGCAAGAGGGAAGCACTACCGTTTTCGGTCCGGGAGAAGATAACGAGCATCGAAGATTATGAAGAGATAGAACATTTAGAGCTCCTTCAGGAGCGTCGACCTGAAAATGAGGAAGTATTATGGGAGCAGCCATCTGAGATAAGCGAAGAGCATATTGAGATAGCCGAGGAGAAGAAAGTGCCAGAAGGGGGGAGCGAGTTTGATTCGATGAAGATGTACCTCAAGGCTATTGGGCGAATCCCGCTTTTGACAAAAAAAGAGGAAATTGAGCTTGCCATGAGGATAGAAAAAGGGAGGGCGAAGATGACCGCCCTCGTCTTTTCACTCCCTTTTTCGTTGCGGAGACTCATATCGTTGGGGAGTAAAGTGGAAAAAGGCGAAGTTCCCCTCGTCGATGTAATACAAAGCAGTGGAAATGGAGAATCTATAGGACTCGATGAGATGAGAGACTTCTTCGTAGTAACCGAATCTATCAAGGCGCTTCACCGGCGGAGACGGATCACTAGAAACGGCCAAAGCAGGAAGCCGTTGTACGGATTTTCAGTGTCGAATGGCGTACAGGAACTGATGATACCCTGCAGGGAAACTTATGGGAACACTCACCGGCGTATCATCGAAAAGGTACTGGGACTTGGACTTAAAGACGAATTCGTGCACAAATTCTATGATGAGCTTGTCAAGACTTCAGACGCGATCGAGGAGATCATACGCGAATCTTCCGGGAAGCAGAAATCGCATAGAATCCCTTTAGCCGCGCGCAAATTGATAACAGAATACGAAGACAAAATCGGCATCTCCTACCATGAAATGAAGAAATTCATGGGATATTTCGGCGGAATTCTTCGGGAGATCGATGACGCGAAGAATGCGATGAGCGAAGGGAACCTGAGACTTGTCGTAAGTGTTGCGAAACGTTTTATCGGCAAAGGCTTGAGCTTCGCCGACCTCGTCCAGGAAGGCAACATCGGATTAATGAAGGCGATCGACAAATTCGACTACCGGAGAGGCTTCAGATTCAGCACTTATGCGATCTGGTGGATACGTCAGGCGATCAAAAGAGCCCTCGATGATAAGTCAAGAATGATCAGGGTGCCTGTTACGATCCTTGAAATGACAAAGCACGTATCCAGAATGAAACGGGAAATGACACAGGAATTGTGCGGTGAACCCTCGCTGGTCGACATCTCATCACGGCTGAAAGTACCTATGGCCAAGCTGGTTTCGACCATGAGGCTTACACGCGAACCACTTTCTCTTGAAACCCCTATAGGAGATGACGACGGACACCTGAGCGATTTCATCGAGGACGGCGGCGCCTACAGCCCGCTCAAGGGAATTGTGAGCAAGGATTTGAAACGGCAGATCGAAAAACTGCTCGTAACGCTCAATCCCAAGGAAGAGCGGATATTGAGGTTAAGGTTCGGAATCGGTAGCGACCACCCATGTTCACTCGAGGAAATCGCTCAGGAATATGAAGTAACTAGGGAGAGGATCCGCCAGATCGAAACAAAGGCGATCCAGAAATTAAGGGAACCCGCGGTAAGCTGCTGCCTCGAACAGTTTATAGAGAATTAGCTGCAGTGATTAGCGAGTCAAAATTAGATCATTGAGGGGCGATATGCCCCTCTTTTTTGCCACAGTACGTTTATCTTATTCCAGCGGTGTTCCGTCCTTGAGGTCTTCGTAGAACCTTCTGAGGTCAGGGAGTTTCTTTGAGGACATTGCCTTTATTCCGCTCCTTGGGTGTTCGTTCAGAATGCCGGTAATCAAATATGGTATATGGTAACCCCATTCCGTGTCAGCCTTAAGCGGGATAAAGATTTCCTGTATTACTTCCAAAATTGGTCTGATGTCAAACTTGGGGTTTTTTAGAAAGGAAAGTAGAAGCTCAAGGGGGCAATTGCCGGCCCCCCTGCCCATGCCATAAATGGTTGCGTCCAAACGGTTTATGCCAGCGATGATCCCCTCGATAGTGTTAGCAAAGGCCAATTGCTGATTGTTGTGTGTATGAATGCCAATTTCTTTCCCGGGAAGTGCCTCAAAATATTTCTTTGCGAGGAACTGTATCTGTTCAGAGTACATTGCACCAAAGCTGTCGACAAGATAGACGACTGGCACTTCGCTCTTGGAGAGGTCTTCCAAAGCCTCGTCAAGATCTCTTTCCAAAACTTTGGATACTGCCATAAGATTGATAGTCGTGTCGTATCCCTTTTCCATGCAGTGATGCGCAAGACTTATTCCTTTATCAACCTCTTTTACATAGCAGGCCACCCTGATCATGTCAAGCACGCTACCACTTTTTGGCGGGACATCATGGTAATCGACACGACCTATATCAGCCATGGCAGATAGTTTCATGCTAGTTTCACAGTCCCCGATGATCTTCTTCAGATCGTCTTCGGTGCAAAACTTCCAAGCTCCGTTTTCCTCTCTCGAAAAATATTTTTCAGAGGATTTATACCCTATCTCCATATAGTCGACGCCCGAATGAGAAAGGGCAAGAAAGACTTTTCGGACAAGATCATTATTGAATTTCCATTTATTTATCAGGCCACCATCCCTGATGGTGCAATCCAAAACCTTAATCTGAGGCCGATACATATGTTATTCCCTCCCGATTTGATTTTTCGCAAGCAATGGGTAACGTGAAATTATACACAATTTAAGCACATTTTGGCGAAGCCGAACAGCCTCACAATGCGCTTTTTCCACCGGAGAACGGAATGCTTCAGGTTATAGAATCTGAGTTTTACGACTTCAGTTCGGCTGTTTTTTGGACAAAGCTTTTTGCAAGATCGGCAATAGATTGCCACTGCCCGCTTTGCACAAATTCACGCTTAATAATGGCGGAACCAATCAGTATACAGGATGCCCCAGCTGCCAAATAATCAGAGAGATTGTCGAGATTAACGCCACCGGCCAGCATGTATTTTATAAAAGGCAGAGGGCCCCTTACTTCCCTGAGGAAGCCGAGACCTCCCATCTGGACAAAGGGAAATATCTTTATTATGTCGCCTCCGGCCCTATACGCTCTGTATATCTCTGTCGGCGTGCATGCCCCAGGGATAGACACGAGCCCCTCCCCTTTGGTGAATTTAATCAATTCCTCATCACAATTGGGGCTGACGAGATATGACGCTCCGGCATGAATTGCTTTTTGCGCGTCTGAAAGTGTCAGCACAGTGCCTGCACCGACAGTTACCCTGCTATCGGCACTCAATTCCCTGATAACGGATTCCGCTTCAGGGACAGAAAAGGTGATCTCTATATATTTGATGCCGCCTTCAATACACGCAAGGGCTGCACTATATGCATCCCGGGGTGTAGTCGTGCGCACCGCTACCATCAATTGATGCTTCCCGATATCCTCTAGCAACGCCAGACATTTTCCCGTCACGTCGAGGCCTCTACGTTTAAAAAGCGTTCTATTTTCATATCATGCAGCCCTCTGCCGGATGTAACCTTTAAAATCTTTTCTCCGTCCACATGTCGGAGGTAAATCTTACGGCCTTATTTCGTCCGGTCTCCTTGGCTTTGTAAAGTGCAACATCGGCGAACTTGATCGCCTCCCAGAAACCTTGCGTATCCATGGGGAATTCGCTAATTCCGATACTGATGGTCTTCTGGATAAAGCCTCCTGTAGTATGTATCTTGTTCTGTTCTACTGTGATCCTTATTTTCTCAGCTATCTCCATGGAGTATTCGTTTTCTATGTCCATAAGCAATACCAAGAACTCTTCACCGCCGAATCGAATGACTAGATCGGAACTGCGGACGCACCTTTTGATACAAGCAGCGGTCTCTTTCAAGACGATATCTCCGACATCGTGACCGTATCTGTCATTTACCTCTTTAAAGAAGTCCAAATCGCACATCAAGAGTGCTAAGCGTGTTGCCCTCCTCAGAATACCCGAAACCACATTATCGGCGGTTTCCTCAAGGAATCTTCTATTATACAGGTCAGTCAAAGCATCTTTGATGGAAAAATCCTTGAAGGCCTTCATGATTGTTTTTGTACCGAGTACAGGTTGTGCCTCAGAGATATATTCCCGTGCCTTGCTCAATCTTCTCATCAGTTCGGGTGACGCGGCATCCTTTGTATCGGCAATGATTTGTACTACTCCCCCTACCTGTCCGGCAATAATAATCGGGATACAGAAGTACACATTTTCTTGCTTGCTTTTGAAGTATTTGCAGATTCCATCGTATTCCATCGAAGAGACACTATGACCTGTTCTTTTTACCCTGCATAAATCGCTGTTAAGAAGGATATCGGCACCGCAGTGCAAGGCTGCTGTATCTGCACCGGGAGGGTAGACAGGTTTAATTGTATTGTTATACGTCGATATTTCATAAATAATACACTTGTGAAATCCTATTTCCTCAGTCATGATAGTCCCGAGGCGAATGTAAATGTCTTCGACGTTCTCATCCTCTTCAATGACCCGTTTAAAAGAGGTCACTACCTTGAACGCATTCAGGAATCGATTATACTGCTCGGCGAGTTCACCAATCTCATCTTTTGAGATCACCTCTATCTCCCTGGCAAATTCGAGGTCTCTGGCAGAGAAGGCTTTGAATCTGGAAATTATCGCCCTAATCGGTTTCACAATGTTCTGGGCTATTAAATAGCCGAAGATAATCGAAAGCATTGCCCCGGCGATGAAAGTTAGCGAAATAAGCAAAAGGGCAACTCTGAACTTATCCTTTATGATGTCTGAAACACTGCCCCATTCCTTGCTCAACCCGACAGAAAGTTTATTAAGAACTCCCACAGTGCTTTGAGTAATGGTATCGCATTCTGATAACCGTCCCCTCAGATCACTTGTCATCGCCCCGATTCTTTCCCTTGAATTTACGAATTCGTTCAACAGACCTTCCGCGTTTCTTATGCTTGAAATGGCCTGTTCGATTACCTTCCTTTTTGCGGGATCTTCGATAGAGACAAGAGCGAACTCATCGTATAGCTCACCAGAAGATCGGGAATAGTCCTTTATCTGGCCTCCTGTAAGCAATGTGATCAGAAATGAGCGGCAATCCTCTAACCGAGTTTTGCCCAAATGGTAATACTCATTGATTTCCTCGGTGCTGCCGGCGATGGCTATTTTGTGCATCGAAATGTTTGCACCCCCCAATTTTCTCACGCAGCTATTCAAAACCTTCTGTTCAGGAGTGATTATATCAACCAATTTGGCAGTCTCAGCACCCAGACTGAATATCATCACAAAACCCACAGCCGATGTTGCAACCAGCCAGAAAAGTGTCCCTGCAGAGAAGAAAAAAAACTTCTTGGTGATTGATACATTGATAAACGCCAAGGTATTGAAGAAATGTCTCAAAAGTAGTTTTATGGTCATTTTGTTCAGCATTGCTCCATCAAACCCGACTTATGTGTATCCATTAGTTCCGTTTCGTATCGAGCGGTCTTGATTAATATAGCCTAAAACAGACTCCATCGTAAGCATTCTGAGCAGGTAGCTTACCTCGAATTGCGTACCTCAGTGAATGATCTTCATGGAAATTGAGATAAAGCCCCGACGGACACATCCTCCCATTCATATTTTGTAAAGGAGACCCACAGTCTGTTTATAATTCCACTCCCCTTGAAACATACAAGCGTGGGGTCGAGATAGATTATATCCGATTTATTATTATTCTCATTAGACTCATCAATGAGATGCTGGGGGTTTACAACCGCCCGAAAAGGATGCGGGACTACCTTGGTCATATGGGCTGGATCTTCATTCAAGTAATATACTGGAATTACAACCGTCTGTTTCCCGCCGGGTGGGATCGCATTTAATCCCACCGTGTTACCCCAGCCAGTACCATGAAGATCCACCACCTGCACGACTGCCTTATTCTGTGCTGGAGATGCGATTGATCCGATATTTGAGACGGTCACCTCAAAGGTAAAAATGGGACTGTTCAGTTCGCATTTCCCCCACCCTTTGAAGCTGAATTTCTCTATAATGAGGTCCGGCTTGCCCGCTCCCCCCATAATTTTGATCAGGCAGCATGAACAATTATTTGCTTCATTACTCTCTTTTGTCTTATCGCCGGCATCGATTACAGCGCACAGGAAGTAGTCTCCCGTCGCGATATCTGACGGTATGGTGTTAGGTCCGTCGAGTTTAACCTCCTGCCTTTGCCCCCCGCCCAAAGAGACCTGGCCGCGTCCGCCCTTCAGAAGGACTCCGCTCGAATAATGAGGCGAATAGACTGCGGTGGGGGTGGGGACCGGACAGGAAAGCTCTTTTTTTAGAACAAGATTGACCTCGACGTCCTTAACCGCAAGCTCAGAACGATTGACAGCCTCCACCTTGACGAATGAGCCTAGTTCGTGTCCAGGCTTTATTGCCTTGGGACAGTGTTTAATTTTTACAGTTAGATCAGGAGTAGTCTGATCGCAGGTCACGCTAAAATCCACCTTATTCGACTCGCGTTCCTGTGGATAGACTATGTGTATTGACTGCCATCCTTCGCATCTTATCTTGCCGGAGGCACATGATATCCCTGTAGCAATAACTTCTTTTATGCCGGGCGTATTGAATTCAAGCGTTTCAACGGGCTGTATCACTCCGTCGCTCCGGACGAACTTATATTGGACCTTACCTGGTTTGTCCGTCGTTATCGTCCCTTTAAAAGTAATATCGGCGGGGCATGCACCAGAATAGGAAGATTTATCAGCATTCAGTGTTGTGGTTATCCCTGCGAGTACCACCCCGGCAGGCAACAAAAAAAACAAGGCACTCATCACGAACATCAACGATCTTTTCCCCTTAGCAAACATCTCCCCTCCGACCGCCATCTACAGTTATCTATTTTACACTATCCGTTGCTACAGGGGGTAGAAGACAGAAGGGCCGGGAAATCCCGGCCCTGTGCGTATTTGTGACAACTACTATTAGATATCGTAGTAGAGAAAGAATTCGAAAGGATGCGGCCTGAGTCTCAGGGCATCAACCTCTTTCGTTCTCTTGTAACTGATCCAAGTATCGATAGCATCCTGGGTGAAGACGTTGCCTTTCAGGAGATACTCGTGGTCTTCCTCGAGATTGTCGAGCGCCTCGTCAAGGCTGCCAGGCATGGTCGGGACTGCTGCAAGCTCCTCGGGACCAAGCTCGTAGATGTCCTTATCAAGCGGCTCTCCGGGGTCCAGCTTATTCTCAATACCATCAAGGCCAGCCATAAGCATTGCGGCAAAAGCAAGGTAGCCGTTGCATGACGGATCAGGGAACCTTACCTCAACCCTCTTGGCCTTGGGGCTCGGCGAATATGTCGGGATTCTCATTGATGCAGAGCGGTTCCTTGCAGAATATGCGAGATTGACAGGCGCTTCAAAGCCCGGTGTAAGTCTCTTGTAGGAGTTGGTGGTCGGGTTGGTAATGGCAGCGAGGGATTTTGCATGCTTCAAGATACCGCCGATGTAGTAAAGGGCGATCTCGCTAAGACCTGCATATCCGTTGCCTGCGAATGTAGGCTTTCCGTTCTTCCAGATGCTCTGGTGACAGTGCATTCCCGAACCGTTGTCGCCGAAAAGGGGCTTAGGCATGAAGGTAACTGTCTTGTCATGCCTTCTTGCCACATTCTTTATGATGTACTTAAACATCATAAGCTTATCGGCCATCGTGACGAGAGAGTCGTATCTCATATCGATTTCTGCCTGCCCTGCAGTGGCGACTTCGTGGTGCTCTCGTTCGACATAGATGCCGCACTTCTGCATCTCCATTACCATCTCGGTCCTGATGTTGACCAGGCTGTCTGTCGGGGGGACCGGGAAGTATCCCTCTTTGTGTCTCGGCTTGTAGCCGAGATTCGGCCCCTCATCGCGGCCCGAATTCCAGATGCCTTCTTTGGAATCAATGAAGTAGTAGCCACTGTGCGCGGTCTGATCAAACATGACATCATCAAAGATAAAAAACTCCGCTTCGGGTCCGAAGTATGCAGTATCTCCGATGCCGGTCGACTTAAGATATGCCTCTGCTTTCTGGGCTATGTATCTGGGGTCTCTCGAATAAAACTCCCTTGTGATCGGATCGACGATGTTACAGATGAGGCTGATGGTGGGATACTCCATGAAGGGATCCATAAAAGCGGTCTTTGGATCTGGGATAATCAGCATGTCCGAAGTATGAATCGCCTGCCAACCCCTGATCGAGGAACCATCGAAGCCGAGTCCTTCCTCGAAAACCTCTTCCTTTAATTCTGCGATGGGTACAGCAAAATGTTGCCAGATTCCAGGGAAATCAAGGAACTTGAAGTTCGCCATGACTGCCTTGTTTTCCTGGGCCAATTTAATTACATCTTTTGGTGTCATTGCCTCTCCTCCTTCTTGTGTTTGTTTATTGCTCATTGCCGGTTCATTTGGCAATTGCAGAACGATGAATATAGCCTGTCAGTTTATAAATCATCAATCGTCATTCAGAACAATCTTACACTGCCGTTTCTCCGCGCTCACCCGTCCTGATCCTGAGGACATCTTCCACAGAACAAACAAATATCTTGCCGTCGCCGATCTTACCGGTTTTCGCCGCACCCTCGATCACCGACACTACTTTCGGCGTAAGTACGTCGGACGTAACAATCTCAATCTTGATCTTGGGAATAAAGTCGACAACATACTCAGCCCCACGATAGAGCTCAGTGTGTCCCTTCTGCCTGCCGAAGCCCTTGACCTCGGTAACGGTCATTCCCTGTATGCCGATCTCGTTCAGGGCATCCTTGACCTCGTCGAGTTTGAAGGGTTTGATTATTGCCTCGATCTTTTTCATGTATCACCTCCTGTTAAGTAGTATGCGTGTTAAAAAATTTTTGATAAAATGCGAAAGCCCTTTTACGATAATCATCGTAGTACCGCCGTGTCTCGGCCCTCAGATTGTTCATATCAGTTTTCTCGCCGGACATCCAATCATATATTATCTGTTCGGTAACTTCAATATGGAACTGGAAGGCATAGCCCCTCCCATACTTGAATGCCTGATTAGGATAGAGATCGGAAAAGGCGAGACGTGAGGCCCCTTGGGGAATGTCAAAGGTCTCCCCATGCCAATGGAACACCTTGGACTTCTTCCATATTGCGCCGGAATCGGGATGGCTGGCCATCATAATCATCAGTGAGTCACGCAATCCTTGTTCACACAGGGTGATATCAAGCCACCCAACTTCAGGCCCTGGACCCTTGTAGACCTTCGCACCAAAAGCCTTGGCCATTATCTGCGCTCCCAAGCAAACACCCAGCATTTTCTTTCCGACCAAGGCGAAGTCCCTCACCAGTTCCTCTTCTTTCCTGATGTAAGATATATCGTCGTTAACGCTCATTGGACCGCCGAGCATTATAAGCGTGTCAAAGGAGGTCGCATCGGGCAGAGACGCTCCCTTGCAGAGATCGATAATAGTATAGGGAATTTCCTTCAGACGAAGGTAATCCTCAATGGTACCGGGACCCTCGGTGCTTATATTCTTGCAGATGAGAACAGACATAGATATATCATAGCAGCAACTACTGTACCAGAAAAGGGGGTGTTGAAAAGTAAGGTTATTTTAGAAAGAACAGACAGCCACTGCCTGTTTTTATGGCAGCGGCTGCCCACAAAATAATCACTCATTAGTAATCGCTGAACAGATCAATCTATGAGGAATAGCCACGCTCTCCGTGCTGGGAGATGTCGAGGCCCTTATGCTCATCATCTTCGTTGATCCTTAAGCCGACAATCATGTCAATAACTTTGAGCAGTATTATCGTTATGACAAAGGAATAAACAACACTAACACCGACAGCTATGAATTGGGTGATAAGAAGGCCAGGATTACCGAAAAAAAGGCCGTTGCTTCCGGCGGGGTTGACGAGGGTCTGGGCAAAGAGACCCGTTGCAAGGGTACCAATAATTCCTCCCACCCCGTGAACACCGAATGCGTCAAGGGAGTCATCATATCCGAACTTAACTTTCATATTCAGTGCAACATAGCAGACAGCACCTGCTGAGAGACCTATGATTAAGGCCGACATGGGGCTGATGAAGCCCGACGCGGGGGTTACGGTGGCTAGTCCGGCAATTGAGCCTGTTGCTGCACCGAACATGGTCGGTTTCCCCCTGTGCAACCATTCGATAATGACCCAGATGAGAGTTGCGGCAACTGCAGAAGTATGGGTCGCAACAAATGCCCATGTACTTAGGACTCCCGATGAAAGAGCGCTTCCGGCATTGAAGCCGAACCAGCCGAACCAGAGCAGGCCCGCGCCAAGAACTGTCATCGGGAGGTTATGGGGATACATGGCATCATGTGGAAATCCTTTTCGTCTGCCAATAACAAGAGCCGCGGCAAGTGCCGAGATACCCGATGAAATATGAACCACGACACCACCGGCAAAATCCAGAGCGCCCATATTCTTGAGCCATCCGCCGGTTCCCCACAGCCAGTGGGCGATGGGATCATAGACAATCGTCGACCAGAGGACAACGAAAAGAAGAAAGGCTGAGAACTTCATGCGTTCGGCTACAGCACCCGTTATCAGCGCCGGTGTGATAACCGCGAACATCGCCTGGTAAATCATGAAGGCGAGATGCGGGACTGTCGGTGCATAGTCGGGATTCGGATTGGCACCGACGCCACATAGCCCAGCCCAGTCGAGGTTCCCGATGAAACCGTGGAAGTCCGGTCCGAAAGCAAGACTATAGCCGAAAACTATCCATTGCACACTTATTATGGCAATGGCGATGAAACTCTGCATGAGCGTACCAAGTACATTCTTCCCCCTGACCATGCCGCCATAAAAAAGGGCAAGGCCGGGGGTCATCAACATCACGAGTGCCGCGGACAAGAGAACAAAGGCCGTATCACCCGAGTCGATCTTTGCCGGTGTGTCAGCAAACGCGCAGACAGGGCTTGCCGTGAGCAGTAGGAAAACCGCAAAGAGCATCTTTGCTTTCATGAAAACCTCCATGGTACCGTTATCTAAGTTAATTCCGTATAGTAAGCAGTATTGCAAAGCCAGAATTGTACCAGAATCGATATTGTTGTTTTTAAAGAAGATTTAAGAGAATAGCTCGCTGTCAAAGCTACATTTTTGTAGGATATTTTAGGCAATAACTTGTTTTTTTATAGAGCACGCAATAGTTTACCACAATAAGCTGCAATTTTGTATGAACTACATTTTTGTAGGATATTAAAGCAGAGCAGTACTGTCTATTCAGTCGCTCAATGCAATTGCCCGGAGGGATCAGACAATTCGAAAGTCTTTGATAACACTAAGTTCCATACACAGTTAGGGAAATCCCAAAGATTTCTGCCGCCTCTTTCATCATGTAAATTACATTGCACGTTTGATGCCTGTTGCAACGGGCCGAGCCGGTATCCCTGCTCGGCCGCCGCATTGGAGGGGTTGGAAGTCATCTTCCATTTTTCTATATAGCCAGTTTCGTGCCAGAACGAAATCGCCTGTCTTCCAAGGCGTTAGACGATGTTCCATTCGCACAATTCTGTAGAACAATACATATTTGTTGATTGCTGGTTTGTACGACTCTCGCCGTTTTTAAATGTCTTCTCTCTCTTACTTGCTTCTTCGCGGGCTGGGGTTTATATTAGGAGAAGGCACTTCTAAATTAAAAAAACTCCAAGATTCTGGAGATAATATGTTAGGCTGGAGGTCGTAAAATGTCCCTAAAAACCAAGATAGGACTCAGTTTTTTCCTCAGCGCCTCCATAATTGCAATCCTATCCTTATTTGAATACGTTAATTTCATGGAAATCATGGAACAGATAAAATACCTTGAAGTAACCGATACGATACGGAGTGACTCGCTGCAGATCCGTAGACACGAAAAAAATTTCTTCCTTTACCCCCTCCAGGAGAAAGAGGAGTCCGAAGCCATTCAGCAATATATCGTTCAGCTTAACAGCGTATTGAAGGAGAACTCAAAACTAGAGAAATCACATGAACTCACAAGGATGCAGCTTCTCATAAACGACTATGGGAAAAGGATGGAGAGAATTAAGCAGCTACTTGATAATGCGCGGGCCGGCTTTCGGCAGCTACAGCCATCCCATGCGAGGTATTCTAACTTTTTCCCATTAATTGAAACGGCATTAAATGATCAGCCGCTGAGAGCGGCAGAACTTTTAAAAAAGTCTTTTGGGGTGCCTCAATCCCATTCGCTGATAGAAACACTGCAGGAACTTGACTCTGAGATAAACCTCATCAGGAAGACCGGCGAGGACCTCATTTCTTCATCAAGAGATCTCGATAAGGTGGCCCGCAGCGAAGTCGACACCCTGATCCGCATATCACGAACTGAAATCATCGTATTCATGCTCCTGTTCTTCGTAAGTGGCATCACAACACTTTATCTGATCAACAGAAATGTAGTAAAGAGGCTGAAGTTGCTAATCGGCATTGTCGAGGGGACTGGACAGGGCCAGTTCCGACAGGTTGACGTCTCTTTGGGCAAATGGGACAACGATGAGGTCGGCATGCTGATCCGTGAATTCAACAACATGGAAAGGGAACTCCTTCAAAGAGAATCGGAGATTAATAGGAAGAACATGGAGCTGCTGCAGAGCAAGAAGCTCGCTGCCATCGGGACACTGGCCGCAGGAGTCGCTCATGAGCTGAACAACCCCCTCAACAATATCTACCTGTCCGTTCAAGTGCTAAAAAGAATGGCCGGAGATAATTGTCCCGAATCGATAAATGAGATTGTTGAAGACATTACCACCCAGTCGACGCGTGTCAAGCACATCGTCGGGGAGCTCCTCGAATTTGCGAGAGGCAAGGAACCTAATCTTGCTCAGATCGGACTGAAAGACCTTATTGCGAAGGCCTATAAATCAGTAAGCGCCATAACGAACACCAATTCCGTCCGCTTCTCTGTTAAATCGGACTTGGATGAAATATCAATCGAAGCTGATCCCGATCAACTGGAGCAGGTATTTATCAATCTGTTTCATAACGCTGTCGAAGCCATGTCGGGAACCGGGAATCTAAAGGTGGACATAGATTCCCAGGCGGCTAACGTAAGGATCAGGGTTTCGGATACCGGCCCTGGAATACCGCCCGATACCATTGAACGGCTCTTCGAACCTTTCTTCACTACAAAAGACAAAGGCACCGGCCTCGGCCTCGCTATTGTTTTCAATTTAATACTTAAACATGAAGGTGACATTCGAGTGGAAAGCGAAGAGGGAAAAGGGACCACATTTATCATAACTCTGCCGAAAGGAAAAGACAGACATGGCATTTAGGATTCTCATAGCCGAAGACGAAGAAATCACGCTGAAACATCTCATCAACACCCTTAAAAAAGAAGGGTACAATGTTTCGGGCATGCAAAATGGACTAGATGCTTTGCGGATGATTGAAAAGGAAGATTTCGATCTACTTATTACCGACATAAAAATGCCTGGCATGACAGGTATGGAGCTGTTGCCAATCGTCAAATCCAAATACCCTGATACCGAAGTGATTGTGATTACCGGTTTCGGGACTATTGGATCGGCTGTGGATGCGGTAAAAAAGGGGGCTGTCGACTATATAACCAAGCCTTTCGACCTCGACGAATTGATCATCAAGGTTAAAAAAATCTTCAACCAGAAACAGCTAAAGAAAGAGAATACGGCGTTAAAGGCCTTTATCGAGAGGGACAAGCACACGCATGTCGTATCGAAAAGCGAGAGCATCAAAAAGATACTCGATAGCATAGAGGGCCTGCGGGATTCCGACTGCAACGTCTTACTCACGGGGGAAAGCGGCGTTGGAAAAAACCTCTTCGCAAAGATGATCCATTACACGGGAAGAAGGCAGCAGAAGCCTTTCCTGTCTATAAACTGTGCTACGCTTACCGAAAACCTCCTGGCCAGCGAGCTGTTCGGATACGAGAGGGGGGCATTCACCGGGGCGGTAAAGACAAAGCCGGGCCTTGTCGAAATCGCCGACACAGGCACCCTCTTCCTCGATGAAATAGCGGAGATGACAACAAACTTACAGGCAAAACTTCTGAAAGTGATCGAAGAAGGGGAATTTTTCCGAGTGGGCGGAACAAAACCTCTTAAGGTAGATGTCAGGGTCATTGCGGCAACCAACAGGAATATAAAGGAGTTCATTTCAGAGGGTAAATTCAGAGAAGACCTCTATTACCGCCTGAATATAATGGAGATCTTCATCCCTCCCTTGAGGGACCACCGTGAAGACATCGAACCACTGAGCCTCTTTTTCCTCGAAAAGCATCTGCCTAAGTACAACAACAAGGTCAAGGGCTTCACAAAAGAGGCGATGGATATCCTGAAGCACTACAGCTTTCCCGGTAATGTGAGGGAGCTTGAGAATATCATCGAAAGAGCGATAATCCTGGAAAAATCCCAGTTTATCACTCCCGGTAGCCTTCCACAGAGCCTGACAATGTTCCAGATCGAGACCATTGGTCCCAGCAATATCATATCCATCGAGGAAATGAGTAAGCGATATGCCGAAAAAGTGATAGATATGGTCGGCGGGAACAGATCGAAGGCTGCCGAACTTTTAGGGATATCAAGAACCAGTCTCTGGAGAATACTCAAGGGAGAGTAGATCAGTTCCAAATTGAAACAGCCCCGCTTTTTTTTCTAATTTAGACGCTCTACCTGTGAAGTCCGCGAATCCTTGATTGCAAACATGCACCAGTAAAGTTATGTCTTTAAGGCTCCCCATTTTTGTACGCCTGGTCAGAGCCGTTCATATTTGAAACAGCCCCCAATTCCTTCAAGTCATAATTATCATTTATTATCAATAGCTTATATTTAGGCACCATTATTGCTATCCTCATTATGACTTCTAAAATTGCCCCTTAATTTACAATGGGCAGAGGATGTAAGGAGGGAATTGGATTGAGACAGATTTTGTTTGTGACTTATGATGATGAGCGTTTTGAGGAAGGACTACCCTACGCCATCGACCTTTCCAAGACCATGAAGGGAAACCTGAATGTCGTCCTGGTATATAAGAACGGCAAGCCGAACAAATTTGAGGATTTTATGTCTGCAATTACATTTGCCGAAGCCGGCGAACCAGACACAGCCAAGCAGATAATCGCCGAAGGTGATGAAAAGTCTCGGGAATTCGAGATGAAATACCGGACGGTTGTAGAAAAGTGCGGAGTAGCCGGTGTCAGCGTAAATGTCACGACTGTAGAAGCAGATGTCTATCCGGCACTAAGGAGCCTGCTCAAACAGGGTTCAAACCTTGATATGGTGCTGCTGGCCCCTAATGTCACCGACAAGGAACATCTTTCGCCGAGGGAATTAAAGAAGCTCCTCAGCACGCCATCCACACGGATAGTAACAATGGGGCGACACGCTTTTTCGGGCGCCGAGACAGCTTAAGGAATAAAAATAGTTAAGGAGGATTAGATGTATCTCTATTTGCCGGTAGCACTCACAAGCATCAATATATTAGTACCGATAGGCCTCGGCCTTGCTGTGGGCCTGTTATCAGGTCTGTTCGGCGTAGGCGGCGGTTTCCTAATGACACCTCTGCTGATCATGTTCGGCATACCGTCGACAGTTGCCGCTGCCACGGACTCGAACCAGATAGTCGCTGCCTCTACGTCAGGCACGTATGCTCATTGGAGGGTCGGCAACGTAGACTTCAAGATGGGCCTCTATCTTCTTGCGGGCGGGTTTGTCGGTGGACTTCTGGGTGTAGAGGGCATTAAGATGCTCAGGGCAACCGGCAATGCGGGATTCGTTATCAAGATAACCTATGTGCTGATGCTTGGGATAGTGGGGACTTATATGTTCATAGAAAGCATCCAGAGCATGAGAAAAAAGAAGACGGAAGAAGTGGTTGTCGAAAAGGAAACCCGTATAGGCACATTTTTGAAGTCGCTTCCGCTTCAGACGCGCTTTGAGAAGTCGGGCGTGACCCATTCGGTCATAGTCCCAATCTTTCTCGGCTGTGTTGTTGGGATACTCGCCGCCATAATGGGCGTGGGCGGTGGATTCCTGATGGTGCCCATAATGTTCTACATCCTGCGCATGCCCATGCATGTCATCGTTGGCACGAGTCTTTTCCAGATTCTGTTTACATGTATAGAGGTCACGTTTCTCCAGTCGTACACAAACCATACGGTCGATTTCACACTCGCCGTGTTGCTGCTGCTTGGCTCTACCATTGGCGCCCAGGTCGGCGCGATCTTTGGTCGTAAGCTAAAAGGGGAGCAGCTTAAGATACTCTTGGCCGTAATTGTGCTTGTTGTAACTGTAAAAATAGTCTTCGAGCTCACTTTGAGCCCCTCACTCCTTTTATCACAGGCAGGAGGCCACTAATGCAATACTTAAGACACTCCAAAAAGGTACTCTTGCTTATCAAACTTGTCCTGCTCACATTTTTGTGTCCTTTTGCTGACGATGCTTATGCTAATCTGACTGCCAAGGCCAACCACGACCATATTACGATCGACTCTTTCTATCATGGCAGCACGGTCAGCATCAGGGGAACAGCCGAACCGGGGATGGACCTGATCATCAAAGTAAGCTCTGAAGATACCCGCCAGTCATTGCGCCAGAAGGGCAAGGTGGCAGGATTGCTGTGGATGACGGTCGGAGAGCTCGAACTAGATCACGTTCCTAATGTATATGAAGTATACAGCACGAAAAATATCGACGACATCCTGAACAAGGATGAAATTGACCGGTACGGCCTCGGGTATCAGGCGATCGAAAGACGTGCATCTATGAATGTATCCGGCGAGGAGAGAACAAAGTGGTTTAACGAATTCGTAAAGTTCAAGGAAGCTTCAAGCCTTTATTCCACTTCTACGGGGAAGATATCAGTTGCGGATAAAGATGGAAAGCAATCTTATTACATATTGACGCAATGGCCCTATCAGGCGCCTCCCAATAACTATACTGTAACGGTTTATGCTGTGAAAAATGGAAAGGTCATCGAAACCGCCTTGGACCATGTCCTTGTGGAACAGGTCGGAGTTGTTAAATCTCTCGCTGCAATGGCGCACAATAACGGTGCCGTCTATGGTCTTATATCGATCATCGCGGCGCTCGGAGCCGGCTTTGGAGTGGGGTTGGTATTCACAAAGCAGGGAGGAGCTCATTAACATGTATGAAAACATAGTAATCGCATTCGACGGATCTGAATTCAGCCGGGCCGCCCTCCTGGAGTCTGCGAAATGGGTCCGGAGACACGGCGGCAAAGCTGTCCTAGTACACGCCGTATTCTTCGATGAGCAGGAATACGCCATCGCCCCTGAACAGAGGGAAATGCGTTTTGAAGTCGGGAAGAAGGTATGCTTCCAGACAAAGGACACGGCCTCTGCCGAATTCGGGCTGAACGGCAACATGGAAGCATTGGTATGCGAAGGCGAGCCTCACGAAGTAATTGTAGACATCGCAGGCTCCAAGAATGCCGACCTGATAGCAATGGGGACCCACGGAAGCAAGGGGTTAAAGAAGCTCTTCATGGGCAGCGTGGCATCGAGGGTAATCCAGAGTTCTCCATGCGATGTCTTAGTCGTAAAACCATCACACGATGGTCCTGAGAAATACGGATCGGTCCTCCTCTCCTACGACAGCACGAAATTCAGCCAAAAAGCCCTTGGACGGGCCTGTGAACTGGCAAAGACTGAAGGTGCCGAAATAACCGCGCTATACGTTATCCCGAGATATGAGGAGATGATCGAGTTTTTTTTGTCGAACGTCATCAGGGAGAATCTCCTGCAGGATGCTCGCAGAATCATGAAGAGCGCGGTCGAGATGGCATCAAAGTTGGGTGTAACTATCAAAACCGAAATAACAGAGGGAAATGAATCCGACCGGATCGCCGAAACCGCTCGGAGACTGAATAGCGATCTGATCATCAGAGGAACCCACGGTTGGAGCGGCATCAACAAGGCTATAATCGGCAGTGTAATCGAGAATGTCATTGTTAGCTCTCCATGTCCTGTGCTGGTTGTGAGGTGAAGAAATGAAAGGGTATAGAAAAGTGCTTGTTGCGGTAAACGGAAACAAAGGTGTGCTGAACTACGGGATAAATCTTGCCGGGGATGAAAAGACCTGGCTTACTGTCGTCAAGGTCATTCCGGCCTATGAAGGAGATATCAACCTGACGGGTATCAAAAAAATTGAAGATGTATTGGACAGTGGCGGCAGGCAGGCCATAAAGGAAATCGAGGCCATCGCGCAGACAACTGGAGCATTGATCAAGACAAGACTTGAAGAAGGCGATGTATCCGGCAGGATTGTAGAGGTTGCCCAAGAGGAACGTTGCGACCTGATCGTAATGGGCGCACCGAAGAAAAAGTGGTACAGGAAGATATTGGGAGACAATGCGGTCGAAAAAGTCATCGCCGGGGCATCATGCCCCGTCCTTGTAGTGGGCGTTTAGTCGAAGTCCAAAGCTGTAATTAAGGGAAGCTCCGAACGGTAGCCTAAAAATATAACCAGTGCATTACAAACAACAGCGGCGATAATAGCCGGCTTGTACTCACCTTTCCCTCCTGATAGTCATGCTGGGGTTGTCCGACAGCAATTTGCGCTGTCGCTGCAACCGCGTCTGCAGCATGTACAGAGAAAGCCACCTCCGCAGGCGGTTGTTTTTAGCGCCCAGCATCCTTTCGACCAGATTCCAGGCGTGGTGTTGGTGACAGTCGGGTATACCGGTAGCCAGAAACTTAACCCCACTTAGGTTTTACAGCATTAACGGAAAAAAATAAAAAAGCAATAACGGTAATGCTAAAATAAACCATGGACCAAAAGGCGATATCAAAGTTCGCCGGGGCATGAGGAGAAACGATGAAGGTATATATCGATGGGAAATATTATGAACGCGGTGAGGCTATGATATCGGTATTCGATCATGGCCTGCTTTACGGCGACGGTGTATTTGAAGGGATACGCATCTATAAAGGGAAGGTCTTCAAGCTTAAGGAGCATATAGAAAGGCTTTATCAGAGTGCAAAGACTATTTTGCTCGACATCCCGATCAGTCGTGCTGAGATGGAAAATGCGACCATTGAAGCAGTGCATGAAAACGCAAAGGAAGACGGCTACATCCGTCTTGTCGTAACACGCGGAGAAGGCCCTCTCGGGCTTGATCCGGCCCAGTGTGCAAAGCCGAAGATCATTATCATCGTGGGCGACATTCAGCTCTATGCGCAGGAATATTATGAAAAGGGCATCGCTGTCGTTACGGCGGCATCCCGCCGCATGCCCGCGGACAGCCTCGACCCAAGGGTAAAATCCCTCAATTATCTGAATAACGTCATGGCCAAAATCGAGGCAAAGCAGGCAGGATGTCTCGAAGCCGTCTTGCTGAATCACGAAGGTTATGTTACGGAATGTACGGCTGACAATATCTTCATCGTGAAGGATGGGACGCTGCTCACGCCTGCTGCACACTACGGTGCGCTTGACGGGATCACAAGGATGACGGTGATGAATCTAGCGCCATCCTGCGGCATTGCCTCGCGCGAAACAGCCCTGACTCGCTACGATCTCTACACCGCCGATGAATGTTTCATGACCGGCACCGGGGCTGAAATCATGCCGGTTACCAAGATAGACGGAAGAGTAGTAGGAAACGGCAATCCAGGACCTGCGACAAAAAGGCTTATCGAAGGATTCAAAAAACACATTTCAATGCAAAAATAACGCTGGTAGGCCTTATCCTTCAAAATATCTCAGCTCAACCTTCTTGCGCCCGGCAACGGTCTCGTACGATTCGCTGGGATATCCGAGCGCGATTACCGCATAAACAGTCTCATCGGCTGGAATACCTATCGACAGCTTGATCTGCGGCGCCTCCTTTATTGCAGAAACCGCGAAGCCGATGAGGCATGAGCCTAGCCCCATGCTGTGAGCGGCTAGCAAGATGTTCTGCGTAGCCAGAAGGGAGTCTTCAGCCGGACAGGTAGCTCCGGGCTTTGAGCCTATAATTATCGCGGCTGCGGCGCCGTGAAACAACTTGTCTTTTCCGGAACCTTCCCATTGTTCAATCGCTTTTCTAACTATCGGATAATGGTCCCGATAATACTTTTCCAACTCACCCTTGCCTATTAGTTTAAGCACCGTGCGAAGAAATGTTTTCTCAGCCATGGCATTCAGTTTCTTAAAGAAGGAGGAAATATGATTCGCAAAAACCATGACGGCTGTTCTTGTCGGCACTATGGTGAAGGTCCATTTTTGGCTGTTTGTTCCGGACGGTGCTGTGATACCTATCTTCGCTAGGTCTGTAAGTATCGAACGGTCAACCGGCCGGTCAACAAAGTTCCGGCACGAGCGGCGGGAAGCCATGAGCCTGACCAGGTTGACGATATCATATTGTCCGCGCGGCAGCCATGTTCTGTCAGCGGCGAAGGTTGTATACTCTCCCATCCCTTCGTCGAGAGCTGGAATTCGAATCGCAGCCTGCGGACAGGCCGCCGCACAATGTCCACAGGAGATGCAAGTCTCTCCCTTGAACTCGACCTGACCACCGATCAACAAAATGTTCTCAAACGGACAGACATCACTGCATACACCACAGCCAGAGCAGCGGTCTAAATCTATCATTACAGGCATATTTTCAGCCATCTTTCAATCCCGACTTCTACTACGGAGATGGCCCTGGCGAGTCATCTCCGTCCTACTCATTAAGGCGGACATTTGCCGCATACAGAAGTAAATAGGGCCGTTGAGAGATATCTGTCTCCGCGATCAGGCAGAACTACTACGATAACCCCTTCACTCATTTCGCTCGACCTCTTCAACGCAACTTGCATGGCTGCGCCGCTCGACATTCCCATAAAGAGGCCTTCTTTGATGGCAAGCATCCTGGTGGTA
The DNA here is from genome assembly GCA_963727805.1 of uncultured Nitrospiraceae bacterium. Classification (GTDB taxonomy): domain Bacteria; phylum Nitrospirota; class Thermodesulfovibrionia; order Thermodesulfovibrionales; family Dissulfurispiraceae; genus Fen-1308. Next base: position 1,897,235 of record CAVSHF010000003.1, read on the forward strand.
TCGAAAGCAGCCTCGTCGGTGACAATATGACATTCATCCAGCCTGGAAGGATCGAATATCTTCGGGATGATGCTCTCGGTCATGTTTTTCAAACCCTGGATCCTGTGACCTTTTACCGGCTCGACTCCGATAATATATACCTTTGCGTTGAACTCTTTCAGCCTCTTGCTGACACCCATAAGCGTTCCGGTGGTACCCATCCCTGCGATGAAATGAGTGACCTTCCCCTGGGTTTGCTCGATGATTTCGCGCCCCGTAGTTTCATAGTGGGCCAGAACATTTGCTGGATTATCGAATTGATTGGGCATAAAGTAGCGATCGGGACTTTCGGCCATAATCCTGTGTGCTAGGCGTATTGCCCCATCGGTGCCCTCGTTGGCAGGGCTCAGTATGAGTTCCGCACCGAAGGCCTCGAGTACCTTTCTTCTTTCAACGCTCACGCAGGCGGGCATGGTTAGTTTTACACGGTATTTCTTCGCAGCACCGATCATTGCAAGCCCGATTCCCGTATTGCCTGACGTGGCTTCAAGGATGATCTTGTCACGTGTAAGAAGGCCCTCCTGTTCAGCGCTGCGAAGCATATAAAAAGCGATACGGTCCTTTATTGAGCCGCCCGGATTATTGCCTTCGAGCTTTGCCAGAATCCGGACATTGGGGTTGGGATTGATATTATCGATACTGACTAGAGGGGTATTTCCAACGCAGTCAAAAACTCCCATTTATCGCTCCTCCATAACATTCTATGGCTCCATTGTACCACAGGCGTTGAATCCGGCGACAACACTCTCGCACGCCCGGGCGCAAAGGCGCTTTCTCACTTCTGCCAAAGAGACCGCGTCGGATGATTCAAAAATAGGCGGGCTGAAGTACACAACCGCTTCGATCCTCCGGAAGCCGATAATTTTCCAAAAGTGAGGGGCCATTTTCATGCCCCCATGCCAGACCAACTCATCCTGCATTTCAGGCGCGTACCTGATGCTGACCGGCGCAACCGGAATGTTCCTGCCTGCAGGGACTTTAAAAAAGGTGCTTTTGAATGGCTTTATCGATCTGCCGTCTGAGGTCGTTCCTTCGGGAAAAATGATAACAGCGATGCCCGAGTCGATCTTCTGCTCTATCTCAAACATCGCATCAAGGGCAGCTCTCTTCGATTTTCTGTTGACAAATACTGTCCCCCCAAGCGAGGCGAGCCATCCCACAAGGGGCCACCCTTTCACTTCATGATTTGACAAGAAAGCCGAAGGGCGGATGCTCCCCACCGCGAAAACATCAAGATAGCTCATATGATTACAGACGGTAAAACCGCCGGTGCCCATTCCCGTGCCTCTTTTGACCACGTGGATGCCGAGGATTCGGCACATGGCCCGTGCCCATAACATCGTGGAGACGGCGTTGGCCCTTGTCCTCTCATGAACGCTTCCGGCAAACACAAGATTAACTCCCAGTCCCGCAAGAAGAAACACCAGGCTCGCCGGCATGAGGAGACAGATTCTGCATATTTTAAACAGCGTCATAGGATTCTTAGTACCAGTATCAGGAATGGTGCAGTAGTTTGAGTCTTGATCAACCTGAAACAGCAGGTCGGTTATGTCTTATAATGTATTGCATTTACGAGTAGGTATTTTATAAGCTTCTGGAGGCTGTATTTGGCAGAAGGATGCAAGTCGTCGAAATTCACTGCAATCTCGATTACATCCTGCTTCTCAATATCTTTGGGGACCTGGATCCTAACAATGCTCCCCTGCACTTCGAGAATATTATCCATGCCGCCCGCTTCGAGGTGTACAGCTACCTTCTCGGAAATACCGGGCAGGAGACTACTGCTCGCAAAATCTGCCAGCAAGCCCGACACGCTTAAATTGACCAGATTCCCCGTGGCCGTCTGCCCGCGAAAAGCGACTGAAATAGCGCCTTCCTTTATAAAACGCTTGTAGTGCCTTCCCTCCGACAGGACCTCAAGGGTCTTTATGTGGTTGTTGAATAATTCACCCATGGCTTATCTTAGCTTCTATAAACAATTACTTCTTTAATATACCTCACCTTTTTCCCCATATGCAATTCAACATGCCTCTCCTTGAAGCGAGGAAACCGAAACTGATAGCATACCTGCATGCCGACGGTAATCGTAAAGCAGTCGTCGTATGATTACGGAGTGCTCAGGCCTCATGTCTTTGAGATTCTTGACCGATATATCGGCTCATCCATCCATAAGAACAGCCTTGTCGTGATCAAACCAAACCTTCTGGCTCCGGCGCCTCCCGAAATGCCGGTGCTTACCCACCCACTCCTCGTGCGGGCAGTTGCGGAATATGTGATCGGGAAGGGAGCCAAGCCGCGGATCTCCGACAGCCATGCTATGGGCACTTTCAAAATGGTACTCCGAACCGGTGGCTTTCTGGACGCTCTCAATGGGCTCGATGTCGAGTTCGAAGAGTTTAAGAAATCAGTCTTCGTCGATGTTGGGAAACCGTTCGGCAAGATAGAGATAGCCGAAGACGCCATCACCGCAGACGTGCTTATCAATCTTCCCAAGCTGAAGACCCATGCGCAGATGCTCCTCACCCTGGGAGTTAAAAACCTTTTCGGCTGCATCATCGGTCTCAGAAAGCCTGAATGGCATTTCAGGACCGGCGTAGATCGGGAGATGTTCGCGGGCCTGCTGGTAAAAATCCACACAGTCATCAATCCGTCTGTGACGCTTCTTGATGGCATACTCGCCATGGAAGGCCAAGGGCCCGGAAAGGGCGGCTTGCCGCGGCAACTTGGCGTTGTGATGGGGAGCGACAGTGCAATTGCGCTCGATATAACCGTCTGTCGAATGCTGGGAATAGCACCCGATAGCCTGTTTACCAATCGTGCCGCGCGCGAGATGGGCTTCGACGGTCCGATCGATATAGTGGGCGATCTGCCATCAATTAAGGATTTCAAATTCCCTTCCATCTCCCCCATCGTCTTTGGACCTCCACAATTTCACGGATTCATGAGAAGACATCTCGTACAAAGACCCGCCGTCGACATGCACCTGTGCAAAGCATGCGGCGAATGCTGGCAATACTGCCCTGCAAAAGCGATCTCTCTCAAAAAAGAAGGACTTGCATTCGATTATGAGAAATGTATTCGCTGCTATTGCTGCATAGAGGTCTGTCCTCATGCAGCACTCAAGTCAAAAGAGACAGTAACGGGTAAAATCGCCAGAAAGTTTCTCAAACGGAAATCGTGATTTTTATTCCAGCAGCCTTTTATTCTCGACGCTTATTTTTAAAAACTCTTGGAGATGCTCGATAATTACGACATATACCTATAAAAATGTTATCATGCTAAAGAACCGAGCATCTTAGAGAGAGGGGAGAAGTAGGCGCATTTCGAGAAATGATGATCCAAGCTCAGCGGAAGTCCTACCATGTTTGATACTAATAATAAGGATAATCGGAAACCATCTCAGATTAAAGGAACTCCATGCGAAACGTATTGTTGGCATTAATAATCTTTTTTGGCATTGTCTCATGCAGCCATAACCTTCGCGGAGAGTTTGAACAAGATCTTGACAAATATAATACCCTGCTGCGCTGGAATGAACTTGAAACTGCAAGCCTGTTTGCAGCACGACCGCTGCAGGAGGAGTTCCTCGCGCGATCAAAAGCATCTAAAGTAAGGATTTTTGATTATCGTATTGTTAACACCAAGTATGATGAGCAGAAGAGTAAGGCGAGCGTGGAAGTGCAGATTGATTACTATCTCCTGTCTACGAGCAGAGCAAAGACACTTCAGGATGTGGAGGAATGGGCTTATATAGAGGAAAAGGGAATCAAATCCTGGAGGCTGATGAGCCCGTTGCCGGCATTCAAATAAATTCTCATTTTTTACAATCCTTCCTCACGTCCACCCGTAGAAATTTCTATCCCTGCACGCCATCAACATCCCCTCGACAATGTTGTAAAACGGCAGGCGGTTGCCACCTCTGTTTTTATAGCCGAAGATTTATTACAACACACCCGCAGTGTGGAAAGCATGCGGATGGAGAATGATCCGACAGGCGCAAAGCTGCAATGATTGCTACGAGGGTAAACGCTGTACATCTGAAACGTTTCGAAGCGTTTCTTCTCATTGTTTACCAAGAGTCATCGTTTTTTGATTTTTAGACAATGCGTTACCCCCTCCCTCCCTTTAATTCTGTTATTGCAATATATGAATATTCTTGATAAAATTATGGTAATATGATGTCTGAGCTAAGTTCAGTTCATCTGGAGGGGCGACGCCATGACTATGCGAGTCGTATATAACGATAATACTCACGATATGATTTCTGCGTATACTCTTGATCCACTTATTGAGAGCAAAAAAATCAAAATGTTTTATCGTCCATCCGAAGATAGATGGATTACTGTTGGAGTAGATTCGGTAAGGAAGAATACTCAGGAATTAGGCCATTATGACGGCCATGAACGGCGATTGGCAAATTTAATAGCAGCGCAACTTGTTTGAGTCCCTTACTCGATAGGGGACTGTTAAAACAGACAGAAACTAGTCAAATATTCAGATTTATTGATATAATTAACATATAGACTTATAAAGAGGAGGACATTATACCATGTGTGCTTTCGAAAGTCATGTCAAGGATAAATCCCCCAATGAATCAAGAACTTTGCAGAGGCGGAAATGTGATTTAGCAACCGAATTAATGGTCCCCTGGGGAGACAGATGGAGTTGTAAAATAGTTGATATGAGTGAACGAGGGTTCGGTATTGTCACCAGTGTGAAGTTGAGGAAGGGCGATATGGTGAACATTGCAACTCCCGAGGCAAAAGCCAAAGTGGTTTGGATGGATAAGAACAGGGTAGGTCTCAGGGTCTGTAATTAGAAGTCATTGAGAGCTCTCTTCTCTATCGCTGCAGGCGTGGCTTCAGCCCGAGCTTATAGAGGACGTTCGCCATCAGGCAGAATCCGGTGGCACCGAAAATGATGAGATTTATGCCGATGAGGACAGTGAAGATTAACCAATATGGACTATAGAGCCAAGCGAGCAAAGCGCTCGCAAGAGTAAATATTCCCGCAACGAGAAAAGCCGCGCGTTCAAGGTACCAGCTGTCGGTACTTGCAATATACATGGTAATGACCTCCCCTATTTTTCTTCCGTCGCTTATTCACCCTTTTTCATCGGGCGGGGACGGTTCTTGTAAACTTCATAATAAAGTAATGGCACCGCTACAAGGGTAAGCACGGTCGCCGCAACCGCGCCGCACATCATAGCGATGGCCAGTCCCTGAAAAATCGGGTCAAAGAGCATGACAAAGGACCCGACCACGACTGCCGCTGCTGTCAGCATAATCGGCCTGAAGCGCACCGCGCCGGCACCGATAACAGCCTCCTTGAGATCCCCGCCTGCTCTCCATTCCATCTGGATAAAGTCGACAAGCAGGATCGAATTCCTGACGATGATACCCGACAGCGCGATAAATCCGATCATCGATGTTGCAGTAAAGAAAGCGCCGAATATCCAGTGTCCCGGTAGGATTCCCACAAGCGTTAGCGGGATCGGGGCCATGATGATCAGCGGTACGACAAAACTCCTAAACCACGCAACGACAAGAATGTAGATTAGGACGAGCACGGCAGCAAAGGCGATGCCCAGATCCCGGAATACTTCATACGTGATGTGCCACTCACCGTCCCACTTCATCGAATATCTCTGTTCGAGCGGTGGCTGAATGGTAGAGTATTGTTTCAGCTCATACCCTTCAGTCAGATGCAGATTCCTGATCTTTTCCTTCATCTTGAGGATAACATAGACCGGACTCTCTTCTGCCCCTGCCACATCGCCGATCACATAGGTCACGCGCTTGAGGTTCTTGTGATAAATCGTCTTTTCCTGGATACTTTCTTTCATCGCCACAAGTTCGGAGAGAGAAACGAGAGAGCCGGAGGCAGACGGCACAGCGACTTCCTTCAGCGATGACAGGTCTGCGCGCTCTGCGATAGGCATGCGCATGAACAGTTCGACTGGCTCCTTGTCACGCTCGAAATGGACAGGACCGGCTACTATGCCGTTCAATGCAGTCTTCAGAGTCTGTGCGGCTGCCTCAGTGCTTACCCCATTGAGTGCCGCTTTGTCTCGATCGACGTCAAAGGTGATCTTTTTCTGGTCGGCTTCAACGTACCAGTCGACGTCCACCACACCGTCTGTGTTCTGGAAAATGTCCTTGACAGACTTTGCGATCTCGACCTGCCTTTTGGGATCAGGGCCATAGACCTCTGCAACCAGCGTATCGAGTACTGGCGGGCCCGGCGGGATCTCGGCGATCTTGATCCTTGCGCCGTACCGGTCACCGATTGTCTTGAGTCCAGGACGGATCCTCTTCGCAATATCGTGACTTTGCGCAGTCCGTTCGTCCTTGCCGACAAAATTCACTTGGATGTCCGCTACATTGCTGCCCGAGCGCAGGAAATAGTGGCGCACCAAACCGTTAAAATTGTAAGGTGCTGCCGTGCCGATGTAAGACTGATAATCGGTCACTTCGGGGATTGTCTTAAGGTATTCACCCATCTCGCGAGCTAGAGCAGCCGTATGCTCGAGCGCCGCCCCCTCCGGCATATCGATGATAACCTGCAGTTCGCTCTTGTTGTCAAACGGCAGCATTTTGACCGTGACCATCTTCAGAGGCACGAGCAGTACTGCCAGACCAAGCAGGAGACCAACCAGCCAGAGGGCAACCATTCGTTTGTTACGCTTTTCAATCAGAGGTCGAAGTACCTTCCCGTAGAATGCATGGAGCTTTTGTCCCTCGTCTCCATTTCCTGTATGGCGAGTATTACGTAGCACCTTATAGCCAAGCCACGGGCTCACGATAAATGCGACAAGAAGTGAAAAGAGCATCGCGGCCGATGCGCCGACCGGAATTGGCCGCATATAAGGTCCCATGAGTCCGGATACAAAGGCCATAGGCAGGAGCGCGGCGATGACCGTAAAGGTGGCAAGGATCGTTGGGTTGCCGACTTCATCGACAGCACGCACGGCGGTCATGGTCGAAGCCCCGTGCATTTTAAAGTGGCGATGCATATTCTCAACAACAACGATAGCATCATCGACCAAGATGCCTATTGAAAATATGAGTGCGAAGAGTGTGACCCTGTTAAGGGTATACCCGTACAGATAGGTGATGAGTAGCGTGAGGGCGAGCGTTACCGGGACTGCAACTGCCACGATGACTGATTCACGCCATCCGAGCGCCAGTGCGATAAGGATGACGACGGCAATGGTTGCAATCATCATGTGCTCCAACAATTCGTCCGATTTTTCTTTTGCAGTATCGCCGTAGTTTCGCGTCACGGTAACCTGCACATCCGAAGGCAGGAGCGCCCCACGCAGGGCTTCTACCTTTTTCAAGGTCTCCTTGGCGACGATGCTGGCATTGGCACCTTTTTTCTTCGCGATAGTAATCGTAACGGCCTCGTGCTCGCCTGCGGCATCAGCAATCCCTTTTTTAGATGCCGACGGACCAAGTCCCATGAATACGTAATCAGCTGGTTCCTCAGGACCGTCGCTAATCCGCGCGACATCACGCAAATAGACAGGCCTTCCGTTATATGCCGCCACAACGACGTTGCCGACCTCATCGGCATTTTTCAGAAATGAACCTGTTTCAACAAGCATTTCTTTATTGCCGCTCGGAAATGCGCCGGATGGTAGGATGAAATTCGCCTTTTGCAAACTTCCGATGATCTGTTGTGATGACATCTGATAAGCCTTAAGCCTTGACGGATCAATGCTGATCAGCACTTGCCGATGCTGTCCGCCGATGAGATTAAACTCAGAAACATCCTGATCCTTCTTCAGCTCACTCGATAGTTCGGCGGCTATGCGACGGAGTTCGTATCCCGAATACCGGCCATCCTTGCTCCACAGAGTGAGCGTCAGGATTGAGACATCATCGATCGACTTCGGTTTGACGAGCGGCTGAGAAATGCCGGGAGGGATAATATCGTAATGCGACATAAGCTTGTTGTAGACCTTCACGATGCTTTCTTCCATGTTCTCCCCGACGTAGAACCGAACTATCGTGAGATTCGAGCCGGGTTTCGCGATGGAATAGACGTATTCGACCCCCTTGATCTCCCATAGAAGCTGCTCCATTGGGCGGGTAACACGCGCCTCAACTTCTTTAGATGTGGCGCCCGGATAGCTGATTAGCACATCAATCATCGGTACGACAATCTGCGGCTCCTCCTCACGGGGTGTGACGATTACCGCAAAAACACCGAGCAGAACCGAAGCAATCACCGCAAGCGGCGTCAGCTTTGAATTGATGAATGCTTGGGCTATTCTGCCCGAAATGCCGACTCCGGTCATAGTGTCATTTACCCTTATTCAAAATCGAGGTCTCGGCATTTGGTTCAGCAATAATGCCACCATCCACAGCCTTGTCCGTTCCAGCGATAATGGTTTTTTCTCCTGGGTTGAGTCCTGAGAGGATTTCGATGTTACTGCCGAAGCGTTTGCCGAGACGCACGAGCCGATACGAGATGACCCCTTTCGGGTCAATAATGTAGACGCCAGTGAGCTGGCCCTTTTCAACAACAGCGGTGGCGGGGATAGTAAGAACGTCCCGCGACCCAGTCGGTATTCTTACTTTTGCATACAGGCCGGTCTTGAGCCCTGTGCTGCTTAATGCTATTTTTACAATGAAAGTCCTCGACATTGGATCGACCGAGGGTACGACCTCCGAAACTTTCCCATTAATCGTTTGATTCAGCGCATCAATAACCAGAACAACAGGATTTCCTGTCTTAATACCTGCGGAAAGCTTTTCATCAACTGCGGCTTCGACGAGAAATGAGGACGTATCCTCGATAGTCAGAAGCTGCATGCCCGGCATTGCCATGCTTCCGACGTCGATCTTCTTCCCCGTAACAACCCCAGCAAAAGGCGCCCTGATATGCGAATAGCCCTGGAACGTCTGCGCTTCCTTAAGCAACGCTCTTGCCCGCTCATGTTCGCTCTCAGCAATCTTCTTCTGTGTCTCTACCTGATCGAATTCCTGTCGGGATAGCGCTTTTTCTTCATAAAGCTTTGCATACCGTGAAAAGGTCACCTCGGCCAATTGCTTCTGCTGATTAGCGGACTCGACAGCACTCCTAGCTGCGCTTATCTTCTGCACTAAGTCGCTATCATCGATTGTCAGAAGGGCTTGCCCCTGGCCCACCCGCTGGCCCTCTTGCACAACCACGGAGGTGACACTCCCCATGATTTTGCTCGCAATAACACCAACGTTCTTCGCCTTGACCGTACCAAAGGTCTCATAATAATCATGGACCCTTGATAGTTGAAGTTCAGCAACAGTGACTCCAGAAACCGATACATGCTTCACCTCGGCGGTCCCGGGAGAGACCTTGTCGCGGCACCCGACGATGAGCAGTACAACTGCTATACATAACACAGTCGTTACAGTAAGTACACGTTTTTTTGTCCGTTGCTTTACTTTGTCTGCACACATAAAATTATTCATTCCACCCCCGGCTTCTATCGTTCAATCGCGAAGTCCATGAGCAGTGATCCGCCCTGGAAACTTAAATTGGCTCGCGCGAGCCTATGGTCGTTTGTGCGCGCGATATATGTCGCCCTCTGATGGTCAAGGTTCGTCTGGGCATCAAGAAGGTCGACCATCGGGGCGAGCGAATTCTGATACCTGAGTTCCACAAGCCGCTTTCCCTCTTCTGCGGTCTTGAGTGCTGAGGCAGCAAGTTCCTCGTTCTTGCGTGCTTCATCCGCATTGAGAGATGCTTCGTAAACCCTAAATGAAACTTCATTTTTCAGGGATACCAGATGCTCTTCCGATTCCGAAACCTTGAATTTGGCTTTTGCACGTTCATGTTCGCGCCTGAACCCGTCAAAGAGCTCCCAACGGAGAAAGGCCTGCACGGTCCAGCTTTCTCCTTCTGTGCCGAAAGGCTGTCGGTGATCATTAAGCTGATATGAGCCGCCCACTCCTATCGTCGGTAGATACCCTGCTTCAGCAAATCTGACACTCTCACGCGCGTTCTCCAGATAACGTTCCATGGCCCTCACATCACCCCGCACCGACGAATTTTGCACATAGAAATCGAGATCTCTCTGTTGAATCTCAAGCAGTTCATCGGAAACATCCACTGACTCTGACAAGCCGAGGAGAAGACCGAGAGACCTCTTTGCAACGCTGAGATTAGTCTGTGTACTAATGAGCCCCTGGTTTGCCTCAGCCAATGCTGTTGATGCCCTTAACACGTCTGAGTAAAGTCCGAGCCCCGCGTCATAGCGCAGTTGAGCAATTCGACGATGTTCCTCTGCGTCTTTTACTCCCTGGATTGCAACCTGAACATACTGCCGCGCCGTTTGTACGGACAAGAAAGATTTTATAACCTGAAAGGCGATCTCCTGCTTTTTTCGCGTTAGCTCCTCTCCCATGGCATCTCGCTTGATATTAGCCATGTCGAGACCAAGCATTGCTTTGCTTGAAAAGATGATCTGTTCGAGACCAAAAGATGACTGAAAGTCATTTAGGGGATGGGGTTTATTTAAAGCATCTATAGCAAAGTCCTGCTGAGAAAAGCGCTGTTGGTTGAGCTTAGCGGAAAACACCGCAGTCGGATTGTTCGTCCGCATGGAACGCTCTTCAAAAAAGAGGTGAGGGAACAAAGCGCTGCGAGCTATGCCGACATCCGCACCTTCTGCTCCGAGTGCATAGCCGAAAGCCTTCAGTTCGTGATTATCACTGAGCGCAATCACAACAGCTTCCTTGATAGATAGTGTCCGCTCACTACCGAAGACGCTCGTTCCCGCAAGAAGGACGAGCAGGGACGACAGAGCGACAATCCTGGTGTATCCATGCGCCTTCCGGATAAGATGCCGATTGTAAAAAGTGCTCATGATGCAAGCCTTGATTTACTTCTTTGTCTCTTTTGCATATAGGCAAGATATGTTTCCATCCCGCATTTCCCTGTCTTTTTCTGAAATTCCCGGCACTCCCCGAGCGACTTAACATCGTCGGCTAGAATAAGGTTACCTTTGAGAACATCGACGACTACGCCAAGAAGGAGACGCTGCATTTTACGGGGCTTCTTTTTGATAGTATAAAAGATCATTTTCCCATCGCGTCGGCCATCAAGAAACCCTCCCTTATGAAGCAGTGAAAGGTTATGCGAGACAAGCGGCTGCGACATCCCAAGCACCCCCATTATCTGGCAAACACAAAGTTCTCGCCCCGTAAGAAGCATGAGTATCCTCAATCGCGACCGGTCTGAAAGCAGTTTCATAGATTCCACGATATCAAACATAAATATATTTATATTCATTTATATATAAAATGTCAAGAGATGGAAGAATAGAAGCTGCTCATCGACAATGGCAAGGGGAGATGAACGACCGGCTACGGACGAAACTTCTGCTCAGCGGTCTTCTGTTTATACATCTGCATATCCGCTTCTTTGAGCATCTGATCAACGGACCAGGTTTTGACATAACTGCACACGACCGCTCCCGTACTGATCGTCAGGAGACAGGGTCGCTTCTCCTTCCGGTTGAATTTCGCTATATTATCATGGAGCCTTTTCATACACATATCTTTTGTACCATCTTGGAACTCAGTAATAAGAACGGCAAATTCATCTCCGCCGATGCGGGCGATAATATCGGATTCGCGGAATGTCTTCTTCAGAAGCTTCGCAAGGTCCTTTAGTGCAATATCGCCCTGAGCATGCCCATAGGTATCATTAACCCGCTTGAGTTCATTCATGTCAGCAAATATTAGCAGCACATCCTTTTTCATTCGCCTGGCGAACTTGATCGGCTGTTTAGCAAGCGTCAGGAAGCCCCGGCGATTATACAGCCCAGTCAGATCATCCGACAATGAAAGAGCATACAGCGCGGATTCCATGTCCTTCAGTGAAGTAATGTTCTTCGAAACTACAGTCACTGCCTTGATGTTGCCCTTCAGATCTACAACAGGACTCATTGTCCACAGGAAATAGCCGCCATCACGATTGCTTCTGTGCTCGTACTGGGCGGAGCCTCCAGTTTTGATTACCTTGTCGACATAACCGACAAATTCTGATGTTTCTTCGGGCGTGTGGAAATCGCTATAGGCCTTTCCCAAAACTTCATCCCGCGCAAGCCCTAGCCGGGACATATGCTTCTTGTTCATGAAGAGATACCGGCTTTTCTTGTCGACAAGATAGATGGAATCGTCGGTCGATTCGACCAGGGCTCGATACTTCTCTTCGCTTTCACGCAGTTCTTCCTCGATCCGCTTCCTGTCTGCAATCTCCTTTTCGAAATCCTTGATAAGCTTACGAATCCTGCTTGAATCTGGGACGGTAATGCGCAGTGCATCAAGTTCCCTGCGAAGTTCTGACAACTCCACAAGAAGCAGTTCCCTCGTCTTTTTATTGTCTTCCATCTCGGATTCCCGAACCTGGGTGCTCTCCGTATATTATCACAATTACAACCAAAAACGGCTCGGGACAGACGTGGATGAAAAAAGGGGGGAGGTAAAGTAAAAAGGAGAAGAAGCGTGCTGCTCCTTCTCCTTCTTGTTAAAGCGCTGCCTCGCCGACTTCAGCGGTCCTAATTCTGACAGCCTGTTCGACGGGATAGACAAATATCTTGCCATCGCCGATCTTGCCGGTCTTTGCCTTCTCGCCGATTACCGCAATCACCTTGTCCGCCATAGCGTCGGATACAATTACCTCGACCTTCATTTTGGGAACAAAAGCGATCTCGTATTCGGCGCCCCGGTACAACTCGACATGGCCCTTCTGTCTGCCGAATCCCTTCACTTCGGTCACGGTCATCCCCTGAATGCCAATCCCATTAAGAGCATCCTTGACCTCATCCAGCTTAAACGGTTTTATTATGGCCTCAATTTTTTTCATGCTACCTCCTAATATTTTTCGAGGAGAAGAGGGTCCCCATAAAGAGACCCCCATCAACTATAATTAAACGCGCTTATGATAAGTTATATGCCTTTTCACCGTGCTGTGTTTCATCAAGACCGGTAACTTCTTCCTCAAGATCAACCCTGATGCCGACGATCGCTTTGATGACCATGAAAATAACGAAGGTCGTGACGGCGGTATATGCTATAGTTGTCCCGACGGCAATCAACTGTGTCATAAACTGGCCGGGATTACCGTAAAGAAGGCCCTTGCCAGCATCATTGATTGCGGGGTCCGCAAAGATTCCTGTAAGAAGCGCACCCAGTGTACCTCCGACTCCGTGAACACCAAAAGCATCGAGGGCGTCATCATAGCCAAGCCTCGGCTTAAGAAACGCGACGGCAAGGTAAGGGATTACTCCTGCTGCCAGACCGATAACTATTGCCCCGGTAATATTCACAAAACCGGCAGCCGGGGTTATTGCAACGAGTCCTGCAACTGCGCCAGAGGCAAGGCCGAGGACAGTAGGCTTCTTGGCATGCATCCATTCAGTAACCATCCACGCCACTGTTGCTACTGCCGTTGCCGTGTTTGTATTGATAAATGCTGCCCCCGCCAGGCCGTTGGCCGCCAAGGCAGAGCCGGCATTAAACCCGAACCATCCAAACCATAGGAGTCCCGCGCCGATCACTACAAAAGGAAGATTGTTCGGTTTGTACGTTGGATCTTTCCTCTTTCCAAGCATGATCGCGCCGACCAGACCCGCTACACCGGCATTAATATGAACGACTGTACCGCCCGCGAAATCAAGGGCACCGAGTTGGGCGAGGAATCCGTTGCCCCAAACCCAATGTGCTATCGGCAGATAGGTAAAGGTAAGCCAGAGTATTGAGAAAAGCACCCACGCCGAGAACTTCATTCTTTCAACATATGAACCGCTTGCCAGCGCAACAGTGATCGCGGCAAAGGTCAGCTGATATACTATAAATATAAATTCGGGGATTGTCTTTGCTGCGTCGGATATGCTATTGGTGCCGACACCCGAAAGGAACAGCTTATCGGCAGCTCCGATAATTCCGCTCACATCCGTGCTGAAGGCGAAAGTATAACCATAAAGTACCCACAGAACGCTGACGATAGCATAGGTCACAAAGGACATCGCCAAGGTATTTAATACATTTTTACCCTTTGACATACCACCATAGAATAGAGCGAGTCCTGGCAGCGTCATGAGCATGACAAGAGCTGTTGCAACAATCATCCACGCCGTATCACCTGTGTCTATTTTGTTCGGCGCGGGTGCTGGTGCAGTTGCGGCTGCAGCGGGTGCCGCAGAGGCAGCAACTGCCGCGGGAGCCGGCGCGGTGGCAGGCTTGTCCTCGGCAAAGAGAATAGCCGAGAAGGAGAGGCACAATATACTTATTAGTACGCCTATCAGTAACCTTTTCATTTTTGACCTCCGTGTTTAGTTCTATTAAAAGGACATTGTAAGATTTATACCGTACACAAATGTCTCGTCAAGCTTTCCGTTGGGGTTGTATGAAACACCGTCGACGGTCTTTTTAGCCTTACTCGAAAGCGGGAACCAATACTGAGTAATCGGCTGCAATACAAAGTTCTTGCCGAGAGGTACACTCAGCCCAGCCTTTACATTGCCGTCATGAAGGGCGCTGTATTTAGCTCCTGTGTATGCGTTGGTCGAGCTCTGAAAGGTATCCCAATAGTTACTGCTCCCGACGAAATAGCCGAAACCAGCGCCCAGATCAACCGTCATGTCGCCCGTAGGCAGTTTAAAGACAGGTATAGACTGGCTGAAGGACAGATTGAAGTAAGTGCCGGGATAGCCATCAACGTCGCGGTTAACCGCCAGTGAAGGATGGGATATTATGTCATACGTAGCGCTGACGAAGAGCTCCTGTGTTTGCTTTGCATACGCCGTCCCGTAATATATATATCCTCCGGAAAGAGCCAGCTTATCAATATTGTAGGTATAGCTGAGAGTGAGGTCGGTCTCATTCCAGCTCTTCTGGCCAACACCCACACCCTTGCCGTTAGCATCGGTAGTTTTACCGGGAATAAACGACTGGGTCTGGTGCTGGTCGGTGTCGAGGTTGCCCCAAACGGTAGCGGAAAAGCCTTTATAATTTAGAGTTATTGTCGGTTCTATTACAACGCTCTTTGTGCCGAGCTCATATCCTCTGAATATATATCTGTTGAGAACTGCGACACCTGCACTTCCCGTAACCTTCGCCTCTTCAACCTTCGGCGCTTCGGCGGCAGTTGCCGGTGACACGGCTGCTGGAGCCGCTTCTTCTGCATGAACATTTGCAGTAAAAAGGAATAAAGCCATTATGATTGGCAATGCTAATCTTAGACCCTTCATTTTGAAACATCCTCCCTTAATTTTTGGGGGCTTATGCCCGCTCTTTTCTAGAGAACCCCGTTGCTCAACTCCCTTGCTTCCCCTTCTCCCTCCTCCTTTCGTATCTCGTATTTCTTGATCTTGTAGCCGATTATCCTTTCAGTAATGCCGAGCGTTCGCGCCGCCTTCGCCCTTACCCAGTTGCTCTCCTTGAGTGCCTTTGTGATCTCCTCTTTTTCTATCTCGGTCACCTTCGTCTTGAGCGAACCCATTCAATCCTCCTCTTTCAGTACTACACGTTACTCAATAGCCAGAAACATGCCAGAGCATAACTTATTGTTTTTAAGGCATTTTAGAAATATTTTACCGAACAATTTTGTAATATCCAACAAAATTGTAGAGTACCAATATTGTCGGAATTAGTTGCAGAAGCTGCTCAGCCTTTGCAGTTGGTTGGATCCGGACCTCTGTTGAAGTATCATATTGAGGGCCGGTATAATAGTCGAAATGCCCGAAGAGAAAAAAGAGACCTGGATCACCTGGCTTGCCCTTACAACCGCATTTCTCGCCGTCTCTGCAGCAGTGACTACCATAGTATATGGGAAAGTTTGCCAACCGGGCCATACTCATCCAGGGGCAGGAGACTGACCATTGGGCCTATTACCAGGCAAAAAGCATAAAGGAGCATACTTATGAAATACAGTGACAGACGCTCGAACTGGATTTCCTGTCGCAACAGGCGAGGATGCCCGTTGCAGTGATCGAAAAATATAAAAATACCATGGCGGACTACGAAGCCAATATCACCCGCTATGACAAGGAAAAGTCCGAAATCAAGGCAGATGCCGAGAAACTGGCCAGACAGAAGGCGCTCTTTCAGAACATGTCTGCCAATTTCAGCTATAGTCTAATTTTTCTCCAGATCGCCATCGTAATGTCGTCGGTAGCGGCCATTACGAAGAAAAAGCCGCTCTGGTATCTCGGCCTTGCTACTGTGATCGGATGGATATTTTACTTCTCAAACGCATTTCTGCTCTTTTATTAGACGCCCTTCCCTTATTTTCAGCACTTTGAAATCGGCACTCTTTCCGATAAACTAGTCATATGGAAAAAGAACCGATTAGCGAAGATATAAAGAAAATCCTGCGCGATACTTTAAAACAACTGAAGGAAGAAGTAGTCATTGAGGTGTTCACAGAAAAGGGGGTGAACGAGGCATTCAATGAGGCCACCGTAAGCCTCGTCAAAGCCCTTGCAGAAATATCACCCCAGATCAAATCTTCGTTCCATGATGTCGGAGACGACTTCTCTCGGATGCGGGGGGTTACGAGATCGCCAACGGTACTGTTGACCCCTGATAAATATACTATTCGATACACCGGGTCACCCCTCGGAGAAGAGGGGCGTTCGTTCATCGTCGCCATTATCATGGTTTCGACGGCAAGTGTCGTGCTGAAAGAAGAATCGCTACAGCGGCTCGGAGATCTTAAAGAAAAACGGGCCATTCAGATATTTGTAAGCCCGACATGCCCCTACTGCCCCCAAGAGGTCATATACGCCATCTCCGCCGCTGTCGCGAGGAACGACCTGGTGTCGGCCGAGGTTATTGAGATTTTTGAAAATCAGGACCTTGCCTTGGAAAAGGGGATCGTCTCTGTCCCTCACACATTCATAAACGGAACGCTCACCTCACCGGGAGTCGAACCCGAGGAACGTTTCATAGAGTCGCTTCTCACCCTGAAAATACCAGAAATCATGCCGGAAGTCATCTCTGACGCACCCATGGAAAGCGACCTAGTTATACTGGGTGCCGGACCAGCAGGTATGACAGCAGCGATCTACGCCGAGCGGGCGGGATTGAAGTCCGTCGTCATCGAAAAGGCGAATATCGGAGGACAGATTGCGATAACGCCGGTCGTAGAAAATTACCCAGGGTTCACGAAGATCGCCGGCAAATCTCTCGTAGACCTTATCACGCAGCAGGCCCTTCAATACGTGAATATTCACATCTCAGAGGAAATTAGGGAACTGGTCAATAAAGAAGACCGTTTTCATGTTAAGACGAACCGGGCGTACTACATCGCAAGGGGGATTGTCATCGCTACCGGAGTCAGCAGCAGGGAACTCAATGTGCCGGGGGAAAAGATGTTCTGGGGACGTGGGGTAAGCTATTGCGCCGAGTGTGACGGCTACTTTTTTAAAGACGGCAAAACAGTCCTGATTGTAGGCGGTGGAAATACTGCTGCCACTGATGCTCTGTATCTCCATACCCTCGGTGCGAAAGTCAGTATGGTCCACCGCGGGGAACAGCTGAGGGCCGAAAAGAGACTGCAGGATAGTATTTCCAGGGCGGACATACCAGTGATGTGGGATAGCGAGGTCAAGGAGATCACCGGCGACCGGGTCGTTACAGCAGTAAAGATCAGGGACAACAAAAGTGGCACGATTACCGAAATGCCTGTTGACGGCATCTTCGTCGCCATTGGATACAAGCCCAACAACGAGATCGCCAAAACGCTCGGTCTCGAACTCGATGGATACGGTTATATAAAGACCGATAGTGAGCAGAGAACGTCTATGCCGATGGTGTATGCCGCTGGCGATATAACAGGAGGAGTGAAACAGATCGTTGTCGCTGTCGGACAAGCATCGGTTGCCGCCCTCACCGCCTTCGAGGACCTTTCGGGCCCATACTGGAAGAACTCCAAGGTATGATATCCGCGTCTGCTATCGCCTGTGCTCCTCAGCTGGGAAAACGACGATGAATTCGCTCCCAGTTCCAAGTTTACTCTTCACATAGATTTTTCCGTCATTGGCATTAATGATCCATTGAGTTATGGAAAGTCCCAGTCCGGTCCCGGCCGCACGTGTATGTTCCCTCTCGACACGATAAAATCTGTTGAATATATGCGGTATTTCCTCTTCCGGTATTCCTATGCCGGTATCGCTTATTGCTACCCGGATTTCGGCATCCTCCTTGCTTGATTTGACAGTCACTCGGCCGCCGCGGGGGGTATATTTCAGGGCGTTGTCGATCAGGTTTGAAAAAGCCTGCTCAAGGAGATTCATATCTCCGTAAAGTTCAAGGTGGCGGTGCTCATATTGTGAGGTCAGGGTGATGCCGCTTCGGTCCGCTTTGAACTGGGACCGCTCAACTATATTTTCAAGAAATTGATCAAGGTCGAACCTTTGCTTTCTGAGCTCGAGGATCTGATTATCTACCTTCGTCAGAAAGAGAATATTATCGGTAATCCGCGACAGTCTCACCATATCTGCGAGATTATTCCTTAGCAGCTCCTCATACTCTTCTGAGGTCCTCTTCTTCCTGAGCGTCACTTCGGTATTGCCTATAAGGGAGGTAAGCGGAGAGCGGATTTCATGGGCAACATCAGAGGTGAAGCGCCTGTAGGCCTCAACCGAATTCCGGATACTTTCAATCATGCTGTTGAATATCATCACAAGTCCCGAAATCTCCTTCCCTTGTGCTCCAAGGTCGATCTTCTCTATGGACTTGTCCTTCATTGCCTCTTCGGCACGTATCCTGAGCTTTACTGCGGGTGCGACGGCAAGGCCCGCCAGAAACCAGCTCATCAGGAAGGAGATGCCGATTATGAAGGCCGGGAAGAGAATGGCTAGACGCTTAAGGTCTGTCAGATGCCTTTCGATGTCCTCAAGGGTTACGCCGGTACGCAGCACCTCATTCTTACTAGCGGGATAATAAAGGAGTCGAAATTTTTCCCCTTGATAGTTGATTGTGTCGTAAGCCAACTTCCCTTTGAAGGCTGTCTGCAGCTTCTCCTTGCTGACCGGCCACCGTTGTGCGACACCACTCAAAGAACCAACTATCGCTGTGCCGTTGCGCTGGCTGATTTGATGTAAATCATCACCGTACCGTGTGATAATTTCTTGGTCTCTATCGAGATGGTTAGCGTCTATTTTGCCTTCAGCCACCGTCTTCGACGCCCGTATCAACGTCCAGTCGACGGTTTCGTAGAGACGATGTTGGTATTCGGTATAAACAGCAAGAATTGAAGCCATAAACAGAACCGAAAAACATACACTAAAAACAAGTGCAAGCCTCATGCGGTGCGTTTTGATGATCATGCTGTCTCCCGCTAACAGATTTGTTTATATATATAATGGATACATTTGGTCAGCGTCACGATATATTCTTTATTATAACTTCCAACGGTGGAATTGCAATCATTGCCTACCGGAATTTATAACGATATACTATGAAGATAAATATGGATAAGCTATCGAGAAAGAGGGCAATCGAACTCGCCGTTACGAATGACCTTTCGGGATATGATCTTTCGGGGACAGATCTGAGTGTACTCGATTTCAGCGCTGTGCAGCTGAAGGGTTCGCTACTTGATCGGACAAACTTAGGCAAAACTATTCTAATAGGGGCCGATCTCTCGTCCTCCAGTTTAGTAAGGGCAAACCTGAGCGTTTCTAATCTCACAAGAGCAATCCTTAAAAAATCGGACCTTACCGAAGCCGACCTCAATTTTTCAGTCCTTATTGGCGCAAATTTTGACGGCGCAGTACTTGCACGGTCGAATCTTAGCCTCTCTAACCTGTCTTGTTCCCTCCTCCGTAATGCCGATTTAACGGAGGCGAACCTTCAGCAAGTCGAGGCAAGCGGTGCGGATTTCTCCGGGTCGCGAATGACGAAGGCCAACGCATATGGAGCAAATATGGCGGGATCAAATCTGGCAGGTGCAGACATGGAAGGCTGCATACTCACCAAGGCCGACTTGACCTCTGCCGACCTTTCCGGGGCGAATCTGAAAAACAGCGAATTGCTCAATGTGAATTTCACAGCCGCCAATCTTACCCATGCTGATCTAAGGGGATCCAAACTTACCGGTTCCACTTTTTCACGCGCTCAGCTCGAAGGGGCACAAACAGACGAGGCCGTGCACGGATAGCAAGAGCGCTTAATCAAGTTCACAATTCAGCTTGATAATTCATATAAAATAGACTATATCTCACTGCGATATCGTGAACTGATAATGATACGAGATTTCTTTCTTGGTTTCATAAAGTTGCACATACTTTATCATGCTTCTAAAGAGCCGATATACGGTCTGTGGCTGATAGAAGAATTATACCCCCATGGGTACAAGCTGAGTCCGGGCACACTTTATCCAACACTCCATAAGCTTGAAGAAGAGAATCTCTTAAAATCGCATACAGAGAATCATGATGGCAAAATTCGAAAGTATTACAAAACTACCCCGAAAGGCAACAGGACTTTGGAAGAAGCCAAAAAGAAAATAAATACCCTTGTCGAAGAAACAATGAAGTGATTGGCGACTTCCATAATTATATGTAATATCAACTTGTTCGCGATATATCTCACCTGGCAATCGCCTAAAGAAAAATAAGTATTGAACTTGAAATCGGGCAACTTATTATAGCCTATGAGTACTGAATAACAAATGGGAGCAGGTATGGAATTGAACGGATTGAAAAACCGAAGCACGGACGGAGGTTATGTAGGGAGACATAGTGTAGCTGGCAGCATTTTAAATCTTAAGAACATCAAGTTATGGATGCTTTTTGTGTCAATATCAATTCTCTGTCCTTCTTCAGCATGGGCGGGACCGCCTTTTGTTACAGATGACCCTGAACCGGTCGAATACAAGCACGGAGAATTCTATGTTGCCTCGGTAACTAATCACAATACGGATGGAACATCGGGGACGTTACCTCATTTTGAATTCAACTATGGTCCATTACCTGACGTTCAGCTGCACTTAATAGCGCCATTCGCGTACAACAAGCCTCGTCATGAATCGATGAAATGGGGGTATGGCATGACAGAGCTTGGAGTCAAATATCGTTTTGTCCACGAGACTGATGTAATCCCTATGGTCGGTACATTCCCCATAGTCGAATTGCCTACTGGCGACAGTACAAAAGGTCTGGGCGAAAGGGGCGTAAAGGTATTTATTCCTATTTGGTTGCAAAAGAGCTTTGGCCCATGGACCGTTTATGGAGGAGGCGGCTATTGGAACAATCCCGGGGCTGAAGATAACAAAAATTTCTGGCAAACAGGTCTTGTAGTGATGAGAGAGCTTTGTAAAACAATCTCTGTCGGAGCCGAAATATTCAATTTTACGGCTCGCACGAAAGGTGATAAAAATGAGACGGGATTCAACCTTGGTACTGTGATCAATGTGACTGAGGATCATCATATATTACTTTCGGCAGGCCGTGATTTCACTGGAACAAACAAGAACACATTTAACATGTATGTTGCATATCAATTGACCTTTGCACCACATGAGGAGAAAGAAGAAGAGAAATAAAATGCCCTCGTGGCATAAAGCGTAACGGGTACAACCAACGAATCTTTGCCTCTAGAGGCCATTTAGCATTACGGTGGATGTGAAAAAAGAAAGGAACACATGCAGCAAATCGGAAGTGGTAGACTGGAATTGCCAGTTTGTATGAATAATGACATCAAATGTAATCGGAGGTACGCATGTTTCAAAGAGTTGCAGTTATGGTTGTGATCGTCAGCTTGTTTTTGGTTGGAGTTGCCGCGGTCCCGTATGCAGCAGATGATCTTCAGCAACAGATTACCGATGTGAAAAACGTCCTACCCAAATTCGCAATACCCATGCGTGAAGTCGGCGACAGGTTCCAGAATATGTATTTCGCGGCAAAAGGTGAAAACTGGGGACTGGCTTATTATATGTCGAGGTATATGAATGGCGCTATGACCCCCACGAAACTTACAAAACCGGCTGAGTTCCCTGTATGGAAGGCTTTCTACGATGAGACATTTACACCGGTTAACAAAGCCATCTATGCCCAGAATTTCAAGGATTTCGAAAAGGAATACACTGAAGTGATTCAAAAATGCAACGACTGCCACGCCAGCATGGGATACGGCTTCATCAAGGTTATCAAAATGGCTGCGCCAGCTGACAACGGAATTACCTATACCGTAAAATCCAAAGCGGAAGACGTTCCAAAATAAGGCATAAAAAAGGTTTTTGAATCTAATTTAGGGAGCCGCAAATTTCCCTTGAGAGAGGGGAGTTTATGGTCTTCAATTAGCGAGATATTCGATAAGCACAATGCTTTCCGTGCGGCGAATTGATCCACGTTCCAGTCCTCACCTCAGGCATCTCGCCAATATTTGTGATGTGACCTGTCCACTCCTATGGCAATCTCCTTATTGCTTGTGGCGTAGCCGCCACTAAACGAAATTGTAAAGAGACGACAATAGCTTCAATCACATGTAATACGATAAAGACGTGAGAAGACTTTAAGTCCCCGCGGATAATCAAGTTGCAGGAACTCAAAGGCCAAGCCAGAGTTCGGTGGTGAATTGAACAAACTGTTTCTGAAGCTTGGCACAATATGAGAGTACATCCGTATATTGACATAGGATGCCGCCTGCCAGTACTGCAAATTCAGTGCGTCAGCAGTCAATAAGGTTTCACTGAATTTCAAAAAGGGCGCCTTTGTCTATGCAAGTAAGTGCTGTATACTACAAACAAATGCAGATTAAGACTCTACTATCTACCATCGAAACATTCTTCTCCCGCACTTTATGGGAGATCGAAGCCTCGAGTCTGAAGAGGACGCGCCGTCTTGTTGTCTTAGCAGTCAGGCTAGGGTATAAACTTGCGGATGATTTTCGGCAGGGCGAATTCTCGGTACGCGCATCGAGCCTCGTGTATACGACTCTGCTGACCTTTGTTCCGTTGCTGGCCATTGCATTCTCGGTGCTGAAAGCACTTGGCGCACATAATATGATCGCACCTCTGCTGCTCAAATTCCTCGAGCCTATCGGCGAGAAGAGTACAGAGATTACCGCTACAATAGTCAATTATGTGGACAGAATCAATGTCACGGTGCTCGGTACTGTCGGCCTGGCGATGCTCCTTTACACAGTCATCAGCACGATCCAGCAGATCGAGAATGCCTTCAACCACTTCTGGCAGATCACCCGGGCACGCAGTATGCTTCAGAAGTTCCGCGACTATTTAAGCGTCCTTCTAGTGGGTCCAATTTTAATCGTAGCATCGCTCGGCATCACTACGACAATCATGAGCAACAAAGTGACACAAAAGCTCAGTGAGTTCGAGCCATTCGGCACCGGCATCATCTATATCGGTGAAATCTTTCCATATCTGTTAACCATATCAGCCTTCACCCTGTTCTATTATCTGCTCCCCAATACCAAGGTGCACCTCAGGTCTGCACTGGCTGGTGGGGCTTTTGCAGGCATCCTGTGGCAAGTTCTCAGCTGGGGATTTGCAAAATTCCTGGTGTCTACTGCCCAATATTCGGCCATCTATTCAGGGTTTGCCATTATCTTGGTCTTCATGATCTGGCTATATTTCAACTGGCTTATCATGCTTGTCGGCGTGAAGGTAGCTTTTTATCATCAGTTCCCGACCGCACTCGGAATGCGTCAAGATCGTGAAATATTCACGGAACGCTTCAAATATCGCATCGCGCTGACCGTGATGTACCTGATAGGATTACACTACTATCACGACAGGCCGCGCTGGACCTCCAGAAGCCTTGTTCGCCACCTCGGGTTGCCGGTTGCTCCTGTGATGGAGGTTCTCCATGCGCTGGAGGACTGTAAAATCCTTCTTTTGATGAAGGAAGATATGACCTATCTGCCGGCCAGAGACATTGAGACCATAACGGTGCGCGAAGTGGTTCTTGCAGTCCAGCAACAGATAGTGGGCGATAAGGCGTTCAGCAATGATCCATGCGCCATGCCGGTTATCAGCCGCCTATTGGACCGACTTGACGAGAGTATCATGCAGGCCTTTTCCGAAGAGACGGTAAAAAGCCTCATATCTGCGCCGGACGCCGTCGCCTGTGAAGCAATGCTCGCTCGGCCCGTTTCCAAGACCTGACATTTATCCGCTTCATGTACCTGTTCGTGCTAACATTCCTTAATGATTAGCAATCTGCAGCTTATATTTAATGCCCAATCCTTGATGCAGAGCCCCTGGATGTCAGAGTACCCCTTGGGATTGGGAGTTTCGATGTCAAGTTGACAACTCTCTCCCCTGAAACTCTCACCTGCACTAAAACATTTTATTATGTATTTTCTATGGGAATCTAAGGAAGTTAAGGGCAACGTATTTAGCCAGATCATCTCGGTAACAAGCATAGTCGGCAACATCACGCCAGTGCGTGTCGCAGGTGCAGTTGATTATGTGATCATGTATCCATTGTGCGGATTTACTCTCGTAAATTTGTCATTGTAGCAAAATGTCATATGCAAGAATACGGGAGGCGGTTGACTAATCCCTCAGATGCTCTTATCCACGGACTTCCGTAAGGGTGTCCCTATTTTCGCCCACCAAAAACGGCAAACATGCCATGCTTGTAATAGCAGTCCACATCCAAAAAACCAGCTCCTTTTAATACATTTAGTTGAGCTTCCAGTGTATCTGGCTTATTCATGCTGGAGGGAGACTTGTAACGTCGAATCACATCTTCGGGAGTATCATCTTTGATATCAATCCGCTCGATCATCCGCTTCATCCAGCGGGTCCAGAGATCAAAATACCATCCCTCCATAACCTCTGATGGAGCAAGGATTACATCAATATTTACAAAATGCCCCTCAGTGCTTAAATGTTCATAAATATACTTGAATAATGCTGCCTTTTCCCTTAGCTCAAGATGATGAATTGCTAGTGAGGATACGATAAAATCGAACTCTCCTAACTCTATAATGCCCTCCAATATTTTTTGAAAACTCGCCTCTAAATAACGGACATTAGCAAATTTTGAAAGCTTTTCCTGCGCTTTTTCCAACATTGATTGCGAGCCATCGACCAACGTAGGGACTATAGTTTTATCTAGGAGAAGCAATTCTTGTGTTAACAAACCATCCCCGCATCCAAGGTCCAGAAGTCGATTGCCTTTTCTCCCACTGTAGAAGTAGCTGTAGAGAGAGGCCATGATGCCAATCATTCTCTGTCGGTCAACGATATAGACATCAGCTTTCTCTAAATAGTTCTGCGAGAATACCTCATCTGACCATGCCGACTTCTCAAAGTTTCCCATAGATCTCCTATAAGTATATCCAGCATCCAAAACACGACTTTCTCTTCATACTCAGCAGGCTTAGTCGTATCATACAGGCGTGTAGTACAGTAAGCAAGTTAGCACGAGTTTGTAGCTCTTCATAGTGCAACTTTAATGTCTTTATGCGCATTGCTCTCTTAATACTCTCATACTGGATTAATTTACTGTTTTGAGAGAGACAGTCCTAAGTGCTACCCCTCTTGTAGTTAATGTCATGTTCATTGTGTATTATTTTGCTCCTGATCAGAAAAATATCTCAGGGAATAGAGGATCTGCAGAATACTTAAAACTGTCAGAATCCCCAGGACCATGATGCCGGAAATGAAGGACGCGAGGCCCCCCGCAGCCATGGTAAGTAAAGCTATCCCGTATTGCGGCAGAATGAACCGAAGTGCATCATCTGGCGGCTTGCCAGGGTATGAGGAGAGAAATATCGTATTCAGCGAAAGCATGCAAACTCCTGCAGAGGCGGTCAGAATCAAGGCCTCTTGGACAGGCATCATCTCATAAGGCCCCAGCACTATCACTCGTTTAATCCCAACGGCAATGGAAGCAATACCCATGGTCAGAGGTAAGTGTGAATAAAGCCATTGTTGGTATGCTCTGACGTGATCTCTTGTGGTCAACTGTCTAGTTCCTGCACCCTTGACTCCCTCGAAGTATCCCCACCAAAGAGTAAACGCGATGACTAGTCCCATGACACCGTCAACACCCATGGCGAACGTCAATCGGTCCACCCGGATCCCCATAACGACACTGACGACGGCCTCGCCGATCACAATAATAGTAAAGAGGCCGAAACGCTCAGGGAGATGCATGAGATGGGGGGGGAACTTGGTATGGAGTTGTCCGGCAGTGAGAGGAGCAATAAAATCTACGACTATCGCAACGTACCAAAAAATGAAGCGGTGCTGCATTGGTATGAGAGCTGATACTACCCATAAAGTCGCAGCGATCCCGAAGCCCAACATATAACGGTTTATAAGAGGGCGAACATGCGGTATGTGTCTTGCAGCGCGAAAGTATTCAGCTACTAGCATGTATCGAACCGCTGCATACGACAGGGCGAAACCAACGGAGCTTTTGCCAAGTGCATCGGGCAGATGTATGATGAGTGACCCTACAGCCACAATCTGTGCCATTGTGATGAGCCTGTGCCCAACGTCATCGGAATCAAAACGAGTCAAATAGAAAGTGTGGCCGACCCACGCCCACCAGACCGGCACAAAGAGAATAGAGAAATGCAGCATTCCTATCAGCGAGTAGTCTTTATTGAGGTTTCCAGCCAACTGAGATATGGCCGCAACGAAGACAAGATCATAGAAGAGCTCTAGCCATGTCGCGTGCCTCTCCCTCTTCTCACCGGCTTCGGTCCTCAGCCTCGGAGGTCTGATAAGACCTTTTTTTAACATTGGATGGGCATCATAGTTTTAAGGTGTTCAGAAGGCAAAACAATCACATGCCACTTGCCAGATTTTACCTGTGCAACATGTTTGTACTTTCATTGGGGCCTCTTTTAGGCTCATTCTTTTACTCGCTTACCAAGTTCTACCTTTTTATAAGGGAGTCCTAGCTGGTCTTGCTCGCAAGACTAATATGCATGTCAGTAAATATGACCGAACGCATAGATATTGAACCCAATGTTACCCTGTCTGCAAAAAAGATGATTTTATCTGCCTCATCCTGCAGCGAAAGGACATAGAGTAGTGGCAGATAATGTTCATTCGTTGGCACAGATAAGCGCGCTACCCCACCAAACTTCTGATAGTGGGCAAGTGAGTCGTGATCTCTTGACAAGATGAGTTGCTTCACTTTTTCATCAAACTCAAGTGCCCAGTCATAGGCAATGTCTTGCCAAGCCACCGTCATAAGATTATGAACAATATTTCCGCTACCAATAATTAGAACTCCCTTGTTTCTAAATGCCAGTAACTCCATCCCCAATTCATAATGATATTTTGGCTCTTTTTTGCTGTCGAGGCTGAGTTGAACGACCGGGATATCAGCATGCGGAAACATCCGGGACAAGACCGACCAGGCACCATGATCAAGACCCCGGCTAAAATCCATTTCTGCTCGTACTTTGTGCAGAGTTTGTGCGGTGAGACGAGCTAACTCTGGTGACCCCTGAGCAGGGTACAGCATTTCGTAAAGTTTCTGAGGAAACCCGTAAAAATCATGAATGGTTTTAGGCTGTTTCACCGCTGTTACTCGCGTACCATCTGTTACCCAATGCGCGGAGATGCACAGGATTGCTCTGGGCTTCGGGAGACATTGGCCCACTTCCGTCCATACCCTGCTAAACTCGTTATCATCAATAGCGTTTATAGGACTCCCATGCCCCACAAAAATGACTGGCATTCTGATTTCAGAATCATGAAGCTCGATTGCATTACCGAATAATTCATTAGAGGCCATCTAATTCATTCCTCCTCAAATAGATCCCTCAATCATGTACCGAAAATGTCCTCATCGGTTGCTGGAACCTAATGCAGAAGGGGATATTTCTGATGAAACGCCCCCTCCACATATAATATTTGAATTCTTCATTACATAAGGCACAAAGTTACTGCAATTACCCCAACGTGCCTATTTACTGCTTTCCTCCGTCGCTTTGTAAGATTCAGAGTATAGTCTTTTTGCGCATTCAGGACAGATAGTTTATGTTGTTTGCCCAAGCTCTTCTAATGAAATTTGATCCATCTGATCAGATCCTCCTAATCCTGCTACCCTGACTACATTGATTGATCACTCTCGTAGCGGTCGTATTTTCTGCATGTATCCTTTTCGCATACAAGCACGCCGTCGATGTCTTTTCTGACGACAAATTTGTACGGCCTAAAATCCTGCACGGCCTGTTCATAAAATTGCGATGTCTCGACCTTGTATATCCCCTTTTGAAAGGCGTGCAGACTGATCAGGTACGAATACGAGAGAGTTGGATACTCTTCCACGAGGGCAGCAAAGGCCTTGAGTGTCTTTTGTGCATAATCGATATAAGCCGTCTCTCCCGTTGCGGCAGCAATCAATAAAAGGACAGAGGACGCAATGCCGTTGGCGGACTGCACCGGTGAATCCTGAATATTTTTTACGCTAATCCCTAGATAGCCCTTTCCCCCACGTTCGGCGTCAAAGAAGCCCCAACCTTCACTGTCCCAGAAGAGCTCAATCGCTGCATCGACCAAATCTTTCGCACTTTGTAAATATTCCTCCTTCTGAGTCGTCTGATAGAGTTCAAGGAGCCCCCTTGCAAAGAACAGGTAATCTTCAAGGAATCCCGACACTCCTTCCCTATGAACTATACGTCCCCCTGCATAGTATTCAGTGAGAATACGCCTGGCAGCCTTTTCCGCCAAATCGACATACTCGCTGTTGCTAAATAAATTCCCTGCAATGCACAGGGCCTCGATCATAAGGCCGTTCCAGTTTGTGTAAATAGTTTTGTCGATATAAGGCATCTCTCTCTTTTCTTCGCGGTACCGCAGCATTGTCTTCTTTGCAGATTGTATTAAAGCCTCTATTTCCGGAACAGACCGGCGCATACTCTCAGCGATCTTCCCAGGCTCCCTGTCGATAAAAAGGACATTCTTTGAGGGATCATGGTGCACCTGTCCGATGGTCGAGATGCCGAAGTGCATTCTGATAGACTGAAGCTCGTCAGTAGAGAGGATGGTGGCCAACTCCTCTGAAGAGAAGGTATAGTACCCACCTTCGTCAAGCACGCCAATGTCGGCATCCTGCGAGGCATAGAAGCCCCCCATGTCATCACATCCATAAATTTTATAATAGGTGACAATCCCATCAGCCGCGTCCTTATAACGTTCTCTACCAAAAACCCTATAGGCAATCGAATAAAGTTTCAGCAATTCAGCATTGTCATAGAGCATCTTCTCGAAATGGGGGACAAGCCATTTTTCGTCGGTCGAATAGCGGAAAAAACCACCCAGAAGGTGATCATGGATACCCCCTTTCGCCATACCGTCGAGGGCGATGATAATCCCCTCACTGATTGATTCATCCCCCTTGAAGAAATGGCAGTTGATCAGAAATTCCAATGCCGAAGCATGATGGAATTTCGGGGCCTTGCCGAGCCCGCCATAATTCATGTCCATCGCAGAGAGAGTGACAGAAACTCCCCTTTCAATCAGCTCCGATCCGGTATCAGCCTTCACATCCATCGAAGCGGAAAGCACGCTATTCTGATAAAACTCTTCAGCGACCTCCTCGATCCGTCCTCTCTCGATGCGGTAGAGTTCGGAGAGTTTATAAAGTAGCACCTTTAATCCCGGTTTCTCCCACCGAGCCTCCGGCGGAAAGTAGGTACCGCCATAAAAAAACTTACCCTCTGACGTTAAAAAAGCGGTGAGGGGCCAGCCGCCACTTCCGCTTGTCCGCAGGACTGCATCCTGATAACGCCGATCGATATCTGGTCGTTCGTCGCGATCAACCTTTACCGGAACAAAGTGTTCGTTGATTACAGCTGCTATTTCTTCGTCCTCAAAACTTTCATGGGCCATAACATGGCACCAATGGCACCACGTACCTCCGATCGAAAGAAGGATCGGACGGTCCAGCTCCTTTGCACGTGCAAAGGCCTCGTCACCCCATTCAAACCAGCCGACAGGCTGGTTTTGTGCTTTACGGAGATAAGGACTTTTCGCCCCCGCAAGTCTGTTCGGCATGATACCTCCTGAGCGCTCAACACGGCAAAGTATTTTTAGAGTATACGTTAGATTATAAGTATGATCCGTGTCATATCAAAAGACCTTGTTATTTGATAAACTTTGTGTAAATA
Source organism: uncultured Nitrospiraceae bacterium (assembly GCA_963727805.1). Classification (GTDB taxonomy): domain Bacteria; phylum Nitrospirota; class Thermodesulfovibrionia; order Thermodesulfovibrionales; family Dissulfurispiraceae; genus Fen-1308. The sequence continues at coordinate 1,927,387 of CAVSHF010000003.1, forward strand.
ATTCGATTGAGAGGTTATCATGGGAAGCAAGCTTGATTTCACCGATGAGGATTTGCGCGAAGCCCTGAAAGACATCGGCGCTTATGTCGACATAACCGAAGAAGATCTGAAGAAGATATATGCCCTTGCACTTAAACATGCCCAGCAGCGACTTGCAGCTTCTGTCCCGGTTACTGCTGTTATGACAAAAGAGGTCATCTCAGTGAAAATTAGTGATGATATCCCCCATGCAGTCAAACTCCTCTCGGAAAACAATGTAAGCGGCCTTCCCGTGACTGACGAGGGGGGGCATGTAGTCGGTGTTATCTCGGAGGCCGATGTCCTCGGTACAGTAGGGATGGTAAAAGAGCATAAGTTCAAGGATGTCATGAGGTGGCTACTCGGAGAACCCATGCAGGGTGGTAGAAAGGGCGAGAAAGTAGGTGACGTAATGTCAGCACCGCCGATTACGATCCTGCCGGAGTCAGCCCTCAGTGAAGCCGCACGGATACTGACAGAAAGGAGAATCAAGCGGCTTCCCGTAGTTGACAATAAAAATTCTCTTGTTGGCATTGTCTCACGGGCGGACATTGTACGGGCCGCGCAGGAACGATGAATAAACTCATTGCTAAAATGAAAGGGGGTGCACAAATCCCTCCCCGGATGTCGATGCCGGAAATACTCTATTCGTTCGTCGGCAGCTTTGTAGGAATCGGGCTATGCAGCTATCTGTCATACTTTTTTTTCGAGCCACGAGATCTAGTCCTGCTTATCGGATCGATGGGAGCTTCGGCCGTCCTCCTTTACGGTGCGATTAAAAGTCCTCTCGCCCAGCCGAGAAATCTCATCGGGGGACATGTAATATCAGGAATCGTTGGTGTTCTCAGCTTTCAGCTCTTTCAGGGTAATGTCGTATTAGCGTCGGCCGTTGCCGTCTCGCTGGCTATAACCGTAATGGCATTGACGAGAACGATTCATCCTCCCGGCGGCGCAACTGCTCTCATTGCTGTTATCGGCGGCGACAAGATTCACAGTCTCGGGTTTTTATACCCTTTCGTTCCCGCAGGCGCAGGAGCACTGGTGCTGCTTTTCGTTGCCCTTTTTACCAATAATATTGTACGAAGCAGGAAATACCCCGAATATTGGTTTTGACAGGTCTTCCGGAGCTAACATGCCCCATCTGATAAGTGCTGTTCAGTTCCGGTTCTAACAAGAGATTTTTCTCTTGGTTCATTACCAAACCAGTGTCGGATCATGTTTCTCGTTGCCTTCAGGACATGGCCGCGCTTGAAATCAGCTTCAGAATGATCGCCATAATCGCCGATCACAAGACTCAATACCCCATAGCCACTACTGTCACCCGGTATATTTTTTCAGGAAGTGCAAATGACAACATTCAACTCAATACTTACTTTGTCAAGAGTTTATTGAAGTTCCAATAAAAGGATTCGGATAGGTAGTCAATTAATGAACTTGCACTAGTGGAATTTGACAACGCTTATATAGTGTGATAGCAATATATATATATATATATATTCGGATGAGCTGCTCAAATACATAAGGAGGCATTGATATGAAAGAGCATGGAGAAGTGCAACCCCTTAAGAAGTTGCCCAGAGTAGGACAAACTGTAAAAAGCAAAAAGTACGGCACTTTATGGAGAGTGATGGAAAAACGCGAGGTTTGGCAAAATCTGCCTGACAAGGACCCCGAAATAACTCCCCACTTGGTCCCCGCTATTTACATAGCTTACTGGCGCATTAAGGAGGGGGTCCTTCCTGGTGTGGGAAAGATGATGGGCTTTGCTTACACAGCCTATGACACCACATTTGACACAAACTGGGAAATTATGGGGTAGGAAAGGAAGGCAAAAAAACGCAAAATAAAGCCCTTCACTCAAAACTCAAAGATTGAGCTGTGGACATCGGGAATCAGCAAAATTGACTTCCATTTACTTTAGAAACTGATACCCGATTTAGATCAGGGGATACTAGCAAGAAAGTCTCACATAAAGCACCATCCAAGGCAGGATATAAACCATGCAGCGGCAACAAGTGATGCCTTGCCGCTACATTCTAAACTGGAATCTGTACCGAAGCGTCATGGTGAGCTTCACGCCGATGGGCCGTGTCAACGCTAGCTCAACCAATCTGCCGATAACGATCGCCTTGGCACCAATCTTCGTGAGCCAATCGACCGATGCGACAGAATTTCATCAGTAGGATCTCAAATACCTGAGGTTAATTGATGTTCTTACATCCGTTGATGGTGTCTGTGTACATGAGCTCAACAGAGTCTTTGAGTCCCGATAAGTTCTTAAACAGCGTCTCCGCAGCGTTTATATCCTGCTTTGCGCAGGATGAGGTGAATTGGATAGTCATTGCAGATTAAAAGATAGAGAAATAACTCAACGACATCCCGCAGGACGTTATGACTCGCATCATCCGACGATAGGCGAGCTTGACAAATGACAATTACAAAAGTTGTGCATATTCTGGGTTATAAAGTGCACGGCAAGTTCATACCGAAAACAGAAGCCTCGATTCACTCTTAGAGGCATTAGACATGGACAAGTTCTCTTTTAACACGGCGGCAATTTGACACCTGGCGGGCCAATGACAGGCTGCCATATTGTTTAAGCGGACACGTGATTGTCTCATCTATGCCGCTCCGAATCAGGCAGCACCACTTCTGCCCTGAAATCAGACCAGCATAGGCACATCGACTGCCTTTTTGGTCGCATTCCTCAACATCTCTGTCCTTAATGAATTCCATGACATTAAACATGACATAGCCTCACTTTGTATAGCTGTTTCAAGCAGCCCAATTCTAGCTAATTTAGAGCTTATAGTATGTTATCGGTCTCTTTTGTAATTTCTGTAGTCATGCTGTGCAACTCTTTGATATATCAGGTAGTCGTTATCATATTCAGAGAAAGAAGTCCCCATAAGATAGACCTTACGATAAACGTGTATATTGCAAATCATAACATGTGATTGTAGACTTAGAATTACATCATGGAAGACGGGATGAGAACAATCAAGCAGCCAATGGAAAAGATGGATGCCTCGCTTCACCTCTTTTTGTTGTTTGGAATCATTTTCCTCTTATTCTCGATCAATTCTTGTTCTTCTCATGCTCCAGAAGACAATACTCTTACTAAAGAAACGTCCGAGGGTGTTGAAGTAAATTCAGTCAAAATCAAGGGCGAGACGATATCCGTTGGTGAGAATGCCGACATTGTTTATGACCGCATTGGAACCGGAAGTCTTACCACTGCAACTAATGACCCTGCTAACCCAAACAGTTTCCTTAAATTTCATTCTTATATTTCAGAGGGTAAAACATATCGAATCTCCATATGCAAGACAGCGGATCTGGGATTCGATCACGTTTGTAAAATATCCATTCTAAAATTTAATACACAGTCAGAAGTCGAACGAAGCTTGGACACCAAGAACCGTCGACTCCGCGATAGATTAGGTGACAAAATTGACAATAGTAAAAGCGCTCCGAAGGTCTTCACAGATGAGGACCTGCAAAAATACGGATCGAAAAAATGAAGAATCCTGCAGCAAGCGGAAGGAGACGGGCGTGCCTAGAATTTTATGTATGTGCGTGAAATTTTGTTTCTCTAATAATTTTCCAGATGATTTTTGTTCCAAACCATCTTGCACATTTCGTCACCTGCTTCATACCCTTCTCTGGCTAATTGTTTCGCTTTTAGAATATCTTTTGCGATCCCTAATCCAGATGCGTACATCATCGCGAGGCTACATTTCGCCTTAATATCGTTCTGCACAGCGGCGAGCTGAAACCATTTAAATGCTGCTTTGTCATCCTGCTCCACTCCCTGGCCATTCGCATACATCAACCCAAGATTATACTGAGCCGGTGCCAGCCCCTGTGCGGCAGCACGACGGAACCATTCGGCTGCCTTTTTATCATCTTGCTGCACCCCATGGCCGTTCCCGAACATAACGCCAAGATTATACTGGGCAGCAGAAAGTCCCTTTTCGGCAGCAACTTTATACCATTTGACTGCTTCCTGGTCATCCTGTGCTACTCCCCAGCCTTCCTCATACATAATGCCGAGATTATACTGGGCAGCAGAAAGCCCCTTTTCAGCAGCAACTTTATACCATTTGACAGCTTCTTTATAGTCCTTTATTACTCCTTGACCATTGGCATACATAAAGCCAAGTTTATACTGGGCACGCGCATTACCTTTTTGCGCCTCTTTAAGGAATATCTGGTAAGTAGCTGTATAATCCCCTTTGTTGTATGCTGCGACACCCTCTTCAAAATCCTCCGCAAATGACAATGAACAAGCGCAAACCACAACGCTTATCAATGAGCAAAATGACCATATCTTTATTTTCATCGTCTTCTCCATTAATACTGCCGCGGAACAGTACAGATCGAATATTTTGGAGCGTACAGTTATTGTTCTTTGAGGTTCAATAGTTTCTCGACAGTATCAAGTAAGACAGAGAATTCTGAACTTCTGACCACATAAGCATCCGGTTTATAGCCCCAGGCAAAAAAGTCTTCCTTATGCTCCAAAATAGTATAAATTATGAACGGCAAATGAGGATAAAGCTCTTTACATGTGTTTAAAAAATCAATCCCATTAATTTCGGCTTGCATAAGACTGGAAATTACGAGATCTGCTCTATTTGAGGACAAATAATCAAGGGCTGTTTTTGCGGCAGGGAAATGGACTAATCTTATTTTGTCGCCGAATCTGGCATTTAATTCCCTGGAACAAGCCTGGTAAGCGCCATGCTCTCTTTCCACGCAAACAATGACACATGTTTCACCAGACATGGCATATCTCACTCTGCTTTTTCCGCTGAAGTACTGGACTGATGCCTGGGTCATAAGGGGTCTGAGACAATAACTTGGAGAGCATATTTAAATATTATAACAACTTTATGCCATATATAGAATACTGTTAACTCGATATTTTGTTGACTCAACTACCACTGGTGGGTTCTGCTCCGCAAAAAATCATCTCTGATAAGATCGGGAAACACTAGTTCTCAGCCCCAAAACTTTTGATTTTAGCCGTTGTACTGCATTTATATCAGCAGCGTATTCTCGTTTATTATCTCCTTGGCGAGTTCAGCGTAAGCTTTTGCACCGGGCGAACTGGGTGCATAAAGTGCCGCCGGCTTTCCATGCCCCGGCGCCTCTGCAAGAGTAATATTCCTCGGTATAACGGTATCGTAGACCTTCGATTTAAAGACCTTTCTTACCTCGTCCGAGATCTGCTTGGAAAGCGATATATGTCTGTTATACATTGTAAGAAGTATCCCCTCAAGATCGAGGCCCTCGTTAAAGCTGCCCCGTATGCGCCACAAAAGTTTGATCAGAAGGCTCAGACCCTCAAGGGCGAAGTACTCGCACTGGACCGGGATGAGGACAGAGTTCGATGCGACAAGTGCATTAAGGGTAAGGAGCCCGAAGGAAGGTGGACAGTCAATAAGGATATAGCTGAATTCCTTTTTCAAGGGTTCGATGACGTGTCTCAGCGTCATCTCACGCTCGCTCCTTTCGAGAAGGTCAATCTCGGCGCCAAAGAGGTCCATGGTGGCAGAAACAACAAAAAGTCCAGGGATTTCTGTTGTTAGGACCGCTTCATGAACAGGAATTCCTCCGGCATAGATATCATAGAGGCCATACTTCATTTGCTCTTTTTTAATGCCTATCCCGCTGGTGAGGTTGCCCTGCGGATCAGAGTCAATTATAAGGACCTTCTCTTTTTCAAGAGCGAGATATGTCGAAAGGTTGAGAGCGGTAGTCGTCTTGCCGACGCCGCCTTTCTGATTCGTTACCGCAATTATTTTGCTCACGGCAGACTGTTCTGCAACCGATGAATATTGTACTTTTTTATCTTGTATCCAATCTGCCGGCACGAGAGCCCGAGTAGACGAGCAGCCCTGGCCTGCACCCACCCGGTTTTTTTGAGCGCATCGAGTATTTTCGTCTTTTCGATATCCTCGATCGTTGACGGAAGCGCATCCTTGATCTGCACTCCGTAACGTGCTTTCATAGTTTGGTTCCTGATGGAAATCGGCAGTTCAGACTCGGTAATAGTGTTGCCTCTCGACATAACGACAATCCGCTCGATGGTATTTTCGAGCTCTCTCACATTTCCCGGCCACTCATAGTTAAGCAGGATATCGAGGACATTTGGGGCAACGGTGACTGATTTCGCATTCTCCTCATTGAAACGCCGGAGAAAAAAATCGACGAGAATAGGGATGTCCTGCCTCCGTTCCATGAGCGGTGGCATCAAAATGGGAACGACATTCAGTCGATAATAGAGATCCTCCCTGAATTTTCCACTTCGAACAAGCTCTTCAAGGTTTCTGCTCGTTGCCGCGATAAGACGTATATCGACCTTTATCGTCTTTTCTCCCCCGACCCTTTCGAATTCCTTTTCCTGGAGCACCCTGAGTATTTTAGGCTGGAGGGCGACCGGGAGGTCGCCGATCTCGTCGAGGAAGATCGTGCCACCGTCAGCAAGCTCGAAACGCCCTTTCCTCATTGCCATAGCGCCAGTAAAGGCACCTTTTTCGTGGCCGAAGAGCTCCGATTCGAGCAGTCCTTCCGGTATGGATGCACAGTTGAATTTAATAAAAGGCTCTTTCGACCGCGAGCTTATGTAATGAATCGCTTTGGCGACCAACTCTTTACCCGTACCGCTTTCGCCGAGCAGAAGTACATTCGCTCGCGAAGGCGCCACTCGGTGGATCGACTCAAAGACCTCCTGCATTCGGTCCGATTGGCCGATGATGTTTTCGACTCTGTATTTACCTTTAAGCTGGAGCCTGAGGTTCTCCTTTTCCGCCTGAAATGCAGCGCGCTCCTTTTCGACCTCTTCGTAAAGCCTGATGGATTGGGCGAGAAGAGACGAAATTATCTTCAAAAGCCGGAGGTCCTCTTCGAAGGAGATCCCTTTGACAAAGAGACGGTCGACACTTAGAACACCGAGGATTTCGTTTTTGAATTTGATGGGGACGCAAAGAAAGGCGATATTTTCTTTTTTAATCATCTCTCTCGACCGCGTCCTGTTCAGGAAGAAAGGTTCCTCTCCGATGTTCGGGATAACAATAGGGGAGCCGTGCTTTGCGACCTGCCCGATAATGCCTTCTCCTATCCGATACCTACCTCTCTTGATCTCTTCCTCGGTCATACCGTACGCGGCGAGAATTGAAACCTCGGAACCGTTACGGAGTGCGACGGTGCCGCGCTTCATATCGAGGTATTCCGACAAAACACGCATCACCCCCCTCAAGTTCGCCTTAAGATTCAATGAGGACCCAAGGAGTTTGCTGATTTCGTAGAGAGCAGTAATTTCGACCGTTTGTCCTGTGTTGCGTGTCATGGCGATTATAGTTTAATGAAAAGTAACAATAATGTAAAGCCTGCTGACGTAATTGTAGGACTCACCGCATTCAACTGTGTCCCCGACCCCTGAAAGTCTTGACAAAGTCTTTGCAAGGATTGGATTTCTGATGTACCATGAACTATACTTACGCGAGATTGTCTGGTAATTGATGGTATGCACTTTGTGAGAGGAGAAGTCATGAAACATTTTTATGCTTTGCTTACCTTGTGCTACTTTTCGCTCTTAGTACTCGGTCAATGCCCCTCGTTTGCCGCAAACGAGGCAGTCCCCGGAAAGAAAGCCTCTCCGTCTGCCGCGCCCGTAATGCCTGCTAAGGCAGTCATGCACAATGATCAGGGCATTAGATTGTACGAAAAAGGTGATTTCGGCGCTGCGCTACTCGAATTCAATCGGGCGCTTGCAGAAGACCCCACAAATGTAACTGTTTTAGTCAACCGCGGACTCACCTTTGCCAAGAGGGAGCAGTATAAAGGGGCAATCGAGAACTTCTATTATGCCCTGGATTTCGATAAAAACAACGTGAGCGCCCTTAAGTATCTTGCCGCAGTCTACTTTCTGGCCGGAGAGTACGACAAGGCCATCAAGCTGTATGATAGGGTCACAACTTTGGATTCCTCCAGTTATGACGTTTATACGAAGCGCGGCATCGCCTATGCGGCGTTAGAGCGACACAATGCAGCCATTCAGGATTTCACCCGGACGCTGACTCTTACCTCAAAATATTTCCCGGCATACATCGGCCGCGGTCTCTCACTAACAACCAAAGGAAACTGTGCACAGGCTATTTCCGATTTCGACAATGCCGTCATGATGTCTCCCTACAACCCTTTCATCTATCTTGTGCGGTCGGAAGCCTACGCAAAATCTGGGGATTTTTCGAGCGCTCTTGTAGATCTGAATAAAACTTGTTCGCTTGGATATCTGACAGTATGCGAGTCTATCAGGCAGTCTAGGTTCGATATCGAGAATACTGAAGCATCGTTTGTCCTTCAGTATTCGTCGAAAAGAGGGGGAGAGGAACTCTATCTGTCGTCCCGCAAGAAGCTCGACTCCTTTTTCGCAACGACAGAGTCCACAGAGATGAAGAAGTTTTTTGATAACGACTTGCGCCCCTTATCAATAGGGAGTGGCAATTACTGACGACCGAGACGGGAAAACATACTGCTTTGTGCAACCCCCAAGCGACTGCTTCAGGATTTCTCTCGGCAGTCCCAGCAAGACAATACACAAGAGCTTCTGCAAGTAGCTTTTGACATTTAATCCATCTTGAGTCGTGTCGGTATTGTATGCTGTTGGGACTCATGATTTGCGCGTATTGTCTTGACTGGCAATCCCAGGGATAGCCAGCATGTCATAACGCGCCATTTTCAAATTGTTTTATTCAACCTTCCTTTATCTGTATAATTCAGGAGTGATACCGGGTGCGAGTTTTCTGTTTCTCCTTGCAAAGTCTAAGCTGACCGGAAAACACTGAGGAACTATCATATGACGACGAAGTCCAGGGGAATAATTGGAGGTGGCATCTACACAACTATTGCTGCCACCAATCTCATCCCCGACACCAAGCTGCCATGCGACATATACTTCAGTAAGGGTGGCTTGATCACGTGCCTGTTTATGAAAGGAACGATCTTTTCCCACAAGGCACAGAATATTATCAGGAACAAATCAGGTCTTTACGTCAGGGCTGGGGACAAGGCATTGTTAAGGGAATATATAGTCAGAGGCGGACAAGACCCCGCATCGGCTGAAACGCATAGTGAGACTAGAGTCCCCTTAGTTAATCTGCAAGACCTTTTTCAGATTGACCGCAACGCGCTCGTGTCCCATTCTAAAATACCTTTTAATCTCTACCTCTTGAAACAGCAGGACGCAACGCTCCTCATCGAAGCCTCCCAAGAAAAGCCATCCCGTGTCGATGACCTGCTTCTTTCTGCACAAGGCGATTTACTCATCGTGAAATCTGACATGTCACTCTACCGAAATTACCTGAAGCAACACACGGTCAAGTTGAACACAGTGTCGAAAAGGGTCGAATCTAAAGTAAAGGCAACCATCCTGAGGGAGAATTCCAAGTTGGTCATGCAGGAGATATTCGAAAACCCCAGAAATGAAGAGCTTATCAAGGCGTCCCAGGAGGAAGTCAATGGAGTTGTCGATGCTGTCATTAATGATAAAAACATTCTGTATGATCTTATCGAAATCAGGAATTACGATTATTATACCTATACTCATTCGGTTAACGTGGCAGTGCTCGCCATAGGAGTTGGCATCAATACCGGCCTGTGCAGGGAAAACATCGAGCATCTTGGTATCGGCGCCCTGCTGCACGACATCGGTAAAAGTTTAATCCCGACCGACATCGTGAATAAACCTGGCATGCTCGATGAGGCGGAATTTTCGATTATGAAGACTCACGTAACCGAAGGTGAAAAACTTCTGCGAGCACATGCTTCCGTGCAGTCCGAAGCATTTCCCGCATTACTTGAGCATCATGAAAAGCTGTCGGGTACCGGGTATCCTCGAGGACTGGCAGGAAGGGACATATCGCTGTTCGGAAGGATTGCATCGATTGTTGATGCCTATGATGCGCTCACAACCGGCAGGGCATACAGGGCTGCTTTCACGCCGTTTTATGCTCTTTCCGTGCTCACGCAGGAAACCCACGATTACGATCGAGACCTCCTCAGGACTCTTATCGAAATGCTTGGAAGGGTTCAATAGAATACCGCGCATTGGTTCTCTGCTACGGCTCCAAGATCATTGCGTCAATTCCGCACCATTGGCCCGATACGTTAACTATTGAATATCACCATTCGGTCCGGAGATCATTAGCCAAATACTACTAATAGGTTTTTTATAGTGCACTGATAAGCCGAGTGTATTATACTCGTCTGGATACCCAAGTTATCGTAGATAAATAATAATTTCTAATCAAGGAGCAATTCGATAAATAACTCCGCAAATTCCTCAAATAGAGTTTCTGTTGTATTCTCTTTTGTACGGGGAATATCCATGATTAACTGCTCGTTAAGAGCCTTGCTCATTTCTACAAAGAGCCTGCTCACATCTGCGCTGAATCCCATGCCAATGAGGGCCTTTTCAGTGTCCTCATACGAAAATTGCACATACTTAAGGCCGGGTTTATTCACCTGCTTAGCAATGACCCCAGCGACCTCATTCAACGAGATATCCCTCTGACCCAGCAGATCCTTTACCGAGGTTCCCGTATAGTCCTTTTTCATCAGGCGCTCTACAGCAAATTTTGCAATATCCTTCGTGGCAATCATTGGGAACTTCAAATCGCCCCTTATCGCCGATCCCATAATGCCCATATTTTTAATCATATCTATGTTTGCCAACACGTTTTCCATAAAGTACGTTGGCCTTATATGCAGTATATTGACGCCGTTAAGTTTGTTCAGACGCACCTCCTGATCATGCAGGCCCTTGATAGGGCCGGTTCCGTCGGGCAGATGTGCTCCCTGACTACTCAGGTTAACAATGTATTTCACGCCGGACTTCTCAATGGCTTCAGCCAGGGAAGCTCCAATTGCGTTCTGATAGGCCCTAAAGTCAGGAGCGTTATAGTTTGGCGGGATCATCGCAAAAACGGTATCGGCACCTGAAAATGCCTTTATCAGTGAGCTCGTATCGGCCAGAGAGATTGTTGAGACTTCCGCTCCTTTGTCAGCAAACTCCTCAAGCTTTTCGGCTGTCCTCGCTACACATCTCACTTTTTGTCCTTGCAACAGAAGACTAGCCGCAATCTTGCTACCTATATGACCTGATGCCCCGGTTATAACGATCATTATTTGCTCCTTTTGAGTTTCTATACTTTAGCCATCTAAATCTTGGCTTGATTATTTTTAAATTTTATCGGCAATCTTGTTATTTGTCAAAAGTAAACGACAAAGTAAACGACTCTAGACCCTATCATCCTGCCATCAGGATTGTCAGACAACCTCTCACATGTAAATCAGACAAAGACCGATAGTTTGGCTGATAAAAGAGCATTATGATATATACAACTGCATTCTCAAGGTAAATTCCTTTGTCAGCCGGAGGTGTAAAATGACATGCCCGTGCTTTATTGCAGATTATGTTGGATTCTGCAATGCATCAGATGTTCTATATGTGCCTAGCATTAACGAATTAGAACAATTCTGTTTTACTCGCAGATTCGGTTCTTGCAAATTATTCGAAACCGATGGATCGAAAAACGAAACAATCAACGGTAAATACAACAAGGCAAATATCGATCTTTGTCTAATAACTGGCCGTTATAAAGAAGGATCAAAGTCCCCGATAAATCCTCTAAGTAATGGCGGGGTACATCAAAAGTATCAGTCAGATATGTCATAGGGTTGACTGCTGACACCTGCCATGGCAAGATAACAGGATCACACAGCAGCCAGATTTCCCTCGGCTTTCTTGTTTTTGAAACATTTCTTCAGCATGCCTGAGTGTTATGAATTCTGCTACCATCGGACGGTCATATCCCATAGCAACAGTGGACAACAGTCGTAATTCGGGAGTTTGTGCGACGGTCAATTACCGCCAGGTGCTTGCCATTCGAGAAACTGTCCAGGACCTCGTTAATGTAGCCAGGACTTTTCCCCAAAATTAAATCAGTTATAAACCCCTATTTCTTAGATAAGAGTTGTGAATGAGATGCAGGGATAAATTCTATGAAATATCGCGCTACTGCAGGGGTCGCACATTGATCTGGGGTACCCGAGGCTTTATAAGCTGTATTATTCCCTTCAATCTCGTTTATAATTTATATTGATAGTATGAAATTCGAAGAACTAGAAATACCTGATGAAGTTCATGATGGAATAAGAGCGGCCGGCTTTACAGAGTGTACGCCGGTCCAGGCCATGACCCTCCCCGCAGCCTTGCAAGGTAAAGACATTGCTGCTCAGGCACAGACCGGCACCGGCAAGACAGCGGCATTTCTTATCGCAATTTTTTCGCGGATGCTTGCCATCCCTGCTTCGGGTCGTGTCTCATCGCCGCGAGTGCTCATCATCGCACCCACTCGCGAACTCGTCGCCCAAATAGATGCTGAGGCCAGGATACTGAGTGGTTCTACCGGATTCCGGATCGTTCCGGTTTTCGGTGGCATCGACTATGTGAAGCAGAGGAACGATCTCGCACGGGGCGTTGACGTGCTCATCGGGACCCCAGGCCGTCTTATCGATTACCTCAAGCAGCGAGTGTACAGTCTGAAGAATACCCAGTTCCTCGTCATAGACGAAGCGGACCGCATGTTCGATATGGGGTTTGTCGCCGATCTCAGGTTTCTGCTGAGACGGATGTCGCCCTATGACCAGCGCCAGTCAATGCTTTTCTCTGCAACTCTTTCACACCGCGTTATGGAACTCTCTCACGAATTCATGAATATGCCCGAAAAGTTTGTCGTGACGCCTGAACAGATGACGGTTGAACTGACCGAACAACAGATTTATCATGTTGGCAAAAGCGAGAAAGTCGGCCTTTTACTCGGCATGATCAGGCGCGAGCCGGAAGGCCGCTATCTCGTCTTCTGCAATATGAAAGTAACGGCCGAACGTCTGAAACGTTTTTTGGACGCAAACAGTGTTGCCGCTGCAGCCATCACCGGCGACCTTCCACAGCACCAACGCCTGAAGGTGCTCGCGGATTTCAAGGCAGGCCAGTTCCCAGTCCTCATTGCGACTGATGTGGCGAGCCGCGGACTACACATCGAGGGAGTGACGCATGTTATCAACTACGACCTCCCCCAGGACCCACAGGATTATGTGCATCGAATCGGGAGGACTGGTCGCGCCGGCGCCGGAGGTAGAGCTATAAGCCTCGCATGCGAGGACTACATTTTCTCTCTCCCTGATATCGAGGACTTCATCAAGCAGAAGATACCGATCATGCCACTCACAGACGAAATGGTCGTCACCGATTACAAGAAAGTCTCTGCCGGTCCACGCAGAAAAGGAATGCCTTCCGGCCAGAGGGGCCAGAGACCTACTGACAGGCGATCGGAACGGAAAGGCTATCAGGGGAAAAATACGTCGTCCGCGACTGCACCGGACTCGAAACCTCAGCCAGATAGACCACGCCGACGCCGCAAGCCCAGTGGGGAAAAGCCCGGCACAGAGAGCGGAAAGTAAGGGAGGCTACCCATCATGTTACAGTCCTTAAATCCAACAAGAACTGAAAACTGGCGGAAACTGAGCGACAACTATAAGCAGATCAAGGGCCTGCATATGAAAGAGCTTTTCGCAAAAGACCCCGAGCGCTTTTCCAAATTCTCTCTGCGTTTCCAGGATATCCTTATCGATTATTCAAAAAACCGTATAACCGAAGAGACGATGCAACTGCTTCTTGGTATCACGCAAGACGTTAATCTCGCTGACTCGATAGAAAAGATGTTCACCGGAGACAAAATAAACACAACCGAAAACAGAGCGGTCCTCCATATAGCATTGAGAAACCGTGCAAATACGCCCATACTGGTCGACGGCAAGGATGTCATGCCCGACGTCAATCGCGTGCTCGACAAGATGAAAGTTTTCTCGGAACGCCTTCATTCGGGAGAGTGGACGGGCTACAACAATCAAAGGATTACAGACATCGTTAACATAGGCATCGGAGGCTCCGATCTCGGACCAGTGATGGTAACTGAGTGCCTCAAACCATATGCAAAAGATGGCATGCGCGTGCATTTTGTCTCGAACATTGACGGTACCCACATTACTGAAACTCTGAAACAACTGCATCCGGAAACGACTCTTTTCATGATAGCGTCAAAAACGTTCACTACTCAGGAGACGATGACGAACGCATTTACAGCACGCAAATGGTTCCTCGATCACGCCGGTGATGATCGCCATATTGCAAAGCACTTTGTAGCAATCTCGACAAATGCCGAAAAAGTGAAGGCATTCGGCATCGATACGGAAAACATGTTCGAGTTCTGGGACTGGGTTGGCGGCCGGTATTCGCTTTGGTCTGCCATCGGACTCTCGATCGCCTGTTATATCGGCTTCGACAATTTCACTGAATTACTCCAGGGCAGCCACGAGATGGATATTCATTTCCGGAGCGAGGTGTTCGAACGGAATGTCCCGGTCATCCTTGCGCTCATCGGTATCTGGTATACAAATTTTTTCGGTGCAGAGACTGAGGTGATCTTGCCATATGACCAATATATGCATCGCTTCCCTGCCTATTTTCAGCAGGGCAATATGGAGAGCAACGGTAAATCTATTGACCGGGCCGGGAGGCCTGTATCATATCAGACAGGGCCGATCATCTGGGGTGAGCCCGGCACAAATGGACAACATGCGTTCTACCAGCTTATCCATCAGGGCACGAAGCTCGTACCTGCAGACTTTCTTGCCCCTGCAATCAGCCACAACCCCATAGGCGAGCATCATCCGATCTTGCTCTCGAACTTTTTCGCGCAGACCGAGGGGCTCATGATAGGCAAAGGTAAAGAAGAAGTCCTTTCCGATCTTTTCGAGGAGGGTAAAAACCGGGAAGAGATCAAGCGGCTTTGGCCATATCGCGCCTTCGAAGGAAACAAACCAACGAACTCGATTCTCTTCAAACAACTCACACCACGAACACTGGGAAGCCTTATTGCCATGTACGAACACAAGATATTTACACAGGGTGTCATATGGAATATATTCAGCTTCGATCAATGGGGCGTCGAACTTGGCAAACAGCTTGCAAAAAAAATAGTGCTGGAACTGAAACATGATCATTCGGTTTCGTCACACGATTCGTCTACTAACGGGCTGATCAACGCATACAAAGAATTGCGACGCTGAATAATTTTATAGCGCGGCAAGCATTTATATAGTTGTTATAAGCCAGTGTTTAAGAGTGTGTAATTATCCGAAACATCAATTCGACCCGTCCAAGGCACCAAAGCTGCCTCAAAAATGCGATAACCCAAAGGGAGGTTTTTTCTACATATGAGCAATGAGCCGAACAAAATAATCTACTCCATGGTGGGGGTGGGGAAATACTACGACAAGAAACCGGTGCTGAAGGACATCTACCTGTCCTATTTTTACGGAGCCAAAATCGGGGTCCTCGGACTGAACGGATCGGGAAAGAGCTCACTCCTTCGCATCCTCGCTGGAGTCGACAAAGATTTCGTCGGTGAGACAGTATTGTCACCGGGGCATACGGTCGGGTTCCTTCAACAGGAGCCGAAACTCGATGAGACTAAAATGGTGCGGGAGATTGTGGAAGAGGGAGTCCAGGAAGTGGTGGATGCTCTTAACGAATATAACAAGATCAACGAGAAGTTCGCAGAACCGATGTCTGACGACGAGATGAACAGGCTAATAGAACGCCAGGGAGTGGTCCAGGAAAAACTCGAAGCACTGGATGCATGGACCTTGGACTCGCGGCTCGAGATGGCGATGGACGCCCTTCGTTGCCCTGCCGGCGATACGCCAGTAAAGGTCCTTTCTGGCGGTGAAAAGAGGCGCGTGGCGCTCTGCCGGCTCTTGCTCCAGAATCCTGATATCCTTCTGCTCGACGAGCCAACAAACCATCTCGACGCCGAGTCGGTCGCTTGGCTTGAGCACCATCTGCAAAGTTACGCAGGAACGGTGATCGCAGTCACCCATGACCGTTATTTTCTCGACAATGTTGCTGGATGGATCCTCGAACTCGATCGCGGACAGGGCATCCCCTGGAAGGGGAACTATTCCTCATGGCTCGAACAGAAAAAGAACCGACTTCAGCAGGAAGAGAAGACCGAGAGCGAACGCCAGAAGACCCTCCAGCGCGAGCTGGAGTGGATCAGCATGTCGCCGAGGGCGCGTCACGCAAAGTCCAAGGCCCGCATAAAATCCTACGAACAGCTTCTCTCTCAAGAAGCCGAGAGACGCTCAAAAGACCTCGAAATATATATCCCGCCAGGACCTCGCCTTGGGGATGTGGTTATCGAGGCAACGGGGGTGAGCAAGTCTTACGGTGATCGCATTCTTTTCGAGGACATGACCTTTTCGCTTCCGCCCGGCGGGATCGTCGGCGTCATCGGCCCGAACGGTGCAGGTAAGACGACCCTCTTTCGGATGATCACCGGCCAGGAAACACCGGACGTGGGAACAATAAGAGAAGGCGAGACAGTAAAGCTCGCGTATGTCGACCAGAGCCGCGATGTTCTCGATCCCGAAAAGACCGTATGGGAAACGATTTCGGGCGGTGAGGACATGATTGCCCTCGGCAAGAGAGAAGTGAATTCACGCGCCTATGTCGCCAGGTTCAATTTCTCTGGATCCGATCAGCAGAAGAAGCTCGGAATGCTCTCTGGCGGTGAGCGCAATCGTGTTCATCTTGCACGCATGTTGAAGGAGGGAGCGAATGTGCTTCTCCTCGATGAGCCGACCAATGACCTCGACGTGAATACCATGCGTGCGCTCGAAGAAGCACTCGAAAACTTTGCCGGCTGTGCGGTGGTAATTAGCCATGACCGCTGGTTTCTTGACCGTATAGCCACACATATGCTCGCATTCGAGGGTGACAGCAAGGTTTATTGGTACGATGGAAACTACTCGGAATATGAAGCCGACAAAAAAGCTCGCCTCGGCGCCGACGCAGAGCAGCCTCACAGGATTAAGTATCGTCAGCTCACGAGGTAACACGACTAATTACCGAGCGTGTATGACTCAATTCCGCCTCGAGCAGTTGGCGGATCGGCCGCAATGAAAAAGGGCAGATGCCTTAGCATCTGCCCTTTTATCTGTGAAAACAAGAATTCAAAAACTATTTCGTTGCGGGTTCAGCCTTCTTCTCGGCTGCTTCCTTCTTGTCGCCAGCCTTCTTCTCGGCTGCTTCCTTCTTCTCACCAGCCTTCTTGGCTGCTGCCTTCTTTTCGGCCTTTGCCTTCTTGGCTGCTGCCTTCTTTTCAGCTGCTGCCTTCTTGTCGGCTGCCTTCTTTTCGGCTGCTGCCTTCTTGTCGGCTGCTGCCTGATCGTCAGCTGCCTTCTTGTCGGTTGCCTTCTGTTCTACCGTTGGAGCCTTCGTGTCCATAGCCTTGTCGGCTGCGAAAACTGCGGTTACGGAAAGAGCGAACAGCAAACATACCATCAGTGCTATTACTTTCTTCATTCAATTCACCTCCCTTTATTTGTGGTTTAATACATCAATTGTTGATAATATTAGCAACTTACGTGCCATACCCCATAAAGGTCAAAATAGATTATTTAATAAAGATAATTCTCAAGCACAGAGCAAAAGGAAGACCCTCTTTTGGGGAGGAATATCCTCTTTTGGGGATATTCCCATTAAACGCTGAAGACACAACAGCTCTATTTGCCGAGTCGCTTGTTAATCAGGTCCTTTAGAGCGTCTTTTGACTGCCCGCCAACTGTTCGATCTGCTTCTTTGCCATCGAGATAAATAATAACCGTGGGCGTGCCGCTAACCTTGCATTGAACGGCAACTGACGTCTGTTCATCACAATTCAGCTTTGCAAATCGCGCCTTACCCGCCATCTCTGCCGCCACTTCTTCGTAGATCGGGGAAAATATTTTGCAATGTCCGCACCACGGCGCCCAAAAATAGACGAGCATAATCCCGCCGATCTTCTCCACTTCGGACATCCATGTATCGGCCTTTAGTTCAACGATAATATTAGCCATGGGAACCATCCTCTTTGATAATTATTTATACCTTTTTTCCATTGCCATTGATAACAGAATGCAGAGTAAAATATATTACACCAAGAAAGAATGCTGCATCAAGCTATTGGGAGTTACAAGTTCAATTGGAGCAGACGACATGCCGCATGTCTATTTAAATTGTATGTACCCTTCCTGTTCGCTGTACGGTTTCTTAGGAACAACCGAACTGACACAGTGTGTTATAATTATTTCATGAGGAAGATTATCATAATCCTGCTATTATTCCCCACAGTCGCACTGGCGCAACCGACAATAATATTTGACACTGAAACCCATGATTTCGGGATAGTACGGGGTGACGAACCTCTCAAACATACCTTTGAGGTCTGGAATAAGGGGACAGAAGACCTGATTATTAAGAGGCTTGACGCACCCTGAGGATGTACTGCCGCAATGGCTAGTTCGAGTCAGATCAAACCCGGAGAAATAGGAAGCATAACTGTAACGGTGAATGTGCAACAGTACATCGGCAAGGTTACAAAGGAGATTGCGGTCTATAGTAATGACCCAGGAAAGCCGCGGGTGAACCTGCTGCTCAAGGCTGAAATTAGGAGCAATTGATTCCCCTCAAACAGATAGCCACATCCGGACCATGCCGGAGCATATATTAGCCCAGATGATTTTAGATAATGTTGTTTTATAGAGATTTTGTGAATAATTTCGGGGATGGCAATCTACCCAGCGAGGTTATATTTATATATCGAACATTTGATCCAGTCGACATGTACGCACACGAAATAAAGAATACTGCAGTACTACCTGATAATCCTGAGCCCCGCTTTATTATCCCCAACCCAGACCACTTTTGCCTCTACAGCGGGACGAATAATGTTCACTGTGTTCCCCATACTAAGCCGTGCACTCGTAGCGATGCCAAAGCCGCTTTCGCTCATATCGACTATTTTGCAGCTCCATGTGTTTCCCCTTAGATCTGCAAATTCCGTCACTACCGCGCAGTCGAGTCTCGGCCGGCGTCTTTTTTCGCAATAAGTGTCCTCCTGTGGCTTCTTGAAAAAACGATCCCACACTCCCATATTGATATATTAGCATATTTTGCGCCTGAAA
This sequence comes from uncultured Nitrospiraceae bacterium, assembly GCA_963727805.1. GTDB lineage: Bacteria > Nitrospirota > Thermodesulfovibrionia > Thermodesulfovibrionales > Dissulfurispiraceae > Fen-1308. The sequence continues at coordinate 1,946,545 of CAVSHF010000003.1, forward strand.
TAAATAATAATTCATATTATTGATACACTTATTCATTCTTTCCTGAAGCCTGCTAATAGTAAAAATAATCGACATACAGTCTTTTAAATACCGCCAGAGGTAGTAAATAAAATTAAATAAACACACTAATTTGTTTCTAGCTAGTAGCTTTATGGTACTGAAAAACTACATATTGTGTAAACAAAATCTAGGACATCAATGAAGTGATTATATTTAATAATCAATAACATAACCCCATCGATCAGCAGTAATTCATGTTTTATTTCTGTGATGGTTGTCACCAATTCTTAATATTGTCTACTTCGATGCTAATTTTATAGCAGATAACAACAAATTACTGGTATACTAATAAAAAATGGGCTATCATAAATTAAGGTTATTGTGGGGATTTTAATTATTTTGAGTATTGGCGAGCATGTTAATAAAAGCACATACAGAAACTCCAGGATAAGCCGTCCATTTGGCTGTTCGCTTTCATCCGCTAAAGTGATAGCTATATTTATCGATAATTACCTTAGAGACTTCTGAAATCTAAGTATGGTCCGGATAGGAATATTTCCTCATTTCTCCCCTATATCGGATTTCGACGCTGATGTGCCATTTATGATTTGCAACACTTGGACCTTCTCGGTTATCACTACTGTAACTGAGAGGGCGGAGCAGTATTCTTTAATCAATGTGTACGCCTCGTAAGGAGTTGTAGCTATAGTGAAGGCCCTAGTCATCATAAGCGGTTTTTTGTTGATATTCTCCTGTGCAGGCAGCGAAAAAAGATGAACTGCTCTCCAAAAGAGCTTGAACTCATACGTGAACACAATCTGTCTGGCGCTGTCGTTCTTTTTAAGAACGCCATTAATGAACTTAACCATGCGAAAATGTAAATAACGAGATGGCACAAAAAATTGCCTTATTGGTTTTGGGAGACGTTTTGATATCGATCCTGGCGCTTTGTGTCGTTTTCCAATATATCGCATCCCAATTTGAGAGTGCCAGGGGGATGCCATTTCCAGGAATCCTGGAGAGTATTGTTTTTGTCTCCGTAACACTTTTTTCCTCATATTTCCTAGAGCTGTACAGTCGGAAAAAAGTCTTTAGATTTAATTTGAAAGAGATGCCTGCCATTATCCTTCTTGCCATTGCAGTTTCCTTCTTTGTATTGACGTCTATTTTCTTTATGTTCCCTTCCATAGCACTCGGACGACGCGCATTGCTCCTGTCCCTAGGCATCTACGGGCTATTGCAGTGCGCATGGCACATCTCATATAAATCCTTTCTAAATCTGTCGGGAATGAAGCAAAAGGTCCTTATACTCGGGATTGGCGACCTCGCGAGAAAGATGGAACAGATCATGTTCTTGCATAAGACACAGTATGCCTTTGCCGGATACTATGACTTGTCATCGCAAATTTTACAGGATAGCACGTCCCCATTAGAGGCCACATGCGGAAGTCTTGTGGAGACCGCTAAAAGAGAGAAGATAGATAAGCTTGTGGTAGCCGTTACGGAACGAAGGGGAGTATTACCTCTCAAGGAACTCCTGAACTGTAAGTTTGCCGGTGTTGATATTGTCGATGCGCCATCTTTTTATGAAGAGGTCATGGGTAAAATGCTTCTGGAAAGCATTGCACCGGGCTGGTTCATATTCGCAGATGGGTTCAAACTGAATCAAACAATAAAATTCTTCAAGCGGCTCTCCGACATCTTTTTGGCCTCTGTCGGCCTCATACTCACTGCCCCTTTGTTTCCACTTGTTGCACTGCTGATCAAGATCGATTCTAAAGGTCCTGTCTTTTACCGTCAGTTGCGGGTTGGAGAGGGGGAAATTAATTTTATGCTCATTAAATTCAGAACGATGAAGCAAAACGCGGAAACGCAAAGCGGTGCTGTCTGGGCCCAAAAGCATGACACGAGGGTAACTAGAATAGGGAGCATCCTCAGAAAGGTGCGCTTGGATGAACTTCCGCAGTTTATTAATGTGTTGAAAGGTGAAATGAGTTTCATCGGTCCGCGCCCGGAAAGGCCTGAGTTTGTTGAAAAGCTTCAACGAACGATACCATATTACATCCATAGGCATTTCGTTAAACCTGGCATTACCGGTTGGGCCCAAATAAAGTATAGGTATGGCGCCTCCGAGGAGGATTCTCTCGAAAAACTCCGTTATGATTTATACTATATTAAGAATCTCTCACTGTTGCTGGATACGTCGATCACAATAGATACGATTAAAGTCGTTCTCTTCGGAAAAGGAGCGCGATAAGGAGGAAAAGTGAAAACACGGCTTTTGTTGACAATGATAATTCTGCTTGGATTGCTTGGCACAGCCTATGGTGAAAGCTATGTGATAGGGCCAGAAGATATGCTTCAGATCAACGTCTGGGGCAATTCTGAATTGAGTGTCAGCATCCCTGTCAGGCCGGACGGCATGATCTCAGTACCCTTGGTTGGCGATGTGAAGGCAGACGGTCTTACGCCTGACCAGCTTAAGGAGTTTCTGGAGAAGGAGTATATGAAGTTCATCAAGGCCCCTAACGTAAGCGTCGTGGTAACTGCTATAAACAGCTTCAAAGTCTATATCGTAGGCGGTGGAATATCAACCGGCGACAAAGGCGGCGGAGTATCATCGGGTATGATAACCCTCCGGAGAAGCACCACACTCCTGCAGCTCCTAGCCCAGATCGGGTCTCTCCAGGATGCTGATCTGAAAAGTGCCTATCTTTTGAGGGCTGGGAAGAAAATGCCGGTCAACTTTATGAAGCTGATCGAAAATGGTGATGTAACGCAGGACATCGATCTCAAGCGAGATGATGTCGTTTTCATTCCGCCCGATCTTGAAAACCGCATCAAGGTGGTCGGCGCAGTAAAGACCCCGGGGATGTTCCATTATATAAAGGGCATGACCGCTCTTGATGCTGTATTGAGCGCCGGAGGGTTCACAGAATTCGCTAGCCAGAATAGTGTCATAATCATCAGGCAGGAAGGCAGTGAAGTCAAGCATATCGCAGTAAAATTAAAGGACGTCATTAAAGGCGGCGATATGAGTCAGAACGTTCCACTAAAGCCCGGAGACATGGTAAACGTTAAATCGGGTATATTTTGATAGATTGTGAGGGGGAGTCATGTCGGAAAGTAGCCTGAATACTTTTGATATAAAGCGTTATTGGGGACTCATCTTGCAGCGGAGATATCTGGCCCTATCAGTAGCCTTGACGGTTTTGTCCCTGTGCACGCTGGCCAGTTTTATTTTGCCCAAAGTCTATGAAGCGACTTCTACGATTTTTATTCAAAGAAGCACGCTCATCAATCCTCTCATCAAGGGAATTGGGGTTACGAGCAATTCGGAGGAGGGACTCAGGACACTTAGGGACAGCATAACCAGCAGAAACATAATCAGCCGAGTGATTGAAAAGCTCAATCTGGACGCAGGTGACGTAAAATCGCAAAAGCACGAAGGGCTTGTCAGCGCCATAAAGAATAATATTTCGATTACTGTTAAAGGTGGGGGGGGCAGTCAAGGAGCTGATCTCTTCATAATATCGTACCGCGGGTCCGATCCGAAGAAAGTCAGGGACATCGTTAACACACTTGTGGAAGAGTATATCGCCGAAGCTCTTGGCTACAGAAGGTCCGATGCCTCCGGGGCCTTTGAATTTGTCCAAAACCAACTTGCTGAGTATAAGACCAAGCTTGAGGAATCAGATAAGGATATCCGGGCATTCAGAGAGAGGAATCCGGACATAGTGCCGCAGACCGAAGGTGCGGTTCTTACGCGGATGGAGGCCTTTCAGACCCAGAAGATCGATGCGGATATCAAGGTCCAGGAGTTAATGCGCAGGAGGGACAACCTGAAAAAGCAATTAACTGGAGAGAAGGAACTCACTGTTGCTTTTGTGACCCGTGAGGGATCGCCCGAAGCTCGCCTATCCTATCTGAACAGTCAGCTAGTCCTTCTGACAACCAAATATACGGACCAGCATCCCGAGATACGTAAAACAAAAGCAGAGATAGAAGAGCTAAAGAAACAGATATCACATGCTAAATCAGCCCCTGCCGATACCGGGAGTTCTGAAACATCAACCCTCAACCCTATATACCAGCAATTAAAAGAGGACCTTGCGAGAACCGATGCGGAAATTGATTCACTTAAGGCCCGTTCCTCTGAACTGTTGCACCAACAGCAACAGGCCAAAAGTGTCTTGGGTGGCATGCCGAAGGAACAGGAAGAATGGACTAAGCTTCAAAGGGACAGAACTGTCTATCAACATATCTACGACGATTTGCTGAATAAGGTCGAGACTGCTCGTGTCTCCAAAGATCTGGAGTTCACTGACAAGGCCACTACATTCAAAGTCGTCGACCCCGCAGTGCTGCCCGTTTTTCCTGTCCAGCCCGATAGGATCAAGTTCATACTAGTTGGAATATTTCTGGGTATCGCTGCCGGTGTAGGGACCGTCCTCAGCATAGATTATCTAAATCATTCCTTTAAGGACGAGGATTCCATCGAAAAGAGTCTCAACTTACCCGTACTCGTGGCAATACCCTCGGTGGTTATTGAAGGGGATACCATGGCGGTGAGGCAGCTCGATAAAAAGGTGATGATTGCCGCATCCGTATATTTAGGCATTATCCTTTTGCTGCTAGTGAAAGAAGTGTTGTACAAATATGTTGGCGTCACAATTATCGGTCTTTAGGGAGGCAAGAATTGAGCAGAATCGAAAAGGCTCTGGAAAAAGCAATCCAGATGAGGCAATCAACCAAGACTTCTTATCCTGAACGGGAAAATAATGTTGAATTAAAAGGACCATCCTCACTGCCGGAATTTCAAATCAGGGAAATCATGATTGATCCATCCACGGTAGATCGGCATGTGGTATGTATTACAGACCCGCATTCTGCCGCCTCCGAACAGTACCGTAAGCTAAGGGCGCGCATACTCGCAGCCACAAAGCAGGATTTTCACAATACCATTATGGTGACTAGTGCCGATGTTGGAGAAGGAAAGTCAATAACCTCGATAAATTTTGCCGTTGCCCTAGCACAGGAAATGGATCACACTGTTCTGCTGGTCGATGCCGATTTAAGGAAACCTTCGATCCATAGATATCTCGGTATAAAAGCGGATCGCGGCTTAAGCGACTATCTATCTGGGAAGGTGGACCTGTCAGACGTTCTTATACATACAGGGATCGGCAAACTGGTGCTTCTGCCGGCGGGCACGCCATCCCGGAACCCGGCTGAGCTCCTCTCTTCCAATCGTATGAAGGACCTTGTGCAGGAGATGAAACACCGTTATAGCGACCGGTATATTATCTTTGATACATCGCCCGTGCTTGTATCAGCCGATGCGATCTCGATGAGCAGTCATGTCGACGGAGTTCTTTTTGTCATTTATGCGGCAAAGACTCCAGAGCATACAGTTAAAAAGGCGATCGGGCTGCTTCAAAGCGCCACCATTCTGGGCGTTGTTTACAATAACGTGCCGGACTATCTGGGTAAAAATCTTAATCCGTATAACTATTATCGGTACCGTCAGGATCCCGATAACCCGACAAAAACAAACCACAAGGACGATAAACACTAACCAATGTACACATCCTTTTTTGGTCTAACCTGCAATCCCTTTCACCTTACGCCCGATCCCGAGTTTCTTTTTCTCAGCAGGGATCATAAGAAGGCGCTGACTTTCCTAAATTATGGCATATCTTCAAACACGGGATTCATCCTTGTTACTGGAGAAGTGGGGACCGGTAAGACCACTCTCATCAGAAAGATCTTACAAGGATTACAAAAAGATATTAAAGTGGCCCGCGTTAATAATACACTAGTGAACTCTGAGCAGCTCATATCTATGATCAATGACGATTTCGGGATCGAGACAAACGGCAAGGACAAGACCAGAATGCTCAGAGACCTCTCCGATTTTATTATCAACCAATATGCGCAGGGATTGAGAACAGCCCTCATTATCGATGAGGCCCAAAATCTCTCCTCAGAACTGCTTGAAGAAATCAGGCTCCTTTCAAATCTCGAAACCGACAAATCAAAGTTACTCCAGATTATTTTGCTGGGACAGCCGGAATTGAAAAAAACCCTCGCCGTACCTGAACTAAGACAACTCAGGCAGCGAATCAGTATCAGCTGCCATATCAGTCCCCTCAACAGGACAGAATCGGAGGAGTATGTTTTACATCGCCTCGAAATTGCCGGCAATAGGAAGGCAGTCAGTTTCCTTGACGGCGCCTTCGATGCCCTTCATTCTGCTACGCGGGGCATTCCGCGACTCATCAACATTTTTTGTGATTTCCTGCTTTTAGCTGCCTTTACCGAGGGAACGAAGGACATATCCGTGGACATGGTAACAGAAATAGCGGCAGATCTCGATTCCGAAAAAAACTACTGGAGCGACACCCGGATGGAAGTAGAAAAAGACAGCGGAGTGAATGTCCTGCAGCCCGTTCTCAGGAGGCTCGACAATATCGAATCAGCCATGCGCAGGCATAATGGTTCAAACGTTAATGTCGAGGAAATTGCCACGAAAGTGGCCAATTTGGAGGACATAGTTGCGACTATTGAAAAATCCAGGTCCGAGCCTCGGGGACCAGTTTCTCCCGGCGACAACAGTTTAGTACAGAACATTCTGAGTGAGATCGGAGACCTTAAAAGGAAACTTGTCGAGATTGAACATAAGCAGCTGTTGACCCTTGAGCCTCAAATCCCCAAAAGGAAGTATTTCTGGTCGAAAATATTCAATTAAGCCCACTGATAGTCCATGTGCGGGATAGCAGGAATAGTTAACATAGGACGTAATGCTGAAGTCGCCAGTTTGCTGCTCGACAAGTTGATAGCGGCTGTACAAGATTGCGAACCTGACGGTTTCGGCCTTGATAAAGACAACAACATCTGCTTTATACCATGTCAGCCACCGAGGTCATCATACGTCTCTTATGGAAATCACAGGACAGAATACCGGAAATTTCTTAGCGGACAGTTTGCATTTGCAATTTAGGAAAAAAAATGACAACAATATACCGGATCAGCCCTCTCTTTTAACTCATGTTTAACGCCCTTACTATAGATGTGGAAGACTATTATATGGTATCCGCCTTTGCAGACCGGATATCCTTTGATGACTGGAGCGGCTACGAAAGCCGTGTCGAGAGGAATACACATAGAATTCTCGGCCTCTTGAATGAGCACGACGCCAAAGGCACTTTTTTCGTTCTTGGCTGGATAGCGGAACGATTTCCTGCACTGATCAGAGAGATTCATTCCCAGGGTCATGAGATTGCCAGTCACGGTTATAATCATCGGCTCGTGTACGGTCTCTCGCCTCAAGAATTCAGAGAAGATCTGAGACTATCGAGAGATATTCTTCAAGACATTACTGGGGTGCCTGTGCTGGGGTATCGGGCTGCAAGCTATTCGATCGTCAAGCGGAGTATCTGGGCTCTCGACATCCTGATAGAAGAGGGCTTCGTCTATGACTCGAGCATATTTCCGGTCTATCACGACCGCTACGGTATGCCTGGAGCGAAGCGCCACCCGCATGTTGTCACAAGGCCGGTTGGTTCAATCATCGAATTCCCCCCCGCTACTCTGAAGGTCGGAAAGTCAGTCTTCCCGGTAGCTGGCGGAGGGTATCTGAGATTGCTCCCTATGTCTTTAACACGGCATGCTATGCGTCGGCTAAATGAACACGAAAAACAGATAGCGGTCGTTTATCTGCATCCTTGGGAGATAGATCCTAATCAGCCGCGCATTGAAGGTAAGTTACTGTCTCGACTCAGGCATTATGTCAATCTTGATTCCACCTTTATGAAACTCGACACGTTGCTTACTGATTTTAAATTCGAGTCGCTGAGAACTCTAATGAAGCGCCACAGCCCTCAATTTATATTTTAGACAATGAGATGCTCTGTAGCAATGATACCCAGTTGTTTAGTTGAATAATATTGCTGAAGAGCAACCAATTGATGAAAAAAAGGAGGATTAGCCCGATGATAAATAAGATTAATACACAGCTTTCACATGCGCCAAAAAAATGGCTTATTACCGGAGTGGCAGGATTTATCGGCTCGAATCTTCTAGAACAGCTACTCAGACTCGGTCAAACCGTCGTCGGTCTCGACAATTTTTCTACCGGTAAGATGCAGAATCTTCTTGATGTAAAAGAGCTGGTTGAGTCAGACGCGTGGGACAGTTTTTCACTTCTAGAAGGTGACATACGGAACGTCGATACTTGTAAGAATGCTTGCATTGGCGTCGATTATATTCTTCATCAAGCCGCATTGGGAAGCGTCCCACGATCGATAGAGGATCCTCAAACGACTCATCAATCAAACATCGATGGTTTCCTCAATATGATTATTGCCGCCCGTGATGCACACGTTGATCGCTTTGTTTATGCAGCTTCTTCATCCACATATGGGGACAATCCGGTTCTGCCTAAAAGAGAGAACTCAATCGGCAAGCCGCTTTCACCTTATGCCGTGACAAAATATGTGAATGAGCTTTATGCCGATGTCTTTGCCCGACTATATAATATGAAGTGTATTGGCTTGCGATACTTCAATGTATTCGGACGCCGGCAAGATCCCATGGGCGCCTACGCTGCTGTTATCCCGAAGTGGATCGTCCAACTGCTCGACCGCGAGATTCCGCTCATCAACGGTGATGGGGAGACGAGCCGGGATTTCTGCTACATTGATAACGTAATCCAGGCAAACATACTTTCAGCAACAACAGAACGGGAAGAGGCACTTAATCAGGTCTATAATATTGCAGTCGGGGAAAGGACTACTCTGAACGAACTCTTTTTCATGATCAGGAGATTAATGTCAGCTTACGATGATGGGGTGAAAGAGATAATGCCTCAATACGGTCTCGAAAGAAGTGGTGACGTCAGACATTCCCTGGCCGATATCAAAAAAGCTACGGAACTCCTTGGATACGATCCCGTTTACTCGGTACAAGAAGGAATGCAGAAAACTGTAGAGTGGTTTTATAAAATGAGATATTCCTGTACAAATACATAAAGCCCGTTGCACGCCTCCACTTAGTTTGAGCCCGGGGTGGATTAGCAGATAAAGATGGCCCGTCCCTCGATGGAAATACTTTTCTTTTTATCACTACTGGCAGTCCTATATGTTTATGCGGGATATCCAATGATGATCTACTGTCTTTCTCTGCTGAGGAGAAAGACAGTGTTATGTGGAAACTATGAGCCATCTGTTACAATCTTGATCGCAGCCTACAATGAAGAACGTTGGATTGATGAGACGATTCGCAACAAATTGGCACTCGACTATCCGCTTCAAAAACTGGAAATCATCGTAGTTTCTGATGGGTCAACGGATGAAACTGACATGATTGTAAAGCGTTACCTGAACCAGCACGTCAGGTTGATCAGACAGGAACCTCGTGCAGGGAAGACAGCCGCACTCAATAGTGCAGTGAAAGAGGCAAAAAGTGAGATATTGGTCTTTGCTGATGCGAATTCGCTTTATGAACGGGATGCCTTGCGTAAGCTGATGCGGAACTTTGCAGATGCCTCTGTGGGGTATGTGACAGGGAAAATGGTATATACATATTCAGATGGAACTCTTGTGGGTGACGGGTGCTCAGCCTATATGAAGTACGAAAACCTACTTCGCTTCTATGAGACGAGGATTCATTCAGTGGTAGGGGTTGACGGAGGTGTCGACGCAATACTTAGAAAGCTGTACCGTACTATGAGGCCTGATCAACTCCCGGACTTTGTACTGCCGCTCCGTATAGTGGAACAGGGATACAGGGTAGTGTACGAGCCAGAGGCAGTTCTTAGGGAAGCTACTTTAAAAGCAGGAGCAGATGAGTACCGAATGCGTGTCAGAGTATCATTGAGAGCCCTCTGGGCGCTTTGGGATATGAGGCACTTATTGAACGTGAGAAAATATGGCATATTTTCCTGGCAATTGCTGTCGCATAAGGTGCTACGGTATCTGGCAATTCTATTTCTGATCGGGCTATTCATATCAAACATCTGGCTGTGCAGCGACAGCGCAGGCTATACCGCAGTCATGGTTGTTCAGACGATATTTTACTCTATGGCTCTTTTGGCTGCACTTACTCAGGAACTGACATGTAAGATAAAATTATTGTATGTTCCATACTATTTTACCTTGATCAATTTGGCTGCCGGACATGCTTTGGTGAAATTTTTGCTCGGAGAAAAACAGGTTATATGGACGCCCAGAAAGGGATAAGAATTCTCCCATGACAAGAATTCTGCACGTCATTGATAGCGGCGGGATGTACGGCGCGGAGGTCATGCTCCTGAACCTTGTTGCCGAGCAGCTACGACAGGGCATGGAGCCGGTTATCGCAAGTATCGGTGACCCCCGTTGTGGAGAAAAACCATTGGAGACGGAGGCCCGACGTCGCGGCCTGAGGGTTGAGACCTTTCGCATGCGTCCCGGTCCCAATATTGTAGGAGTTTGCAAGGTTCTGCGATTCGCCCGGCGCATTGGGTCAGATATCCTCCACTCTCACGGCTACAAGGGGAATATACTCTTCGGAATGATGCCGAAAAAGCTCCGCCGGATTCCCATAGTCGCCACGCTTCACGGCTGGACCTGGACCGGTGGATGGGACAGGATGCGGATCTACGAATGGCTAGACCGCCTGAGCCTTCGTTTCATCGACCGAGTGGTGGTCGTCAACCGGGCGATGAGTGAAATGGTGAAGTTCAAAGGGTTTCATGTGGTGAACAACGGCATCCCCATTGACGCGGGTGACCTTTCGGAAATACCTGAAGAAGAGCAGTGTCAGGAACACCTGGGAATCGAGGCCTTTTGCCGGGGAGGCTTCACCATCGGCGCCATCGGACGCCTCTCCCCGGAAAAGGGCTTTCAAATTCTCCTTGACGCGGTAAAAGAAGTGGCGGAGATAAACCCGAAGGTCCGGCTGGTGATCCTTGGTGATGGTGATGAACGGGGCGTCCTGGAGGCGCGGATAAAGAGCCTGGGGATTGAACAGCGAGTGCTGATGCCGGGTTATGTGGCGAACGCAGCAGGACGTTTCTTACCCCTCTTCCGGGCATTCGTACTCTCCTCTCTGACCGAGGGGCTTCCTATCGTCATCCTTGAGGCGATGCAAGCTGGGGTGCCGATCGTAGCCACCAGGGTCGGCGGGGTTCCCGATGTACTGGAGAATGGAAAGGCTGGTATTCTGGTAGACGCTCGTTCCTCAAAGAAGCTGGCAGAAGGGATACGGATTCTAATGTCCGATACTACATCTGCAAAGCGAATGACTGATATTGCAATGGACTTGGTTAAAACGAAATATTCAGCCGCAGTAATGGGTCAAAAGTATAGAGAAATATATGAGGATTTGGTGAGAATTCATAGAGCCGGGAAGGGAAATAACGGAGTCAAAATTGGAAATAAAAGTTTTATTAGTAGGTGATAACAGTACAAACCCGAATTGGGGTGGAAGAGGCGCCAGTTTGGCTCTGCTCCAGATGCTAGATGAAAGGTTTCAGATATCAGGTACCGTCCCCGGCAGCGCTTTTCAGCTTGCAAGCGCCGGTTTTGGCTATGTCAAAACCTTTTTCCCGAAGAAATACAACTGGCTTTTCCTCAATTTAGTAGTTAACCGACACAGGAGAAAGCTATATGACTGGTACGTGAGATTCGAGGAGCTCTGCGGGGCAAAGGATTTCATTGCCCACGACCCTGCCGAAACTGCAGAAAATATCCTCCGCTACAAAAGCAGGTATTGGGAAATCCGGGAGCTATTCGACAAGGTCGATAATGCAGATCTTATCCTGATTCATGGAGAAGGTGACATTGTTTTCACCACGCCACCGAAAAGGGAGGCTCTATTCCTGCTAGGCATGGCGGAATTGGGGCTGCGTTTAGACAAAAAGGTGGTCTTTGCGAACGGGTTGCTTTCTGATTGCCAAGCCACTGGGCGTAATGTTAAGACACTGGAATTTGCACGAACGACACTGACACGATGCAATGCCGTTATAGTCAGGGATTACGAGTCTTTTGAGTATGTTAAGACTGAGATGCCTGAGGCGTCAAGCGCCTTGGTTCCCGATTCGCTATTCACATGGTATCCTATAATTGAAAAATTCGGGGATAGTATTCCCGCAAATGGTGACTTTATCCTCCCCTTTCCAGAAAAAAGGAGTAATTTGGGAAAACTTGATTTCTCCAAGCCATATATGTGTATAGGTGGAAGCGCCGTGGCAGCCAAGGACAAGAACAAGTCAGCAGAGTATTTCAAAAGATTAGTCGCAGTGATCCGGGAACTTGGCTATTCGGTCTACCTCACCGAAAACTGCGGTGGTGATTCGTTCTTGGAGGAGGTTGCGGCAACTGAAGGGGTGGGACTCGTTCCTGTCTATACATCAGTGTTCATGGCAGGTGCAATACTTGCAAATGCCAGACTGTTCATCTCCGGCAGGTACCACCCTGCGATCCTCGCATCCTTGGGTGGCACACCTTGTATTTTTCTTGGTTCGAGCGGACACAAGATGCACAGCCTGCAAAAGATCCTCGAATACGAATATATCCGGGAATTTCCAGTTTTCCCACGCACCGAAGACATTCACGAAATCAAGGAACTGGCTAAGACATACATTGACCGAGGTGAACCTATGCGGGAAAGGATTAAGGCGGTAGCAAAGAAGCGGTACGAAGAGGCTATCAGACTGCCTGATATGATTCTTGGCCAGCCCTTAAACTAGTGTCGAGATGATTCTACCGCGACATCAGGGCTAAGTAAATACCCCTAATATATACAGAGAATACGGACAACAATGAACCTAAAAAACAGAAAAATTCTTGTTACCGGGGCCGATGGGTTTATCGGCTCCCACCTAATCGAAGAGCTAGTCCGCCGTGGTTACGATACCCGCGCGTTCGTTATGTACAATTCGTTCAATACCTGGGGGTGGCTCGACCATGCCGAACCTGAAGTGCGCAAGTCTCTCGACGTATTTGCCGGTGACATCCGCGATCCCCACGGTGTAAAACAAGCCATGAAGGGGTGCGACGCGGTTCTTCACTTGGCAGCGCTTATAGCCATTCCCTATTCGTACCATTCACCTGACACCTACGTAGACACAAACATCAAGGGCACCCTTAACGTTGTCCAGGCCGCCAGGGAACTTGGAGTGGAAAAAGTGGTTCACACGTCCACTAGCGAGGTATACGGAACCGCACGTTTTGTCCCTATTACCGAGGAGCACCCCTTGCAGGGGCAGTCACCTTATTCAGCATCAAAGATCGGCGCCGATCAGATTGCCATGTCCTTTTATTCCTCTTTCGATACCCCAGTCGCGATAATTCGCCCTTTCAATACGTACGGACCAAGGCAGTCGGCACGAGCTTTTATTCCCACGGTTATAACCCAGATTGCAGCCCGAGCCCATACTCTCAAACTGGGAGCCCTTCATCCGACTCGCGACCTCAACTATGTGGCAGACACCGTTGCCGGATTCATTGCGGTGACGGAGAGCGATAACTCTATCGGTGAAGTGATAAACATAGGCAGCAACTATGAAATATCCATGGGAGAGACCGCTTCCATTATAGCCGATATTATGGGTGTCGATATTGAGATCATAACCGATCCGGAACGTCTAAGGCCCGGCAAGAGCGAGGTTGAACGGCTCTGGGCCGACACTTCAAAGGCCCAAAGACTCCTGAACCACATGCCGAATTATGCCGGACGGGACGGATTGCGGAGAGGCCTGACAGACACCGTTGAATGGTTCCTGAGCAATGAGAATCTCAAGGCGTACAAGTCTCATATCTATAACATATGAAAACCGCCAAGGTGATCCGATGATACCGCTGTCAGTGCCCACGCTTAGAGGGAATGAATGGAAATATGTCAAGGAATGCCTGGATACTGAATGGGTATCCTCTGCCGGTCAGTATGTCGACAGGTTCGAGACGGACTTTTGTACATTTACTGGGGCAAGCCACGCAGTTGCCTGCGTAAACGGGACAGCTGCGCTTCATGTGGCGCTCCGGCTTGTTGGGGTGCAACCGGGGGACGAGGTAATCGTTCCGACGCTTACGTTTATTGCCACCGTGAATGCAGTGAATTACATGGCTGCGGAACCGGTTTTCATGGACTGTGACGAATACTACAACATTGATGTCCTCAAGACGGCTGAGTTTCTTGATCGAGAGACCGATTTCAAAAACGGAAACACCTGGAGCAGAAAAACAGGAAAGCGGATAGCCGCAATTATACCTGTTCATGTTTTCGGCAATGCTGTCAAGATGCATGAACTGATCTCACTCTGCGGCGAGCGCAACATCAAGGTGGTCGAGGACGCGACCGAGAGTCTTGGCACCTTTTACTCCTCTGGCGATCTGAAGGGGAAACATGCCGGAACTGTGGGCGACATCGGTTGCTTCTCGTTCAACGGAAACAAGATCATCACCACCGGTGGTGGCGGAATGATCGTCACCAACGTTGTAGAGTACGCCGAAAGGGCCAAATATCTGACCACTCAGGCAAAAGACGACGAGGTAAGATATATTCACAACGAGGTGGGCTATAACTTTCGTCTGACTAATATCCAAGCGGCAATCGGCGTGGCCCAAATGGAGCTTCTTCCGGAATTCCTGCGCGCGAAGCATAACAACTATATTGCCTACAAGAAGAAGATCGAACGGATCGACGGGCTCACCCTGGCGGAAAGCCCCCCATACGCCCGTAATAATTACTGGATGTACCCGCTGCAGATCGACCGGGAAGTCTACGGCAAAGACCGCGAGGAGTTGATGGAATACTTGAAGGGGGAAGGGATACAGACCCGCCCTGTTTGGCATCTTAACCACTTGCAGGTTCCTTACAGCAAGTGCCGAAGTTATCACATAGAGAAGGCCCTTCACTTGCTTGAGGTGACACTGAGTGTTCCGTGCAGCGCAAACTTAAAAATGAGCGAAATCGAGTACGTAACTGAAAGGCTGCGTCGTGGTTAGAATCGTCGTCATTGGTGGTGGAGGCCACGCCAAGGTGGTTATAAGCATGCTGAAAAAATCCGGCTATGACATTGCAGGATATACTGACCGCGGGGACCGGGGTGTTATTCTTGGGATCCCGTATCTCGGCGACGACAGCATCCTTTCGGATTTCAGTGGAAATTATCCAGACTGTGTGGCGGTTATCGGCATAGGGAAGATCGACTCATCGCGACTGAGGCTTGCCCTGCAAGACAAAATCGCAACAATTGGCTTCGATTTCCCGGTTATTGTCTCGCCCCATGCGGTTATCAACGAGACCGTGTCCATCGGTGCAGGCACGGTTGTCTTTGACGGTGTGGTGGTCAACAGCGGTACGGAGATGGGCAGGGCTTGCATCCTCAACACCAACAGCACTATCGATCATGACTGCCGGCTGGGCGACAACGTCCATATCGCGCCGGGGGTAACTCTCAGCGGTGCTGTGAACATCGGTCATAACACCATGATCGGAACTGGAGCCACGGTCATCCATTCCGTTTCTATTATTGAGGAGTGCCTGGTTGGTGCTGGCTCGACGGTAGTTAAGGACATCACCGTACCCGGGACGTATGTGGGATCTCCGGCGAAGAGGATCAGGTGAGCAACAAAAAGAGAGCTTACATTATTGCCGAAGCCGGGGTGAATCATAACGGATCACTGGACATTGCCAGAGGCCTCGTTGACGCCGCCAAATTGTGCGGAGCTGATGCCGTCAAGTTCCAGACTTTCAGGACTGAAAGACTCGTCACTAGAGACGCTGAAAAGGCTCAATACCAGAAACGTACCAGTTCGGGTGGTAATTCGCAGTTCGATATGCTCAAGAAACTCGAACTTAGTGAAGACAATTTCAGGGTACTCTTCGATCACTGTAACAAGATCGGAATCGAGTTCCTATCAAGCCCCTTCGACGAAGAGAGCGCGGATCTGCTCGACTCTCTTGGAATGGCTACCTTTAAAATACCATCCGGTGAGATCACAAACCATCCGTTTCTGAAGCATGTAGCCCAGCGAGGGAAGCCAGTAATCTTGTCAACAGGCATGTCTACACTGGGCGAGGTTGAGGAGGCCGTTGGGATTTTCAACGCCTGTGGAACGCCCCATCTCACGCTGTTGCACTGCGTCACCGAGTACCCCGCCCCCTATGGGGAGACTAACCTGAAAGCGATGATCACCCTGCGAACTGCCTTCGGGCTAGATATAGGGTATTCTGATCACACTCCCGGTATCGAGATTCCGCTGGCGGCAGTCGCCCTCGGGGCCAAGGTCATTGAAAAGCACTTCACTCTGGATAACGAAATGGATGGTCCTGACCACAGGGCGTCGCTTAATCCGGCCGACTTCGGGCGAATGGTCCTGGCGATACGGAACGTGGAGCAGGCCATGGGGGATGGGATTAAAAGGCCGGCACGTTGTGAGTTGCAAAATATCGGCATCGCCCGAAAAAGCATTGTAGCCGCCGAGACGATCAAGAAGGGTGGGATTATCTCACTTGACAAGCTGTCGATCAAACGACCGGGATACGGTATCCAGCCGAAGGACATCGACAAACTGATCGGGCTGAGGTCAAACAGGACGATTTCAAAGGATGAAGTTTTGACATGGGATGATCTCGCATGAAAAATAGAAAGATCTGCGTTGTCACCACGACCCGGGCCGATTACGGGCTGCTTTACTGGCTCATGAAAGAGATCGACGAGGATCCCGAGCTCGAATTGAGTCTCATCGCAACAGGGATGCATCTGTCGTCCGAATTCGGTATGACTGTGAGAGAAATCGAGAAAGACGGTTTTCATATCGACAGGCGAATCGAGATGCTGCTTTCTTCAAACAGTGAGAGCGGTATCGTCAAGTCAATGGGGGTGGCTATGATCTCCTTCGCTGACGCACTGAAGGAGATTGGGCCTGACATCATTGTTCTTTTGGGAGACCGTTTCGAGATCGTTCCAGTTGCCCTAGCATCGGTTGTATTCAAGATTCCCGTGGCCCATATTCATGGGGGCGAGACCAGTCAAGGGGCCATTGACGAGGCCTTCAGGCATGCCGTGACCAAGATGGCGAGTATTCATTTTCCGGCAACCGAAACTTATCGAAACAGAATTCTCCAAATGGGAGAGCGGCCCGATCTTACTTTCAATTTAGGGGCTCCTGGACTTGACTCCATCTACAGACTGCCCTTGTTTGATAAAAGTGAGCTGCAAGAGTCGCTCCAGTTCCGACTGGACGGGACTGTGGCCTTGGTAACCTTTCATCCAGTGACCACCGAGTCTGGAACCGCCGTGGCGCAGGTTGAAAATCTGCTGATGGCGATCGAAGATGCTGGCATCAGGGCGCTCTTCACCAAAGCCAACGCCGATGCGGACGGCAGCATCATCAACAGACGACTTGCTGAGTTCTGCCAGAACAGCCCAGATAATTTCAAACTCTTCGACAGCTTGGGACAAACGAGGTACCTGAGCTGCATGAAAAACCTAGATCTGATGCTCGGAAACTCTTCGAGTGGCCTGATCGAAGCGCCATCTTTCAGATTGCCCGTCGTCAACATAGGCGATCGTCAGAAGGGAAGAATGCGGGCCGCCAACGTGATCGATGTCGGCAACTCGGTCGCTGAGATCAAAGGCGGGATAGCCAGGGCAATTTCGATAGATTTCAGAAAATCGATTGAAAACATGGTAAACCCCAATGACACATTCCAGGACGGGAAAACGTCCAGGCGGATAAAGGAACAACTGAAGATAATTGAAATCTCGGAACTGCTGCTCAAAAAAGAGTTTCGGGATATTCTATGAGAGGCCCATTATGATCAATACCCTGACGATTAAGCATGGCTCACGAATCAAGGATGCCTTGAAACAGCTTGAGGAAACTGAACGGAAGACCCTGTTTGTCGTCAATGACGAAGGACGATTAATCGGCACCTTGACTGATGGCGATATTCGTCGTTGGATACTGGCGGAAGGGAGCCTCGATGGGGTAGTTGAGAAAGTCTGCAATAGGTCACCTCGCGTAGCTAGTGTTGATTATGATGCGGAGCAGGTAAGAAAAGAGATGCTTGAGAATAAGATCGGATGCATTCCGATTGTAAATGCTGATAGAGAAATCGTCGATGTCCTTTTCTGGGAAAATCTCTTCGGTGAAGGAGTGTCTCGAAAGCAGGTTAAGCCAATTGAGTTGCCTGTCGTCATAATGGCAGGCGGGAAAGGGACAAGGCTCGACCCGTTCACAAAGATTCTGCCGAAACCGTTGATACCGCTTGGAGACAAAACAGTCATCGAGATCATCATCGACTCCTTCGTGGAGTGCGGTGTAGGAAAATTCTATATCTCCGTCAACTACAAGTCGAAAATCATCAAATCGTACTTTGAGGAACTCGATCCAGCGTATGTGATCGAATATATATGTGAGGAAAAGCCGTTGGGCACGGCCGGGAGCCTCAGATATCTCTGCGGCAAGATCGACACCTCCCTCATAATCACCAACTGCGACGTCATCATTAAGGCCGATTATCATGATATTGTCGAACAACATCTCTCCAGCGGCAATGATATCACGCTGGTAGCTTCCCTAAAAAATTACAGTATACCCTACGGCGTCTGTGAGATAGAAAACGGTGGAACCTTAAGCAGAATTAGGGAAAAGCCAGAATACAACTTTCTAGTGAATACGGGTCTGTACGTGATCAAGCACGAGACACTGGAACTGATTCCCGAAAATGAGTTCTTCCATATTACGCATCTCATCGAAAAGGTAAAGGAGGCGGGGGGCAAGATCGGCGTCTATCCCATCAGTGATAAGTCGTGGATAGATACTGGTGAGTGGGCAGAATACAAAAATGCACTAAGTCAGATCAATTCTACTTTGAATTCATAAACTGCATAAATAGGAATTGCCAAATGCTAAGTGAAAAGAGAATAATCGCGGTGATACCGGCGCGCGGCGGGAGTAAAACCGTTCCAGGAAAAAATATTAAGTTTCTGGATGGCAAACCGCTCATTGCGTGGTCCATTGAAGTGGCCCGGAGTGTTGTTGAGATAGATCGGGTTATCGTGTCGACCGATGATACTGCGATCAAGTCAGTCGCCCTGCAGTATGGCGCCGAGGTTTATGCTCGCCCCGAACATCTCGCAACTGACGAAGCTTTAGTCATCGATGCACTCCGCGAACTGATCACAAGACTCAGGATAGAAGGGGAGCAGGCAGAGATCATGGTACTGCTTGAGCCGACGTGCCCTTTGCGCACCGCCGGGGATATAAGGGACTGTCTTGAGCTAATTGTCGGAGAGGGAACAGATTCGGTTGCAACTTTCAAGAAAGCCGATCTCAACCCGAACCGTGCCTGGAAAATCATCGATGGGACACCTGAGGTTTTCATCCCTGGTGCTGTCCCCTGGATACCCCGCCAGAAACTGCCTGAAGCATATCAGCTGAATGGAGCCGTGTATGCCTTCATTATCAATCGGCTACAGCCTGACAGTCCGTCGCTGCTGGTTGGAAAACTGGGTGCTGTTATCATGCCCTCGGAACGCTCTGTTGACATCGACGATGAATTGGATTTCGAGATTGTTGAGACAATTATCAGAAGAAATAAGAACCGGAGGCAGTCATGAGGAAAAGTGTCTTTGATCTCCTGTCCCTCAAGAACCGGACCGCCCTAGTCACCGGTGGGGCCGGCTATTTAGGGAGCGAGATGAGTTATACATTGGCGGAGCTTGGGGCGAACGTCATTATCGCCAGCCGTGACCTGAAGAAATGTCAGAAGCTGTGCGAAGAAATAGTCGAGAACGTGGGTAATGGGATTAAGACGCTTGCGATTGAACTCGATCTTCTAGACAAACAGTCAATTATCCGATGCTTTGAAGAAATCCACAAACATTTTGATGCAATAGATATCCTGATCAACAATGCTTGGTCGGGCAACAAGAATAGTTGGGAATCAATTGACGATAAGGATTGGGACTACGACATCAATATGAGCTTGAACTCGAATTTCAGGATTACCAAAATTGCATTCCCTGATCTCGTGAAGACGAAAGGCGTTATTCTCAATATCGCCTCGATGTACGGCCATGTAGGTCCGGACTATAGAATATACGACGGCAAGCAATTTACGAACCCACCGAGTTACGGCGCAGCGAAGGCGGGCGTGATCCAGTTTACAAAGTACTTAGCGAGCTTTCTTTCTCCACATCAGATCAGGGTGAATGCCCTTAGCCCCGGTGCCTTTCCCCACAAGGAAACCCAGCAGCACAAGGATTTTATGGAGCGACTCGGTGCCAAGAACCCCATGAACCGGATCGGCTACCCCCATGAACTGAAGGGGGCCGTGGCTCTGCTCTGCTCCGATGCCGGCAGCTACATTACCGGCCAGAACATCTGTGTTGATGGTGGGTGGGCTGCATGGTAATAAAATTGGGGATAATAGGCATCAGTGAGGGTAATGGCCACCCTTTTTCGTTTTCCACGATAATTAACGGTTACTCGGAGGAAGGACTCGCCACTTCGGGGTGGCCGGGTATCCATGACTACGTTAGACGCCGAGACCCCTCCGAATTCGGCTTCGAGGGGTTACAGGTAACCCACGCGTGGACCCAGGATCCCGACGTAACAAGGAAGCTGTGCAAGGCCTGTATGATTCCAAACCCAGTCACAAAGCCGGAAGAAATGATTGGTATCGTCGACGCAGTGATAATCGCACGGGACGACTACGAGAGTCACTTCCGCATGGCAATCCCTTTTCTGAAAGCTGGCATGCATGTTTTCGTCGACAAGCCCCTATCTATCGATGTCGATGAGCTCGGACAATTGCGGCAGTACCTGGAGAGCGGAAAGCTCATGTCCTGTTCTGGGATGCGCTACGCCCGTGAACTGGACGAGGCCCGTTCCTCGTTGTCGGAATACGGCGAGATCAGACTTATCCGCGGGGCAATCCTTAATTCCTGGGAACAATATGGTGTGCACTTAGTGGATGCAATTCTCAACACAGTCCGTACCCAACCGATATCTGTAGTTGCCCTCGCAGCGCCACATGCATCGTTTGCAGTCGCGATGGATGATGGATCTCTGGTCCAACTTGATGCATTGGGAGACGTATCCAGGTGTTTCAGGGTCGATATCTTCGGGACCAGGAAGATCACATCCCATGAGATAACCGACAACTTCTCCATGTTCCGCAGGCTTTTGTGGCACTTTATCCACTCCATTAAAACTGGTGCGCCTGCCATCGACCCGCAGCAAACCCTGACCTCCATGCGTCTTCTCATGGCCGGCAGATTAGCCCAATCCGAAGGGAGGAAGATATTCTTAAATGAAATACATATATAAGAACATGTTCGATTTGAGTGGCAAGACAGCGATCGTTACCGGTGGTCTGGGTATCCTCGGCCGCCGGTTTTGTCAGGGGCTGGCCGAATTTGGAGCCAATGTGGCAGTAGTCGACCTGGACGGGGAAAAAGCCTCCGAGTATGCCCGGGACTTGGCAAAGCAGTTCGGAGTAGGCGCTGAAGGGATTGCCTGCAACGTCTCCGATCCACTTTCTGCGGGGGCCATGGTGCAGAAAGTGGTGGAGAGGTTCGGCAAGGTGCATATTCTACATAACAATGCTGCTTCCAAGTCTTCTAACCTGAACGCTTTCTTTGCTCCATTCGAGGAATACTCTATAGAAGAGTGGCGTAAGGTCATGGCGGTGAACATCGACGGTATGTTTCTGGTTGCACAAGCAGTCGGCGCGCAGATGATTAAACAGAAATCGGGGGGCAGTATCATCCAGACTTCTTCTATTTATGGCCTTTACGCTTCGGACAAGCGGATCTACGAGGGATCTTTCTACATGGGAATGCAGATTAGCAATCCGGCCGTCTATTCGGCTTCCAAGGCAGCTGTCGTTGGCCTTACAAAATATCTGGCCGCCTATTGGGCAGACAAAGGGATACGGGTCAACACCCTAGTCCCTGCCGGCGTTGAAAGCGGACAAAATGAAACCTTTAAAGAGCGCTATTCCGCACGAGTTCCCTTTGGCCGTATGGCACAGGGTGAAGAGATGGTTGGCGCTTTGATATACCTTGCTTCAGATGCATCCAGCTATGTGACCGGACAGGATATCGTGATCGACGGCGGTTTGAGCGCTTGGTAAGATTTGCTGCACCACTTTAACGATTTAGAAAGCTCGTGGGGCTGATAATTACCCAATGTTTGAGAAAATAAAACAAAAATATGACCTTCTAATTTCATCGCCGGGTGAGTATGCATTACGCGATATCGCAAGCAATCTTAAATTTCGGTTTATTTGCGAAGCTAGAGATTTATTCAGTTCTTATCAATTATTGTCTATATAGATTACAGGAGGTATCCAAACATGTCTCGATGGTATCTAACTTCAAGCGAAGATTCATCTATCAACGCTGAATCGGTTTGTGATAAAGCCGGCCTGCGCTCGTCTGGGCATATTTCTGACCCCAATTGTCATGCACAAGCCTATATGAAACGCGTCGTTGATGTACCCACTTTTGTTAAATGTGGCGAGAACGATTGGATATGTTCCGCAGGAACAATTATCTATAACGGAAGACTCGGCCCTGAAGCATTTCTAGATATGTATTCAGATTTTGTTAAGAGCGGAATCCACGGTGTTCGCTCGCGTGCAATCGGGCACTATGCCCTAGCCATCAGGCATAACAATAATGTGACGGTCTTTACAGATCCACAGGGCGCAATAACTTTGTATTACATCAATACCGGTTCGTTCTGGTTTGTCTCTAATTCACTTGACCTATGTGCCCATGTGTTACCCGTCCGTAGGATTGATCCAATCAAATTAGCTATGACCGCCTTACAAACCTGCACACCAGGAGAAGATACTTTCTACGCCGGTATTAAGAGACTGTTTGGTACCCAAGTGATAGATATCAACATTAAAGATGGAAAGTTTAGAGTTGACAACATACCAAATATGGATTCTGCCAAGGCACACAATTATTCATCTCTAGCTGATGCAATTGATCATTACAAATCTGAAGTTAGGGCTGTCTTCCGAGAGTTGGCTGGGGTTGGATCGATAGGACTTTTTGGAACGGGGGGACTTGATTCAAGGACTGTCCTAGCTGCATTATTGGATCAGAAAGTGACCCCGCAGATTATGTACGGAGTTGGAAACAGCAGACTGACTGACGGCCACCCAACTGATATCAGTGTTGCAAAAAATATCGCTAAAACCTTCAATCTTCCGTTTCAGCAGTTGGATTGGTCAGGAGAACAACCATATACGCAAGAAACTTTGCAGGAACTGTTTAAAATGTACGGGTTCCAGTACGAAATATACGGAGCGTCTCAACAATTCTTGCGGAGTATAGGTGGTGGTATTTCACCTTATCCGAATCTTATCCTCGGTGGAAGTGGTCCTGTATTTACAAACAGGAAGCCATGGCAGTTAGAACAAACAAATTTTTCATTTGATGACCTCATCGAGTATGCTATGCCCCTTGATGTTAAGCGTTCGGATTTTCTTTTGAGAGAACCCTACAAATCCTCTTTCAGTCAGGAGGTGAGAATAGGGTTGCTCCGTGGTCAGATAGACTATCCTGAGACTGGAGCATCCCTGAAAACGTTCGTAAGAGCCTTTCTTTTTCTCTACTTGCGCCCTGAGGCGAGATTCCTCAACTTTGCTAATGAGTTTTGCCATTACATAAGCCCATTCCTAATGAAGAGGTTGCATGATCCTCTAATTGACGTTCCGTTTGAGTATAGAGCGAAGGATAAATTCCAGGTGGGGCTTATTCACGCCCTGACGCCTGACCTGCTGGATCTACCCGTATGCTCCGGTCATAGGAATGCGAGATTTAATCGTGACACATTCGAGATGATGTTTGTTGAAGAGCAAACACTCCTGGGTCGTCTTGCTAGTGCACTTTTGCCATCCAGTTGCATAGAGCCTGCAAGACAATTTTACCATCGTATAAAGCATGCGAAAAGGGAGGAAGTCTTAAAAATACCTGATAGAGATATGCAGATTATTCAGACTTACGGACGACAGGCTATGACTGATCCTATTGCCAACGGGTGGTTTAGCTCTGCGTCTAATTTGCACATAAAGTCAGCGGAGCGAATCGCGCACTACCTAGTCGGAGTGAATAGCCTGGGTTATTCAGAGTAGCAAACATGAATCATCGTTTGCTGTCGCTTGATGCTTTTCGTGGCGTCATAATCATCTGTATGGTGTTGGTCAATTGTCCGGGTGACGAATGGTTAAGATATTCGATACTGACCCATGCCGTTTGGGACGGCTGGACTATCTCTGATTTGGTTGCCCCTGGCTTTCTCTGGCTTATGGGAGTATCCCTGCCTTTTGCATTGCACCGAAGGATGGCGCTTCCCGGAAAGAGCCAGGATATTTTCATTTATATCTTACGCCGGTCCCTCATTATTTTTCTGGTTGGGATGGCATTGAATTTTTTATTAATTTATGACTCTCCTAATAAATGGTCAATCATCGCGTTTACGGGTATTCTTCAGCGGATTGGGATTTCCTATTTGATTGCAGCAATGCTATTTGTTACCACAGGTATACGGGGACACATGATCTGGATTATTGCTGGGCCTCTGCTTTACTGGGTGTTAGCAATCTCCATATCGGTACCGGGGTTTGGGACAGGCAGATTCGATCCTGAAGGTAATGTTGCTTCCTATATTGATTTTCTGCTTCTCGGTCTCCATGGGGACAACTATCATTCCATTCTGAGTCTTCTTACAACAACTGCAACGGTTTCTTTGGGAGTTCTCACAGGCTCTCTGCTTAAATTGGAATTATCATCTCAAAAAAAATTACTATGGTTGGTTCTATTCGCTATTGTATTATCCCTGCTGGGAATTCTCGCAGAAAGGTGGGTTCCTATTAACCGTCGACTCTGGACACCGAGCTTTGTTCTGCTGACAGCAGGAATATTAGATATAACTTTCTGCGTTTTTTATGTGTTTATCGATATGTTAGACTACAAAAAGTGGGCGATTCCCCTTGTTGTATTCGGCTTGAATCCACTATTCATTTTCTCTTTTTCAGAAATAGGTAGAATACTGGCTAATAAGAAAGGCTTTTTGCTGAGTGGCGGACACTGGATATCGCTCTGGGATTACGCTTATACAATGTTTTTTCTGAGGATAGCTAATCCGCTTAATGCATCATTGTTGTTCTCTGTCACTTATGTCTGTATTTTTTTAATGATTGGGTATGTTATGTATTTTAAGCACTGGATTGTGAAAATCTAGTATTTTGAAACTGAGGAAGTTGCCAAGAAACCATATTTATAAGGCGTACTATCCACGCATATCAATTTAGGAATAAACTCTCCGTCATTGGCCTAATAAAATCTCTTGCTTTGTCGGCGGACAATAACTCACATGACCTTTAATCTCTATTCACACTTCCATAGCCATGCCAAAGGATGCCTATGTCTAAAAAAGTAACAATTGTCATGTATCATTTTATACGGAACCTGAAAAAATCACGCTATCCAGATATCAAGGGTCTGGATCTGTATGAGTTTATTGAGCAGATAAAGTACATTCAATCCTTTTATACTGTCATATCCATGGAAGAGCTTATAGCCGCCTCAAGCCCTGATGGAGATCCTTTGCCACCCAACGCGCTTTTGCTAACCTTTGATGATGGATATATAGATCATTTTATCAATGTATTTCCGTTGCTTGAGAAATATGGCATCCAAGGCTCATTTTTCCCTTCTGCAAAGACTATTACGGAATGTCGCGTCCTCGACGTAAACAAGATCCATTTCATTCTCGCAACCGTGGAGGATAAGACACAAATTATCCGAACAATTTTCACCGATATCAAAGAGAACCAATCCGAGTACGCTCTTGAACAACCCGAATCCTACTATAAGAGACTGGCGCTTCCAGGCCGGTACGATACAGCGGAAGTCGTGTTTATCAAGAGAATACTTCAGAAAGGCCTCCCGGAAGAGCTCAGGGCAAGAATAGTGAACAAGCTGTTTGCGAAGTTCGTTACCCGTGACGAGGCGGCCTTTGCCACGGAATTGTATATGAGCGTGGAGCAGCTAGAGTGCATGCTGATAAACGGCATGTTCATCGGAAGCCACGGCTTCGGCCACTACTGGCTAGACACCCTCCCGAAGGAGACGCAGGAAAGGGAGATCGATCTTTCGCTGGAATTCCTAGACAGAATAGGATGTAACCTCGAAAATTGGGTCATGTGCTACCCATATGGTGGGTACAATGACTCTCTTCTGTCACTTCTGCAAATAAAAGGATGCAGGATCGGTTTGTCAGTAAATGTCGGGATCGCCGATCTGACGGTCGAAAACCCCTTGACTTTATCGCGACTCGACACAAACGACCTGCCGAAGTGGGGGGAAGCTGAACCCAACGAATGGACCAGAAAGGTTATAGTCTGACAGAAATGACGCCGGCATTATCAGATTCAACGAAGGAACTGAAAACGTGAACTTAATGATGAAGATGCTGGAGGATCTGACGCCGCTCAACAGAGTGATCTGCTCTAGCGACTATGACAAAACCATCGACTACCTGCAGGGTATACTCCCCTTCAAGGTCATCGAATACTCGTCGCGTTCCGAACACAACGGCTGGGTGATACCGCCGAAGTGGGAAGTGAAGGAGGCGAAATTAATCAAGGATGGCAAAACCATCTATGACGGCCGGTGGCACCCGCTTGCTGTAATCGCCCTGTCCGCGAGTTTTTGCGGCAAGGTCGGCCTCGATGAATTGAAGCGGCACCTCTATTATGACCACCGCTATGAAGACTCACTGACGTTCCATTTCCGGCAGCAGTTCAGAAGTTGGAATCGCGACTGGGGTTTCTGTGTACCCAAGACCTTCTATGACAGCCTAACGGAGGGCGAATACGAAGTCATTATCGAATCCGTCGAAAGTGAAGGTGTTTTGAAGATGCTCGAATACACCCACCGGGGGACGCTAAATGAGTGTATCGCCATCTGCGCCAACCTTGATCACCCCGGCGTCGCTAACGACGGTCTATCGGGCGTCGTCGTCGGCATCGAGTTGATGAGGAGGCTCTCCGGAAAGACAACCAAATACACGTATAAACTTGTTCTCGCACAAGGGATCATCGGCTCGGAGTACTATCTCGGCAAAGGGAATATCGAGGAGCGGGACAAAATCCTCGAATGCATTTGCCTCTGGATGCTCGGCTCACGCACAGGGCTCGCGCTACAAGAATCGCGTGGCGCGTGCTCCAACATCGAGCACGCAATTGCCCGGACCATGGATGATCGGGGGATATCGTTCCGGCGCGGCGAGTTCCAGAGCATTATTATTAATGATGAGTATATCTGGGAGGCCTATGGTATCCCGACCTGCTCTTTGTCGCGCGTTCCATACCCGGAGTATCACTCTTCAAAGGATAACATTTCGATAATAAGCGATGAATGCCTTGAGGAAGCGGTGAGTGTGCTCGAAGGTGCAGTGGAACTACTTGAGTTAACTGCACTTGTTTATAAGAAATTCGAAGGGAACATCTGCCTGTCCAATCCCCGCTACGATCTTTACATAGACCCAGGGCAGGTGTCGTTTGGAGATCACCCGAGCGATCAGAGAAAAAAATTGAGACTACTCATGGACCTTATTCCAACCCTGCTACGGCCGGTGAGCACTAGTAGATTGGCGGATATTGTAGGATTGGATCAACAAGTGGTTTCAGAGTATTTGAATAAATGGGCCGAAAAAGGCCTCCTGGAAATACGATGAACAGTGTAATAATAGTGGAGACCCCCCTTCAGCTGCTTAATGCCATAGAGGCGAGCTTCTCACTCAATCTGAGCAATATAACCCTGGTGATAGTTACTTCCCCGCCATTTCCCAAGGAAGTCTTCAGTCCTATCTTAGCTTTTGCGAAATGGAAGCAGATTGAATTCCTCTATGTAGTTCATAACTATTCCCCTTTGAAGCTGAGTTTCCTGGGGAGGGCTGTTTCTGAGCAGTTGAATGAATATGTAAAGGAATGCAGACAGGCTGCAAAAAGGCGAAGGTTCGACCGCCTGGCAAAAAGACTTGTCAATGTGGACACCCTGGTGCTTGGCAGTTATCTTTCAGGATATATGCGCCACCTTGCCAATAAGTTGCGTCCGCGCAAACTTTATCTAGTTGACGACGGGACAGATACCCTGAGGGTCAGCAACCTGCGGAGAGAACAAGCCGTTCCTGAAGGAATTCAGCAGTTACCCTATTGGAGAAAATTAAAAAACCTCATCCGCACTTCATTTGTTGATTGGGATACGCGGCAGGCGGATTCTGCAACCTTCTTCACTTCTTACAAGTTAACACTAATTCCGGAAGATACGCTTATAAGGAATGATCACTCCTTTTTGAAGAGCATGCTGAACCATTCAGGTGTCCTAAGCGAGGTTTATTTCCTTGGCCAGCCTCTAGTTGAAGATGGTTACCTGCAGAGGGAAGATTATCTCGCCTATATTTCGAGGATAAGCCAGTACTACCGAAGTCGCACGCTAATCTATGTAACCCACAAGAGGGAGAGCCAACAAATGATCGACGCAGTTAGAAACATGGGGTTGCAAGTAAGGACGTTCAACCTCCCCATTGAACTGCAGATATTGCAGGGAGGCATTCCTTCGGAGTTGGCGTCATTCTTTTGCAGTGCCCTCGACAACTGTTTTTTAATTTTTGGCGACAACCTCAGCATCAAGGCATTTAGAATCCAGCCAAAGCATTTGAATCCGGGGTGTGAGTTTGTTCAAGATATTTATGATCATTTCAGCAGAAACGTAGGACCAAACTTTAATATCGTCCCTTTGCAAGGAAATACGGCGGGGCCATGGGACTAAACAGGGAAATATTTAAACATACCAGCATTTATAGCTTTGCCACTATTTTAGGGCGGCTCATTAGCTTTATCATGCTTCCGTTCTATGCCCATATCTTCCAGACTGAAGGGTATGGGGTAATCGGCATGATCGATGCCAGTCTGGGGATTTTGGGGGTTTTATTTGCCAGCGGGTTCCATGTTGCCATCCTGAAAATCTTCCATGAAGAAGACGAACAAAACAAAAAGCTAGTAATCAGCACTGCAATCCGCCTCATATGGGGTCTCAGTCTAGCCGCCGTCGTAGTCCCAATGATTTTTAGTACCCAATTGAGTAGAATCTTTCTTGGGAGCGAAAAATACAGCCTGTTGCTGCTGCTTTCCCTTATTACGTTCGTGATTGATGTAAGTGGACAAAGCGCAAGTACTTTTTTGATCATCAAGCAGAAGTCGATCTTTTATACCGTTGTGGGTCTGATCCGGCTCTTAATCGGTATCGCAATGAATATCTGGCTCGTGCTGATATTGAACGTTGGTCTCATCGGAGTATTCATTACATCCCTGCTAATGGCTGTCGTTGCTTCGTCGCTATTCCACTATGCAGCGTTCAGGGAACACGGATTTACTTACGACAAAGCCATTGCCAAAAAACTTTTGCAATTCCAATTGCCTCTTATGCCCGGTGAGATCGTTTCCTTTGCTTCTCGACAGACCGAACGTTTTATCGTCAGATTTATTGTTGGCATCAGTGGTGTAGGTATTTTGGAGATGGCCTACAAATTCCCTCCCCTGATTATACTGTTCATTACTGCCCCATTCATGCGTGCGTGGCGTACGAAGTCCATGGAAATTGCGGAACAGGAAGATGCTCCGTTAGTCATTGGGAAGATGTTCACGAAATATTTCTTCGTAATTGTCCTCGTAGGGCTTCTCCTTGCACTCACAATTCAGGATATTTTGAAAATAATGACTCCTCCTCAGTTCTGGGAAGCCGTAGGGATAGCACACGTCGAAATCATTACTACCATAATTTTTGCTGCAAATGCTTTTCTGATCTTTGGTCTTTATTACAAGAAAAAAACAACCTATATTTCCACAATAAAGACAACAGTCATGCTTGTTAAGATACTTATTTCGGTAATACTAATACACTTTTTTAGGCTGAAAGGTGCTGCATACTCGGCGCTTATGGCAGAAACGGTGATGTTACTGTTTATTACTTTCAAATCACAGCAATGCTATCCCATAAAGATGGAAATACTTAAGTTATCGTTAATAACAGGCTACGGGATAAGCATATACTGTTTGGTTCATTATATTAACCAAACTGATTATTATGCAGCTCTGACATCAAGCAATAACTTTCACGATTTGATAAGAGTACTTTTAGACTGGCCACTGTTTCAGCGGCCCGTACTTCTGAAGCTTGAAGGTATACTGACAAGCAAGATTGGAAATATCATATCCCTGCTGTTCAACTTCCTGTCTGGCTTGGCGTTTCTGTTATTAATGCTCTATTTTCGTTTCACCAAAAATACCGACGGTTTGCAAAATACCAAGTTGGTCAACAATGAGGTTTCATGATCCCGCGAGCCTATAAAAAGATGGGGTGGTGATGTCTTGAAAAAAATCAAGGAGAAACCTACAGTTCACCATGAACTGTTCTAGGGCAACTACATGTGCGGTTTAATAGGCCTTTTTTTCAAAAAACAGTTATCGACCCAAGAATCTGATAGAGTCAGAAGATCATGTGGAGAGATGCTTGATACTCTGGCATTCAGAGGTCCTGACGAAAAGAGTCTCGTGCAGATGGGATCCGTTTTCCTGGGACATACACGTCTCAGTATCATTGACCTGGTTTCGGGTAGCCAGCCGATATTTAACGAAGATAAGTCGGTAGCTGTGGTTTTGAATGGCGAGATATACAATTTCAGGACCCTTCGCGATGATTTGATAAAAAAAGGGCATCAATTTTCAAGCAAGAGTGATACGGAAGTTATAGTTCATTTGTACGAGGACGAGGGTGAGAACGTCTTTGCCCGATTGACCGGAATGTTTTCTATTGTCATTTATGATCATGCGAGAAAATTGCTGCTGGCGGCACGGGACAGGATAGGCGAAAAGCCTTTGATCTATCAGGACGACGGTGATAAATTCCTTGCAGCATCAGAGCTTAAAGCCCTTCTGAAGTTTTCCGGAGGCCGGAATGAACTTGATTCCGATGCATTGTCTCTCTACTTAAACTGTATGTACGTCCCGGCGCCATTGACAATATTCAGGAATTTCAAAAAACTGCTGCCAGGACACTACATAAAGGTGACCGGCGATACAACTGAAATAAGAAAATACTGGTCGCCGGAACTGGAGGTAAGACGGGACTGGAAGGAAAGTGAAATCATTGATGGATTCAGGACAATATTCTCAAAGGCTGTTGAAGACCGAATTGTATCGGATGTGCCGATTGGCGTGTTCCTTTCTGGGGGGATGGATTCAAGCGCTGTAACCGCTGTTATGGCCCAATGCTGCCCAGGCAGAATAAAAACATTTTCGCTTGGCTTTGCCGAGGAAATTGATGAAAGACCGTATGCAAAATTAGTGGCGGACCGCTACCGGACAGACCATACGGAAATACTTATCGAGGACAAGGTTGAAGACGTTTTCGCAGAGATAATCGGCTATTTTGATGAGCCGTTTGGTGATTCCTCTGCTATCCCAACATATCTTGTCTCCCGTGAAGCAAGAAAACATGTCAAAGTCATCCTGACAGGCGACGGTGGAGATGAACTGTTCGCCGGATATGATTCTTATAACGATCAAAAGTATCAACTAAGTGGAAGAATCAGTACAAGATTGCTGAGAGAAGTAAGCAACCTGTTCAATCTTAATAACAACGGCATATTTGATATGTTGTATCCTCGGTTAAGGAGTAATAGTGCTCGCGAGCACTGGCTAGGCGTTCGCAGCGTTTTTAGTGACAGGGAAATTGCTGGACTTTTCAATAATCACCCAGTTCGAACATCAGGATATTTTGAGAAGAACCAATGGCTGAATGTCAAAAATTCTGACGCATTATCGATTGCGTTTGCCCATGATCTGAACTTTTACTTGCCAGACGATCTCTTAAAAAAGGTCGACATGGCCTCAATGCGTGCAAGTCTCGAATGTCGGGCACCATTTCTGGATCATGCTTTAATAGAATTTTGCATGAAGATCCCCCCTCAGATGAAGCTTAAAAATAACAACATGAAGTATTTGTTGAAAAATGCCTTCAAGAATGACCTTCCCGAGGAGATATTAAATAGACCCAAGCACGGGTTCGGTGCTCCAGTGGAAAACTGGCTAAAAAAACCCCTTCGGCAGATGACATTTGATTATCTTGCTCCTGGGTGTAAAATTGAATCCTTAATCAACAGGATTGCGATTGATTCTATAATTGAATCGGTATATAAATTGAAAAAATGTGAAGATTACAGAGTGCCGTTTAAACTTTGGTTAATTCTGATTTTGGAAGCATGGATGCGGAATTATTGCTATTAGGAATATTGATGAGTTTATGAGTGATCAAGCCAAAAAAGTAAGTGTAGTTATTACATGTTATAACTATGGGAAATACTTGGAGCACTGTTTAAATAGCGTATTGGCTCAAACATATTTAAATCATGAAATTATAGTGGTCGATGATGGTTCCACTGACAATACACCCGAAGTGATGGAATCGTTCAAACACTTACCAAACCTAATATACTTGCGACAAAGAAATTCAGGACAAGCTAATGCAAAAAATGTGGGTATAATTAATTCTTCTGGTGAATTTGTGGCTTTTTTGGATGCCGATGATATGTGGTGTGCAGACAAACTGGATAAACAGATGCAATGCTTCGAAAATACGGACGTAGGAGTTGTCTATTGCCGGGCAAAATATCTGGACGAAGACAACAATGTCTTTTCATATGATATGACGAGCCCTTATCTTCAGCCGCAGCGAGGCATTGTTACTGAATGGTTATTTTTCGATAATTTTGTCCAGTTTTCTTCAACTGTTGTTCGAAGGGAATGTTTTGAAAGATTTGGGCTGTTTGATGAGAGTCTGAAAATGGGCATTGACTGGGATTTGTGGTTGAGGATTTCAACTTCCTACAAGTTTGATTATGTAGATGATCGGCTTTTTTATTACCGGATGGGTCATTCAGGGCAGATGTCAAGAAATGTTGAGGAAAGGCAGCGCTGTTCTGACCGTATCATGGAGAATTTCATTGACAAGTACCCAGGAGTTCTTTCACCCTCTACTATAAAGAAGGCGTATGCAATTACGTATTACTCTCGCGGAGAGTATTATCGCAACATCGACCTGCACAAATCTTATAAATATTTTGTTGATGCCATTAAGAGAAATCCAGTTGAAATTGGTGCCTACAAAGGGCTTATAAAAAACATATTGCATCGCCTAATAAAGTAGCCATTAAATGGCTAGTATTTGTACCTTATGGAATGGAACGATTACATATTCTATGTAAAATCTGATCTTTTCAGATACTGCGGCAAGAGAGATTTTACATCATTCATTAAGTCGTATTTTTTCATTCCAGGATTCAAGTATTCATTTTTCATGCGAAGTGCTAAATACCTTAAAACACGGGGCTTATTGTTTTTCCCAGTTTATATTTTGACTCGACTTATTCTGAATCATTACCAGTTCAAATACGGGATAAGCATTCCATACAATACCGAAATAGGGCCGGGTCTTTACATAGGGCATTTTGGTGGAATTATCGTGAATTCAGAAGTAATAATCGGTCAAAACTGTAACATCAATCAAGAAGTAACCATTGGGGCTACTTATGGCGGAAAGTACCCAGGAACGGCGATAATCATGAACAACGTATATTTCGGACCGGGCTGCAAGATCATAGGTGGGATCACGATAGGAAACCATACCGCTGTCGGAGCCAACTGTGTTGTTACCAAGCCGATTCCCGATTATAGCGTCGTCGTTGGAATCCCCGGCGAAGTAGTATCAAGCAATGGTTCCGGCGAATATGTTGTTAACACTGTGAATTGAACAGAGATATGATAATTACCCTCATTCATTGATTCGAGTATTTATGTCTATGAAAAAAATACGCATTGCATATCTCATTGATACTATCAGTTCCGATAAAGCCGGTACTGAGAAGCAACTTCTCAATATAATCAAGCGCTTGGACCGGGATATATTCGAGGTTTCGCTTATTTGCCTTAGCCAATCCCCATGGATGTTGCAGAACCGTTTGCCGTGCGAAGTGGTCACGCTAGGGTATTGCGGGTTCTTGAAGCCAGGTTTTCTAACTGTGCTTTGGCGTTATCTGCAAGTACTCAAAAATGGTCGTTTCGATGTGGTGCAAACTTTTTTCGAGGAGGCAATATTTGTTGCTTTCATGGGGAAAATAATGAGTAGCACCAAGCAGCCGTTAATCGTAAGTTGCAGGGACCTGGGGTTGGGTGTCGACGAACCAGGCTACCATCGGCTTTATAAAAAAATCAAGCCATTAATTCTGAAATCAGTCGACGGCGTCTTAACAAATGCAATCGCCATCAAGTCTGCTATGACCGAACAGGATAATGTCCCGCCGGGGAAAATTCATGTAATCGGCAATGGACTAGATTTGCCGTCGCCCCCCAAGGAAACCCCACCCCTGTTCAAAGAAAATATTGCAGATATATGGATAGGGATAGCCGCCAACCTGAAACCGGTGAAGAGGATTGATGTTTTTTTACGGGCACTGGCGCAGCTCAAGGCAAGTGGAACTGGTGAGAGAGTTAGAGCCGTTATCCTTGGTGAAGGCCGTTTGAGATCGGAGCTAGCTCAGCTTGCCTTGGATCTTGGTGTAGCCAATATGGTGCATTTCATGGGGGCAATCGATAATGTGAACGACTACCTGCAATGTATTGATATAGGGGTTCTATGCTCGGATAAAGAGGGCCTGCCCAACGCCATCCTGGAATATATGGCCTGCGGCCTACCTGTGGCAGCGACTGCTGTAGGTGGGGTAGGTGAGCTTATTGATGATGATAATGGCATTAGCGTTCCAGCCGGTGATTACGTGGCCCTGGGGAATGCTCTGGCAATCCTTGTTTCTTCGGCCTCCCTCCGAAAAGAGTTGGGAGAAAAGTCCCGTGAGAAAGTCCGAAATTACTCAACCTGGGACATAATTATGCCTCAATGGGAAAGATATTATTGTTCAATAACCGGTATAGGAGCCTCTCCATGTTAGATGGCTATTGGTTTTCCCCATTTCGCCGACTGGTATTTGAACCACTTATTTCTTTAAAGAACGGCAGCCCACTGCGGAGATACTGGAAAGATCTGGAAAAGACGCAATATTTGCCAAAAGCCGTTCTAATGGAAAGGCAATGGCAGAGGCTGGAAAATCTAATCCGGTTTGCATGGGAGAACAATGCATTTTATCGTGCGCGATTTGAGATAGCAGGGATTACACCCGATATGGTGCAATCACCTGAAGATATGCAAAAGATCCCAGTACTGACTAAACAGGAAATTCGGCAAAATACTCCACAAATGATTAGTCGTGGTTATGTATTGCCGGATTTACTTCAATTCAAGACCGGCGGCTCAACCGGTAAAGCCCTTGATATATATATCACTGAAGATTGCAGCGAATTGCGCAACGCCTGCGCCAGACGTCATGACAGATGGACAGGATGGGAAGTCGGTGAGCCCATAGCGGCGGTGTGGGGTAACCCTTATCTGCCTTCAAGCATCAAGGAAAAATTGAAGAACTGGCTTCTCACACCGTTCATCTATCTGGATACGATGAGTGTCACTGAAAAGTCTGTCAGGAATTTTGCGGTTGAATGGGAAAGAGTCCACCCTACGCTGCTTTTCGGGCATGCCCACTCACTCTACCTGCTGGCGCAATATGTCCGTGATTTAAACATAACCAACATCAAGCCTCGGGGAATTTTGTCCACATCGATGATGCTTATGCCCCAGGAGAGAAAAGTTATTGAGGAGGTTTTCTGCACGAAAGTAAACGATCGATACGGGTGTGAAGAGGTAAGTCTTATTGCCTCAGAGTGTGAAAAGCATGAAGGTATGCATCTGAACATAGAGCATCTCTATGTTGAGTTTTTAAAGGAAGAAGGCGGCTACGCCGCTCCGGGCGAACCAGGGAAAATTGTTGTAACCGATTTAATGAACAAAGCCATGCCGTTTATCCGGTACCAAGTTGAAGACGTTGGTGTGCCTTCTGAAAGGACGTGCTCATGCGGCAGAGGACTTCCCCTAATGGAAACAGTTACCGGCAGGGTGGCTGACTTCCTGATAAAATCAGACGGTTCTAAAGTAGCTGGAGTGTCATTAATAGAGAACACTCTTACAAAGATCCCCGGTATTGATCAGATGCAAATTGTCCAGGACAGGATCGACTTGATCACGCTGCTCGTTGTTCCGGGTGGAGATTTCACAGACTTTTCTCAGATCCAGTTGCAAAATTATTTCGAAAGCTTATTCGGCAAGACGGTCACAGTCGAAATTGACTTAGTGAGTTTTATCGCACCTGAACCATCCGGGAAGTATCGTTTTTCGATATGCAGAATCTCCAATTGAAATGACCAGACTATTGATACCATGAATGACGTGAAGCTAAGTGAAAAGTATTCGGTAGACTATCCCAAAATTAGCATTATATGGCTGCTACTGTTCTGTGGTTATGTTATAGAGTGGTATTTGCAGCTTGGAGATAGAATACCAGTATTAGGAGAAATAAGGTTTGAGTTTATTTATGCTCTCTTTTTAATCGTTATCGCTTTCCTTTTCACCCCTAAAATAGATAGTGATTGTCCATTAAATTTTTATATTATATTATATTTTATTGTACTAGTGGTGCAGATTCCATTTTCTTATGATTTTAACACTTCATGGGATGTATTTATTGACAGAATTATCAAATTTGCCTTCTTGGCTTTTTTTATCGCCGCATTTGTAAGAAGTCCGACACATTTGAAATATTTTCTAGCAGCTTTTTTACTGGCATGCCTAAAAATGGGCCAAGAAGGATTGGAAGGCCGAATTTCAGGTGCCCTCATATGGGAAAATCAAGGAGTAATGAGATTGCATGGAGCGACACCAAATTACGCTCATCCAAATTCTTTCTCTGGCATGGCACTGGGTACTTTGCCATTTATCTATTATCTTTGGCCTCTGAGTAACAAATATATTCGGTTCACGCTTTTACTGATTGCACTGCTATCGCTCAATATTATACTGTATACTGGATCGAGGACTGGATACGTAGGTTTACTTGGCTTGCTTGTGTATATGTATATAAATACAAAAGCTAAAAGGAAACTCGTCATATATTCAATTCTTGTGGCACTCATAGCTTTGCCGTTCATCCCAGCTGATTATGCCGGAAGATTTGACAGTATATTTACTGGAAAGGAGAAAGAGGGCCACTCAGAAGAGACAAGAATCCAGATAATAGAAGACGCTTGGCAAATATTCATACAGAATCCTCTCGGCCTGGGGGTGTCTGCTTTTCCAAAAAAAAGAATGGATACCTTCGGCAGAAATCAGGATACTCATAATTTATATCTGCAGATCGCAACGAATCTGGGGGTCCAGGGTCTCATCATTGTTGGGTTACTTATTTTCAAGATTCTAAAAACCTTGAAAGGAATAAGATCTGCAGCATCAAATTTGATTAGGGAACTGGACAGCTCGAAGAGACAGCTATCTAAAGTACTTCTTGACGATTTAAGACTTATAGAGGCAGTCGCCTTTGCGACGAGTGCATTCATTATCATTCGTCTAGTATTGGGGTTATTCGGAATGGATCTTTATGAGATTTATTGGTGGTTTGCTATTGGTATTACCTTTTCATTGTATTCTATGATTAATAGAATAGAGAAGCATTTTAATAACATAAGACAATATTTATGAGTTCATCTTAAGATATTTTCTCTCATTATTATCCACATGCATAGGTGAAATTTATATGTGCGGCATAGTAGGTAACTATGAAAGAAGCTTTTTAAAGTCATTTATTATAGTGATCCCGTTTGAGTTTATGCTGCTTATGCAACGCAACGTTTTTATAAAGCTGATGCAGGATAGGTGCGGTTTCGTGCAAGATTCAGGACATACCTATTAGAAAGGATTATTAATACATGAATAATTTGATATGGCTTAGTTGGGATAACCACAGACGAAGTTATGAACTTGCCAAAAAGCTTGCAGTGCGATTTCACGTTATTGGCAGAGGGTATTGGCGTATTTTTGACCCAATTATTCCCTCTTTGAGAACCTTACTGTTTCTTGCTTTTCGAAATTATAAAATCATAATAGTGCAAAATCCTTCTCTCATACTTACGTGCATAGTGTGTTTATTAAAACCTTTAAAGGGGTTTCGCATTATACAAGATTTACATTCGTACTTTGCTAGTCATATCGATAAGGGTGTTGGTCTCCGAGGCAAAATATATCGTCTCCTTTCTATATATTGCATTATAAAATGTGATCTCACAATTGTTACAAACGAGCCACTAAAAGAAGTGGTCGATAAATATGGAGGAAGAGGTTTTGTTCTACAAGATACAATTCCGGACATTGCCAGCATTGATAAAGCAGAATTAGTAAAAAGAAATAATGTTGTTTTCATCTGCACTTATGCAGCAGATGAGCCTTACATTGAAGTTATAGAAGCCGGAAGAGCACTTTTAAATGAAGTCGATATATTTATTACAGGCAATCCGCGTCATGCTAATGATTTGGACAAAATGAATATTCCTCCGAATATAAAAATTACGGGTTTTCTTACTGAGAATAATTATATAGCACTTTTGAGAAATTCAGATGCAATTATTGACCTCACAACGCTGGAGAACTGTCTTGTATGCGGTGCATACGAAGCAGTGGCCCTGGAAAAACCGTTAGTTACATCTAATACCCAAACACTTAGAGATTATTTTTACAAAGGGACAATATATTCAGACAATAATAGATATTCACTCATAGATAACATTCGTGAAGCGCTGGAAAATAAATCTAAGCTAAGAAAAGAGATGAAATTATTAAAATCTGAACTTAATAATCAGTGGAGCCAAAAATTTGAAAAGTTAAAATCATTAATCCATGAAGAGTAATGTAGATACCCACGGGCATGCCCGTAGCCCTTACGACTTAGTTGTTACATTCACCCGCGCGGATACGCGTGTAACTCTGCCCATAGGTTAGACATAGGGAGGCAACTCATATGTACGTGTGTCCGGATTGTAAAACAAGTCTTGAACGACTATATTGTAAGTCATGTAGAACACAATTTGCTCAAGAAGAAGGAATTCCAATTCTACTCTCGCGAGAGGAACGATTACAGTCTGTCAATCAAATCAGGAATGTTTATGACAAAATATATTCAAATCGATCTCTAGTATGGGAAGATCAGGGAAGAACTCCAGAATTCTTGAGTTACTTCGCAAATTTAGCAGAGAAGTTTTCTGGAGACAGGATTCTGGAAGTTGGCTGTGGAGAAGGTTTTCTACTGAACTCTCTAATTGCCAAAAAAAAGTTTGCAGTTGATATTTCTAAAGAAGCCCTACAAAAAACAAAAAATCTTACCAACGCTGAATGTGCAGTCGCAATGGCTGAAAAGCTTCCTTTTCAAGAAAACTGGTTTAACCTTGTAGTAAGTGTGGGAGTTATGGAACATTTTTTGGATGATTATGCAGCCACATCAGAAATATCGCGTGTGCTCAAACCGGGCGGATATTATCTGGTATTGATTCATGCCAAATTAACTTTTTTGCAAAAAATTATGCAAAAACTGAATGAATATATATTTCCGCGTTTCAGACCGATAAAATTGACACGCTGGCTTATTAGCAAGATATATAAGCCTATATATCAACCAATTCAACGAAAATATACCGTAGAAGAGTGTAAGATATGCCTGGAGCGTAGTGGATTTCATATCGACCACATTATATCAAAATCAACTGATTCATCTGCCCCATTAATTGGTACTCATGTTAAAATATTTATTACGCGTAAGTTATGACAATATGTTTCTAGTTGGTGCAAGCAGTTAATAACGCACCCGGCCTTCAAGGTTTGGGGTTCTAGGTTAATCGTCGGCATGATGGTCTTAATAGTACCGTGCACCTACGGCAAATAAATTTTCTTAGCGCCGTCCAGAAACTTAGCTATGTAATGGGCTATGCTGGCAGCCTGTTTTGCCTTGCAGAAAGGGCTGCACAAGTTGGTTTTAACCGAAGAATGAAAGGGTTTGCATCTTGGCGTGACAACCTTTACGCCCACTGTCGCAAGAAGATATAAGAGGCATTTCATTGCAAGGTCACAGATACCTATGGTTGTGGCGACGGCATACAAATAGCTGCTCAATGCGGTATGAGCAACGGTGCATTTCACATCTTCATGCCTCACATAGTCTTTGAAATGGTGGATGATTATGGCCTCCCGGTAGAGCCTGGAGATGTTGGGAATATCCTGTTAACGCGTCTAGACGTCGGGGCTATGCCACTGATCCGCTATAAAGTAGGCGATATCGGGAGAAAAAGCACAACCGAGACCTGTCCGTGCGGGAGGGGATTGGAGATGCTCTCGAAACAGAGGGGCGGGACACCGATATCATAGTCACTCCGAATGGAAAAGGTTTTTCTACAGGTGTAACGCCAAAATGATACTGTCCTATATTGCCTAAGTGGAAATGTCCTATTGACTATCTCCGAATAGTCGATTCTCATCCATGATGTATCATGTAGTGGGATAATTAAGAAAATTTAATTTTAATCTCGCGGTAGCATGCTATAATGACATCGTCAACATGTGCTGCATTTTAACATTGGGGATAATCAAACGTGAGTGAAAGAATTGGCAGCTATCATTACAGTTGATAGCCAGACAATATCTACTAATCTCTGATAGAAGAAAGAAGGTGGCTTTATGAATTTTCAAGAAGTGAGATCCATCATAGGCTCGACGTTGTTGCTGATGCTCCTGATCGGGTATGCATCGGCTGCCTCAGTCCCGCGGAATGAGTGCTCAAATCCGCCTGCCGGAACTATATTTTGTGAGGATTTCGAAGGCACCAATCCTAAGTCAGACTTTGACGACTACGACGGAAATCTCGACTCGGAAAACCAGATCGTAACGGATAGCGGACCATCGGGCGACTCATCTAACAAGGTGATTCGATTACGGGTGCCCGCCGGCCAAGGAGGTGACTCAGATCTGTTAAAGGTGTTACCAGGCAGTTACGACAAACTCTACGCCCGCTGGTATTTCAAGTACGAAGTCGGGTTCAACTTCGGTGCGCGCAATCATGGTGGTGGTCTCGCTGCCGGAGACAGGACTTTTGTCGGCCAATCGGGCATACGTCCGAATGGCACCGACTTTGCCGGGTTTTATGTTCAGTATCAGGAGAACACAGCCATACCGTATGCTTATAGTTATTATCGCGGGATGTACCAGGACTGTGCTGACCCAAATGGCAGTTGCTGGGGCGATTCTTTGCCCTGTGTTTATGACAATGGAGCATACTATTGCACAAAGCCGCAAGATCAACCCGTTGTTGCCCTGCCCAACTTAGTTGCAGGACAATGGTACTGCGTGGAAGAGATGCTGGATATGGGGACGCCCACCGCCACTAACCAAGCGGCTAATGGCCAATTGGCACTCTGGCTGGATTCAAACTTAATTGGCGATTTTCAAAACCTATGGATCAGAACGAATGCTAACCTTAAGATCCAGAACCTTTGGTTGAACCTGTATCACCATGATGGTACCCACTCCGTGGTTGGCGAACTCATTGACAACGTGGTTGTTTCTACGCAACGCATCGGATGTGGTACTGCTAGTCGGCCTTCGCCGCCCGCGAGTCTTCGAGTCATCCAATGATAGGGAGTTGCTTTGATGATAAGCGGCAAAGGGATTCTGGTTGACGAACGAATTGCATTACAGGGGGTTCGCACCAAGAAGTACTAGCCTCAGGAACTCCAGCGCATTGTGTTTTATCATGACGAGCGTCAGAGGGTTTTAACGTCTTTGACAAACTATCTCAAACTGGCTACATCAACAATTCCACCAATTGATAGCTAGCGATAGCAAAAAAGAGCCGTGTTCTTACGGAGATGTTCGTTCAGCGAAAGAGTCTGATAGATATTCTGACACTTAACCCCGATCGTCTCACTGCAGCGCGCAGACTTGCTGCAAGAGGTGTTATTTTAACCGTTCAGTAGTTGGATTGAAGTATAAACCTGAAGCCATGTATAACCAAGCTCCTTTCAAAGAATAGGATGTGCCCTCATTGTTGAAATCGAAACTTTATAAACGCACCCTATTGCTCATCACGACAAACCTGATCGTCGGAGAATGGTTGCAGGTCTTTGAAGGGAGTAAGATGACAACTGCCCTCCTGAACAGGCTCATACATCACTGTAATATCATCGAAACTGGAAACGATGGCTAGAGAATTAAGTCAGAAATTCAAATTAAAACTGACCGCCTGGAGGGATTTTTGGACGCCAACGGTGGGTTAATATTCAATGTCGATTAACTTATCTGCACAAAAATAGGGCTCACTTTATTCCGAAATATCTCCCATATTAAGAATATTTAATAATTTCTTAATCGATTCTTCACCTTAGGGTGTTAGGATATATTGACTGTATATTTTAATTGCATGTAGAGCGCATGCCTTTTCAAGAACAAGTAACTATCGCAAGCGCTTTAGATTAGTGCGCTGATACGGATAAGTATATTTCTTTATTATAAGTATTATTAGTATGGTGATCAAGATCACAAAATATTTTCCCATTTTGACCGATATTATTAACAGAGCGTCGACTCACGTTAGTTAGCAAAGATAAAGTAACCGCACGGAGGGTAAAGTTATGCATTTTGTTAAATTGACAAAGATCACAGTCTTAATAGTTCTTGCGTTGTTAATATCACCACTTGGCGTTCACGCTGCCCCGGTAGTCTCTGCGGAAAATGGCACGTTCACGCATGGGCAAACGGTTACGATTACTGGGTCAGGTTTCGGCACAAAATCACCTGTTGCACCTTTACAGTGGG
Source organism: uncultured Nitrospiraceae bacterium (assembly GCA_963727805.1). Classification (GTDB taxonomy): domain Bacteria; phylum Nitrospirota; class Thermodesulfovibrionia; order Thermodesulfovibrionales; family Dissulfurispiraceae; genus Fen-1308. Next base: position 1,989,470 of record CAVSHF010000003.1, read on the forward strand.
ACCCTGTCGACGGGATGTATTCAAGTATATCACAGGGCGCCACAGTCCCCACCGGAGGTTCTAATCCTTGGAACTCTTCCGGTGGTGCTGATATGTATAACCCTACATTCATTACCACTAATCCAAGAGGAAAATGGACAGCAAAATATACAAACGCATCATCTCCTTCTTCTGTTCACAATGCGGTACTTGGGGAGAAATCGTGGGCTGCTTGTTCTACAGCTAAATTATATTTAAGTTATTGGCTTTATCCTCATCAAAATCCATCAAATCCCGGTGCATCTAACAAATATATGAGAATAACTGATAATGGTGGATGGTCTTCAAGTGTTAGTTGGCTTATTTGGGACCCAGGTTCCGGGGATATATCTACTTATAGTGTTGCCACCGATTATACAGGGGAAATTTATGAATCAACAGACGGGACAGTAGGCGCATGGAATAGATTAGAACTTACAATTGATAATTCTGTAAGTCCACATCCTGCTGTTTCTACAAGTATGAATAATGTTTCTCAAGGATCATTTCGGTCAAGTCAATCTATAGCTCCGTTAATTGGTATCTACACTATAGGTGCTGATTGGACTAATGCACAAAACAGTCCAATTGCTCAATTAGATTGGGGTGAGATTTACGTCGATAGTACCTTGGCTAGAGTCGAAATCTGCAATGCAGCCACAAAAACATCGAGCAATCATTGTGAGATTCAGATACCCACGACACAATGGATAGACGGGCAGTTGCAAATACAAGTCAATCAGGGCAGTTTCGCTAATGGTTCAACTGCCTATCTCTACGTCGTCGATGCAAGTGGCAATGTAAGTGCTGGGAATAAAATTACCTTTGGATCATCTGGAACAACTGGAACAGAGCAACCAAGCGCGCCGATTCTTAATTAGTTAACGATTTAGGGTTACTACTAAAAGCGATACACTAAAAGAGAAGGGACCTACAGATTGCCTGCAGGTCCCTTCTCTCGAACCCGACTTTTGCCAATATTCCAGCCACCGTTCGTAAGTATATGAAATTGCCTCTGAAATCACACACCATAGCGACTACCCAAATAAATCCTGACCCGGTTACCTCTAAAATGGCGGAAAATGGCCGTATTGTAAATTTTTCTATTTGACTCTACAAGTGCGATGCAGGACAATATTGCGAGAAAAATATATTCTCATCCACTAAAGCGAATCACCAAGCGGAGGAGAAAAGAGATGTTCCGGCAAAACTGGACAGCGACAACACGGGAACTTGGTGATTATTAGACCCTTACAATGTTCGGCGGTGGCATCAAGGTCCTGACGAGCGGACACCGGATGAGATTTACTGAACTATTCTACCTCAGAGGCAGGTGTCTTTATGAACATGAGCAGCTTATCACTTAAAAGCTCCTTTACACTGTCCAAACAACCCCGACCACCTTAAAATATTGCCTGGCATGTTTTCAAATCACCCATAATTGTTTCACAATTAACGCAGTTTAGCCCCAGAAAATACCCTATGGATGATGATTTACAATTTCCCCTTAATGTGGTAGTGTTGAAGTATGTTAAAAAAATCAGTACTCAGAAGAGTTGCCATCAACCTTTAATGTTGAGGACTCGTAAAAAGTCTAATGATTCGAATATTTTTGTTTTTTAGGGGGAAAATGACTTCACCATATGCTCTACAATCGACTATTTCATATCAACACATGGTAAAGTGGCCCATAAAAAAAAACGATTTTCACCAGTCGCCGACTTTTTGCGAGGCCGTCAATCTTCATTCATCGATTTTTTGTTACGCTGCCACTGACCGTATCAAGTTACCCAAGTTGCGTTATAGAGGCGCATATGTCAACTAACCCTTAAAAGAAGGAGGATCTTGTGACAAGACGAATTTCTTTAGCTGTTTGGCTGTTGGCAGTTTTTTTAATGGTTTTTGCGAGCCCTGTGCTCACTTATGCCGAACCCTTTGCGTATATCACGAACTATTACGATGATACCGTCCAAGTCATTGATTTGTCTAACAACCAGATAGTAACTGGTGGCGACTTACCGATTGATGTGGGGTCTGCCCCTATCGGCATAACGATGAACCCTGCGGCCAAAATCGCCTACGTAACTAATTACGGCGACGGTCTGTCTGCCAGTACGGTTTCGGTTATAGATACTTCATCAAATGAAGTGATCGGTTCGCCGATTAATGTGGGGATTGGCCCTATCGGCATCGCGGTGAACCCTGCGGGCACTTTTATCTATGTAGCCAATCAAGGCTCTAGTACAGTCTCGGTTATTAATACCTCAACTGGGTTGCCAGTACTTGGTACGCCGATTGCTTTACCTGCGGGGAGTGCGCCCAATGGCATAGCAATTGACCCCTCAGGCGCTTTTGTCTATGTAACCAATGAAGGCACAGATCTGCTGCCGGATAGTACAGTCTCGGTTATTAATACATCAACTAACACGGTCAGTTCAACAATTCCTGTGGGGAGTAGACCTTTTGGCATAACAATAAACCCTGCCGGCACCCGCGCCTACGTGACTAATTCCGTCGATGGCACGGTGTCAGTAATTAATACTTCTTCCAAGAGCGTCATAGATACTATTACTTTGTATGACACATCAGCTAACCCGCATGGCATAGCAGTAAGCCCTGACGGGAACAAAGTCTATGTGGCCAATTACATCGATCATACCGTCTCAGTCATTGACGTACAAAATGATAATGATGTAGAAATCATTTCGAGTGTGGCGCCTATTACACCTATTGATGTGGGTGTTGGAGCCGGTCCTTATGGCATTGATGTAAAACCTGACGGGACCGAAGTCTATGTAGCTAACAGCATTACCGGTACAGTCTCGGCTATCAATACGACAACTTATCTGACAGTTCTGATTCCTTCTGTGGGGGCTGGCCCTCGTGGATTCGGTAAGTTTGTTCAAATCCCCACCTATACGATCACGACATCGGTCCCTGGTGGAAACGGGACCATAGGCTGCACCACACCGGTAAACTACGGCGGCAGCTCCACATGCACGATCACGCCGGCTACTGGCTACCATCTGGCGACCCTGACGGATAATACCGTCAATGTGATTGGTTCGGTGAGCGGCAGCACTTACACCATAACCAACGTGACTGCGGCCCATGCTGTGGCGGGCACCTTTGCCATCAACACCTATGCGATCACGACATCGGTCCCTGGTGGAAACGGTACCATAGTCTGCACCACACCGGTGAACTACGGCAGCAGCTCCACATGCACGATCACGCCGGCTACTGGCTACTCTCTGGCGACCCTGACGGATAATACCGTCAATGTGATTGGTTCGGTGAGCGGCAGCACCTACACCATAACCAACGTGACTGCGGCCCATGCTGTGGCGGGTACCTTTGCCATCAACACCTATGCGATCACGACATCGGTCCCTGGTGGAAACGGTACCATAGTCTGCACCACACCGGTGAACTACGGCGGCAGCTCCACATGCACGATCACGCCGGCTACTGGCTACTCTCTGGCGACCCTGACGGATAATACCGTCAATGTGATTGGTTCGGTGAGCGGCAGCACCTACACCATAACCAACGTGACTGCGGCCCATGCTGTGGCGGGTACCTTTGCCATCAGCACGTTTACGATCACGACATCGGTCCCTGGTGGAAACGGTACCATAGGCTGCACCACACCGGTAAACTACGGCGGCAGCTCCACATGCACGATCACGCCGGCTACTGGCTACCATCTGGCGACCCTGACGGATAATACCGTCAATGTGATTGGTTCGGTGAGCGGCAGCACCTACACCATAACCAACGTGACTGCGGCCCATGCTGTGGCGGGCACCTTTGCCATCAACACCTATGCGATCACGACATCGGTCCCTGGTGGAAACGGTACCATAGTCTGCACCACACCGGTGAACTACGGCGGCAGCTCCACATGCACGATCACGCCGGCTACTGGTTACTCTCTGGCGACCCTGACGGATAATACCGTCAATGTGATTGGTTCGGTGAGCGGCAGCACCTACACCATAACCAACGTGACTGCGGCCCATGCTGTGGCGGGCACCTTTGCCATCAACACCTATGCGATCACGACATCGGTCCCTGGTGGAAACGGTACCATAGTCTGCACCACACCGGTGAACTACGGCGGCAGCTCCACATGCACGATCACGCCGGCTACTGGCTACTCTCTGGCGACCCTGACGGATAATACCGTCAATGTGATTGGTTCGGTGAGCGGCAGCACCTACACCATAACCAACGTGACTGCGGCCCATGCTGTGGCGGGCACCTTTGCCATCAACACCTATGCGATCACGACATCGGTCCCTGGTGGAAACGGTACCATAGTCTGCACCACACCGGTAAACTACGGCGGCAGCTCCACATGCACGATCACGCCGGCTACTGGTTACTCTCTGGCGACCCTGACGGATAATACCGTCAATGTGATTGGTTCGGTGAGCGGCAGCACCTACACCATAACCAACGTGACTGCGGCCCATGCTGTGGCGGGCACCTTTGCCATCAACACCTATGCGATCACAACATCGATCACTGGTGGAAACGGGACCTTAACCTGCACCACACCGGTAAACTACGGCGGCAGCTCCACATGCACGATCACGCCGGCTACTGGCTACCATCTGGCGACCCTGACGGATAATACCGTCAATGTGATTGGTTCGGTGAGCGGCAGCACCTACACCATAACCAACGTGACTGCGGCCCATGCCGTGGCGGGCACCTTTGCCATCAACACCTATGCGATCACGACATCGGTCCCTGGTGGAAACGGTACCATAGTCTGCACCACACCGGTGAACTACGGCAGCAGCTCCACATGCACGATCACGCCGGCTACTAATTACTATCTGGCGACCCTGACGGATAATACCGTCAATGTGATTGGTTCGGTGAGCGGCAGCACCTACACCATAACCAACGTGACTGCGGCCCATGCTGTGGCGGGCGCCTTTGCCCGTTATGCGTCTCAAATCGGCGTTTTCAGAAACGGGACGTGGTATCTTGACTACCCTGGGACGGGCACATGGGTTGGCTGCGGAACAACCTCCAGCACTGATCGCTGTTACGCATTCGGGTTAACAACTGACATGCCGGTGGTTGGCGATTGGAGTGCCTCCGGTAAAACAAAGATCGGCATTTTCAGAAATGGCAACTGGTATCTTGACTACCCTGGGACGGCCACATGGGTTGGCTGCGGAGCCCCTGCCGATCCGACGAAAGATGGCTGCATAGCCTTTGGCATCGCCAGCGATATCCTGGTAGTCGGCGACTGGAATGGAGACGGCCACTCCAAGATAGGAGTGTTCAGAAACGGGATGTGGTATCTTGACTACTCTGGGACGTACGCTGCTACTGGCACATGGGCAGGGTGCGGAGCGCCTGCGGATCCGACAAAAGCTGCCTGCATAGCCTGGGGCGTCGCTGGCGATATCCCGGTAGTCGGTGACTGGAGTGGAAACGGCAAAAGCAGTATAGGGGTGTTCAGAAACGGGACGTGGTATCTTGACTACCCTGGGACGGGCACATGGGTTGGCTGCGGAACGACCTCCAGCACTGATCGCTGTTACGCATTCGGCTTGCCAACCGATATTCCGGTGGTTGGCGATTGGAATGCCTCCGGTAGCACAAAGATCGGCATTTTCAGAAGCGGCAACTGGTATCTTGACTACTCTGGGACCTACGCTGCTACTGGCATATGGGCGGGATGCGGAGCGCCTGCGGATCCGACGAAAGCTGCCTGCAAAGCCTGGGGCATCGCTGGCGATATCCCGGTTGTAGGCAACTGGAATGGTCTATAGATGTGTTGTCTTACGGCATCTGTTACCAGCGACATGAAATGTCGGCGGTGCATAGGATGATGGAGCGGCAGATAAATGATATCTGACGTTTAGTCTGATCGGCATTTAATAGTTCACTCCTAAAGAGAGGCTGACACGACATCACCTCTCTTTAGGAGTGAGAATATCTTTAGCCTCTGGGGTGTTTCTCAAGCCAATAACCTTATAACAATCCCGGGGTACAACCAACCAATTAGAATTTACGGCGGAAATCCTCCTCGGGCTATGAATCCGAGATGAAAGCCGTTCCGTTTATCGGAGAATCATCGTAAAACACCGTCACTTCAGGGCCGTGATTGAGGCTTGACAGATATAAGACGTTTGATCCGACAAAAATAGAAAAGCTTGAACGCGGTGAAAGTTACATCAAGCGTCTGCCTTCATCTAACGCAGTTTATCCCTAGAAAATACCCTATAGATGATAATTTACAATTTTCCCTTAATGTGGTAGTCTTGAAGTATGTTAAACAAATGAGTAAACAGAAAAGTTGCCATCAACCTTTAATCTTGAGTGGTTCATAAAAAGTCTAATGATTCGAATATTTTTGTTTTTTAGGGGAAAAATGACTTCACCATATGCTCTGCAATCGACTATTTCATATCAAAGCATGGTAAATTGGCTCAGAAATAAAGCGATTTTCACAAGTCGCCGACTTTTTGCGAGGTCGTCAATCTTCATTCATCGATTTTTTATTACGCTGCCAATCACCTTACCGGGTAACCCAAGTTGCGTTATTGAGGCACATATTTCAACTAACCCTTAAATGAAGGAGGATCTTGTGACAAGGCGAATTTCTTTAGCTGTTTGGCTGTTGGCAGTTTTTTTAATGGCCTTTGCTAGCCCAGTTCTCACTTATGCCGCCCCCTTTGCGTATATCACAGACGCATCAGAAGGGCACGTTTACGTCATTGATTTGTCTAGCAACTCAGTAGTAACTGGGGTTGGTTACCCTATTCCAGTAGGGTCTGCCCCTATTGGCATAGCGGTGTCCCCTGCGACCAGTCGCGCATACGTGGCTAATTACGGCGACGGTACGGTTTCTGTTATAAATACGTCAACAAATTTAGTGATCGGTTCGCCGATCCCTGTAGGGTCTGCCCCTCTCGGCATAGCGGTTTCCCCTACGAACGGCCGCGTTTACGTGGCTAATCAGGGCGACAATATAAATCCCAGTACAGTTTCGGTTATTGATCCGTCAAATAATAATTCTGTAACTCCAATTAATGTGGGGGTTGGCCCCACTGGCGTAGCCATTGACCCTGCAGGCTTTGTCTATGTAACTAATACAGTCGATCATACAGTCTCGGTTATAGATACCTCAAATACAGTAACTACAATTAATATAGCGGGTATATCACTAACGGCGGCTAACCCTTTTGGCATAGCAGTAAACCCTGCCGGCACCCGCGCCTACGTCGCTAACCAGGATAGCTCGGTGACAGTGATTGATATTACTGCTTCTCCCAAGGCCGTCATGGGTACTATTACTTTGGTGGAGTATGGTGTTCCGCATGGCATAGCAGTAAGCCCTGACGGGAAGACCGTCTATGTGGCAAATAATTCCTCTCATAACGTCGCAGTCATTAACGTAGATGGTGATGCTAATACAGAAGGGTCGCCTATTGATGTGGTTCTTGGAAATTCCCCTTATGGCATTCAGGTAAACTCTAACGGCAACGTCTATGTATGTGATAGCGCCGGCGGTAACGTCTCGTATATTATAGGTACTACAGTAAGTACAATTAATAGTGTGGGGACTAACCCTCGTGGATTCGGTAATTTTATTCAATTGAGCGCGCCTTCGGTCACAACCACAGCGGTTACTGCGATTACCTCCACGACGGCAACAGGTAATGGCACTCTCAATTCAAACGGAGGCGCCACGATTACTGGCCAGGGCGTCTGTTACGGTACAGCAGCCAGTCCTGTTTTGGGTGGTACAGGAGTCACCTGCATCACCGGCACTCTTACCGGCACGGCAATCACGGCCAGCATCTCGGGCCTCACACCTGGCCAGCTCTATCATGTGCAGGCCTATGCGACAAACTCGGTGGGCAGGACTTACGGCGGCGACGTGCAGTTTACGGCTTCAGGGCTTGCGCCTTCGGTCACAACTACAGCGGTTACCGCGATTACCTCCACCACGGCAACAGGTAATGGCACCCTAAATTCAAACGGAGGCGTTACGATTACTGACCAGGGCGTCTGCTACGGTACAGCAGCCAGTCCTGTTTTGGGTGGTACAGGAGTTACCTGCATCACTGGCACTCTTACCGGCACGGCAATCGCCGCCGGCATCACGGGCCTGACACCTGGCCAGCTCTATCATGTGCAGGCCTATGCGACAAACTCGGTGGGCAGGACTTATGGCGGTGACGTGCAGTTTACGGCTTTAACAATCGCGCCTTCGGTCACAACCACAGCGGTCACTTCGATTACCTCCACGACGGCCACAGGTAATGGCACTCTCAATTCAAACGGAGGCGCCACGATTACTGACCAGGGCGTCTGTTACGGTACAGCAGCCAATCCTATTTTGGGTGGTACAGGAGTCACCTGCATCTCCGGCACTCTTACCGGCACGGCAATCGCGGCCGGCATCACGGGCCTGACACCTGGCCAGCTCTATCATGTGCAGGCCTATGCGACAAACTTGGTGGGCAGGACTTATGGCGGTGACGTGCAGTTTACGGCTTTAACAGTCGCGCCTTCGGTCACAACCACAGCGGTTACTTCGATTACCTCCACAACGGCAACAGGTAATGGCACTCTCAATTCAAACGGTGGCGCCACGATTACTGACCAGGGCGTCTGTTACGGTACAGCAGCCAATCCTATTTTGGGTGGTACAGGAGTCACCTGCATCTCCGGCACTCTTACCGGCACGGCGATCGCGGCCAGCATCACGGGCCTCACACCTGGCCAGCTCTATCATGTGCAGGCCTATGCGACAAACTCGGTGGCCAGGACTTATGGCGGTGACGCGCAGTTTACGGCTTCAGCGGTCGCGCCTTCAGTCACAACCACAGCGGTTACTTCGATTACCTCCACAACGGCAACAGGTAATGGCACTCTCAATTCAAACGGTGGCGCCACGATTACTGACCAGGGCGTCTGTTACGGTACAGCAGCCAATCCTGTTTTGGGTGGTACAGGAGTCACCTGCATCTCCGGCACTCTTACCGGCACGGCAATCGCGGCCAGCATCACGGGCCTCACACCTGGCCAGCTCTATCATGTGCAGGCCTATGCGACAAACTCGGTGGCCAGGACTTATGGCGGTGACGCGCAGTTTACGGCTTCAGCGGTCGCGCCTTCAGTCACAACCACAGCGGTTACTTCGATTACCTCCACAACGGCAACAGGTAATGGCACTCTCAATTCAAACGGTGGCGCCACGATTACTGACCAGGGCGTCTGTTACGGTACGGCAGCCAATCCTATTTTGGGTGGTACAGGAGTTACCTGCATCTCCGGCACTCTTACCGGCACGGCAATCGCGGCCAGCATCACGGGCCTCACACCTGGCCAGCTCTATCATGTGCAGGCCTATGCGACAAACTCGGTGGCCAGGACTTATGGCGGTGACGCGCAGTTTACGACTTTAACAGTGCCTTCGGTCACAACCACAGCGGTTACTTCGATTACCTCCACGACGGCAACAGGTAATGGCACTCTCAATTCAAACGGTGGCGCCACGATTACTGACCAGGGCGTCTGTTACGGTACAGCAGCCAATCCTGTTTTGGGTGGTACAGGAGTCACCTGCATCTCCGGCACTCTTACCGGCACGGCAATCGCGGCCAGCATCACGGGCCTCACACCTGGCCAGCTCTATCATGTGCAGGCCTATGCGACAAACTCGGTGGGCAAGACTTATGGCGGTGACGTGCAGTTTACGGCTTTAACAGCCGCGCCTTCGGTCACAACCACAGCGGTTACTTCGATTACCTCCACGACGGCAACAGGTAATGGCACTCTCAATTCAAACGGAGGCGCCACGATTACTGACCAGGGCGTCTGTTACGGTACAGCAGCCAATCCTATTTTGGGTGGTACAGGAGTCACCTGCATCTCCGGCACTCTCACCGGCACGGCAATCGCGGCCAGCATCACGGGCCTCACACCTGGCCAGCTCTATCATGTGCAGGCCTATGCGACAAACTCGGTGGGCAGGACTTATGGCGGTGACGCGCAGTTTACGGCTTTAGCGGTTGCGCCTTCAGTCACAACCACAGCGGTTACTTCGATTACCTCCACAACGGCAACAGGTAATGGCACTCTCAATTCAAACGGAGGCGCCACGATTACTGACCAGGGCGTCTGTTACGGTACAGCAGCCAATCCTGTTTTGGGTGGTACAGGAGTCACCTGCATCACCGGCACTCTTACCGGCACGGCAATCGCGGCCAGCATCACAGGCCTCACACCTGGCCAGCTCTATCATGTGCAGGCCTATGCGACAAACTCGGTGGGCAGGACTTATGGCGGTGACGCGCAGTTTACGACTTTAACAGCTGCGCCTTCAGTCACCACCACACCGGTTACTTCGATTACCTCCACAACGGCAACAGGTAATGGCACTCTCAATTCAAACGGAGGCGCCACGATTACTGACCAGGGCGTCTGTTACGGTACAGCAGCCAATCCTGTTTTGGGTGGTACAGGAGTCACCTGCATCACCGGCACTCTTACCGGCACAGCAATCGCGGCCAGCATCACGGGCCTCACACCTGGCCAGCTCTATCATGTGCAGGCCTATGCGACAAACTCGGTGGGCAGGACTTATGGCGGTGACGCGCAGTTTACGACTTTAACAGTGCCTTCGGTCACCACCACACCGGTTACTTCGATTACCTCCACAACGGCAACAGGTAATGGCACTCTCAATTCAAACGGTGGCGCCACGATTACTGACCAGGGCGTCTGTTACGGTACAGCAGCCAATCCTGTTTTGGGTGGTTCAGGAGTTACCTGCATCCCGGGCACTCTTACCGGCACGGCAATCGCGGCCAGCATCACAGGCCTGACACCTGGCCAGCTCTATCATGTGCAGGCCTATGCGACAAACTCGGTGGGCAGGACTTATGGCGGTGACGTGCAGTTTACGACTTTAACAGTGCCTTCTGTCACCACCACACCGGTTACTTCGATTACCTCCACAACGGCAACAGGTAATGGCACTCTCAATTCAAACGGAGGCGCCACGATTACTGACCAGGGCGTCTGTTACGGTACAGCAGCCAATCCTGTTTTGGGTGGTTCAGGAGTTACCTGCATCTCCGGCACTCTTACCGGCACGGCGATCGCGGCCAGCATCACGGGCCTCACACCTGGCCAGCTCTATCATGTGCAGGCCTATGCGACAAACTCGGTGGGCAGGACTTATGGCGGTGACGTGCAGGTTACGACTTTAAACTCGCCTGCGGTCACCACCACGGCGGTTACTTCGATCCACCGCACGTCTGCAACATTAAATGGCAACGTAACGTCAGCCGGAGGTGCTACAGTTAGTGCCAGGGGAGTCTGTTACAGTACAGCAGCTAATCCTGTTTTGGGTGGTTCAGGAGTTACCTGCATCGCCGCTAGCACTGGTGGTACCGGCACTTTTAACATCAACATTACGGGCCTGACTTCGCACCAAACTTATCATGTGCAGGCCTATGCCACCAACTCGGTGGGCACGTCTTATGGCGGGGACGTGTCGTTTACAGCGATAAGCGTGGTCGAGATCGGCGTTTTCAGAGGTGGCAACTGGTATCTTGACTACTCCGGGACGTACCTTGCGACGGGCACATGGGCTGGCTGCGGTGCGCCTGCGGATCCGACGAAGGCTGCATGCATACCTTTTGGAACAGCCGGCGACATCCAGACAGTCGGTGACTGGAATGGTGACAGCCAAAGCAAGATCGGCGTTTTCAGAGGTGGCAACTGGTATCTTGACTACTCCGGGACGTATCTTGCTACGGGCACTTGGGCTGGCTGCGGTGCGCCTGCGGATCCGACGAAGGCTGCATGCATACCTTTTGGAACGGCCGGCGACATCCCGGCAATCGGTGACTGGAACGGAGACGGCAAAAGCAAGATCGGCGTTTTCAGAAACGGTATGTGGTATCTTGACTACTCTGGGACGTACCTTGCCACGGGCACATGGGCTGGCTGCGGTGCGCCTGCGGATCCGACGAAGGCTGCATGCATACCTTTTGGAACGGCCGGCGACATCCCGGCAATCGGTGACTGGAACGGAGACGGCAAAAGCAAGATCGGCGTTTTCAGAAACGGTATGTGGTATCTTGACTACTCTGGGACGTACCTTGCCACGGGCACATGGGCTGGCTGCGGTGCGCCTGCGGATCCGACGAAGGCTGCATGCATACCTTTTGGAACGGCCGGCGACATCCCGGCAATCGGTGACTGGAACGGAGGCGGCAAAAGCAAGATCGGCGTTTTCAGAAACGGTATGTGGTATCTTGACTACTCTGGGACGTACCTTGCGACGGGTACATGGGCTGGCTGCGGTGCGCCTACGGATCCGACGAAGGCTGCATGCATACCTTTTGGAACTACCGGCGACATCCCGGTAGTCGGCGACTGGAATGGTCAATAGGTATGTTCTTCAACGGTACTGTTGCCTCGACATGAAATGTCGGCGGAGTTTAGAATGATGCAACGGCAGATAAAATGATATCTGACATTTAGTCTGAGTGGCGTTTAGTAGTTCACTCCTAAAGAGAGGTGATATCGTGTCAGCCTCTCTTTAGGAGTGAGAATATCTTTAGCCTCTGGGGTGTTGATCAAGCCAATGACCTTATAACGAACCCGGGGGACAACCAACCAATTAGAATTTACGTTGGAAATCCTCATCGGGCTATGAACCCGAGATGAAAGCCGTTCCGTTTATTGGAGAATTATCGTAAAAACCGTCACTTCAGGATAGTGATATAAGGCTTGAAAAATATAAGGCGTTTCGGTTGACTTTTAGATCCGACGGGGCTATACGACTATATATATATATATGCTAGTGCGTAAGGCTTACAGAATCAGTCTTAATACCAGCTCGACAGGCGAACCATTGTCCCAACAGTTTGCGGGCTGAAACCGTTTCATCTGAAACAAAGCACTTGCCCTTCGGAAGGAACGACTTGATGTCGGACTGAGTCGTCTCAGCGCCAATAAGCTTGCAGCCATGTTGGTAGAATGGAAGATTGAGTACCCGTTCCTTTCGATTTCACCGTCATCGTATCAGGAGAAAGTGATCACTGGTGTGTCTCGACTCGGGTAGAGATAGAAATTGCATCTCCAGTATATCCATCTGCAATGTAGGCGTCACTAAGCTGATAGCTAGAGAATGTAACGAATCCAGCCATCACAATACAATACTAGTAAGAAAATAATTATCGGAGGATAGTATGACTTTGTTAGAAAAGATTGAATCTCGGGATGCTGCAGTCGGCATTATCGGTCTCGGATATGTAGGTCTTCCTCTTGTCTTCGAATTTTGTCGTGCTCAGTTTTCTGTGAGCGGCTTCGACATAGATCCGACAAAAATAGAAAAGCTTCAACGCGGTGAAAGTTACATCAAGCATCTTCCTTCATCGCTGGTTGCAGAAGCATCCGTAAGATTCAAAGCCACGACGGACTTTGCACAACTTGCGTCCATGGACTGTATCATCATTTGCGTTCCAACACCATTGAACAAATACCGGGAACCCGACCTTTCCTATGTAATGAACACTACGAAAGCGATTGCAAACACTCTTAGAAAGGGACAGCTTATCGTCTTGGAATCTACAACTTATCCCGGTACCACAGATGTTGACATGCGGACAATCCTTGAAGCGACTGGCCTGAAAGCAGGTGTTGATTTCCATCTCGCCTTCTCACCCGAACGCGAAGACCCGAATAATCCGCAATTTTCGACACGCACTATTCCGAAGGTTGTGGGCGGCTACACTCCTCAGTGCCTGAATGTTGCTAAAGCCCTGTACGACAGCGTGGTGGATCGGACAGTCCCTGTTTCGTCAACGAGAGCGGCCGAGGCGACTAAACTTGTTGAGAATATTTACAGAGCGGTAAATATAGCACTGGTGAACGAGTTGAAGATGTGCTTCGACCGGATGGCAATCGACATCTGGGAAGTAATCGACGCCGCTAAAACAAAGCCTTTCGGGTTCCAGGCATTCTATCCAGGCCCGGGCCTGGGCGGACATTGCATACCGATTGACCCATTCTATCTGACCTGGAAAGCCCGTGAGTACGAGTTCACCACCAAGTTTATCGAACTCGCAGGTGAGATCAACACGTCGATGCCTTATTATGTAGTAGAAAAAACCCTGATGGCGCTGAATGAAACAGGAAAGAGCATCAATGGCGCGCGAGTGCTGATTATGGGACTCTCTTATAAGAAAGACATCGACGATATCCGTGAATCTCCATCTCTCAAGATTATAGAGCTTCTAAAAGCCCGTAAGGCCGTTGTGGATTACAACGACCCGTTCATACCAGCGACTCACAAGATGAGGAAGTACGATATCAACATGAAATCCATTCCATTGACGCCGGAGACCGTCAGGAGTTATGACTGTGTGATCATTGTAACGGACCATTCCTCTTACGATCCTCATTTTATTCTAGAACATGCGCAGCTCGTAGTAGATACCCGAAATCTTATCAAAAGAGAAATCGACAAGGAAGGGAAGGTAGTCCGAGCCTGAAACAGGTTACAGTAAGCGCTTGCTTGGAGGAGCTGACTCTAAGCTAATAAATGCTGATCAATGATTCTATCAACTGGCACGAACAGGCAAAGCAGATACAGTAGCATGAAAAACTATAACCTGTATGAGGCCTCCAGAAGATGCGGATACGAACGCTGCAAAGAATATTCGAAGGGACGAACTCTCCTTGTTAGACTATCGAGAGATGGCCGAATTAGACGCTCTGCGAAGCAGTAGGTAAGGTCTCAGTTTGCAGCTAGATCTGCGATACTCGGCGAGAGGTGGAGAATATAAAGTGATCGGTATCATCAGAGGGATAATTCAGTATGACGATTCTCGTCACCGGAGGCGCCGGATACATAGGCGGCCATATCGTAAAGATGCTCGGTGAGTTGGGACATCGGGTACTTGTCTATGATATATGGCCGAACTTCAGTCCCTCGATGCTCCCTTGGCTCTGCAGTTCGAAAGATGCGATATCGAAAAGCTCGGAAGATCATAAAACATTATGCCCTACCATAGTGGAATGACGTTCATCTGTTATGATTCCACAAAACAGATGGCAACACAACAACTCTCATCTTGACATTAAGAGAGCTGTTATGCCGCAGTTTTGCCCTTCTAGAAATTTGCCTGCTTTGATAGTTTGAGACCGGCCGTTACGATGTTGTTGATATAACTGCCCACATGATTCTCTTCGTTGTCCGAATTTACGTAGGAATACGAAATAAAGAGGTCCGCCCATCGAAAAAGCTTGTACGAAATCTTGACATTACCCCCCATATCATCCCTTTTCTGGTCGGGCCCGGTATTATTTACGGCTCTGTAATGCCCGTACCAAGCAGAAATGGCGGTATTTATGGCAGCAGTCACATCTCTGTTATAGTTCACTGTGATCACTTCTTGTCTCACTGGAGCAGCGGTCTCAAGTCCGGAAATAACGCTGTTTATATAAGACAAGCTAGCATAGCCCTTTTCAAATGTCTTTGTGACAATGAAGTTCCCGATAAAGTATGTATCATTTTTTGATGTCAGTTCGATCTCTTGTATGTCTATTCCTGCAGCTGCATCGACACTAAGTGTAGGTGTGAACTTGTGGTGCGCTCCTATGGTGAACTGCTGCTCGTAAACATTGCCGCTGATGGAATACACATAAGCGTCAAATTCAGCTTTTGCATTCAGAGTAGTCATTCCGCTAAGGAGATAGCTGGCACCCATAGCCCCGGTGTATGTCGTGATATCACTGAAGCCAGGTTGAGAATTATCGGCAATCGTATAAATCAAAGAGGGCTGCAATGTCAGTTTTTCGGAAATCCTATAGTCGACATTTGCGTTTAGGGTATTCATCGTTATTGTATTCTGTGTTGAGACCAACGGTCCCACCGTTATTGTATTCTGTGTTGAGCCCGACGGTCCCACCGTTTCTAAATTCCTTATTGCAACCAAATCCTTTGTTTTCAAAAAGACATCGGAGATTCCGGCAGAAAGACTATCCGTCAGCTTGAAGAGGCCTCGAGCGGTGGCTGATTCAGTGGTGGTGTTCTCTTGGTGCTGTGTGCTGTAATAACTAAACGATGGAGAGTACTTAACCATAACATCTGATTTTTCCGTCTTCGTGGAGAGCGTGACCTCAGGGTTGACTTCCGTAATATAGTCGGAGGTTTTGTCTCTGTGCGTAAGGAATATATTGTCATTGTATTGTTCGAATAAAGACAGCGAGAGGTCGGCCTTGTAGTCAAGGGCAAAAGCTGTACCCGACACCGTAAGCACTACGGCAACAAACAATGAACTGATAGATAATAATTTCATGATTTTTCCTTTCGTTCATTTGATAAAGCTATTTTTTTAGTATTTAACAGAGTTTCATGAATAGTGTAGTGCAGTCGTGGCATCAAGTCAAGGAAAATTACTGGAATGTCATGAATAGTTGGAGTTTCCTGAGTTTTCATCCGAACTCGAAGGTGAATTGAAAGTCATCGCTGCTAGCGGCCGACAATCCCCGCAATGCTGTCTTATCTGGGAACAGCAGATTGTATATCCCATCGGCTATTGCATAATTGAAGAAACTCGACACTACTAATGAATAGTTTGGACACCACAAAAACACGCTCAACCAGCAATCGAAGCTTTATGTTCTGCCCAAGATACACCGCTGCAAAGTACGAAATGGCAACGACCGGCACCACGACATTTCTTATGCTGATATAGCTTCTTCCAAGAGTTCCGCCAATAATAACGCCATAATTCACGCGAAGTATTGCTGGAGTGGCAAGGACGGCGATTACGAAGTTGACTCGATACGTCTGTAAAAAATGGGGGGACTTTTTATGGCCTTCAAAAGTGGCAAGGCGACTTGTACGGAAGATGGTGTATGGGATACAGGCCAGCCAGTCGGTTGTGCTGACAAAAGTCGCCAGGACGTTAGAAGAGCAGACTGCTATAAAGAAAGTTCAGAGACGACTGTCGTGGCAACTGTTACGTAAAGTGGGTCATCGCGTAATCATGCCAGATTTCTTATGCCTATGAAAACTCGATTTCTCGTTGTCCCTAGCCAATCCATACCATTTTCATGCTGCTTCTTATCCAGTCGACACCGTGAAGATACAGCATAATTTCTTTATATCAATAATGTCGTTATGTTGTAATTCATGGCGCAAAATATGCTAATATGTTAAGAAGATGGGCATATGGGGGAGTTTTTTCAAGAAGCGGCAGGAACATATCTATTGTGAAAAAAGACGTCGGCCCAGGCGCAGATGCGCCGTAGTGACCGAATTTGCCGATCCAAGGGGAAACATCTGGAGCTGCGAAATCCTCGATGCGAGTGAAAGCGGCTTCGGTATCTCTACGAGTGCGTGGCTCACCATGGGGCATACAGTGAACATTATTCGCCCCTCCGCAGAGGCAAAAGTGGTCTGGGTCGGAGATAATAAGGCGGGCCTCAGGATCCTCAGGTAACACTGTGATATTCTTTTTTCGTGCACAAACGCGTCGACTGCAGCCAATGTGCTATATTTAACCCGGCTGGGCAGATGCCCGTCTCGGATTCCTAACAAAATATCTCGATTAAATAACACATGAAAAATAATTGCCGATAATATTTACGGTCATAATCAATCGGCTACTCATTTCAGATTATCGATACTTGGCGTTTTACGAATGAGTAGTATTTATAGTAAACAACCACCGACTTTGCTGGTGGCTTTCCTAGAGAAGACAACAACTCTTGACAATGTCCTCCGCAGTTGTCCCATGGTCGTCGCTGTTCTTCCTTAATCTCTTCCTCTTGGTGCTTCCTCACGTATTCCCTTACAACTTCTTCGTTCAGCCCTACGGTATTTACACAATATCCTCTCACCTAGATCTACATTCCCTAGTATTTCTTTGCCAGCTCAGGAAACTTACGGCCCAAATACTCCGCACTCTGCCCCTTCAATATCTTCATGACTTGAAGCGGTGAATGCTTGGGTGGTACTGAGAAATACATGTCAACGCGGTCTTCTTTGATTGCTCCTTCTAGTATTTTTATGCCATTCACATAGCTCCGTCAATATAACCTGGAGCCTCTCCCCAACCTCTGCTCCCAATACTTTGTATCTATATTTCGGCGCCCAGACAAAATGGTATTCGCACCCATAGACTACCTCAGAGGTCTTCAGAAATTTATTCATCGATTCTATGCTATGATAGGCCTCTCAGCTCGCCAACCTCCCCAGCTCACTTTCGATGTGCTGCCTCCGCCCCCACGGCCCACCACTGACATTGTCAGTGGTTTTGACCAATTAATAAATTCATTGTGATTGCCTATTTCCAGCAGGAAAATCCACGCAGGATAATGACTCATGTAGAGCTCTCCATGAATGTGAAATTAGGAGCTAAGTAATGCACGGCCAGAAGTCTGCCACGGGCTTAATCATCATCTCGGATTCAGTCCGGCAGATAAGAAGGGGACCATCCGGTGTATTGGGGAGCTAAGCTTTTTGTCGCCGTGGGGCTACCCCCGTGCTGACTGCCTATATATCTCCATGCCGGGAAGATCATGACAACGTAAGGAAGCTTGTGAAGGATAACGAATTCATCGAGGTCTGCATCAAATAAGTTTCACATTCAAAATATTTTCACATCTACTTCCGCCTCGATTACTTTTTTTTGCCTTTTCTTGTTAAACTTTTCCTCATGGGTATGATTCTCCTTTTCTCTCTTTGAGAGATTTCTTTCCCCTATGATTGTACCCATTTTTCTTTTACAGAATTGAGCTTACACTATCATCATGAAGGGTACACAGTAAGATGAAAATTCTCGTGACCGGTGGGGCAGGATATATTGCCAGTCATGTCGTCAAAATGCTTGGCGAGATGGATCATCAGATACTTGTCTATGATAATCTTTCAACAGGCCATGCTTGGGCTGTGCTGTACGGGGAGTTGATCGTCGGGGACCTGGCTGATAAGGCCTTGCTCACCGAAACTATCAATGCTTTTTCGCCGGATGCGGTCATGCATTTCGCTGCACATATCCAGGTAGAAGAGTCCGTCAATAACCCTCTGAAATATTATCACAATAATATCGCAAATACTATTACGCTGTTAGAGGTCCTCAAATCTGCCAGGGTGCAGAAGTTAATATTTTCATCAACTGCCGCAGTCTACGGAATCCCGGATGAGGTGCCGGTAAATGAGGATGCTCCGTTGAACCCCATTAATCCCTACGGTATGTCAAAGACAGTTGTAGAACGAATTTTGCAGGATTTGTCCTTTTCATCGGATTTTAGGTATATAGCGCTTCGCTATTTTAATGTTGCGGGCGCCGATCCTGGCGGCAGAATAGGCCAGGCCTATAAAGAATCAACACATCTGATAACACGCGCACTCAAAACGGCAAAAGGCGAGTTTTCAAAACTTTCTATCTTTGGAATAGATTATCCCACCCCGGACGGGACCTGTATTCGCGATTATATTCATGTTAACGATCTCGCTGAGGTACACATTTCTGCCCTTATCCATCTTATGGCCCATGGACAAAGCCGGGTTTATAATTGCGGATATGGGCGTGGGTATTCAGTCCGTGAGGTAATTAA
This sequence comes from uncultured Nitrospiraceae bacterium, assembly GCA_963727805.1. GTDB lineage: Bacteria > Nitrospirota > Thermodesulfovibrionia > Thermodesulfovibrionales > Dissulfurispiraceae > Fen-1308. The sequence goes on from CAVSHF010000003.1 coordinate 2,009,120, forward strand.
GTCCGCTAAAGCGGTTACGGGCATCGATTTCGCCGTCGAAGAGGCAGGTCGCAGACCAGGGGATCCTCCCAGTCTCGTTGCTGATAACACGAGAGTGCTAAATCAGCTTGGATGGAAGCCGAAACATGACGACATTGACTTTATTATACGCACTGCCTGGGAATGGGAACATAAGCAATAATTAAGTCCCTTCTGGTCCCATAAAGCTTTCAGTAGGAGCACTCCATGACTGCTCTTACTGAAAATATTTAAAAACTCCCAACCCAATAATAAGTTCAAACGCGATGAAGGCCAAAAGCATCCGCCCCAGCACAAAAGGGTCTTCTTCAAGACCAGTCATCGTGTCTCTTGATAGACATCCCATGACAAAAGACTCTTCTTCATGGCTGGTCACTGCATAATTTGGTGTCTGCCCCAGTACAAAGACGTTATCTTTTACGTTAGCCATTGTAAACCTCCTCTTTCGCTATACAGATAGTGATTCATTCTTTTCATTCAACGTTCTACCCCATAAATATATGCTATTTCAATTAAGATTTAATTAAGATTTAATTAAGATTTAATTAAGATTTAATTAAGATTTCTTCATTATTCTTTGTGACCGCAGAAAGGGACTCAACAACATGCTCCAGATGTTTTGCCTCAGACTCCGCGATTCTCGGAGCAGGGTATCTTTAATCTTCAATAAGAATATAGACAATTGCTATCATATATAGTATAATAAATCATGAAATTATCGACATACGCAAAGCAATTAGGCATCAGCTATCAGACGGCATGGCGGCTATTCAAAGACGGCAAGCTCAATGCCTACAAGCTGCCCACGGGGACGGTCATTGTCCGCGAAGAAGAGTCCCAGGGTTCGGAACAGGCAGTTGGCGTTTACTGTCGGGTCTCTTGTTCTGAAAACAAGAACAACCTGGAATCACAGAAGCGCCGTCTTTTGGATTACTGTGCTGCAAAGGGATACAAAGTGAGCAGGGTTATAACCGAAGTAGGGTCTGGTATCAACGACACCCGTAAGCAATGGCTGTCTTTGCTACAGGATCGGACGGTAAGGATTATCGTTGTGGAGCACAAAGACAGGTTTACGCGGTTCGGGTTCACCGGATACAAGACCCTGCTGAATGCCGATGGGCGCGACATCCAGGTAGTCAACGAAGCGGACAATGGCAAGGAGGATCTACTTCAGGATCTGGTGGCTATTATTACCTCCTTCTGTGCCAGACTTTATGGTCAGAGACGCTGCAAGAGAAAAACGGAAAAGATCATACAGGAATTGACAGCTGGCAAGCAGCAAAGCGTGGATGGACAAGACATATAAGCTAAAACATCTTGCCAACAAAGGCAAGCAGGTGAAGGTCATCCAGACGATACGGGCTTATCGGGACACTGCCAGTCTTATTGCGTGGGATCAGTGGCGTTGCTTCTATGAGTCTGCTCAACCCTTCAATAAGCAATGTGACATCAAGCGTATTGAAACACTACTATCTGAGCGCTTCAAGCAGACCTGTCAGTATCAGGTGGTTGGGGCACTGGATTCCTTCATTACCAATAGGCAGAATGATTTTATTTTTCATGTCCATCGCAGCAGTCTTGACCAGAACAGTAAACACCGGATGTTCACTATCAACAAGTATGGGTTGTGGTACAACAAGTACCCCTTCTCTATGTTGTTTGTGGCCAAAAAAGCGAAAAAGCGTGCGCAGAGTGATGACAAAGAGTATCTATATACGATCAAGCAGGGACTTACCATCGAGTCGGATGATCTGAAACTCTCCCGTAAGATATTCAACCACATCCTGTCCAAGCACCGTAAGCCTTCGTTTCAACACATCAATATGAATCTTGATAACAAAGTGGCGGTGATTTCGGGGAAGATCCATGGCAAGGCAAGTGCTTTTGACTACTGGGTGCGGCTTTCCACTTTGGAGAAAGGCAAGCCCGTCTACATGCCTGTGGAGTCCAATGCGTATTTCGATGACATTGCCGGCAGGCAGAAGAAGTTCTGTCAGGTGAATCTCAACGACAAAAACGAGATATCCATAAGCTTCATCAAAGACGTACCCGATCACAAGAATGACTATGTCCCGGCGATTGACAAGATATGCGTGGACATCGGTCTTGTCACGGCAATGGCAACTGACAAGGGAGACCGGTTTGGCAGGGACTTTATGGGTCGGCTCCTGTATTACGACAACCGCATCAGTCCGCTTGCCGCAAACAGGCAGCGCCAGGGCTTGCCGGTGCGGAGCCCGAGGTACGACCACAGAGTCTCTGAATTGAGGGATTACCTGAAGAACGAGATCAACAGGTTGTTCAACCGTATTAAAGAGATATATCTTCCCGCAGAGATAGTCGTCGAGAAGTTGGACTTTCGTAACCTCAATCTCTCAAAGAGAATGAATCGGCTGCTGTCCCGCTTTGGCAAGTCCTGTATTGTTGCCAAATTGAAGTCGCTGGAAGAAGAATTCGGGATTGTCACCAGATATGAGAATCCCGCATACACCTCTCAGCAATGCTCAGTATGCGGGTATGTGGACAAGAATAACCGTAAGTCTCAATCTGTTTTTGAGTGTAAGTTTTGTTTGTGCTGCGAGGTTGCAAAAGAGATGAAGGAAGGCCCTTCGGAATCGGCATGCAGGTGTTGATTTCAAACCGCCTCACGCTGCTTTAGATCGAAAGACTACGGTAGTGAACGGTTGAGGAAAAGGCGTACTAGATACGTCAGGTGTGGATCAAGAAGGTGAATGTTAAGTGAACCAATGTAAGCGTCGAAATACATTAGATGATGTCAAAATTGGAGTCTGCAAAATGCTCCAAGATTAGCTTAGGGGAAACCTGTTTACTGCCTAAGTGACATCCGGCGTAGAGTTGGCACGAGCTTGATTCTGGCTCTTTTGTAAAACGTAGGAACTCTTTATGTGATGCTAAGGGAAAACTTTATAAGTGGCATCCCCACGAAGGAGGAAAGTACCGATGCACATAAAGGGGGCGGATCATCTTGTAGTACCGATGAAGCGGTGATAATAAGCCGCGGAGGGAAGGAGATGAGCCAGTCCACAGAGAGTAACTGTCAACTGGGCAACCAGGAGGAACTATCACTCAATGTGTAGTCTTGGGTCTAAGAGGATCTTAGAAGATGGCTGGCACGAGCCGGATGATGGGAGACTATCATGTCCGGTTCTGTGAGAGGCTGGAGGTGTAATTCCTCCGGCCTACTCGGCCATAGTATCATGCATGCGGATGTGAACGCCCCGCGAAACCTCAGCAAGAGAAGTTCTCTTGTTACTGCCCTTCCACTCTACATGTCTCATGCAAATATCCTTCGTGTCCTGACAAAGAGTTTTATCGACTCTTTATCAAGCATGGAGCGAAAGTATCACCTGCGGCATAGTGACGCAGTCAGCTTACTGTCGGCCAACCCTTATTTCTCAGGGAATCTGGCACAGCTAAAAGGGTCGTAGTGGTCAATGAGATATTTGACTATGAAAATTCTTACTATAAGCTTTTAACTTGAGGACAGCGTCCCAGAGGGTCATTATGCTTCTCAATCAACTGTCCAGCAAGCAGGGGGAAAGATCTATGAGAAAATGCTGTTAAACATTCGGCTTACTCATCAAAACATGACGTGATCGGTCTGACTCGAAAAACGTTGACAAGGGGCCTCGATTAACTTCAAAAAGACGGCCTTATTTCGCCCCAAAAAAACAGAAGAATATGCCTCCAACTTTCCTTTTAAAAAGAATTTTCCCTTAAGAATTCGAAAATCTAATTAGAGGCACCGGAGTTCTCTGAGGCTAGCGCATTCTTCTTTTCTCAAATAATAAGGGAGTCCCGAAATAGCCAGAGTGTGATTGCTATCACGGAAACCATCTGCATTATCTTTTATACTCCAATTTAGAGAGACGGATTTTATCCGTTAACCCGAAAAAGGCAAACCATCCGAAATGATGGGACGCAAAGCCACGGGCCTAAATCCTGTATGGACAAGGCAGCCGGGTTGCCGGGAGGTTAGAGCACCTCCCATGGTCTTTAATCCCCAGTGGAGTCATGGAGGTGCATATGGTAGCAGAAAGTATCACAGGACGAAGACTAAGCAAGGTATCATTTCGTATTTGCAATCCTGTGCTGGCTCTTCTGACCGTATTGATGCTTACTTTACCGATGTCCGTTGAAAATGCCTTTTCAGCAGTAACCCTGAACTGGACTGCTCCGAGCACGAACACAGATGGAACACCGCTGACAGACCTTTCTGGATATAATCTTTATTATGGAACTTCTTCCGGTACTTACACTAATTCAATTACTCTCACCAATGTAATAACCTATACGCTTAACAACCTCTCCAACGGCACATATTATTTTGTTGTAACTGCATATACAACCGCAGGATTAGAGAGTACCCCCTCGAATGAGGTTTCAAAAACGGAATCATTGCCTTCTGACACAACTCCTCCGACAGTGAACGCTTTCACTATTCCGCCCACTGCAACGTCTTTGCCCGTATCGATCACCAGTTTTACTGCAACGGATGACGTCGGGGTGACGGGTTATCTGGTAAACGAATCCGCCACCACACCAGCCGCTTCAGCAGCTGGATGGTCTGCAACCGCTCCCACTTCCTACACCTTCACTACCGCTGGCACCAAAACACTCTATGCCTGGGCTAAAGACGCAGCCGGTAATGTATCGACCAGTCTCAGTGCTTCGGTTACCATCACCATTGACACTACGGCTCCCACAGTGACTGGTTTCACTATTCCGGCTACTGCAACCTCTTTGACCGTATTGATCACCAGTTTAACAGCAACTGATAACATCGGAGTGACCGGTTATCTGGTAAACGAATCGGCCACGGCGCCAGCCGCTTCAGCCGCAGGATGGTCTGCAACCGCTCCCACTTCCCACACCTTCACTACCGCTGGCACCAAAACACTCTATGCCTGGGCTAAAGACGCAGCCGGTAATGTATCGACTAGCAGAACCGCAAGCACTACCATTACATTGCCCGATACAACTCCTCCGTTAGTGACAGTTTTCACTATTCCGGCTACTGCAACCTCTTTGACCGTATCGATCACCAGTTTAACAGCAACTGATAACGTCGGAGTGACCGGTTATCTGGTAAACGAATCGGCCACGGCGCCAGCCGCTTCAGCCGCAGGATGGTCTGCAACCGCTCCCACTTCCCACACCTTCACTACCGCTGGCACCAAAACACTCTATGCCTGGGCTAAAGACGCAGCCGGTAATGTATCGACTAGCAGAACCGCAAGCACTACCATTACATTGCCCGATACAACTCCTCCGTTAGTGACAGTTTTCACTATTCCGGCTACTGCAACCTCTTTGACCATATCGATCACCAGTTTAACAGCAACTGATAACGTCGGAGTGACCGGTTATCTGGTAAACGAATCGGCCACGGCGCCAGCCGCTTCAGCCGCAGGATGGTCTGCAACCGCTCCCACTTCCCACACCTTCACTACCGCTGGCACCAAAACACTCTATGCCTGGGCTAAAGACGCAGCCGGTAATGTATCGACCAGTCTCAGTGCTTCGGTTACCATCACCATTGACACTACGGCTCCCACAGTGACTGGTTTCACTATGCCTGCCACTGCAACTTCACTCAATGTTCCGATTACCCTTTTCACCGCCACGGATAACATAGCAGTAACTGGATATATTGTTACAGAGACTGCAACTGCGCCTGCTACCTCCGCTGCAGGATGGTCTGCAACCGCCCCGACATCGCACACGACCTCTGCAGCAGGCAGCAGAACCTTCTATGCCTGGGCCAAAGATGCAGCTGGCAAAGTGTCGACAAGCATGAGCGCTACGGTTTCGATAACTGCCAAACAATCATATAGAGGTGTCTTTAGAAAAGGTATATGGTACATGGATATGAATCAAAACGGTATTTGGGATGCAAGTGCGGACACTGCTAGTCCCTTTGGAACAGCCGGAGACATACCAGTCATGGGTGATTGGGACGGCACTGGCACGAAAAAGATCGGCGTATTCAGAAACGGCATGTGGTATCTCGATATGAATGGGAATAATGCATGGGATCCGGGTGTTGATGTAGCAATTCCCTTCGGTACAGCCGGGGATATCCCCGTTGTCGGCGACTGGAATGGTGACGGAAGAACCAAGATCGGCGTCTTCAGGAACGGGATGTGGTATCTTGACTATTCTGGCACGTACCTTGCCACGGGCACATGGGCTAGCTGCGGAGCGCCTACTGATCCGACGAAAGCGGCCTGTATATCTTTCGGTGTGGCCGGTGACATCCCCGTTGTCGGCAACTGGAATGGCAGTGTAGATGGCAAGTCCGAGATCGGCGTCTTCAGAAATGGGTATTGGTACCTTGATACCAACGGGAATAATGCATGGGATCCGGGTGTTGATGCAGCGATTCCCTTCGGTACAGCTGAGGATATCCCTGTTGTCGGCGACTGGAATGGTGATGGAAAGACAAAGATCGGCGTCTTCAGAAATGGGTATTGGTACGTTGATACTAACGGAAATAATGCTTGGGACCCGGAGATTGATTCTGTGATGACTTGGGGAATGGCAGGGGACAAGCCAATCGTAAAATAAGCTGAATTCTTTAAGCTGATAAGGAGGCAAAGTCGTTAGACTTTGCCTCCTTTTTATGTATTACCGAAAGTCTGTGCGGAATGCCCCATCGCTTGCCGCAGAGATCATACCCTTCATATGTGGGTATAGCAAATATCAGACTCGTTCGAGTATGCTAAAGGGACAGGAATAGATTCCTTGCTTCTTCTCTTTTATTAACGTCACTGTTTTTGTATTCTTGAAGAAATTCTCTTTGTAACGGGAGGACTCTTCTATCATTTATTGTAATTGCACTAATTAACAGTTTTGGACGTTTTAAATATTTTCAGCAGGAGTCACTAGGTACAGACCTCCAAAGTTTGATTAAACCGTCGCCTCCCTACTGAAATCAAACTCATCCATCCTGATAGAAAGCTCCTGCCAGTTGTATAATTGCAGAGCGCGGGCGAGACTGTCGATCACCCTAGTCCGAACAGCGCGTTCAATTTCCCGCTTGCCGGTAACACCGTAGAAAGGGAGCATGATAGAAAAGGCACTGTTGGTGCAATCACGACGCGGAGACAGCACATCTGATCTTCTCGTATAGTACGGGTCCTCGTCGGCCTCGCAGACTTTGCTGAATACATTGAACTGCCTGCAAGCGATGGGTCGCATCGAATGTATTGAGCAGGTGCCGTCGATCAGAAAGGGACACAGGTCACCCTTGCGATGATCGAGGAGCCTCTTTTTCAGAATACCGCGTAACGGATGAGGAAGTTTTTCGATGACAAACCAGTAAATCCCGACAAGTTCAAGCGGATATACAGGTATATCACGGTGCGTGGTGCAGCAATTCCCGCAGCCTTTTCCGCACGCAAGCCTTACACCTCTTTTTTTCTCCTCCTCATTGATTGCCGCAGAAACCCCGTTGTCGATCACGGCATAGGCATCTAGAAGCTGAGGAAGCCAGGGTAATCTCTTTTCGTCTTCAGGAAAATGAAGACGAAATGGTGTTTTAGTATTCATAGACACATTATGAGTTGCAGTTCCGTCGTTCTATCAACTTCCAAGTCTCCTCGTCAAACGCATCCCGGTATCCAGTCGGACTATATATATGGCCGCACCCCGTGCAGCTTAAGATAACGGACGTTCACCCGACGACTAGACTCAATTTTGCATTGCAGCCTCTGCACCGCAAATCAACCCCTCCGGAATTATTATTCATCGAATGACTTTATCATAGTCCTCATCCTTTTCTTTACTGCCTGGGCAGCCTTGTCGGCAAGCATCTTCTCTTTTGCCCTTTTCGAGCGCTTCCGCTTCTGTCGACGGATTTTCTCGATCCTCTGAATCTCGTCGCTCTCCAGACCCCTGATCTTCTGCTCGATCTTCTTCACTAGCCATACGCGGGCAAAATAACGGTTCATAACCTGAGACCGCTCTCTCTGGCATTTCACTTCTATTCCGGTAGGGACATGCTTAAGATAGACGCATGTTGATGTCTTGTTGACATTCTGACCACCATGCCCGCCCGAGCGCACAAAGGATTCCTCGATATCAGCCTCGCGGATGTTAAGGGCATCCATCTTAGCCTTAAGGGCTTGTTCCTTTGTATTTGTAACGGGGAATATGCTCATTGTACTGGTCTCATCCTAAATCACCTTTTTTTTATAATAACTAAAAACAGGTAAATAATAAAAATATCAACGGCTGCTGGGGCACCAAATATTTACAGCTAGGCCCGTTTGGAATGAAAATCGTAATACCCTGTTCACAGATTGGTAAGGCCAGGGTAAATACCCAGCTACCACCAATGTCCAGCCGCTGATTTTGTTGGAGTAAAGCGAAATGTTTTTTAGTCCTTTAGAAGCAATCAAGCTCTCTGCAGTGCCGATCGAGAGCGCGATAACGAAGATCAATGCACAGCTGCCGATGATACAGGCAAAAAGAAGAGTGCTACCGCAATGAAGGTCACCTTCTGTCGATGTGCCGTTACCGACCATAGCGGGAGGTCATGCAGTAATCCATGCCAAAGTATTATCCTCTTTTAGGACTATCGCCAGTTTGTTGCTATACTTTTTAATAAAATAAATCCAAGGAGGTTTTATATGGCAGCTCCAAAAGCACATGCACGAGATCGTGAATTACTTGCTTTGCTCAGAAAATGGAAAGGTGTTGAAGCAAGTACAATTAAAAGCTGTAATGCGATCCTCAAAAAGGCGAAGAACCCCATCATGATCACCCTGACAACAGCGATCAGAAACGATTCGGAAAAGCATGCGTCGATACTCCAACTAGTCATCGACAGTATGACCAAAATGGCTTATGAACTTTCACCTGACGATCTGGCCGGCGTCTCTTCACTGCTCAACAAGCATATCGATCTCGAGCAGGAATCGATTGATACTGCGAATAAGGCGATCGAAATGACACGAGATGGCGTCACAAAACAGCTTCTTAAGCTCATTCTCGAAGACGAAAAGAAGCACAAGATGATGGCAACCCGAATGAGCGAGCTGAAATACAGGATCACCGCAGCCATTCCGTAAATCATCGCAGAACGGGGGGCGGTCCTCAAACCGCCCCCGTCACAGTCCTGCCTCGTTATTACATGTATTTCCTCCATCGGTCTATGCTACAATTAATCAACATCATTTCGTTTGGAGAAAAGACCAATTATGTCACACCGACCGCTAGAGATCGATAAAACAGGCGGCAAGTCCGTCGACCCGCAGGACAACGCTCGGTCTACACAACCCAATCTATCGAACAGCTCCTTCAACAAAGTCTTCGCCGCGTCATTCAAGCAGATGGAGAATATGCAGGTTGTCTTCAAGAAGAACCTTTTCAGTCCCGCCGTTTCAACCCCCATTCGCTCGGCCCCTGTTCAGACTCCCACAGATTCTGGATTCAAGGATATCGTCAAGATCGTCATGAAGCACGAAGGCACCGGATACGTCAAGATGGATGGGGGGAAGGAATCTTCGAAGATGGGCATTCTCCAGTCAACCGCTGGGGAATACGGATATAGGGGTGATATCAGGAATATTTCAAAGGCCGAAGCAGAGGCAATCTACAAGAAGATATGGGACAAATCGGGGGCGGCCAACCTGCCTTACCCGCTGAGCGTTGTCCATTTCGATACTTATGTAAATAGTCCCTCTGCCGCGAGGAAAATCCTGAATAAGTCAGGTGGCGATATTGATGCCTACCTTAAGATGAGGGAAGACCGTTTTATTCGACTTGCATCGGCAAAACCCGAGAAATACGGCAAGTATCTCAACGGATGGATTAACCGAGTCAACAGCCTCAGATCAGTGGTTACGGAATACGCGATGACGACCGATGCCGCAAAAAGCAAAATGGCTGCTACGACTAATACGCGCACAACCGCATAGTTTCGCCCAGTCCGACAGGGGTATCAAACTTAGACTACGATGATATCCAGCCGTTCAGGCCCGTGCACTCCGATCGCAAGTCCAAGTTCCACATCCACGGTACAACTGGGGCCCGTTATCAATGTTATGTTTGTTGGCATTGATGCCGAATATTTCTTAAAGAAGTCGTCGAGAGTGACGAATATCTTTTCACGGGGAACAATTGCTATATGACGCGATGGGAGAAGGCTTGCCTGCACGGCCTTCCCACCGCTACTGTCGCAGACAATACTGCCTGTTTCCGCAATAGCGGCGGAAACTTCTTCTACTGTTATCTTGGCTGAACCGTAATCAGCGACTATTCTAGAGAGCTTGCCTGCTGCCGCCTTTTCGAGCTTCGTCGACCGCGGACAAAAAACCGATGCTCCTTTAGGCACTAATTCCAAGACCTTATCCGCCAGCTTTTCCTTGTCTTTTAGCCGACATGCTCCCGCCGCTGCCCTTGCCGCGTTCGCCAAAAAAAGGGATATCTTGTCAATCTTTACAATATCGTTCATTCCATCCTTCTCCTGAAGGGCATCTTCACCGGCTCAGGAAGTCTTCCGGTGATGTCTTCACCGCCCAAACTGCTCAAGACAGGCCAGAATATTTTTGCGAGCCCCTCTCCTGAAGAAAAGAGAAACGGCGATCTTGCAGCCGCCTCAAATACACGCATCCCGAGCTTTTCCTTCACAGGGGAAAACCCTTCCGAAACCTTCCGCACACGCAGTTTATGAATAAGTTCTACAATTGGTATTTTCACCGGGCAGACATCATCGCAGGCTCCACAGAACGTACTCGCACTTACAAGCGGGTGTGAGTTCGCGAGGCCCGTTAGCAGGGTCGTGAGAATTATCCCCATTGGTCCGGGGTATATCCAGCCGTAGGAATCACCGCCCACAGTGCGGTACACAGGACAGACATTGATGCAGGCCCCGCACTTAATGCACTTGAGAATGTCCCTGCATTCGCCGGCGAGTATTTCCGACCGGCCATTGTCAAGAAGAATAATATGAAGCTCTCCGGCACCCGTCATCTCACCGTCTTTTCGGGTGCCGGTAATCATCGAAACATAGCTTGTTATCGCCTGACCCGTAGCAGAACGGGGTAAAAGCCTAATAAAAGCAGGGAGGTCTTTCAGCGAAGGGAGCAGTTTTTCTATCGAGAGCACGGCAATGTGCAGCGCCGGTACCGTCGTTACCATACGGCCGTTCCCTTCGTTGCTAAACAGGACAAGACTCCCCGTGTCTGCTATTGCAAAGTTCGCCCCCGATATGCCAGCATCGGCACTCAGAAATTTCTCACGTAGTACCTTTCTGGCGATCTTCGTAAGGACCTGTGAGTCTTCGGAATATCCGACGCCAAGCTTGTCTGCAAAAAGTCGTCCGACCTGCCGTCTGCTCTTTTGGATCGCCGGCACGATCATATGGGAAGGAGCTTCGCCCGCCATCTGTAGTATATAGTCGCCAAGGGCCGTCTCGATGACCTCGACGCCCTCTTTCCCAAGGTACTCATCAAGTTGCATCTCTTCGGAGATCATCGACTTACCTTTCACCACAGTCTTTGCATTATGATCACTGAGTATGTCTACGATAGTCCTTCGAGCTGCCGCCGCATCAACGGCATGGTGCACAGTCGCCCCAGCCTTCGTCGCATTAGAAGAGAATATGTCCAGATACATCCCGATGTTGTCTAGCACATCCTTTCTCACTGCAGATGCCTTTTTGCGAAGCGATTCGAAATCGGCTATTTCGGAAATTGATATGGTCCTCTTTGAGCTGAATGTTCCGGTAGCCGTCTTCACGACACTGCGAAGGGAAGAATCGGCAATTGCCCTAACGGCATTTGCCCTGAAGTGCAAACTCGTCTGTCTGCTCATATGCCCTCCGCGATAAGCTCTGCGATGTGTTTTACCCTCACCGCGCTGCCACGCTTCTTCAGTGCATCGGAGATGTTCATCAGACATCCGCAGTCGCAACCAGTCACCGTATCCGCACCCGTTGAAATAATGTCCGCCGCTTTTTCGTCAGCAAGAGCATAAGAGATTTCAGGCAGCTTTGCCATAAACATACCCCCAAAGCCACAGCAGCGGGTAGCATCAGGAAGTGGAACTAGCTCGAGACCCTGCATGGCCTTAAGAAGCACAAGTGGCTCCCTCCGCACTCCGAGCACTCGCGTAAGATGACACGATGGATGATAGGTGACCTTTCCGTTTCGAGTAAGATCGGTTTCATGCACACGCAACACGTGGACCAGAAACTGGGTGAGTTCGTAAACTCGACCGGCAACTTTGTCAGCAACAGCCCGAAGAGTTGTTTTTTCGCGAAAAAACTCGGGGTAACGATATTTGACCATTGCAGCGCACGAACCGGAAGGGGTGACAATAAGGTCGGCTCCAGAAAATACCGACAGGAAATGCTCTGCCGCGCCCTTCGCCTCTTCATGATATCCCGCATTATAGGCTGGCTGACCGCAGCAGGTCTGCCCTTTGGGGAAAGAGACATCGACTCCGAACTTGTTGAAAATACGCAACATCGCCTCACCAACTTCCGGGTAAAAAGAGTCTACGAGGCAAGTCCCAAAAAGTTGAATGCGCATGAGCCTCCTTTCGCTGTGATTGCAGCTATGACTAAGGTGTCTGCTCTAAAAACAGAAAGTCACAATCCTTGTGTCGATATCAGTGTCGGGTAGTATGTTAGAGAAACGCCCACTTTATAATAACAAAACTGGACATTTCAGATATGAAATTCTTATCGGATTATTTCTGGCAATCATGGTTGTCCCGGGTAAACAATACCCGGTGCAGCGGCGTTGTCAAAAAAAAGAGCCGTGATAAATCACGGCCCTTTTTTGTCAACATCCTGCGCAGCTACTTGCCTTCGCCGACATCAACATTTTCTTCGTTGTGTTTCTTTTCGTAGATTTTCTTGCTAGCCTTATTCTGCCTTCTTTTCGGTTTTACCCGCTCCTTTTTGGTAAGTTGGCCATCCGATTTCATGCGCTCTTCGTCTTGCTTGATCTTGGCTTCCCGAGCCTCAAGTTTACCTGCTTCCTTGGGGGGCAGTTGACCGCTCTTAACGCCCTGATCAATTCTCCTGTCCTGGATGGCTTCGCTCTTCTGAATGCCCGGATCGTCTGTTGATGCTGCAAACGCAGGCGCGACTGCCAGCATAAATGCAATGCTCCCCGTGAGAATCGTGGTCATGATCTCTGTCATAACAACTCCTTTATGCGGATCTGTTTTTGAGGTGACACCTCGTTGATTATCTCACCTGAAGCTTATCAAATCATTATGAACTTATAATGAAAACATTGTGAAAGAGTGTGAGCCAAGCAACACGAGGGGAGAAATACGATATGTGCGAAAATTTGTTATTTCTTTTTCAATAAGAAATATTCTGCTCCGTCGGTATGTCGTCCTCTATCTCTGCAATATATCTTGATCGAGAAGCGAACACCGCATCGCCGTAGCGTCTTCGGTACATTGACGAACTGAGATAGAGCCTTTCCTTTGCCCTTGTAACCGCAACATAGAACAGCCTTCGTTCCTCTTCAAGCGCTTGAGGATGGTCCAGCGATCGCGCTGAGGGGAATATAGCTTCTTCAAGCGCCACGACGAAAACAACAGGGAATTCGAGTCCTTTAGCGGCGTGGATGGTCAGGACCTTAACCGCATCCGACGGCCCGATTCTATCTTGTTCGGAAGCGAGGATGGTATCTTCAAGAAATTGCGAAAAGAGCTTCCCTTCTGATTCTATCGCCTTGAGCACGTTGGCAAGTTCAGATACGTTTCCCTGCCGCTCCTCGAAATCCTCCTTATAGTGTAGCGCGAGATATTTCTCATATTGGATGTCTCTCAGGAGCTCCATAAGGACGGTATAGGGCTTATTATCCACAAGAGAGCAATAGGCATCGATCAGCGAGATGAAGCTGTCGGCCCTGGCCCGCTGCCTCGGCGGCAGTCTAGTGTCGCGCAGCGCCTGCAGCCAGTCCTCGGAAAAATTGCCCCTGATATTTGCTATAGTCTTCGTACCTATAGACCGGGGCGGAGCATTAATGCTCCTCTCAAAGGCAGCCCTGTCCTTTCTGTTCAGCATCAGACGGAGATAGGCTAGAAGGTCTTTTACCTCGGCTCTTTCGTAAAAGGCGGCGCCGCCGATGATCTCATAAGGGATGCCGGTATTCATGAACGAATGCTCAAAACCACGCGACACAAAGGACATCCTCATAAGTATCGCCATATCCGAATACTGGTAGCCTATGTCCACGAGCTTCCTGATCCGAGACGCAATAGAGCCGCACTCGGCGATGTTATCGCTGTTTTTGGTATACAGAATTTCACCATCATCACACCGGTCGGTCGAAAGTTTCAGGATCTTCCCTTCCCACATCATATCGGCTTTTGCTATGACTTTATTTGCAACATCAAGAATCGCCTGCGTCGAACGGTAGTTCTTTTCAAGCTTTTTCTCGGCAGCACTGAAGTCCTTCGTAAAGTTCAGGATGTTGAGTGGATGCGCTCCTCTCCATGTGTAGATGCACTGCTGAGGATCCCCGACCACACAGATGTCGCCTCTCTCGCTGACGAGGAGGTTGATGAGGAGGTACTGGATCTTGTTTGTATCCTGGTATTCGTCAACAAGGATATAATCGAACCTCTCCTGCCAATGCCTTCTAATGTCAGGTTTTTTCGAAAAGAGATCGACTGCGAGATAGATAATATCATCGTAATCGAGTGCGTTGCTCTTTTCCATCTCGACGAGATAATGCGCCGCCACTGGAGCAAAGCCGGACATCGGATAGGGGAGGCTGCCTATATAATCGACAATGTCGCTACGGTAATCCTGCTTCGCCTTGGAGAGAACCCCCTTAGCCGCATCAGCGTGCTTGATATCCATACCGCCCTCTCGCAGGATATCCTTAATGACTTTTATACTGTCATGCTCATCGTAAATGGCGAAGTTTTTGTCGTAATTTCCCTCAAGGGCGGTGATATTTTCTCTCAGAACCCTCACGCAGAAAGAGTGGAATGTAGATATCCATTTAGGCTTTACCGAAAGAAGGCGCTCGACTCTCTCTTGCATTTCACGGGCGGCCTTTTTGGTAAAGGTGATGGCGAGTATCCGGTTCGCCCTGATGCCCTTCTCTTTGATTAGCCATGCGATTTTTGTCGTAATGACCCTTGTCTTGCCGGAGCCGGCGCCTGCAAGCACCAGGAGAGGCGAGCCGAAATGCTCGACCGCCTCCTTCTGTTGTCTATTCAAACCGTCAGTTATCAACTGTTCCCCTCTTCAACCTTATCGACGACAAAGCTGCTCCCTCGGTGGGATTTTGCACATTCCTTCAATTCGGCCGCTATTTCTCCGACCTGCAGTGGATCTCTCAGCTCACGTTCGAGGTTGGTCACAACCCCTATCGAGATCGACATGAGCGGAAAGGCCATCTCGTCGCCCTGGCGCGTCTTGCCCATAATGAAACCCTGCGTCCGGTCTTCAGGGCTATAGAAATCAGGGACCGTTCTGTCAAAGGCCTCGATTACAGTGCAGCATATTCTTTCGTACCTGGTAGGTCTTGTGATAACGACAAAGTCGTCGCCTCCGACATGTCCCAAGAAATCCTCTTGTGTGCCGTGCTCGGCAAGGGCCGACTCGATGATTTGCGCCGTTGCCTTGATGACCTCGCTGCCTCGGGCATAACCATATTTGTCGCCAAAAGCCTTGAAGTTGTCTAGATCAAAATGGCAGAACGCAATGGGTCCGCCTTCTTCAAGCTTGCTCCTGAGCGTATTCTCTATCGCTATATTACCGGGCATCCTTGTGAGGGGGCTCATATCGACTAGTATTTGTTCGAGCTTCCTGAGCCTTCCAGCCATCTCGGAAAAATACATCGAGAGTTCTCCCAGTTCGTCATGGCTCTTCACCTCCGGGAGATTTTCAAAATCACCCTTTGCCACCCGTTTCGTCGCGATCTTGAGCTTCCGTATCGACCCGGCGATATTACGAGTGATCAGACCAGTGGTGACGAGCGCGAGAATAACAAAGAGGATACTGAGGCTTATGATCGACTGATACGCTTTCTCTCCAATCTCGGAAGAGCGTCGGCTTTGTCTGTTCTGGTTCCTGACAGAGTCATTTGATATCTTTTTGATCGAATCGGTCAGAGCTGCCTGCCTGTTCCGTATAGTATTATCGATTTCCTGAGAGCGTGGAGATACGGGGCTGCCTTTATATTCAAACATCTTTTGGAAAGCATCGCTATATTCCGCATGGAGTGATATAAGCTTGTCCACTGAATAATCCTTCTTGCCAAGCAGCACCTTCAGCTCATCGGCGCGAGAATCGAATTCCTCGGTCTTTTTCTGATAGAGATCGAGCAGTTCCGAACTTTGCAAAAGAGCGTATCGGCGGCCCCAGAGTTCCTGGGCAAGGACAGCGTCGATCATCTTGTCAGAAAGTTCGATAACCTGAACGTCGACTCCTACGATGCCTTTATTGATATCATTCAATTTCTTGAGACTCGAAAGGGCTAGTGCTGCGATCAGGACGATCACGACCGAGAGGCCGAGGTAGGCAATGACCATCTTGGCCGCGATGGTGAAGCGGAAGAAAGGCAGCCGCGATGGAGTCTTATCTAGAGATTTCTTTCCCGGAATATTCATGGTCATCACCTCAAATTTTTATTATAACCCAAATCGACCTTGTGGCTGGCATAAAACGACAAGGCGATCGTTTGACTTTTTCGACGGATTTTGCGGACAATATATGCTATCAGGTGCTGAAAGCTTAATAGGGAATCCCGTGAGGGCATAGAGCCCAATCCGGGAGCGGTCCCGCCGCTGTGACCGGGGACGAAAGCCGACTGAGCCACTGTCTTAATTCAGGAGACGGGAAGGCCGGTAAGTAGGATAATCCGGGAGCCAGAAGACCTGCCTGAAAATAGAGAAGTCAGAAACCGGTATCAGTTAGCAAAGAATGAGCCTGTCGATCGCAGCCTCATTCTGTAATATTGATAACGCTTACCGATTCTGATTAACTCCTTCTCGCGGATAGAAGGTGGGGATGAAGGAAACAGGGTGCAATCCTCAGGGCTCATTCGCTCTGAGGATTTTTTATTTAATAGGAGGCTTCGATGACACAGATTGAAAGGGCAGCAACAGGAGAGATCACCAGTGAACTCATGAGGGTCGCGACCGATGAAATGCTTTCGTCCGAACTGATCAGAAGCCGTGTTGCATCCGGACAGATTATAGTCCCCGCAAACAGCAACAGGCAGACGAAGATTGTCGGAATCGGCATGGGTCTTAGGACAAAGGTCAACGCATCCATAGGGACTTCGACTGATATCGTCGATCTCGCGATGGAGATCGAGAAGGCACAGATCGCGGAAAAGTATGGGGCTGACACCCTGATGGACCTGAGTGTCGGAGGTGATATCGGGGCGATTAGGAGGGCCGTCATGAACCAAATCACCCTGCCCGTCGGGACAGTCCCACTTTACGAGGCCTTCTCCCTTGCCATCGAGAAATACGGTGCCGCAGTGAAGATGCCCGCCGAACTCCTCTTCGAAGTGACCGAAAGACAGTGCGAAGAAGGGGTCGCGTTTATGGCGATCCACTGCGGCATTAATCGGAGGACTGTCGAGATGCTGAGGAAACAGCACTACCGTTATGGCGGGCTGGTCTCAAAAGGCGGCTCCTATATGGTAGCCTGGATGGAGCACAACAACATGGAGAACCCTCTTTACGAGCATTTCGACAGGGTTGTGGAAATCCTCAAGAAGCATGACGTGGTCCTGAGCCTCGGCAACGGGTTTCGCGCAGGCGCGATCCATGACGCCAATGACCGGGTGCAGATGCAGGAATTGCTGATCAATTGCGAACTTGCTGAAGTGGGCAGAGAGAAAGGCTGCCAGACGATGGTTGAAGGGCCCGGCCATATACCGATCAATGAGATCGAGGCGGTCATCACCCTCCAGAAAAAGATGAGTGGCGAGGCGCCATTTTATATGCTCGGCCCTATCACTACTGATATAGCGCCGGGATATGATCACATCACCGCCGCAGTCGGCGCCTCGTTGTCATCCGCTTACGGCGCGGACTTCATCTGTTATGTCACGCCGTCGGAGCACCTCGGCCTCCCATTTACTGAGGATGTAAAGGAGGGGGTTATTGCCTCCCGAATCGCCGCCCACATTGGCGATATGATAAAGCTGAAACATACTGAAAAAGACAAATTAATGGCGAAAGCGAGAAGAGACATGGACTGGCACAAGCAATTCGAACTCGCCATAGACCCTGAAAGGGCGATCGAAATCAAATCAAAAAGGGGCAATGGCGACGAACACTCATGCACGATGTGCGGAAAGTTCTGCGCGAATGAAATGCTGAAAGGCATGTTCGATACAGCCATGCAAAAGACCGATAAACTATAATGAACGGCATGATTACCTTCATACTCGGGGGCTCGCGGAGCGGCAAGAGCAGCTTCGCCCTTGAACGCGCATCCATGATATCTGGTTCCAAAGCTTTCATAGCAACGGCCCAGGCATTTGATGACGAGATGAGGGAGCGGATCGAGCGCCATAAGCAGGAGAGGTCCCCTGAATGGATGACCTTTGAAGAACAAGTCGCGCTTCCGAGCCTTATCAGCACAATGCACAGTGAATACGCCGTAGTCCTTATCGACTGCCTTACTCTCTGGCTCTCAAACCTCATGATGAATAAGGCCGATGTCGAAGCAGAAATTGAATCTTTTTTATCCTCTGCAATCGCTTGTACTGCTTGCCTCTTCGTCGTCTCGAACGAAGTCGGGATGGGCATTGTGCCGGAGAACGCCCTTGCAAGGGAATTCAGAGATTTTGCCGGCACCCTAAACCGTCGCATGGCGGAAATTGCTGATGAGGTCTATTTGATAACAGCTGGGATAGCGATGAAGATAAAACAAACAAATAACTCTTTCTATTAAGGAGAATTAAATGCATTTACTAAAAGACACTCTAAAAACCATTAATCCGTCAAACAAGGAATTCTCCATTGCGGCCCAGCAGCACCTCGACAACCTTACCAAGCCTCTGGGTAGCCTCGGCAGGCTTGAAGAGTTCGCGCGTAGGCTCGTCGCGATCACCGAAAACAAAAGTCCCATACTTGATAAGAAGGTCATCTTCACCTTTGCCGGAGACCACGGAGTGACAGCAGAAGGTGTTTCGGCTTACCCGAAAGAAGTGACACAGCAGATGGTCCTAAATTTCCTAAAGGGTGGCGCCGGCATAAATGTTCTAGCCAGGCATGCCGGAGCGGAGGTCGTCGTCATCGATATTGGCGTGGACCATGACTTCGGAGATATGGCTGGACTTGTAAATATGAAAGTCGTCAGCGGAACAAAGAACTTCACGCACGAACCCGCCATGACACGAGAGGAGGCGGTCGCGTGCATTGAAATGGGGATTAAGCTCGCAAATGGGTATGCTCAAAAGGGATACAATATCTTCGGCACAGGAGAGATGGGCATAGGCAATACCACTCCCTCAAGCGCTATCGCAGCCGTCTTAACCGGACGGTCTGTTGCGGAAGTAACGGGAAAGGGAACAGGCATATCGGACGAATCGCTACTCAATAAGATCAGGGTCATCGAAGAAGGCATAAGAGTAAATCATCCTAACAAGAATGATGCGATCGATGTCCTTGCGAAAGTGGGTGGAGCCGAAATCGGGGGGATTGCTGGAATAGTCCTCGGTGCTGCGGCAAATAAGATCCCAGTAATTATCGACGGCTTCATATCGACTGCCGGAGCGCTCATCGCCTATTGCATCGAACCGAAGACTGGGGATTATATGTTTGCCGCTCACAACTCTGTCGAGATTGGGCACAGATCAATGCTCGAAAAAATGGGGTTGGAGCCGATACTTGACCTCGACCTGCGGCTCGGAGAGGGAACAGGTGCAGCACTCGCCCTTCTCCTGATCGAAGGAGGGCTTAAGATTTACAAAGAGATGGCGACCTTCGGCGAGGCTGGAGTTTCATCAGATGTCATTAACTAAGAAATAGCGGAAAGGGGCTATGCGCTCTATCATTCTGGCCATACAATTTCTTACCATTTTGCCCGTCAGGCTCAAAGGAGTCGTCTCGGAGCGTGACATCGCGCGTTCCGCAGCCTTCTTCCCTGTTGTCGGGGTAGTGCAGGGGATTCTCCTGCTCAGCTCCGCAATACCACTGATCCGCATACTCCCTCCTGACATCGTAAGCGGACTCATTATCACTATAGCGATCATCAGTAATGGAGGGTTTCATCTGGACGGATTGGCCGACACTTTCGATGCGCTTGCGGTCAAGTCTTCGGGCGATCCGGTAGCTGACAGGGAGAAAAGATTGTCAGTGATGAAAGACAGCTCAACAGGCGCGATAGGGGTTGTTTCAATCGTGATGGTACTCCTTCTCAAATTTGTCCTGATCAAGAACGTCCTCCTGTTTCCGGACCCACTGACGGCTGTTCTCATACTCTTCCTCATGCCGGTCTTCTCAAAATGGATCATGGTGCCGGCTATGTACTTCGGAAAGTCTGCTCGTCATGACGGTCTCGGTAAGATATTCATAGAAAGCATGTCGTTACAAATAGTAATGTTTTCTTCAGCCCTCGCGATTTTTATTTTTGCGATCATTTATATCACTCATCTGGCCGGTATCTTCGGATTGCAGACACTTCTTATTTTCGGATTGTTTCCAGCTGGCTACTTATTGGCGCAATTAGCGGTACTTTTCTGCTCAAAGAAGTTCGGCGGCCTTACCGGCGACACGCTAGGAGCATTAAGCGAACTATCGGAAATATTATATTTAATGGGGTCATATTTATGGTTACAACACTCTATCTGATACGTCACGGTGCGACAGAGGGGCACGAGGAGAAGCGGTACAAGGGGAGCATTGACGTCCCACTGTCCGAAAAAGGGATCGAACAGATAAAAAAAGCGGTCCAGTTCATATGCGCGACATTGGGGAGTTCCTCACTCGCCGCAGTCTATTCATCACCTCTTTCTAGGGCATACAAGAGCGCAGAGATACTGGCCGCGCCCTTCGGACTGCAACCTTCAGTAGTCGCTGACCTAAGGGAGCGCCATTTCGGCATATGGGAAGGCATGACATTAAACGAAATCAGTGAAAGATATCCCGATGAGTTCAAGGCATGGGCGAGTAATCCTCTTCAACACAGCCCGACCGGCGGGGAAAGCACCCTGCAGGTGAGAGACCGTCTTATCCCCGCTTATGAGGAAATCATTGAGCACCACCCCGGGGAGAGCATCGCCATCGCGGGCCATGGCGGCGTGAACCGGATTGTCCTTTGCCATGTTCTCGGTATACCCCTTGAGCATATCTTCAGGGTTGAGCAGGACAACGCTGCGGTGAATATAGTCAACTTCTATGACAAATACCCGGTGGTGAGATTATTGAACGGAGGGCCCTTTGTCTAAATCGCTGATGATACAAGGGACAGGATCGGGCGCGGGCAAAAGCCTGATTGTTACGGCCCTCTGCAGGATCGTGCGCGACATGGGGTTGAACGTTGCGCCTTTCAAGGCCCAAAACATGGCACTGAATTCCTTTATAACTATGACCGGGGGCGAGATCGGAAGGGCACAGGCGCTTCAAGCTGAGGCCGCACGGCTGGACCCAACGGTAGAGATGAATCCTATATTGCTGAAGGCCCAGGGAGAGAGCGGGTGCCAGGTCATCATTCACGGCAAGGTGCACAAGAGCATGAGGGCCCGTGAATATTACGCTTTCAGAGACCACGCCTGGGAATCAGCCAAAGCAGCTTTCAATGCGCTGTCAGAAAAACATGAGGTGATCCTTATTGAGGGTGCCGGCAGTCCGGCTGAGATCAATCTCATGGATGCCGATATCGTGAACATGTCCGTCGCTAAGTATGCCAAAGCCCCCGTTCTCCTCGTGGGAGATATCGATAAAGGCGGGGTCTTTGCCTCCCTTTATGGGACGGTAAAGCTCCTCGGACGTGACAAACGTTACATCAAGGGATTCATCATCAACAAGTTCCGCGGAGACGTGGATATCCTCACACCCGGATTGGAGATGATTCGTGAGAAGACAGGGATTCGGGTTGTCGGTGTTCTGCCCTACTTCGATCGCTCGGGACTACCGGAGGAAGACGGTCTGTCGTTGTCTCAGGGGGGAGCCGTGGCACGGCCTGCCGTATTTGTGCCTGGCGTGAAGATAGTTATTGTGAGATTGCAGTACATCTCCAATTTCACAGATTTTGACCCCCTTCTCTACGAACCCGATGTGGAGCTTGTCTACTCGACAAATCCTGCGGAAATCGAAAATGCAGATATGGTGATCATTCCGGGAACGAAGAATACGGTAAAGGACCTTCTTCATCTGAGGGAGAGAGGACTCGCTCAAAGTGTCGCAAGGGCTCATGCGAAGGGTGTCCAGATCGTCGGGATGTGCGGCGGCTATCAAATGCTCGGCAAACGCATATACGATCCCGACGGCGTTGAAAGTCTCCATCGTGAAGTCAAAGGCCTCGGATTGCTGAATATCGATACTAACTTTAAGGGCACCAAAACGACATGCCGGGTCAAAGCGGATTTGGTCCATACCGGTTCGCCGTTTCCCATTGCAGAGAACGGACACGGGGTACTCTTAACCGGATACGAAATCCATATGGGCACGAGCATCGGCGACATCGGGCTGTTCAGGATGCGACGGTTTCCAACTCACGAACCAGGCCAAGGAGATGAAGTGCTCGACGGTTCGATAAAGGATAATTGCTGGGGTAGCTATATCCATGGAATCTTCGAAAATGACTCGTTCAGGCGGGGTATGATCAATGATCTGAGAATAAAGAAGAGTCTGTCCCCCCTGGAAAGCGGGATCAATTGCAGGGAGATAAAAGATCGGGCAATCGACAAGCTTGCGTCGATAGTAAAGGATAATATCGATATGGATTTTGTCACGAGGCTCCTGAAATTATGATTGAAGTGATCATCCTCATAGCAGCATTCCTCCTCGATCTTGCTATCGGAGATCCCAGCCGGCTGCCGCATCCCGTAAGGATTATCGGAAAAGGCATAAGCTTCCTGGAAGGGATCATCAGGAAGATCGCCAGGACCCAGAGGATCGAAAAGATCGGAGGTTTATTTCTTGTACTCCTGATCGTCATACCCGTCTTTCTGCTGACCTTCGTGATAAATAAAATCATCTTACTGGATATAGCAACGGGGGGCATCATTACTGCGGTGGGAATTATTGCCGCTATTATCCTGACCTCGACAACGATTGCCGTCAGGGACCTCGTTGATTCGTCAAAGGCAGTCATCGATGCTGTCAAGGCCGGTACAACTGACGAGGCAAGACGAAACCTGAGCATGATCGTGGGCCGCGACACCGAACGCCTTCAGGACAAAGGCATCCTGAAGGCTACGATTGAGACGCTCGCCGAGAACCTCTCCGACGGCATCGTGGCGCCACTCTTCTATTTCGCTCTCGGTGGGCTCCCGCTCGCAATGACCTATAAGGCAATCAACACTCTCGACTCAATGGTAGGCTATAAGAACAAGAACTATATTAATCTCGGCCGTGCATCCGCACGACTTGATGATATCGCCAATTATCTGCCGGCACGTATCACCGGAGTCCTGATAGTATTATCTATCGGTATGTGTCGGACATTTTCCCGGACCATTGGGAAAACCCGCTATTCATTATTGACTGCCGGCAATGCCTTCACAATTATGATGCGTGACGGAAGAAAACATTCTAGCCCGAACAGCGGCATACCGGAGGCGGCAATGGCCGGAGGCCTCGGCGTCATGCTAGGAGGCCCTTCAACTTATGGCAACGTGCTTGTTGAGAAGCCCTCGATAGGTGAGGAAAAGAATACAGATTATCACGCTGCGGCTGAGAACACCTTAAAAATAGTTCTCCTTGCATCTTTTCTCGGCCTGGGAGTCTCGGTTCTGATAATCCTTCTCAGAGGCTTGATATGATAGGACATGGAGGAGATATTTACACTGCATCACGTGAACTCGGTATTGCTGCCGACAAGGTCATCGATTTCAGCGCTTCGATCAATCCCCTCGGCGTTCCGAAGAGTGTCCGCGCCGAAATAATCACTCAACTCGGTAATCTGCGCCACTATCCAGATCCGTCAGCCACGAATCTCAACGGAGAGATATCGCGGTCGATCGGCGTCAATCAGGAATCAATCTTCTGCGGAAACGGAAGCACCGAATTGATCTATCTCGTGGTCAGGGCCTTGCAGCCCCAAAAAGTCCTCATACCCGCCCCCACCTTCTCGGAATATGAAAGGGCCTGCAGTGTTAAATCACCTCTTAAAAATTCAGACGCAAAATATTCATCCATAGACCACTTCGACCTTTCCGAAAAGACAGAATACAGGATAAACCCTCATAAATTTATCAATGCGATGGTCGGGCATGATTTGGCCTTCATCTGCAATCCCAATAATCCTACAGGCGGCCTCATCAAAAAATCTGACATGCTGCGTATAGCCGAAGCGGCAAGGGAGACCGCGTGTTACCTTGTCGTAGATGAGGCGTTCATTGACTTCATTCTTAATGAATCGATCGTAACAAAGGTTAAAAATAACCCTTATTTGATCGTCCTGCGATCTCTGACGAAGTTTTATGCTCTTTCAGGTTTAAGGATCGGATACGCCGTGATTCATCCCAAACTGTCCTGCGCAATCAAATGTTTCAAGGAACCGTGGACGGTCAATACCCTTGCTCAGATTTCCGGCGTTGCAGCCCTTAAGGATGCTAACTATGCAACCAAAACCTTCAGGATTCTCGAAGAGGAAAAAGCGCATCTGGAAACAGGATTTAAAAAAATGCGGATCAGATATTATCCATCACGTATAAATTTCTACTTATTGAAACTGGAGAATGCGAGTAATATTGTGTCACATCTAAGAACAAAAGGCATTCTGGTGAGGGACTGCTCCAATTTCAGGGGCCTCAATAATTCACACATCAGGATCGCGGTAAGGTCCAGAAGCGAAAATGCACGCTTGCTCAGGGAGCTTGCAAAACTATGAAAGGCATCGTTATAGCAGGAACGCACAGCGGCTGTGGCAAGACGACGGTTACCCTCGGCCTGCTTGCCGCGCTGGTGGACAAGGGCATAACCGTCCAGTCTTTTAAGGCCGGACCTGATTTTATCGACGCCGGCATTCACCGGCTCGCGACTGGAAGACAGGCGATTAATCTCGACCTCTGGATGTGTGGCGAAGAGGGGGTTAGTAATTCGTTCTGCCGTTACGCACGTCTTGGCGAAATCGCTGTTGTAGAAGGTGTTATGGGCATGTTTGACGGTACTCAGGGGACCGCATCGCTTGCAGCAATGCTCGGCATGTCGGTAGTCCTTGTCGTCGATGCTTATGGCATGGCCGAAAGCGCCGGAGCACTTATCCGGGGATATGCCGAGTGGGCCACATCCAGCGGGGTCAGGCTAGCGGGTGTTATCTTCAACCGGGTTGGCTCCGAACGCCATTTCGAGAGGCTAAAGCGCGCTGTTCAGGATGTGGAGGTGCTTGGCTATCTGCCCAGAGATTCTGAAATCGAGATGCCTTCCCGCCATCTCGGCCTCGCAACTGCTGAGGAAATGCCTATAAGCCGTCAACAAGTCAGTTCGCTTGCAGCGTTAATCGAAAAGCATGTGCTAATCGATAGAATCCTCGAACTGGCGACGATCGACGATGAATCATCGTGTGAGCGTTTCATTTCAAGGCCGGGCCGTGTCGCCATAACCATCCGCATCGCCATAGCCCGAGATATCGCTTTTTCATTCTACTATGATGAGAACCTCGACCTCCTACGCGAGGCTGGTGCTGAGATCGTCACCTTCAGCCCGTTGTGGGACAGCGAGCTTCCTGCCGGAACCAATGCGGTCTACCTTGGAGGCGGCTATCCGGAACTGCATGCTGAACAATTGTCTTCCAATGATGCAATGCGTTCAGCTATTCGGGAATGGGCAGCAGCAGGCGGGCCCATCTATGCAGAATGCGGAGGGTTGATGTATCTTTCAAAGGGTATCCGTGATTTCGAGGGACGATTTTTTGACATGGCAGGCGTTCTTCCTTTTGAAACAGCCATGCAGCGCCGGAGATCAAGTCTCGGCTACCGCGAGATCAAGCTCGGAAAGGACTGCATACTCGGTCGCGCAGGCGCGGCCCTTCGAGGGCATGAGTTCCATTATTCTGAAATCCTGTCCTGCCAGGATAGGATTTCCTCAGGCATCGAAAAGGTCTATGATGTCGCGGATGCGCAGGGTATCTCACGCGGAGTTGAAGGATACTATGTCGGTTCGGTCCTTGCCAGTTATGTACATGTGCATTTCGGCAGCAATCAGCGGACAGCACGTCACTTTGTCAATTTCATTAAAAAGAACGCCTGGACCAAACAGACATCACAACGAGACGGATGCCCCGTTGATCAGCACATTCAAAAAGAATCTAGGGAGGAAACGATATGACCCAACCGAATACCGTCAGGACAATACCAGAACGGATCATCATCATAGGGCACGGCAGCCCCCGCAAAGAGGCAAACACCATCGAGTCCATTACGGAACTCCTTCATGCCGCATTACATCCGGGCTGTAACAATCATTGCGTCAAGGGGGCCTATCTGCAGTTTTCGGAGCCTGATATTGACGCCGTCATCGAAAAGAGCATTAATGAAGGGGCTGGACGAATCATCCTGCATCCCTTCTTTTTGAATTCGGGTATGCATGTGACAAAGGATATTCCGGAACTAATCGATGCGGCACGGAAGAAATATCCAAGGGTCGAATTTATCTATACCGAGCCACTCGGTATGCACGAAAATCTCATCGCGGTCGTGAAGGAGCGCATTGCTGCGAGCGGCGGGTACGCTCCCTCAGAGATCGAAAAACGGAGCTTTGCGATCATCGGTGACGAAGCAGACCTGAGTGAGATTCCTGCAGACCGGATCCCAGTCATAAAGCGCGTTATTCATGCAACAGCGGATTTCGAGTTCGCACAGACACTTGCGTTTCATCCCGATGCGATTACAACCGGAATCGATGCAATACGGTCCGGCAAGAATATTCTCACCGATGTCGAGATGGTGAGGACCGGAATAAACAAACGACTCATGTCGAAGTGGGGAGGAGAGGTTATCTGCATGATGCCAAGGCCGGAAGAAGTAAAGTCTGCAGATAACAGAACCAGGGCTGAAAAAGGGATCGAATCGGCCCTGGAAGGTGATCATGCTATTGGCATCATCGCGGTCGGCAACGCGCCAACGGCCTTGCTGAAGGTGATTGAGATTTTCAACTCGCCCGCAGCCCCTTCCCCTTTCCCTTTAGTCATCGGCGTGCCAGTGGGCTTTGTGAAGGCGTTTGAATCAAAGGCACTGCTCGCATCGCAATCGTTCCCCTTCATTACAAATCTAAGCAGAAAAGGTGGCAGCCCCGTTGCTGTAGCAATTGTTAACGCTCTTTTAAAGATGGCTGCGGAGGGAATATGAAAAGACTGAATCCTGCTATACTTCTGGGCTCTTATGCAGTTGCCGTGTTGATTTTTCTTGTCCCCGGCAACGCACTCGCCATGCATATTTCCGAAGGCCTGCTGCCTTTTAACTGGGCAGTGCTCTGGTTTGCCGTCGCCCTCCCCTTCGTTGGTTATGGATTATACCGACTGAAGAAGACATCAGAGACCGATCTGTCATTCAAGCCACTTGTGGGCTTGATGGCGGCGGTAGTTTTCATCATCTCCTGTATGCCCATACCCGTCCCGACTGCTGGCACGTGCTCGCACCCCTGCGGTACAGGAATGTCAGGGATCCTTCTCGGACCTGCAATCAGCATTGTTATCACTGCGGCGGCACTGCTTATCCAGGCGCTCTTCCTCTCCCACGGCGGCCTGACTACGTGGGGTGCGAATATTGTTTCCATGGGGGTAGCGGGTTCTTTTGCGGGATATTTGACCTTTAAGGGACTGCGATCAATAAGATTATCGATACCTGTTGCTGGGTTCCTTGCTGGGCTGTTTGCGGATTGGGCAACATACCTCGCTACCTCCGCTGAACTCGCTTCAGGCATAAGAGGAGACTCTCCGTTCATGCCTCTTTTATGGAATATCCTCGTCGCCTTCATTCCGACGCAGCTTCCCCTTGGTATCCTGGAAGGGGCTATGACGGCAGGGATGGTCATGCTCCTTTCGAAAAAGAGACCTGATCTTCTAGTGAAAATGCATGTCCTTAAACCGGAGGAAGTAGCGTCATGAAAAAACAACACTCGCCAGACAATAGACTCTGCTGCCGTACATTTCTCCTGGCGATAGCGCTTGCAGCCTGCTTAGTATCCTCTGTTGTCGCATCCGAAAAATGGCAGGGCGTCGATGAGTCCGTCGTACAAAAAGTCGCAAAGGAGCACGGCAGGGAAGCATGGGAACCATTCATAAACACCGATCAGGGCGACCTGCTTCTCTTTGTCTTCCTCCTTGCAGGGTCGATTGGAGGATTTGCGGCAGGATATTACTGGAGAATACTCATGGTTGAAAAAGCACCCAAAAGAAAAAAAGAAGAACAAAAATTTACCGACTGACTTTAGTGCGAATGTGCAGGCCGTATTCTAATGGTCCTGCATATCCGCCTATGTACAAGGACTACTGAATGGAACTTTTTTCTGAATACTTTAAGAAAGAGAATCAACTCTCAAGGACCGATGCAAGGATAAAGCTCATTGTCGCTATCATCCTTCTCATGATGGTGGTGAGTTATAAAGGATATGCATTCCCTCTTTTTGTGGCCCTTTGCGGGCTCATACTGTGCATTAAGATGAAGATTCCTCTCAGGATATTTGCCCTGCGATTTTCGGAGCCGCTGTTGATTGCCCTGGTTTTGATTGCGCTCAAGTTATTCTTTTCAGGAAACGAAGTCTTATTTTCGCTGCATATTTCCAGCCTGGCGATAACCGCCTATAAAGACGGACTTATCGACGGTCTGATGATTGCGTGCAGGATAATCGGAGCGGTAACCATTGTGGCAGTACTGGGCTTCGCCACTCCCTTTACTGAACTCATGGCTGGCCTCTCATGGATGAGGGTCCCCAGGGGCTTCATTGAGATTTTAATGTTTGCATACCGATATATTTTTGTACTCTTTGACGACGCTATGGTGATCTACAATGCGCAGAAAAACCGCCTCGGCTACTCGTCTATCGGGCGCGGACTAAGCTCTTTCGGCACTCTGGCAGGATCCCTAACGCTGAAGGCATTCGAGAACAGTGAAAATACTACCGTTGCAATGGTGCAAAGAGGATACGCCGGCAATATTCCCATGCTGAAGCACAAACCCTTCAGGGCCCCGGAAGTGTTCTGCTCAATCCTTATTGTAGTTATTATGGGGGCGGTTTGGAAGATATGAATAACGAACTGATCTCTGATAAAAAAGCCAGCCCTCAAGTCGCCAAACCATATATACGTTTGTCTGTTAAGGTAGATTCATTTGCCTATCCTGACAGAACTCAGGCGCTATCGAAAATAGCGCTCGAAATAGAGCGGGGAGAATTTGCGGGAATACTCGGCTCGAACGGCTCAGGGAAAACGACTCTCCTCAAAGTAATGGATGGACTGGTGAAGGATTTTAAAGGCCGCGTTCTCCTTGACGGCATGGATTTACGAAAGCTCTCCCCGAAAGAAATTTACAGGAAGGTCGGCCTTGTATTCCAGAATCCCGATGACCAGCTCTTTGCTCCCACTGTTTTTGAAGACGTTGCATTCGGGCCCACCAACATGGGATTTTCTGAAAAGGAAGTCGCAGACAGGGTTGGCAATGCCCTTGTCAATGTAGAGATGGAAGGCTATGCCAGGAAATCGATTCATAACCTCAGCTTTGGACAGAAAAAGAGAATCTGCATAGCCGGTCTCCTTGCGATGGGACATGAGATATTGCTGCTGGATGAACCGACGGCGGGGCTCGATCCCATGGGTGAATACAAAATGATGGACCTTCTCCGAAAGCTGAACAGCGAGAATGGAGTGACCATCGTCATGGCCACCCACAGTGTCGATCTGGTCCCTCTTTTTCTGCATAAACTTTTCATATTGAGCAAGGGCACCGTCGTAAGAGGAGGGACGCCTGAAGCTGTGTTTACAGCACCCGAAGAGATGTCGAGTGTTAAACTCAGATTACCTCATATTGCCGAATTGATCCACAGCCTCAAGCATCAGGACAAAATCCCCTTCGACAAAATACCCCTTACTGTCGGAGAAGCGAGAAGGGAAATCTTAAAAGTGATCTCAGAATCAAAAAGATAATGGCATGAGGAAAGGATACATTCAAGTTTATACCGGCATCGGAAAGGGCAAGACGACTGCAGCCCTTGGTTTGGCTATGCGTGCAGCGGGTGCCGGACACAAGGTCTTCTTCGCTCAGTTTGTCAAGAAGACAAAGTGCAGCGAACATAGGGCGCTGGAGCGATTCGCCGACCTCATTACTCTCAGGCAATTCGGTACCGGCTTTATCAGGGGCGGTAAAACGACAAAGTCCCAGTTGGAAGCTGCGAGACACGGGTTTGAAGAAGTGGATAAAATCATATCTTCTTCATTGTATGATGTCGTGATTCTGGATGAAATCAACATTGCTGTACATTATGGACTTATCGATGTCCAGGATGTTCTGGATATCCTCGATTCCAAGCCACCTCCTGTAGAGATCGTCCTTACCGGCCGCTATGCCAATGAACGAATAATCGAGAGGGCGGATCTCGTCACCGAAATGAAAGAGATCAGGCATTATATGCATAAAGGCATCAAGGCAAGAAAAGGCATAGAGTTTTAGATGCGGAGAAAAGTACTTCGTTCGGGATACACTACCGGTGCTTGCGCTGCCGCCGCCGCAAAAGCGGCTACGATACTCATACTCAGCGCGGAAATGCGGAAGCGCGGAGGAACGGAAAGACAACTCAGTGCAGCCGAAGTTGATATTCTTCTTCCCAGCGGAGACAGAGCACTGTTCACAATTCATAATACAGGATATCGCACTCAAGACAATGCCGCATTTGCTTCTGTTATCAAAGATGCGGGGGACGATCCTGATGTCACCAACGGCGCCGAAATAGTTGCAGAAGCGCGCTTTCTTTATAAGCGCGAGAGACTTGAAGCAATAGGGCCTGTACTTTCCGGACTTACAAAATTCCAGACTCCAGAGCTTATTATAAAAGGGGGTAATGGCGTCGGGAGTGTAACGAAGCCCGGGCTTGCCGTTCCAGTGGGAGGCCCCGCAATTAATCCCGTCCCTCGCAGGATGATACAAAACGCCGTGTATGAAGCGTTATCAGCCATGACTCCACATTCTGAAATCCGAGACTTCCGCGCCTCGGATCATATTGTCGAGATCACCATCTCGGTCACTGACGGCGAACTCCTCGCAAAAAAAACGCTCAATGAAAGGCTCGGTATTATCGGTGGCCTCTCGATTCTCGGAACGACGGGCATTGTCCGGCCTCTTTCATCCGAGGCGTGGACAGCGACGATTGCCTCATCGTTGGATGTGGCTAAAGCGATGGGACGCAGTGAGATCGTGCTCTCCGCGGGGAGGACTTCCGAAAGAGCTCACATGAAGCGATACGGCCTGCCTGAGGAATCATATATAATGATGGGGGATTATCTGGAGTTTGCTCTATGCGAAACAGTGAAACGCGGCTTTTCAAGAATCTATTTATGCGCGCAGTGGGCGAAGATGCTCAAGATCGCGATGGCGACACCGCAAACGCATGTACGGCATGGTGCTATTGATATGGGGAAAACGGTCAGGTTCCTGAACATACTCGGCATGATAATCCCACAGGACGTTGTGTTCAATACAGCCCGCGAGATTTTCGATTACCTTCGTACGAATTCAGAGAATCCCGAACAGGAACTAATAAGGGTCTGCCATGCCGCGCATTCTTATGCTGCCGGCATCGCAGACCCCGTTAAAGTCACTGCACTTCTTGTGTCATATGATGGAGAGATTATAGCGTGTAGTGTTTGACGTCCTGTCAGTATAAGCGCAAAATATCTCTCTCAGTTGCCGCAGATCTATTTGAGCTTCTTTTTGACCGTTTTCGTCGCAGCAGAAACCTTCTTCGCTGCCTTTTTCTCAATGGCCTTCACCTTTTTTACAACCTTTTTCTCGGCGGTTTTTGCAACCTTCGTTACTTTCTTGACGACCTTTTTTACAGCCTTAACTGCAGGGGCTGCTTTCTTCACTACTTTTTTCTCAGCAGCCTTCACCGTCTTTACCGCCTTCTTTACAACTTTTTTTGCTACTGGCATTATGCGCCCTCCCTGATCATTGATGAGATGCTGATGTTATCAAACATCGCTCTAAGCAGAATTATCGCCGAATGTTCCGTCTCTTGTCAATGAAAATTATGCTTAACTTCAACTGCTTACGCATTTTAATTTCTTGTAGCATCAAAGTCAATCCCTTGACTATCAATGATTCGCGGCCTAATTCCTCATCGCGTGATAAAATTAACTATTTCTCACTTCACAAAAAAACCACTAAAAGCTTAAAATAGAATACTCGCGCGCAGACAGCGACATGATCGAAAAGCATAAGAGACTGCACTTCAGCAGACAGACAGTCTGGGTCAGGGGTGATGTAATGTACCAATAAGTTGTGTAAGAAGGAGTTCTTAATGAAACAAGTGGAAGACGGAAGCACCATTAAAATTCACTATACGGGAAGGCTTGATGACGGCACCGTATTCGATTCATCAAAGGAACGCGAGCCGCTGGAGTTCACCATGGGCAGCGGAGGTATTATAAAAGGCTTTGAAGACGCAGTAAGGGGAATGGCAGTCGGCGAGATGAAAACAATTAGGATCATTTCCGGCGAGGCATATGGTCCTTACAGGGATGATCTCGTGATGAGCATCAACAAGGCCCAGCTCCCCCCGGACATCGAAGCCAAGCAAGGTGTCGTGCTTTCTCTTAGACATCCAAACGGAAGGACGATCGATGCGCTAATCGCTGAGGTAACCGCTGAATCGGTGACTCTCGATGCAAACCATCCGCTGGCGGGCGAGGATCTTACTTTTGAACTTGAGCTTGTCGAAATCGCATAACTCAGAATATCCCTTGGTTGCGAGGGCGTATTCATACAGTATCTCATCATGTCAAAAATATTTGTTATTGGTATAGGGTATAAGCCGCTCGGGCAAAGAGCTCGGGGAATAATCCTGAACTCGGTGACCATACTTGCGTCCAACCGGCTTCTTGATGTCTTTGCGCGATATGAAGAATATAGCGCGGTAAAGGAACGAGTCAAAGTTATCAACAGTGTTAACGGAACGATCGATTTCATAAAGTCTGCGCTCCATGATGATGAGACATCGAACATCATCCTTCTCGCTTCCGGTGATCCCCTGTTCTTTGGTATCGGGAGGAGAGCAGTCGAAGAGATCGGCAAGGATAGGGTAGAAATCATTCCAGATCTCTCAAGCATCCAGCTCGCATTTGCGCATATTAAAGAACCCTGGGACGATGCCCTTTTGATAAGCCTGCACGGAGGCCCTGATCCAAATAGGAGAAGAAAGCTCGAATATCAACTTCGGGACCTGCCGTCGCTTCTCGCGATGAGCAAGAAAATTGCCATCCTAACTGACAAGGTGAATAATCCTGCCGTCATCGCCCAAACTCTTCTCGATGCTCAGGAACATCCAGAGCACCTCGATTCCACACTCAAAATATATGTCTGCGAAAAACTGGGCTACCCTGATGAGAAGATAACCGAGGGAACTACTTCAGTAGTCGCTTCACAATCCTTTTCTGACCCCAATGTGGTCATCATTGTAAACGATGCGAAAAATGAGGAGCACGGAAGATCAGAAATTAAAAACCTTAATGCAACTGAAATCTGCACAAGTTCCCGCATCAGGTTTGGATTAACCGAAAACGCGATACTCCATTCGCGAGGATTGATCACCAAGGATGAGGTACGAGCGGTGACTCTACACAAGTTGCAACTCCCTGAGGCCGGGGTGTTTTGGGACATCGGTGCGGGCTCAGGCTCGGTATCGCTAGAAGCCGCCCGGCTTTTTCCTAGACTCAGCGTATTTGCCGTCGAGCGGGATGAAGAGCAGATTAAAAACATGACTGCCAACCGGGAGAGATTTCAGGTGCTAAACACCACTATACTGCGTGGTTCAGCTCCTGACACATTGACTGAACTTCCCTCTCCCAACAGGGTCTTCATCGGAGGAAGCGGGGGAAGCATCGGCGCCATAATCGAGATGACCGGGAAGAAAATGAAAAGCGGCATCATCGTGGTCAACGCCACAACGGTAGAGACCCTCAACCTCGCTATTGAAGCGCTCAAGCGGGCAGACTATTTTGTTGAGGTATCTCAGATTTCAGTGTCCCGCATGAAATCAATTGGCGACGGCCATTTCTTTTCAGCGCAAAACCCCGTCTTTGTGATTAAAGGTGAAAAGTAAGCACCGAGAACATGCCGGGGGGATAGCGGCATCTTTAACCACAAATATTTATGACGAAGGAGAAGGTGAGCCTTTGACCAGAGACAATTCTGCTTTGATAGCTTGACTCTTTTCCTCAGTTCCTAATCTCTGTCCGTTCCTCTTCATATCAGCTATATGCTTTAGCCGCTGCGAAATAGCTTATCCATCCGAAATATTCTCCAATCTCTTTGTTTGTTGCTCCTGCAGAGTTCTTGTCAAGTACAGATAGCAGCTTTTGTTGGCTCAGCGGACCCATGGTATGCAATTATATCTTTAGATATTATTTAGGCCGTTGGTATTAGAGCACGAATCTGCTCCATTTCATAAGGCCTGTTAAATTCTTTTCATTCCGGCTACGAGCTGAGAAGTTAGTGATTTGCCAGAGCCAGAAAACCCGAATAGCACGGCAAGCTTATTGCCTATTTGCCGGGAAACATCCAGCGCGAAACCTTTTACTGCTTTCTTGACCGAAACTGACACGCCTATCAGAAAATCCTCTTGCCGTGAGCGTTGTGGGTGCTTGACCATGGAGAAGGTTGCTAAAGCAATCCACAAATCCCCAGGTTTTTAGACTTGGGGATTTGCTTTTCGTTTTCACGCAGTATTACCTACCAAATACTGCGGTAACTGAACCGTTATTGCTAATAACGAATGTGCATACAGGATTCCCTCCTGAACACACAGCGCCAGACCAGGAATGGAATTTCATTCCCGTCACCGGCTTGGCCGTCAAGGTGATCTGCGCACCGCTCGAATAAGTGCCCTTGCAGACACTACCACCTTTTCCACAGTTGATGCCGTTGCCTGTCACTGTGCCATATGTTGGCTTGTGCACCGCCAGGGTTTTATTGGCTGGAGGCGTATAGGTGCATGATTGAGAGGTGACTGGGGTGCTCCCGGCACAGCCGGATGGAGAGGAGCTCAATACTGTTCTCGTTTGTGTGCCATCAGACTGACAGGCCTCCCAGGCAGAGTACGCAAACGAACAAGCGGGCGGGACATATACGCAGGATTGGGTTAATGGCAGCGGGGTGCCAGTGCATCCGGCCGGAACGGCTGATAGAATAGTCATTGTCTGTGTGCCATTGGGTTGGCAAGCTCCCCAGTTCGAGTAAGTATAGACGCATGAGGGCGTCGAGCAAGCAGAGTTCTTGACCACTTCGTCAGAAAAGGCACTTGTATTAGATGGGTTAGCGACAACATATGTTTGAGCGACAAAGTAATAATTCACGCCACATGGCAAATTGACGGTATAGGAGAGGGCCGAGCCTAGATCTACAGTCGTGCTATAGACACCGGACTGCGTGCCATACAATATTTTATACCCGACCGGGTCGGTAAGCGGAGTGCCATCGGTCCATGTTGTGACCGAATTCCATAATACGGTAACAGCACTCGTTGCCGCTGATATATTGCCATTGAATATAAGCACGCACAGTGTGGCCAGAAAAAAACCAATGCTTATCTTTTTAAATTTTCTCATTGTCCCCCTCCAGATCCTCATCCACAAAGAATATTCGTTACTTTTGGCCTGCTCTGTTTTACAAGAAAGATCAGTGCCTGACCCTTAATACAAAAGACTGTGCTGTCCTCAGAAGTGTAAGAGGATTGACATGCATAACGCGATGTGCGAAAGTTCTATAAGATCACAGCGAGTGCGAAACTCGGACAGCCCAGCACTCCCCTGTATGATGTTGTCTGAAAGCGTCCTGTTTTAATTTTAGACCGACTTAATTAAGACTTAATTAAGAAATGATTAATCTTTCTTCTTTAAGAACGTGATATAAATCACAGAAGGCGGATGCTCGCTAGTTACAACGCAGGCAGATACAAATACTTTTCAACTAGTCATTAAATTCCTTATCGAAATGACCATCACTTTTCCTGATTTCCGCATCTGTTGAAGACGGATTTAGAAATATTAGGGTTTGCATATTTCCAAAACGCAATCTATTTCCCTACTGCGGAAGTGTTAACGTTAAGTTAGAAGTAAAAGTCAATTCGCCGCGAACGATTCCCTTCTTGCAGGCATCGGTAAACAACACGATTATGGGACTGTCTTAACAGTTTTTATTCGGGTTGAAATGTGAAGGTAAGATCAGCGACACTGACGCCATCAGGTGGATGGACATTCTTCATGGAAAATAGGAATCCAAGCTAACAAGTGATCACAGAGGTCCGAGGCGTTCAATAAACAAGCCCTGCGAAATGCTTTTGCACCTTTGTCAAGCGGAAGACTATCGAGAACGGGAAGGGGACTCGGTATCCAAAAATGCAGAGCAGGCCGGACACGCGTGAATCACTATTGCAAAACTCAGTACCATTCATGAGTCAGCGTGAACGCTGATCTCCTACCTCAGCGCAGAGAAAGAATCCAATTGAAGAATAAAGACAATAAGGTCCCGACCGAAATGCCCTATAAAAATACAATTTTGTACAGAGGAATAATTAAGCAGACTG
The DNA here is from genome assembly GCA_963727805.1 of uncultured Nitrospiraceae bacterium. GTDB lineage: Bacteria > Nitrospirota > Thermodesulfovibrionia > Thermodesulfovibrionales > Dissulfurispiraceae > Fen-1308. The sequence goes on from CAVSHF010000003.1 coordinate 2,046,068, forward strand.
GCAAATCAAGAAACAATCTCCGATTTCAAGAAGCCGGGGAGTAGAATCACCTTCCTATCCCCTTTTTGTATCTTGATACACTTATCTTTTTGCATTGCATCAAGCGTTCTTGTCACCGTTTCGCGGCTCAAGCCTATCATGGAAGCCAATGTTTGATGAGTTAACCTGATATTCAATAAAGTCCCTCCTTCAACCGGCTCGCCATGTGTGGTAGATAGTTGCTGAAAAAGCAGACTTAACCGCTGCTCTGACTTATTAAAATTAATCATCTGTACTCGTTCCCATAAGTACCGCAGTCTCATACAAAACATTTGAATTAAATTATCAAGCACCTTTTCCTGCGTGTGAATAATCTTCAGGAAATTCTCCTTGCTTATGATGGCAGCCGAAGTGTCTTTCATGGCCACAACCTTGGCAGGGGAAGTCTCGCGGTCAAGCAACGACAATTCTCCGAATGAATCTCCAGCCGCATGAATGGCCCTGATAATCTGCTTCCCATCTTCTGTAGTCTGCACAACCTTGACCCGACCAGACATTACCAGATAAATATAGGAGCTAGTATCACCTTCCAACAGTATCACTTGGTCTTTCCGATAATTTCTAACCATAATTTTGCCAACAACCTCTCCGATCTCTGCATCGTTTAATGATGAAAACATCTGCATTTCCCTAAGGTTTTTAGACAATCCTGCGATATTCATTATGGATCTCCTTTCACAAGCAATTGTTAACTACTCACAAGGCTTAGGCTTGTGCGGTTGCTTCCAATTCTTTGATACTGTATCCAGGCACAAAAAAGGCCCGCTCCCTTTTCCGCAGTAGCGGGCTCACATAAATTTGTCAAAACAGCGTATTGCCAGACCGGCAATCCATTGAAACCAAAGGATCCGTATTTTTGTGCCCTATCCTTGCGGGCAGGTAGCCTTTTCAAAACTCAGTTTTCTGAGAGCAAGACTGATTAATCTTGTGATTATGTCCTATCTTAAAGAAACTTTATTAAGAGAAGATTAGTAAATTATTAATTTTTCTTAATGGAGCATGTGACACAAATCACAAAAAGTGGATGCCCGCTAAGACAGGCTTAGTCAGATACGAATAGTTTCCCGTCGCTCATTTAATTCTTTGCCGAAATGTTCACCCTTTTTCCACATTTACGTGTCTGGTAACTTTGGTTTGAAGAACTGAAACTAAGTCAACGGGAACCCTTAGACGGAAATAGTAATGCTTGTTTCTTTATGCATGGTAAACGCTCCGTGTGTCTCAATTTGCGTCCATTCCCGGAAGCGTTAAAGAAAAACGTATTGATTTAGAATCAGAAAGGAGTGGTTGGTGGACGGTAAGGGGATCGAACCCTCGGCCTCCACGTTGCGAACGTGGCGCTCTCCCAGCTGAGCTAACCGCCCTCCTAGAGGCTGTTCAGGACTTGAGCAGACCGTCTTGAAGCATCTCTATTATAGCATTATTGGGCCCCCATGGGGTCAACCCTAATCGAGAACATTTGTCTTCAACCAGCCCGATCATTTAATATAAATGTCTTATGGATCTATTTGTTCGCGACTACAAACTGGGCGCATTTCCGCTTATCGCAGGCATTCTGACGGACAGGGACTACCCTCCTGCCGACAGCGATGAAATGAATGCTGTCGATATTATCGAGCTGCGTGTGGATATGTTCGGTTCGGCAGAGACTGATCACGTAAAAGACGTGTTCAAGGAAGTGAGGACCCGCTATAACAAGCCCGTTCTTGCAACTGTGCGGGATCTGCCTGAAGGGGGCGAGAAAGAGATCACTGGTCGCCTTGATGTTTACCGAGGCATTATTCCATTGTCTGACCTGGTGGATGTAGAGATTCAGTCAGGGGAACTCTTTCCCCAGGTCAAAAGACTCTGTTCCACCTTCAAAAAAATCCTCATCGGGTCATACCACAATTTCCATTCTACGCCTCACGATGGAATCCTTGACGACATTGTAAAACAAGGTGAAGTTCGGGGTGCAGACATCGTGAAAATAGCCGTTAAAGCGACCGGCAAAGAGGATCTGATCAGGTTTATAGATTTTGCCCTGCGCAATAAGGACAAAGGGCTGATCACGATCTCGATGGGTGATCACGGTCTTCCGTCCAGAATATTCACCCCGCTTCTGGGGTCGCCGATTACCTATGGATATATAAAGACCGCGTCGGCGCCGGGCCAGCTTTCGGTTCAGGAGATGATGTCGATGTTCAGGAAGTTGAAGATGAGGTAATTGCAGGGGGCAAATCATGACTTACCCCTGCAATTTACAATTTCAGCTTCTTCTTGTTCCCGACTACAACGAGCACATAATTATCGTCATGAAGGTATTTGCGCGCAACGCGGAGGATATCTTCCTTTGTGACCTTCTCAATGTAATCCCTGTATCGGTCGATGTAATCGTCGCCCAGGTTGTAATACTGCACCGCGACAAGAAAATCGGCTATTTTCCTGCTTGTCTCCAGCCTTCTGGGGAAACTGCCTATGAGATAATCCTTTGCGTCCTGAAGCTCCTGGTCTGTTATAGGCTCTTCTTTTATCAGACGTATCTGCTTGAGCATTTCATCGATAACGCGGCCAGCTGATTCATTCTTTGTCTGCACCTCGACCTCGAATCTGCCCGGATACTTGTTGGCAGCGAAAAAGCTATTGATGGAATAAGTGAGTCCCATTTCATCGCGGATTACCTTCATTAGCCTCGAAGCAAAGCCCCCTCCTCCAAAAACATAATTCATGACCGCAACGGAATAATAATCGGGATCATCCCTTGAAATGCCTAGTCCACCGAAAAAGATATTCGCCTGGGCAACATCCTTGTCGATAGACTCGACTTGGGTCTTTTTGAGTACCGGCGGCTTCTGCAGACGGATCGTTTTGGCATCCTTCTGCTCCTTCTTTGCTTTCCAGAAAGAGAAATAGCGGTCGATCAATCCTGCGAGTTCATTCTGACTTATATCGCCGACCACGGCGAGTATGGCGTTTTCCGGCCGGTAGAAGGCATCGTAGAAATTAACGACATCGGCTTTTTCGATGACATTTATGCTCTCGATACTTCCTTCGACGAGCCTCCCGTAAGGATGTTCACCGAAGACTTCCCTGATGAATCTTTTGCCAGCAACAAAAGATGGCTCTTCCTCTCTCTGCTGCAATGCGCCCTTCACCAGTTCCTTCTTTCGTGTAAGCTCATCGGCAGGAAATGACGGATGCAAAACAACATCCGAAAAAAGGTCGAAGCCCTTTTCGACATCCTTTTTCAAAACAGAAAGTGAGATTGTTGTGAAATCACTGTTGGTCAAGATTTCGAGTGAGCCCCCGATGAATTCGATCTCCTGACTGATGTCAGCTGCCTTTCTCCGCGCCGTGCCTTCATTCAGCATCTTGGCGGTAATATAGGCGGTTCCCGCTTTCAAAGGGTCCTCTTCAAGCGGAGAAGCCTTCACCAGTATCGTCGCCATAACAATAGGTAGTTCGTGCCTTTCAACATAGAGCACAGTAAGACCGCTGGGAAGCTTCTCCCTTTTTATCTCGAAGGCGTTGGTGGTGGAAATTGGAAAGAATGTCACACAGAACAGAAGCGCGGCAATGACTACTGCTGACATCCGCTTATTCATGAGCAGCCCCGGTTTTTTGGGGAATGAGAAACCCAGTAGTCCTGTTCTCTTTCGTCAAGTACCGCCGGGCAACATCCCTCACATCTTCGGGGTTTACACTTCTGATCCCCGTGATATATATATCCTTGAGTCTCCAGTTTCCAACGACCTCGAACATACCCGTATACAAGGCCTCCGAATAACTCGAATCTCGTGCGAATATAAACGACGCTTCGATCTGGTTTTTAGCCTTCTGGACCTCCACAGCTGACGGTGGCTCTTGCGCTATCTTTTCGATCTCTGCAAGAAGTGCCTGTTCGACATCCTTCATCTCTTTGCCAGGGGCAACCGTTGCGCCAAAAATAAAAAGGAATGGGTCCCTGTTGAGACCGTTATAGTCGGCGGACGCCTCAAGGGCTATACGTTTTTCGTATACAAGACTGCGGTAGAGCCGTGAACTCTTACCTTGAGAGAGAACAGTTGACAAGACCTCTAGGGCGAAGCTGTCCTTGTCGGGAAAGCTTGGCACATGATGGGCCATGAGGATATAGGGCAATTCAGCGGATTCATTTTCGAGATAGACTATCTTTTCACCCTTCTGAGCAGGCTCGACCGTCTTGATGCGCTTCAGCTTATTGCCAGCAGGAGGGATTTTGCCAAACTCTTTCTTGATGAGCGGCATCAGTTCACCCGGCTCTACGTCGCCAGAAATAATGATAAAGGAGTTGTCAGGGGAGTAATAAGTACCGTAATAATCAGCAAGGTCTTCCCGGCTAATCGCGGCAATCTCGGACATCCATCCGATTACAGGTTTGCGGTAGGCCTGTACTTCAAGGGATGTCGCCATAAGCTCTGCGTGGAGGAGGTTCTGCGGGTCGTCTTCATACCGCATCCTGCGTTCTTCCATTACAACGCTGCGTTCCGACTCAAGCTCCTTTGAATCCAGGGAGAGGCCCTTCATCCGATCGGCCTCGAGTTCGATGGACAACCGGATCGCGTCGGAAGGGAGTGTCTGATGGTACATCGTATAATCCTTGGAGGTATGAGCATTGTCCATTCCTCCCTTGCGTTGTATTAAGTTCGAAAAAACCTTTGATCCATAATGAGGCGTGCCCTTGAACATCATGTGTTCGAGAAGATGGCTTATCCCCGATTTCCCCGCCGGTTCATCGATCGATCCGACGCGGTACCAAATCTGAAATGTGGCGAGATGTATCTTGTGGTCTTCGATAAAAAGTATCTTGAGTCCGTTGTCGAGAGTGAACTCCTCGACCGCGGCGGACGCGACAAGAGGCAAACCGAAGACAAAAATTATAAGAATGGCGAAAATCCTCACTGCAGCCATAGTCCCTATTCCTCCCGCCACACCTCAATGGCGATGTCAGGGCATACATGTGCGCATATGGCGCAACCTGTGCACTCTTCGGAGTGGGCAAAAATAGCGACAAAATATCCGCTGCTATTGAACTGCTCATCCAGGACAATAGAGCCTGTGGGACACGCGGCAATGCAATAACCGCAACCCTTGCATCTCTCCGAGTCGATCTCTATTGCGCCAGAAACTTTCTTTTTTATCATTGACTCTTTCACGAATACCTCTTAATTATTTATTGTCACGCGGTTCAAAATAAAATTTTGACCCTCCTCCTGCCTTTTTGTCAATCCCAAGCATCTCCTCCGCGTGCCTGAGCGAGCGGTCTGTGACCCTGCCCCCCAGCATACGCGCAAGCTCTTCACGCCTCTTTTTACCATCCAGTGTTTCCACTCTCACCTTAACATTCTTCTGGGTAAGCTCTTTTTCAACCTTGATGTGATGATCGGCTAATGCGGCTATCTGAGGCAGATGGGTAATACAGAATATCTGATAATTGTCCGAAAGGCCGTGCAGCCTAGCAGCCACATGTTGAGCCGTCACTCCTCCGATACCCGCATCCACCTCGTCGAAGATAAGAGTGCAGACCGTTGCGGAATTCTCTCCGCGAGCACCTGCCTTGTGTCTATCGGCACCAGCGTGTTTGCCTATTTCGAGGCATTTTAGGCCGAGCATGATTCTCGAAAGCTCTCCTCCCGATGCAACCTTGACGAGCGGCTTCGGCGGCTCTCCGGGATTGGCAGAAAAGAGGAATTCGACTTCATCGATTCCCGCGGGTCCGACTTCACGCCGCTTCCTGATTTCGGTCCTAAAATCGGCCTTCTGAAATCCAAGTTCCATTAGTTCATGGTCAGCCAGCTTCACCATCTGATCCGCGGCAACCCTTCTCTTCTTTGACAATTCCCCGGCCAGCGTCAACAGCTGAGCTTCCCTTGCTGAGAGTTCCCGCTCGCATTCATCTTTTTGCTCTTCCGCATGTTCAAGTCCATGCAATTCTTCCTGCGCTATCTCAAAATACTGAAGGATCCCTTCGATACCTTCACCGTATTTATTTTCGAGCTTCTTTATCAGTTCAAGACGGCATTCAACATTAGTAAGCCTGCCGGGATCGATATCGTAGGTGTCTCGAAGTTTCCTGACTGTGAGAGAGGCATCCTCAACAAGAGGTATCGCGGAATCGAGGAGCGAAAGGCCTTCTTCGACGTTGCGGTCTATTTTTGCCATGTCTCTTACATGTGCTGCTGCCTGCAAAATTTTTTCGAGTGCCGACCCTTCCGAATCGTAAAGTATGGCGTAGGCCATCTCGGCGGATTCCCTGAGTTTATTTGCGTTGAGGAGGATGGCCCTTTCCTCTCCGAGGGTTTGTTTCTCTCCCTCCTTGAGTGAGGCCGCGTTGATCTCGTTTATCTGGAACCTGAGGAATTCGGACCTCTGAGTCCTCTCGCGGGCTTTTTCCCGGACCTGAAAAACCCTCTCGCGGAGGGCGGCCACATCGTTATATAGCGAATGCAGCGAAGCAGCCTCTTCGGAGAGATCGCCAAAAGCATCGACAAAGGCGAGATGGCTCTCCTTCCTGAGAAGTCCCTGATGCTCATGCTGGCCGTGGATATCAACAAGTACCTTGCCGACAGCCGAGACGGTTTGAAGGCTTACGGGGGTGTCGTTAATATAGGCGCGACCTTTGCCCTTGCCGATAAGCCGCCGCAGGATGATGCCGTCACTGCCATCGACACCGATTTCCCGGAGGGCGGCGATATCCGATGGATCGAAACACGCCTCGATGCGAGCTTCGCTGCTCCCCGTTCTAATGAAATCCTGCGATGCCTTTTCGCCGAGGAGGACGCCAATGGCGTCAACGATGATCGATTTTCCGGCGCCGGTCTCTCCTGTGAGGACGTTCAGTCCCGGCCCAAAAACGATCGAAAGATCGTCGATGATGGTAAAGTCCTTGATCCTCAGTTCGCACAGCATACCGCTGACATTACAACAAACCCGTGAAATCCTCTTCCTTTACCGGTCCGAGCACGGAGAGGCTCATGGGGCCACCGTTGATAAGCCTACCGGCAAGCTCCCTAGCGTGGTCAAGGGTCACGGCCTCTATCTCCTTCATGATTTCGAGCTGGGTGAAATGCCTGTGGTAATATATCTCCTGCCGAGCATTGCTCTGCATCTTACTGCTCGTAGACTCAAGGGCGAGCACGAGATTTCCCTTCAACTGGTCCTTTGCCCTTCTCAGTTCGACTTCAGTAAGTGTCTGATCAAGGTTTTTCATCTCCCTGATAATCAGTTCGGCGACAGTAGGGGCCTTCTTTTTCCCAGTGCCCGCATAGACCGCCCAGAATCCTGCATCCATGTACGATGAAAGGAAGGAGTAAATGCTGTATGCATATCCCTTCTTTTCCCTGATTTCCTGAAAGAGCCTCGAACTAACGCTCGCCCCCAGGACGGTGTTTAGCAAGGAGATCGTGAATCGTTCTTCACTTGCGTAGGGAATTCCTTCGACTCCAATGCAGAGATGGGCCTCGGAAAGGTCTTTCGTATAAATATCGATTTTTCTTCCAAAGGAGGGAGCTGAAAATGCCTCGGGTTCGGATCCGCGCCTTAGGCTACCCAGGTGATGATTAAGCTTTTCCAGAACAGCTTCGGCTTCGAAATTCCCTGCGCATGATATCACAGTGTCTGCAGTGCCGTAATATTTCCTCACGTGTGCTGTCAGATCATCCCGCCTGAAGTTTTTTATGGTGTCCCTGCGGCCGAGCACCGGTTGTCCAAGCCCGGTCTCACCATAGATGGTCTTGCTGAATAGATCGTGGATATAATCGTCGGGCGTGTCTTCGACGAGTTTGATCTCTTCCTTGATAACGCCTTTTTCCTTTTCAAGTTCTTCTTCGGCAAAGGTGGAGTGAAGGAATATGTCGGTGAGTAACTCGACTCCCCGGTCGATATATTCATCGAGGATCTTCACATAGAACGCCGTATTCTCACGCGAGGTAAAGGCATTCAGGTCGCCTCCCAGGCTGTCGATGTCTATAGCAATGTCCTGAGCGGTCCGCTTTTTAGTTCCCTTGAAGAACATGTGTTCGAGGAAATGAGAGATGCCGTTTTTATCGGGTGGCTCGTTCCGAGCACCTACTTTGATCCATATGCCAACGATGAAGGAGCGGGAATTTTTCACCTGCTCCATTACCACTGGAATGCCGTTATCAAGATAGCGTTTAGTAAACATACGTTTTAGAAGAGGTCTGGTGTGTTGGATTATGGAGCTTAGAAACAGGCACCCGCCGAAAATACTGACAAGCAAGATGCCCGTTTGCCGTTATTTCGTTTAACCCTGGCGCTGCTGATCCTTCAGGACTTCCTTCCGGCTCAGCCTGATCCTTCCCTGGTTATCGATTTCGATGACCTTCACTAGGATCTCATCGCCCATATTAATTTCGTCGGTGACCTTTGCTATCCTCTTATCCGAAATCTGCGAGATATGCAGAAGCCCGTCCGTTCCTGGAAGTATCTCAACAAAGGCACCGAAATCAGCAATCCTGACGACTTTGCCCATGTATGTCTTCCCTACTTCTGCCTCAGCGATGATGCCGTTGATGATCTCGATCGCCTTTTTAGCTGACTCTTCGTCGCTTGAGGCGATATTGATGGTGCCGCTGTCATCAATGTCAATCTTGCAGCCGGTCTGCTCGACAATGCTGCGAATCACTTTCCCACCGCTGCCGATGACTTCCCTGATCTTTTCAGGCCTTATATGCATAGTGTAAATTCGGGGGGCATGAGGTGAAAGATTGTCCCTTACCGCGGGCATGGCATCAGCCATTTTCCCGAGGATGAAGAGCCTGCCTTTTTTAGCCTGATTAAGCGCATTTTCGAGGATCTCGCGGCTGACGCCTCCGATCTTCAGGTCCATCTGGAAGGCGGTGATGCCCTTGGTCGTGCCGGCAACCTTGAAGTCCATGTCGCCGAGATGATCTTCGAGCCCCAGAATGTCGGTCAGTACAACCACCTTATCGCCCTCCTTGATGAGACCCATGGCGATTCCTGCCACAGGCGCGCTGATAGGAACGCCCGCATCCATCAGGGAAAGTGTTGCTCCACAAACCGTCGCCATAGAGGACGAACCGTTCGATTCGAGGATGTCCGAGACAATACGTATCGTATAAGGGAATATTTCTTTCGTCGGAAGCACATATTTTATTGCACGCTCAGCAAGGGCACCATGCCCGATTTCACGCCTGCCAGGTCCGCGCATCGGCTTGACCTCTCCGACACTGAAGGGGGGGAAGTTGTAGTGCAGCATGAACGTTTTGAACGTTTCTCCGTCAAGGGAGTCTATTCTCTGCTCATCGTCTGAAGTCCCCAGGGTCGTGGCCACCAAGGCCTGCGTCTCACCCCTGATGAAGAGCGCAGAACCATGGACTCTCGGGAGCAGCCCCAGATGGCACGTAATCTGCCTGATCTCGTCGGGTTTTCTGCTGTCCGCTCTTTTAGCCTGATTCAGGATAGTGTTTCTTACTATCTCATTTTCGTAATCATCGAATGCGTTGGCGATGTCCCTCGTAAGGTCCTTGTCGGCATTGCCGACGAAGCGGGCTGCATTCTCGGGGGTATTCAACAGCTTCACCGTTTCTGCCAGAATGGCATCTAGAGCTCCCTGTCTCTCATGTTTTCCGGGGATGTGTATCGCTTCATGAATCGTGCTGGACACCTGTTCCCTGACAGCAGCTGCAAGCTCAGGCTTCTCCTCCACTGGAGCGACCGCCCTCTTCTCCTTGCCAACCTTGCCCCTCAGCTCATTCTGGATTCCCACGATCTTTTTGATTTCCTGGTGGGCAAAGTCGATCGCCTCAAGTAGAGATGATTCGGAAACTTCGGCGCCTCCTCCTTCGACCATGATCACGGCATCTTCGGTGCCTGCCACAACTAAATTGAGCTCAAGATTCTCAAGCTCGGTTATATCTGGATTGATTACGAGCTCTCCCTGGATCTTCCCCACTCTAACAGCGCCGACAGGTCCGCCAAAGGGGATGTTTGAAATATGGATTGCCGCGGATATGCCGATGATGCCGAGGATATCTGCGATATTTTCCGTGCCATAGGACAGGACCGATGCGATCCCCTGGGTTTCACAGTAAAAACCCTTGGGAAACAGAGGCCTCATAGGACGATCGATAAGTCGCGAGGTTAGCACCTCTTTTTCGGTAGATTTACCCTCCCGCTTGAAAAAGCCGCCGGGGATCTTCCCCGCAGCATAGGTCTTCTCCTGGTAATCAATGGTGAGAGGGAAAAAATCGAGTCCCTCTTTTGGCTTTTTGCTTGCCACCGCCGTCGCGAGGACTATCGTGTCACCGAACTTCACAACAACCGATCCGTCCGCTTGTCTCGCCATCTGTCCTGTTTCGATAATCAGTCGCTTGTCCTTAATCTCTAGTTCTACACTTGTCATGAATTCGCTTTCTATCTCCTTGGTCTTAAGTACGTGTCCGTGCAATGAATGAGAATGCTACTTTCTCAGGCCGAGACGCCCTATAACGCTGTCATAGCGGGTTTTGTCGCATAGTTTCAGGTAATTCAGAAGTTTCTTCCTCTGCGCAACAAGCTTCAAAAGTCCTCTCCTCGAATGGTGGTCCTTTGCATGGATCTTGAAGTGGTCCGTCAAATAACTGATCCTCTCACTCAGTAACGCAATCTGTACTTCAGGAGAACCGGTATCCTTCTCGTGAGTTTTGAAGGACTCGATGATCTCTTTTTTCTTCAGCGTGTCAAACATTCGCTCACCACCTTTCCTTTGAGATATCCTCATTTACTACAGACATTAAAAATTATCCGAAAGGACACATTTTTAGTGTAAGTAGGTTACCATATGCATTCCTGCTCTGTAAAGGCACCTCAGCCATCTATTCGACAGGGGTGACCACCGCCATCACAACAAGCCTCTCGCCTTTCGTTGCTTTAAAGCCATGAGGGACTTGGGGGTCAACAAGGATGGCCGTCTTTTCGTCAGCCTCTATCTCTTCCTCTCCTACTGTAAATACCCCTTTCCCCTCAACACAGTACATCAGGAGCCTGAGTGGGGCCTTGTGGGGTTGCAACTCCTGACCAGCCTCCAGACACATAAGGGCAACGCGCATCTCCGGGGTCTCCGCGAGCATTTCCCTCGATATCTTGTCGGGACGAAAGGTAATGAGTTTTTTAAGGTCTAAAATAGTAGCCATATGATCCTCCTCTATAATTATGTATTATTTCCAGTATAGCAAGATACTTTCGTCGCCAACATGACATATGTCAAGAATACCTTGAATCGCACTCTCAGCATGAGGTATTATGGAAATGACTTTGCATATCAGGGAGGCTTGAGTGAGCGATTCCGTAAGGGTTAGATTCGCGCCCAGCCCGACAGGGCATCTGCACATCGGCGGCGCAAGAACCGCCCTTTTTAACTGGCTTTATGCTCGGCACCATAACGGTGCTTTTATTCTTAGAATCGAGGATACTGATACTACCCGTTCTACCGAGGAATACATCGAAGCGATTAGCGAAGGGATGAGATGGCTCAATCTCGATTGGGATGAGGGGCCTTTCAGGCAGACCGACCGGTTTGATATCTACCACAACTATGTGGAGCGGCTGTTGCAGGAAGGCAAGGCTTATCACTGCTATTGTACACCCGAGGAACTCGAACAGAGAAGACAAAAGGCCTTAGCCGAGGGAAATACCCCGAAATACGATGGCAGGTGCAGGAATTTATCGAGAGCTCTTCCGGGAAAAACGGCCACAGTGCGCTTCAAAATGCCTGAGAAAGGCACGATAGTGCTCAATGACATGATCAAGGGGCCCATCGAATTTGAAAATACGCTTCTCGATGATATGATAATCCTCCGCACCGATGGAACTCCTACGTATAATTTCGTTGTCGTGGTTGACGATATCGATATGAAGATAACTCATATCATCAGGGGGGACGACCACGTCAATAATACGCCTAAACAGCTCCATATCTACAAGGCCTTCGGATGGGAGCCGCCACAGTTCGGGCACCTGCCGATGATCCTCGGCTCCGACAAGGCTCGTCTAAGCAAGAGGCACGGGGCCACCTCTGTCATGGCTTACAGGGATATGGGCTATCTGCCCGACGCTCTGATCAACTACCTAGTACGGCTCGGCTGGTCCTATGGCGACCAGGAAGTCTTCACTCGGGATGAATTGATCAAATATTTCTCGCTTGACAATGTGGGCGCGTCAGCTGCTGTATTCAACCCTGAAAAGCTCCTCTGGCTTAACAGCCAGTATATAATGAACACGCCTCCTGAGAGGCTTGCGGAATTGGTCATCCCGTTCCTCGTAAAAGCAGGCCTGATTTCAAAGGGACAACGCCTCGATATGCAATGGCTTTCAAAAGCAGTGCTCACTCTGAGGGAAAGGGCTAGGACTCTCGTTGAGCTTGCCCTTTCAATGAAATATTATCTTCTTGAAGAGATCGATATTGATCAGAAAGCCAAAGAGAAATTTCTGAAACCCGAAGGAATAAAGCTTCTGACCGAGCTCAGGGATGCCCTTGAAGGCCTCGCAGAATTTACTGTACCGGAGATCGAGAAGGCCTTCTCATCCCTCGTTGAAAAACACGGCATTAAACTCGGCAGTCTTGCCCAGCCTGCGCGTGTCGCAATCACTGGAGGCACTGCTAGTCCCGGCATCTTCGAAGTCTTCGAGGTCATCGGCAAGGGAAAAGTACTAAAACGATTGGCTAAAGTAATCGGAGGTGAGTAAATGGCGCTAAAAAAAGAACTGCTCGATATACTTGCGTGTCCCAAATGCAAAGGCGATCTAGCTTATAAAGAGCAGGAGAACTTCCTCGTCTGTGAACAGTGCATGCTCATGTATCCAGTGAAGGACGATATCCCGATCATGCTCATCGAAGAAGCACTGCCGTTGAAATAGCATGAAATTATGCCATCCACCTGGTCAGGCCTTGATGCTTGTTTAACTTAAACATTGAATTCGACATCGCTGTTCGAGAACGGACATCTAAACCTCAGCGCATAGGCGACCAGTTTCATCCCTTCCATGTTCTTGTTACCCTTGCCGTACTTCGGATCGCCCATCAAGGGATAGCCGATCATGTCAAAATGGCGTCGGATTTGGTGGAGGCGACCCGTCTTAATCGTCACATCAACTGTCGATGTATTAGTTGTAGGACTGAAGTATTCCAACTCATATTTGGTAAACGCCTTTTTCCCATCCAGCGGCAGGTCGATAGTCCCTTTGGATCCTCTCTCACTTAAATTGCCGAGGACCTCAACACGATATTTCTTGATAACAAGGTTTTTCTGGAAAAGTTCCGAAAGTCGCGCCGCAGCATTTTTGGTGTGGGCTATAAGCATCAGTCCGGCAGCCTCCCTGTCGAGACGATGAACGAGAAAGAAATCCCGCGTATTGCCAAATGACTGCTCCACTTGGCGCAGCAATGAACAATGGTCCCCATACTTTGTTCCTTGGGCCATAAGCCCGGGGGGCTTGAGCCATACGCTATAATCCTTTCGGTCGTCAAGACATCGCGCCTGAGGCGGCTTAAGGGCGAGCAGCTTTTCATCATAGTAGAATTCGATCCTTATGCGGTCAGTTAGGATAGCTGTTGCCTTGCGGAGTCGTCTCAACTTACTCACTCGGCCCGACTCTTTTCCGACCCACAAAGCCCCTTTGTTCATGGCATCCTTAATCCTGCTCTTAGAAAGCCCGGTTCCGGACGCAAGGAAATCGCAGATAGTACCGCCTATCCCTTTGCCCACACTAAAGAAGAATTTCCCCCTGATCATATTCTTTATTGTAACATTCCGAGCACCAACCCCTTTGACAACTTCTTCCCGTTCAATTTAAATTATCATTCATTCTTTTTTTGAGGAGGCAGATATGGCTGACAAGATAAAAGTGAAGAACCCCATCGTTGAAATGGACGGGGACGAGATGACTCGGATTATCTGGCATCTAATCAAGGAGAAGCTGATTTCTCCCTTTCTTGACATAGACCTGAAATATTATGATCTCGGCATTAAGCAACGCGATGCGACCGATGACAAGATAACCGTAGAGGCGGCGTATGCGATAAAGGAATATGGCATCGGCGTCAAGTGCGCGACAATTACGCCGAATGCAGCCCGTGTACAGGAATATGATCTTAAGCACCAATGGAAAAGCCCTAACGGGACAATCCGTTCTATCCTTGACGGGACGGTCTTTAGAAAGCCGATCATCATCAAGAATATTCCGCCCGGTGTCAAGTCGTGGAAGAAGCCTATCATTATCGGCCGTCATGCCTATGGCGACATTTATAAAAATACGGAATGCGTCGTTGACAGGCCCGGCATTGCAGAGATCGTCTTTACTCCCTCTGACGGTGGCAAAAAGACAGTCCTGAAGATACACACCTTTGACGGTCCGGGAGTTGTCATGGGGATGCATAACACCGAGAAATCGATCAGAAGTTTTGCACGGTCCTGCATCAATTACGCCCTAGCTGAAAAAGTCGACCTTTGGTTTGGCGCAAAAGACACGATATCAAAGCAATATCACGGTTTTTTCAGAGATATCTTTGCCGAGGAAATCGAAAAGGTTAGGGACAAGTTGTCGGCAGCAGAGATCCAGTATCGCTATCTCCTCATCGACGATGCTGTCGCACAGGTGCTCAAGTCAGCTGGCGGCATGCTCTGGGCCTGCATGAACTATGACGGCGATGTCATGTCCGACATGGTGGCCACCGGATTTGGCAGCCTCGGTCTTATGACATCTGTCCTCGTTTCTCCAGACAATAAATACGAATTCGAAGCTGCCCACGGCACCGTGATGCGACATTATTATGCCCACCTCAAGGGCCATCCCACGTCGACTAATTCCATCGCCTCAATCTTTGCCTGGACCGGAGCGATTGCGATGAGGGGAGAACTCGACAACACCCCCGACGTTGTGAATTTTGCGCACAAACTCGAAAAGGCCGTAATCGAAACAGTTGAAGCCGGCATCATGACTAAAGACCTGATGCTAATTGCCGAACCACGCGTCACGAAATACGCTCTTACGGACGAATTCATCGATGCAGTGACAGAAAGGCTGAAACTCCCCCTTAGTCCGTTGTTGCAATGAACTCCTGTTTAACATTAAACATATCCCTACTGCTGCGTCATTTCCATGTTCGCTGACGTTCTGTATAGTTTTACTGTTGGCGAATCCTATTTTTTCCCGGTCTTCTGTATCTTCGCCCATTCGTCCTTAAGCGTCACGATCCTGTTGAAGACGGGATTGCCCGGACTCGAATCCACAGGATCAACATTGAAGTATCCTATTCTTTCGAATTGGTAACGATCTCCCCGGAAGGCCCCCGATAAAGAAGGTTCCAGTCTTGCAGTAAGAATTTGGAGTGATTTTGGGTTAAGACAACTAATGAAATCCTCTCCCTCTTCGGTATCATTCGGATTCGCGTTGACGAAAAGAAGGTCATAAAGTCGCACTGTCGCCGGAATCGAGTGTTCAGAGGAAACCCAGTGGAGCGTAGCCTTGACCTTCCTTCCATCCGGTGAATCGCCGCCGCGCGTGGCAGGATCATAGGTACAATGTAGCGCCGCAATCTCGCCGGTATCTGTTTTTTTCACAACTTTTTCGCATTTGATGAAATAGGCATATCTGAGTCTCACTTCTCGCCCTGGGGCAAGTCGGAAGAACTGTTTCGGGGGGACTTCCATGAAGTCCTCCTGCTCGATGTAAAGTTCACGAGCGAAGGGGACCTTGCGCGTCCCAGCATCGGGATCTTCCGGATTATTGACCGCGTCGAGGTATTCAATCTGTCCTTCTGGATAATTGTCTATGATCACCTTCAATGGCCTCAACACGCCCATCACCCTTGGGGTCTCTTTATTCAGGTCTTCCCGCACACAAAATTCAAGGAGTCCCATATCGACGAGACTCTCCTTTTTGCCGACACCAATACGCTCACAGAAATTTCTGATCGCCCCAGGGGAATACCCGCGTCTTCTCATACCGGCGAGGGTCGGCATGCGAGGATCGTTCCACCCGGTCACATGCCCGTCATTGACGAGCCGCAGAAGCTTCCTCTTACTCAAAACAGTATGGCTCAAATTAAGCCGAGCGAACTCGTATTGCCTGGGATGGTAGATGCCAAGTGCATCGAGATACCAGTCATACAATGGCCGGTGGTCTTCGTATTCCATCGTGCAGATCGAATGGGTGATACCTTCGATCGAGTCGCTCTCACCATGTGCGTAGTCGTACATCGGATAAATACACCATTTGCCGCCCGCCCTGTGATGGTCTTCATGCTTGATCCGGTACATAACCGGATCGCGCAAGTTGATGTTGCCGGAAGACATATCAATTTTGGCCCTGAGCGTCTTCGAACCGTCTGGGAATTCGCCTGCACGCATACGGCGGAAAAGATCCAGATTCTCCGCAACCGACCTGTTGCGGTAGGGGCTCTCCTTGCCGGGTTGGGAGAGCGTGCCTCTATATTCTCGCATCTGCTCGAAAGTAAGGTCGCAAACAAATGCCTTGCCCTCCTTGATCAAGACCTCAGCGAATTCATAGAGCTGTTCAAAATAATCCGAAGCATAATAGAGACGACCGCCCCAGTTGAAACCGAGCCACCGAATGTCTTCCATGATGGAGTCGACATACTCCTGCTCCTCTTTACTCGGGTTTGTGTCGTCGAACCTTAGATTGCAGTGGCCGCCGAATTCTGCTGCAATTCCAAAATTGAGGCAGATAGATTTCGCATGGCCTATATGCAGATAGCCGTTAGGCTCGGGGGGGAAGCGGGTGATGACTTTGCCTCCATTCTTGCCCGCTTCGACATCTTCAGCAACAATAGTCCGGATAAAATTAGACGGCTGATTTAAAGCTTCATTACCGGCTGCAGGTGTTTTCATGGCATTATTACCTCACGCTTCTATCGTAATCAGGGTGTATTTTACCATATAGAGGTATTCAATACTGTTTGAAAGCCGGATTGGCGATGTCCTTTGAGAGAGCACTTGTGCTAAAATATACGGCATGCCGAAGTGGCGGAACTGGCAGACGCGCTAGGTTCAGGGTCTAGTGGTCGCAAGGCCGTGCGGGTTCGAGTCCCGCCTTCGGCACCATTTTTAGTCTTATTGTCAATTAGATTTCCTTCATATCTTTCTCTTGACGCTCAATAAACTTGAATGCCAATTTCTTTTAGTACGCCTCAATTTTCTCGAGAATGTTCTTTTGTGGAAATTTGAGCAATGCCGACATCACGTTATCCTTCTGCTCCATGAATTCTAGACTGCTGAGTTTTATCACCTCCTTTTCTTTTATACCGGCTGATATGTGCAGTCAAACTCTTCCCGGGCTCATTTCGCCGGTTTCCATGTTTCGTCAGGGTCATACTTTTTCACAGCTTTTGCAATCTCTTCTGTTTTTGGCCCCAGGTCTTTCTCATAGACAATACCCTGTTGGTTTACCATAAAGGTCATGACGCCGGACGCCCCATACTCCGCGGGGTATGCCAGCAGGCCAAACCCGGCTGTCATCTTGCCGTTTACTATATAATCAACTTCGCCGCCTGCAGCCTTGCTCCCCTGGCTTTTCAATATATTGAAATAATAACCATGGTATGGCTTATGCTTCTCACCAGGTTTTCTGGCCGTGTATCCTTCATCCGTGGCTTGCGCTACTAACGGCCCCAAAGGACTGCTTTCCTCTCCTGCTGAAGCCTTCCAGTATAGACCGTCTTTCTTGCCTTCATGGCTCCTAAATCTCTGTGCGTATTGCACCGCTCCGCTGCCATCACGGTCCTTACTGGCATATTCACGCTGCGCATCCACATAGGACAGCGCAACCTCGATAGTGCTTAATTCATTCTTGCCTATCCTCCGGTTTATGATTTCCTGCTTGCCATCGTCCGTCGAAAAGACCCATTCCTGACCTGATCTCACAATAGGAATAGGAAAACTACAAGCGTCCTTCCCGATTACAGCCAATACCGTATTGTCGTCTAACTTTGAAAATTTAACCGTCTCTCCGGCGGCTTCAACGAACCGTTTACGGGCATTTCTGTCTGCAACAGCATCGCCAGATGATATGATATATTTTCCCTGCGGGCCGAAGATGGCCATTAATCCCACTGTATCATTGGTCTTTGCGGCCTCTATGAGCGCCCCAAATGCATCTTCAGGTGATTTGAACTTCTCCTGCTTTGCGTCCTGGGCAGACACTGATAAGCTAAAGGCAATCACTGCACTTATTGCGATTATGAACCCCACTATTCGCTGTCCGTACAGGTTTCCAAGCTTTTTTATATAGTTAGACATTGTCCCTTCCTCCATATATCGTTGGCATCATGATGCTCCCTCAATAATGCACCGCAGAGCTGCTCTTATCGCCGCCCTCCGCCATGGAATCCTCCACTCGGCGCGCCGCCGCGGGGAACTCCAGCACCGCCCCCATGAGGTACTCCTCCGCCCCCGTGGCCTGCAGTAGGGAGCTGGCCGGCACTCGAGCGGCTTTGGAACCCCCGGTCGCTAGCAGCGTGCTCACTCTGCCTGTCCACAGAATGATGAAAGGCGCTTGAACGAGCTCCTTCAGTGCTCGTGGGTGATCCATAGCCCCGAAATTCTTTGACCGGTGCCGGCCCGCTCAGTCCCCGGCTTCTCTGGAACACTGCCTCTGCTCCGCCCCGTGCGCTAGGATTGGTCCCTCCCGTGCGCCCTCCAGCCGACAAATTAGCGCCGCCAAATCTGTTTGCCGGTGAGATGCGGGATATCCCACCCGTCCTGGCATCACGGAAATGATTGGTAACAAATCCTTCGTGGTCATGCCCATCATGATGCCAATGCACCCTCACATGAAAGTCTGTCAATACAAAAAAGCCGGGAAACCAGAAGTCTGACCACCAAAATGGATACGGAACCCAGTCATAAAGGTATGCATAGTCCGGAGGTGGAGCATAGTAGGTGACTGCCGGTGGGCCCTCATTATCGTAATAATCGTTTCCCCCTGTGGAATCAGGATAAGTTGGTGCAGACATGTCATTGGCAAACCTGCCTGAGGTATCAGCAGTTACTGGTAAACTAAAGCTGCTTATCGCATCCTGAAATACTTGCAGGGCCGCATTTTTTGCGATGCTTACTTTGCCCGAGTCGGCAGACTCGCCTATAGCCGCCTCTAATTCTCCAACGATGTCGGGCGTAACAGGGTAATCGGCAATCCAGCCATTACGCGGCGCTATGCCGGCCGTGCTTAGTAAGTCTTCAGCTTCAGCCTCGTTTTCCGCTATCCCCAGCTTGAAATCTCCGGCAAGTTTGACTGCCAGGGTTCCTTCCCGGATCAGAGGCTGCGATATCGCAGAACTCGTTGTCCCCGCCGGCGGGCCTGTCTGCGCATGCACTATGAAAGGTATCATAACGAAAGCCATTAATATCATCAGCAGGCTTCTCATCTTTAAACCTCCTTGATCCGTCCATAATCCAGAACCAACCAACTATTTATAGTATGATTAAAAATTTACTAATGCACAACTTCTCAGTCCGTTCACGGCCCGTAGTGTGTGCGCACTGGTACATTTATTAGAGTTACTTTCTTTTGAAAATTAATATTTTTCAGACTGTTGCCAGCATAGTGTTAACTATCTAACAAACGCATGGGCTTTGCTCGAACAGCATCGTCTTTATCAAGCCCGTCTTAAGTCCGATTTTAGAGGATACACCATTAATTGCATCACAATGCATAGCGGCGGCGAAGTGCCTCATTCTAACTTATTTTGTTCAACTCTCTTTTTCTAATGTTTTCACTGTGTCGGTAGTAAAAAGGCAACTAAGCATCTCGTGTTGTCACGAATTAGCTAATTGAAATCACTGCCGGCCTTGATCGTACGGCCCTCTGCATGGCTTATCGCGACTCACTGCCTGATGTAAACTAACGACGGGCCCTATGGCAGGAGGCACACTTCCACCAGCACTATCCTCCATAGGACGTCGTAATACGATGCACCCTGATTGTACCTGCCTGCAGCTTTTTTCGCAGTTTTGACCCAACGTCATCGTGCCGACCTCGACAAGAGTAGTGTAATAGTTTAAGCATTGAATAGATACCGTGAGTGAGAGCCTATTCACCCAAGCATGATAAAATTATTATTGAATGCAACGAAAAGATGATTGCTAAATTCAAGTAATATTGGTAGAGTAGTGCTCGGGCAATAGCCTAAGGGGCTTCTGGAGGGACGTGGGCACAATTGAAACTCATACCCGATAGGAATTTTGTGAACGTAACACCTCAATTGAACCTCTACACTTATATGTGGTCAATAGTGACAAAGCATGGGAATCTTCCCCCTGTAAAAACCATTTTTGATCACAAAGGTCGACGAAGACAAAATGTTGACTCTATGAGTGTAGGGGGAGGCTTAAACAACCGCACGGCAAGGGGATCTATCTGTAGTCCCTGCTACAAAATTAGAGGATATAGCCTTGGCGACAGCGCGATTCTCTTTGAGAACGTTGAAATAGGCAGAAACGCTTAGATCAAAGAAAACAATAATAGACGAAAACGTAAAATTCCTCGACTGGGTGGAGATGGTTGATAACCATGGAATTGACAGAAATAGAGGATTCACAGTCACAGACTCCCTAATGATAGTGGTTACAAAAATAAAGTTAAAGCTGAAACAATCAGCCTCAGCGCACCATAGCAAAAAAAATGAAAAATAAGCACAGGGATAAGCTTAGCATTCTTGTCATGGGATCACTCGGAGTTGTTTTTGGTGACCTGGGTACTAGTCCTTTGTATACGTTAAGGGTTTGCTTCTCAAGCTTTTTTGCAATTCCTCCCACGTCAGAAAATGTGCTGGGACTTGCCTCTCTTATATTCTGGGCATTGACTCTTGTTGTCAGTACCAAGTATGCACTATTTATTCTGCGTGCCGATGACGAGGGCGAGGGTGGTATTTTCGCCATGTTGTCGCTGCTGCACAAGAACATGGGAGCTAAACTTAGCCGACATATCATTCTAGTAATGTGTTTCGGCTCAGCATTGCTTTATGGCGATGGACTCATCACCCCAGTTATTTCTGTACTTTCTGCCTTAGAGGGTTTGGAGGTGGCTACATCTCAGGCACAGCCGTTTGTCCTACCGATCACATGTCTTGTACTTTTTTTACTTTTCTTTTTGCAAAGCCACGGTACGGGACGCATCGGCAAATGCTTCGGTCCAATCATTATCGTCTGGTTCGTCTCCATTGCCGCACTGGGAATCAACGCAATCTTAGCCCGGCCTGAGATACTTTCGGCAGTTAATCCTATGCATGCGATTCGATTTTTCATCGGTAATGGTTGGCGCGGATACCTCATCCTGGGAGCGATAGTATTGTGCATCACCGGCTGTGAAGCTCTATATCTGGACATGGGCCATTTTGGGAGTAAAGCCATTCGCATTTCTTGGTATGGATTAGCGCTGCCTGCTCTGTTGTGCAATTATTTCGGACAGGCTTCACTGATTCTTGCGAATCCAAGGAATATCGAGGATCCCTTTTATGGGCTGGTACCCCAACCCTTGCTCTATCCTATGGTGGGTCTTGCCACAGCGGCTACGGTCATTGCTTCGCAGGCCATTATTTCGGGAGTCTTTTCGATGACTAAGCAGGCGATGCAACTAGGCTACATCCCTCGCATGAGAATCATTCATACCTCCGAGATGGCTGAAGGCCAAATCTACATCCCAGTGGTGAATTTCCTGATGCTTTTTGCTGCTATTGCCTTAGCGCTTGGCTTCAGGCAGTCCGAGAACTTAGCGGACGCTTATGGTATTGCGGTCACAGGGGACATGTTCATCACGTCTACGATCTTTTTTATTATCACCCGGAAAATCTGGGGCTGGAGTCTATGGAAAGCCCTTCCTCTTGCAACGGCTTTTTGGGTGATCGATGGTTCCTTTCTAACCTCCTGCTTGCTCAAGTTCTTGACTGGCGGATGGTTTCCAGTGGTGACTGCCGTTTGTATACTTTTGCTCATGGTCACTTGGCGAGACGGATGGGATACACTAGCCGATAAGATTTACAGCATGCAGATGCGCATAGATAGTTTCATCAGACTTATCTCGACTGACAAACCTGTGCGCCTTCCTGGTACGGCCGTTTTTCTTTCCACATTTCAGACCGAGGTGCCACCGATGCTCCAATATCACTTGAACCACATCGGAGCTTTGCATGAAAAGGTCATAATCCTGTCAATCCTCACCACTGATATACCGGAGGTTCCAGATAAGGATAAACTGGATATTCGAAGTCTCGGTCAGGGGGTATACCGTGTTACCGCTCAGACAGGATTCATGGAAACTCCCGATGTGCCAGCTCTACTGGCCTTGGCCAAGTTCAAGATTCCAGCCCTGGACCCGGAGAGTACCGTCTATTATCTTGGAAAAATTTCTCTAGTTCCAGCCAAAGAACGAAGCATGGATCCTATACGCAGGTTTTTATTTTTCTTTATGCATCGTAATGCTGTGAGTCCAGTAATCTACTACAACATCCCTCCGGACAAGATTTTGGAACTGGGCGTACAGCTAGAATGGTAGAGGGGTATATGCCAGAGGAGATGTTGCCCTTGCATTTCCGAATATTGCCCTTCTCGACCGCTCCTCCTTTGGTGTTTCCAGGACGATGACTCCTTCAGTTCCAGGAGCAATCTGCACAATCAGATCATGGAATAACCATAACGCGTGCATTACTTATTTGATAATGTTATGTTGGCATCTTCCTCTGGAATTTCTCATTTCATGGGTCTATTTTTGTGTGTAGGAAGAGGTGTAGTCGATTGTCTCGTCATGTTTCCATATTTCGGATTATGAGGTCACGAATTTGGATAGCGCGAAGTATCTTGGTCTTAGCTGGATTGCCTTACCCAATCATCGCTGTTATTAGTGGCCCAGTCAACTCCAGCTGCTATACGATACCGAATAATGTTGACTGTATTCCTCGAGCTTGAATTGTTACATCAATGTTGTCGAAGCGCGAGCATGCCAGCATAATTAGATTGCATTGCCATGGCAAGACACCTACCATAAGGCTTATCTTTCGGCTCGTGCTTACTGAAATGATATTTTAGGTGGCAGGATCCTTTCACAACCACCACGGGGAAACAAGCTTTGAACGGATAGTGCTCGTTATGATTTATATGTATTGTATTGCAACTTCGTAGACGATGGCCGAGTGATCTGCAGCAGGACCGCCTTCGCAGCCGAGTTCTCCTTTTGATGCTTCCTTGCGGTTGCTGACCATTGCGGTTATTATCCGTGAGAAATCGAACCCGCCTTCAACACACTCCTTGCTCAAACAGTTTACTTTGAAAAAAGCATAACTGCTGGGAAAGAAATTAACGGTGCGCGGCAACGATTGCATTATCCCTTTTTGACTGTACATCATGCTGATGATAATGCTTTGAACCTTTGGAAAGAGTGAAGCCATGAAACCTGCTTCAATTTTCTGCTGCTTTCTTTCTGCCCTTGCTGCCTGCTTCTCTCTGTTGTTCATGTTTCTCCTAAATGACAAGGCCCCTCCGCTGCGAAGGAGCCTTTCGTGTTTAACTACATTTTGACAACGTTGATTGCCTTGGGCCCTTTTGGCCCTTTTTCAGTATCAAAGCTGACCTTGTCGCCTTCGGCAAGGCTCTTAAAGCCATTGCCTTGGATTGACGTATGGTGGACAAAAGCATCAACTTCATCTTCACCAGTAATAAAGCCGAACCCTTTGCTGTCGTTGAACCACTTCACTGTTCCTTGTGCCATTTCTTGTTTCTCCTTGTATTTAAAGTCTGTAAACTCGAACCTTAAAAGATTTCGATAAAAAGAGGCCACAAAGTTAAAAGTCTTTGTGGCCTCTTACGAACGCAAATTCCTTTAAAGTACTTTTTTATATTAGCACATTCTATGCAATACGTCAATGCAATTCGTCTTATGTAATTCAGACATCATAATTATGCGCTTACATCTCTCGATAATCCCCTAACTACCCATCTCAGTTCTTCGAGTTTCTTGCCTGCTTCCAAAATAATTCGGCCCTTGCAGTACCGGGTATTTGTCTAATGTCCACGCCATCTTGCTGATAAGCTCTGGATTGCCAGCTGCCACCTCTGTCTTTGTACCTGATGCATTTTCTGAAAGAACCTGGCTACCTGTGATGTTGGAAATGGAATCTTCGAAGAGTGATTCGAATCTAAGCTTTTTTGTCCGGCGATATGCTCACTCTTTTTGATACAGGCATCTTCCCAGCGGGGCAAAATGGCTTATGATTACATTGCCAGGATGACCTAGAAAGAGAAAGCTGATCGCGTAAGGGAATGGCGCCTTTGTAAGAAGAGGGTATCTCAAGCCAGAAGAGGCCGAGTTGAAGCGTCTGCAGAAGGAATTACAAGAGATCAAGAAAGATTCATTCTACTGCAAATCTGCCGAGAGACTCATGAAGAACTTATCCGCTGCACTGACTTAGATGACAATGCGCTCGGCGGAGGGTCACTCCATGTTCCTCGAGTCAGGAATCGTCCCTTCGGCACCCTATCTTGCCCCAGCCTAACCATTTGCAATTCATAATCAGTTGTCGCCAGTAATCTCATGGATTGCGTCGCCGATAATTTCCCGGGCGAATCTGTTTTTATCATTTTTCGCATTGAGAAGGAAAGGGAGTGCCTCGGCATGCCCAATAATGCCGAGTACATAAGCAGCATCGCCCCGTAACGTGGGACTGGGGTCTTCAAGGAGCCTGCCAATTGCGGGGACAAGCCTCACGAGAGATTCCCGGTTATTCTTAATAAGTTCTTCGACAAGGGCGACGGCACCCAGCCTCACCCTAACCCGTTCGTCACGAATCATATCGATGACCAGAGGATAGAGGCTTTCGTCGTGCTTGAACATATCGATGATGTTTTCAAGATAGCCATTGTTCATATAGTCGAGGACCATCGTTTTCATTTCGTCATCAGTCATCGCACACCATATTTTTGTATTTTGTTTATTGTGTTGTGAATCTTTGTATCAGTGCCAGTCGACCTTCGCCTTTTTCCGGCCAAAAATATGCTTCTCGGCCGAAAGGGCTGCAAGGCATCCATGGGCTGCAGCAACAATGACTTGTCGTGCCTCGGTACAGGTCACATCGCCGGCGGAAAAGACACCTGGGATATTGGTCTCCATCGTTCGACTTGTAATAACACAGCCTTCTTCGGACACTTCAACAGCTCCTTGGAGAAAGTCGATTATTGGCTTGCTGCCGCGCAAGTAGACAAAAACCCCATCGAGGAGTAGTTCACTTTCGCCTCCTGCACCTCTCATCCTGACACGCTCAACAGCGTCGCCGCCTTCTATGGCGATAACCGTTTTACCGAGAAGAAGCTTAACATTCTGGATTTGAAGTGAGGGGTGATCGTCTTCCACCTTCAGCTTTGAAGCTGGACAGATGACATAGACCGTTTCAGCAAAACGGGAAAGGACTCCAGCCTCCTTGGCTGCCTCTTCAGAATCGCCGAGCACGCATACCGTCTTCCCCTTAAAAAATGCCGCATCGCAAATAGCACAGTAACTCACGCCTCGTCCGAGGAACTCTTCTTCTCCCTTGATCGTTGCCTTTCTTCCCATGGAACCGGTGGCGATAATTACCGTTTTGCCCTGATAGGTCGCTTCCATAGTGACGACCTCTTTGACCTCGCCCGAAAGAGATACGCCGATTACCTGCTCCTCCTTGTAATCTGCGCTGAAACTTTCCGCCTGTTTACGAAAGATATCGAGCAATTCACCGCCTGTCAATGGCTTTTCGAGACCGGGATAATTCTCGATCAAACTCGCGTAGGCAAGGGATCCGGCAGTCTTTGACTTGTCGAGCACGACCGTTTTCAGCTTTGCGCGTGAAGCATAGAGCGCTGCAGTCAGGCCCCCAGGACCGCCGCCGATAATGATAACGTCGTAAAGGGAATCAGTCATAGTGCCTCCCTAGAATTTTCTGATTATATTATAGTACGTGTCTCTCTGCGCAACGTCGAACCTTGCCGCTTTGATAGCTTTGACAATGTCCTCTTTCGTAACAAAATAACTCACGCCCGCCGCGCGGACAACATTCTCTTCGATCATAGTGGAGCCGAAATCGTTTGCACCGAATCTGAGGGCAACCTGCGCGAGTTTTAATCCCTGCGTGACCCAAGAAGCCTGAATGTTTCTTACATTATCGAGATAAATCCTTGAAAGCGCAAGAACGCGCAGGTAATCTATCGCCGTTGCTGACTTGACTGCTGACCGCTGATCTCCGGCTGCCGACTCTTTACTTAACTTTGTATTTCCAGGCTGAAACGACCACGGGATAAAGGCCGTGAAGCCGCCAGTCCTGTCCTGAAGCGATCGGATTACATCGAGATGCTCAACTATATCCTCAGACTCTTCGACGCTGCCAAACATCATCGTCGCTGTCGTCCGCATACTGAGCTCATGGGCTTCTTCCATGACCCTGAGCCATTCGCCGGACTTTATCTTTTTCGGGCTCAGCACTTCACGAATGCGGTCCGAGAGTATCTCTGCTCCGCCACCTGGGATGGAATCGAGTCCCGCCTGCCTGAGAATTTGAATAGTTTCCCTGATCGTCAGATTATGCTTTTTGGCAAGATAACAGACCTCAGGCGGCGAAAAACCATGAACATTGATTTCGAAGCGTTCCTTGATCGACCTCAAAAGATCGGTATAATAATCGAGTCCGAGGCCGGGATGCAGCCCACCTTGCAAAAGGATCTGAGTCCCGCCAAGCACTATAGTTTCTTCAATTTTTTTGAAAAGCTCGTCTTCTGATAAAACATATGCCTCTGGACTTTCAGGATCACGATAAAAAGCACAGAACTTGCATTGATTAATGCAGACATTAGTGTAATTGATATTCCGGTCGACAACGAATGTAACAATGCCTTCGGGGTGAAGGAATTTTCTCACCCTGTCCGCCGCCTCACCGAGATCGAGAAGATCGGCGGATGTGAGAAGATCGAGCGCTCTTTCCTTCGTTATCCTTTCCATATCTCGTTATATAGCCCATCACGTTCGACAGGTGTCTTGCCGGCCTTTCTTATCAGATAGATCAGATCGTCTCTCGTCATCCCCTCTCCGGTCATTGCTCCGGCAGAGTGGGTGATCTTTTCTTCGATGATAGTACCATCGAGGTCGTCCGCGCCGAAAAGAAGCGCGGTCTGCGATATCTTTTCACCGAGCATGATCCAGTAGGCCTTGATGTGGTCAAAGTTGTCGAGGATGAGTCTGCTTATCGCAATAGTCTTCAGATCATCAATCCCCGATGAATAGAAGCCTCCTATTTCGGTGTTCTTCGGGTGATACGCGAGAGAGATGAAGGCCTGAAAACCTTCGGTCTTGTCCTGAAGGTCACGTAATTTCAAGAGGTGGTCAACCCTGTCTTCAGAGGTTTCGACATGGCCGTAAAGCATCGTAGCATTAGTCTTGATGCCAACACGGTGAGCGATTTCCATCACCTCAAGCCAGCGAGTTCCCGAAATTTTTTCCGGGCATACCAGGTTCCTTACGCCCTCAGCGAATATTTCAGCCCCTCCGCCCGGCATGATCTGGAGGCCGCTCTCCTTGAGCTTGATGAGTACTTCTTCGAGCCCCAATCCGCTGATCCTCGAAAAATAATCGATCTCGACGGCTGTGAATGCCTTTATATTGAGACGCGGGAAACTCTGATGTATGGCAGCTATCATTTCAACGTAATGCTCGAAGGGCCAGTCTGGATGGAGCCCGCCGACAATGTGGACCTCGGAAAAACCGCAGCCCTGTTTCAATGATCCATAAGTGGTTTGTGAGTTTTCACAGCCCGCGGACAGTCGCTGAAGTATCTGATCGATAGTGAGTTCAAATGCGCCTTCTTCATTCTTTGAACGGCTGAAAGCGCAGAACTTGCACCGATTCACGCAGATATTGGTGGGGTTGATGTGCCGATTGACAATAAAATACGCGTTTTTGCTGTTCCTGCGTTCAGCAACCTCTGCTGCGAGCTTGCCGATGATAAATAGATCGTCACTCTTGAATAGCTCGACAGCCTCGTCGCGCGTTACCCTCCCGCCGTTTTTAATTCTATCTATTATTCCATGACGCATTCTGAATTATAAAACAAAGGAATCAAAATGTTAAAATATTAAAATGTCGACCAGAGAATTAATCATCGAAGGTGCCCGGCAAAATAACCTCAAGAATCTGAACCTGCGGCTGCCTCACAACACGGTTATCGCCATAACGGGCGTTTCGGGTTCGGGGAAGTCTTCTCTCGCTTTCGATACGATCTTTGCGGAAGGCCAGTGGAGGTTCATAGAATCGCTCTCAACCTATGCGCGCCTTTTTCTCGAAAAGCTCGACCGCCCAGATGTCGACAGCATACGCAATATACGGCCTGCGATCGCCCTCGAACAGAAAAACCCGGTTAGAGGATCGCGCTCAACCGTCGGGACTCTTACCGAACTCTACGATCTTTTCCGAGTCCTCTATGCCAGGGTCGCGATCCCCTACTGCCCAAAATGTGAAAAAGAAATACGCAAATGGGATGCCTCTCAAGTGGTTGCCGAATTGCTCGAACATTACAGGGACGATCGGGCACTCATCACCTTTGAGACCGAAGAATCTCCTGAATCTCTCGCCAGCCGTGGCTTTCACCGTCTGCTCATAAACGGCGAAGTCAAAGAAATCGATGATTTAAAATCCGAGCCTTTACCTTTGAACTCTTTATGTGTTGTCCTCGACAGACTTGTGATTCGTGACGAGGCGCGGCTTTCCGACTCTGTCGAAACAGCGTGGTGGGAAGGCAAAGAGAGCATCTCAATTGTGATCGTCCGGACTGATGCACGTGGAGCACCTACCATGAAGCCACTCGTGTTTTCTTCAAAAAATGTCTGCGACGATTGCGGCATCGTTGTTCCCGAGCCATCGCCCATTCTATTTTCCTTCAACCACCCCCTCTGCGCGTGTCCGGAGTGCAAGGGGTTCGGGAACATTCTCAAGTATGATGAAGATTTAATCGTGCCAGACAAGCACCGCTCTCTTGCAGAAGGTGCTATTGAATTATGGGAGAGACCTGGCTACCACTGGTGGAAATTACAGCTAATAAAAGGTGCAAAGAAGGCCGGGATAGATGTTGCAAAGCCTTATTATCAGCTCAGCGACTCCGAGCGTGAGTTCGTCTTTAAAGGTAACGGGAAATTTAATGGCGTTAACAACTTTTTCGAAGAGCTCGAATCTAGGCGTTACAAACTTCACGTGCGGGTGCTTCTGAGCAGGTTCAGAACTCCCGTTGCCTGCCCAAAATGCCACGGCAAAAGGCTTTGTGAGGACGCCCTTGCTTACAAGATAGAGGGACTTGATATCGCCGATGTTTCCCTGAAACCAATTGCACATCTCTCGAAATGGGTTGCCGGCATCGAGCTCTCCCCGATGCAGCGCGACATTGCAAAAGAAGTCTTACGGCAGATTACGCTAAAGCTTGATTTTCTCATGAAGGTAGGGGTCGACTATCTTGCACCGGCTCGACAGGCCAAGACTCTTTCAGGCGGTGAATACCAACGGGTGAATCTCTCAAATCAGCTCGCCTCAGCCCTCACTGGAACTCTCTACGTTCTTGATGAACCCACCATAGGGCTCCATCCACGTGATACAAGGAGGATTGCAGAGATAATGTGCCGGCTCTCTTCTCAGGGGAATACCATCATCGTAGTCGAGCATGATAGGGATATTATTTCTTCGAGCGATTGGGTCGTCGAACTCGGCCCTGGCGGGGGCCACCTCGGCGGTGATATTGTTTTTTCAGGACCAATGGAGGAATTCCTACAGGCAGACACGCTCACCGCAAAGTATCTGAGGGGCGAAAGTCCGAAAGAGAGGTCCGGGTTTTATGGGCTTAAGAAACAAGCGACCCTCTCGCCAAACAGATTCATCACTCTGTATGGTGCTTCGGGAAACAATCTTAAAGACATTACAGTCATGTTCCCGATTGAATCCCTAACTGTAGTGTCCGGGGTGTCCGGTTCGGGAAAGAGCAGTTTGATTGTTGAGACGTTATTCAATGCCGTTGCCCGTCATTTAAGGGTAGATTCCGACCCGTCCCTCACATTTCAGCGCATCGAGGGCCTCGAACAAATAAAAGGCGTGAGGCTCATCGACCAGAGTCCAATCGGCAGGACACCGAGATCAAATCCTCTCACCTACCTCAAGATATTCGAGCCGATCAGGAAGCTTTTTGCCCAGCAGCCTGAAGCCAGGGCGCACGGTTACACTCCGGGTTTTTTTTCCTTTAATGTACCGGGTGGCAGATGCGAGACCTGCAAAGGCGAAGGATACCAGAAGATGGAGATGTATTTCTTCGAAGATATCTTCGTAAAGTGTGAGGACTGTAAGGGCAGGAGATACAAGGAAGATACTCTGCGTGTAACATACAACGGGAAAAACATCCACGATGTGCTCGGCTTGACTGTTGACGAGGCATACGAGTTCTTCTCCGCAATTCCCGAAATATATTCCCGGATGGAACTCCTGCAGAGCATCGGTCTCGGTTACCTCGTACTCGGACAGCCCGCTACTACCCTCTCTGGAGGTGAAGCCCAGAGGCTCAAGATCTGCGCCGAATTGTCGCACACCTCTTTGCGCGGAGTGCTCTATATCCTGGACGAGCCCACAGTAGGGCTACACCATAACGATGTACTTATGCTCGCTGGGATTATACGCAGGCTGGTCGTTTCTGGAAACACCGTGGTTATTATCGAGCATAATCTTGATATTATAGAAAGAGCGGACTGGGTCATTGACCTTGGTCCGGAGGGAGGAGACGAAGGCGGTTTCGTTGTCTTCGAAGGAACGCCCGAAGCCATGAAGGATGCTCCTCTCTCACATACAGGACGGTATCTTAAGGAGTACTCATAAGATATGCTATTGAGAAAACTTACCCCTGCACTGACCGTAGATGATATAAAAAGCACGATTGCATTTTATCAGGACATGCTCGGCTTTGAAACCATCCTTACTGTTCCCACTAAAGACCAGATCGACTGGGCACTCATGAAATGCGGCGATATAGAGATCATGTTCCATGCGAAGGTCAACCACACCACCACGAAGCACCATATTGAAGGCACTCTCACTTTTCATTTCGAAGGTGAAGGAGTGAAGGAGTTATATGAAGCTGTGAAGAACAAGGTCCGCATAGAGCGGCATCTCTATCCCACTTTTTATGGGACGAATGAATTCTCGATGGAAGATTGCAATGGCTGCATACTCGTCTTTGCGGAGAAGCTCAAACAAAATGAGACCGTTGACTAGCTTTCTGTCTTTTTGAAGACCTCGTCATAAAATCCCTTGTCCACGCTGAACCCGATTTCGAGTGAGAGAAGATTCGAAGGAACTCGCGGTAATTCCCTTATTTTCACCATGTCCTTCTCGGTAGTAATTAGAAAGTCGACCCCCAGCTTCATCCCGCAGTCCTCAAGGTCTGTCATGTCTGCTTGAACATAGCGGTAATGGTCGCTATAACTCTTAAATTTAACAATTGTGCAAGCGAGTGCCGACAGCGTTTTTCTGAAAGAGACTGGATTGGCAATGCCACAGAAAGCAAAGATATTCTTGTCTTTCATCAGATCCATGTCCACATTGCCGTCGGGACCCCGCAACCCTGTGACTTCATGCGAAGCGAAATAGATAGGCGCTTTCTTATTAATCAATTTAATCTCACTTGCCAAGGCCTCATTTCTCACTTTTGTGATAACTATTATATCCGCATCCTTTAACTCACTGACGGGCCCGCGCAATCGCCCGACAGGCAACAGCTTTCGGTTGCCGAAAGGATCAAGACCATCGACCAAGACGACATCGACATCCCTGCTCAACTGCCAGTGCTGAAAGCCGTCATCGAGGATAAAAAGAAGTGGCAGCCCATCATTGCCAAGATGCCGGGCAGCAAAGATGCCCCCCTGATAACGGTCCGCCGTTTTTACAACAGGCACATCTTTCAATCTTCCGGCCATTACCGCCGGTTCATCTCCGACATCTTCAACGGAGAGGCCTGCGCCGCTCCCCGCATACACAAAGCAGGGTCCTTTTGCCTTGCCCCTGTAACCCCTCGTCAGAATCACTGGTCTGTAGCCTCTTTTCTTCGCCTCTTCAGCCAAGGCGATGGCAGCAGGTGTTTTGCCGGTACCTCCGACCGTAATGTTGCCGACACTGATCACCTTATGAGGAAGCCTTTTCTGCTTACGGCGGGAACGCCATTTTTTGAATGAATAGCCTAAATAGTAGAACAATGGAATTGGCGTCATGGGTATGCATCAAGGAGGTAGTCAGCTAGATTGATCTTGTATTTATTGTAATCGAGTGTTTTCTTGACAGTCCTACGATAGTTTCCGTCAGGCCCTTTTTCTGAGAGGTCTATGAGGCTGTTTTTGACTTTTTTACCATTGTGATCAACGAGCAGCACGATCACCGGTCTTTCGGGATAATCCGAGTTGCCCCGGTATACAACTCCCAGTTCACGTGTATCGAGCACTACAAGCGTACCAATGGGATAGACCCCCATCATCTTGATGAATATTTTCAGCAGAACCGGGTCGACATGCTTGCCCGCATTGTCGATAAGGATCTGAAGTGCCACTTCAGGCGATTTCGGGACGCGAGAATATACCCTTGCCGAGGTCATTGCATCAAACCGGTCAGCAATCGTTACTATGTTTGAATAGAGATTGGTCTGCCCCGGTCGTTTTACTGCGGGATAACCCGACCCGTCGAAGTTAAGATGATGTTCGTATGAGACAACGGCACTCCTTATCGTTACCTGGTCAATTTTCATGGTATTCAAGATCGTTTTGACTCCCTCAACGGGATGGAGCTTCATTGTCTCCCATTCTTCATCGGTAAAAGGTGTTGCCTTATTCAGAATTTCATCCGGTATTAGGACCTTTCCGATGTCGTGAAGAAAGGCGGCGATCCCCAGTTCTGATAGTCTTTTTTTATTGAGTCCTAATTTCATGCCGAGGGCGAGAGAAAGAATACTTACGTTGACTGAATGGTGAAAAGTATATTCATCATAGTCCTTTATCGCCGTCATACTTATCATCATCTGCTCTTCCTGCAGCATGAGATCAATCAGTGTATTGACGACCAGCTTAGCCTTCTTTATTTCAATACTCTCTTTTGCTTTTGCCTTACCGGTGACTGCCTTGAACTGGTATATAGCATTGAAATAGGTCTTTCTCATAACCTGTCGCTTATTGAGGATATTATCTTGCCGCGCATGCTTCAAAGTCCCGATAGCAATCGATTCGATAGTCTCAATTCCTCCCATCAGAGTGACATAAGGTGAATCGGATGAAAGGCATGAAAAGAAAGCCTTTATAAAGTCCTGCTGGTCACGACGAGAAATCCTGTCAGTATAAGTTATACTGCCCAGCCCCCGTTTCCGAAATTCGCTGATAAGAAAATCAAAGTTGAGATAGTACTGCACAGCATACCTCACCCTTGCCTGATTGAGATAGAAATATTCGCCCAGAAGTTCAAGCGTAAGCGTCTTTTCGGAGAGCAGCACCAGATTGACGGCCTCGATAAACGTATCGACAGCCTTGATGACAACCTCATTGTCGATACTGTACGTTTGGCCTATCCTGAGCAAAATGGCCAGCCTGTTCACAATATCTTTTGCGTTCTTAATAGCAGAAACGTCTGGTTTATTCATGTTTGATCATGTGCAGGGCTGCAGCAACGTGCTCCCGCAGGAGAGGCTCGGAAGCGTTGCCCAGCTTCTCAAGAAGTGGAAGCGCTTTACTGCTGCCGGCCAATCCGAGATAATGTGCGGCACATGCCCTAGATTCAATTCTCTTTCTGCTGCTGAAGATATTTTTTTTCTTCAATAAACTGATCATATATTCGTCCACTTCACCATCGTTTAATAGTGCCAGGGCTTCGTAGAAAGCTTTCTTTTCCTTAAAGTCCCTTTCCTCAAACACTTTTTCTTTGATTTTAGCTAAGATCGCATCCACGGAGAAAAGCCTGGCACCCGAACTCTCTTTTGCAATAGTCCCCATGCCCGCTATTGCCGATAGCCTCACTGTTGAATCGCTGTCGTCAAAAGAATCTTTCAGCGCTTGGAGGGCCTTGACGCTCCTGAAATTGGTCAGAGCCTTCACTACCTCTAGCCTCACTCGAGGATGATCGTGTCTCAACGTCTTAAGAATATCGTCCAAAACAGCGTTATCGCCAATGTTCCTGAGCACATATACGATGTTCCTCACAACGTACCATGTGGGGTCTTTGAGCCGCTCGACGAGGGCATCCATATTCTCTTTCCCGACATGGATAAGTACATTGTTGACCATACGCCGAGCAGATATACTCTGGAGCTGCTGAAGGAGAGACATCAAGAGCTGAACGGCTCCCTTGCCGAGATACTGTGCATATTCAGTCAATTCTTCCTCATTGATGTCTTTCGCTGAATCCATCATGCGGGCCAGTTGTTCCAGGACTGCGCGAGAGCCACAAAAGGCGAGAACATTGTCGGCATGCTCATGTATATTGGACATACCACGAAGGCCCTCATAATTTTCAGATGATATTTCCCGTATCCCCCGGAGTGCCATCAGAACAGACCCGAAATTATTCCCTCTGAGTGCGTGCATGATCAGGTCTTCAAACGATTTGGCTAGCCCACCAGCCTCTGCGCTGTTACAGGACGCCGCGATTATCTCAATCAGAATCTCCACGAGCCTGCCATTATTCTCAGTGGAGTCTTTCGCTATTTCGGCCACAATGAATCCTCTCTCGTCAGGCGTTAGCTCTTTGACCGCGGGCGATGAGATCTCCTCCCTGTTGATAGCCTCCTGATAGGCACTCAGGAGCTTGCTGTCTTCCCTCTCATCCATCAACCAGATCCCGTCCTCTCCGTCTTCGGCAGACATATCCCCTTGCGCTTTGATCCCGGATAGAAACATAGCACCAGTTCCTACTCCCTCCTCTGTCAAGGACTCTGCTACCTTCATTGCTCCTTCGGCATCCCCTCTGCCCGGTTCACCTCCCAAACTGCTCTGCAGGTCATCACCCTCAAGGAAAGCGATTTCGTCGATGGTAAGCTTGATTTTTTCGAGACCCTTCTCCCAGACTGAAGAAATGAAGTCACCATTGCTGTCGTCCCGGTCAAAATCCATCCCGGTCAGTTTGAGAAATTCTTCGAGTTCGTTCCTCGGCAGTCCTTCTTTGAAAGTCAAATCCCTGATACCTTCTTTAAAGAAAAAAAGGGCGAAATTATCCATCTTCCCTGAACTCTGATATACCTGTTCAGAATCAACGAGCATCTCCGAAGGCGTTATGCGAATGACAAGATCCCCGTATGATAATAGATATTTTTGAACGATAGAAAATGTGTCCTCTATGGCATTTCGATAAAGAATATTATTGGCCGGGTATATCTGCAGCAGTTTCTTAGCTTTCAAAGCTGCCTTGATAAAGTTTCTAGCAAGATCTATCCGATTATTGTCCATTGCTTTTTTCTCACAAGGATGTGGTTCGCCACTGTATATATACGGTGAACATAGTTATAAACCAATTGTACTCTGAATTCTACTATTGTTTCAATTCAGCTGAATGGGGCAGGAATGATTTATGAATAGTATTGGCTAGAGATATTTTTCTATTATCCGCAAGGCTTTTTGGGTAGCACCAGCTTTCTTTTCATATAATTCTCTCGCTGCATCGCCCATGCTATGCATCACCTTGGGGGAACTGAGCATGTCCTTCACTGTCTTGTAAAGATCAATATTATCGGTTTGGATAGCCGCGCCGTTTCGATAAAATTCATCGATAAAGGGGAAATTCTCCATATGCGGCCCGCAGATGATCGCCTTTCCCCAAAAAGCGGGTTCAAGAGGGTTTTGTCCCCCGTGCCCGATAAAGCTCCCCCCCATAATGGCTATGTCCGCCGCACCATAGATCAATGCAAGTTCACCCATCACGTCAAGGATGATAACCAGTCCATAAGAGCCAGGATCGGAAATTAAAAAGTCTTGTGCCTCCGCTCTTTCATCTTTTCGCTCTTCAGCACCGTCCCCCTTAATTTCCGACCGCTTGAGATAGTTGATCCCACGCCTTTTGACAAGGTCCTCGACTTCTCTGAACCGTTCCGGATGCCGGGGTGCGACTATGAGGGTAAGGCCAGGATAATCCGCAAGCAGTCGGACAAATGCATCCATGACAATATCTTCTTCGGTGCGATGCGTACTGCCCGCTACGATAACCGGTCGACTCATTCGCCGCGTCCATTGCGGCGCAATAGTCGCAGGACTTGTGTCGAATTTAAAATTACCGATCACCCGCACGCTCTTTTCATCGGCCCCGAGAGTTATAATCCTCCGTGCATATTCTTCATCCTGCATGCAGAAAAAAGAGATTTCACGCAACACTTTCTCAAAAAAGAAACGCAGTTTCCGGTACCCTTTCCCCGACTTATCCGATAACCTCCCGTTCATCAACAGCACCGGGGTACCATGCCTGCTGAAAAAACGGATTATAGTGGGCCAGAGTTCAGTCTCCATGATGATAAACAACGAGGGTTTGACAGCGCTATATGCATTAGCAACCGCAAAGGTGATGTCGAAAGGGATGTAGATAATCCTTGCGAGTTCTCCGACCTTTTCCCGGGCGACCTTCTGGCCTGTATCGGTAACTGTTGAAAGTACTATCTCTCGGTCGGGATACGATGCTTTAAGCCCTTTCAATAAAGGGATGGATGCAACTACTTCACCAACTGAAACTGCGTGTATCCAGATTGGCCTATTAGTACTTGAACTGTAGGGTACAAAACCGAATCTCTCCCTGAGCCAGCGACTCCTCAATTCCTTTGGGCGCTTAAAATACTGGTAAGGGAGGATACACAGCAGGACTAATCCATATAGTATGTTATAAAAAAAATACATGACTGTTTTCCCCGATATCTCGTCTGGCTATCCCTGGACTAGTTCTCCTATCATCTCCGCAACCCTAACAGAGGCGCTTCGCCCTCTGTACAATGCCCTGACCTTTAACAATTGTGAAAGCAATTCTTCCCGGTATGGCTGGTTGTCAATAATCTTACTCATTTCGGAGAGGATATTCCCGGTGGATGCTTCCTGCTGCAGAAGTTCTTTGATACGAAGACCCGTTTCGTCGGATACCGACTTTTCGAGAAGCAAGTTCACCAAGGAAATGTGATTGACCTTGACGATAAGCCTTCCGATTAAAAAGGTCATGGGAGAAAGTTTGTAAATGACTGTCATCGGGACTCCGAGAAAAGCGGCTTGGAGCGTCGAAGTCCCCGACGCAATAATGGCAGCATCAGATGCCGCAAGGGTTTCGATGGACATCCCCTGAATTAAACGGCATTCCCTTGGAAGAGGTGATCCTTCAAAAAGCCTTTTGTCAATATTCGGGGCAACCGGGATGACATATTGATAAGCGGGATATTTCTTCTGCAACTCCAAGATAGACTGAGAGAGGACAGGGAGAAGTCTTGATATTTCATGGCGCCGGCTTCCTGGCATAATGGTGAGAACAGGTCTGGCAGCATTTACTCCTAATTTCCGTTTCATGCGCGCCTTGAGGTCGGGCGAGCCGATGTCCTGAAGCCCGAAACCTTCCTGTCCGATGCTCTCTCGGATCTCATCCATAACAGGATGGCCTACAAATTCACAGGAAAGTCCAGTCTCACGGTAGACTTCCTCTTCAAAAGGCAGGATCACCGCCATTTTATCGACGATCCGGCTGATGGTATGAATCCGGCTTTTCCTCCAGGCCCACACCTGTGGACTCACATAGTAGAGGACCTTTACCCCCTTCTTCTTTGCCTCGGCGGCAAGCCTGAGATTGAAATCAGGATAATCGATCAGTACAAGGACCTGCGGCTTAAACGTGGTGAGTGCTTCAACTGCCGTACGGAAAGTATTTTTTAAAGCGCGGTATGTCCTGATCACCTCGACGATCCCGAAGGAACTTGAGATCCTCGACATTAACTCCACTCCTGCGGCTGCCATGCGATCACCGCCGACGCCAGTAATCCTGGCGCCGGCGAAAGAAGTTTTGACACTCCTGGCGAGAAAGGCGCCGTAAAGCTCTCCTGAGCTTTCCCCGGCAATGATCATCAGCCTTTGGAGATTTACGTGAGGCATTGACAAATAGTTTCGGAAATAAGTTGAACGTCTTTTTCGTCCAGCTCAGGATACATCGGCAGTGAGAGAACCTCCCGAGATACCTGCTCAGTAACCGGAAAATCCCCTTCCTTATGGCGAAGATCTTTCAGCGCCTCCTGCAGATGGAGCGGCATGGGATAATAGACTACTGAAGGCAGTTCACGCTCTTTCAGGTAGCGCTGGATGTAGTCCCGCCTATCGCTTCTGATAGTGTACTGGTGATAGACATGCACAGCCCCTTCCTTTTCTACGGGGCAGGACACCATATCCGAAAGTAGTTGTGTATAGAGGGCCGCCTTTTGACGCCTTTGCGCATTATATTCGTCGATCCTTTTAAGTTTGATGAGGAGGATGCCGGCCTGAAGCTCATCGAGTCTGCTATTGTACCCGAGGCACTCGTGGCGGTAGCCACCCTTCGAGCCGTGGTTCCTCAATTTCTTCACCACATCGGCGATCTCGTGATCGTTGAGAATGATCATTCCTCCGTCACCATAGGCCCCTAAATTCTTGCTGGGGTAAAAGCTGAAACAGGCGGCATCTCCGAAGCTCCCCGTCTTTTTCCCGTGCAGAGACGCTCCAAAAGACTGAGCACAATCCTCAACAACCTTCAGTCCGCACGCTGTGGCGATCCCCATGATCTTCTCCATGTCTGCAGGATGACCGAAGATATGAACCGGCAGGATAGCCTTCGTCTTCTTAGTGATCAATTTTTCGATCGACACCGGGTCGATGTTGAAAGTGTCGGGTTCGATGTCGGCGAAGACTGGGCGCGCCCCAACATACATTATCGATTCTACGGTCGCAAAAAAAGTAAATGGCGTCGTGATGACCTCGTCTCCGGGACCAATTCCAAGCGCCCTTAGCGAAAGATGCAGGGCGTCAGTACCTGAAGCGACACCTATGGCTTCATTCATACCATGGTATGCTTTGACTCTCTCTTCGAGTTCCGCACCTTTCCTGCCGAGAACATATTGGGAACTCTCGAGGACATCATTTATCATCAAGAGGATTTCGTCCTTTATTCCAAGATACTGCTTTTTAAGATCGAGCATCGGCTTCATCAAAATTCCACCTTTTGCCGCCATATCAATTCGTTGGCGGCTTTCCTTTCTTTTTATTGACGATCGGTATCCGTTCGCTTATCTCCATGGCGATCTTCAGTGCGTTCCTTCCATCCGTAGCTGAAACGAGAGGTCTGCGTCTATTCACAATGCACTCAATAAAGTCCTTCAGTTCCTCCTTCAATGGTTCATGCTTTTCGACATGTACCGATTCGGAGGTTATGCTACCATTTTCTTTCCTAAAGCGCTTTATTTCCATATTCTGATAATCCACAAGAAGGAATGCATCATCCTGGAAGATCTTGAGCTTTCTCGATTTCTCAAAGGAGAGCCTACTTGCGGTCAGCAGGGCCTGAACGCCATTATCAAACTCAAACCATGCCCGCGCCTCATCAATGTTTTCAGTAAGCACCCTTGTAGCAGAGGCCTTAATCTCCTTGACCGCCGGGGTTGCGCCACTGTGAGAAAGGATTGCGAGGATTATGTCTATATCATGGATCATAAGGTCGAGGGTGATATCAACATCGATGCCCCTGCCGAGAAAGGGCGACAGCCTCTCCGCTTCGAAAAAGACCGGATGTGTGATAAGCGGATAGATCGCTAGAACTGCGGGATTGAACCTTTCGAGATGTCCTACCTGTACAATAACCCCTCTTTTCTGTGATTCGGAGATTATTTCGTCGGCCTCTTCAATAGTGGCGGCAATAGGCTTCTCGATCAGGATATCCTTGCTCGCCTTTATGCAATCCATTGCTATCCTGTGATGCATAGTCGTCGGTGCCGCTATGCTGAAAGCATCGGCATTGGATATAGCTTCGCGAAAATCGGCAAAAGCCTTTCCTCCGTATTTCATGGCCATCTCTTCGGCCCTCTTCAGATCGACATCGACAATGGCGGTGAGCCTCACGCCCTCAAGCTCGGAAAGAATCCGCGCATGATGCTGCCCGAGATACCCAACTCCAATGACACCGATATTAATCATACTAGCCTCCTCGCTTTCAATAACCTTGCCATCACTCTTTCTTTCGCTTTTAGGAAACCTTCGTCACGAAGGATGCCGAGAATCTCCTTCGACGCAGCCTTCTTAAGAAAATTCTCTCTCGTCTTCTTGTCCACGATCGTTTTTAGTACATCTTTTCGCAGCTTACCGAGAAACAGGAGATAACGGCCGACTTCATTACCATAGAGAAGTTCAAGTTCCCTTCTGATCGTTGCGGCCATCGCAGGGCTTGCCCCTCCAGTTGAGACCGCAATCGTCAAAGGCGTGCGATCTACTACTGCCGGAACAATAAAGTTGCATAGTTCCGGAATATCGATAACATTCACTAAAAAAGGGGCATCGTGCGATACCGCCCTGTTTACTTTTTCGCTCGAAGTTGCCGCAATTGCAAGGAAAGCACACGTGAGATCGCCTTTCCTGTAACGTCGCCTTACGTGGCTTATCATCCCCTCAGACTTTAGCCTATCAAGGACAGGGGTCAGCTCAGGGCTTACCACCCGGACGCATGCACCAGACCGGACGAGCGCTACGACCTTTCTTTCTGCAACCTTACCCCCACCAATAACAATACAGTTCTTCCCTCTGAGATTCAAAAAGGCTGGATAATAGTAAGGACGCAAATCGCAAGACTCCTCGATAATGCTGGAGCTAACGGGAAGTGAGCTTCTTTGCCTCTTTAGCGGCACCGCTCATTGGATATTTTTCGATCACTTTATTAAAAAACTCATTGGCCTTCTCGTCCATTTTGAGCGACTTATATGATTTCCCGAGGATAAGGAGTGTGTTATCCTCCCTCTTGTAGTCCGGATATTTCTTGAGCAGGCTTTCGAGCCTGCCAATAGCAGCCTGATATGACTCCTTCTTGAAATAGAACTCTCCGATCATGAAATCGCCGTCGGCGATGATATTCCGTGACCTTTCGATCCTAAGCTCTACTACATCCCTGTACGGGTTTCTCGGATAAACCTGCTTGAGGCGATTGAACTCCACGAGTGCGTCCCTCGCCGCTCCCGATCCCTTGTCCGGCGACTCGATCTGGGAGTAGTAAGCCATAGCGATCTGGTATTGAGCGTATGAGGCATACTGGTTGTCGGGATAGAGCTCGATAAATTTCCGGTATTCTACAATCGCGAGATCGGGCTCGCCTTCCTTGATATAGGAGTCGGCAATCTTCAGCTCCGCGAGCGCGCCGTATTTTTTCTGGGAGTCGCGGTTTTTAACCTCAAGGAGGGTTTTCCGTGCCTGTTCGTATTCCTTTTTGCTTACCAAGGTATCTGCATTAGTTAGAAATTTTTCCGCGTCGTAAGCCTCGTCAGGCTTGACTGCTTTTTTACCGCAGCCGGCCAGCAACAGAAAAGCAAACATCACTATCATCAATATGATAAGAATGAAGAATTTTCTCATGGATTTTATTAAAACCTTTAATGCCTTCTTTAGTCAAGGCTTTTGACTTATTTTTGACCTATATTTTAAACTGAAGTTTACATTTCTGAGATCAATCAGGGGGTACATCAAATCAATGATAAAGAAGATTGCATCGATACTAGTGCTTATAGCATGTATCCCGACACTGTCGCTCTCCTATGCAGCAGAGAAAAGCGGACCTACGGTAAGCCCGCTTTCCTCCTCGCT
Organism: uncultured Nitrospiraceae bacterium; assembly: GCA_963727805.1. Lineage (GTDB taxonomy): Bacteria > Nitrospirota > Thermodesulfovibrionia > Thermodesulfovibrionales > Dissulfurispiraceae > Fen-1308. Next base: position 2,087,956 of record CAVSHF010000003.1, read on the forward strand.
GAACACCCTAAAAGAGGAAATCCTTTCGTACTTCATCCCCGTCTCCGGAAATATAAGCAGGGTAGAAGGCCAAACAGTATCCCTTGATAAAGGCTCATCCGCTTCGATAAGGAGCGGCATGCGGATTACTGCATTCAAAGAAGGCGATAGTTTCATCCATCCCGTCACCAAAGAGCCTCTGGGTAAGATGGAACTGCCCGTTGGCAATATCGAGATAGTCTCTACGGATGTCGCCTCTGCCAACGGAACTATTATTTCGGGCAAGTCTGAGAGTTTTCAGGGAGCGAAAATCAAGATACCAGAACGAAAGTTGCGGCTTCTATTCTATCAGGGCAATCTTGATTGGTATCTTGGGGATGCTTATTACCGCTCCCTGCTCGATTCGGGCAGATTCGAGCTCGTAGATACGGGACTCCAGACTGCCACCGTTACCGAGATAATTGCCGAAGCGAAAGCAAAGGGTGCCGAGGTGGCGGTTGTCCTCAACTCCGAGGAGATGAAGGATAGCGTTGAGGTGACGCAAAAGCTTTACTGGGTCAGCGATGGCAAACAATTTTCTGACACAAAGACCTCGGTCCATGTTGCATCAGTCAAACAGCTCAAATTCTCCGCTGGTCTCTTCGCTCCCCGTGAAGGCGAGGCACTCCTGACATATAAACTGCCCTTCGGCGCAAGGCGTATAGCCGTGGGCGATTTTGATGGTAACGGCAATCCAGATATCGTACTAGCCTCGGGAGACAATGTCTCAATCTACAAGCCTGACTTGGACCTGAAACTATTATGGGTAGTCGACGTCCCTAGCGCTGATGATGTCCTTTGGATCGATACCCTCGACGTTAAAAAAAATGGAAAAGACATGCTGCTCGTTACCACTATCCAGAAGGGCAATGTAAACTCATACATTTATGAGTTACAGGGGAATGCCTTCAAGATGGTATGGAAGGCCGAGGATATGTTCATCAGAAAAGTCGAAAACAGCATTATCAGCCAAGGCTTTTCAAAGGGAGAAGGATTTGACGGCAAGATGTATACGATCAATTATTCAAATGGCCGCTTTGTGAAGGGAGACGAATTCAGGATGCCGAAAGGCATTTTTATTTTCGATTTTCAGTATGTTTACGCACCTGACGGCAGAAGGGCGTTCTTTGCGTGGGATGAAACAGGCTATCTTAACTTTTATAATGATAAGGGAATACGCACCTGGGCGAGTAGAGAGGACTTCGGCGGCTTTGCTGATTCCTACCAGAAGGAGTCTCAAATCATAATGATTGATAAGGGCAGTTGGTCGATAAAGGACAGGCTCGTTGCGAATAATGCGGAGGTCCTTGCTCCGAAACGTAAATCGATGATCAGCTTTGCTAGGAGTGTCGGGTACTCAGGCTCGGAAATCAGAAGCTTCTGGTGGAATGGAATCACAGTGGAAGAGAAGGGCTTCCTCGAAGAGATGAGCGGAAACATCCTCGATTATGCTGTGGTCGGCGACCGGATTCTGGTGTTAGTTAAACCTTACCTTCTGGGCCAAGCCAAATCCATTTTGAAAGGACAAAACCCCACGGGAATGAAGCTCTACGTCTTTTCGACCAAAGGAAGATAACATTGATACGGCCCTTTTCAGGTCGGGGTCCATCTCTGAGGTGATGTTGTGAAAGAACGAGCCATCCCCAATCATGTCGGCATCATTATGGACGGCAACGGCCGCTGGGCGGAGTTGAGAGGTCTGCCCCGCTCCGAAGGCCATAAGAGGGGCGTGGAAAGGGTTTCTGAAATCGCGAGGTCTGCTTGTGGGGTCGGAGTAAAAGCCCTCTCTCTCTATGCCTTTTCGCTCGAGAATTGGAAAAGGCCCGAATCCGAGATATCCGTTCTCATGAAGCTTCTTGAGACCTTTCTGATAAACGACCTGGACAATTTCATGAAAGACAGCATAAGGTTCAGGGTAATCGGGAACATGGAAAAGCTGCCTGAACATATCAAAGCCCTGATTGTGCATGTCGAAAAAGTGACAGAGAACAATTCTCGACTTATTCTGCAATGCGCACTGAGCTATGGTGGCAGAGACGAGATCATCAGGGCCGTGAAAAAGATTGTCCGGTCGGGTATCCCCGCTGAAGAAATTACCGAAGAAAGTCTCGGTAGCCTCATGGATACGGCGGGAATGGCTGACCCTGATCTCATTATCAGGACAAGTGGGGAGCAGCGCCTCAGCAATTTTCTTCTATGGCAGTCGGCTTATTCTGAATTCTTATTTACCAGTACCCTATGGCCGGACTTTACTAAAGAGGAGTTCCTAGAGGCGCTCTATCAATATCAGATGAGAGACCGGAGGTTCGGCAAGGTCAAGGACGGTACGATTCAATGCTCCTGAAGAGAATAGTCGTTGCCCTCGTCGCGATCCCTCTACTTTATTTTTACATAACCAAGTTGCCGCCGGTCTTTTTCCTCGTGTTACTAGCCGCATTATCTGCGCTGGCGCAGCATGAATTTTATGCAATGTACCGGACAACAAAGATGATGTCGCTCCTCGGCACGATAGCGGGTATATCCTTGCTCGCCTCAGCCTATTTTGTCCCAGGGACCGCACCGGAGAGATTCCTGCCGATGCTCTTTATTCTTGTTTTCATATCTATTTCTTCGGCCAGACTATTCACAACAAAAAACCCCTCATCCGCTTTAAAAGACATGGCGCCAGTAGTAATTGGCTTTTTTTATATCCCTTTGCTCCTACTTCCTCTTTGGTATCTGAGACTCGACGGCTATGAATGGATATTTCTCCTTTGCCTTTGTGTATGGAGCTCAGACACTTTTGCATATTACATCGGCAGCAAAATTGGGAAGAGAAAGCTTTATAAAGAGGTAAGCCCCAATAAAACCGTAGAAGGGGCCTTCGGTTCCGTCGCCGGCGGCATCATAGCTTCTTTACTTTTCGGGAGTTTCCTGATCAAAGAGGCTGGGGTACTCACTCTGTTGTTGATTGGCGCCGTCCTTGGTGCAGTAACAATCGTGGGAGACTTGGTGGAATCGATGTTCAAGAGGGATGCGAGGATCAAGGATTCGGGCACCCTGATCCCGGGTCATGGCGGAGTGCTCGACAGGATCGACAGCATTCTCTTTGCAGCACCAGCGCTTTATCTGCTGAGATTGATAATATGAAAAACATTGTCATACTCGGATCGACAGGCTCCATCGGCACGAGCGCTCTCAGCGTCATAGCGAAATTCCCGGACCTTTTTAGAGTTGTTGGCCTAGCCGCCGGGAAGAACACTGAACTATTGCGCAAACAGATCATTCAGTTCAAACCGAAACTCGTTGCGATGTCCGATAGCAACGCCTGCCGTGATCTTAAAGAATCATTCGCGGGACATGGTGGGTCTCCGGAATTCCTCAGCGGCATTGAAGGAACCAGTGCCATCGCAGGCATGAAGGAGGCCGATACTGTGATCTCGGCTATTGTCGGAGCTGCAGGCCTGCTTCCAACTCTGGCTGCAATCAAGGCAGGCAAGACTGTTGCGCTTGCGAATAAAGAAACACTGGTTATGGCAGGCGCTATCGTCACCTCGGAAGTGAGAAATTCCGGCGCGCAGCTATTTCCGGTCGACAGCGAGCACAGCGCCCTTTTCCAGTGCATGAATGGCTCTAAAAAACACTCGATTAAAAGATTGATTCTCACTGCTTCGGGCGGTCCGTTTCTCGGCAAAAAAACTTGGGAACTCATGAAGATGTCCGCCTCCGACGCGCTGCGACATCCCAACTGGCAGATGGGGAGAAAGATCTCCATCGATTCCGCCACGCTCATGAACAAAGGACTCGAGGTAATCGAGGCGAGTTATCTCTTCGATATTCCCATCGACAGAATCGACGTCCTTATTCATCCGCAAAGTATCGTACATTCGATCGTCGAATTCGCCGACGGCAGTTGCCTTGCCCAGCTCTCAAAACCGGATATGAAAGGCCCCATAGCATATGCCCTCTCGTTTCCCGAAAGGCTGGATGAGGTCATGGAGCCTCTGGATTGGGTGAAGATCTCAGGTCTTACTTTCCAACAGCCTGATACCGAGACGTTCCCCTGCCTCTCCCTCGCCTATGCCGCAGGGAACAGGGGGGGTACCATGCCTGCGGTCCTCAATGCAGCAAATGAAGTTGTTGTTCACGCATTTCTCGACGGCCTTACCGGCTTCAATGACATACCTGTTATAATAAAAAAGACGATGGATGCCCATGAAGTGAAAGAGGTGCGCCAACTCGACGTTGTTCTTGAAGCCGACAGGTGGGCGCGAGGTAAAGCTTTGGAGGTTCTAAAAGGATGAACATAGTATTGGCCGCACTGCTGTTCGGCATCCTTATATTCGTACACGAGCTGGGGCACTTCATTTTCGCCAAGCTCTGTAACGTCAAGGTGCTCAAGTTTTCGCTGGGATTCGGTCCGCGGATAGTCGGGAAAAGGATAGGGGAAACGGAATATGTAGTCTCCGCCGTTCCGCTCGGCGGATATGTGAAGATGTACGGAGAAGATGTCGGAGATGAGGTCTCAGAGCAGGATAACGATCGCTCATTCAAGAGCCAGGCCCTCTGGAAAAAAGCGGTAATCGTCCTTGCCGGCCCTGTCTTTAATATCCTTTTGACTTTTGGCCTTTATACCTCTCTTCTGGCAACCGGTATTGAAGTGCCGGTCCCTGATCTCAAGAATCTCATGCCGGTTGTTGACGAGGTAGACCCTAGCTATCCTGCCGCCGCGGCGGGTCTCATCAAAGGGGACAAGATCATGCGGATCGGCGGTAGCGAGATCAATACCTGGATCGATATCATCAACATGGTAGGGACGAATCCGGCAAAACCGCTGGAGTTTGTTGTACAGAGAGGAGATCAGCTTTATACGTTGACAATCACACCTCGGGCAATTCAGGAAAAAGACCGCTCCGGCCAGCCCATTACAATAGGTCGCATCGGGATCAGGAAAAGCGGGCAAGGACTCTACACTTTTATCAAGAGTGTCTCGATTTTCGATGTGCCGATGAAAGGAGCATTTGCAACGTACAAAATGGGGACAGTTATTTTCGATTCGATCCGGATGACAATTAACGGGGAAATATCAGTCAGGAATCTCGGTGGTCCCATAAGTATTTTCACCGAATCGAGCAAGGCGGCTTCCGCCGGCTTCATCACGTACTTCCTATTCATGGCACTCGTCAGCGTTAACCTCGGTGTACTGAACCTGTTGCCCATCCCAGTTCTTGACGGTGGACATCTGCTCTTTATGGGGATAGAAGCGATAAAAGGAGGACCGGTGAGCGATACGGTCGTTGCAATCTCTCAGCGCATCGGGATTGCCCTGCTTCTTGCGCTGATGATACTGGTCATGTATAACGATATCTTCAGGCTCATCGCTCAGAAGGCAGCGCCCTAATGAAGCCGGCGGCCATCAGATATCTTCATTCAGCAGGTGGTATAATCTTCAGGAGGTCTGGTGATCTCGTTGATGTAGCCCTGATCGCCACAAAAAAAAAGACAGTCTGGACCCTACCGAAAGGAATTATCGACAAAAACGAAAGCCCCGAGATGGCAGCGGTGAGGGAAATACAGGAAGAAACAGGCCTTACAGGCGCTATCCTCGATCAGATAGGAGAAAAATCATACTGGTTTTATCTAAAGGATGAAAACGCCAAGTGCAAAAAGACAGTGACCTATTTCCTTCTCGAGTATATTTCCGGAGATACATCTAACTTCAGTTGGGAGGTAGATGAAGCTCGGTGGTTCCCTATCGAAGAAGCTTCCGGATTGCTTGCATACAGGAGCGATAGAGAGGTTCTGTTTAAGGCCATCGAAAAAATCTCTCAGATCAAATAATGGGGAAAATACTTTTCCTGGATGCTTTAAAAAAAGAACTAGCCGCTCATAGAGCGCAGGGGAAGCGGACCGTCTTCACGAACGGCTGTTTCGATATCGTGCATGTCGGCCATGTCCGCTATCTCAGGGAAGCAAAGGCACTGGGCGATATCCTTGTTATCGGACTCAATTCCGATGCCTCTGTCGGAAGACTGAAACAGGGACGACCTGTGAACCCCGAGGATCAGAGGGCCGAGGTCCTTGCGTCTCTTGCTATGGTCGATTACGTAACTATTTTCAGCGAAGACACGCCGTATGAATTAATTAAATCACTGATGCCCGAGATCCTTGTAAAAGGCGGCGACTGGAGAAAGGAAGATATCGTAGGAGCCGATCTAGTTGCGGAAGTACACAGCCTGCCGTTCATTGCCGGTATTTCGACCACGAACATTATTAAGAGGATCCAGTCACTTCGCCCACAAAACTGTTCTAGCACTACCTAATGCGTTCATAGCATAAGCACTCGTTGCTCATTTTCGCTTTCATTGCATCTTCCGTGACAAAAAATATCGACAAACCGCAATTATGGATAAAAACCAAATACTTTTTCCGATTGAAAAAAAAACCATTAAAGCGTAAGATTATATTAGAAAAAGTGATCGCTCTTATCGTGGAGGTGTCTTGTGGATGCACTGGTAACTAAGAAAATGGCGGGTGGGGGACCCTCCGCAGGAGGCATGTCCGAAATACTTCAATTGGTAACTTTCAGGCTCGGGAATGAGGAGTATGCGGTCGATATCCTCAAGGTCCAGGAGATAAATAGGATGAAGGAGATCACACGCGTCCCCAATACTCCCGCTTACGTGGAGGGCGTCATCAATCTACGAGGAAAAGTTATCCCCGTCATTAATCTCAGAAGTAAATTCAGTCTTACCGACAAAGACAATGACACACAGTCCAGGATAATGATCATGGATATACAGGGCATCACAATGGGACTCGTCGTCGATGCAGTATCGGAAGTCCTCAGGATTCCCGCCAATATCGTTGAGCCAACGCCTCCGATGGCGTCGAATATCAGCACCGAATTTATAAAGGGAATCGCTAAACTTGAAGACAGGCTTATCATCCTCCTCGACATGGACATGCTCGTGGGGAAGGCCGAAGAGACAACATTGCTGGAATCTGCGACGAAAGGCATCGAGTAAGCTAAGTTGGTTAAAGCTTTGCAGGAATAAGCAGGCAGACCGCCTGAGCTGCCAATCCTTCTTCCCTTCCGATAAAACCCATGGTTTCGTTGGTCTTTGCCTTGATATTAATGATGCCGGAAGGAATTCCAGCATGCAAAAGCGCTTGTTTCATCCTATCAATATACACGGTCAACTTTGGCCTTTCGGTAATAATCACGGAGTCGATCCAGGCTACCGCATATCCTTCCGCCAACGCCAGATCGATGATCTGCTTCAACATCAGTATACTCGATGCGTCCTTCCAGCGTTTATCGGAATCAGGGAAGTGCTTCCCGATGTCACCCTTTCCAAGGGCACCGATAACCGCATCGGTAATCGCATGGCAGAGAGCATCGCCATCTGAATGTCCCAGCAGTCCTTTATCAAAAGGGATCTCAATACCACCGAGGATAAGCTTTCTTCCCTCGACAAACCGGTGTGAGTCATATCCTATGCCGATGCGCATGTCCCCTAACCTAACCCGGATTCCTGGATCCTGCTGAGCAGGGCTTCCGCTACATATATATCTTCGGCAGTCGTGATTTTAATGTTCCGGTACGAGCCTGCTACAATCTTGACCCGTCCGCCGCAGCGCTCAACAAGAGAGGCATCGTCGGTGCCAACAAACCGATCATCCCGTGCCTTTTCATGTGCCTTCATAATTACCTTGAATGGAAATATCTGCGGTGTCTGAATAGCATAAAGAACAGAACGGTCAAGAGTCCTACTGACAAACGCTCCTTCTACTTCCATGGTCCCGGTATCGTCAGTAGCTTCCTTTATCGTGTCCTTGACGGGAACACCCGCCACAACGCCGTCACACCCCTCGATTTCCCGGACCGCATTGGCAATCATCTCACCGTCGGCAAAAGGACGGCCACCATCGTGGATAAGGACAATCGCTTTATCGTCGGATATCGCACGGAGCCCGCAATAAACCGAGTCCTGCCGCTCCTTCCCTCCGGGCACTATCTGTTTTACTTTTCTTATGCCGTATTTTTCAGTCAGCTCGGCGGACATCATCAGGTCCTCCTCCTTTACTACCGGGATGATTTCGGTAATCTCCGGCACGGACTGTAGAAGTTCGAGAGACCAGATGAGAATGGGTTTCCCTGCAAGGAGATAGAAGAGCTTGTTCTTATCACGGCTAAATCGTTTGCCAATTCCTGCGGCAGCCAAAATGGCGATGACCTTCTTCACCTTACTCCTCTTCTTTGATTCGCGCGAAGATCATTCTTCCCGCCGTCGTCTGGAGAACGCTCGTCACAGTCAAATCAATATTCTTACCGATCAGCTTGCGGGCGTTTTCGACCACAACCATGGTGCCGTCATCGAGATAGGCTACTCCCTGATTGTGTTCCTTGCCTTCTTTAGCAATAAAGAGATTGAGCGATTCACCGGGCAGCACCACGGGCTTGAGGATATTGGCGAGTTCGTTGATATTCAGAACTGATACTCCCTGCAGTTGCGCTACCTTGCTCAAATTGAAATCATTAGTAATGATTTTCGCACTAAAAAGTCTTGCGAGAGCTATGAGCTTCGCGTCGACCTCTTTTATCTTTGAAAAGTCTTCTTCGACGATCCTCACCTTGATATTAGCAAGCTTCTGGATGCGATGAAGGATGTCGAGACCCCTTCTTCCTTTTGTCCTCCGAATGGGGTCGGGGGAATCGGCAATATACTGGAGTTCCTGAAGGATAAACTGGGGTATGATAAAGGTGCCCTCGACAAACCCAATCTCGATGACATCTGCTATCCTGCCATCGATAATCACGCTCGTGTCGAGAATCTTCAGGTCTTCCTCAATTTCCTGGCCCTTGAAGAGACGCATAATGGCCGGAATCGTCATGTTCTTCCCCCTGCCGAGCCCGATGAGCAATCCACTGTACCCCAACACTGCGCTTAGGATGAAGGACGACAATACCCTGCTATCGTCGGTAAAGAGGAAGGTGAGAGGAAGGAGGAGCAGCTGGGCTGTCAGGATGCCGATTCCGAGGCCGACGAGACCGCCGAGTACTGAGCCGAAGGAGACATTGTTGAGCCTCGATTCAATGACGAGAAATACAGCCCCCAGAAAGAGCCCTGCCGCAGCCCCCTGAACAGGGACATTTGTCTTCATCCCGTATAAGCAACCGGTGAGAACAAAGATGACAATAAATAGTGCCCGAACAAAGAATACCAATGATTTCACCTCTTAAAAATATGATGGGAAGAATGCTAAAAAAATAGATTTGTATTATTAATGAATTCATAATAACTATCCCTTTTTGTCAGTCCCGCTTGTCGCGAACCCTTAGTAAAGGAAAGATATTGGACAAACCGCAATGACTGTCATCAAAACCACACCCTACCGTTTCTATTATATCAATATTACTGCAGTATTTTATGGGGAATATCACTGCGATAAACAAGTTTTGTATATCATTGTGGCAAATTATTGAAGCTCCAGGGCGGTATAGAACTTCCTTCCCCCTCGGTTCATGAAGAGTAGGACGTTTTCTCCCTGTTTTATCTTGGCAACGATTTTATTGAAATCATTGAGGTTCGAGATGCGCTGCCTGTTGATTTCATTGATTACATCGCCCCTTCTAAGGCCTGCCTCTTCGGCCGGTGCCCCCGACTCGATATTGACGATAACCACGCCTTTTTCCTCAGCCTCGACACCAAGCTGCTTTGCGACTGCCGAACTCAGGTCCATAACGCGCACTCCAGCGAGGGCGTTTTCATATAAATCCCTCCCCTGCGAAGATCCTGCCTTCGCATCAACCCCCTCGGCAGGCAGCTCCACGACGGTCGCTGTTACCGTCATCTCCTTATCCCGCCGCAATATCTTGACCGGCACCTGAGAGCCCACTGTGCTCTGTGCGACCACATTCCTCAACAAGCCCACGTCCTGGACTTTTTTCCCACTGTATTCAAGAATAATGTCTCCCCTCACAATACCCGCCCGCTGAGCAGGACCTCCTCGGGCAACGTCGCTTACAAGCACGCCTTCAGAATATTTCAGACCAAATTGCTGAGCCAATTCAGGGGTGAGCTCCTGTATGGTTACGCCGAGCCATCCCCTCGTCACCTTTCCGGTCTTGATGAGCTGTTCCATCACAATCTTTACCATATTACTCGGCACAGCAAAACCGATGCCCTGATAGCCTCCAGTCTTGGAGAAGATGGCAGTATTGATGCCGACCAGTTCTCCCTTGATATTCACTAAGGGGCCACCCGAATTACCTGGGTTGATGGCGGCATCGGTCTGAATGAAATCCTCGTAATCGGCGATGCCCACATCCGCCCTGCCCACGGCACTAACGATCCCCATAGTAACCGTATGGCTCAGCAGGAACGGATTCCCGATAGCAAGCACGAATTCGCCAACCTGTAATTTCTCGGCGTCCCCCCACGGAATGGTCGGGAGGTCACGCGCATCGATCTGTATAATCGCAATATCAGTCTTTGAGTCGGTCCCTATGATCCGTGCCTTAAAGCTCCGCTTGTCATACAGGGTGACCTTGATCTCGCTTGACTGTTCGATAACATGGTTATTTGTTACGATATATCCGTCGGACGAAACAATGACGCCCGAGCCGAGGCTCTGCTCTTTAAATTTCCGCGATTTCCCATCAGGGAAGGGGTAGAAATTGTCAAAAAATTCATCATAAGGAGCCTGCTGACGCTTCACAATTTTCGTGCTCGAGATGTTTACAACAGCCGGCGATACGGCCTTGACGATCTCTGAAAAAGCCCTACTCGTTTCCTCGATATGGGCTGGTATGCGGGGCGCGAACGGCCGGTATATGGGACGTCCAACGGTGCTCAGGAGATAGTAAGTAATCCCTCCAAGCAGAAAACCAACGAGGAGAATAGCAGGAATCCAAAATAATTTTTTCTTCATTGGTTTATTTTAGCACGAATTTTCTTATATCCCCAATCCTCAGGGTGATTTTGTTTGAATCAAGATATTCGAGGAGGGGAAGCGCGTATTTTCGCGTCGTCCCGAGCAGGTCCCTGAATTCTGCCACCGTCATCTCGGGCTTTTTCGCATAAAACCCCTTGAGCAGGGCGATCAGCCGGTCGTACTGCTCTTTTGCTATGTATGTGGCGTCATTGATTCTGACAAGAGCATCTTCCTGTGTCAGAAGCTTGAGCAAATCGCCAGCCTCTTTTTCGTTAATCGAGAAGGCCTGTGCCAGCTCGGTCTTAGATGGGGACTGGAACCCGTCTTTGTTCAGTGCAGAAATGATCTTATCTTTCATTCCTTCGTCTGCCGTCGTAAGAGAGACCTTAAATTTCCTGAGCCTGACGATATCCTTATCGAGCGCGATCTCCTCGATTCTGGGAAGGAGATCGAATATTTCGTCCCCACCGGTGCCTTCACTCTTTAATCGCGCCTTTAATTCCTCTTTCGGCATGCCGCTCTTCAGTGGGTTTTCGGAGTGGAATTGCTGCAAAAATGATTTCAGGATATCAACAAAAGTACCGAAACTCTCTTTATGGAAAAGCGTGTCATGGCTTCTTATGAGAATGCCTTTCCCAGCGAGCCTATCGATCGTCGATGCTACCTCGGGAAGATTTACATGGAACCAGCCCTCTATCTGCGAAATCTTGCAGCCCTGATACCTAAACCTCTTTACAAGGGCCCCAATCCTTTCCGAAATTGTCCCCTTTTCAAAAAGCTCAAGGTCATCGGTGCCTATCTTTTTCTTACGTCTGACCGGATGGGGGTCAAGTATCTCGCCGCCGCCGATGGTCTCGAGAGGAGAAAATCTTCTGATAATATAACGGTCGCCCGACAACACAACCACGGGATTTTCGAGCCTGAACTGGCAATAACAAGATTCTCGGGCCTTCACCTCGTCGGTTCCATAAATGATTATGCGGGCAATTGTCTCCGCGGTCCCGGCATAGAAATGTACCCTGCTCCTGCTCTTGACGGTGGGAGCATCCCTGAGCATTTCAAGCTTGGCATCGATCATATGTGTTGGAACGAACCTATCGGGAGCGACCACTACATCACCCCTATTGAGGAGTTCGCGGTCGACGCCCTGGAGGTTAAGCCCTATTCTTTGGCCGGCATAAGCTTTGTCAACACCCCTGCCATGTGTCTGAAGTCCCCTTACCTTGCTTTTGATTCCTGAAGGGAGTATCTCAACTGGGCTGTCGAGGGTGATCGTTCCTGAAAGCGCAGTGCCGGTGACAACTGTGCCGAACCCCTTTAGAGTGAATACCCTGTCGATGGGGAGCCTGAAGATACCGTCGATAAGCTTCGGTTTTACGGTGACGGCGAGATCGCGTATTTTCTTTTTCAGGAGATCAAGATTAAGCCCACTTTTGCATGATGCGGGGATGATCTCAGCGCCTTCGAGAAAAGTGCCTTTCACAAAGTTTCGTGCATCTTCGGTCACAAGCGCAAGCCAGTCATCGTCGACGAGATCGGCCTTTGTGATTACCACAATGCCAGCCTTAATCCTGAGAAGCTCGCATATGGCGAGATGCTCCCGGCTTTGCGGCATCACTCCTTCATCGGCAGCGATAACGAGAAGAACAATATCGATTCCGCCGGCGCCTGCAAGCATGTTTTTGATAAGGCGCTCATGGCCCGGCACATCGACAATACCAACAATGAGATTGGCATCAGGGTATGAGAGATTGGCAAAGCCAAGATCGATAGTGATTCCACGCTCCTTTTCCTCTTTCAGACGGTCGGGGTCTACGCCGGTCAAGGCTTTGACAAGTGAGCTTTTCCCATGATCGATATGGCCTGCTGTCCCAAGAATGACGCTCTTCATTGAAGTACTGACGGCTGAAGCATTCTGGGGAGAGGAGCTAGTCTTCCCTGCACCCATTATCCGCGTCCCGTTACAAAGGCATTGAACCCCTTAAGAATTTTTAGTCCAGTCTCCTGGCTTTTCTCCGGATGGAACTGGGTCGCAAAAACATTGTCCTTCCAGATCATCGAACAGAAATCGATACCGTACTCCGTCTTGGCTGCTACGATGCTTCCATCAGTTGGCACTACATAAAACGAATGGACAAAATAGAAATACGAATTGTCCGGGATCTCTCCGAAGATGGGCGGTCTTCTCTCCAGCTTCGCGGTATTCCATCCCATGTGAGGAATCTTCAATTTTCCCTCCTGAGATTCGGGGATTGAGTCGAAATTAAAACGCGTAACTTTCCCCGAGAAAAGGTCGAGGCCCCTGCAGGCGCCGAACTCTTCCGACTCCGTGAAGAGGAGTTGAAGCCCGAGACAGATGCCGAGAAAAGGCTTCCCCTTTCTTATCTCGGTTAAAATGACATCGATAAGGCTCAGCTTGTCGAGATTCGCCATACAGTCCCTGAAGGCGCCGACACCGGGGAGCACGATGCCTTGTGCATCGGCAATAATCTTCGGGTCAGCCGTTATCCTCACATCAGCGCCAACTTTCAGGAATCCTTTCTCGACACTCCTGATATTTCCCATGCCGTAGTCTATGATAGCTATCATGGATTCCATTTTAACACAGCAAAAAGAGTTTTACGAAATTAGCACTCTGCGCTACATGAGGAAGGGCAAAAATCCGCGTCACTGAGTACAATATGGGCTTCTAACCAAGCATCGTCAATGACCAGCAGTGTCGCCCCATAACTCCTTGAGCCGTTGGTCACGACCACACACGGTCCGGTAATATTTGTAACGGATTGGGTTTTTCTTGTAATAGTGCTGATGATAATCCTCAGCCGGGTAGAACTCTGTCGCTGCAACAATCTCGGTTACAATCGGGTCTTTCAAGGTCTTGTTCTTCTCCAATAGTTCCCTTGATTGCAGTGCCAAACGCCTCTGGTCATCATTGTGATAAAAGATGGCACTGCGATATTGGCGCCCCGAATCACAGAACTGCCGGTCCTTGGCGGTTGGGTCGATGTTGTGCCAGAAGACTTCCAGGAGCTTCTCATAACTCACGCGCGTCGGATCATAGATGACCTGAATCGACTCGGCGTGCCCTGTCCCTCCGGCGGAAACCTCTTTGTAAGTGGGGTTCTTTTTCTCTCCCCCAGTGTAGCCGGAAGTAACTGAAACCACACCCGGAATCTGGTCGAAGGGGTGCTCCATGCACCAAAAGCAACCACCCGCAAAGGTCGCCTTATCAAGATTGGTTGCAGCTACAACCACCGTAGCAGCGAAAATCAACGTTGAAAATCCTATCATGGTAATAAAGAGCGTTTTCATAGGGGTTCCTCCCTCATCATTAGATCATTTGCCGGTTGTCACGAACTAATGGGCCGTATTGATCCTTTCGTTTGATAAATCCTCAAAGACCCGGTAATAAGTGCATTAGAATACGGTTGTGAATTTCCTTTTTTTGACGTGCGCATCGTATAGAGATTATCACGATGGAAATGGAGTTACAACTCTAGCCGGTAAACTGTCTCAGATACATCCTGACATAGCAAAAAGCGACAACATAGGTTCAATGGTAAACAAGTAACTGCTGCAGTTTGCACTCAGAGGCTCAAACAGTCATTTATAATCACCGAATCTCGATAGGACGAATAACGAAAAGAGAATGAGAAAAAGGCAGATTGGAATAATAGAGCAGACTCATCGAAGTAGAAGAGGGCAGCACCGGTCACGATAGAGAGAGAGTTGCTCACTGGGTTGCCTTGAGCGGAGCTGCCTATACTTTCAAGCCTATCTGTTTCTGAATAACAGCGGCGATCTCTTCTGCTATCGTCTTTGTCAACCCATGCTCCTCGCCCTCGACCATGACCCTGATCTTGGGTTCTGTCCCCGACGGCCGCACCAGTATTCTTCCTTTGTCGCCGAGCTTCCGGCTGCAGGAGTCGATGACCTTCACGATATCGGGATAGTCCCCATACTTTTTCCCCTTCGAAACAACGACATTCAAAAGAGCCTGGGGGTAGAGCTCAATGCCCTCAGCCAGTTCGGAAAGCATCCGGTTTTTCTTGCGCATTAAATAGAGTATCTGAAGAGCCGTGATCGGCCCGTCTCCGGTGGTATTGTAATCCGAAAAAATCATATGCCCTGACTGTTCCCCTCCCAAGTTGTACCCACCTCTGATCATCTCCTCCACAACATAGCGGTCGCCAACCTTCGTTCTTGTAAGCGTAATGCCGAGGCCAGCCAGGTATTTTTCAAGTCCGAGGTTGCTCATGACCGTAGCCACAACACAGTCTCCTTTCAGCCTGCCTTCCCGCTTCATCTCAGCGGCGCATATCCCCATCACAACGTCACCGTCGATTATATTAGCTTTCTCATCGACAAAGAGGGTCCTGTCAGCATCTCCGTCATGGGCGATTCCAATATGCGCTCCAGCGTACTTGACTTTCTGTGCAAGCTGATCCAAATGCAGTGACCCGCAATTCAGATTGATGTTCAGACCATTAGGCTCATCGTTGATAGAGATGACCTCCGCCCCAAGCTCTTGCAGCAGCTTCGGTGTAATCTTGTATGCTGCCCCGTTGGCGGTATCAACAACAACTTTAAGACCCTCTAAATCGATCCCCCTTGGGATGGAGGATTTTATATACTCGATATACCGGCCTGAAGCGTCGTCTAGACGGAAAGCCTTGCCGATTCTTTCTCCCGTCGGTTTCCGGGAGGGGAAATTTTCATCCAGTACAAGCTGTTCGATTTCTTTTTCGAGATCGTCCGAAAGTTTGAAGCCCCCCGCCGAGAATATCTTGATTCCATTGTCCTCAAAGGGATTATGGGAAGCAGAAATTGCGACTCCCGCGTCGAGCCTAAGTGCCCTTGTGAGAAAAGCGATCCCCGGCGTCGGCATGGGACCGATCAGTGTCACGTTCATACCCATCGAGCAGATGCCCGCAGTCAGTGCGCTCTCGATCAGGTACCCTGACAACCTTGTGTCCTTGCCAATCAGCACCTCGTTCCTTCCATGGTCGTCCCTGACCACCAAAGCAATAGCCATGCCCACGCGTAAAACATTCTCCGGCGTCATAGGTGAGCGGTTGACCTTCCCCCTTATCCCATCGGTACCAAAAAGTTTCATTTATTCTATTCTCCCTATTACTACTTTAACCGTCACATCAGTTGTTTTTAGCCTCACGTTCTTTCCGTTGGCATCGACACGCACATTCTGAGAGATATCGGCATCGAGACCGGTCACATCGAGCGGCTCGGTCCGCAGTGCCGCAAGTCGCGTCATTTCAGTAGTAGCCCCTTCGACAGATACCATGGCAGGATTGACAGTAATCTTTTTTATTTCATAACCCCTTGCAGGCATCCCTACGATATAGGGCTTAACCTGCACCGCTCTCAACAGCGATTCATCAAGAGTGACCTTTACGAACGTGGGCTCGGTTCTCAATATTTTAATATTCTTGGTGACTTTTACATCGTTGATGTCGAAGTAGTAACTTGCTTCACCCGCTTTACCGTTCGACAGGTCGACAACCACCCGAATGTCAGAAGGTTTGAGCCCGTTCAGAATACTTTCATGCCCACGGATATTGATGGTCACCTTTTTGATATTCTGCCTGAGTATTTCGAGTCCCTGGGGCACATTCTTGAATTCGAGCTGTGCTTCGACCGTCGTCTCTGACTGGCCGCGGTAAGTGACAAAAAACCAGAGCGACACAGCAATGGCGACCGAAAGGAGCTTGAAGCCAATGTTCCCGTAAGGCGT
The DNA here is from genome assembly GCA_963727805.1 of uncultured Nitrospiraceae bacterium. Taxonomy (GTDB): domain Bacteria; phylum Nitrospirota; class Thermodesulfovibrionia; order Thermodesulfovibrionales; family Dissulfurispiraceae; genus Fen-1308. The sequence continues at coordinate 2,104,646 of CAVSHF010000003.1, forward strand.
TTCTTTCAATTTCACTTCTGATTCTCCATCATTTCTTTTTAAAAAACCTAACCTTTTGTGCAACGGTTTTCGATTTCTTTTGTACCGTAAAAAGCTCGGTAAGAACGTCTCGCAGCGTCCCCAGATCAAGGGGAGAATTCAGCTTGCCGTCCATCGCCATCGAGACTGTCCCGGTTTCCTCCGAAACAACAATAGCGACGGAATCAGTCTCTTCGGTGATGGCGATACCAGCTCTGTGCCTTGTTCCAAACGCCTTGCTCACACCTGTGCCAAGCCTTATGGGAAGAAAGCAGCCGGCGGCAACGACCCTGTTGCCCTTGATCACCACGGCGCCGTCATGAATCGGAGAAGAGGGATGAAAGATACTCAGGAGCAGTTCTTTCGTGACCCTCGCATCTAAAGAGGTCCCTATCTCTACGTACTCCTTCAAGCTTACCTCACGCTCGATAACGATAAGTGCTCCGATCTTCCTGTTCGCCAGCGCAATCGAAGCCTTGACTATTTCATCGAGCGATTTGAGTTCTTCTGCCGAGGTGAAGCTCTGAAGTAAAGGAGACTGCCCCATCTGGGCGAGTGCCCTCCTAATCTCGGGTTGGAAGAGGACAATGACCGCTATAACTAGCTGGGACCAGAAACTCTGGATAAGCCAGTCGATAGTATAGAGCTGAAGATATTTCGCGAGAAAAAGGGCGATAAGCAGAAAACTGAAGCCGACAAGCATCCTCGCGGCTATGGTCCCCTTGATAAGCACGAGCATCCGATACAGGATTATTGAGACCAGAACGATATCGACAATATCCTGCCATCTGAGCTGTCTCAATAAATCTATCAATGCCCCTCCTTTATTAAGAAGAGATGATGTCCTTGTTGATCTTGAAGTTCATCCTCGCCTTAGCCCCCTCGACAAAAGACCGGAGTGCCGCATTACGCTTGTTGTATAGAGCCATCTGTTTTATCATCGCTGCTTTTGTTGGGTCCGCCTGAGTCCCCGCGAGATCAATCTCGTTGATATCCACGCTTGAAATGATAAGCTTTCTCATTTTATCCACGGCAAGTTGGTCGCGAAGCATGCCTTCGTACATATCGGGAGTAAGCCTGTTCATTGTAAGAGTCCTCAGATAGATGTCCTTCTTGAAGACCCCATCACGCCTGAACCGTGGATCATTGATAATAGTTTGCTGAAGGTCTTCGTCCGAAGCGGTCAACCCAAGTTCCCTCGCTGAAATGAGCAGTACGCGCTCTTCGAGAAGCCCATTGAGGACCATTTGCTTGAGGTTCAGCTTCTTCTCAATCTCATCGAAGGGCTGATCCTTATAAAGCTCCCGGTAGGTGTCCCTGGTTCTCTCGTAAGCCCTCCAGAACTCTTCGATGGTAATCTTTTCCTTTCCGATCTCCACGACAGTCTCCGTGGTCGACTTGTCCTTTGTGCCAACACCCCAAAAGATAAAAGTGATGATCACGATAAAAAAGAGCACATAAAAATACCGCGCATGCTTGCGCATGGATTGTAGCATTTTCTATCCTCCCTCTAAAAAGTCACTGCTTTTCGCTGTTCTCTACCCTTATCTCAACGTTCTTTTCGGGCACGATCGTTGAAATGGCATGCTTATATATGAGTTGATCAGTTACATCTTTAAGAAGGACAACGAAATTGTCAAAGCCTTTGATGACACCCTTCAGCCTCACTCCGTTGGTGAGAAACATGACGACCGGTATCCTGTCCTTGCGCAGTTGATTGAGAAAAAGGTCCTGAAGATTTTGATTCCTAATCTCTGGCATAGATTCTTCGCTCCTCCTTTCCCCGAAAAACGTTTTCCTGCATTGCCTGATATACAGGAAAAAACATGCATGTCTCACAGGTGTTCGTTTTATAACATAAATGATTTTACTCAATAATTCAAGCTCTCGGTTCCTCTGTGGTATAATGAAAATGCAGGCCTGCGAACAGGCCCCGGAATAGGGTTATCGGTCTTCCAATGGCCTTTCCCTATCGTTAATCTCAACCGAAACGGAGAAGAAATATGCCGATTTTTGAATATACATGCACCTCGTGTGGTCTCGAGTTCGAGAAGCTCGTTTTTGGAAATACGACCGTCTCATGCCCCAATTGCACCTCCGGAGAAGTGGCAAAAAAATTCTCACTTTTCGGCATGAGCGGCGGTGAAAAGCAGACCGCATCGGGATGCTCTACTTGCAGTTCCGGCTCCTGCAGTTCCTGTAAATAAAAACTGTCTTCACGGCTGTTGACCTGCACGTTTCGATACAGGCAAACTATAATCAGATCATCAATGTTCGTTTAAATCGAAAAACCGTGGACGACAATGGAATTAAATTAAGCGAAGGCCTTGAAGAGAAGGTCCGACAGGAGACGAAGGAGCCCTCGCTCTATAGAGTCATTCTGCTGAATGATAATTATACGACCATGGACTTCGTCATTCGTGTTCTCGAAACCGTATTCAACAAACCGCCGGCTGAGGCAACCCAGATTATGCTAAGCGTTCACAAGAAGGGGACCGGCCTATGCGGAGTATACACGCGGGAAATCGCCGAGATGAAGGTAATCACCGTCCATGACCTGGCCAGTCAAAGCGGATTCCCCCTTAAATGTATTATGGAGAAGGAATGATTAACAAGGAACTCGGGCTGACGCTCGATGCGATCATCAAGGATGCAAAAAACAGGAAGCATGAATACCTGACAGCCGAACATCTCCTTTTTGCAATAATCCATGACGAGATGGGCATTGATATCATAACGGGCTGCGGCGGCAATGTACTGAAGATCAAGGCGTCCCTCGAAGAATTCTACGAAAAGGACATCCCTCTTCAATCCCAAAAGAGTAATGCCAATCCGATGCCCACCCTCGGCTTTCAGCGGGTCATACAAAGAGCGTTGAACCATGTTCATTCCGCGGAGAAGAACGAGGTGGATGCCGGTGACCTCCTTGCGGCTCTTTTTCTAGAAGAGGATTCTCATGCTGTCTATTTCCTCGAACAGGAAGGGATTTCGCGCCTCGATGTGCTGAACTTTATCTCGCACGGAATACCCGGAACGCATGATGAAAATCCCTCTGAAGCTGCGCATGAAGCGCCCGAGCATGGATGCGAATGCTCGCGCCCTGATCAGAAGCGCTCTGAGTCAAAGGATCCTCTCAAGCTTTTCACGATAAACCTCGTTGAGAAAGCGGCCGAGGGCGCTATTGATCCGCTTGTGGGAAGAGAGGCTGAAGTAAAGAGGACTATCCAGGTACTTTGTCGGAGAAGAAAAAATAATATCGTTTTCGTTGGAGAGCCGGGGGTCGGAAAGACCGCTATCGTTGAAGGACTTGCACTGAACATACATAAGAAAGAAGTGCCAGAGGCACTCAAGGATGTCAGAATATTTTCTCTCGACATGGGCGCCCTTCTTGCAGGGACCAAATATCGTGGCGATTTCGAGGCACGCCTCAAGGCGACGATTAAGGAACTCGAAAAGATACGCGGCGCGATACTCTTCATCGATGAGATCCATACCGTTGTCGGGGCCGGAGCAACCAGCGGAGGCTCGATGGATGCCTCGAATATTTTGAAGCCGGCACTTAATTCGGGGAGGCTCCGCTGTATCGGCGCGAGCACTTACGAGGAGTACAGGAATTATTTCGAAAAAGATCGCGCCTTTTCGCGGAGGTTCCAGAAGATCGAAATCCAAGAGCCGACCGTCGCTGAAGCCATCTCGATCCTCAAGGGGCTTCGCCCGTATTACGAGGACTTTCACAACGTCACGTACACCGATGGCGCACTTAAGGCCGCCGCGGAGCTTTCCGCAAAACATATCAACGATAAATGCCTGCCGGACAAAGCAATCGATGTAATCGATGAAGCCGGCGCCACACGCAAACTTCTCGCTCCCGACCAGACTCAAGGAAAATCTGCTACGGTTGTTGGCGTACGGGAGATCGAAAGTATCGTTGCGACGATCGCCCGGATACCTTCAACAAACATCTCTTCGTCCGACACGGAAAAACTGAGGAATCTCGAAGATGAACTTAAGCTTACCGTCTTTGGCCAAGACGGTGCGATCCACTCGCTCGTGTCCGCCATCAAGAGGGCGCGGGCAGGCCTCGGAGCACCCGAAAGACCAATCGGCTCTTTCCTTTTCACTGGCCCCACAGGCGTCGGGAAAACCGAAGTCTCAAAGCAGATGGCGTCTGTTCTTGGAGTGCAGTTCACACGATTTGATATGAGCGAGTATATGGAAAAACATGCGGTTGCTCGACTGATAGGAGCGCCTCCGGGTTATGTTGGATTCGATCAGGGGGGGCTCCTCACCGATGCGATCAGGAAACACCCTTACTCGGTACTTCTTCTCGATGAGATCGAAAAAGCCCACCCAGATATTTTCAGCATATTACTCCAGGTGATGGACTACGCGACATTGACCGATAACAACGGCAAGAAGGCTGATTTCCGCAACGTCATCCTCATCATGACTTCAAATGCTGGCGCAAGGGAAATGGACAAGGGCTCCATAGGTTTCGGCAACAGGAGCAATGACACGCAGGCTGAAAGTGGCCATGCCATCACAAAGCTCTTCAACCCGGAATTCAGGAACCGACTCGACGCCATCATCACCTTCAACCCTCTCACTCCCGAGATCATGAAGAAGGTGGTCGACAAGTTCGTTGAAGAGTTGCGCCGTCAGCTAATACGGAAAAAAGTGAAGATCGTCCTTTCTGAGGAAGCGCATGGTTGGCTCGCCGACAGGGGACACGATGTTCTCTACGGCGCGCGACCATTAGGACGGCTCATGCAGACCAAGATCAAGGATGCGCTGTCAGAGGAGGTTCTATTCGGCAAGCTCAAAAAGGGGGGCACCGTACGCATTGACCTCAAAGACGGCCAATTTGATTTTACATACGCTTGATGAATAGACGTTCATGACCGTTTTCCGCCTGACCGAAGACATTATATTCCCCCCCCCGGAACTTGCGGATGAAAATGGTCTCCTGGCAGTCGGCGGAGACCTGAGCGTGGAGCGTCTCCTTGTCGCTTATTCGATGGGTATTTTCCCCTGGTATTCTGACGGTTACCCTATCTTGTGGTGGTCCCCCGATCCGCGGCCTGTATTGCTCCCCGCAGAGCTGAAGGTTTCGAGGAGCCTCCGGCAGAGTATGAGAAAAGGAATTTATACAATCACGATGAACAGGGCATTCGAGGGAGTCATCAGAAATTGTTCCTCCATCCACAGAAGGCAGGACGAGGGGACTTGGATCACTGAGGAAATGATCGATGCCTACATTCGGCTTTATAAAGCGGGATACGCCCTCTCGGTCGAAGCGTGGGACGGCGATGAACTTGCAGGGGGCCTTTATGGCGTCTTTCTGGGGAAGGCTTTTTTTGGCGAATCGATGTTCGCAAAAAAAAAAGATGCATCAAAGATCGCCTTTGTAAAATTGGTAGAGCGACTGAAACAGCTCGGTTTTGAATTAATCGACTGTCAGGTCACCACGACACATCTGACAAGATTCGGGGTCCGGGAGATCCCGCGCCCTGAATTCATTAACCGCTTGAAACAAGCCCTGCAGGCTTCAGACAAAGACAACGCAAAGATCGAGCTGTAATCCTCTCTAGGTCTAGTCGGGCTTACTGAAAGGATTCGCCCTCAATATTTCATCGAGCTTGAGCGGCTTCTCCTTTAGAACAAAAACTGCAAGCCCCCTATCCTCAGTGACATTGCCGCCCTTCTTCCAGTTGCCGTTCCAGGAAATATAGAGGTGTATTGTATCACCGTAGATCTCCACGAGCATCGGCGTAAAAGTAAGCTCCGCTGCATCGAAACTCTTCTTCGCGTTGATGACGCTTCTATACCCTTCCCTCGTGCTGAATTTTTCAATGGCTGCAAGGTCATTCTTAAGGTAGGCCTCCCTGATCTTTTCCGCAACGGTGAAAGCCTCGGTCGTGAGGGCCGAATCTGATGAAACCTTCTTCACCTCTTTCTTTCCACAGGCGGCGACAAAAACAAGCAGTATCAACCCGAGGGCAAGAAATCGTTTCATATATGTTTACCTCCGAAAGAGAAGATGGCGTTGCAGGCTTTAGGATTATACTCGATTTGCTCCTAATAAATGAAGGGTCATTCCCGGAAAGTGCCAGAAAATGGGTATGCTATAATTACTGATGCAGTTTGTTTGTCAAAACAGAAAGGCATACCACGACTATGCTATAGAAGAGACCCTCGAATCTGGGATCTCTCTCCTTGGCACCGAGGTCAAGTCTATCAGAGAAGGCAGGATTAACCTCAAGGACAGCTATATCCTTGTCAAAGATACCGAAGCCTATCTCCTAAACTGCCACATCAGTCCATACAGTCACGGCAACATCATGAATCACGAACCCTTGCGCACTCGCAAGCTCCTCATGCACCGGAAGGAAATCGTGCGACTTCAGGGGAAGATGGCCCAGAAAGGTTACACCCTGATACCACTCAAGATATATTTCAAAAACGGTCGTGTCAAGGTCGAAGTGGGCCTCGCCAAAGGGAAAAGAGAATACGAAAAACGCGATGCGATCAAGGAACGAGAAGCCCATCGAGAGATCGAGAAGGCGATGAAGAGCAGGAACAGATAAGTCCGGTTCCACTCTGAATTATCAGCAGGAATCCCGGATAAATGGTATAATAGAATAAGGTAAGACTTCTTATCCAAACGGGGGCGAAAGGACTCGACGGGGGTTATGAGGCTTAGGTTGCATGTCGTGGCTCCATCACCACGTAAATAAGGTGGAAACAAACACAAAAGCCAACAACGAACTGGCACTTGCTGCTTAACTAAAAGCAGCACGCTCACGCAGGACTGCCTGTGGCTTGCAATGAGCGTCATTGAGCAGGCTGCCGCCGAATGAGGGCCCTGGCCTTCGGCGGGAGACTTAGGGGATAGGATACCGGAGGGCCTGCCAATCGGCATGCCGGCATCCGAAACGTTAAATAGGGTGGCTAAACATGTAGAAGCCTGAGAGTAGTGCTTTCGGACGCGGGTTCAATTCCCGCCGCCTCCACCAAGAGTATTATTATAATTCAATCAGTTATATGGTTTATTATGTAAAGAACAACTCTGAACAGCTTTAAGGGAAAGAGGGATTCCGCAATCCCTCTTTTTTGTGTTTTTTGCGCACTAAGAGAAGTAGTAAGCCTAATAATAATTTCAACTTGTACTCTATCTATGATCATGATGCAGGTTGTGATGACTTCTGTTCGGATCTACCGCAGATGCTAACTGCATGATAATATTTAGTGCTCGCAGTATGGTAAGACCGATGATTAAAAAGAAACTATCGTTGGCCCGTCGCAGATCTATTTTTCAAAACTCGCCCTGATCTGACTCGCTAAGGATCGATGAGTCCACGAAGAAAGCATCGGTACGGGCGACTCTTTCCGGCCGTATAGCCTCTAATAATCATGCATCCAGAAATATCGAGAAATACGTTTAACTGTTCACAGTAAGTCTCGACAGGCAGAGACCATTCAATGCTGAAGGTTTCTGCCGGCAATCAATGTCCTTCAAGAGTTTGCAAGTGACGTCGTATGATGTAGAAGGCTCCGAGGGACTATTCGGGGAAAAATCTTATAGGCGGAAATCAAAAACCCACTTCAGCCACAAAGTCGAAAGCAGTTACTTCCCACAATATTGTAGTATCGAACAACTTTGTTCTAAACATGAGAAGAATAAAAAAGCAAGTATACTTTAACTTCAACTACTTGCAAACTTAGCAAGCTTTTTGCTTATTAATACACGAATCAATAATCTGTCTTGAAAGGGGACTGCTATGAAAAGGATAGAGGCAATCGTTCGCCCCACCGGGGTAAAGCAGGTATGCAACATTTTGGAAAAAGTAGGCTATCCTGGTGTCACGATTTCGAACGTTGAAGGTCACGGTCGCCAAAAGGGTTTCCGCGAAGTTAATGTGCGCGGCAAGATGTGTAAAATGCCTTTCCTAGAGAAAAAGAGAATAATATTGGTTGTTCAAGACAATGATGCCGACAAGATCATTAAAGCTATCCGCGAGGCAGCATGCACAGGCAAAATGGGAGATGGCAAGATATTCGTCTCGCCCATGGACGATGTAATAAGGATAAGCACAGGCGAGACCGGCGACGTTGCGGTCTAGATTCTGAAGTCTTTTCTGGTCCGCAAACAGACATAATAGTCTTCAACAACTCACAGAAGTACTCACCTGTGAACATCGAGCTCTACATTAAGATAAATAGAGGTCGTCTTTCTTATATAATTTTTATGCTCGACATACATTTTTACACTATTTTTACGGTCATCTCGGCTATCCTGAAGAAATGGATCTCAGAAATCCCTTGGAGGAGAGATGTCACTTAAAAGTATTCTTATAGGCAGACCCATTGAAACGGTCAGGGAAAAACACGAACGTCTTCCGAAAACCCTCGGTCTCGCTGTCTTTGCATCGGACGCGCTGTCTTCCGTGGCATATGCAACGGAGGAAATTCTTCTAGTGCTTGTGCTTGCTGGCACTACGATGCTTCACTATTCGATGCCAATTGCGATTGGGATAGCAGCCCTCATCACCATTGTTGCAATATCATATCGGCAGACCATCCACGCATATCCATCTGGTGGAGGGTCGTACATTGTTGCTAAAGACAATCTCGGCATAAACGCCGGCCTTGTGGCAGCAGCGGCACTATTGATCGACTACGTGCTTACCGTCGCTGTCAGTATCACTGCAGGAGTGGAGGCGATAACTTCAGCAGTTCCAGCCCTTCAAAGCCATGCAGTCCTACTGAGCATGATTTCGCTGCTAGTTCTGACTGTCGGCAATTTGAGGGGCGTCAAGGAGTCAGGCAAGATATTTGCACTGCCGACATATGTATTTATCGGGAGTATATCCGCACTGATAATCTACGGGCTTTTTAAATATTTTTATTTGCCACACCCCCCTTTGCCCGAATACAAGGCAGCCCCGGCAGGCAGCATACTGCCGATATTCCTTGTGATGAGGGCCTTTGCATCAGGATGTACTGCACTGACAGGGATAGAAGCCGTATCGAATGGAGTGAAAGCTTTCAAGAAACCGGAGGCAAGAAATGCAAGCGTTACGCTGACCTGGATGGCTGCGATCCTTGGAATCTTCTTTATAGGGATTACCTTTCTTTCAAACCACTACGGTATACTTCCCAGCGAGAACGAAACAATTCTTTCGCAACTCGCGCGCACGGTGTTTTCACATGGGGTCCTCTACTATATAGTTCAGATATCCACATTTCTGATCCTTATCCTGGCAGCAAACACCTCGTTCGCCGATTTCCCGAGGCTCTCCTCCATAATGGCCGTGGATGGTTATATGCCGAGGCAACTTAGCAACCGAGGTGACAAACTCGTATTTTCAAACGGCATACTACTTCTCAGCCTTTTTTCCGCAATCCTTATCATCGGCTTCGGAGGAGAGACGCATGCTCTCATCCCACTATATGCAGTCGGCGTCTTTCTTGCCTTTACATTGTCACAGATTGGTATGGTGAAGCACTGGATCGACAAAAAAGGAAGCCATTGGCAGAAATCGGCTGTGATCAACGGCATAGGAGGGATAACAACCGCGCTTGTTCTAATCGTGATAGCGGCGACGAAATTCATGCACGGGGCATGGCTGGTCATCATAGCTATACCGACCATTATGTATCTGACCAAGAATGTCAAGTCCCATTACATGTCCGTTGCCGCCCAGCTGTCTCTTGAAGGACACATCAAAGAAACTGAATTTACCCACCATTCTGTAATTATCCCCATATCCGGCGTGCAGAAGGCCGTGATACATGCAGTCAAATATGCCAAGGCGCTTTCCGACGACGTTGCTGCCGTATATGTATGTCTGGACCCGGAAGAGACAAAAAGGATACAAATCAAATGGCATGAATACGGTATGGACGTGCCGCTAATAGTACTCGAATCACCGTACCGTTCTATAATGAAGCCATTCCTCGATTTCCTGAACGAACTGCACGCAAGATATAAAATGGGCGTTATTACCGTCGTGCTGCCTGAGTTTGTCCCTCAAAAATGGTGGCATCACCTGCTCCATAACCAGACCGCCATTCTTATCAAAGGGGTGCTGACTTTTAAGCGGGGGATAGTGTCGACCAGCGTGCCGTTTCACTTAAACGAGTGAATTCTCCAGTGGCTACCGCAAAATGCGCCACTATCCCTCGGGCGAATCAACCCGCAATTCTCAGAGGTAGGTTGTCAATACCAGTAGAGTAGAGAACAGGGGATAGGGCTTTTGTCACTACGCCAGTTCTCCACTCTACCGCACTGATAGAGAGCCACCTCTGCCTGCACCTCAGGAATACCTACGTTCTTTGATAGCTTCTCTACGAGTTCTGCTTTGTTCATATTCTTGTTCTCCTATAAGGTAACTGATGCCAAAAATATACCACCTATACTTTCTCATGGACGTCTATTTGAAAGTACTCGTTATATACGATAATTTTATGCTACCACCCTCATTATTTACACCTATTTTATTCATTTTTTTGATACTCTGAAAACAGGGAGGTGGATGAAAATGGAAGGCTTAAAATGGATAGCTCACATTTTTATAATGGTAACCGGGTTTATCATTCTCACCGGTTTGATGTTAAAACTTGTAAAACTCTTCAACGTATAAATGACAGAAATGAATAAATGGATTAACTTACAATCTTTGCAGTCCCTTCTCAGTGGAGCTGGCGCATCGCAAGTAGCCTTTTCAGAGCACCCGCTACTTGATGTGATGGCTCTTAATGCGAAGAGTGGCCATCATTTTGTAGTAATCCCAATCGCAAATGTGGACAAGCTGTCGATGAACGCAATCCGTTATGCAAAACTCTTTAGCGGCGAAATTGTTGCAGTCCACATACTTCTTAATCCTTCGGACAAGGACAATATCAAATACCAGTGGAAAAAGCAAAATATAGATATTCCGCTTGTACTCTTCGAATCGTCCAATGGCTCTCTTATTGAGCCACTTATGACATATGTCGACGGAATACGTTGTCGCCATAAGGAAAGTGTCGTCACTATTGTGTTACCGGTACTTGTCACGCTGAAATGGTGGCACCGCTATCTGCACGACCAGACGGCACGTTTAATTGAAAGGGTAGCGCAGCGAGATGCAGGCGTGGTGACAGTACGCGTTCCGTATTTTATTTGTAAAAATTAAAATGAAAAAAAGATTGTAAATGCGATGGGCGATTTCAGAGATGACGTGGAGTGCTTCTCTCTGAATATCAGTAAGTTTTGGATAATTCGCGGTAGAATCCATGTCAGGTCAATGCAATATGACAATAATTGTGGAGGCAACCACATATTATATTGGCATTCTGGAGATGAGAGGTACATATGATAGCAAAGTTGTTTGAGAAGGCAATAGGAATAGAAGCTCCTTGGTATGTGCGTGATATATCATTCGACATGGCTGGCAACAAGGTCACCATCTTCGTAGATTTTACGGTCGGCAGCCGGTTTCAGCACCCGCAATTTGAAGGTCTGTATCCGGTATATGACACGACCACTCAGCGCTATCGGCATCTGAACATTTTCGAGCACAAGTGCATCCTTGAGGTCCAAGTTCCTCGTGTGCAGTTGCCTGACGACTCGGTGCGGATGATCGAGCCCTCGTGGCCAGCTTCACGCAGCGGTTCGAAGCTCTGGTGTGATGCTCTGTCGGCAGATACCCTTTCAGTCTGTGCCAGCCTAGTCAACGAGAGGCGGCATAAGATTGGCAACGATCTGTGGTCGTATAGTCGATTTGGCGCTTGCTGAGGCCAACTTCTCCGAGGTACTTGCAGTGGCTATCGACTAAACCTGTCGGTGCAACGGCACATATCTATGTGACCGTGGCTGCTGATGCTGGACAGTGACCAGTTACTTTTTACCGAGGGCGGGGACACTGAAGCCCTTGCAGTTTTGGCCGAAGATCTGCGCACTCATTGCGGTAATCCTGAGGCGATTGAATCGGTCAGCATCGACATGTCGCCTGTATACATCAAAAGCGTGGATGAGCACATTCCCAATGCGGAGATCACAATCGACAAGTGTCATATAATTACCCAAGCATCAAAGGCAGTAGACAAGACTCGAAGTATTGAACAGAACCGTGATCACCTAGAGGACATCGTCTTCTGGACTCGAACGCGCCGGCAAGATCGACTTTTCGCGGATAAACCCTTTTGTGGTGCTACTAACTTATAATTCAAAAGAGCCTCAAAAGGTATATGATGGGACCGCTCATTGCATTGAGTCGCTGTGCCGTCGGGATACAATATTTTGTTCATGTTCTCTTAACAAGTGCAGCTTTGCTCGTCACTCATCAAAATGCCCCGTCCTTCGGCAGGGAATTTTGTTATAATTGAAAAAACTCTCGGGAGACTATGCGTGGAATTAGCGATCAGCTTTGAGATGGCGAGGCAGCTATTGCTATCTTTTGCCGTCATCTTGGCTGCAGGCACCTTTTCGGTTTTTTTGTCACAAAAGCTCAAGGTCCCGGATGTGGCGACATTCCTTCTCGCAGGCATCCTGCTCGGACCTGAGGTGTCCAGTATCTTACACATCACTGCCGAATCTGATCTGAACCAAATCATACTTATATTTGGCGCCTGTTATATCCTCTTTGATGGCGGGGCTTCGATCAAGCTGAAGGTCATGAAGCAGATCTGGATTACTCTCTTCGTGCTCGCTACAATCGGCGTTATTATCATGACGACAATCACGGGTATTGCTGCTTATTATTTGCTGGGGCTCCCTTTAATTACAGCTCTATTGCTTGGTGCTGCAATTGCGCCCACTGATCCTGCAACGATAATCCCAGTTTTCCGCCAGGTCAGAGTAAAGGAGAGAATTTCACAGGCGCTGATCAGCGAATCGGCCTTTAACGATGCAACAGGCTCCGTCCTCACTTTCGCAGTCCTTTCTGTCGCCATGGGTTCCGCCGGCTTTTCGTTAACAGCATCCCTTTCAGATCTTTTGAAACAGTCCGTCGGGGGTATTGTCATAGGCGGTGCAATGGGATATCTCAGTGCGCTGCTAATAACCCAAGAGAAGGTCGACTTCCAGGCCAAATATGCCCTTGTAATAACGCTGATGGCCGTCATCGGTACTTATCTGGGTGCGGACGGCATACAGACGAGCGGGTTCATGGCGGTTTTCGTTTTTGGAATCATCCTCGGCAACAAGGAAACCTTCGGCTTGCGGATGAATGTGGAGGAGCATGAAAAACTCCAGGAATATGTCGCAAGGACAGCTGTGATAATGAGGATGTTTATATTCATCCTCCTGGGCTCGCAGGTCGATTTCAGTCTAATGAGCAAATTCCTGTTCGGCGGGGTGATCATCGTCACCATCTTCATGCTGATCGCAAGGCCGATTACCGTTTTTTTATGCGCCCTTCCGGACCGGCAAGCAAAATGGAGCAGCAAAGAAATGCTCTTTATGAGCTGGACGAGAGAGACGGGCGTCATCCCCGCGGCACTTGCAGGCTTGATGATGGGAAAGCACGTGCCCGGGGCTGAAATCATAGCTGCCGTTACATTTATCGCTATTCTTATCACTATCCTAATCCAGGCGACGACTGCGAAATGGCTGGCGGGAAAATTGGGATTGCTGGAATAAGAAGCAAAGCAGTTGTAAATTGGCGAATGTTATGATAAAGCAGCTTTTTCTGGTACGCTGGTTATTTTCACTTACACGCTTAATGACGGCGCCCAGCTCGATTGCCGATTAGACGGTTTCAGAGATGACGTTGAAGTGCCTCTCCCCGAATACCTGTAAGTCATATCTGTAAATAGGACATTTTCACTTTGGCTTGACATCGTATCTGTAAAAGTTGACATTTCACTGAAGAATCTATTCCAGGTTATTTCAATAAGACAATCATTATGTCGGTGATTACATATTGGTATTTGTGTCAAAGAACTCGGAATATGTTTTTTTACGAAATATTTATATCTTGGCACCCCTTTTTTACACTAACTTTATTCGGTTTTTTGCTACTTTATAAGTGGCGGAGCTTCGATTGAAGCTATTTGTTTCGTAATGGGCATTGTGATGTTCGATATTTGACATGTGATACTGTGGGCATATCCTTAACAAGGACTTGAGTCCTTTGAATAGTCATAGGGGGTTTTTAACATGAAACGTTTAATAGTATTTTTGACAGCAGTCTTTGCAGTGTGTCTTATCATTAACGTATACGCCGAAGAGCAGGCGCCGGCAGTAGCGCCCGCTCCGGCAGCAACTGCGGCACCGGATGTAACCGGCAGTGTCTCATTCGCCGGATTGAACAAGTATATCTTCAGGGGCGCCGAACTGAGCGCTAGGAGTGTAGTGTTGGAGCCTTCAGTAATAATCAACTACAAGGGATTTTCTCTTAATGTATGGGGTAACATCGACACTGACCAGCATCAGACCCAGGCGTTTACTCCCGGCAAAGATGGCAGCGGCGAAGGACACAAGAGCTTCAATGAAACCGATCTTACACTTAGCTATGCCTACGCTATCGATAAACTGAGCCTTACGGGCGGCTATATTTATTATGGGACCGAATATGTTCAGCAGACCCAGGAGCTCTATGTAAGCGCAACCTATGACATGATCACGCATCCGACGATCTCGGTATACCGCGACATTGATGCCAATCCAGGCTGGTATGTCAATCTTTCATTTTCGCAGTCTCAGCCTGTGGTCAAGATGCCGAACGGTGATATGACCGTCGATCTTGGCACATCATTCGGTTATTACAATATCAGTAGCCTTACGCCTGCCAATAAAACATACAGCGCCCTGCATGACGGCATGGTTAAAGTCGGCCTCACCATCCCCGTGGTGAAGAATGTAGTCGTGCAGCCTATAACCCAGTACTGGTTCCCATTATCTAGTAAGGCACATCATGATCAGATTGTCACCGTTGGCGACAATATTTTCAATAACAATCCGGCCGCCCACATCGACAATACATTTGTCTTCGGCGTCGGCGTGACATTGAACTTCTAAATTAAGCATAAGGGGCACAATTTCAAGAGGAGAAATTAGAATGAACCTTGTAATCTGCCTTCCGACAATGTTTGTTTTGGGTATCGGCGCAGTGACACTGTGCCATCTGCAAAAAAGGGCTCTTCAGTTGTCTCAGGAGATCCCTATTAAGAAAGGTCGAAGCAATGGAATCACTCGAAAATAAATTAAGGGAAATTGAGAAGGACGAAATCATTCGCGCGCTCAAAGAATGTAATTTCGTGAGAGCTAGAGCTGCGAGAAGGCTGGGCATTACAGGAAGGATGATTGGATACAGGATAAAAAAATACGGCTTAAGGATAAAGGAAGTGGGGCCGGTCGAAGAAAGCGGCGCAGAGCAATAGAACGCCTGGAATCGCAATATATAAATTATTCCTGAAATGAATAATGCATCGACATGGATAATAAAGATAACCGGAATTCCCCCTGTTGCGCTCATTATGTTGTGCGTAAATGCTACGCAGGTTCCGAATGGAGCTCGAATCGCCCGTGCATACGACAGATTATTATCGCTGTCCTTAATTTTTACACTTTTTTTATACAATATGCCTATTTTTTTACACCTATTTGATTTTCTATGGTGATAAACTTTACAAATGGAGGTGCTTATGGACCTAATCTATTTCGGAATAATTGCAGTTTTTTTCGGGCTCACCTGGCTGCTGGTACTGGCTGCCGAAAAAGTTAAGTAGCAGTTTAAAGAGATGAGGAGGTTAAAATGGAAACCCTTTACATTGTAAGTGGTATCATTGCCGTCAGTCTATTGGTATACCTTGTCGTTGCACTCATGAAACCGGAGATATTCTCATGACAACGAACGGTATTTTACAAATAGTCTTGTATCTCGTAGTCCTTGTTGCCCTCGTCAAGCCGCTGGGTAGTTATATGGCGAAGGTATACCAGTCCGAGCCAATATGGCTCAACCGTATCCTCGGTCCGGTCGAGAGACTCATTTACCGCATGCTTGGAACTAGGCCTGAGGACGAGATGTCCTGGAAAGGATATGCCGGAGCGGCTATTCTCTTCAAGCTCGCATTTCTCTTTCTTTTGTATGCGATTATGCGCCTCCAAGGGATACTGCCGCTGAACCCTCAGAATTTTAGCGCCATCTCTCCGGATCTCGCCTTCAACACCGCGGCCAGCTTCATCACGAATACTAACTGGCAGTCATACGGCGGCGAATCGACCATGAGCTATCTGACCCAGATGATAGGACTCAGTGTGCAGAACTTCGTCTCAGCAGCTCAGGGGATGGCAGTCCTCGTTGCGGTCATCCGTGGCTTTACTCGCCGGACCGCGGGATCGATAGGCAATTTCTGGGTCGACCTTACTCGCTCTACGCTCTATATCCTGTTGCCGCTCAGCCTTATTATGGCTGTGCTGCTCGTCTCTCAGGGCGTCGTCCAAAACTTCAGTCCGTATAAAACTGTGCCGCTTTTGCAGACTATCAATTACGATAATCCCAAGATGGATGCTAACGGCCAACCGGTACTGACCGCGGACGGAAAGCCTGTTACAGAGCCTGCTAAGGCCACTGAACAGTCCTTGCCTCTTGGGCCGGCAGCCTCGCAGATTGCAATAAAACAGCTCGGCACCAATGGCGGCGGATTTTACAATGTAAACTCTGCTCATCCATATGAAAACCCTACGCCGTTTTCGAATTTTCTGGAGGTGCTCGCCATCCTGCTCATTTCGGCTGCTCTTTGTTACACCTTCGGCAAAATGGTCCTCGACAAGCGGCAGGGATGGGCTTTGCTTGCGGCGATGCTCGTCATATTCATCCCCCTCCTGATCATTTGCTATTCGGCTGAACAGGCAGGTAATCCTCTCCTTACTGCAATAGGAGTAGATCCGTCAGGCGGCAACATGGAGGGCAAGGAACTGCGCTTCGGTGTCGCTAACTCGGCAATTTGGGCCACGGCGACTACTGCTGCATCGAACGGCTCGGTAAATGCCATGCACGACTCGTTCAGTCCGATTGGTGGGCTGGTGCCGATGGTTTTAATGCAGTTGGGCGAGATCATTTTCGGCGGTGTAGGTTCAGGCCTTTACGGTATGATCGCATTTGCCATCATGGCGGTCTTCATAGCAGGGCTCATGGTCGGACGGACACCCGAGTACTTGGGCAAAAAGATTGAGGCTTTCGAGGTGAAAATGGCTGCGATCGTCATCCTAATACCTTGCTGCTTTGCCCTGCTCGGCACGGCGATTGCGTCGGTCACTAGTGCGGGCGTGGCGGGCATTTCGAACCCCGGACCTCACGGCTTCTCGCAGATGCTCTACGCCTTTTCATCGATGGCTAACAATAACGGCAGCGCCTTCGCAGGTCTCAGTGCAAACACGGTGTTTTACAACACACTCGGAGGCATTGTGATGCTCTTCAGCAGGTTCTGGACCATGATTCCGATGCTTGCCATCGCAGGCTCGCTGGCCGCAAAGAAAAATGTTCCGCCGAGTGCAGGCACGCTGCCGACTCACACTCCTCTGTTTGTTGTCATGCTTGTGGGAGTGATAATCATTGTCGCGGCGCTAACTTTCTTCCCTGCCCTGGGGCTGGGGCCGATAGCAGAGCATCTGATGCTTTATAAGTAACAGGAGGATCAATCCATGACTAATAAAAAGAAAAAGACCACACTATTCGATCCACGGATCATCCGGCACGCACTGATCGATTCGCTGATAAAGCTGAATCCGAGGAATCAAATCCGCAACCCGGTGATGTTCGTGGTCGAAATCGGAAGTATCCTAACGACGCTTCTCTTTGTCCGTGCTCTCTTCGTGCCCGGCAGCGAGTCGCCGTGGTTCATACTTCATATCTCAATCTGGCTCTGGGCTACGGTCCTTTTCGCCAATTTCGCAGAATCCGTAGCTGAAGGCAGGGGTAAGGCCCAGGCGGATGCGCTCCGTGGCTCGCGAAAAGACGTCCAGGCAAAGAAGCTGGCGCAGCCCGACAAAGATGCAAAGGTTACCGTTGTCACTTCTGCTCAATTGAGGAAGGATGATTACATACTTGTGGAAGCGGGAGACATCATACCTGGAGATGGTGAAATAGTAGTAGGAGTCGCCTCAGTCAATGAGAGCGCCATAACGGGCGAAAGCGCGCCGGTTATACGTGAAAGCGGTGGAGACAGGAGCGCCGTGACCGGCGGGACGATGGTTCTTTCGGATTGGATCGTTGTGAGGATCACCGCAAACCCGGGAGAAACATTTCTCGACCGCATGATATCTATGGTGGAGGGCGCAAAGCGGCAGAAGACGCCTAATGAGATCGCACTCAACATACTGCTGGCCGGGTTGACTATTATCTTCCTGTTCGCTACCGCAACTTTGTTACCGTTTTCGATCTTCAGCGTCACTGCGGCAGGCCAAGGGAACCCTGTCACGATAGTCGTGCTGGTGTCGCTTCTTGTCTGCCTGATACCGACTACAATCGGGGGTCTTCTATCAGCAATCGGCATTGCGGGCATGGACCGCCTTATACAGGCCAACGTCATCGCCATGTCGGGCCGTGCAGTCGAAGCAGCAGGTGATGTGGACGTGCTCCTCCTGGACAAGACTGGCACTATAACACTCGGCAACCGGCAGGCCACAGCTTTCATCACAGCTTCCGGAGTCAATGCACAATCACTTGCAGATGCTGCACAGCTTTCATCTTTGCCGGACGAAACTCCGGAAGGACGCAGCATCGTCATACTGGCCAAGGAGAAATACGGGCTTCGTGAGCGGGACATTCATGCGCTCGGGGCAAAATTCATACCATTTTCAGCCCACACCAGGATGAGCGGTGTAGATATGGACGGCCGCGAAGTAAGGAAGGGCGCCCCGGATGCTGTCGAAAATTATGTCAAAAGCAAGGGAGGAATCTTTCCTCCTGATATCAAAGTGATCGTCGAAGAAGTGGCACGCACGGGCGCAACTCCGCTGGTTGTTGCTGAGGGCAATAAGGTGCTCGGCGTTATCCGTCTGGGCGATATCGTAAAGGGAGGCATTAAGGAGCGGTTTGCTGAACTCAGGACGATGGGGATAACAACAGTCATGATTACCGGCGACAATCCGCTTACAGCTGCAGCGATTGCAGCGGAAGCTGGGGTCGACGACTTTCTGGCTCAGGCCACACCGGAGACTAAACTTCAACTGATTCGGAAACACCAGACAGGCGGGAAATTGGTAGCAATGACCGGGGACGGTACAAATGACGCCCCTGCGCTGGCACAGGCTGATGTCGCAGTCGCAATGAACACAGGCACGCAGGCGGCTAAGGAGGCCGGCAATATGGTCGACCTTGACTCTAATCCGACGAAGCTGATCGAGATAGTCGAGATCGGAAAGCAGTTATTAATGACGCGCGGCACACTGACGACATTCAGCATCGCAAATGATGTTGCGAAATACTTCGCGATCCTGCCTGCTGCCTTCATCGTCATTTATCCACAGCTCGCCGCGCTCAACATTATGGGACTTTCGACACCCCATAGCGCCATATTGTCGGCGGTCATATTCAACGCGCTGATAATCATTGCCCTGATCCCTCTGGCTCTGCGCGGTGTCTCGTATCGGCCACTCGGCGCTGCAGTCGTATTGCGCAACAATCTCCTTATTTACGGACTGGGAGGCCTGATCGTGCCGTTTATAGGCATCAAGCTGATCGATATGATAATAACCTTTTTGAATCTGGCGTGAGGTGATGGCTATGTTGAAAATGATAAGACCAGTAATAGTCTCGCTCTTTATATTTACGATATTGACGGGGGTCCTATACCCCCTCGCGGTGACCGGCATCGCGCAGCTGATCTTTCCGGATCAGGCGAACGGGAGCCTCATACTCAAAGACAGCAAGCCTGTCGGCTCCTCTCTCATCGGGCAGCCGTTCGATGATCCGAAATACTTCTGGGGACGGCTATCGGCTACATCACCATTTCCGTATAACTCTGCGTCTTCGTCCGGGTCCAACTTAGCTGAAACGAATTCCGACCTTGTGAAAAATGTGCAGGGACGGATAGATGCTTTGAAGGCCGCAGACCCGGAGACGGGGAAACAGGTTCCCGTCGATTTGGCGACCGCGTCCGGAAGCGGCCTGGATCCTCACATTAGCCCCGCTGCAGCCGAATTTCAGATAAAGCGGGTAGCGAAAGCCCGTGCATTGGATGAAGCAAAGGTCCGAGCCATCGTTGCGCAATATTCCGAGGGCCGGCAGCTAGGAATACTTGGCGATCCGACGGTAAACGTCCTTAAGCTGAATTTGGCACTGGATGAACTTGGCCGCAAATGAAATATGAAATGACGATTAAAATAAGTGGGGAGGAACTGTGAGATTAAAATTATTGAGGGTATGCGCGGGAGTGTTCCTTTTGTTCGCAATGAGCATTCCTTCAACTGGTCACGCTGTTTCCTACCAGCCCGCTTTTCGTCTTACCCCGGATAGCGGATCAGTGGTTGTGAAGGGCGGCAGCGTATATCTGTTTCATAGCGGAACACGCGACATCACAGACACGGTCCATTGCGGGGATATCTTTATCGTCTATCGAATAAGCCCTTCGTGCATGATGCATGAAGTCGGCAAAGTCCGACTTGTCAACTTTCACGGAGATACATATATGGAAGCCGAGGTCATCGAGGGTGAGCTCAAGGCAGGTGATATAGCAAAGAAAGGAAATATATCGTGCCTCATCGTATCTACGGAACCATGCATCCGATAGAATGGCTACCGAGTAATTATATGTTAGAGGATAAGTTAGAAAGGAATAGGAATGGTGGAAGAACGACGACCTGATCCTGAACTATTGCTCAATCAGATGCGCAGGGAGACCGCGCGCAGCCGCGAAGGACAGCTGAAGATTTTCTTCGGCTCGGCCCCTGGTGTCGGCAAGACCTACGCTATGCTCGAAGCCGCACGCAAGAAGCTCTCCGCAGGTGTCGACGTCGTAGTCGGACTTGCCGAGACGCATGGGCGCAAAGAAACGGAAGCCTTGCTTGCCGGTTTGCCAATACTACCACGCAGGAGCATCGAATACCGCGGCGCCGTCCTGAAGGAATTTGATATAGACGCAGCCCTTGCCCGAAACCCCTCAATCATCCTTGTCGATGAGCTTGCCCATTCAAATGCGGAAGGATCTCGACATAAGAAACGCTGGCAGGATATATACGAACTGCTTGGCGCCGGGATTACGGTCTATACGACAATGAATGTACAGCACCTTGAAAGTCTGAATGACGTAGTCACCCAGATAACCGGCATCAACGTGCGGGAAACGGTCCCCGATTTTCTTCTCGACAGGGCTGATGAGATAGAGCTTATCGACCTTCCCCCGGAAGATCTTCTGCAGAGGCTGGCCGAGGGAAAGGTATACGTGGCAGAACTCGCTGCACAAGCCCGTAAAAACTTCTTCCGGAAGGGCAACCTCCTTGCTCTGCGTGAGCTTGCATTGCGCCGTACCGCAGAACAGGTTGATGTGCAGATGCAGGACTACCGGCTGGATAAGGGCGTAAAAGATGTCTGGCCCGCTGCCGAGCGAATTCTCGTGTGCGTCGGTCCTAGTCCTTTCGCTGTCCGCCTAATTCGCGCAGCCAAGCGAATGGCTGCCGGGCTTCGTGCCGATTGGATCGCCGTCAATGTCGAAGCGCCCGGAAAGGTGCGCCCTTCTGAGAGCGACATCAAAGGACTTACCGAAAACATGCGTCTTGCTGAAAGCCTCGGCGCCGAGACGGTCGTGCTTTCCGGTCACAAGGCGAGCGATGAGATTCTGACTTATGCACGCAGCCGCAATGTCACCAAAATCATCATAGGAAAACCGACCCATCCCCGCTGGAAAGATACGTTGTTCGGATCGATGCTTGACGAAATCGTCCGGGGGAGCGGGGACATTGACGTTTACGTCATTTCAGGAGATGTAGCTGCACCCGCACTCGCACGACAGAAACCCACCCGTCTCAGGACACCGGCTAAAGAGTGGGGGATCAGTATTTTGGTCATAGCACTTTGCACTGGCATCGGGTTTCTCATGCGCCAGGATTTCACCCTTGTCGACATAGCGATGGGCTTCATACTGGGAGTCGTCTTTATTGCAAGCCGCACCGGTAATGCTCCCTCCCTGCTCGCCTCTCTTTTGAGCGTCGCTGCATTCGACTTCTTCTTTGTCCCTCCATACTATAGTTTCGTGGTACATGACGTAAAATATTTAGTAACGTTTGTCGTGATGTTCGTTGTCGCTTTTGTAATCAGCAAGCTTACATTGCGCATCCGCGAACAGGCCGATGCTGCAAGGATACGGGAGAGGAGCACGGCGGCCCTCTATCGCTTGAGCCGGGAATTGGTCTATGAGCGAGGGATAAACCGATTGAGCGACATCGCGACGAAACACGTCGGAGAGATGTTTTCCGGGAAAGCGGCCATTCTTATGCCTGATGACCAGGACAGGCTGAGTGTTTCTGCAGCCGGACCTCAGACACTGATTCTTGATGAACGTGAATTGAGCGTTGCACAATGGGCATTCGGTCACCGCCAGAAGGTTGGCAGGGGGACTGATACCCTTCCCGGTGCGAAGGGTCTATATATACCTTTGGCTGCATCATCAAGGACGGTCGGCGTCATAGGTATCATATCAGATGACGCTACGGGACCATTAGACCCGGAGCAGATTCATGTCCTCGAGAATTTCGCCCACCAGATTGCCATGGCGTTCGAAAGGGCCCTGCTTGCCGAAGAGGCACAGCAAGCGGTTCTGAAGGCAGAAACCGAAAGCCTGCGCAATACGCTGATAAGTTCGCTCTCGCATGATCTCCGCACGCCGTTAGCCGCGATCACTGGCTCATCAACGACATTGCTTCAACAGGATGATGTCCTTGACAGGCATAACCGCCGTGAACTCATCTTCACTATTATCGAAGAAGCTGAGCACCTCAATCGGACAGTTCGCAATGTACTCGATATGACCCGTATCGAATCGGGCGCCATCACTGTAAAGAAAGAATGGCTGCCAATCGAGGAAATCGTCGGGGCCGTGCTGAACCGTCTCGCGGAAAAGCTAAGAGACCATCCGTTGGCGACCAGTATTCCAAAAGACCTCCCAATGGCTTCCTTTGATCCGCTCCTTATAGAGCAGGTGCTTATGAATCTGCTCGAAAATGCTGCAAGATATACCCCGGCAGGGACGGCTATCGAACTTTCGGCTGCCGTCAAAGACCATGAACTCCTAGTCGAGCTTGCCGACCATGGTCCGGGGATTACTCCGGGAGACGAGGAGAGGATATTCGATAAGTTCGTCCGCGGGCCAGCAGCAGTAGGTGGAATCGGTCTCGGACTGACAATATGCCGGGCGATCATCAATGCCCATGGCGGCCGA
The DNA here is from genome assembly GCA_963727805.1 of uncultured Nitrospiraceae bacterium. GTDB lineage: Bacteria > Nitrospirota > Thermodesulfovibrionia > Thermodesulfovibrionales > Dissulfurispiraceae > Fen-1308. The sequence continues at coordinate 2,128,028 of CAVSHF010000003.1, forward strand.
ATATGGGCTGAAAACGGGAAGGGCGGCGGCGTAGTCTTCCGCTTTACGCTTCCGATATCGAAGCATCCCCCGGTCGTGGAGACCGATGAGGAGACAGTGCGGTTCATATCATGACAAACGACAAAGGGCTTATTCTACTTATCGAAGACGAACCCCAGATGCGGCGGTTCCTGAAGGTGACGCTTCAGAGCCACGGCTATGTCCTAATAGAAACGTCGACGGGACAGGAGGGTCTTACCCAGGCTACAACACGCAATCCCGATGTGATCCTACTCGACCTCGGGCTGCCAGATCTCGACGGACTGGAAGTCTTGGGTAGATTACGCGAATGGTCGCATATCCCTGTGATCATCCTTTCTGCCAGAGAACAGGAGCAAGACAAGATCATGGCGCTCGATGCAGGCGCAAACGACTACCTAACCAAACCGTTCAGCGCTGGAGAGCTATTGGCCAGGATCAGGGTTGCGTTGCGCAATCAAGGTTTGCAAGCAGGTCTGTCAGAGCCGGTCTTCGTTCTGGATACGCTGCGCGTCGATCTTGCCAAACGCCGCGTGTTCCTGAAAGAATCAGAAATTCATCTCACGCCTATCGAATACAAGCTACTTGCATATCTCGTAAAAAACGCCGGCAAAGTAATCATGCATAAGCAGCTGCTAAAAGAGGTATGGGGCCCGGCTTACGCCAACCAGGCGCACTACGTACGGATCTATATGGGCATGCTCAGGCATAAACTCGAGGAGGACCCCGCGCGCCCCCGCTTTTTCATCAACGAACCGGGAGTTGGATACCGCCTGAGGTTAGAGGTGGAAGAGACAGTGAAAGGAAATGAAACCGCACCTCAATGAATTCCGCTGCACTTCGTGTTTTTAAGTCAAATGGTCCATGAAGATAGCAGGATAAAACATGTAATCTATTTTTAAAACATTTTTGGGGAAATCGCCGAAATGGCGATATGGACGTCGTCGATGATAATGAGATGGCACCAACGTTCTCCACCGACAAGCTCTGGTCATGACTTCGGGAAGAAAGCTTGTATAATGAGCCGTGTCCCTGCGGTGATGATACTAGAAGCCTCTATTAGTTCTGATGTAAAATTGTGCTATGGTTGCAGAAAGATAATAATATAAAGCGATCAAGCTATGAATATTGGATTCTGTGCTTTCTTTAAAAAGAGTATGCCTGCATTCAAAGGTTACGTGCAGAAGTCCGCAGTCCTCAGCATCCGTATCTTTTGGAGGATGACACATATAAACCAAAACTGGCAAACGTTTCAACGTGATCACAAGTTCCGATCGTACCTCTCATGTTTTGTAAGCAGGCGATTTCGAGAGGTACATCCTCAAGCTGTTCCATAATTATGACGACGACTTTTCCCCCAAAGTCCTGCTGATAATGTACCACTCCTTTCTATCGATGCCACAACCATACATTCACCCTAGACACTTGCTCGCCCGGAAGCGGATTCATATCCTGCGTCACTATTGGTCAAGTATTGCGAGGGTTGAGACACTCGTACCGACAAGAAGTAATGCAATAGAGGGCGGAACAGCCAGCGTGGCGAGGCCAACAAGCAGCAGCGCCCCCCCGCCGATCACATGCAGTCGCGACCGAACGTTCGGCACTGCCCACAGATACCGGCCTTGGGCAGCCAGAAAGAGAATCGGCCCTCCGCCCAGCAGCAGGCTCAGCCCAAACGAGGTGTGTCCATACGGGTGCGCAATCACCTCTTTATTCGCGACCGCCACGGCGATGAGTCCCGCGACCATTACCATTAGAGCGTTTACTGCGTGGCGACTGGCGCGAATGGGGTCACTCGTCTTCTCCAAATGCCGAATGATGAGCCGATGGGAACGGCCGAAGCTCAGCGCCCACAGGGCGACTGTTCCCACAAGCGCGAACGTGCCCGTTGCCAAGGTCATCACGGTTATGGAGGATTCGGAAATGGCCATGCCCGTCGTGACCACCGTTTCCCCGAGCGCAATGAGCAGGAACATGCGGCAGCGTTCCAACATATGACCTGCGTCGAACTCTACATTCTCGGATCGCAGCCGCCACCCGGGAAGGGGATGCGCCAACCACCTGCCGATTTGATCTATCCCGGCGGCCAGCGCCCACCACAGCAGGCGGGCTTCCGCATTTACGGCAGCGCCCACTATCCATAAGGGCGTCGTGGCGATCACCCAAAGAAGCGTCCGGTAGTAATGGTCTCGGAGCACCACGTTGGTTGAATTTACGAGCGTCCACACGGTGCGCCCCAGCTGGATCAGCAGCAGAGGAATGACGAAGGCCCAGCCGGAGATGGTGAAGGCCATGGTCACCGAAGCGTTCATGAACAGGCCTAGCAGCATAACCGCCAGAACCAACCAGCGGGTCCGGGATTGATCGGCTCGGATCATGGTGGCCGACCAGCTTGTAGTAAACCATGCCGCGAATATTGCTAGTAGCATCACCAGCGTCTCGGCTGCACCTCGCCATGATAGGTGAGTTAAGAGATGTTGCGAGAGCTCCGATAGTGCGAACGCGAACACGAGGTCGAAGAGCAGCTCCAATGGAGTGACCTCATATTTTTGTTCAGGGATGTCGTGAATGCGATGGACAGTCATTTATCCTCATCTGCCTCGCGCGGAACTATTCTATAAATCATCGGCTGTCAGGCCACGCCTACCTGCCAGACCATTCGACCCAGTACGCAAGTTCCGGCCCTTTGTTCCTTCGTAGGCGAGCTCGCCAACAAGTAGCGCGGACGGCTCGTGTAACGGGCGATCCGTAAGGGGGCAGTGCACACAGTATCGAAACCTGCGTCGCGGATCAGCTCAGTGGCCAGTCTACTTCATTTATACATCTTATTGCATTTAATGTCCTTGGATATCCCACATAAGGTAATAATTGAGTAACAGTACTAAGTAATACTTCTTTATTATTTCCAACATTTAAATTGCCTTGTATATGCCCTGTTAACTGTGCCTCACATCCACCCAAAGATAAAATCATGGAAAACGTTAAAAGCTCTCTTGTTTTTATGTCTAATCCTTTTCTGGTATAAAAATCACCAAAACAATTTGCAGATAAATATTTTTGAATATGAAGCTGATTTGCCGGTGATTCGTTATACATTTTATCAATCATTCCTCCAAAAATTGATTTTTGTATTTCTAATCCTTTTTCAAATCGTGTTTCGGGTGAGGTGGTAGATTGTCCTTCTAATGGCAGCTTTATTCCCCTTCTTTCCATAATTTCATTTGTGGCAATGATAAAATCAAATGCTTTTGCAATTCCAACATAAGGCACAGCCTGATATACAATTTCTTTTACTTCAATCGGAGTTACACCTCCATTCAGTGCACCGTCGAGCATCACTTTATATTCGCCTAGAGCCTGGCTTGCAATCATTGATCCCAAAATAACCATTAACCTTGTTCTGGTATCTAAGTTTCCATAACTAAGCACTTCGTCAAATGCAAAATTGTCAAATACTTCTATCAGTTCCGGATCTGTTATTTTTAATGTGGATTTACGATTTGGGAATAGTTCCTCATGGTTTTTGTTTGCTGTTTCACTCACACTCATGTTTACACCCTTCTTTCATAAAATTATTGTTCGTGTTCATTTTTGCTGCTCACCTATTTGCAAATAAATATTTTGTTGCTAGAGACATTTTCTCCAAGCTTAGTCCTTCACTTTATATTTTTCCCCCCATTTCATAGGCTTCTTTCAATGCCGGCTTGCCTTTGATGTCGCCTATATTCCAGGCACCAGTGCCATAGATAATACCCTTTTCTTTAGCTCCGCTCAGGCATGAGGTAAATCCTCTAAACCCTTCAAGAGTTCTCTCCATAGCCCGTTTGCTGCTGTCTGCGGCAGCCACTATGAAATAAAACTCCTTATTGTTGATTTCAGTATAGCGAGAACAGGTTCTGTCAATAAGCGTTTTCATCTGTGCGTTCATGGTATAAAAATAGACAGGCGTTGCCATCACAATCACATCAGCCGCAATCATTTTCTCGAGAACTTCAGACATGTCATCTTTCTGAGGACAGCGCTTTTTGCCGTTATAGCAAGTACTGCAACCCATGCAGTAATTTATTTTTTTGTCTTTTAAGAATATTTTTTCTGCATGGAATCCAACCGCTTGTGCTCCCGACATAAATTGGTCACATAGCAGGTCAGAATTGCCGCCCCTTCTCGGACTAGCGGACAGCACTAATACTTTTTTACTCATTAATTGCATCCTCCATTTTGATAAATCATATTGTGCTTGTTCACTCGACTTCTTATTTGTTGTGACGCTTTTGCATTGTTTCCTCCTCTGAGTGTCACGCCGGTTGCTCAGATTTGAGAGACGCCATGTCGATGGAGAAGCGGTACTTCACATCAGACTTTACCATTCTCTCGTAGGCTTCGTTGACCTTCTGGATGGGGATTACTTCCACATCGGCGGTGATGTTGTGCTTGCCGCAGAAGTCGAGCATCTCCTGTGTCTCTGCGATGCCGCCTATGAGCGATCCAGAGAGACTGCGGCGTCCGAACAGCAAAGCGAAGGCAGAGACCGCGAAAGGCTTCTCCGACGCCCCCACGAGGGTAAGGTTACTGTCGCGGCCGAGCATATTGATGTAGGCGTTGATGTCGTGCTCGGCGGCTATGGTATCGAGGATGAAGTTGAACGTGCTGGCGTGTTTCTGCATCTCTTCAGCTTTGGTGGAAATGATGACCTCATCGGCTCCCAGGCGGAGCGCATCCTCTTTCTTGCTGGGGGAGGTCGTGAAGACAACGACGTGGGCTCCGAAGGCATGGGCAAGCTTGACCCCCATATGACCCAGTCCCCCGAGACCGACCACGCCGACTTTCTTGCCCTTGGTGACGCCCCAGCGGCGCATCGGAGAGTATGTAGTAATCCCGGCGCAAAGCAGTGGTGCGACCCCGGCAAGATCGAGGTTGGTGGGGACGCGCAGAACGAAGTGTTCATCGACGACGATACTTTCCGAGTATCCGCCGTAGGTGACGCCACCCAGATGTTTGTCAGGGGAGTTGAAGGTGAGGGTCTGGTTTGGGCATAATTGTTCCAGGCCATCCCGGCAATTCGGGCAGGTGTGGTCTGAATCGACTAGGCAGCCGACGCCCACAAGGTCGCCCGGCTTGAACTTCGTGACGCCGGAACCGACTTGGGTGACCCGGCCGACGATCTCATGGCCCGGAACGCAGGGATAGACCGTAGGCATGATGCTGCTCCACTCGTTGCGAACCGTGTGGAGGTCGGAGTGACAGATGCCGCAGAAAAGGATTTCGATCTGCACGTCGTGTTCTGTCGTATCGCGTCGCGGGATCTTGGTGGACGCCAGCGGCGATGTCTCACTGGCAGCGGAGTAAGCTTTGGCTTTGAACATGGATTAATCCTCCTGTTGGTTTTGTTCTTGTGCTGAATCAGCTTTTATATTGTTCGTCGCTGACATGTTCCATCCAATCGGCGCTTTTGCCGTCGAGCTGTTCCACAATGGCAATGTGCGTCATGGCTGTGGTTGCCGCGGCGCCGTGCCAATGCTTTTCACCAGGTGCGATCCAGACCACGTCGCCGGGCCGGATTTCCTGGATCGGGCCACCCCAGCGCTGTACCAAGCCGCAGCCTGCCGTCACGATTAGGGTCTGTCCCAGCGGGTGGCTGTGCCATGCTGTGCGAGCGCCAGGCTCGAAAGTGACAGTGGCGCCGAGCGCGCGTGCCGGATCGTTTGCCTGAAATAGTGGGTCAACACGTACAGTGCCGGTGAAATACTCGACAGGTCCTTTGCTGGAAGGTTGTGAGCCACTTCTTTTGATTTCCATATTTTGAATTCCTCAAATGATTGTCTTCTTATTTGGACATCTATTGTCAGGCGGAATTTACATCTCCTGACGCGTGGGTTGGAACAGTCTCGTTCACATCCATCTCCACTGGCTTGAATCCTCCTTGCTATGACGATCGCTCATAGACCGGTCCTTTTTTCCAGGGCTTCGGGGTACCGATCCCCTTGTATCGTGATCTTTGAGGCAGCGGTATCGATCTCATGAAGATCGTCTGACGTCAGTTCGACTGCAACTGCTCCGATGTTCTCTTCCAGGCGCGAAAGTTTTGTGGTGCCAGGGATGGGAACGATCCACGGCTTCTGCGCGAGCAGCCAAGCGAGAGCGATCTGAGCGGGTGTCGCCTTCTTCCGTTCTGCGATCGTGCGCAGAAGATCGACAAGGGCCTGGTTCGCTTTCAGAGCCTCAGGCGTAAAGCGAGGTACGATGTTGCGGAAGTCGGACTTATCGAACTGCGTCTTCTCGTCAATCTTTCCCGTGAGGAACCCTTTCCCAAGAGGACTGAATGGAACAAGCCCGATCCCAAGTTCCTCGAGCGTCGGCAATAAGTCCGCTTCAGGGCGTCTCCACCACAGCGAGTATTCGCTCTCGACGGCAGTGACCGGCTGGACTGCGTGTGCGCGACGGATCGTTTTCACTCCTGGTTCAGAGAGGCCGAAGTGCTTAACTTTACCTGCCTGAATAAGGTCCTTCACAGCCCCTGCCACGTCTTCGATTGGCACGTCCGGGTCAACACGATGTTGATAGTATAGTTCGATAGCATCGACTCTGAGCCGCTTGAGCGAGCCCTCGAGGCTCTGCCTGATGCGCTCGGGCCGACTGTCCTGGACCTGCTGCCCGCTGGGATCGAGCTTGATCCCGAACTTGGTGGCTATCACCACTTTCCCACGGAACGGAGCCAAAGCTTCGCCTACGAGTTCTTCATTCGTGTAGGGGCCGTAAAGCTCAGCTGTGTCAAAGAATGTAACACCCCGTTCCACGGCTTTACGTATAAGAGCAATCATCTCCTGCTTGTCTGCAGGTGGACCGTAGGCAATGCTCATTCCCATACAGCCGAGACCGAGAGCCGAAACTTCCAGGTCGCTTTTTCCCAATTTACGCTTTTGCATTGTTTCTCCTTTCACCTGTTTAGGACTGACCTACTTTCTTAAAGTTTACTAACATCCATTTGCAACTCTACTGATGATTTTATTGTAATTATGAAAGAACAAAGTCAGGTAGACCAATCCTGCTCATTTATTGCCTAATCCTACTAATTCTTCGATAAATAGGTTGTAAACTAAGTGGCGTCTGGTAATATTAGAGAGGAGGTATAAATGAATAAGCAGGCTGTCAATAGGTCATTTGGGAATAACAACATGGAAGTTGCGCTTGAAGCGTTGGGAAAGAGCATTGCCCGATGGACCGATAAAGGCGACAAGGTCATGACCGCGGTCCCAGGCTTGTCACTCTATCGGCGGGACGAACCGACCCAGCCGACGATAATCATGTACGAACCGCGCATTTGCGTGATCGCACAAGGGGCAAAACGCGTGCTGCTCGGGGACGACACGTATGAGTATGACTCCCACCATTTCTTGATTACGTCTGTGGATCTGCCCACGGTTGTGCAGGTTATCAAAGCGAGCCGGGAGAAGCCTTACCTGGGGCTCATATTGAAGCTTGATCAGCGCGAAATATCACAGCTAATGGTGGACAGCAATCTTCCCCTGCCGCGTGCCCAACAATCAAGCCGCGGAATGGCGACCGGCAAGGTCACGTTACCGCTGCTCGCAGCCTTTCAACGGTTGATCGACGTACTTGATGAACAGAAGGACATTCCGATTCTGGCGCCGATCATCAAGCGGGAAATTTTTTACCGCTTGCTAGTGGGCGATCAAGGCGTTCGTCTGCGCCAGATGGCGTCGGCAGGAAGTCAGAGTCAACAGATAGCGCGCGCAATCGATTGGTTAAAAAGTAACTTCACACTGCCGTTGCGTATCGATGACCTTGCGACGCAAGTCAATATGAGCACATCGACCTTCCATCATCATTTCCGATCTCTGACGGCCATGAGCCCGTTGCAGTACCAAAAATGGTTGCGTTTGAATGAAGCGCGGAGGTTGATGCTCGCCGATCGTCTGGATGCAACAACAGCGGCATTTCAGGTCGGCTATGAAAGCCCATCCCAATTCAGCCGCGAGTACAATCGTTTGTTTGGCGACTCACCATTGCGCGACATCACGAATCTGCGTCAAATGGCTGCTATGGAGACGGCCTGACCGGTATTGCCCGTTCTGATCATAAGGTACTTCGGCGAGTTTCCAAGGCATTCTTGAATTGCGGGCCGAGGATTTCCGTTTCATAACCGATAGAATTTCATGATGACCTCCTGTGCGGAGTTCAGAAAGTTCTCATACCAAGCTGACTGATCCGTCTAGGTGCGGATAACGACATGCAATTGCGGTTGTCAAATTTCCAGCAACGATGGAGGGGACAGACGGCAATCATCATACCGCAAGAAATATGGAAATCAATGTTACTTCTATGTTAAAAAGGCAAGACCTTTCCACCCGACATAGTATGCTGCAATGTCTGTTTAGCAAGCGCCATCCTCAAACCCCAACCTTTTATAAGCAGACAGTCTTCGTCTATGAAGGACTCTCCGCTTCTAAGACTTCTTGCTACCTTGCGGCAGTCTACTCGGTCGATCTTCTTCGCTCTCTCCTTGTCCTTTGTTGGTAAATCGGCCGGATATTCTTTGATAAAGAGGTATATCAACTCCTGTTAGAATACCAAGTTCGAATGGTATTTCACTAGCAGTACGAATTTAAGGCGCTAGCGTCCACCATTGATAGATTTCTAATCATTTTTAGCTTTCTTTTAGCACTGGTACCCAAAAATAGCACGCCAGACTGAAGGGGGCGAGTACTTTATCTTCTCAAGAGAGGCAGTACCTCTATTTCAGAATCCAGACATCTAAAGACCTTCGAGCTTTCTTTTCTGACCGTGACATTGAGAAAAGCTTAAAGACCCGCCTTATCACTCATGCTAAAATAGAAAGCAGTGCGCTTTTCTATAAACTCAACTAATCTTCATGATGATAAGGAGCGGCATGTTAACAGATGTTCAGATAAAGATGCTTATTAGACAGTTCATAGACAGTATCTTAAAAGGCTGTGAGGAAAGCCGCCTTTGTGGTTATGGTCTTCCTTCCGATGAAGATGCCCTAGACGATGCTATAGACGCTCACGAAGAAAAGATAGCCGAATACAGGGAAGCTTTAGCTTTCAATCAAATAAAGCCTGTTCAACACATCGTAGATGAATTGATACAGCATGCCTCTTTGCCAGTGTATAACCAGTCAGAGGAGTACACAAAGCTCTCGAGAGAGGTCCTAAAGGCTCTTATCAAGGTCATGCAGATAGAGAAGGAGAGGTTGAGGGGTAACTATAAGAACTCTTACGACAAGATGTTAACAGCATCCCTTGTCTCGTCTCCTGTGATCACAAAGGAAGAAAGACCGTCCAAATCCTTAGCCGATGTCATAGACGAGTATTCAAGGGAGAAGATAAGTAAAAAAGATTGGACGCCAAAAGCCGCATATGAGAATGCCGGAATATACAGACTTCTTCAGATAATTTCAACCAATATCCTCAACGTGAATACGGAGAATATTAGGCTTTGGGATCGGTGCATATCGATTAAATATTCCGAAGTCCTCTCTAAACTACCCGCTAACGTGAGAAAGAAGAAGGCTTTTCGTAACCTATCTCTTGAGGAAATCTATGAAGCTGTATTAAGGAAGTCTGTCGAACCTATGAGTACAAGGACTTATAATAAGCACCTAGAACGTGTTAGCGCAATGTTTACATGGGCGGCTAAGCAAGGTTACATTGAACGTACCCCTGCCGAAGGCCTTACTGTTAAGAAAGACCATGTAGAGTCGCAAGAGCGTGATGCTTACGACAAAGACGATTTACAAAAGCTTTTTAGTTGTCCGGTTTATGCCTCTCCTAATACCAAAGAGCCTGAGAAGTTTTTTATCCCCTTGCTTACCCTCTATGGCGGTCTGCGTTTAGAAGAAGTCTGTCAGCTTTACTGTGAAGATATTAAGGAAATAAACGGCATGCTGTGTATTGATATAAACAATAACCACGACAAACGTCTTAAGACGCCTTCTAGCAAGCGTCTAGGATACATCCCTCTCTTCTTGACTTAGGCTTTCTCCGATACTGTCAGACCGTTAAAGGCTTATGCCTTTGGGAGAACCTACATAAAGGCTGTGATGGTTACGGAGACGCTTTCGGCAAGTGGTATCAAAGAGTAAACCGTGACTTTATCACTAAGAATAGTAAGCGTGTATTCCGTTCCTTCAGACTTACTTTTATCAATAACCTGCAGCAAAAAGAAGTCCCCGAAACGATCATAGCTGAGTTAGTCGGTCATTCTTTAGACTCTCTAAAACATGGGCGTCAGGGTAAACGGTATGATATCGATGTTCTCCTTGATGCTATCAATAAGCTTGATTACGGGATTGACTTAAAAGACCTCGGAATCTGGAAATAAATAGACACCAGTTCCAGTTCATTTCGGACGTTAAATATGCGTTAACATCCATTGCTCTTTGTAAGTCTATGAGTGCTGTTATTGGAGCACTTTTGACTTTCCTGTGGGAAATCTTTGTCGCTCCTACATCGCTCAGAATTGGCAACAGTTGGTAAATTCAACTCAAGTGGATGGTATGCTTATACTTCTGCAGTAATCCGCCGCTATAATCGCTCAAAAAATGTGCGGATTAAAAAAGGTTAAATCCTCGCCCCGCAAGAGTCGCTCTTTTATCATATAATAAAAGGAGCACAGTTAATTTAGAGCATCCTCGCTTGCAACGCGCTGTGAAAGAGCACAAGCATAGTACTTGACGATGTCCACATTTCTCACTGATGCTATTAACGAAGTGCTTTGATATAATGCAAAGTATGATGAAGAAAAGTGGAGTTACCATTCATGACGGATGGGTCCTCTATATTCTCACCTGTAGAGGAGACCGCTTATACACAGGTATCAGTAATGACTTACCCAGTCGCTTGAGAGCTCATAAAGAGGGAAGAGGTAGTAAGTTCGTCAAGGCCTTCAGTCCGTTTACACTGGCAGGAGTGGTCCCCTGTAAAGACGCGACTGAAGCCAGAAAGCTGGAGAGCAGGGTCAAAAAGATGAGAAGATCTGAGAAATTGGATTTCATTAAGCCTCGTTAAGGCAAGTGTGCAACAAAAGGGCGGAAAGGAGTTACTGCCGCGGATAAAGATTGAGAGATGCGTGGTGATTGTCTTTTGGAATCTCCCAAGAGTCCTTTACATATAATGCACAACTTCTTCCCGCTCCAATATTTTCCGGGGAACACAATGTCATGTAATATTGCAGATCTAATTCAGTAAGAATTTTGTTCTTGTGTGCTCAAGGATAATTAAGTGAATAATTATATCGCATCAGAAGCGTCCCAACGTTAATCGAACAATATCAACTGGTTCTCGGACAACGTGTCGTTATCGCCGATCTGTGTATCTGTAAGTATCTGTATTAAAGGTGTTCTCTCAAACATGGTCACGCTCAATATCTGTAGAATCGTATAGAGACTTGCCTGTAATTTGAGACGTTTCTTTATGATCGCCACCAGAACATATATCGATACGGCGATCCAAACCTGAGTTTTGACTGCATTGTCGCTTGTTCCGTAGAAACTCTTGATTCTGAGGTTCTGTTTGATCCACTTGAAAAAGAGTTCCACCTGCCACCGGCATCGATATAGTTGAGCTATCGTCATTGCTGGAAGCGTGAAATTGTTGGTAAGAAATACCAGAGTCTTGTCCAATTCGGCGTCGTGATATTTGATCTTGCGAATTTTCTCCGGATAGTGAGAGGCCGAATAGAATCCGGTTAGCGTACCGCTTTGATCGCAGATAAGCCCCGTTGTCCGATCTACAGGATGGGAATACTGTCTGCGAAATTTGAAATTGGATTTGCCTCGGGTGACGAAGAACGCCCTGCTCAAATGCAACATATACAGTCTGGCAAAATCCAGATATCCTCGGTCCATTATGTAGAATGCTCCTGGCTCTATAACAAGACAATCCAGAATATTTACTTCGTGCATCTTGCCATCGCTTATATGAATGAACGTTGGGATGTTGCCGCGAAGATCCAGTAGCGTATGGAGCTTGACTGCAGCCTTTGTCTGACGAAAATGCGCCCATGGGAATACTGATAGACACAGGTCGATAGTCGTTGCATCCAGTGCGTATACCGTCTGATCCAGTTGCACGCCGAAGTCTTCGTCCAAATAAAGTGCACGGGCTTTCTGAATCAGGCAATGAGCGAAGTCGGCATAGATGCGCCAGTCCCTTACCTTGTTGGCGTTGGCCAAGGTGTTTCTGGATACATTGCCACGAATGCCCATGTGATAGAGTTTGCTTCTTTGAGATCGAAGGCACGATTCGATATCTCTCAGACTTTCCCGATAGGTCAGTTGCGCAAAGGCCATGCATAGATACTGATCCAGACAAGTGAAGTCTTTGATCTTGTAATTCCCACGATAACGGTTGACGCTCCGATGAAAGGCTGGTAGTGGTATGTGTTCGACGACCTGAGAGAAAATCAGCTTGCCTGTATACATGGGTACGCTCCTCGTGTTTGTTACCACGAGAATGACGGATGCCCAAACTTCTTTTCAAGTCGTTTTCGTGCTCCATTATCAATTCCATATGTTATTTCAATATGTTAAACTCAATCCGTCATTAAACGTTGGGACACTTCTGATATCGCATGTGACATAATTATTCACTTAAAAGTATTTTCTTATTTATTAGTGCATGATGCCCCTACAATGAACTGGATAAGCAACGAAGTCATTAGGAGAACTTCCAATAATTCTCAAAATGTTGTAGATTACACTTGCTAGAAGTGTAATCTATAGTAAAATTACTCCTTAGAGTTATTGTGAGGCGTATAAGATGAGGGATCAACAGAAAACAAAAGAACAATTGATAAATGAATTGAGGGGATTGCGCCAGCAGATTGCAGAAGTGAAAGGATCGGAACATCATTATCGGCACGTCATTGAGGACGTAGCAGATGTCATCTACACTCTCTCGCCCAGTGGAGCAATCATGTCTCTAAACCCGGCATTCGAAAAAATTACGGGCCTGTCACATATTGAGTGGATTGGGAACAACTTTGATCAACTAATTCATCCTGCTGATCTGTCGTCTGCCATGGAGAAATTTCAATACGCCCTAAGCGGGGTAGCGCAATCGAAGTTTGAATTACGGACTCTCACAAAATCAGGCGAATATCTGGTAGGTGAATTCACTGCAACACCACAGATACAGGATGGGAAGGTGGTCAGAGTGTTGGGCATTGCCCGAGATATCACCGAGCAGAAGAAGATGGAGGAAAAGCTACGCGCTCTATCTCTTACCGATGAACTTACAGGTCTCTACAACCGGCGAGGATTCTTTGCTCTAGTTGATCATCTTCTAAAGTCTGTTAAACGGCGCAATGCAAGAGTACTCATGCTTTATGCCGACCTGGACAATATGAAGGGGATTAATGATTCATTGGGCCACCAGGTTGGAGACAAGGCGCTAGTGGATACTGCCAATCTCTTGAAAGCAACGTATCGGGAGTCTGATATTATTGCACGCATTGGCGGAGACGAGTTTGTAGTTGTACCAGTGGGGACGAACGGCGACACTATCGAGGTAATTACGGCTCGCCTACAAAAAAATATTGATACATATAATGCAAAAAGTAATCGGAGATTCAGGATTTCGATGAGTTTGGGCATTTCTTGCTATGATCCAAAATTCCCTTGTTCTATTGACGAGATGCTTGCGCAAGGGGACAAGGCGATGTATGAGAAGAAAAAGCTCAAATAGGGTCTTAATACAAAGTCTTATAGAAAACGTCCTAGTAATACCTGATTTTATAACTACATGACCCCTATTTTAGTTCTACCTTCTTTATTGCGATTTTTCAGGAGGTCTTTCAAAGATTCTACCTTTTTTGCTTCGATCTCCTTTTCATTTGTGGGTTCAGTCCAAGGCTGTGTAACCGACCAGATTATCACGCCACTGAGAGGCGGTTCGATGTAAGCACCGGGGGGTTATTTATTCAGTGGGTAGACCCCTCCAACATCTTCAGACTATATCAGATTTATATCAGATTATTCATTCTGGTTCAACTCCACTGACTTCAGCGCGAGCATAGCATGAAATACTCGTTTAATTCGATCTCAGATAGATCTTTGTTTTCATCCCTGATAAGGGTAATCTTATTATAATTAGCGTCTCTGCTTGTCGTTCGCGGGGCGAATAAATTCTAACTTTTTAAGGAGGATCAATAATGCCAATAACAGACGGCGTGGAGAAAAAAATCAGTCGATCACTTATAAAACGATATCAGCCCTGCCCCGAGCTTCAAAACTTATTGGTGAAGAATAAGGGCAAATTCAATGTGCCGATAATCGCCGATATGCTGCAAGCCATTCCATGGGAGTGCCAGAGATATCTCGTTGACAGATACGGGAAATATATTCCCGAAGTCGAAAGCAGCATCTTTAATGTCATAGCAAGGGAATGGTTTGCCGCTCGTGCCGCTGCGGCGAGGCACGGCAGGTATGCTTTGATAAGCGATTTAAAGGGTATGTTGAAAGACTGGGGCTTCCATGACTTTTACGAGCAGCATAACAACTTACTCGCGGTAAATGTGAATGATGAGCTTTTTAATCAACTCAATATTTACTATTGTCTAGATGAAACATTCGAATCTCATATAAACAGGTTTCATGAAAAAGCCCCGAAAAAAAAGGCACCTACGGGTGTGAGCATCCGAGCGGATGTCTCAGAGGACTCAAGGCCGGAGATGATAGCAACGACCGCGAAGACATTCTTTTTTGCATCGATGCTCAACCTACAGCTGAAATGGATGCTTGAGTTGATGGACCTAGCTTACCTGGACGGCTCAATGGGGGTGGCCCTGGACAGTGAAGAGTACGAAAAGTTTCAAAATCTGCATCAAGCCATAAACGTTTCCACGGTCGATGAGCTAATAGACATTCTGGAAATGTTCCCCCCTCATACCTCAAAAGAAAGCACGATCGCCCTGCGACTCTTATTAAAGAATGCGGAAACTGAGATTACGCAGAAAATCCTCATGGGAAGACAGAACGTAATGCGCAAGAGAGGCAAATGAACCTGCTATTTTGTCGTTTTCCGCCAAAGTATCCGCAGAGATTGTCTGTACGACTAAGTCGGAGCACTTGGATGACATAAGTGATTTATTTTTTAACGACTCAAAATTGGATTAAAAAGTGCAAGTGGTTCCTTTTTTCGTGGAGAAACAATGGAGTCCTTTAATTTTGGGGTCCGTAGATACGTAGAGGTCCCTGAGGACCTACGCCCTACAGGATGGGCTCAGGTAGAAACCTACCGGTCGTCATCACTGCCTGCAATTCGCACCCGCCATACACGACAGAAAACAGCTAGTCATAAAGTTACTACGCCACACGGCACTCAGATAACTATTGTTGACTTCATAACGCCGTAATCAATCTACTCTCACCGAAAAACTGCGTATGTACGCTTGTACGGTGCCGATAATCGCAATAGTTGACCCGCTAGACTTTTTCTGGAACTCCTTCATATTCCTGATCGAGCAACAGCAACCTTTCTCCCGATAATTTCGCCTTCTTATATTTTTTAGTGACGCATTGTCGTAGCAATTGGCTTCCACTTGGCGATGGTGGTATAGCAGAATGTTCATCGGAGGGGATTCAAGAATTTGGCCCATTGCAGCAGATAAAAAGGAGGCTGGCTTTTGCCCAGCCTCCTCCGCAACAAAACCTTCTATGGCTTTGCAGGGACCATATCTTTCCCACAGCTGCACTTGCCAGGGTTTTGACTAACAGTGTCACATTTGCACTGATCACCGCATGCGCATGTATACTTTCCCTTCTGCTTGTAAACTTTTTTTCCACCGTCAACATAGACCATGCCATTTTCGACTTTCGTGACGGTTACTTTTACCATATCCTTCCCACAGCTGCATTTGCCGGGATTCCTCGACATAGTATCGCAGGGACAGGTCTCACCGCATGCACAAACATAAATCTCATCTCCTGGCTTAACGTCCATTACGCCATTTGACGCCGCGAAAGCAACCACTGCGATAGCCACAGCAACAAAAACTGCCAAAAGAGTAACTGTCGATTGTTTCATCTTCCCTCCTCCTTTTATTTGTGCTTCAAAGACTTCATCTGTTCGCCGCAACAGATTATGTCACAAAAATCGACGCACCCGCACACCTCGTTGACGGTTACGGCAAGGCCGCAGACGCCACATTGGTAATGGCCACCCACTTTGAGATCTTTCTGCTTCTTCGGTGATGCCTTTTTCACAAGCTTTTTGGGCTTGGTCTCCTTTGCTTTCTGTGCAGTTGATATCTTTTTCTTTATTGCCATCTTACCTCCGTGTTATGAGCTATTTCATATCAATATATCAACTTTTATGATCGTTGCATATACCGCATAATTACATTGGGATCAGATACCTTAGTGTGCCCGAAAGACTACTCGTTAGAAAGCGAAATCACAATCCGCATGCCTGCAGCTCTTTGCAGCCTTGATAACCTTTTCTGCTGAACCAATTCCAAGCGCCATCATTTCCCGCATCTGTATCTGAAAGATCTGGGCGGCAAAGAAGGCATCTGCGGCGGCATTATGCCGGTAATATTGTTTCAGGCCATAAGTTGCGATCATACCGTCAAGGCTTAAATCCCGTTCGTCAGCTTTCCGTTTTCGCCTTAGCCAGCGTTCTACCATTGCTATATCTATAAGATCTCTTTTGAATCTCACTCCCAATTCCTTGAAGTTTGTTTTCAAAAAAGTGAAATCAAACTCAATAGTATGCCCAACGAGGATACCATCCGATATCTTCAGAATGCGCTCCGAAACCTCTTCAAATTCCGGTGCATCCTTAAGATTATCCTTGCTTATACCATGGAACTTCATTGCCTTGTAGTCATAACTCTTAGGGTTAATCAGGGTGTAAAAAGTATCTCGAACAAGGATTTTCAAATTAATAATGGGGACACAGGCAAAAGATATAATCTCGTCTTTGTCGAAGTCTAATCCTGTGGTTTCAATGTCAATGGCATAAAATTTGGCAGTTCTCAGATCCATAAAACTATGTCTTCTATCCTATAGTTGACTATAAACGATAGTTCGACTAACACCATACTTTTTCATCAGAAACTTCTGAAATTCAGAGACGATCTTGAGTGACTCCTTTAATATGAGCAAGTCGACTTTCGATAGTTCCTTTCCGGTAACCAGGTTATTCATAGGGGACTGATTCAATACCGCCCGCGCATGATGTCTCAGCCTTAGATCCTGTAAAAAACCATACGACTCGATGAGATCGTGGCACATTTCATTGCTGATCGTCGTATTGGCACTCAGCGCCTCCAATCGCTCCTTGGTGTTGGTTATCCCCCAAACCCCAGTGTCTATAGAGAGGACTCTTGCGCCGTTAACAATAGGATAAATCCCATAGGTCTTTAGGTCCACCCCTTGATGCAGACCCAGGATCCCGAATATTCCAAGAGGCGGCTTGAGTTCAATGGCATCCTCAGCCATCAGCTTTATGGCCTCGGCTTTTACTTCCAGCTTAATCGATTCCAGCAAGTCATTGTATAAGGCTATCTCTCCGTATACCGGTCTCATGTCCAGAAACACGGAAAGGTATCGGAGATGGTAAGGAATTGGTTCTGAAAACCACTGCTTGAAGTATTCTTTCCATACTGGCAAGGGCTGATTCCACATTGTGTTGGATGCCATATAATTTCCGAGGCATTTAGGGATGCCAATATTGGCCAGTGATTCATTGATATCATTGGCTAATGCTGCGGGATTGTCTCCCACATAGATTAAGGCATTGTCCTGGTCGGTTGCGATGATCTCTTCTTTTCTACCGGAACTGCCCATATTAATCCATAAGAACTGTGCCTGGGCATGTTTACCGATAAGAATCTCAATGACCTTGGCCACTGCGGCATCATGAACAGAGCATAACATCCTGGTCAAGTCGAAGAAATTAGGACCTGTCATCGCAATCTTTGAGACTGATACCTTGAGACCGTCAAAGGCGGTTTTAAGCTCTTCGATAGAGGCTGCACGGTGGATTTTTCTGAACAGTTTGACTATGGAGAAAGAGGGTTCCAGATGGATCTGAATATCTTTCCTGGTGATTACACCAAAGACTTTATCCTCTTTCGTCACGACGAGGTGGTCTATTCCAGCATCAATCATTTTTGTGAAGGCATCGAATATGGTGGCCTGCACATTGATTGTCTTAACCGGAGATGACATAAACTCAGTAATCAGGTCCAATCGGTCACCCTGGATTAATACCTTCCTCAGGTCCTTATGGGTCAATATGCCGATCGGCTTTGCATCGTTGTCTATAATGACAATTGAACTAACCGAATTCTTATCCATCTCAGAGGCTGCACCGGCTATTGTCAGTCCAGGGCTGCAAACAACAGGCTGTTTATATATTATCCTCTCAACCTCCAAAACGAATGAGGCCTCCTCAAGGATCTTTTTGTCTGACGCTATGGTCTTAAATGATCGGAATCTTCGATTGAGTAAAGTAGAAAAATACGATGCAAACCTTTCACTTGCATCGAAGACTGTCTTGAATTGTCGGTAATCCACTGCATAGCAGACAGTATCCTCAATTGCATTGGCAGTCGAATTCAATGGATGCCCAAAAAGTGACACGACGCCGAAGATTTCACCTCTCGTGAGGTAATCTACTACCGCATCGTCATCATAGAGGCCGACAAGTCCGGAGAAAATCACATAAACATATTCAGAGGTCTGACCCTTTTTATAAATTGTTTTCCCCTTTTCAAACAACTCGACTTCTAATCCGGATATTATGATGTCCAGATCATCTTCTGACAAAAAGGAAAAGGGGTGGATCTTGCGTATAAACTCTCGGGGGGGGATCATGCGTTTAATTTAACGGCAGTTTCAAAAATATTCATCAGCAAGGTCACCTGCATTAACTCCTGATGTACATTCCTACCAAGTCAAAGTGCTCGTCACTGTATCAAACACTTATCTCAACAATCTATTGATGTTATCTTACCATAACATCAGAAGATCCTCTGCGCAGAATCGTGAACCCTAGTAGAATCCAGACATATGGTGTATTAAGGGCGAGCACCTGAAAATAAAGTGCCATCGTGCCATTCTTCATAGTTCAAAGCGCGACCGATAAACTATATGGGAACAGAACGATGGCAGAAAAAAGTGTAGCTTTTTCGGAAAAGTTTCGTAAATACCTTAAAGGAGCGGGCCAAGTCCTGTCAAGAGGTGTATTAGTGAACATGCCTTTCACCGAGTCTATTCATGATTATGAAGGCAACTCCTGGGCTGCTTCCTTGATCGATTCCAGCGTCATATAGTGCTTGCATATCATCCATGCCTTGGTCTGGTCAGGCAATACAAATCCAACAAAATGGAAGCAATCTACGCAGACTCTTTTTAACGTATTCAAAAATAGACAGTGAGCATTGTATGATAGGAAGATCAGTCTGCCACAAAATAATTGGATTGCAAGAGGAGATCCACAATGACAAAGATCGCAGTGCTCACGTCAATATTAGCCTTACTCATAGCCTTCTTTTCATCATCAGCCTTTGCTGATAAAGTTACTCCAATCAATTCCTGCACAAAACCGCATCATCCCTATAAATTCAAGAGTGAATCTGAGGTAAGTGAATATAAGGCGCAGGTTGAGAGCTACAAGAAGTGTATAAATGATTTTATCGAAGAACAGAATCAGGCTATTGAAAAACACAGGGCCGCGATAAACCAGGCGATAACTGAATGGAATTTTTTTGTGAATACGGAACTACGTTAGCACACCACCTTTTAACTGTCTTGCTGGCGATGATTTTATATGGGGTTGGGAATATTTCTCATGCTGTTTTTTCATCCCAAACAGCACTCGATTTCAGCCTGCAAATAATTGATGCAGTGTCCTGATAGACATATATCTTTTCAATGCCATTAGGAAGATCTTCTTTCAATTCTTGTAAAAGCTCATAAATACGAGGATCACAGTTCTTACTAAAATTGATATAGATAACTCCTGCATAGCATTTATAGACCAACGCTTTTTCAATCAATTCCTTTAGACATTCCCCTCCCTTGCCGGACAGGGATGAGGTTATCTTTGCTATGGAAGAAATAGTATCATGAGAATGCATTCCCACCAACAAATAGGGCTTCCCCTCATATTTTGCGATGTAATAAACCCTCTCACTCGCGGGCAAAGCCCAGAGCAGACGTTTGCGCCGCGTGGTCTTTTTTTCTTCGGAAAGCATCCTTTCCTTTTCACCATCAAATGATATAAGAAAACCTCTAAAAGCTTCTCCTCCCTCCTTCTGTAGGTCCTTTATCAATTGGTCCGCTTCGATCTGCGATAACATTTTGATAGTTATAGCCCTCTTTTTCCCCATATTCTAATAATACTGCACAAGCGACAAATATTTACAGTTTTTTAGTCTCCATGCCGAGAAGAAGTCAGCGTAAGCCTGCTCATCTCAAACGATCGTATTGTTACCTCCTTTTACGAGTATTCGCCCATTCCATTGATTCAAGTTGGTTAATCTCTGTCGTCTCACCTGCTGGCAACAAGACTGTTTGATCTTTCCCGATTTCGTGCTATCCTAATGAAAGACATGGAAGAGAATTTCGATACCGCTGAACCTGTTGAACTTTCTATTGACGGGACACTCGACCTTCACACCTTCAATCCTCGCGAAGTAAAGGAGTTACTGCCTCACTATCTCGATACTTGCAGGGGAAAAGGTATATACGAAGTACGTATCATTCACGGAAAAGGGACGGGGATGCTGAGAGAGACTGTTCATTCTATTCTCAGGCAACTGCCGGGGATTCTTTCGTTCGGACTCGCGGGTGAAAATGCGGGTGGATGGGGCGCGACTATTGTACAGCTTGAACCCGTTTCCTCCCAGCATGCAACGATAGAAAAGAACAGCTAATCTCCAATATTCTACTATTCATTTCGGGGAGGAATCATTTAATGAATCTCCGGCAGATGGATCGCCCTATCCTTCATTACCAGCAAGCGGTCGGCTAGCCTGCCTGCCTGTTCCTTGTCGTGTGTGGTCATAATGACAGCTACCAATCTTTCCTGTTTCATTTTGAGGATGATGCCCTCAATAACCTCAGTATTCCTCTGATCGACGGATGCGGTCGGCTCGTCGAGAAACAGGATTTCGGGCTCTATCACCAGCGCCCTAGCAATCCCCAGTCGCTTGGTTTCACCGCTCGAGATGGTCAATGCATTCTGATCCTTCTTGTGCAATAGACCCACAAAATCGAGCACCTTATCCACTCTCCCTTTTGCTTCGCGCCCGTCGATTCCCCGCAATAACAGCCCGAATGCGGCATTCCTGAATACGGTCGCATTGAAGACACCTACCTTCGGCAATAAAAGTGTTATCCTCCTTTTTAGGGTAAGATCATGATTTAGCATATGCCCATCAGAAAAATAGTTGACTTGACCGCTGTCCGGAGACTCAATAAGAGCACATATTCGTAAAAATGTAGATTTGCCCGAACCGTTCGGCCCCGTTAACACGTAGATGCCGCTCTCATCGAAGGAGAACGAGCAGTCCTTCAGTACCCCGTTTCCGTTATAGCTTTTGTTGATATTCGATACCGTCAGTCTCAAGCTCATCGGGTGACACCTACCATCCCTTTTTTCTGGATAATATGAAGCGCTGTATTTATCATTAAGGAAATCGCGAGCAAAATGATGCCAAGTGCAAGAGCAAGTTCAAAATTCCCTTTATCCGTCTCGAGGGCGATAGTTGTCGTCATGACTCTGGTGTACCCGGCGATGTTGCCGCCAACGATGAGTATAGCGCCGACCTCAGCCATTACCCTGCCAAAGGCGGCTATGATGGCGGACATTATTCCGTACCGTGCCTCCCTGACAACGGTCAACGAAACCTGCAGAGGGGTTGCCCCGAGGGTCCTTGCCGCCTGCCTTATGATCGGGTCCACGCCTGCAATGGCGGCATGGCAAAGGGCACCCACAATGGGAAAGGCGAGAATGCTCTGGGCAACAATCATCGCGCTAGGCGTATACAAAAGAGACAAGAATCCGAGAGGACCGCTTCTCGACAGCAGCAGATAAACAACAAGCCCGACTACTACGGGAGGGAGGCCCATGAAAGTGTTCAGTATAGTAATGGCTGCACCTCTCAAAGGGAACTTCGTGAGCCCGAGCAGGGCACCTAGCGGAAGCCCGATACTGGTTGCGACAAGAAGAGCGGTGCCTGAAACCCTGATGGATAGAAGAATGATGCCGAGCAATTCAGCGTCGAGATGCAGAATGAGCGATAAAGCCTGTGAAAAACCGTCTATGATTGACGACATGCTATAGGATAATCAGAATAGGGGACAGCAGTCCAATAACATACTGTCTGCCACCCCCTGTCGATTTTTCTCTTATTTCGCGTTCGGGATAAAGAGCGGATTGCCGTTCTTATCCTTAAAAGAAGCGATAGCCTGCTGGCCTTCCCTAGATATGAGCCAATTAATGAATTCCATCGCCTTTTTATACTTCACATGCTTGTACTTTGCAGGATTAACCGCCATGATGCCATACTGGTTGAACAGGGTCGGATCACCCTCAAGCACGATCGCCATTTCGAGCCTATCCTTGTCCTTTGTCGCCAGTCAGGTGCCCCTGTCCGTAAGCGTGTATGCACGCTTCTCATCGGCAATCCTCTGGGTCTTCTCCATGCCCTGCCCCACTTCGAGATACCATTTCTGGCCCTTGGGTTCTATTGTTGCCTTCTTCCAAACGGAAAGCTCTTTAGTGTTGGTTCCCGAGTTGTCTCCGCGAGAAATGAACGTCGACGATGCCGCTATCTTCTTAAATGCCTCGACTGACGACTTCATGCCTCTTATCATGGCCGGATCATCGGAAGGGCCTATGATTACGAAGTCGTTGTACATGACATCGTGGCGGTTGACAAAAAATCCTTCCTCAACGGCCGTTAACTCCTGCTCTCTGGCGTGGACAAAAGCGACATCTGCATCGCCTCGTTTGCCCATTTCAATGGCGGCTCCCGTGCCACGGGCGACTACCTTCACTTTTATGCCGCTCTTCTTTTCGAATATGGGCAGGATGTAATTGAATAGCCCTGAATTCTCTGTGCTCGTCGTCGATGAACAGATTATTTCCTTATCAGCGGCAAATGAACCAGACCAGCCGCATATCCCCATTGCTGTAACGAGGACTACCAATGCAAGCAACTTTCTCATCACAGATATTTTCTCCTATCGTTATTGGGCCACACCTTTGTTCTCTTTACAGAGACGGCACCCTCCATAACTCTCAATCTTTTCATCAGGGCAGAGTCTGGTAATATAGATCCTTGCTCCATTGCAAGCCTCGCATATGGTTTTCCTACCGCAAAGGCCACCAGCTTACCATTGATCGTCACATTTACTATTATTGACCTTTTTCCCGCAGGGGTACTGCATCGGGCTGGAAAAGACAGGCTCCGTGTTTGATGTAATTTGCAATGATACCCTGCCCATCTCGCGAAGTGACAAATGCGATAAAGTCCATGGCCTCTCTGTATTTGACATTGGGAAACCTTACAGGGTTGATGGCTATAACGCTATATTGATTCCTGAGAGCCGGATCACCCTTGAGGAGCACCTTGAGTTTGATTTTCGATTCATAATTAAGAAATGTCCCCATGTCAGCAAGAATATATGACTTCTGTTTGTTAGCTACCAGCAGAGCATCTCCCATTTTGCTTCCAGTTTCAAAGTACCAACTCTTGCCTTTCGGATTGATTCCCGCATCGTCCCAGATATCCAGCTCTTTTATATTAGTGCCCGAATCGTCACCTCGCGACACGAAGGGAAAACCTGTTTCGGCGATCAACTCGAATGCTTCTACCGCTTTTTCAACCTCCTTAATACCTGCCGGGTCTTTGGAGGGGGCAAGGATAACAAAAGAATTATGCATAACAGTCCGTCTGTTTGTGCCGTATCCTTCCGCCACAAATTTCTCTTCCCTGAAGGGGTCATGTACAAACAGCAGGTCCGCCTCCCCCTTCTTAGCCATCCTTAGCGCTTTACCCGTTCCGACGGCAATAACCTCGACGGTTACATTATACTTCGTCGATTTCTTGTATGCAGGGAGAAGTATGTCGAGGAGCCCCGAATTAAGAATACTCGTAGTAGATGCAATGACTAATATTGCCTTTTCTCGAATCATCCCTTAAACATACACAGCTATGCTTTTCAAGTCAAATTGATTCCATTCATTAAAACGATGTAATTCTTTGATGTTTAGTTTGACACCTTCTGCTGGACTCCTTAGAATAAGTCGCATGGAAGACCACAGGCTGAAAGCATTCTGTCTCGTTTGTGAAATGAAGAGCTTCTCGAAGGCTGCTGCCGCGAAGTTCATGACCCAGTCTGCCATGAGCCATCTCATAAAAAACCTCGAAGATGAACTCGGCATCAGGCTGCTCATCAGGCAGGGCAAGACGGTCTCTCCTACGCCTTCCGGCAGGCTTTTTTATGCTCATGCAAAAAAGATTCTCGACCAGTACAAAACGATGGAAGATGCCGTCTATTCCGCTATCAATATAGTCAAGGGACCACTAACTCTGGGGGCAACGACTACTATTTCGACTTATCTACTACCACAGGTGTTCTACCGCTTCTCGCGGAAGCATCCCGAAGTATCGATCGAACTCACTGTTTCAAATACCGAAAAGATTATTGACGATATCGAGAAGGGCATGATAGAGATGGGCATTGTCGAAGGAATCATGAAGAACCCTACAATCCATTCTGAGATTATTGCTGAGGATGAGATCGTGATAATCGTATCGGACGACAATCCCTTATCCATGAAGAAGACAATTACTTGTCATGACCTCGCCACGCAGGTTTTTATAATGCCGGAGCCGGGTTCGGGGACGCGGGAATTGGTTGACACCTTTCTGCGGGAAATCGATATGCCCGCGAATGCCATAAAGATCTCGATGACGCTGGGCAGTCCTGAATTGATATTGCAGATGGTCAAATCGGGAGTGGGGATATCTTTCGTCTCAAAGTGGTCCGTGTTTCAGGCGCTGAAGGATGGATCGATTAAGCTTTTGCAGGTGCCAGGGAAAAGGCTCCGGAGAAAGTTCTATCTCATTAGCATTGGGAAAGAGCCGTCAACGATAGCCGCAAAAACATTTTCGCACTTTCTCAAAGGATACCGGTTTTTCGCGCCCTTTTGATTTTCACGCTGCCGCACCCGTGCAGGACGATCCTTGGCCAGCGGTGCAGCCGAAACAGTGTTCATCACAAGCTATTTCCCTGTGGACAAGGAGTAATCGGTCGAAGTCCTGAACAATCTGTGGATAATTTCCGAGCAGAGGGAGATTGACCATCTGGTTGAAATCGCAGTCGTAGAGGGTCCCATCCCATCCCACATTGATAAGATGACGGCACATGATGACATCGAGCGTCGCTGGATTAAAGGAGTTTCTAAGCCTTTCCATGTAGCGCTCGAGCTGGTTCTTCTCGGTCAGAAAACGCCTGAAACGGCCGATCGGCATGTTGGTAAGAGTAAAGAGGTTAGTGAAAGAAACCCCATAGTGCCTTTCAAGTTCTCTGCGATACTCCTCCTCCATCGTCGATTGTGGTGGGGGGAAAAACATTCCCTGAGGATTATGAACAAGGTCTAGTTTTAACCCTCCGGGTTCAACTCCAAACCCGAGGTCATTCAATGTCCGGAGAGCGCTGATGCTTTTTTTAAAGGTCCTCTCACCGCGCACCCTGTCGACGGCTTCTTCGAGATAGTGGGGAAGTGACGCCACTAATTCAACCTCATATTCTTTATAAAAGCATGGCAGGTCATTCATGCCATCTTCCCCAAAAATCGTCAGGTTGCTTCTGACCATTACATGGCACCCAATTCCCTTTGCCTTTTCGATAAGATACCTGAGGTGTGGATTACATTCGGGTGCACCGCCTGTTATGTCGAGTGTCCTAATGCCAGATGCCTTCAGGATACCGAGAACAGCTTTTATGGTTTCGAGTTCCATTGTCTCTTCGCGCAGAGGCCCGGCCTGAACATGGCAGTGTTTACAAGACATGTTACACCGATATCCGATATTGACCTGGAGAGTCTCAAGACTCTGGGCCTTAAGGGGATAAGCGCCGTGTTTCCTAAGGGTCTCTACGAAATCCATCTGCGATTCTCACATTGATATCTTGTCGATAGCATTATGGGCCTGTATCGCATGGATTAAAGACGCGCCACCGCGAATGGCGGACGCAACATGCACCGCTTCGGTAATATGATCGAGATTCATCCCCTCTTCAAGACAGCTCTTTGTATATGCATCTATACAGTACGGGCATTGAACCGCATGAGCAACGGCCAGCCCGATAAGGACCTTTTCTCTTTTTGAAAGAACGCCAGGCTGAAGCGACGCCCCGTACCACTCCATAAATTTCTTAAAAAGATCCGGGCGATGCTTGCCTACTTCACCAAATCTGTCCAGATCATTGTCGTTATAGTAATCTCCCACGTGTTGCTCCCCTATTTCTTTGACTCGACATGGCACTTATCACATGTTGTCACGGCAAAGGCATCCTTATCATTATGACAGACACCGCAGAACTTCCCCTCATACATGGGATCCATCGTCATCTTCTTTATGCCTTTCTTCATAGGCCAGATGGCTGTGTGGCACTTGTTGCACTCAAAGACCTTCGTATGGAATTCGTGACTGAAGACGACTGGAGCCGCGTCCTTCGGTTTATATACGATCGGCCCCTTGGGGAAAGGCACCTTTGCATGGCAATTCGAGCAGTTAGTCGTGTAGGCGAACGCCTTCTTGCCGTTGTGACAGGAAAAACAGAGCTTTCCGGCAGTGTGATCGGTAAATGCGATTTTGACGCCATCTCTTTTCATGGGGAACAGCACCATATGGCATGTATCGCATCCAAAAGCAGCAACATGGACGAAGTGCTCGTATTTGACTGCGGACTCCCCTGTTCCGAATGCAATCGGACTTTGCGGATACAGGCTTTCTCGATTCCTGTGGCAAGCCAAGCAGTTCTCATCGGCCGGTGGATGCAAGTTTTCAGACCGTTTCTGGTCATGGCAATTGAAACAGATTTGCATGTTAGACCGATAGCCGGTGATGCCGCTATGGGTTATTTTGGCGTGACAGATCACACAATTTATCCCCATGTCGAAATGCTTCCTATGATGGGGATCAACTTTAGCCGTGGGTCTCACCGGCTCGACGGTAATGTCTGGCAGGCCGCGCTGCTTCCGGAATTCAGGGTTCTTGACGCTGTCTACTAGACGGAAAGTGACGCCCAGAGACATGATTCGACTACTTCTTATCTTTTGATTCATAGCATCGGAGTGGCAGAACAGGCAGATGTCATTTTTCACAAGTTGGGAGGCATAAGCTGGATCACTGGCACTCATGAGGACATGCATCTTATGATCGGGACCCTTGATAAACTGGCCATAGACGTCATAGAGGCCGCCCATTTTAGCTCGCAAATAACCTACTAAGCCCGGTTCGGCGTGACAGTTGAGGCACGTAACGCCGGCCCTTGCATGAATCGACTTCGACCATGTATAGACCTCACCCAAAGGTCCCGGTTGGTCAGAGGGATGGCACCTTCTGCAGAACGACGGATCGCTCGAAAAATGCAGGGCTTCAATGCTTATAAAAATAAAGAACGCGGTGAGTGCAAGTATGATAAGTATCGTAAGCTTCGTATGCTTAACTACAAAGTTTCTAAGCTTTTCTTCAGACCTTTTGAGCCACTGCCACATAATCCCTCCAGTATGATCAAATCTTAATTATGGCCGCCGCGCCGGCTAGCCTTGCGAATATTTTTACAATACCAGTAATAATACCAATTTTCGCTCAACTTTGCAGCAGAAAAAGCCTGAGATTCTCTAGGCCTTCAAACCTATGTACGCTTACATGGTCAGTATATAAGGTTTCATAGTTTATGAGTCCCTCTGACACGCCGTCAAATTATATTTCCTTATAATTCAATTTAAATGAGTTGATAGCAGTTAACATATTCTTCCTTGTCGATGCTATCCCAGCAAGCCGATACGTCCGGGGAACATGATATTTATTTATATGGGCCTGCTCGAACAGTACTCGGATATCATCTCCTACCACCCATGGCAATATTCAGACATAGAATGGCTCTCGAGCAAAACGCCGAGGCCATGAGGCCATATCGATTATCTGTCAGCACCAGGCATCAGATATCGTCGAGCTATAGATCCACTACTTTCGTGCAGGGCCTGCACCGGCGCTTCCGTGGTGGCAATTCCCTGATTCGGCCTGCTATAGTATCTAATAAATTCATTATGGATTTCCTGGCAATAGCACTACAATCCGGCAGTTGTGGTAACTGCATTTACATTGAAACTGCAGGCACTCGGCTTCTCTTTGACGCAGGCTTGAGCTGCATCGAATCAGAGCGACGGCTTGCTGCCCATGGTAGGGACATCAGGAACGTAGATGCCATCCTCATTTCCCACGATCATTACGATCATGTCCGGCATGCGGGGGCACTTCAGCGTAAATACGGCCTCCCTCTTTATATCACCCGTGACACCCTCGATGTCTCCCTTGCGAAGCACCGGCTCGGACGTATGGGAGATATCAGCCATTTCAACGCCGGTGACCCGATTAGAATCGGAGAAATCATCATACGGACGATTCCGACGCCCCATGACGGAGTCGACGGCGTCATCTTTGTCGTTGAAAGCGGTGCTAAGCGGCTCGGAATCATGACTGATCTTGGGCATGTTTTTAACGGCCTGCGGCGTGAGATTTCCAGCCTCGATGCGGTCTTTATAGAGAGCAACTATGATCCCGAGATGCTGTCGAAGGGACCGTACCCCTCTTTTTTGAAGCGCCGCATCCAGGGGCCGGGCGGACACATCTCGAATTTCGAGGCAGCTGAACTGCTCCTATCGGGAGAGCGACTGAAATGGGCATGCCTTTCGCATCTTTCACAACATAACAACTATCCTGATCTGGCACTCAAAACACACCGCTCTGTCCTCGCGGATTCACTTACCCTTCATCTGGCCAGCCGCACCCATCCGACCGATATACTCACCGTATAAATGGAACAACTTTCTATGCTTAAACCAGCCTTGACCCTATTCGAGCTCAACTCGCTCATTAGGTCCGCACTCGGCAACACTTTCCCCGACCTGTACTGGGTGGTTGCAGAGATTGCCGAGAGCAAATGCAATCAGAAGGGCCACTGTTATCTCGATCTTATCGAGAAAGAGGACCATAAGACTATCGCACAGATCAGGGCCACGATATGGTCCTACGAATATCGCACATTGAGCCGGAAGTTCGAGGCCGCCGCAAAAGCACCGTTAATGCAGGGCATGAAAGTGCTGCTACTGGTTGCTGTGACTTTCCATGAAGTCTACGGATTAAGTCTCAATGTGAAAGATATCGACCCCGCTTATACAATGGGGGAAATGGCCCTCCGGCGGAGAGAGATCATTGAGCTGCTTAAAAAAGAAGGCATCATGGACATGAATAAGGAATTGACCTTGCCGCTTGTACCTCAAAGAGTGGCCGTCATATCATCGCCCACAGCGGCAGGCTACGGAGATTTCCTAGACCAGTTAAAGATGAATTCCTACGGATTCCAATTCGCGCATGCCCTCTTCCCGGCGCACATGCAAGGGGAAGAGGCCGAGAAATCAATGATTGCAGCATTTAATATGATAGAGAAAATGAGAGAACGTTTTGATGTTGTTGTGATAATCAGGGGCGGCGGCTCAGTAGCCGACCTGAGCTGTTTCGACAGTTATGCTCTCGCTGCCCGGATCGCCTTATTTCCTTTGCCAGTCATCACTGGCATCGGCCATGAAAAAGACGATACTGTTGCCGACATGGTAGCTCACACAAAGATGAAGACCCCGACTGCCGTCGCCGAGTTTCTGATATCCGGCATAAGGAGCTTTGAAGAAAAGATCATCAGCATCGAAAACAGGCTTCATCTTTATGCAGAACGGCTTTTGAACGATGCCGCCTATACCCTCAATTCTCTGGCTCAAAGGCTCTGCCTCGTACCATCACATATCACGACCGCGCCGCAGAACCATCTTAACGCTCTTGAAAAAAATATCAGAGGATCTCTCAGGCAATACCTGCAGCACAAAGAAAACAAACTCTCTGTAATGGAACAAGCCGTGCGGCTTCTTGACCCCATCAATGTGCTCAGGAGGGGCTATAGTATAACCAGACACAACGGCCATGCTCTCAGGGACACAACGGCCATTTGTAAGGGAGATGAGATCGAGAGCAGGCTTTACAAGGGAAGCATTGTTGGTATCGCTAAACATATTACACCGAACAATGAAGAGGGGCGCGGCAAGGCATCTGACCCATTAGCAGACACTGACGGTGCTTGAATAAATGAGTGACGAACGCTAAGTGTTAACCCTGCCGATATTCACCATCTATATCTCACTTAATGGAATTCTTCAGGATTGCGATTGAAAACAGGGAGTATCCTGCTGAATATCCCGAACAGGAAGAAGGGAGTTACCGCCACCAGGAGTGCGCCTCCAAGTCCTTCCTTGAATGTCTCCCAATCATGCGGAATTATCGGCAGATGATAGTGCATATAGCCGGCGAAGGTAAGGGAGAATGACTGTCCTCCAATGACGACATTCCACCGCATCATGAAGACGCCGAACAGAACGAGTATAACACCGACTGCGGCCCTCCTTATTGTTAGCCGTGGCAACAAAAAAAGAATGAATGGCAGCAGATTTCCGACTCCATATTGAAGGATGAAGATGTCGGCGAAGTCCTTACCGTAGATTACGCTTCGCAGGATATCCCATGTTTTCACTGCCGTATAGCCCCTGAATATGAGGTCCAGAAGTTCAAGGCTTATGGCGAAGATGAGAAAGAACAGAAGATATCGTGCGGTTATCCGTATCTCGTTTAATTCCAAGCCCTTTATCACTTCCCTGGCTGCGAGATGATCAGATCCCAACTCTTGAGGGCCGGCCCGGAACTTTTTTATCTCCATGATAACTATATAGGTGAGCATGCATAGCGCGATTCCCGATACAACAGCGGACATGATGAAAATGACCGGCATGAGCGGTGTCATCCAAAGCGCGTTTGCCTTGACCGAGCCAAAGATAAAGCCGGCATATCCGTGGAGAAAACAGGCGACGGGGATTCCAATGCCGGCTAGGATTTTAACGGCCTTCTCGTCCTTGTGAAGGGCCTCCTCGCTCACATCCCATGCTCCAAGCGTCAAAGCTGAGAAAAAAAGATGTTTAATTTTGTTCAGAAGACTTCCGTCTATCTTTTTTCGCAGGGAAAGCGCAGTATCGACAAAGTGCTTTCTATAGACAAACCATAATTCCGATGCAACGATGGCGCCGTAGGTCGAAAAAACAATGCCAAATGCTGCTATTGCCGATGTGAAATGCGGCGTCATCAAAACTTCGATGCCTCTCTGCGGTTGCTGCAAATGCAGCATAAGGGGCATCATGGCCACAGGAAGTAAGGCAAAGGAAAAGACAAGAGAAAAACGGGCCATGTTCTTCAGTTGTTTTATGCCGAAGACATGGTAAAGAGATGACAATACGAAGGCGCCTGCGACAAGCCCAGTCATAAAGGGGTACATGACGATCTGTATGCTCCAATAAATGTATTCATTCGGAAGAACGAAAAGCTCTTTTACCGTCCAAAGCTCGCCGTGAACAACCATGGCTATCTCACCTCCTCATCCAGGCCTATATAATAAGCCTGGGGCTTGGTTCCATATTCGCTCTTCAGTACACTGACTCTTTCTGTCATGATGATCTTTGTGATGGGGTCATTGGGGTCTTTGATGTTGGCGATCATCCTGGCCCCGAAAGGACACGCGTCGACACATGCTGGCTTCAGGCCCTGATTTATCCTGTGATAACAGAAATTGCATTTTTCAGCGACTTGATAGACGGGATGAAAAAATCTCACACCATAGGGACATGCCATTATGCAATACCCGCAACCGATGCACCAGCTTCGGTCTACAAGAACCACCCCTTCCTTAGTCTGGTAGGTGGCCCCCACAGGGCATACCTGCACACAAGGCGGGTTCTCGCACTGGTTGCAGAGTTTGGGGACAAAGAAGGCTTTATCTATATCTTCACTATTTATTTCCTGATATTTCCCTTGTCCAAGATCGATTTTCCCCGAAATAAATCCGTCTCTGGCACCGTTTGGCGTGTCAGCGAAGACCATCCCGTCTTTACGGCGTACATATCTTTCCACCCAGGTCCTTGTCACATGGGCGTCATAAGGTATTTCGTTTTCGGTCTTGCACGCCTTCACGCATAAGCCGCATCCCACACAATTGTATGTGTTGATCAGAAATGCCCATCTCACCGGAGCCTTTTCACTTTTTGCCGCAAAGAGCTTCAGGGGACTGACTATTCCAACGGCTGCGAGCGGAAGCGTCAACCCCGCCAACCCTGTTGCCGCTTTCTTCAGAAAATCTCTCCTCGATATCATTTCATTGCCTCCAGGTTGGGCATATGAGGATTATGACAGGCCGAACATTCGACACCGGGGTTGTGTTTTTCGGGGTCCACCCCTCTGATACGTGCCCTGCCGCTTGTGGGATAGGCAAGGGGGAAATGGCATCTGAGGCACAATTCCCGCTTCTTGTCGATCGTCAATTTTTCGGGATTGGTAGGATGATCCAGGACAGGACCATGGCAGTTTTCACAG
This sequence comes from uncultured Nitrospiraceae bacterium, assembly GCA_963727805.1. Classification (GTDB taxonomy): domain Bacteria; phylum Nitrospirota; class Thermodesulfovibrionia; order Thermodesulfovibrionales; family Dissulfurispiraceae; genus Fen-1308. The sequence continues at coordinate 2,160,800 of CAVSHF010000003.1, forward strand.
TAGATAATCGCATGCGGTGTCTGCATTATCGAATATTTGTCACTGTGGCAATCCTTACAGTATTCCCCGTTGAATCGATATTTCACCTTGAACGCCTTCCAGTCGTCCTCGTTACTCTGTCGATGGAAGCTATACATATAGCCCCTCTCATAGACGCCGAAGTCTTTCGGCACAACAAATGTTCGTGCGATCAGAATAATCACGATCACCCCTATTACAACAAAAAGCGGCCGCCATATGTGGCTTTTCATTGATATCCCCTCATCGACCCCAATATAATCATATGTATATACTATCAAAAATATTTGCAGAATTCTAGAGTGCTTTAATACTTCAGCAGTTTAATCCAAACTCGAATATCCACACGACTGGTCATCTGCCGATACACCGCCTCCCCGCTCTATGCTCAGCAAAGGGTACAGCATCATACTAATTCAGGAAAAAAGGAAAGGTTGGGAACTCCTTTTAAACCGTGATATAATCGAAAGTAGACTGTTCACTGGAATTGTCAGGAGCGCAGTTGATAAAAACAGGAGGGACAATGGCCAGGAATAAAGAGCTTACCTATAGTCAGGCCCTTGCCGAGCTTGAGGATATCATAAGCAGCATAGAGTCCGAGGAGGTCGATGTCGATTCCCTAGCCGAAAAAGTAAAAAGGGCAGCGGTCCTTATCAGGTTCTGCAGGGAGAAACTTAAAGGCACCGGGGAGGATGTAAAAAAAGTCCTCTCGGAAATGGATATGAAAGCTGCCCCGTTGAATTCAGTCGATAGCGACCTCGGGCTGCTCTAGGCGTTGCTGGTACCATGACAGAATCAAGGGAATTCTTTAGAGTTGATGCGCTCGTTCCGATGTTTGTGCGGGCCCTAACCAAGGATGAGGGGAAACGCTGTTCTTGCCATCTGAGTGAGAAGGGATTTGATAAGACACTTAAAAAGACCCTTATCCGTAAGATCAACATAAGCGGAGCCGGCATCTGCTTTGAAAACGATATGCCGTTCACTTCGGGGGATATCCTTGAGATGAGGTTGATGCTTGAAGATGCTTACGACGGCATCATTGGCCTATGCGTGAAGGTGTTACGGGTCGAGAAGCTCTCCAGGAATTACCGCATTGCAGTCAACTATGTTGACATGAGTGAAAACATCAGGGAACTCATCGTAGCATTCGTCTTCAAGCGTGAGCGAACACTGATACAGGAGAAACGGGTTGGCTGGTTGTAGTCCGGAGCGAGTATGAATAAAAATCTCTTCCCTTTACTGCTGCTTGTATTCGCCGTCGCCATTTTGCTTAATGCAACCTCCTGCACCCCAACCGCTTCGCTGAGAACGGCCTCTGCAAATCCGGCAGAACTGCGCGGAACCTATCCCGTCTTCCTTTAGGGGGCCCGCCACAGCAACGATAGAGAAACAGTCGCCATCCTTGCAAAAGAGAAGTTCTCTTACACGGTTGAGATCTATTCACCCCATTCCAATTATAAGACCATCAAGGGAATGCCCGCCGACCAGGCATACGAGAGGGCTGCTGAGTTTGTCAGCTTCCACATGCTTTTGATTACACTGTCATGAGAAGGATCCTTGATGAAAATGGGTCTGTTATCGGATATGAAGTGAGGCCCTACTAGAATCATCTTGAATTCGGTCATCCTGATGTCCTCGATGTATCGTACACCCCTGCAGACGGAAAGGTGATAGTCAGGATCCACCGGATACCCGCTGTCGAACAATATCTCAGGAACAGGGATAGACGGACTCCTTTTCTCTTCAGGATGAGCTAGACTGATTGCCCCCTACGACTGCTCGCCAATGACCACAGAGAGGTCCGTTCATCTCCGATAGTAGTTCTATAGTGAAAACTAATCTGCAATGCAGACATTTCGTGAAAAGTGATTAGAATATAAAAAAGTGTCATCGAGGCATACTTAATGGACTTGATTGTAAAAGCCATAGCCAGAACAGGGCCTATCGCTGTAACGGTCCTCGTGAATACTTCAACAGTCGAGAAGGCGCGAACCCTGCATGATACGTATCCGACGGCAACAGCAGCACTTGGCCGGACCATGACGGGAGTTATGCTCATAGCATCGCTCCTCAAGGAAGGTCAGAAAATTTCCATGCAGATCGTGGGAGATGGCCCCCTCAAAGAAGTCTTTGCCGAAGCAGACTGGCTTAGTAGAGTGCGGGGATACGTAAGAAAGCCCCACGTCTTCATGGGCCTAATCGGAGAGAGCCTCGATGTAGGCAGGGCTATAGGTCCAGGGTATCTCCATGTGATAAAGGACCTCGGTCTCAGGGAGTCTTATCACAGCAGCATTCCTCTTCAAACAGGCGAAATAGCATCTGACATCGCTTATTACCTGAGTGTTTCGGAACAGTTTCCGGCGGCTATCTCACTCGGTGTTTATGTCGATACCGATAATTCAGTCAAGGCGAGCGGCGGCTTCCTTGTCCATACCATGCCGAGTGCAGACGATTTGCTCGTCACCTACATGGAAGACAGGATTAGCACAACACCCACCGTAAGCTCGATGGTCCTTGATGGAAGGACACCCGGAGAGATCATACACGAGATCCTCGGCATGCCCTTCGACATCATTGACCAAAGAGACGTATCTTATTACTGCCCCTGTAGCAAGGAGCGAGTCCTGCGGGCCCTCATCACCCTCGGCCAACAGGACCTACGCGAGATGATAGCTCAAGAAGAACCCCTTGCTATACAATGTCATTTCTGCAAGACCGATTATTCAGTGACACCATTGGAACTTGAGGATTTGATACGGGAGATGCAGGCTGGATAATATGCCCGTCCTACAAGTTCCAAATTTCATTTGATCTGACCCCTCATCTCCCCGTCGGGATATTTTTCAGTATGGATATTAATATAATAGTCTCCGTTCGTAAGCTGCTGGTACAATTCCCAAACTGTTTTACCGTTCCTAAAAGCATGTGATTTTATATAGTGCCTTAAAAAGGCTTTAATATAGTGATACACTCACATTCGCCAGCCGAACAGTGTTACTGACTTCCGCCAGATGGTTTCCCTCTGGAACCCGGCGAACCATCCGTAGCGGGTGTAGGCCCTGCCGCTGTGGATAGAGGTACTCCTCTTGCCGGGTTGCTTGATTGCCGGCTACCTGAGCGTAAGTCCTTTCGGGCTCGCTCAAGCACCCGGGAGACGGCACGCCAATCCGACCAGACATGCTTCGATCGATTCCTTGCAGGTAGATCGAAGGTGTATCTTAGTCTTCGTGTAGCGAACCGCTCCCCGAAACCGAGACCCCGTCTGGCTATGGCTACTGCCGCTGCCTGATGCGGGGTTAATTTATATCCTGCCCCGAACTTCACCAATCCGATTACACTGGTGTACGCCGGGTTAATGCCTATCACTTCCACACCTTCCCTGAATGCCTTACTAAGAATTAGATTTTTGAATGCCGTGTACGCCATCATCGAAACCTTGCGATTGGACTTACTGCTCCGTCCGGACTTCTTCTTGTCAAGATCGAGGTTCTCGATTACTATGGGCACCAGGTTGCCTTTGGCATACTGAACTACAGATGCAACTGTGTCTCCAAGTAACGCCGCTATCTGATGCTTCGTCTTTCCGAAAAGAAGCGTCGGGATGTTCCATGCTTCAGTGGGATTACCGGAGGCGTCGACCCTCGATACCGCGATATGATCTGCGTTCAGATCGAGTCCGAGAGCCCCGTGCTCTCTGGCGGTGACAGTAGCAACTTCAACCCGTTCCGTAGTCGCATGCACGTACCAGCCCTTGTCTTTACGGACAAACAGATAGCTTATGGCCTGACCAGCCAGCAGAGCGCTATTAATTATCTCCTGTCCGTGAGGGAAAACAACGGGGACTGCGATATGAGTCCCGAACTCACCGGCCAAAGCATTCGGGAGTCTCAGCTGCAGTCCCTTGGGTAGATACTGGCAGGTCTGGTTGCCAAACGATTCGTCCTTGCTGCCCAGACAATAGAATTGTGACGCTCTGGCAGACTGCCAGTCCGCAAGCCATTCAGTATGAGACCCATAACCGTTATCCTTAAGGCTGAATTGCTTTCTGAACAGATTTCTGGAGCCGAAGCAGATGGATGGCGTATCAGACTTTGTCCGTTCTTCAAGCACAGACATCTTGTGCTTAAGGTGGGAACCCTGTCGTTTGTATTGGTGTATTTTAAACCAGTTTTTTGGGTTGTCATTAAGAGCGGACTTAATGCGTTTAGTAACCGCCTCTAGTTTCCGTTTCTTAGTATCCAGATTACGCAGAAGTGCCTGTTTGTTAGCTTCGACTTTCCCCGACAGGTTGAAGATGACACCGTTTAGCTGTCTGCCGGTAATCCCATATCGCTTAAGAAAAGATCGCTTCAGTTCATTGCGATCACCATGTTTAATATACCTCTCTTTGAAGTAGAGCCGCTCCACCTTGTCCATAAGCGCGGATGTCGCTTCCAAAGCAGGATACAGAGAAGTGTCTTTAATCTTGCCGCAGACGGTTATTTGCATAGTTACTCGCTCTTGGCCTCTTGATCCTGCAATGATTGTAATGCCTTCTTCGCTTTATTTTTGGCAGATCGCTTGCCGTAGAGCCTCGCACAAAAAGAGGTCAGCACCGCGATCATGTCTTCCACCAGGTCATTGGTGAGTTCCGAAGGGTCAACAACTACTAATTTCCTGCCTTGGGCGGCGAGGGCTGACTCCACATACTCGGCGCCAAACCTCATTAAACGGTCACGGTGTTCCACTATGATAGTAGTGTACTTCGGGTCGGCAAGCAGCTTCATAAGCTTCGGGCGATGCCCGTTTAGTCCACTGCCGATCTCGGGACTACCTGATGAATGGCATAACCGTTCTCTGTGCCCCACATGGTGATTCTCGCCACCTGCCCTTCAATATCGTTTTTCTGGTCGTGTGACGACACCCTGACATAAGCTGCCGTCTGTCCTTGAGCAGACTGAGCCGGGGTAATGATGATCGTCCCCGAGGCAGTCTGATATGCTGGCACAGGAAGTTGCCCCTTTTTAAACCACAGAAACGCCGTCTGATACTTGATGCCCTGCGATTTTGCCCATTCGCTTAGTTTCATATTGTATATATTAATGTATATTACGTATTAAAAACAGCTATCTAATGGCGCTGTTGTAAACCCTTAAACGACGACATCAGGTCCTCTGCTCCGATAGAGCCCTCAGCCAGGGTGCCGCTTATCTTCCCTTTATTCTTTGCCCTTATAGCAATGAGTGCGATCGGTGGTCCGTTCTCGCCAACCTTGCCTATATAGATGTGGGCGGCTGTGATATTTTCTAAATCCGAAGCAGTGACAGTGTAAAACAGCAATGTGCATTCCCTACTAAGCGGAAAGGTCGCTTTGCCTTTGGCATCCGTCTTTATTGGAGGAACCACCTTGAGCCGCTCATAGTAGCGCTGAGTTCGGGCAGATCTCTAATGTAGCCATACTCAGCCATGCAGACTTCGCAAAAGCGATAATCAGGATAATGATCAATACAAGTACCTTCCTCATTATTACTTCCTCCTCTGACAATTTTTATCTCAGTATGGTTGCAGCATATCTGGCCACGGCGTGTTAAATACTGGGGAACAAGTTTCCTTGGTTCCTGCAACATCCTATATATTATTGACATTAGCTTTCTGTCGTTTTAAGATATAACCTAATCGATTTGATACGCCGAAATCTATAAATTATGGATGCGGGGGAACCGGATAACGGGGCGAATTCCATTGTGGATAGGACACTTCCAAGTCCGAGCCCGTCAGCTAACCTCGTAGGCGACTGGAAGGCAATATGGCAACAATCATTCTTTGCTGGCACTCCGGCATTTTCTTAGTGCCTCTCCTTACCCATCCCGGGAGCGCCAATGCTTGTTAAGGAGTCACCCGCCAAAGGGATAATCAAGTCACTAGGCCTTGTTTTCGGCGACATCGGGACAAGCCCCATTTATACCCTTACCGTCGTATTCCTGCTCACAAAGCCGACCGCTGACAACATCTTCGGCGTCATATCCCTGGTCGTCTGGACCCTGGTCATCCTTGTTACTATCGAATATGCCTGGCTCGCTATGAGTCTCGGGAAGAAGGGCGAGGGCGGGACTATCGTGCTCAGGGAACTTCTCATCCCATTGCTCAAATCCGGAAGAAAGGCTGCTTTTGTTACATTCCTGTCCTTTATTGGTATATCTCTGCTTATCGGCGACGGCGTAATCACCCCTGCCATCAGTATTCTCAGCGCCGTAGAAGGTTTGCTGCTGATCCCCGGTCTTGAGAGCACAGCACAGGAAATGCTGATACTCATTGCGGGGATTATTGCTATACTGCTCTTTTCGTTTCAAAGAAAGGGGACCGAAAAGGTCTCGGTCGCCTTCGGCCCAATCATGATTGTCTGGTTTGCGGCGCTGGCAGTTTCTGGCGTCTTGTCCATTTTGGAGTTTCCAACCATACTCAAGGCGGTCAATCCATATTACGCCATACGCTTCCTTGTCGAGAACGGCATCGCGGGTTTCTTTGTTCTCTCCGAAGTCATCCTCTGCGCAACAGGAGGCGAGGCCCTCTACGCCGATATGGGGCATCTCGGCAGAAAACCGATAACCAGGGCATGGTATTTTGTCTTTGTCGCCCTTCTGTTGAATTATCTTGGCCAGGGGGCGTTCGTCATCACCCATCCTGGGAGTAAGAATGTCCTCTTCGAGATGATCTTCACGCATTTCCGAATATTGTATGTCCCCTTTCTCATCCTGAGCATAATGGCTACGGTAATAGCCTCCCAGGCGATGATAAGCGGCATGTTCTCGATCGTATACCAAGGTATTACAACACATGTCATGCCCCTTTTTAAGGTCGATTACACATCAGAAGATCTGCGGTCCCAGATCTATATCGGCTTTGTAAACTGGTTCCTGCTTATCGCTGTCTTGTTCATCATGTATGAGTTCAAGGAATCGAGCCGCCTTGCCGCTGCCTATGGCCTTGCCGTTACCGGCACCATGACGCTTACCGGGATTATGATGACTTGGATATTCAGTCTCAAGAAGAACAAACTTTACGCGGCGGCTTCGGCATTCGTGGCGGTTGTCGATGTCGTGTTTCTGGTGTCCAATATCTATAAAATACCGCACGGTGGCTATTGGTCTATCATCATTGCGGCGATCCCGTTATGCGTAATTATCCTCTATACGCGCGGGCAAAAGAGGCTCTACAGCACTATGAAACCCCTGGATAAAAAGGAATTTCTCACGCGATTCGAGTGGGCCTACAAGAACATGAGCAGGATAACGGGTACGGCCCTTTTCTTTGCGCGGGGAATCGAAAAGGTGCCTCCTTACATCGTCAACACGATGTTTTTAAATAATATCCTCTATGAGGACAATATCATTGTCTCTATCATCCGGAGAGACGATCCTTTCGGAGTCACCGGCTATTTCAAAGACCTCCATGTGGATGGTTTGAGGATATTCGAGATACAGGTCGGGTATATGGAAATGTTCGATGTTGAGGAGATACTTCGAGACGCAGGCATAGAAGAAAAGGTCATATTCTATGGCCTTGAGGACATCGATACCAGGAGCATCGTCTGGAAGATATTCTCACTGATAAAGAAACTGAACCCCACCTTTGTACAGTTCTACCGGCTGCCGTCTCACAAGCTTCACGGTGTCGTAACCCGCGTCGAGATGTGATTTGCAGAGGCAGGATTAATCCCTGCCCCTGCTTCCTTTGAATGAGGTAATGCGGGCGAGCACTTTGTCGATAAGCACGGGCAAGGCCGCCTCAACAGACGGGGAAAGACCCTCTCCATAATCTAATGAATCCGCAGCAATGGAATAGACGACTGTTGCAGGGTGTGTGTTATAGAGCTCCTCGACGCAGCCCAATAATACGCTAGGGCTGAGGTTGTGCGAAAAGATCCCTGGGACTGCGTTGTCTGGAACAACCTCCACTTCTTTCAATGTGCCTGGCTCATCTCCCACATGGGCGTCGATAAATATCGCGAGGTCTGCGTCTCTCAGGTCTTCGGCAAGTTGGATTCCTAACTGAAGCCTGACCAGAGCCTTCACCTCCTGGTCCTGCACAAGGCTTTCAATGCGCTGTACTGCAACCTGGCCAACGCCGTCGTCCCTCCGCAGCGGGTTTCCGAATCCGATGACGAGAATCTTACTCATCCCCCCGCCTCACTCCCGCACCGCTATTACCCTTTGTGCATCTTTATGAAATTGCTGATCGGATGGTCGTAAGTCTTTTCGAACTGGGCGCTGAAAAAGTACGCCGGCAGCTCGCCGTTGTTGCGGTGATAATGCAGGCACTAGCAACATTTATGCTTGCGCTCACAAGGCTCATAGGTGCAATAGCACATCTTTATATTATTTTCGATAAAGCAATCCATAGTCTTCCTCCTGATTGGAATGTCTTCCATTTTAACCACAAAAGACTGAATTTGGCATTACCGAAATATCAGGTGGGGTTATGTACACGTCTGGCAGGGCCGGGAAGCGAACCTACGGTCTGGAGAAGTTCAGTTGGCCGGAATCTCGCGGACCCGGCCAACCCCTTTTTCTATCTGAACTTCATGACAGTGCTTTTTTTCGTCTTGGCAGATGGAAGGGTATCGCCCCACTGTTTGCCTGTCTTTTGTCCGATGTCCCTGCGAACCGGAATGTGCTGCCTTGATGGGCGAGTATACTCGCCGTCTTTTCTCGGCGCAGCTTCACCGTAATCAAAGCCTTCCAATGTGCGGCGCTCGATCGTTCCGCCCAGGACTCTTTCGATATCGTGCACCACGTCCCTGTTTTCGGGGGTCACGAGCGTGTATGCATCACCACTCCGGGCAGCACGGCCGGTACGGCCGATGCGATGAATGTAAGCATCGGTGGTATCGGGGACATCGTAGTTGATGACGTGGGAAACTTGGGTCACGTCGATCCCGCGTGCTGCGATATCGGTTGCCACCAGGATCTGGTATGTACCGTTGCGGAATCCGCTCATTGCGGCCTGACGCCGCGACTGCGAGAGATTCCCCTGCAGCGAGGCCGTCCGATACCCTGCATTGACCAGTTGTTCCCCAAGGCGCTTGGCCCGGTGCTTGGTACGGGTGAAAATCAGCACGGACTCAGTATCGGTATGGTGAAGCAGATTCAGAAGCAGAGGTGTCTTCAGGTGCTGGGCAACCGGATATAATGCGTGACTCACAGTAACCGCAGGTGCCGTAACACCTACTTTGACCATGACCGGCTCGTTAAGAGTATCGTTGGCTAGATGCCTGATCTCTTCGGGCATAGTGGCCGAGAAGAGCATGGTCTGCCGCCTCTGGGGTAAGTGTTTCAGTATCTGTCGAATGTCGGGTAAAAAGCCCATGTCGAACATGTGATCGGCCTCGTCGAGGACCAACATATCCAGCCGCGATAGGTCGATCGTCCTCTGCCCGATATGGTCAAGGAGCCGCCCGGGACAGGCGACAACAATCTCTACGCCGCGTTTCAGCTTATCCACCTGAGGAGTGAAGCCCACTCCGCCATAGATGGTTACGCTCCTAAGGCCAGTATTCCGTCCCAGGATACTGATTGCTTCGTGCGTCTGCTCTGCCAGCTCTCTCGTAGGTGCAATGACAAGGGCACGGACGTAGCGGCGCCCCCCCTGCATCAGTCGGTGCAGGATGGGAAGAGCAAAAGCAGCGGTCTTGCCGGTGCCTGTCTGTGCCAGGCCCATAATATCATGGCCCTGCATGACCAGCGGAATCGCCTGCGCCTGGATCGGCGTCGGCGTTGTATAGCCCGCGGCCTTGACCCCGGCCGCGACGTGGGGATGAAAATCAAATACGTTAAATTCCATAAACTCCTTTTTTCTGCATACGGACGAAAAAAAACCCCGGTGTATTCCGGGGCTTACTTACGATGTAGTTTTCATCCGGGTACAGCAGTTGATAATGAATAATACCAGCCATGGGAAGCCTTTGTCAAATAAAAGAATTTCGGGTGAGCCTTAGATATTATGCCAGATGGGTTTCATCAGGCAGGGAAAAGATTGCATTTGCACAGGCTTTTCAGATAAAACAGACTATGCAAAAACATTTAGCCCTTATGGTCCTTCTTATCCTTGCCTCTGTGGTGCAGACTTTCTATTACTATCCCCAGCTACCTGAAGTGATTGCCTCCCATTTTAACTTCGAAGGGAACGCAAATGGCTGGCAGCCAAAGAGGGTCTTTTTCGGGATATACAGTGGCGTGCTCGTACTCCTTGTTTCCATCTTCTCGGGATTACAGCTGTTTCTGGACCGCATTCCGGACTCGCTCATTAATCTGCCGCGAAAGGCGTACTGGCTTGCCCCGGAAAGACGGGCAGAGACATTCTCCTTCATAAACGCGCAGATGCTCATATACGGTAATACCACCCTGGGGTTCATATTCGTGGTCTTCCAACTTGCAATCCAAGCGAACCTGACACCACAAAAACAGCTCCCTCCTACGACCATGCTGCCCCTGCTGGGGGCTTATATTCTTTTCTCCCTAGTTTGGACTGTCAGATTTATCCGCAAATTCAAGAAGTAAGCGATTCCATCCCTCTTACCCCCTTGACAGTGAACTATCGTTCACCTATAATTTAAGTATGAAGAATGAACCGAAAGACGACAAACTCAGGTCCCGGATCAGGAACATATCGCTTTTCTACCATAAAAAAGGCCGGATGCCAAGCTTTTCGGAGATTGGGGAGTTTACGGGCCTGCGATCGAAGAACGCCGTCTCAAAACTCGTCGATAAGCTGGACAGTCTGAAGGTAATCGGAAAGGATGCGAAGGGCAGACTCATACCGCGCTCCATAGCATCTCCGGTAAGGATACTCGGATTTGTGGAGGCTGGATTCCCGAGCCCTGCAGAAGAAGAGCTTGCCGACACACTCTCGCTCGACGACCTCCTCATCGAGAACCCGGATGCGACCTTTCTGCTCAGGGTCTCGGGAGATTCTATGTCGGAGGCCGGGATACTTCCGGGCGATATGGTAATCGTTGACAGGGGGCAGACACCCAAGAGTGGAGATATCGTAATCGCAGAGGTCGACGGCCAGTGGACCATGAAATACCTGCGAAAAAAGGGTGAAAGCATCACCCTTATTCCTGCGAATCCTAACTATAAGCCGATCAAGCCGAAGAATGAATTGAAGATCGGAGGCGTGGTGACAGCAGTGGTAAGGAAATACCGCTGAATTCGAGAAGATGTGTCGGAAGCGTCCTGGGTTTCTGCATGATGAAAGCCGGGATACTTCCGACACATATACGAAATTTATGAATAACACCTCCCCTATTACCATCCATTCTTGGCCCCGTGCAATCCTCCATCTGGACGCGGATGCTTTTTTTGCGTCCTGCGAGCAGGCGATCCATCCCGAGTTAAAAGGCAAGCCGGTAATCACCGGTAAGGAGCGCGGGATTGTCGCCGCCGCCAGCTATGAGGCAAAGGCGCGTGGAGTGAAGCGTGGGGTAAGGCTTTCGGATGTGACGAAGTTATGCCCTGATGCGATCATCTTACCGTCCGATTACGAAACCTACAGCCTTTTTGCACTGCGGATGTTCGGTATTATCAGACGTTTCACGCCTGATGTGGAGGAGTATTCCATCGACGAGGCCTTTGCCGATCTTACAGGTCTGCGGAGGAACTTCCACGGCCCTTACAGCCTGATCGCCCGGACAATGCAGGAGACGGTCGAGAGAGAGTTGGGCATTACCGTCTCCATCGGTGTAAGCCTCTCCAAAGTGCTTGCTAAGGTGGGATCGAAACACAATAAACCGTGCGGCATTACGATGATGCCAGGCAGAGAAATCCACCACTATCTAGAGAATTTGCCTATCGAAAGCGTCTGGGGCATAGGTCCGAATACAGCGGCATTCATGAGAAAGTTCGGCATAAATACCGCCCTCGACTTTGCGCGCAAGAGCGAAGAGTTTGTCACAAAACGCCTTTCTAAGCCGTATCAGGAGGTCTGGCATGAACTGAACGGCAGGAGCGTCTATCCCGTCACCACCGAATCGAAAAGCAGCTACCAATCAATAAGCAAGACGAGAACCTTCACCCCTCCATCGAAAGATGAAACCTTCGTCTTTGCGCAGCTCTCCAAAAACCTCGAAAACGCCTGTATCAAAACCCGCCGCTACGGCCTCGCCGCCACAAGATTGATCGTCTTCCTGAGAAAACAGGACTTCACCGACAGCGGGGTCGAATTGAAGCTGACATGCCCTACCGCCCATCCTTCAGCCCTCTTCATCCTCTTGCGTAAGGGATTCGACACCCTCTATCGACCCGACACCCTCTATCGCCAGACAGGCGTCGTGCTTGCGGGGCTCATTGCCGAGACCGCAGTCCAGTACACACTCTTCGATGACACCGCACGGATCGAGAAGATGTCGAAGGTTTACGAAGCCGTAGACATGCTCTCCGAAAAGTTCGGTAAATATACAGTCCGCCACGCAGTGAGTCTGCCGACAAAAATTCAATCTCAACATGAGGGAGAGCGCGGAGATGTCCCACAACGCAAACAGGAACTCTTCAAAGGCGAAAACAACAGGCAGAGGCTGGGGTTACCGGTGCTGGATGTCAAGGTGTAAAAATTACAGAAACTCGGTCAAAGAACGCACCTTCTTCACTACCTTCGGGAGCACTTCAAGAGTGTAAGTGATATCTTCCGCAGTCACGTATCTGCCCAAGGTAAGCCGAAGCGATCCCGATATAAGATCGGACGATAATCCAATAGCAGAGAGTACATGGGATGGCCCAGTACTCTCTGCGCTGCAGGCCGATCCTGTCGAACACGCGATCCCTTCCTCGTCCATATGTCGGAGGAGCAATTCCCCCTCTGTATTCTTGAACGAGAAGTTCACATTGCCCGGGAGCCTCACCGTCGGATGTCCGTTCAATCGGGAACCCTTTACATTGTCAGCGATCCCCTTGATCAATGTATCTCTAAGCGTCGTAAGGGTTCTCATCTCCTCCTCCATCCGTTTTTCAGCCAACTCTAAGGCCTTGCCAAGGCCGACGATACCAGGGACATTGTGGGTAGAGGCCCTTCTGCCCCTTTCCTGGGAGCCGCCGTGCATGAAGGGACTAAACCTCGTGCCGCTTCGGATATAGAGAAACCCGGCCCCCTTGGGGCCATAGAACTTGTGTGCTGATGCGCTCAAAAGATCTATATTCAAAGCGTCAGCACCAAGAGGGATGTGGCCAATGGTCTGGACCGCGTCTGTATGAAAGGTGATACCTCTTTCCCGGGCAATCTTTCCTATCTCGGCTATCGGTTGTATCGTGCCTATCTCGTTGTTCGCATGCATGATCGATATGAGGATGGTCTTGGGTGTAATCGCTTGCAGGACGGCTTCGGGATCGACCATTCCGGCTGTATCGACTGGAAGATAAGTGACAGTGAACCCGTTCATTTCCAGGAACTCGCAGGATTCGAGAACTGAGTGATGTTCAATCGAAGACGTGATGATGTGGTCTCCCCTACTACGATTGGCAGAGGTGACACCTTTCAGTGCAGCATTATTGCTCTCCGTGCCACCCCCGGTAAAAACAATATCACGCGGCTTCACGCCCAGTGACCGGGCGATTGCTGCGCGGGCATCTTCAATAACCGTTTTCGCCTCCCTGCCAAATGAATGGACGCTTGAAGGATTGCCGAAGACTTCACTGAAAAACGGCTGCATCGCATTTACGATTTGAGGATCAGTAGGGGTTGTCGAGGCGTAATCAAGATAGATTTTTTTCATGGAAAGCATACCTCGAATATTGTAAGCTATGTTAAGTTCATATGGCTACTATTTTAAGAATCATACTTTATGGCATGCTTGCGATGCTAATCGGCGTAAATCTTTATCTCTTTCTCAATAAGGATAAAGACGGGACCCCAAAAAGTATCCAGCCGGTTGTTGAAAATGCCGATTCATTGAATACTCCGGCATCACCTGCTATATCCTTTCCCCCGGCGCCCGTGCCGACGCCAGCGGCGCGGGAGATCATCAGGGCCGTCGACGACAGTTCATCTCTTGCCAGGAGCGCAAAAGAGAGCTTCGAAAAGGGAGATTATAAGACAGCCGCCAATCTCTGTAAACAGCTTGCCGAGAAGGATAAACAAGCATTCCTCTGCGTCGGCCTCGCTTATTTCAAGATGGCAGACTATAAGAACGCGATAGCTTTTCTCGAACAATCCCTCGAAAGCGGCGGCGATGAATACACCTCCCGCAAATATCTTGCTTTCTCCTACTACTACCTCGACAACTTCGAGAAAAGCCTGTCCAATGCAGAAAAAAGCCGCGGAAGCATAAAAGACGCAGAACTCGAAGCATTTTACAACAGACTTATAAAGGAGAAGCGAGCGCAACGCAATTTCGTCAACGAAAGCACTAACCACTTCAGAGTCCAGTATGATGGGTATGAGCACGGAGGCATCAGCAGAAAGGTGATCGGATTGCTTGAAGATGCTTACTCGTCGATAGGTAGCGATCTCAACTATTATCCTTCTGAACCAATAACGGTAATCCTATATACAACGCACGATTTTTATGATATAACCCAGATGCCGGGCTGGTCAGGCGGACTGTTTGACACTAAGGACGGCAAGATTAGGATTCCGATCAAGGGCGCAGAAGGGAAAGAAGACCTCCTTAGGACCGTCCTGTTCCATGAGTACGTGCACGCACTTATCCATTCGATCACAAAGAGTTGCCCGCTCTGGATTCATGAAGGCCTCGCCGAATATTTTTCCAAGGGACCATCGCAAAGGGTCGGTCAGGTCATTCCACTAACCTATCTGGAGAGTTCCTTTTCTGGAATAACCGGCAGAGGGATATTGTTGGCTTATGCAGAAAGCCATTCGGCGGTTTCCTATCTCATGGACCGATATCGGTCCAACAGGATGAAGGACATGCTTTTTGCGCTGTCAAAAGGCAACGATCTCAACAAGGCGTTCACCGATTGCTTTCAGATGAGTTATACTGAATTCATCGAAAAATGGGGGAAGAAATAAGGATCGGTCAATGTTAAGAAAACCTCTTTTGCTGAAGATATTTGACGCCGCCAACATGCAGCGTTGGAACGACAAGATAAGGCCGGTTGAGCTGCGTGAACTGGACAAGCAAGCTCACAAGATGGTCATTGCCTATTTTATCGGTAAATTCCAAGAGAATGAGGAAGACTTCGACTGGATTGCAATCATCGAAGGGGGGCTCTTCGAATTCCTGCAGCGCCTCGTCGTTACTGATCTTAAACCCCAAGTTTTTTACAAAATAAAAGAAGACCCGACGCGTTATGCGCAGCTAAATAAATGGGTTTATGAGCAGCTCGAACCTTTAATATCGCCGCTCGGTGACGACTTATGCGCGCGCTTTAGAGAATATTTTGCCGATGCCCGCGAGACGCTGAACAAGCGCATCCTTGGGGCCGCTCATTTTTATGCGACCAAGTGGGAATTCGATATCATCGAGCGGACAAACCCGAACGGCTATGAAATACCTGAAATCAAGAAAGACCTCCAGGACATACAGGAGAAGTATTATGATCTCAAGGGAATACAGCAGATAGCCCTCTATCAAAAATATAGGGACTTCATAGACCTCTGTGGCGAGCTACGATTCCAGCTCCGTTGGAGTCATATAAACAGAGTTCCCAAGACCTCGGTCCTCGGACATATGCTCATCGTAGCAATATTTTCCTATCTCTTCTCATGCGAAATAAACGCATGCAAGAAGAGGCGCATCAACAATTATTTTTCAGGTCTCTTCCACGATTTCCCCGAGGTCCTCACGCGCGATATCATCTCTCCGGTGAAGCGGTCCATCGAAGGCCTGGAATTACTCTTGAAAGAGTATGAAAAAGAGCAAATGGAAAAAGAGGTCTACGGCCTCATCCCCCAAGAGTGGCATGGCGAGATGCGGATGTTCACCGAGGATGAGTTCAGCAGTATCGTGACTATCGATGGGATGAAGAAGAGGACAACATCTGAAGAGATCATCGAAAAATATAATCGCGATGAGTTCAACCCAAGGGATGGCGAACTTCTAAAAGCGGCAGATGAGCTGGCAGCCTTTCTCGAAGCCTTTATGGCCCTGAAAAATGGCCTCGCCTCTCAGGACTTGCAGGATGCAAAGAACAGGCTCAAGGAAAGATATAAACAGAAGATGGTCGCCGGCATAAAGTTCGGCGAGCTTTATGCTGATTTCGAATAGCAGGATAACGCCTTTTTTAGCGGAATTGCACGTGTCAACAGAATCTCCTTTATACAATTAGCCATCCGGAGTGCTTTGTATTCTTCTAAAATATTCACCAATTAAAACGATACGTTCTTATAGATTAATTATGATTTTAAATTTGACACAATAGATTTAAAAGACTCAAAATATGATATTGTGAGCAGAATTAGGTAGAATAAGTACTCCAGAAGTTAACAGTACCTATCCGTTTTGCTGATAGCATCCGTTCCTTAATTTCTTTTTGCGGAGGTAGTGCAATGAGTCAAAAAGTTGGATCGGTGGTAATAGTCGGAGGTGGCATTGCCGGAATGCAGGCTGCCCTGGACCTTGCAAATTCCGGCTATTATGTGCACATAGTTGAGAAGTCGCCCTCCATCGGCGGCGTGATGGCCCAACTGGACAAGACCTTCCCGACGAATGATTGCGCGATGTGAATAATCTCGCCCAAACTGGTCGAGGTCGGCCGGCATCAGAATATCAAGCTCCATACGCTTTCCAATATCAAGTCAGTATCCGGCAGTGAGGGCGACTTCACTGTCACAATCACTGAAAGTCCCCGCTTTGTCGATATGGAAAAGTGCATCGCCTGTGGCGATTGCGCGGCAAAGTGCCCTACGAAAGTGCCTGATGAGCACAATGAGGGACTGGGTCCCCGCAAGGCTATCTATGTTAAGTATTCTCAGGCGGTGCCCCTTAAGTATGTCATAGACAAGGAACACTGCAGGATTCTCGGCCTGGGCAAGAAGTGCGGGATTTGCGAAAAGAAGTGCCTTAAGGGCGCCATCAATTTCGAGGACAAGGAAAAAGATGTAGAGGTCAAGGCCGGGTCGATCATTCTCGCTCCCGGCTTTAAGCCTTACGACGCGAGGGTCAGAGAGGAATTAGGCCTGGGTCGCTGGAAGAATGTGGTGTCTGGTCTGCAGTTTGAAAGGATCCTTTCACCATCTGGCCCGTTCATGGGCCATGTGAAGCGCCCGTATGATGAAGGGCATCCAAAAAAGGTAGCCTGGATACAGTGCGTGGGGTCCAGGGACCCTCATAATGCAAACCCCTGGTGCTCTTCTGTTTGCTGCATGTATGCCACCAAGCAGGCTGTCATCGCAAAAGAGCATGATTCACATCTGGAGCCCACCATTTTCTTCATGGAGATGAGAGCATACGGTAAAGACTTCGACAAATACGTTGAGCGGGCAAAGAATCAGTTTGGTATACGCTATCAGCGGGCCATGGTTTCGGCGATCAGGGAGGAGCCCGGCACGGGTGATCTCATTTTAAGATATGCAGCTGAAGACGGAAAACTTATCGACGAGAAGTTCGATATGGCTGTGTTGTCCGTCGGCCTTGATGTCCCGCCTGAAACATTGGTCCTTGCAGAGCAGATGGGGATCGAACTTAACCCCAACCATTTTAACAAGGCAACGACGTTCAAGCCGGTCGCCACTTCGAAGCCCGGTGTTTATGCATGCGGAGCCTTCAGCGGCCCCAAAGACATTCCTGTCTCGGTTATGGAAGCAAGCGCGGCAGCATGCGCTGCTTCCGGCAACCTGTCTGATGTACGCAATTCATGCACGGTAAATCCCGTCGCTCCCGAGATCCGTAACATTGCCGGTGAGCCGCCGAGGATAGGTGTCTATGTATGCAATTGCGGGATAAACATCGGGGGCGTGGTGAAAGTGCCGGAGCTGGTGGACTATGCGAAAGAGCTCCCTTTCGTCGTTTACGCGGAAGAGAGCCTCTTTACCTGCTCGCAGGACACTCAGGACAAAATCAAGGAGTCCATCCAAAAGAACGGCATCAACCGTGTCGTGGTTGCGGCGTGTACGCCGCGCACTCACGAACCCCTGTTCCAGGCGACACTGCAGGAGTCTGGCGTAAACAAATATCTTTTCGAGATGGCGAATATCAGGAACCAGAACTCCTGGGTCCATTCAAGCACTCCTGAATTAGCGACCGAGAAAGCGAAAGATCTTGTCCGCATGGCGGTTTCCAAGGCCGCACTCCTCGAACCACTGAGCCAGACAGTCCTGGGCAATACAAAGAGGGCTCTGGTGGTGGGCGGAGGCGTTGCCGGCATGAATGCCGCAAAAGAGCTTTCTAAGCAGGGCTTTGAAGCTGATCTGGTCGAAAAGTCTGATCACCTCGGCGGACATGCGGTCAATCTATTTCAGACGGCCAAGGGAGAGCAGATCTCGTCCTATATTGACGAGCTTACAAAGAGTATCACGACCGATCCGCGCATCAGAGTGCATTTGAATTCCTCGATCTCGAATGTGGACGGCTTTGTCGGCAACTTTAAAACTACACTGACCAGCAGTAACAACGGCAAGGAGTCGGTTGTAGTGGAGCACGGCGTTGCGATTATCGCGACCGGAGCTTCGGAATTCAAGCCGACTGAATACCTTTATGGGAAGAACCCGAAGGTATTGACGCAGACCGAGTTCGACAAGTTCTTCAAGGAAGATTCCCCCGCCTTAAAGAAAATGAACAATGTCGTATTCATCCAATGCGTTGGATCGAGAGAAACGGAAAGACCTTATTGCAGCAAGGTGTGCTGCACGCATTCCGTGCAAACCGCCATAGGAATCAAGAAGAGAAACCCCAGCGCTAATGTCGTCATAATCAACAGGGACATCAGGACTTACGGCGAACTCGAATACCTTTACGCGGAAGCCAGAGATCTTGGCGTTATCTTTGCGAAATACGACGAATCGAGAAAGCCCCTAGTTGAGGATAACGGCAACACGGTAAGCGTCACATTTACCGATCATATCCTCCAGAAGGACATCAAGGTCAATGCCGATTACCTGGTACTGGCCGCGGCAATCGTTTCCAACAGGGAAGAAGAACTTGCCAAACAGTTCAAGGTTCCCCTTGATGCCGACGGTTGGTTTCTCGAGGCACACCAGAAACTCAGGCCGGTTGACTTCGCCACCGACGGGGTCTTTATGTGCGGGTTGGCTCACTATCCGAAGGCGATGGACGAGACAATCTCACAGGCGCAGGCAGCCGTTGCGAGAGCAGTCACCGTCCTTTCAGCAGAGAATATCGTTGTGGGAGGAAGTACTTCCCAGATCGATAAGAGGCGCTGCTCAGGATGCGGCGTATGTGTTACCCTTTGTCCGTTCCAAGCAATAGTATGCGACGATAAAGGCAAGGCTGAGGTCAATGTCGCGCTGTGTAAGGGTTGCGGCGTTTGCGTTACCTCATGCAGGTCCGGAGCACCTGACCTGAAGGGATTCACCAACAGTGCTATCATGGCACAGATTGACGCACTAGAAGGAGTCTACTAGCAACCGCAGATCAACAGCGGCCTTTATGACCTCTGTTGCATTAACTAAAGGGGAAGGGTATTGCCATGGCAGAATTCGAACCGACGATCATTGCTTTTCTCTGTAACTGGTGCAGTTATGGAGCGGCTGACCTGGCTGGAGTCAGCAGGATGAAATATCCTGCCAATGTGAGAATTGTAAGAATCCCGTGTACCGGCCGCATGAGCGCTGAATTTATTTTAGACGCCTTTCGCAGGGGCGTGGACGGGGTCTGGGTATCTGGCTGACACCCCGGCGACTGCCACTATATTAGTGGCAATCTGGTCGCGCGTCGCAAGTTTGCGACAATGAAAGGCCTTTTGGAATATGTAGGATTGGAACCGGGACGGCTGCATTTCTCCTGGATATCTTCAGCAGAGGGCGAGAAATTTGCCCGCACGGCAACAGAAGTTATCGCAAGTGTAAAGGCATTAGGTCCGGCGAAACGATTAGTCAAGGCTGGTGTCGCTGAGGTACCTTGTGGAGAGGTGATTTAATGCAAAAACGAACTGCAAAAATAAAGGAAATAGCCAAAAAGCTTCTGGATGAAAAAAAGGTCGATTTTGTCCTGGGGCACAAGAAAGGCTCTGTTCCAATGAAGAATGCGCCGTTTTTCGCGCAGACCCCCGAGGATGTCGACCTTCTGCTATGGGACGGCAACTGCCGCAGTAATCTCGCCAATTTTCTCACTCACTTCAAGGACAAACGCATTGCTGTCGTTGCCCAGGGATGTGTGAGCAGAAATATTGTGGGGCTCTTACTCGAAAAGCAGATCAACAGGGACAACATCTATGTTATTGGAGTACCCTGCATAGGCATGCTG
Source organism: uncultured Nitrospiraceae bacterium (assembly GCA_963727805.1). GTDB lineage: Bacteria > Nitrospirota > Thermodesulfovibrionia > Thermodesulfovibrionales > Dissulfurispiraceae > Fen-1308. The sequence continues at coordinate 2,181,168 of CAVSHF010000003.1, forward strand.
AGCCGCGACAAACTCAAGCAATCAGCCAAAGGCGAGATAGTTGAGGTAAAAGAAGATAACGATCAGGTGACCATAAAAGGCGTCGGGGGTGAGACCACAGCAAGCCGTAAAGACCTCATCAGAGACAATTGTAACATCTGCACCCACAGAAACCCTGTCCTGTCCGATGAGCTTGTTGCTGAAGCAGTGAAGGAGCAGGAGGTTGCAGATCAATACGAGGAAGTTAAGAAGATCGAATCAATGACCGCCGAGGACAAGTCAAAATTCTTTGAAGAACTCTACAGCAGCTGTATCCGTTGTTACGCATGCCGTGATGCATGCCCGCTCTGTTACTGTCCGGAGTGTTTTGTTGACAAGTTCAATCCACAGTGGTGCGGCAAATCACAGGATAGCCAGGACGTCCTTTCCTATCACATCATCAGGGCCTTCCATGTGGCCGGCCGCTGCACCGAATGCGGTGCCTGCGAGGATGCCTGCCCGATGGGAATCAAAGTCAGAATCCTGACAAGCAAGGCTGAAAAGGACATCAGGGAAAATTATGATGCTCATGAGCCGTGGGAGAGTCTTGAATCGCAGCCGCCGCTGGTTACGTTCAAAATCGACGACCCGCAGCCGTTTATAAAGTAGGTGGGCGATATGGAATATAAAATACTGAAAAAGAACAATGTTGATACTTTTATCGGTGAATTGAAGAAGAAGTACAAGTTCTGGGGACCGAAAAAGAAGGGCAAACAGATAACGTTCGGCGAGGTTTCGAGCCAGAAGGAAATGTGTCTTGAAGATTTTACGAATTCATCCATGTCACCCAAAGGCATCTTCTTCCCGCAGTCCGAGATAATGCTCTCGTTCAAGAAGTCGGGTGAAGAAGCAAAAATCTATAAAGACGTGGAAATCAACCCTTCACAGAAGGTGGTCTTTGGGATGAGGCCATGCGATGCCCGGGCTTTTAGCCTTCTTGATAAAATATTCACCAACGACCAATTTTCAGACAACTACTGGGTTTCCAAAAGAGAGGCCACTACCCTTATCGGGCTGGGATGCAATGCGCCCTGCAGCACTTGCTTTTGCACTTCGGTAAACTCTCATCCCTTTGATGAGAAAGGGCTTGATATACTAGCCACCGACCTGGGAGACCACTATCTCCTGAAGGTGCTTACCGAAAAGGGCAAAAAGATGACTGAGGGCATGTCCAGCCTTGAAGATGCCAAGGATAGTGATATTACACAGCAAAAAGAAGTGAGCACCAAAGCAGAGGGTGCCATCACCTCGCATGTCAGCGTCGACAAGATAAAGGACAAGTCCGTGCTTGAGCTGTACAATAATGAGATGTGGTCAAAAGTGTATGAATCCTGTTTGAACTGCGGAACCTGCACCTATGTCTGCCCGACATGCCACTGCTTCGATGTCCAGGACGAGGTTTCCAAGGAGGGCGGTGTACGGATACGCAACTGGGATTCCTGCATGTCATGGCTCTTCACCATCCATACCACGGGCCACAATCCGAGGCCTTCAAAAAAGGAGCGCGTCAGGCAGCGGTTCATGCACAAGTTCAAATATATTCCTGTCAAAAGGGATGGAGAGATTGGGTGTGTGGGTTGCGGCAGATGTGTAACCCTCTGCCCGGTCAACATAGACATACGTGAAGTAGCCAATTTAATGAACGATTGAAAACAAATAAAATATGAGTGTGAATGACCTATGAAAAATCCATATTTACCTTATCCGGTAAGGATAGACAAAATAGTAGTTGAGACCGAGGACAGGAACCTCAAGTCCTTTAAATTTGTGTTTCTCAACGCGGATGACAGAAAAGCGTTTGATTATACTCCTGGCCAATTTGCCCAGCTTTCCGTAACTGGCAAAGGTGAGATCCCCATAGGCATCGCATCGTCGCCTACCGAGGGTGACCATCTGCTTTTTACGGTAAACAAAATGGGATTGGTTACCACAGCTCTACATAACCTGTCGGAAGGCGACATCATGGGGGTGCGTGGACCGCTCGGCAATTCCTACCCGTTCGAGGCAATGAAGGGTAAGGATATAATAATAATCGGCGGTGGCTATGCCTTTACCACCCTGCGGTCTACCATGGTTTATCTGCTCGATAAAAAGAACCGGGCTGATTTTGGAAAGATAACCCTCATATATGGCGCCAGAACACCAGGCATGCTCCTTTACAAGGAGACTCTGGAGGAATGGTCCAAACGTGATGATATTAACTACAATGTGACGGTAGACAGAGAGGCCCCGGGATGGAAGGGGATAGTCGGTTTCGTGCCTGCCGTGACTGAAAAGGTTGCCCCATCTTCCACCAATGCAATTGCCATCATATGCGGGCCGCCCGTAATGATCAAGTTTACCTTGCCTGTTATGACCAAACTGGGCTTTACCCCGGAGCAGACCGTAACCTCGCTCGAAAACAGGATGAAGTGCGGAATAGGCATATGCGGCAGATGCAATGTCGGGCCTGAATACGTCTGCAAGGACGGCCCTGTCTTTACCATGGCCCAATTGAAGGAAATGCCTCAGGAATATTAAGTATAAGGTGCTATAGAAAGTTCGGTAGTGTTGCAGGAGATAATCTCCTTAGCATATTGATAGGCCGTATCACCGTGGCCGATAAGCTTCGTGACTGTAGACGCTCGCACTTTTTTCATTTATATCGGTTATAATTATTGCCACCTATGACGGGAATCATCGACTTCCATACCCATGCATTTCCCGATGCTCTTGCCGAGAGAGCGCTCGCAGCGCTTCAACACGGTGCGAGCGTTAAGGCCTTTCTCGACGGGCGCATCTCCTCTCTCATCACCTCTATGGACAGATGCGGGATCCAAAAGAGTGTGGTCTGCTCAATCGCGACAAAGCCCTCTCAGTTTGAGCCCATCCTGCAGTGGTCGAAGACGATACAGTCCGAGCGCATCATTCCACTGCTCTCGTTTCATCCGTCTGATCCGGAATACGCTGAAAAGATCAGGACTGTCAAGGGCGAGGGGTTCAAAGGCATCAAGCTCCACCCGTTTTACCAGGAGTTCGATATCGACGAAGAGCGCATGCTCCCGATGTACGAACTCATTCGAAAGGAGAATCTCATCGTCGTCATGCATACAGGATTCGACATCGCCTTTCCCCGGATAAGAAGGGCCGATCCCGCAAAGATATTGAATATCATAAAACAATTCCCCGACCTGAAGCTCGTGACGACCCATCTCGGCTCGTGGGAGCAGTGGCAGGAGGTTGAGATGCTCCTTGCCGGAAAATCAATACATATGGAGCTGTCCTTTTCTCTTGAATATCTGGATAGTGCCCCTGTCAAAGATATCCTCCTGAAGCATCCCAAAGAGCACCTCTTGTTCGGCACCGACTCGCCATGGACCGACCAGGAAAAGACCCTTGAACTATTCCGCGGACTTGACCTCGGAGAGAAAATCGAACGGGCCACCCTGAGGGACAATGCTGAAAGACTTCTCAATTCCGTATAGAGATACTCGATGAAGATCGGCGTCTTTATAAAACTTATCGGCAGGAGTATCGCCGATTTTTTCAGGGACGGAGGACCGATGCTCGCCGGCTCGATCTCTTATTTTGCGATAATGGCCGTCCTCCCCTTCTGCCTTTTCCTCATCGCGATCTTTACTTACCTCATTGGCCATGACGAAGAATTCTTCAAGTTCATCACCGCAAAACTTCTCAGCTTTTTTCCCAAGGCGGCTCAGAGCATCGCAAAGGAACTGAGAGACGCCATATCTTTCAAGGGTGTCGGGACCTTCACCTTGTTGGCATACGGGATACTGTCCTATCAGCTCTATTCGTCACTCGAATCGGCGCTCAATGTCGTTTTTAAAATCAAAGACAAGCGGTCATTCATCAGCCATTTCTTCATATCGCTTTTCCTTATTACGCTCCTAATTGTCTTCCTGCTTCTATCCTTTGGTGCGTCGTCCGCTATATCGGTTCTCAATACACTCAGAGACGATCTTCCCGGCTTGGAGATCCGGACAATCACTGCCTTCATCATCAAGTATATAGTGCCTTTCATACTCGTCTTCGTTACTATCGCTACTCTCTACATCATCTTGCCCAAGAAAAAAATACGATGGAGGAACGCCATGGCCGGAGCGCTCATAGCCGCTATCTTCCTTGAAACGGCCAAGCATATCTTTACCCTCTATGTCGTCAAGGTCGTGAAATTTGGCGCCATTTATGGACCCCTTTCGGCTTTCATCATATTTCTGCTATGGGGATTTTATTCTTCGTGCATATTCCTGATAGGAGCTGAAACGGTGCACAAGCTGGAGTTGCGTAAGAGGCAAAGTTGACAATGATGGAGTAGAAAAAATATTGGACCATGACGCAGAAAGGCTTCTCCGGACCTGAAGCGACCTTATTGAAAAACCCTTTCAAAGATAAAGTCGATGTTTCGCAGATAATAATCAAGGTCAAAGATTCCCCTGATTTCAGCCTCAGAAATATACTCGGCTATGTCCTTGTCTTTCAGCAGGAGTTCCATGAAACTCACTCCTCTGCTCCAGCTCTCCATGGCGTTTCTCTGGACCATAAGATAGGCGTCTTCGCGGACCATTCCCTTGTCGATCAGCGTGAGCAAGACCCTCTGCGAGTTGAAAAGACCATAGCTTCTCTCCATGTTCGCTTTCATCCTCTCGGGATAAACATGCAGGTCCTTCACAATACCCTGCAATCTGTTCAGCATATAGTCGATGAGAATCGTGCTGTCGGGAATTATGATCCTTTCGACTGATGAATGGGAAATGTCTCTTTCATGCCAGAGGGCTATATTTTCAAGTGCTGCAATGGCATTTGATCGTACAATCCTCGCCAGGCCAGTAAGATTTTCTGAGCCGACCGGATTCCTTTTGTGTGGCATAGCTGAAGACCCTTTCTGTCCCGCAGTAAATGGTTCTTCAGCTTCAAGGACCTCGGTCCGCTGTAGGTGCCTAATCTCAACGGCGATCTTCTCGATGCTACCCGCAACGAGAGCAAGAGATGTCATATATTCGGCATGCCGGTCGCGCTGCACTACCTGCGTAGCTACTGCCTCGGGAGTAAGGGCCAGTTTATTGCAGACCATCTCTTCTATCTCAGGGGGAATGTTAGAGAACGTACCGACAGCACCTGAAATCTTTCCAACGTTGATAACTTCCCGCGCACGCTCAAGACGGGCTAAGCATCTTTTCGAATCTGCGTACCAGAGGGCAAATTTGAGCCCAAACGTCATAGGTTCAGCATGAATACCATGGCTCCTCCCCATGCAGGGGACATCCTTATACTTTAGAGCCTGAGTCTTAAAGACCTCCATAAGTTCCCTTAAATCATTGATAATGAGGTCTGCTGCCTCTCTCATGAGCAGTGAAAGAGCAGTATCGACCACATCGGAGGATGTGAGGCCCTTGTGGATGAAGCGCGACTCGGGGCCTACAAACTCTGCAACTGAGGTAAGAAAAGATATTACGTCATGTTTAGTCGTCTTTTCAATTTCGTCAATCCTCGCGATGTCGAAATGCGCCTTTGCCTTTATGACCGAAAGAGTATCTTGGGGTATTTCTCCCAGCTCTGCCCAAGCCTCGCATACCGCAATCTCGACATCGAGCCATTTCTGAAACTTGTTTTCAGGTTCCCAGAGTGTACCCATTTCCTTTCGGGTATAACGCGATATCATCGTGCCTCCATATCTATCTATAGAAAAAGCAACCGTTCTATTTTAATCGAGTCCTTCATTACTTTTCCAATGCCGAATATCTTGCCACCATTGTCTTTGAGCCTCATCATTGCGCCCGAGGCATGGCGGAAGTCGGGCAGCAAAAAAAGGGGGAGTGGATTCCCATTCCGTGCCTTCTTCAGGTCCTCTCCGGTCACACTCAATTCGGGCAGACGATCCAGCACGGTATCGATGGAATGGAGGGCAGACGGTTTTTGTGGCAATTCTTGAATCTTCGCTGAGTCCTCAATCCTGAAATTCCCCACCCGCGTCCTAATCAGATCCGTCATATGGGCACCGACGCCAAGGGCGTCGCCGATGTCACTGCAGAGCGAGCGCACATAGGTCCCTTTAGAACAGACGATTCTCAGGGTGAAGAAAGGACTCGCAAATCCGAGAATTTCTAGCACCCTGACCGTCACCTTTCGCGGCTTTCGGTCAACTTCTATTCCTTGGCGGGCAAGTTTATAGAGAGGTTTCCCCGAAACCTTCAGCGCTGAATACATTGGCGGTATCTGCTCGATTTCGCCGGTAAAACGAGAAAGTGTCTGCTCAACGTCATTGGCAGTGATTGTGAAGGCACAAGCCTTCCGAATGATCTTGCCTTCAGCATCAAGGGTATCGGTCGATTCGCCAAGCTTCGCTGTCGCGAGATATTCCTTTTCGAACGATTCTATGAGTGAGGAGATCTTTGTCGCCTCATTAAGGCAGACGAGCATCACACCTGTTGCGAGTGGATCGAGGGTACCGGTATGCCCCGCCTTCTTAACTTTGAAGATCCTCCTTACCATGGTCACCGCATCCTGAGAGGTAATCCCTTTATCCTTGTTCAGATTTACGACGATATTCATCACAGTTTGAACGACCCGATGCCCTTCAGTTCGATCACTACTAAATAGGAATAATCTGCAGGCGTTACCAGAGAAGCGGGTCTTCGCGAAGTCACCAGGTCAATATTCCAGCACTGTTCCTTGTAGGTTGTCTTGATTGTGAAATCCCTAAGCCCCGGTCCCTTTGCATCGTATCCAGTATTGGCAGTGAACACCCAATGCTTGCTTATAGGAGCGCTAATACCCAAAGTAAAAAGCAGCAGGTTGTCTATCATCGAATACCTTTCCCCCAGGGCGAGACTGATATCCCTGAATACCCTGAAACTGACAACCGAATTGATGTTATCCAGCCGGCCGGTTTTCAAAGCGTAGGCTACGTCGAAAAAGAAATTCGCCGGGAGTGCCGGCCCTATTGCCGCTCCTTCCAGTCGTGTAGGGAGCAGGGAGAAAGCGTTTCCCGCTGTAGTAGACAAGCTGTCGCTCGGGTAACTATTGCCGTCTGCTGAATTGAGACCCCCTGGAGGATAGCCATAGGGTTGTGAAAGCCGAAGCGAAATATTGAGTCCCTCGAACATGAGTTTATTGGAAAGGGAAAGAGTCACAAGAGAGCTTTTGGTCGGAAGCTCAGTTGAATCAAAGAGCGGCAGCGCCTTCGCCGAAGGGATGAAAGTATACTCGAGTGCCGGTTCGACAATATGCAGGAAAGAACCATAGTCCCTGATGAAACGCGTCTGGGCCTGTGCCGTGTACTGGAACATCTCCCGGTGAGGAGATGATCCGAAACTCCCCCCATCCATGAGATTATACGCCGTTTCCCTGAGGGAAATCGCTTGGGTCAAGCGTATCGCATCTCCGAAAGAATATGAAAGTGTGGGCTGAATATCCATCCTCTGGCCATGTGGATCATCTGTGCGAATAAAATTCGCGGCACTCGCCGAGAGAGTAAATATAGCTGGACCAACAGCAGTCGGATTGATAACATACCCAAGCTCAGGGAGCTTTTGCGGCACGTGTTCTGCAACCCCTGGCAATAAATTCACCCAGTCCTGGCTGAGGATATAGAGTCTTGAATTATTCAGCGGGACAGACGCCTCAGCGGACGACTGCATGAAACGGCTGATATTCGCCTGGAAATCTTTTGGATATTCTTGGTTATACAATGCATTATTAACATAATTAACGTCGAGGAAGGCCTGAATATCGCCCGTTTTATATTTATCATTAACCTTAACTTCAACAAAGTCCTTATGCAGCTCGTTGTCCCTGATGTGATAGGCATACCAGGTCCCCGAGTGATTAAAGTCGAGAAAGCGGTATTCCACTCCGGTGCCTATCCCTCTCTTGCTAAAGTAATCCATATTGAAAGTTGCGTCCTTGTTTTCATCAATAGCCCAGAAGAACGAATCACTGAAGCGGACACCTTTAGTCGAACTATTCCCGATCATCGGCAACTCAAATCCGGTCACGCGACTACTCCCTACCCCCGTCCAAAGATACGGCCAATAGAACACCGGTGTCTTTTTTACACGGTACGTGACATTCTTTGCCGACATCGTATCTCCAACCAGAATGTCGGCATCATCTGCCTTGAAACACCAATCGGGCCTCTGAGAAACAGGAATTTTCTCGGAGGTCAGGACTTTCGCGATCCGGTACGCTTCAGAATCGCAGTTAGTGATAAAGGCGGTCTTCGCATAATAATGGTTCTCACCGAGTTTCTGCATGTTCATACCATCGATCCACACCTTGTCCTTCTTGGAGAAAATGATGGCATTGTGCAAAGTTCCAGTATTGTCGTTGAGGTTGAATTCCGCCTGTTCGGTATTAATAAGGTAATCCTTATCGTCGATCGAGACATGCCCCGTCAATTCCGCATCTCCCGTCTCATCGAAATAGACAGCGCTATCGGCCAAGACAATAGAGCTGTCTTTAACTATCTTGACGTTTCCTATCGCCACATATCTCTGCTCTTCCTTGTAGTACTCCAAGCTGTCGGCGTCGATGGTAGTCCCTTCGGCGTGGCCAACGGCAGGAAAAAATACCACGCCCAGGGAGATTCCCAGGCCTGCAACCAGAAAGAGTAGTTGTCGCATAGCATCCACGAAAGTCACAACGCCTCCCTTAGGGTGCCCAGTATCGACTTCTCCCCGAAGGATTCCATCGCTTCGCCCGCGGTATAGAAAGAACCCGTAACGACAATAACCGCAAGGCTTTTCTCCGAATAGAGTATCTGACGCTCTTTCGCCATAGCCATGGCTTCCCTTACGCTCGAGGTAACCCGCACATTTGTGAATCCTGCACCCCTCGCAAGCTCGCCGAGTCGGTCAGGGGATTCGGCCCTGTTGTATGCGGGCGCCGTAAAAATCGTCTCTGTGGCAACAGGCAGCAGTGCGTTAAGTATATTCTCAATCTCTTTATCCGCCATAATCCCCAGCACAAGGATAATTTTCCGTCCCGCCAGATATTTCGTGATAAATCCGGCAAGAGCCGTGGCTGCAGCAGTGTTGTGTGCCCCATCGACAATGATCGGGGGATCGGCACTGACAAGTTCGAGCCTGCCTCGCCACCGAGTTGCCGCAAGCCCCATCCTTATCGTTGACGAACTATCGATCTTCTGGTCCTTCACACTTCTTGCTTTTGCCCTTTGAAGGATGACAAAAACGGCCTTTATCGCAAGCGAGGCATTCATACCCTGATACTCTCCAGCAAGAGGGGTGAATAGTCCTTCCATCCTTACTCGGCCGTTTGAGTAGTTGAAATGGGTGCCTTCTATGCCGGATGATACAATGACGCTAGTGAAGTCTTCTCCATAAACAAAAAGGGGGGCTGATTTCTCACGGGCGGCTCTCGCAATCACCTCCGCCGCTTCGGGCAGTTGTGATGCGCAGACGACCGGGATGCCCTCTTTTATAATCCCCGCCTTTTCCCCAGCGATTTCGGAGAGACTTTCACCAAGGAATTCACGGTGATCATAACCTATACTCGTTATGACTGAAACATCAGGGGTGATGACATTGGTGGCATCGAGTCTGCCGCCCATGCCCGTTTCGACAACGACCCAATCAACCTTGTGTCGGACAAAATGAACAAAGGCAATCGCCGTTACAACCTCGAAAAAAGTGGGATTCAGCTTTTTATCGGCTTTTTCAATTTTAAAGCGAATTTCGTTTGTAAGGTCTGCCACTTCGGATTCTGTGATCTCATGGTCATTGATCTTGATCCTCTCCGTGAAACTCACGAGATGCGGAGAAGTGAAAAGTCCGACCCTGAATCCTTGTGCCTTCAGGATCGAAGCGATCATGGCAGACACCGACCCTTTGCCATTGGTCCCGGCGACATGAAGACATCTTAATCGTTTATGGGGATTGCCGATGAGGGAGAGGATCACCTCTGTTTTTTCGAGACCAAGCTTGATGCCGTGTTTCTGAAGACTATATAAATAGTCGATCGCGGCATGGTAGCTCATGGTTTCGTCAGATCCTGGGACGCGGGCATAAAATGCTCGATTAACTTGTAGATCGTGTTCTTCAATTCCCGCCTCTCAACGACAAGATCAATCATACCGTGATCGAGTAGAAACTCAGCCCGCTGGAAATTTTCAGGTAGCTGTTGTTTAATCGTCTGCTCGATGACCCTCTGCCCGGCAAAACCGATAAGCGATTTTGGCTCGGCAATGATAACGTCCCCCAGCATCGCGAAACTTGCAGTAACGCCACCGAAAGTCGGGTCAGCGAGAATGGACAGGTAAAGAATATCGGAATCCTTCAGCCTGGAGATTGCTGCCGAGACCTTTGCCATCTGCATCAAGGAGAACATTCCTTCCTGCATCCGAGCCCCGCCTGATGCCGAAACAGTGATGAGCGGGACCCTCTTTTCGAGGGCACGCTCGGCAGCACGCGTGATCTTTTCTCCAACGACCGAACCCATGCTTCCGCCCCAGAACGAAAAATCCATGATTGCAAGTGCCACCGGCCTCATATTTATGCTTGCATCCCCGTATATCACTGCTTCAGACAGGTCGCTCTTCTGCCGGTATTCATCAAGTCGATCCATATATGAGACCTTGTCTTTGAAGTGAAGCGGGTCAGTGGATGTCAGATCGCTGTCCAGTTCGCCAAAGCTCCCGTCATCAATGATGTAATTGATGCGTTCCCGTGCGCTGATCCTGAAGTGGTAGTTGCACTTGGGACAGACCTGGAGGTTCTTCTCGATCTCCTTCTTGTAAATGATCTCCTTGCAGCTGTCGCATTTGATCCACAAGCCTTCGGGAATCTTGACCTTCTTCTCGGTCTTTATCTCTTTTCTTTTTTTGAACCAGCTCAAATTGCCGCTCTCAGTTTTTCGATGAAGACCCTAGCATTATCGGGGTCTTCGTAGAATTTTTTTACGATGGCGCTTCCGACGATTACCCCATCGGCCACCGTCGCCATATTCACTGCATCTTCGGGCGTCGATATCCCAAACCCGATGGCTACCGGCTTGCCGGTCATTTCCCTAAGCTTGCCGACATGATTTCTAAAATGCTCTTCGAGGGAGAGCTTCGTCCCGGTGATGCCAGTCATCGAAACATAATAGATGAATCCCCGCGATGCGGCCACGATTTTTTTCATTCTTTCTTCTGTCGAAGTCGGCGCAACAAGGAATATTGTATCGAGCTCTCTCGAACGGCAACATCTTATCAGAGACGCTGCTTCTTCCGGAGGGAGGTCGGGGATAATGAGCCCGTCGACTCCGGCATCTGATGCATCAGCAACAAAAGTTTCTTCTCCGTATTTGAAGATAGGGTTGTAATACGTCATGAAGATAACTGGTATTTGTGAATATTTTCTGAGATCTCTCATAAAGGCGAGCATCTTCCTTAGGGAGGCTCTCGCCTCGAGTGCCCTTTCTGCAGCGCGCTGGATAGTGGGTCCATCGGCAACCGGATCGGAAAAGGGGACACCGAGCTCAACGATATCGGCGCCGCAATCTTCTAGCAGGAGGACTCGCTCCATCGTCTTTTGAAGATCGGGATCCCCGGCCATAATATAGGGGATAAAGGCTTTCCTGCCGGTCTCTTTCAGTTTCTTAAATGTCTTATCTATCCTGTTCAAATACTATCCTCGCTGGTTCAGATTAATTCTATCCCTTTGATTCGCGCCACCTGTTGCACATCCTTGTCGCCGCGTCCCGAAAGATTGACAATAATAATCTTGTCCTTTGGCAACTCGGGAGCGAACTTCGTAACCTCTGCAAGTGCGTGGGCTGATTCGAGAGCGGGGATGATTCCTTCAGTCCGTGAAAGGAGTTCAAAAGCTGCGAGTGCCTCATCATCGACGGCGTAAGTATATTGTATGCGGCCTGAATCCTTCAAAAATGCATGCTGCGGCCCCACGGATGCGTAATCGAGACCCGCTGATACCGAATGCGTTTCGAGTACATTGCCATCATCATCCTGGAGCAGGTAAGTCCTGCATCCCTGGAGGACTCCGATAGAACCTCCTGCAAACCGAGCTGCATGTTCTCCGGTTTCGATGCCTTTGCCCCCCGCCTCGACGCCGATCATTTTTATGTCATCGGAAAGAAATTCGTTGAACAGACCCATGGCGTTGCTCCCGCCACCCACACAAGCGATCAGGTAGTCGGGCAGTCTACCCTCGGCCTTGAGTATCTGCTTTTTCGCCTCTCTGCCGATCACAGCCTGAAAGTCCCTCACTACTGCTGGAAAGGGATGCGGCCCGAAAACTGTACCGAGCACGTAATGGGTCGTTCTCACATTAGCGGTCCAATCGCGCATGGATTCATTGATAGCGTCTTTGAGGGTTTGCGAGCCAATAGACACCTCGTTCACTTTTGCTCCGAGAAGCTTCATCCTGAAAACATTCAGGGCCTGCCGCTTCATGTCAACCGAACCCATGTAAATCTCGCACTCGAGATCGACAAGGGCGGCTCCCGTGGCCGTTGCAACACCGTGCTGACCGGCACCGGTTTCAGCAATAATCCGTTTTTTACCCATCTTTTTTGCTAGTAGGGCTTGGCCAATAGCGTTGTTGATCTTGTGTGCGCCGGTATGGGCAAGGTCTTCTCTTTTTAGGTAGATCTTTGCGCCCCCGAGATGCTCCGTAAGCCTCTTCGCAAAATAGAGTGGCGTCGGTCTGCCAATATACGTTCTCTGCAGAAGTTCGAGTTCGTCCTGAAAGGCTTTGTTATGCTTCGCTTTTGCGTATTCCGCTTCAAGCTCCATAAGAGCAGGCATGAGGGTCTCAGGGGCGAACCTTCCCCCGTAGTTTCCGAAATAGCCTCTTTGATCGGGTAATTTTTTTATGGTCTTACTGTCGCTCATAAAGTCAATTATTATATCATATTTCCTTGTAATTCAGTCCGCTATACGCAGTTTGCCCATGCTCTTATCATGCCCTTTTATGCTAAAATAGTTTTTACGAACTTATACCCCCTGGAGGAACTATGTCGGAGACCAAGATTATCCTTTCTGAAAAAGAGATCCCATCACAATGGTACAACATCATTGCGGATATGCCGAACCCTCCCAAGCCGCCTCTTCATCCCGCCACGAGGCAGCCGGTAGGCCCTGATGATTTAAGCGCTATATTCCCCATGGCCCTTATCGAGCAGGAGGTTTCAGGGCAGAGGTGGATCGATATCCCTGAAGAGGTGCGTGAGATTTATACACTCTGGAGACCCTCTCCGCTCTTCCGGGCCAAAAGGCTGGAGGCTTTCCTGAAAACACCGGCAAGAATATATTACAAATACGAAGGGGTAAGCCCTGCAGGGAGTCACAAGCCTAACACAGCCATCCCGCAGGCTTATTATAACAAAAAGGCCGGCATCAGAAGGATCGCTACTGAGACGGGTGCCGGACAGTGGGGCTCGTCGATGGCCCTTGCAGGGACCATGTTCGGGCTCGATGTGACCGTTTATATGGTCAAAGTAAGTTATAACCAGAAGCCCTATCGTAGAATCGCTATGGAAACTTGGGGTGCTACAGTTCACGCCAGCCCATCGAACATAACCAACTCAGGAAGGAAGGCGCTTGAGGACTACCCTGATAGTCCGGGTAGTCTCGGATTAGCAATATCTGAAGCCGTAGAAGATGCGGCGACCCACTCTGACACAAATTATGCCCTCGGGTCAGTGCTCAACCATGTCGTCCTTCACCAGACAATCATTGGACAGGAGGTCAGGAAACAGCTTGCTTCAATAGGTGATTATCCCGATATCATCATCGGCTGCTGCGGAGGGGGGTCCAACTTCGGAGGCATCGCCTTCCCTTTCCTTGCTGATAAGATCCATGGGAAAGAGCTCAGGGCTATCGCCGTCGAGCCGAGTTCCTGCCCGACCCTGACAAAGGGAGACTTTAGGTACGACTTCGGAGATACAGCCGGGCTGACACCGTTTCTGATGATGTACACCCTCGGCCACGATTTTATGCCCCCTGGTATCCACGCCGGCGGTCTCCGTTATCACGGCGATTCACCACTCGTCTCTCAACTCTATAAAGACGGAATAATCGAGGCCAGAGCCTATCGCCAGTTGACCGTATTTGAAGCGGCAATGACCTTTGCAAAGACCGAGGCAATCATTCCTGCCCCGGAGAGTGCCCACGCCATCAGGGCCGCAATTGATGAGGCGCTCTTGTGCAAGGAAGAAGGCAAGGAGAAATGCATCCTATTTAACCTCAGCGGGCACGGCTATCTCGACCTCGCTGCTTACGACGATTATCTTAACGGGAAACTTGTAGATTTCGAGTATCCCGATGAGTCAATAAGGGAATCGCTGGCAAAGCTGCCTGTGATAAAGTAATTCTCAGCACTGCACGGACAGTAACCGTCATGAACCGACGTGACTGGACAATCCAGTGAAGACCTGAATGGTCCAGTCAAGCCGGAGCATGGCAAACATCCTGAGGTACTTATGAAGGTCAAGATCTGCGGCATTACGAATCTGGACGATGCTCTCGCTGCAGTCGATTATGGCGCCGATGCTCTCGGCTTTGTATTTTATCCGAAGAGTCCCCGATGTGTAACGACTGATAAGGTGAGAGAGATAACGACACAATTGCCACCCTTCGTCATTACCGTCGGCGTATTTGTGAATGAAGAACCGGAAAAGATACGAGAGATTATGGCGTTGGCAAATCTTAAGACGCTTCAGCTCCAGGGAGATGAGCCACCTCAAGATTGTTCAATTTGGACCCCAACGATTAAGGCGTTCCGGGTCAAGGATTTTATCGACCTCAACCCACTTGAGCATTATAAAGGCATATCTGCATACCTGCTCGATACCTATGCGCCGTCATCTTATGGAGGAACAGGACAGATCTTCAACTGGGATATTGCCCTGGAAGCGAAGAGGTTCGGCAAGATTATTCTTGCAGGTGGATTGACGCCTGAGAACATCGAAAAGGCTGTCCGTTGGGTGAAGCCTTATGCCGTTGATGTCAGCAGCGGCGTCGAGGCAGAGAAAGGTAAAAAAAACCTGAAGAAGGTGAAGGAGTTTATCCAAAGAGCGAAAATCTCTTCGTGATAACACTTTGACAGGCCCAGCTTAATTATGAACGTTGTCGGCTCCTGAAATTCTCATCTTTGGCAGTTTTTAGAAAAACATCAATCTCTGTGCTCAACATCAGGGGAAGGTATCTTTCTATCGTTGCATCATCCCAATCCCACCAACGCACCTCCAACAAACTGCTTATCGTTTTGTCGTCAAATCGCATCTTTACAATTCTGGCCGGGTTGCCGGCTGATATTGAATATGCCGGGACATCCTTAGTCACAACTGCCCTAGTCGCGATAACTGCTCCGTCTCCGATATTGACTCCTGACATGATTATCGCTTCAGCACCGATCCAAACATCGTTACCGATAATAACATCCCCTTTTGTTTTGGGATGTCCTTTGATATGCCGGGCGTATTGCCACTTCATATTGAATGGATAGGTCGTAACCCAATCCGTTCTGTGTTCACCACCTAGAAATATCTGAACGCCTGGCCCAAATGAACAGAATGCTCCTATACTGGCTTTGCTGTCGCCTTCACAAAAAAGGATCGTAAGGTCACCGTAAGTTCCTTTACCTATCTCATGCTGAGGATATTTATCCTGAAGAGTATTCGCTGTCTTTTTCTCTTGCTCGCAGCCGAAGAGTCTGCACAGTCGCATTAGTAAACTCATGATACTCTCCCGTCTTTTTACCTGTGATGCTCCGAATTATACATCTCTCAAGACGCTTAACTCCCAAGGGTCCTATCGCTCTTCATTGATGACACAGTAATAATCGTCTTGACATTTCCCCTCGGGTTGAAATCTCCGATAACCTCCAGAACCTTCGGCTTAAGAGCTTTTTTCAACTCGTCGAATATAAGGTTGGTCACTGCTTCGTGAGAAATTTGCCTGTCTCGGAATGCATTCAGATAAAGCTTCAACGCCTTCAGTTCGACGATCTTTTTTGATGGGACGTAGTTGATCTTTATCGTCGCAAAATCTGGATAGCCGGAACGCGGACAGAGACAGGTAAATTCAGGGAAAGAGATATGGATCTCATAATCCCGTTCCTGGCTCGGGTTGTCCCAGATTTCGAGCGCCGCTTTCTTTACCGCCTTTTCACCGTAACGCATCTCACTCACTCCCTTTAGCTTTTAGATTCAGCGCTTGTGAACTGCATGTTATACAGCTCCTGATAAAGACCTCCCTGCTGCATCAATTCTTCGTGGGTGCCCTCCTGTATGATCCTGCCGCCGCTCATAACCGCAATGCGCGTTGCCTTCTGGACCGTCGAAAGACGGTGCGCTATGACAATAGTGGTCCTGCCGAGCATGAGCTTTTCGAGTGCCTTCTGGACCTGCTGCTCCGACTCGGTATCGAGAGATGAGGTAGCCTCGTCAAGGATAAGGATCGAAGGATTTCTAATAATTGCTCGGGCTATGGTAATCCTCTGTTTCTGGCCGCCGGATAGCCTCACACCTCGCTCACCTATCTGAGTTTCATATCCATCGGGCAGTTCCATGATGAACTCATGGGCAAACGCCGACCGAGCAGCTTCGATGACCTGTTCTTCAGTTGCATCCTGACGGCCGAATAGTATGTTCGCCTTTATCGTATCGTCAAAAAGAATTATGTCCTGGGTCACGGTGCCGATATAGCCCCTCAGCGAATGAAGCGAGAGACTGTTTATATCTTGTCCATCGATGAGGATGGACCCTGCAGTCGGATACCAAAAGCCGGCGACGAGATCGACAAGGGTGCTCTTGCCTGCTCCGCTGTAGCCGACCAATGCTACAATCTCTCCCTGCCTTATCGAAAGGTTGACACCCTTGAGCGCATCAACCTGAGATTCGGGATATCTGAAATGGACATGGTCAAACACAATGTCGCCTTTTACCTCAATATCGTGACCGCCCGGCTTTTCGGGTTCGACCGCAATGATCTCCCTGATCCTCTCAAGTGCGGTTCGTCCCTGCTGAAAGTTATTATGGACGCGGCTCAGCCGCTTGAGGGGTGTGAACATCAACCCTATGGCAATAATGAATGACCCGAAGTCTCCAGCTGTCATCGTTCCGGCAATAACTTGGCTGAACCCGTAGAACAAAATGATTGAAATGCCTATACCGCCGAGCACCTCTGAAATAAGGTACGATGCCTCATTTATCCGGGTCTCCCTCATCGAGTTGCGATAATGATCAGCAAGCGTCCGCTCATTCCTGGCCTTCAGTCTATCTTCCATGGTAAAGGCCTTGATGATCTTGATGCCCTGTAGGGTTTCATTGATTATCGCCGTAATCTTAGCTAGTAGCAGTCTTGTCGTCATGCTTGTCTTTTTCATCTTCGATCCGAGTTTGCCTATGCTTAAGACAATCAGCGGGACCACAATAAAAGAGATGACTGCTAGGTCCCATTTACGGTAGATTGCGACGCCTGCAAGTACGATGACAGTACAGATCTCGACGGTAAAGTCCTTGATGGTGCTCATCGTGCTTTGCAGCAGATTGGCATCATTTAGCAGCTTGGAAATGATCACGCCGCTCGAAGTCCTCGTATGGAACGAGACGGGAAGGGCCAAGATCTTTTCGTAAACCTCCTGTCTGACCACCCTTACTATCTTTGCACCGATTGACTGCATCAGATAATTATTGAAAAAGGTGAAAAGGCCCCTGAAAAAGAATAGCAGAACAATGCCGACCGTGAGGAGATAGACATAATCCGTCTTCTTCATGATCAACAGATCATCAATAGCCGATTTGGTGCCCCAGGCTATGGCGCCGTTAGTTCCCGAGAGAATAAGACTGCAGACAAGCGCAGCTGACAGCCTGCCTATGTATGGGTTCGAGAGGAGCCAGAAGATGCGGAGGTCGTCATGCCACCTGTCGTTTCGGAACCGTTTGAATGCATCTTCGATTTTCGTGCTCATGATTATATTACAGACACCTCAAATTTATTAAAGACAGCTTCTATTATATAGCAGTCTATCCAATGCCGCGAAGACAGCTACGACACTTATGTCCTCAGCCCTTCTGCTTTTTTCCTGCAGGATGATGTGGTTAATTCCGAAAGGCCGCCACCGGTCCTGATTGGTCGAGCCCCACATCGTAACTATCGGCTTGCCGAGGCCGGCAGCCATGTGCATGGCGCCTCCGTCCCCGCAAACGACGATATCCGCCATGCTCAGGACTGCGATGAGTTCTGAAAGGTGGGATGTTCGACAGGCGAGAACGTCCTGTCCGAGAGCATTCACAATAGCACCCGCCTTCTCATCGTCGCCCGGATGATAAACATTCTTTTCGCTGCCCGGAGACCATAAAAGCATAATGCGCGTGCCATAGCGCTCGGCCCATTTCCCGCCTAGAGAGATAAAGTGGTCTAAGGGCCAGCGGTTTTCAGGCCTTCTGCTGCTGATATGCATCGCGAGGCACGGTTTCCCAATGCCTCCGGCTGCATCCGCAAGTGATTTAAAATACAGCATTTCGTGCTGTGATGGGAATACTCTCATCTTCGGCGCTTCCCCTGTCACACCAAGAGGAGAAAGAAGATTCATAGTCCTTTCGACCTCATGGAGATTTCCATCAGGCTCAAGCAGCGGGACGGTATACCAGCGGGATGCATCGACACCCTTTTTTGTGTACCCGATCCTTATCCGCGCCCGTGTCATATGCGTATAGCAAGCTAGGCGGGGAGAAAACGAGCCGCAGCCGATCGCAACATCATACTTCTCCCGCCTGATTCTGCGGAGCACATTCGCATTGCTCATCCATACGGTCAACTTGCTTTTCTCTGGTGAATGCTTTGCTTTTTCGTAAACATAGACCTCATCAATATCGGGGTTACCGGCTATGGCAGCGGCATTGTATGTATTCACCAATATGCCTATCTTCGCGTTCGGATACGCTTTGCGCGCAGCAGACATAGCAGGCGTCGTACAGACGAGATCGCCAATATTGTCGCGTCGAATAAATAGGATCTTACCGATCATGCAGTGCCGCTCTTCGGGCGTACCGCCGGAAAACCCTTCGTCACAGCCATCCCCATGCCGAGGAGAAGCATGAAGAGCAGCTTGGAGTCCCCACCGTCAAAACTCCCGAAAAAATTATTGACCCAGTAGCCTGTCATCATAGTTACAAGAGATGCAGTCATATAATGAGATAGACCTGTTTTATCGGTCAAGCTTTTTCGCCAGTTTTTCCAGCAGACAACCAAGAACGTCCCAATCATCCAGAGGAAAACGATCAGACCCTGTATCCCGAGTTCAAAGGCCATTCCGATAAATGTATTGTGCGTCTGCGCAAATATAAAGTGTTTGTTCTTCTCGGTCTTAACAATGTTGCCGAATAAAAACCTTCCATACCCGTGCGGATAAAATGGGTTCTTACCTATTTCCAGAAGTGCGGTTTTCCACATACCAAGCCGCTGCTGCATGCCCTTTGTAGAAGACCCTACAATTTGTTCCGGCGACAGCTCGATTAATTCCCTAATACTTGGTATCCGGTCGGTCTGCATCTCGCGAAACATCCCGCTCTCGATGTAGACGCTCCCGACAAGAATCGGCACGACAAGAAGGAGGATACCCATTCTACGTCGTTTCTCTATCATGAGCATCATTCCCGCAAAGAATATCTGTACGCCCACCGCAAGAATCGCAGCTCGAACATAAGTAATATGCAGTGCCGCTAGATTGATAATGAGCAACGCAACAAGTCCGGTACGTGGCCATGGTTTTTTGAAATAATATGCACCCCAAAATATAAAAGGGATCATTATAGTGTGATAAAGCGCCGCGGCTTCACCCCCGCCAGGGTCCCTGAGTCCACCAGCCTTATATATCGTGTAAGTAAGCCAATTACCTTCGTGCATTGCAAAATCATAAAAGGAATAGCAACTAAATACTAAGTTGCCGAAAAAGAAGACCGACATCAATAATGAGATATCTCGCTCTTTTCGGATACCAAGGTACACAGTATAAAAGAGAATAATCGGCGTGATGAGCTCGCCCCATACTTCCCTGATGCTGCGGTAACTGTTTACAGAAAAAGGAATGGAAGAAACCGCAACCATAAAAAAGATTACGAATTGCAGTTCATAGGATGTGGGGTCCCAACAAAATTGATGGGATTGAAAAGCTCTTATGAGAAGCAACCCGGCGGGAATAAAGAGGGCAAAAGCGCGAATCGTTGGTGTATGAGCGATCGGCAGCGTAACGATGAGCACCGAGAGACACAAAAGAATGGCCCAATCGATCCAGACCAGCATCGAGTCGCACTTTTCGCCCAGAATTCCCGGCTTCATTCCCACGCTCCTCCTTGGTCGATCAATTCATTGACCGCATTCACCACATCGGCGGTGGTAATTCTTGCTATGCATGCACGGTCGCCTTTCCTACAAGCATGGGCTACCTTAAAAACATAAGTGCACGGCACACAGGGCAGGTGATATTGAAGAACCTTGACACGCTTGCCGCCCGGTCTTTGCTCGGACGTATCGATCGGACCGGCAAGATGCAAGATCGGCACGGATACCGCATCCGCCATGTAGGTTATACCGGTGTCTACTCCTATATACAGCGCCAGTCTCTCCAGAAGCGCAGGGAGCTGTCGGAGGTTCAATGCGCCTGTAGTATCGATGGTCCTCTCTTTTTTTATGACGCCCTGCATCACCTTTCTTGCCACTTCTCTGTCTTGGTGTGACCCGATGAGTACGATGGAGACATCCAACGTTTTTGCCAATGCATTCACGATCTCCACGATCTTATCAGCGCCAAGCTCTTTAAGCTTGTTCCCGCTGCTGACGGCAAACCCTATCACCGGAGCCTCAATCTGCCCCAGAAGACGATCAACAGCCGCAGCCGCATCGGGAGATTTATAGACCTCCTTGGTTATGTCGCCGCTTTCTATGCCCAGGCAGCGTAGCGCGCGCACAGACGTTTCAGATATCAGGATTCCGGAAGCATGGCACTCAAGGCAGGTAAACAGTGCTGATGCGAACCTGAATGTGAAACCG
Source organism: uncultured Nitrospiraceae bacterium (assembly GCA_963727805.1). GTDB lineage: Bacteria > Nitrospirota > Thermodesulfovibrionia > Thermodesulfovibrionales > Dissulfurispiraceae > Fen-1308. Next base: position 2,202,196 of record CAVSHF010000003.1, read on the forward strand.
GAAAAGTTAGGCATAATACTGATCCTTTGCGGGACCATTCCCCACAAGCCTGCTAACGCAAAGGGAATGTTAGGATTCAGACATATCAACACATCATAGCGCCCTCTGCATACCAGTTTCGACAATTTCACCTTACCGGCAAGGCCTTTATAGTCCGCAGTATTAAAGGTCAGGATCTCGTCCACATATGGATTATATTCCAATAGTTCCTTTGTGACAGGACTCACCAATGCTGTCAGACGGGCATTCGGATATTTTTTCTTAACTTCCCGAAAGACGGGCGTTGAGCAGACCAAATCACCGATCTTTGCTGTCTGGATTACCAGGATTCTTTCGATTGCATCTTTTTTCCTCAAGATCATCAGAAGATATAGCAGAGGAGAAAAGAGATATGTGCAAAGCACGTATATCATCCGGCTAAGACCTCAGAGAATAGCTCTTCAACACCTGCAATATATTTCTCTATCGAAAAGTTCTCGATCACACGCTTCCTTCCTTTTTCCCCCATAAGTTCCCTCAACCCGCGGTCATCCATCAGCCGAAGGAGCGCTTGAGACAGCTTATCGGGATTGGTCGGCACAAGGTAGCCTGTTTCGCCATCAATAACAAGTTCAGCCGAACCCGTAACATTGGTAGCGACTACCGGCTTGGCCATCAGCATCGCTTCCAGTATGGATCTCGGGAAGCCCTCCCCATGCGAAGAAAGGACAAATATGTCGAGCGCGTTTATATATGAAATGGCATCATTCTTGAACCCCGCAAATATAATATCGTCTGCGAGGTCAAGGCGTTCTGAAAGCTGTCTAAGCCTTTTCACTTCAGGGCCAGTCCCGATAATAAGCCCCTTAAAACTCTTACCGCTTTCCCTGAGGCGCTTCAGTGAGGATATAAAGAGGTCGAATCCCTTTCGTTTCATTAATGATCCTACCATGCCTATCAGGACCTCGGCATTCCTTATCCCAAGCTCCTGCCTGATTTGACTTGGCGGTGTCGACGGCTTTATCGTCACGTCAATGCCGTTATAAACGACGCGCACTATGTCTCCCCTTATATTTTGCTTTACGTAGCCGTCTTTCAATCCCTCTGACACACAGATCATTCTTGACAGATACATGTTTGCAAGCCTTACCTCTTCCGGCAACAGGCGGGCATTGCTTCGCGCGTGCTGGACTATCGGGATTGAAAAGCCTCCCTTTGTCAGAGCTCTCCCTAGATGCGCTGCCAAAAGGCCTTCCAGATTGGATGATGGCTGATTATTCATATAGAGCAGAGAATACTCATTTTTTCTTACTACATCCATAATTTTCTTCGCAGTCCTGTTTATTCGAGTATAAAAATCGATCCAGAAAACGGCTCTCCTCTTTAATGTCTTGCTACAAAAGAGTATGGCCCTCGAACATTCTTTCATGCTCTTGATGACGAGGCCCTGCCTCCTGATCGGCATGTGGATAAACTCTACTCCAAGACTTGAAAGCATATCGCCGATAGTAACCCCGTCATTCCTGCTGTAGTTATACAGAAATATTGCTGAAAATGAATACCTGTTTTTATCGATCCTCTTTACAAGTTCGAGCAGGCTGTTTGTTCCGCCCCCCCACTCCTTACCGGTATCGAGGACCAGGATCTTCTTCATGCAGGACGGGCCTTCTCCGACTTTGCATAAATGGTCATCCTACTGGACCTGCACAATGAAAAAAGCAGCAACAGCAAAGGTTTTCTTGCGAGCTTGAAGACTCGACTATTCAAAAATCTGGGAAGCATGTCGGAAGGTTTTTCCTCTAGGAGTATGTCGACACTTTTTTTAAAGTCCCTCGTGTCTTTTATGTGGTATATCTTCTCAATGCTCAATTCATTTTTCACAAAATACTTTCTTATTGTCTCTGGCGAAAAATGATATAGATGATTCGGCAGATGAAGACCGAAAAAATATTTTTTGAAAAGCTTCGCTTCAATACCTGAAATATCGGGCACTGTGATAATAAGGTGGCCACCCGGCTTAAGCCATCTTGCAATCGTCTCCAATGTCTTGTCCGGTGAATATACGTGCTCGAGTACCATCTTCATGATGATGACATCGAAATAGGCCATGTCGAATTTAGCATCATCGATGTCCGTATTGATAACATCGAGTCCGTAGAGTTCTTTAGCCCGACCGGCAGCATAGCTGCTGAGTTCTATTCCGTATACTTCCCATCCAACCCCCTGCATCTCGTGCAGGAATTTGCCGTGAGCCGCGCCGATTTCAAGCAGTCTGCCTCCTTCGACAAAAGCCGGCACAGCATTGGTATAAAATGCACCCAACTTGAAAATGGAAACGGGCGCAAGAATTATCTTTGATAAAATTCCCTTGCTGTTATGAGGCATATACCCGAAATAATATTCTAGTAGCTTCCGATAAATCCCTTTTGCAAATTTTGACGGCGTCGAGCTCTCACCTTGTGCATACGATGGATATGAGTCAGGATAAAAATTGAGGATTTCATCCTTGCGCGGCCGTGGATTTGTAAAAACCAAGCCACACTCGCTGCATTTTACGGTTTGGAATAGACCCTCGGTTCTGTTTATATAATCTTTCGACTGGATAAAAGGCGTGAAATTCGAACCGCCGCACAGATCGCAATCAACCCGTTCCATCACTCATCTCCATTCTGAATTCTTGCAGCTTATGCTTGTGCAACCATGACGATGTTTCGTACAAAATCGATTTCCAGAAAATCTAGAAGGGGTTTAAACATCCAATACTTTATTTTTTTGCGAAACCCCAGATTGACGGCCCGGTACAGTTTGACATTCTTGAACCCAGTCGATAGAAAAAGTCCGCCCAGTTCGTCATAACGAAGCGGGGTTATATGTGTACAATCCCTCCAGAAAAAAACAGGATGGCACACATTCGGAGTCGTCACGATAAAGTAGCCGCCCGGAGCTAGAAGGCCATGTATCCGCGTAAATAGGTCAGGCAATTCGGAGAGAGGCACGTGTTCCACCATATCGAACGCCACGCAGATGTTGAAGATCCGATCTATTTCTTCAAGACTGTGATAATCGTGCGGCCAAGTTTTATCGATGTCGAAACTGAAATAACCAGCGTCTGTTCCATTGCCTGCCAGAAACTTTTCGAGATTGCGGTCATTTGCACCGATATCAAGCAGAGAGTCCCCCGGTCTAATGAGGTTTTTCAAGACTTCCTTTCCAGACCGCACTATTGGGAATTCAAGTATCGACACTGATCCCGTTTTGTAACGGCGTATGTAATCCTCTCGGCCTTTCTTAATGCTGCTCCAGTCGATCTGCGGTCCCATTTATTCCTTACGCCTTTTTGACTTTGTTGTAAGCATCAATGATCTTGTCAACCATGTTGTCATAAGAATGGTTCTTGATAACATGATTATATCCCTGTTCGGCTATGTGCCTTCGGGCGTCTTCATTTTGGAGATAGTATTTCAATTTTCCCTCGAAGTCTTGTATATCTTCGTAGACAACAACATGCTTGCCCGGCGTCACCGCATTCTCGAGGTCCCGAGAGCCATCAGTGAGAAGAAATGCTCCACAGGCAGGCACTTCGAACACTCGCATGTTTATCCCACTTCTCGCCTTTGCATCGGTGCCCCATGTGGTAATATTAAGCACTATACGGCTTGAGTTATATAGTTCTACAAGTTCTTTGCCGCCTATATAATTCCCTTTCAAGGCCTTGAGGATTTTGGGGTTTGAAAGGTTCCTTTTTTTCCATTTCGATCCATAGATTGCGACCTCTCCCGTGATTTCGACTGTTTTTTCCATAACAGCCTGTCTCTTTTCGGACCACCCTCCGACAAAACAGCAATCGTATTTTTGTGATAAATTCTTAATCGGATAAAATGATTCGGGATCGACTGCATGCTGCAGCAGCTCGCAGTTCTCATATCCCCTTTTTCTCGCTTCCTCGATTCCCGAAGAGTTAAAGAAAAAATAATAGTCATAGTGATGTATTTCGGAAAAAACCTCGTCCATCTTCTTCGAATCGCTGTTAAGCCACCATCCAATGAGAGTGCATTTTTTGCTTATATACTGCATGGTTTCTTCATTAAGTCTCCAGCCTCTTATCAGAAGAAATAGTTCGGGCTTAAACTCGTCAACGAGTTTTCCCGCTAAGGTGCTCCTATATTGCAGATGCTTTAGCGGATGACCCTCAAATGCACTGAGACCCTTCGGCAAAAGTCTGAGGTTCCAGAGCTGTTTGTCGACCGTATGGATAACCCATTTGTCGAACCAGTGGTTGGTGTTCATGTCAAATTGCCCGGCAGACACACCTTTCCTTTCAAATGCCTTCTGGAGGTAACTCATGATGGGCGGTCGGTCATGATATGCCATTACAACATTCTTCAGCATATTATTTTTATATCACTCCACATTTTTTAAAATCACCACCTGTTCGACAACGTGCAGGAGAATATTTTTTTACTCCTTGATGATCCGGTTCTTAAAGATGACTGTCTCGATAGCACCGAGGACTTCGTCAATGCTTATATTTTCCATGCATTTCTGATATTTGCATCTCTTTCCGGAACAAGGATTACAGGTCCTGTACTTTTGTATTATAAAATGTCTCTCGTTATCATAATACGGCCCCGACACCCTTGAATCCGCCATCGCAAACAATGCTACGACAGGCGTACCCACAGCTATTGCCACATGCATGGTCCCGGTATCCCCTGTAACGAGCAGTTTGAAGCTCTTTAACAGAGAAGGTATATATTTTAATGCAACCTCACCTGCAGACACAATCGTATTTCCTCCTATCTCGTCTGCAATATTTCGACAATAGTCAGACTCCTGCGGAGACCCAGTAATTATTATCTTTATTGCGGGGTAGATGTTGCAGATTCTTTTGCCCAGTTCGATGAACCTATCGGCAAACCACATCCTGCTCACGGTGGACGCTGCCACCTGAAAACCAATGACCATATCCGTCTCTTTTATGCCTTTGCTTTTTATAAAAGCTTTGATGGCTGCAGGACCATCCTTTGCTTCGGGCAGAACCATCCTCGTTTCTGAAATATCACAACCAGCCAACCCGGCCACTTTCAGCCTCTGCTTCACCCCATGTGAAAAATCTGTCCATTGAAAAAGCTCATTACGGTTGGATAACAGAAAACGGTATTCATTTGTATTGGGCAGTTTAATGAGGAACTGCGCCCCCGAAAGATATGCCATCGGCGTTGCTTGTGGCTCGTTCCCATGGAATATCAATACGAGATCGAAGTTGTAGCTGCGAAAGTCTCTAATCGTCCCGAAGAATTTCCTATATCCCCCATAATAGGGGGTAATCCCGTCTATGTCTGGGTTGTTCTCAAAAAGCGCCATATTCCTCACGTTGAAATGGGCTATGATTTTCGAATGAGGATATCTCTTTCGCACAGCCCTGATAGCTGGGGTTGACAGGAGTGTATCGCCGATTGCGGTCGAAGATACTACCAGTATGTTTTTCACTTTATCAGGGTCGAAATATTTCAGATCGGTCCGCCTCTTGTCCGCCGCCTTCAACACCTTCATGGCAACGTAAAGAAGTCCGTCTGCGAGTCTAATCCTCATCTCTTCTTCATCCTCAGATATAATCCCGAAAAAAGAGCACTTGTATATATCCGCAATCTTTTCTCAAACCATTCGACACTGTCCTTGACGACTATCCTGCCGATTGCAAGCGGGTCAGAGCCTGTCTTTACAATGCCGGGATCGGTCGTGAAGAGTGCCTGGTATCCAACATCTCTGGCAGCTTTGACGGCGGCGGCGTTATATTTTCCCTTAGGCCAGCAAAGGTAAGGACATGGCTGTTTGAGCCTCTCTTCTATGTCTTCCTTCGACCCCGCCAGTTCGCTTATCAGATCAGTTTCGGGTATTTGGTCGCATCTCGGGTGGCTCTTCGTATGAGAGTGGAAGTCGACATGATCGCTCCTGGCCATTTCTCTGATTAGTTTCCATCTGAGCATGACCTTGTGGGCTTCATTGCTGGCTATCAATTTCTTAGATTCCGCATGTTTCGGGACCGATCCCGGCACTGGGAATGTTGTTTCAGATGCCTTCTCCACCCAATCGGTAACAATAAAGATCGTCGCATTGATTCCATATTTTTTCAATATCGGATATGCAAATAGATAGTTGTCAAGCCATCCGTCATCGAAAGTCACGGCCACCGCCTTTTCCTTTATCACCGATTTGCCTTCAAGGAGATTTAGCATTTCCCCGATCTTCAGCGTCCTGTAGCCCGCATGGGCTAAGTGCCTCATCTGGCCTTCGAACACATCAGGTGTTACGGTCACCATATCACCTTTATGAGAATTAATATGGTGATACATGAGCACAGGGATCGGTCTCATCTTCGCTTATCCATGCAAAGTGACGCATAAATATCGAACATCTTTTTGGACATAGCCTCTACGGTAAAGCTCCGGTCAACTATTTTCCTGCCCTCTTTGCCCATTGCTTTCGCCTTTTCCTTGTCCTGCAAAATCTTGATTATCGCATCCGCGAGCGAAGACGGATCGCCGGGTCTCACGAGATAACCGTTGATTCCATCTTGGACAGCCTCTCCCACACCGCCCACATTGCTTCCGATGACGGGCTTTTCCATTGCCATGGCCTGCAGAAGCGACTGAGGCAATGATTCCTGGAGAGTCGGTAGTACGCAAAGATCTATTGCTTTCAGAATCTCTGGGATATCATGCCTGAGGCCAAGCATGCGGACCTTTTCAGACAATTCCATCGCCTTTATCTTTTCATGGATATTCTTCTCCTGAGGACCGTCTCCTATGATCAGGAAAAGCATTTCCGGCACTTCCTTCAACACTGCAGGGATGGAGTCGAGCAGTATATGGTGTCCTTTTTTGAACCTTAAAATAGCAATCGTCGCCACGAGGGAAACCTCGCCGCCTACCTTCAGTTCTGTGCGCAGATCGCTCTTAACCACGGCGGGATCGAATGTCCCTATGTCTATGCCTGACGGCACTGCAACGACTCTGTCAGCCGGTATACCCTCGCCGATCAGATACTGTCTCACATATTCGCTAGTAGTAACAACCATGTGTGGGAGGATCGAGTAAGACACTCTAGAGGTCATGGGCAGGGCGATATGCCGCGTCCTTACGATGCGCGGTCTTCGCGACGAAAGCCTTCCCGCCAGTCCCACTAGGAAACTGTCCCTTCCACTGTGGGTGCTTACTATATCGACGCCATCAGACTTTATAACCTTCATTATGTGCATTATAGCGGGCAGGTCATAGCTCTTCCTCATCCTACAGGTCCTTACCTCGATTCCTGCTTCGGCAGCCTTCACTGCAAGATTGCTGTCAGGCTGGCAAAGTATGATGACTGCCGCCCCAAGCTTTTTCAAGCCAAGGGATTCCTTGAGTATCCGGTGCTCCTGGCCTCCCCAGCCCATTGAAGATTCGGTATGGAGCAGGGTAAACATCTATTCCCCTCCCCCCAATTTCTCTTCTATGACAGCCATGATCTCGCCGGGGCGTATGTCATCAAGACACCTGCTCTTTTTAGTCCCATTGCAGCCGTCCTTACCGCAGGGGATACAATCCCAGTCCCTCTGGATGACCGTATTGACGCCGAAAGACTGCATCCCGTTTCGTCGACTATACGGAGTCCCCGATTCGAGCATCTTCGTTTTGTGCTTGGCAATCCTGTTGTCCCACGGCCCCCAATGAAAAGCGCCGCTCGGCCCAAACAAAGCAATGACAGGCGTGCCCACTGCGGCGGCAATATGCATAGGAGCGGAATCGACACCGAAAAAGAGTTTTGATGCCTCGGACAACGCTCCGAGCTGCTGTATGGATGTCCTACCGCGTAGGTCGAACAACCCATCGCGTCGCCCGATCAGATCTAATACCGTTCCGGCCTTTTCAATCTCCTTTTTATCCGGAGATGACGTAACCGTTACCATGATTCCTTTATCGAGTATCCACCGAACAACCTCAGCCATGCATTCGTCTTTTCCACACTTAAAGAGCCATCTCGAGGTTGGATGTACGTGGACCATCGCAGCGTCTCCCTTGACTCCACGTTCTTCGAGCACAGTCTTTATATAATCTCTGTCTTCATCGCGTGGATGAAAGTCGACCGAAAGGTCTTCTGTATCTATTCCAAACCGGCTCACCACGTGGAGGTTTTGGAGCACTGTGTGACTCTTGCCATCGTGCTCGGCCAGATGGGTATAAATGCTCTTTTTCCCCCAGAAGCCTTTTACAGGGCTCGGCCCTATCCTGTATCTAGCACCTGAAGTGAGTGAAAGCACTGCCGCCCTGTCTCCTCCGGTAAGATCGATGGTCATGTCAAACCCCTTTTTCGAAATCGACCTAAGAAAGGAGAGTTCCCTCGATAAGCGCGCTATGGCTGAAAGTGACTTCAATTTCCTATCCATCACAATGATTTCATCCACTAGAGGATTGTTTTTCAGAACATCCTCTGTGCCAGCGTTCACGAGGGCATTCAGGCGTGCATCCGGAAATTTTTCTTTTAAGGCCCTAAATACGGGGACCGTCAGGAGCACATCGCCGATGTGTCGCAGTTTGATGACTAGGATAGATTCAATATTTGAAAACGTCATGGACATATCATGGACATATAAAGAATATCTGTTTATTTTACAGGGATTTTCAGAAAAAGTCATCCACAGACCCGGCGGATGATATCGATAAATACAGATGCCGCCTTGTAGATGGAGAATTGCTCAGCCTTTACTCTTGCTCTCATCCCCATGACTTCGGCATCGGACAGGGCTGGGATAATCTTTCCCGCCAGCTCCGAGGTATCGTTTATGGATGCCATAACAAAGCCTTCCTTTCCCTCTTCGATGATTTCAGCAGCACCGTTGTTCCAAGTCGTGATAACCGGCAGGCCAGATGCCATCGCTTCAAGACACGCGTTGCTAAAAGGATCGTAGAGCGTGGGCAAGACAAATGCATCAGCTGATGAATAAAACCTTTCAATCCCGGACTGTGGGCCGAGAAACAAAATATGGTCTTCAACACCTAGCCGCCTTGCCATCTGCAGGTAATCCGAACAGTCACCTTTGCCAATGACGAGTGTGACAAGTCTTTCACCCTGGAGTGCTTTTATCGCCTCCGGCAGTGATTGGATTAGTGTTTCGAGCCCCTTGCGCCTGAAGCCTGATCCGACGAAGAGAATTACCTTGTCCCGTTTCCCGATGCCAAGGCTATGCCGAGTCTCGGCGCGCCATGTTGATCGGTTGCCCGGTGAATATTTGTTCAGGTCGACGCCATTGTACGCCACAGCGATCTTGCTTTCAGGGGTGCCATAATATCTTCGAATCTGTTCTTTGACCATAACCGAATTGACGACAATAAGGGGCGTAGTGTCAAAGATCTTTTTTTCAAGCGAGAGGGTATAGCGGTGCAGAGGGTTAATCCTGAACGATAGTTTCCTTAGATAAGGCTCTATCTCCTCCCTGATGCCAAGCCATGCCCTGTGGCAACCGTCACCAGCCCGATAAATGTCCTGGTACTCAGTCCGCTCAAAGCTGATGATGCAGTCGAACCGCTCCTTTCTCAGTACCTTCGATGAATTTTTGCTAAAGGAGAGGACCGAGAGAAATGAACTGAGCGACAAGATGCGAACCTTGTGGTAGGCGAGCCCTGCTTCATCCGTCCATTGGTTAGCAAAGACATGGAGCTCGTGACCCTCTTTCTTAAGTTCACCGAGGAGGGTTCTCAGATATTGCTCAGCACCGCCGTGGAGGGAAAAACGCTTCTTTACAAAGGCAAGTCTCATGGTAGCTCGACGAATAGGAATACAGAGTTCAGACAAGAAGACAGGAGTGAGGAGCCAGTAGATAGCAGACCCCACACTTTTCCACGCTTCTCGCTTCTATTTCCGATTTCACTACTTCTAACTCCTTGTTGTGTTCTGCGAACTGCTTGTATGATGCCTTCCTAACCTTATGTTTTGCAATGCCTATTTGCTCGGTATTGAAAGTGCACAATAGCGCTTGAACGCACTATTAACGCTTTCCACTCATATAAACCATACTATTATTACTGCAATTACAACCTAATATTAGTCATTCCAGCCATGCTCACCGATGAGTGGCACAAAGGCGCATGGGGTGTGGTATTCTTCTACAAGTTGGTCCTTTACTTTGCGTCCCTTGAGGAGGTTTTGCGAGAAGCGCTCGCCCACAGGAGCAACGATGATGCCTCCTTCCTTCAGTTGACTTATGAGAGGCGGCGGGAGCGTCGGTGCCGCGGCAGTGATGATAATACGGTCAAAGGGGGCCGTATTTCGAAGACCTATTGTGCCATCACCGATGACTACATGGATATTTTCATAACCTAGCGCCTTGAGCTTTTCACTCGCCCTATCGGCAAGGGCCGGTATCCTTTCTATCGTATAAACCTCAGCTGCGAGTTCCGCAAGGATTGCCGCCTGATATCCAGAACCCGTTCCAATTTCGAGAACCTTTTCAGCGCCTGTCATCTCCAGAAGTTCAGTCATAATAGCGACCATATATGGCTGCGATATGGTCTGCCCCTCTCCAATCGACATAGCCATGTCTTCATAGGCGCTATATCTTACTGACTCGGGCATAAAGATATGGCGTGGCACCTTCCTCATCGCCCGCAGGACCCTCTCGTCTTTAATCCCGCGCGGAATGAGCTGCGTGGCAACCATCAGATCTCTCAAACTCTGGTATTCTTCCACGTCTGTCTGAGGGCCTCAAGGGCCGAATAATTGGTCATATCGAGGTGGACGGGCGTAACCGAAACATATCCATCCACAACCGACTGCATATCCAAGTCCTCTCCATGTTCCCAATAAGGCTTACCGCCGCCGATCCAATAGTGCTTTTCACCCCAGGGAGAATAGATCTCCTGTATGGCATTGTCATAAATCCTCTTGCCTTGTTTTGTGATCCTGATACCCTTTAATTCTTGCTTCGGCAGGTTTGGCACGTTGACGTTGAGAAGGGTATCGTAGGGGAGTTGTTTATCGAGAATATACCGGGCAACCTCGATCGCAAAAGGGACGGCAGATTCATAAAGAAACGGTCGGTCACCGGCTAATGATATGGCAAAAGAAGGGATGCCGAGGATGGTCCCTTCCATAGCGGCTGATACGGTCCCGGAATAGGTCACATCATCACCAAGATTGGCACCCCTGTTGATTCCAGAGGCGACGAGATCCGGATTTTTCGGAAGGATTTTGTGTACCGCCAGGGCAACACAGTCGGTCGGTGTGCCGTTTATGCTGTATACATACTTCTTCAATTCCTCAGCTTTTAGGGGCCTATGCAGCGTAAGAGCATGACTGACTGCGCTCCGCTCCCGGTCAGGTGCAACGACATAAACGTCTCCAAGCACCATCATCGCCTTGTGGAGGGCACTGAGTCCTGGTGAGTAGACGCCGTCATCGTTGGTCACAAGTATCAGTGGCCTCATATCCTCTCCCCTCTAAATTCCCATTCCACTTCACGATACAACTCATCGATGCAATGACGATACCGAGGTGAAATATGCATAGTCCCGATATTCCCTACCCGGGCCTCACGCGCGATCCTACCGGCAATGGCAGCGGTCAGATGGTGGCGGTCCCTAGCCCTGTCAAAATCACGAGCGAGGAAGTATGATTCACAGAAAAGCATATCCGAACCTGCTACAAAGGGGATAATCTTCGAGATATTTTCCTCGTTCGGAGAGACATCCATGATATATGCGATTTTTTGTCCCCGTGTGAGCGTTGCTATCGACATCAATTCATCCAGTCTGTGCAGCTTCCCGTCCACTTCAAAAGAAGTATCTGGCGGAGCGGCTTGTCTAATCGCCATCTTGAAGTCTGAAAGCCAGTGGCCGACCGACAGTCCCCGTTCCTGCAGCATAGCCTTGTTTATATTTATATGATACTCCTCTTCTAGCGAATAGGCGAGGACCGGGATATCATGCGAAAGCGGTAATGCCTTCACGGTGAAGAGCGGGTCATCAAGGACAAGATCCTGGAATTCCTTGCCAGAATGGTCTATGCGGCAAAAAGAGTTCTCCGCATAGAAACCTGCTTGGCTGATGCCGTCCTTCCGCACCTCGAAGACTTCGATCCTAATTGGGTATTCCTTTATCAGGTTCCATGTATACCCCTTTAGCTTGCCCTCGATGCAGGCGATTATATTTTCAGGCCCGAAGATCCGTAAAGGAATTTCTCGCTTCAGCACCGCCCGAAGGACCGTGTCAATGCCTATGAAGTGGTCGATATGGGTATGGGTAATAAAAATATCGCTGATCTTGAGGATATTGCCGATGTCAAGGTCCCTGAGATCGCCTGCGTCGAAAAGCAGCGCCCTTCGTTCTCTTAGTATGCGCACGTATAAACAGGGGTCGTCAAAAGGGCCGTTTACCGGACTCGCATGAAAAACGTGGTTCATAGTGCTATAATTATAGCTTAAAATATATATACTATCAGCAAGTTTCTTCATCCCGGATTGAGAGGAGGATATATGCCCGAGTTGAGAAAAGATCCCATATCGGGGCGATGGGTAATCATATCAGTGGAACGTGGCAAACGACCGACGGATTTTGTTTCACCTTCTCAGAAACGCAAGGCAGGCGGCTTCTGTCCTTTTTGCCCCGGTAACGAACATACGACAACTCCTGAGATTATCGCCTTCAGGCCCGCTAGCACAGCTCCCAATTCGCCGGGCTGGACCCTTAGAGCCGTCCCGAACAAATTCCCTGCCCTTCAGATCCACGGAGACCTACATAAGATGGGAGAGGGGGTTTTCGACAAGATGAACGGCATCGGTGCCCATGAGGTCATTATTGAAACCCCCGAGCACCAACTCTCTCTGGCGACCATGCCCCAGAGGGCGGTCGAGGACGTACTCTGGGCTTATTATTTTAGACTAATGGATCTCAAGAAGGACTTCCGCTTCAAGTATGTCCTCATATTCAAGAACGAGGGTGAGGTTGCAGGCTCGTCTCTTGAACATAGCCACAGCCAGCTCATCGCACTGCCGATCATCCCGAAGAGCGTCAAGGAAGAGATGGACACATCTAAGCAATATTATGACAGCAAAGAGCGCTGTCTCCTCTGCGATATTGTCAGTCAGGAACTCGATTCAGGAAGAAGGGTCGTCTACGAAAACGATAAATACGCTGCTCTTGCACCTTTTGCACCTCGGGAGCCGTTCGAAACTTGGATATTGCCAAAGCAGCATGAATCCAGCTTTGGCCCGCCCGATAAAAGTTTTTCGGGTCTTGCCGATATACTGCAAAAGGTCCTCAAGCAACTCGACAAGGTTCTCGATACCCCTCCTTACAATTTCATCCTCCACACCTCGGCCTTCAAAGATGAGGTCAACGACTATTACCACTGGCACATCGAGATTGTTCCGAAGCTGACAAAAACAGCGGGCTTCGAGTGGGGATCAGGGTTTTATATCAATCCGACACCACCTGAAGAAGCTGCCAAATTTATGAGAGAAGCAAAGATCTAAACTCATGAGAATTGCCCTCATATCATCAGAGGCAGTGCCATTCTCAAAAACAGGAGGGCTGGCTGATGTTGCCGGAACTCTTTTCAGGGAATACAACAGAATGGGCATCGATGCCTCTCTCTTTCTTCCTCTTTACAAAGTGACCTCTGAGCATTTTCGTGGTTCTCTCGTCGATACGGGCACGGAGATCGATATCCCTGTCGGGAAGATTGCAAAGAAATGCCGAGTCTATACTGCAGGGGAACAACGGCGGGGTAATCAAGGACGCGGCACTGTTTATTTCGTCTCGAATGACGAATATTTTGGCAGAGACGAAATGTATTGCGACGCCATGGGAGATTATCCAGATAATGACTCCCGTTTCGTCTTTTTCTGTAAAAGCGTTCTTGAAATATGCCGGAAATTCAATCTGGTATTCGATGTCCTCCACTGCAATGACTGGCAGACAGCCCTTATCCCCCTTTATCTCAGAACACTTTACTGGAGCGGAACGTTATTTAAAAAAACCAGGACCGTCCTCACTATCCACAATCTCGGCTTTCAGGGGTTATTCCCCGCCTCCACTCTTGAACTAACAGGGCTCGGCTGGGATATCTTCAATCCCGAAGGTATCGAATTTTACGGGAAGGTAAATTTTCTCAAGGCAGGCATCATCTCAGCCGATATCCTTACCACGGTCAGCCCCACTTATGCAAAGGAGATACTCACTCCAGAAAAAGGCTTCGGTCTTGATGGCATGCTCCGCAAAAGGGTGGATTCCCTCTTCGGGGTGCTTAACGGTATCGATTACACCGAGTGGGATCCCGCCGATGATGACTTAATTCCCGCAACTTATTCTAAAACCAACCTTTCGGGGAAAGAGAAATGCAAAAAAGAATTGATGTCGCGGTGTGCCTTTAAAGGATCTCAGGAGACACCACTGCTTTGTTTTGTAGGTAGGCTCTCTGCCCAGAAAGGGATTGACCTCATCACCAATTCCGCAGATCAATTAATGAAAAGCAGTGTGAACCTCTTTGTTCTTGGAAAAGGTGACAGTCGTTATGAAGCGATCCTCAAGGATTATGGCCGTAGATACCCGGGCCGCGTATATATCGGGATCGAATTCGATGAGTCCCTAGCACACCTTGCCTACGCCGGGTCCGATATCTTCCTCATGCCCTCGGTTTATGAGCCCTGCGGATTGGGCCAGATGATCGCTATGCGTTACGGGACGGTGCCGGTAGCATATGATACCGGAGGCCTTACTGATACGATCGTCAGTCCGGGGGGGCATACTGAAAAATTCTTCTGCGAGAAGGTGTACGGTACAATAAAAGAGACGGGGTTCCTTTTCGGTAGACACTCACCAGAGTTCTTCCTTGGGGAAATCAGAAAGGCCTTGTGTATTTATTACAATACGAATATCTGGCGAAAACTCATCAAAAACGCCATGGGAAGAGACTTCTCCTGGAAAAAGTCCGCTGCAATGTATCTTCAATTGTATAACAAGTTGCATGATTGAAATTATGACCGAACAGGATCAGAGCCAAGACGAAAATGTAGGATTCAATAGCGAGCCATCAGACAGTGCGACCCATCGCAGCACCGATGCCGAACAACTTCGACGGCTAAGAGTTCTCAATGCGCTCACCGCGTCGATTATCTCGACAACGGACTTCCCGGATCTCCTGGGCAAAATCTCGATGGAATCCGTTAAGTTCTTTAATGCTTGCGGCAGTATCCTGCGACTCCTTGAAAATGGCAGGTTGAAGGTGGAGGCTTGTTCGGGGCTCTGCGAAGATATTAAGCCAGAGCTTGAGATCGGCGAGGGCATGTGCGGTCGGGCTGCGCTTGAGGGGAAAACAATTTTCTTTAACCGGCCCGAAAATACCGATGTTCATGCCGTTATGAAAAGTATCGAAGTGGGAATCTGCACACCACTGAAAATAGGCGATACACTTATCGGCACTTTCGGCCTTTATGACAAGATGACCGTTGAAGGAACTATCATTCCCTTCAGCGAAGACGACCGGGGTACCCTTGAAGGCTTTGCATCGGTCGCTGCGATCGTCCTCGAAAAATCGATCCTTTATGAGAAAGCGTTGAAACAGGAGCGTGAGGCGGTCAATGCAAAAAAGGAGAGCGAGGAACTGAAGGACTACCTCGAAGGCCTAATCGCGAATTCTCTCGATGCCATCGTCACCACAGATTTGAATGGCATCGTGACATCGTGGAACGATGCCTCTGAGAAAATGTTCGGATATTCCAGTGAGGAAGCCATTGGACGGTTCCTTCCAAACGTGCCCCATTTCCTTGTCGATACCGAAAAAAGTTACATGGAACAGATTAAAAGAGGTGAGACGATAAAAGATCTCGAAACGGTCAGGAAGACACAAGACGGCAGGATCATCGATGTCAACATCAATATGGCCCCAATCAAGAACTCGGCGGGAGACGTCATCGGGATCAGCAGGATCGGCAGGGATGTCACTGAACGAAAGATGATCGAAAAGGACCTTTTACGCAAGAATAACGAACTGTCCCGACTGCTTTTCATCAGCTCTACCATGCGGGGGACCCTCGAACTGGACAGGCTGCTCAGAATGGTCCTAACGGCAGTTACGATGGGCGACGGCCTTGGCTTCAACCGCGCGATGCTCTTTCTCATCAATGAAGAGGCTGATACCCTCAAGGGCGCCATGGGAGTCGGTCCGGCAAACCATGACGAAGCCTGGGAAATTTGGTCACGTCTATCGATGGAAAACAAAGACATTCATACGATAATGCAGGAGATTGAACTTGGTCAACTGAGCAAGGATTCGCTCATCGACAAGCTCTGCCACGGTATCACAGTGTCCCTCGAAGCCGATACGGTACTCACTCGGGTCGTCAAGCAAATGCGGCCTTTAAACGTAACGGATGTGCGCACCGCGCCATTTTCAGACCCTGTTCTTATTCAGCAGCTCGGTACGATGGCCTATGCTGTGCTTCCCCTCATGTCGAGAAACAGGGTCATCGGAGTCTTATGGGTCGATAACCTCTATTCACGAAAACCCATAACCGATCACGACATGAATATTCTGAAGGGTTTCACGGATCAGATCGCATCGGCCATCGAGAGTGTACGCCTTTTCGAACATGTGGCCCGTGCAGAACAGGAACTGAACAATATCTTTGAGTCCATTTCGGATCTTATGTATATTAACAGCAGCGACTACACCATCAAAAAGATTAATCGTGCCGTAGCTGAGAAGATCGGCAAACCCCAGGAAGAAATTATCGGCAAGAAGTGTTACGAAATCTTTCATGGTATGGATAGCCCATGGGAACTCTGCCCCCATCATAAAACCATCGCGACGAATAAACCTTTCGTCGGAGAGGTCGATGACCCGAACCTTGGAGGCACTTTTCTCATTTCAAGTTCCCCCCTGTTCGACAAGCACGGGACACTTACAGGGACCGTGCATATCGCTCGGGACGTCTCCGAGATCAAAAAGCTTAAGGAAAAAATTGTCTCTATCGAGCGCATGGCTGCCCTCGGAGAAATGGCCGCCAAAGTCGCCCACGAGATCAGAAATCCTCTTCTCTCCATCGGTGGCTTTGCGAGAAGACTCGAAAGGAGACTCGACACGGACCTCAGGGAACATGCGAAAATAATCGTTGACGAAGTGAGGCGACTCGAAGGTATACTGAACAATACCCTCAGTTTCGTGAAGAGCACCATCACCGAGCGCAAAGAAGTTACGGCTGCCGATCTTATAAATGACATCATTACGCTCCTCGAGCCGGCGGTCAACGAGCGCGGAAACGTTCTAAAAAAAGAGGTCGATCATACCGTGCAGTTGATGATCAACTATGACCGCTTCAAGGAGGCCATTCTCAATCTCATTAGCAACGCTAACCATGCGACTGAAAACGGTACAATATCCATAAGAGTCTATCAGGAGTCGATTTTTTCAGTGCCCGACCTCCTGGGACAGCGGGCCGAAGAAAAAGAGGCAGTTATTGAGATACAGGACACCGGCTACGGAATAAGGGAAGAGGACCTGGGTAGGATCTTCGATCCTTTCTTCACCACCCGACCGACAGGCACGGGCCTCG
This sequence comes from uncultured Nitrospiraceae bacterium, assembly GCA_963727805.1. Lineage (GTDB taxonomy): Bacteria > Nitrospirota > Thermodesulfovibrionia > Thermodesulfovibrionales > Dissulfurispiraceae > Fen-1308. Next base: position 2,219,762 of record CAVSHF010000003.1, read on the forward strand.
GGCTTTCGATAACCAAGCGGATTATCGAGGAGCACGGCGGCAGGATAGATGTTGAAAGCAAAGTAGGAAATGGCACAATTTTTAAAATTTATCTACCCCTTAAAGGAGGACCGGAATGAAAATACTGGTCGTAGATGATGAAAAGAACATCCTGAAACTCTACAAGGCTGAACTCGAGGATGAAGGGTATAATGTTGTTACGGCAAACTCGGGCAAGGAAGCGCTCGATGTGTTCCGGCAGGAGAACCCGGACCTCGTGACACTTGACATCATGATGCCCGATATCGACGGCATCCAGGTCTTGAGACAACTGAAACAGGAAAATCCGCAGATACCGGTGATCATGCTCACCGCTTACGATTATCGGGACGATTTTTCAGTCTGGGTCTCCGATGCATACGTGGTGAAGTCTTCTGATCTTGCAAATCTGAAAGCAACGATAAAGCAGATAATTGAAAAAAAATGACGCCATAATCACCGTTAAGGCCGACCTCCCTGCATACGGCGGCTTTTCACTCGCGAGAAGGAATGGCTCGATCCTACTCATCAGGAATGCTATCCCCGGCGAGACCGTTGAAGCTAAGATTGAAGAGCAAAAGAAGGATTTTGCCTTTGCCAACGCCGTAAGAATCCTTGCGGCTTCTCCTGACAGAATCGAGCCGTCATGCCCTGTCTTTGGTGAATGTGGCGGCTGCCAGCTCCAGTATATTGCCTACCCCCGTCAGGTCTTGCTAAAAGAGGAAATTCTCCTCGACTGCATGTGTAGAATAGCAAAAAAAGAGGCTGATCTTGCCACACCGTTCATCGGCCACAGTCCCTGGCACTACCGATACAGGGGACAGTTCAAGATGGGCAAGGGAGCCCTTGGCTTTTTCCGGGAAAAGTCGAGAGAAATTGTCGACATTGACAGCTGCCCGCTCATGAAGGAAGAGGTTAATGACCTTTATGCGAAAGCGCGGGGAATATACAAAGCGTCTCCAGCCCTGTTTGATAGCATTTCGGACCTCCATATATCATACGGCAGTGAAGGGATGGCCCTCCTGAAATCCTCATCAAAGATATCGATGGCGCGGTGGAACCAAATCGGGATGCTCCTTCTTGATGCCGGATTTGAAGGGGTGTGCGGGATGTCTGACAAGGGCAGAACAGTCAGCTTCGGCAACGAGCACATCACCCTTGATCTCGACGGGCTCACATACACCATTTCACCGCAGAGCTTCTTTCAGGGTCACTGGGACCTTAACCGTACAGTCGTGAGCTTTCTCAGAAAGGCTTTACAGCCGCTGAAAGGCAAGCGAGTCATCGATCTCTATGCGGGAGGGGGCAACTTTTCGCTGCCCATCGCCTTTGACGGCGCCGATGTTTACGCTGTTGAGGAGAACCCCACTGCAATAGAGGATGGAAAGAGAAATGCGGCAGCTAACGGCATCAGGAATTGCCGGTTTATCGAATGTTCCGCCGAACGTCTGAAGGTATGCGACACCGTCGACATACTTGTCGTTGATCCGCCGAGGCCAGGTCTTACCAACACTGCCCTCGACAAGATTATATACGTCGAACCGGAGCGAATCGCCTACCTGTCCTGCAATCCATCTACCCTTGCAAGGGATATTAAAAAACTTCTCGGCCAATACGAAATCGAAGCGATGCGTATCATCGATTTCTTCCCCCAGACATACCACATTGAATCTCTAACTGTCTTAAGGCTCCGTTAATGTCTTTTTCGGAAGTGTCAACCCGAGAAGAATCCAAAACAAGAAGACTTCTTGAAACCGCGGTAGAAGCAGCGCAGCAGGCCGGCAAATTCATTTGTGCCAATCGGGGGACCCTCTCCGCCAGCGACATCAGCCTCAAGCAAGCCTTTGATTTCGCCACTCGCGTTGATACTGAATCGGAGCAGATTATCATCAACATTATCAGGGAACATTTCCCGAGCCACCATTTTCTTGCCGAGGAATCCCTTCATGAGATCGAGACCGAGGACTACCGGTGGATCATCGATCCCCTTGATGGCACTACGAATTACATCCACGGATTTCCCTTCTCTGCCGTCTCCATCGCACTTCAATACAAAAGAGAAATCATAGTCGGCGTTGTCTTCGACCCCTTCAGAAACGAACTCTTTACGGCAGTCAAAGGAGAGGGGGCCTTCCTGAACGGAAATAAAATTGCGGTATCCAATGCGTCGGGGATGGAAAACTCGCTAATCGCCACTGGATTTCCTTTTAAGAATAAGGCGCTGATTGACCAATATCTGATGCTCTTCAAAAATATCTTCCTTAAAGTAAGCGATATACGCAGAGCCGGTTCGGCAGCCCTCGACCTGGCGTATATTGCCTGCGGCAGGTTCGACGGGTTCTTCGAAATCGGATTAGCCCCGTGGGATTGCGCCGCGGGAAGCCTAATGATAGAAGAAGCCGGTGGCATCAGCACCAACTTCGGTGGCGGAGAGGACTTTCTGTCAACAGGAAATGTCGTAGCTGGTAACCACTACACACATGCGCTGGTTCTGGAAAAAGTCAAAGAAGTTTTCGCTGGAGTACTCGATAAATAATATTTGCAAGGTTTTGTAAGGCGAAAAAAGTCGCTATATCCTATAGCTCTGCCATGTGCTTTTTCAAATACCTCCACACGGCCTAGTAAGTCATACGCGTACATAGGCTGAATTGGACACTCGTTCTCTTGTGATGTGGGGAGAATAAATAATACCGATTGCTTCTTTTATCCTTGTATTTTCCTTTTAGAGGGCTACGTCTGAATTATCGCTGGCTTGTCCAACAGCAAAACACGTTTAATTCCTGACAGTTTCCACGTGCAGACAGCCCTACGACGAGACGCTCTCCCTGAATACATCTGGTTTATCGAGCCTTGATTTGGCAAGCATTGGCGATATATCCAATATCCCGTGATCGAATCCTGCAAAAACTTCATCGCTGCTAATATCTATAAAGGTTGCCTCACCACTGCCAGGTGAGGGTAATGAGGATAGACAAAATATACACTGCCGGGCTGGTTATTGAGCTTACAATTAGTACATCCCTGTGAACTCGATATGGAATATATTCCGCTGGAGTGATCCCTGATACACAGACGATCATGAAAATGTATTGACTGTTCAAAGCAGTCATTTGTTAATAAAATCATCAAGGATAAGGTGACGATGCAGAAGGACAATGGCAACTTGATTGAATAGAATGGTAGTCCCTGTATATTAAATCTAACGCTCGTTGATGCGCACGCAGTCAATAAAACAGCCACACAAGATAGACCTATAAGAATTGTAATCTTCTTTATATAAAGTCTCCTTTCACTCTGAGAGTTCTTTGATATTTTTCGATGAATAAATGCGCACCCCATCCTAATCTTATGCTAAAATGAATCATGCTCTCTGCTCTCTCACCGGAGAAAATTGCCGATCTCACCGAGGTCGTTATATGCGACAGCGAGGCTGCCATGGATGCCCACAAGGACCTTTTCCGATTCAGTCAGAATGCCTATCTTCCCGCTTATGAAACAAATGATAATTCAGTAGGGAATTTTTGTGATGCCTTCCCTACAGTGACGAGACTCATAGATACCTGCAACCTAGCGCCGTTATGTCCTTCACGAATACATCTCGTAGCTAGATGGGAGAATATACTGAAGGTCGCTGCATGGAAGGCGGAGCTTACTTCCGTCCGGGATGCATTAATATTCTTAAAAAATGCAGGGATAGCGGAAGCTGATCTGGCACCTTTTGCCGGTTCTCCGGTAGCCGATCTGTTCCCTTATCTTTATTATGGAAAACGATTCAATGTTATAAAAAAGATTTGCATGATGGCGAGAAAGCAGATCGAATCTCATCTCAAGAAAGGTGGCGTGCGAGCCGACTGCCATATGATCGCAGAAGACGCGCCCCGAATCTTCGCCAGCAGCCTCTGAAGGGCCTGCTAGGCCTCCGTGCGGGGCAAACTTAAAGGCTTAATCTCGCTATTCCATCCGCCAACTTGATACTGTTGGCGATACAATCATTTACAGCTACGCCTCGGTATGCGTTCCCTGCAAGATAGAACCCCTTATGTTTCGCTGATGCTTCGTCAAGCGCTTCAAGTTTTCGGTGGTGCCCCAGCAAGTATTGAGGTATCGCCTTTTCCCATCTGAACACCCTCACAAAATCAGGCTCTGCCCTGAGACCCATTATTTCGGCAAGTTCAGTCCTCACGGTGCTGATGAGCTTTTCATCGTCGAGAAGGGCCAGATCCTGCGCTCTTGCGCCACCCACCATATTCCTCAATAAGACGTATCCTTCCGGTGCACGGTTCTCGAAAATACTCGAATCGAAAAGCGTCCCCAGTATCTTACGCTTTTCACTACCCGGAATAAGATAACCGAACAGATTAATGTCCCTTCTGATCTTTGCTCGCTTGAATCCGAAGGAAACCACCGAGAGCGCAGGGTAAGGGATTGTCGTCAAGATGTCGTAAATAGTCTTGTCGAAGTCCCGCACTATTTCAGCTGAATTATGGGCTGGTGATGCGAGAACAACGCAATCGGCCTCGCATGTTGATCCATCCTTAAAATGCAGCATGTATCCGCCAGTAGTCTTATCAATGCCCTTTGCCGCCTTGCCTGTCTGAACCCTGTCTCCGAGCAGACTACTCAGTGCCTCGACAAAGCTGTACATCCCTTCCCTGAATGAAGTGAGGGTCCCACCCGGCCCTGCCTCGACCTTTTTCCCTGACTTCTTTGCCTCCTTGCCGGCTGCCATGAAGCCCTTGATAAGACCACCATACTTCTGCTCAAGGTCATACACTTTAGCAAAACAGCTCCTGATGCTCATCTTCGAGGGATCACCCGCATACACGCCCGATGCCATGGGGTCAAGGAGCTTCTCGTAAAATTCCCTGCCGACCCTTCTTACCGCGAAGGATTCTAGAGTCTCGTCGTCTTTCATCGCCCGCGGAACGAAATATTCACCGATCATTCTCAGCCTGCCGGGGAGGCTCAGAAAATTGGACATGAAGAACTTTACTGCAGAATCGGGGATCTCTCGAAGTTCCCCGCCCGTATAGATGAATCTCTTCCGGGCATTGTCACTGCTCTTCATGGGAGACAGGTTGATCTTTGCTGCCAGTTCGAGAGTGCTCGGCTTATTGTCAAGGAACCCATTCACTCCCGCTTCGCACAGATATCCGTCGACTTTCTCGGTATATATCTTGCCGCCGGGACGGCTTTCCGACTCAAATACCTTTATGTCAGATCCCTGCCCTCTTTCTAACAACGCATAGGCAAGTGATAGACCGGATATTCCACCACCAACAATAGCAATTCTCATAGAGCCTCCAAGACGTTTACTTTTAAGATTATAACTTAAAGCGATATCATAAGCTATAAGGTGATTGGCCGCAATGCAAGAGAAATGCCTGCGTGCCAGGGCATGCCCGTTTGATGCGAAGGAGCCTGGCACATCCGCTTCGCTGCTTTCTCAAAAGGATAAAATGCCTTGGTTAATACCAAGCTTTCGAGCAGGGGCTTGAGGACTATTCTGTTTCGCGTCAAAACGTGATGCACCATGCACTACTAAGTTATGACTTAATTACGATCTCCGCAAGGGCCTTGATAAACGTGGGCGATGTGTTGAGCGATTCCGCTCGCTGCAGATTGATGCCGAGTGAATGAGCCATGTCTTTGTAAAGAATATCAATTTCATAAAGCGTCTCGATGTGGTCAGAGACGAAGCTGATCGGGACAACGAGCAAGTCCTTGACACCGCGTCGCGCGAGCTCCTCGATCATCTGCTCTGTCGATGGTTCTAGCCACTTCACCGGGCCGCTCTTGCTCTGAAACGAGAGATGCCATCTCATAGCAATCTTCTTTGTGACTGCGGTGATCGTCCCCTCTATCTCTTTTAGGTATGGGTCACCGTCATCGATGAACTTTTGAGGAAGGCTGTGGGCGCTGAACAGCACCTCAGGCTGCTCTTTAAACAAAGCAAAGCCCCTTGCTATACATTCATCGATGGCTTCGATGTAAAGAGGATGGTTGTACCACGATGTGATGCAGCGGAGTGTGAAGTGCGGACAGCGAATTATATAAGACGAATTCTCGCACGTTTCCCGACATTGGTTACGCTCCGTCCGATAAGTCTCCATAGCAGCTTTTTCCAACTTAATGATCGACGACCCTGTAGTGGCTATCGAATAGTGGGGATAGAGGGTGAGAGCAACGATATCGCTTATTCCATCTCGATGCATACGCTCTACTGACTCTTCGATGAATGGATGCCAGTACCTCATGCCTACATAAACACGATAAGTTCTGTTTCCCATCGCTAGATAATTTAAGTTTAATGCATCTTCGAGTGCCGCGGCCTGTGCCGTTGTGATGTCCCTAAGAGGGGATTTTCCGCCGATCAAACGGTACATGCCTTGAGTCTTTTTTGCACGCAACGTCGCAATGAATGCGGCCAGAGGTTTCTGAAAAAACGCCGGACCGAGTTTTATTATGTCCCTATCCGAAAAAAGGTTGTAGAGAAAGGGTCTGACGGCATCGAGTGAATCAGGCCCGCCGAGGTTCAATAAAAGTATGCCGGTCATGAATTAAGGATACAGGATGAGGAAACGAGGTTGCAATGACTCCCACAGAATAGATTACTGAACGCCGCGGCTTATTTTGCGACAGCGTTCTGTTCCCTAATCTTTTTCATAAGCCTTTCGTACTTCTCGTGGCCCACACATTCCCGTGCCGCAGGGCACCATTCGATGCATGACATTACCATGTCCCTTGTGATGGTCTTGCCGCATCCCTTACACGTCATGTCGGGTTCATCCGACCAGATCTCGTTCCGGTGATGGCAGAAGACACAGACGAGGTCGTCCGGAGAAGGACTCGTTATCTCTTTGCTTCCTGGGCAGCTCTCTTTCATAATTTTAGTTTACCACTGTCAGACCGGACTTACTATGATTTGGATCATATTTGCGGGGTTAGCCCGACTTCCATCTTCTGAAGAGTTCGTGCTCGATACCGAAGCTGTCGAGTATCTTGCCTACAATGAAATCGATGACCCCTTCGAAGTCCTTCGGCCCGTGATAAAAGGCAGGCACCGGAGGGGCGATGCGGACGCCGAGTCTCGCAAGCTTGAGCATATTCTCGAGGTGAATTGCACTGAAGGGCATCTCGCGCGGGGAGAGAAGGAGCGGCCTTCCTTCCTTTAGGGTCACATCAGCGGCTCTTTCGATAAGGTTGTTAGCATAGCCGTGTGCAATCCCCGAAAGTGTCTTCATGGTACACGGCACCACCAGCATCCCGTTTGTCATGAAGGAGCCGCTCGCAACAGGCGCTTCCATTTTTTTATCCTCATGGAAAAAAAGCCTGTCGGTCGCAAAGTGATTTCTGATGGCTGTTTCCGTATCTTCAGCCCAATCAATTCCAGTCTCTTCCAGAATGATGGGGAAGGTATTTTTGGATATAACAAGATGGACTTCTGCTGTTTTGATCAACTCAGCGAGAACACGGATGCCGAAGATCGGACCGCTTGCCCCGGTAATAGCCAAGACATATCGTTTCATATTTCTATTATAGCCGAATTCTTCGATACTACGGCTACTCCCCAGCATCGGCTCGTTGATGTTATTGATACATTTTCGACCCGATCTTTGACGTCAAATCCCCGAGCATGTTCGTATAGCTCCCGAGTTCGTTGTCATACCACCCGTAAACAACCGCCTGCGTGATCGGAATTTTCACGATGGGGCCCACTCCTTCGGGCGCTGTTCCCTTTGCATAATGCCTGCCGATATCGAGAGACACGACCGCCGTCCTCGTATGGGTCTCATTGCCCTCGATTATCACCGCAGGGCCGAAGCAGCCGATGATATCCGAGGAGACATTCTGCTCTTCCGTATATTTGATATATCCCTTTATTTCCCTCTCTGCGGCGTCAAGGTATATCTTGTTGATAAGGGCGCGGTTGATGAGCGGATTGTCCTCTTCGTCATACATGGCGATAACCAATATTATCAACGATCCGGTCGCTATCGGCACCCTGACCGACTGGGCGATAAAGCCAATCCTGTTCATCTCGGGCAGAACAAGTGCAAGGGTTTTAGCGGCGCCGGTGCTCGTGAGGATGATATTGTTCATGATGCTTCTGTTTTTTCTGAGGTCTTTCGCTCCTTCCTTTGGGAGCCGGTCAAGGACTTGCTGTGATCCGGTAGAGGCGTGGACCGTAGCCATAGAGAGGCTCAAAATTTTGCCTGGACCGAAATAATCGAGGAGTGGCTTCACGATATAGGCAAGGCAGGTAGTAGTGCATGAGGCTGCTGAGATGATATGATGCCGTCCGTGATCATAGTCATTGTCGTTGATGCCTGCGATGAGCGTCACGGCATCGTCGGGAAACGGAACACCTTTCTCTCTGATCTTAAACGGGGCCGAGACGATCACCTTTTCAGCGCCTGCCTCAAGATGGCCGCGGGCCGAGCCGCTCCGAGCGTCGGGCGTTGCCGTGGGGTCGGTGTATTTCCCCGTTGCATCAACAACAAGTTTGACGCCATGCTTCCTCCACGGTATCTCTTTGGGATTGCGCGTCTCCCTCAAAATAGTCACTCGTACGCCATCGATCACCATCGTCCCCTTTTCTTCATCGAGATGCGTGATCAGCCGTTCTGCACGATAACCATACAGATAGGTATGGAGCATTCCATAGGAGGAATCCTTCTCAATATACAAAGCAATGTCTTCGAGCTTCGTCCCGACCTTGCGTCCTATATTCACAACGATCTCTGAAAATTGTTTCCGCCCTATGTGATGCCAAAGCGTGAGCTTGCCGATTCTTCCAAGACCATTGATACCGAGGACGGGCTTTTTCTCAAAAAGCATCGTCACAACTTTCTCCGCCATATTATCCCCCCACTATGTTAATTGGTATTTATCGGTTTATTCAAAAACCAGTTCACGTCAACGGCATGACCTCTTTTGCCTTGTGCATCCCAAGGTAGACTGACCCATTCCTTCCGTCGATGCTGAGGAAATCACCCGCCTTTATCGTCTTGCGGTCCAGCCTGCATTTCTTCTCGTGCTCAAGAACGACAAGCTTGTTACATCCTACAACGCAGGTCTTTCCGAGCCTGTTGGCGATGATGGCGGCATGCGAGGTCGAGCCTCCACGCGCAGTGAGCAGCCCATCGGCAGCCGATATTTGCCTTATGTCATCAGGCACCGTATCGGATCGAAGGAGAATCACCGGTGTTGACGGGTCCTTTCCCTTGAATGTACGTATATCCTCAAGGTCGAAGGCAACCTTTCCACTTAATGCTCCGCCCCCCACCCCTATTCCGTTCGAAAGATATCCGGCCGAAAGTTCCGGTGAAGGGATGAATGCCATGAACGCCTCTCCACGCGTAATGGCCATGTCACGGGCCTGAAGAATATGAAGATTTTCTGGGTCCCCCCCTTCGAAGGTGAATTCAATTTCCTGAGCACCCCAGCCCTGCTCGTAAATGAGATCTTTCATTATCCTAAGGAGGTGATAATGGATGGCCGGAAACAGGTCTTCCAGTGAATAATCATTAGCCCTCTCCTCCATGCGTTTCTGCTCGTTGGATATGGGCAGTGTCTTCACCAGACCAGCTACGATATCTTCTCCTTGCGCACCCGTCATAAAGTCACCCCACAACATGACCCTGTCACCGGGCTCACGGGGATTCCGCGTAAAGAGTACCCCCGTGCCTGCCCCAGTGTCAAGATTGCCGTAAATCATTTCCTGTACGATAACGGCGGTCCCCCAGTTTTCGGACAGACTGAGTATGTCACGATAGTCCTTTGCCTTCGCTGACATCCAAGAACTGAAGACCAGATCAATTGCCCCGTGAAGCTGCTTTATAGGGTCATCCGAGACCTCTATGCCCGCATCTGCCACTATTTTTTTATAGGCGAGAGCAACTCCTTTCATCTGGTCGGGACTAAACTCAATCTTAAGTCCGACCCGGTATTTCTTTTTGTATGAATCGATGACAGCGTCGAAGGCATCTCGCTCCATACCAAAAGACATACCCCAGCTCTGGAGAAAACGACGGTAGCAGTCCCAGGCGAACCAGCCCTTCCTCTTTTGCCTGATCAGCCCCTCGACAATGCTCTCATTTATCCCGACATTGAGCAGGGAATCCATCATCCCCGGCATCGAGATCGCACCGCCGCTCCTCACCGAAACAAGAAGAGGGTTATCGGGATTGCCGAAGAGTTTACCACTCCTCTCCTCAAGATGGCGCAGTTCTGCTTCAATACACTTGTTGAGATGTTCCGCTGCATAGCTGAAGCGACCGATAGCCTCGCGACAGCGAAATACCTCGGTAGTGATGATGAAACCTGGTGGGACCTTAACCCCAAGGGCGGCGAGCTTAGCAAGATTGTATCCCTTATTGCCAAGATGTATCCGGTCGCTTGTAGCACTGTTAGGACTGTGGATATCCGACAGTGCTCTTTTCTGATCATAGCTCATGAGCAGGTCGAGGTTACTCATATCGAGTCCGCCCCCCTGCTCGAAAAGGGTCTTCAGGATCCTACTGATAAAGACATCGAGCTGCTGAAGACTTAAAGAAGAAGCAACGGTTTCTCGCAGGAACTGTTCTGCGATTTTATTGATGAATTCGAACTCGCTATGTCCCTGTGCAGCCTCGCCGTACCTGGACAGCATATTGCTAACTCCTATCTGGGGAATGATGACCTTCAGGGTGCCTTTGTGAATACCGCTGCAATAGGTGTTGACGATATCCTGCACCGCATCAGCAAACCCCCGGAATATATCAATGTACTGCGAGAAGGAAAATCTTTTTACCTCAAGTGAGCCCGACAAGAGTTCGAGGGTGTTTTCGAGTCGGTTCGATGAGATTCCGTCGAGTCTGAGGGCTCTGAAGAAAAGGTTCGCATACTTTTCGATCTCGACAAGAGTCGCCCGTGTTATATAAGTCAGGTTGATCGAATTGATCAACTCCTCGAAATAGATATTAGCGAGATTTTCTAGCCTATAGGTCATCGAGAGGGCATTGAATTTCTTTTCAATATACCTGCCGTACATAGAAGGGATACCTGCGGCGATATGCCGTTTGCGAGCGATGTCCTCGATTGCCTCAAACTTCTCCGGCGCGAGAATGATGTCCTTGAGTTGCTCAAGGTAGTCAAGGACAGCCGAAATCCTCTGCTGAGGCCCTCCCTGTTCGAGAACGGCGATGAGCGCCTCAGCGGATGGAAGCCCCATACCGGCGGATTGTTTCAATTGCTCCCCTATGTCCTGCGAAGTGAGCCTGTATTTCGCATAGAGCATCTGGTAAAACCTGATAGCAAGCCAGGCGCGTCTCTTTTCATTTGGGCTAACATCCAAATCTTTAATCGATGCGATAATTTCGGCTTCTGAGTAGCCGAGAAGGTCGGTAACACCGGTGATTGCTTTCCAGTTGACAAAGGTTGTGAAAATCAGATGGAGGTCGTCGACAAAGGGTCCCGATTCGCTTATCCGGCCATGGATATCTTCGGGCAGAAAATGGGCGAGCGGCCTTTTATCCTTTGTGAGCCAGAACCTCATAACCTCCTCGGCAAAGTCGACGATAACCGAACTGCTTTCTATGTGACTATGTTTACGGAGAAAACGGATGAGCGGGTCGGCTGTGCGGGTTGCATCATCGAGGGCAGTTGAAACCTCACGCAGTTCGCCCTCCGCATTGATGACGTTAAAATAGGCTGGAAACACCTTGGCGAGCTGTTTGATGATATGGTAGACAGGCTTGATGTCGCTGTTCAAGAGTTTCGTGATGTCCTTCTGAAAGAGGTCGGTGTCGACTATGTTCACTCCTGCCAGCGTAAGGTTGATCATAAGTGCCGATATGAGCACTTTCGACCACTTGGGATTCATAGCGATTAGATCGAGCCAGACACGGATATTTTTCAGATGTGCCTTGTTTGATACCAATTGCCATTCATCGGTAATCCCTTTGACGTTTGGATACTGGAACCCGAAAAAGATGATCTGACGGCCGAACCATTCGACGAAAGCGCTCTCTCCCGAATTATATATTTCACATCCTATGAGCTGAATACTGTGCAGAGTTATAGCCGGATATGCCCTAAAGGCTTCTTTAAGAGCTTTTATCGGCGTAGCCAGAATCGCCTCCATCCGTGGCATCTGTGGCCGCCCGACGGATCTGATAAAAGCTGCGAGGGTTCGGCCCATCTCTCGAATTGAAGACTCATGAATATCTATAAGTCCTTCTGCTTTCAAGATGTCCATAAGATAAGTGGTTTTGAGCCTGAAGTCTTTCAGATCGTCTCCCGTACCGGGTAGCATGCCGATAACATCTTCATAATAAGTAGTTATCTGCGTGAAAGAAGGCAGCTTAAGCATTTCCTCAAGCGCTGAGTAACTGTCTTCTACTCCTGAACCACCGATCCCCTCAAGATGCTTTTTCAATCCTGTCAGGTTTCCATGTGCGACGGGAAAGAACAACTCATTGAGTTTATTTCTCTCTTTTACAGTTAAAGAAACGTCTGTGACGTCCTTTAAGCAGTCCGCGGGGTCTTCCTGTTTTAACCAGTAAGCGTAAGTTTCCGAAAGATATCTGAAATAGAGAGAGTTGAATGGACGAGCATCGAATCCCTCGGATCGCCTGTCGAGTATAAGCCGGCCTGCCTTTTTCAGCTGATGGGGATTTGAAATCACAGGGAAAAACATCTCTTGCGGCAGTTGCCTCAAAGCATCGCTACATTTCCGCACAGCAGGATCATATTCTTCGAGCTTCTGCTTGCCGTCCATGATGATCTTTTCGAAATAAACGAGGAGACCGTCAAGGGCGGCTGATGCCGTCTTTTGCCCAGAGGCTTTAACGGCTTCGAGGAAAATATCGATGATGGTCTGAATCGCCTCGATTCCCCGTTCATGGTGGTCGTGGAGCGAAAAGTTCTTCAGGGCATATGCGCGGAGTTCCTTCAGCAGAATAGGCCAGTTCCTAGTCTCTTGTTGCAGTTCATGAAACAGGGGAGTGGTGCTGCCCAGAACCCCTGGATACTCGCTCACAACCTCCTGCAAGATTGAGTAATCTGGTGCGGGCGGTACTTTGATTCCTGAGTCTATTTTTGGCGGATTCATTTCCCTTCTCCGTCAGAGAAAAAGTTGGATTAATACAATTATATAACGGAACTGTCAGATTCCACATTTATTCTCCGCTATTTTTTACATCAAGGATCATAAATCATGATCTCGTTTTTCAACTCTATATGCAAGCCAGTTTGAAATATCACGACTCTTAAGCGATAAGTACGTCCGAAAATTCACCCTTATCTTGACCATTGTGTTCTGTATATTGTCTGCATGCTGGCTTCTAGGACACTACACGGATATCGCTGCACTCGACCCGAAGAAGGCGAAGATAGCCTTGATCGTTGAGACTGACTCCCGAGGCGAGGGTCATCATATCTACCCCGAGATAGGAATACATAGTCAAACGTTATTGATTCGTATTCCCATCCTACGGAACATGATAACCTCATATCTTAACCGCAGGGGGGCAGAGGAAGGTGGGAAAAGAGAATTTCTCACTGCACCGGGTCGAATGGACAATATGGGTTAATTTCCTATTCATAGTCGGATCGATTATCTACGACTGTAGCACCAAAGATAGTAAAAAGCAGACAGTGGCGGAAGAGGGGCGTCACTGTCTGCCTGCTTATCTCTCTGCAAAGTGTATGCGATCAATACTTAAGAAGCCAACTTCTGGAAATCCTTGCATGCTCTCCAAGGTGAAAGGAATAATTCATGAAGGCTGCAGACCCCGGATTCAGCCCACACTGACCCGTAGGCGGAACTGAGGGAATTAAGCCCGGGGAAGGTGCTCTCAATCATTGCGGACCGATTATCAAAATATTTGCAATTTACGCATTTATCTTTCATATGATCCTTCTGCATTCATGTCCTTACCAAGCTCTAATGCGCCTCTCCGGCAGGCATGCTACTTGCCCAGTTGAGACCAATAGTCCCCGAATACATAAACGGACAGTATAAAACCGAGCGTCACATTTACCAGGACACCTATCGTGAAGGAGATGAAAGGCTTCCATCCGGCTGACTTGAGTTCTTTGAATCGCGTCGTAAGCCCGATGCTCATGAAGCAGAAAATAAAGGCCCATGTGCGAAGCCCTGCGATGGGTCCAAAGACCCCTGGTTTAAAAACCTTATTGAAGTCCGTTGCCGAATAGCCAGTTGCTATAATGGTCATAACGAGCGACGCCAAGAAAAATCCTAACACAAACTTCGGGAACCTCCACCATATCTCCATGGCGCTCGGCCTTACCCCGCACTCCTCTTTCTCCCATTTGAGGCAGGCGATCAACGCAAAGACAAATGACCAGATACCTATCCAGATGTCCCTACCAATGACCTTCATTAATGTAAATCCCTGAATGGCCGCGTCCTCATTGCCTGCCATTTTCCCGTAAGCACTGGCAGCGGCAAAACCGGCGGCATCTGCAAACTCTGATGTCCCCACCCATGCTCCAGCTATTCCGGGATTAAGATTAAGCGTCTTTGAAACAAATGGGATAAAGAATACCATGACTATAGCCCAGACAACTACGAGGGTAACCGAGGTATATAAATGCTCCTTTTTCGCGCCAACCGCGCTTGCGATGGCCATGGAGCCAGAAACGCCGCATACGGCGCCTCCTGTGCCGATTACTGCTGCAAGCCGCTTATCGAGCCCGAACAACTTCGTTGCTGCAAAGTAAATTGTCAGGCAAGTCGTAAGCGATATTAGCGTTGCCTGAAAGAGAGCAATCGGTCCCGCTGACGCTACAAGGTTTAGGGGGAATGTTGCGCCGAGAAGGACAATGCCCGTTTTAATATAGTATTCCACTCTGAAGCCGGAATCCATCCATTTAGGAAAGGGAAAAACGTTTGCTATGATAAGCCCTACTAAAAGCGCCGCAATCGGTGGCTCCAGCATCCACCTGCCCGCGTCCTGCCATCCGCCAATCAAAAAAGCTAATATTGATAAGAAATAGAGAATGACGAATGCCGGAATAAACTCCGACGTCTTTATACGCATTATCTTGGTGGTAATGCTGAATATAACCAGCCAGAACAGAAATTGTATGCCGTATAGACCTATATTATTTGAGAAGTGCTCAACTACCTTACCGAAAGAGTTGGACGTCCATTTCAATCCCCCTGGATTGATTGCAAGCGATTTTGCAAATGTCGAACCGTTCAAAAAAGCGAGAAGGCAAAGCAGCGCAATGCCAAAGCCTACATAGATAGCCCACCAATCCTCCTTTAAATATAACTCCTTCCAGCCCATTTCCTTGGACTTTGGCGATTCCTCAGCAGCACACTTCTTTGTTTCGCAGTAGTCTGTTGTGGGTCTTAATGGATCATCAGACATAGTTTTTCTCCTTTTTCTTGAATTAAATAAATATCATACAAAATCATACAAAAAAGCAATAGCCGGTCCACAGATGTTTAAACAGGTGCTCTAATGTTTTACTGAGATATTATAGAATTCGGCAATAGTGTTGACCTTTCAGGATTTCAAGAAATACTGATTGTCTCAGATTTAAAGTAATAAAATCACAACGAATTGTCAATAAGTCACTTACCAGGAGTTCCCAAAAAATTCCATGCGCTGGACGGAAATCGCGTGGCTTGTCCCGTGTCCCGTGGCTGCGGTCTTAAGATTCGTCCTGGATATCGCCTGAAAATGCTCGTTAACCCATCAGCAATGCTGTAATAGTCAAACTCCCGGATCCCGAATACTCGTTTCGATTCCTTAAATACATAACCAGCCATTACTTAAGGTTCGATGCCGTATCCAACGACACTGCAACAAAATATGCTGCAGCGCACCAGCGGCATCATATTCTGAGGGCTCTGATAGTTCACACCCTGACATCTTCGAGTTCGTAATTCTGATTTATGTAGCGTATCGTCTCCTATAGAGCCCATCTGAGAATGCACACCACAATACCTTCCGACTCCTCCTCAGAGGCTCCGCCGTCAGCAGCAGCATCGGCTCATGCCCAAATCCTCGCACCACTAACAATCCGAGATTCTCCTCCCTACCCGGAAATCTCATGCTCCGATATCCAAATTCAATATAGTACACCTTCTTTTTTCGGTCATCCACTTTCAATACTGTCTCGGCGTACAAGGGCGGACAGGCTTCACCAAATCTGCATAATGGTGGATAGATTCATAAAGAGGAGCGAACTTTCATCAATAACCCTCAAAGAAATATTGAGGCATCTACGATTTCTTGCTTGTTTTTGCGAAAAAACCTGTTATTTTTCTTTCAACATGATCACTTCCACAGTGTGGACATACGATCTTTGGAACAGCTTCATATTCTTTGAGTGAAAGAAAAATGACAAACTCCTTTAAACAATCCTTACAAGCATAGTCATATGCAGGCATTTGTCCTCCCTTCAGTCCTGTAATGAATCTTTTTCGAACACTACAAATTTATACCTCAGGATGTAACTAGGCACTCAGGGGTAACGCTTGCCAACATTTTTACGAGGCTTGTTGCCAACGTGACCACAGGAAAGAACCCGCCAACCCTGTCCTTATTATTATTTGTCGTTTGAACTGCCCGGATATTAAAAGAACTTCTCTTCAATAACGACATTGACGTCTCTCAGTCTTTTGTAATCCTCTTTAAGCCTTGCATTTGCTATACTGGTGTCGACTTTTGCCTCGTCTGTGGACGCACCAACCGAACTTAACATATAAACCTTTGCTACCTTTCGATCGTCACTCCCAACTTTAAAGGTAAAAAGGGCCGAAAGAAGAACCATATCCAATTCATCTTTGCCCTCCTCACTATGCCCTGGATGAGCCTTCTGCGCAACAAACTGTTTTTGAAGGTCAACGGATGCATTAAATTTTGCACCCGATTTTGCGAATACAATAAAATCCTCCAGTCTTCCAAATCCAGTAAGTTCCGACGGTGTTGCCATATTGACCTCCTTATATGAGTCCTGCATTTTAATATGGTCTTCCTTTTTGAAATATACACATTTTTGTCACACTTGCAAACTTACTGGTGATATATCATACTTGTGTTACGCAGCAGTTTTTTACGCGAACATGGCAAATAATCATGAAAAGCTTAGGGCAACAAGCTTCAAGCACTGGGGAAAAGATGATCATACTACTCCCTATCACATCTGCTGGCATAAGCAATACTCTCCCGTAGCTGCCATGACCAACGATATACCGACTTGCATATATTATCTTTTTTGTTCCCGATCTGCAGTCTCCTTTTTCTGGAATCAGTAGTGAAGAAAATTACTTCTTGTCGTAAAAGAATACGATGGTCAATTTCACTGAAACATGTGTATTATTGAAGTAATGAAATACAATGTCGACATTCATGTCCACTCATGGGCAAGTGGAGACTCCGAAGCAGACCCTGAAGAATCGATTCTCCAGGCGATAAAGATTCGACTTCATGGAATCGCTTTCACTGAACATTACTCATATGAGTCTTCGGAGCCAGTTGAGATGTTGCGTGAAAGGTACAAGAATGAAATACTGGTATTCCGTGGTGTTGAGTTTTCAGCCGCTGAAGGGCATTGTCTTATATTTGGAGTGAATACGGACAAATTTCTTTCAAAGCATATGTCCATCACAGAAATTCTATCGGTCGTGAATCAGTACGGAGGCGTTGTCATCCCCTCTCATCCTTTTCGAGGGATTAACAGCCTTGGTGACACCATAAGAGGAATAAATGGCATATGCGCCATCGAAGGCCACAATGGCTATAATCTTCATTCTTTTAATATGAAGGCTGTTCAAGCCGCGACAGCATTACGACTTCCTTTTACGGGAGGATCGGATGCGCATGACTCCCATGATGTGGGGTTGTGTTATACGGAATTCTCTGATCGAATGACTCAGGACAATTTTATCGACCTCCTGAAAGCGGGGAATTACCGTGGAGTGGATGCGAGAATTATAAGTAAAGTGTCATTCCTCAATCTGAAGGATAGCAGACATTAAGCTTTGACATTTTGTTTGGCAACATTGATCACTAATACCACAGTAAGGAGAAAGCTATGTTCAGGAAAATCATCATTACCATGACCATCTGCCTGCTTCTCGGCGGAATAGCAAGTGCCTCAGGGGAAACACAAAAAAATCCGGTGGTGCTCATGAAAACGTCTCTCGGGAACATCAAAATCGAACTCTTCCAGAAAAAGGCTCCGATCACTGTGCAAAACTTTCTTTTTTATGTTAAGGATGGTTTTTATCGCGACACCATCTTTCACCGGGTAATCTCCGGCTTCATGATCCAGGGGGGCGGCTTTACAGCCGATTTAAAAATAAAACGCACTAGCCCGCCGATCAAAAATGAGTCGTCTAATGGCCTAAAGAACGACCGGGGGACCATCGCTATGGCCCGCACCGCCAACCCCGACAGTGCAACCTCCCAGTTCTTCATCAATGTGGCGAATAATGATAGTCTCAACCGGCCGCTCCCCGATGGTTACGGCTATGCGGTGTTCGGCAGGGTAATTGAGGGGATGGATGTCGTGAGCAAGATAGCGGCGGTCAAGACGGGGATGCGGATGGACTTCCAGGATGTGCCTCAGACGTCTGTTGTTATCAAGTCTATAGATATCGTCGAGTAATCACCTTTCTTGGTAATCCTCGCACCTGATATACTTACTCGGTGGTTGGATTTCAATTGGGTAGAAATGATGCAAATAGTGCAACCTATGATACCCGTCGCGCTCGTGTTGCTTTCTTTTCTACTTGCCTCCGTAGGTTGGGGAGGTGCTCTGCTGGCCATAGCCACCTTTTTTTGGCCTTCCAGCGTGGCAAATATCAATGAAGACCAACATGCTGTCTCAGGCATCGCAGATAGATTCTATGTTTTTTTTGAACCTGTATTTGCACTATTGATGGCGACGGGACTTTATAATGCGTGAGTTGAAGTTGGGGACTTCACTCCCCTCTGGATGACATCATATAGAAGGATCCTTTCGATCAAGCTTGTGCTCGTCGCAGTGCTCACCATGCGATACATAACTCCCCCGCAGCATGGAAAAGATGACGCGGGATTTGCCATGAAATTTCTCCAGCGCACAAGGATTGAGGCATTAGTAGTCCTGGGCATACTACTCTGCGTTGCCCTGTTCTCCCATGAAATTCCCGGACGCCATGCTTCTCATGCGATGCACAACACTGGGCAAACCGCGGAACCGGACCATGCCATGGGACACCAGATGCCCTACGGGCAAGGCATGTGAAAGGGCCGAATAAGCGACTACTATTGAACCTCGATCATGAAATGCGTCACAATTACTTTGCCTCGGTGCTTCACTTCGCTGAAAATCTCATACACTCCCCTAGCCGGGAAACTCGTTTGGACTTTTATTTCAGGTCCAAATGAGGAGGGAACAGACATGTCGTGCATCATGTGATGTGCATGCATCCCGGCAGCCGACATTCCTGGCACTGAGCCATGTTCATGTATGAAGTTATTCAAGTCGGTCGAAATGATCGCGACATGCATCGTTGCTGAGACATACGGTTCAAGATCTGTAACCGGCTGCCCTTTCTCTTTAACTAGGTACGTTAGTTCTACTTCTTTCTCTGGATGAATGATCTCGGGTATAGTATTTAATGTGACATCATAATCCCCAGATTTCTTCTGTCGCGAAAAGTCTTTGGTCAGCGCTGCCATTTTCGGGTCACCGGCAACATCGATCACGAATCGTTTCGAAAATATTTGCCCTTTGACTGCGAAATCCACGCCGATAAGATACCGGCCGGCTTTTGGAAACGTATACCGCAACGGGAATTGCGCCGCCTTCTTCATTTCCGGTGTGATAGACCCAAAATCTTCCGGGTGAATGTGCGAAAAAATAGTGAAGTCTTCGCTCACGACTATAACATGAAGAATCCGGTCATGAGTCGGTGTAATTTCCACTGCCGGATTCCCGTCAGTATCTTGAATGGAAACTGTCATAGTCGCCATGCTCCCTGCACTGATGCTCACCGGCTCCGTTCTTAGAGCTGCGACCACACCTTCTGCTTTCACCGTGGGTACCTGTAAATCCTGAGCATGGTGGGCGTAGATCTGATTGTGTCCCATTTCGCCTACTTCAGCAACAGCCCAGTCTTGAGTCACAAATAGAATAAACGTCCCGACAAGAATTACTGCAAATTGAAGAGCAAGTAACTTTTCCTTGGGCATGTGAGATTCTCCCCGAGAGATGCAGAATTGGCGCTTCTTCCTTATCACGCTTCTTTAATAGTATAACGCTCCCATTTGCTTTTCCGAATTCATATTCGTATTCAATGAGTTAGTGATGGATATACAGACCGAATCTTTTTTGCGCAAAACAGCCTTCTAGTGGACTGCAGAATTGTTCGTCTTACTGGACCAACTTATGCTGAACGGCGTAGTGGGTCAGTTCGGCGTTTGACTTCATCTCCATTTTATCGAGGAGGCTTGCCCGGTGGGTGCCGATCGTTTTTATGCTCAGCGAAAGTTCAGCGGCAATTTCCTTGGTATTTTTCCCCTTGGCGATGAGGCACAGCAGGTGGTACTCTCGGTCGGAAAGCTTATCATGTGGAGCTTTGTCGGCCCTCGGTTTAAGTTCATCAGCAAGCCTCTCGGCTAGTGCCGGTGTGATATATTTTTTCCCCTGAGCTACCCTGCGGATAGCCTCGATGAGCTCACTCTTGTCGCTCTCTTTGGTAAGATATCCCGCCGCCCCCGCCTTCAAGACACGCACGGCATACTGATCTTCAGGATACATGCTCAAAATTAGGACCGGCAGTTTCGGTTGTTGGCTTTTTATCTGCTTCAGGATTTCAAGTCCATTTCTGCCTGGCAGAGAGATGTCCAGTATTACTACATCGAAGTTGTTCGCCCATATCTTTTCGAGCGCTTCTTGACCGGTGCTTGCCTCGCCCGCTACCTCGATATCGGGAGTTCTTGAAAGTATCTGCTTCATTCCCTTTCGGACAATACCATGATCGTCAGCAATAAACACCCTAATCATGCAAACCCCTTAACCAAACAAACTCATATAATAATTCCGGTGACTACGAAGGGACCTCTTGATAAAAGCGGCCCATCCCTATAGTACGAATCATGCGCTTTCCCCATAAGTCGAAGACACCCGTCCCCTATGCACTTACAAGTATATGTTTCCGATCTTAGGTAGTATACTCTTTTTCTTCCCTGCTTTTAAACCAACCTTTAATTGCTTATTCTAGGTTTGATAATACTCTTTCTGGTAGTGGATCCCAGGGGGCGTTGAAAGGAGCGATGCTTTAATCATCAGACAATGCTTGCTAGCAGTCCGTCCAAATCAAACTCCCTGTCGACCAGCTCTTTTGCTCGTAATACCTTTCCCTTTTCCCTTATGCTGATCCTCTTCAGTGCTGATTCGATCTTGTCGACCGTGGTGAATGTGTCTTCTGTAACCGAGATGATGGGTATCCCCCTCGAAATCGCCTGGCCGAGAATCATGTCGCTCGTCCTTAGACCGCCAGTGAGGATAATACACTTCGTCGACGTCTCGAGGGCGGCAAGCTGAATGTCTGTCCGGTGCGCCCCTGTGATTACTGCCTTATTGGGAATCCTGTTGAAATGTTTAATGGCGCTGTCGGCATCCATCGCCCCGATAAGGAAGTTTTCGACGAACTCTTCAAGCCCCCGCTCGCAGCAGAGGATTTCGCCATTCAAAACCTCCAGAAGATTGCCGACTGTTATTGATTCGAGGAGCTTATCCTTTGGGAATACACCAAACACCTTGACCCCCTTCGTTTCGAGAAAGGGTTTAATCGTCTCTTTCACATACTGGAGAAGAGATTCGGGGACCTTGTTGATAATCCCGCCGAGGCACCTTGTGCCAAGCAGCCTCGCGGTGCCTAACAGGGTATCCATGGTGACCATTCCCCTCCATTGATCAACAATCAGGGCCTTTGCGTTCATTTCGTCGAGGAGATCGAGGATTCCGATATCGCTAGTCGTGCCATCGAAGATGTCGATGCCGCCCCCTAATAAAATGAAATCCTTATTCATAAGAGTCTGATAGGCAGTGAGTATCCGTTTCCTCGCATCCACCGGTCTGCCTCCGAGAAGGGCATTCCAAGTCCTAGTGTTGAAAACGAACGGAGATACGATTTCATGGGGCTCTTTCAGGTCGACAACATCGTTTATGAAAATAGAGTCATCATCGTATAAGTCGTTGTCCTTGCTTTCCGGAAGCCTCCCGGAAGGTTTCAGATAACCTACTGTATACCCCTTTTCCTTGAGCTTGAGCGCGAGTCCCAGGGTGATCACGGTCTTGCCCGAAGAGGGTGCATTCGAAGCCAAATAAAACGATGTCATTGGGACCCCCTTATTATGCTGTCAGTATAGTCCGGCCAAAAAAAAGACTCACCGTAAAGGCTCTTCTTCTGTTCCCCTTATGGCTGCCCTTTCTTGGCCTGGACATTTTCTAGGCCCGATTAATCCACTTGATTGATCGCGTAGACTACGGGGTCTTTTATGCCAGCCTCCTCAAACCCCTTTTCCCTGAATAAACAACTATCACATCTACCGCAAGCGACATAAGTACTGACTTGAGTGCTTCCGGCTTCCCGATCTTCCGATGTAGATATCTGCGGATCATAACAGCTCCAAGTTAAGGAATAATCGAGCCCCAGAACCCTTCCTTTCTCTATTATCTGCGACTTAGTCAGAGAGAGCAAGGGGGCGTGGATTGAAAATTTTATTTTGCCTTCGACCGAAACCTTAGTAGCCAGGTTCGCCATTGTCTCGAAGGCCTTCAGATATTCGGGCCGGCAGTCAGGATAGCCACTATAATCAATAGCATTAGCCCCGATGAAAATATCGGGTGCTTCGAGCACCTCCGCCCAAGCGAGGGCAAAAGACAGGAATATCGTATTTCGAGCAGGGACGTACGTGACCGGAATAATATCCGGGCTTTTGGATACTGACGGTTGTCTCTTTGCATTTAACTCCCAGGTTTTATTTTTAGGCACCTCAATTTCATCGGTAAGTGCAGAACCGCCGATGTCCCTCATATTAAACCGCGTCACTAGATGTTTCCTAGCGCCAAGGGCCTTTGCAACCTTCACAGCAGAATTGAGCTCGATGGCATGTCGTTGCCCGTAGTCGAAGCTGAGCGCATAAACCTCGTATCCGTCAGCCCTAGCGATAGCGTGCGTTGTGGAAGAATCCACGCCTCCGCTCAAAAGAACCACCGCCCTCTTCATCGCCTTTTCCTCGTAAACTTGCTCTCAGATCCGGTGATGAGCCGTTGAATATTGGCCCGATGACTTATGAAAATTAAAATGGCGATGATGCAGGCAACAACAATCTTTTCGGCTGAATTATCGATCATTGAGATGCAAAACGGGAATGCTCCAAAGGCAACGAGGGCGCTCAACGAGGAATACCCTGAATATCTGAAGGTCAAAAGCCAAATGGTCGCTGCTAGAAGTGCTGCGTGAGGTGAAAGGGCAAGCGCGACCCCGAGACTTGTCGCAACACCTTTGCCGCCTTTGAACTTGAGAAATATCGAAAAGTCGTGCCCTAGAATAGCGGCCAATCCGATGGCCCCTTCAAAAGCAGTGTGTGTATTAGAAATCTGAAAGGGCATCGAGGCCAGCGCGCTAAACTGGATGCCGGTGTCGGGGAAAAAGTATCGTGCCGCAAGGACCGGCATGAAGCCCTTTGCCATATCACCTACAAGCGTCATTAAAGCCGCCTCTTTCCCCATCGCCCTCAATACATTTGTGGCGCCGATGTTGCCGCTTCCGACCTTTCTCAGGTCAATACCTTTTGTCGCTGCGAGCACGAGTCCAGTAGGGATAGATCCAATGATAAAAGCCCCTATAAGAAGCACGAAGATCATCGAAAATGTCTCCAGAATGCGATCGTATATTTGACTCCCGATACAATGGCGAGAACCAGCGCCACATACATAAGTACTAGTCCGATGTCATACAAATCGATAAACCCGAGACTGAAAGGCAGGAGAAGCAGAACGATAGAGGTCATCTGCGCTGCAGTCTTCCACTTCCCCCCTGCTTCAGAAGGGATGATGATGTCCATCGAAAGGGCCACAACCCTGAGTGCTGTTACCATGAACTCCCTTACGATGATGATGATAGCGATCCATGCCGAGATCCTGACCATATCGACAAGCAAGATGAGGGCTGAAATAACAAGTATTTTGTCTGCGATAGGATCGAGAATGATGCCGAACTTCGTTATCTGGCCGGACCTCCTCGCTAGATATCCATCGAGAAAATCAGTCAGCGACGCAACAAGAAAGATCGTCACGCCGAGAATCGGGCTCGTGGGAGTAATGAGCACGAAGAATGGTATGAGTATGATCCGGCTGAAGGTAAGGATCGTGGGAAGGTTAAGCCTTATGGTACTCATCGATAAACTCTTCCCATCTGACTGCCACCTTCAGCAGCAAATCCGTCACTTCTCTGACTGCCCCTCTGCCACCGCGATTTACCGTGATCATAAGGGCATATTTCTTCGCCTCTTCAGCGGCATCGGCAACAACAACCGCAAGGCCGACCCTCTTCAAAAGCGGGATATCGACAACATCATCACCGACGTATGCCACTTCGTTGTCCGACAGATCGAATTTTTCGAGCAGCTGCTCATAGGCGACCGATTTGGCGTGGCAGCGCTGAAAAACATCTTTAATCCCGAGTTCGAGTGCCCGCCTGTCAACAATCCTAGAGAAGCGACCTGTGATGATGGCGATGTGGAACCCGGCCTTGCCCAGCATCCTGATCCCATGACCGTCCCTTACATGGAAGGCTTTGAATTCATTGCCCTCGTTGTCGAGGATAATGCTCCCATCGGTAAGTACTCCATCGACATCGAGAATAAGCAGCTTAATCTTTTTTGCAGCGGCGACTATCTTCCGCCGATTACATTGCTTTTCCATTCCTCGTGTTTAAACGATCCCTTCCTTCAATATATCGTGCAAATGTATGATTCCAACAGCCTTGCCCTCGTGATCGGGGACCACAAGTGACGTAATAGAATAAGTTTCCATCACAGAGAGCGCCTTCGCGGCAAGCTCGTCCTGGGATATGGCTTTTGGATTCGTGGTCATCACCTCTTCAGCCTTCATATCAAAGAAGTCCTTTCCCCATTTCTGAATACCGCGCCGGACATCTCCGTCTGTCACGATACCGAGCAATTTTCTGTCATCACCCGCGACGATAGCAATGCCGAGCCTTTTTGACGAAATCTCCATTACCGCATTCATAACCGGCGTCGACGGGTCAATCACTGGCAACGCATCTCCCTTGTGCATGAGGTCCCTAACCCTGATAAACAGCTTTTTGCCGAGACTGCCGGATGGATGGAAAGAGGCGAAGTCTTCCTGCCTGAATCCCCTTTTGACGAGCAAGGCAACGGCTATGGCGTCTCCCATCGCAAGAGTCGCTGTTGTGGATGCCGTCGGTGTAATCCCCATGGGGCAAGCCTCCTCCTTGACAGAAATATCAAGGCTGACATCAGCAGCACGGGCAAGGGTCGAATTCGGATTGCCGGTCATAGAAATAACAGTGACATTGAACCTCTTGAGAAAGGGGATCAGATCTGTGATTTCATCCGTCTCCCCACTGTTTGATATTGCAAGGATAACGTCTCGGGTGGTGACCATGCCGAGGTCTCCGTGGCTCGCCTCGGCGGGATGGAGGAAGAAGGCAGGGGTCCCTGTCGACGCGAGAGTCGCGGCGATTTTCTTTCCAACTAGTCCCGACTTCCCCATTCCAGTTACAACTAACCGGCCCCTGGCTTCGTAGATAATGTCAATAGCTTTTTCGAAACTGCCGTCTAGCTTGTCGATAAGAGCACGGACCGCGTCGGCCTCAGTCTGAAGCACTCTTTTAGCAATACTGAGAGCATCCATTTTGCAATCGTCCATAGTCATAAGGAGCCATTTACATTATTTGTGTTAGGTGATTAATTGTATCATAATCTGATATTTTCGGTGGGGCTTCGAAATGTCCTTGCCTGAAGAAGATACTGTTTGATATAATGTTAATTCGCCTATAAGGCGGCGTAGCTCAGTTGGTAGAGCATGCGACTCATATTCGCAGAGTCCGGGGTTCGAATCCCTGCGCCGCCACCATTTTTGTTGTAACTCCTACTCCTACACATCAAATATGGTATAACCAGAGTATGGACGGTTGTTAACCGTTCATAAGGGGCAGGAGGACGTGGTTTCCTACAGGGTCAAGAATCCTTTACTAAGTCAGTCCCCTGTCTCCCAAAGCCATGATAAGTTGATAGGGCTACGAGCTCTTGTAAAGATGGAGATATGGTTGGGAGGCATTCCTGCCTAAGGTCCTATGCGGGAGGTGGTTGGAAATGAGCAAAGCATTCGTTGGCATCGATGTGTCAAAAGAGCACTCGACTGCCCAAAGCATCGACAGTGACGAAAAGAAGCTTTTTTATTTAAGGTTCTCAATGGACTCAGCGGGGTTCGCAGAGCTTCGGACTGCTATTAAAGGATGCGGGGTGAACCCGGAGGATATTGCAGTGGCGATGGAGTCCACCGGCTGTTATCATATCAATCTCTTTTCCTTTCTATGTGCGGAGGGACTTCGTTGTGCGGTAGTAAATCCGCTTCTGATATCCAAATTTGTTCAGGGATCATTGAGAAAGACCAAGACAGATAAGAAGGATGCGATGACCATAGCGCAGTTTCTTCTGAACAATGAGAAGAAGCTGTGCGTGGTAACGTCATCCCAAGATGCGCAGGATCTGAGGGATCTGGCCAGGGAACGAGAGTCTCAGTCATGGATGATTGCATCACTTAAGAATGACCTCAAACGGCTGCTGCAGAGCACCTTCCCCGAGCTTGAGACACTCCGCAAGAATATTTACACTGAGACGATGCTGAACTTTGTTCGACAGTATCCATCGGCCAGATTAATCCGGGAGGCAAAGAGGAAAGATATCGACAAAGCACTCATCTGCCCCGGGGAGAAGCGCAAAAGAGTCCAGATTAGCGCCGACGATCTTATTGAGGCGGCAAAGCGTTCGGTGGGCTCAGCTGGTACAGCGAAGGAGCTTATCGTCTCTGAGAAGGCAACCACGATCCTGTATCTTCAGGAAAAGTGTGAGAAGATTACCGAGGCATTGGTGGATGCGTGTGAGGCAACACGGATCGAAGATCTTGAGATAATGAAGACGCTCGACGGGGTGAAAAACATCCTTGGCAGCAGCTTTCTAGCGGAGATGGGAGAGTTGTCCAACTTTAAATCATATAAGAGCTTGATAGCATACATGGGGTTCGATCCATCGACTCATCAATCGGGGAAGCATGTGGGGCCAAGCAAAATATCCAAACGAGGGAATCGTCATATGAGGCGCATCACCCATATAATGACACTCGGTTCAATAAAATCTGACAATATATTCAGAGAATATTATCTCAGAAGGATAGCCGAAGGATTGCCTAAGATGAAGGCATTAATGGCGACTTCTCACAAGCTAATAAGAGTGATCTTCTCTATGCTTACACATAGGATGCCGTTTAAAAAGGAGGTGGCTGCTGTATAGTTGACTTATTATCAACACCGCAGAGGCACGGCTTATTATTCAAGGGTCGAGTAGGCCGGTGGAATCGCACCACCAGCCCCTCACAGATTCCGTACGTGAACCTCTCGATTCATACGGCTCGTGTCAATCATCAAGTTGAGTCTTTGCAGTCTCAACCATACACATTGAGCGATAGTTCCTCCTGGTCACCCAGTTGACTGGTACTCTTTGTGGATTGACCCATCCCCTTCCCTCCACGGCTTATTATCACCGCTTCATCGGTACTATTGGACGGTCCGACCCCTTCACCTGCATCGATACTTTCCCCCTTCGTTTGCACTTATAGGGTTTTCTCTTAGCATCAGATGAAGAGTTCCCGCGTTCCACACAGGAGCCTAGATCAGCTTCATGCCGCCTCTATGCCGGACGCCGTTCAGGCAGTAAACAGGTATCTCCTGAACTAATCCTGATGCAAAGTAAGAACATCAGTTTTGACGTCGTCCTTTTCCTTTCGACACCTCATCAGCGGTTCGCTTACGCTCATCTCTCTGATCCATCCCTGACACGATCTAGTCGTGCCTTTTCCTTTAACGCTCACCACCGGAGCCTTTCGACTACAGCAGCTTAAGGTGGGTTGAAGCCTGCTCCTGCAAGCCGGCTTCGAGGGGCCAACCCTCATCTTCCTGTGCAGCCTCGTGGCGCACTTACTTTCGGAAGTCTAGACTGACGCTTTTCTCCGGGAATCTTGTCTGCACCTGATAACATCCATTGAGAGCGACCGTGTCAAGAGAAAAAAGTATGCCGACAGTCTTTTATTCCTAAGACCGTATATCATTAGAAGTCCTTTGACATGAATAATCTGTCTCGTCTTTCTGAAAACGATGCAGAACCATTATCTGCATCAAACATCCATACGGGCTCTGTGGGATTACTCCCTTGCAGGGCAATGAAGCTTGCTCTGCGGCACCAGAAAGTTATCGGTTCCTGACCAGCCTCATTCAGCAAATGCAGTCGATGTCTGCACAGGGCAGCATCAGTTATCGTGGAGCTACCGGCCAGGGCAGACATCCATTGAGAGCGACCGTGTCAAGAGAAAAAAGTATGCCGACAGTCTTTTATTCCTAAGACCGTATATCATTAGAAGTCCTTTGACATGAATAATCTGTCTCGTCTTTCTGAAAACGATGCAGAACCATTATCTGCATCAAACATCCATACGGGCTCTGTGGGATTACTCCCTTGCAGGGCAATGAAGCTTGCTCTGCGGCACCAGAAAGTTATCGGTTCCTGACCAGCCTCATTCAGCAAATGCAGTCGATGTCTGCACAGGGCAGCATCAGTTATCGTGGAGCTACCGGCCAGGGCAGACAATGTCAAAACACCTCCATTTTTTTAAAGACAGATGGCGGCTACCAATCAAACACTCGGGCTTATGAGCCCACTTATCAGGCGGGTATTACCGCCACCCATCAGCCGAAAAGCTTTGCCTCGTCAAAAGGGACCCCTTCCTTCAACATATGAAACGTAGCGTTGGCTATTTTGTGAGCCAGAATGCAGTTGGCCACCATCGTAGCCGCACTGCCCTTCCTTCTGTTGGCATGTTTGTCCCTGAACTTTCTGAGCTTCGGATAATACCTGACCGCAATATTGGCGGCTTGGGTAAATGCAAACTTCAAATAATGATTCCCCTGCTTCTTTCCCTTCCCTCTCTTTACTGTGTCGGAGGACTGAGATACACCCGGCACCAAACGACAATAGGATGCAAACTGCCTGACATCTCTGAATCTGCTGATGTCTCCTATCTCGTAATAGATCGTCAATCCAAGCACGTACATTACGCCGGGCAACGTTAACAGAAGCTTGAATCTGGGATCTTCTAACGTGATGTCTTTTAACCCAGTATCGAGCTTGTCAATCTGGTTGGATAGCAGGTCGATTCTCTCCAGTATCATGACGCAGTAATCCTTCACTTGCTGAGGGATCGGCATAATATGAAGATCTGCAGGTAAGAGCTTCTTCAACTCGCTACCGCTCATGGTGTTCAGGTTATACTTTATGAACTGTACCCTCAAGCTCGAATAGCATTCGGCACGCTCATGAACAAGGCCTGCCCTTCTCCTTAAGAGGTCTCTCAATGGTCTTTTCTCCTTGGGATAAATATACGCCTCCGGGAGTTCACCCATCCTGAGAAGTTTTGCCAACTTAAATGCGTCTCTTCTGTCAGTCTTTACCTTCGCCCCTGTTATCATGTACAGACCCAATGTATGTGCAAGCCTTACGTCATAGCCCTTGTCCTTAAGTCCATCCACAATCCAATACCAATTTATGGTGCATTCAATCGCAATATGTACATCCCTACCGAAGGGTTCTAGAAATTCAAAAATGACCGAAAGATCATTGTTGAGATTACCCTCCTTTACCTTTTTCCCGTCCTTGTCAATAATACAGAGTTGGGATTTCTTGGTATGCAAATCGATTCCACAGTAAAATGTCATAGCGGCCTCCTTCCAGTTTTTGAATGCAATACAATTATCACATCCAACGGAGGTCGCTCTCAATAATTATCAAACACCGCGGCCATCTCTCCGAGTGTGTTTATTTCCAGTTGTCACCTCGTGTCAACACTTGCTTCGATATGGTTTTATAGTGGTAGTATTTAAGTCGAAGGTCTTCAATCTTAATACGTTGTCGTTTCAACGAACCAAGAAAATCACGGCGACTATTAACCCGATCGCTACAACAATACGGCGCAGTACCACCGGATTAATCCAGCTTGCCAATCGACCGCCCAATGCTCCTCCTGCAAGAGCACCCACAGCCATAATGAGTGCAGCGGACCAAACCACCTGACCCGAAAACAAAAAAAAGATTGCGGCCGCAGTGTTAATGGCGAACGAAATAACTTGTTTCAGAGCATTGAGTCGCGTAAATGAGTCTTCCAGCACAAGTCCAAGTACCGCAAGTACGATTACGCTCACAGCAGCCCCGAAGTAACCTCCGTAAATTGCTGCGGGGACCATCGGAAGTATTGACCATGCCTCATGCAATGTAACTGCTTCGGAATGACCGGGACGGCGTGTGACCCATGCACGCAATTTGTCCTGAGCAGCCAGCAGCACCACAGACAAAAGAATCAGGAATGGCACAAGTTTTCCAAATGACTGATCACTCGTATTCAGTAATACTATTCCGCCTGCGATACCGCCCAGCACTCCGACAGGCAGTAGGAGCCATAGACGAAGCGCCTGACCTCGCAGGTCCTTCATCTGCGCAAAGGTTGCGCCAAGGTAGCCGGGGCAAAGCGCCACGGTATTTGTTATGTTGGCAGCAACAACTGGAATACCAACAGCAGTGAGCATGGGAAATGTGATGAGAGTTCCTCCGCCGGCTAGTGCATTTACCGCTCCTCCTACAATGGCCGCTGCGCCCACTGCTAACAAATCCAAACCGTTCATTATCGACTTTTCCTCCTCATATTTACGTCGCAGACTATGCACGATATGCTTGTTGTATGCGGGGATGTGTGTGGCAGCATGGCGTTCATCATTTCTTTAGTGAAGGTCGCGATCGCGTCCTTGAGCGAGGGTGCATGATAGCCGAACTCCATCGCAAAGTGGCTGGTGGGTTTCGATGCAACAAGTTTGGGCAAATGCCTTGAAAAATCGTCTTGTGACCTCCGCTTCTTACGACAATGCTGATCTCATATACCCACATCCGGCAGCAGTCCGCAAAACAGCTAATAGAACAATTATAGGAAGTGCATAGTCAAAGTTATCCGCACATTCTATGTCTTAATTATACATATTGCATAATGCGATTTGTATAATGCGTCAAAAAAAGAACTTTACCTATTGGTCATAGTCAGAGGTGGACCCCAGAAATCGGACAGTCGTATAAGGTGTAAAATATACGATTGACTGGAGGTCGCACTGAGATGAGCAAAACAAAGAGGAACCGATATTCAGGGGAGTT
The DNA here is from genome assembly GCA_963727805.1 of uncultured Nitrospiraceae bacterium. Taxonomy (GTDB): domain Bacteria; phylum Nitrospirota; class Thermodesulfovibrionia; order Thermodesulfovibrionales; family Dissulfurispiraceae; genus Fen-1308. The sequence goes on from CAVSHF010000003.1 coordinate 2,251,312, forward strand.
CAAAGCAAAGGTAGCGCGTGAAGCAATGAGGGAGGGATCGACGATTGTAGAGATCGCATCACGGTACAATATTCACCCCAATCAGGTTAGCGAGTGGAAGAAGCAGGCTATTGAAGGGCTTGCAGATGTATTTACAGGGAAGCACGGTCGTAACGAAAACGCTCACGAGGCTCAAATCACGGAACTGCATGCCAAGATTGGGCAGTTGACAGTGGAGCGGGATTTTTTAGCGAAAGCCTTCAATCGATGAGCCGCGATCGAAGGAAAGAGATAATTGAACCGGAACACCCGAGGCTCAGCATTACGAGACAGTGCAACCTACTTCAAATCAGCCGCTCGTCGTGGTATTACGAAGCAATGGGAGAATCGGCACAGAATCTGGAGTTGATGCGCCTAATTGACGAGCAATTTCTGAAGACCCCGGAATATGGAGCCCGTCAGATGGCCCGTTATTTACGGCGGCAGGGATATTGGGTAAACAGGAAGCGGGTAAGTCGATTGATGCAGAAGATGGGGCTAATGGCGATGTACCAGAAACCCAACACGAGCAAACCGCATCCTGAGCACAAGGTCTATCCCTATCTGCTTAGAGGCTTGAACATTACGGAGCCAAACCAGGTGTGGTGCGCCGATATCAGCTTCATCCCGATGCGACGGGGATTTCTATATTTGGTGGCGATTATGGACTGGGCGAGCCGAAAGGTTTTAAGCTGGCGGCTCAGCAACACTATGGAAGCTGCTTTCTGTGTGACAGCCCTCAAAGAGGCCTTGGCCAGATACGGCAAACCAGGGATCTTCAATACCGATCAAGGCAGCCAGTTCACCAGTATTGAGTTCACACAGACGCTCCTGGATTCCGGTGTAAAGATATCAATGGACGGAAAAGGCCGCTGGGTGGATAACGTGATGGTTGAACGGCTATGGCGATCACTGAAGTATGATTGCGTTTATAGATACGCATTTGAGACCGGCAATGAAGCAAGAAATGGCATCGGCGAGTGGATCAAGCAGTATAACGAGGAGCGTCCTCATTCTTCTCTGGACGACAGGACGCCTCATGAAGCATACTGGAATCTGCCAAAGGCAGGTTGCCCGGGAAAACTGGCGGCATGATGACCGGTGGCTTCCACCTTAAATCAGCCCCAAAGCTGTCCAACCAATGGGGGCCACCTCTGTCAGAGTGCGTATCAACTTACTTCTACTCTTAAAGTCATCATCGTGGCGACACTGTTCAATATGCAAGATTTCTTCCGGAAATAATGGCCACAGATGCATTCTCAGTTTCTAGCCAGAAACAATGTTGTAGCATTTGCACCAGAAAAACCGAAAGGAGTTGGAGTCTCCGATCGGCTTCTGGTTAAGATGCGAGGATTAGGGCGGCGTGTCTGATGTCGAGGCCTTGGAGTTCTTTGTAAAGATTGCTCCGAGATGCCGGAATCTGGCAGGTGTGGCAGCCTGTACGGTTGTGATTCACCGACTCGGAGCATTTCGAGCAATGCTTGGCAATTGTACTCAATTTTTGATAGATGGCTCCTGCAGTGACTTTGTACATCTTTTTGTTCTCCTCTTTTCTTTGGGGTATATCCCCTTTCCTTTCTTATAGCTATATTCTAATAATACTGCTAATGATATAAAATATATATCGGACCACTCCTTTATTTTTTGTAGGATGAGTGATTGGCGGGATGTACTTGTCTGTCCTACTATCAAAGTAATTCTTGACCAGGGGTTCGGAGGCAGTGTTCATTTACAGGCATAAAACATCATTTCGACCTTGCGAATTTCCACTTATAATATCGACCGACGATCTTGCTCTGGAAACATTTCAGCATCTAAATATGAACTGATGCTTGGTTTGTATTTGAAGAAATCATCGACAGTAAATAATCGCCCGGACTGAATATTGGTGAAATTGTCATCGGGGACTAGACCTGACAGCGTGTTCACAAGTCATCTGTTTTATGAACACGCCCAATCTTGGCTATTTCTTAGTAACGTTTTTTGCGACTCAAGGAATGACAAATTGGCGCTCCTGCAATTTGTAGCGGATTGCAGGAAGAGGGGAACCTAAAGTTGGCAGTTACTGCCAACAAAAAGGCCCAGTAACAAACATGCTACTGCGCCTATTAATTGGAACACCGTGGATCTCAAATATGGTACAGAATCTGACAAAAAACAGCTTCCGGCAGTGAATTGTTGTAGTCATTTAGAACACAAAAATGGTACTGAGTCAAAATAGAACAAGACGGTGGCGTTGAGTCACAGCAGATAAGTTGTGCCTCAAAATAACTTTCATGGCTGCTTTGTCAAGTGTCTCCTTGGTTAAAGCATCAGTACATTAGTACGCTGAATCGGAAGGAAGTTCCCGAATGATTTCACTTCAGGAGCACCTTCTTGGGCTGCATAAAGCAACCCATTTCTCTTGTTTGCCCGCTCTTCAAGATATTTAGCAACAAAGAGTCGACGTGACTGCTGAGAAACGCTATGTTCAAGAACGCAAATGCAAGACATCTTCCGACAAGAAAATTGGCATGTTGTCCTACAAAAAATTCAGGTTAATCCTGATAACAAATTCATAGATAATCCTTTAAGCTAATAATAGTGATATTTTGGAAGAATAAAATATCACTATTACAACACGACAATAAAGACTTATTACTAGGCAAGGGAGGTTTGCATGTTTGGTATAAGCGCAAAAGAGAGCCAATCAGTTGATCAACCGGTCAATGTCTTTAATCAGAAGCTGGGAATAAGCATATCTAGAAACACTCACAGTATTCTTATTGTAGATGAAGACGGTGATGTTCTAGATCAGCTTTTGAAGAGTTTCACCATTTGCGCAAAGCAATATAACATTTACATAGCCAAAAATCACAGGGACGCCTTAAAGGTTCTAAAAACCTCTTCAGTGAACATTTTGCTAACTGCCCTCAACATGCCCGTCATGCAAGACTTTGATCTTATAGACTACACAAAAATATATTATCCAAACACTCGGATATTCGTCATGTCGGAAGAAGATCCATGTACAATAAAAACCAGATTGGATGATTTGAGAATTTACGGATACATAAGAAAACCGTTACGGATTGAAATGGTCTATAGCATATTGCGTGTTTAATAGTGTCGATGAGCGAGGCAGAGAAGAACAAAGCTAGTAACGGCTCTGGATTATATGCTATTAAATCATAATATCAACGTATCTTAAGGGGACGGATTTAATGATCTGCCAGATGCCGACATTTCTTTTTCAAAGTATCTTCCCCTAATTGCAGTCTTCGCGAAAATGCCAATGATTGCAAATTCTTGGTAACCCTTTTATTTTCAACATAGGTCTTGGCACAGCCTATGCCTTAAATATAGGAAATATAGGCTAAACATTCAGAGAATGAAGAAAAGATCCAGCCAGCATCAGTAACAACGGAGGGACAACTAATGCAACGGATAATTAAATTTATGATTAAGATGATAGGGCGTAATGTTTTTATATTGTCGGCAATAATAGTAGGGTATATCGTTGGAATTACCCACGGCTTTGACAAGGGTTATGCCTTTTATGGTAGACAACTGACTTCCGATGTCCGTGAGTTCATCGCTGATCCACAGGGAGGGGTCTGGATAGGTCAGATACGTATTGAGATGGTGAATAAAGATAAGAGCTATTTCAAGGTGGCGGTGCGTTAGCCGTCATTTTTTGCAAGATGGAGAACCAGACCGAAACCTGCAAGTTGTGTGCTGACACCACATATTAATTGCATATTAGCACTAGTGTACCTGTAAGCGCCATAACTAAGTGCAACGCTTCAGATTGAAGCATCCCATACCCAAAAAAAGAACCTATTTATAAAGAGTTATCCGTTTCCTGCGAAGTGAGGGATAATTATGTGCCAGGATAAGCTAAAATTTTTGGTTTTGTGCAAAAACATGCGTTCAATAAGGTGCGCCCTAAGGCCATATTTGTGCAAAATATGGTTGAAATCAGCGCAAAACCATGCTTCGCTTCACATATGATCGGTCAAATCTCCACGCTGAGGAACAGCCTTCAGGAAAGGGGCGGCCTGTCATGACTCCTCTAGCGATGAAGGCAGTTGTGATAAACGATTCTAGGCCCAACCCATTTTGGAGCCAATCTTTGGATCCTCGACCCATAATATTACCCAGACACCTATGCGGCCGCTCCTTGTTGTATTGAAGGCGCCATTTCTCGATTACCTTTGGGGCATGTTCCATGATCATAAATCAGTTCTGATTTAAACACTCATCACGTAATCTGCCGTTGAAGCTCTCCATATAAGCATTATCGACCGGGTTGAAGGTGACAGAGCTGAAGCTCGATTCTACGCTCATATACCCAATGACATGGCGAACACTGCGTTTCTCAAAGATGCAGATCAAGTCGCGTTATAAGGATGCAATCGACAGCACGGTCATGATAGGTTATTTTGGAAGGTAATCACCAAATTCCTAGTACTGGTAAAATCGATGTAGGAGGTGCAGGCAAGATTTCCAGGAGAAGTGCGTCAGTCTAGACATAATGTATTAAACCTGTCCAACCTTAAAGGACGTGGGTTAAGCTTTAAGGTAACGAAACCAAAGGCTCAGAGCCACAATTAAGGAGGACAGGTTATGAAGAATTTTAGCACATTTATCGGCATGGACGTACACATGGAAAAGATAGCAGTAGCAACGGCAGGGAAGCATGGAGTGCCCCGATACTATGGGGAGATTGCCAATACAGCCGAGGCTATAACGAAGCTGGTAAAAAAGGTAGTGCCATCTGGAAGCTAGCCTGTTCACAAAGGTGTTGACATTTGCTCCGCAAGAACATATATATCCCTTATCAGCAATGATAGGGGATATATATGTTGGATGAAGACGCATTAGCCGATAAGCTTCGTATTCCACTTCCCGTTGGGGATGTGCAGGTCAATTTCTGTAAGAATCCTGCATGCCCTAATTTTGGGATTCCTGCCAGCCAGCGGAAACAACCTCGTGGAAGATATTCCGGTGATAAAGAGAGAGACGCCTATGTTATAAGTAGCGGCGATAAGCCGCAAACTGTTCTCCTAAGATGCACCCTATGTGGCGAATACCCGACAATTAAAAGCAACCTTGCAATCAGTGAGGAGATTGATCGCCTGTCACAGTACCTCGGACCAGAGAAAGAGATAATCTCATGCCCCAATCTGGGATGTCCAAACCGCACAGTTCCCCTATCAACGCCGAAAAGCTACGTATCTTTTGGAAAGACTAAATCCGGATCTCAAAGGTATCGCTGTAGGCTATGCGGAAAGGTATTCTCTGTCGGTACCCCGACGACCCGGCAAAAGAAGCCACATAAGAATGCCATGATATTCAAACTGCTTATGAACAAAGTGCAATCATCCGTATTTGCGAGGTGGCCGGGCTCGGATCGATGAATGCGCTTTACTGGAAGATCGATTTCATCAACAAGCAGTGTCTTGCTTTCGCCGCCGCTAAGGAACGTAAACTGCTTGAGGGCTTCCCTATTAAGAGACTCTATATTGGCACGGACAGGCAGGATTACATGGTCAACTGGTCCGATTCTGCCGATAAGCGTAATGTAATGCTCCACGCCGCAGGCAGTGCTGACAATAGTAGCGGATATGTATTTGGTCTGCACCTTAACTTTGACCCCAGTCTTGATCCTTTCTTGATTGTCCAGGATGCTGAAGCGTCGGGAGACCTTGAAATGAAGGTCCCTTTCAGAAAGCACGCTCGTGTCTGGCTGCCAAAGGATTACCAAGAATCTGCCAATACAAGCTTAAGAAGACAAAAGGTAGAGACATACGGCACTCTCCCGGAAGATATTGAACAATCCTATGCCGAGGCCCAGGAGCGGGAAGATATAGAGGTGTTCGAGCAAAAAGATTATAACACTCGGTTGCCTGCAAAGGGCTTGCAGGTGCATGCCGAATACACTCTTTATGGACACTTCTTCCTTCTCAGGCAGCTCTTTGGCGGGGTTGAGAAGGTCAGGTTTTTCTTGGATCAGGATTCTGGTATGCGAGCAGCGTGCTTAAGCGCCTTTGTCAACCAGATCAAAGAGAAAAGGTGCGATGCATTTTATGTCCGCATTAACAAGAATCTGACTATTGGCGAGAAGCGACAAGCAATGGTTGCCGTCCGCAAAGAATGGGAAGAAACAAAAAAAGAATATCCGGGACTCGGCGACTCCAAACTTCGACTTCTGATTATTAAGGAACGGATTAGGCAGGCTGTGAATATGGGGAAATGGTCGGACAAGTGGATTCTGCATCCATTCCCGAATATGAGCGAGCCCGAAAAGGCAGTGTGTTACCTCACCGATATTCAGGGGTATGATGAAGACCACCTTGCCTGGCTCTACAACAAGGCAAGCCTTCATGCCATAGACCGATTTTTTATGCAGGTTCGCAGGAGATTGTCTTTGTTAGAAAGGCCTATCGCAACGCCGAGCAGTGCCGGGCGGAAGTGGTTCGGCTATAGCGCTTATAATCCTGCCATTATCATCAAGATTTTAGATATCTTCCGTGTTTTCTACAATTACATAGAGGTCGGGAAGGATGGGTTGACGCCAGCGATGAGGGTGGGATTGGCAAAGGGCAGAATAGAGATCCAGGACGTTATTCATCATATTTAGTCATCTGGACTGTATATGCGTCAGGTAATATGTATTACTAGATATTAAAAAGGAGATTATATATGCAAGATAAAACGAAAAAAATGTTTGGCATCACCGTATTTCTATTAATTATTGCGGTGGCATGTCTTACGGGTCTTAGCTTATTAGGATTTAAAATAGATATTATAGGGTCGGTGATATTGTGCGTGATTTTGATGCCATTGATTCTATATGCTATCTATTTAGATTTAGGGAGGAAGCGTAAATAATAAGGGGGGTGTATTATTCGGCTGATTTTGGACAGCCGATCCACAATTGCATTGCACCATAGCGTATGTGTTAGTGGGATTAAGGAGTGCATGCGCGTCATTAAAGATTATGATAAGATTAAGGTGAAACTACTTGGAGACAAAACATGAAAGAATCAATATATCTTGAAACCACGATTGTCAGTTATTACACATCAAAACCCAGCCGAGACATAATCGTACTCGCACATCAGGAGATAACGCGAGAGTGGTGGGACAAGGCATTGAAGCGATACGAGGTTTTTATTTCTGCCATGGTGGTTGAGGAGGCTAGGGCGGGTGATCCTGAAGCTGCGAAAAAGCGATTGGGCATATTAAAGAGATTCCCCTATCTTGATCTGAACCCTTCGGTAGAAAAGATGGCTCAGGTGTATGTCGAAAAGCTAAAAATCCCCCCTAAGGCTCTCCGTGATGCTGTCCATCTTGCTGTTGCGTCTGTTCATAGGGTCGATTATTTGCTGACTTGGAATTGTTCTCATATTGCAAACGGAGAAGTTATAAGAAAACTGATGCAGATAAATATGTCATATGGTATTAAGACTCCGATAATATGTACTCCGGAAGAATTGATGCCAAGGATAAAAGGAGAATAAGATAATGTGGAAAGACCCTATAGTTCAGGAAGTCCGCAAGGCTGGCGAAGAACTTGCGAAGAATTCAAACTACAGTCTGCAGGGTCTGTTTAAGATCCTGCGGAATAATGAAAAAAAGAGCAAAGCCAAGGTTCAGACAAGGCTGAGTGGGAATCTTAGAAAAGCGTGTTAATTGGGCAGTCGGTTACATTGCCGCACTTGGCAACCTCTCGATGGGATAGATGTCCGCCAGACCGGAACGGGAGGCTGGATTTGCTTAAATCTCGCTTTTATGTTATCTAAGCACTATGTTTTATACGATACCATGCAAACATACCGGTTCCAATAGGGAGCCCGATTCTCACAATAAGCAAGAATCTGTGCAGTAGTGAAAAATCAGGCTGATGTTGAGCTATTTCACCAATAACATTCCACAAGCACAGTGACACAATGAATGCTATCGCAGCAAGCACTTCGAATAGGCCTATTCCCATGTGAACTTTCAGTGCCATGTAAGCTATAACAGATAAAATTAGAATTAGAACAACAGTGCCAGCAATAGTAGATGTGGATACTCCGAGTGCATCTGCTAATCGAGATGAAAAGACAAGCAGCAGAATGAATCCTAGTAGAACTATCCCGACACTTATGGCAAAAAAAACATCAGATAATTTCATTTAAGCTCTCCGTAAGATTATTTCAAGAAGTAAAGCCTCTAACCTATTACAAGTTAGAGGCTTTTGGAATTTTTACTACCTGCCATCAACACCTTTGTGAACAGGCTAGCATCTGGAAGTCGGGCTGTTTTTTGTTATGAGGCTGGGCCGTGCGGATACGGAGTATATCGGCAAATAACGGACATGGGGCATCGATGCGATGTTATAGCCCCTTCATTAATACCGAAGAAAGCCGGAGATCGAGTGAAGACAGATCGGCGCGATGCTGTGACACTGGTGCGTTTACTTAGAGCAAATGAACTGACAGCGGTGTGGGTTCCTGATCAGCAACAAGAGGCGATTAGAGACCTCACACGAATTCGTGAAGATATGAAGAGCATGGAACGGCGTGCCCGGCAACGATTGAACGGCTTTTTGTTGCGAAATAAGAGAATCTACTCCGGCGAAAATAAATGGACACAAGCACATTTCCGCTGGCTTGAAAAGATCAGCTTTGAAAGTCCTATCCAGCAGATCGTCTTTCAAGAGTATATAGATGCAGTTAAACACCTTCAGGGACGCGTGGTATCGCTGGAAGAACAGATGATCAAAGCGCTTGCGGGATGGTCGTTGGGAGCTGTGGTGGAAGCATTGATGGCATTACGGGGAGTTAAGCTTGTAACGGCGATGCCGATTGTATCAGAGATTGGAGATATAAGCCGTTTTGAAAGTCCTCGACAATTAATGGCTTATCTTGGATTAGTACCGAGCGAGGATTCAAGCGGTAATCGTCAAAAAAGAGGAGGCATTACCAAAACAGGCAATGGACATGTTCGCAGGTTACTTGTAGAGGCTTCTTGGAGCTATCGTTTTGCTGCTAGGAAAACAGCTCATCTTCAACGGAGGGCCGAAAAGGCAAGTGAGGCGGTACAGGCAATTGCGTGGAAAGTGCAAAAACGTTTGTGCGGCCGATACTGGCATCTGACACAAAAGGGAAAACTAAAGGTGCAGGCATGCACTGCAGTGGCAAGGGAGTTGGCAGGGTTTATTTGGGCTATTGGTCGCGAGGTTATGGGAAAGAACAATAGTGCTGCGGTGAAAGTTGCATAACATGCAAACATGCACAGTAGAAGAAAGTTGTTGCCCCTAGTGGCTTCGTAATCATAAATGTGTTCTTCTAAACTTAGACAACTGTGGACATTGATTCGACGGGTGTGCATTTTGGCCAGGATAGCAGCCGGTTGGGAGAACCCTCGGGAAATCTAAGAGGCGCCTTCTTAAAGGCTGACCCTCGACTCTAGACACAGGCAGCTCCACGACGAAGACAAGTCATGCGGTATCCAACCCGCGCATATCAGAGTGATCTACCGTCGTTTATCGCTGCTGTCCTGACCCAAATGTATGATCCAAAAAGGAGGTTATAACAAAAAAACAAAGACGCTGATCATCAGCACTTGACAGGTTTAATACATATCAGATTTCCGGTAGTAATGCCCCATCGGACAGGATTGATCACGAAAATGAACTGGTACCAAGTAAAAAAAATGGTATACTGTAAAATTCATGGTAGAGAACCTAATAATATCAATGAGGAGGAATGATTCATGGCGTTAATACGCAAGAAACGTATCTGGTGGGCACAAGCTGAGGGAGCTGCAGAATATGTGGTTTACTGCAGTAAGGATGCTGCCGATTTAGAATCTCATAATTTCAAGTGGGAGTCGACACCCGGCTTAGTGAACAAAGTTGTCCGCGGGAAGACTGAACTGATACTACCGGATGAGTGGAAAGAGTTCCCTTCTGACCCTGGCGAGTATCACCTTGCCATTACAGCTCGAGACGAGGCAGGTAACGAAAGTGACCCTTTTTTGTGCCAGGGGTTCTTCAAGTTTACTGCACCACTTGCACCCACAAGGGCAGGGATAGAGAGTCATTGACTGACTGGGTCTTGATGACGGATTCAATCCGCCTCACAAGAGAGTCGCTCGGCCGGATTCTTAAGCTAATTCCTGTGTCTCGGGATAGATTTAACAATGCGTCTTTTAGAGAAGTATTCCTAGATGACCTCTCTCAGCAAGTCGTCTTGATTGATCGCCTGACGGAAAGTCTTGAGAAATATATCGCTAGCAAAGAGTGGGACGAGGGTACAGGTAAGATTAACCTTTTTGTCAAGGAAATCCTTAAGAATCACCAGATGGAATTTGCTGGCAAGAATATCCAAGTTCATCTATCTCTCCAGAAAGACATCCCTAATGTCACTCTTCCGGATGAACATTTGAAGCATGTTATAAAAGTCGTCCTTCAATACGCAATATCCTCTCCATCCAGAGACGACCATTTAAAAATCACAATGAAACATGTTGAAGTACAAGAAGGAACCGTAGATGTCGAAGATAGGAACCGAACAGACTGCATCGAACTCGATGTAGATTTTAGTGGATATCCCTGGCAAATCGACTCATCTGAAGATGATTTCGGCATGACGCTCTCCAATAAAGAGAAGGTGTTGAAGCTTGAACTCAGCTTTGCTAAGAATATAGTCGAAATACATGGGGGGCAACTCAGGTTGCTACATCGTAGCAGTGACTCTACAACAACAATAAATTTAACGCTTCCAATTCGAAAATGAAGACCACATCCCGCATACCGGGTAGATATGTGAATGCTATGTTATTATGTTTGAGATCTTCAGGCCTTTCTGGACACTTCTTTCATAAACGCTGGTGTACACTGTGTTCTCCGCACAGATCGATAAAAATCTTAATGAGCATTTTGTTAATCTGCAGGCGATGACGGTTTCTTTCTAAATTCATGCATGAGCATTCGGACTCTCACAGACTACTTGACACGGAAGAACATCTCGACTAAAACGTCTGCCTGAAAATAACAGCTACTTCGGAAATCGACAACTTTGGTGAAAGCCTGCAGCGTCAGTTCTCAAGTAGACTTTGAATAGCTCAGCTGGTGGATACGACGAGGGAGGTGTAACGAAGCCGCGAGAGGATTGTTAAATTACTTCCTATAAAATCAGCCACTTAGCTCTTATCTATATATTACTATTCATAAAATTTCACTTTGAATAATACCAACACATTGCAAGCCTTTTATTCGAAAGTAAAAAGGGCGTAGTGAGGAGTTTAGAAAGCCGAAATCAAGCACGATATTTTTCGAGCGCTTTTCCCTTATTTGCCTTCCCATATTTTTTCAAAAGTGAGTTAGTCTATTCTGCGCTAGCAAAGCACAAGCGTTATGTCTTTGTTTTATATGCTTTTTACTTGCATTATCATGTGTATTTATTTTATAGTAAAAATATGATTTATACTTTTGGTTATATGATTTGGAGTGTCACAACTTCAAGTGTGCATGAAGGAGAATAGGAGAGATCAGTTGGTTGACGTGCAGTCACACCCCTACTCCCTTCCACCAGAGAAGTTCGATTTTAACCTGAACAGGCTTCATACTTATTTTGTGGAGTGCCACATTTGGGAAGGTGCAATTTTGGGTGGCAAGAAAGGACCAGTTTACGAGAACGGGATCGAATGACTGATAAATGAATGCTACTCCAAAAGCGTTCTCCTTTTTTTGCGTAGAGGCTGACCCTTGTTCATGTCACAGATTCTACGACATTGCTAGACGCCTCTTGTTCAAGGGTGTGGAGTGTATTCATGTTATGCAGTCGGGAGAAGAATTTACGACATCAGAATTAATCGACAGGTGCCCTTAGGCGGTCGCGTATTGGCCCAATCCAAATGGATGAATAGCAGATATATACTCTTCAGAAAAAAGAAGGCATGGCGCAGAGCTAGATCAAATTGCATAACGATCTTTATAAAATTGAATCTCTTGTTCGAGTGGCTCATAGTTTCGTAGACGAGAACACTTGAGGAGATCCCCGTTTTGTGGATATCGGCACAATAACAGAGTTTACCCTGGGAAGAATAAACTTACTCAAAGCCGATATTTTCAGTTTGTCTGAGGGATAAAAGAGGATACAAAGTAGAGAGTATAGACGATGAAACATATCTGTAATGAATGCAGGTCAGAGTTTGCCAAACGCCCGGCAATGGAATGCCCTGCGTGCGGACATGACGAACTAAGCGCAGTCGATGATAAGGCCTCTAAGTGCTTCTCAAGAACTCAGAATGGGGCCATCGATAAGGCCGTCGCGAGACTGAAGAAAGAGCCCCTGAAGATCCGATATGGAGGCATCGAGGACCTCTGATAATCTCCCTATTTATCTTCTTCGGAAGTTTTGGTGCATTATGGTAGGATTTTCAAGGAACCGTAAAAATTCTCTGATTAATGGACATAAAAATATGCTATACATGGCGTCATAAATCAATAACAATTCAGCAACACACGCTGCGTCTTCTTCCGACAGCCTTGCAGGACTTGAACATCCAAAGAAACAACCAGTTATGACGCCTTGCTTAGAAGAGGAAGCACATCTCAGTGCATGTTTCAAACGACCGCCTGAAAACCTCAAAGAAGATTGCATAATTTGCCCTGTAATAAACAGCATCTTTTTGCGAAGTGCACCTACAATTTCACAAGCAGCTCGAGGAGAAAACAACGATTTCCAGTAATACTAACCGTATTTCTTGAACAGGTGGGTTGGCCATAGAAGAAGTCCTCGCTGAGCTTGGCTTTCGGAAATATACTTCTTTTTGATAATTCGCAGCAAGCTTTTGATTGATAATACTCAACTTCACCCTCAAAGAAACGAACAGGTTCAGATGGGAACGTGAATAGTCGCTAAAAAGACACAACGGCAGAACTGCAGCGTTGAGCAAGGAGACGTCGATAATTAGCTTGGTGATTTGTAGACAACAGACGATAAAGAATCAACTTTAATCGCCTCCGGGCATATAAACACCAGAATGAGTCCCCTCATCAAACTTATGAATTATATAGGTTAGACAAGCTATCTTTGTGATTTTTCTATGCTCACCAGTTCGACTGGATAGCCGTGCCCGCGCCAGGCGTGAAAACCTCCGGCCAGCGGCCGAACACGCGTAATTCCGCGCTGCCGCAATCGTATCGCCACCCGGGCGCTAGACGCTTCGTTGGGTCACGTGCAATACACAACCACCTCGCGATCTTTCGGAACTTCCTGATAACTCTCTAACTGTTCTGAAGGAATGCGCAGAGCGCCAGGGATTATATAGGGATCAGCGTCAAAATCAAGAGAGTGACGAACATCAACAATCATAATATCTTCGCCGGCGTCTAATTTCTGTTTTAATTCTTCTGGTGTGACGCGTGCTACGAAAAGCTGCCGTAAAAAACGACGCCGCATGGAATATTTACGAAGAATATAAATTGACAGCCCTCCGGCAACGAGAAGGAAGAGCGTGTTACCCATACTTGCGGCGTAAGCCAATACGCGATCAAGCTGTTCGCTGAATAGATAACCGAACGCCGCAAAAGAGCCGACCCACAAGATCACTCCCATACTGTCGAAAAATAAAAAAAGTGGCAGTCGCATGCGGATGATGCCAGCCAATGGCGTCGACACAGCGCTTAGCCCTGGTAAAAATTTAGTTATCAAGAGGGATCGGGAACCATACCGCAAAAAGAGTTTTTCCGTTCGATGGACACAGGAGTCAGGTTCGAGAGAAATACGGCAGAGTAATGATAACAACCGATCGCCACTCCGTCTGCCAATATAGTACCAGAATATGTCGCCCAACAGCGCAGCGCAGACTCCTAGACCGATGCATGGAAATAACTTCATCTGCCCGACACCAGCCAGGGCTCCTACAGTAATTAACAAAGGAGCGCTGGGGATAGGAAGTCCCATAGTTTCCGCAAGAACCCAGATAAACAGCACAGTATAGCCATGCTGTATCAAGAATGGTATTATATCATGCACTTATTCCATTCCTTTAGCTTTCAAGGCGTGCGTTAAGAACAGGATATTCGTTAAGCTTACGCCCATTTTTTAGCCACTGGAAACCACAATTTCATGATCATCAGCGATCAGTATTCGAAGCATTTCGCCTCCGTCAATCAAACGTTGTTAATATAGTTTATGCAGATGTGAAGGACAAATACAGTCAGGGTTCTCTGTTTCTTCCCAGGTTGTAACACACAACATATTAACAGGAATCGAAACGCTTAATTCAGAAAGTTCATCTCGGTGCATATTTCACCTCGAAGACTAACTCCCACACCAAGAGTGGTATGTCTGCGATTGAACAGACGGCAACTCTGCAACTAGGCGGTGACAGAAATGGATCGAATGCTCAAATAAACCCGTATGGAAGTTCGCAATATTATTGTTTAAAGCCGTCCTGAGCGGATGATCGAAATGATCAACCAGAGGCCGAGGAAAAAGGCTACGACAAATGTGATCAGCCCCAGGAATGAAAGGCCGAAGATGGTAGGCAGGACACCGGCTGCGTGCATAATCGCTGAACTCAGGATCATGGTGCTCACGATCATCGCAAAGGCGATCCTGTTGGTAGCACGGTCCATGTCCTTAATAAATTCCGGCAGGTTCACATGATACATCTTTATCTGAAGGTCGTCTTTCACAGCCTTCTTGATAAGCTTCTTCATCTGTTTGGGGAATATCTGAGCGAAATCTGCTATCTCCTTTACATTCTGCACGGCCTTCTCGTATATCCTAGCCGGGTTCATACGTTTGAGACCTAGTTTCGATGCGAAAGGTTCAGCTGCAGCGATAACATCGATCTCGGAATCCAATTGTCTGCAAAGATTTTCGAGCATCATCAGGGTTTTGTCGATAAGAAGCAATTCGGAGGGTATCCTCAGATTATGTTTTATCGCCAGACGCGTAATGGTGTCCAGGAATTGGGTGAACTGTATTTCCTGAAGTTTAAGTCCGTAAAGAGGTTCGAGTAAGTCGGCCAAGTCGGACTTGAATTCCCGTTTAAATGAGTCCGTATCTATATCTTCGGGAACGATGCCAAGGTCGATATAGTGATCGACCAGACTCTCGAAATCTTTGCTGATCAATGACATGAAAGTCCCGGCGATAATTTCCTTAACTTCATCCGAGACCCTTCCAACGATCCCGAAATCGAGAAAAGCGATTTCTCCGCCAGGTTTGATCAGGATATTACCCGGATGCGGATCGGCATGGAAAAAGCCGTCTTCGAGTATCTGCTTGAAATAGACGTTAAGTCCGTGTCGGGCAAGCCTCTTCTTGTCCACTCCCATCGCATCTATCGCGGCGATGTTGTCTATCCTAACCCCTTCGATCATTTCGAGAACAAGCACCCTCTCCTTGCTCAAATCCTCATAGACCTTTGGGATATGAACTCCGGGATAACCCTCGAAATTTTTCCTTAAACGCGCGCAGTTCCTCGCCTCTTCTACGAAATTAAGCTCCTTCTTCACCGTTCTGGTGAACTCCTCGACTATCCCAGATGGATTGAAGAACCTGCTCTCCGGTACATTCTTCTCCAGGAGCCTCGCGACAAAAGACATTATCGTTATGTCGGATTCTATATCTTCGCGGATATGCGGCCTCTGGACCTTGACGACAACATCGTCACCGTTGCGTAGCCTGGCGCGATGGACCTGAGCGATAGAAGCAGCTGCGATGGGCGTATCATCGAAACCGAGGAAGAAAGATTCGAGCGACATTCGGAGATCCTCCTCGATGATATTCCTGACTTCTTGCACAGAGAATGGAGGAACCTCATCCTGGAGTTTCTTGAACTCGTTTGCGAACTGTTCGGATATAAGATCAGGCCTCGACGAAAGAAGTTGAGCGAGTTTGATAAAGGAAGGACCAAGTTCGGCGAATGCCTTCCTCAATCTTTCAGCTGCCGAAGGCCCTTTGACGGCAGGCCATGCGCCGAAAGACCTGAGCCTCTTCTTGAAAGGGACATATACCCCGAGATGGACCTGGTCGACAATCTGGCCAAAGCCGTATTTCAGGAAGACATTGATGATCTGCTGCAGTCTTCTGGCGGACCTATATTTTCGTGCAAGGCCAGGAATATCCACAGGCTGATGCTAGGCTTCTTTGCCGGGGGCCCGCAGCTGTTCCATGGTACTGATTCTTTCTTGAAGCTTTTGAATCTGCTCATTGAGTAACTCAATGTCCTGTTTAGTAGGGATACTCATCTTTTCGAGAGTCCTGGGTACGATGCCGGCAACAATTTCAATTAGCTCAGAGCTAGTCTTCTCTGCCTTCTCGGACCATTCCTTGACGAGTTTTGCGCCCTGCGATTCGCTTAATTCCCCTCGTTTCACAAGGTCCTCGACAAATTCCTTCACCTTCTCTTGTACGCCAAAACCCGCCAATATCGCATTCCTCACGAGATCCAAGCCTGTCATGTGTCCCTCCGTTATCCAGAGTAGCAATTGCGTATCGACAGACACCGCTACAGAAGTCTGATTTTTGACTTCCGGCTACTTCTTTTTTACTAAAGAATACACAGATTCCAGGGCACTGTCCAGCTTGTTGAGTTCCCTTGTCCATCCCTGGGCCATTTCTGGCTTTCCTCCGCCTCTGCCTCTTGCGAGAGCCACGCCAGTCTTCAGTATCTCGCAGTCACCGAATTGTTTTGTGAGGCCCTTGGTCCCCATGGACCTGGTCGTCTTTGGCTGAGGCTATTACTTCTCGTTGTATATTTTTCATAGACGGTTGGAATAGTCGGTATTTATATCGGTTTCTTTTGATGCCGGCTCTCCGGATTGTTTGTTGTGGTGTATAAAGACCGAAAACTCATCTGAAATAAAGGGGACGTCCACCGTGAATGTCGTTGGAAAAAATCTGTTACCTGCGATACCATGGGCTTGTGATGAAACTGGAAATATTATGACAATCATCAAGGAGAGGAAAATTAGCGGGACAAGTAACTCTTCAATTCTTCGTATAGCTGTGGGGGAATAAATCTCCCTATAAATCATCATTCCCTCCGAAATGCTATTTCTTTAATTCTAGCATCGCATCAGAGACTGTAAAGCAGAAAACCCCGATATGCGGATCGCTGGACGCTCGCCTCTAGGCATCACGCTATTAATCGCAAATAATCAAATAGTGATACCGATGCTTATTATAATATTCATATGGAAACCGTATTGCGTGATAACGATGGCCGTCCTCGATTAAAGGCATCAAGTTTGAGGCAGCTTTCGTTTCCCGAATATCTCGATTAACAGGGCGTTATCCGAAAGCTCACGAGTGTTCTGCTATTTTCCATGTGACTGGGGTTTACCGACATCCTAATTAGTAACTAAAAGCTGTTTTTATCGGGTTGCAACACATAACATATGAACGGGAATCAAAACGTTTAATTCAGGAAGTTAATGAGATATTTTATTCACCAGTCCTGCATCCCAGCTTTTTCTGGGACTCCGCACATCTGATCTATCCCAACATCCTTACCGGTCGTTATTACCTTCCTCGTCATAGACTTACTATAAAGATGTTACGTTCCCCTTTAATCCTCAGTGTCAAGCAGGATTTTAACATGATTACGTAACAGTTCAGGCAGCCGATTCACACAGTAGCCGCCCTCGAGAACCGAGATGATACGTCCCCCCGCATATTTTTCAGACATCGTAACAAGCCGTTTCATGATCCACGTGAATCCCTCCGTCGACAAATTTATATCGGACATATCATCATCGACATGGGCATCGAAGCCTGCTGACACAAGAATGACTTCTGGTTTGAATTGCTCGAATGCAGGCAACAGATCCCTCTTCAATAATTCTTTATATGCTTCATCGCCTTGTTCTGGCAATACAGTCGTATTGAGCGTAAACCCTAACCCCGGCCCTGCCCCCTTTTCAAATTCCCTGCCTGTGCCGGGATATGAAAATGAAGGATGCTCATGTATCGAGTAAAAGAAGACCGAGGGATCGTCCTCAAAAATACTCTGCGTGCCGTTTCCGTGATGGACATCGAAATCCACTATGCCAATCCGCTTGACTCCCCACTTGTTCTGAAGATATCTTGCCGCAATGGCGATATTGTTAAAAAAACAGAAACCCATAACC
Organism: uncultured Nitrospiraceae bacterium; assembly: GCA_963727805.1. Taxonomy (GTDB): domain Bacteria; phylum Nitrospirota; class Thermodesulfovibrionia; order Thermodesulfovibrionales; family Dissulfurispiraceae; genus Fen-1308. The sequence continues at coordinate 2,269,460 of CAVSHF010000003.1, forward strand.
CTGTTGGCCTCGGCATGATGTCCGGGCGGTCTGACAGCGCAGAAGGCATTGTCTATCTCGCCCTTCATTACCCGTTCCACGGTGTCTATAACGCCGCCTGCCGCCAGCATGGCGGTCTCGAAGGTATCCCGACAAAGCCTGTTGTCCGGAGTGTCAAGCACGTCCAATCCCCGAAGGCTCGCCTCTTCAAAACGCAGAATGAGTTGCAAGCTATGCACAGCCTCGATCCACTCCTGTTTCGCACGACTGGCCTTAATTTGTGTCAAGTACGGCAGCAAGCCCCCCTCTTCCACCCCACGGCAAATCGCAGACAGCCGTTCCGGTGATTCTGGATGCTCCAGCCCGGTAAGGTGGAGCATGAAACGCTCGTCGTAAAGAAAGCCAGTCCTCCTCATATAATTCTGATGCATCATAATAAATAATAAAATATTCTTCATCCAAAATAACACTGCAAGTGCCGGCTTTAATATTCTCATACTCTGATATGGTGATAGCCGTCACCGAATCTCCCGGTGCTTAGCTGTACTGTTAAATCAGGGAGGTGGATTTCGATGGGGATAAGAAAACTGTCTCTCTGCGTGGTCGCGACGTCAGTGATCTGGGTGATCGCTTTAGCCTTCTTTGAGTTTGCTTTGTTGGTTGCGCTTGTGGCTTCGGTCAGAAATGGGGATATTGCGTTGAATGTCGTGTTTGCATCATGCTCGGCGCTTTTCGTGGGCGCCAACTACGTTTTTATCAGGTTTCTGGTGTGCGAAGCAGCCGATTATAAAAGAAACGGAACCCCTGGGCAGAATAGGCATAGAAACTCTTCAGTCCTGTCCGATCAGAGAATTCTATCTCAGGATTAATGGAAAACCGTACTTCATCGAAAGGAGAAGTAAAATGATTATAGCTTTAAAAGATGTCTGGGCAAAGTTTGAAAAATACGCTCAGGATAAAGGGTATACCAAGCGAATACTTACGGCATACGTGCTTTGCAATCAGCAGGGCAATCGGATCAAGTTGATTTCGATCCGGTCAGGCCAACACAAGATGGTCGTTTGGGAAGATAACATGGATTATTACGAAATGGACATATAATAGCTAATATTATGAGAGCACGATGAAATATTCCGAATATTGTCCGAAACAATCACCCGTGTTGAGTCAGGACTGACTCTTAATCATTCATCAAAGATGCACTCAGCAAGTTTGCAGAAGCCGATTTAAACATATCAGTCGGAGCGAACTTTAGTGCGGCAAGTTTATAAACAAAGATTTTCTATCGCTTTGCGTGAGCATCGACTATCAGCGTTTCCTACAGCTATTCATTTCCTATGGTGTGCCCCTGAAAAAACTAATACAATTGTGATTATTGTAACTGGCAATCCATGACGTAAATGCTTGACTGCATAACAAAAGGGGTCCTGAGCATACCCGAATGAGACATCAAAATACTCGGAAAGATACGTTCAAAAAAAAATATCGCATATTTTTGCGTTATCATTGTTATGACGATGGCGTGTTTTTAAACAGACTGAAAAGACCTTTCCCTTTCCCCCGCAGAGGCATGACCGGATATTTCTACTTTGCTTTGCCGTGATTTCGCAGTTCGATTTGACAGAATTTGGCAAAAATGATATTCTGCACAAATTGTTTATACGCTAGCCTAAAGCTGTCAAAGTACTGTTGTCACACATTTAAAACCAGGCTATGCTGTATGATGAATTCCGGAATGCCCATTTTGGGCTGTAATGAAACTGATAAGAGGAGGAAGTTGGGATGTCGAAAGACAGTATCAAGGTAATGTCAACCGAAAACAGAACTTTTCCACCATCACCTGAATTCAGCAAAAAAGCCCATATCAAAAGCATTGATGAGTACGAGAGAATCTACAAGAGGTCGGTGGAAGACCCTGAAGGCTTCTGGGGTGAAATGGCGGAGAAGCAGCTCACATGGTACAAAAAATGGGACAAAGTGCTCGATTGGACCTTTGAGGGTAAGCCTGAGATAAAGTGGTTCGCCGGAGGCAAATTGAACGTGTCGTACAATTGCCTAGACCGTTTTGTCAACACCCCAACCCGGAACAAGGCCGCGTTGATATGGGAGTCTGATGGCGGAAACTACAAGACCTTTACATATCAGCAACTCTATGCTGAGGTCAACAGGTTCGCCAATGTCATGAAGAAAAACGGCTTGAAAAAGGGTGACCGGGTCACAATTTATCTTCCCATGATCCCAGAGCTGGCCATATCGATGCTCGCCTGCTCAAGGCTCGGTCTAATTCACAGCATAGTATTCGGCGGGTTCAGCGCCCAAGCATTGAAAGACAGGATACAGGACGCGGGGTCCAAGATGGTCATAACCTGCGACAAAAGCGTCAGGGGAGGCAAGTTCATACCGCTTAAGGCCAATGCAGACACCGCTGTCAAGGATTGCCCATCTGTCGAAAAGATGATTGTAGTAAAGAGAGCCGACGGTGCCGTTGACATGCATGCCGGCAGGGACATCTGGTGGCATGACGAAATGAAGGCCGACGACGTAAGGGGCTATTGCAAGCCCGAAGAGATGGACGCAGAAGACCCCCTCTTTATCCTGTATACCTCAGGGTCGACCGGAAAACCTAAGGGCGTTCTCCATACGACCGGCGGCTATTTGCTTTATACAAATCTAACATTCAAATGGATTTTTGATTATCATGACGAAGATATCCATTTCTGCACGGCTGATATAGGCTGGGTTACCGGACACAGTTATATTGTTTACGGTCCGCTCAGCAACGGCGCCACGAGTCTTATGTTTGAGGGAATCCCCTCTTATCCAGATTATGGCAGGTTCTGGGACATTTGCGAGAAACACAGTGTAAATATCTTCTACACCGCACCTACTGCTATACGGTCGCTTATGAAGGAAGGCGAAAGCTGGGTTGCAAAATATGACCTGTCGTCTCTGAAGGTTCTGGGCAGCGTGGGAGAGCCCATCAATCCCGAGGCATGGATGTGGTATTACAAGAATGTGGGCAAGAGCAAGCTTCCTATCGTGGATACATGGTGGCAAACCGAGACCGGCGGCATCCTTATAACACCACTTCCAGGTGCAATGACGCTGAAGCCTGGCTCCGCTACTAGACCGTTTCCTGGAGTCGTTCCCGCGATTCTTAACGAAAAGGGCGCTCCCGCCGGCCCCAATGAAGGCGGCAGCCTCGTTATTCTGAAGCCGTGGCCAGGTATGCTCAGGGGTACTTATGGCGATCCTGAAAACCAGAGAGTCAAAGAGGTTTATTACTCAATGTACCCCGGCAAGTATTTCACTGGCGACGGTGCGCGCGTTGATAGTGACGGCGATTACTGGCTCATGGGAAGGATCGACGACGTTATCAATATCTCGGGTCACAGGCTCGGTACGGCCGAGGTCGAGTCAGCCCTAGTAGCTCACGAGGCGGTTGCAGAGGCCGCAGTCGTTGGTTACCCTCACGACATCAAGGGCGAAGGCATATATGTATATGTTACGCTCAAGCAAGGGTTCCAACCGTCCGACGAGCTCAAGAAGAAACTTGTTGCGCATATCCGCACGGTTATAGGTCCGATAGCATCCCCCGACAAGATGCAGTTCTCCCCGGGCCTGCCCAAGACCAGGAGTGGCAAGATCATGAGAAGGATATTGAGGAAGATCGCAAGTGGCGAGATAGACGCTCTTGGCGATACCTCGACACTTGCCGATCCTACGGTCGTGACCGATTTAGTGGACAATAGACAGTAAAAGACAGTTTTTCATAATGAAAAAGAAGAGGCGGGGACAACCCCGCCTCTTCTTTTGTGCATCTTAACCTTTATCAGCGCAAGTTGCTAGTATACAGACAGTAAGGCAAAGTGCACGCGAATAGGTCTTTTCCCGATTGAAACCTTCAGTCTTGAACAATCTTGCTTCATTTTAGGGTTCTGTGAGGAGGTGACAGCAGACCATGTTGTGACGATAAAGAATGGAAGTAGTTACGGAATCTGCCCCCTTCATCAAGCTGATGCAGATAAAGACATAAGATTGAGATTGTCATTTTTCTGTCAGCATACGAGGTACGCTCGGAAAATGGTCGAGTAGGCCGGTGGAATCGCACCACCAGCCCCTCACAGATTCCGTACGTGAACCTCTCGATTCATACGGCTCGTGTCAATCATCAAGTTGAGTCTTTGCAGTCTCAACCATACACATTGAGCGATAGTTCCTCCTGGTCACCCAGTTGACTGGTACTCTTTGTGGATTGACCCATCCCCTTCCCTCCACGGCTTATTATCACTGCTTCATCGGTACTATTGGACGGTCCGACCCCTTCACCTGCATCGATACTTTCCCCCTTCGTTTGCACTTATAGGGTTTTCTCTTAGCATCAGATGAAGAGTTCCCGCGTTCCACACAGGAGCCTAGATCAGCTTCATGCCGCCTCTATGCCGGACGCCGTTCAGGCAGTAAACAGGTATCTCCTGAACTAATCCTGATGCAAAGTAAGAACATCAGTTTTGACGTCGTCCTTTTCCTTTCGACACCTCATCAGCGGTTCGCTTACGCTCATCTCTCTGATCCATCCCTGACACGATCTAGTCGTGCCTTTTCCTTTAACGCTCACCACCGGAGCCTTTCGACTACAGCAGCTTAAGGTGGGTTGAAGCCTGCTCCTGCAAGCCGGCTTCGAGGGGCCAACCCTCATCTTCCTGTGCAGCCTCGTGGCGCACCCACCTCGGGAAAATATTGGGATTCTTTGCTTCTAAATGAAAACCACCAAAATGGCCATGAATAGCATGAATAGTATGGGGCAAAAGTTGCAGGTTTTTGGGAAAAGGGCTTTTGTACAAAAGTTCCTGGTGTAACAAGCGGCCGGAGAGAGTCGCCCGCGTAGCATATCAGAGCTGGGGGAGATCGATAGAAATCAGCAAGACTCAATCAAAACAGGTCTTTCAGCATAAAGGCTCTGCTAACTAACTTCTATATAGGGGTATTATATCGCCTATACAAAATTATCCCTATATAGAAGTTAAATAATACTAATACGTTTTACCTCATTGCAATTCTCACATCTACCGTGTGTTCCTGACGGTCATCAACAAGAGGGATAGCCTTCTCGTCTTGCTCAACGCCATCGACAGTCACTCTCGTCTCGGCGTTTCCGTCATGTGTTTGCAGGACGGTAATATGATAAATAGATTCCCTGAATCGATAGTGTACTTTGAACGACTCCCATGCCTCAGGCAAGCACGATGTGAAACGGAGTTTGTCTACTTCAAGCCTCAGCCCCAAGATTGACTCTATGATAAGCTGGTACATCCATCCGGCCGATCCCGTGTACCACGTCCATCCACCACGGCCAATGTGCGGAGAGACCGCATAAACGTCGGCTGCAACAACATACGGTTCTACTTTGTAAGTCATCACTTCTTCCTTAGATCTCGCATGGTTAACCGGGTTGATCATTGCCAGCAGTTCCCAGGCGCGCCGGCTATCGCCCAAAGCAGCAAACGCCATCGCTGCCCAGATAGCACCATGAGTATACTGCCCTCCATTCTCACGAACCCCAGGGACATAGCCTTTTATATAGCCCGGATTCAAATCCGACTTGTCGAACGGCGGGTCCAGGAGTTGGATGAGCGCATGTTCCCGTCGAACGAGGCGCTTATCCACCGCTTCCATTGCCATGGCTGAGCGTTTGGCATTCCCGGCACCAGAGAGAACAGACCAGCTTTGAGCAATTGAGTCAATCTGGCATTCGGCATTAGTCGCCGAACCGAGCGGCGATCCGTCGTCGAAGTAAGCCCGACGGTACCATTCGCCATCCCAACCATTGTCCTCGATATTCTGGCGCAGCTGGGCAGCTTGCTGCATGCAGCGCTCGACGAAGGACACGTCGCCATGCAGGCGTGCAATCTCAGAGAACTGCATGAGCACAGCATAAAAGAAGAACCCCAACCAAACGCTTTCGCCTTTGCCATCTTTGCCTACAATGTTCATGCCGTCGTTCCAATCACCCGAGCCTATGAGCGGCAAGCCGTGCGCTCCAAGGTTAATTCCCTTCATGATAGCGTGCACACAGTGATCGTACAAACTGGCCATTTCTTCAGAAGCATGGGGAAGATCGTAATACGAGTCCTCGTCCTTGTTTAAGGGGCGGCCCTCTATGAAACGCACACGTTCATCTAACACCCACGTATCTCCGGTCATCAGAACATAGCGGCACACGGCCAGCGGCAACCAGAGAAAATCGTCTGAACAGTGTGTACGCACGCCTCGCCCCGACGGAGGATGCCACCAATGCTGGACGTCTCCCTCACTGTACTGATGGGCCGCGCAGAGGAGGATATGATCACGAACAAGTCGCGGCTCAGAGTGGATAAGCGCCATCACGTCCTGCAACTGGTCGCGGAAACCGAAAGCGCCCCCGGACTGGTAGTATCCGCTCCGCGCCCAAAGGCGACATGCTAGAGTTTGGTATAAGAGCCAGCCGTTGGCCAGCACATTCACGGACTGGTCCGGTGTTTCCACCTGCACTGCGCCGAGAGTGTGCGTCCAATGCTGCCACACCACATCGAGGGCGGCCCGCGCAGCGGCTGATCCTCGAAAGCGCTTGACCAGGGTTCTGGCATCGTCGTTATCTCGCCCTGCACCGAGTCTGAATATGATCTCACGCTCTTGCCCGGCAGCAAGCTCGAAGGGGACCTGGATAGCAGCGCAGGGATCCAGGGCAGCCCCCACCTTGCCGGAAAGACGAGTGCGGGTCATAGCGGATGGACTCCGAAGAGTGCCATTGCGTCCCAGGAATTCAGTCCGATCTCCACTTACAGTGCGAGTCGTATCGTCCACGTCGAAGAACACAGTTCGGTCGCGGAACTCAGTGTTGTATGGGTTGCGTGCGAAGATCGCGCCGCTATTCGGGTCAATTTCAGTGATCACGTGCATAGTCGATTTCTGCCGCAAGTCGCCAAGAACCCATTCTACATATCCGGTAGCGGAGAGCCTTCGGGATCGGCCCGACTCGTTGCGGACTTTGAGCACAGTAAACTTGATCGATGCGTCCAGCGCCACGTAAACCCACAGCTCGGAGCAGATGCCACGCTCGGTGTGTTCGAAGACACTGTATCCGAAGCCGTGCCGGGTGACGTAAAGCGTACCCCCGCGGCAGGGCAGTGGCGTGGGCGACCAGAAATGTCCGCGCTCTTCATCCCTGATGTAAAAAGCTTCTCCACTCGAATCACTCACCGGATCGTTGTACCAAGGAGTGAGACGGAACTCGTGGGCATTCTCGCTCCAGGTGTATGAAAGGCCGCTCTCTGAGAGGATTGTTCCGAAGTGCGGGTTGGCCAGCACGTTCACCCAAGGCGCCGGCGTCAGCTGTTCGTGCGTGGTGGTGATAACATACTCACGTCCATCCGGCGCGAATCCACCCAGCCCGTTGTAGAAAGCCAGATCGTGGCGCGGCAGCGGGGCGACCGCCAAGGGTTCGGAGCGGTAGGTGCGAGTCGGGGTAAGGTGCGGCAGTTGTATTTCCGTCACGCCTCCACGGGTGATCTGATCCGCCAGCGACCCCCGGCTGTCGGCGATGATGGCACGAGCAACCGCTTGGAACAGGATACGGTCCTCCTGTGCTATCTGGTCCGCAGGCCTCACGAAAATGCCGCCGGGTCGATCGGTCACATTGGCTTCGATACCTGCGGCAATGAGTCCTATGATCTGGTCGTGGAGGAGTTGCCGGTAACCGGCATGATCTTCGTTCCAGATCACCAGGTCCACCGCCAGTCCTTTTAGACGCCAGTACGCGTGGGCCTGCACGAGTTGGCGCACCATGTCGATATTGGCCGGATCTTCAATCTGCAGCAGAACAATCGGTAAATCGCCTGAGATAGCGTATCCCCAGAGACCGGATTGTCCCCGGCGGTTCTTTGTGAGGACGCTTGGGTCGGCTCGCAGCGAAGAGTTGGGGTAGATCACAGAGCCTGCAATACGACAATAGAGCTGCGCGTCGGCCTCTGTGGCGTTGATCTGCCGTAAGAGGACCTGGCTATGTGTCCATGCCAGATCAAAGACGCGATCCGCGAGACGCCGATCCTGATATTTTTCTACCAGGCTTAAGGCTGCATCGCGGGTTTCACCGATGCCGGAGACAATATTTATCGTTGCCGATTCTTCTGGATCCAGAGTTATACGATACCGGATGGCGACAATGGGGTCCAGCACCGAGCCCTGGCTGCCCGAAAGTGCCCCTGAGGGATCTGATGACTCGCTCATCGCTTGTGGATTGGCGGTAGTGTTTCCGCGGCCGATGAACTGCATCCGATCAGTCTCGTAAGAAATCTCCCCAACTTTCACCCCATGCACGGCCATCAGGTGAAACATCCATTGCGACTGTTCGTCGATGGAGCGAGGCCGGCGAGTGCAGAGGATCGTCCTCTGTCGGCGGATGATCTCGGTCTGAACAAAGAGATTGCTGAACGCCGGATGAAGTGCATCTGCGGCAGGCGGCGCCAGGACCACTTCCGCATAACTCGTCACGTCGATCTCTCTGCGCCTGCGAGCGCGGTTGGTGATAGTTATTCGGCGCAGTTCGATATCATCTTCGGATGAAACAGCAACCTCGGTGTAAGCGTCAAAGTCGTCGTGCCGACAGCGAAACTCGGCTCTCCCTTCAGAAAAAACCGCCTCAAAGTTTTTCGATTGTTTAAGCACCGGCTGATATGTTGTTGACCAGAACCTGCCACTGGTCACGTCCCGAATGTAGCAGAACGCGCCCCAGCTGTCGCAGGTGGTGTCTTCGTGCCAACGTGTAACGGCGATGTCCTTCCAGCGGCTGTACCCGCCGCCGGCGTTCGTGATCATCACATGGTATCTGCCGTTCGAGAGCAACTGCACTTCAGGAACTGGCGTGTCCGGGCTGCTAAAAACGCGCACCGGCGTCTCTGTGCCACTAGTAGCCGCGTGCAACTCGGAAAGCTCGGTAGTGTGCGCATAGAACGCGGTAGCCTTGGGAACCCGCTCCTGGAGCAGCAACATAGTCGCCTGAAACGAGGGTTCCGCTTCGAATCGTTTCTGCATCGGACGGCCCAGGAGCAGATAGGCTAAAGAAAGAAAGCTCATGCCCTGGTGATGTGTCATGAAGGAGCGAACCACGACGCTCGATTGTCCACGCGGCAAGCGTGAAGGAGTGTAGTCGATCGCTTCATAGAAGCCGAATTTTCCTTCAACCCCTTCAGCGGACAACCGCTCGAGATTCAAACATGCCTTCTCGGGCGCCACCATAAGCGCAAGAGCCGAGGCATAGGGCGCAATCACCAGATCCTCAGCGAGCCCTCGTTTGAGCCCCAGGCCGGGCACTCCAAAGGCGCGGTATTGGTAGTTGAGATGCACATCGATGGCATTGTAGCCGCATTCTGAAATACCCCAAGGCGCCCCGGATTTTCTCCCATACTCGATCTGGCTGGCCACAGCCGCCTTATAGGTCTGGTCGAGCAGCGTATGTTCGTAAGTCGGCATCACCAACAGCGGCATCAGGTATTCGAACATCGACCCGCTCCAAGAAAGGAGAATGGGCTCTCCACCAGTGGTGGTGAGCAGACGTCCCAGAGCGAACCAGCTATCCTGGGGCAACTCTCCCTGAGCAATCGCCACGAAACTGGAAAATCTTGCTTCTGAAGCCAGTAGATCGTAGTAGCTTGAGTCCTGCCGATGCTCCCCAACATTGTATCCGATGGTCAGTAGACGATGAGCCTTATCGAACAGGAAATCATATTCCATACGGGCCAGCTCGTTTGATTGCAGTGCAAGTTCTTCAATAGCCGCAATCCTAGCACCGGCCCGGTAGCTTGCCTTCATGATGAGAGGTCGAAGCTCATCAAGCCACGCCCGCTCCTCTGGCGTTATCTTCATGGCAAGCCGGTGATCGATTTCCGGCAGGAGCTCCACCTCAAGGGTGGACAATTGGCTCAGCGTTGGGATTCCGTCAATACCGTGAAAGTCCTGAGGTCTATTCTGAGAAAACAAGAGCGGTGTCCAAGGAGCGAGAAACATTAACTCATCGATGGCATCATGGCACTGCCGGACTAATGAGTGCGCCCACCACCTCAGTTGGCTCTCAGGGCCGTCGTCAAAAGCATCGGCGCTGGCGGCCACTTCCGTGGCGAATGCCGTCAACCGGTCCAGACACAGCCGTGCTGCAGCGAGTGTGGCTGGGTGGGAACTGACCGCAAGCTCTAGCTCCTTCTGAAGTTGAGCAAGCTGGGCCGGAGAAAAACCTTCCGCAACGTCCTCTAGGATCCTCCATGTGTCGCTGAGCCCTGAGAATAAGCGCGCTCCCAGGATATTATCATCGGCAAGTCCGAGTAGACCCGGCCGCAATGTCAGCAGATGACCTGCAAGATTCCCACTGTCAACCGACGAAATGTACAGGGGCAACAGTGGCTTCAGAGATTGCGTGTCGTACCAGTTATAGAAGTGGCCCCGGTATCGCTCCAGGGCTTCCATTGTTCGGAGGGCGTTCGCTGTGCGTTCGATCAATTGTCCAGCTGAAATGTAGCCGAAATCGTAGGCGGATAAATTCGCCAACAGTGCAAATCCCATGTTGGTGGGCGACGTGCGATGCGCGATCACGGCAACAGGATGCTCCTGATAGTTATCAGGCGGCAGCCAATGATCTTCCAGGCCAATGAAAGTCTCGAAGAATGCCCAGGTTTTCCGGGACAGCTTCCGCAGAAAGAGGGTCTGTTCCTCTGTCAGCCTTTCTCGGCGGCGAGCGAGCGGCCGACTGATCCACCAGACGATAATGGGGGATGCAAACCAAAGACACAGAATGGGTCCAGCTACAACTAACGCGGTCGGCCTCAAAAGCGCAAGAGTAAGCGCCACGGCAGCGGCAATGACTGGGGCGATCCACATAGTTCGGCACGAGCCGGCAAGGTCCGTGCGGCTGTTGCGATCCGGGTCGCTTGACGGGTTCCATTCGAGAAGCCGCCTATGAGTGATCAGGAGGCGCCAGGCAATGCGCACAATCGCATCCAGACTGAAAAACGCTTCGTATGGCATGCATACAAGCGTGAATATAGCTTGAACAAAATGCCGGCGAGCCGAGCTCACTGCGACAGCAAGGTGCTGCCCCAGAGTCACATCTACTGGCTTCTGAAGCACATTCATGGCCGAAACCATCAAAGAAGGAATCAGGATGATGCCGATCACCGCCAAGGTCCAGAACCAGGCCGACGGTAACACAGTCCAGCCCAACAGCAGCAGGAGTGTTAACGCCGCAGCCATCAGACTACGCCGCAGGTTGTCGAAGATCTTCCAGCGGGACAGCATCGAAAGAGGATTTTTCTGCAGGCGCGTATCGGGGCCGGGAATACCCGGCAACATCCAGCGCGCAATTTGCCAATCGCCGCGAATCCAACGATGCCGACGGCTCACATCCGCGCTATAGCGAGATGGATATGCCTCGTACAACTGTACATCGCTCAATAGCCCGGCACGGGCGTAGCACCCTTCCAGAAGATCGTGGCTAAGGATCCGGTTGTCAGGAAAGCGCCCATTGACTGCCCGTTCGAATGCATCAACCTCGTAGATGCCCTTGCCGATGAATGAGCCTTCACCGAATAAGTCCTGGTAAACATCGGAAACGGCGCGCGTATACGGATCGATGCCGAGCTCACTGGCACACATACGCGCATACCTCGACCTGTTCGTGCCGGACAGGCTCACCGCCACCCGTGGCTGAAGAATGCCATATCCCGCAACGACACGTTGCTGGAATTCATCGTAGCGCGCACGATTGAGTGGGTGCCCCATGGCGCCAACAAACTGCCACGCCGAATCGCGCGCCAGTTGCGTATCGGTATCCAGGGTAATCACGTACTTCACGTCCGACAAAATGGCGGTATTACCAACAACGCGTGCGAAGCGATCACTTGATACGCCGCGCAGAAGCCCATTCAGATCCGCAAGCTTACCGCGCTTGCGCTCATAACCCATCCAGATTCGGTCACGCGGATTCCATCGGCGCGGGCGATGAAACAGGAAGAAGGTATCACCTTCTGAACTACGGTACTTTTTGTTCAGCTCTTCGATTCTCTGCTGGGCCAACCGCAAGAGCGGTTCGTCCTCTGGCAGCGTTTCTTCGATGGCGTCGCGAAAATCAGTGAGCAGACCGAAGTGGAGGTGATCATCCCGATTTGCCAAAAAGCGGACTTCCAATGCCTCGATCAGGTCCTCGATGTTTTGAGTGCTCGTGAGCATCGTGGGGACCACAACCAGAGTTCGCAATTCCTGCGGGATCCCTTTGGAGAAGTCCATGCGCGGCAGCGGGCGCGGCGTCGCCAGCAACGTTGCCAGCCAGTTCACCAAGGCTACCGCCAAATGACTGGCGCACAAAAGCGAGAGCAGTCCGAGCAGCCCGAGCGCCCAACCCTGCAACCCGCCGGCATGCGCCTCTGCCGCGAAGCCCCCGGCGAAAATCCCCGTCATCAGCAGGATGGTGCCGCCATACAGCAGCAAAGGAAACCGGTGGCTGACTTTGCGTAGAAGCTCAGCAGATGATACGCGCACCTCCGTTATTCGTTCCAGCTGCGCCAATCCCTCGTCGATCAGGTAGAACCCAACATGCGCCGCACGTTCGTCTCCGCCTTTCCGACTCGCTCCCTCATGCGCCAGATGGATCGCTTTGCGAGCCACCTCGCTCTCGGAATGCGGACTGCTCTTCGCAACCTTCTCAACGACGTGGCGGTAGCGATCACGGGTGGCAAAATCCATCTTGCCGTAAACACCGGCAGGATCCTCACCCAAGGTCTGCTCGACAGTGCTCATAGTCTCTACGAACTTGCGCCAATCCATCACGCCCAGGAAACGGAGGCTGCCGATGCTGTTGCTCATCGAGACCTGGTCCGCAGCCTGCTGTTGGGTCTCCGCGCGCACCAACTGTTCGATGGTCAAGCTTGCCTCGGATAGTCGCTGTTCAATCCATGTGAGCGGCAGTGCCAGAGCGGGACCCTGGCCTTGCAAGCGCCGCGTGAGCTCCGCAACAAACGAGCTCACCATCGGGGGGTTTGACCGTGCCATATCGGCGATGACCAGAATTAAGCTTTTGGGGTCCTTCGTGGCGATCTCAGTCATCTGATCGGCCCAATAGTCGGCGCGGTTTCGATCGATCCTGTCGGCGGCGACCCGGGCGGCAACCCTCCGAAGATTTTCGATCAGGGCCAAGCGCAGCATGATGGGGATGGCCCAAAGCTCGCCCAATTTCAGGGTGGTCACCGACTGGTAGGCGGCGACGAAACTGCTGAGGCTTTCGGGATCAACACGTCCGTCGTTGTGCGAGATCGTCTCCAACGCGATGTCATAAACCCGCGGAAGCCCAGCCGATGGGCCATTCAGCAAACGCGGCAGCTCACGGCTATAACCCTTCGGCAAGTGTCGTTTAGCTGTTCGAATCTGTTCCTCAATCAAATAGAAGTTATCGAGCAACCATTCCCCGGCCGGAGTGATCCGGCGGTCTGCCTTGACAGCAGCGGTAAGCAGATAGCGGACTCCAAGCAGTACACCTTCATTTTCAGCCAGCCGCGTCAGAAGGCGGTCCCGAGGTCGTCCCGAGCTCAACTTATGCGAGTCCGCCAAGTCCTTGCCATGATGCTTCATCTGATCGGTGCTGAACAACTCCGATCGGAGCGGTGGTTCGCTGGTGGCGTACTTATGTGCCGGGCCGTTTCCCTGGAGGCTTGCCCACAAATGGTGCAAGTTTCCGAGAATGGTTTTGTTGAGTTCTTTCAATGGTGAAGGCTCCTTATCTTAGAAGCGAAATCTCACAGAACCAGATCGCAACTGTGGGACGGGTTATGGGGTAATGTCGGACTAGCCCTCTCGTATGATCTAACTTAGTGTTTCTCAATCAATCGGCAGGGCAGACATCAATTTGCTGCATATCTATTATACCACAGCATATTGATATCGCTGTATTAATGTGGCGGACTTTTTCCCTTAGCCGCCCTGTTTCTGGATTGAATAACATTTTGGGCTTCTCACGCCAATTTGTCCACCCTATGAGGACGTAAAAGACCATCAGCAGCAGTTATTGTCTTCAGCATTTTCGGCGCCTCTGCCTAGTCGCCTAGAGTCTAGCGCTTATGAGTCGTGCTTAAGGTCTGGTTCGTATCAGATGGACTTCGGAGCCTTTGTTCTCAAATAGCGTGAGCCCGTCCAAATAAGAACGGCTGCGAAGATAATCCTGAGTGCACCCTCCGAGAGGACAAGTGCGAGGCTTCCTCCGAAATAAGTGCCAACAAGAATGCCCGGAATCAGCCCCGCAAGAAGTTTGGTCACAACATTGCCGAGCTTGTAGTGTGCTTGAGCCCCCACAGCTCCTGCGGGAACCATTGCGAGGAGGGAACTTCCCTGGGCTATATGCTGGCCCATGCCTGCCAATAAGACCATTGCAGGCACCATTATTGTTCCACCCCCTACTCCCATCATTCCGGAAAGAAAGCCCGTAAAAACCCCGGTTAACAGGAGCACAACGATCTTAGGCCACCCCGATGAAACAGGATGCGAGATATCGGCAAGATAGGGCTTAAACAAGAGAAGAATAGAGACAAAGATGAGAAAGCCGCCAAAAGACCGCTTGAGTTTCCATTCTGGCAGCGCATGGGCGAAATGGGCGCCGAAACGGGCCGTGAATATGGCGGTTACAGCTAGGAGCGCTGAGGCCGTCAGGTCGACCGAGCCCTTGATAGCATATGTGATCGCCCCTGCAATGCCTGTAAAGACTAGGGCGACAAGGCTTGTCCCGTGGGCTTGGTGCTGGGTCATTCTAAGCACCCCGACCATCAGCGGGATCATCACTACTCCACCGCCAAGCCCGACCAGACCCCCGAATATACCGGCGACAAGACCGATTAAAAAATTCATCTGCATATGTTATCCGAAACGAAATTAATTGATACTACTTTATAAGGGAGCAGCTTTGTGGGAACGGACATGTTCATCGGCGCGGGTTCATTCGCCGCCAGTCCGAGCCATGCTCAGTGCCTGTCCGATAGCGGGGATAAAATCCTTCTTACGCGAAAGCACCTTTGGCAGGATGCACGTGTCGTCTTTGACTGTTACGCCGAATGCCTTCTCAACGACCCATGTTTCCCCTTTCAGGAGAACGCGCTCCTGCTTTGAGCTCAGCGGATTCGTCACCAGTAAGGCCGTCAGATCATACCCACTTGTTACCCTTATGCGCTCAAGCTCATCGAGAAGTTCCGCTTCCCTTAGGTCGATCTGCTCGCAGTCCAGTACCATCATCTGGCTTACACCGAGTTTTTTCCCGCCGATCAGGAACTCCTTGAAGTCCGCTTCGATGAGCTCCGCAGAACTCTTTCCTTCTATATTGATGCTTGCATGGAGGAGTTCTTTGCCATATGAGTTGATGGAAACGCTGGCAAGCTCAGCAAGACGCTCTGCCATCCTGTGGTCCCGGTCGGTTGTGGTCGAAAGGGTGAGAATCAGGGTATCTGAAAGGATGCCCGAAAGGAGTAATCCGGCAATCTCTGGAGGTATCCTCACCTGGTGTAGGAACATGGTACCGGCCACTACGGTACAGGTGCTCCCGACGGGATCGTTGTAAACGAAAATAGGGGCTACAGTTGAGATGTCGCCTACCCGGTGGTGATCGATGATTTCGAGTATTTCAGCATCTTCTATGCCGTCTATTGCTTGCGATATCTCGTTGTGGTCGACAAGGATCGCTCGTTTCCGCACGGGATCGAGCAGGTCAGTCCGTGTGATGAACCCGATGAGCCGATTTTCGCTGTCTACTGCAATCGCGGAACGATACTCCGATTCGCGTATCCTTTTGCGGAGGCTCGCGATATGTGTGAAAAGTCCTACCGTCGGATAGTCAATACTCATGATGGATCCGACCGGTTCGGACATGGTTAAAAGCTGCAGTGTCCCGAATGCATTATGGGGCGAAGAACAGATGAGAGTTCCCCTTTCTTGGGCTGACAAAATTATGTCCTTATCCACCGGCAGCCCATCGGTGATAATTAGAGCCGAGCAGTCCGCATGGATGAGTTCCATCTGGATGTCCTGCTGGTCGCCTATGATGACAACTGCCCCAGGGGTGACCATGTTCAGTATCGTCCCTTTCTGCATCGCGGCGACAAATACCTTTCCTGACAGGGAAGTGACATCTCTACTGTTGCTGATCACCCTGCAGTCAAGCGTTTTAACAAGGATATCTACCCCGATTGGGGACTTCGACAGATCAGAGAAGCCGACACTGTCTATATAGTGCCGCGCTATGTCTTTGAGCCCCACTAGCCCGGACAGGCGGTCCTGATCGTCAACAACAGGGACAGCACGTACGCCCTGATCTTTCATGAGCTGGGCCAGTGCCTGTATCGATTCACGAGAATGTATGAAAACAGGCTTCTTCATTTCGAGGTCACTTACTGTTGGGGTGAGGCTCTCGATTTCGTTGGGGATCGGTACCCCGAACCGTTCGAGCACAAACCGGGTTTCTTCGTTAAGCTTCCCTGCCCGTGCAGGTGTAAAGAGAAAGCGCTTGTCCGTGAGATTCTTGAAATGCGAATAGCCTATGGCGGAACAGACGGAATCAGTATCAGGATTCTTGTGTCCTACGACATAAACGATTTTTGTACGTTCAGCGCCCATTTCAGCCCTTGCAGATATAAGAGATGTAAAAATTCTGCCTCAGCAGCGCAGATTATTAATGTACCCATTAATCATCTATTCGTCAAGCGTGCTCATCCATCCTTGCTCATCCATCCTGGTCTGCACGATTCTGTACGATAAAGTCATCGGTGATGCGGGTAGTTTGTAAAGATGAACAGATCATTCATGAAAATTTGAAAAACCAACCGTTATGCTGTATAAATTAATTAGAGATACATGTAGAATACTATTTCATAGGGAAAGTGGTCCGCCAGCTGTTTAAGATCACTCAAGAGTGCACTCAAAACGTCGCATTAATGAACGGAGGTCTGAAATGTGGTACATAGCTACCTATGACGCAAAAGAAGATGTAATGCGAACCGAAATTTATCAAGAAAGAGCAGCATGGCTGAAGAATAAGGCGAAGGTATTTGAGAAGAAATGCAAAACAATTAAACGGTATGAAGTCATAGGGAGTTCCCCCGTGAAGGTCTTTTTCCTTATAGAGACGGATGATCCGAGAACATTGAATATACTGTCCAATCATTTTGGAGATGCTTGGTACTCGGAGACTTTTCCGGTAATCGAGCGTGGGATAGCCGAGGCATTGAAGGAAGATACAGCAGGGACTACCACAGCTAAATAGAGACCATGAACCACTCCGGACTGAGACCGGAGTGGTAACATAATCAAATGGTTCTAAATTTTCTGCGTGGCTTCAGACTACTTTTTATGGCTCAAGGAGAGACTGCTTTTCTTAAGCAATCGCTCGACGGATAACGGCAATAGCATCTTCAACAGAAGTATTGTCAGTTTCAATAACTATTTCAGGATTTAAGGGTACCTCGTAGAGAGCGGTAATTCCGGGGACAGGCCAGCCTTCTCCCCCTTTTTTATAAATATTTTTTGGTGCGCTGCGGGTATCTTTCCTTATTGCCTCGCGCTGCTGGCATGTTTCTATGGGGCACTTCAGATACACTTCCATGTAATGGGGGATGATTTCGCGTGCCAAATCGCGCCACAGCCTGAGGTTGCCTGTGGCATCAATCAGTACATCATGCCCGAGTTCGGCAAGGACTTTGGCGAGAGAGACGATAGATCGGTAAACGATATCTCGTTCCACCTCGGAATAAGTCGGTTGGGGCGTAATGATCTTTCTCAGATCGTCCATCCTGAGGAGTGTAAAATCAGGATGCGCTTTCTTGATGGCATCGGCAATTGTGCTCTTGCCGCTTCCGGGAAGGCCCGTGATCCATAGGACAAGCCCACTCATATATAAAGCATAGCATCTTTTCAGCCGAACGCAGAGCCCACACTCAAGAACACAGACCAAGAGAATTTCTTTTTTCCTGTTTTTACATGCTCTGAGTGCTATCTATCCCTATTCGTCTAAGCTACTGAATATTTTCTTAAATATCAGGAAGGACAATAAAAAAAGGGGAGAATTTCTTGCTGTACGGTAAATTTTTTCTGAGCTCATACATTATTGCAGGTATCTATTTCTCTTCTGCTGACTTGATGCACTCGACGGTCTGCTGAGCGATCTCAAGTTCCTCGTTAGTCGGGATGACCATAACCTTCACTCTGGCACCTGCTGTGGATATCTCGC
The DNA here is from genome assembly GCA_963727805.1 of uncultured Nitrospiraceae bacterium. Classification (GTDB taxonomy): domain Bacteria; phylum Nitrospirota; class Thermodesulfovibrionia; order Thermodesulfovibrionales; family Dissulfurispiraceae; genus Fen-1308. Next base: position 2,287,716 of record CAVSHF010000003.1, read on the forward strand.
GCAAGGATAGCAACGGGGCCGAGTTCTTTGCCGGGTCCATAATGATCCCCATTGCTTCTAAGCCGGAGCAGCATTGCTCGCGGATCTCAACCGCGTTTTCGCCTATTCCGCCGGTAAAAATAATGGCGTCAACACTCCCGATCACTGCATAGAATTCGCCGATATATTTTCTGATTCGGTAGCAGAACATATCAATTGCAAGCCTGGCGTTCAGGTTGCCGCCTGCCGCAAGGCGTTCTACCTCGCGCATATCGTTTGCTCCGCAAATGCCCTTTAGTCCGCTCTGCGTGTTGAGGATGTTTTCAATCTCATTGAACGACTTGCCGAGGTTTCTGGCGAGATAGAAGGGGATTGCAGGATCAAGATCGCCACAACGTGTTCCCATCACAAGACCTTCAAGAGGCGTCATTCCCATCGAAGTATCGACACTCTCACCGCCCTTGATGGCAGCGGCGCTCCCTCCGTTGCCCAGATGCAGGGTAATCAAGTTACATTCGCTAAGCGCCTTGCCGAGATAGGCAGCGCACTGCTTTGCGACGTACCGGTGAGAGGTCCCATGAAAGCCGTACCGACGCACGCGCAGCTCCTTGTAAAAAGTATAGGGAAGTGCATAGTGGTAGGCATGGGGAGGCATCGTCTGATGGAAGGCTGTGTCAAACACCGCAACTTGCGGAACGTTGGGACAGATGTGGCGTGAAACCTCGATCCCCATCAGGTTTGCAGGATTATGCAGCGGCGCAAGCGGGATCATCTCACGGATGGCATCGACGACCTTATCGACAATCAGGGCCGGTTTCCAGAAAGTCTCACCGCCATGGACAACGCGATGCCCGATCCCAGAAAGCTCATCTAGAGTATGAATGACGCCGAGCTTCAAGGTAATATCGAGAATGAGTCTGAGGCCCTCATTGTGGTCTGCAACACGGCCTTCGGCAATTGCCTCCCTGGTATCACCGTTCCCGTCAAGCCATTTGTACTTAAGGCGGCCCGATGCCTCGCCGATCTGTTCGAGCAGGCCTGTTGTCAGGACCGAGCGATTATTCATGTTGAATATCTGATACTTGATCGATGAACTACCAGAATTAAGGACTAATATTTTCATACGTGCTCGTCCCGCTTACTTAGCGTTCGCGTTCGCCTGCGCCTGAATGGCGGTAATGGCGACGGTATTCAGAATATCTGCTACAGTACAGCCCCTGCTGAGGTCGTTCACCGGCCTGTTCAGGCCCTGAAGGATGGGACCGATGGCGACGGCATTTGATGAACGTTGAACCGCTTTATAAGTATTATTACCCGTATTGAGATCGGGGAAGATAAAGACCGTAGCATGCCCTGCGACCTCGCTGTCGGGCAACTTAATTTTGGCTACAGAGGCGTCAATTGCCGCATCGAACTGAAGCGGGCCCTCAATCTTGAGGTTGGGTCTCAGCTCTTTTGCGATATGCGTTGCCTCGCGAACTTTATCGACATCCTTGCCCTTTCCCGACTCACCCGTAGAGTATGAAAGCATTGCTACCCTTGGCTCAAGCCCAAACGCAGCAGCGGTTTGAGCGGAGCTGAGAGCGATATCCGCCAGCTGTTTTTCATCAGGATTCGTGTTCACAGCGCAGTCGCCGAAGACGAGCACGCGGTCCGAAAGGCACATCAGAAAGACAGACGATACGATCGAGGTGCCGGGTTTTGTCTTTATGAACTCAAGGGCTGGGCGGATAGTGTGAGCGGTAGTATTGACGGACCCGGATACCATGCCGTCGGCATGGCCCTTGTATACCATCATCGTGCCGAAATAGCTTGGATCTGCCATAATGTCATGCGCCATTTCTTTAGCAATCCCCTTATTCTTCCTGAGTTCAAAATAGGTTTCCGCATACTCCTTGCGCAAATCGGAGGTTGATGGGTCGACAATGTTTGCCTTATCGAGCTTCAGGCCGAGTGCCATGATTCTCTGTTTGATCTTCTTCGGATTTCCGAGGAGGGTGATCTCAACAACATCACGCAGTAACAAGAGTTCGCAAGCCTGGAGGACGCGCGGTTCCTCGCCTTCGGGCAGGACGATATGCTGCCTGCTAATCTTTGCACGGCGGATAAGGTCATATTCAAACATGAGCGGTGTAACGCGGGTCGTTCGCGTAACGTTGAGACGGTCCATGACCTCCTGAACGCTGACCCCGGATTCGAAAATGCCGAGAGCTGTTTCTATTTTGCGTGTGTTCTCAGGAACCAGAGTACCCGTTACAGAACTGAGTTTCACGGTAGTACTGAATGTGTCGCTCTCCACGGTAAGGATAGGAACGGCATCTATGGCAAACCCGTCAATCAGCCTTTGCACCTGTGGCGACGGTTTAAAACCGCCTGTGAGAATGATGCCGCCTATCCTCGGATAGGTAGTAGAGGCGTCGGCAAGGATGCAACCAATGGTAATGTCGTCACGATCGCCGGGTGTTATAATCATGGTGCCTTCGTTGATGTGATCAAGGAAATTGGCGAGCTGCATGGCCGCGACCTTGTAATCGACTACGTCTCGCTTGAGACATGATGCTTGACCGCTCAGAAAGCTGGCTTGAAGGGCCTCCGCTATCTCGCATACCGTTGGCTTCCACAACGCTTCATTCTCGGTAAGTACATACACAGGGATGCCCTTTGGAGCAACGTTTCTCAATCGTACGGGGGCATCTATCGCCTGATGAGGCTCGATCCTGTTGACGACCACCCCGAAGATGTCACACTTCTTTTTTTCAAGGGCATCGACCACTCCGGTCACCGCTTCACTGATCTTCACCATCGATCTTCCGAGCCCCTTCACAACAGGCATCATAAGGCTGCCCAAGTTATTCGCTACCTCTACATTGAAGTCAAACTCGACGGGGGAGACGGCGCTCCTGAAATCGGAGCCGGCACAGAGCACGATGTCGCACTGAGCCTCAAGGGCCTTGTATTTTTCGATAATAACCTTGAGAAGTTCGTCGCTTTGGTCGGCCGCGATCATCTCCTTGGCGGCATCAAGGGTGGTCCCATATAAAGCCTCATAGGGGAACTTCACGTTATAGCGACTCTTAATAAGATGTATCGTAGAGTCAGGTTCCACCGTCTCTTGAATAATGGGCTTAAAGAAGCCCACCCGCTGGGCCTGGTTCCAGAGGAGCTCCATCATGCCGAGGATAACAATTATTTTGTCGACCCTTGGTTCTGCACTTGCTATATAAATGCTTTTTGCCATTTTGTCAGTGTGTCTAGGAATTTTGTTTCTGTTTAATAGCGCTTGATATTGCCTCGGGACTGTAACCCTTTATGATTATTCCTTCGACATCGACTACGGGGACCCCATGGCTACCGCCGGTCTTTTTAACCATTTCCTCCGCCGCGTTCCTTTCCCTTTCGATATCATATTCGATCAGGGACGCACCCTGCGAGTTGATGTAATCTCTCGCTTTTTTGCAGTAGGGACACCAGGAAGTCATATACATGACAACTTTTATATCCCTGACCGGTCTGATCTCCTTTTTTTCCCGCGGCCCCTGAGGACTTTCGATCTGCCGCCCCCTTGTCATGCTTGTGTCTTTTTCTATTGTTGGCGGTGGCGGCAGTACAGGCGGACGCTTTGTGTTTAGCAGTGCTTCTTTCACTTCTAATTCCGCTCTAGAGACAGAAGGATCAGGGGAAGAGTCGTCGCTGCCCTTGGCTTTCGTTACCAATATATTCGAAATCAGCGTACGTTCCCCGTTATTCATCCGCTGATAAACCCTATCAGCGAGGAAATAGGAAGAACATAGAAAGGTGGCAACCAAAATGACTATTACTATGTTAACCGGTTTCATGGGTAGTCGCAAAAATTAACCATAAAAGATCCATCCTGCTTAGTGACTGAATTATCCTCACTTTGTGTCGGAAATGTCAAGAAAGCATATATTGCGTGTGTCTATAAAGTCGATAACTTTTTTTATGTGTCCCTCAACGGAGATAATCCAGTTATTTCAATATGTTTTATGATCCCTGTTCGAGCGGGGGAATGAAAATGCCTTCGTATGTGGATAGATTAGATTTACCACCATATTCGAGTGGATCGGAAAGATCTGACATGTTACAATTAGTGTCACGTGTAACATAATTACCCAATCGGGTCTGTGCGGACAATTCGTGACTCCAGCGAATTCCTGTTTATTCTAAGCAAATTGCAGCTTATATTCAGGAGGATAGGGTTTATGCTGTCATGATCTGTTCATGATCGGGCATTGGAATTGCTGATGTTACCTGTGATGATAATCGAAGATGTTGTCGAATTCCTAAAACATGTGCCTCCATTTCAATTTCTGGATGAACCTGCACTCACCGATCTTGCGGTCGGAATGTCGATGGAGTTCTTTCCGAAAGGGACGACTATTCTGAAGCAAGGTGGGGCCGCCAGCAAGTATCTTTATGTTATCAAGAAGGGGGGGGTAAAGGTATTCAGGCGCGCAGCGAGCGGCGAAGAGTCGGTTATCGATTTCAGGGGGCAAGGAGACCTCTTCGGGTATCTTTCCCTTGTCGGCGGAGATAAGGCGAGGGCTTATGTCCTAGCTGTGGAAAGCACAAGCTGCTATACCATCAATAGAGAGGCGGTGAGGCAGCTCCTCGATAGCAGCGTAACAGTCAGAGAATTTTTTCTGAAGTCCTTCCTCAATATTTATATCGACAAGACTTTCAAGGAAATGCACGGCAGGAGCCTTTTTTTTTCAGGAGGCAATGACCGGTTTCTATTCTCGACAACGGTCGGAGAGGTAGCCGCAAAGGATGTGCTCACAGCTCCTCAAGAAGCATCGATCAGAGAGGCTGCCACCATTATGTGCGAGAACAAGATTAGTTCCTTAATACTCGTCGACCGGGAACACCGGCCTGTCGGCATAATAACCGACCGGGACATGAGGGGAAAGGTTGTTGCGCGCGGGAGGGACTTTAACGAGCCCGTGAAGAACATTATGAGTTACCCGCTCCTTAGGATTGATTCCAATGACTATTGTTTCGAAGCCATTCTGAAGATGATGAAATACAACGTACACCATCTGCTAGCGATAAAAGATGGTGCTCTCGCAGGCATCGTGACGAACCATGATTTTATGCTGCTGCAAGGGACCTCTCCTCTGCTTATCGCCAAGGATATAGAAGGACAGCAGGACATCGAAGGGCTTGCGGACGTTGCGAAGCAGATCAACAATATTGTTGACATTCTTCTTAAACAGGGAGCGCGTGCGGGAAACATCACAAGCATCATTACTGAGATCAGTGATAGGCTTGTCAGGAAGATCCTGAAGATAGCCGTGAGGAAGTTTGGCAGGCCGCCAGTGCAGTATTGCTGGCTCGCCTTCGGCAGTGAAGGCCGCAAGGAGCAGACTTTCAAGACCGACCAGGACAATGCCATCATTTATGCTGACCCCGCAACGACCTTCGAAGCGGACGAAGCGAAGAAGTACTTCTCTGCCTTCGCTGCCTTTGTGAGGGACAGTCTTGTCCAGTGCGGCTATCCGTTCTGTCCCGATGCACATATGGCAAGCAATCCCCAATGGTGCCGGTCCCTTTCCGCATGGAAAAAGTTTCTTTCGGACTGGGTTGCTGATCCGGCCTCTGAGTTGGGAGAGACTGGGCTAAACCCTCTCACCTTTCTTGATTTCCGTGGGGTGGGAGGCGATTTTTCGCTGGCAGACCAACTCAGGGAATCCCTGGGAGCGATGCTCAGGGACCAGAAGGCCTTTTTGTGCTGCCTCGCAAACCTGGCGATCAAAAACAGGCCGCCCATCGGGTTTCTAAAAACCGTTGTAATCGAAAAGAGCGGAGAACATCGTGACAGGCTGGACCTCAAAGTGAAGGGACTCGCTCCGATCGTCGGCATCGTGCGACTTTACGCCCTTGAAGAGGCGATACGGGAATCATCCACCCTTGCGCGGCTTGAAGCGCTCAAGGAGCGTCATAGCGACGTAATTGAATACGGGGAGGAGATCGCCCACGCCTTTGAATTTATCATGCTCCTCAGGATCCAGCATCAGTTCGGGCAGATCAGCAATGGGCAAGCACCCGACAATGTCATCAATCCCGACAACCTAACGAACCTGCAGAAGAAGACGATTAAAGAGGCTTTCAATCTGATATCGAAGCTGCAGAATTCGATCAGTGAGAGATACAAGCCTATGAAATGGCAAGTGGCATGACAGGCAGATTGAAGAAGAGAAGCTCTGATGACAGTGTTGAGAACATGCCTATTACGCACGCGAAATATGTGGTCATCGATACTGAACTCACCGGACTCGATGAGCAGAGGGACTCAATTATTTCGATTGGGGCCATCAGAATGTCTGGTGGACGGATAGAATTGGGAGAGACATTTTATCGGCTTATGAGGCCTGACGGACCATCCACGCAGGGTGTCGGTATTCAGGGGAACAAGCCGTCAGGGCTTCTCCTCGAACCGGAAATCGCCCCGGTCCTTTCGGAGTTTCTCTCCCTCTGCGGAAACGATGTAATAGTAGGCCATCTCATTTTTACCGACCTCGCTTTCCTTAAGAATGAGGTGAGGCGTTTTTTCGGATTGGAGGTGAAGAACCCGATAATCGACACGTATCAATTGTATCACTGGCTTATGCGGCGAGAAGCGCAGGGTGCGACCTATTCTCCCAAGGAAGTTAAGCTTTATGAGATCGCCTCCCAGCTTGGAGTTACCATATCGGAGAATCACGATGCGATGAGCGACGCTTTTATTACTGCTCAGGTCTTTCAGAGACTCATGCCCATGCTCATCAGGGAGGGAGTAAAAACCGTCGGAGAAATGCTGCGAATCGGCGATCCTTCAGAGGGGTTGCGATAATAAGGGACGCCACATCGTTGCGTGTAAAAACGTTGCACTGCATTTTGGAGGGTTGTGATGCTGCGAGGTTAGTTGCGAAAACAGGTTTTTTGGATTTCTGGTGCCATTATGGACCAGTCCCAGCTTTCTGATTAAGACTGGGGGGTTTTGCATACGAAACCGGGTTCGATGCAAGGCGTCGTGATATCCCGAATAAACGAGGAGGGAAAATGGCGGAAGCTGTCAGTACAGGCGATGTAATTACCAAAGTGCCGGGTAAGGCATGGGTTGTCACCTTTGCCGGGACTGCTGTTAACTTATGTTTGGGAATCTTGTATGCATGGAGCGTATGGGCTAAGGCCCTGATCAATGTTAAAGATGCGGGCCAGCCCATGAGCGGAATTAACGAGGGATGGACGTACCTGACCAATGCAGAAGCAGCCACCCCGTTCTCTCTTTGCGTCATCATCTTTGCATTGTTCATGATCCCTGGAGGGCGTATTCAGGACAAGTTCGGGCCCAAAGTCGGCGCGACGCTTGGTGGACTGTGCCTCGCGGCTGGTTGTATTCTCGCCGGCATGATGAAGAGCTATACCGGTCTTATAATCGGCTTCGGTATCCTCGGCGGCATTGGAATGGGGATTGGTTACGCCGCCCCGACTCCGGCTGCATTGAAATGGTTCGGACCACACAAGCGCGGATTGATTGCCGGTCTGGTTGTCGGTGGGTACGGAGGAGCAGCGCTCTATATTTCTCCATTGGCACAAAAGCTCATCGATGGCTATGGTCTCTCAGGAAGCTTTATTGGCTTGGGGGTTTTCTTTGCAATCGTGGTTGTTATCGCCGGACAGCTCCTCGCATGGCCGCCGACCGGCTATACGCCTCCTGGAGCGCCCAAACAGACTGCAGCACAAACAGCAGCGACCGCTGCAAAGCAGACCGCGCATAACTGGACAGCCAGTGAAATGACGAAGACCTGGCAGTTCTATGCACTGGTAATCTTATTTATCGGTTCGACACAATCAGGACTGATGATCATAGCAAACGCAGCCGGCATATTGGCGAAAGCCGCAAAGGACGTCCCTTACCTGGCTGCAAATGCTTGGATCCTAGCCTCTTTCGGCGGAGCTATCAATGCATTGGGACGAGTAGGCACCGGTATGTATTCTGATAAAATTGGCCGGGCCAACGCATATACCGCGAACTGTATTATTTCCGCTCTCTGTCTCTTTGCGATGCCTTCCATTATCGCCTCGCAGAATATCGTACTGCTGTTTCTGGCGGTGGGTATTGCCTACTGGCAGTACGGCGGCGGACTTGCATTACTGCCCGCCTTCACTGCAGACTTCTTCGGTGCGAAAAACCTCGGCTTCAATTACGGACTCGTGTTCCTCGGCTGGGGCCTCGGCTTCTTCATGGCGAGACTGGCCGGAACCATTAAGGATGTGACCGGAAGTCTTGATTATGCATTTTATCTTTCGGCAGCGGTGCTGATCGTGGCAGTTGTTGTGGTCAGGATTACCCAAAGACCGAAATGGACTACAGCATAGTCAGAAAAATGTGGGATTCTCTAGCAAGTGAGTAAAGGAGGAACTATTAGAATATATTAAAGAATAATTCAACATATAACGTGATATTCAAATATTTTTGACTGCAAAATAAATTATTAATGCAAGGAGAATTATTATTATGGCTGAAAAAGAAGAAAAAGGAGTAGAAACGTCAGAGGCCGAGATAGCGGTACATTGGGAAGAAGGGGCTTTATATTATCCCTCAACAAAGTTCATCGCGCAGGCAAACATGACAGATCCAGCGGTCTATGACCGGTTTAGCCTGGAGAATTTTCCGAACTGTTTCAAGGAGTATGCAGACCTTTTGACCTGGTACAAGTATTGGGACGAAACCCTCGACACCAGCGATGCCCCTTGCTTCAAGTGGTTCAAAGGCGGGTTGATCAATGCAAGCTATAACTGTGTTGACAGACATCTTGCAAAGAATAAAAACAAAACAGCGATCCACTTCGTACCGGAGCTTGAGACTGACAAGGTCGAGCACATCACCTACCAGGAGTTGTATGTGCGGGTGAATGAGTTTGCATCAATTCTCAAGAATGACTTGGGCCTGAAGGCAGGGGACAGGGTAACACTGCATCTGCCGATGGTGGCGGAGCTTCCCGTCACAATGCTTGCTTGTGCAAGACTCGGCATCATTCACTCCCAGGTCTTCGGCGGATTCAGCGGCAAGGCATGCGCTGACAGAATCGTTGACTCAGGAAGCGAATACCTGATAACGATGGATGCGTATTTCAGGGCTGGGCAGGTTCAGGATCATAAGGAAAAGGCGGATATTGCCGTTGCAGAGGCGGCAGCAGAAGGGCAGAAGGTTAAAAAGGTCCTGGTATGGCAGCGCTATCCCGGCAAATATTCTGCTAAGACCCCGATGGTAGAGGGTCGCGATGTCTTTATCAATGACATGCTGAAAAAGCATTATGGCGCAAGGATTGATCCGGTTCCGATGCCTGCTGAAGCACCGCTTTTCCTCATGTATACCAGCGGCACAACCGGAAAGCCCAAGGGAGCCCAGCACAGCACCGGCGGTTATCTTGCTTATGTAGCCGGGACATCGAAATACATTCAGGACATTCATCCTGAAGACGTATACTGGTGTATGGCCGACATCGGCTGGATCACCGGTCATTCTTATATTGTATATGGTCCGTTGGCATTATGTGCATCCAGTGTTATTTTCGAAGGCGTTCCAACATATCCGGATGCAGGCAGGGCCTGGAGGATTGCCCAGGATCTGGATGTCAACATCTTCCATACCGCACCTACCACCATCAGAGCGCTGAGAAAGGTCGGTCCGGATGAGCCGGCAAAATACAATTATCACTTCAAACATATGACCACAGTCGGTGAGCCGATCGAGCCTGTAGTCTGGAAATGGTATTACGAGAAAGTCGGCAAAGGGGAAGCGGCTATTGTTGACACATGGTGGCAAACTGAAAATGGCGGTTTCCTCTGCAGCACAATACCTGCAATTAAGCCCATGAAGCCCGGCAGTGCAGGCCCAGGCGTCCCCGGTATCCATCCGATTATTTATGACAATGACGGAGTCGTAATCCCGGCAGGAGCCGGCAAGGCAGGAAATATCTGCATACAGAACCCGTGGCCCGGCATGTTCCAGACCATCTGGGGAGACCGCGACCGTTTTGTTAAGACCTATTTTGAAAGATACTGCAAAGACCCAAAGAGCAAGAGATGGCAGGATTGGCCGTATCTTACCGGTGATGCAGCGGTTATGGCAGCTGACGGGTATGTCCGTATCCTCGGCAGGATTGATGATGTCATCAACGTTTCCGGTCACAGACTGGGGACCAAGGAAATCGAGTCTGCTGCGCTCACCCACCCTGATGTTGCAGAAGCAGCTGTTGTGCCGGTTAAGCATGACGTCAAAGGCAAGGAACCGGATCTGTATGTTTCCTTGAAACCCGGCAAAGTTGCAAACGAGAACACCGCAAAAGAAGTGTCAGCGTGTATAGTCAAGGAGATCGGAGCAATTGCAAGACCGAGAAAGGTCTGGATTGTGCCTGACATGCCTAAGACCAGATCAGGAAAGATCATGCGTCGTGTGCTTGGCGCTATTTCTAACCACCAAGATGTCGGTGATGTTATGACACTGGCGAATCCTGAAATTGTTGAAGCAATTCAAAAGATGAATAAGGAATCAGGAATATAAGAGCAGTTCGAAGGTTAAAGCATAAAACCTTATAGAGGCTATTAATAACCAAGAAAGGGGGCAGGAAGATATTTTCCTGCCCCCTTCTTTTATTGGTATACTATTGTGGAAGCAGGTTGAGTTGTCATTTCACTTCGGGAGATTCAAATGAGAAAGACAGGGTTCCTCTACGATGAACGATTTCTGCTCCATTGCACTGGACCCGAACACCCGGAGTGTCCCGACCGGCTCCAGGCTGCTTACCGGGGGATTGAAGAGGGTGGGCTCCTGTCGCATCTAACGTTGATCAAGGCCAGCCGCGCCAAACAGGAGTGGATAGAAGCAGTCCACAGCATGAAACTCATCATGCGTTTTGAAGAGGCGTGCCTTTGGGGATTGGACATGCTCGATCATCCCGATAACAGAATATGCAGGGAGACCTTTGAAACCGCGATGCTTGCAGTGGGCGGAATTATCGATACGGTGGACCGCGTAATGAGGGGCGAGATTGACAATGCATTTTGCGCGGTGAGGCCGCCGGGGCATCATGCTGAAGTCAACCGGGTCATGGGTTTTTGCTTTTTTAATAATATCGCTATTGCCGCCAGATATCTGCAGAAAAAATGGGGTATACAGCGGATCGGTATCGTGGATTTTGATGTCCACCACGGCAATGGCACGCAGAATATTTTTGAAGAAGACGACTCAGTTTTCTTTTATTCCATCCATGAGCATCCATCGTTTGCCTATCCCGGTACCGGCAGGGAATTCGAAAAGGGTTCGGGTCCTGGTGTCGGCTTCACCCTAAACTCGCCGGTATTGCCCGGACAAGGAGATGAAGAATATAAAGAGTTGCTCCAAAGAGATCTGTTTCCCGCCTTTGAAGAGTTCAAGCCTGAAGTGATCCTCGTATCCGCAGGCTTTGACGCCCACATTGATGATGATATGTCGGATATGAAGCTTTCAACAGAAGGCTTTTCGTGGATCATGAAAAATATTGTTGAAATGGCGGACAAATATTCGAAAGGTCGAATAATTTCCATTCTCGAAGGGGGATACTCACTCCTCCGTCTGCCTGAGTTGATAAAAAATCATATTAAAATCCTGCTTGGAACCGAGGCCTGAAAGGGAGGCACTATGTTTATCGATAAGTCGATGACGAGAGATGTTATTACGATTCACCCGGAGGCAACTCTCCTTGATGCTAGGGCAAAGATGGATGAACACCATATCAGGCATCTTCCTGTGATAAGAGAGGATAATACCGTAATCGGGATCATTACCGACCGTGATTTACGAAGCGCGCTGCCATCCGTGTACTCGACTTGCCTGGAAGATCCGAAGGAAAGGGAACGGATTTCCGAACTAAAGGTTGGGGATGTCATGACTAAAAGTCCGATCACCATTTCCCCAATGAACACACTTGAGGATGCGATTATGATGATGCACAAGATGCGTAAGGGAGCTTTCCCAGTTGTTGATAATGAGGGGAAATTGAAGGGCATTATTTCAACCCGCGACCTGATTCGTGCATTTATTAATGTGCTGGGCATTGAGAACCCCGGCACTCTTTTGTGTATTGAAGTGGAGGACAAACTCGGGCAGATGAAAAGGATCGTTGACGCGATTACCGAGGAGAAAATATCCTTCGGGAGCATCCTTGTTGCCAGGCACTGGGATGAGGGAAAGAGGGCTATTTTCCCCTACCTGCTAACGAACAATGTGGTTAAAGTGAAGAAGAAACTTGAGGGCATGGGATACACGTTGCTCAACCCGATGGAATGGTCTCTGGAGCAGCTCCCCAGGAACAGCGGGACAAAATCAGGATAATGACTGAAGGCCGGCAGCCCGGTGTTGATACAAAGTATAGATGCAGGAAATATTCAGGGGGGCTTCAGCGCCCTGAATCCTATTTGGTCTTACTAAAGAAATGCTTCCAGAGGATCTGAATTATGTCCATAAAATATCTCGACTCTTTTTTCAATCCGAAACGAATAGCGGTCCTCGGGGCGAGTGAGGACCCAATAACCATTGGGTGCTCTGTTTTCGGCAACCTGATAGGCAAGGGCTATAAGGGAGCGGTCTATCCCGTAAACAGCCGCGTTGACTCGGTCCAGGGGGTTGAGGCATATCGCAAGATTGCCGATATACAGCATGACCTCGACCTGGCTATTCTAGCCGATGGCAGCGAGTTACTGCTCGCGCAGCTCGAAGAATGCGGTCAAAAAGGAGTGAAAGGAGTCATCATTCTCTGTCCCGATTTTCACTACCGGGCAGCGGACCCGCAACAAATGGAAGTAAAAATCAAGGACCTCTCGCAGAAATATGGATTCAGGGTGCTGGGTCCTAATTCACTCGGCTTCATCAGACCGGGCAAGGGGATCAATGCAAGCATCTATCCAAATATGCCTCTCAAAGGCAATATCGCATTTATCGCGCAAGGCTCGACTCTCGCCAGCGCCCTTTTGGACAGGGCGGTAAGCAAGAAGGTGGGATTCAGTTACTTTGTTTCGCTTGGGTCAAAATTCGACATCGATTTTGCCGATATGATCGACTTCCTTGGCGTTGACCCTTCGACACGAGCCATAATCCTTTATGTGGAATCCCTCTGGAACGGCCGCAAATTCATGACTGCAGTTCGTTCTTATTCTTATAGCAAACCTATCGTCGTCTTCAAATCAGGAAAATACGAAGAATCAGCCCATATTGCACTGACGTATTCCGGGAGATTGGCCGGCGAAGACCTCGTCTACGATGCCGCTTTCAGCAGGGCAGGTGCTGTCAGGGCAGACGAGCTTCTCGATCTCTTCTACCTCGCTGAGACCCTTTCCAAACAGCCCCGGCCGAAGGGAAACCGTCTTGCAATAGTATCAAATGCAGGAGGGCCGGCAGTGATAGCAGTCGATACGCTTTTGAAACAAGGGGGTGTTTTGGCACCGCTCGGCCCGGACACGATCACCGAACTGAAGACTGTACTACCGCAGTCAAAAAGGGTCGTGCAGAACCCGATTGATCTCCTTTCCGATGCCTCTCCCCAGCAGTTTCAAACGGCAGTTGTCAGTTGCCTAAAGGATGAGGATGTTGATGGCGTTCTCGTCATCCAGACACCGCATTTCGGAGCGAAACCAAACGAAACCGCAGAAGTGATCGCAGCGGCATCGAAGGCAAATCCCTACAAGCCGCTTTTTACTTCCTGGATGGGAGAGGAGTCGGTTGCATCTGCAAGAGAAGTCCTCATAGACAAGGGGATCCCTACTTTTATTACTCCTGAGCAGGCGGTAAGGAACTTTATCTACATGTACCGATATGGCGACCATCTGCAACTCCTTCTGGAAACCCCCGAAGATATCCTTAAAGATTTCTTTCCTGAAAAGGGGAAGGTCGCATCGATAATCAAAGGGGCTTCCGAAAGACGAAAGCTACTCTTTAACCTGAATGAAGCTAAGGATATTCTCACTGCTTACGGCATTCCCGTCATACAGACTGAAAAGGCTTTCAGCGAGGAAGACGCACTCCGCATCGCCGAGCAGACCGGCTATCCTGTGGTGTTGAAAATCGACACGCCGAAGATTTTTCATAAATTGAAGAAAGGCGGCGTCATTCTCAATATCAGAGACAGGGATACTGTTGCCCAGGCGTTCAGGTCGCTCAGAGAGCTTGCCGCCAATGTGGGAGACCCTGGCGCGCCTGTACTTGTCCAGCCGATGATCATCAAGCATGGCTACGAGGTCGCGATCGGCGCAAAGAAGGACCCGACCTTCGGCGCTGTAATACTCTTCGGCATTGGTGGTGAACTCCTTGGTGCGCTTGAAGATTACGCGGTCGCCCTGCCGCCTCTTAATCAGGCGTTAGCCAAACATATGATGATGGAGACAAAGATCTTCCGCTATCTCCAGAGCCGGCCTGAGTATGCCGAGGTCATAAAATATCTCGAAGAAATCGTAGTGAGATTTTCGCAACTGATCGTCGATTTCCATCACATTAAGGAAATCGATATCAATCCATTCTTTATCACTGAGAACGGAGGCTTTGCCCTCGATGCTGGGATTGTATTTGAAGACGAGATCCTTGACGGCTTTGTGCAAAATGAAGGAGAATTTTGTCCGCCGCACCTCTCGATCTGCCCTTATCCGAGAAAATTTGCAACCGAAATTACGCTGAAAAATGGCACGCCGGCAGTCATCCGGCCGATACGCCCAGAAGATGAACCCATGATTGGCGAGCTGTTCAAGAGCTTTTCCGAACAGACCATCGTTTTGCGCTTTTTTCAACGATTCCCCCAATTCGCACATGAACAACTCGTAAGATATTGCCAGATCGATTACGACAGGGAGCTTGCCCTTGTTTGCGTAATCGAAGATGGTGGACACGAAAAAATTATCGGAGATGTTCGAATGATAAAGCTCGCCGACATGGAAAACGCTGAAATGGCGATAATGGTGTCTGATCAGTGGCAGGGAATGGGTGTTGGTATTGCGCTTTCAACGCACTGCCTTAAGGTAGCTCGTGATGCGGGGATAAAGAGGATCACTATGGACATATTGATAATAAACACCTACATGCAGAACCTGGCGAAGCGCCTGGGATTCAAGAGGACCCATTCATACGACGATTATGTCGAAGTTGTATATGAAGTGAACGGGGAATAGCCATTAAATCCTTCGTGGTATAATGTTGAATGCGAATACTGTATAGTGACAAACAGTTGCAGGCTTTTTTACAGGTACTCAGGAAACGTGCTGCCGGAGTCAGTCCCGATATTGAAAAGAGTGTTAGGGATATCCTTGCGGATGTGCGTAAGAAAGGTGATATAGCGGTCGCCAAATACACAAAGCGATTTGACAGGCATGTACTCCCTATCAGGATAAAACCGTCCGAGATCAACGGATATGCGCGGAAGGCCACCAAGCACATCATGGAGGCACTTGAGCTTTCGGCTTCGAGAATTTATGATTTTCACAACCGTCAGAAAGAAGACTCATGGTTTTTTGAAAAAGGTGGTATCATCTTAGGCCAGATTATTCGCCCCCTGGAAAGGGCCGGTGTATATGTACCGGGGGGGAAGGCATCTTATCCGTCGACGGTTCTGATGAATGTGATTCCGGCCCAGGTCGCCGGCGTTAAAGAGATCGCGGTCTGTGTGCCAACACCTGCGGGTGAGATCAATCCATATGTTATGGCAGCAATACAGCTTCTGGGGATCAAGGAGGTATATCGTGTCGGCGGCGCCCAGGCTATAGGCGCGATGGCATATGGTACCGGGAGCATCAGGAAGGTCGATAAGATAGTTGGCCCCGGCAATATTTTCGTCGCCCTCGCAAAGAAGATGGTCTTTGGGGAAGTAGATATTGACATGATCGCCGGTCCCAGCGAGATACTGATAATTGCCGATGATACGGCAAACCCCGTTTTCATCGCTGCCGATATGTTGAGTCAAGCGGAACATGACGAGCTCGCTTCAAGCATTCTTATTACACCGTCTGACACAGTTATCGAAAATGTGACGCAAGAATTGAGATCCCAGCTCAAAACCTTAAAGCGCCATGAAATCGCAAAGAAGTCACTTGGCAAATACGGAGCGATTATAAGGACGAAGAGCGTAGATGCAGCGACTGCTATTGCCAATGCAATTGCTCCCGAACACCTTGAAATAATGACTGAAGCCCCTGAAGAGGTCGTTGCAAAGGTCAAAAATGCCGGAGCGGCCTTTCTTGGGCCGTGGACGCCGGAGCCGCTGGGTGACTATTCTGCTGGACCAAATCATACTCTGCCGACGGGAGGTACCGCCCGGTTTTCATCACCTCTCGGCGTATACGATTTTATCAAAAGAACTAGCCTTCTCCAATTCAATCCGAATGGGTTTGTGCAACTGGCCGATGCCGTCGAATCCCTTGCCGATGCAGAAGGGCTCGAGGCGCATGCTAAAACCATTCGCGTCAGAAGGGATGAGATTTTAGAACGGTCAGGCAAGCGTTAACCCGGCTCAGGGGAATGATGGAAGACCGAGAGGGAATTCAGCCCTTCATTAGCTTTTCTATGAAAATGAAGCTACCGCAAGGAGGGCCTGAGCGGTCTTCACGGTAATCGCAGCCGTCGATACGGAAATCGCACCTGCTGCATACTAGCCCAAAGAGGGTTTCATCATCGAGTGGGACCTGCTTCTTTATTCCTTCAGACCTGTCGATAAGGCGGTTGAAGTGCTCTAATTCCTTGAGGGTAAAATTGTCGATCAGCAGCTGGTAACCGCCGCACTGGATCTCTTCCTTTCCTTCTTTGAAAAAGTTGCAAAAACCTTTGCAAATGATCTCGCTATATATTCTTTCCTTCATTCGTTTTGTTTCGTAGTTTCCCTGAGCCATGCCAGATACTCCTCGGAGCCATCAACGACTGGTAGGACGATGATCTCAGGCACGGCGTAGGGATGGAGCTCTTTCACCCTAGTTTTAAGGGAGCTGAATAGCTCGGGCCGCGTCTTGACGATCATGAGTAGCTCTCTTTCGTCCTCGATTTTTCCTCGCCAGGAATAGATTGACCGAATGTCCTTTATGATGTTGACGCAGGCGGCGAGGCGTTCTTTGACAAGCGCTTTAGCAATCTTCGCCGCCTCTTCCTCGCTTGGCGCAGTGATGTAGACAACCAAGGCTTCCATTAATTAGCTCTTTTTCACATTGCTCAAATTTACGACGTAAACTTAGAACAGTGGAACACCCTTTTCAAGGATGTTTGCCTTTGTCCCACCTG
Source organism: uncultured Nitrospiraceae bacterium (assembly GCA_963727805.1). Taxonomy (GTDB): domain Bacteria; phylum Nitrospirota; class Thermodesulfovibrionia; order Thermodesulfovibrionales; family Dissulfurispiraceae; genus Fen-1308. Next base: position 2,304,982 of record CAVSHF010000003.1, read on the forward strand.
CCGCGATGAGGGTAACCGTCGGTTTGAAAAAAACGAAATCCTGATGAAAAGGTGTCTTTATCTTTCCGCCGAAGGAGCTGTTGTCGCCGAGAGCTATATGGATAGTTCCGAGGATCTTTTCAGATTCGAGTATATTGTCTGGCCTCTTTGCCCGAGGGTTAGTGCCTATCCCCAACTCTGCGATGTTCCGGTTCCCCTCATTTTCAGCGAGCTTTGATCTCAGGTAGTCCGCAAATGGTTCGCGGCCTGCAATGTTGACGACTTCTCCATTTTCGATTGTGAGAGCGATCGGCTCGGTTAGTTCACGCATCGGCGCCCAATCGAGGACCAGCGTGCCCTCAGCGGTGCCTTCGAGCGGCGCGAGAAATACCTCGCCAGCCGGTAGATTTCCGAAAGCCCCTTTCTTCGTAAGAATTCCCGTGTCCGAAAGCGCTTTTCTTCCTTCTTTGGACAGTCGCAAATGGGTACCGTTCGGAGACGTAATGCCGATAGTGACGGCCTGATTGACAGTTTTTTCGAGAGCCCTTGTTCTTTTTGCGAGGGCCTTCCAGTCGACGTGCATTGAGCCTTCGAACATCGATACATCAAAGAGCGGCATACTTGCATAACGGCAGCCGCAGATCCTAGTCAGGAAATCCCTGAACCGAGTATGGCTTGTCGAGTAATTCGAAAGGGCGATGACAGCGTCGACTGCTTCAGGCTTGGATTTTTTCAATATATCCTCAATACCCTTGAGGTCGGTATCAGAAAGTTCTTTTTTGAGAAGCGGATCCATAATGCTTTTCTTCCGCAGTTTATTTACAAAGGTCTTTCCGAAGGCTACTTCCCAAAGTTCCAGCGGAGGCTCCGTCCCGTGGCTGCCCGTGGCCTGATACTCTTCATAGATAATTTTCTTTGTGAAGGACCTGCCTATCTCTGCAGTCAAGAGGGAAATGTACCTGAGACCGTCCCTTCTACAGGCGTCCCCAGCATCAACGCTCTCGGAAGGAGAAGTCAGGTCAGTAAAGACGAGCACCTTTTCGCCAGCCTTTATGCCGAGATTTGTGCGGTAGATAGAACGTATCGTATCAAGAATCATGTCTTAAGTTTAGCAAGAACAAAGATTTTTTGTAAGGTGATACTTTACTGCCAAGGCTAGGCAAAAAAACCCGACTGTTTTATGCGAAAACGAGTTCCATCTGCGCCGTCTTTTCCCTGGGGAAGAGAATCGGGTACTTGTTGTCGAAACAAGCTGTGCAGTAATCCTCCGGATGGGGAATGATGCCTCTCAGTCCGCTGATGCTCAGATAGGCAAGGGAGTCGGCTGTAATGTATTTTCTGATTTCTTCAACAAGATGGCTCGAAGCGATAAGCTCTTGGCGGGTGGGGGTGTCGATGCCGTAGAAACAGGGGCCGATGGTGGGCGGGGAGCTTATGCGCATATGCACTTCTTTCGCTCCTCCCACCTCACGTATCATCTTGATGATCTTCTTGGAGGTGGTGCCCCTGACGATCGAATCGTCAACGACAACGACTCGTTTGCCCTGAAGTAGGTCGCGTACGGGATTCAACTTTATCTTGACGCCGAAATGCCTGATGCTCTGTTTTGGCTCGATGAAAGTCCTGCCGACATAGTGGTTTCTTATTAGGCCGAAGTCAAAGGGGATACCACTGTGTTCCGCATATCCGATAGCGGCGGGGACGCCCGAGTCCGGTACCGGAATCACGATGTCGGCATCGACGGGAGAATCCTTAGCGAGTTGCCTTCCAAAACTCTTCCGGATGGTATTGACGCATGTGTTGTTAAAAATATAACTGTCAGGCCTTGAAAAGTAGATAAACTCGAAAACACAAAACGCTTTCCGTGAGCTTTTCAATGCCCCTACGGACCTTAACCCGTTTTCGTTGATGATTACCATTTCACCCGGCTCAACATCCCTGATAAATTTGGCGTCGATGATATCAAAAGCGCAGGTTTCTGAAGCCACCACGTAGGCGCCGTCAACCTTTCCGATAGAAAGGGGCCTAACGCCGTAAGGATCACGGAAAGCGATCATTTCGTTTTCCCTCAAGAAAAGAAGACTGTACGCTCCTCTCATATCTTTGAGAGCTTCAGTAATACGCTCATGAGGGTCGTCGCTCTTCGAACGTGCAATCATGTGCAGAATGACTTCGCTGTCCGATGATGATTGGAAAATGGCCCCTTCCATTTCGAGTTGGGCACGCATCTGCTCTGCATTGACAAGATTGCCGTTATGCGCCACTGCTATGGAACCGAGGGCGTAATTCGCTAGAAGTGGCTGGACATTTTTGAGGACGCTGCTTCCGGCAGTAGAGTATCGATTATGACCAATAGCAACATGCCCAGGTAGCCGCTTAAGCCTCTTTTCGCTGAATATTTCTGAAACAAGACCCATCGCTTTTTCGAGGTGGATGTTTTTTCCATCCGAAGAGCATATGCCAGCTCCTTCTTGCCCGCGGTGTTGTAGGGCATAAAGTCCCAAATAGGCGAGGTTAGCAGCTTCAGGATGTCCGAAGACACCGAAAATACCGCACTCCTCATGGATATCATGAAAGGGCGGCTTTGTAGAGCAACTGTTATGATTTCCCATTGGGTCGATGGCTCTTTTTAAAAAGGAGAATGATTCTGCAGCACACGATGAGTTAAGAGTGTAAACTCGCTTCATGCTGCTCGTTTACTCCAGTTATGTACTTATTCTAACATAAACTAGTGAATGAATTTAAACTCAGGACAGATTTCACACCAAAGGGAGACCAGCCCAGGGCGATAGCCGAGCTGACCGAAGGACTCATCGGGGGTGGCAAGCACCAGGTGCTTCTCGGCGTTACCGGGTCCGGAAAGACCTTCACAATTGCCAATGTTGTGAAAAACGTGAACAAGCCGACAGTTGTCATCGCCCACAACAAGGCACTGGCAGCTCAACTCTATGGCGAATTCCGTGAGCTCTTCCCCGACAATGCCGTTGAATTCTTCGTGAGCTATTACGACTACTATCAGCCCGAGGCCTACCTCCCCGCCACAGATACCTACATCGAGAAAGACTCGATGATCAACGACGATATCGACCGATTGAGGCACTCAGCTACCATGTCGATACTCGAACGTCAAGATGTCATCGTAGTAGCCTCGGTATCATGCATTTACGGGATCGGTTCACCCGAGGACTATCTCAATATGCATATTATCGTCGAAGAGGGAATGCGAACAACACGAGATGCATTCCTGAAAAAGCTCGTCGAGATACTCTATGTCCGGACAGATATGGAATTCAAACGGGGGAGCTTCAGGGTGCGGGGTGATATCGTCGAGATCTTTCCCGCCTTCTCGCTTGATCGGGCCGTAAGGATCGAATTCTTCGGAGACGACATCGATGCGATCTACGAATTTGACTCACTCACCGGCACAAAGCTGAAAAGAGCGGGAAAACTCATACTCTACCCCAACAGCCACTGGATAACGCCGCAGCACAAGATAGAAAAGGCCATCGCTTCAATCCTTCAGGAAATGGAAGATCGCGCGCGCTGGTTTAGAAATAATGGGGAGCTTGCCTTTTCACAGCGGATCGAACAGAGGACGAGATTCGACATGGAGATGCTGAAGGAATTCGGCTTTTGCCATGGTATCGAGAATTATTCGCGCCATTTGAGCGGGAGATTGCCCGGAGAGCCGCCTTTCACGCTGCTCGATTACCTCATCAGCGGTCCTTCAAAGGGTGATTACCTCATGGTCATCGACGAGGCTCACGCCACGGTCCCGCAGATCGGTGGCATGTACCACGGCGACCGGTCCCGCAAGCAGACCCTTATAGATTATGGGTTCCGACTACCCTCCGCCCTTGACAATAGACCTCTTCAATTTGACGAATTTGAGCACAGGGTGAATCGGGCCATTTATGTTTCCGCAACCCCGGGACCCTATGAACTGAACAAGGCGCAGGGCAGAATCATCGAGCAAGTAATCCGGCCTACCGGTCTCATGGACCCTAAGATGGTTATCAGGTCTACGGCCGGACAAGTAGATGACCTGCTGGGAGAGATCAGGAAGAGGGCCGAAAAAGCAGAGCGTGTGCTCGTCACAACACTCACAAAAAAGATGGCCGAAGACCTGACCGATTATTATGTTGAACTCGGCGTGAGGGCGCGGTATCTCCATTCCGATATTGACACGCTCGAACGGATTGCAATATTGAGAGATTTGAGACTCGGGGAGTTCGACGTCCTCATTGGTGTTAACTTGTTGAGGGAGGGTCTCGATCTTCCTGAGGTTTCACTCGTTGCGATATTCGATGCGGACAAGGAGGGGTTCCTCCGCTCCGAACGGTCATTGATTCAGACATCAGGCCGCGCTGCACGAAACGTGAACGGAGAAGTCATACTTTATGCTGATACAATGACAAATTCAATAAGAAAGGCGATGGCCGAGACTGAACGGCGCCGGGAGATCCAGGAAGCCTACAACACAAAAATGGGTATAACACCTGAAACCGTGAAGAGCCAGATAAAAGATATCCTCGGATCAATCTATGAAGCCGATTACCTTACCCCAGAGATCCTTACAGAGGAATCTGCCGAATATGATCTGACGGAACAAAGTGTCATAGGACTCGAAGCGGAGATGAAAAAGGCGGCTAAAGGGCTTGATTTCGAGCGGGCCGCAGAGATCAGGGACAAGATAAAAGTAATTAGGGATAAGATGCTTCAGTTGGGGGTAAAAGAAAAAGGCTCTGAAAAAGCTGCAGCGAAGAGGATATCTAGGAGAAAGAAGCAGTAGACAGCAAGCCTTCTTTTATCTACGGCGAGTTTGACAACATGATCGTATCAATCACTCGGCTCTCTTCGTGACTGCCTCAGTGTCTCTTTCTGATGAGAATTTAAAAAAGGACATGGCGCCCACCCTGAAAGCATTGCTTGACAGAGTCATGCATTTGCATGGAGTAAGCCATGAGTGAAGCACAGCAGAGAATTACAGCAGGAGATTCAGTCAAGGCAAGGAGATCGGTCTAATCGCCCAAGAGAAGAAGGTTGTTCTCTCTGAACTTTTTTTGCCGATATCGTAGGCACGGCCCATACCTATGATAAGATAGTTCCAGTCCGGGTTGAGATGATAAAGGGACAGGAGTTTTTTATCAGGAACCCGGGAAGGCAGAATACTGACAAAGAAGCCTGCATTATGAGACCAGAGAACGCATTTGACTTAATAGACAAACGAATCGCGTTAATTAATCATCCATCAAATACCATCATATTGAAATACGAGAATCTTGAAAAAGACAGAGAGATACAAATGTCCCCTTGCGTCTTGGAATCTTTCTTCAGGAAGGACTCCCTATATACTCATTGATCATGCCGACTTCAAACCTCGAGCACGATAGCACGTTCTTTACGAAGTCAAATATCTGGTGCCGCACTTCGGGAGTCACGTCGGGATAGAATACGGGGTTAGCAACCACGACACCGCGAAACGCATAGAATGGTGCAATCACCTCGAGCAGTTCCTCATCGCTCGTTGCTTGCAGGTATTCATCAAAAAAGAGTTGCAGACCTGCGAGATAAGCTCCCCTTATAACACCGTGATACCGAAGGGAGAAAAAGATATAGTTGATCGTGAGTGCGGAGATATCATCCGCCGGCTCGCCCCAAGGACCGCGACTCCTGTCAAGGAGGACTAAATCGTGGTCGTTCCGGAACCAGATGTTGCCGGGATGAAAGTCGCCATGGACCATTGAAAGGCGATATTCTTTTCCCCTAAGCTGCGCCCGCCAGTCGATGCACATCTTTTCGATTTCCGCCATTTCGGAGCTGCTTATGGTACCGTCAGGATAGGCATCGAAAACCCCCATCAGGCATTCTCCGTGACCTATTGTATCTCTTATCTTCCTCAGGTAGAGTGACTTAGACTCTTTTTTCTCGGCGTGTATGCGGCCGAGATAGGATGCCATTGCCTTTATCTTTGACTTGTCTACGTCGTCAAGATTTTCCTTGTCCCGAAAACGTTCAAGGTCTTTGAAGTAGTCAGTCCCCTCGGCCCGTTCCATAAGGAGATAGTATTCCTTTCCTCCGCCGATGGACTTCACCTCGCCTCCGTCAAGTTCGGCAAGAACATCAAGGGCCCGAACATGCTCCGGTAGTTTTTTATATTCGTCAAGATCAAGAAGAAAGACCCCGGCGCGGTCAGAAGGATAATCATGCCCCAGCCCTATCGGAAAGAGCGTCTTAACGACATATGAGTTGCAACCCTTGGGAGTGGTCAAATTAATGAGAAAGCCCGAGCCCTGGACCCCAGAGCCGAGCTTGCTGATATCGATAGCAGAGACATCGGGAAAGGTCGTCCGCAGGTATGCCTTTAGTGCTTCTTCATTAATCATTCTATTATGATAATATCTATTTAAAGCCTTTCCCCGAAATTAGCTCTGAATCTCTCTCTGAAATCAGCATAGGTAAAGTGATGTTCCTGGGTGCCGTATTCCTCAATCGCATAAGTCGCGGCGACGGCGCCTATTTTTGAGGCTGTCTCAATATCTCTCCCAGTGACCAGCCCTTTGAGAAGTCCTGCTCTATAGGCGTCTCCGGCGCCGGTAGGATCAAGAACATCACGGGCCTTTGCAGCAGGGATAGTGATTTCTTGTCCGGTTGTACTGATAATAGAGCCCTGTTCTCCAAGAGTCGTTATAATTATTTTTGTGAGTCCAAGCAGCTCTTTTCTATCCTTACCGGTCATCTTCAAGATCAGTTCAAGTTCATAGTCATTCGAGATCAGGATTGTCGAGCCGCTGATCCATTCAATCAGGTCTTTCCCATCCCAGGCAGTCAGGGACTGGCCAGGATCGCAGATGCAGTCGATACCATTGGCCTTATAAAACTTCGCATATTCGATCATGTCGCCAAGGTTTCCCGGTGCGATCAGTCCGATAGCCTTCTCTGTCATGCGCGGGAATCTATATTCCGACCGATATTTCATCGCCCCGGGATTAAATCCGGTAATCTGGTTGTCGGCCTTGTCTGTGGTAATGTATGCGCCTGCGGTAAACTCTTCTTGAATGATCTTGATACCCTCAGTGCCTATGTCGTTAACCTCCAGCCACTGGTAGTAATTAGCATGGTCCTTTCCGATAGTCGCAAGGATTGTCGAATTCTCGCCGAGGAGTCGCAGCGAGTAGGCGATGTTCCCTGCCGTGCCTCCGTATTTCTCCTGCATCCCGCTGACGGTAAAGCAGACATTTAGGATGTGAATTTTGTCCGGTAGAATATGGTCAGAAAAAAAACCGGGAAAGTCCATGATGCGGTCGTATGCGAGCGAGCCGGAGATGTAAATATTCATACAGTATTCCTCTCTTTAAGATGTTCTATAATGGATGCCGCGATCTTCGCATTGAATCCCTTTAACTTCACGATATCCTCAGGCGAAGCCTTTCTGATATTTTCAATACTGCTAAAATGTCTCAGGAGTTCGAGTCTCCTCTTCTTGCCGATGCCTGGGACCTTTTCGAGAAGGGATTCGGTAAACCGTTTATCCCTCAGCTTCCGGTGGAAGGTAATGACAAAACGGTGGACTTCGTCCCGTAGTTTTTTCAGCAGTAATGATGATCTATTTCTATCCTCTAGGTCAATGACTCCTCCATCTATGAGGAACGCTCGGTCGGGTTTTTTCGCGACACCCAGGATATCGGTAGCGATACCGATATCCTGCAACGCTTTACGCGCAATCTCAAGCTGTCCTTTACCACCGTCGATCACGATGAGGTCAGGCACTCTTCCCTCAAGGTTCCTGAAGGTCCTCAAGATGGTTTCATAAAGCATAGAATAATCGTCCATACCCGCCACCCACTTGATACGCACGTGCCGGTAAAGATCTTTTCTGAAATCCCCCCGTTCCCACCAAATCAGGGCGCCGACCGATTCGCTCCCGAAGAGGGTTGATACATCGAAGGCGCCGATAGACTCCGGCGGCTTGCTGAGATTGAAGCGGTCCGCTAGTTCGATTATGAACTCCGCTTTATGAGTCTTTCTTTTTGCACCCAAATGGAAACGGGCATTCTCGGTCGCCATCCTGAGGAGTTCAAGCTTTTTACCCTCTCTCGGCACAACTATTTTGACCCGCATGTTCTTTCTGCTTTTGAGCCAGGAAAGAAGAGAGGCTTTATCGGCGGGAATGACCTGTGTCAGAATAGTCGCGGCGGGAAGGATTTCTTTTGAGTAGAAGAGTTCAATGAAGCTCCTCATAATCTCCGCATCTCCGGTATTGAGCTGATTGTCGATGAAGAAGTCCTTTGCGCCAATCATCATGCCATTTCTAATAAACAGAATATGAATCGCCGCATCGCCGCTACTGTCGGTTTCATCTTTGTAAAAACCGATCACATCGAGGTCGCCGAGTTCGGGGGCTATAATCTTCTGGGACTCGAAGGCCTTCCTGAGCCGTGAGATGCTGTCTCTCACCTGCGCGGCCTCTTCATACCTCATCCCTGAGGAATAGCGCTGCATTTTTTTTTCAAGCTGCCCAATAAGCCCTTTCTTTTCGCCTTTGAGGAACAGGACGATATCGTTCACCATCTTCATATACTCTTCGGTGCCAACCTTGCGCCCGCAGGGAGCGCAGCAGCGCTTCATCTGGTACTGGATGCAGGGTTTTCGAGATTTTTCAAGGAGGTGGTCGCACGTCCTAATGGGAAAATTCTTCCGTATGAAGCCGAGTGCCTCCCACATCGCCTGAGCCGGAATGTAAGGCCCGAAATAGAGATTGCCGTCCCTCGTAATCTTTCTGACGACCACTACACGCGGCCATTGCTCGGTTATGGTCACTTTAAGATATGGATAGTTCTTGTCGTCCCTCAGGACAATATTGAATTTGGGCTTATATTGTTTTATTAGGTTCGCTTCAAGTATCCATGCCTCAAGTTCATTATCCGTCGCAATGTAAGAGAAGTCCTTGATCTCGCTCACCATTGCGGCCTTCCTCGCATCGAGCTTGGAAGAGCCCTGGAAATAACTTCTCAGCCGGTTCTTTAGGTTCTTCGCCTTGCCGACATAAATCACCCTCTCACCGGAGGCCTTAAACAAGTACACGCCGGGATTTTGAGGCACTTGTGTCAGATCGACAGTCATATCATAAATATACCACACCAACAGCAGCAGACTCTCCAATACCTTATTGCAGCTGCTATAATATGAAATGCGGTTGCCAGGATGGTTCAAGGTCACGATTCTCTTTCTCTTCATGATTGCGATAGGGGGGACAGGAGGATATGTCTATGCGCTCTTTTCCGATCTTCCCGACATCCGCAAGCTCGAAAGTTATGCCCCTCTCGAATCATCGGTCGTCTATTCATCCGACGGGAAGGTCATTGCGGAGTTCTATCTCGAAAGACGGACGTACATCCCCTACTACAAGATCCCATTGAAAGTGAAGCAGGCCTTTGTCGCCATCGAGGACCAGCGCTTTTATTCGCACCATGGCATTGACTTCTTAGGGATCCTGCGGGCTGTCTACAAGGACATCAGGGCTCAAGGGGTTGTCGAGGGAGGCAGCACCATCACGCAGCAACTAGCCAAGATGGTTTTTTTCAAGCCTGAGAAGAGTGTGAAGAGGAAGATCAAGGAAGCCATTATTTCGGCCCAGATAGAGAAACGATATACAAAAGACGAAATACTCGGGATGTATCTGAATCAGGCCTATTTCGGCACAAGGGCATACGGCATAGATGCTGCCGCCCGCACCTATTTCGGTAAACCGGTCGATGAGCTGTCAATCGCCGAGATGGCGATGATCGCAGGACTCCAGAAGGCGCCAACTTCTTATTCTCCCTTCAGAAAACCTGAAAAGGCCCACACAAGAAGAAACCTCGTTTTGAACAATATGCTCGATAACGGCTTTATCACCCAGGAAGAGTATGAAAAAGCCAAGGGTGCTCCATTGCCCGCTAAACCCTTCTTCCGCAAATTCGAAGCGCCCTATTTCGTAGAATCGCTCAGGCAGCAGCTCGAAGAACGATACAGCGATCTCTATACCGCGGGGTACAAAATCAATTCGACCATCGATTTCACGATGCAGAAGACCGCCGAGGAGGCGGTATTAAACGGCATCAAGGCATTAGATCAGAGGGAAAAACGGGGTGCCCAAGCCGCCCTGATCGCCATCGATCTCAGAGACGGCCATATTAAGGCACTCGTCGGAGGCAACGATTTCTGGGAGACCCAGTTCAACAGGGTAACCATGGCGATAAGACAGCCGGGCTCAGCATTCAAACCTTTTGTCTATGCTACGGCTCTCGAAAAAGGAATGACCGGAGAGAGCAAAATACTCGACGGACCGATATCGTTTCCGGGTGCAGTACATGGGAAGCCTTGGTCACCAAAAAACTATGATGGAAAGTACCACGGATATGTACCTTTGACAACAGCCATCGCTCTTTCATTGAACACTGCAACGGTTAGGCTCGCTAACCAAATCGGCATCAAGGATGTCATCGACGTTGCCCAGAGATGCGGAATAAAAAGTACTATAGCCCCGTATCTTTCCGCTGCACTCGGGGCTGCTGATGTCACGCCGATGGAGATCACCACCGCCTATATGACCTTTGCAACGGGGAAAAGGACCAAGCCGGTTTATTACGATAAGATCCTGAGCCGTGATGGCTTTGTACTTTCAGAAGGAGATTCGTCTTCCGAAGATGTTTTTTCAGAGGAGACAGTGATGCAGATGAAGAATCTCCTCAGGGGTGTCGTCGAGCATGGGACCGCAATGAAGGCAAAGGAGATACCGAGGATGGTCTATGGGAAAACCGGCACGACGAATGATTTCTCTGATGCTTGGTTTATAGGGTTCGATGACTCCCTTGTGGTCGGAGTATGGGTGGGAAGGGACAACCATGTTCCCATAGGCAATAAAGAGACCGGCGCAAGGGCGGCACTGCCGATCTGGATGGAGTTCATGCAGAAGATCGACAAGTATTCGGGGTATAAATAATCGGGTAGAGAGCGGGAAGTTTATGACCACCGAGAAACAGGCCTCCCCTCAAAAACATCTTACGCTCAGGACGATATACGAAAAGCTTTATGCGTTTTACGGTCCCCAATACTGGTGGCCAGGAGATACTCCTTTCGAAATGACCGTCGGCGCTATACTTACCCAGAACACTAATTGGGCCAATGTTGAAAAGGCCATCGATAATCTCAAAGTGCATGACGTTATGAATTCACGGGCACTTCACAAACTACCGCTCCAAACGCTCGCCGCTTTGATCCGTCCTTCCGGGTATTACAACATCAAGGCTAAGAGAATTAGGGCCTTCCTTAACTTCCTCTTCGAAAAGTATGGGGGCAGCGTGGGGCGCATGAAAACTGATGAGACGAGAACACTTAGGAAGGAACTTCTCGCAATTAATGGAATCGGTCCGGAGACGGCAGATTCGATCCTCCTCTATGCACTTGAAAAGCCAGTATTTGTTATCGATGCGTACACTAGGAGGATCTTCTCTCGCCACGACATTATCGACGCAAATGTGCGCTATGATGAATACCAGGATTTCTTTCACTGCGAACTCGACCAGGACGTACATCTCTTTAATGAATACCATGCGCTTCTGGTGAGAGTAGGAAAAGAATACTGCAGGACGGAGCGCCGGTGCGAGAGGTGTCCTCTTTCAGTACTTCAATAAATATATAACCTTCAAATGTTTTATCATTGCTGCTGAGCGCAGCAGCCGCTATACTTTACCTATGTTTAAAGAAGTCCTTACTAAAGTTAATGAATACTCAAACTCGGAAGTAGCGACGCGCTGCACTGTCGCCTTTGCCCTTTCGTATGTATTAGCGATGGCCTGATGAGTAGCAACATTGGGCATGGCAACTGTGTGTGAAATGATAGCAAATAAAATATAATGATAGTGAGAGAATAATATGAAGGCATCCGATCTTTTCGTCAGACAACTTGAAGAGGAAGGCGTTGATTACATCTTCGGCCTGCCCGGAGAGGAAAACCTCGACTTCCTCGAATCCCTGCGCACCTCCTCTATCAAGGTGATCATTACACGTCATGAACAGTCAGCCGCGTTCATGGCTGCTACTTACGGAAGACTCACGGGAAAGGCCGGAGTCTGTTTTTCGACTCTCGGACCAGGGGCATTGAATCTTGTTACCGGTGTGGCCCACGCGCAGCTCATCGGCGCGCCATTCGTTTCGATTTCCGGACAGAAAGCGCTCAGGGAGAATTGGCAGGCTCGTTTCCAACTCATCAATATTGTGGAAGTCATGGAGCCTATCACAAAGGAATCGGTCTCGGTTGTGGACCCTGGCACTATTCCCACGATTGTGCGCAACGCATTCAGGGTAGCACAATCTGAGCGGCCCGGTGCCGTGCATATTGAGTTGCCGGAGGATGTCGCCGAGAGCCACACCGATGCACAGGTGCAGAAGCCCGGATACATTCGAAGACCGATACCCGATTCCAAAGCCATCGCCCGTGCCGCCGAGATGGTCAATGGATCAAAGCACCCCCTGATTATCCTTTCATCCGGGGCAAACCGGAATATGATCAACCGACAGCTGACGCAATTTATCGAAAAGACCGGAATCTATGCCGTGCATACACAAATGGGCAAGGGTGTTTTGAGCGATGAATCGGAACACAGCCTTTTCGCCACCGGCATCCACCGCCATGACTACGTGAATTGCGGTATCGACCGGGCCGATGTGATCATCACGATTGGGTACAATATCGTCGAATATCCGCCTTACATCTGGAACGCCAATCTTGAGAAGAAAATCATCAATATCGACTTCGCCGAAGCAGAAGTTGACAAATATTATAATCCCGACATCGAAATTATCGGAGATATTCACTCTTCCCTGAGACATCTGGGGGAGATGATCACCCCGAGAAAAGATGATGTAACATTTAAAGCTGTGCGAGAATTCCTGAACCGCAAGCTATTACTTGATGTCAAAAATCAGTATCCGGTGACCCCTCAGGAAGTTGTGCAGCATGTGCGTGAGGCGCTGGCGCATGAGGACATTCTGACGCTCGATAATGGGATTTACAAGTTGTGGTTTTCACGGCTCTACAGGACTTACAAACCCAATACGTTTCTGGTGGACAATGCACTCGCGGCGATGGGCGCGGGACTTCCCGCCGCTATCATGGCCAAGATGCTCAAACCTGATCGTAACGTCCTGGCTGTAGTTGGGGATGGCGGGTTCATGATGAATTCCCAGGAAATAGAGACAGCCCTGAGATACAATGTCCCTGTTGTTATCCTGCTCCTGAACGACAACGCATTTGGTTTTATTAAGTGGAAACAACTGTGCAAGGGATATCCGAGTTTCGCCCTCGATTATTCGAATCCCGACTTCATGAAGTATGCGGAAAGCTTTGGGGCAGTCGGTATGAAAGTAAAGAAAGGAGACGATATTTCACAACTCTTGCGCAGAGCGTTTTTGCTGAAGAAACCGGTCCTCATCGAATGTCCGATCGATTATTCTGTCAACTTCGAAACCTTTTCCGGAGAACTTGAGAATATCGTCTGCGAGTGCTGAGCATCTGGAACTTTGCAGATGGTCCATGGAAGATAATGAACGGAGGCACCAGAATGCATGATAGCATAGAAACCCTAGAACACTCGTTCGGTGTCATTGATACATGATTACTGACGATGACTACAAGAAGGTTTTCGTGTTGGCGACCGCGGTCTTGGGGAATAAAACTAAGGCCAGAAAATGGCTCTCGGCAGGCCAATTCGCACTTGGTGGTATAGCCCCCCTCGACTTCATGGAAACCCCGGAAGGCTCTCAGGAAGTTTACAAGCTCCTTGGTCGTATCGATGACGGGGCGCTTCTGTGAAAACGTGCATATAAATCGGATTCATCACGTCTCTTGAGCATTCTGTTCATAAAACAGCACGAAATTATGCAGCAGAGCAGAATTCCCCGCCTTGCATCGCAGCTTGTAGACGCGTAGGATATAAGAAGAGGAAATGGATAAAATCAATGATCTTGTGCAAGTTTTTTGGAAAATGCATATTTCTCGCCACTATCATAATGCTGCTTTCTGGCTGTCCCTATTATTCAGAGGTCCCTATCGACCGGAGTGAACTCGCATATATCGATAAGGAACTGATCGGAAATTGGCTCTATAAAAACACTGATCAGAAGGAATCGGAGATTGTAACTATTTCTCCGTTCAATGAACGCGAGCTTCTGATCATTATCCGGGACGAAGGTAAATGTGCGTATGATTTTTACAGGGCCTTTGTTAGCGTAGTGGACGGCGAAAAGTTCCTCAATGTTCAGGAGATCAAGTCGTCAAATGAGAAGCGATCCTGGGTGTTCGTTAACTATAGGATATCCTCTGGTGAATTGACAATCAGGATTGTCGAAGACAAGCTTTTCAAAGATAAAATTGCATCTTCTTCAGCACTGATGGACTTCTTAAACTCCAACGTCGAAAACAGGGACCTCTACGGCAGCGACGGCGTAAAAGTCCTGAAATTCGTTAGAGAAGTCGTGCCGCACCCCCCCCCTGAAAAATAAAGCTATTATGCCAGACGATACAAAAGCAGAAGTTGAGGAGCACATCGATGAAACGGGCGCTGTATATTATGTCGACAGATTCGAGCGCCTGCTTGCGGTATCGGATTTTGATTATGGCGATCACTATAAGATGAGTTGCGAGGCTTGTGAGAAATATGGAAAGAATCTTGCATGCCCCCCCTTTAGCCCCTCGTTTTTTAGCTACATAGATAACGCTCCGGTGGCCAAGGTTATCTGCCTGAGAGTCCCGCAGGAATATTTCAACCATTTGCCGTCAGAGGAAAGATATCACGCCTGTTTCAGAAAGGCGAGAAGTCTTCTCGTAGGGATATTACTAGATTATCGAAAAAAAGGATATGCGGTAGCAGGCTCTGGTGCTTGTCTGGCATGTGAGATCTGTGCAGCAGAGGACGAGGCAGACTGCCGGCAATGCAGACAACCCGACAAGCTCATTTACAGCCTCGAATCGATGGGAGTCAATGTGATTGCGTTAGTTAAGAAAAGTTTCGATATCGACCTTGAGTGGAATTCTGATGAGCAATTTGCTGATTTTGTTGATGCTGTCGGTGCCGTATTTTTTAATGGCGACGAAATGATAGCCTAGAATCATCTTGCTTGCCAGAGCGACAATGGCACTCTGAGGTTCAGCTGGACGCAGACCAATCACTGTCTGGGAGCCCTGATAGAGGCTGCACCTTTTTATTTTAGATTGACAGTGGCTTTCGAGGACCCCATTGCTCATCCAGAACGGCCAGACAGAGAGCTTTGCAGGGCGGTTATGATCATCCATCTTTCAAGAGGAGAAAACTCATGAGCAAGATAGCAGTGTCTCTGATAATGATCCTTTACTGGTGTTCGCTGGCCGCGGCCGGAATCGTCAATGTCGAATTCAACTTTACGCCTTTTGTTGGGGACCCTATAAAGGCAGATCATGTTGAAACAGTACCCGGCAAGGCGTCGGTTTATATCAACAACGTTCTGGTGGCTGAAAAAGAGGTGGACAAAACAGAGGTTCCCGTCCTTTTTGAGGAACGCGAAATCGCGGCGTCAGTATGGTTACCGGTAAGATCTCTAGGCCCGGCATTGCGCAAGGGGAAAAACAGGATCCGCATCAAATTCGAGCCTACTGATTCCAAAGTACCGTACTATGCGCAGCTTCGTTGGGCGTCAGTGACGGACCGGGTTACGAGGACGGAAGATGACTCGGGGCACGTGCATGAGACCAATCAAAGCAGCGAGGGGGTGGATGAAAAGAAAGCTACGGGTCGTGTCGAATTCGAACGTGAGTTCGTCGCGGATTTCGCAGCCGATCTGCCTTGGCATCATTATCCCCCTGTAACAACCCTCGGTGATGAGGACAGGAAAGTTCTTGCGAAGCTAGTACAGGAGCGAGTAGAGATTTTTAAACCAAACTTTGCCGGAGCATACCAAATAGTGAAGAGCAAATCGGACATCGACCCGGCCGAGATCAAAAAAACCAGGTGTCTCGACAAGGGCTATGCAGCTGGAGTTCGGGTCGCCGCCCATCCTTCCGATGAACTCGATTTTGTCGTGACCGGAAATCCAGAAATTGTTATTCAAGGCAAAGCAGGAAGTCTCCACTATCCGCTTGATCCGAAAGCATTTGACCGGATTGAAGGCGATGATGTGCAAATGTGTGTTGTCATGGTCTTATCCATTCTCTACCCACCGAGTCTCGTGGTCGTGCACGACGCTGCCGGGAAATGGGCAGTGGTCTATTGACAATGGTGGCCATCGTGGTTATTCCCATAACGATCATACAAATAGAGAGAGGGAGCTATAAACATACCGGAGCGAAGCGATGCTGTGGTTCCTGAACCCTCAGAGGATTAGGCAGGTAATTTAAATCAATGTATCTCAGAGCACCTCGACGGGATGGACGGCGGTCTTGCCAATCCCATCTTTAATATGATGCCTGCAACTCGTTCCAGGAGCGGTAATGATGGTCGTATCATCGGCTTCGCGTACGGAAGGGAACAGGGCCAATTCTCCTATTTTCATGGAAATATCATAATGCTCTGCCTCATAACCGAAGGAACCCGCCATGCCGCAACACCCGGAGTTGATCTCTTCGACTGTATATCGTTCAGGCAGGGTTTTTTGTCATATATTTCGACACATCAACAACAATTCCGCTCCCTACACATTGTCCAGCAAGCGACGTGCCCGCAGTGCGGGGAATTAGCGAAACCTTTTCAGCATGCGCAAAGCGGACAAGTTTTTTAAAGTCCTCGGTATTCTCCGGCCCTGCCACGGCCAATGGCATTTCGCGGTAGACGGAAGCATCCGTGGAATAGAGAATTCGAGTGGCCTTATCATAAAACAGATCACCTTCAAGAGATTTTTCTAAGTCAATAAGTTTGTTTTCCATGCCAACATCGCGTTTAATCATTGATGAAAGGAACCGTCAGGCTACCCTGGGGCATAAGGATGATAGTCGGGGACGGTCCAACTATCTCGAATGCCAGCTTAAGGGCTTCATCCATATCTCTGGCTGGTGTGAATAACAGCATTCTCGCCAAATCCGGGTCCAGCATTGAGACCAGAATGAAGCGGGCCTTTTTCATCAAACGGGTTACCGCATAGGCTTTATGCGCTCCTATCTGGAAGCTATCCTGCAGCCTTCTGGCGACGCAATCCGCAGTCCTGCAATCTCGCATGGTTTGCTCATATAAGGCTGACCCAGAACCTTCACAACACTCACCCAGAATGATCACGATGCCACCTTCGCGCACTGCACACCAGGCATTGTCCATAGTCTTCTGGAGCTGATAGATGTTGATGTCCTTCGGATATCCCCCGCAGCCAGCGATTACTATATCAGCTCTTTTATCAAGCGCGGTGCTGTAAACGCTTTCGACAAACTTACAAGCTTCGAGATGTGCGGTTATATAATCCCCTGCAAAAACCTGCAGGAGTTCATACTTTTCATTCAGCACTACATTCAGCAGGAATGAAGGCCGGCACATTTCTGCCCCTTCGATCTGGTCTTCATAAACCGGGTTACCCAGGAGCTTGCCGATTACGGCATTAGGATCCATCATGAAACTGTGGTTATGCCTTATTGTTTCATAGGAAGCCACACCGGGGAAGAGAGCCTTTCGACCACCGCCAAACCCGGCAAAAAAGTGATGAACAACACTGCCTGTGCAAATGACGTGATCGGTTTTGGCCACCAGGTTATGGAAGGCAACCCTGGTCCCCCGTGAGGTCGTACCGAAATAAATAAACTGGCTGTCATCTTTGGAATCAATGTTATGCATCTGCAACCGCCGCGCAACATTTTCCCCTACTGCCTCGATCATTTCCTTCTCGGTCATGGCGCGATGTGTACCCAAGGCAAAGATAATCTGCATGTCATTGTCGCTCACACCTGCTTCATTCAGCTCTTCCATAAGGATCGGAATAAACAAATCGCTTTGGGCTACACGCGTCGGGTCATTAACGATGAAGGTAACAGTTTGGCCGGGCTTCACTATCTCCCGAAGCGGACGGGAACCTATGGGATTCCGAATAGCCTCTCGGATGGTGGTAGTCGGGTCGGCAAGAGGAGGATACTCGTTAATTCTTAGTTCAGAGATAACCAGAGAGGGATCCAGACTAAAACGCATCTCGCCCTTTCCGTAGTGCATGGAATAGACATTCTTTGCAGTCATCTTGTCGTTCCCTTCCCCACAATTAAAGTTGCGATTATCAATGGTCCCCTATTAGCAGTCAGATAATATGCCCCGTAAATACCCGGGATTGAAATATCACTTGAGCTCGAACTTGTCGCCCAGTCTAACGAAAAAACGAATTTTAAGTAAAGAGCCTCCACCAAAAGTAGAACTACTTATACTTATACTTATACTTATGCTTTTGTTTGCTCATGTTACCTCAACATTCGTCGCTTTCATCGTGTGATAGATAGTCACCTTAGAACCTACCTTGAGATTGCCGTTTATCTTAGTATCCTTATCACGGACGATGCCCTAATTCTCTATTCCTTATCTGAACAGGGATGATTTCATCCCTATCCTCAATAACAGTCCTTTGACTTGATCAGTTTTTGAACTTGCAAATGTAAACGAAACGAATTAAAAAAATGAACCCCGAAAATACAAGGTGTCTCATTGTTACCCCATGTATCTCAATAGTAGTTCTCTCGGAGCACTCAAGGCAAACACCTAATTATTGCCATTTTTCATCATATGATTTGATTTTCTATACGTGACTCCTTCCACCTTCATTTTATCTTCAGGAGTACTACAGAGTGTCCCATTTATGTTCGTATGTCCGATTCGAAACTAAACCAGCAGGTTTTTTTTGAACATGTAAAACTATATCAACGTTGTGACCCCAGTCAACAAGAAGACAGAGTGCAGTTGGGAATTGTATCTTGCCCCTGCATGCTTTCAGCCGCTCTTTCAGATCCTCAACTTCTTTTGCTTCTCCTGATATCTTATCCTTCTGTCGAGTCTGGCGATGCCTTCCTCCCGCGCTGCACTCACAGCCGCCTCATATTCGCCATGGGTGATTTTTCTGTCCAAAGAAGGGTATTTACTGGTGCTACCGCATGGGCTGTATTGATCCATGATATTCACATAGGTTTTTGAGGAGATTTCTCTGGCAATGAAACGCATTATCTTCCTCGTATCCGCCACTCCTGACGGCATAACCAAATGCCGCAGCAAAATCCCCCTTGAAGCGACACCATTTTCATCAATGGTGAGATCACCAACCTGCCGATGCATTTCCTTTATAGCTTCTTTTGCTCTTTCAGGATAATCCGGAGCCATTAAATACTCACTCGCCATTTCTGGGTCCAAGAATTTGAAATCAGGTAAATAAATATCGAAAATCCCATCTAGGAATTTAATGCTTTCTACCGCGTCGTAGCCGCTACTATTGTATACAAGGGGGACATTCAAGCCGCCCTTAATCGCGCAGGGCAATGCATTGAGGATTTGAGGGATTACATGGGTAGGTGTAACAAAATTTATGTTATGGCACCCCTGCCTCTGAAGGTGGAGCATCATGCCGGCAAGGTTTTGCGAGGTCACTCGGCTTCCTTTGCCCAAATGGCTGATTTCCCAATTTTGACAGAATACACAGAGAAGATTACAGTTTGTGATAAAGATGGTCCCGGAACCATGCGTACCTGCCAGAGGATCCTCTTCTCCAAAATGAGGGCCGTAGCTTGAAACCATGGCAAATTGGCCGGTACGACAAGTCCCCTTTTCATCCTCGATCCTGTTAACTTCACATTCACGAGGACAGAGGCGGCAATTCTCTAGTAATCTGTTAGCTTTGTTTATGCTATTAGCCAGTTTCCCAGTGCGGTGTGCCTCTATGTAGGATGGTATAAACAAACTATGCCCCTTACCATTGGCAGAGGATCAACTGGATATCTCTATTATCCCTGAGCACTTCTGCCACGCAAACATGACGGGCGCCGGTGTGAGCAAGAGGCGAAAGATTTATTGTCAATGGACAAGGGCTGACCACTTTCGCTATCTTTCTTTAAAGTGTGCCGGGATGATTCGAAAATATGCAAGTCGTCTTAGGCCTTGAATGTAATAAAAACTCGTATATACTGGTGAGCATCGGGAAGAGTATTACGAAAATCGAGCAGATGTCCATTAATTATAGTTCTCAAAATAAATTTCCCAGAGCGAGTTTTCTGGGCTATTTGTCCATTAATAAGAGCCATACAATATAACGCTGGGCAGATTCATCACTTCCGCCGGCAAATCTAAACGATATCCCGACTTAAATATACCCATATTTTTGTATGGCTCTATTTTGTCTGCAATGAACTCTATGGTGACCATAGCTCTTTTCCGTTTTTGGGAGCTTCGCAGATGTTTCAGGCTTCCCTCTCGTTGCTGAGGGCTTGCTCACCACATCAGACACTTACTCCCTCACTCATCAGTGTTCCTATGGCTAGCCATAGAATAACATTGCAAGTTCGTCCTAATTAAATCATACTCCATAAAAGACTGAAAATGAATCGGACTAAATCTAATTTTGTTGTCAGACTTGTCCTACAAGGCGTTGCATTGAGCAAAGACAAAATTAAATTCCCAGAGTGTAGTTGAAAACGCGTTCTTAAATCCTTAGTCTAAAATAGTGTCTGTAGTAACTGTTAAAGCAAATCCAATTTTATGCGATTTACAGGATATCCGGTTTATCGCTCACGATCCCGTCTACACCTTTGGCTCTGTATGTTTCCACCTCGTCCTTTGAATTGATCGTCCATACTACTACCTTCAGATTATTCTTATGAGCTTCTCCTACATTTTTTGTATGAATGAATTTGTACAAGGGCAAGAGATATTGTGAGTGAAGCGCCATAGCCGAGGCAATAGGGTTCTTATGCCGGACATAAATCAAGCCGGTCTCGATGTCCTTGTCGAGTCTTCTAATTTCGGAAAGAGATGCTTCATGAAAAGAGACGATGATGATATAATCACGAAGCCTTGACTTTTTAATCTGCCTAAGGACTTCACTTTCATAGCCTTCCTTCTTCAATTCCACGAGGATCTTATCAACCTTTTTGTTGATGAATTCAAGGGTTTCCTGGAACGTAGGGATTTTATCCCTTGTAAGTGCCTTCAAGTCCCTTAATAAAGAGCCCTCTGTAGGAATGTCCTGCCCGAAAACTCTCTTTAGATTGTCGTCATGACTTACGACCAATCTATTGTCAGCTGTCTGTTGCAAATCTAATTCAATAGCATTCGCGCCAAGTTCGATCGCCTTTCTGAAACTTTCGATAGTATTCTCGGTTTCATAAGCCTTTGCCCCTCTATGTCCTACCTTCAAGAACAATATCCTTCACCTGCTGAAGTGCTTGAATTTATACTTTTACCATTCTTGCAAGCGATATATATCAGCATATCCAATGAACAGGGCATCGTTCATAGTGTATCAATATGTTCATCCCAATTTCCCAAGGGATTTTACTTTTGATTAATAAACATTGTGTGGGATATTAAAGGAAGTTGTAAATAAGGGGAAAGGGTTTATACCTCGAAGATAATAAAGGGAATATTCAAGCAAATAACGGCTTTATTATCTCTTGACAACCCAAAAAGTTCAGTGTGATTTAAAGACTTCCAGAATGCAGCTTTGACGTACATTTATCCGGAAAATTAAAGAATTCTGAACGCTACTGGTTGCCTTGTAGATCTAAAAAGTGACGGAATGACAATTGCTAAATTGTGCTAGTCAATACAAATATTTATAACCGAAGTACCGATTCTAGTTTATTTGTTCAATAAAAAAGTGGTGCTTGCTTCCTTTCTCTACTCAGCGGTTTGCAACATCTTGAGACATTCGACATGAGACTCTTTGTGTCTGACATCTTACGTCCTGCGACTTTACAACCATTCGCTGAGCTCTGAAAGGAGCAAGACCACCACTTGGTGAGCGTGTCCTCTTGATTCATTTATACACCCATTTCCGGTCATTGTCAAGTTAATTTTTATGCAACAGTTAATTTTTATGCAATGTTAATTTTTATGCAACCTTTTTAAAGGGAAAAGAACTCAGATTTAATCGACAAAATACCACAATTTATCGCAAATACAACTGTAATTGCCAAAAATATAGCCCGATTCCCAATATATACCTTCTCAAATTGCATCTGTATACATTATGGAAATTCCGGGCAGGTTTCCGGGTAGGAGCAGCGATTGCTCGCCACTCCCCCCACAGACCCGGACGAGCCCGATTAAGGCATCCGGTTCGTCAGTAACAAGAGGCATACAGCCTCTGGCTAACTAAACGGATTCGACCCGTTTAGCGCATAACTTTGCTGACCTGCATGGTTTAGATATCATGGACTATTCGGGGCGACGGCAGTGGGAACAGCCGCTCCAGCTTTGGGAATTCATCCTCCCAATTCATCGATCCCTTATTGCTGCGACGACTCAACCAGTAGTGCCACGCCTTCCGTACATGCCTGTAGACAAGCAGCAACTTACGGTAATTGCCTCTGATGCCGTAATATTGGTAGTGACCTTTTAACTTAAGGGTTAGAACACGACATTGTTCCTTAAGCGGCTCATGTCGGTGTTCCCGACACCACTCCCAAGCGCGCTTCATGGCCCGGCGCAGCCTTTTCTTGGCTGTTTGCCGCTTTACTATCCAGTACCCCCGCCGCGTCTTCGCCCAGTAGTGCGTAAAACCCAAAAAGTCAATGCTCCCATTTTCCTCAGGGTCGCTCTTGCCTTTTGGCCTTCCGAACCTAACCAGCTTCGTCTTTGTCGGGTGTATCGTTAGCCCGTACTGTTGGAGTCTCTCAGTCAGAACGGGCAATATCCATTGTGCATCAGATTCGTGTTCGCATCCGATTAGAAAGTCATCGGCAAAACGAATCAGAAAGCTCTGTCCCTTAATGCTGGGCTTCACTTCCTTGACATACCACTCATCCAGCACATGGTGTAGGAATATATTGGCCAGAATCGGCGATATGACTCCGCCCTGCGGCGTGCCCTTCTCTGGGTATGTCAGAGTTTCCCCTTCTATTACCCCGGCATTCAGCCATTTGCCGATTAGCCGTATTATTCCTCCATCGTTGACCCTTTGCCTGATTATTTCCAACAGCCTGCCGTGATCGATATTATCGAAATAGCCTTTGACATCCGCATCCACTATCCAGCCGATGTTCCCTTTCACGCATTTCTGTTGAAGCTCGCTTAACGCCTGATGCTGGCTATGGCCGCGTCTGAAGCCGTGAGAGAAGGCGAAAAAGTCGCTCTCATACACTGCCTCAAGGAGCATCGCTACCGCACGTTGAACTACTTTGTCTTCAAACGTCGGAAGTCCTAACGGCCTTTCCCCTCCGTCATCCTTAGGTATCCACACCCGGTTTACAGGCGGAGCATGATACCGTCCTCCCTTGAGTCGTGTGTGCAGCTCCCGTAGATTTTCTTCGAGGTTTGATGCGTATTCTTCTGCTGTGACCCGGTCTATACCGGGCGCAGCGTCTTTTCGGGTCAGCCTGTAGGCTTCCCGCAAGAATTCCACATCTACGTGGTGCGCCAGCGTAGTGAACACCATCTCCGGATACCGGATGGCCTGCGCTGCAATCCACCGAAGTTTCGTTGATACGGTTTGTGAGTTCGAAGCCTCTCCCATATTTCCTCTCGGTGAAACGTTATACCCGGCCTCGCCTTCCCTTCAGTGGGTCCCTTGGTCCTCGGTTCCCCACCTTCCCGGCCCGCTGGGGCCTTCGGTACTATGCTCGGCTAAGACTGCCTCATGTCCATCCCTAGTCTCTTCGTTTGTCACTCGATTCCCGGTACCACGTTTGCTCTCTGTCTTCGTTCGTCGATGTGCGAGAGCCCTCACCGACGCCTGGGGCTTTTGTTCTTCCGGTCGCCCTCTTCCCTTCCGGTTCTCAACGTGGAGACATGCGGCCCTCCCAAGTTCCCGATCTATCCCTTTGAATGTATGCCCTGCTCTCAGACCCCGGTGGTGTTCTGATGCTCGCCATTGCGCATTCAGAACTGCTGTCTTCCAGTTGTCCGAGACTGTCGACTTTCCCTCCAATGCCCTGAAGGTTATCTTACTGACCACAATGTCAACGATTTCGGGGCTCACTAACACGGCCTACATTCTCGCTACACCCAGCTCCGCACCTCCCCTCGCGAGGACGCACGCGGGTTCGCTTCCGACCTGTTGGCTAAGCTTTGGCCGGATGGGACTTGAGGTTTTCCGCCTCTCACCCATTGGATAGCAACAGCAAATTTCATCTCCTTTTCGCGAGATTCCCGATGCCTCGGATTTACCTTGGCGCGACGGACAACCGTTCCGATTTAGAAACGGGGCAAGGTACTTGGATTATCTGGCTACATCTTCGTGGCGCAGTTGCGGTTCGGACGGTTGCTATAACTTTGGGATAGCCTGACCACTGCGAAACATGAAGTGCCCGTGCACAGGGCGAGATGATGCAACTCGGTGTACATAGAGCTTCTTACGCCATTTCAGTTAGACCATCATGTCGACAGCCTCTTGAATCATTTTACTAAGACGGCCATAAGTAAGAATACATGATCGACATTCTACGATTTGATCGGGGAATCCAGACCCATTTGCTATGGATACGGCGGTCAAACCGGAGTATGACAAACTAGCGAACTATGCCGCCATACTAATGACCGTCTTCGTAGGTCACAGGAGCCACAATCTTCTCGGCTCCTGCAACGATGAAATGGGATTATTGGAGGGTCTTTATACGTATTTGTTGATTGACGGCTTAGCGGCCGTTGAGCCTTCCTGTTTTGTTGTTTCCGGCACTTTGCTGGTATCGATGTCTACCCCGACGGTGCCTTTTGTTTGTGGTGCAGTTGCCGTTTGTGATGATTGGCTGGCATGCTCATGCTTGTGTTTTTTGGCAGCCTTGTGTGTTGTTGTCGGGATGGTTGTTAGTGTTGTTCTTGGTTCTGTTGTAGAGTCTGTTACAGAATTAATAGCCATAAATTCCCCCTTTTGCGATATTGTAAAGAGTTCTTACAAAAACTCGTAATGCTTATGCACAGAGTTTCAACTTACTGTGCCGATTTACACTTATGGTCACGACATCACTATATTTTCAGATCAACCAAGCTCTTAATAACTTGATTGCCCGTCTGCATAGATTTGATATTTGCCTCAACCCCCATCTTCTCGATTATCATCTCAGTCATTTCCTGTGCAGGATCAACACCTGTATTCTGGCTTTGGCTCAAAGTCACCCTAACGCCACCGTTGGGATCCTCATTCATCACCGCAGTAGACGGCTTGAAATCATTTGTTTGCATATTGGCAACATTGTTTGCCGTTACCGCCAACCCGACGCTGAAAGCGTTTATTCCACTACTTGCGCTGTTAGTGATGCTTCCGATAGGCATATTTGACCCTCCATTCCCTATATCGACTAATAATTTCATTATCACAGAAATGCAATTATTTTCCAGTGCCATAGCACACAAAATGGGAACAATTTGCTTATTTAGTGACACACATCACCTGTATATTCGCGGAAAGCACAAAGCGCCACCAGCTAACCCAGATAATTCATAAATAATCGGCAAAAAAATAGCCAACGTCCTTTGAACCTTGGTATTATTGAAGGTGCGAGCAACAAAAACCCAAGAAAGGACATTGGCTACTATGACAAAGTGTAACACAGAACAGCTTGGATTTTCATTCCTGCGGAAGCGCAAACTGACGGTGGATTTTGGAGGCGGAGAGATCACATCTGACTCCGGACTTCTGCTTGTCAGGCAGGCCGATCAAGCATTGGGACTCTTGAAAGGATTGGCGAGCTGCATCACAGACCGGCGGGATTGTCGGTACACAGATCATGACTTGTTGACTCTTCTGAGACAGCGAATATATCAGATAGTGGCAGGCTATGAAGACTGCAATGACGCGAACTTTCTGAGGAAAGATCCCGCATTGAAAGCAGCTTGCGGCAGGATGCCAAGCGACAAGGAACTGGGATCGCAGCCTACACTGTCGAGGTTGGAGAACACCGTAACCCAAGAAGATCTTTATCGGATGGGGCAGTGGTTTGTTGATCTGTATGTCCGTCGCAACCGGAAGCGTAAGCCAAAGCGAATCATCATTGATGTCGACGGCACCGACGATCCTACATATGGGGACCAACAGCTCACCTTTTTTCACGGCTACTATGATCAGTATATGTATCATCCTTTGTTGGTCTATGATGCTGATACAGGAGAGATGATCACAGCAGTATTGAGGGCAGGCAATCGACACGCAAGTTATGGCGTGGTTTCAATCTTGAAGCGGATAGTGGCGAGGCTCCAGGCAGCGTTTCCCAATGCTGAGATCATCATACGAGGTGACGCGGGGTTTGCGATCCCGGCCTTATATGAGTACTGCGAGAAAGAAAAGCTGAGTTATGTAATCGGCCTTATTCGCAACGACGTACTGGAGCGAATGATCGAAAGACTTCTTGAGAAGGTACAATCTCTCCACGAAAAGACAGGACAGAAGCAACGACTCTTTGCAGAGGGTTTTTATCAGGCACAGAGCTGGGAAAAAGAACGCCGAGTAATCATGAAGGCCGAATGGCTGCCGCAGGGACCAAACCGTCGGTTTGTGGTGACGAATCTTTCTATGGAGGCCAAACAACTCTACGAGTTCTACACAGAGCGCGGTGGCACTTGCGAGGTGCGCATTGATGAATTCAAAAACGGGCTGAAGGCGGATCGGTTAAGTTGCCATCGTTTTGCTGCCAATCAGTTCAGGCTTTTTCTGCACATGGCTGCATATTGGCTCGTACTGCGGCTCAGACAAGCGCTTGCTGAAACAGAGTTCTCATCGATGCAGATTCAGCAGCTCAGGACAAGGATCTTAAAGATCGGCGGCCAAGTAGTTCAGACAGCCAGACGGGTATGGTTCCGCCTGGCGAGCGGCTATCCTTGGAAAGACATCTTTGCCTTGGCATATCGACGACTTGCCGCTGATACCTGCTGAAATTTCCCGAAGCCCAAAAGCACAGTAAAGTTCCAACGGGTGAAGTGCGCTCAAAACAGGGCTGCAGTGTCCCATACATCGTATTGCATGCGACCACAAGCCTCTCGTCACCTCAAAAAGTTGACTGACAATCCATTCTACCGTGCTCTCAGCGATGAAACAGCTTCAATTCGGCTCAGTTCTGAAAATTTATGAATTAACTGGGCTAAAACGATCGAGAACTCGGCACTCTCAATCTCACTTTATTTCACGATACTAATAAAGAGAAGAATATGGATAAAGGTAGCGATGACACCATAGTGACATGCAGTATCAGACTTCAAGACCTCAAGCAGTGGGAAATGAACGGCAAGGAGACTATACCGTTTTACCTTCACGCGGGAGATAGTGGCGGCTTGGTGTTCAATGATAAGCCGGAAATCGCATGCCAGTTGATAAGGATATACAATACGCAGAAGATTTCCTTTTACATAAAGCTCGTCTCCTTCCTCAACGCCGAGCGAGTCGCAGCTCGGATAGTTTCGGCACCGCTAGACGATGTGCTCGAGGTTCACGCCCAACTCTCGAACAATTATGCGCTGAGTCGGTTAAGGTCCTCAAAGCTAGTGGGGATCATCCCAACCTTTCTGGTGGTCACCGACAATCTCCATTCAGAAATGCGACTTGGTGGCTGCTACTCCGAGTTTCTTAAGTCAAATAGTCCACAAAGATAATGGGGCGTACACTGCAAGCCACTTGTGATACATTTTTTCGGGAATAAATACCTCCGGGGAAATATCCGCGGTAAAGGTTATCAGGTGAATATAAGACTGAAGGAAATCACTTTATGAGACTAAAAAGACCTACGTGTAAATCGGCATCGAATTCTGACCCATCATCGGCGCCCGATGGCGACCCACTCATTCATATGCTAAGAAGCTTAAGAACAATATGTTGCAACATTAGCAGGCGAGTCATAGATGAATGCCGATTTAAGCTAAAAGCGCATCAAATGGTCATGCCGATCAACAGGCAACATAGTAGTACCCATATAGAGGGCACCCATATAGAGGGCACGTGTCAAGAGAAAAAATATCCCTATCAAGAAAATCCTTCTTGTTTTTTTGTTTCAGTTATCATCGTCTATCACCAGTGCCGTTTTTTCTTTAAATAGTGTGTCAGCCTTCACTGCACCACGCACCCATCAGGATTAAGGTAATGCCCCAAAACATGTACTGCAAGGCAAAACCCTTTCCGCTCATATGCGGACCAGAAAACCTTCGGTACCGGGCCGGGTCCATTTGTTATATCTCAGATTGCATGGTTATTAACCAACCCTCACTGGCTCCCGACGCGGACAGTAAAGACGTCGATAACTTTTATGTTACTGCAGGGGACGGGTTCCAATCAGGTGCTTGGCTTATTTCCAACTACTCAGTAGGTTCATCGTCCCCTCCAGGTCCTTATTGAAATGCTTTATCCGGCATAAATATAACCCCATCCCTCATTATGTAATACGCAGCTCGGGTCAACTTGTGCGCCAGAGCGTTATGTGCAATAGGAGCGTTTGTTTGTTTCAGCTTGCGCTGATAATATTTTTGTGCTTCGGCATCGTGGAACCGTGCATGGTCTGAAGCTTCAGAAAACGCCCATGCCAGATACTTATTGCCGTTCTTCCTGTTGCCGGTCCCTTTCTTTTTGTCATTACTAAACCTTCCTGCTGGGACTTTCCTGCAATATGAAGCGTAGTTACCCACAGTCCGGAATCGTTCGATAGAACCAGTTTCTAACATGATAGTAGATGCGAGGATCTTGCCTACCCCAGGCATGCTTAGAAGACGGTCATAGGGATGACTTAAATGTATCCTTCCATCAATGATGTCCTCCATCGCCTTGATCTGTCTGGTCATGAAGTCTATAGTTTCCTTGCTCACTTTACCCGCCAGTGCAAGATCCTCGTTGTCAGCAAACAGAGGACTTACTCTGTCCGTCATCAGAAACTTCACATCGTTTGACTTCAGTCTACTGCCCAGGTTCCGTGCCACAATGTTCTGCAGGCTTACGATGAGAGATGTCCTAAGTTTTACTAAATGTCCTCTCTTCCTCAACAGGTCCCTTATCGGCCGTTCTTCTTTTGGGTAAATGTACCCCTTAGGCAATATGCACAATCGAAGCATCTCGGCAAGCCAGAAGGCATCATGTTTGTCAGTAGAGTATTTCAGTCCAGCGTATTGCTGAGCTTTCATTACGTTGGCTAGATGCACCTGGTATCCCTCCTCCTTAAGTAGATCAACTAAAAAGTACCAGTTGTATGTCGACTCTACAACAATCCCTTCAATGTCACCTTTGTATGGCCTGAGCGTTTCCTTGATTGTTGCCGGTTCATTAAGGATCTTCTTCTTGAAAATCCTCTTTCCAGTTTCATCGATGATTCCCACATACGAGTTGTTTGAATGTAAATCAAAACCTGCGTATAATCCCATACGGCACCTCCTAAAGGTTAAGATTGGCGTCTTGCCTTTGAGCATATCAATATATGATATGCTCGGGAGGTGCCCTCTATATGATTATCAGGTGATGTGAAACACATCTTTATGAGTTACTGCGTTATAAAATTGAACTATGAAGATATTCTGTATATTGATACTTTTTCTACTAATTGGTTGCATCGCACATGCCGATATGTATCAGAGCGTAGCCGATGATGGTACTGTCCTTTATTCGAATATTTCGAGATCCGGATCAAAAGCTGTCATGAAAGAAAAAGCTATCGCGCTAAGAGATAACGCTAAGACTGCCCAAAATAAGATTTATGGAATCGGCGCGTTTCATCGTGTTGCCGAAGAGAAGGCCATAAAACATAATATCGACCCTAGACTCGTACAGGCTGTCATTTCCGCCGAGTCTAACTGGAATCCCAATGCCGTTTCTCAAAAAGGGGCCGTCGGAATGATGCAGTTGATGCCCAAAACAGCAAGAGACATGGGTGTCGGCAATCCACTTAATGCCGATGAGAACATCGAAGGCGGCGTAAAGTATCTCAGATACCTTCTCACCAAGTTCGGAGGCAATCTTGCTCTCGCACTTGCTGCATATAATGCAGGACCGTCGTTGGTCGAAAAAGTCGGAGGCATTCCATCGATTCCGGAAACTGTCAGATATGTGAGGCAGGTAATGAATGAATATTCCGGAGGGGGCCACACAGCTTGGGACACAAGTAGCGATAGTGCGAAAATACTTAGGGTTGTGCTTAAGGATGGAACGCTCCTTATTACTAACTCATACGATACTGCCCACTCTTACAAGTAACATATAATGCCCGCTAAAGAGGAACCAGACTGCCTGAGGCTGTCTGGCGAAGTGACTTCGTGACTTTCAGTCTAGGCTGCTGCCATCTTGTATACTATACCTACCGGTGGCTCATGTGCAGGCGCAGCCGATATTTGCTGCGGCTCAACATCCTCTTCGTAATCGCAAAAACCATTGGAGCATTTCAAGAACGTAATCATGTTTACCATCATTCTGCCGCATGAAGGACATTTCATAAGATCCTCCTCTGTTCTTATAGTGAGCTTATACGATAGTTTACTTGGAAAACATTACAGGAATATTTCGGCAACATTAAATATTCGCGTCAAACGTTGGAAGTACATCTTGTAGTATTACTCTAAGAACGCTAATCGAAATTTTAGCCAGACATAGCATCTCTATGACTGTCAATAAAGTACCAGATTATTTTAGCTATCATCATACACGAGAATAGGTTACTTATGATGACTTTCACGTGTAAAGCGGAGCCAAAACTGAGAGGACTTGTCTCTCGGTTTCGGGAAGAAGTTGATACTGAACTCTTTGGAAACACCGCTCTGACAATCTGTCCGAACTAAATTGGAATAGTGTCCGAAGTAGATCGGAATAATTACCTCGCCGATAGAACTGAAGGATTATCAGAAAAACCACGCAATGATCTGCTAGTAGGGGGAATACGCAGCAATTAATTCAAATTATGCTGTAAGGACTTCTAAAAATAATTCCCTGTTTCTTAAGTACCGACGATGTAGATTTAAGCAACTCTGCAGAAGCTGACACCGCTTGAGAGTTCAAAGAGTTGTTTTCACAGATAACCTTTCGAAAAATTATCGGACTATTTTGGGTAGGCTGTGTGAACAGGGTCGACAGTCCCTTGAATGCCGGATTATGAGAATTTTATATAATTTTCCCAGACGAAAAGGACTTCCTTAGTTGCTTTAAGATCTCCTGCGCAATACCGCGCTATATCGATGTGCCGTCCGGACTGAAAAAGATTCTTCACGTCGCTCCCGGTGATGCCGTCCGCCTTGGGGCTCGGGATGCCGAATGTCCTGCACCACATATCGAGTGGAAATTTTCTCTTCGCCGCGCCGTAAAAAGTGAGCTGGTCGAAGAGGTCTATGTGGGTGCCGTTATTACTATAGCGATACGGCATCAGGTCCCGCGTCGGCTTTACCTTGTTAACTGCTGAGCGGACAATAATAAAAGGGCAGTCGAAGGCTCTCCCGTTGAACGTGACTATCTGGTCATATGCCTTGACAGTGTTCCAGAATTTTTCGAGGAGCTCTTTTTCGGTGCAGCATTCGAAGCGAATGCCATGTTCTTCAAAGGGCAGAAGCTCTCCGCCGGGTGCTTGAAAATAGACAGCCCCTTTATTCGTATCGGGATTAAGCATACCAATGGCGACGATCTCGCCGGTGAGAGGGTACAAGGAGAGGGTCTCTTTGACCCTCTCCTCTTCTTCTTCGTTCTCAGCCCACTTTAAGAGGTATTCCCTGACTGCGGGATCAAGGGAATCGAAATCAGCTCCGACGGTTTCGATGTCGAAGATGACCCGACCCATTATGCTGCCTTCTTCGAAATCTTTTCTATGACCTCCCAGGTTTTGAGTGCATCAATGGCCCTCTGAAGCTGCACGTCATCCTTCTCCTCAACCTCCAGGGGGACCTTGTCCTCGTCAGCAGGTGCCTGAATGTTCTTTTCGTTTTGGAGGTGGCCTTCCAGGTCTTTCTCCCTGATTACCGACATCCCCTTGCCGTCCTTTGCCTCGAGCTTGACGACAATGTCGGGGGTAATGCCGACATTCTGAATACTCGTTCCATTCGGCGTATAATATTTTGCTGTAGTAAGGCGCAATCCCGATCCGTCGCTCAATGGGATAAGGGTTTGGACTGAGCCTTTGCCGAAGGTCTGGACCCCGACGATGATCGCTCTGTTCCAGTCCTTCAACGCCCCGGCAACAATTTCCGAAGCACTCGCGCTTCCCTGGTTCACCAGAACAACCATCGGCAAGTCGACATAAGAGGGCACTTCACCCTCGGTAAAGTACTCTATCTTGTCTCCGTCTCGCCCCTTAATGTAAACAACCAGTTTTTTGGTAGGCAGAAATTGTCCGGCTACGTCGACTGCACTGTTAAGCAGACCGCCCGGATCATTCCTAAGATCGAGAATAATGGACCTCATGCCCTTATCCTTCAGACTTTTGAGAGCTTTGGTAAGATCCTCAGCGGTCATCTCCTGGAACTGCGTGAGTTTGATATACCCGATATCATCCTTCAGCATCCTTGACTTCACACTCTTGATTTTGATGATGTCCCGCACGATGGTAATGTCTTTTGGCTCAGTCCACCCTTCCCTGTATATGTTCAGGATAACAGGCTTTCCCTTGGCTCCACGCATCTTAGTGACAGCATCCTGGATATTCATACTCTTTGTAGACTCGCCGTCAATCTTCAAAATCTTGTCGCCCGCCTTGAGACCCGCTTTGTAAGCCGGGGTGTCCTCTATTGGCGCGATGACCGTAAGAATGCTATCCTTGACTCCGATCTGGATCCCTAATCCGCCAAATTCACCCTTGGTCTCAACCTGGAATTCCTTGAAGGCCTCGGGACTCATATACCCGGAATGGGGATCAAGAGACGACAGCATACCTTTGATTGCTCCGCTTATGAGTTCCTTTGTCTTAACCTCATCCACATAATTCTTCTTGATGACGTTGAGGACGTCGACGAAGGTCCTCAAATCTTCATACGTGCTCTGAGCGTTTACAATCTTGGTACTCATCACGCCGATAGCGATCGCAGCCAGAACAACGCCAACCACGACAGCGCTAATTATCATCAGTCTTTTCTTCGAATGCATTTTATTTATCCTCCGGATTTCCTCAGCCATTGCTGGGGGTCAAGCGGTTTGCCTTTATACCGTATTTCAAAATAGAGGCCACTTGCTCCCAAAGCAGTGGATTCGCCTACCTCTCCTATAGCCTCATTCTCTTTTATTATAGCGTCATTTGCCAAAAAAATCTTTGCGAGGTTCCCATAAAGGGTATGGTAACCACCGCCGTGACTTATAACAACGAGCTGACCGTACCCTTTGAATTCGGCCGCGTATACGACCTTCCCCGCCGAAACAGCGGTTACCGTCGAACCCGTAGCGGTCCTGATATGAATACCGCTTCTGAAAACGGGGAGATTAAAGAGGGGATCAACCTGCGAGCCATACCTGATGGCGAGCTTTCCCCTCACCGGCCAAGGTAGATGGCCCCTCTGCCTAGTGAAAGCGCTGTCTTCTGGCAATT
Source organism: uncultured Nitrospiraceae bacterium (assembly GCA_963727805.1). GTDB lineage: Bacteria > Nitrospirota > Thermodesulfovibrionia > Thermodesulfovibrionales > Dissulfurispiraceae > Fen-1308. The sequence continues at coordinate 2,338,586 of CAVSHF010000003.1, forward strand.
CCTCAGGCGCGGACTTTGCCCCCCTGGACCCTCTTTTCCTAGCGGGTTTTTCCATTTTTTCCGATTCCCGGATGATCCTCTGCAGCCTCTCAGAGTCTCCTTTCAATTCCTCGATCATGCTCTGATAGGTATCCTTCTCTTTTCTGACGCTCGCCAGCAGCGTTTCTTTTTCCTTTTTCTTGGTCATCGTTGAATCTTCAAGCATCGCCAGATTGCGCTCTTCAGTCTTTAGGTTATTTAAGAGATCGCCGAGTTTTCGCTTCTTGTCCTTGATCCGCCCAAGCGCCTCACGATAGCTTTGAATGGAATCATTATAGCGGTTCGATATTTCGCTGAGTGATCTCGAAATTCTTAATATCGTAGCCGGGTCCTCATCGCTGATCAGCATGAGAATTACCTCTTTTTCACTATTGATCCTTTGAAGGGTCCGAAGTCTTGTTCTCAGGCGTTGCTTTTGAGACGCGATGCTCTTGGACTGCACGTTCATTTCTGATTCGAGGGCAGCAATGTTGCCTTTGAGCGATTTGATCTGGTTCTTCGTCGCGGTTATCTGGTCTTCCAGATCGTTCAGCTGGGAGTCGACCTTTCTTAGATCAGAGATGACCGACTTCTCGGTTCTCGTTGCCTCGGCAAGCTTTTTTTTCTGCTTCCTGATGTCACTCTGGACCTTCTTATATTCCTCGCGGGGACTCTGTGCAAATGCACACGCCCCCGGCACTGAAAGCAGCACGCCGAAGGTTACACAGAGAAGAATAAAATGAGAGAAAAATGCACCGTATTTTTTCCGCATCGCTCTTACAGTCTGAGTCTGCCGACGGAAATGAGTGACCCCGCGATTCCCATCAATATTCCTGCGATGGGCATGAGGACAACGATTTCCACAGGCATGATCAGGGTCCTGAGTAAAGGCATGAAGGCGCTGAAGCTCGTCGTAAGAATAAAATAGAAGATGGCAGCCCCAAGCGTAGCAAAGAGCCCTCCAAGGAAGCCGATGACCCCTCCTTCGATAAGAAAGGGCGCACGGATAAAGCCCCCGGTTGCGCCGAGGAGCTTGATGATCTCTATCTCGCTCTTTCTGCGGTAGAAAAGGATCTTGACGGTGCTCGAGATCACGAAAAGCACTACAAAAATAATTATCCCAAGGATTATCAAGCTGAAGTTCTCGATGGAGGTTTTCAGAAGAGCGACCGTCTCTGCTATCTTCTCTTCGTAATAGATATCATCAACACCAGGCAACTTTCTGATGTCCGCCGATATGTTTTTTACGGAAGATCCGGTAACGCTCTCTTTTTTTAGTTTCAGTTCGATGGCCGCAGAGAGGGGATTCTCGTCAAGCCCTTCGATTACATTGCTCACATCCCTCAGGGTGCGTTTCAATTCAGTCAATGCCTGCTCCCTGGAAATATATTTCGCCCCTGCGACATACTCCTTGTTCCTCAGCTGGCTCATCACCTTCTGAATATCCTGCGGCTCGATACTGTCTTTGAGGTATACCACCATAGTGAATTTTTCGGGCAGTGTACGGGTAACAATATCCACGTTATAGATTGTAATGAGCGCCATGGCGCTTACTAGAAGACTTGCCGCAACGGTAAAGATCGAAAGCAGGTTGATCCATTTCTCCTTCATAAGACTCTGCAGCGCGGTCCTCGTCGAATAGGATATATGCTCCATCAGCCGATCTCCTCTCCCAAAAGCACGCCGCTATCGAGTCGGATGACCCTTTTACCGGTATTTTTATAAAGGTCCCTATTGTGAGTGGCAATGAGTATCGTTGTGCCGTGAATGTTTGCCTCGTAAAACAACTTCGCAATATGCCTGGCCGTATCGGGATCGAGGTTGCCTGTTGGCTCATCAGCCAAAAGCACGGAGGGCTCCGAAACCATTGCCCGCCCTATAACGACCCGCTGCTGTTCCCCGCCTGAAAGGGTAACGGGATAGTTGTCAGCCTTGTGTCGCAGGTGAATATTCTTTAGGGTCTCAAGGGCGAGACCTTTGATTTCCTTTTCTTTCCTTCCCCTCACTCGGAGAGCAAGGGCGATATTGTCATAAACAGTGAGATTATCCAGAAGCTTGAAATCCTGGAAGACGACCCCGATGCTCCGCCTGAGGAGGGGTATTTCAGAAGGCCTCAAATTACCGATGTGGAAGTCTCCAACCATGACTTCGCCTTCGTCAGGCAATTCAGCCGCGTAGAGGAGCTTGAGAAGTGTCGATTTTCCAGCACCAGTAGCTCCGGTGAGAAAGACCATCTCCCCCTTCGAGACCGAGAGGTTTATGTTCTTAAGGACAGGCTGCTGATCATAATATTTCGTGACGTTCTGAAAAAATATCATTTCAAATTATCTTTGATTATATCCACCATGTTGCTACTAGTAAGGCCGTAGAGCTGCATCAGCTCCTTCGGAGAACCGGAGCAGCCGAAGGTATCCCGGACCCCAAGCTTCACGATCTTGATCGGATGATGTTCGGAAAGAAATTCCGAAACCGCGCTTCCGAGCCCGCCGATGATTGAATGCTCTTCAGCGGTGAGGATGAACTTCGACTTTTCCGCCGCCGCGAGCAGCGCCTCGCTATCCAACGGTTTGATGGTCGACATGTTGATGACGCCCGCGTCGATCCCTTTCTTAGCAAGCATCTCTTGGGCTTCGAGCGAAGGAGCGACCATGATACCCGTGGCTACTATCGTGGCATCTTTGCCGATCGAATAGGTATACGCCTTCCCGATCCTGAACCTATAGCTTTCGGGCATTACCGGAGGCACCTTGGACCTGCCAAGCCTGACGTAGACCGGCCCTTCATATTCTGCAACAGCGTCGATCGCCTGCTTTGTCTCGAAGCCGTCGGCCGGGACGATCACGGTCATGCCCGGAAGGACACGCATGAGAGCAATATCCTCTAAGGCTTGGTGTGACGCGCCGTCTTCGCCTACTGTGATACCACTGTGAGTTGCTACGAGCTTCACGTTGAGATGGGAGTAACACAACGTCTGCCTGATCTGCTCCCATGCCCTACCGGTCTCGAAGACCGCGAAGGTCGATGCAAAGGGTATCTTGCCGGTAAGCGAAAGTCCGCCAGCCGTGCCGACCATGTCCTGCTCCGAAATCCCCATGTTGAAGAACCTATTGGGAAAGGCCTTTGAGAAGCCCTTTGTCTTAGTCGAGCCTGAGAGGTCCGCATCGAGCACGACGATATCTTTATTCCTTTTGCCGAGTTCCAGAAGTGCGGACCCATACGCGTCCCTAGTGGCGACGGCCTGCCCGGCAAAATCGGTCCTTTGTGTTTTCTGTTCCTGCTCTCTACTTCCCATTTCCGCTCAGTTCCTTTATCGCGATTTCGAGTTCATCCTTTGTCGGAGTAATCCCATGGTACTCCACCTTGCCTTCGAAGAGAGAAACTCCCTTGCCTTTGACTGTCTTTGCGAGAATCATGCAAGGTTTTCCCTTTACCTTTTCTGCCTCATCGAGGGCATCGACAATGGCCTGCATGTCATGACCGTCCACAGGTATCGTATACCAGCCGAAGGCCTTCCACTTATCGTTAACTGGCTCGATATTCATGACATCGCAGCATTTGCCGTCGATTTGCAGCCCGTTCAGGTCAACAAAACCGCAAAGATTGTCGAGGCCGTAATGGCTCGCCGTCATAGCCGCTTCCCAGACCTGGCCTTCCTGCGTCTCTCCATCGCCAAGTAGGCAATAGACCCGCGACGGGTTTTTGTCGAGACGGAGCCCAAGGGCGATGCCATTGGCAATGGACAATCCCTGGCCGAGTGAGCCTGTGGATATTTCCACTCCGTCGAGCAGTTTTGAAGATGGATGACCCTGGAGCGGACAACCGACTCTTCTGAGTGAGTTCAGAAGGGATTTGTCAAAATAACCCGTAAGCGCAAGCGCGGCATAGAGTACGGGTGCCGCATGGCCTTTCGAAAGTATGAATCGATCTCTGCCCGACCAATACGAGTCATCGGGCCGGTGCTTCATTTTATAAAAATAGAGTGCTGTAACGATGTCGGCAGCCGAAAGAGAGCCACCGGTATGGCCGGAACCCGACTTTTCGAGCATCGTGAGGATCTCGATCCTTATCTCTCTCGCCCTCTCTTTGAGATACCCGATATCGCGTGAATTAAGTATCGCTTGCATATTAATCCTTTCTAGTAAATAATCGTTTTATTATATAACAAGCAATTCAAAAAATGCTGTGGTTCGGCGATAGGATGAAGCGATGGGGCAGCGGTGGATTACTTTAAGTGCGAGGGTTGGGTCTTCAGGGACAGAGCGAGAGCCCGAAACAATTATCCCTCGGGAGAGAATGTCTATTCATTCAAGATAAAAAATATGGTAATGGAGACTAATTCCTCGCACTTCAAATAACACGATGCCCTCCCATTGGCAAGTCAATGAAGATGGATTAGAATCTATCGCACATCGAGTGCGCTTATCATCTTTATGATGCGCAGGAGCTGTTCTACTTCATCGAGCCTGATCATATTAGGACCGTCACACTTAGCTCTATCAGGGTCGGGATGGACCTCCATAAAAAAGCCGTCAACGCCCGCCGCTGCTGCAGCGCGCGCAAGGGGGACGGCGTATTCCCGCTGTCCTCCGGAGCAGCCTCCCTGGCCGCCAGGGAGCTGAAGGCTGTGGGTCACGTCGAAGATGACTGGATAGCCGAATGAGCGCATTATCGGGAAAGACCTGAAATCGACGACTAGATTGTTGTAGCCGAACGTTGTGCCACGCTCGGTGAGCAGCAGCTTCTCATTGCCTGTTGAGATGAACTTCCCGATGATGTTTTGCACGTCCCAAGGTGCAAGAAATTGTCCCTTCTTTACGTTGACCGGCTTGCCCGTATTTGAAGCCGCGACGAGAAGGTCCGTCTGCCTACAGAGAAAGGCCGGTATCTGGATCACATCGAGGACTTCGGCGGCGGGCCGTATCTCCTCGATGGAATGGATATCTGAGATAACCGGGATATCGAACCTGCTTTTTACCTCGGCAAGCAATCTCAGGCCCCTCTCGAGGCCCGGCCCCCTGAAGGACGTCACAGATGTCCTGTTTGCCTTGTCGAATGAGCTCTTGAATATGAATGGAAGCCCGACTGACCCACAGATCTCCTTGAGCTTCTGGGCTGCCTGAAAGGTGATATCTTCGTTCTCGATGACGCAGGGGCCGGCAATAATCAATGGCGGATTATTGCCGCCGACCACGATATTTCGTATCTCAATTTCTCTCACGAAAACCTCGCTCTATTTCTTCAACCAAGCTCCGGCGTCGGTCTGTATCCACCGGCCGGGCGGCGCCTTTTGACGCCATGAGTCAGCAAAAGATTTCTGCAACTTCGGCTCCGCATCCGAGCCAAGTTTATCCTTTTCAGCCTCTCCTCCATATCCTTAAAGCTAATCTTATTGTCCGGATTTTGGTTCACGACGTCAACACCTCGCAGAAAGCCTCTCTTCACAAGGTATTCAGTGCTGCATCATGGATTTTTCCGCGGACGATAAAAACATCGTTTGCGAGCGTTGCCAGTATGCCTATGTGGCTGTATGGGTAATCTTTGAAAAAACTCAAAATACCCCGGTTCAATACGCCCATCATTCCTGAGCAGGTACCGAGAATTGAGATGTTCTGAATAGCCTCAACGCTGATCCGTTGTGACACGCCCTTCGTGTCGACAGAGTCTATATCCGGGACAAAGCGCGTCGGCTGACCGTATTCCATTTCCAAACCCTTAATCGACCCCTGAATAATCCCGGTAATTTCCCCGAAGCGTGATAGTACCTATGACGATCCGTAACTTTCGGACTCCTGTTTCTCCGCTTTGTTCTGGACTAACCGCCGGAAGATTCCCGAGTGATTCCCGATGAAAAAAGTCGAATGAAAAGATTAATACAAGACATGCGAAAAGTAGTGGAAAGAATACTTTTCCTTGTGGATGCGACCTTTTTCGCTGCTCTATCATTTCTCTAAACAGTATATCACGCGAAAATATCACCCAGAGCACCCCGGGCCTGCCCATTATACAATGAAGAACTCTGAAACAACCGTCAATCGGCCTGCTTACACATTTCTTACTGTCTATGCACGGTATTGATCAGCTGCTACAGGCCACCCTCTCTCCCATCAGGAACCCATTAAAAATCTCATCGAAGAGAGGGCTGTAGCCATGAAGGTTCACAGTACTTGAAGATCGAAATGGGCAGTGTAGGCGACGGGCGCTGCTGCGCGTGAGCCCGTAATAAAGCCGTCTTCGGGTGGCTGGCGAAGCACTCCACATGCAGTCTTCTTGAATTCAGGGATTTCACCGATGAACAAAATTCCGTGATGTAAGCGATCTCAACCGGTAGCAAGAATTGTCCGCCTCCTATCAAAGTTACATCTTAGATCGTTCAATGCGGGAAACGATATGGCCTCATGGCAAGAAGGGACTGCCACGAACGGGAGACCTGTCACGCTGTGTATCTTCGTCATATCGAGCGCTATTTAAAGGTCATCCGCGGAAGTATCGCGGAGAGACACCAAGCAAGCGTGCGGCAGGCCCCGGGCTGCGATATCAACCTCGACTTCGATCGGTGAGCGTCAATGCCGACAACATGCGCACTTAGTGCCCTGGATAGCATTCCTCTTTTCGAACCTCTCTTCTATGTCGCGGATAATCTGGTGCCGCGTCTTCCCCCACTGAGGCGCGATGAGGATCTCATCAGGAGATGTCGCAAAGAGCCGCTGCAGCACAATGTCGGGCGAAAGCCTCTCGACGAAGTCGACGAGAAAGTCGAGGTACTCCGCATACTCGAATGTATGAAACGGGTTGAGATGGTACTGCCCGGCAAGTACAGTATTCTTTATGACCTGAAGCTGATGAATCTTGAGGAACTCAAGCGGGAGCATCGAAAGCTCATCAGCCATAGCGAGCGTTTCATCCCGCGTCTCGGTAGGGAGGCCGACAATAATATGGGCGCCGATGTGGATACCCTTGCCCACGGTCAGTTTCAGTGCATCGAGAAAAGTCCGATAATTATGCCCCCTGAGAATGTAGTCGAGGCTTTTATCATAGATCGACTGGAGGCCGTATTCAACGACGATGAAATGGTCTTTTGCTAGAGATTCAATGAGCGCGATCTTTTCAGTATCGACGCAATCGGGCCTAGTCCCGATGGCAAGCCCGAGTATCGAGGGCTCAGAAAGGGCTTCGCGATATAGTTTCTCAAGTTCATCAACGGGTGCGTAAGTATTCGTGAATGGCTGAAAATAGACAAGGAATTTCCCGGCCTTATACCGCATCGAGAGGTAGCTTATTCCCTTTTTGATCTGGTCCCTAAGCGGGGTCTCGGGCTTGCACCCCGTAGGTCTGAAACTGTCATTGTTGCAATAGATGCACCCTGTAGTACCAACCGTCCCGTCCCTATTGGGGCATGTGAAGCCAGCGTCAACATTCACTTTGTAGACTCTAGCGCCGAACTTCTTCCTCAGATACGGCCCAAAGGCATTGAATCTGGAGCTCATTTTTAATTATCGATTTTTAGAATCCGTAATGTCAAATGGCCTCTGTTCTGATATACTATAAACAAAAAAATCAGGAGGATATCATGGCTATCGTCGATTTAAAAAAGGTTGTCGAAGTCAAAGACGGCTCCCTTTTCATAAAGGACAAGACGGGTCTCAGGCACATAATGGATGGCCTCATTTACAGCGCCGTGTTTGAGCCCGATGAAGCAAAGAAACAAGGGCTCTTCATTCTTATCAAGGAGATCGCAAAGGCCGCAGGGGCTGTTCCCGCCTCCATCCAGAGTCTCTACGAAGAGATGGGAAGGAATTACCCCGGGTTCACTGTGCCCGCCATCAACATTAGAGGTCTCACCTATGATGTTGCCCGTGTGATATTCAGAAAAGCCCTCGGAATGAAGGTCGGTCCCTTTATCTTCGAGATCGCTCGTTCTGAGATTGGCTATACGAAACAGCGTCCCCTTGAATATTCGAGCGTCATCCTTGCCGCCGCCGTGAAGGAAGGCTATGCGGGCCCCGTCTTCATCCAAGGTGATCATTTCCAGGTTGTCAGAAAGAATTTCATGAGCGATCCTGAGCCTGAGGTAAATTATTTGAAGGGTCTGATAGCTGAAGCCATTGAGGCGGAATTTTACAACATCGATATCGATACCTCTACACTCGTAAATCTTGATCAGTTGACGCTGAAGGAGCAACAGAGGCCGAACTTTGAGATGACATCAAAGTTGTCTGAGTATGTACGGCAGCTTCAGCCTGCGGGAGTCGAGATATCCATCGGCGGTGAGATTGGAGAGATCGGCAGCAAGAACAGCAATCCCGACGAAGCACGGGCTTATCTCGACGGCATCAAAGAAATCTATAAGGGCGGCAAAGGGTTAAGCAAACTAAGCGTGCAGACCGGCACGAGTCACGGCGGTGTCGTTTTGCCCGATGGGACTCTTGCCAAGGTGAAGATCGATTTTGATACCCTCAGGCTCCTCTCCGACCTTGCGAGAAAAGAGTATGGCCTTTCGGGATGCGTGCAGCACGGAGCCTCGACCCTGCCCGATGAAGCTTTTAACATGTTCCCTGAGACGAGCACGTCGGAAGTACACCTTGCCACAGGTTTCCAGAATATAATATATGACAGTACGTGCCTTCCCATCGCATTTCGGGAGGAAGTGTACAACTTCATCAAGACCGAATTCGCCAAAGAGAAGAAGGAGAGTCAGACAGAAGAACAGTTTATATACAGCACCCGCAAGAAGGGCTTCGGTCTGATCAAGAAGAAATGGTGGGACCTGCCCGAAGATGTTAAACAGGGAATCATGAAGGAACTTGAAGACAAGTTCGGGTTCCTGTTCGAAAAGCTACGGGTCCGCAATACAGCGGACATCGTTGCACAAACCGTGAACCCCGTTGTAGTCAGGAAATCTTTTGACACAACGCTTCTGAGGTAGGCCCATGTCCGGGAAAATAAAGGATCTTGTTGGCATAATTGTTGGTGGCGGTCCGGCACCGGGCATTAACGGCGTTATCAGCGCTGCGACCATCGAGGCCGTTAATGAGGGCAAGCAGGTCGTAGGCATCATGGGCGGCTTTAAGTCCCTCTTTGAAGGCAATAAAGACTGCGTCATCCCCCTAGACATCGCCGCAGTATCGAGACTGCACACCGAGGGTGGCTCAATCTTGCGGACCTCCCGCGACTATCCGGACAAGGTCAAGGACAAGTTCAAAACCCTCATGTCGACTCTGAAACAGATCGGTATCAAGCACCTGATCACGATCGGCGGAGAAGGGACCCTCTTCATGGCGAACTGGATTGAAAAGGAGGCGAGAGGGACCATGAGCGTTGTCCATGTACCGAAGACTATCGACAACGACGTTCCGCTTCCTGGGGGTCAAACGACTTTCGGATACCAGACCGCTCGACACTGGGGGGTTGCGATCGTTGAAAACATCATGGAGGATGCCAAGACAACCGGCAGGTGGTATTTCATAACCACTATGGGTCGTAATGCTGGCTATCTTGCACTTGGGATCGGCAAATCCTCTGGCGCGACAGTTACCCTTATCGGTGAGGAGTTCAGGGGCATAGAGCATCCCCTTCAGAAGGCAGCTGACGTTCTTACCGGGGCAATCATCAAGCGGCTCGCGATGGGCAAAGATCACGGGGTAGCCATACTCGCCGAAGGTATTTGCGCGATCTGCCCCACCGAGGATCTGGCACTGTACGAACATTGTGAACTCGATGAGACAGGCAGACTCAGGCTTTCAGACATCCAGCTCGGCAGAGTTTTGAAAAACTTTGTAAAAAAGAACTTGGACGAACTCGGGATATCGATAACAATTGTCGACAAGAGGATCGGCTACGAGCTGAGAGCGGCTGATCCGATCCCCTATGATGTTGAATATACAAGGGACCTCGGATACGGCGCCATCCGCTATCTGCTCAAGGGTGGGACCGGCTCGATGATCGTTTTTGACCAGGGGTACTTAAAACCCATCCCGTTCGTTGAATTGTTCGACTTCGCATCGGGAAGGGTAAAAGTGAGAACCGTCGATACCACTTCCGAGAGTTTTGAAGTCGCCAGAAAGTACATGATCAGGCTCGAAAAAGAAGATTTCGAAGGACTTAACCTCAAAAACCTCGCGAAAGTGACCAACCTCTCGCCGCAGGATTTTGCAAAACGGTTTGCTTACGTTGCTTAACTTTACCTCAAAAGTCTTGATGAGTTCAGAAAGACAAGAACATCAGGTATGATGTGGGCCACTGCCGCAGCGGTCGGCGAAAGGATACCAGTTGAGGCGAGCCCTATGCCTACCAGATTGAAGACTATCCCTAAGGCTAGATTCTGTCTGATAACGTTGAAGGTATTTCTTCCTATGGCAACAGCCTGGGGCACCTGCCTCCACTCATCACGCATGAGCGCTATGTCGGAAGCCTCGATAGCCGCGTCCGAGCCGGCAGCGCCCATCGAGATGCCGACATGGGCAAGGGCGAGCGCCGGCGCGTCATTTATACCGTCTCCCACCATTACCACTCGTTTGCCCTCCGAGACAAGACCCCGTATCCTCTCGACCTTGTCCTGCGGGAGTAAGCCGGCCATGACGTTCGTTATCCCCAGACGTGAAGCCACAATGCGTGCGGTCCTCAGGTTATCGCCTGTCATCATGACCGGCTCGTCGAAGCCGAGCGACTTCAGTCGACCGATAGCTTCAATAGTACCCTCTCTGATTACGTCTGCCACAGCGACAACGCCTACGACTGTGTCTTTGCCCGCGAGCATTAGGACCGTCTTGCCTTCCTCCTCCCGGGCACGACAGTATGCTTCCACGTCTGCGGATATTGAGATCTCCCGTTGCGCCATAAGCTCCCGATTGCCGAGTAACATCCTCGTTTTGTTGACTGTAGCGCGGACACCCAATCCCGGCAGTACACTGCTCTCATCAGGCTCCGGTATCTTCACTGCCTCACCTGCAGCCTCCTTCAATATCGCCCTGGCAACCGGATGCTCGGAATATTTCTCGATGGAAGAGGCCAGGGCGAGTACCTCTTCCCTGCCCACATCGCCAAATCCCTTTATGTCGGTCACCACAGGCTCTCCCAATGTAAGCGTGCCGGTCTTATCCACAACGATAGTATCTACCTTTGCCAGGGCTTCGAGATAGCGGCCGCCCTTAATAATGATGCCTTGTCGTGCAGCCGTCCCCATGCTCGCAACTACCGCGAGTGGTGTCGCGACAGCAACGCTGCAGGGACATGCGACCACAATTACCGCTATGGCATTTCTGATTTCCCCAGTTATCGCATATGTTGCCGCAGCGATCAGGATAATCGCTGGGGTGAAATATGATGCGAACCGGTCGGCGATCTTCTGCACCGGGGCCTTGGATGCCTCGGCTTCTTCCACGAGCCTGATAATCCTCGCATACGTCGTATCTTTCCCCGTGTGAAGCACCTTTATGAAGAGTAACCCCATCTGGTTGATAGTCGCCGCATAGACTGCATCTCCTTCTTTCTTTTCAACGGGGAAAGATTCTCCGGTTATTGGTGCCTCATTCACCGATCCTCTTCCGGAGACAATCACACCTTCGACAGGTATTTTCTCTCCTGGACGGACGACAACAAGTTCGCCCTTCTTCACCTCTTCGGCCGGCACCTCGATCTCTTCCTCTCCCCTTCGCACGCGCGCGGTCTTGGGGGTAAGGTTGATCAGTTCCTTGATAGCACGTCTTGATTTCTCCATGGTGAAGGAATCGATATATTCGGATATCAGCATGAAGAATGCAATGATAGCCGCAGACCGGAACTCACCTATCGCCGTTGCAGTGGCGACCCCGAGGGCCATAAAGACCTCGGCGGTGATGTTCTTTTGCAAAAGGTCCTGTGCCGCATGTCTGAACAATGGATAACCGCCGATGATGATTGCAGCCACTGAAAAGAGATCGAACGCCGCTATGTTTGCGTTGAGACCTGCAAGGCCAAGCACGATGAGGAACAGGACAAAACCCATCCTCCAGAAAGGCGAAATGCCCGGACTTTTTTCGGCACCCTCTCGCACGACACCGTATCCCAGTCTTTCGATGACTGTTTCAATCTGCTTCCGGAAAATTATAGAAGCATCGAAGGTGACATCGACCTTTTCAGCACCGAGATAGACGACAGCGGACTCGACACCCTTTTGCCTCAGGAGTGCCTTCTCTATCTTCTCAGCGCATGACGCGCAGTCGAGGCCTTTAACTGTGATAGTCACCCGCTGCATTTTTCTGTCCCCTAATTTTCCTTAGTATGAGTGCCGGGCAGACATGCATTTTCATTTACATGCCGCAGGCATTCGCTGATAAGGCTTGTGATGTGGTTGTCGTCAAGGGAATAAAAAACCATCTTGCCGGTCTTCCGGTACTTCACGAGCCGCATATTCCGCAGTATTCTCAATTGGTGCGATATTGCGGACTTAGTAGTATTCAGCAGTGCGGCGATATCGCACACGCAAAGTTCATCGATGGCAAGCGCCGAGATGATCTTCGTCCGTGTAACGTCTCCTAGTGCATTGAAGGTCTCCGCAACCTTTTTTAAGGCTGCTGCCGGCTCCATCTTCTTCATCACCGACGAAACCTTTTTGGGGTTTATAGCCGAAACCTCGCAGACATATTCACCCTTGTCAAAAGCCTTGCCAGCTACCGTTTTTCCCTTTGCCATATTCACCCTCGCGACGGTTGAATGGTTGCTCAACTGTTAATTTATGATATAAAAAATCGGGTTGACTGTCAAGGCGTGCCCTGCAGGAAGGTGAAAAACTTGACGCCCAAAACGTTTTTTTCGTATAGTACTAATCTGTTCTGTGAGGGCCATTAGCTCAGTTGGTAGAGCAGCTGACTCTTAATCAGCGGGTCGCAAGTTCGAATCTTGCATGGCTCACCACGAAATTAGAAGGGCCGGGCTATATCGCCCGGTCTTTTTTTGCAGCCGCATGCACGAACAGACGATCTGGCTGCTTACGCTCTACATGTCAATAACTATTACCCGCCCATCGGGCATCCCTCGAAGGACCAGATGAAATAGAGTTGGACAGCTGACTTAAATCGCCTTCAATTATGCTATCATTTAAAGTAGCATGAAGAAGTTTTTTGTTGTCCTGCTATCTGTGCTGATTGGGGTGCTGTTGGCGGCACAGGGGCTCGCTGCCACAACGGGACAGGTTTTCACTAATACGGATCTCGAAAAGTACAAGGCCGACGTAGATGGTTCCATAATTCCCCAAAAGGCGCAATCTGTCCCTCAAGTTCCTCAACGGGAGCGCCACATCTCAAAGGGGTCGGACGAAAAGCCTAAACAATACTGGTGCGCCAGGGGATCTTCCCGCCGTGCCAATGTTGATAAGGCAAGGGCAAGGGTTGAAGACGCTGAACAAAAACGCCCTGACCAGGATCCGGGGTCTTTTATCAAAAATAACCGCACGTCTGCTGAAAAGAAAGTGCGTTCAGCTAAGAAAGAGCTTTACAGAGCAGAACAGTTGCTGGCAGACCTGGAGCTGCAGGCCCGTAGGCAAAAAATTCCTCCGGGCTGGCTATGCCAGTAGTCCAGCGTAAAAAAAACTAGCGATATCGCATCTCAGGATATATCCCGCAGACGCGTGTGGAGGACCTGTGCTGTACCCTCCTTCATTCTAACAACGGCATCGACAGATGGTCCTACTTCATCAAGCTTCGGCTGGGCCTGTGCCGTTATGAGTATCTTGCCCGGAAAGCTTCGCTCTGAGATGAACTTTTTAATGGCCGCGACAAAATCCTCTGTCGCGCCGTCGAAATCATCAATCAGCAAGACCGTTTCAGCTGAAAGCGTTTTTGGCAGTTCATTCAGCTGGCCGACCACGGTGATGTCATCGTTATGTTGATACAATTCCTCGCCGGAAGATGCCCCCGCTGCATTTAAGTAGTAAGGTTTCCACAGGCCCTTCATCGCCCTGAGGGAAGAGACCGTCTTTCCGGTGCCCCGCCATCCCAGCAGCAGGATGATGGTGTGTGTCTTGAGAACGTTCCTCAGTATTTCTTCTTTGACGACAAAGGCTATCTCTCTATCCATGTGGTCTGCGCTCCGGTCTGTTTCAGATTGTGTGCTTCTGCTTGATGGCGAGGACCGTCTGGTCGCGTAGCATGGTGAGATACTTCAACTCTTCGGCGGTTACCTTTTCGAACGCCGCACTGACCCCTTCGATATAGAAAAGGCCGATAGGCTTCTTGTTGATGACGATGGGCAAAATAATAATAAAAATATTGTCGGTAATTTTTTTTGAATACCAGGAGGGCAGAAGAGCTTTGATATCCGGCGTTGTGATGTCCCTAATAACGAGATCAGTCGGCTTTGACATGGCCAGATTGAAGATGTCTTCGGGCTTGTCCAGAAAGAACTCGAACCATTGCCTGAGGACGGACAAGTCTCCCCCGAAGCCGAATTTGATCTTCATCGCAAGCGTTTTCGAATCTCTCAAAAAGAAGAGGACCTTTGAGGTCCCCGAAAAGTTCAGGCCACGATAGATCGTTTCGAGCGCGATCTTGATGACCTCATTCAGCGGATAATCGTTCAGGATCGCCGTGTTGATCTCGAGTACTGCCTTGGAGAAAACGGTATCAGGTGTTTTGTCATTTTCGGCATCGAGAATTCCCGCTATGGAACTGAGACCCGCTGTCATCTCGCCCGGTGGTTTTTCGAGGGCCGCTTCTTGTTTCGCGACATTGTCCAATTGCGTCAGGTTGCGGTAAATCAAAAGTCCGGAAGTGTTCAAGTTGAACGTGTCGGCATATTCCGCCACCTCGGAAGCAACATCGCTTATTAATTGCTTCAGATTTTCGATGCCGCCGAAATGGGTTTTATAGGTGTTCATCAGTTTCCTGAAGTGTTCTTCCTTATCTTTTGCCGGTGACGGAGATGCAATGATTCCCGTAATCTCGTTCGAGAAGTTGGAGAGGCTGCACAGCCTCTCCAATTCGCCGGAATCCGCCTTAATCTCCGCAGGACGAATCTTTTTCATAGTAGTAACAATTTTCTTAGGGAAGTTCCAGGTTTCGGCGATCTCCTTGCCGATGGTTTCATATGAGGCGCCGAGTACGGACATTGCGGCGACTTCCTCGGTATGCCCTTTTTCGACGCATAATCGCGCTATTTCGTCTATTTTCTCGGGCATATAGAAGGCCGTCATGATAGTTCCGAAGGTATGAAAAAGGGAACAGATAAAGGCCTCTTCAATATTTACACCGCTCGTTTCTTCTGCCAACTTCTGGGCAAGGGCTCCACTGCAGACCGCCCGGAGGAGAAGTTCCTGCACCTTGTCAGTCGACCTTCCGCCTAATTGATTGAAAAGGAGAAGGGTGACCGCGATATTGCGGATATTTTCAAACCCCAACAGCATTATGGCACGCGATATCGTGGTGACCTCTCCGAACTGAAGGTACCCCACGCTGTTAACCAGCTTGAGAATTTTCATGGTCAGGGCGTAATCTTTCAGGATAACGTTCGACAGAGCGGAGGAGGAGCTGTCGTCGGAGGATTTGAGATCATTGAGCAGGGTGATAGTCTGTGACATGAGGGGGAAATCGCTGTGCTGACCGATCTTTGCTATAAGGATTTCTTTTAATTCTTTTGCGTCGGATGCCATCACCAAATCCCCTTCTTTGTTGCCGGCGGAGCAACTTTTAGTCCGTCGTATGTCCGATTTCCCTTGATTAAATCCCGCGCAATCAGTAATTATATAATAATACCATGCACCTTTAAAAAAAACGATTAAAGTTGCCACCATTGCTTCTATAATCGTTGAATATATTGTCTTCAGGAGTTGCCTTGTCACATCAAATATCTCAGTTGCCTCAACTGGTAATAAAGGGAAAGGCTCTAACATCGCCTATTATTCAGGGCGGAATGGGGGTCGGTGTTTCCCTGCATCCGCTTGCTGCCGCCGTTGCCCGCGAAGGCGGACTCGGGATCATATCGAGCGCCTGCCTCGACCGACTCGTATCGAAAAGGACCGGCAAACGAATAGGCACCTATGAAGCCACGTACGAGGAAGTTTCGCTCTCAAAGAGTCTCGGGGGCCTTGCCGGCATCAATATTATGGTGGCCCTTGTGAAAGATTACGCAAATTCGGTGAAGGGTGCACTCGATGCGGGGGCAGATGCCATTATTTCTGGTGCAGGACTGCCGCTCTCTCTGCCTGCTATCCAAGATCCGAAAGAGACAGCCCTGATCCCGATAGTATCGTCCGCCAGGGCACTTGATATCATATGCAAAAAATGGGAGAAACTTGGGTACCGGCCCGATGCGGTCGTACTCGAAGGCCCGCTGGCCGGGGGCCATCTCGGCTTCAGAATAGACCAGATCGACCTCGATGCAAACAAGCTCGAAAATCTCCTGCCACCTGTGAAAGATATGGCCCGGAAATATGGAGATATCCCGGTGATTGTAGCAGGCGGTATCTATACTCATGCAGATATCGTGAAATTTATCGCCCTTGGCGCCGACGGTGTGCAGATGGGAACCCGCTTCCTTGCAACCGAAGAGAGCAGCGCACCGGAAGAATATAAGCAGGCCGTCCTTGATGCAAAGGAGGAAGACATCGTCGTTGCCCACCGCCCGGGTTCGCCTTGTGGACTTCCATTCAGAGTGATAAAACAGTCGCCCATGTATCTGTCATCCCTTAAAGCGCTCAGATCTCCTAAATGCGACAAGGGATATGTGCTTCTCAAGGATTCCGAGGGGAAATTTACGCTCTGCCCTGCTAAAGTAGACAACAAAGATTATTTTTGCATCTGTAATGGACTGTTGAGTTCTGCAGGATATAACCGCACTGAAGAAGAGCCCCTTTATACCGTCGGAACCAATGCCTCGCGGGTTGAGCAGATCTTGTCCGTGAAAGCTTTAATGAACGAGCTTGCCGGCAATACCGATTAATTTCGCCTCTTTCGAAGTATATGCCTATGGATAAACTAAAGGTTTTATTTCATATCAACGAAACCGAGAAATGGAAAGTTGTTCTCGGCAATATCTCCAACCTCATCAGTGACGTTGGAGAGGAAAATGTGGACATTGTCGTTGTCGCCAACAGTTTTGCTGTCTATGGCTATACCGATCCCGAAAAACTCTCGGTCATTGAGCAGCTCTCTGTTGGAGGAGCGAAGTTCATCGCCTGCCGTAACTCGCTCAGAAATATGTGCCAGGAAGGGGTGGCCTGTGTCAAGGAAGAACTCCTGCCTCCCTTTATCGTTATAGTTCCCGCAGGTATTACGGAAATCATCAAAAGACAGAGAGACGGTTACGCGTACGTGAAGCCATAGCCGATTACCAAAGGCGGAAGAACTCCAGGCTACTTTGTACTTTTAAAGTCCTTCGATATCCTGTCAAGAATGCCGTTGATGAATGCCGCCGATTCGGCGGTCGAAAATCTCTTTGCGATTTCCAGCGCCTCGTTAATGCTGACAGCATCGGGGATATCGTCCCGAAAAAGGATTTCATAGACCGCGACCCTTATAATGTTCCTGTCGATGGCCGCCATCCTCAGAAGCTTCCATTTGTCAACAGCCTTCTGGATCAGCGGATTTATATCATCGAGATGCTTTATGACGCCTTTGATGAGGTCCTCCGCAAATTTCTTTACATCGGGATTGCTCTCGTCAGTACCCTTCCAGAACTCATCAAGACCCCGAAAAAGGTCGTACTTCTTTTGTGCTTCGGGCTCCAGGGCCACAAGGTCAATGCCATAAAGGAACTGCAGTGCATATTCCCGTGCTTTTCTTCTCTTCATATCTCCCTTAGAGTTGTTTTATAACCTGGGCCATTTCAATGGCAGTCATGGCGGCATCCCAGCCTTTGTTGCCAGACTTTGAGCCTGCTCTTTCGACGGCCTGCTCTATTGTGTCAGAGGTAATAACTCCGAAAGCGATCGGCACGCCCGTCTCGAGCGATGCTGAAGCAATCCCCTTGGAGACCTCAGCAGCAATGTAATCGAAATGGGGAGTGGCTCCGCGAATTACCGTCCCGAGACAAATGACAGCATCGTACTTTCCGCCTGCAGCCATCTTCTTTGCAACCAAGGGAATCTCGAAAGAGCCTGGAACCTTCACAACCTCGATATCCTTTTCGACGGCACCATGTCTGACTAGCCCGTCAACAGCACCGTCGAGAAGCTTCGAAGTGATAAAGTCATTGAACCTGCTAAGGACGATACCGAACTTTAGGTCCCTAGCCTGCAGTTTTCCTTCTATAACCTTCATAGCCGCCTCCTGATGATTTTTGTATATTGTATCACAACATCCCCATATCACAATTGAATGCTCACGCCGGGTTTAGTAAAACAACTCAAACCTTCTTGTCCTTATGTTTATCAGAATGCCTGCGGCAAGGAAGTTGCTGAGCAAAGACGTCCCTCCGTAGCTGAGAAAAGGAAGCGGTATCCCGACAACCGGCATCATGCCGAGTGTCATCCCGATATTGACGACGAAATAAACGAAGAACATGGCTGTTATCCCGATGGCCATCAGCCTTCCTACTTCATCCTTGGCCTTCGCAGCGGTGTCCAGACCTCGAAGGAAAAGGAGTAAATAAATGCCTAGCAGGCTCAGGCATCCGGCAAATCCCCACTCCTCCGAGAAAACGGCAAAGATAAAATCAGTGTGCTTTTCGGGGAGGAACCTGAGAGGACCTTGTGTGCCGTTCAAATAGCCTTTTCCAATAAGCTCACCAGATCCAATAGCAATTTTCGATTGACTGATGTGATACCCGATGCCTGTGGGATCAACCTCCGGATCCATGAAAGCGATCAGGCGATTCTTCTGATAATCCTTCAGTCCGTCCCAGAATATATGACCCACAAACGGAATGGCAATAAGTCCGAAAAGAAGGGCAAGGACTATAATCTTTTGGCTGATCCCCTTTGAAATCGCGAGTACCGAAAAAAGCGCCAGCAGAAGGATAGCAGTCCCGAGGTCGGGCTGTTTAATCAGTAAAATGAGCGGAATCAACCCGAAGACGATCACGCCTCTCAGCGGTATCCTACCTGTGCTGTCTTTGCCGAGATTGGAGAGATAGGACGCGAAGGCGATAATAAATAATATCCTGAAAAACTCTGACGGCTGGAACGATAACAAGCCGAGGTTGAGCCATCTTTGGGCGCCCATGCTTGTCTTGCCCAGAACAAGGACAACAAGCAGAAGGAGAATCCCGACACCATAGAGAGGATAGGAAAGCCGGTACAGCCAGATGTAATCAAACAAGGTAATGACAATGAGGGCGACGATACTCAATGCAAGCCAAATCAACTGCTTCATGTAGAAATCGGCCTGCCCCCCCATCCCTATCAGGGGTCTTGTGGCGCTGTAAATCGTCATCACTCCGATGAGCGTTAGCACAATAATAATTAGGAGTGTTATCCAGTCGAAATTTTTTATAAGTCTTCTATCTATCTGCATTATCGCTTTCTTCCAAACCCGCTGCTTTTACTTTTGTAGTCCCGCCCTTTGCAGCAGCAATCTTTTCTTTGCCCTGGCCTTTGTTCAGAAAATAAGCCTCTATCGCCTTCTTGGCCATAGGGGCCGCAGCGGAGCCGCCGTGTCCTCCATGCTCAACAAAGACGGAAAGGGCAATCTCAGGATTGTCGATGGGAGCAACTGCGACAAACCAGGCATGGTCCATATACTTCTCGCCCGAGAGGCCCTTATTCTTTCCCACCACCTGCGCAGTGCCGGTCTTTCCCCCGATTTTCACAATCGTCGATTGTGCAACCCGTGCAGTACCTCCCTCCTCGTTCACAACCGCTGAAAGACCCTCTCTAAGGAGTTGCAAGGTTTCAGGTTTCAAATCGATCTTTGACCGCTGTTGTATATCCTTGGGGTCCTTGATCAAAGTGGGCTTTAGCACTCTTCCTCCGTTTGATATCGCGGCGGTCATCAGTGCGAGCTGTATCGGTGTTACCGCAACATATCCCTGTCCGATGGCGGCATTCAGGGTTTCGCCGAGATACCAATCTTGTCCCCTCTTGGCCCGTTTCCATTCGGTGCTCGGGATCAGCCCCTGCCTTTCTTTCTGCAATCCCAAGCCGGTATCGGTGCCGAGTCCGAGTGCGGTGGCGTATTTATGTATTTTGTCAATCCCGAGCCTTCTTCCTACCTCATAAAAATAGACATCGCAGGATTCCCTGATAGCCTTGTGCAGAGAGACAAGGCCGTGGCCTCCATGTCTCCAACACCCGAAGGTCCATTTGCCGTAGCTGATGCCCCCCGTGCAGTTGACCTTCGACTCGGGAGTGATAACACCCTCTTCAAGGCCAGCTACAGCCATTATGATTTTGAAAGTTGAGCCAGGTGGATACTGGCTCTGCAACGCCCTGTTCATCATCGGTTTGTGTTTGTCCTCGATCAAAGAGTTCCAGTCTTCAGAGGAGATTCCATGGGCAAACTGGTTTGGATCGAATGAGGGCAGGCTCTCAAGTGCGAGAACCTCTCCCGTGTTGACCTTGAAGGCAACAAGCGCTCCTGCCTTTTCACCGAAAGCGTCTTCGACTGCCTTCTGCATTCCGATATCAATGCTGAGCGTTATGTCCTTGCCCTTTTCCGCAAGCTTCTCGTCTAAAAGCCTATGCTCCCTGCCGAGGGCGTCAACCTCTATGACTTTTCCCCCGGCTACGCCCCTGAGCTGGCTGTCATAAAGAGCCTCGACCCCCCACTGTCCAACGAGGGTATCAGGCGGAAGGTTGAGAAATTCAGGAGATTCAGATTGTGCTGGAGTCATCTTTCCTAGATAGCCTATGATATGGGCGCCCACCTTCCCAAAAGGATATGCTCTGCCAACGTCTGTCTGGATATAAAGGCCGGGGAAGTCTGACCTCCGCGCCTCGAGGCGCGCAACCTCCTGGAAGCTTAGACCGTGCTTGAGCTCGATTGGAACAAAAGGGCTGTTGTCCTTTCTCGTCAATTTAGCCTCTATCTCCTGCTTTTCAAGGCCGACGAGGGATGAGAGGGTCTCGGTGTCTACGCCCTTCGCCGGATCGTACATAATGTAAACACTGTACATCGGGATATTCTTTACGAGAGGGATGCCGTTTCTGTCTAATATAATGCCGCGAGGCGCGGGCGTGCTCATTATCTTCAGCCTATTACCTTCCGACAGCTTGCGGTATTTGTCCCCTTCGAGCACCTGCAGCTGCATGAGGCGCAGGCACATAAGCACAAAGATGCCGGCAATAATGAAAACGCCTAATTGTATCTTTTTCCGCGTATCCATAAGCGTCTCGGTGTGACAATATTTTGCCCTGGTTTGAGAACAAGGCCGATAGGGATATTCATAATAGCCTGGATGATTATGAGCTCGACTACAGCGGGACCGCCAATCGCCGTATTCGAAAAGAGCTGCCTTGCGGCAATAACAACAAGACCGTCCAATAGTGTAAAGACAGTAAGGACTACGCCACCGAGAACAGATTCCCACTGGAAAAAAATATCTCTATAGACAATGCTGCTCATGAATCCTACCAGCCCCTTGCTCAACAGATTCGGACCTATGATTGAGCCGATCATAGCGTCTTCAATGAGTCCAACCCCCGCGCCAAAAAGAGTACTCCTGATCTCCGGGGTAACGTCATCGGAACCGGAAGCGGCCGGCTGATAGGAGGCGGTTCTAATACCGAAGACGTAAACAAGCGCTAGCGTAAGATTGAGCGGACAATCAAAAAGCGCAAGTTTTGGCTGTAGAAGAAGGACGAATGCGGTGAAGAAAACCCAGATAAATGATACCATCACTGTCCTCCCTTAGCGGGGGCTGCCGACTGGTCAGCAGCCAGGGGAGGTCTCTTGAATTCGGCAGATCGTCCAATAACCACTACCTCCTCGATTTTCGACGAGGACTGGAAGGGGACTACTTCTACGTACTGGAAGAACTCGACTCCTTCGGTCCGTACCTTTGCCACCCTGCCTACCGGTATTCCCTGCGGGAAGATACCGTCGAGTCCGGAGGTGATAACAATCTCCCCTTCCTTGATCGTTTCTTCCGTCGGTACGTATTTCAGGATGCAATACCGATGTCCGGTACCAGCGAGCACCCCTTCGTGCCGGCCCTCCTGAAGCCTGACCGCAACAGAAAAATTCGGATCGGTCAAGAGCATGATGTCAGCAAAATTATCTCTCACTGCGGACACCTTCCCTGCCAGTCCCTTTGGGGTAATCGCGGACATATCTTTCATGATCCCTTCGTTTTTCCCCTTATCGATGACAAGTGTATTCATAAACTTATCGTATCCGCGGGCGATAACGCGGGCTGCTATCCCGCTTCCCCGAATCTGACTCCTGAGATCGAGTAGCTCGTGAAGTCTCCTGTTTTCGCTAAGGATTTCCCCGTATCTCTGCCGCTCAGCCAGGCTGTTCCGCAGCTCGGCCTTGAGTTTCTTATTCTCATCGGCGGTATTCATTACCTCATTTACCGCAGCGGATAGTGAGGACATTAGTCCATTCATAGCATCATATGGATAGGAAAGGGGTTTCAGGATCCCTGGCGCACCGTCATGCTGACGATAAATAGGCATCAAGACAAGGGCTGCGAGGACGAGGACTACAACGATAAGCAGCCTTTTTCTGGACCGAGACATTAACGACATTAATTAGTGGCTATGGCGATTTTCTTGAGCAATTCCAACTTATCTAGCATAGCTCCGCATCCCCTTACGACCGCAGTGAGCGGATCGTCAGGAACGATAACTGGAACTCCGGTATGCTCCCTGATCAGGATATCGAGCCCTTTGAGCAGTGCCCCTCCGCCGGCAAGCACGATACCGCGGTCAACGATGTCGGCAGCAAGCTCCGGAGGTGTATTTTCGAGAGTGACCTTGATCGTATCCAGGATCATGACAACGCTATCCTGAAGGGCCTCTCTGACCTCTTCTTCGGTGACATTGATCGCCTTCGGGATCCCCGAAATGAGGTCTCTTCCCTTCACTTCAATAGTCGGAATCTTCTCAGTAGGGTAAGCCGAGCCGCACTCGATCTTGATCATCTCGGCAGTCCTGTCCCCGATCATCAGATTGTATTTGCGCTTAATGTAAGCGATAATTGCCTCGTCCATCTTATCGCCACCAACCCGAACTGCCTTGCTGAAGACGATCCCGTCCAGGGATATTATGGCAACGTCGGTCGTTCCTCCGCCGATATCAACTATCATGTTACCAAAAGGCTCTCCAACAGGAAGCCCGACGCCTAATGCAGCGGCCATCGGTTCTTCTATCAGATAGACCTCCCGCGCCCCGGAGGCGTGGGCAGCATCCTTTACCGCTCGCTGTTCTACTTGGGTGATACCGGAAGGCACTCCGATGATCACGCGGGGAGAGATAAAGCTTTTCCGGTGATGCACCTTGGTGATGAAATATTTGAGCATCTCTTCCGTCGCGTCGAAATCAGCGATAACGCCGTCTTTCATTGGACGGATCGTCATTATGTTAGCGGGGGTTTTTCCGACCATCTCCTTTGCCTCGAGTCCGACAGCGATCGGCTTCTTGTTGTCCCTGCGAACGACAACGACCGAAGGCTCACTGCAAATTATCCCTCTCCCCCTTACATAAACAAGTGTATTCGCAGTACCTAGATCTATGGCAAGATCATTCGAAAACATACCCATAATTTTATTGAAAAACACAGAAACCTCCTCTTAACTACATTCCATCATTCTGAAAAATAAAGGTTATCGATAAGCAGCAAAAACTTAGCCTTCAACAACCTTCGTGCCGGCAAGATCATCGCCGAGCCTCATGCCCTCACTGTTGCCGAGTGTCAGGAGGAATTCGAAGGTCAGGATGAGCACCGGAAAGATCCACCCGGCGAGTGGAATGTTGAAAAACAACATCGCCGCAGCGAATGGCGCATTCCGAATCATCGAGTCCCTGAAACTTCCCTGGGCCCCCGCCGAAGACGAAATGACGCGTAATCGCATTATCTTTTTACCGAGACTCCTGCCGTCAAAAAGACCATCGCCTATCAGCAAATAAGCCAGGCCGGCAAGAAAACCAACCTGGGGGACCGCCCTGACCGCAGCGGCAATGACGATAAAATCAAGCGCCTTTGCCATTGCTCTCAGCAGCAAACTTGCCTTCAACAGGCCTTCCGACATCTTTAATAGTAGCAGACTTCCCGTTGCTTTTTCAAGGAACTCCGTCAACTTAAGCCCATGATTTTATGTTGAAAATAGGAGGCAAGCGAAATACGCTCTGATCTTCCACAATCCGCAACTTCTCACAAATGAGATATACCTATGTACCCTCTATTTATGCTATACTTTCGTGAATTAACCATACTATAAATATATTAACTGATAGCTCGGGGGCTTATAGTGATATGTGCAAGCCGATATACGGTTCTGTTCCACCTTGTTTTTTCCCTGTTTATAGCAATCCCTTCACTCTCCTTTACAGGTCTCTTGCGGTTTCTATTGTATACTGAGATGCCTGTTCATACTACCGACTGAGCCTCCCCCATGGGTTTTTTTGACAAATTAAAGTCCGGCCTTTCCAAAACCAGGAAAAGTCTTGTCGAGCGCGTCGAAACAATACTTCTGAACAGGACAATCGATGAATCCGTCATTGAGGAAATCGAAGAGATACTCATTTCCTCCGACGTCGGCACAGAGGCGACAGGACAGATTATCGGCATCCTCAAAGACAAGGTCCGCTCTGGAATAATAAGGGATGTCGCTAACGTCAAAGTAGCGATCAAGGAAGAGATGACGGCAATGCTCGGTACTCCGCAGCCTCTTGTCCTTTCGGCTAAACCCTCGATAATCCTTACCATAGGAGTAAACGGCGTGGGCAAGACAACCACAATCGGGAAGCTTGCTTCGCGGTTCAGGGCAGAGGGGAAAAAAGTCATGATTGCTGCCGGGGATACCTTCAGGGCCGCCGCAATAGAGCAGCTCGACATCTGGGCTCAACGAACAGGAGCGGAAATCATAAAGCATCAGAGCGGCTCTGACCCCGCCGCCGTCGCCTTCGACGCAGTGGAAGCGGCGAAGCACAGGGGTAGCGACGTCGTCATCATTGACACTGCAGGAAGGCTCCACACGAAGAGCCCACTCATGGACGAACTTAAAAAAATAAACCGCGTCATCAAGAAAGCTATTCCTGACGCCCCTCATGAGAAACTCCTCGTCATCGATGCGACCACAGGCCAGAACGCCCTTCGCCAGGCGAAGATTTTCGACGAGGCAATTGGCTTGACCGGTATCGCGCTCACTAAGCTCGACGGCACGGCAAAGGGTGGCATCATCTTTGCAATTCAGAAAGAGTTGAATATCCCAGTAAAGTTGATCGGCATCGGCGAGGGAATCGAGGACCTGAGGGACTTCGATCCCCACGATTTCGTTGCCGCACTCTTTGAGTAATAAAATCTGTAAGCTGAGGCCCTAAAGGGTCAGAATGTATTACTCGACAATCAGGAGTGCGTATACAGCGAGAGTTCAGACCCTGTTCTTTCCTTATTATCCGAATTATCCGAAATTTCCCCTAGCTACATTCTTGCGCGTCAGGTCGATAATATCAGTGATACCGTATTCATCGAATTGGTCAAAGAGCACCTTGCTCCCGTCACGGATCTTCATCTTCATTTCATCTTCGTAGAGCGGCACGATGCTATAGAAGCGGATAGTTTTCTCATCGTTGATCCTTAACTCATGGAACTCCCTGGGCACAAGTATCGAGGGGAAAATTATTACTCCTGATAGTTGCGTGTTCGCGGCAAAGGGCCTTGGAGGATTGCCGTTCGGAATGGTATGTCCCCAACCCAACCAGGTGTCATATCTGTGCGGGAAACGTGCCAATATTTTCAGAAGACGGACAGGCCAGTACCAGTCCTCTGTCTTAAGACATTCCTGATCCAATTTCCACTCCCGGGGCAATACGACCATGAGCTCGATATAGCGCGGCACTTTCGCATCAGGCGGGACCTTCATCGGAAAATCGCTCATCCCCGAGGTAACAAGGATGTTGAAAGGGTTCTCTGTTGTGGGTCTCACTTGATGGATGTCGATATGCACTGCATCAGACTGGATCTCCTGAAAGACCGCTGCTACTTTCCCGATATATCTTTCGATGTGCCCTGAGATCTCTTCGATACAGACGTCGCATCGAGTTGACTTGTTATCGGGGGCGTTCATACTGATTACTGAACGGGTTGAGTGAAACTCCCGATCTTTTTGATCTTCTTATATCTTTCTTCGACCAATTTAGCGCAAGGCTTTCCGTGGAGTATTTCGAGAGTTTTAAGGAGGTATTCAGTTATCTTCTTCGCTACTGTTTCTGGTTCACGGTGGGCACCGCCCAAGGGCTCGGGAATGATATCATCGATGATCTTGAAGCTTTTTAGATCCGTCGCCGTGAGCTTCAGGGCCTCAGCCGCCCTCGAAAAGTCATCGGCATTGAGCTCACCATTCTTGCGCCAAAGGATCGCCGCGCATCCTTCAGGGGAAATGACCGAATAGACAGAGTTTTCGAGCATGACGAGCCTGTCGGAAACGCTCAACCCGAGGGCACCACCACTGCCGCCCTCTCCGATGACGATGGAGACGATCGGTGTTTTTAGCCGCGCCATTTCCATAAGGTTCGTTGCGATGGCCTCGGCCTGTCCCCGTTCTTCTGCCCCGATGCCAGGATACGCGCCTGGCGTATCGATTAACGTTACCACAGGCTTTTTGAATCTTTCGGCGAGCTTCATAAGACGGAGGGCTTTGCGATAGCCTTCGGGATTGGGCTGGCCAAAGTTCCGGTAGATACGATCCTTAGTACTTCTGCCTTTTTGATGGCCTATAATAACCATGGATATCCCGCCAATCTTGCCAATACCCCCTACAATCGCAGGGTCATCACCAAACCTCCTGTCGCCATGGAGCTCGACAAAGTCCTCAACCATCATGTCGATGTAATCAAGGGTATGGGGCCTCTCGGGATGTCGCGCTATCAAGGTTCTTTGCCATGGGGTTAGCGATGAGAATATTTCCGCCCGCAGGTCTTTGGTCTTCTTTTCGAGCTTCTTGATCTCGGGGCTTATGTCGAGTTCCTGGCCGTCGGACAGCCTCTTTAGTTCCTCGATCTTCGACTCGAGCTCTTCGAGTGGTTTCTCGAAGTCAAGATAATACGCCATTCATTTCTCCTGTCATTTATGTGACCCTGACCCGTTCACCTGTCAGCCTTTCTACTTCCGCGGCAAAATTGCCGCATGGCTCAAGCTGAGAAACGATAATGATGCGGAAATCCTTCATAGTCAGTTTCAGTTCGAATGTACCATGTTCTTTTCCGTTTGCGGGGAGTGCAAGCAATCCCCTGATGCTCTTCAGCTTGTCAAGTGTGTCATTCCGATCGCCCTTTAATGATACCTCATACTTAAGCGCAATCTCCATCCCGGAGATGTCCTGGATCTCGCGTGCGATGAGCTTGGCCCCCTTGTCTGCCTTCGTCAGCTGCCCTCTGATCAGCATGACGCTGCCTTTTTTCAGCATCTCCGCATTTTTCCGATAGAGGTCCGAAAAAGTAAGGGCTTCAACACTGCCGGTTTCGTCTTCAAGAAGAATGTATGCGGTAATGCTCTTTTCTTTGGCGCGGGTTTTGATGTCGCTAATGATGCCGGCTATGGTGATATCGGTCCTTTCCTCAAAATAACTCTTGCCATCGGCGGGCTGTTCTGAAGACTGCTCCTGTAGTTCGGAGATGGCGGATATCGGGGTCACGTTCATCTTCGAAAGGGTCTTCCGGTATCGTGTCATCGGGTGACCCGACAGGTAAAACCCGAGGGCCTCCTTTTCATAACCGAGAAGCGTGTTCTCATCCCAGGCCTGGGAGCTCTCCCGGGCAGGCTCCATGTCACCGAACAGGCCCGGTCCCTTGTCGACCGTCTTGCCCTGCAAAGCAAAGGCATCGATTGCCATTGCCCTTATATGCGCGGAGCTGAGGGAGTGGCAGATCCCGTCTCCCGGCGTTTTAGGCGACCGCCGGAAAAGAGAATCAAAGGCCCCTGCCTTGATTAGGCTTTCGACCACTTTCTTATTGACCTTCTTGTTGTCGATTCTCGCAAGGAAATTATCGAATGTTTCAAAGATGCCCTTTTCGCGTTCAGCAAGGATAATCTCGATTGCAGCACCCCCCACCCCTTTCACTGCTTCGAGCCCGAACCTGACCGAGCTGCCATCTATCTTGAATTCGCGCTCGCTTTCGTTGATATCGGGTGGCAGCATAGCGATGTTCATGCCCCGGCATTCGTTGATGAGCTTGACGATCCTATCGGTGTCCCCCATGTCGGTGCTGAAGTTGGCCGTCATAAATTCCACGGGATAATGGACCTTGAGATAGGCAGTCTGATAGGCAACATAGGCATAGGCAGCTGAGTGGGACTTGTTGAAGCCGTATTGAGCAAAGGGCTCCATCTTTTCGAAGAGTTCCTTGGCCTGCTTTTCGGCAATACCATTATTCTTCGCACCCGCGATGAAGTCCTCCTTCTGCTTCGCCATTTCTTCGGGTTTTTTCTTGCCCATAGCGCGTCGCAACAAATCGGCCTGCCCCATCGAGAAGCTGGCGATCTTGTTGGCGATCATCATGACCTGTTCCTGATAGAGGATGATGCCGTAAGTCTCGTCGAGTATCTCCTTCAATTGCGGAAGTTCGTAAGTGACCTCGGCTTCACCTTTTTTATTCTTGATGAAATCATCGATCCACCCCATAGGACCAGGTCGGTACAAGGCGACGAGAGCGATAAGGTCTTCGAACCGGTTCGGCAGCATCCTTACAAGGATGTCTCTCATACCAGCACTTTCGAGCTGGAATATGCCCGTTGTCTCGCCCGAGGTCAGGAACTTATATGTTGCCTCATCGTCAACGGGGATTTCGCAAAGAGCAATATCTCCACCCTGCTGTTTTATGAATTGTACGGTCTTGTCCATAATCGTGAGAGTCTTTAGTCCCAAAAAGTCGAACTTGAGAAGCCCCATGCTCTCAATTGACTTCATGTCGAACTGTGTAGTGACCACATCTTCGGCAGGGTTCTTGTAGAGCGCGGTGAAATATGTGAGCGGCTCGGGAGCGATCACCACTCCCGCCGCGTGAGTCGAGGCGTGGCGTGAAAGCCCTTCGAGTCTCTTGGCAATGTCGATCATTTCCTTCATCTGAGGATTTGTATCATAAATCTCCCTCAACCTTGGCTCAACCTTAAGGGCGTCATCAAGGCACTTGACCTCGGGGCCCACAGGAATGAGTTTGGCTATCTTGTCCACCTCGACATAGGGAATTTCCAGCACACGCCCCACATCCCTCACCGCCGCCTTGGAAGCCATCGTCCCGAAGGTTATGATCTGAGCCACGTTGTCCTTGCCGTATTTGTCGGAGACGTAGGTTATAACCTCCTGGCGCCGGTCCTTGCAGAAGTCGACGTCGATATCGGGCATGCTTATCCGATCAGGATTCAGAAACCGCTCAAATAGGAGATTGTATTTGATCGGATCAAGCTCGGTGATGCTCAAGCAGTAGGCCACCAGGCTGCCTGCAGCCGATCCTCTGCCTGGTCCGACAGGAATCCCTTTGCTTTTTGCGTACTTGATAAAGTCCCATACAATAAGAAAATAGGATGAAAATCCCATCTTCTTTATGACCTCAAGCTCCATTGTGAGCCTGTCGATATACCCCTGGTCCGGTGCACCTTTGAACTTCGTGTTGAGTCCTTCAAGCGCCAGCTTTTCGAGATAGGCAGAGGGCCTTTGCCCGTCAGGGGGCGTATAACGTGGCAGGAGGAACTTGCCGAGTTCGAACTCGACATTACACCTTTCTGCGATGGCGATGGTATTTTGTATCGCTTCAGGCACATCGGGGAAGGCCTTCTTCATCTCCTCGGGTGACTTGAAGTAAAGCTCGTCCGTCGAAAAGCGCATCCTCTTTTCGTCCTTGAAAGTCTTGCCCGTCTGTATGCAAAGGAGGATATCGTGGGCTCTGGCATCATCCTTCCTTAAATAGTGGCAGTCGTTCGTTGCAACTAACGGGATATGAAGCTCCTGAGAAAGGGCTATCAGCTTCAAGTTCACCACTTCCTGTTGTGGCATCCCGTTGCTCTGAATTTCAAGATAGAAATTCTCGGGCCCGAGGATATGCTTGTATCTGAGGGCCACTTCGCGGGCCTTGTCGATATTGCCGCTCTGAACATAGTAAGCAACCTCACCCTTAAGGCATGCAGAAAGCCCAATGAGACCACCGCTGAATTGCTCAAGAAGGTCTTTATCGATCCTGGGCTTATAATAGAAGCCTTCAAGGTATGCCTTGGCGACCATTGCGGTGAGGTTTCGGTACCCGTCAAGATTTCGAGCAAGCAGGATGAGATGAAAGGCAGCCTCTTCGGAGAGATTGTCGATACTCGACTTCACCCGGTCGAAACGGCTCTGCGGAGCCACATAGACCTCGCAACCGATAATTGGCTTGATTCCCTTCTTCCGCGCCTTTGAATAGAATTCTAAGGCCCCAAAGAGGTTGCCGTGATCGGTGATAGCCACAGCAGGCATTTGATAGCGCGTTGCCTGCTCTAAAAGCTCTTCGATCTTGATGGCACCGTCAAGGAGGCTGTATTCCGTGTGCAAATGGAGGGGCACGAAGTCCGAATGCTGCATAGAAAATATTACCTTCCCGGCACGCTATTAGTCAATGGGAAACGGGGGGAATAACGGCTTTCCGGCGGCTACCCCAAAGGGAGAAAAAGGGGATACCGCTTACTTTATGGACCTGAGATGCGGACTCTACAACGGAGAGTGCCTTTGGACCGCGACGAAACATCTCTCTTCTCTTTAAATCTCTATTTCTTTATCCCCCACCTTTTCCTCTTTTCCCAAAGCGACTTTCTCGTGATACCGAGCTTCTCGGCGAGTTCCTGTTCGCTGTGTTCCGACTGGTGCCTGAGGATGAATTCCTTAGTGTATTCTTCGATTGAAAGGGCTTTGCCGTCATGTCCGGGTGCAGGGCTGTGGTTCTTTGCCGCTTCCTGGTTCCGTAGTTCTTCGGCCAGATGAGACGGCTGAATAATTTCCCCGTCGGCCAGCAGAACTGCCCTCTCGATTATATTCTGCAACTCCCTCACGTTGCCGGGCCATTCATACTCCATAAGGAGTTTCATGGTACTTTCATCAATCAATGTGAGTGGTTTGCCTATATCTTTTGCATAGCGTGTAAGAAAGGACGACGCAAGGATGGGGATATCGCCTTTTCTTTCTCTTAACGGTGGTATCTTGAGGGTGACCACGTTGAGGCGGTAATAGAGGTCCTCTCTGAATCTACCTTCTCTGACCTCTTTAGTAATGTCCCGGTTCGTTGCTGCAACAAACCGGATATCAACCTTCCTCGTCTGGATGCCGCCGAGTGGTCTAATCTCGCGGTCGTCCATCACCCGTAGGAGTTTTGCCTGGAGCGGTTGGCTCAAGTCACCTATTTCGTCGAGAAAAAGCGTACCGCCATCGGCGGCCTCGAACAGCCCTTTTTTTTGTGAAGCCGCTCCGGTAAAGGCACCGCGCTCATATCCGAAAAATTCCGACTCGAGGAGTGTCTCGGGAATCGCACTGCAATTAATGGGTATGAAGGGGCCGTTGCGCCGAGGGCTTCCGGAATGTACCGCCCTGGCAAAAAGTTCCTTACCGGTGCCCGTTTCTCCCACAATTAATACATTACTCCTTGAGTCGGCTACCTTCTTGACTTCTGCGACAAGGCATGTCATGACATCGCTGTCTCCCAGGATCCGCGTGAAGTCCAACCGCTTTTCAGGCTCGGACAGTACTGCAAGGGGGTCTGCAACATACGTCCTCTCCGCAAGTGCGGTCTTAACGCTTAGAAGTGCCTCGTCGTACATCAACGGCTTTAGCAGATAATCGGAAGCGCCGCCTTTGATTGCCTTGAGGGCCGTGTCCAGTGTTGCACGGGCAGTCATTAGCATGCATATCTTGGCGGGGTCTCGTCCCCTGACCGATCTCATGAATTCAATACCGTCCATACCCGGGAGCATTATTTCGGCGATAATCAGGTCATAAGAGAGCTCTTCAAGGAGTTTAAGGGCCGCCTCAGCATTGCCGGTGCAATCGGCCTGATAGCCTTCCTTTGTGAAGACCCTTTTGAGGGCATCACAACCCTTTTCATCGGGTTCGACAATAAGTATACGCAGTGCCATCTTGACCCTCAAAGTTCGAAGACGATCCTGACTCTACTCCAACGGGCGTTTAAAAGAAACACAAGTTTTCTTACGGACATCCCGGCTCCTGATAATTATTCTTCGACGACCCTGCCCATGCTGACAATCCTATCTTCAGGATCCAGATCCATGAGCTTAACTCCCTGGGTATTTCTTCCTAAAACTGAGATGTTCCGGGTAGGCATTCTGATCACTTTGCCGCCGTTTGTAATAAGGACAATCTCGTCTTCGTCTGTCACGCGAATAAGGCCTACAGCGTTCCCACCCTTTTCGACAACCCTGATTGAGATGACGCCCCTACCTCCTCTGCCGTGAACAGGATACTCTTCAATATTTGTCCTCTTTCCGAGTCCCTTTTCCGTTACCGTCAGAAGGGACGTCCGCTCCTCAATAACATTGGCTGAAACGACGCCGTCCCCTTTGGTAAGCCTGATTCCTATGACGCCGCGCGCAGTGCGGCCCACTGACCTGACATCTTCTTCATTGAAACGGATGGCAAGACCTTTACTGGTGCCAATAACAAGATCGCTCTTGCCGGAGGTTCTGTTCACGGAGATCAACTCGTCTCCCTCATCGAGAGTGACGGCGATGATGCCTTTTGAGCGCGGGTTGTTGTACTCGTCGAGTCTCGTCTTCTTCACTATCCCGGCCTTTGTAAACATGACGAGGTAGCCGTCCTTGAAGTCCTTGACACTGATGGCCGTCGATATCCTTTCACCGTCTGCCAAGGGAAGAAGATTTACAAAGGCCTTTCCTTTAGCCGTTCTGCTGGCCTCAGGTATCTGATACGTCTTCAGCCAATACAGCCTTCCGAGATTGCTGAAAAAAAGCATATAATCATGGGTCGACCCTATAAAAAGCTGCTCGACGTAATCCTCTTCGCGCGTCTCCATTCCGGTGAGCCCCTTGCCGCCACGGCGCTGACTCCGATAGGTCGAAAGAGCTAATCGCTTGATATAGCCGTAATGCGTAATTGTTATGACCATCTCCTCTTCGGTGATGAGGTCTTCGATGGTAAGATCGGCGGTTTCGGGGACGATCTCGGTCCTTCTCTCGTCCGCGTATTTCGTCTTGATCTCGATCAGCTCGTCCTTGATGATCTGCGAAACAAGTGCCTCGCTCTCCAAGATGGCCTTAAGACGCTTGATCTCATTGAGTATCTCTTCATAGTCTCTGACTATCTTTTCCCTTTCAAGTCCGGTCAGTCTCTGGAGCCTCATATCGAGTATAGCCTGTGCCTGGATAACCGAAAGAGGGTATTTCTCAATGAGGCCGGCTTTCGCTTCATCAGGGGTCTTCGCCTTCCTGATCAGTGCTATGATCTCGTCGAGATGGTCAAGGGCGATCTTGAGGCCTTCCAATATATGCGCCCTCTCTTCGGCCTTTCTCAACTCAAAGCGCGTCCTTCTGATGACAACATCCCTGCGATGGCGGAGGAAATATGTAAGCATCTCGTTGAGTTTCAGCACACGGGGCTGGCCCCCCACAATGGAGAGCATGATAATACCGAAAGTGGTCTCCATCTGAGTGTGCTTATAGAGATTGTTCAGGACTACCTGAGGCACTTCGCCTCGCTTCAGTTCGAGGACTACCCTGACGTTTTCGTCGCGGTCAGATTCATCACGTATGTCAGATATGCCTTCTAGCCTCTTTTCCCGGACGAGTTCGGCTATCTTTTCGATCAGCCTCGCCTTGTTCAGCTGATATGGTATTTCAGAGATGATGATGCTGTCGCCGCTCTTGGCTTCCCTTTCGATCCGGGCCTTTGCCCTCACCTTTATAATTCCCCTCCCGGTGGTATAAGCGTCAATGATGCCCTGGGTCCCGTGAATGACAGCGCCCGTCGGGAAATCCGGCCCCTTGACTACAGCAAGCAGTTCGTTGATCGTCGTTTCGGGGTTATTGAGGAGCATGACAAGGCCGTCAATGACTTCTCCGAGATTATGCGGAGGTATATTCGTCGCCATTCCGACAGCTATACCTGAGGCCCCGTTGATGAGCAAGTTAGGTATCCTGGAAGGAAGGACAGCCGGTTCTTCAGTGGTCTCGTCGAAATTGGGGATGAAATCTACAGTCTCCTTTTCGATATCGGCAAGCAGTTCCTCGGCTATTTTTGCCAGTCTTGCCTCGGTATACCTATACGCAGCAGCTGGGTCGCCGTCTAAGGAGCCAAAATTCCCCTGTCCGTCAACAAGGGGATATCTCATGTTGAAGTCCTGCGCAAGCCTGACCATTGCATCATAGACGGCTGAGTCGCCGTGGGGATGATATTTCTTCAGAACCTCTCCAACAACTCCAGCGCTTTTCGAATATTTCTTATTCGGGAGGAGACCCTCTTTATACATCGCATAGAGGATCCTCCTTTGGACTGGTTTAAGGCCATCCCGCACTTCGGGTAGAGCTCTCCCGATGATTACGCTCATCGCGTAATCGAGATAGCTGACTTTCATTTCTTCTTCTATACTTATTGAGACTCTCGACATTTTATTAAAGACCCCTTCTCTTGAGTTAAAAAATTACCTTATATTTTACCACATTACCTGCATATTATTATGATTATATTGACTTTCATTGCTAAACTGGTAAGGACCGATCAACAAAAAATATGCCACATATGCTTTAGAAACGAGCGTATATTAAGTCAGTAAAGCATAGCGTCAGAGATGTAACTGAAATATTCTCTCTATTGGTCGTGTGGATATCGCAATTGCCCACCGCACTGGCGATCAGGAGAAGTGCATATAGTCTGCCATAGTTAGGCGGCAAACCTATAGCGCAGAAGGAAAGGATTGGTACACTCTTCCAGATTCCGCGAGAGCGTAAGGAAAACAGCACTGCATCACGCCCGACTTGCATGTCACTGCCGCTTATGCGTCCGGAATTGAAGTTTATGCGTCAACCGATAACATATATATGGGATGGCGGATAAGCTGCAATTTCCCCTATATGTAAATCAACGACTTGCAATTTATTTTGGCGCATAAGGGGCTAAAAAGGTGGTAGCTTGGCGCATAAGATGCAATTTTCTGAAATACACGCATATCCGGACAATCTGTGTGCATGCGAACTATAGCTTGTCGCTTCTCGATGTCTTTTAGGACAAAAAGAGCCTAACTATGGATGACAATGATAACAAATCTTACTCAGGTGATCCCGGCTCTTCGGCTTCTGGAACAGCTACGCCCATTAATGGCGCAAAAATAGTATTGGGCATAGAAGATGTATTCCTATCAAGGGCTTGCTTTGGCGCAGTGCCGGCAATGGCGGCTGCGGCATCCGAATCGGAATCAGCAGTATCAGGCGTGCTATTGTCAGGCGTGCTATCCTGTGGTGTTGTAAAACCATAAGGGATATTCTTTTCATATGTCGTGGTAGTAAGTATCTGCTGAGTCTGGCTAAACGCACCCCATGTAAACACCTCTTCCCCTTTGTGCAGACGTACTGACCAGTTATAACGCGTGTCAGGCATCAGACGCTTTTTAACCTTATGATAATTAACAGTCAGGTTCTGTACACAGTAGGCAGGTTTTCCCCAACTCGTAGTGCGATATTGTGATATTGACAATCTGGGGCCAACAGGTTCGGGGGTCCAGATGCACATATCGTAGGTTTGGTCTTCCTCTCTTATATCTTTCCATTGCAATACAGGCTGCAATGAATCAACAACAGGATACTTATCACTATATCCAAGCTCAGGATATAGTGGTCTGGGGCTGTAGCTGTGATAAATCCTGTGTTCTACGCTGCATCCTGCAGTCATGCTACTTATTATCAGAGCAGCCAAGAAGACTGCCTTATAACCATGTTTCATGGTGCCCCCCCTAACTAGGATCGGCCAAAAAGCATTGCACTTTATGCGTCAATTTATTGCAACTTATGCTTCACCCGATAAATATCGGTTGAAGCATAAGATGCTTTTTCCACTCTATAAAAAACAACGACTTACATTCGCAGTTGGCGCATAACGCTGCAATGAATTGGCGCATATGGTGCTAAAAAGCGGGTGAATTGGCGCATAAGCTGCTTTTTTCTGGAATTAAACTATTAATAAAATTACGGGTTATGCCATCCGAACTACTTCAGAATTGCGAGTCCTTAGCAGTTAATCCTGAGCTGCATGTCCATCATTAACCTATGGCGCTTACAGAAACGAACAGTCGCTCAGGGTGAGATAGGTTATTGAACATTGCTTTCGGAGCATACAGGTAGTATTGGTGACCTTCAAGTATAGCCACATATCTAATTGAATTTTTTTTCACTTCATTCAAATCATATTCCCAAAAATCGGATCCAGTCCGAGATGGGATAGTGGTTTTCAGAGAATCTAATTCTGCTTTTGGTAGATCGGTCTCCGTTATCGTTAGCATAATTTTCTGAGGCCAATTGTTATTTACCTTCATATCTGATAAACGTTGCTTGGGGGCGTAGAAACTAAACTGCCTGCCCGTATACTCCCACAAATACTGGATAGTTTTTTCATGATCTTCGACATAATCAAGTTCAAACTGAATTGGGCCTTTCCATTCTTTAGTCATGGATACACTCCTCTGTTATTAGACAATCATCAACTTTACCAACCTAGATGAACTCGCATCCCACTGGTAGAGGGCGGTGTTAGACATATTGTTTATATTCTAAACCACGGTTTATGGTCCCACGGTATTAATCTGCCCCGTTCATTAGCCCGAAAACTCGATAGGAGCCGTCGCTTAAATTTTCCCCACGGCCCTTTATGTTTCCCTTTGAGTTTTTCCAGTAATTTTAATCTTATTCTTACGTCCAATGAATCAATAATGTCTTGGGTTGCGTAGTGTGCACATCGCGTTGGATAAAATTCCGCTGCATAGGTATCGTCATAAGCAAGTTGCGATAGTTGGGTAGCAATAGGTTGCACATTCAGCGCAGCCACGAATAGGCTTCTTTTCTCAGAGTTGCGATCTTGAACTGACCGGAATCGTTGAGATTTTCTATAATCACGCTGCAGCGCCGCCTGCCTTTCGCTTTCCTCTTTTTCAGAAAGTCCTATTCGAATCGCTTCATTGTGTCGTACCTTCTTGCTTCTATACTCCAAAAGTGAACTCGAACCGTAATTTTGTGTACCAAAAGGCACATAAGGATTATTAGTGTGTGCTAATAGCCAGTCTGCCAGAATGTCAGCGATTAACGTATCCCTTTCTTGAACTGCCCGAAAGATCCAAATTACCGCCGAAACCGAGCCACTTGCCCAGCCATCACAATTTACTTCCATGAAGGTAAGACCCTTCGCTAATACAACAATATCTTCGACTTGAAGTTTGTCAGTAACTTTGTTCCAGTCGTTCCAATGCAATCTATTGAGTCGTCCGTGCGGTCTCATAATTCCCACAATATTCTCTATATTGTCTTTGGATGCCGCATCGTTGACAGCTCGGCCAATCGTCATAAGATTTTCAATGAATTGTTTTTTAATCATTTTTTATCTGATTTATTTGCTATTGCCCTGATTTTATCAGTAATGTTTTCGACATATGGTGAGTCAAGTAGTTTGGGCTTTGCAACAAATACCCATTTAGGAGGAGAATCCTTAGGTTCTGTATAGTTGGCGATCTTCTGAAAATCGGAATGGGAAATTTTCATAGCATATTTAACACCCATATCTTCATCGAAGACTATGTAAATCAAGTAGTCGAATGTCTTAGCAGCAATGATTGAGTGCTTTATATACGTCATTGGTACCCTGGACCCTTCGAAAATGCGGCCTTTAACTTCAATTCGATCTCCAGAGGCCAGTGTCAAGTCGCGGCCTTCTTTGGCATTGGCCATCCGCGACCCATTAAAGGCTGTAGCGGCTAAATACTCTGCATACTCTCCAACGGGACTCCCTTTAGATTTTGAAACACCAAGCTTGCTCAGCGCTTCTTTAAGGTAGCGATCCAGAACCATGATTTCATTTGGCTCCTTAATTCCGTCTATCATTCTTTTTATTTCTTCTATTTTGCTCATAGTTTCACGACAAAGAATGCTGATAAATCTGTTATTTATTTGAGATCATAAACATCCGTTTCATTAATACGTTCATTCCTTCTATCCCATTTTCTTGCAACTATAGCACATTTTTAAAATTACTTGATCAACAAATTCAGATGTTTTCCACCATAATATGTCCTATTTATCTGATTTTATATATTTACATCGAGGGTAATCAGCACAGCCTAAAAAAGATGATCCTACATGGACACCTCTTTTTGCTGTTCTTTGGACTAATTGTCCTCCACACTTAGGGCAAGTCGTCTTCGACTCATACCTGTCTTTTATTGATTCCATATGTGCCTCATAAGTAAGTGACTTATCATTTTTGACCGATAACAGCTTTGCAGTATACTCTTCAACTTGCTTCTCCGTAAGAATTTCCTGTTTGAATTCTCTTATATATGGAACGATCCCACTGTTTAGCACATTAGGGGGCATTGGGCTTTTAAATGTGCAGTCCCCAATGAAGAATATAACTGGATACAGCAAACTGACGTCAATATTGAGGAACTCCACTAGGCATTTAATATGTCGGTAATTCTGTTTGAGTGGGTTTTGAAATCGGCTTTTATGCCCATAAATGCTTTGTGTCCACTGTGAATCTTGGGCATCCCCAAATATCCAGCCATTAATGTTCTTAGTCTCAACAACAAAAATCCCGTATTTTGAAACCACTATGTGGTCTATTTGTGTTGTCCCATCGGAAGCATTAATAATAACGTCATCTATACGATGGTATATATTGCTGTCCAGTGCCAGCCACATGCCAGCTGAAACGACTTTTTCACCGGCCCAGCCTTTTCCTTTTTTTGATTTTAAAAAATAGATTAGTATGAAAGCCGCGAATAGGAAAAGAAAAAAGGGCCACTGGGTTAAAATACCTTTTATTATTGCCAAACCTATAATATAACTAACTATATATCGATATTTCTCGCCTCAAGGGCATGGTTCTGTATAAACGCTTTGCGCGGTTCAACCTGGTCTCCCATCAGCACCGAGAATATCTCGTCGGCACTTACCGAATCCTCAACTGTCACCTGAAGGAGGGTCCTCTTATCCGGATCCATAGTCGTCTCCCACAACTGCTGCGGGTTCATCTCGCCCAGACCTTTGTACCTCTGAATAGTCAGGCCTTTTTTGGACGCCTCGGTTGCCAGGGTTAAGAGATCCTTGGCGGACGCTACTTCCCTGATTTCATCTTTCAATCGCAGTCGGTAAGGCGGCTGTCCAAGTAACGCGACAATCTCGCGGTGCAAATACGCGACTTCCTTGTACTCGGGAGACGTCAAGAGGGCAAAGGATATAGCTACTTTTTCGTTATGCTTTCTGATCTCGACCGTATGCGCCTCATGCTCCTCATCAATGAGGATATCTCCAGCCTGGGCATTCGGGAACAGGCTGGTGATATTCTCCACAAGCTGCATCATTGATTCACGGGATTTGAGCGTTTCCCTGTCAATATTCCACTTCAGTAGCGTCGTGATAATCTCGGGTGCTTTGCGTCTTCTTTCGAACCAATCCATGACCTTCTGATAGGATGAAATCTTTTTCAGGATCGGAATCAAGTTTTTACCTCCGAGTTCCTGTGAAGGCGTAAGCACGGTCAGGTCTTCTGCTGCGAGCTCAAAAAGGATTTTCAGGAGTTCTGCTTCATTCTGGATGTACTTTTCGGTTTTACCCTTCTTAACCCTGAAAAGCGGGGGCTGCGCAATGTACAAATATCCTTTCTCGATGATCTCCGGCATCTGTCGGTAGAAGAAGGTGAGCAGAAGGGTCCTAATATGAGCGCCATCGACATCCGCATCAGTCATGATGACGATCTTGTGATACCGTGCCTTCAGTATATCGAAATCCTCGGCGCCGATGCTCGTGCCAAGGGCGGTTATTAACGTCTTTATCTCTTCCGAAGTCAGCATCTTGTCGAAACGAGCCTTTTCGACATTCAATATTTTCCCTCTCAGGGGAAGAATGGCCATGCTCCGCCTGTCTCGTCCCTGCTTCGCAGATCCCCCCGCGGAGTCTCCCTCGACGATATAGAGCTCGGACCTCGCCGGGTCTTTTTCTGAACAATCGGCAAGCTTTCCAGGAAGTCCCGTGTCTTCGAGTATGCCCTTCCTCCGCGTCAGTTCACGCGCTTTGCGGGCCGCCTCGCGTGCACGGGCCGCCGAGATCGCTTTTTCGATAATCTTCCTTGCAACTGCAGGGTTTTCTTCGTAGTAGGTCGCCAGCGATTCGTTTGTGATTGATTCGACGATACCCTTCACTTCGCTATTCCCGAG
This sequence comes from uncultured Nitrospiraceae bacterium, assembly GCA_963727805.1. Classification (GTDB taxonomy): domain Bacteria; phylum Nitrospirota; class Thermodesulfovibrionia; order Thermodesulfovibrionales; family Dissulfurispiraceae; genus Fen-1308. Next base: position 2,379,069 of record CAVSHF010000003.1, read on the forward strand.
TTTCATCTTCGTCTGTCCTTCAAACTGCGGGTTCGGCAGCTTCACGCTAATGACCGCAGCGAGGCCTTCGCGGATGTCATCTCCTGAAATGCTCTCTTTTCCTTCCTTGATGATTCCCTTCGCAAGGGCATAGGAGTTTGAAGTCCTGGTAAGGGCCGACTTGAATCCGATGAGGTGGGTACCACCTTCCCGAGTATTGATGTTGTTCGCAAAGGTGAAGATGTTCTCATTATAGCTGTCGTTGTATTGCATGGCGACTTCTACGATGATCCCATCTTTTTCCATGGTGAAGTAAACCGGCTTTGGATGAATGGGCGTCTTGTTCTTGTTCAAATGCTCTACAAAGGATTCTATGCCGCCCTTGTAGAAAAACTCCTTGCTCTGGGCAGTCCGTTCGTCGGTAAAACTTATTTTCAGGCCACGATTGAGGAAGGCCAGCTCTCGCATACGCTGGGCAAGGATATCATAAGTAAATTCCATGATCTCGAATATCTCGGGATCGGGCTTGAAAGTTATCTTTGTCCCTCTTCCCTTCGTCTTTCCGACCACAGCAAGTGGCATAACTGGAATTCCACGCTCGAAGCGCTGCTGAAATACCTGACCGTTCTGCTTTATCTCAACCTCAAGCCATTCGGAGAGGGCATTCACCACAGAAACGCCGACGCCGTGGAGCCCGCCTGAAATCTTATATGCTTTGGATTCGAATTTACCGCCAGCATGAAGTTCGGTAAGAACAATCTCAGCGGCGGTCCTTCCTTCGGGATCTCCTGAATGCGGACCGGTCGGAATGCCTCTTCCGTTGTCGATAACCGTACAACTTCCGTCGTGATGAAGCACGACATCGATATTCGTGCAAAAGCCCGCCAGCGCTTCGTCAACGCTGTTATCAACTACTTCATAGACTAGATGATGGAGCCCGTCGATTCCTGTTGATCCAACATACATAGCGGGCCTGACTCGAACTGCAGACAGACCCTTAAGGATCTTTATCTGATCGGCACCGTATGTTTCTTCGTCAATATTAACAAGATTGTTCTCTTCCATTAATCTCCTCTACATCATCAAATTCAAAAAGTAAAACGCAAATATTCTAAAATTGTTATCTGATTGTTGAATTTTGATATTTACATTTTACTTTTTTTTATTAAAGCCTCATGGGCATCACAACACATTTATAGTCTTCCCTGTCGTCCTCCATGAGCAGCACAGGGCTGAGCGGCTCATTTATCTTGAGTGTGATCATCTCCGCTTCCATAACGCTGAGCGCGTCCAGGAGATACCGTGCATTGAAAGCTATTGTCATTGCATCGCCATCGTACTTCACTGTTATCTCGTCCTTGGCATCTCCGAGATCGGGATTGGAGGTCGAGATGACCATAGCGTCAGTATTGATATCAACCTTCACGGCGCTGCTTCTTTCTTTACTAAAAATGGATACGATCTTAAGAGACTTGCTGAAGGCATCTCGGCCGACGCTGAGGGTCTTGTGATTGTCTGACGGGATAACCTGCTCGTAATTCGGATAGGTCCCCTCGATAAGCCGTGTCAAAAATTGTATGCTTCCTACTGAAAAAAGTATGTGGTTTTTCCCGATCGTAAGCTTCACCGGTTTCTGCTCTTCATCGAGGAACCGCCTCAGCTCCGAGACGGACTTTCTCGATAGGATAAGCTTCATTTCCTCACTGAGTGGCTCGGAAATCTTTTTCTGGGATAGTGCAAGCCGGTGTCCATCGGTGCCCACTACATTGAGGATCTGGTCGGTCTTCAAATGGAAAAGGAGCCCATTTAGAACATATCGCGTATCCGATTCTCCCGCGGCGTACAAGGTCTTTTCGATCGTGTCGAGAAGGGTTACCGTATCAAGTTCGACTTCTTTGGCTTCAGCGGTCGAGATTAAAGGCCAGACAGGGAACTCTTCAGGCGATATGCAGGCGAGCCTGAAATGGCTCTTTCCGCACTTGATCTTAACCCACTGATTATCGGCCGACTCGATGATAAGCTCTCCATCCATCTCCCTGACAATCTCGAAAAGTTTCTTGGCAGGAATACACATCTTCCCTTCTTCAAGAACGGTCAATTCGATGGGCCCTTTGAGAGCCGTTTCAAGATCGGTGGCCGTAATCGTAGATCCCGTGCTTTCCGCGGAGAGGAGAAAATTGTTGAGGACCGGCATGGTATTTCGTTTTTCAACAATATTCTGGATGTCGGAAAGTTTCTTCAGCAGCTCGTTTCTGTCGACTTTTACCTTCATGGTTCCTCCAATCTTGAGCCGTATTATTTCCTGTTAACCTAAGATACCTTTATCTTCTTGACGATATTGTCAATACCCTTGTTCAGGTTCTCATCTGAGGATCTCTTTTCTTCTATTTGCTTGCATGAATAAATCACTGTCGCATGGTCTTTGCCGCCGAAGGCCCTTCCGATATCACTGAGTGAAAGCGGTGTAAGTTGTTTGGATATATACATCGCAATCTGCCTTGCATTGGCGATCTCTTTCGTCCTCTTTTTGCCCTTGATATCGACAGGCTTGACGCCGAAATGGTCGCTTACCGCTTTGACAATCCCTTCAATCGTCAATGGCTTGTCCTCATCGGAAATGAGGTCCTTGAGCACATTTCTGGCGAGGGTAATATCAATCGGCATTCCTGTAAGGGAGGAATGGGCGCCAAGCTTGATAAGACACCCTTCAAGCTCTCTGATATTAGACTTGACGCGCGAGGCGATAAAATAGGCGACATCTTCAGGCACGATAAGCCTTTCAGCTTCGGCTTTTTTATACAGGATTGCAACCTTTGTTTCAACCTCGGGGCATTGGATGTCGGCAATAAGCCCCATACCGAACCTAGACCTGAGTCTGTCCGTAATATCGGATATATCCATGGGCGCTCTGTCGCTCGATACTACGATCTGGCTCTGGCGCGCATAAAGAGAATTGAATGTATGGAAAAATTCCTCCTGGGTTGCGGTTTTGCCGGCGATAAACTGGATATCATCCACTAACAGTATATCAGCAGTTCGGTATTTGTCCTTGAATTCTCCCATCTTCTCATGCCTGATCGAAGAAATCACTTCATTCGTGAATTGCTCGGCCGAAACATAATAGATCACCTTCCCTGGGAATTTATCGACAATCTCATTGCCGATCGCATTTATCAAATGCGTTTTCCCGAGTCCTACTCCGCCATAGATAAAGAGCGGGTTGTAGACACTCCCCGGTCCTTCGCATATTCTCTTTGCAGCCGCATGGGCGAACTGATTCGATGGGCCCACGACAAAGGTATCAAAGGTGTATTTTGGGTTCAGGTAAATCCCTCTGCTCGCAAGCCTCGTCCGTCTGCTCTCATACTTCGAGTCGATCTTCTTTAAAACCACATCTTCCTTGGCGCCTATCCTGAATTTGACAGAGACGGTATGTCCAAGATCTCCTTCCATGGCCTCGCTGATAAGATTGGGATAATTGTCCTCAACCCAGTCCTTGAAGAACCTGTTCGGTATTTCTATCGAGACCGTCTTGTCCTTCAGCTGAAGAAGCTTCATAGGCTTGAACCATAATTCAAAGACACTATCTCCCACCTGCTCGTGTATCTTTGAAAAGGCACTATTCCACAAATCCTCTTTTCCGCTCATTCCCTCTGCCATAATGAAATTAAATTTTGTTTTAGATATATTTATCAACAACTAATTAACAATTGTTAAAAACTCAGGACCATTCTTCCCGCTCATTATAGCCTATCCGGAAAAAACAGGGCAATATAATGTTAGTTACTCTGTGCATAAAAAAACATTAACGCTTTGTGCACTTTCAAATGAAAACTTACAAAGTTTATGCTGCCATTCAAGCTATTGAAAATCAATTATAATTTCCTCTTATTAACATATCAGCAGCTCCTATTAGTGCTACTTTAAAGACTTATATATAAAAGAATAATAGAGAAGAACCAATAAAATTAAATTAAACCAATTTAAGAGACGCTGTTATAAAAACATCTATACGTCCATCAAGAACAGCATCGACATCCCCAACCTCAACATTTGTTCTGTGATCTTTCACAAGACGGTAAGGCTGGAGCGTATATGACCTAATCTGACTGCCCCATGATATCTCCTTTTTATCTCCGATAAATCCTTCAATTTTCTTCTCTCTCGATTTAAGAGTCAAATCATAAATCCTTGACCTGACAATTTTCATAGCTAGCTCTTTATTTCTTAATTGGGAACGCTCACTCTGACAGGCGACAATTATACCTGTCGGAATATGAGTAATACGAACGGCAGAAGAAACCTTGTTAACATGTTGCCCACCTGCACCTGATGCCCTAAAAGTGTCAATCTTAAGGTCTTCATCCCTTATCTCAACGGCTATAGTATCTGCTATTTCCGGATAAATAAGCACTGCAGCAAAAGAGGTATGCCTTCTTTTATTTGCATCAAAAGGAGATATCCTGACAAGACGGTGAACTCCCGCCTCGGCTTTCAGATAACCATATGCATAAGGGCCTTCGACAGTAAATGTCACCCCTTTAATTCCTGCTTCATCACCTATCTGAAGATCAGCTATCTCTGTTTTATATCCGTGAGTTTCAGCCCAGCGAAGGTACATTCTCATCAGCATCTGTGCCCAGTCCTGGCTCTCGACGCCTCCTGCTCCGGGATGAATGGTTACTATGGCGTTATTTTTATCAGCTTCACCGGAAAGAAGCAGTCTCAATTCAACTTCGTCAAGATACGATCTTAATCCAGCAAGCTCCCGGCTGATTTCTTCTGAAAATATCTCACCCTCATCTTCGTCGAGAAGTTCGATAGATTCTTCAATATAAGAGGCCCTCTTGAGGGCGGATTCCAATGGAGTCAGATTCTCAAGGATGTCAGCCTTTTTCTTTTGGAGCGTTTTCAATCTGTCAGGAGACGTCCAGACCTCTTCGGACGAAAGGTCTTTTTCTATCAATGCAAGGTCTTCTCTTCTCTTATCAACATCAAAGATAACCTCGTAGTGAGGAGAGTCTCTCTTTTATTTTCTTCAGGTCTTCCTGAAGTTCATTCTGTAAAATCATAATGTTTACCTCCACAGTTCAAATTATCTTTTGCGGAATTTAATGATCAGAAGCAGGGATAGGACTATACAGAAGAACGAGAAGAGATCGCCGTACTTGGTGTAGAAAGTCAATGTCCTATCCGTCTTGAAGGTCGCCTTAATCGCTGTCCTGGTGAAGAGTTCCGTTGTTGTCAATATCCTTCCGCTGCTGTCAATAAAACCTGAAATACCGGTATTGGCGGCCCTGATCACCGGCTTCCTGTTTTCGATGGCCCTGAACACCGCCATGCTGAAGTGTTGATAAGCGCCGTTAGTCTTCCCGAACCAAGCATCATTGGTTACCGTTACAATAAAATCGCCGCCTTTTGTATAGAACTTACGTACTAGCCCGGGTAGTGTGATCTCATAACAGATGGGGGTGCTAAAACTACCAAAGGGAGTTACCGCTTTGGTATAACTATCCCCGGGGAGATAGTCCCCTATGCCGACAACAAGTTTATTAATAAAAAAAAGGACATTCCGCAGGGGAACGTATTCGCCAAATGGAACCAAGTGAATTTTATCATAAAGGTAAGAAACCGTTCCATCTTTGGTAAGAAGCACAGTGCTGTTCGTGTATGTCTCCTTCGGATCGCTTTTCACCAGTATACTGCCAAACAGCAGGTAGGTATTAAGGCCCTTCTGATAAGAGATGAGTTCTTCGCTTAGTGTCTTGTCTGTTCCGAAGAAGAAAGGAACTGCGGTTTCAGGCCAGACAACAAGATCAGGGCCGGGAAGGTCGGCAGAGGGATTTACCGCTGCAAGTGTCAAGGTTCGGTAAACATCGAGCACGTATTTTTGATAAGTAGGGTCCCACTTTTTATCCTGTTCGATATTTCCCTGGATGGCGGCAACCTGTAACGGAGCACCAGGCCTCTGCTGATGGAGCCGATAAAAACCGTACCCAAAATTCGCAATGAGTACGACGCCCAGAAGACAATAACCCGCATAGGTATGCAAACGGGAATGAAGCGGCCGCTGCATCATCCGCTTTTTCATGATAAAGAAATCGGCGATGGCCCCGTTTACCGCAACAACGAGGAAAGATATGCCGTAAACGCCTATAATATCAGCGCTCTGAATCAAGCCCAGAAAGCGATATTGGCTGTAGCCGACACTTGACCAGGGGAAACCTGAAAAGGCGTAAGACCTGAGCATTTCAAGGGCGGTCCAGAGCACTGGTGCGACAAGAAGAGCGGGAAGGTCGGTCTTTTTGATGATCATCGAATACAAAGCGCAGAAAATCGCGGTATAAAGGCTTAAATATAGGCTCAGTACTAGCACGATCAAAAGGCTTGGCACAAAGGCTATGGAACCGAAATGGTTGATCGAATGGTAAATCCAGTAAACAGTACCAAAGAAATAGACAATACCAAAAGAGAGACCTGCTTTAAATGCCTCGCCTTTCGGTCTGTCGTATAAAATGACGAGAAGAGGAGCAAGGGCGAACCAGGCGAGAGGGAATATATCAAAAGAGGGAAACGAGAGAACAAAAAGCCCTCCCCCGAAAAGGGCATATAAGTATGCGTAATTTACACGTCCCGGCAGTATCATCCTTAATCTCCCCCAATCGGTAGTTTATGCAAGCCTTTTATGTTATCATAGAAAAAGTTATGTCCGCTATTGTTATTATACCGTCCCGATATCAGTCTACCCGATTCCCCGGAAAACCCCTCTCCCTCCTCCTGAACAAGCCTATGATTCAGCATGTCTATGAACGCTCCAAGTTGGCCCGGCATATCAAGGAAGTCTTTGTCGCAACCGATAGCAAGCTTATCTACGACACCGTCCGGGGATTTGGCGGTAATGCGGTCATGACTTCGGACACACATGCTTCGGGGACCGACAGGATTGCCGAAGCCGCCGCAGCAATGCGGAAAACGGGGCATGAGGCTGAGATCATCGTCAATGTTCAGGGTGACGAACCGATGATCATGCCCGAAATGATCGACGAAGTGGCAACCCTGATGGATGACGAGAGGGTCGGGATAGGAACGCTTGTCAAAAAGATCGAAGACCCGACCGAGATAGATGATCCGAATATCGTCAAGGCTGTCTTTAATGCTGAGGGTTTCGCCCTATATTTTTCACGCTCTCCGATTCCATATCACAGAGACCGCTTTTGTGGGGAAGCACAGAAACGCGGAAGCGCAGAAGAAAGAGACTCCTTGCCCTCTGCGCTGGTCATGTTCAAACACATAGGCATTTATGCTTTCAAATTTGACGTTTTAATTCAGTTTACGAAGCTCCCTCCTTCTCGGCTCGAAGAGATAGAGAAGCTAGAGCAGTTGAGAGCACTCGAGAACGGGATAACGATAAAGGTCAAAGAAACAATCTATGAAACCATCGGGGTGGATACCCCGATGGATCTAAAAAAGGTGGAAAAATGCCTAAGTATGTCTTCATAACTGGTGGAGTCGTTTCAGCACTAGGGAAGGGAATTGCGGCGGCGGCAATAGGGGCATTGCTCGAAGCCAAGGGCCTCAGGGTCACTATCCAGAAACTCGACCCCTATATCAATGTCGATCCCGGTACGCTAAGCCCCTTTGAACATGGCGAGGTCTTCGTCACCGACGATGGCTGCGAGACTGACCTCGACCTTGGCCATTACGAACGCTTTACGCATTTACGGGCCTCGGTGGTTAATAATTACACAACGGGTAAGATATACTTCAACGTAATAACCAAGGAGCGCAGAGGTGATTACCTCGGCGACACTGTGCAGGTGGTGCCCCATATTACCGACGAGATTCGGGAAGCTATTAAGTCCGCAGCTTCAGAGGATTATGATATCAACATTGTCGAAATTGGTGGCACGGTTGGAGATATAGAAAGCCTTCCTTTCCTCGAGGCTATCAGGCAATTCCGCTATGATGTCGGAAAAGAGAATGTCCTCTATGTCCATCTGACATTGGTGCCTTTTATAAAAACAGCAGGCGAATTGAAGACAAAGCCGACTCAGCATAGTGTGAACGAGCTGCGGGAGATCGGTATTCAGCCGGACATACTGCTCTGCAGATCTGAGAGGCCCCTTCCACCTGAAATGAAGAGGAAGATTGCCATCCATTGCAACCTCGACCCTGATGCTGTCATTGCGGCGCTGGATATGAGCACGGTTTATGAGGTGCCGAGCTCGTTCAAGTTGGAAGGACTCGATAAATTAATCGAGAAGAAATTGTCACTCAATCTTCCGGAGCCTGATGTGGCTATATGGGACCAGGTTGTGGACAGGATAAAAAACCCAAAGTATGAATGCACCATTGCCATCGTCGGGAAATATGTGAACCTTAAGGATGCGTATAAAAGCCTCGCAGAGGCTCTTATCCACGGAGGGATTGCCAACAATGCCCGCGTGCATTTGGAATGGGTTGATTCCGAAGATGTAGAGGTCTATGGCGCCGAACGATATCTATCCGAGGTCGACGGCATTCTAGTCCCTGGTGGTTTCGGGAGCCGAGGAATCGAGGGGAAGATCGTAGCGGTCCAGTACGCACGGGAGAAGAAAATTCCCTACTTCGGAATCTGCCTCGGCATGCAGCTTGCGGTGATCGAATTTAGCCGCCATGTTTGTAATCTTTCGGCAAACAGCACTGAATTCGATCTCACGGTAAAAGACCCGGTCATCTATCTCATGGAACGCTGGTATAATCACCGTTCCGGCAAGGTCGAAGAGCGGTCTGTCGACTCCCAGATGGGTGGCACCATGAGGCTCGGCGCCTATCCAGCAGTTCTGCAGGAAGGTACCCATGCAATTAAGGCATATGGCGTGAAAGATATATTTGAAAGGCACCGCCACCGGTATGAATTCAATAATAAGTACCGCGAGCTGCTCATGTCCAAAGGGCTGGTGATCAGCGGCCTTTCTCCCGATGCGGAACTCGTCGAGATCGTGGAGATCAGGGATCATCCTTGGTTCCTTGGATGCCAATTTCATCCCGAGTTCAAGTCTAGGCCTATTGAGCCTCATCCTTTGTTCAGTGCGTTCATCGGCGCGGCCATAATGGAGAAGCGAGAACTGTTCCGGTAGTTCTATATTTTGTGGATTTGCAGATCGGTTAGACCTTCAAACGTTGCCATTTCTTTATAGTATTCTACTGTTTTTATTTATATATTTTTATTAGAATGATAATGGAGGATCAGTCCGATGAAGTCAACATTGACGATATTTTTTCTCGGCGATTCCCTTACAGAATTTTTTGATTGGCAACAGCGGTTTGACGAACATGAGGTACTCAATCTTGGACTTGCAGGAGAAACTGTCCAGGGCCTTTCAGCTCGCATTCGCAGAATTATTGGGAATGCAAGCGCGCCCGATGTCCTCTTCATCATGACGGGCATCAACAATGTTGTTATGGATGATTATGAGATTCTCGGACAATATAAAAGAATACTGAAGAGTCTCAAGACCGCATATCCTTCTACCACGATTGTCATTCAGAGCATCTTGCCGGTTACCATGTGGGGCGACAACTGTAAGATCGAGGAGATTAACCGGTTATTGATGGGGATTGCATGCGAATTAAAGATTTTATTTCTTGATGTTTACAGTCGCTTCGTCGATGAAACGGGCAGGCCTCATGAAGAATATCTACAAGAAGATGGGGTCCATTTAAGTGAAAAAGGATATGAAATCTGGTCAGCTAAAGTCGATGAATTCCTTCATCACTTGCCAAAAAAAAGTTCAAGCAAACGGTCAAGCTCATCTAGCGAATAGTACTCGATTTCAATTCTTCCCTTTTTTCCTTTGTGCCGGATGCTGACCTTTGTGCCCAGTGCCTGAATCAGTCTATCTTCAAGATCCGCTACCTCTGGAAGCTTTCGCTTTTCCTTTTTCACAGATGCCGAGACTTGTGAGGGACCAGTTCGATTATTGCAGAGGAACTCGGCGGCCCTGACGCTCAATCCCTCACGGACGATCTTTTTAGCGGCCGCAATCTGTTTGTGTTTGTCTTCGATTGAAAGCAGGGCCTTGGCATGGCCGATTGTAAGACTGCCTTCATTGACAAGGGCCTTTATTTCGTCCGGTAATTTGAGGATTCGAAGGTAGTTCGCTACCGTCGCACGATCCTTTCCCACCCGATCCGAAAGGGCTTCCTGCGTTAACTTGAAGTCTTTCATAAGGCTCTGGAAGGCATTGGCGGTCTCGATTGGATTGAGCTCTTCGCGCTGAATATTTTCTATGAGAGCAATTTCGATCGCGTCTTGTGAAGAGACATCTTTTACGAGGGCGGGTATCTTTCTAAGTCCTGCCAAAGATGAGGCTCGCCATCTCCGTTCTCCCGCGATGAGCCTAAAGGTACCATCTCCCACCCGAGATACGATAACGGGTTGGAGTACACCTTTTTCCTTTATTGAAGCCGCAAGCTCCTTGAGAGTGTCATCTTTAAATACCTTTCGCGGCTGATTCTCATTGGGGAAGACCTTTCCTACTTCGATCTCGATGACCTCGCTCCCTCTGTCAGGAAGCAAAGCGTCAAGGCCTTTACCGAGCGCTGCTTTCATGTAATATCTCCTTTGCAAGGGCAATGTAGCTCTGGGCCCCTTTGGATCGTGCGTCGTAGAGGATCGCGGGCTTGCCATGACTGGGTGCTTCTCCTAGCGTGACATTACGCGGGATCAGAGTCTCGTACACCTTCTCACCGAAATGTTTTTTAACCTCCTCGGCGACCTGACGGGACAAGGTAATGCGCGGATCGAACATTGTTAGCAGGATCCCCTCTATGTCGAGGTTCGGATTGAAAGAAGATCTAACGAGCTTGAGGGTCCTTGTCAATAGGCTGAGCCCTTCAAGGGAATAATATTCGCACTGGACCGGTACGATTATTGAGTCTGCGGCAACGAGCCCGTTCAAGGTTAAAAGACCGAGTGAAGGGGGGCAATCTATGAAGATATAGCGGTACCTTTCTTTGATGCCCGACAGTGCATTGAGAAGGGTTTTTTCCCGGTCATTCCTGTTGATGAGTTCAACTTCGACTGCAAGGAGGTCTATCGTGGAAGGAACGATATGCAGGTGCGGGATCCCCGTCTCGCTTACAGCCTCCTCAAGGGTATACTTTCCCGTGTATACATCGTACAGACTTTTGTCGATTTCGCTCCTGTTTATTCCAAGTCCGCTGGTGAGGTTTCCTTGCGGGTCTGTGTCCACCACGAGGATATTCTGTCCTGCAAGGGCCAGAGACGCCGAAAGATTGACGGCTGTCGTCGTCTTTCCGACGCCACCCTTCTGATTCGCAATGACAACGGTTTTTCCCATAAGAGAAAATATTGTATCATTTTCTCAAAACATATTACTAATACTGCTGTAATTTAATACAGGGCAGATTATTGTTATGATTATATTCTGATATATATTTATTGTCTTCGCTTTTCGGGGATGACTGTTTTGTTACCCGGTCTTTTGGGTGGTGTTTATAATTCAAGCTTAGAAATAGTATAATAAACAACATCTTTGACTTGATAATAAAAGAAGCAAAGGCTTCAAAAAATTAAAGATGAATAATATCGGCTAAGGGAAGAAGATAGAGCCGTCAAGGAGGAGAAATGGCAGAGAACGTAGAGATGCGCTGGCATGGAAGGGGAGGCCAGGGGACTGTTACGGCAGTCAAAGTGTTTGCGGATGCATGCTTAAGTGGAGGGCGTTATGTCCAAGCCTTTCCCGAGTATGGTCCGGAAAGAGCGGGAGCACCTCTTCGTGCATTCAACAGGATAAGTGACAAGCCGCTCCGGCTGCATTGTCCCGTGACAAAACCGAACATTGTAGTAGTCGTAGATGCAACGCTCCTCGATAGTGTTAAAATCACTGATGGCACACCGGATGACGCGGCATTTATTGTCAACAGCTCAAAAGATCCGAAAGCTATTCGCGACAAGATAAAGGCGAAGCCCACCCAGAAAATCTTCACGATTGACGCGACCAAGATATCGATTGAGACCATTGGACGTCCGATGCCGAATGCTTCCCTAGTCGGTACCGTTGCCAAGGTTTCCGGCCTACTGAGCCTTGAGGCTGCCCTTAATGATGTCAAGAAGAGTTTTGGCGAGAAGTTTCCCCAGAAGATCATTGATGGGAACCTCGAAGCGACGAGACGGGGTTATGAGGAGGTAAAGGAAGGATGAAGACCTGGAAAGAACTTACACCTGGCGGAACCATTACAGAACCAGGCAGCGCTCGCAAGTTCAAGACTGGTTCATGGCGTGCCTACAAGCCAAGATGGATTGAAGCAAATTGCATCCAGTGTATGCTCTGCTGGATTTACTGTCCCGATATGGCTATCAAGACCAAGAAAGATGGCAAACGGGCTGAGTTCGACTACGACTATTGCAAAGGGTGCGGTATTTGTGCCCTCGAGTGTCCTGGTAAAAAAGGCAACAAGGCAATTGTCATGGAAGAGGAGGGCGATTAATAATGCATAGAAAGGTTGCTGCAACAGGAAATGAAGCGGTTGCCAATGCAATGCGGATAGCCAACCCTGACGTCTGCGGTGCGTATCCTATCACTCCAGCGACTGAGATTATGCAGCGTTTTACCAGCTATGTAGCAAATGGCAAAGTTAAAACCGAAATGATACTCGCTGAGAGCGAGCACAGCGCGATGAGCGCATGTATCGGTGCGGCAGTCGCTGGAGGGCGTGTAGCCACAGCAACTTCTGCGCAGGGGCTTGCTCTCATGTGGGAGATGCTTTTTATTGCGTCGGGGTTGCGTCTGCCGATCGTGATGGGTGTCGCCAATAGGGCGCTTTCAGCGCCGATCAATATTCACTGTGACCATTCCGACGGCATGGGAGCGCGTGACTGCGGCTGGATACATCTCTATTCCGAAAGTGCCCAGGAGGCCTTTGACAATATGCTCCAGGCATTCAGGATCGCCGAGCACGTGGACGTTCGGCTCCCGATTATGGTCGGCCTTGACGGCTTTATCACTAGCCACTCGATAGAAACCATGGAATGGATAGATGATGAAACTGCCGGGAAGTTTGTCGGCGAATATATGCCGATCAGGCCGCTTTTGGACATCAAGAACCCCATGAGCTACGGTCCGCTGATTCTCGCTGATATGTACCATGAGTATCGTAAGGCACATGAATATGTCATGAGCGGGGTCCCGAAAGTTGTGCTTGATGTAGCGAATGAATTTGAGCAGATCTCCGGCAGGAAGTACGGTCTCTTCGAGAGTTACCGCATTGACGATGCCGAGGTCGGCATTGTCGTTATGAGCTCTGCAGCCGGCACCACGAAGGAAGTTGTCGACCAACTCCGAGAAAAGGGCATCAAGGCTGGGGTCCTGAAGCCTCGTCTCTACAGACCATTCCCCTATGCTGAAGTCGGCGAAGCGCTCAAGCACCTCAAGGCAGTGGCTGTGCTTGATAGGGCAGATTGCTTTGGCGGTTCATTCGGTCCTCTCTATATGGATATAGCGAGCGCGCTCTATCAGTATGCGAAGAAGCCCGTCCTCGTCAATAAGATATTTGGCCTTGGTGGCAGGGACTACATGCCTGACCAGGCGGAATACGTGGTGAATGAGCTGGTTCAGATTGCTCAGGATGGTAAGGTAAAATTTGTTAAAGAATACATCGGAGTGAGGGAGTAATATGCCTAAATCACTAAGCATAAAAGAACTTTCAAAGAAAGAAGAGCTGTTTACGTCCGGACACCGTCTCTGCTCCGGCTGTGGTGCCCCAATCGTAGTTAAGATGGTCGTTATGGCCATAGATTATCCTTTGGTTGTGGCTAACGCGACTGGCTGTCTCGAGGTATCATCCTGCATATCTGAGTTTACGGCCTGGAAGATTCCATGGATGCACAGCGCGTTTGAAAACGCCGCGGCAAGCATCTCAGGTGTCGAAACTATGTACCGCTCGCTCAAGAAACAGGGAAAGATTAGCGATGAAATCAAGTTCATCGCATTCGGCGGTGATGGTGGTACGTACGACATCGGGTTTCAGAGCCTGTCTGGAGCGATGGACCGCGGCCATGACATGCTCTATATCTGTTATGACAATGGTGCCTATATGAATACGGGTATTCAGCTTTCGTCCGCAACGCCGTTCGGCGCAAACACTACGACTTGCCCTGTTGGTAGCCAAAACGCCGGCAAACTCCGTCAGCGAAAAGACATCACCAAGATCATAGGAGCGCACGGCGTTCCGTATGTTGCTCAGGCATCCCCAAGTCACTGGCAGGACCTCATGAAAAAGGTAAGGAAGGCGGTTGAAATCAAAGGCCCCAAGTTCATCAATATCCTTGCTCCGTGCAACCGCGGCTGGAGGACTCAGACCAATGACGCAATAAGGCTGTCTAGGCTGGCTGTCGATACCTGCTATTGGCCACTCTTCGAGATCGAAAACGGTGTGACCAAAATTACCCACACGCCGAAAGATAAGAAGGACATTGTCAGATATCTCAAGCCGCAGGGCCGGTTTAAGCACATGTTTACATCGGAAAATGAGTGGATGCTTACGGCAGCCCAGGAGTATGTGGATGCCTACTGGGCGAGACTGCAGCAGGAGCAGCTATGTTTCGCCTCGCAGGAGCAAGCTGAGCAGATTAAGGTAGAAAATCTTAATTGGCAGTAGACAGCTACCCTTGTGGAGGCTTCGATAGGAAAGACTGCAGACCGGGAAAGGGGATAATAAGGGGTAAGCAAGATGCTTAAATACCTGTTTAACCCGGAAGCCGTCGCGGTCATTGGAGCATCCTGTGATACAAAAAAAGTAGGTTATGCTGTCGTAAACAATCTTGTAAAGTTCAAATATACCGGCAAGGTCTTTCCGATCAATCCGACCGCTCCCGAGGTTCTTGGCCTCAGGGCGTATCCATCGCTCTCTGCGGTCGGAGAGAAGATAGACCTTGCCGTCATCTGTATCCCCGCCAGGTTTGCCCCCGGTGTTATGAGAGAGTGCGGCGAAGCGAAGGTTAAAGCAACAGTCGTTATCACCGCAGGATTCAAAGAGGCCGGGCATGAAGGATTGCTCCTCGAGCAAGAGATGGTCCAGATTGCAAAAGATTACGGGATCCGAATACTCGGCCCCAACTGTCTGGGCGTGATAAACACGTCGAATAACATGAACGCCTCTTTCGGCGGGGAGATACTCAAGGGCCGAACGGCCCTTTTTTCACAATCCGGTGCACTCGGGGTAGCGATCATGGACTGGGCGCTGGAATGTAACTTCGGTTTTTCAAAAGTCATAAGCCTCGGAAATAAATCGGACCTCAATGAGGCCGATTTTCTAGAATATTTCATCAATGATGCCGAAACTGATGTAGTGCTCGGGTACATCGAGGATGTTATTGACGGCAAGAGATTTATGGAGATTGCCCGAAAGGCCACACGGGTAAAACCGGTAATTCTCGTCAAGGCTGGCGGGACTGTATCAGGTGCTCGGGCTGCGTCATCGCATACCGGCGCGCTTGCAGGATCGGAGACTGCTTTCACTGCGGCGTTCAGACAAACGGGAATTATCAGGGCTCAGGGAATCCAGGACCTCTTCGATATGGCGCTCACATTCTCTGGTGGAAAACTGCCTGCTGGTGACAGGCTACTGATCATCACAAACGCAGGCGGGCCAGGCATTATCGCGGCGGATGCGGCGGACAAAATCGGTATTACTCTTTCGCCCATGACTAGGGAGTCGATCGATGCGATCGCTCCGCTACTGCCGTCCAACGCGTGTCTATACAATCCGATCGACATTATTGGCGACGCGACATCGGAAAGATATGCGACAGTATTGAACAGGGCGGTGATCGATCCGAATGTCGACGGCATTTTAATGCTACTCACTCCGCAGGCAATGACCGATGTCGATAACATAGCTGAAATCATTATCGATAGCGCGTCGAAAACTGACAAGCCTGTTATTTCTGCGTTCGTCGGCGGGAATACTGTTCGTGCAGCAGTTGCGCAGATGAAACTACATTCGATCCCGGCCTTTTCTTATCCCGAAGTAGCGGTTAATGCTTTTAAAAAGCTCTTCGAATTCTCTGCAACTAGGGGAAAGGAGCGGGGGGGTGAGCGTTTCGTCATCCCTGAGGACAACAGGGCTGCGGTCCGTGAGATGATCGATGAGATGCGCGCGACTGGTCATTCTGAATTTGGCGACGACTCGTCAATGCAGATACTGATGCATTATGGCTTCACCTTCCCCCAGTGTGGGCTGTCCCGTACAGCCAGGGAAGCTGCAGTTTTAGGAAAGAGGATTGGGTTCCCTGTTGTTATGAAGATATCGTCGCCCGACATCCTTCACAAAACAGATGTGGGTGGGGTAAAGTTCAATATTGAGTCCGCCGAGGCTGCTTCAGACGCCTTCATCGAAATTACGGCTAATGCTAGAAGGTTTATGCCGGATGCATATATCAACGGCGTTACCGTGTATCAAATGGTGAAGGAAGGCAAGGAGGTCATCCTGGGTGTTACATACGACCGGACGTTCGGGCATATGATCATGTTCGGGCTGGGAGGCATTTACGTAGAGGTCCTGAAAGACGTTTCATTCAGAATTGCCCCTGTTTCCCGGGACGAGGCTTCCAGCATGGTAACTGACATAAGATCAATCGCACTACTGAGAGGCGTGCGGGGCGAAAGGCCAGCAGATATCGGGGCCATTGTCGATGGTATCATGCGGGTCTCGGCCCTTGTCACGGACTTCCCCGAAATAAGAGAACTCGACATTAACCCGCTCAAGGTAATGTACAAAGGCGCCTTAGCCCTGGATTCGCGCATTATTTTTGAACCCGCGGCTTAAGGTCAACGCGAATAAAGCATACGCGAGGAGAGAAAGAGATGATCCCAATACTGATAACATCGAACAGGACGAAAGCCGGAAAGGTTTTTTTAACCATCGGACTTGGACAGAAGCTTCTGCAGCAGGGCTACAAAATCGGTTATATCAAGCCTCTCGGCACCGTCCCAGTTAAACACGGACACGATGTCTTCGACGAAGATGCGATATTCATCAAAGACGCCCTCGCCCTCGGTGACCCTCTCAGCATAATATCACCTTTTGTCCTGAGTTACGAAACACAGAACCTTCTGCTTGAAGGGGGAATGAAAGATGCCGCGAGGCCGGTGCTGGATGCGTTCGATGCGCTGAAAGACAGGGATTTTGTTCTCATTCATGGCGCGGGAGATGTCTTCGAGGGGACTTCTCTCAATCTCGATGCGGGCACCATGGCAAAAGAAATGAATGCCCGCGTCGTCATCGTGGAACCATGGAGGGGCGATCTTTCGATAGATACAATTTTAGGGGCCCAGAAGTTTTTTGGCGAGCACTTCTGCGGCGGCATTTTCAACAAAATCCCAGAGAACCAGTTACCTCACGTTAAGGAGATCGTTAAGCCTTTTATCGAAAAGAAGGGAATTCCTGTCTACGGCATCTTCAAGAAGGACAAGATACTGGAGGCGGTAACGGTCAAACACCTTGTGGAAGTTCTGAACGGTCACGTCCTCGACTGCGAAGACAAGCTCGGAGAATTTGTCGAGAACTTCTCCATAGGCGCTATGGATGTGGATTCGGCCCTAAGCTATTTCAGAAGGACCCCGAACAAAGCGGTTATCACAGGTGCTCACAGAACCGATATTCAGCTCGTCGCTCTGGAAACATCTACCAAGTGCATTATCCTCACCGGCGGGCTTCAAACAAGTGATGTAGTTATCGGCAAGGCACAAGCCAAGGGAATACCGATCATATCCGTCGAGACGGATACGTTTACCACTGTTGACAGAATAGAGAGAATAATGGGACAAACGATGATACGTGAAAAAGGAAAGGTCGACCGCGCGAAAGAGGTTGTCAGCTTAGAGTTGGATATCAATAAATTCCTGAAATGCATGTCTATTTTCTGAAGAGGGAAAAGAACATAAAGAGCATTATCAAGTCAAAATCTAAGACTTCCGAGGAAATCCAGCTCAACCCCTATCTCAAAGAGCATGGTATCCCGGTGAGGGCGGCCGATCTGGGAGATTGGATAATACAACTTGCCGAGCAGGCACCACCCGTATGGTCACGTAGCGCTCCTATGGATGCAGTTGGCTGCGTTATGCAAATCAGGTAGGCCTTGACAAGCAAAACTTGGATATCAGGGCAATGCAAACTGCAGAAATTCTTGCGAAGCAATTCAAATAAAATATATGTGGGGAGGGCTAATATGGATTTGAAGACGCTCAGGACGACCGCTCGAGAACGAATGAAGGGATACTGTCGAGTGTGCCCCGTATGCAATGGCGTTGCATGCGCAGGAGAAGTCCCGGGAATGGGGGGCGTGGGGACTGGGAGCGCCTTTGGGGGAAATCTGGAGGCCTTGGCGAAACGCCGCTTGAACATGAAGACTATCCATGATGTTAAGACCGCAGATACTTCGTTTCCCCTGTGGGGAGAGACGCTCGCCATGCCGGTGCTGGGTGCTCCGTTGACGGGGGTTTCATACAACATGGGCGGACAGATGTCGGAATCGGAATTTTCTGAAATGCTCATTAGTGGGGCCCTCCTCGCGGGGACTATCGGAATGATCGGCGACGGTGCAGATCCCGAGATGTACAACGGCGGGATAGCTGCGATTGCCAACCACATGGGTAAGGGTATCCCGATCATAAAACCGAGGCAACAGAATGAGGTCATAAAGCGTATCCGTCAGGCCGAAGAAGCGGGGGCCATTGCAGTTGGTATCGACATCGACGGGGCTGGGCTCGTGACGATGGCGATGAAAGGGCAGCCTGTTGGACCAAAGACATTAAGAGAGCTTTCTGAAATTATCAAGGCTACACGGTTACCCTTTATCCTTAAAGGGATCATGACTCCGGTCGAAGCTGATCTAGCGGTCGAAGCAGGTGCGGCGGCGATCGTCGTCTCCAACCACGGAGGTAGGGTGCTAGATTACACCCCGGGCGTTGCCGATGTCCTCTCCAAGATAGCTGATCATGTCAGGGGCAAAGTGGTAATCTTTGCTGATGGGGGAGTCAGGGCGGGCACCGATGTACTCAAACTACTTTCATTGGGCGCAGATGGGGTTTTAGTGGGAAGACCGCTTACGACCGGGGCCTTCGGCGGAGGGGGAGATGGCGTCGCGTTCTTGCTAAGAAAAATGATGAACGAGCTGGTTCAGGCTATGCTTCTAACCGGAACCGCGGATATAAAGAATGTGAACCGGGACATTATCTATCAATACTAAGAAGGAGCCATGATAACATGTGTTTATAAAAGATGATATGCTTCAGGTCATGTTCTGTGGATTATGTCGTCACGCGATCTCATATGTTGAAAAAATAAAATGGAAGATATTGTCCCTTTAAAAACCGAGAAAATCAGTGGTGTAATTTTAAATGCAGTCGATGGCTGATACGTGGACAGAGATTTATGAAAGTCCCAGGAGAAAGATATTTGAACCATTCTTTACAATAAAATAAATGGGTAAATGGACTCGGGCTGGCGATGGTATAGGGATAATCAGACAGCACAACGGATTTGTCATGTCTATAGCGAGCCCGATAAAGGCATGACATTCATGATATATACATCCCGTCAATGTAGCGAGAAGAGGATGAATCGGAACGGGGAAGCCGGTTTCAGTGAAAGGGAGAACGGAGACGATCCTGCTGGCAGAACACTAAACAGAAGTGTCCCGTTGAAGCTACCGGGATTGCGTAGCATCACTTGATCCTCTTCGAGATCGCCTTGAACTCTTCGGTCCCCGCGACTTTCAGCAATTGAAAAAGCACCGTTTCGGTGCAGGAGATGACTGCCCCCGCGTTGCGCATGTACTCAACTCCCGTATTCCAGTTCTCTTTTGTTCTTGAGCAGACAGCATCTTTTACAATATGAACGTTGAAACCCTCGTTCAGGAGATGGACGCATGTCTGGAGCACGCATACGTGTGTTTCCATGCCGGTCATGATGATGGTTTTTCGCTTCAATGCACGGAGTTTGTTGACGAATCCCTGTTCGCCGCAGCAACTAAAACTGACTTTCTCAATGGGCTGATAATCGGGCACGGCTTTTTTGATAGCCTCGATGGTTCGGCCAAGACCTTTGGGATACTGTTCAGTAACGAGAACAGGCATTGCGATCATCTTTGCCAGCTCGATGAGGTGAAGGCAGTTTCCGATCACAGAATCTTTTACTCGCATGGCATTCACCAGCCGTTCCTGGATATCGATGATGATCAGAATAGATTCGTCGGTCGAGGGAAAGAACTTGTCCATGCAACCTCCAATAATCCGAAGTAATAGATCATTTAAACACATCTCAAGGATGTTTTCAATACGGACTTTTCCTAAGTGTCAATTTAGATATAATCAAGGGTGGTGCCCACAGAGAGTATGCCATTGAAAGCGCCAAAACCCATTTATTGCGGCTCATCAGGCTCAAGGAGCAGATTGAGAAGGGGACAATCGATACGATCAATGGCTGTCAGCAATCGAGGGTCAGAACAACATTTCCCCTCAATATCGTCTACAGGCTTTTTCCCTGACTAGGCATGGTCATGCATGGCGTATTTCGGATTATATTTGGCAGATAATAAAAAAGTGGTGCTTGCTTCCTTTCTCTACTCAGCGGTTTGCAACATCTTGAGACATTCGACATGAGACTCTTTGTGTCTGACATCTTACGTCCTGCGACTTTACAACCATTCGCTGAGTTCTGAAAGGAGCAAGACCACCACTTGGTGAGCGCATCCTCTTAATTCATTTATACACCCATTTCGGGTCATTGTCAAGTTAATTTTTATGCAAACTTTTTAAAGGGAAAAGAACTCAGATTTAATCGACAAAATACCACAATTTATCGCATATACCCGCTCACCAGTATATGCCTGTCGCTTATTTCTTTCACATCGAGGAATTCGATATTTTCTTCTCTGAGCTGAGATTTGATCTCTTCGAATTCGTATGCTGCAAGAAGAGAGTTAAAAAAATCGTTTTTTAAAATTTCCGGCTCGTTTTTTGAATAGACCTCGACCAGCTTGTGAGCTTCTTCAGGCGATCCAGGTCGTTTGAGGTCGACAATAAAGACTGGCGCACCCACGGTCGTGTAACGCTTTACCGTTTTCCAGAGCACATCTGGGGTCTTGAGATGATGAAGAAGGCTGTTGCTGATTACGGTATCGTATTTCAAACGGGGTAGCGCGGCAGTGGGAAGAAAGCCATGAATCAGTTCAACTCGCCCTCTGATGTCTGGGGCGGCCGCTAAAAGCTCTCTCCCGCACCTGAGCATCGCTTCGGCCCCATCTATTCCATGGACCAGGCAGTCAGGATAGGCACGCGCAAAACGAAAGGCTATGTCCCCAGGGCCGCAGCCGAGGTCGAGGACATATCCGCTTATTCTCGTGGTTTCAAATGTCTTCTGAAAAAATCCTATAACCCGATTGTGAGGCTCGGTGAAATCGGCCTGCGTATAAGCAATGGCCTGGGCAACATCGTTCATCAGTTCGGGTTCGGGGATGCGTTTCATAAAATAGTATCAACTCCACTTCTTATCAATTTTGAGGATATGGTTCTTAAGCCAATTTGCTAGAAAGTTTAGCAGTTCATCGCAGGTGTCTTCCTTGTTACCCTGTTGAATATTGACGAGATGAAAAATCTTGTCTATAAATATCAGATGCTCGTCTTAGTGCTGATTGTATTCCATATAATGACACTTTCCCATAGCTTTTTCCTCCGCAAAAAATGATAGAGGCTATAGTTTGAGAGCTCAGCCAGGGCTTCCCGTGTGACTTTCCGGGCGTCACCGGTTTTCAAAAAGGCATCAAGTCTGTTGATGAGATCGATGATAGGTTTGTGGTGTGGATCGAACTCTTCTATTTCGACAGACATGTCATTCTTCTATTCAATCATCATTCAAGAGTGCCACAGTTCCTTTAATTATTCTGCTAAAAGCATAGTTTATCATCCGTGTTCTGTCAACTCCTGATTCTTCTTTCAGTCTCCTTTCTGCCCTAAGGTGTGGTATGTGCTGGCCTCTGTGATCGCATTTGTATTTTTACAGGCTGGTGGTAAAATGATATTTAGTTTAAAATCCACGGAAGCATGCCGATTCCTTCGGCATTAAAGAAAGAGAGAGGCCATGATCTTTAAGCAATTTCATGATGAAAGTTTGGGCCATGCATCATATTTCATTGGATCAGAGACGACCGGGGAAGCCCTTGTACTCGATACGAGAAGAGATGTCGATATCTATTTCACTGAGGCCCGCAATCAGGGGATGCGCATCAGATATGCCGCTGATACCCACCAGCACAACGATTATATATCGGGCATACTCGAGATTTCTGTTCGTGCTGACGTCCAGCTCCTGGCGGGTGACCGAGCAGTGGTCGGATATAATGTGCTGAGGTTAAACGAGGGTAACAGGCTCACGATGGGTGAGGTGGTGTTCGAAGTGCTCCATACGCCCGGACACACTCCAGAACATATCTGTCTCCTTGTGAAGGACCTTTCCCGGGGAGAAGAGCCTGTTCTGATTTTATCAGGTGGATGTCTGCTTGTGGGCGATGTCGGGAGACCCGATCTTCTTGGAGGGAACGAGGCAGCCGAGGCCAATGCACGAGATCTTTATCGCTCGCTACAGGAAAAGATTTTGAAGCTCCCCGATCATGTAGAAATCTATCCAACGCATGTGGCCGGCTCGCTCTGCGGAGGGAGCATCGGGAGTCGCCTTTCTACGACCGTTGGTTACGAGCGGAGGGTGAATAGATGGCTTAAAGATGGGGATATGGGGAGGTTTGTCAAGAAATGCACTGAGACAGAGAATCTTCCCGCTATGCCGCCTTACTGGAAGCATATGAGGACAATCAATCAGGAAGGACCGCCTGTCTTAGGCACTCTCGGGGAGCCTCTGGCGTTAGACGTTAGCGCATTCGATCGTCTCCGAAAAGAAGGAATATTTGTTCTCGACTGCCGATCACCTGAGGCATTCTCCGCCCACATACCCGAAGCTCTTAACGCTGGTGCCGGACCGAGTTTTCCGACCTGGGCTGGCACCGTCCTCCCTTTTGGGAAGCCTTATGTCCTTGTGCTGGAGGATGCGCAACAAGTATGGAATATATGCTGGCATATGCTTAGCATCGGTTATGATCTGCCGAAAGGGTGGCTTGCTGGGGGGATGATGGCATGGCGCCATGCAGGCATGGAACTTGAAATGATGCCTCTGTGGACGGTTTGGCGCCTGAAAGATGAGCTGCAGCGGAGAAAAGATCTTCTTGTACTTGACGTGCGTCAGCCGCGAGAATGGGCCTCTGGTCATATCGAAGGGGCCTGTCATATTACCGGGGCTGAGATAACGGAGCGAATTGTAGATATCCCCCATGACAGACCCGTAGCTGTCATATGCGGAAGCGGTTACAGATCCTCTGCGGTTGCAAGCATACTTAAGAATAAAGGGTACAGTGAAATCTCCAGTGTCATCGGAGGAATGGGGGCCTGGAAAAGAGCTGGATTTGAGATTGTGAGGTAGTGACCTGATCGTATGCTCAAGTATGTATTACTGAGAACGGGAATTAAGCTTCACTATGCAGAAAAGGGTTATTGGTCCGGAGAGCCTGTTGTTTTATTGCATGGCTACGCCGACTCATGGCAATCGTTTGCACCTATGTTATCAGAGTTCTCATCTTCCTTCCGAACATTCTCTCTAGATCTCAGAGGCCACGGTAACTCTGATAAACCTGCAGGTGGGTATAAGTTGGATGACTTTGTGGCGGATTTAGCCGCGTTCATGGATTCTATGAGCTTAGAAAGGGCCAACATTGTCGGGCATTCATTAGGCAGTTTTATCGCACAGTTGTTTGCCGCGTGTCATCCTGATCGCATCAGGCGACTCCTTCTTGTCAGTTCGGCCCCGTCAGCAACGCGTAATGCCGTTCTTCAAAGCCTAAAGACGGAGGTTGATGCACTTAGCGACCCCATTGACAAAGCCTTTGTCGTGACATTTCAGGAACCTTCAGCGCCTATTGCGCAAGACTTTATGGATAGGATCATTTCGGAGAGTATGAAAGTACCCGCGCATGTTTGGCAAAATACTCTTTCAGGCCTGCTGCAAGCTGATAATAGTTCTATCCTTGGTTGCATAAAAGCTCCAACCTTCATTGCCTGGGGTTGCAAGGATGCAATATTCACGCGTGAGGACCAGAACAAGCTTATTGCGAAAATTCCTCATGCTCTATTGAGAGAGTACGATGCTGGTCACGCCATTCACTGGGAAAAGCCAAAGGAACTTGCTTTGGATATGATTAAATTCATGACCCGACCGTTTTCAACATAGTCAGAAGCCGCCCCTTTAACCTTCAGTGAATTAGTAACCTTCAATAAGATCGTCGACAAACGTTATCAGGCTAGCGTTGTAAAACGCGGGCTTAAATAAGGTATCCGTTTAATCTCCCAATTTTGCTTCTCATATGCATCCTCAATATTGTATATTTCACTTGTAAATGTGCGAGGGTATATTTAAGGCTATGATAAAATTACATACAATAGTTGCGGGTTAATTTTATGACAATATTCTTTTGAGGCCCAATAGACCAATAATGAGTACTACGGGAAACATAAACAGGATGCGAATTAATAATAAAGGATTTGTAGGTATCATAAGTTTCTTGTCACGCAATCATTGTTAAAAAATATTATCGGGGAAATTCAGCACAAATGAACAATTCCAATGTAGAAGCAGCCGCAAAACGCAAAGCGTATATAAACATCATGCTGCCACTTTTTCTTACCTCGGTCATCGCATATCTCGACCGCGTCAATATTGGCTATGCGGCACTAACCATGAACAAGGACCTTGGCCTTACAGCGGAAAAGTTCGGTATGGGAGCAGGCATTTTCTTTGCCGGTTACATATTGTTTGAGGTACCCGGGGCTTTGATAGCTGAAAAGTATAGCCCCAAAATCTGGCTGGCGCGAATCATGTTCACTTGGGGATTGGTATCAGGATCGATGGCTTTTATGACTAACGAATGGCATTTCTATATCGCTCGATTTCTCCTGGGTGCATCGGAGGCTAGTCTTTATCCGGTTATCTATGCCTCTTGCATCCCACGTTGGTTTAGCGCTAAGGATCGGGCGAGGGCGCTTGCCCTACTGCTGACTTCGCTGCAGATTTCAGGCATTTTCGGTGGACCGCTGGCAGGGTGGTTGCTCGACGTGCCACTGTATGGATTTAAAGGCTGGCAAGGCTTGTTTATTCTTGAGTCCATTCCGGCAATCTTTTTCGCATTTGTTATTATCTTTTGGATGGAGGACCGGCCGAGTGAAGCTAGGTGGTTAACAGCAGACGAGAAACAATACCTCACCGAACGGTATGAAAAAGAGGTTGCCACAAAACAAGCGGTTAAACACTATACGGTTTGGAAAGCGTTTAAAGAGCCGGAAGTTCTTAAACTTTGCACCGCCTATTTCTTGTGGATTACCGGATTTTGGGGATTCAACTACTGGATGCCACAAGTGCTTAAAGCCTCATCAGGTTGGTCCAACCTGGCGATCGGCTGGATGATGGCCATACCGATGACTATTTCACTCTTTACGATGTTGTATATCGGGCATTCTTCCTCGAAAAGGGGGGAAAAGCGGTGGCATGGCGCGATTGGTTTGTTTATCGGCGCAATCGGTATGGGCGTGGGAGTCTTTATCAAAGAGCCTTCTATGGCATTTTTCTTTGTGATTTTAGCGGCAATTGGCACCTATGCGCCCTTTGGCGTATGGTGGTCTTACCCGACAACGTTCCTGTCGGGGACTGCTGCTGCCGGTGCTATCGGGCTTATAAACTCCTGTGGTAATGTTGGCGGATTTGTAGGTCCTTATCTGACTGGCTGGATGAAGCAGGCTACTGGATCGTTCGAAGGTGCCTGGGTATACCTCGCGATTTCATTGACGATATCCGGACTGATTATACTAACCTTTAAAAAGAATCCTCCTGGTGATGGAGTAGCACCTTACAATTAAGCGTGAATAGCAACATTCATAACCATAACTTTTTAAAAGGTGACCAGAATAACTATTCTGGGACGTAGAAGGTGAATTTGCGAAGTCCTGAAACGCGTGAAGACTGCGGGGCATCTTCCAAATGCTCACTTGGTATATTTCGTAGTTAATAAGCGTCTCGTTCGAAAACAATCACTTGCGCAGACTCACTGCGATTGGTAAATGCTGGATGTTCATCAGATGCAACTGAACAAGGAAAAGGACTGGGAGATGAAGGTCATGAAAACAAGAGACGTGTTTACTATGCAGTTGACGACGGCCAACCCGGTGGATTTTAACCGCATGCGTGGACTTGGGTATATAGGTGCCATGGCATTGGGAGAGAATCACCAAATTCATCGTTGAGGACTGGGAGGAGTGAAAATACGCAGCATGAGGTTGGCCGCTTAATATAAAACTGGAACAGATAACATCAGTAATGTTGAAGAGGGATTTTAGCGACGGCTCGAAAAAATATTCCTGGGGATGGAAAATGCATTCGAAACAACCTGTCCAAAGCGTGGGAGCAAGTGTTGTGTTATTCTAATAGATATTTTCTTGATCGTAATGGTAGCCAGCGTTTCGCATAATGACCGAGTTTGTCCGGTAATTTCACCAATTGTTCTCGACATATTTTCTGCGCCAGATCTTCTTTATTTATATGGAACAACTGCTAGAAAGTTGTGGCAGAGTTATTGCATATAATTTGTCAGGTAAATGCATCGCAATCAGTTGGATTAATATTACAGTCTTTATAAGGCAAGACAAGGATGAGGAATAATCGTCTTAAAGTATCGGAAAAGGCACTGGCGTGGCCAAGAAAATATTTCATCTCTTCCGGCCCAAGCTGATACATTCATTCCACAATTATGAGTGATATTCTAACGAAAATAATCTTACTCATCGGACTTATTATCATACTTATCCCCTTCACATATCTATGGCACTTCTTCATAGAGCATCTTCCGCAGAAATATGGATATTTTAAATTTGTCCTGATGGTGATTTGTTATTTATCGATAATGGCGATGAGCACGTTTCTCATATCCGAAGGGATGATTGGCTTGATAATATTCTTTACAATACCAATTCTAATGCTGCTTATCGGCGCTTTGTTTTTCAAAGACGAAATAAAGCATGAATTAAAATGGGAGCTGAAGGGACTCATCAATAATAACGATTGATCACGTCATCGATATCATAATATATAAAAATCAGAACCTTCCCTATCAGTCATTGTCAGAAAAAGTAATGATTTGGCCTGGCATCTTGATTCGTCAGAACTAAACCGTCAGAACATATTTTTTCTGGAACCCATTAGGTCACCTGCACTACTAGATTCGGAGGATTTCAATCGGCTAATGGATAATCCTGAATTCCGGCAAATGCTCGTCGGGGCAAAGACCTATCCTCTTTTGAGGGACGTGATTTATAGCATTGCAAGAGTTGATTCACTGCTGTAAGCACCGCCAACAATAAATAGCAACAGGTAAGTCTGATCCTATCCCTCTAGCCTTATTCGTTGATCCCGAGTATGTTGTCTCATGGGAAAATGGTTTTCATCAACTATCTCTCACTTTATTCATCCCATGAAGAGATTTTCAACGTCTGTTAGAGCATGTGAGGAGCTTTCTCAAACTTATAGCGACCTTTGAGTTATGTCATTTACGTATTTGTCCACTCAGTCCTTAGAACTTTTCTAATTGTCGCCGGTTCATCAATCTTTTTCATTCCTCTGCACAATATAACGGCATATAAAAAACTATCTGGCAACCGCAAAGTTTTTGCCTTCAAGTGTCTACTGTCGACGGCAATGCGTTGTAACCTCTTACGGATCATTTCCGTCTTTAGTTTATATGGGGCATTTAATTTTAAAGGAGGGAGTGCAATGAGAGGGATTAGACGTTTTTCGGTGTTGGCTGCAGCCGTTTCGCTCGCTATGTTGCTTGGAGGAAGCATGGGGTCCAATGTGTATGCGGAAAGTGGACATAACGGCAACCAGAAGCAGTTTATGAATAAAGAGAAGGCCGAGCACGGTAAACAGGGGAGGCACTGCGGGCATCACAAATGGGACCTGTTTAAGGGGCTCAACCTTAACGCAGCTCAAAAAGAACAGATCAAAGGCATCATGAAGGGGCATCACAAAGAGTTCATCGAGGGCAAGATTGCAGTTCTGCAGGCAAAACAGAATCTGATGACGGCAACGACCAGCGCCACATTTGCTCAAACGGCTGTGCAGAGGGCATTCGGCGATGTTTCAGCGGCACAGGAGAAGACGATAATTTTACGCGCAAAAGTCTTCAGTGAGGTGATGCCGATATTAACGCCTGACCAGAAGGCTGTAGTGTCTGGCCGGCTAGCGAAGTCCAAGCTTCGCATGCAAAAGGTCATCTCAAAGCTTGAATCAAAGCTAAAATCACCGACTGAATAACCCACAGCCATTGAGTATGCCGGGGGAATAAGGTCACAACAAGGGGATGTCAGATACAACCATCCCCTTGTACTCAATATCGTCTGGTAGCTTGCAAGGATCATAAAAGGCATGGAAATGAAAGGAGCTGAAGGATCATAAACGCAGATGGACAAACACAAGAGCAATACTTCGCATTTTGCAGCAGCTGTTATCCTTGTTGTGGAGGATGATCCAGTGCAGAGAGATATCCTCCAGATAATCCTTGCTGATGAGGGGTACCAGACGCATGTTGCGTCATCGGCTGAGGAGGCGCTAAAGGTGGCGAAAGCGTTAAAGCCGGATGTCGTTTTGACAGATCTTCGCATGCACAAAATGAATGGTATAGAACTCATGGAAGAACTCAGATCACAAGGGGATGCGCCGGAGGTGATTATAATGTCCGCCTCTGGCACCCCCCTCATAATAGAGGAATCGGTAGGAAAGGGGGCGTTCAGTTTTATACAAAAACCTCTTGATATACCTCAAGTTTTATTGAACATAAATCGGGCCTTAGGGATAAGTGCTAAATTCAAAAATCAGGATTATTGAAACATCCTGGTAGCTTGGGGCAATGATCCAAAACTTATCGGGACAAGTTATAGCAGAAGCGAGATGATCATCTTGTAGTTCTTGTTATAACCGTTACTGAAGAATCAATTCGCAAACAGCTGGCAATTGTCATTATTTCTCAGTCCCATTAGTCTGGTGACTATTCCTTTGATGAATTTAGGCAGAATCAAGAATTGTCATCACTGAGGCGAGATATTATTGTTACCTGCATGTTGAATGGTTATGCTTGTAGATAGGTTACAGGAGATGTCAGGTGAAAGGAATTCTGAGAATCGCTTTTAAGCTTCTGATTAATGACAAGGGGAAGTTTGCCGCTTTACTTGTCGGTATAACCTTTGCGGTCTTTTTGATGGTCATGATGACATCGATGTTTGCTGGTATTCTCCACAGGTCATCATCTACCGTATTAAACATCGGGGCCAAAATCTGGGTGATGGACCCCGCAGTAAACACCGTTGCGAGTAGCATCCCGATGCCAGATTATATCTTGGACGCGGTACGGAGCATCGACGGGGTCAAATATGCTGTCCCTTTGTATTCTGGAGCGGCTCTTGTTAAGCTTCGAAGCGGCGTCTATCAGGCCGCAACAGTCATTGGTCTCGACGATGCCAGTCTGTTCGGTAGACCAGAGTTGATTGAAGGACGAATTGAGGACATCTATGTTGAAAACGCATTTATCGTTGTTAAGGATTCTGAATTCCCGAAACTTGACAATCCAAAATTGGGTTCGGAATTTGAGATAAATGACCACAAGGCAGTCATCCTCGGCATTGCAAAAGTCACTTCCAGCGGACTGTTCGGGATTCCAACCCTTTATACAACATATAACAGGGCCATCCAGTATATACCTTCCACGAGGTATACCATCTCATATATCCTCATCGAGCCTAAGAGTGCAGCCGCAGTTCAGAACATTAAACTGCAGGTAAAGAATCTCGGTTACGAAGCGCTAACCAAAGGCGAATTTATCAATAAAATCTCGATGTTCTATAAATACCAGACAGGACTCGGCATCAATGTTCTGTTAATGACGGTAATAAGTTTTATAGTGGGCCTCTCCATTTCGGGGCAAACTTTTTATACGTTCATACTGGAAAACCTCGAAAAGTTCGGGGCCTTGAAAGCTATAGGGGCCAAGGGACGCGAACTCGTATACATGATAATGTTTCAGGCAACCTTTACCTGTTTGACAGGCTATGGCCTTGGCATCGGCCTAAGCTCCCTCATAATAGCCTTTGCAAAACTCAGGCTTCCGAGCTACGCAGCCCAGATAACCTACGGGAATCTCGCGTTTGCATTTATCATGGTACTCATAATAGCGGGTATTTCGAGTTATATTGGAATAAGAAAGGTCATCAAAATAGAACCTTTCGATATCTTCAGAGGGTGATATGGCCGATCTCGCTATAAAAGCTGACGAACTCGTCAAATGGTTTGGAGAAGGGGACACAAAGACCGTCGCTGTAAAAGACGTCAGCTTTGAAGCCTACTTCGGGGAGATGCTCTATATAGAAGGTCCGTCCGGCAGCGGCAAGACAACTTTGCTCAGCATGATTTCCGGGATTCTTCGGCCCAATTCAGGCAGAGTGACAGTGGAAGGCAAGGATATTTGGAGTTTGCCCGCCGACCAGATTGCGGATTTCAGATTGAATACGGTCGGATTCGTTTTTCAGGACTATCACCTCTTTCCAAGACTGACCACGGTTGAAAACGTTGCAATTCCCCTGATCCTGAAAAAAGTCGACTGGAATGAATCTCTCAGGATGTCTCTACAATATCTTGAAGTAGTAGGGTTGAAGGACAGGGCCCAACTTACTCCGACCAAATTAAGCGGAGGGGAGCAGCAACGTGTGGCCATCGCACGAGCAATCGTCAGCAGTCCCGATATACTCATATTTGACGAACCGACCGCTTCGCTTGACGGGGATACGGGAAGAAGAATCGTAGATTTCGTAAAGAAAAACATATTAAATGAGAAGAGGTGCATTTTGATCGTCACTCATGACAGCCGAATATTCGAATACGCTGACAGGATAATGAAGATGGAGGACGGTAAGATTACGGGGGTCGTCAAAGGAGGGGTACGTGAGGAATAAGGTTTTATTCACCCTTGCAATCATAGGACTCATAGCCGGGATAATCAGCGCTTATATCTATGGCCTACAAAAAAAACCGCAGCCCCCGGTCTTCAATCCGGCTTCCAATCCTTATGAGAAGGGAATTTATGCGAGTTGTATAACCGAAAGCTATCAAAACAATGGGGCGAATATCAATATTTATCCTGAAGTGACCGGAACGATTCTTAAGATCCCCGTTGCTGAAGGCGATAGTATATCCAAGGGAACACCGTTGCTCATCATGGATGATTCCGTTCAAAGGGCGACCACCGAGCAGCAGAAATCACAGGCGGAAGCTGCTGGTGCCTTGCTCGAAGAACTTAAGGCCCAACCTAGAAAAGAAAGTCTGGAGGTAGCAAAGGCACAGGTTGAGTCGACCAACGCAAGCCTCAGGACCGCTCAGGACCAGTTGGACAAGCAAAGAAAGTCATATGAATTGAATCCGAAGTCTGTGAGTAAAGACACCTTGGACAATGCGGAAAATGCTGTCAGGGTGACGAAGGCTAACCTCGAAGTAGCCAGGAAGCAGTACGAACTTACCCAGGCGGGCGCCTGGATTTATGATATAAGAAACCAGGAGAAGCAGTACAATGCATTGTCAAAGGCTTACACGGCTTCGAATTCCCTGCTCGCTAAATACACCATAAAGGCTCCTGTTAATGGAGTTATCCTTTCGATTAGTGCCGCTGTTGGCAGCTACATATCCCCGCAAGGTATATATGACACGTATACCCAGGGATTCAGCCCCGTTATTGTCATGGGAAGTGCTCAGGATTACATTGGCGTCAGATGTTATGTTGATGAAATCCTCATACACAAAATGCCTCAGGCATCGCATATGAATGCGCAGATGTCGATTAGAGGCACGGATATTCATATCCCTCTGGAATATGTGCGAGTTCAGCCTTATGTTTCTCCCAAGATTGAATTGTCTAATCAAAGGACCGAAAGGGTGGATGTAAGAGTATTGCCGGTAATATTCAGGTTTGAGCGGTCAAAGGACTTAAACATTTACCCCGGGCAACTGGTAGATGTTTATATAGGGGAGAAATAAGCAGGAAGACTCTGGAAGGGAATAGAAAATGTTATCTTATCGACAAAGCGGGGACCGCCGGAAATGGAAGTATTCAGCTGGCGCCAATGTAGCTGCACGATTGGCATTGGCCGGAATGTGCACGTTCTTCTTTTTCTGGATTTTCGGTTGTGCCGTGGGGCCTAACTTTGTCCGTCCTGAATCTCCATCGGTTTCGCGGTATACTCATGAGACACAGCCCACTTCAACAGTCACGGCAGACGGTCAGGCGCAGCAATTTATCGAGGGCGGGGAGATTGCCTCAGACTGGTGGCGTTTTTTCAACTCAACCAAGCTTGACACCCTTATGAGGGCGGCCTTTGCCAACAATCAAACTCTGCAGGCTGCCCAGGCAAGCCTGCGCCAAAGCCAGGAGAACCTGAGGGCCGGTTACGGGGTTTTCTTTCCGCAGGTTGATGCCAGTTTTGATGCTGTACGTCAAAAGTCCTCATTGGCCCGGTTCGGCGAAGGTTCCACAAGTAAAATCTTTAATCTCTTCACCCTATCGGCTACTGTCAGTTATGCCCTTGATGTATTTGGCGGCGAGCGGCGTGCCGTAGAGAGCCTGCAGGCACAGGTTGACTATCAGCACTCTACAGGTCTGGGCACTTATCTGACGCTGTCAGGTAATATTGTGAACGCCGTTATTGCGCAAGCGGCTTACCGCGAACAGATTAAGGCTACCGAGCAAATGATCGAATTGCTCAGGGAGCAAGCCTGTATTACAGAAACGCAGGCTCAAACAGGCATCATTCCTTACTCAAACGTGCTAAGCATTCAAAGCCAGCTTGCTGCTACAGAAGCGACACTTCCACCGCTCCGGCAAAAGTTCAGTCAAACCGAACACTTACTTGCCGTCCTGGAAGGGCTAACACCAGCTGAATTTATTCCGCCACAGTTTACTTTGGCAGAGCTCACTCTTCCCAGCAATCTGCCGGTAATCGTGCCATCTGAGTTAGTACGCCGACGGCCTGATATTCTTGCAACGGAGGCGGAGCTCCATAGTGCCAGCGCCGATATCGGCGTGGCTACAGCGGCTTTATACCCGAGTTTCACTTTAAATGGCACTTACGGGCAGACTAACACATCACTTAATAACTTTTTCAAACATACCAATAGTTTTTGGAGCGTAGGCCCAGACGTTACGGCTCCGTTGTTTCATGGCGGAACTTTGTGGTTTAAGCGGCGTGCGGCCATTGAAGGCTACAACCAGGCTCTAGCCAACTATCGTCAAACCGTCCTCAGTGCCTTTGCTCAGGTTGCCGATACACTGCGAGCATTGGAACACGACGCGGAAGCTGTGCAAGCACAGTCACGGGCCCTTATCGCAGCAGAAGATGCGCTGTCGTTAATACAGGCAAATTACGAGGCCGGCACCGTCAACTATCTGCAAGTCCTTATTGCGGATGGTCAATACCATCAGGCAAAGATAGGCTATATCCAGGCACAGGCCCTTCGGCTTCAGGACACTGTTGCGCTTTTCGTTGCTATTGGAGGTGGATGGTGGAATGACGAGGAAAAAGTCCCAGGGACCTAATGGGCCAGGGCCTGCAGTTTGTAATTAGACGAACTGTGGGTAGAGCGAAGAGAAGCGAATTTTAATGCTGTGGACAGTGCATGGATACTACGGGAATGAACGGGTAAATACTATTCTTGAATAAAGCGTGGTCATTCCGCTCTATGTCTACAGGTATATAAGATCGGTTCCAAAGGGATAGATCCGGAACGATCTTGAAACCAGCTAATTTTAAGAAGAACTATTGCAAAAGCTGATGCCAGTTTCGCATAAGCACGGGACCAAATGAAAATATTACTTACAACGGATGGTTCAAAATATTCGGAATATGTGGCAGAGTTTCTTACTCGTCTCAATTGGTCTGCAGATGATACTATTATTGTTTTTCATGCCATATTTTGGATGCCCTTTGGATATAATCAGGCTGCCTATCTCAGTACTCTCAGGGAAATCAAAAATGAGATTGCGCCAAGAATTATTGATTCTGCACTTGATATTCTAAAACCAGTTCAAGCATTAAAAAGCGTGGTGCTTGAAGATGGAGCTCCTGAGCAATGCATTGTTGAAGTGGCTCTCAAGTTGGAAGTTGATATGATAGTTATTGGAGCTAGAGGTCTAAAAGCTATTGAGGCTCTCTTCATCGGTAGCGTAACAAGCTCACTTGCAGTCAGTGCACCGAAACCTGTTCTCATCGTAAAGCGTCCGACATATTCAAGCTTAGGCCCGATGAAAATTCTCTTTGCCACCGATGGATCTGAACATTCTCTTGCTACTGAAGAATTTTTATCTTCCGTTCCGTTTACGGATAATACAGAAGTAACGATATTGAATGTGACGTGGTCTACCGGCAGTGATATTCCAGATCGCTTTATCAAAGGAAGTGATGAATTGATGAAGGTCGCAGCAGACATGCTATCAGTTGAAATTACAGAAGCTGAAAAGATCATCCAGGGAGCTGCTGAGCGCCTAATGAAACGATTTAAGAATATACATTTGATATCTAAGAGGGGAGATCCACCAAGCGAGATACTGAAAACAGCCGAGGAGACAGAGGCAGACATAATAGCTGTCGGCTGCAGAGGCCTAAGGGGAATTAAGAGTATATTGGGTAGCGTGTCGAGAAATGTCCTTACACACTCGAAATGTTCTGTTTTAGTCGGGAAGATGTGCACAGTAAAGGATTGATACTGTCAAGTTTTTTCAGAGATTCAGGGGGCTCTTCAATGTTGCTGCACGAGATCTGAAACAGGGCTGCTACATTATCCTTAGGCTTGCCCCAGGGATTCGTCGATGCAGCCCATATAGGAAGGAAAATGGTTCGAGTTGGAACCCACAGGGGTATAATTTACGATTAATAATCCCCCAAAGTCGGCAGTCGCGAGAGAAGAAGCAAGTTGTTTTACTATTATCCATGATTATGCTCGTGGGTGCTTGCGATTATTCCAAGGAGAAGGACGCCGTAAAAAGACTTGAGCTTGCAGAGAAATGCGGCAAAAACTTTGTTGTTTACAAAAGACTTCCACCCCCCTGAAAAATTAAGAACTATATTGTTAAGCGAAACTTTATTATTCGCGGACAAATGGTGCCGAAGGCGGGACTCGAACCCGCATAGGTTTCCCCACACGCCCCTCAAACGTGCGTGTCTACCAGTTCCACCACTTCGGCATGAATGAGCAGATATGAATAATACCAGTAATTGCGAAAGGTTTTCAAGTAGTATGATTATTAATAATTGATGCGGGAATCGAGAGGGAGAGGACAAGGACCTCGACAGTCGACACTCCAGCACGTTTTACGGTTGCTGCATACTTCCGAGTTATTGCTTCGGTAATTATCACGCCATACACCTGCAGCAGTCGCTTTCCGCTGATGCCTCCATAAATGGGTTAGCCTTTTTGAGGTGGGTGCTGCGATCCTTTTAGCTCATTTCCGTTTGGAGTTTTGTCTCGCTCGTGCATTTCAGTGAAGTCAAAAGCAGTGGCGTCTTCGATGCCTTCGATAAAGAAGCCAAGAAGGGCTGACTGGTTGAATTTGCGTTGTTTAAGTTTGTTCGAATGAAGCGGAATGGATGCAAACCAATCTCAGAGGTCGAGAGGAATATCACCAGAAGATCGTTCAAGGCCTGTTAGAGGCATTTGATGCCGACGAATTTGAGAAGATAGCCCGATTTCAACGGCCCATCGAAGATGCCATATTAAATGATTTTCAAAAAGGGTGACTCTGATCTGAGGTTCTCTGCACATATGCTGGTGTGCTGAGACGTAGTTGGTAAACCGCAGATCTAACAGCAGGGGCCCTTATATCAATCAATTGACGCTCATAACTAATTACAAAGCGCATTTTGATGGTGGCTATCGGAATGGGAATTGCAGACAAGACATTGTGACGAGAAGTTGACTTTGCGGACGAGTCATAATAAGTGCAGAAGGGGGTAGACAGGATGAACATAAAAGAGTATCCACCTCTTCATACTCTTGAATTCTGACTTCTGTAGTCTTAAATCAGAACTGCTCTTCCCGTACGATAATCTCGTCGCGCTTCTGCCCTGTTGAAACGATCTGTATTGGTGTTTTGAGGAGTTCTTCGATCTTCTTTATATATGCCTTGGCGTTTGCCGGTAGCTGGTCAAATGCTTTTATCCCGATGGTACTCTCTTTCCAACCAGGTATCTCTTCATAAACAGGGGTGCAGTTCTGCAGCACTGCGAGGTCCGTCGTAAAGGATTCGTAGAACTTTTGTTCATGCTGATACCCGATGCAGAGATTGATCTTTTCCATACCATCGAGGATATCCATTTTCGTCAAGCCGATACCGGTGAGTCCATTAATCGAAACAGCATAGCGCAATCCCGCTATATCGATCCATCCGCACCGACGCGGCCGTCCCGTCGTTGCGCCGAACTCGCCGCCCCGCTGCCTGATTGACTCTCCGAGATCGTTGTTTAGCTCCGTCGGGAAGGGCCCTTCTCCTACTCTTGTAGTATAAGCTTTTACAATGCCGAGTACCCGGTCTATTTTTGTCGGGCCGATACCGACACCAGTACAGGCTCCGCCCGCTATGGTATTGGAGGAAGTTACATATGGATACGTTCCATGGTCGATATCGAGCAGGGTTCCCTGCGCGCCTTCGAGCAGCACGTTCTTGCCTGCCGCAATCTCCTGGTTGATGAGTAGCGATGCATCGGCAATGAACTGCTCGAGCTTTTGCGCATAGTCCATAAATTCGTCGAAAATCTTATCTTCGCTCAGCGGCGCTGTCTTGTAGAGATTTTCGAGGAGGTAGTTGAAGACCGAAAGGTTTGCCTTCAGCTTTTCCTTGAAAAGGGCTGGACGCAACAGATCGATAGCCCTTATGCCGCACCTTGCGATCTTGTCGGTATATGAAGGGCCGATTCCCCTTCCGGTTGTGCCGATCTTTTTGCTTTTCTCCTGCTCCCGCTCGATCGCTGTGTGATAGGGCATGATAATGTGGGCATTTTGGGAAATGCAGAGGTTATTGTCGATATCGATATTCCGCGATCGTAGCTTGTCAATTTCTCCGAGCAGGGCGGATGGGTCAATTACGACCCCATTGCCGATAACGCATTTCGTTCCTTTATGAAGGATGCCAGAAGGGATGAGGTGGAGCACATATTTTTCGCTATCGATAACCACGGTGTGGCCTGCATTGTTGCCGCCCTGATATCGGGCTACTACGTCAGCCTTCTGGGTCAGAACATCAACGATCTTCCCTTTTCCTTCATCGCCCCATTGGGCCCCGACAATCACTACTGTAGACATTCCGTACCTCGCAAATAGATTATTCTGTCATAAACGTGCAAGCTCCCCTGTCTGTCCCCCTGAAAATACATTGCGTATTACATGCCGATTACCTTAACGTCAAGGATATTGGGTAGTTTCTGGATCTCTTTGAGCACCTTGTCAGTGACAGGCGAATCGATATTGACCACCGAGATCGCCATCCCACCAGCTAACTCCCTGCCGAAGTGCATCCGCGCGATATTAATATTGTTTCTGCCCATTACAGTGCCGATATTGCCGATAACACCTGGCTTGTCATTATTGTGCATAAGGAGCATGTTGCCCTCGGGGACAATCTCGACATTAAAGTTGTTTATCCTCACGATCCAGGGGTCTCGCTTGCTGAAGAGAGTACCGGCGACATAAAGCTCCTTCTTTGGGGCTTTAATGGTAAGTGATATAAGACTCTGATAGTCCCCCGAATCCTTGCTCTTTGTCTCTTTGACCTCAATGCCGCGTTCCTTTGCGATCAAGGGGGCATTGACGAAGTTGACCGTCTCCTGGAGGATTGGTGCTAGGAGCCCTTTTATCGCGGCGATGGTTACAGGCGAGGTGTTCAACTCCGATGCCTCTCCTCCATACTCGATATTTACCCCGGTTATACCACCTTCGAATATTTGAGAGGCGAATGCCCCGAGCTTTTCTGCAAGTGATATATACGGCTGCAGCACTGCAACCTGGTCCGCCGGAATTGAGGGGAAGTTGACGGCATTCCTTATAGTATTGAAGACGAGATAGTCTCGGATCTGTTCGGCGACTGCAACGGCGACATTCTCCTGCGCCTCAGTCGTTGATGCGCCGAGGTGTGGTGTGCAGACGACCTTTTCATGTCCTACGAGAGGATTGTTCTCGGGGGGTTCTTTTTCGAAGACATCGAGAGCAGCCCCTGCAACCTTTCCATCGTTGAGGGCATCGAGTAGGTCCTTCTCGTTAATGATGCCGCCGCGGGCGCAGTTGATGAGGTAAACGCCGTCTTTCATCGTTTTAATTGTTTTGGAGTTGATGAGGCTTTTCGTCTCAGCAGTCAATGGGGTATGGACGGTGATAAAATCGGCTTTCCTCATGACTTCAGCGATTTCGCCCTTTTGAATACCAATACTTTTCGCCTTCCCTTCGCTGAGGAAAGGATCATATGCGATAACACTCATCCCCATGCACAAGGCCCTGCGTGCAACCTCGCCGCCAATATTGCCCAGACCGATAACGCCGAGTGTTTTATTGTAAAGCTCGACTCCCATGAATTTCTTCTTCTCCCACTTGCCAGACGCCATGGACGCATTAGCCTGGGGGGTCTTGCGGGCTATCGAGAACATCAGCGCTATGGCGTGTTCGGCTGTCGTTACCGTATTGCCGCCAGGAGTGTTCATAACGACGATCCCTTTTTTTGAAGCGGTGACCTTATCCACATTGTCCAGACCGGAGCCGGCCCTCCCGACAACCTTCAGATTCGTTGCTGCGCCAATTATCTCAGCCGTAACCTTTGTCGCGCTCCTGATCACAAGACCGTGATATTTACCAATGATTGCCTTGAGTTCCTCGGGTTTGA
This sequence comes from uncultured Nitrospiraceae bacterium, assembly GCA_963727805.1. GTDB lineage: Bacteria > Nitrospirota > Thermodesulfovibrionia > Thermodesulfovibrionales > Dissulfurispiraceae > Fen-1308. The sequence continues at coordinate 2,418,157 of CAVSHF010000003.1, forward strand.
GGCCAGTCTTGACATCAACCTCAAGCCCCGCAACCCTAAGGATTTCTATGCATTTTGGCGATATGCTATCGCTTATCAGGACTTTCATCTGCACTGTCTCCTTTATACAGAGTTTGGCCATAAAGATTCGCGATAAACAGGATGCCTTCAGCCGCGAATCCTGTGGCCGTGAATATTTTATTTCATTAAAAGCTCTTGGGCAATTGCGACGCCTGTGCCGAGCTTGACCGCGTACCCGAGGTCCTTGAGCACCATCTCGATGGCCGCGATGCCGGTGATAACATCGAAAGTGTCCGCATAGCCTAAATGGGCGAGCCTGAATATCTTGCCTTTTGCCTTGTCCTGCCCGCCGGCACCCGTGATGCCGTATTTTTCTCTGAGGTTTTTGTAGATCATCTGACCATCGATGCCATGAGGTGCCTCGATTGCGGTTACCGAGTTGCTTGGGGATTCTTTTGAATAGATTCCGCACCCGATTGCCTTTACCGCCTCCCGTGTGGCATGGGCCAACCTGGCATGCCGTGCGAAGACATTTTCGAGACCCTCCTTCTGGAGCATCTTGATCGCCTCATTGAGGCCGATGATCAGGGTGACGGCGGAAGTAAAATTAGTCTGGTTCTTTGCTAGGTTCTCCCGTTCCTTCTTGAAGTTGAAATAGAACCTCGGCATCTTTGACGATTCGTTTCTCTTCCATGCCTTTTCGCTTACGGCGACAAAGGCGAGGCCGGGCGGAAGCATTAAACCCTTCTGCGAGCCTCCGATCATAATGTCGATACCCCACGCGTCGGTCTTGATATCTTGCGCGACAAGGGCACTGATTGCATCGACGACGAAGAGCGTATTATCAAAATTTTTGATGACCTTGGCAAGGCCTTCAATGTCATGGTAGACTCCGGTTGAAGTTTCTGTCGCCTGAACAAAGACTCCCTTAATTTCAGGATTTTTTTTCAAAGTTGCTTCGACCACTGCAGGTTTTACCGAATACCCCCATTCGACAACGATCTCTTGAACGTTCAGTCCGTAAGCCTGACAGATCTTCGTCCATCTCTCGCCAAACTTGCCGCCATTAACAACGAGCACCTTGTCGCCGGGATTGAAGAAATTATTGACTGAGCCGACCATTCCGCCTGTGCCGGTAGAGCAAAGGATAAGGACATCGTTTTTCGTTTGGAAGATCCACTGAAGCCCCTTTTTGGCCGAGTCGATGATCGGCAGGAAATCGGGTGAGCGGTGGTGGATCATCGGCATTGCCATGGAAAGAAGGACCTCTGCGGGGACCGGCGTCGGACCCGGGGCCAATAGGTATTTTTTCAACATAAAGCTAACCTCCGGAACAGTATTAGTATGCAAGTTTCCTTTAGTGCAAGATAGTATAATAATACAAACGGCCAGTCTTTGAAAAGACTACGATAAAGGAGTAAAATAGCGGGCATGGAAACATATCACAAAAATTAAGTTTAAATAAATCAGGAGCTATCATTATGGACAAGCAAAAGCTTCTATCAGACCTACCCTCCGTTGACGAGATTGTGAAGTCAAAAGATGGTATCGAGTGGCAGCAGAAATTTCCACGAGTCTATGTTGTCCGGGCGATCCGTGAAATAATCCAGCGGCAGCGTGACGCCATTCTCGATGGCAGGTTTGAAGAAGCAGGTATTGATGACCTTCTGCCTGAGATCGAGAGGCAGATTGAAAAGCTGTCACGGTGCAGCCTAACCCCGCTTATCAATGCTACCGGGATCGTGATACATACGAACCTGGGAAGATCGATCCTATCCGATGCGGTCCTCGAACAGGCAACCAAAATCGCCGGAGGCTATTCAAACCTCGAATATGATCTCAAGAAGGGCGAGAGGGGCAAGCGATACTCCCATGTCCAGAGGCTGCTTAAGGAACTCACCGGCGCGGAGGCCGGCATTGTCGTCAACAATAATGCCGCTGCCGTCTTCGTGTGTCTGACCGCTCTTGCCCGAGGCCGGGAGGTCATAGTTTCGCGGGGAGAGTTGGTCGAGATCGGAGGTTCATTCAGGATACCGGATGTGATGGCGAGCAGTGGTGCCATACTAAACGAAGTGGGAACTACTAACAAAACGCATGGCTATGATTACGAAAATGCACTAAACGATAATACGGCGCTTATGCTTAAAGTACACCAGGCTAATTTTAGGATGATAGGCTTTACCGAGGCGCTGTCCATTGGGGAGCTAGTTGCCATCGGCAAGAAATATAGCGTGCCCGTTATGTATGACCTCGGGAGCGGCTGTTTCGTCGATCTTAAGCCCTATGGCATTCATATCGAGCCGACTGTTCAGGAAATCGTAAAAGCCGACGCCGACATCGTTACCTTTAGCGGAGATAAACTTCTGGGTGGACCGCAGGCAGGCGTTATCGTTGGTAAGAGGAAACTAATTGATATAATAGCAAAAAATCCACTTATGCGTGCAGTCAGGGTCGATAAGATGACGCTCGCTGCCCTTGAAGTGACCCTCAGGTGCTATCTTGATCAAGAGACAGCAATTGAGAAGATACCTACCCTGTCGATGCTGCTCCAGGCTCCGGAAAAAATCATGGAACGGGCTAAGAAGATCTTGAAATTACTCAAACGAGGACTGAGCGCAGACGACGGCGCTACGGTGGAGATTGATGTGGTCGAGGATCTATCGCAGTCAGGTGGTGGTGCATTGGCCGAGGTGCCGTTCAAAACCTATGCGATTTCGATTATGCCGTCGAAATTGTCCGTTAATGCACTCGAAGACAGGTTGAGGCATGGGAATCCTCCTGTGATTGCGCGGATAAAGGATGATGCCCTTATACTCGATGCCCGCACCGTGCGAAACGAAGAGATCAAGATGCTAGTGAACGCGGTTAGGGCGGCCCTGATTTAGGTTATCTGAGACTCTCGTATGATTGTTCCACGTGGAACAACCAGGCTAATTCTGAGGTGATATAAGAGATATGAATATCGTCGTAGTGGGACTTGGGGCATTGGGGACTACCTTTGCGACACTTTTAAAGAAGGAGGGTCATAGAGTATTTGCGATCACCAAAGAGAAATACCTTGCCGATTTGGCCGACAGAAAAATAGCGATCTGCGGTATATTGGGATATTATGAAGCTGTGCTCGATGGTATATACGCCGGCATCGGGCCTTTACTCAATGAAAAGATCGATCTTGTCCTCCTGACGGTCAAGTCATTCGACACGGAAATGGCTACGCATATGATTGCTCCCTTGGTTGGAGACAATGTCATTATTGTTTCAGCGCAAAACGGATATGGCAATTATGAAGCGGTTGCCCGTATCGTGGGAAAGGCGCACGCCTTGCTCGCACGGATCATCTTCGGGGCGCGCCTTGTTAAAACAGGATATTCCGAGGTTACCGTTATCGCAGACGATGTCAGGATCGGCCAGCCCGAGGACGCTATTCCCGAGGATGCAATTATCAAGATAGCTTCGGAAATCAATAAGGCTGGAGTTCCAACATCCTATGCCGTAGACGTCAATGAGATACTTTGGGACAAGATACTCTACAACTGCGCCCTGAACCCGCTCGGGGCACTCCTGGAATGCAATTACGGCGGGCTTGCCGGGCATGAAGAGACAAAGCGAGTAATGGATGCACTCATTAAAGAGATATTTCAGGTTACCCAGTCCCACTCTATAAAGCTGCACTGGGAAGATGCAGAAAGCTATATCGATTACTTTTATAAGAAACTTGTTCCACCTACACAAGAACACTATCCTTCTATGTATCATGATCTCAAGGCGGGCAAGAGGCTCGAAATAGATGCCCTCAACGGTGCAATCGTCAGGCTCGCCGCTGAGAAGGGGGTACCGGTGCCAGTAAACGAGACGATTCTCGATCTCATTACAGTAAAAGAAAAATTATCTCAAGATAAGAGGCCTTTAAGCATGGCATTATGATAATGATGATTGATGTTCCACGTGGAACATTGCAGTAGCTGCAGTTTACATGTGTTCAATAAAGAATAGCGAGGTTATATTTATGAAGGGTGTCGAGCAGGGAGATAAAGTCAAATTGTCATATAAGCTTAAGCTGGAAGATGGATCGATCTTTGAATCCTCGGAGACATCGGGCCCGCTGGATTTTGTCGTAGGCGAAGGGAATGTCTTGGGGCCGATTGAAACAGGAGTGCTCGGCATGATGGCCGGCGAGTCAAAGGTTATTCATGTTTCTGTAGACCAAGGTTATGGGGCAAGGAAGGAAGAGCGTATTTTCCAGATGAGCAAGACCAAGGCGCCGGCCTCATATGAGGTGGGGAAATCGATAGTGCTCTACCGTGCCGATGGCAAACCCGTACCGGCGAAGGTAATCGGCGAGAATGAAGAGGCCTTTATCATCGATGGCAATCACCCATTGGTGGGGCATGAGTTGACTTTCGAGATTACACTTCTCTAAGCAATAGAAAAGTAGCAGGGAATAACTTTCTGATAAATATAGCTATATTTTAACTCTGAGGAAGCCGCCCTGTGATATAGCATTGCTACTAATATACAAAGTCTAGAAAGGTAGAGGTCAGATAGCAATAAATTTTTCTCCGCCAATTTTTGATTGTTGGATGAACTCCTTCTACTGATGATTTCAATCGCGAAATGCCTTTGCCAGAGCAATTAATCACTATCCACGGCTGTGTTAGGCAGGAGTTTTTCAGAGAGAAGCGAAGAAATCTTGTTGACAAAAAATATGTTAATAATTAATATATCCATTTGCTATCAAATTTGCTCATTATTGGACAATTATAGACACTATGAATCTTAGCGTAAAAGATGTAGCGGAACTTCTAAATGTCTCTGACAAGACGATTTATCGCATGATACAGAATGAGACAATCCCTTGTTTCAAGGTGGGAGGCCAATGGCGTTTTGACAGAAAAGAAATTGCCTCCTGGATAGAAGACACAAGGGCGTTTTCCTATCAGACTGCAATTGAGAACACCGTTATGGATGAGGAATCCATATCGATTTCGGAATTTCTGCAAAGAGGCGGCATTTATGTCAATATGGCTGGCACTGCGAAAGAAACCGTAGTTCAGTCCTGCCTGGAACACATCAAAACACGCGTATGTGAGATTGATATAAACAAGCTTTTTTCTTCTCTGATGGACCGGGAGGCGTTATGCACTACCGCAGTAGGTAATGGTATCGCGCTTCCCCATCCAAGCTCATTTGGGAAGTTCACGTCAGCATCGTACATTTCACTTTGCCGCCTTGAAATGCCGGTTCCTTTCGGAGCAGTTGACAACGAGGATGTGGATACTCTGTTTTTCATTTTTCCAAAGAGCGAAAGACGTTTTTTGAGGATACAGGCAAAACTGTTACGACTTTTACGGGATGAAGAGGTAATTTCAGTCGTGAAAAAAATTCCTTGTGATGATCTTTACATGGATGAAGTCTATAAAGTCCTTTCGCAAAAAGAGGAGAAGATTATCAGGGGGCCGGCGAAATGAACTTCGGCCCCATGGATACAGCTGTCTTAGCGGTCTGTCTGCTGTTGCTGACGGCACTAACAGCGCCCCTTTTCAGAAGCTACCAGCGATTTTTGATCACTATTTGTTTTATACTCGCAGCGTCGGCATCTTTTCTGGGCACTGCCACGGGCATTTGGACGGTAAGCGGTGAAATCATAAATCAGGTAACCCTGCCCATCGGACTTTCTGACTTGCCGTTCCACCTGAGGCTTGATGCTCTTTCGGGCTTTTTTCTAACGGTTATCGGGCTGCTCTCCTTTTTTGTATCGATCTACTCTGTAGGTTATGTGAAAGGTTATCTGGGCCACAGGCCTGTAACGAGCCTTATCATCTTTTATTGCCTCTTTCTAGCCGGGATGTTCATGGTAGTCTTGGCCGATGATGCCTTCTGTTTTCTGGTCTCGTGGGAAATTATGGCGATGGCGTCGTACTTCCTGGTAATTTTCGAAAATGAACGGGTGGAGAACCGGCGGGCAGCATTTCTTTATCTGGTCATTGCCCACGTTGGGGCTATCGCCATCCTTCTGTCCTTCGGGGTTATGGCGAGTTTTACCACACGCTCCGGAAGTTTCATCGGTTATACTTTCGACGCCATGAGGCAGGCTCAAATTCCCCTCGAATGGGCCACGATCGCCTTCTTCCTGTCGTTTGGCGGATTTGCTGCAAAGGCCGGGGTCGTGCCTCTGCACGTCTGGTTGCCCGAGGCACATCCGGCTGCACCCTCGAATGTATCCGCTCTTATGAGCGGAGTAATGCTTAAGACTGCCATATACGGTATCGTGCGTATAACCTTCGATCTCATCCATGCCTTCCCGTGGTGGTGGGGAGCCATCGTGTTGATATTCGGCCTCATATCGGCCCTCCTGGGGGTGCTTTATGCTCTTATGCAACACGATCTAAAAAGGTTGCTCGCTTATCATTCAGTTGAGAATATTGGGATAATTCTAATCGGCATCGGGCTTGCCATGATATTCACATCATTCAAGCTTCCCTTGCTGGCAGCTCTCGCCCTCATCGCCGGTCTTTACCATACTATGAACCACGCAATATTTAAAGGGCTGTTGTTTATGGGTGCAGGGGCGGTGTTCCACGCCACCGGTGAGCGGAATATGGAGGAGATGGGCGGGCTGATACACTGCATGCCGTGGACTGCTACCCTCTTTCTTGTTGGGTGTATTTCCATATCGGCGCTGCCGCCATTTAATGGTTTTGTGTCCGAATGGCTCACGTTTCAGGCTTTTTTGCTCTCTCCCGCTCTACCCAATCAGTTAATCAGACTCCTTATCCCGATGGGTGCCGCCTTGCTGGCATTGACAGGGGCGCTTGCCGCCGCATGCTTTGTAAAAGCTTTCGGAGTTACCTTTCTCGGACACTGGAGGGGGCCCCATACTCTGCACGCCCATGAAGTAGACTGGCCCATGCGCATCGGTATGATACTGGCGGCTCTTACCTGTTTTGGCCTTGGTGTTCTCCCCACTCTCTTCATTGACTGGATGGACGTTATTGCAGCGCAGCTCGTGGGCACAACGATCGCCACGTCCGCATCGGCCTATGGCTGGATGTGGCTAACGCCCGTATCCTACGAGCGGGCATCGTATTCGGGATCGATCGTTTTTTTTGGAATACTCATAGTTATTTTTGCAGCTTATGCGCTGCTTCATGTCCGTCCCAGTGCGATACACAGGGTGCCGATCTGGGATTGCGGGTTCGAAAAAATCAATCAGCGGATGCAGTATAATGCCACGTCCTTTTCGATGCCGATACGGAGGATATTTGGCTATCTTTTCAGAATCAAAGAGAGCGTGGAATTGGCGCCCCAGGCCGGACACAAAGCTTTTCCTAAAAAGATACAATATCACCTCATTATAAGAGACCGTTTCTGGGGCTGGCTCTACAGGCCGGTCGTCGAGATCAGCTTCTGGGTATCGCGCCAGGCCGGAAAGCTTCAGCAGGGCCGCGTGCAGGCCTATCTTATATATTCTTTTATAACGATCATCGTACTGCTGGTATTTTTACGATGAACTTGATTCCCTACATCATCGAACTATTGCAGGTCATAACACTCCTTGCTGTGGCGCCCGCTTTGGTCGGGTGGATTCGGATGCTGAAATGTTGGTCGCAGGGGCGCACGTCGGCAGGGCTGTTGCAGCCTTATCGGGACCTTTTTAAGCTCTTTGCGAAGGACATAGTATTGGCTGAGAACGCATCGTGGATATTCCGTTTCACCCCATATCTCGTCTTCGGCATCGCTATCCTTGCGGGAGGGATAATACCGATACTCTCGATCGATCTTCCCCTGGCGCCGACAGCTGATGTAATCGTGATTGTCGCGCTTTTTGCCATTGCGCGTTTCTTTACGGCGCTGGCGGGAATGGACATAGGGACAGCGTTCGGCGGAATGGGTTCAAGCCGCGAGATGATGATCGCCTCTCTGGCCGAACCCGCAATACTCATGGCGATTTTTACCGTATCACTGACGAATAAATCCACATCACTTTCTCAAATAGTGCATGTCATCTACAGCGGCCAGTCTGTGCTGCGACCGTCCCTTGCCTTCGCGTTTCTGGCCTTTATCCTGATCGCCCTTGCTGAGACAGGCAGGATACCGGTCGATAATCCCGCAACGCATCTGGAGCTTACCATGATACACGAGGCGATGATACTTGAGTATTCGGGCAGGCATCTTGCACTCGTTGAATGGGCTGGGATGATGAAGCTTTCCTTATTTGTCATGCTAGGGATTGCATCCTTTGCGCCATGGGGTATCGCTGCGAGGGGAAGCTTTATAGCGATCCCTTCCGCATTACTATTTATGGTGCTTAAATTAGGCATTGTCGGAGTTATTATTGTATTGATCGAGACCGGACTTGCAAAGATGCGCTTATTCCGATTGACCGAATTCCTCGGTGCGGCCTTCCTGCTTGCAACACTCGGTATGCTCTCTTATTTCATGTTGGATTGATATGGACCTGACTACTGCGGCACAGATTAACAGTTTTTTAGCGGCACTTGTGCTCCTGACCGCCTTTGGCATGCTTGTGCAAAAGAGGATATACGGGCTAATACACCTTTTTGCCTGGCAGGGCTTTTTCCTTGCGATCAATACCGCCATAGTCGGCTACGTTGCGGATAAGCATCATCTCTATATATCCTCTCTCCTGACCCTCTCTTTGAAAGTAGGGCTCCTGCCTTATATCCTCCATCTGCTCATCCATCGACTCAAGATCCACAAAGAGGTCGAGACCGTCATCAATATCCCCATGACGATGCTGATCGGCATAGCGCTGGTTATATTTTCATATCACCTGATGGCGCCTGTCACAGAGCTTTCGACCCTGATAACGCGTTCAACTCTTGCGATCGCGCTTGCAACGGTGATGATCGGTCTTCTGATGATGATCACACGAAGACATGCCGTTACGCAGATTATCGGCTTTCTCGCTCTGGAGAACGGACTTTTTTTCGCTGCGACAAGTGCAACGTATGGCATGCCCCTTGTAGTTGAACTCGGTGTTGCCCTCGATGTTTTGATCGCGGCCTTCATCTTCGGCATATTCTTTTTCCATATACATACCACCTTTGACAGTCTGGATGTCGAGCAAATGGTGCGACTGAGGGAGGAAGATGTCGACGACTAGCAGTATCATGCTTCTCATCCTATTGGGCGTTCCCCTTTTTGGCGCGGTTGCCCTGGCCTTTTTGGGCGACAGGAAGTATGCACCGGAGATAAATATTGTTGGCTCCGCTTCCACATTTACAGCGGGCCTTGGGCTCGCCCTTGAAGTCTATTTCCAGGGGCCCATGCTTGCTGGGGGGAAATTCTTTTTTGTCGATGCATTCAATCTCTACCTGGCAGTATTGACTTCTTTTGTCTCGATGACTACTGCGATCTTCAGTCGTAGGTACATGAGGAGGGAGCGCGAACATGGCCGCGTCGGCCACAGACGCATGCGCTTCTACCACGCCATGTTTCAGCTCTTCATATTCGCGATGCTCCTCTGCCTCCTTACTAACAATGTCGGTGTTTTGTGGATCGCGATGGAGTTGGCCACATTATCCACTGTACTGCTTGTCTCGCTCTATCGCACGCCTACCGCTATTGAAGCGGCCTGGAAATATTTCCTCCTCTGTGGTGTGGGAATCGCGCAGGCACTTTTCGGGACGGTCCTGCTCTATTTTGCTGCTGAAAAAGTTCTGGGCGAAGGAGGTGAGGCGCTCCTTTGGACCAACCTCAATGCGGTCAGCGGTAAGCTCGAGCCGACAGTGCTATCCCTCGCCTTTGTCTTTTTGATGGTTGGGTACGGAACAAAAGTGGGACTGGTGCCGCTTCACAACTGGCTGCCCGACGCGCATAGTGAAGGTCCCACACCTATCTCCGCCGTCCTTTCCGGCCTGCTTCTGAACATTGCGCTCTATGCTCTGGTACGATGTAAAGTGCTTGTTGACGGATCTACTCAGACGCATCATGCCGGCGATATTATGATGGGCTTCGGACTTATGTCGCTCCTCGTAGCAGCCTTTTCGCTACTCAGACAGAAGGATATAAAGCGCATGTTCTCATACTCGTCGATCGAGCATATGGGGATTGCGACCTTTGCTTTTGGCTTGGGCGGTCCTATAGCAACCTTTGGCGCACTTCTGCATATGTTGGTGCACAGCCTTGCAAAATCAGCGATATTCTTCACCGTGGGCCATGCCTCACAGATGCATCGCACACAGGAGATGGCGAAGATTAAAGGATTGTTCAAGGGCAATCCCCTGGTCGGATGGGGTCTGATGTTCGGCGTCCTGGCTATTGTTGGAATGCCGCCATTCGGCATATTCACGAGTGAGTTCCTGATATTGACGGCGACTATCAAGGACGCGCCTTTATGGACTCCTTTTCTCCTGTTGGGACTGGGAGTTGCATTTGCCGCACTACTTAGCAGAGTACAACCTATGGTTTCAGGTGATGTGCCTCTGAACCAAAAGCCCATGAAAGTAGCGAATATTCCGGTAATGCTCCACATGGCGCTTGTCTTCATCATCGGTATTTATATTCCTGATTTTCTGAATCAGTGGTTTCATACTGCAGTGGAGTTGCTGAAATGAGTCTACTGGAAAAAACAATAATTGCAGCCCTTGGAGAGGATGCAAGGTTTCGTCCGGGCCACTACCCCGCTTCCGTCCCCCTATGCGTCGTACCGAGGATGAGATTCGTCGAGGTGGCAAAGGAGTTAAAAAAAGCCTATGCCCTGCTTGCCGCTGAATGGGCCACGGATGAGATCGCGTTTGGAATCGCAAGGGGATACGGCATTTATGCCTGTTACCGATACGGCCCTGAATATATTATCGTTAAAGCTGAAGTGCCCGCCGATTTCACGGTGTTTCCAAGCCTTACTAAGAAATTCGTTTCCGCCTACCGGTTTGAGCGTCAGATTGAAAGCCTGATGGGGCTAACGCCTGACAAGCATCCAGATCGGAGACCCTGGATAAAATTCGAGGACTGGCCCGTCGATGCATGGCCCTTGAGAAAATTATTCGACGCATCGAAACCGCTACCAAGGATGAAAGGGGCCTACAAATGGGTAAGGGCAGTCGGAGAAGGGGTCTACGAAATTCCAGTAGGCCCTGTTCACGCAGGAATCATCGAACCAGGGCATTTCAGGTTTCAGGCGGTCGGAGAGACCATAATCAACCTTGAAGAGCGGTTGGGATATGTTCATAAGGGAATAGAAAAGAGGTTTGAGTCGCTATCCTGGATCGAGGGGGCTCGGCTTGCAGGGCGTGTATCGGGTGACACCACGGTAGCGCATTGCCTCACCTATTGCATGGCGCTGGAATCCATGACCGGATGCAATCCTCCATCGCGAGCACAGTGGCTGAGGGCCTTGTTCCTCGAAAGAGAGCGCATAGCAAACCACCTCGGCGATATCGGCGCCATCTGCAATGATGTCGCATTCGCATTTATGCTTTATCAAACGATGAGGCTGAAGGAGATGCTTCTTCGCACCAATCAAAGGCTTTTCAATCACCGGCTGATGATGGACAAGATCATACCGGGCGGCGTTATCGCAGATATCAATTCAAAAGGGATAAAAGATATATTGGACGAAATGGATTATCTCACGAACGAATTTGAGAGGCTTATCATCATTTATGATGAGAATTCATCCCTTGAGGACAGAACGAGAGAGACCGGTATTCTTACCCCCGAGAAGGCGAGGGACCTTGGTGTCGTTGGAATAGTGGCGCGGGCAAGCGGTTTGAACCTCGATTGCCGCATACAAAATCCATTCCCCCCATATGACAGAATTGAGGTGCACGTACCTGTTCTTCTTTCCGGCGATGTGCACGCAAGGGTCTGGGTGAGGATAGAGGAGGTACGGGAATCTATCCGTCTCATACGGGAAATACTCTATAGCTTGCCGGACGGAGAGATCGCGGCAGCAGTACCCCCCCCTTTCCCTGACACAGCCGGGTTTGCCGCTGTCGAGGGATGGCGCGGCGAGATAATTTACTGGCTTCAGACCGGACCGAAAGGGGAAGTAAACAGGTGCATGGTGAGGGACCCTTCGAGCCTCTGCTGGCTGGGGCTCGAACAGGCGATAACGGGCAATATCGTCCCTGATTTCCCTGTCTGCAACAAGAGCTTTAATCAATCCTATTCGGGGCATGATTTATGATAAGAATACTGTATCAGATATTTCGCACCGGCATTGTAACCGAGCCTCGTCCGAAAGAAATTCAGGCTAAAATCAAGGAAGTCGGCACCCACCTAGAAAAAGCAGTCTGGAAGCGCTTTAAGCGGAGCCTTACGATACGGCAGGTGGACGCAGGCTCGTGCAACGGTTGCGAACTTGAGATCCATGCCATGAACAACGCGATCTACAACTGTGAGAAATACGGTATTCACTTCACCGCTTCTCCCCGGGCAGCAGATGTACTTCTCGTAACAGGGCCTGTAACGCGAAATATGGAAATAGCCCTCCGCAGGACCTATAATTCAACTCCCGCTCCGAAGCTTGTTGTGGCGGCTGGAGATTGTGGTTGCAATGGAGGTATATTCGGGGAAACCTATGCATCTCTCGGCGGCGTAGATAAAGTCATCCCAGTTGATCTTTATATACCAGGATGTCCTCCGACGCCGACGGACTTGCTTTCGGGACTGCTTAGGCTGATGGAGGCGATGGACGAGTAGGGCTGTGACAATGCAATTTGCCGCAAATAGAAGCACCGAACAATCAGATAAAGCACCGCAAAATTGCACACAGTTCATTTGGCGAGGTATGGTTCTGAAGAAATTAATAAATAAGAGACGGGGAAAGGCATAGTATGACGATAGATTCAGCGGAGATGAGACATTCGTCCACGGGGATAATTATCAAGCAATAGGGCCAATTAGCACGATCATACAGAAAGGGCCAATCAGAGAGAGTTTGTTGCAGATGGACACCCGCAGCGACACTTGAATTGTCAGTATAACCTTTTGAAGAATATGGCTACTCGAGCATCACTTTTGTTTGCGGCAATAAGTGTTAGATTTAGTATATCTTGGCTTATATGCACACTATCATAATTAACAAGGACAACTTTATAGATCGAATCCTCTAGTTTCCTCTTAGAGATAGTGAGCGGTGACGGGGAGGGCTACAACTTTAACCATCAATAGTAGTCAGGGTCATTGACACGAAGTTAAGCGTTGCGGTTGAATAAATCGATATGATTCGAACCAGCCCTTCTGAGATACTCTAATGGATCTAAACGCTCTCGATGCAAAGCTCTTTCATTTGATCAACCAGGGCACCGCAAACGGTGTCTTCGATGTTACTATGCCCTTTCTGAGCGCCAAGGGATATTTGCTCATTGTTCCTTACATATTTTTCATTCTTTGGTGCGCCCATCAGAAGAAGAATGACGGACGGAATGCGACGCTGGTCCTCGCACTCTGGACAGTATCTGTTTCGATATGTTCCTTTTTGTTAGCAGATTGGATGGGAAACGAGTTGAAGCATATCCTTGGAAGGACTCGGCCCTGTAAAGTTCTTGAAGGGGTTAGGCTCCTTGTCGGCTGCTCAAATTCTTTTTCAATGCCTTCGAACCATGCGACGAATTCGTTTGCTTATGCCGTCCCGCTTTTTTTCATGACACGGGGATACGTGCGCCTGAGGTGGAGGCTGTATCCATTGTTATTAGCCGGTCTCGTCGCCTATTCACGCCCCTATACGGGCGTTCATTATCCGGGTGATATTGCAGCGGGTGCGGTCCTCGGGATCTCTGTGGCCGCCCTGTTAATGTACCTCTTCAGTTATGCACGATCAAGATTTCAATCCCAGCCGTATACGACGTTGCTTTACGGAGGCCTCTTCGTTATAAGCGTGTTCAGAATATTTTATATCCTCAATGGCCCCCTCGATCTCGGCCCCGATGAGGCGCACTATTGGGAATGGTCGCGCCATCTAGATTTAAGCTATTACTCGAAGGGTCCCATGATCGCTTATCTCATCGCCATCGGCACTTTGATCTTCAGTGATACTATTTTTGGCATACGTTTTTTAGCCGTCGTCCTCTCGGTCTTGTCGAGCTTAATACTATTCAGGCTGGTTACTGACATGTATAAGGATGAAGCTGCTGCACTCGGTGCAGCCCTGATCTTTCAGGTCATCCCTCTATTTGCTGCCTATGGGGTGGTCTTTTCCATAGATTCTCCTTTCATGTTTTTTTGGATACTGTCGCTCTATCTTTTTTATAGGCTGGTGAACTCAGAAGATCTAGCGATTCGGCATCACAGCGCTAGGCAAGTGTTCCTGCAGTGGATTCTCCTGGGTGTCTCTGTCGGCTTCGGAATGCTCACCAAGTATACGATGGTCTTCTTTCTCGCCGGAATGTTTCTCTTTTTTATTATGTCAGACAGACGTTATCTGCTTAAAACAATCAAGCCATACACAACCGCGTTGATAAGTCTCATCGTTTTCAGTCCCGTCATCATTTGGAATCAGCAACACGACTGGGTCACCGTGCGGCACACTGCGGGACAAGCACACATCTCAGAGGGGGTTACGCTTTCGCTCAAGAGCTTCGGCGAGTTCTTGGGTTCCCAGCTAGGTATCGTCACCCCGGTTATCTTTGTGCTGATATTTTATGCGCTCCATAGGCTGTATCATTCAGAGAAGGGTTACCGGTCGATTTATCTTTTTGCTTTTTCAATCCCGATCATTGCCTTTTTCTTTCTTAAGAGCCTACAGGGAAAGGTCCAGGCCAACTGGGCTATGACAGGGTATATCACCGGAATTATTGCCATAGCATGGTATTTTCTGAGGCAAGATGACTCGGCAGCCCCCAGCAAGAGAAAAATGCTGATCGGATCAGGTGTCACAATCGCGCTATTGGTGACCGTAGTGAGCCATTACCCTTCGCTAATAAATCTGCCTCCCAAGCTTGACCCTTCATCGCGCCTTCGGGGATGGCACGAGTTAAGAGGGGAGGTCAGTCCCATATACAAAGCACTCACAGAGATCGGACATGTCTTTGTCTTTTCAGACCGCTACCAGATATCGAGCGAACTCGCTTTTTACATCGACGGTCATCCGAAGACCTATTGCATCAATCTCGGTAGGCGTATGGATCAGTATGACTTATGGCCCAGCATGAACGATGAGGCCGAACGGTTACGCAGGGAGGCAGGAACTGCGACAAAGCCAATCAATGGTATTTACGTGGCACTGGGCGATAGCGAGATGCCTTCTGCTGTAGCAATAGCTTTTGACCGGTTTGAGAAAAAAGTCATAAAAGTATACGATAGAGGATATGAGTTGAGAGTATATTCCGTATTCCTTTGTTATAATTTCAAAGGCCTCCCGGCGGGGGTGATAGAAACCTATTAGGAGTGGTGATGACCGTTTCAGTAGTAATTCCGTTATACAATGAAGAAGAAAATGTCGAAATACTCAACGAACGCCTGAGCGAAACTATGAAAGCCCTCGATAGCGACTATGAGATTGTCTATGTCGATGATGGCAGTACTGACGGGACACTCCGGTTGCTCGAAGAACTCCAGAAGAAGGATGACAATATTGTTGTGTTGAGCCTCAGGAGGAATTTCGGCCAGACCGCAGCCTTTGCTGCGGGCTTTGATTTTGCGCGAGGAGATGTTGTGGTCACTATGGACGGAGATCTGCAGAACGATCCCACGGATATCCCGAGGCTCCTCGCATTAATTAAGGATTACGATCTGGTGAGTGGATGGCGAAGGAAGCGCCAGGACAGTTTTTCGAGAACGTTTCCGTCGAAGATGGCTAACTGGCTTATAAGTAAGGTTACTGGTGTACGGCTCCACGACTATGGATGCTCACTCAAGGCGTATCGACGTGAGGTGGTCAAGAACCTAAAGCTCTATGGTGAGATGCACCGTTTCATCCCGGCGGTCGCGAGCTGGTATGGTGTCAGTATCGCCGAGGTCGAAACGACACACCACCCTCGATTAAGGGGAAAGTCGAAATATGGTATTTCGAGGACCATCAAGGTGCTGCTCGATCTTGTGACGGTAAAATTTCTCCAGAGTTTTTCAACAAAGCCTATACAGTTTTTCGGTCCGCTGGGGGTCTTTTTCGGCCTTGCAGGCCTTGCAGTATCGTTTTATCTAACCGTCGCAAAGGTGTTTAAAGGAATCGATATCGGCGGCAGGCCTCTCCTCCTCCTCGGCGCCCTCCTGATCATCGTAGGCATCCAGTTTATCGGCATGGGACTTTTGGGCGAGATGATCGTAAGGGTCTATCACGAGAGTCAGAAAAAACCTATTTATACCTTAAAGAAGATCCTTGGTCCCGGTAAATAAGAGAATCCAAAAGGCCGCCTTTCTTGTTCTCAAAATAGCGGTGAGTTCAGCTCTTCTTATCTTTCTACTCTCGAAGGTCGGGGGCATGACGGTCATCGAGAACGCCGTCCTTCTGTCGCCGGTGCACTTTGCTACAGCTGTTGCTCTTTATCTTTTCTCTGTCTATCTGTCCTCGCTACGTTGGAGACTGCTCATTCCTTATCCAGTTGGTATGAGACGGCTTTTTTCAATGTATATGGTAGGCTCATTTTTCAATACCTGTCTTCCGGGTATCATCGGCGGAGATGCGGTCAAGGCATATTATCTGAGCAGGGAGCTTAAGCACCGCACGCCCGGTACTGCGGGTCCCTTCGGATCCGGTAAGAGCGCGATCGCCGTCGCATCGGTCTTTATGGATCGATATATAGGGTTAGCAGCCCTTCTGGTGATAGGGTTGGCGGTCTTCCCAGCAGGGTTCGATCTTCTCAGAAAGACCCCCGTGCTGTGGGCTATGCCACTGCTGTTCGGCGGCTTTGTAGCGGCAAGTATTCTTCTTTTCAGATTCCGCCTCGGTGAACGGTTCAAGTTTCTTGTCGCGGTCTATGACTATTTTAATTACTATTTCACTAAACGACACGCGCTCATAAAGGCTTTTTTTTATTCTATAGCGATACAGCTCTCAGTTATTGTCTCGGTTTACGTTCTCGCTATGGGGATGGGTATCGATATCTCGTTGCTCTCGCTGATCGTTTTTCTGCCTTTGATTACACTGATTGCCATGATTCCTGTATCGATCTCGGGGATAGGGATCAGGGAAGGGGCATTCGTGTTCTTTCTCGGAACCATGGGAATCCCGCCGGACAAGGCGATGACCCTTTCGATACTCTGGTTTCTCTCGCTTGTCATTGCCGGTACTTGGGGACTCTATGAATACCTAAGATTTAAGCATCTTTTTGGCGGCGGAATAGAACAGGAGCCTTTTGAGGTCCGATAGATTCTCCTTGAAGGCATAAGTATCGTAAAACTCCTGAAGACTCAGGAGGGACACAGTATCGGTCAGAGGCAGGCAGTATTTTCTGATAATGCCATCTGCAATTAGCGCAATATCATCACGTCTCTCGCGCAGCGGGGGAATGTAAATGCTAACAGGGTTAAGAGCTCTAAGAAGCATCTTCGAAAATCGACCCTCCTTCACTTCTTCCTGGAGGTCCTTGCGTGACGTTAGAATAAAAAGAATGTCCGTCTGGGAACTGGGGATTTTTCGAGACCGGAAGTAATCGATGCGGGAGATGATATCTGCAAGCCGGTCCTGCAATGGCAAAGGCATCTTATCGATATTTTTGAGCAGGATGGTGCCGCCGTTGGCCATGTCGAAGGCGCCTTTGTGCTGGTCAGTGCCCCAAAACCCTCCCCTGGAGCCGAAGAGCTCTTCTTCAAGGGTCTCTTTTTCAATAGTATCGCAATGAAAGGAGAGAAAGGGTTTGGACTTGCGCTTGTTTTCGGGATGGTAATGAAGCGCAAAGGCCAGCAGCCGTTTACCTACGCCAGCCTCACCCCAGATAAGCATGTTTTGTTCCTGTTGGTTTTTGTTAAAGAGTTCATTGAGAACGCGCAGCAGCGGGGCCGTTGTAGTCAGAAACTTGATCTCAGTCTCGTGGACTTGACCTGCCTGAGCAAGAAGCCTAGATGACATCTCCTGGATCCCAAAATCACTGCAGACGGACTCGAATTTCTCGACGACATCGGACAGCAATTCCTCGGTCACATTTTCAGGGATATTCAAGAAGCGCTTGTTGAGCTGCTTGAAATTCTCCTGTGCCATGACGATAGAGGGGAAGAGGATCGCCTGTGCGATATACTCTGCTGCCATCGCCAGATGATACAACTGTGAAGAGCTGTGAGCAGTCGATAGACGCGCTGGCGATAGACGCACATCCTCGTTTGATGACCTCGCGGTATGCTTCTTTTGTATGAGTTCAATGATGTCTTTATACATTTGAGGCAAATTCAGTGTCTCGTCAAGCATTGATATGTGGTTCTTCTTGAAAAGAAGGTCCTCGAGAAATACCCTGTCTTCGATAGGCAGCTTTACCAGCAGAGGAAAGAGGAGCTGGTATTCAGGTCTTTGCTCTAGCAGAAGCAGCATCCCAACAGTCGGCAGAAGGGCCGAGAAAAAGGCCTCCTCAGACTCGGCAACCGGTGACCGCTGATTGACGAGAACAGCAGCTTCACCTGCCAGAATCGCGCAGCACCACAACATCACAGAGTTTTCATCATCAAGTATATGGTCGTGACGGATGATGTCTTGTTCGATCGCATTTGACCCAATAAGAGAAGCCGCCTGCGATATCGTTGTGACTTCACCCTTGAATACAGAAAACGCAAGTTTGTGAATAAATATAAAATACAATCCTGGATCGTATTTTATGAGGGACGCTATCGTCTGGAGGGGTTCCTTTTCGTCGTGGAGTGCCGCTCTGATTTTCTCTATTGTATGCTTGAAAACGGGCACTTTCATTAATGCTATAATAATATAATGCAGTTTAAAGAGCAAGATTACGACGTCATTGTCGTCGGCGCAGGCCATGCCGGATGCGAGGCAGCCCTGGCGGCCGATCGTCTCGGCCTGGCAACCTGCCTCTTTACGATCAACATTGATACCATCGCTCAACTTTCCTGCAACCCGGCAATTGGGGGCCTTGCGAAGGGGCATCTTGTACGCGAAATAGATGCCTTGGGTGGGGAAATGGCTAGGGTGACGGACAAATCGGGCATTCAATTCAGGATGCTGAATCTCTCAAAGGGGCCCGCGGTCTGGGCCTTGAGGGCGCAAGCCGACAGAGTCCTCTACCGGGGTGTCATGAGGAATACACTTGAGGCACGAAAGAACCTTGCCATAAAGCAGGGGATGGTAGAAAAAATCATAACCGAAAACGGCAGGGTAAAGGGGATCATGACTTCCCTCGGTGTTATGTATGGCGCAAGGGCGGTCATTGTGACAACCGGCACTTTCCTAAAGGGGCTTATCCATATAGGTCTTGACAATTTTCAGGCTGGAAGAGCGGGCGAATTCGCCTCTCTTGGTCTCTCCGACTCCCTAAGGGAACTGGGGCTAAGGCTTGGAAGGCTCAAGACCGGCACTCCGCCGAGGCTCGATGCGCGAAGCATTGATTTTTCAAAAACAATGCCGCAATGGGGGGATGATCCTCCGCTGCCTTTTTCACATTTTACGGAGAAGATAACGAACGCCCAATTACCGTGTTACATAACTTACACGAATGCTGCTACCCACGAAATCATCCGTGGCGGACTCGACCGTTCCCCGCTTTACAGCGGAAAGATACAAGGTATAGGGCCGAGATATTGCCCTTCGATCGAAGACAAGGTGGTGCGATTTGCTGAAAAGGAGAGGCACCAGGTATTTCTTGAGCCGGAAGGGCTTGAGACTGCCGAATATTATGCAAACGGAATCTCGACGAGCCTGCCGTATGATATTCAGGTCAACATGGTCAGGACCATCCCCGGACTCGAGGAAGCTGTGATAATGAGGCCAGCCTATGCCATCGAATACGATTTTGTCTATCCGACCCAGATCAGGCATAGTCTCGAAACCAAGGCAATAGACGGGCTTTTTCTTGCAGGGCAGATTAACGGCACCTCGGGGTATGAGGAGGCAGCGGCGCAGGGCCTGATGGCGGGGATTAATGCAGTCATGAAGTTGCAGGGCAAGCAACCGGTTGTTCTTGGCAGGGACGAGGCATATATCGGCGTACTGATCGATGACCTGGTGACAAAGGGAACGCGTGAGCCCTATCGAATGTTCACATCGAGGGCCGAATACCGACTCCTCCTGCGACACGACAATGCCGATTTCAGGCTGATGGAAAAAGGATATGACATAGGATTGATATCTGCACAGATGATCAAGGAGTTCAGGCAGAAGAAGCGGCTCTTTGAATCGGAAATTGCAAGGCTCAAGACGGACCGTGTAAAGCCGTCTTCTGACCTCAATGCGTCTCTCACGGAAATGGGAACGACGCCTATTACGGAAGACACATCACTGGATAAACTTCTCAAAAGGCCTGAGATCAAGTATCACTTCATAAATGAGAGGGCACCGGCGCCTCACCAACTTTCGCGTGAAGTCGAGGGCCTTGTCGAGATCAACATAAAATACGAAGGGTACATCCAGAGGCAAAGCGAGGCAGCGGCGAAACTTAAGAAATTCGAAACGAAGAAGATCCCTGGCGGATTTGATTACACAGCGACCCCGGGTCTATCCCGCGAGATCGTCGAAAAGCTTACCGAAGTGCGGCCCGAAACCCTCGGACAGGCCTTGCGAATACCGGGTATCACGCCTGCAGCGGTTTCGATAATCCTTGTGGCTGTGGAGGGATTTTGGCGGAAGAGCGCGAAATCCTGACAGATGGACTGCTTGAACTCGGCATGGAACCGAGGGTGGAGACCCTTGCAGCCTTTGATCTTTATCGTCAGGAATTGAAGAAGTGGAACAAGGTGCATAATATCACCTCAATCACCGACGACAAGGAGATCGTTGTCAAGCATTTCCTCGATTCACTTCTCTATCTCAAGGCAATACCTGTGGGCACACTCACGCTATGCGACGTCGGTAGCGGGGGTGGTTTCCCGGGTCTACCAATCGCAATTGTCAGAGCCGATATTGATGTTACGCTTCTTGAACCGTCGAGAAAAAAAATGGCCTTTCTCAGGCAGATAAGAAGACTTCTCTCTCTCAAGAATGTGGAAATCATCGATGCCCGTGCAGAAGAAGTTACGGACCGGCAATTCGATGTGGTAGTGACTCGTGCACTCTTTACCGTTTCAGACATGATCATAAAGGCCGGTCATCTTGTAAGGAAGGGTGGCTTTTTAGTCCTAAACAAAGGACCAAAATTTGAAGAGGAGGTCCGAAAGGTACCGCCGTCAGTTCCCGCTGAAGTCATGAGTGTCTCACTTGAGAAAGCACATTTGACCAGAAACCTAATCACGATTGCAAGTCCCTGAAAAATTGACTTTCCTCTGAAAAGTTTAGTATTTTAAAAGTTCACGGGGCGTAGCGCAGCCTGGTAGCGCACCTGCCTTGGGCGCAGGGGGCCGGAGGTTCGAATCCTCTCGCCCCGACCAAAACAACAGTTCAAAGCTCTTAGTTTTCACCATTAGAAAGGCCCAAGGAAAGGGAAACTATGAGCTTTGAAGAATACTTGGAATTGCGCCTGTAGCTCAGCTGGATAGAGCAACTGCCTTCTAAGCAGTAGGTCGCCCGTTCGAGTCGGGCCAGGCGCGTTTAAACATGCAATGGGACATTCGGGCAGTATGGAAATGATCGGTATGGATGCGTTATACTGCGTATGTCCCGTCAATGGTGGATGTAGCTCAACTGGCAGAGCACTGGACTGTGGCTCCAGTGGTTGCGGGTTCAAGACCCGTCATCCACCCCATTCCTTATTCGTAACAATATCATGTAACCGTTCTATTTCACGTCTGCCAGGAGCGGGGGGGAATTTTATGCCGGCTGCAAGCACCACTTTATCTTGCACAACATGATAAAGGAGTTGGGCGGCATTTGCGGATATTAAATATCTTGTGTATGATTGATCTGAATATATTGAGAGCGTTGCCCAGTTAAAATCGTGTATATAGAAGTGAAAGATGAACTGTCCTAAAAAAGTAGCCATTCTGATCTATGACGAAGTAGAATTGCTCGATTTCTGTGGCCCCTACGAGGTTTTTTCTATTGCTGGGAAGAGGGATAATGTTAATCCATTCAAGGTTTATACTGTCTCGGAAAAAGCAGAACCGAATGTGACGAGCAACAAATTGAGTATCAATCCACATTATATTTTTTCAGATTGCCCAGAACCTGACATTCTCGTCATCCCGGGCGGGCTTGGCTCGCGAAGGGAAATGAACAATAGTGTTGTTTTGGATTGGGTCGTTCGCTCTGCACAAAACGCCGAGCTTGTGCTCTCGGTATGTACCGGTGCGCTTATACTGGCCAGGGCAGGACTGCTAAAGGGTCTGTCGGCGACTACGCACCATAACGCGATCAATCTATTAAGAGAGATAGCTCCTGATACGACCGTTTATGACGACAAGCGGTTTATAGACAATGGCAAGATAATTCTATCAGCCGGCATCTCCGCTGGTATCGACATGTCGTTTTATGTCCTTGCGAAACTCCTCGGCGAAAAACAGGCGCAGGAAACTGCAGATCATATGGAATATGACTGGAAGCCAGAGTTTAATGCTCCTTAACGTGTATTGTCTTCCGTGTGATTATTGCGACGTTCAGTGCGAGTTGGTCTGAAAATCTTCAAAGCGTGTGACGAAGCTTTCGGTACGTCCGTCCACCCCGATTAAAGAAGTTTTAATGCAACCTTAATGTTAAGTGTTCAGCACCTCCTCAATGAAGTACTCTTTCATGCTGGCAATATGTTTCCCCGGATTTGGTCCATAGAATGACACGTGTCCGAATCGAAGTAGATTCGGTCACGATTTTCTGGCAAACTTGGGTCAGTCATAACCCATTATCGAGACAAACTGGTTTATCGCAGCGATAGTCTTGTCACTAGGATTTTGACACCTAGCTTTTCACGGAGTGGGCGTAAAAATCATGTTATGCTATTGCGAACTGACACAGCGTTCTTCTGTTGATTGTAAATATCCGACGCAATATAATCAGATATTTCCCGTCCTTGAATTTTGAATATCTGAAGCATATGTAACCTTTTGTAGGGGCTGATCGTCTCCTATGAAGGGTAGCGATGCGGGGAAAAAGACTTGAGTTGGTAAAGAATTATGAATGAAAATTGTCGACGGGACTAATCACGCGAGTGAGAAGGAGAGTCATGAACACTATGTTGATTGCGGGATGGTATTAAAGTGGGTATTCTGTTGAATCATGGCTACTGGCGAAGTTCCTTAAGAAGGACGATGGAGCAGCGCAAGATCCTTCAATGGGCCGTGGGGCTATATACACAGCAAAAGGGTCCATCGAGGGATCATTGCGCTGCCGGCAGCTAGCCGTCATGTATCACACGGCCATGAACAGTAACTTACGGTTAATGGAAAAAGTATTGGAGCAGATGGAAAAGAGACAAAAATTGAGACAGGTTTAAGGAAAGACGCGAGGATCTAAGAGAGAGGCATGATCGCGAAGAACACCGAGCATCACAATCGTGGAGAAGGACAAAACATGAGGAAGCAGGCACTGTGATAACAGTTGAGGCTGCTCTGTGTTCAATTGACAAGAGTTCAAAGAAAGCTATTAAATTAATGACACTACTCAATGCGAGGTCGGCACGATGACTCTTGGTCAAGAAAGCGAAAAGGGCGAAAAGCAGTTACTATTAGGGTACACCCCATTACGACGACGTCGATGGTGGATAGTGCTGGTGGCAGTGTGCCTTCTGGCCGTTGGCGCCTATTTCTACTTTACCTCGAGCAGCAAGTCTCAGCAGGCCAAGCAGACGGTTGTCCGCGCAGCACCGGTAGTGACTGCGGTTGCAAAAAAGAGCGATGTTAGTATTTATGTCGTAGGACTGGGCTCTGTTACGCCGCTCGCTACCGTTACAGTGAAGAGCCGAGTCGACGGAGCGTTGATGAAGGTTCTTTACAAAGAAGGGCAGATTGTCTCTAGCGGACAGCTGCTGGCCGAGATAGACCCCCGACCCTACGAAGCTCAGGTAACCCAAGCGAGTGGTCAGCTGATCCGCGACCAGGCTCTGCTCGATAATGCCATGCTGGATCTGAAGCGTTACCAACTGCTGACTGAACAGGATTCAGTGGCGAAGCAGCAACTCGATACACAGGCAGCGCTGGTTCGCCAAGATGAGGGTATTGTAAAGTTCGATCAGGGACTTCTGGACAACGCCAAACTCCAGGTGATTTACTCGCGGATTACCGCGCCGGTGAGCGGGCGGATCGGGCTACGTCTAGTTGATCCAGGCAACATAGTTCATGCAACTGATGCCAACGGGTTGGCGGTGATAACTCAACTGCAGCCAATTACCGTAGTATTCCCGATCCCCGAGGATAATGTCCCTGCAGTGCTCGCAAAAATGAAATCTGGTGGGCGCATTCAAGTCGATGCGTTCAACAGGGATCAGAGCCAGAAACTATCGACCGGATATCTGCTGACGATCGATAACCAGATCGATCCCACCTCAGGTACTGTGAAACTCAAGGCAGTGTTTGAGAACAAGGACAACTCACTGTTCCCCAGCCAGTTCGTCAATGCCCGCCTGCTCCTGGATACCATGCGCAATATCACTACAGTACCGGCATCCGCCATACAAAGAAGCCCGCAGGGAACGTTTGTGTTTATAGTGAAGGAGGACAAGACAGCGTCGATGCGTGCCGTGCGAGTCGGCCCAGGTGAAGCAGATATTGTGTCGATTGAAGAGGGTCTGACACCCGGAGATGTCGTAGTGGTCGAGGGTGCGGAAAGGTTGCGGGATGGCAGCAAGGTCGAACTACCGACACAAGGGCAGGATGCCAAGGCCAACCGCAAGAGCCAGCAAAAATAGACGATGAATCCTTCGCGCACATTTATCCTGCGCCCAGTTGCGACCGCACTGCTGATGGCGGCCCTACTGCTTGCTGGCTTTGTGGCGTATTACTTGTTGCCGGTATCCGCACTGCCCCAAGTAGATTACCCGACTATACAGGTTGCCACATTTTATCCGGGTGCAAGCCCGGATGTCACCGCATCTGCAATCACTGCTCCGCTTGAGCGACAGTTCGGCCAGATGCCGGGCCTCCGGCAGATGACGTCTACAAGCTCCGGAGGCAGCTCGGTAATCACACTCCAATTTAGTTTGGACCTCAGTCTCGATGTCGCGGAACAGGAGGTTCAGGCCTCGATTAATGCGGGGTCGAATCTCCTGCCCCCGGATCTTCCGAATCCGCCAGTATATAGCAAGGTGAACCCGGCCGATGCGCCAGTCTTGACTCTTGCACTGACCTCAAAGACCCTTCCCCTTCCACAGATTGAAGATCTTGCCGATACACGGCTTGCGCAGAAGATATCACAGCTTTCAGGTGTCGGGCTTGTCAGTATCAGCGGAGGGCAGCGACCTGCAGTAAGAATACAAGCTAATCCAACCGCTCTGGCAGCTTATGGCCTTACACTTGAAGACCTGCGTGCAGCTCTTGCCGCCGCCAACGTCAACCGAGCCAAGGGCGGATTCGACGGCCCGCGGCAGGCGTCCATCATAGGCGCTAACGATCAGCTCCTCTCGAGCAAGGAATATCGACCCATGGTTGTCACCTACCGCAATAACGCTCCGGTGTTTGTGTCGGATGTGGCTGACGTGATCGATGATGCCGAAAATGTGCAACAGGCGGCCTGGATGAATGACTCCCCTGCGGTAATCGTCAACATACAGCGTCAGCCCGGATCAAATGTCATAGAGGTTGTTGACCGTATCAAGAAACTGTTACCTCAGCTTCAAAGTACTCTGCCGGCTGCAGTGAATGTTACGATACTGACAGACCGTACTACGACCATTCGCTCCTCTGTCAATGACGTGCAGTTCGAAATGCTGTTGGCGATCGCGCTGGTGGTGATGGTAATATTTTTGTTCCTTCGCACCTTGTCGGCAACAGTAATTCCGAGTATTGCTGTCCCGTTGTCCCTCGTCGGGACCTTCGGGATAATGTATCTGGCCGGGTTCAGCCTGAATAATCTCACGCTTATGGCACTCACCATAGCGACTGGCTTCGTAGTCGATGACGCAATAGTAATGATAGAAAATATTGTACGGTACATCGAACAGGGGGAAACCCCACTTAAGGCCGCCCTGAAAGGCTCCGAACAGATTGCCTTTACGATTCTGTCACTTACGGTCTCCCTGATTGCGGTACTTATCCCATTGCTGTTCATGAGCGATGTGGTGGGGAGATTATTCCGCGAATTCGCCATCACACTCGGTGTCACTATCGTCATTTCGGCATTTGTTTCCCTCACCCTTACGCCAATGATGTGCGCAAGACTACTGAAACACAAGCCCGAGGAGAAACAGAAAAAGCTCTTCAAGGCGTCCCAGCGTGTGTTTGATGATGTCATCGCGTTCTACGGAAGAACCCTTAAATGGGTACTGAACCATCAGAAGGCAACGTTGCTGGTGGCTGCTGCGACGCTTGTTTTTACGGTGCTGCTGTACATCATAATTCCTAAAGGATTTTTCCCTGTGCAGGACACAGGGCTTATTATGGGGATTTCGGAGGCGCCTCAGTGGAGCTCATTCACTGCCATGGCCGAGAAACAGCAGGCTCTGGCCAGTGTCATCTTGAAAGACCCCGCGGTCCAGAGCCTCTCGACGTTCATCGGAGTGGACGGCACTAACACAACTCTCAACAGCGGGCGAGTTCTCATCAATCTGAAGCCGATGAAAGAGCGGCATCTAAGCGCCAGTGAGGTGATCCGCCGCCTCCAGCCTGAAGTCGCCAAACTCCAGGGAATCACGCTCTTCATGCAGCCTGTGCAGGACCTCAGCGTGGAGAGCCGTGTGAGCCGCACGCAGTATCAGTATAGTCTCGAGGACCCCGATCCGGAAGAGCTAAACAGCTGGACCCCGCGGCTGGTCGAGACTTTGAGTTCACTTCCGGAACTCCGGGACGTGAGCAGCGACCTGCAGAGCAGGGGGCTGCAGGCCATGATAACGATCGACCGCCTTACGGCATCTCGGCTGGGGATAACACCGCAGCTAATCGACGACACTCTATATGACGCGTTCGGCCAGCGTCAAGTTTCGACTATATTTACGCAACTAAACCAGTACCGGGTCGTCCAGGAGGTCAAACCCGAGTTCAAACTGAATCCCAGTAAACTGAAGAATCTCTACGTCCGCAGTACTAGCGGCGGGCAGGTACCTTTGAGCGCTTTTACGCAGATCAGCGAAACGACGGCGCCGCTCATCATCAGTCACCAAGGGCAGTTCCCGGCGGCGAACCTGTCTTTCAATTTAGCGCCCGATGCATCACTCGGAGAGGCTGTAAAAGCGATCGAAGCATCAAGTCAAAAAATCGGGATGCCGGCAAGCATTAGAGGCAGCTTCCAGGGCACAGCACAGGCTTTTCGCTCCTCGCTGGCCAACGAGCCAATTCTGATCCTGGCAGCCTTGATCACAGTCTATATCGTGCTCGGCGTTCTGTATGAAAGCTATATACACCCCATTACAATCCTCTCCACTTTGCCCTCTGCGGGTGTAGGGGCTCTGCTTGCACTGATCATCTGCAGGACAGAATTCAGCGTCATCGCCCTAATCGGCATCATCCTGCTGATCGGCATAGTCAAAAAGAACGGCATTATGATGGTAGATTTTGCTCTGGACGCCGAGCGCAGGGAGGGGAAGAGCCCGGTCGATGCGATCTATCAGGCCTGCCTGTTGAGGTTCAGACCTATCATGATGACGACCATGTCGGCAATGCTGGCTGCGGTGCCTCTTGCACTGGGTTCGGGAGTCGGCTCGGAACTTCGTCGTCCGATGGGAATCTCGATCATAGGCGGACTTGTCTTCAGCCAGGTACTCACGCTCTATACGACCCCGGTCATTTATCTTTGGTTCGACCGATTGGCGCAACGCTTTGGCAAACAGCGTTCCACAATGAATTCAGATAATGCGAACGATCAAGAAAATTCATCATCGGAATCTGCACCGGAGTCGACAGGGGTGGAATGAACATCTCTAAGCCTTTTATCAACAGGCCCGTAGCGACAACGCTCCTGACGTTAGGGATGACCTTGGCTGGGCTGGTTGCGATGCGGATGCTTCCAGTGTCTCCCCTGCCTCAGGTCGACTTTCCTACCATTTCGGTGCAGGCTTCCTTGCCTGGAGCAAGCCCCGAGACAATGGCGACTTCGGTCGCTGCACCTCTAGAACGTCAATTCGGCCACATCGCCGGGGTGACGGAAATGACTTCGTCCAGTTCCCTCGGAGCGACATCTATTACACTTCAATTTGACCTTGATCGGAATATCGACGGGGCTGCTCGTGATGTCCAGGCGGCTATCAATGCGGCACGGAGTAACCTACCTGCGGCACTTCCGTCCAATCCGACCTACCGGAAGGTAAATCCGGCTGATGCACCCATCCTTATTGCGGCGCTCCAATCAGACACTATGAGCAAAGCACAGATATACGACGTGGCTTCGACCGTTCTGGCACAGAAACTTTCACAGATAGAGGGAGTTGGTCAGGTAATCGTCGGGGGAAGTTCCCTGCCTGCCGTCCGCGTAGAAATAAATCCTACTGCGCTGAATAAGTACGGCATAGGACTTGAGGATGTTCGCACCATGCTTGGTAAAACGAATGTGCGGCGGCCTAAAGGTCAGCTGGCGGATCGAACAAGAACCTGGGAGGTCATGACGAATGATCAACTCTACAAGGCCGAAAAGTACAGTCCTCTTATTGTAACCTACCAAAACGGGGCGCCAGTCAGACTCTCCGACGTGGCCAGCGTCGAAGACTCGGTGGAGGATGTGCGCAACGCGGGACTTGTCAATGGCAAGCCGGCGATACCGCTGATAATTTTCAGGTCACCCGGGGCCAATATAATCGAGACGGTAGATCGGATTCGCAGCATGCTGCCGCAGCTGCAGGCGTCGATTCCCGCAGCTATTAACATGTCTATAGTCTTGGACCGGACATCGACAATCCGGAGCTCGTTGTCGCATGTTGAGCGCAATCTGGTCATATCAAGTATCCTAGTCATCCTTGTTGTCTTTGCCTTTCTGCGTAATGTCCGGGCGACCATCATTCCAAGTATCGCTGTGCCGGTTTCACTAATAAGCACTTTCGGTATTATGTATCTCTTCGGATACAGTCTGGATAATCTATCACTTATGGCGTTGACTATCGCTACCGGGTTCGTTGTCGATGACGCAATAGTAGTTCTTGAGAATATTACCCGGCACCTGGAAAATGGGGTGCCCGCCAAGCAAGCAGCTATGATGGGAGCGCGTGAGATAGGATTTACGGTTCTTTCGATCAGCATTTCACTGGTGGCGGTGTTTATTCCTATTCTGCTTATGGGCGGGATGCTAGGGCGCCTTTTCCGCGAGTTTGCGGTGACATTGTCGGCAGCCATAATGGTTTCTCTCATTATTTCTCTTACCACAACTCCGATGATGTGCGCTGCTCTACTGAGACCGGAAAAGGGTAGATCTCATGGACGGTTCTTCAGAGCTGGAGAGCGTGTATTCGACTGGATGCACCAGCACTATGAGGTACTCCTTTCCTGGGCGTTGAGACATCCGAGACTTATGCTAAGCGTGACACTTACAACTCTTGTGACAAGCATATGCCTGTTCATAGTGATCCCGAAGGGTTTTTTCCCTCAGCAGGATACCGGACGGCTTGTCGGGACCATTCAGGCGTCGCAGGACATCTCCTTCCAGGCCATGAAAAATAAACTTGCGGCGATCGTGGATACGATCATGCGAGATCCAGCTGTAGATACTGTAACAGCATTCACTGGCGGAGGAGGCTCTACCAGGAATACGGGACGGATGTTCATCGCGCTTAAACCGCTCGAAGAGCGGAAACTCTCTGCAGATCAGGTGATCGGAAGGCTGCGCAAGGGACTCGGCAGCGTGCCAGGTGCCCCCGCATATCTCCAGTCGGTACAGGACGTGCGTGTCGGAGGGAGATTGAGCGGTGCGCAATATCAGTATACACTCCGGGGCGACAACCTTGATGAGCTTATGGCCTGGGCCCCGCGTGTAGAAGGGCAGCTTCGTTCACTGCCGGGAGTGGTCGATGTGAGCAGTGACCAGCAGGTCAAGGGACTACAGTCTATGATAGCTATAGACCGCAGCACAGCTTCCCGCCTGGGCATTAATCAACAGCTTATTGATGACACTCTTTACGATGCCTTCGGCCAGCGCCAGGTTTCGATAATATATACGCAGCTCAATCAGTACCGTGTTGTCATGGAGGTCGCCCCGGCCTACTGGCAGAGGCCTGAAACGTTGCGCGATATCTATGTCCGCACGCCTGCCGGGGTCCAAGTACCTCTGAGTGCATTCACACATTACGAGCCGACTGCCACCTCTTTGTCTATCCCACACCAAGGCCAGTTTCCCGCGGTGACGCTATCATTCAACCTAGTCCCAGGGCTGGCCCTCGGGGATGCCGTGAAAGCAATAGACGCTGCAACCCGCAAGATTGGATTGCCGACAAGCATCGGGGGTAGCTTTCAGGGTACGGCCCAGGCATTTCAGTCATCTCTTGCCAATCAGTGGCTCCTGATCCTGGCAGCCCTTCTGGCGGTGTATATCGTGCTCGGCATCCTTTATGAGAGCTATATACACCCGATAACGATTCTCTCCACGCTGCCCTCCGCAGGTGTGGGTGCGCTGCTGGCGCTTCTTGTAACTGGCACCGATCTCAGCATCATCGCCCTGATCGGTATCATCCTGCTGATCGGCATCGTGAAGAAGAACGGAATCATGATGGTCGATTTTGCACTTGAGGCCGAGCGGAAGGATGGTAAAAGCCCGCTCGATGCGATCTATCAAGCCTGCCTACTGAGGTTCCGGCCGATCATGATGACTACTATGGCAGCACTGCTCGGCGCACTGCCGCTCGCAATCGGAGGCGGGGTGGGAGCTGAACTCCGAAGGCCGCTCGGCATCGCTATCGTGGGAGGTTTGATATTCAGCCAGATGCTCACTTTGTTCACTACACCGGTGGTGTATCTTTATATGGACCGTTTCAGGCTTTGGGTAGATGCAAGAAAGTCGGGGAAAAGAAGGTTGATTCTAGAATCGGGAAGGAATAATTTATGACTCGAGTAATTGAAATTTATGGAGTGAGGGTAATGTGGAATGTTCTCACAAAAAGTATTACTGTTGGAGCCATCATGTTTCTGACTGGGTGTACTGTAGGGCCCAATTATGTAAGACCTTCGGTCGAGATGCCACCTGCATACAAGGAAATGGAGGGTGGCGCAAGCTGGCAGATCGCTCAGCCTAAGGATGACGTCATCCGGGGGGCATGGTGGGAGATATTTGAAGATGCGCAACTGAACGCCCTCGAAGAACAGGTCGCGATATCGAACCAGAACATTGCGGGGGCTGAAGCCCAGTACCGGCAGGCGAGTGCATTGGTCCAGGCTGCACAAGCAGCCTTCTTCCCAGTGGTAACTGCTGATGCTTCTTATAACCGCTCCCGCACGCCGGCCTTTGGAGGAACAACTTCCGGAGTCTCTGCAAAGTCTCAGGCGACCGTATCGAATTATTTGCTAAGCGGTAATGCTTCCTGGGAGCCCGATATCTGGGGCAAGATCCGACGTTCGGTGGAGGCAAGCGAGGCGAATGCACAGGCAAGCGCAGCAGACCTTGAAGCGGTCCGCCTGAGCGTGCAGGCTCAGCTTGCGCAGGACTACTTTCAATTACGTGCATTGGATGCACAGAGACAGCTTTTCGATTCCACGGTTAAGGCCTATCAAACATTTCTTGAACTGACAAAGAACCGATATGCTAGTGGCGTAGCATCCAGGGCGGACGTGCTACAGGCAGAGACCCAGCTGAAGACTGCAAAAGCACAGGCAATCGATATCGGCGTGCAGCGTGCGCAGCTTGAGCATGCAATAGCATTACTCGTTGGGAAACCGGCATCGGTGTTCTCAATTCAGGTCTGTCCGCTAGCGGCCTACCCACCGCCCGTGCCTTTGGGCGTACCATCCCGTCTCCTGGAACGCAGACCCGATATCGCCGCGGCAGAGAGACTTGCTGCATCTGCGAACGCCCAGATAGGGGTTGCCGAGGCAGCCTATTATCCAAACATCACCTTGACCGCGTCTGGCGGATTTGAAAGCTCAGAGCTGGCCAAGTGGCTTACATGGCCGAACCGGTTGTGGTCGGTAGGAACATCCGTTCTCGAAACCGTGTTTGATGCCGGACTGAGGGGTGCACAGACGCAACAGGCACGCGCGGCTTACGACGCCAGTGTTGCGTCCTATCGACAGACGGTGCTCACCGGGTTTCAAGAGGTGGAAGACAACCTGGCGGCGCTGCGCATTCTTGATGAGGAAGCTATGATGCAGGATGAAGCGGTAAAGGCGGCGAGACAATCTGTCACGGTGAGTACCAACCAGTATAAGGCTGGCACCGTCAGCTACCTCGATGTCGTGACAGTTCAGACGATAGCTCTGAATAACGAAAGGACGGCCATCGATATCCTCGGGCGGCGCATGACCGCCAGCGTACTTCTTATTAAGGCTTTGGGTGGTGGATGGGACGCATCTGGGCTAAACACAACCAGAGGCGGAAGATAAATAATAAACTTGGTAAATCTGTATTGGAGTCATGCCCCAAAGTTTTATGATACGAGAAGATACCTTGATTAGAAGAAAATTATTGTAGTTGATCAGGATGCAATCCTGTTTATAGAAGATGACCAGAAAACCGCAAGTTTTCAACCCCAGTGATGAATGGCCGTCACCGCTTGCACAAAGAAACTCAACGCTAAAGCCCCGATAATTTCTACTATTGAGGAGGCGGGTACTGACATCTCTCACGGTATCGCAATGAACCTTTGTGGTAAAACCATCCTATCCAGAGTTAAGAGGTTTTATGCAGCCGTAAGGTTAAATTATTTTTTCGATTCCCACAGGAGGATGGCGGTCTTCTTCACGCTGCCCCAGTGATAGCCGCCGATTGCTCCTGTTTTCCGGATGACCCTGTGGCATGGGATCAGGAAGGCGACAGGGTTGTGTGCAACGGCGTTCGCGACAGCGCGGACGGCCTTTGATTTGCCTATAGAATCGGCTAGTTCCTCATATGAAACGACAGCACCTCGAGGAATCCTCAGGAGCGCCTCCCAGACCTTGATCTGAAAATTTGTCCCTTGCACGTGCAAGGGAAAGCGAGGACTATCTGCACGACGGATGAATATCTTATCGACATACGCTTTCGTGACCTTCCGGTCACAGACGATCCGCGCATTTTTCCATTGTTTTACTAAGTCGGCGACAGCTTTATCACCCTCCCTGCTCCCAAGAAATTCGAGGCTGCATATCCCCTTATCCGTAACTGCTATAAAGCACTCACCGAAGGGAGTCGGATGAAAACCGTAACGGATGGTGATGGTATCTCCCCGCCTCCGAAATTCACTAGGTGTGGCCGCTACCATATTGATGAACAGCTCATGAAGGCGGCTTATGCTCGAAAGGCCGCTCTCATAGGCCACTTCGACAAGGCTCTGGGGATTTTTCAGAAGTTCTTTTGCATAAACGGCCGTGACGAATTGAAGAAAGCGCTTTGGACTTATCCCGGCCCAGCGTTTAAAAAGCCGTTGAAAATGGTACTCGCTAAGGCCCGCATCAGCGGAGATTTCTTTTAGAGTTGGCTGCTTCTGGAATTTATTTTCGATGAAGAGAATCGCCCGTTCAATACGCTTATAATCATTATGAAGAGCTTTCATTGAGCACCTCCTGCTGTCATCATACCCGATGACGAAAAGAGGATCAATCCGATTCTTGCTGTGTTGCGTGCTAAGGTGTGACAGAGAGACTATAATCCCATGTCCTGATTGATCAGGACTACCTTGATCCTGTTTTTCGGGAACGACTTCTCTGTAATAGTCCAAACATTGCAAATTCTGTCAGGGCTCTTACAGTTCTGGCAGAAGGAGGTTGTCACGCAGGGCGTTTTCTTGTCTAGCCTCATTGCGTTCACGGGTGCCGAATAATTCTTGATGCGAGTCATGGCACTTTCCAAATCGGTAACGAGTTTATTCCGGCCAACAAGGACAACCACGTTCTTCGGACCGAAGTTCAGGGCACCCACCCTGTTGCCCATCATGTCGAGATTGACCAACTGCCCATCTTCGGTTATAGCATTGGTCCCAGTAAAATAGACATCGACCAATAGGGCTTGTCTGCGCCGCTCGTAAGCCTCCGCAGGCGATATAGTGGGCTCATAGGGATTGATTATCATCAGAGAAGGGTCATTCGACAGGACCTTCCCGATACCGCAAGCACCAAACGTCATTGAGCCGCCCCAGGAAATGCTCTTGGGAGCAAGCGGCGGAACGATAGTATTCAAAACAACGTCCCTGGCCTCATCAGACGACGCGACAAGAAAGACTTCGAAATTATTCGCCACAAGTTCTTCTTTGAGATCTCCCAGTCTGATGTGCCAGTAATTTTCGCCGGGGTTCTGCATTTGACCCTCCCTTACTGTTTATTAGCTAAACGCACTGGTGGCGTAAAGCGGAGTCGGTAATCTTTCTGCAAATCCGTGTATCTGCAATCCTATCACACTGCAAGTGAGTTTGCAATCATAGAGAATTCATCATAGAGAATTCGATCATATATTTAATATGAATTATAATTGCAACGTGATTTCAGGGGAAACTCATGTCGATTCTCCCTGCCAATATGTGGATGTTTCATACGGCGAGAGATGAGATGTAAACTCAAAGTCGAGTAACTAGTTTCCCGAGCACTCTTTCGTAATCTTCTCTGGTATCTATATCGATTATGACGCCTTCGTCTATAACCTCGACCGTTCTAACCCTTTCAGGATTTCTGTTGACAAGATCTTTTAACGTGCCTCCTTTGAAGATCTCATCGACAACATGCCTGGGGAAGAGAGTCGGATGACCGCGTTTTCCCTTATATGCGGGGATGATAATCTTGGCTGGGGCCTCGTAGTGCAGCCTGAGCAGGTTTTTTAATGTCTCCTCAGAAATCAGCGGATGATCGGAAAGGCTGACAAGGATACCGGATGTAAAAGGATTAACGGCTCTAAGGCCAATTCTCACCGAGTTCGCCATTTCGCTGCCGAGGTCTTCGTTAAAAACAGCTTTTACCGGTAGTCCCTGCAGTGTCTTCAACAATTTCTCGCTGTTGCGTCCGAGGACTACGACAATCTCATCAATGTCCGTAGCGATAATGCTGTCGATGCAATGCCTGATGAGCGGTTTGCCGTCAAGAGGAAGAAGCTGTTTCGACTGCCCCATTCTTCTCGATGATCCCGCTGCAAGAAGAATGGCCGATACTGCTAAATGCATCTTTCCTCCTCTGTTCGATGATCTGCGCCATGATACTTATTGCGATCTCCCCGGGCGTTACAGAACCTATCGGGAGTCCGACGGGAGTGATAATCCTGCCGATATCATCATCCGTAAATCCAGCATCCTTAAGAAAACGAAAAAGGACTGCCATTTTGCGCTTGCTTCCAACGAGGCCCACATATCTTGCCTTAGTCGACAATGCCGCCTTGACGGCGTCGAGGTCGTGATTGTGCCCCCTTGTGGCGATAACGATATACGAATTGCGGTCGATCCTGATTCCTGAAAAGGCCTCGCCGAATTCAGCCACGACTACATTGTCTGCATGCGGAAGATTCTCCTTGTTTGAGAACTCTGCCCTGTCATCCACCACCGTGACGCGGAAACCTGAGATACTTGCAACCTGGGAGAGTGCCTTTCCTACGTGCCCCGCGCCGAGGATTGCAAGATGCGGTTCGGGGATTATCGGTTCGATAAAGACAAAGACTTTCCCTCCGCACACAAGCCCGCCATGTTTCTCAGTAAGATTGAAGGGGACAGTTTTAGGAAAGCCCTCTTTAATGGCAAGCGAGGCAAGCTCAATCACTTCCGCCTCGATGCATCCACCTCCAAGTGTCCCAGTGATTAAGCCGTCGTCCCGAATGAGCATCTTCGCCCCTTCCTTTTGCGGCGAAGAGCCGATTGACTGTACAATAGTGGCGAGGGCACATGGTCTGCCCTCTTTTTTGAGCCTCACGATTTCCTCGTAGACGTCCATTGGCTAATCCGCTTTCAAGTCTCCGGCTCGGATCGGCAGCCGCCGTATGCGTTTGTCTGTTGCCGCAAATATCGCATTACCCACGGCTGGAGCGATAGGCGGTACTCCGGGTTCACCCACTCCGCCAGGTGGCTCTGTATTCGACACTATAAAGACATCGACGATAGGCATTTCGTTCAAGCGCAGTACGGGGTAGTCGTGGAAATTGCTCTGCTCGACACGACCGTTCTTCAATGTAATCTCACCATGTAGCGCAGCGGAAAGCCCAAATACAATCCCTGATTCCATCTGCGCCCTTATGGTGTCGGGATTTACGATCTTGCCGCAATCGATGGCGCATACTACTTTATGCACCCGGACAGTTCCATCTGGTTTTACAGACACTTCGGCAACATGCGAAATGAAGCTGCCGAAGGACTCATGGACCGCTATACCCCGGGCACGTCCCGCTTTCAATGGTTCGCTCCAATCTGACTTTTCAGCAGCGAGTTTCAATACACCAAGATGGCGCGGATGATTTTTGAGGAGTGTAAGACGGTATTCGTACGGATCTTTGCCGGCGGCGTGCGCAAGCTCATCGATGAAACTTTCAACGACAAAAGCCGTGTGAGAGTGGCCGACAGAGCGCCACCACTGCACCGGCACTCCTATTCTCGGACTGTGTAAGTCAACATGGATATTCGGGATTGCATAAGGAATATCCTGCGCGCCTTCCACAGAGGTCTGGTCGACACCTTCCTTTATCATGCGGGTGAAGGGTGTTCCCTCTAAAATCGATTGGCCGACGATTGTATGGCGCCAGGCAACGGGATTCCCCTCTTTATCCAGCCCAGCGGCGATACGGTCATACCACATTGGACGATAATATCCTCCCCCGGTATCGTCCTCTCGTGTCCAGATAACCTTGATTGGCTGCTTTACACCGACTGTTCGTGCCGCTTTTGCGACATGTGCTGCCTCCGAAACGAAGTCCGTTTGAGGATTTGCCTTGCGACCAAAACCGCCCCCTAGATAGGTGGTATGAAGTTTCACTTGCTCCGGCTTGAGGTCTAATATGCGCGCGGCAGAGTTGCGGTCGGCTGTCTGGAACTGCGTGCCAGTCCAGATTTCGCAGCTGTCGCTCCGATAGTCAACAAGGCAGCTCAGGGTTTCCATGGTTGCATGTGCGAGATAGGGGACAGTGTATTCGGCGCTGATCTGTTTTGCCGCCTGCTTTAGCGCATGATCGGCATCTCCCTCCTTACGGGCAACTGCCCCCGGAGTTTTAGCGAGAGCTGCATACTCTTCAAGTTGCTTCTGGGTGTCGAATGTGGCAAGTGGGCCTTCGTCCCATATGATTTCGAGGGCGTCGCGGCCCCGATGTGCAGACCAGCAGTCATCGGCGATAACGGAGACCCCTGAATTGATCTGAGCCACCGCCGTGACACCTGCCATCGCCTTTGCCTTGTCCGCGTTGAAGGTTTTCACCTTTCCGCCAAAGACAGGAGGGCGTGCAACCAGTGCGATGAGCATTCCCGGGACCTTTACATCAATACTAAAGACAGCCTTTCCGTTCACCTTGTCGGGAGTATCGAGGCGCTTTATGGGTTTGCCAAGAAACTTATCATATGAAGGCTTTTTCAGGGGAATATCGCTGGGAGCTTCAAGAGTGGCAGCCTTCTCTGCCAATTCTCCATATGAAAGGCGTTGCCCCGCCGGGCCTAGCACGATACTGTTCTCTGCCCGACAATTGTTGGGACTGACCTTCCATATGTCCGCTGCCGCGGCGATTAACATCATTCGCGCTGCGGCCCCCGCCTTGCTTAGGCGCTCCCACTCACTCCTGATGCTTGTGCTTCCGCCGGTCCCTTGCAAAGTCCCCCATTGAGCATGGTTGTACGCTGGGTCAACTGGAGCAGGCTCGACACGAATCTTCGACCAGTCGACTTCGAGTTCCTCTGCGACGAGCATCGGAAGGGATGTGTACACCCCTTGTCCCATCTCCGACTTGTTGACGACGATCGTTACAGAGTTGTCCGTGCTGATGCGGATGAAGGCATTTGGGGCGAAGGAAGCTGACTTCTCGGATGCTTCAACTGGGGATTTGCAGGGATCAAGAGAGAAGCCGAGAACCAATCCCCCCCCGATAAGGGCCCCAGTCTTGAGAAAGTCGCGGCGGCTTATGTTAATGATGTTGTTCATCATTTACCTCCTTCCGCGATCACGTTGGTCGCCATAGTGCCAGAGGCGCGATGTATCGCGCGCCTGATTCGCTGATATGTGCCACAACGGCATATGTTACCTGATAGGGCATTGTCGATATCAACGTCGCTCGGTGCAGGATTATCTTTGAGCAAGGCCACCGCTGACATGATCTGCCCCGGGTGGCAATATCCGCACTGAGGAACGTCATCTTCGATCCAGGCTTTTTTGACGGGATGAGTTTCGGGGATGCCTTCTATCGTGGTGATTTTCTTGCCCTGAGCTGCGTTCACAGGGACCTGGCAGGAGCGCTCGGGCTTCCCATCGATATGAACGGTACATGCGCCACACTGCGCGATACCACATCCATACTTCGTTCCGATAAGTCCAAGATGCTCCCTGATCACCCAGAGCAGGGGCATATCGGAGCTCACATCCACTTCATACTTCTTGCCGTTCACATTGAGAGAGATCATGGATACCTCCTTTAATTACGGAGTGCATTTATTTGATTTGTCTCTTTCTAAATATACAAAAAGTGTAACAGGATTTTAGGGCAGATGCTATGGCGTTGAGAGGGAGTTATTCCGAACGTGATCTTATTTGGATTGTATTCAGGATGGCTGTATTCAGGATGGCTTGACATGAATATTAAAGTATCATAATATTATGATATAAAAATCTTTAGGATGGATTATGAGATCATATGGCAGACAGGCGGATATTTTACGGGTAATCGCTCATCCGGTGAGGATCAGGATATTAGGTGAGCTCATCAAAGGGGTTAAATGTGTAAGCGACATCGAGAAATTTCTTGAGCTGCCGCAGTCAAATGTATCACAGCACCTATCCCTCCTGCGAAACACCGGCATGATCGACTATTACACGGACGGCAGGCTTAGGTGTTATTACCTCAGGGACCCCATAGTCCCTGACATTTTGAATGTATTGAGCAAAGAATACAGTGAGGAGCTTCCGGCTCCAGCATGTTGTCCGGTAACAAAGAAAGGCACTTATCCAGGAAGGAGCCCGCAATGAAGATCAACAAAGAAATTACTATGTTTTTTACCACCACACCTTACAGCTCTGAAAACACCCATACTATTATCAAGTTTGCCGACGCAGCGCTGAGGAAAGGCCACAAGGTGCGCCTTATTGCATCGGGAGACGGCGTCTTTTCCGTAGTGAAAGGGCAGGTCCCCGCCGCCTTCTCAGCCCTTGAAGACCTGGTAAGTAGAGGGCTTAAAGTGGATATATGAACAGGCTGCATGCAAGCCCGCGGTCTTGCGGGTGAGGATTCGGTTGAGGGGGGAGAAATGAGCTCACTGAAAGGGCTTTTCAACACAATCAAGACACGCCCGATTTTCTTGAGTGTTGGCTCGTAACGAGGACGAGATGGGAATCATAAGCATCCTATTGAGGAAAAGTCCTTACGGTACCGTTGATGCGGCAGAGGCAGTACGGCATGCGCTGGGCGGGATTACCGAAGATATGGAAACGCATCTTGTGCTGGTTGATGGAGGAGTCAATGCAGCAAGAAGAGGGCAGGATCTCGTCTCTACTGGATATGCGAGCATCGAGGAAGGCATAAGGGATTGTATCGATATGGGCATTACTGTCTCTGTCGACAAAGAATCAGTGACGGTGTCCGGCATGGAGCCGCAAGACCTCGTCGAGGGCGTGAACATTCTGAGCGGTCCCGAAATAGTCGGACTAATACAAAAAGCCGATACAACCATGATATTTTAATGGAGGAGAAATGCTCGTACTTGTCAAGAGCGGTCCGGACACTGCGGAAGGGAACCGCGGTATTAGTATGGCGAGGGAGATGACTGCCGACTTGGTCCTGATTCAAAATGGCGTCTATTTTGCTATCGCAGAGAGACTTGAAGGGTTCCCGGGGACCATCTATATTCTCGATGAGGACAGCAAACTGAGGGGACTCAGGGATGAAGCACTCAGAAAGGATGCTAGCAAGCTTGATTATGACGGGCTGGTTGATGCCATAACCGAAGAGGATAAAGTCGTTGGTATGTTTTGAACGATCGGGGGGGGGGAATGGTAAAGCCTATCTATCTTGATTACAACGCAACGACACCGCATGATCCTGAAGTGATTGCAGCCATGAAGCCGTACCTGGAAGAACACTTCGGAAATCCATCGAGCTTGCATTGGTATGGTCAAAAAACGAGAGGGGCGGTCGAAACCGCGCGTGCGCAAGTCGCGTTCCTTGTCGGGTGTGAGCCTGAAGAAATCATTTTTACAAGCGGCGGTACCGAATCCAACAATCATGCGATAATGGGCACCACCGCCGCGCTCAGAGCTAAAGGCAATCATATCATAACATCCCAAATCGAGCACCCTGCCGTGATCGAAGTATGCAAATTTCTTGAGATGCAGGGGATTGAGGTGACTTATCTTCCCGTTGACGAATACGGGCTTGTTGATATCGTGAGTGTTGAGAAGGCCATTACGCCGAAGACGATTCTGATTACGGTAATGCACGCCAATAATGAAGTCGGAACGATCCAGCACATAGAAGAAATTGGCACGTTAGCTCGCAAGAAGGGGATTGTCTTGCATACCGATGCCGCTCAATCCGCAGGCAAGATTTGCGTTGATGTCAATGCCTTAGGCGTCGACCTTCTCTCTATTGCGGGGCATAAGCTGTATGCCCCAAAAGGTATCGGTGCCCTTTACATTCGCCGTGGCCTCGAACTTGGAAAATTCATGCACGGCGCTGGACAGGAAAGCGGGAAAAGGGCAGGGACCGAAAACGTCCTTGAAATCGTCGGACTCGGAACAGCCTGCGAAATCGCCGCACGTGATCTCAACCTGAACATACCGCACTTTCGGGAAACAAGAGATCAGCTCTACGATGGGCTCAAGCAAAAAGTGAAAGACATCAGACTGAATGGGCATCCTGAGCTCCGACTACCGAATACCCTGAGTGTCTGCTTCAGGGGGATTGAAGCACAGGACCTCCTTTCTGCCATTCAGGATCGCGTCGCTGCATCGGCGGGCGCGGCATGCCATTCGGGAGAGTGCAGACTATCGTCCGTGCTTACTGCAATGCGTGTGCCGGAGGAATGGGGCCGTGGGACGCTCAGACTATCAACAGGCAAGATGACGACAAGCTCAGAAATTGAAAAGGCGCTCGCCGTCATCTCGAATGCAGCCTTGCAAATCGTTAAAGGTTGATGGGGGGTCAGATCGTCTTTCCGATTGAGAAGGCCTTACCGATAGAAGTGCCGATTCCATAATAGCCGGTATTGCCCGGATCAAAAACGAGCGGTTTTATTTTCAGAATGTCGGGCATTCTGTTGTCTCCCAGCACCGACTCGTCTACCTTTACGTCGATGATCTCGCCGATGAACTGCGTATGCATCCCGATCTCAATGGTATGGAGCAGCCTGCATTCGAGCACGACGGGGAATTCTTTCACATAAGGGGCGTCGACAAGGTCGCTTCGCACAGGGGTAAGCCCTGTTGCCATGAATTTGTCGGTATTCTTTCCTGATACGATGCCAGAATAATCGGCTTCTCTTGCGTGCGCTTCAGACGGCATGCTGATCGTATAGGCCTGGCGGTTCACGATGCAGTCATATGTATAGGTCGCTTTGCGTAGCGATACCGCGACGCATGGTGGCTTCGAACAACAAATCCCGCCCCATGCTGCGGTCATAATATTCGGTTTTCCAGTGCGGTCATACGTTCCGATGACCCATACCGGGGTCGGATATGCCAGAGTCTTTGCTCCCAAAGGGATTTTCATATAATCCTCCCTGCAATTATTCCGGGGATCCGGTTGCTTATTGCTATTACTTTAATTGTA
Organism: uncultured Nitrospiraceae bacterium; assembly: GCA_963727805.1. Classification (GTDB taxonomy): domain Bacteria; phylum Nitrospirota; class Thermodesulfovibrionia; order Thermodesulfovibrionales; family Dissulfurispiraceae; genus Fen-1308. The sequence goes on from CAVSHF010000003.1 coordinate 2,460,257, forward strand.
TGCATTAAGACCGGATGAATAAAGTACAATAAATAGGTATTTGAAATAAGCGAGGGGCCGGATTATGTCGCATGAGGATTCTACCGGAGAGTACTCTTCTTTCCGATTAGCAGATAAGCAAGGGTTAACCCCTGAAGACGAATGCGCATTCCGCAAGATTATCTATGATTATTACAAAAAGCATCGCCGTGATTTCCCCTGGAGAAAGCAGCGCAGTCCTTATCGCATTCTCGTTTCAGAAATAATGCTCCAGCAAACCCAAACGCAGAGGGTCTGGGAGAAATACGGAGCTTTTATCAGGCATTTCCCTGATTTTCCTTCTCTTAAGCAGTCTTCGCTTCGGGAGGTGCTGACGCAGTGGCAGGGGCTCGGATACAATCGACGTGCTATCGCCTTAAAAAGCTGCGCAGAAGCAGTTATCCAAAAATACGGGGGGAGACTTCCCTCCTCAGTCGACGAATTGATAAAGCTCCCCGGGATCGGCAAAGCGACAGCCTCGTCCATAAGAGCATTCGCCTTCAATAAACCGGCGGTTTTTATCGAGACGAATATCCGTGCCGTCTTTATTCACTTCTTTTTCAGGGAGAGAGAGCGTGTCAGCGACACCGATATTATGCCGTTGGTTGAAAAAACCCTCGACGACTCGAATCCCCGGGAATGGTACTATGCACTCATGGACTATGGAGTCATGCTCAAAAAGAACTTCCAAAACCCGGCAAGGAAGAGCATTCATCATAAAAAACAGAGTCAATTTGAGGGATCGAACCGTCAACTGCGCGGAAGAATTCTCAAGGCTCTCCTGATTCACCCCGATATGACGGAAAAGGATTTGACAAAGAAAATCGAGGCGAATTCTGAGAGACTCGGCGAGAATCTCCTGCGGATGGAAAAGGAGGGTTTGATTCAGCGGAAGAGGGGGAGACTATCGATAGCGTAACGGCGGCAATCTTTTTTGGATTAAGAGGTGCGATATGGTAGAATATCTTTGCCGCGCCTGTAGCTCAGTGGATTAGAGCATCAGCCTCCGGAGCTGAGGGTCGGAGGTTCGAATCCTCTCAGGCGCGTTAAAC